>CAVPYI010000006.1:0-502158 GCA_963709905.1 uncultured Gemmatimonadales bacterium
CCCGCCCGACGGCGCGACGCAGCATCCGCTCGGCGCCGGCACCATCGGTGGTGCGGGGGAGACCGGACTCGTCGTGGGCGAGGCCAGTCACCACGATCGGCTTGCCGGCGCCGAAGGGGATGAACTCGGTGCCGCCGAAAGCGCGGAAGCCCGCCAGCTCCCGGGGGGAACGCGGCTGGTGACGGGAAGGTCGGGCAACTCGACCCCCTCCCGCATGTGCGACACCACCGCATCGAGTAGCAGTACGACCGGCACCCGGAACTGTTCGCTGATGTTGAACGCGGCGACCGTGACCTCGTACACGCTGCGTACCGACGACGCGGTCAGGGTGACGCCGGGGCGGTCGCCGTGGCTGCCCCAGCGGGCCTGCATCACATCTCCCTGCGACGGCAGCGTGGGGAGCCCCGTACTCGGCCCCATGCGCTGGGAGTCCACCACGACGCAGGGCGTCCCGGTCATGGCGGCGTAGCCCAGGTTCTCCTGCATCAGGGAGAAGCCCGGGCCGGAGGTGGCCGTCATCGCCTTGGCGCCCGCCCAGGCGGCGCCGATCACTGCCGCGAGCGCGCCGATCTCGTCCTCCATCTGGACGAACACCCCGTGCCGCTGTGGCAGCAGCCGGGCCATATGCTCCATGATCTCGGAGGCGGGAGTGATGGGATAGCCGGCGTAGAAGGTGCAGCCGGCGTGCAGCGCGCCGAGGGCGCAGGCCTCGTTCCCCTGGATCAGGCGCATGCCATTCCTCCCGGGTCGTGAGCCGGGCCAGCCCAGTGAGGCGCGGGCCGTTCGAGCACGATGGCGAAGTCGGGACAGCGGACGGCGCAGATTCCGCAGAAGATGCACCGGCCGATCTCGGTAACGACGACGACCGCCTCCGGGTCCATCGCCAGGATCTGTTCCGGGCAGTCGGCCACGCAGATCCGGCAACCCTTGCAATAGTTGCGGTGAATCAGCAGGGTCATGTTGCCCTGGGGGTATCGCACCGTGCCGGGATTCACGAGACCACCTGCGGTTCCGCTTCAAGTACCTCGTCGCCGGGCTCCGTTACCCGCAGATAGGCATCGATGCCGAGCGCGGCGATCTTGGCTGCGCGCACGGCGGCGACCACCGTACCGCCGCCGTTCAGCACGTCACCGCCGGCGAAGTAGCTGGGGTTGCCGGTCTGCCCGGTGGCGGGGTTCACGACCGGGCGGCCGTTCCGCAGCTCGAGCCCCGGGACCCATCGCAGGAACTCCAGCCGCGGCTCCTGCCCGATCGCCCGGACCACGGTATCGGCCGGCATCAGGAACTCGGAGCCGGGTTCGGGCACCGGGGAGGCGCGGCCGGAGGCGTCGGGTTGGCCGAGCCGCATGCGCTGGCAGATGATGCCGGCCACGCGCTGGTCGCCCGTGAAGGCGATGGGATTGGTGAGCCAGTCGAAGTGGACGCCCTCGTCGCGGGCTCCGTCGACCTCGAAACGGAAAGCGGGCATCTCGGTCTCGGTCCGGCGGTAGAGGATCCTGACCTCGTCAGCGCCGAGGCGCACCGCCTCCCGGGCGACGTCGATGGCGGTGTTACCGCCCCCGATAACCGCCACCCGGCGGCCGATCTCGGTCATGTGCCGGCACTTGATGGCCTCGATGAAGTCGAGCGAGTTCCAGACGCCGGGAAGGGTGTCGCCGGGGATCGGTTGGGCGACGTCCTTTCCCATGCCGACGCCGAGGAAGATGGCGTCGGCTTCGGCTTCAATGCGGCGGAGCGCTTCCGGCGAATCCACCGGCTTGCCGAGGTAGAGCTCGACCCCGAGCGCGAGGATGCAACGCATCTCGTCGTCGAGCGGTTCCTGGTCGAGGCGATACGGGGCGATCGCGTACCGGATCAGGCCGCCGGGGTCGGGACGGGCCTCGTAGATCCGCACCCGGTGCCCCAGGATGGCAAGCTCGCCGGCGCAGACCAGCCCGGCGGGTCCCGCACCGATCACGACGATCCGCTTGCCGGTGCCCGGGACGGAGGCGGGGCGGCGGAAGGCGGCCCAGGGGTTCCGCAGGAACATGTCGGTAGCGTAGCGCTGCAGCCGTCCGATCTCGATCGGGCGCCGGCCCTGTCTGGTGAGGACGCAGGCGCCCTCGCACAGCTCCTCGGTGGGGCAGACGCGGGCGCAGCTCGCGCCGAGGAGGTTGGAACGGAAGATCAAGTCGGCGGCTACCTCCCAATCGCCCTGGGCGATCGCCTCGATGAAGTGGGGCACATCGACCAGGGCGGGACAGGCGGCAACGCAGGGAGCCTGTGCCTCGGGTCCACCGCAAACGAGGCAGCGGTCAGCCTCGGCCAAGGCCTGGTCATCAACCAGGGGCGGGTGCAACTCGGCGAAGAGCGCCGCCGCCCTGGGTGGCACCAGGCCGTGGGGCAGTGTTTCCGGGTGAGCGAGAGACATCGGGGTCCTCTCGGCATGACTGGGTGTGCGTCCTCGTCACCCGAACCGGAGCACCCCGCATATGGGATCGAGCTGACCGGGACGGATCCGGCCGGGCGGGAGGGCACTGCCCTCCCCCCCATGGGATTGGGCGCTGATTCAGGATGGGGGAAGATGTGTGAAGGCAGGGTGAAGGCCGGAGGAGAGAGTGGAGGACAAGCCGGTGGAAGGGGCGACGCAAGCTCAGTCGCGATGCCTGTTAAGATTGCTTCAGGCCCGGTCCGTCCCCTCCCTGCGGGACGAGCCGATTGGACCCTCGCCCTGACCCTGCCACATGGGAGCAGGAGGCCAACGTGCCGCATGTTCTGCCCGAGTCTGCCCCGGTAGCCGGCCCCCGGGTTCCCGGCTGGACCCCCCGCTACCTCACGCTGCACCGGCGGGGAGAACTCCGGGCCCGGGTGGAACGAGCCGTCGCCAGCCTGGCCCGCTGCCGAGTCTGCCCGCGCGATTGCGACGTGGACCGGCTGGCCGACCAGTACGCCTTCTGCCGCACCGGCCGCCACCCGGCGGTCTCGAGCCACTTTGCCCATTTCGGTGAGGAGGATTGTCTCCGGGGCTGGAACGGCTCGGGCACCATCTTCTACACCCACTGCAACCTGCGCTGCGTGTTCTGTCAGAACTGGGAGATCAGCTGGGGAGCGAGGATCTCCGCCTCCCCGCCCTGCCTGCCGGCCACGGTGGCGGAGATGATGCTGGAACTCCAGCGCGCCGGCTGCCACAACATCAACGTGGTGACGCCCGAGCATGTGGTGCCCCAGGTGCTGGAGGCGCTGCTCATCGCAGCGGACAACGGGCTCGAGCTGCCGCTGGTCTACAACACCAGCGCGTACGACTCGGCCGAGAGCCTCGAGCTGCTCGACGGGGTGGTTGACGTCTACATGCCGGATTTCAAGTACTGGTCCGCCGCCAGCGGCGAGCGCTACCTCAAAGCCCCCAACTACCCCGAGATCGCACGCGGGCGAATCCGGGAGATGCACCGACAGGTGGGTCCGCTCCGCAAGGACGTCAGGGGGATGGCCTACCAGGGGGTGCTGATCCGGCACCTGGTGATGCCGGGCGGCCTGGACGAGACCGAGGCGATCCTCCGATGGGTGGCAGAAGAGCTGGGGCCGGAGAGCTACGTGAACCTGATGGACCAGTACCACCCGTCGGGTCGCGTAGGCGGGGAGCATTATCCCGAGCTGGGGCGGCGCGTCAGCGACGCGGAGTGGAAGGCGGCCAGGCGCATCGCGCGGGAGGTAGGGGTGCGGCTGGATGTACGGCGGGCACTGAGGTAGTCGACGGTCGCGACGGTCGCGACGGTCGGGAATAGACAGGGCTCACGTGTCCGACCTGTCCGTCCTGTCCGCCTTGTCCGCCCTGCCCGCCTTGTCCGCCTTGTCCGCCCTGTCCGCCTTGTCCGTCCTGTCCGTCCTGTCCGTCCTGTCCGCCCTGTCCGTCTTGTCCGCCTTGTCCCCCCTCACTTGACGCCACCGGAATCTCCCTGTAGAGCTACTCGTATGGTTGGCCACGGTATCCGTGAGCCGCTATCAGAAAGGAGCACCACCATGACCCCCCAGGAATTCGAGACCCTGCTCAGAGTCTGGGATGACGAAGCCAAGCGGACCATCCGGGTCCTCGAGGCGCTCCCCAAGGACAAGTACGACTTCAAGCCCGATCCCGGAGGACGTTCGATCGGCGAAATGGCGTGGCATCTCGCCGAGGGCGACGCCTACCATAGTATGATCGTGGCCAAGGGAGGCTTCAGCACCGACATGCGCCCGCCGGGCATGGAGCGGCCCAAGAAGGTCGAGGAGCTGGCCCCGGGGTATGAGCGGGTCTACCGGGAAGCGGTAGCGCGGATCCGGCCAATGAAGCCGGCAGACCTCGATCGCAAGGTCCGCTATTTCTCGGGCGATGAGATGACCGGCTCTCAGATCCTCTGGTCGGGGATCTTCCAGAACATCCATCACCGGGGTCAGCTCTCCCTGATGTGTCGAATGGCGGGCGGCGTGAGCCCCGGCATTTACGGACCCAACCGCGAGGAGATGGCGGCCATGAAGGCCAAGGCCGGAGCGGTCTGAACCCGGCCGACGTAACGAGCCGTCAACCCTGCGGAGGGCTCGCATGTCCACTGCACTGATGCTCATTCGATCTCCGCGCGCCGCTCTGCTCTGGGGCATCGCGCGGTGGTCGGCGCTGGCGGCGGTCCCACTCCTGCTCGTCTGGCTCGTGCTCGCGCCAACCAGTGCCTTGAAGGCGCTCTGGTATGTCGCCATCCCGATCCTGCCGGCGACCTTCTTTCTCAGCCCGGCGATTTGGCGGGGGGTGTGCCCGTTGGCGACCCTCAACGAGTTGGGGAATAGCCTGGGGAAGCAGCGCACCCCCTCTCCCAGGATAGTGCTCGCCTTCAGCGTCGGGGGCCTGGTTCTGTTTCATTTAATGGTGCCGGCGCGACACTTCCTATTCAATCAGCATGGACTGGCATTGGCCGCTACGGTGGCAGCGGTTGGTGGGCTCGCGCTCGTGCTGGGAGCCGTTTTCACAGTGCGCTCGGCGTTCTGCAATGCGCTCTGCCCGGTACTCCCGGTCGAGTTGCTGTACGGTCAGGCACCGCTGGTCCCTATGGACCGAGGCCGGTGTTCGACTTGTACCGTGTGCACGCCCCGCGGGTGCCTCGACCTCACGGAGCAAAAGGCGATCTCCCAATTGCTCGGGGCATCGCGGCGCTCGGCGCGCTGGCTCGCGACACCCTACGGCGCATTCTTCGCGGCCCTGCCGGGGTTCATCATCGGATACAACCAGGTCAAGGACGCGCCGCTGAGCAGCGCGGCGACGGTTTACCTCACGACACTGGGCTGGTCACTCGCGAGCCTTCTGGCAGTCGTGGTCACCGTGCTGGCAATCAGGCTGCCCTCGCGGCTCGCGCTGCCGCTTCTGGCGGCCGCGGCGGGCGGGATCTACTACTGGTATGCCGGTCCCGCCATCATGAGCCAGCTGGCCGCGGGGACCTGGGTGGGTGCCGGCGTCCGGATCGTGGGCATCGGCCTGGTCGCGATGTGGCTGGTCCGTACCCTGGCGAGTTCCGGCCATGGGATTGCGGTCCCCGAGACAAAGGGAGGGTAGGCGGTGCGCAACCAACTCCCCGACGACGATCCTGGCCGGAGGAGAATGACGGCAATGCGAGCCAGGGCCGGAGCAGTCTGAACCCTCAACGACAGGAGGAGCCGTGAACCGGAAGTTTCCCCTTGCCTCGGTGGTCGTGTTCCTGGTGTGGATGGTTGGAAGCTTCCTGGTCCACGGGGTGCTGCTCAAGGGCGAGTACGCTCAGCTCCCGAACCTGTTCCGGCCCGAGGCCGAGGCCGCCGCGTACTTCCCGCTGATGATCCTGGCCCACGTGATCATGGCGGTAGCGTTCGTCTGGATCTATTCACGCGGCGTCGAGGACGGCCCGTGGGTGCCGCAGGGTCTGCGTTTCGGCGTGGCGGTCGCATTCCTGGGAGTGGTTCCGACCTATACGATCTACTACGTCGTCCAGCCGATGCCGGGGATGATGGTGGTGAAGCAGATCATCTTCGACGGCATCCTCGTCGTCCTGCTCGGCGTGGTCGCGGCGTCGTTCTACCGTCCGCCGTCCAAGCCGTAACGGCGACGCCCGGACCGCGATTCGGCGTTCTTGAGCGCTCCCCTCGAGCTGTGTAGCGGTCCGGGCTTCGACCTGCTCGGCCGGCTGGGGTCCGACGGCCGGCTCATCGTCCCGGCGCTGGTCGGCGCCGCCCTGCTGGTAACGGGGGCGGTGGTGGTCACCGCGTACCTGCTGCGGACCGTCGGCGGGATCATCGAGCGCCTTCCCGGGCGCTGGACGGCGGCGCTCCGGCGGATGCCGGGGGGCCGGCTGTTCGGCGTGCGGGTGCTGGCCGGTCTCGGCGCCAGCCTGGCCGGCGCCGTCGTCTTCATCGAGATCGCGGAACAGGTGGTCGGGCGGGAGGAACTGGCCGCGATCGACCTGGGGATCGCCGAGTGTCTCCAGGCGTATGCCACTCCGGCCGCGACCTCGTTCTGGCTGGTCGTGACCCGAGGGGGATCGTTCGCGGCGCAGGGGACGATCGCCGTCGTGGTCGCGCTGCTGCTCCTGGCGCGCAAACAGCGTCTGCTGCTCGCGGCGTGGATATCCGCAGTCGCGGGCGGCTTACTCCTCAATCTGCTGCTCAAGGAGATCTTCCAGCGGCAGCGGCCAGCCACCGCGGTCGGGGCGCTGCATGAGCCCAGCTGGAGCTTCCCCAGCGGCCACGCGATGAGCTCGCTGATCGTGTTTGGGATGATCGCCTATTTGCTCGCGTCAGCCACACGGCGTCGTCTCCCCCAAGCGACAGCAGTGTTCGTCGCGGCCCTCCTGGCCGTCGCGATTGGCGCCAGCCGGCTCTACCTGGGCGTGCATTATCTCTCGGATGTCGCGGCCGGCTACGGGGCAGGCGTGCTGTGGCTGGCGGTCTGTGTTACGGCGGTGGAGCTGCGGCGGGGAGGGAGGGGGGAGGAGGGAAGTAAGAAGTGAGAAGTGAGAAGTGAGGAGTAAGAAGTGAGAAGTGAGGAGTGAGGAGTGAGAAGGGTCATTCCGGGTTTGCGATCGCGGTGTACCCCACCACGGCTGAAGCCGTGGCTCGGCGGCTGTGGCTGAAGCCACTTGGGAGGACAGGGTAGACGAAGGAACCGGTCAGCTGTGGGATCGTGACAATTGGGTGGACAGGGCGGACCGCGAAGGAAGATAGTACGTCGTACGTGGTACTCGGCTGAATCTTCGGGAGCCGTGACCGCGTCGGGCACGTGCCCTCGCCCGGCCGGCGGGACCCCTCTCCTTTCATTGTAATAGCCGTGCATGGACACCCTGCTGATGGACCTCAGAGTCGCCGTTCGGGGGCTGGCACGCCGGCCCGGATTCGCCCTGGCCGCGATCCTGAGTCTCGCCGTCGGGCTGGGGGCAAGCGCCACGCTGTTCAGCGTGGTGAACGGACTCCTGCTCAAACAAATCCCGGGCGTTACCCGGACCACCCGGCTGGTGGAGCTCAACCGGGCGGAGGGGGGATCGATCAGCGATTTGTCGTTCCCGCTGGTACAGGCGCTCGGCGGGCGGCACCAGGTTCTGGAGGAGGCGGCGGCATTCGCGCGGGCGGCGGTCTCGGTCGCCCGCGAGGACGAACCGGTGGTCCGGGGTGGCCTGGCGGTAACCGGGAACTACTTCCGGCTGCTCGGCGCGACACCGACGGCGGGCCGGGACTTCGCGCCGGGTGAGAACGACTTCCCCGAGACTCGGCCCGTGGTGGTGATCAGTGATGACCTGGCGCGACGGCTGTTCGGTTCACCGTACGCGGCCGCAGGCACGGATCTCCAGGTCAACGGCTCGTTGCTGCGCGTCATCGGGGTGTTGCCGCCCGGGTTCGCCGGTCACCACGCCGGACTGTTGGCGGACCTGTTCCTGCCGCTCGGGCTTTCGCTGCCCGGGCTTCCGAAGGCGGACGGGCTCCGGCAATGGAACTCGAGCGAAGTGGAAGCGCTGGGCCGGCTCCGGCCAGGTGTCGGCCCGGCAGCCGCGGGCGAGGCGCTGACCGCGGCCGCGGTCGCGTTCGAGCAGGGCTGGGAGAGCGAGCCGAGCGGGTTCCGGATCCGGGTGGACTGGTGGGGCCCGCTGCCGATCACAGTACGCGGGGCTGCAACCGCCTTCGCCGCGGTGCTGACGGTGCTGGTGCTGCTGGCGCTGGTGATCGCCTGCGTGAACGTGGCCACGCTGCTGCTGGCGCGAGCCACCGAGCGGCAGCGAGAGTTCGCCGTTCGCCGAGCCTTGGGGGCCGATAACCTGCGGCTGGGACGCCAGCTTACCACCGAGGTACTGGTGCTGTTTCTGCTGGCGGGAGTCGTGGGATTGCCGTTCGCGGCGCTGGGCGGCGCCGCGCTCTCCCGAGTGGCCCCGCCGGTGCCGATCCCGGGACGGATCGGTTTCGATTTCTTCCCGAGCCTCGGCGTGTTCGCCGTCTCGCTGGGGCTGACACTGGTGGCCGGCCTGCTGGTGAGCGTGATACCCGCGCTCCACGCCACGCGGACGCCACTCAACCCGCAGCTCCGCGAGGGTGGAACCACGACCGAGCGGCGGTCCCGGATCCGGAGCGTGTTGGTGGCTGCGCAGGTGGCAGTGATGTCAGTCCTGCTCATCGTGGCGGCGCTGGTGGGACGGGGCCTGCAGCACCTCAAAGGACTGGATCCGGGATGGACGGCGGACGGCGTGCTGGTCACGACCCTCGACCTGGAACTCAACGGCACCGATGGTGCCCGCGGCCAGGTGTTCTATCGCGAGTTGCTCGACCGGGTCGGCGGGATTCCGGGTGTCGAGACGGCGGCCCTAGCCCGCAAACTGCCGCTCGGCGGCCGGTCGTCCTTCGACGATGTGGTGGTGGACGGAGCCACGCCGCCCGTCGGGCGCGTCGGATTCGACGCGGCCCTCAACCGGATCTCCGCCGGTTATTTCCGGACCCTGCGTATTCCGCTGCTCCGCGGCCGGGACATCAGCTCCCGGGACGACGAGCCGGCGCCGCGGGTTGCCGTGATCAACCGCGCCATGGCGGAGCGGCTGTGGCCCAACGGCGATGCGATCGGCCGCCAGTTTCACCTGGGGACCGGGGCCAACCGGACCAGCCTTGAGGTGATCGGCGTGGCGGAGAATGTGAAGTACGGCCGGCTCACGGAGGAGACCCCGAACTTCTATTACGTCCCCACGGCCCAGTGGTACAACAGCGAGCAGACCCTGCACGTACGACCGCTGCCGGGACGGGAGGGGGGCGTGGCGATCGCGGTGCGCGCGGCGATCCGGGCGCTCGATCCCGCCCTGCCCGCGGCGTCGCTCACTCCGCTCACCGAGGCGATGGACACCTTCCTGCTGCCCCAGCAACTGGCCGCCTGGGTGAGCGGCCTGACCGGCGGGTTCGGCCTGCTGCTCGCCGCGTTCGGCCTGTACGCCGTGACGGCGTTCGTGGTCAGCCGCCGCACGCGCGAGATCGGCATCCGACTGGCGCTCGGCGCCCGGAACGGGAACATCATCAGGCTGATGCTCCGGCAGGGAGGCACCGCACCGCTCAGCGGACTGGGAATCGGCAGCGCGATCGGCCTGGCGATCGCGCAGGTGCTCCCGTCGGTGCTGAGCGGGATCCGGCCGGACGACGTCGTGGCGCTCGTGATTGTGCCGGTAAGCGTGATGGCGGTGGTCGTGCTGGCGATCGTGTTCCCGGTGACGCGCGCGCTGAGGATGGAACCGATGCGGACGTTGCGGGAGGAGTGAGGGGGTGAGGGCTCAGGGCCCAGTGCCCAGTGCCAGTTCTCTTGTGCCGAGTGCCGCCTACCCTTATACGGCCAGCAGCCCCGCGTAGGCCACCACGCGGCGATCATCGCCAGTGACCAGGCCTGAGTGGCGGTAGTCCACGACGGTGCCTGAGGTGGCGCCAAGGCGCCGAGCCGCCTCGATGACCGTGGCGGCTGGGGCCCGGCCGCACATAGAGATATGCTGCTCACGGCAGGTACGGAGCAGCCCCTCTCCGTCGAGATGAGCGAGATGCGCGAGGGCCATCCGGTCCTTCCGGGCCGCCGCATCGGCCGACTCGTGGTGGGTCATGTCGCTGGAGGCGAGCAGGAGGACGCGGTCGGGCCATGTGGCAATCAGGGCGGCGAGGTCTCGGGCCAGCCGCTCCGAGCGCGGCCAGTCATCCCAGCTCAGCACCAGGGGAGCGATCGTCGCCGCGGGCGCCAGAACCTGGAGGAAGGGCAGCTCGACTTCGACCGCGTGCTCCTCCCGGTGCGTCGCAAGGTCCTCCCGCACCAGATCACAACTCGACTCCAGGCGCCGGGCGAACTCCTCGGCCACCGGCACCGCTCCCAGCGGCGTCTCGAACGCGCCGCTGCTCCAGAGGGAGGCACGGCCCGGGACGCCTGCACCAGTGTGATTTGGGGCGAGAATGACGATGACAGGAGGCAGGTCCAGCCGACCTAACACCTGGCCAGCGCAGGCACCGGAGTACATGAGCCCGGCGTGCGGGACCATCGCGGCCGGGACCGAAAGGGCCTCGCCCGGGACGTCCCGAAGGCAGCTCCGGATCAGCTCCAGCAATTCCAGCGGCCGGTCCGGGTAGAACCGGCCTGCCACGGCGGGGGGCCGGACGTTCTCCCGCCTGCTCATGGCGATCCGCCGACCTCCAGCTGCACCGGCAGGCGACGCGATCCCCAATGTCCCGGCAGTCCCTCGAATACGCCCGCGCACTTGGAGCCGCAGCGATCGCAGCAGCCCTCATCGGTCAGGTGCCAGGCCAGGATCTCGTACCAGTCGCGCTCGATCACCGGAGCACCACAGCTGTGGCAGAAGGTGGTGTCTCCCTCGCGGTCGTGCACGTTGCCGGTGTAGGCGTACCTGAGGCCGTTCTCCCGTGCGATCCGCCGGGCCCGCGAGAGGATCGCTGGCGGCGTCGGGGGCCGGTCCAGCATCCGCCAGTCTGGATGGAACGCGCTGAAATGGATAGGGACGTCGAGCCCAAGATGGTCCGCTAACCAGCAGGTGAGGCGGTCGAGTTCCGCATCGCTGTCGTTGAGGCCCGGGATCAGCAGAGTGGTGATCTCGAGCCACACGCTGGTCTCCCGTTTGACGTACTCGAGGGTCTCCAGCACCGGCGCGAGATGGGCGGCGCAGACGGTACGGTAGAACTCCTCGGTGAACGCCTTGAGATCGATGTTGGCGGCGTCCATGTGCTGATAGAACTCCCGCCGGGGCTCGGCACAGACGTAGCCGGCGGTCACCGCCACGGTCCGGACGCCCCGGGCACGGCAGGCCTTGGCGACATCGATGGCGTATTCGTGGAAGATCACCGGGTCGTTGTAGGTGAATGCCACGCTCCGGCAGCCGTGCGCCGCCGCCGCGCGGGCGATCGCCTCGGGCCCCGCCGCGTCGGACAGGGTCTCGGTCTCCCGCGACTTGCTGATATCCCAGTTCTGGCAGAAGCGGCATGCGAGGTTGCAGCCGGCGGTCCCGAAGGAGAGCACCGGTGTGCCGGGCAGGAAGTGATTGAGGGGTTTCTTCTCGATCGGGTCGACGCAGAATCCGCTGGAGCGGCCGTAGCTGGTCAGGACGACGGCTCCGTCGAGGCTGGCGCGGACGAAGCACAGGCCGCGTTGCCCGTCATGCAGCCGGCAGGCTCGGGGACACAGGTCACACTGCACCCGGTCGCCGTCCACCCGGTGCCAGTACCTGGTAGGAACGACGGAGCCCGGCGGCAGGTCCTTCAGCGCTGTCTCGGCCATCTGTCACCTTCCCATTCGGCCACCATAAATAGGATCGCAGAGGAGTGCAGGTTCGCGGACTATCATGCGTACTGGCACAGCCTCAAGGGTACTCGGGGGTCTCGCTGCAGGTACGCAAGGAGCTGTTCCCAGGCGATCCGGTTTTCAGTCATCCTCCGTTCGACATGACTGGGGAGGATTGCTCCTCCCCGGAGGCCGACCCTCAGTGTCCTGAGTGCAACGACACGGCCGCATCTCCCTTGGCCTCCCTCGCCACCGCGGCCAGCGCCACGAACATCGCCTCGGCCTCGGCTTTCGATAGCCGCGCTTCGAGAAGCGGCAGGTACACCTCCTCTTCCTTGGCGAAGTGCAGCTTGACCACCGCGTAGAGCCCGTAGAGGACGCGGCGCAGGGCCTTCGTCTGGTCCGGCGTGAGCTCGCCTGCGGCAAGCCTGGCACGGAGCGCGCCCAACTCCTCGGTCAGCCGACCGACCTCCATATGGTCTAGGCTCATGGTGCGTGTCGCATCGGTCGAGCCAATCACGCGTCCAACCACGGGGTAGAGAGCGCTCTCCTCGGCTGCGGCATGCGGAATGAGATGATGAACAAGGAACTCGTACGAATCGTCCACCAGCTTTTGCTGCTCCAGGAACGGAGCTTCGCCAATGGCATCGCCCGCAACCCGCAGACGCTGGATATGTGGCATCAGCCCCTTGTGCTCGTCGCGAAGAGGTTGGGTAAGGGTCGTCATCGGACTCTCCTCAAATTTTGGACCGCGCCAGGGTCAGCGGTCCACAGGGTCTCGCATTGATGCCCAGTTCCTGGTCTGAGCGTGGTGCCTACAGAAGCGTCGTGTTGCCTGTCTTACGGCAACGCCGCCCGTTCTCGCGCGCCCGCGGTGCCCTCAGCCCGGCGGCGCCGACGACGCGGACCGCACATCGACCCGCACAGCGATCCCGTGCCGGACGCTCTCCGTCACGATGCAATATTCCTCGAAGGTCTCGAGACACCGGCGGCTCCGTAAGCCGCCGGTACCGCCGGGGCGGGCCGCACATCGACGGCCACCGCGATCCCGTGCCGGACGCTCTCCGTCACGATGCAATAGTCCTCGAAGCTTTCGAGGCACCGGCGGCTGCGTTCTCGGTCCGCAGGCGAGAGGTGCGGCTCCAGGGTCACCCGGATATCACCGATTCGCAGGCGCCCGTCCGGGTTGCGTACCAGGGTCCCTTCCACACTCGACCGCATGTCGGCCACTTCGATGCGGTATTTGCGGAGACAGAAGAGCAAGCTGGCGCTCAGGCAGTGGGCGATTGCCACGCCGAGCATGCGCGCGGGATTGGGCCCCGCGCCGGACCCCAGCGGCGACAGCTCATCGACCGTGAGCTCCGGCAGGCCGGCGTCCCCGAAATCGACGCTGAACTCGTAGCCCTTCCGCAATTGCAGCCCCACGGTGAATCGCTCCTGTTCCATCAGGTCTCCTGTCTGGCCGCCGAAGGCGGCTGTATGGGCGCGCTTTCCACACTGTCGCAGAGCACGGCGTAGGCCCGTTGGACGCGCTCAACCACCGCCGCCGGATCATCGACGATTTCGAACGCGTTGAGATCCTCCTCCAGTATCCCACCGGACCCTGCCACCGTGCGATGGAGCCACTCTAGCAATCCGGCCCAGTACGCCGATCCGAAAAGCAGCACCGGAAAGGGGGTGAGCTTGTGGGTTCGCACGAGATTCAAGGCCTCGAACAGCTCGTCCAGGGTGCCGAAGCCGCCGGGAAAGCAGACAAACCCACAGGCGTATTTCACGAACATCAGCTTCCGGAGAAAGAAGTAGTGAAAACGTACCTCGAGTGTGAGGTGAGGGTTGGCGGCCTCCTGCGTCGGGAGATCGATCGTCAGGCCGATGGAGGGACCGCCGGCGCCCTTGGCCCCCTCGTTGGCGGCCTGCATCAGACCCGGTCCCCCGCCGGTGATCACCGCGAATCCGGCGCTGGCGAGCAGTGCCGCCGTCTGCCGGGCGGGCTCCTCCCATCGCCGGGCCAAGCGAGTCTGGGCCGACCCGAAGATCGAGACCGCCCGCCTCACATTCGCCAGCTTCTGGAAGGCGTGGAGCGTCTCGGACCCAATCCGCTTGATGCGGGCCCTTTCCTCGCTCGGCTCGAGCTCCCGTAAATGGGAGCGCATGAGTGAGAAGAATGCACTCTCCGCGTCGCGCGTCGGTGTTGACCTACCCACGTTGTCCTCCAGTTGTCCGCTCCTTGCCACCTCGCCGTGCCTTCTCGAGCATCATCAGGAAAGCAAAGGTCTGGTCCTTGACCTGGGCGTGGCGCAGCATGTCCCAGTGGCGGCTCAGGTGGGCGTGCAGAAAGTCGATCACGTGCGTCAGGGAGACCGTTCGGTAGGAGCCGGGGTGCGGCGGGAGGGTCGCGCCAAAGGCAACCAATCTGGCCTCAAGCCCACCTGCCGAGGGGATTCTCGCCTCACCGCGCTGGAGCAGCGCACGTATGGCGTGTGGCACAGCGGCCTCCGGGCAGCTGACAAAGCGATGCAACACGGCGGCCAGGACCTTCGGGTCCCTAGCTCCCTGGTTCAACTCCGCGGCGCCTTCCTTGACTTCCGCAAGGAGGAGTTGGGCCTGATCCGCCGCACCGCCGAGTGCCGGATCGGCGGCAAATCCATCACGCTCCCGAGATCCCGCGGCCACCAGGCCCCCGGCACGGGGGAGCCGCAACGCGACTACGTCAATGTCCGTCGCACTCCGATAGCTACCGTGCTCACGAGCTTCGAGCACGGGGTACTCGGTGACCGTGAAGTACCCGTTGACGTGCAGGTATGCCTGGACCAATCCCACCGCGGTGTCCATTGGTGACCTCAGAGAAGCTCACAGGTTGAAGTAGAGCCCGAACCCGACGTAGGCAATGTCCTCGCTGAAGAACTGGCCATAGGGTGACGGGCCGGTGTACCCCTCGATGAGGATGCTCCAGCTCCGCCCCGCCGGCCGCACGGTATCGCCCGGGGTGAACTCCAGCCCGGCCTTCCCACTGACACCCGGCGACCAGTCGTGCTGCTCCCACAGCCTGACGTCTGCACCCATGACAAAGCGGCCAGAGGCCTTGCGCCCGAGACGCACCACCGGCCCCTCACCATGGGTACTCGAGGCCTCCGTGCACTACACCGGGACGGAGTCCACCGGGATCGTGACGCACCAAGTATTCTCCTCCGCCATACGCCCGCCACGGACCGAGGCCACCCGAGAACAGGACCTCGAGTGACTCGAAGCTGAGGTTGACGCGCTGGGGCTGGGTGCGAATCAGGAACTCATCCCCGAGGTGAGAGCTCTGATGGTAGAGCCGCACCCGCCCGGTGAACCCACCTGCACTCAGAGCAACCGGGATCCCGATCACATAATCCGCGTTCATCAGGTCCATCGACGGGGCCAGCATGTCGAATTGGGCAAAGACGCCGCCAGCCAGACTGATCTGAACGCCCTCGTCCAGAGTTGCCCCACCCCATCGTACGATCCCGAAGTTCGCGCCGAACGCCACTGCCCCAGCCTGGGTGTCCAGCGACGAGGACTCCCCCCACAAGTAACTGGCCGAGAACCGCGGCTGCTTGGGGTCCGACAGGAGCGGCTGGAACAGATCGTTGGCGGGCAACCCCGTTTGGCCCACGGCCCCCGTGGTCAAGCAGAGCATCGGGGCCAGAACCAGAAGCGTGGGGAACAGGATGGAAGGACACATGCCACGCCCCGGAGTCCGTCCAGATCCAATGGTCCCTGCACTTCGCGACTTGAGGCCTGGCATCCGTTAGCCTCAGGGTTCGAGGTTGATCCGGAACTGTGCGTGGCAGGCCACACAGTTGCTCATGATGGTTCCCAGCGGCCCAAGCGTCTGGTCGGTTGGTGTGCCGTGACTGACGTCCATCGCCAGTGAATCCCACGCGGCATGAGTCGCCACGCCAAGGCGCAGAAACTCCGCCGGCAGCCGCTGCTGCAGGGCCGGCTCCAGGTCGCGCGCCGCTGCCATGCCTGACGCGCTGGCGGCGGCCTGCATCCCGGCCGTATCACCCCTTGCGGCAGCAACGACGTAACCCTGAATGGACGCCAGCATCCCGCGCATCTCGGTCAGGACCATGTCGCGCCCATGGACGGGCAGCACGACCGCGGTCCGCACGTCGGGATCATCTCGCTCGGAAGCCACCTGCTTCTGGGGGCCGCAGCCCGTCGCGGTGAGGGCGAGCAGGGCGGCGGCCAGCCACCGGGTGGCGCTTGTATGCCTGTGAGGTGTTGGCATCGACATTCCTTTCTCTTTGGCTGGTGTGTTCTTCATCGCATCATGCCGGCGGGCGTGCCGCGACCAGGCGTCGCGCCAGCCAGGTCGTCACCAGAAACAGCGCCAGCCACACCACCGTGCGCAGGGTCATCGCGCGCAGGCTGTCGACCGCGACCGCCCCGCCGCTCCGGTAGACCAGGACGATGCCCGCCAGCACCAGGAGATTGAGGACGAAGATCGCCCCCGCCGCGAGCCGGCCCCTGGCGAGGCACCGCCAGATGGCCACGCCGGTCAACACGTACGCCACTCCCATCGCCGTGTTGTAGAAGAGCAGCGGCCGAAAGACCACGTACCCCGGGTCCGACCCCAGGAGCACGCGTCCGCCGGCGAAGAGCGTTGCCACCCCGAACAGGACCGCGACTCCCGCCGCGAGCGCCTGCACCAGACGTACCGGACGGTCGGTGCTCATGACCCGACCTCCGCCGCCGGTACGGACAGCCGCCCGAGCCGGGCGACCGCGACCCCGAGCCATGCGATCGCGACAACCATCGCGATCCCCCCGATCAGCACGAACAGCGGGGGGGCACCGAGCATGAACTCCGCCAGAATGCCCACCGGCATCATCATGCCGGCCAGGCTCAGCCACGAGATCCATCGCGCTGACCCCGGAGCGACCGGCAACTGCAGCAGCAGGTAGCCGATAGCCACATTGAGGAAGGCGAACAGATTCCCGTGCACGTGGGCCAGGCGGGCCTCAAAGTGCTTCCCGGTCGAATAGGCGGCGATCCAGGCCTCCTTGTCCGGCGCAAAGTCCCGCAGGTAGATCAGGATGAACCCGTAGACCATGAACGCCGCCAGGAACAGCAATCCGGCAACGATATTCCACTTTCCTGCCCGCATGGGGTACCTCCTCTATCGTGTAGTGAGACCGATCCGCGGCGGGCCGGCATCTGCCTATCCTGCGCGCTTCTCGAATCGTGTCGCGGCCAGCCCCAGCAGCGCGGCACCCAGCGCCAGCAGCGCCGCGAACTCAGTCCACATGGCCGTGAAGCCCACCCCCTTCAGGAACACGCCGCGGACAATGATCAGATAGTGCCGCACCGGGTTGAGGTAGGTCAGCCACTGGAACACCTCCGGCATGCTGCTCACGGGGAACATGAATCCCGACAGCAGGATGGCCGGCATGAACACGAGGAAGCTGGCCATGAAGGCTTCCTGCTGGGTGGCGGAGACGGTCGAGATGAGCAAGCCCACGCCGAGACCCGACAGCAGGTACAGCACGCTGGCCACCAATAGCGGGACCAGGCTTCCCTGGAAGGGGACGCCGAACCACGCGATCGCGATGATGGTGACGATGGAGAGATCCGCCAGGCCGATCACGGCGAATGGAATCGTCTTGCCGGCAATCAGCTCCCCGGGCGTGAGCGGGCTGACCATGAGCTGCTCGAGGGTCCCCAGTTCCCGTTCGCGCACCACCGCGAGGGAGGTGAGCAACAGACAGACGAGCAGGATGATGGCGCCGACGACCGCCGGCACGTTGTAATTCCTGCTGCTGAGATCGGGGTTGAACCAGGCGCGCTCCCGGAGATCGACACCGCCCGAGACCGGCGCGGCGCTGAAGTCTGCCCCGAACGCCTGCACGATCCGCTCGGCATAGCCCAGGGCAACTGTGGCGGTGTTCGAATTGGTCCCGTCGAAGAGCATCTGGACTTGAGCGGTCCGGTTCCCCCGGAGCGCGTCGGCGAAGCCCACCGGGATGTCCAGTGCCACGATGGCGTCGCCGTGGTCGAGGGCGCGCACGGCATCTCCGGGCCGGTCGGACCGGCCCGATACCCGGAAGTACCCGGAAGCGGTTAGGGCCGTGATCAGGGCCCGCGAGGTCTGGGTGCGGTCATGGTCAACAACGAAGGTGGTCGTGTCGCGGATGTCGGTGGATACGGCATAGCCGAACACCATGAGCTGAATGACCGGCGCCACGAAGACCACGCGCGACATTCGCGGATCCCGGAAGAGCTGCCGGAACTCCTTCCGGACCAGCTGCCACACCCGCTCGAAGCGCGCCTCCATGGCAGGGCTCATCCAATCACCTTCTTGAATGCCCTGGTTGCGAGCAGCAGGCCCAGAACACCGAACGCGATCATCAGAAGCCCCTGGACGCGGAGGACCTCGATCCCCACCCCCTTGAGGAAGATTCCCCGGGTCACGACCAGGAAGTACCGGGCTGGAACCAGATAGGTGACGGCCTGGAGCGGCGGCGGCATAACCTCGATCGCATACATGAAGCCGGAGAGCAGGAAGGCGGGGAGGAAGGTGGCCACCATGGCCATCTGGGTCGCGAGCAGCTGCGACCTTGCGACCGCGGAGATGAACATTCCGAGTCCCAGGGCCCCGACCAGGAAGGCCGTGGTGAGAACCAGGAACAGCACCGGACTTCCCCGAAACGGCACATCGAAGAGCACCACGCCCAGCAGGCTCACGACGAGCACATCGATGAGACCGATCGCCAGGTACGGCAGCAGCTTACCGAGCACGACCTCGATCCGGCGGACCGGCGTCGCGGCGAGCTGTTCCATCGTGCCCCGCTCCCATTCCCGGGCGATCGTGAGCGAGGTCAGCATGGCCGCGATGATCATCATGATGACGGCGACGAGCCCGGGCACGATCATGTTGCGGCTGCGGAGCTCCTCGTTGTACCACACCCGGCTCTGCACCCGGATCGGCAGGCGCAGTTCGGCGCCCTGCGCCAGGATCCGGCAGGAGAACGACCGCACCGTCCCCTGCGTATAGCCAAGCACGATGCTGGCCGTATTGGCATCGCTGCCGTCAACGATCGCCTGGAGCGGCGCCGGCCTCCCGGCGTCCAGGTCCGCCGCGAACCCCGGTGGGATGACCAGTCCGAGCTGCACCTGCCCGCGATCCAGCAGCGGGACCAGGTCGCTCGCCCGGGCCGGCCTGCTGGCGAGGGTGAAATACCCCGATGCCCGGAAGGCATCGAGCAGTTCCCGGCTCCGGGGGCTGGCGTCCTGATCCACGACCGCCGTGCGGATGTCGGTCACATCCCACGTGATGGCGTATCCGAAGAGGAGCAGCAGCAGCGCCGGGAGGAGGAAGGCCAGTGCCAGACTGCGCGAGTCGCGGCGGAGCTGAATGGTCTCCTTCCGCGCCATGGCAAGCAGGCGCGTGAGACTCACGCCTCCCCGGCCGCTAGTCAACCGGCGCGCCCCCTCGGCGCGCACCCGGGCGACAAACACATCTTCCAGCGATGGCGCGATCGGCTCGAGGCTCAGCAGCGTGACCCCGCGCGCGGCGAGCCGCTCGGGGATGGCCGCTCGGGCCTCGGCGAGATCCCGCACAACCGCGTGAACGTTCCGGCCGAACAGGCCCGTGTCGAGCACGACGGGATCTCCCTGGAGCGCCTCGACCGCTTTGGGGCTGTCGCTCGTCCGGACGTCGAGAATCGGCTCGGCCATCGAGGCCCGCAGCCGGCTGGGGGTGTCGAGGGCGATGAGCTTGCCGCGGTTCATCAGGGCCAGCCGGTGGCAGTACTCGGCCTCCTCCATGTAGTGGGTGCTCACGAACACCGTGGTCCCGCGCTCGGCGAGGTCGGAGATGAGGTCCCAGAACTGCCGGCGGGAGATCGGATCGACGCCGGAGGTCGGCTCGTCGAGGAAGAGCAGCGGTGGTTCGTGCAGCACTGCGCAGCCCAGGGCCAGGCGCTGTTTCCACCCGAGCGGGAGCTCCCCGGTCAGCCGAGCCCGGTGGTCGGTGAGTCCCGCCATCTCGAGCACCCAGTCGCGTCGTTCGGCGCGGCGGGCGCGGGTCACGCCATACAGCCCGGCGAAGAACCCGATGTTCTCGTCCACGGTGAGGTCGGCATACAGCGAGAACAGCTGGGACATGTACCCGATGTTGCGCTTGATGGCCTCCGTCTCGGTCATGATGTCGTAACCGGCCACGGTCCCGCGGCCCGAGCTGGGGAGCAGCAGTCCGGTCAGCATCTTGATGGTGGTCGTCTTGCCGGCGCCGTTGGGGCCGAGGAAGCCGAAGATCTCGCTCGTCCCGACTTCGAACGACACGCGATCCACGGCAATGAACGCCCCAAAGCGCTTGCTGAGCTCCCCGACGACGACGGCCGGACCGGAAGTCGCGGCTGTCATGTCGCGGCGCCGCTCTCGGAGACGAGTGCGATGAACACGTCCTCCATCGACGGGGCGATCATATGGCTCTCTCTCACCACGACGCCCGCACTCGCCAGGGCAGCGGTGAGGCCGCCCGAATCCGCTCCCCCGCCGCGGAGCGTCACGTGGAGGCGATCGCCGAAGACCGAGGCGCGCTCGACTGTGGGCAGCTGGATGGCGATGTCCCGGGCCGCGCGCGGCCGATCGACCTCCAGGGCGAGTACGCCACCCGTCATGGCCTGCTGCAGGACCTCCGGGCGGTCGAGGGCGAGGAGTCGGCCCTGGTGCAGCACCGCGAGACGGTCGAAGCGCTCCGCTTCGTCCATGTAGGCCGTGCTCACCACCACGGTCACCCCCTGGGCCACCATGTCGTGCACGATCAGCCAGAGATCCCGCCGGGAGATCGGATCGACGCCGAAGGTGGGCTCGTCCAGCAGGAGCACCTGCGGCTGGTGAATGAGTGCGCAGGAGAGGCCGAGCTTCTGCTTCATGCCGCCGGAGAGGTTACGCGCCAACCGCTGCTTGAAGGGGCCGAGGTTGGAGAAGTGAAATAGCCGTTCCAGGCGGGCCGGGCGCTCCGATTGCGGTACTTCGTACAGGTCGGCGTAGAAAGCGAGGTTTTCCATAACGGTCAGATCACCGTACAGGCCGAACCGCTGGGACATGTACGCGATCTGGTGCTTCACGGCCTCCGGATCCCGGACCACGCTGATGCCGTTGATCATCACGTCCCCGGCGCTGGGAATCAGCACCCCCGCGAGCATTCTCAGCGTGGTCGTCTTGCCGGCACCATCGGGCCCGAGGAGTCCGAACAGCTCCCCCGGGGCAACCGCGAAGGTGAGGTCGTCAACGGCCACCACATCGCCGAAATGCCGCCCGAGATGCTCGACCAGCACCGCCGGCCGGGTGGTCACGGCCGGTCTCCCAACTGCACGTCCGCTGGCATCCCGGGCTTG
Organism: uncultured Gemmatimonadales bacterium; assembly: GCA_963709905.1. GTDB lineage: Bacteria > Gemmatimonadota > Gemmatimonadetes > Gemmatimonadales > GWC2-71-9 > JADJOM01. The sequence goes on from CAVPYI010000006.1 coordinate 21,130, forward strand.
AGCTGGTACAGCGAATCATCCGTCACCCGCACCTTGACGGCGTACACCAGCTTGACCCGCTCCTCCCTGGTCTGCACGCTCTTGGGCGTGAACTCCGCCTCGCTCGCGATGAATACAACCTCACCGCCGTAGCGCGTGCCGGCATAGGTGTCGGCGGTGATCACGGCGGGCGCCCCGATCTGTACCGCCCCGATCCGGTCTTCCGGGACATAGATCCGGACCCAACGGTCGTCGGTCCGGGTGACGCTGAGGACGGCGCCACCGCCGGGAACGATCTCGCCCGGCTCGCGGTGGCGCGCCGTCACGAGACCGTCGAAGGGGCTGCGGACGGTAAGGTTGTCGAGGGTGGCATCGAGCGCGCGGACCGCCGCGTCCGCCTGAGCCACCATGGCCCGGGCCGCGTCGATCTTTTCGGGTCTGGGTCCCGCGGTCATGAGCCGCGACTGCTCGACCGCCTGGTCCCGCTGGCTCTGGGCGACGTCGAACGCCACCTGGGCGCGATCCAGCGCCTCCTGGCTCACCGCTCCGCCGGCCCGCAGCGTCCTGGTGCGTTCCAGAGCTTGCCGGGCGTCGTCCAGCCGGCGGTCCGCCGCCTCCTGCGCCGATCGGGCCTGGGCGATCTCCTCACCGCGGAATCCGCGGGTGAGTTCGGTCAACTGCGCGCGCGCGACCGCGGCCTGAGCGACGGTCTGCTGCTGGCGGGCCTCGATCTCCGCGCGGTCGAGCCGGGCGAGGTCCTGTCCGGCCCTCACCCGGTCTCCTTCCCGCACCAGCACCGCTTCGATCCGACCGGTGAGAGGAAACCCCAGCGCGGCTTCCGTGGCCTCCACGGTCCCGGACGCCTCGAGGCTGGTGCGGGCGCCCGAGTCTGGCCGGAGCAGAACCCACCAGGCGATCGCCAGGCCCAACAGCACGGTGAGGGACATCATGAGGACGCGACGTCTGGCAGTCATGGCTTGCTCTCCACATTCCCCGCCACCCAGGCGAGACTGAGGGTGCCGGTAGCCCGGGCCAGCTCCGCTCGTGCAACGACGAGGCCGTAACCCGCGGCCGCCAGGTCCGCGCGGACCGCGAGCAGGTCGGCCTCGGCCCGCAAGTAGTCGGGCTGGGTGCCCGCCCCTGCATCGAGCGACAGCCGCTCAATCCGCGTCACCTCCGTCAGGCTGGCCTCGGCCCGGCGCAGCGCCTCAACTCGCGCGTGCGCCTCCTCCACCCGGGCCAACGCTCCGTCCACCGCCTCGCCCACGTGAAGGTCCGCCAGGCGCGACTGCTCATGGGCGGCGCCACGCGCGGCCTCGGCCCGACGCACCCGGCTGCCGACCGCCCCGCCGGTGAAGACCGGATAGGAGAGCTGGAGCCCCGCGTTCCACTCGCCGGTGAAGGTGCCACTGGCGCTCCCCCGGTCCACGTAGGCGCCGACCAGCCGGAGTTCCGGCCAGCGCGCCCCGCGCACCACCGCGGCGGCGGCGTCCGCCGCCCGCGCCTGCTGCCGTGCTTCGGCCGCCAGCGGGCTCGATTCGAGCGCGCGGGCGAGCAGCTCCCCGCGGGGGACTGGTGCCAGTTCCCGCACTTCGATATCCGGGAGGGCTCCTTCCCGGATCTGCTCCGGGCTCCAGCCGGTGAGGCGCGAGAGATCCCGCTCATCGACGTCGCGGGCAGCGAGTACCCGCACTCTCGCGGCTTCGGCGACTGCAAGGGCCGCCTCCGCGCGCAAGGATTCGACCTCGGCCCCTCGGCCCACCGCGACGCGCTGGGCGGCGCGGTCCCGCTCCGCCCGCAGTGCCTCCAGCCGGAGTTCGGTTGCAGCGAGAACCTGCCGCTGAGTCAGAATGCCGGCATAGGCGCCCACCACGCGGGCGACCAGCGTCTGTTCCGCCGCACTCCGACCAGCGATCGCAGCGTCGGCCCGCGACTCCGCCTGCCGCACGCGGGACCCCCGGGTGCCGCCATCGAAGAGAGTGTAGCTCACCGTCGCGCCGCCCTGCAGGAGCGTCCGATCGAACGGTGGCGTGAGTCCGGGAGAGAATCCGTGAATCGGGGTCACCAGCATCGGGTCCTCGTAGCGGGTCGCTGAGCCGGCCAGCACGACCGTCGGGAGGCGCGCCGCCTTCTCCTCGCCGACCGCACTCCGCGCCCCGGCGGCCGTGAGACCAGCCGCCAGGACGGATGGATACTGGGTCAGCGCCTGACGTACCGCGTACTCGAGAGAGATCGCGCTGCGGCTCGGGTCGGCCTGCGCCTTGACGGCTGCAGGGGCGGCCCCGATGGCAAACATTGCCGACACCAGCAGTCCCCACACCCCACGCACTCGCGAGATCGGCCAGTTCGCGGTCATCGGGCCCTCCGGATCGGCGGGCGCGCCCCGCGAGCCGCGGCGAGCATCGCCCGGGCCCGGGCCTGCATTGGAAAGACGCGACCGGACATGATCCACCGGAGGGCGGCGGACTGGATGACCGCGATGGCGAGATCCGCCAGATCCTCAGGCGAGATGGCACGCGTCTGGCGCGTTTCCTTCAGCGCCTGGCCGGACAGGGAAGTCAGCCGCTGACGCAGCACCCCCAGCGTCTTCTGGATCTCCCGCAGCGTAGCGGGCGAGACACCGCAGAGCTGGCCGGTGAGGATCACCAGGGGACCGCCCCCCGTGGATTCGATGAACGCGAGCACCGTGGTGACCAAACCCGTGGCGCGGGCCCGCCATCGCCGTGGCCGTCGAAGGTGAGGACCAGCTGTTGCAACGCGGCAGTCTCCCGCTGCACCGCAGCGGTGAGAATGGCTCGTTTGTTCGGGAAGTGGCGGAACAAGGCCGGCTCCGAGAGCCCGACGCGGGCCGCCAGTTCTTCCGTCTTCCACTCCTGCAGCCCCCGTTCTGTGATTATCGCGATGGTCGCGTCGACGATCTGATCGCGCCGCTGGGCCGCCGTTTCGTAAGGACGCTTGACACGGGTACCGCCGGTCCGTCGAGGAGCTCGAAGAGTCATGCGTCAGTCCGTAGTAGATAAAAGTGAGCAAACAGTCACTTCCTGACGATACGCAAGCTACCACCCCGGTATGAAGCGAGCGTGAACAACGCATGAGGCACCGCTCCAGGTGGTGCGGTGGGGTCCCGCGAACGACGTCGCGTGGGACGGCTCGAAGGTGCGGGTGGGCCGCCGGGCGTCCGGTCCCGAGACCAGCTACAGCCCCTGTACCCGCCAGTAGGCGGTGATGCCCACGTCGGGGCTGGTCTCGGTGAGTCCGGCAGCCGCCTCTATCCCGATGGCGACGCTGCGCGACAGCCAAGTGATGCCGCCGCCAGCGCTCGCCGGTGCCTCGAAGCCCGGAACCGCTGCGGAGGATCCGCGGGCGAAGACGCTGAACGCCCAACGGCCGGAGCTGAGATGCGTGAGCGACAATGACCCGGAGACTGGATTGTTGAAATCGAGGTCGGGGAGGTCACCGAGATACCACCAGGCCACATCCGCTCCGAGTAGCGTGGTGCCGCCCAGACGAACCGAGGCCGAGGCGGTGGCACCGAGGTCCCATTCGCCGGTGCCGTAATGCGCAGTGTCCGCCAGCGGGACCTTGGCGAGCCCACCGAGGCTGAGACTCACCCGGCCACCGCGACGGAGCAGGACGGAAGCTCCCACCAGCGGGTCTCCGACGGCGGCGCGGTAGTCGGTGAATGCGCTGGTCGGCATTTCCACCCGGCGCGCCACGGCCAGCGCTGCACCGGGCAACCCGCCGCCACTTCCGCGCCCGCGGCCGCTGTCGCTCACGGTGCCCCCCGACGACCCGCCGCTCGGCAGGGCACCGCCGGGACCCGAGGCGGTGATGACGGTCGAGTTTTGGAGCCAAACCGGCAGCGAGGCCCGGATGGTCACCCTCCCCGCCGTCAGGGCCAGACCGGAGGAGAGGCTGAAGGTGGTGGTGCGGTCGGTGAAGATGTAGCGCCCGGTGGCCATGCCAAGGGAACCTTCGTACGCCACCCGCTGAGCGGCGGCCGGAGTGGCCGCCGTCAGCGCCGCCAGGATCACCCAGGGAAGGCGGAACACGTTATGGCTTCCCGATCATCTTCCGCAGGGCGTCGTGCGCCTGATCCAGATCGCGGACCATGTCACGAATGCGCTCCTGCAGCCGATCGAATTCCTGGAGCCGGTCGCGATCGCGATCGCGGTCCTGCTGGCGCAGCAGATCCGGGGTCTGGTGGATACGGTCCATCTGCTTCAGCATCTCGCGCACCCGCTCGCCGGTCCGTTCCATCTCCCGGCCCAGATCGCGGAACTGCTGCTGAGCCCGGTTCTGGTCCATCCACCGGTTGGTCTCGTGCAGCTGGGTCGCCAGGCGCTCCATCTGCTGGTGCATCTCCTGCATTCGCTGCATCTGCTGCGCCTGTTGCTGGGCCGGCGGCTGGCGCGGCGGCGACTGCTGGGCAGCCACTCCTCCGACCGCGAGGGTCGTCATGCCGGCCAGCAGGATCAGTGTTCGGGTCATCACGTTCTCCTTGTTGAGCAGTAGCATTCTCGAGCATCCGACGGCGATCGCCGATGCGACGGGAACGCTACTGGCCGGGGCCCGAAAGAACGATGAACACGAAGTGAGTGTTTATTTACTTTCTGATCGTGTGCGAACGCGGGACGGGGGGCGGGGTCCGGCGGACGGGCGGAGGAGACGGTCGGCCTCGTGATCCGCGGTCACAGGCGCGACGTTTGGATGCACTTGTGCCCGCCGTGCCCGGCACGAGAGATTCGAGCCATGTCGAGACCCAGCAGTTCGTGAAAGTCGCCACCTGGAATGTCAACGGCATCCGGGCCCGGGCGGCGCAGGTCCGGGAGTGGGTGGAGCGCGAGCGGCCGGACGTGGTGTGCCTGCAGGAGCTGAAGGCCGAGCTGGCACAGATCCCCGATGAATGCAGGTTCGCGGACTATCATGCGTACTGGCACAGCCTCAAGGGGTACTCGGGGGTGTCGTTGCAGATCCGCACGGAGCTGTTCCCGGGCGATCCGGTTTTCAGCCATCCTCCGTTCGACATGGAATCGCGAATCGTGCAGGTCGAACTCGGCGCCCTGATCATCGCCTCGGTCTACGTGCCGAACGGCGGGAAGGACTATCCGGCGAAGCTCGGCTTTCTGACTCAGCTCACCGACTGGGCTCGGCGGCTCACAGCCGAAGGGCGCGAGCTGCTGGTGTGCGGCGATATCAACATCGCCCGGACCGACTTGGACGTCCATCCGAAGGAGCGGAAGCCGACCGCGGTGGGCCAACGGTCGGATGAGCGGGCGCTGTTCGAAACTCTATTCGAGACCGGCCTGGTTGATCTGGGGCGGGTGTTCGATCCCGACAATCCCGGGCTGTTCACCTGGTGGGCACCGTGGCGAGACCTCCGGGCCCGCAACATCGGCTGGCGCATCGACTACATCCTCGCGTCACCGACGGTGGCGGCTCGCAGCACGAGCTGCGTGGTACAGGCCGACGTGGGGACGAGCGATCATGCGCCGGTGGTGATGACGACAGGGTGAGGGGGGAACGGGGGAACGGGAGAAGGGGGGAATGGGAGAACGGGAGAACGGGGGAACGGGGGAACGGGGGGGGAGGGAACGGGGGAACGGGGGAACGGGGGAACGGGGGAACGGGAAGCCGAGGGTAGCCTTCCCTGTCATTCCGAGCGAGTGAAGCGAGCGAGGAATCCCTGTAGGCGGACCGGCGGATGGGCGGGTCCCTCGCGTCCGCTCGGGGCAATCAAGGTGGGCGGGCGCGACGGTCAGACGGTCAGATGGACCGGCAGTAGCCAGCCTCAGGAGGGTCTAGTATGCCTACTGGTCAGCGATCCCTACCGGCGCTTCTCACCGAGATTCGGCGGTGCCGGGTATGCGAGTCGGTGCTGCCGGAGGGGCCGCGGCCGGTCCTCAGCGCGAGCGCCTCCGCCCGCATACTGATCGCAGGCCAGGCGCCCGGGCGGCGGGTGCACCAGTCGGGGGTTCCCTGGGACGACCAGAGCGGTGACCGGCTCCGGGAGTGGCTTGGCATCGATCAGTCGGTGTTCTATGACGAGCGCCGAGTCGCCCTGATCCCGATGGGATTCTGCTACCCGGGCAGCACGGGCTCGGGCGATCGTCCGCCGAGACCGGAGTGCCGCGCAACCTGGCACGACCGGCTGCTGCCGCACCTCGGGAAGCTCCGGCTGCGGATAGTGATTGGGCAGTACGCGCAGGCCTATTACCTCGGCGACCGGCAGGGGGCCAGCCTCACCGACACGGTGGCCGCCTGGCGGAAGTTCGCGCCCGGGATCTTCCCCCTGCCCCACCCGAGTCCGCGGAACGGAATCTGGCTTCGGCGGAACAAGTGGTTCGAGCGGACGCTGCTGCCGGCGCTGCGGCGGGTGGTGCGGGACGCGCTGGGGTGAGACGAGGGGCGAAGCGGCGTTTTCGTCGCCCACCTTCACCCAGGGGCAGGTGTTCGTCCTTCTGTTATTGCGAGGAGGGCGTGAAGGGCCCCGCCCGGGGCACGCGGCGCCGGGGCCCTCGCAATGACAGAAGAGGGAGAAACGCGCTCATAGCACTTACAACACCGGCTCAGAGCAAAGAAAACGCCCCTCAAGCAAGACCTCAACGGCGCGGGCCATGCCGTGGTCAAGGAGGGACCCTACCGCCCGCTCCGGTCGCAGTCGATGAACGTCACGGCTCAAACTGACCTACTACCGGCGGGCGAGCCCATGAGAGGAACGGGAGGCGAGCCTGGTGTCGCGCACGGCCGGCATCGTTCGGTGCTGAGTACACCAGCCGACCACCGGAAGGCGCGCGATTTGGGATAAACCGGCGCCAGACCCAACCCGTCTTCCTGAACAACGCCATCGTCATCCGCGCCTAGACTAACGCATCGTGGCACTCTGCTTGGGCCAGCGATGACGCATGCGAGCCCGCCTTCAGCTTGATCCAGGTACCGCGACGACGATAACAGCCATCCAGCCTTCCACGGTGCTGCCAGACACTGCATCCGTTATCCGCATACTACCGGTGCCACTGCCAACCTCGCCGACTTGAGGACCACTCGGATGGCACCCAGCGCTTTCGACACCGGGCAATTTTCTTTGGCCAAGCGCGCAGCCTCTCGCAACTCGGTCTCCTTGAGTCCAGGGACTGTCGCCTCGGTCTCGAGCTCAACGAACGCGATGGCGAGCTGCGCGGGATGCAGGTGCACCGTCGCCGTTGTCCGGATACTATCCGGAATATGCCCCTGCTGTCCCAAGAAGAGGGAGAGGGCCATGGAAAAACAGCCAGCGTGGGCCGCGGCGAGTAACTCCTCCGGACTGCTACCGGTTCCTCCTTCAAACCGGGAGGCGAACGAGTACTCGCCGTGAAGGGTACGTGAACGAAAGGACCCGCTCCCATCCTTGAGTCCTCCACGCCAGACAGCGTGCGCTTGTTGGGTGATCATAGGAGCCCTTTCTCTATCCGTAGTTGCAATACTCATGGTCGGCGTTCCGAGGGTGTCTGACGCACAAGCTGAAGCCAGCTTGCTTGCCCCGCCCGCAGTTGCTCGTTGTCGTGCTGACCAATACTCTCGCCCCGACCGACGCACACCAATAGGGAGGTCGTACCATCGACATCAACAGCCGTCACGGTGACCTCCACTCACTCTCACCTCGAGGACCTTCATAGCCTGGCTTGGCATTAGGGCAGGCGCGGCACTCATTCCTGGCCTAGACCGGAGGTCTCCCGCAGGCGCCCACGTGCCCGCCGTGCACCGCGCCCCCCCCGGTACCTCCACCCCCGGTCCGCACTCCACAAGAAACAACGCCCCACCTGGCCAGCGGCCCAGATGGTGCGCAGTGTCGCGTCAGCGCGGGTTCTACTGCCGCCGCGTCCGGACACGCACGCGGGCAGTGCTGCCTCGGAGAAAGCTCGAAGCTCAGCGCGGCAACCACAGGAACTCGCTGCCGCTATTGGTGATAGCTGCGGCGGGGTGCTCTGGAGCAGTGGATCCGCCTCATCGAGATAGAGCCGTGACCTCGTAAACGTTAGCTTAATGACGAGCTGTCACCCCTAGTCAATCAGCCCGCGGCGCTGGGCGTGGGTGACGGCCTCGAGGCGGTTGTGGGTGCGGAGTTTCCGGTTGATGCGATGCAGGTGGTTGCGAAGCGTTTGCGGAGAAATAGCCAACTTCCTGACGATGGTGGTGGCGTTGGAGCCTTCGGCGAAGAGCTTGAGGATTCGACGCTCATGCTCGGACAGGGCCTCAACAGGCGCATGGTAGGCGTCGTCAGTGAGCGCGACGACTCGCCGGGCGGCCTCCACCATCTGGTCGAGCAGGGCCTCGTTACGGCGTCGCTTATCGATGTCGCGCGCCAACCGTGCAAAAAGCCGGCGTCCCGTTCGCTGGTTGTCGAAGACGAGCGTGGAAACGTTTACCCACATCCGTTCCCCGGCTTTGGTGCGCACCTGCAGGTCGAAAGGCGGCGTGTCACCCGATGTTCCATCCCGGCGACGAATCGGGGCCTCGGCCCCCCCCGCCAATGCTTCGGTATCGAGTACATCGAGGGCCTCGAGCACCTCATCGATGTTCCGGCCAAGCACCTCGCCAGCTTGGTAGCCGAACAGCCGTTCAGCGGCTCGGTTCCAGGAGCAGATCTCGCCGGCCTTGGTGACCGTCCACGCGGCGTCCGACGTGTGTTCGAGTAGCGTGAACAACTCTGTTTCGAGCATCTCTCCCCTCGCAACTATTGCCCGGGAAGTCTACCCCTCCCACCTCCCGGACGCCATGCCGTGCGTGGGACGGGTGCCTCTCCACACGGTACAAACGGCTCATTGCCGCACTGCAGGCCACGGTGCGATCATCGCATCGCGACGTATCGGAGCCGACAGCGCGCGATACGCAAGTCCACTGAGAACGGTCGGGCTGAAGGTTCGATCCGACCCACCATGAGGAGCGAAACGACATGAGATTCGTGCGTCTGGCCAGCAGCCTGGCTGCCCTTGCCGGCCTGCTTGTATGGCCCACCACGGCACGGGCACAACTCGACTGGCCAAGCTACGGCGGCAATGCCTGGAACCAGCGCTGGTCTAACCTGAAGCAAATCAGCACGGCTAATGTCGACCGTCTGGTGCCACGCATGGTGTTCCAGACCAACGTCAGTCGGCCGGGTTCGTTCGAGAACACACCGATCGTTGTTGGTGGCATGATGTATGTGACGACCGCCTACAACGAAGCCACGATCGCCTACGACCTGACCAGCCGGAAGCCGGTGTGGCGCTACGAATACAAGCTCGGCACGGCCGTCGTCTGCTGTGGGCCGGTCAACCGTGGCGTTGCGGTGAGCCATGGACTGGTATTCGAAGGCACGTTGGATGCGCACCTCATCGCGCTGGACTCGAAGACCGGCGAGCTCAAGTGGGATATCGAGGTGGCGGATGCCGCCTCGGGCTACTCGGTCACACCCGCGCCCCTCGTTGTCGGCGACAAGGTCATCATCGGCGTCTCAGGTGGAGAGTACGGGATCCGTGGTTATGTCACCGCGTACGACGCCTTGACTGGCACCCAGGCCTGGCGCTGGTATTCGATCCCGGCACCGAAAGGTGACCCGACGTTTGATGAAAAGGCACCTAACGGGTGGTGGGGTACCTGGGCAACGAAAGCCGAGGATCACGACCTGCATCGGGACATCGCGAAGGAGAAGGCCGACAGCGCCAAGTACGCCGACGCGTGGAAGCGGGGTGGTGGTGGTGTATGGACCACACCGGCATACGATAAGGATCTCAACTCGATCTTCGTCGTGGTCGGCAATCCCTCGCCAGACCTGGATGGGAGCGTCCGTCCCGGAGACAACCTTTATACCGACGCCATCGTGGCCATCGACGCCACGAGCGGTAGGACCAAATGGTACTACCAGACGGTCCCGCACGATGTCTGGGACCTCGACGCCACGTCTCCGGCTGCTGTCACCATGCTGGGCGGGAGGAAGGTAGTGGTCCATGCCGGCAAGACCGGCTGGGTGTACGTGGTGGACGCCATTACCGGCAAGCTGGTCCGCAAGAGTGAGAATTTCGTGCCGCAGGAGAACATGTTCGCTCTGCCGAGCGAGAAGGGAACCCGGATGCTACCGGGCGCCAACGGTGGTTCGGAATGGTCGCCGATCGCTATCGATCCCAATCTGAGCTACGCCTTCGTAGCCGGCCTGCACCAGCCGATGAACTACATCACCCACACGGCGCCGTTTGAAAAAGGCCGACTCTGGCTCGGCTCGGCGTTCGTCGCCATCCCCGGAGAAGACCAGTACGGTCTCTACTCCGCCGTGGACCTCAAGACCGGCAAGATCGTTTGGCAGAACAAGGTGGCCCAACCGATGATAGGCGGCTCGCTCGTGACGGCCGGCGGGCTCGCCTTCACCGGCGAGGGCAACGGCAACTTCAACGCGTATGACTCGAGGTCCGGCACACTGCTCTGGCAGTTCAATGCAGGCGCCGGATGCAACGCTGCTCCCATGACCTTCACCCACAACGGTGAACAGTTCATCGCCGTCGCCTGCGGCGGCAACTTCCAGTTGAACTTCCCGCTGGGGGACGCCGTGTTCGTGTTCGGTCTTCCCAAGCGTTGGACCCCGTGACATGTGGTGCGCATCGTTGGCCGGCTCTTCCGGCCAGCCGCCAAGCCTGACCGGTCTCACCCGTGAGTACTCGAGGCCGGACGACAATCGAAGGTCATAACCGGAGGACGTTCAATGAAACGCATCACTTTCGTAGCGCTAGGGGCTGGTCTCGGCCTTGGCCTCCTGTTCACCGCCCCGCAGGCCGCCGCGGCACAGCGCAAGGCCCCCCCCGGCGGGGCGTACAAGCAAGTCAGCACCCTCGTGGCCCTTCCCGACTACCTGCCCGGACTCGGCACGTTGTACGTGGATCCCGCCACGCTGCCCGCGGGGCCGTTCCTGGCCTACGATCACCAAGGGCAGCTGGTAAGCTCGATCTTCATGATCCCGCTCAAGGACATGAATGCCCAGAAGGCGTTTGCCGATCTGAAGGTGGCCAAAGAGCGTGTCGATCACGTGGACATCGTGTTCAACGCCGGCCATCCGGGCGTGGCGGAGCCGCATTACCACGTAATCTTGTGGTACGTGTCGGCCAAGGCCGCGGCTAGGCTGGCCAAATGACCCCGCCGTCTCGTCGCGATTTTCTCAGGGCTGGCGGGCTCGCGCTCGCCGGCCTGGGGCTCACGCCAAGTCGAGAGGCAGTCGAAGCCACGCTTATGGGGGCGCGGTCCAATTCGGCCACTGGGCCTGAGGTGGTAGAAATGCGGAGCGACCCGCTCGGCTCCCGGGTCTGGTTCGACCCGGTCGGGCTTTATGTCGAGCCGGGCACGACGGTGCGCTGGATCGTGCGCGACAACGTGCACACGACGACCGCCTATCACCCCCGCAACGACAATCACTCCCTCCGCATCCCCAAACATGCGCTTCCATGGGACTCGGGGTTCCTCGTGCATCCCGGAGATCACTTCGACGTGACGCTCACCGAACCCGGGGTCTATGACTACTACTGTATGCCGCATGAAGCCGCAGGGATGGTTGGGCGAATCGTGGTTGGGGAGCCGGGTGGACCGGGTGCCCTGGCTTTCGATTACTGGGTTGGCCGGCCGGGAACTGAAACCTGGCGCTCCGTCCCCGAGGCGGCTCGGAAGGCCTTCCCGGGCGTCGCACGGATCCAAGCCGAGCGTCGGGTGCATCCGGACGCCCCGTAGCGGTGAGACGGTCATGGTTAGAGCGCGGGATGCCCTTTGGGGGTGATGCCTGCGGGTTCGTATGCGCTTGGGTGACGAGTTTCAATCCGATGAGGAGGTTGCAGAATGACGCCAGGTCTCGGGATCGCGCTTGCCGCTGCGAGGCAGCGCTGGTCAACTGCCGCACGAGGAGCGTTGGCGATCCTGATTGGGATAACTTCCTTGTCACTTGCAGGACCAGCGAGTGCCCAAGAAGCGCAGATCGATCCGACCTGGCTCAGCTTTGATAGGGCTGCCAGGACGGTCCGATTTCGATTGATCGCCGGACTCACCGGGCTGAACGGTGCCCTCAATTTCAACGGGTTTGGCGACGGTGAGCTCACGCTCGTTGTCCCGGTCGGGTGGAAGACGGTAATTCATTTCCGCAACCATGACGGGATGTTGTCGCACAGCGCCGAGGTGATCGCTCCGCAAACGCCGCTGCCGGCGATGCCCGTCGATCCCGCCATTCCCCGTGCCTTCACGGTCAAGCTCGAGTCAGGCCTTCCCCCGGAGGCAACTGACGAAATGCGCTTCACTGCGCAACCCCCAGGCGAATACCTGATCTTTTGCGGCGTCCCGGGGCACGGGCTCGGCGGGATGTGGATCCGGCTCAGGGTCAGCGCGACAGCAAGGATTCCGACGTTGCTGCTCACGCCTGCGCCAGACTCGAAGTGAGATGCAGAGGAGTTCCGCGGAGCTGGCCGGGCGCCCCGCTCCACGAGCACGGCGGCGCCGATCCGCCCGCCTGCGACAACTCGGCGTGGGTCCGTTATCTGGCGGGGCCGACGACAGCGGCAGTTCGGACTCTGAGATCTGCTCGGCCAACTGCCACGGAGGTGAGGACGTGAGTGATACACACGCGGAACTAACCGGCCCGGACTTTACTCGTGGCATTCCCCTTTCGACCATCCCCGAAGACGGTATGGTTGCCGGTCACGCGAACGGAAAGGCTGTGCTGGTCGCGAGACGTGCTGACGAGGTCTTCGCCATCGGAGCCCATTGCACCCATTACAGCGCCCCGCTGATCGGCGGCCTGGTCGTTGGAGATACCGTACGCTGTCCCTGGCACCACGCCTGCTTCAGTCTGCGTACCGGCGAAGCACTCGCCGCACCGGCATTGAGTGATGTGGTACCATGGCAGGTGGAGCAGCGCGACGGGATCTGCTTCGTGACCGGCGAAATCGCTCCGGCGGGCGCGATGTATAAACGACACAACGCGCGAGGGCCGCGGCGGGACGATACGCCGGGCCCCGCCTCCGTGGTGATCGTGGGTGCCGGCGCCGCCGGCAACGCCGCCGCAGAGATGCTACGTCGCGAAGGCTACACCGGACGGCTGACACTGATTGGCGCCGAAGATTCTGTGCCATATGACCGGCCGAACCTCTCCAAAGACTATCTGGCGGGCACCGCCTCCGAGGAGTGGATTCCACTGCGCTCCGATGAGTTCTACAAACAGCACGCGATCGACCTCCTGTCGGGCCGACAGGTTTCAGGGGTGGACATCCCCAGCAGGCGAGTCACACTCGATGACGGCAGCTCGCACGAGTTCGAGGCATTGCTCCTCGCGACTGGTGCCGAGCCAATCCGGCTGCCCGTCAGGGTGGACGACGGTCGACGGGTGCACTACCTGCGGACGCTTGGCGATAGTCGAGCCATCATTGCCGCGGCGGCCGGAGCTCGTCGTGCGGTCGTGATCGGGACGGGGTTTATCGGCCTCGAGGTGGCAGCGTCGCTCCGCGCCCGGGGACTCGAGGTGCACGTCGTGGGCCCGGAGGCGCGCCCGCTGGAGCGGGTGCTGGGGCGCGAATGCGGCGACTTCCTGCGCGGTATCCATCAAGAGCACAACGTCACGTTCCATCTCCAACGCACCGCCAATCTGATCGATGCAGAATCGGTCACGCTGGACAATGGCGAGCGCATTGCGGCGGAGCTGGTCGTCGCGGGTATCGGGGTTCGTCCCAACGGCGCGCTCGCGGTTCAGGCCGGCATTTCGGTCTCGCAGGGTATCCTGGTCGACGAATACCTCGAGACCAACGCACCGGGGATATACGCAGCGGGAGACGTCGCCCGGTATCCCGATGCACACGGTGGCGGCCGCATCCGGGTGGAGCACTGGGTGGTCGCGGAGCGACAAGGACAGACCGCCGCCCGCAACATGCTCGGTTACCGCGAGCCATTCACGGCGGTGCCGTTCTTCTGGAGCCAGCACTACGACGCCACTATTTCCTACGTGGGTCACGCCGAGCACTGGGACGAGGTGGCGATCTCCGGCAGTCTCGAACGGCGTGACTGCACGATCGGGTACCGATCTGAGGGCCGCACACTGGCCGTCGCCACGATCGGACGGGACCGCGTCAGCCTGACCGCGGAGGTGCTCATGGAACGCGAGGACTGGGCGTCGCTTGCAACCCTGACCTCCGCCCGGTGAGTGGCTCCAGCACTCAGTGTCACCGTCACCGGGAACCGCGCTTCATCCACTCTTGCCTGGGTGAAGTCGCCGTGCCAGGTAGGTGCTCAGCGCCACCGCGTTGTTATGCACGGTATCGTGCGAGCTGAAGACGAGGGTGACCGGACCCCTCCGGGCGGCCTTCGAGCAACGGCTCGAGCGACCCTTTGTGCCGGCTGAGCTCCCTGAAGTATCGTCGCTGAAACTGCGGCCACTTCTTCGGATCGTGGCCGAACCATTTTCGCAGCGCCGGACTCGGTGCAACGTCCTTGAGCCACCCATCAAGCTTGAGCCTGGTCTTCCTGACACCCCGCGGCCACAGCCGCTCCACCAAGAACCGCGGGCCGTCGTCACGGCTGGCGGAGTCGTAGGCACGCTTGAGCTTGATCATCGGTTCTCCCTTTCAACTGCGTGGCCACTCGGGCACGCCGCATTCCGGGCACTGGATGTTAATGAACGTGAGCCAGTTCATGACTTCCTTCACGCTGGGTAAAGCCGATCCGGCTTCCGGCAGGTAGGCCGCGTAGATCTCGCGAAAGCGGTCGGTCACGAACACAGCGGACGTGGGATTCCCGAGCTCGACCGTGGCCCCCACCGCGCGGTGTAAGCGCGCTTCGGGATCCAGCAATATGGGGAAGGTCCACCGGCCACTGGCCTCCGCCACAGCAGGCCTTGGAGTGACAATCACGAGCGCTTGGGCTGCCTCTGATTCGAGCTCATCGTTCCGGGCGTCGAGGTCGTCCAGCAGCCGAGAGACCGGGCCAGGCACAGGTGCGTCGCCCATGAACACAAGGACGAGATTCTTCCGTCCTCGATAGTCCTCCAGCCGTACCAGCGAGCCTCCAACCGAACGGAGTTGGCAGTGCGGGAACATCGCGCCCGCGGCCACCACCCGATCTGTCACGTGCCGCTCGCGACCGGTTCGCGCCGGACCGCCGGACGATAGCTGCCTGGTACCGTGCGGAACGCTACCGACAGCCGATTCCACCCATTGATGCCGATCAGCGCCATCGTCAGGTCAACAAGCTGCCGCTCGGTGAAGTGCTGGCGGGCCTCCTGGTACAATGCGTCCGAGACCGGGGAGCGGGACAGGAGCGTGACGGCCTCGGTCCACGCGAGCGCCGCCCGTTCACGCTCCGTGAAGAAGGGCGTCTCGTGCCAGACCGGCAGGGCGTAGAGCCGCTGCTCGCTCTCCCCGCCGGCGCGGGCCTCCTTGGTGTGCATATCAACGCAGTAGGCGCAACCGTTGAGTTGCGAGGCTCGGCTCTTGATCAGATCGAGCAACGCCGGCTCAAGGCCTGACCCCTTGATGTAGTCCTCGAGACAGCGCATCGCCGCCATCGCACCAGGCGCAACCTTCCCATAAGCAATTCGTTCTTTCATGCTGGTCTCCTTTCAGTCACCCTTTATAAGTCAACACTCGGCCCCACAGGCTGGCCGTTCCCCAGAGCCCCGACCGCAAACACTCAAGCTGGACGATCTGGCTGTGATCTACGAACAAGTTGACCTCAGGTCCGTAGTTCTTGATGGACCACCCGAACACCTCAGGATCCGCCGCCTCGAACATGATCCGTTCCAGCCCCAGCGCATCGATGATTCGGGCGGGCACCTCGGTACGCCAGGTGACCACATTCTCGGTAATGCCTTCCGACTCGATCATGATCTGGTATGCGCCGGCTTCGAGGAACCGCCGGGCGAGCCGGATGGCCCACGCGGGGTCGCGCGTGCCTCCTGCCTCCAGCTCCCGGACCCCCGTCGCTCCCCGGCATCAAACTGAATCCCCACTTCAGGTTTGGCCTTCAGGCCGGCCTTTTGCACTCGTTCCACGAGGCGGAGCCAATCGTCCGGTGGGATCGTGATAAAACCGGTGGACACCTCGACGATGTCGAAGCCGACATCCTTGCACTCCTGGATGTAACGCTCGACCGCCTCGGGCCCCTGGGCAACGGCGTGTTCGAGAAACCCACCGGTGGACACCAGCACGTCGTCCTCATGGCACAGCGTGATCAGCTCGGAGAGCGCCCGCTGCGGCATCACCGCAAAGGAGCCCCCCGCGAACTTGAGCGTGTCCACATAGGCTCCCATCGTCTCCAGCACATCCAGCAAGTAGCGCTTCCCCATCGGGGTGTAGTAGGGCCCGCGGATCTCGGTGATGCCACCGGTGCGCGGCTTCGGCATTCGCTCGTTCCATCGCAGAAAGGCGAAACCCGGCTCGATGAGCGTGTCCGTCAGACGGGCCATGCTCAGGTCTCCTTCACGCTGTAGGCGTCCGGCGCTCTTACCAGGGCCGCGGGGGCCCTCACCTTGGCCAGCAAGCGCATGAGGTCCGCGACGCGCTGCCGCTCCAGATCGTGTACGGCCTCCCCGATGCGGGTCCTGAGTGTGGCCGAGGCAAAGGGCTCCGTGAGCGCCGTGAACTTGGCAAACGCGCCCTCCCAGGACATCGGCTGTGTGAAGAAGCCGGGATAATCCCGAGTCTCCCGGCTCAGAACGCGCCCGTTCTTGAGGGTCACCGCGATGCGGCAAGGCATCTCCTCGGGGAACCGCCGCGAGTACGCCTCGTGCGGCCGGACCGTGACCCGACACAGCAGGTCCTGGACATCTTGACGCTGAATCCGGTCGGGCGCGTACTGCCCGGGCATCACCGTCCCGTCGAGGAGGGCGACGGCGAGCAGGTACGGAAGGCTGTGGTCGGCTTCTTCCTTGGTGAAGACAAGCGTCTTGTCCCCCTCCTCCCCTCCTCCGATGATCTGGTAGGCCACATCGAAGATCTCGACATCAACACGCTCTACCTCATCGACCGTGAAGGGGGTCCGGTGCCGCAGTGCGAGAATACCGTCGATCGCCGTCTGCGCGTGGATCTCCGCGTTGTACCGCTTCAGAATGGTCCGATCCACCCGCTCGAGGTCCTCCTGCGACCAGTCGATGGCGAATGGCCCCGCAATCGTCTCCATGAAACCCTTGTTGCCTTCGAACACTTCAAGGGGGCCAGTGACCCCACGCGCGGCGAGAAGCGTGGCCTGGAACGCCGCCGCCGCGGTGAACGGATAGGCCAGTCCCTTCCAGTGCGAGATCGTGCCGGTGCGGGTCACGCGCAGGGCATTCAGCGCCGTCCCGCTGATGGCAAGCGCATTCGCCGTCCTCACCGCATCGAGCCCCAGCGCCCGTGCTACACCGGCCGCCGCCGCGAAGGCTCCCTGGGTCGTATGGTCGAACCCGCGTTGTCGCACGGGGGCGACGTCACTCAGGCGGCACTGGACCTGGTACGCGGTGGCGAGCGCGGTCAGCAGGGTTCGGCCGTCGCCATCCGCCAGTTCTGCCGCTGCAAGTACAGCGCCGAGGTTGTCACTGGGGTGACAGCTCTCCCCCTTGGCCAGGTAGCTGTCGTTGAAGTCCAGATAGCGCACCAGCGTACCGTTCAGGAGCGCCGCCCGATCGGGCGCGGCACGGCCACCGCCGATGAGCGCGCAGCGATCATCGGAGGAAAATTCGGTGACATAACCACGAACCAACTGGACTGGCTCCCCCGTCCCGGCTGCTATGGCGCAGCCCAAGGCATCGAGGACTCGAATCTTGAGCTGTTGCCGAGCGGTTTCAGAGATGTCCTCGTAGCTCGCCCGCACGACGAAGTCGGCCAACTGCTCCACATCGGTCATCCACACCTCTCGCCAAGATGGTGACACTAGGATGTGGCATCTCCGGGTTCGAGGGCAATGACACTTCTGTACCGGGCTATGCAACAATCGTTCAAGCGAGGATAGCTCGTCAGATCAACCAGCGGCGTACGGCGCGCATGGCCGCCTGGAGGCGGTTGGGGTGCCCAGTCCTGCGTTGAGAGGGTGCAGGCGGTTGTGGGAGGTCTGCGCCACGATAGGAGGGCTCGAGCGCCCTCCGACGGTCTTTCCTTCGATAACAACGCCGGGCAGCCCATGATGGGCGTTACCCGCGCCGGTACGATTGTCATCTTGGCGCCGGCGGCACGACATGCGAGTATCCCCGTGTGAGGACGGGAATAAACACGAGGTACCATGAGGCTTGGCGCATGACGGGGCAGACCGTGGAACCTGGTGTTTTGGATGAATGAACGGGAGGGCACCAATGCACGGCACGAGTGAAGAGCACCGCGGTGCCGACGCTTTTCTGGGCCGGGAATGCCGACACGGCGTACGGGGCGGCCCGATGACCAGCACGGAGCGGCCAACCATGAGCGACCACCCGATCCCTGAGCTGTGGATGTGGGCGGAGTACTACTGCCCCTGGTGCTACCTGACGTCCGAACGCCTGCAGCGGGTTCTGCCAGAGTATAGAGGACGGGTCAAGCTGCGCCTGCGGGCGTTCCCCCTGGAGGTGCTGCGCCGTGACCCGGCGCCGCGGGACATCCTGGAGCAGGAGTGGTGGCTCGCCGCACTCCAGGAACCCGACGCCCGCTTCGCACCGTACCCGGGCGACGATTGGCCCACGACCACGCTTCCGGCATTCGACGCCGTGTGGGCGGCATCGCGCCAAGCACCATCCATTGGAATGGATTTCGATCTCCGGGTTCGGCGGGCGTTCTTCGGTGAAGGCCGCAACATCGGCCGGCATCAAGTGCTGTGCGAGATCGCCGCTGAGGCAGGACTCGACATGCGTGAGTTCGAGCGCGACTTCGCCAGCCCGGTGGCGCGGGCGGCCGTACTCGAGGAAGGCCGCATCGGTCGGAAGCTCTTCCACGTCCGCGGCACGCCAACCGTCATGCGTTCGGACGGCACGCGGCTCCACCTGCCGATCGCCTTCCCGACCCTGCGGAACCGGAAGATCGTAGCCATGTCCGCACTGCCCTGTTGTGGGGACGGATGCCTCGACGCGACCCGAGCGCTGTTCGCGCGGGTTCTCGAAGCCCCTGCGGCCCCTGAAAGCGGTACCCACCGGTCAGCTACCTGATCGGCAGACGGACTCAGCTCGACGCGCGAGTCGGCGAGCTCCGCTCATAATCCCACTCGCGAGGAGAACACTTTCTATGAATCGCCTTTCCCTTGGAGTGCTGGGCGCCGCCTTGAGCCTCGGCCTCCTGTTGACCACGCCGCAAGCCGCCGCGGCCCAGCACAAGGCCCCTCCGGGCGGTACCTATAAGGAGGTCAGCACGCTGGTTCCGTTGCCCAATTTCCTGCCGGGACTGGGAACTCTGTATGTCGATCCCGCCACGCTGCCGGCGGGACCGTTCGTCGCCTACGACCGGCAGGGCAACCTGGTGAGCTCGATCTATATGATCCCACTCAAGGACATGAACGCTCACAAGGCATTTGCCGGCCTCAAGACCGGGCAAGGCGAGCAGGTGGATCACGTGGACGTGGTCTACAACGCAGGCCACCCGGGTGTGGCTGAGCCGCATTACCACTTCATCCTGTGGTACGTTTCGGCTGCGAAAGCCGCAGCGCTGAAGTAAGCCGTGCCATACTCAGGCGACGCAGTATCGTCCAGACCGGCGAGGTATTCCTCGCCGGCCTGGCGCTTCCGCCTTCGTGGCGTACGCCGGCCATTTTCATGGACCAGGTGGCGCCGCTCAAGTTCACCTTTTTCTGGACCGACTCGGGGCGCTGGGAAGGACGCGACTCTGCGGTCGCGATCGTGACGTAGGTTCGCTCCCCGCCGATGGCTCGGAGCTGAGCGCGGAGCGGCTGCAAATGGTGCTCACGACGCTGTTGCGCGCCTTGGTGCGAACGCAACGGCGGGGGCCGTCCGCGGGACCTGTACGGCCCCGCCTCACTCGGCCCGCAAGGCCTCGATCGGATCGAGCCGCGCGGGGGAGACCCCGGCCACGATCCGCCTGTTCGCCGGAGAGCACGGCCAGCAGGATCGCGCAGTCGAGATGATCACGCGCCATCCGCTCACGGGAGCCATGTCTAACCAGCCGGGATCGCCTCCCACCATTCGCATCGTCTCCGGGATTCAGCCCTCCGGACGGTCGCACCTCGGCAACTACTTCGGGATGATCCGTCCTGCCGTCGCACTCCAGGCCCGGGGGCAAGCCTTCTACTTCGTGGCGGACCTTCACGCCCTCACGACAGTGCGGGACCCCGGCGCGCTCCGCCAGCAGACCCGGAACGTCGCGCTCGATCTGCTCGCCGCGGGGCTCGATCCCGCACGCGCCGCCTTGTTCCGGCAGTCGGACGTTCCCGAAGTTACCGAACTGGCCTGGATCCTCAGTACACTCACCCCGCTCGGTCTGCTCGAACGCGCCCACGCCTTCAAGGACAAGATCGCGCGCGGTCTTCCCGCCTCCCACGCGCTCTTTGCTTACCCGGTGCTGATGGCGGCGGACATCCTGCTGTACCAGGCGGACCTGGTGCCTGTAGGTCGGGACCAGACCCAGCACCTGGAAATCACGCGGGACCTCGCGGAGAGGTTCAACGCGGCCTATGGCCCCGTGTTCAACCTGCCCCAGACGTCCATCCTCAATGAGGGAGCGGTCGTGCCAGGCACCAACGGCCAGAAGATGAGCAAGAGCTACGGCAACACCATTGAGCTCGACCTGAGCGGTGAGGCGCTGCGGAAGCGGGTGATGCAGATCGTCACGGACTCCGCCGCACTGGCTGATGCGAAAGATCCGTCCCGCTCGACCCTAGTCGCGCTCTTTCGGCTGGTTGCGCCTCCATCCGAGGTCCGCCGCATGGAGGCCGAGTTCCTGAGCGGTGGGGTGGGATACGGAGAGTTCAAGCTCAGGTTGTTGCAGGCACTCGAGACCTACTTCACGCCGTTCCGCGCCAGGCGGGCCGCACTGGCGCGAGAACCTGAAGCAGTGGACGGGGTGCTCCGGGCCGGCGCGGACCAGGCCCGTACCGTGGCCGCGCACACGATGGCGCGCGTGCGACAGGCCGTCGGCATTGCGACGAAGTGAGCGCGAGCGCCGGGGCCCCAGCCGCATCGGATGAACTGCGCCAGGCCATGTGCTGCACTAGGTTCCGGGCATGCCCCTGACCGTGTGGACCGTGGGACATTCGACTCGTTCACTCCCCGACTTCCTCGCCGTCCTCGCACCATACGACATCGAAGCGGTCGCGGATGTCCGACGGTTTCCCGGTTCTCGCCGCCAGCCGCAGTACCACGGGCCCACCCTCGAAGCCTCGCTCCGGGCTGCCGGGATCGACTACCTCTTCATTCCCGCCTTGGGCGGTCGCCGCCAACCGGCCACCAAAGTGCCGAGCAGTGCCTGGCGACACCCGGCCTTTCGAGGCTACGCCGACCACCTCGCCACCGACGAGTTCGCCTCGGGTCTGTTCGAACTCCTGATGCTGGCAAGTGGCCTCCGGACCGCGGTCATGTGCGCCGAGGTGCTGTGGTGGCGCTGCCATCGGCGCCTGATCGCCGACGTGTTGCTGTCGCAGGGAGTGCACGTCACGCATATCCTCGGCACGGGCAAGGTGCAAGCGCATCGGCTGATCGCTCCCGCGCGTCTGGTGCACGGCAGGCTGACTTACGCTCCTGCGCGCCGCGTCCGCTGAGAAACCGTGACCGCCGGCGCCAAGCCCAGGGCCGCCCTGGCTTCCAGGCGGGCCAGCAACAGGTGGTAGTACAGCATGCCGCGGTCCGGGCCAAGACGCTGCAGTGCCCCGTCGAGGTTGACTGGCTCAGATCCGCCGACCAGTGCCAGGTTGCGCGCCACGCTTGAGTCGTGAGCCGGAAATAGGTCAAGCCGACCGGTCCCACGGATCAGGATGACGGTGGCCGTCCAGGGGCCGATTCCTTTGATCCGCTGGAGCAGGGCGGCGGCGGCGGCACTCGGCAGGAATTCGATTCGGGACGGGTCGAACGCCGCCGTGTCCAAGGCGTCACCAGTCCGCCGCAGAGTCGCCAGCTTACCGGCGCTGAGGCCGGCCGCGCGCAATATGTCGTCGGAAGCGTTCCGAAGCTGGTCGGAGCTCGGGAAGTGGTAGAGTTGCACACCGTCGCGTTCCACCGGCTCGCCCAGAGCAACCGTCAGGCGGCCCATGATGGCGCTTGCCGCCGCCAGGCTGACCTGCTGGAAGACGATCGCATTGACACACGCCTCCCACAACGTGGGATAGCGGGGCGGCTTCACGCCTCGCATTCGACGCACCAACGGATGGAGCCATGGAATGTATGCCGCAGAATGGTAGAACCTGCAAAGGTCTTTCTCCACACCGAGCATCCGCCGCACCAACGCGAGCAGCCGCGGGTGTTCGCGTGGATCGGCCTCGATCCCGATGGTCAGCGATTCGGGCCTCGGCTGGCTGACGCGAACGACTACGGGCGCGGCAGGGTCACCCAACAACCGGAGATAGGTTCCGTTGGAGGTGAGCACATCCACCCGGTTGGTCGCCAACCGACGCAGTACATTGACGGTGAGATCGAGCCGGTACGGCGCCCCGACGCGGAGGAAGTAACTGCTTTCGGTGCGTCGGCCCTTGGACGGGTCCGGCGAGGTCTCGCGAGACAAAACGGCTCCAGCGGAGCGGGGTCGAGTCACAATCGTTTCACCAGGCTCTCACGGGCGGCATGCCATGGCACCCAAGCGCTTCAAGCGTGGAGATCACGTGAGCTGGAACTCGGAGGCGGGACGGGTCCGCGGCCGGATCACCAGGGTCGTCACCAAGCGGATCACGTTCAAGGGCTACACTGTTCATGCCAGCCCCGAGGAACCCCAGTACCAGATCAAGAGCGACACGACCGATCACATCGCGATGCACAAGGGGTCGGCGCTCAGAAAGCTGGCTGACTGAACGCCTCCCCTGTGTGACAACCGCCGGCCGGAACCTCACTACCGCTTGGCCCGCTCGATCCTGCCACACGCGATCGGCAACGTGACCTGCGACGGAATCGGGCCGAGCGAGACAACCGATGCCGGGAGCTTTGTGGCCGAAGGGACGCCGTGAATGAAAATGACGCGCCGGTCGAGAGCGATCTGCGCGCCCCCGAAGGCCTTCCCGAATGCCGCGTCCAGGGCCTTGAGCGAGACAACCTGATGATACTCGTAGGTGCCGCCGGCTGAGGCGCTGGGATAGGTGCCGTGCGCCACGTCCATGCCGGCCGGATCCTCGTCGAACGGCACCATGGTCGTTCCGGCGGCCGGTTCGGTCTCGATCAGGTCGATGATGCCGTCGCGGTTCGCGTCGGCCGCCTGAGCCGGGCAGGAGGCGGCTTTGCCGTCCTTGAAGCCGTGGAAGTGCTGCCAATGCACAATGCTGGGCGGCGCACCCTTGACCTTGACGCTGATTGTCAGGCTGTCGCCCTGAACGACGAACCGGGCTTCCCCCGTCGTCGGCCCCCCGGTCACCTTGCTGTTCATCCCCTGAAGCTGAGCGACGTAGACCGCGTTTTGGGCGGCCGCAGGCGCGGCAAGCACACATGCGGCCGCTGTCATCGCGAGCGCCGCGGAGAGTCGTGTGTTCATGTCAGACTTCCTCGCCTGGCGGGAGTTTGCACCCGGGGATCTTCCCCCTGCCCCACCCGAGTCCGCGGAACGGGATCTGGCTGCGCCGGAACAAGTGGTTCGAGCAGTCGCTGCTACCGGCGCTGCAGCGGGCGGTGCGGCGGGCGCTGGGGTGAGGCGACTGGCGAGCTGGCCCTTCGGGCGCGCCTCAGCAGGCCGCGGTTAGTCCTTCTGTCATGGCGAGGCCGCGCAGCGGCCGTAGCATCTCGATCCACGACCCAGAATATTGCGTCGTGTGGGAAGATCAGCTGTCGTCGGCTGAACCCCCAACTCCGAAGTGCTTCAATTCCCGAGTACCTCCAGCGTCACAACGGCGACGCAATGACTCCGCTTGCCTGGAGAGCACTCACTCCGCGCCCGCAATCGGGAATACTCTCCACTGAGGGGCAGATTGCGGGCAACCTGGTTTAGCCCGACCCTGGCTGGTCCACCGAACGACGTCCCCGCATTCTGCAGACCATCGACCAGCGCCCTCAGCGTCTCCCGTGTTACCGACGCGACTCCGGGGACGACCCGGGCGCTGACGGCGACAACCGACGCGTGCTGGGCGGTGGCCACGGTCGGACTGACAATGACCGCGAGCAGGCTCACCACCAATGCGCTCACCACACCGGGGGCGCGCCGGCGTGTACGTGTCCTCATGACACCGCCCCTTCGTACGCCTCTTCCCTGCTCGCTTCTTCCCTCAGGAGACCGGACTCGATGGCAGGAGTTTCGTCATCCCGGATGAACTCGAGCGTTCGCCTCCGATAGACGACGAATTGAAGCGCGCGCATGACGACCGGATCTACCGCCTCCGACGAGGTCCCATGCATCCTCTCCAGTGCTTCCATCACCGACGCCGCCGAGCGGTACGACCGGCTGGTTGTGAGAGCATCGAAGACTTCGGCGGCGGCCAGCACCCGCGCACCCCATGGGATCGCATCCCCAGCCAGCCCATCGGGGTAGCCGGTGCCGTCCCACCGCTCATGGTGTCCCCGGACGTAGAGCGCCACTCGCTCCAGGGTCGGATAGGCGACCAGGAGTTGATGGCCCAGCACCGGATGTCGTCTGACCTCGGCGAACTCTTCAGAGGTAAGCTTCCCGGGCTTGGTCAGGATCCGATCGCTGATGGCGATCATCCCGATATCGTGAAGCCGGCCGGCAAGCCGCACCTCTTCGATGTCCCGGTCACCGCGGCCCAGGTGTGCCGCGATGGACGCGCCGAGCTCGGCGACCCGGATCGAGTGACCCACCATATGCGGATCCTTGGCCTCCATGGCATTCACCAGCGCCTCGAGCGCCAGCGGCACGAGCCTCTGGGACTGCTGGCCTCGCAGGTAGGTCGTTCCCCGCACCGCACACCCCGGGCCGGGCTGGGCTGACCGTTGTCCGGGCTCGCCACCGTGGCCGCCGCCTCGCCCAGCGCCCGCGCCACCGCGGCGAGGAGTCCGGAGACGCACCAGGGGCCCGGCCAGGTACTCCGCCGCTCCGCGTTCCCGGGCGATGTTGATCGTGCGGATCTCCGGGCTCCCTTGGATCATGATCACTGGGACCGTCGGATACCGTACGCCGATTGCCTGCATCAGGTCGAGTCCGTTGATATCCTCGAGGATGGCATCCACGATGGCACACGCCACCGGGGTTCGGCGGAGGATCGCGAGCGCCTTCGATCCGGTGGATGCCAGCCTGACATGGCATCCTCTGGCAGCCAGTGCCTTGCCCGCAGCATGGCGGAGGGAGTGATCCCTCACGATGATCAGAATTGTCGGGCCTTCGGATGTCATGGTCCTTTCCTCCCGTCCTCTGCCCTGGTGCGGCATTCGTTGAGGCACTCGCGTAGTTGGTTCACATCGAATGGCTTCTCCAGCAATACCACCCCGGGTGGCCAGTCCTCGCGCTGGAGGGCCTCCTCGGCATAACCGGTTATCAGCACGGCAGGAATCGCTGGCCTTCGCCTTTGCAGTTCCCGCACCAGCACCGGACCCCGGATTCCCGGCATGGCGATGTCGCTGACGACCACGTCGACACCGCTGCCGGCGTGGGCCAGGGCCAGGGCGTCTGCGGCATCCGCCGCCTCGAGGACAGTGTAGCCAAGCTGGGCCAGGTACCGTGCGGTCACCTTTCTGACCGACCGATCATCATCGACCAGAAGCACTGTGCCGCCGGTGTGCGCGGGCCCCGGAGCGCCCAGCGTTCGGGCTTCCCGTCCGACCGGTTCAGGCCGCGACATGCTGCAGGGTCCTCGAGGAACGGTGATCCTCGATCACCGGATCGGAGATCGCGGCGCTCCGCAGAAAGACATCACAGATTTCGGGGTCGAACTGGCGGCCTCGTTCACTCGCGATGTACTCCAGCACTTTCCGTCGCGGCCAGGCGTGGCGATAGGGGCGATCGTGGGTGAGGGCATCGAAGACATCCATGATGCTGACGATCCGGGCCTCGATCGGAATCGCCTTCCCGGCGAGCCGATCGGGGTAGCCGGTGCCATCCCACCGTTCGTGGTGGCTCCGGGCAATCGCTTCCGCCATCCGCACCACCTCGCATTGCCCGTTCGCCAGGATGCGAGCGCCGATGGTGGTATGGCGCTTCATGACTTCAAATTCCTCCTCCGTCAGCTTGCCGGGCTTGAGCAGGATCGTATCCGGAACGCCGATCTTGCCGATGTCGTGCAACGGCGCTGCTCGGCGGAGCGAGGCGGCCTGCTCCGCCGCCATGCCAAGCGCCAATGCCACTTCCGCAGCGAGCCTGCCGACCCGCTGGGTGTGCTGGCCGGTCTCGTCGTCACGCGCTTCGCCAGCGGCCGCCAGGCGCTGCAGCATCTCTTCCTGGGCGATGTCACGCTGCCGGGTGCGTTCCCAGACGCGGGCCTCGAGGGCCAGGTTATGATCGGCCAATCTGAGATGGAGCACCCGGGCCTCCAGCAGGTGTCGGATCCGCAGGCTGACCTCCACGACGTCGAACGGCTTCTGGAGGAAATCGTTCGCTCCCCGGGCGAGCGCCCGGCGCTTCACATCCGTCGAAGAGTCACCGGTGAGGATCAGCACCGGAAGAAACTCCCCTTCGGGCCGAAGCGGATTGAGCTGATCCATCACCTCGAAGCCATCGACACCGGGCATCCAGAGGTCGAGCACTACCAGGTCCGGGCGACATTCGAGGAACAGCTCCCGGGTCTGCCGGGACTGGGTTGAGCTGGCGATCTGGGTGAACCCGTCGCGCATCAGGATCTGACGAAGGCTCCGAACAACGCTGGGATCGTCGTCAACGATCAGGATCCGGCTCCTGGCAACATCGAGCATCACATCTCCACCGTACGGGAACCTGCTCGGGCACTCTGCCCCTGACTGACTGCCGCATGGAAAGGCGATCTCCATGCCACCCAGAGCAGCCTGGATTCGCGCTCTCAACTCTTGAAATACCAATGACTTCCCTTGTTGGACCGTGATGAGGGTGCTGCCGGAGGGCGCGCAATAACGCCCCGTGGGCGGGGGCGGTTTGGTCGAAGGGGACTTGAGGAAAGCGGAGGTCGGGCGGGCTGCGGTGCCGGCGGTTCAGAGCGGAGGAGCCGGTCCTTCTGGGAATGGCCCCGCGAGCAGACCACGGTCCCGGTACGTCTTGAGCTTGCGAAACAGCGTTCGGCGGTCGATGCCCAACGCGGTCGCGGTCCGCCCGACGTTTCCCTGCATTTTCTTGAGGACCTGCATGATGTACTCGCGCTCCGTCCGCTCGAGGGTCCACTCTTCCCCGACCGCCCGCGCCATGATGCTGTCGTCCTGCGTCCACTGTGCCGCGTCCTCGGGTATTGATCGGGCCCCGCTGTACATGATGACAGCCCGTTCCATAAAGTTCTCGAGCTCGCGAACGTTGCCCGGCCAGTCGTAGGCAGCCATGCGAGTGAGAAGCCCGGGGGAGAAGTCCGGAGGGACCAACCCGTTCCGTTCTCCGGCCCGGGCACGGAAGAAGGACGCGAGGAGCGGGATATCGCTCCGGCGTTCGCGCAGCGGGGGGACCGGGATGGGGAAGACGTTGAGCCGGTAGTAGAGGTCCTCCCGGAACCGGCCTGCCGCGACCTCTGCGGCAAGATCGGCATTCGTGGCTGCCACCAGCCGGAAGGCCACCGGAATCGGCTGGTTCGCCCCGACGCGCTGCACTCGACGCTCCTGCAGGGTGCGGAGGAGCTTCACCTGGATCGCCGGGGAGAGCGTGGCCACCTCGTCCAGGAACAGCGTGCCCTCGCCCGCTTCCTCGAACAAGCCCCGCCGACTCCCGGCCGCTCCGGTGAAGCTCCCCTTCATGTGCCCGAACAGCTCCGATTCCAGCAGCGATTCGGAGAGGGCGGAGCATTGGACAGTCACGAACGGCTTCCGAGCCCGGTCGGACAACGCGTGGATGGTCTGAGCGACCATCTCCTTCCCGGTCCCGGTGTCCCCGGTGATCAACACGGTGGCGCGCGAGGGCGCCACCCGCTCGATCAGGTCGTACATCCGCTTCATTGCAGGCGCGTCGCCGATCAGGGTCGGCAACGCCTCCCGCTCCACCCGCCGGCGCAGCCGCGCCACCTCCCGCCGACGCTCCCGCTCCTCGAGGGCGCGCTCCAGCACGACGAGTAACTCGGCAATGCGCAAGGGCTTCCGGGAGGTAGTCGTAGGCACCAAGCCGCATCGCCTCTATGGCGGTTTCGACGGAGGCCTCACCGGTCATCATGATGAACTGCGCATCCGGTTGCTGGCCCGGTGCGGCGCTGAGCAGCGCCATCCCGTCGATTCCGGGCAGATTCAGATCGAAGAGCGCGAGATCGTAGACCTGCCCGCCGAGGCACTGGAGCCCCTCCTCGCCGGTGGCGACCGCGTCCACGTCATAGGGCCCCGACTCGAGCGCGCGCCGCAGCACCGTCCTGGCACTCGGATCGTCCTCCACGACCAGGATCCTGGGCCTCAGGATCGGCTCGGGTTCACCCGCCGGCGGGAGGCGGCCTCCGCCCGCGTCAGGCTCCGCGCTCGGGGGCGTCATCCAGCAGTTCCCGCACGGTTCGCAGCAGCGCGTCCGCGCTGACCGGTTTGCTCAGAAAGTGGAGGCCGGGGTCGAGCACCCCCCGATGGAGGATCGCATCGTGGGTGTAGCCAGACATGAACAACACCCGGAGGCCGGGGAACTGGGCGGTCAGTGCGTCGGCCAGTTGCCGCCCGCCCTGTCCCGGCATTACGACGTCGGTCACCAGCAGGTGGATTCGGGCCGGGGGCCTCCCGGAGGGCATTGGGGACCAGCGCCCCACCGGCAACGGCGAGGACCTTGTAGCCCTGTTCGCTGAGGACACGCTTGACCAGCCCCCGCACGATGTCGTCATCGTCCACGACGAGGATGGTCTCGTTCCCGCCTACCGCCCGGGTGCGCTGGACAGCCACGATCGCTTCCGCCTCGTCATCCACTCTGGGAAGGTAGATCTTGAACGTCGTCCCCACATCGGTCTCGCTGTAGACGGTGATATGCCCCCCGCTCTGCTTGACAATGCCATAGACCGTCGCGAGGCCCAGTCCGGTGCCCTTCCCCACCGGCTTGGTGGTGAAGAATGGCTCGAACAGATGGCCCATGACCTCCTTGGACATGCCGGTTCCGGTATCGCTCACCCAGAGCGACACATACGGCCCGGCCGTCACAAAGCGGTGGAGCTGGCCAGTACGCCTGATCGAGCTCCGCGTTCGCGGTTCGAATCTCGAGCGTGCCGCCGTCCGGCATCGCGTCACGCGCATTGAGCGCCAGATTCATGATGACCTGCTCCAGCTGGCCGGGGTCGGCGCGCACCGTCCCGAGCGCCTGGGCCAGATTCGTGCGCAGTTCGACGTCCTCACCGATCAGCCGCCGCAACATGCCTCCAACGTCGGTAACCAGCGTGTTCAGATCGAGGAGCCGCGGTACCAGCACCTGTCGTCGGCTGAAGGCGAGAAGTTGCCGGGTGAGCACCGTGGCGCGATCCGCCGCCTTGCGGATCTCCTGAACATCCTCCGCCTGCACCGGGGCATCCTTGAGCTGAGGAACCAGGAAGTCGGTGTAGCCGATGATCGCCATGAGGATGTTGTTGAAGTCGTGGGCAATGCCCCCGGTGAGCTGACCCACCGCCTCCATCTTCTGTGCCTGTCGGTACTGGGCCTCCAGCCGGCGATGCTCCGTGATGTCCTCACCGATGCTCAGGGTGCCGGTGGGCCGGCCTTGGGGGTCCCGAAGCAACGAATTGTTCCAGGCGATCAGCCGTTCCTCACCACTCTTCGTCACGATCGGGTTTTCGTGGTGCTCATGGGACTCCCCCTCCAAGAATGCCAGGAACACCTCCGTGTACTGCGCCTGTTGGGCTTCAGGAATGAAGCGGTCGATCCAGGGCTGGCCCAGCACCTCCTCCCGGGTGTAACCGGTCAGCTGCAGGAAGAACGGATTGACGTACTCGACCCTCCCCTCGGAGTCGAGCCCGAGAACGATGAGCCGCACCGTGTCGAACAGCGTCCGCGCCCGCCGCTCGCTGGTGCCGAGTGCTTCCTCCACCTGCTTGCGTTCCGTCACCTCCCGCCAGTTGACGACAATGCCCCCAAGGGCAGGGTCAGCCAGCAGATTGACCGAAGTCCCCTCCATCCAGTGCCACGTCCCGGCCGCATCGCGGAAGCGGAACTGCCACCCGATCGGGACACCCGGAGCCGCCAAGCAGCTCTCGAAAAGACTGATCGCGTAGGGAAGATCCTCGGGGTGAACGAGTTCAAACAGCGGCCGGTCCAGCCATTCCTCGACCGGATATTGCAGCATGCGTTTGAACGCTGGACTCAGGTACAGGGCCCGGGTATCGGCTGCCATCAGACAGAGACCCTCGGCGGCATTCTCGATCAGCGACCGGAACCGCTTCTCCTGGGTCTCGAGTGCCGCGGCGGCACGCTTCCGGTCGCTGATGTCCAGCAGTGTGCTCAGCGCCGCAGGACGACCGCGGTATGCCAGCGCTCGTCCGAAGAGTTCCAGTTCGATCGTGCTGCCGTCCTTCCGCAGCCCCTTGAACAGGTGGTGCACGATCGGCGTCTCGCCGGTCAGTCTCCGGCGGATGCTCTCGCGCATCATTGCCCGGTCCTCCTCATGGATGACCGTCACGGTCGTGACACCGATCATCTCCTCAGGCGAATACCCGAACATCTCCGCCAACCGGGGGTTCACATATACGAATCGCTCATCCTGAATCAGTGCGATCCCGGTCAGCGACTGCTCCGACAACGCCCGCCACTGGGCCTCCCGATCAGCGAGGGCAATCTCGGCCTGTTTCCGTTCGGTGAGATCGCGAACGATTGCACACTGGAACTCCTTCCCGCTCAGCGCCAGATGAGTCACAACCACGTCCCCGGGGAACAGGGAGCCGTCCTTGCGCCGGATCACGGCTTCCAATTGCAACGAGCCCGTCTGTCGTACCGAGTCCCAGGTCTCGCGCCAGCGTGGGCGCGGGATGGAACTCGTGATATCCGGCACCGCAAGCGTCAGCAACTCGTCGCGCTGGTAGCCGAGTCCTCGTATCGCGCTCGCATTGGCGTAGGTAAAACGCCCATCGGAGTTCACCCAGAAGATCATGTCCGTGCCCTGGTCCATCGAGAGCTGGGTCATCTTGAGCGCTTCCTGTGCCTCCCGCTGCTCCGTCACATCGTGACCGATCCCGACAAAGTGCGTGACCTTCCCGGCCGCATTGCGCACCGGCTGGATCACAAGATCCTGGACCCACAGGGTACCGTCCTTCCGACGATTGACGACCTCCCCTCGCCATTTACGATCGGAGAGAATGCTGGCCCAGAGGTCCTTGTAGAACGTGGTGTCTTGCGTTCCGGACTTGAGGAGGCGGGGAGTGGAGCCCAGCGCCTCCTCGGGCTGAAAGCCGGTAATCGCCGTGAACGCGGGGTTGACATACTGGATTCGCCCTTGGGCGTCGGTGAGCACCACCGATACCGGCAGGTGCTCGACCGCGGTCCGGAGCAGGGTCGGTTCGGGCCCCCCTCCCCGACCTGGCTGTTCGCCAGCCGAGGCCTTGAGCCAGACGGGAGTTAACAGGAGGGCAAGAAGCGAACCCTTGAACAACGAAACACCGAGGCCTCCGGCTGCAGGAGTTACTCTCTCGAACAGCAGTGTGAAGCCGAGGTCGAGAAGTAGACTCGCCGCGATGATCCAGGCGATAACCCCGAGGGTCCGTCGGATCCCGCTGCTCACGATCTGCTCGGGAAGGTCTGGAGGGAGCGAGCGTGTTCCTGAGGAGCCCTGGACTCAGGCGCCGCCACAACGCCGATGTTTCCGGGCGCCATCAATGAAGGCTCGCTTCTCGGATAGGTGCTACGGGAGGACGGCTTGGCAGACGAGGGCAGATTGAAAGGCACGGATGGGGCTCGCGTTACGGCGCTCCCGCCGTAACCACCGCCAAATCGGGCAGGCCCACAGAAACCTTCCCCCAGAAGGAGACCGATAGTTATCCTCTCTGCCAAGTGTGAATGAACTGTTAGACATGCACTCTCCCCTTGTCAAGCATCGCACCAACCTGAATACGCTCCACCTGGAGGCTGGTCCCGGCTCCCTTTATCCTGTCTTCCTCGCGCGGTGGACCCGGACCGGCCCGGGCAGATCGAGGTCGGCCCAGTAATTGGCAATCCGGTCCAGCAGGCTCGGCGTGACCTCCTGTCCTCGAGCCACGAGCAGGGTGCCATCAGATCGACGTACATCGTCGACGAAGATCATCCCCAGTTTCACGTCCTGGAACCGAAGCTCGCAGATCTCCTCTCCAGACTCCGCACCAATCACGGTAGCGAGATCGCTCAACACATCGGGATCATACCACCCTTCATGTGCGCGGAGGCGTTGGATTGAGTCGGAGGCGGCGTAACCCCGAGACCGCAGCGTGTCGAAGTCGAGCACCACGCGGAGCATCCTGGCGCCCAGCGGGATCGCTTCGCCCTGGAGTACCTGGTTTCGCGCTCCGCCCGCGAACCGGGCACCGACATGACCAAGGATCGCGCGGATCTCTTCGAGCCGAGGGATTTCCCCGAGAAGGCGGAGCGCCGCGTCCGGCAGTCGCGCCACCAGGGCCTCTTCGTCGGAGGTGAGGGTCGCGCCGGCGGCGTAGCGCTGTGCGGTGTCCGCTGGAAGCGTGACCGCTCCGATCTGCGAGAGCATCGCGGCCATCTCCATCTGCCAGCGATCGCGGAAGCCGATCAACTCGGCGAGTTCGCCCATGAGGCGGCGGGCGCGGGTCGCGACACCGAACGCCGCGGGATCCGCGAGCGCGAGGACCTCGACCAGCGCCTGCACACTGCCGTGCAGAGTCCGCTCCAGCAGGTCCCTTTCCGCCGTCACGAGCCGGTGCTGGTCGACGGCCTGGGTCAATGCGCGCACCAGAACCTCAGACTGGCACGGCTTGGTCAGGAACCGGTAGATCTGGCCTTCGTTGACCGCAGCGATCGCGGCGTTGAGATCTGCCTGGCCGGTGAGCAATACCCGGGTCGCGTCCGGTGCGAATTGACGGGCGGCGTTCAGGACTGCGACACCGTTGACTCTTGGCATCCGCAGGTCGCTCATCACGACCGCCAGCTGCGGGTTGGCCTTGATTTGACCGAGGCCGGCCTCTCCGCCAAGGGCCGTGACCACCTCGAATCGCTGACGCAGCGTTCGGGAGAGAAGGTCGAGCAGGCGCGGGTCATCGTCTACACAGAGGATCTGCGCCGAGGTCATGGCCGTCACGCATACCTCCCTGTCCCGCGGGGCGCGGCACGCCACTCGGCCGTCTCGAACGTCCAGCCGAGGCGTTCGGGGCGTGCACCATCGAGAAGCGCGGCGGCTTCCACCCCACGCGCCTCGGCGATGCCTCCAGCAACCTCGGCCGGGAAGAGCGCGATGTCAGCCGACCAGACGATAGCCGCATGCTGGCGACTCGGCACACGGCCGCCGGCGTCACTCAAGTGGTCGAAGTGCCGGTCGAGACTCTGGACGACCGCGGGGTCGTGTCCGGAAATGGGCGTGTCGAGCATGGTCGGGGCGCAACAGGTCCCCACCGAGGTGTCGGTCTCGATCGCTGCACCTCTCCCCATGGGTGCTGACTGCGGCATTCCGTCTCCCACTTCGTGCACTGCCCGCTGCCACTGGCCTCATGGTATTATCGGCACCGCACCCGGAACAATTAGTCCGAAATGTGATAAGCTTGTCGGACATCGGGATGTGTTGCGGTTCACGATGGCCACGCGGGCGGGAGGCAAGCAACTCGAGAAAGTTGTGCCGGGGAACCCAGTCAGCGATCGCACGGTGCGAGCTGGATCTGAACCTGCTGATGTGGGCCGCCCAGCTGGTCTCGGCTGGCCGTTTGGCATATGGCAACGGCGGGGCCCACAAGAAGGGCCCCACCGCCGGTGGCGATGAGGTCGTTCGATGAACCGAAACAACTGGGCGAGCGGCGGCGGCGACGAATTAAGCGGAACGAGTGCGGCGGCAGCGAGAAACCCCCTCAAGTGGCGCTATCCCGCCTGAGGGAGTTCCCCGATCGCGTACCCGGTACCTCCAGGCAGGCGGCGTCACGCCGCCGGCGCCAGCGGCGCGTCACCGGCGGGACGGGTCACTGGTTCCCGCCCGTTGACCGACACCACGTTCTTGGCGCTCTCCCACGCGGCCAGCTTCTCGGGGTCGTCCCGGAAGCGATACAGATTCAGGCCATCGAGGACGTCTACCTTCCGCATGCCGTCGCGGATGACCTCGGCCAGTTCGGCGGTAGCGCCGACATGGGTGTCGCGGCCGGTGTTGCCCCGATCGGTGGTGCCGTCGAACTGATCCAGCGCCGCGGTCAGCTCGTTGAGCATGGCCGCGGTCAGGCCATGACGCGCGAACAGCTCCTGCCGGACCTGGACTTCGGCCACGATCCGACGCGCGGCACCGCGCCAGATGACGGTCCGGCTGTTGGCCCGAGGGAGACGAACGAGCTTGTCGACCTCGGGGTCGTCCGCCACGGCCAGGGTGGCGACCCGGGCGACCGGCAGCAGCAAATGATGCTGGATGCGGGCCCGGAGCTTCTTCCGGCGGGCGGTGGCAGCCTGGGCGTCGAGCTGGCCAAGCTGTTGCCGGGCGACGAGCTGCTCGGCCCGGCTGCGGGTTTCGCGGAGTCCGTCGAGCAGCACCGTGAACCCCGTGTTGTCGTCCGGGTTGGCCTCACAATGACCGATCACCCGGACGAACGTCTCCAGTTTCCTGCCAAAGTCGACCTTCATACAGCACCTCCTGTGAGATCCTACAGTCCGGTCCGGCGGCCGGGCGCCGTACCGTGGTGGTCCTGACGGGTGACCGCGGTTTTCCCCGACCATCCGCGGCCAAGGGGGGAGGAGGCATCTAGTGTGCCATTGCTCACCGATGAGTTGTGAGGCGCGTGACGGTGATGCCATCGCGCTCGGCGAGCCGTGACGCAAGTTAGGCTCTGGCAAACAGGTAGGTACGTGCCCAAGTGGGCACCGCCGGTGCTGACAAGCGGCGATCGCAGCGGTGAGTGCGCGCGATGAGCGGCGTGCTGAACGTCAACTCAGGTGGACACCCGGGTAGACACTTTGATGGAGCGTGGGGTGCGAGTGGTCGGGATGCCCGGTCGTTTCTGCCGGGTCTCGACGATTCTGGTGAAAAGGAGACAATTACGGTCGGAGTCGGTGGATTCCCTCGGACTTCGACAAACATTCGGTTCCGGGGCGGCGGGGCTAGTGCCGACTGACCCGGTGGGGATGTCGATGGAACGGGTGGCCAGACGATGGGCCCGGCGGAGATGTCGACGAGCTCGAAGGCCAGGACGACCGTGCCAGCGGGCCTGGCGATGTGCCGGCGGTCAGGTCGAAGGACCCGTTGACGGTGACGATGGGCCGGACGGCGCTGTCGGCCTGGCTGGTGACCGGGGAGACGGGAGAGTCAGCCGAGTCGCTGGGCCGGCGGCCCGGGCGGCGGGGCTGGCGGATACGATGACGGGCCGGGCGGGAGTGTCGATAGGCCGAACGGACGGGTCGGTGGGGTCGAGTCCCGCGTTGCCGAGCCTGGCCGCCGTGTAGATGGACCGGCGGTGAGGACGGTGGCGAGGTGGGGAGGCCATTGTTGGCCGGAGGGGACAAAACTGGCCGAGGAGAACCGGGTCCTCCGTCATCGCGGTCGCCGCGGCGGGCGGCAACCGGTTGTCGCGTTGCTGGCACTGATCGAGGGCGTTTCGACTCCGCAACGCCGCCCAGGCCACTGGCACACCTCCGCCGTGATGCGGCACGTTGTGGCGCCGCGTACCATGCAGCGGTTGAGGGTGACGTAGGGTTCCGTCATTGCGAGGAGGGCGCTTGAGCGCACAACGAAGCAATCCAGCTGCAGGCGACGGGACTGCTTCGGGCCCGGCGCTCCGCCCCGGCGCCCTCACAGTGACAGAAGGGAGTAACGGGCGCCGCAACACCGGTTCAGGGCAACGAAGAAGGTCCACATCGAGAGTCGTTGCCGGGACGGCGGGATTCGACCGGGAATGCCGCGAGCCAGAGGCGAGCGGCGGCGGCGAACACGCCGGCGCGAAAAGGCCCCCGCCGTGGCGGGGGCCGAATCGGGACGGCGGGATTCGAACCCGCGACCCCCTGAACCCCATTCAGGTGCGCTACCGGACTGCGCTACGTCCCGTTACGAAGGGCGGGTGCCAAGGGGCCGGAACCTACCCCCCGGCCCACCCGTAAGGAAGGCCCCGCGAACCCCGCCCTGGCCTACACCGGGACAAGCACGAACCCGCCCCAGCCGCATTCTACGGCTGATAGCTGATAGCTGATAGCTGATGGCTGATGGCTGATGGCTGATGGCTGATGGCTGAAAAAAGTGGCGCGGGGCCAACCTCGGGTCGACCACAAACCGGACCCTTCCGCCAGTCTGCAATCAAACAGGGAGAGATGTACCCGAGGTCGGCCGCGCAGCAGGGGAAAAAGCACGAGCCGTACCAACCTGGGGACTCGCCGGGCAATGCTCTAAGTCATTTAATAGCAATCTATTACGTAGTTAAGCTCGAGGTCGACCCGTCGCGCCGACGCCGCAGGTCGGGGCCTAGCGCCACGGTGCGGGCGGAACGCAGGGGCCGGAGCCGTCGAGGTTGGCATTGGCTGAAAAGGGCCCAGGGCCCAGGGCCCAGGGCCCGGTTGTCCTGGTGTATTGCCCGAGGTGCCTCGCTCCTTTTCGAGGCG
Source organism: uncultured Gemmatimonadales bacterium (assembly GCA_963709905.1). Classification (GTDB taxonomy): domain Bacteria; phylum Gemmatimonadota; class Gemmatimonadetes; order Gemmatimonadales; family GWC2-71-9; genus JADJOM01. The sequence goes on from CAVPYI010000006.1 coordinate 57,911, forward strand.
GCATTTCGCTCGTAACCCGCGTGAGCCATCTTGCTTCGTACCTCGGGCCGGTCCATCTCCCTCTGGGCCCCTGCCGCCACTCTCCAATCCGATCCGGGTCCCGATGCAGAGACGCAGCTTCCTGGTCCGAACCGCCCAGACAGCCATCGCAACCAGCCTCCTGCCCCAGCTGGCCGGCTGCCGTCCGCCGGAAACCGTGGCGGCCCCGGATGACACCGGCCTGATCGCGCTCCGCGACCGGTACTTCCTCAAGGCCATGGAGCTGAATCCGGTCACGGCGACCTACCTGGGAGGCGACGGCTACGACCCGAGCCTGGCCCGGATCAGCGGCCGACTCCGGGACTGGCGACCGGAGGCCCTGGAGAGCGAGCAGCGGTTCTACCGGGAGATCGAAAGCGGGCGGGCGAAGATCGACCCGGACACGCTCTCTCCACAAGCTCGAATCGACTACGAGGTCCTCGGCGCGCAATTGGCGTTCCTGCTCCGGCAATCAGGGAAACTCCGCTACCACGAACGGGCGGTGGATACCTACGTGGCGGAACCGTTCCGAGGCGTGGATTGGCAGATTCAGGGAATGACCGAAGGCGGAGAGGCGGGCGGACAAGTCGGACAGGGCGGACAGGTTCGAGGAACAGAGGACGAGTGGAGAATCCTCATCGAACGCGTCAGCGCCATCCCCACGTACCTCGAGACGGCGAAGGCGAACCTCGCCGCGGGAGTGAAAAGCGGCAACCGGCCCGACCGGCGAATGATCGCCCGGGACGGGGTGAACGGATCGAAGGCCAACGCCGAGTATTTCCGCAACACCCTGCCGGAAAGCGCGCGCGGGTTCCTGGGCAAGCGGCCGTTCGCGTGGGCGGTGCTGTCCGATCTCACGGCCGCGTCGCGGGCCGCGGCCAAGGCGTGGGACGGGTTCGTGGCGTTCCTGCTTCAGACGTCGGACCAGCGGGATCTCACCGATCGCTTCGCCGCCGGTGAAACGGAATACGCCTGGCGGGTGAAGCATTGCCTGCGGCTCGACCGGAGCGTCGACGATCTGTTCACCTACGGCGCCGAGCAGGTGGCGCGCTACGAACACCAGCTGTTCGAGGTGGCCGAATCGGTGGCCAAGGAAGCCGGGCTGGCCTACGCCTGGGGCTCCGATACCGAGCGTAGAGCGTCTACCAGGCTGGTAACGGAATATCTGTCGCGCGAATCACCCCGGAACGACGACCAGCTGTTCCAATGGTACCGCGAAGCCGGCGAGCGGGCGGTGGCGTGGGGCCGGGAATACCGGCTGTTCGACATCCCGGCCGACTACCGGCTCGAGGTGACCCCGACCCCGCCGGTGCTTCGCAGCACGATCGACGCGGCCTACTACCCGGCGCCGCCGTTCAAGAAATCGGGCGTGGGGCGGTTCTACCTGTCGCCGACCGGGAACGATCGCGCGGCGCTCCGGCTCAACAACAAGGCATCGGTGGCGGACACGGCGATCCATGAGGGATTCCCCGGCCACGACTGGCACTTCAAGTACATGACCCGGCACGCGGCCGAGATCAGCAACATCCGCTGGCTCACCCCGGGCGCGGTGGAAGACTCGTCGTCGATGTGGCAGGACTCGATGGCGACCGAGGGCTGGGCGCTGTACAGCGAGGAGCTGATGGCCGAGCCGGTGGCCGGGCGGCCACACGGCTTCTACTCGGCGGCGGAACGGATCTACGAGCTGCAAGGACAGCTGCTGCGGGCGGCGCGGGTCCGGATCGACGTCGGAATTCACACCGGCCGGATGAGCTTCGACGAGGCGGTGGACTATTTCACCGAGCACGTCGGGTTCTATCCAGGGGCCCGCGCCCAGGCGGCCAAGGACCCGACGGCGCGGGTCATCGCCGACGGAGCGGAACGGGCGATCTTCCGCTATTCCAAGTGGCCCACCCAGGCGATCACCTACAACCTGGGCAAGGAGGCGATCATCGATCTTCGTGAGGCACTTCGCCAGAAACAGGGCGACAAGTTCTCGGCCCGGACGTTCCACGAACGGCTGATGCGGATGGGGACGATTCCGGCGGGATACTACAGGGAGTGGTTCTTGAGTGAGGGGTGAGGGGAACGGGGGTGACCGATTCGCTCATCATCCCGAACCCGCGAGTACCTCGGGGAACTGTCGCAAAGTGCTGGTGGCTTGTGGCGGCCTCCCAGCGCCGTACGGTAGTTCCTTCAATGTGCTCGGGATGATGAGAGGTAGGGCAGTCCCTGTTCCCTGTTCCCTGTACTATTCGTTGCAGTCGCGCTTGAACAGCCAGTATTCCGGCCCGGCGAGATCTTCCGGCCAGCCGGCGTCATGTTCCGAGTTGTCGTCCTCGGCGGCCGCCCACACGGAGTCCTCGTCGCCCTCGGGACACCAGTCATCGGTGCCCTCCGGGTGCTGATCCCCGCGCCACGACTCGCGGTCGCCCCACTCCTGGTTGTCCGTTTCCGGCTCCCACCCTGACGGCATCCCACCCTCCTCTGCGCCGCCTGTCCGTTTCTATGGCATCAGCCGTGCCGCGACGGTGGATTGTGACGCAGCGCACATCGGGGTGTAGGAGAATCGGGCAGGGGGAACGGGGAACGGGGAGGGCGAAGCTGGTCAACCAGCCGTGACTCGTCGAGCTGGCTTTTCCCGCTCCCTGTTCCCCGTTCCCCGTCTCGATAACGCCGGCACCGACTCAAGCGCCGGGTAAGCCCTCACGCTACATTCGAGCGAGGGAGACCAGCCATGCGTCCTTTTCTCGTCTCCGCGCGAGCCGGCATCGTGGTTGTCGGGCTGGCCGCAGTCCAGGCCTGCGGCGGCGGTCAGAGGCAACTCGGCCAAGCCGAGCGGGTGTTCGTGCGGGTTGATGTCGCCACAGTCGGGATCGGGCTCGAGTCGGGGTCGCCGGTGGTGTTGCTGCAGAAGCCGGGCTCCGATCACCAGATGCCCATCTGGGTCGGGCCGATGGAGGCGGCCGCCATCCAGCATTCGCTCCGGGGAGAGGCCCCACCCCGCCCCATTACGCACGACCTCCTGGCCACCCTCACCCAACAGACCGGCGCCACAGTGGAAGACGTCCGTGTGCATCACGCCGAGGGTGGCATCTATTATGGGGTGGTCCGTCTGCGCCTGCGGGGGGAGACCGGGGTCCGGGAGTTGGACTCGCGGCCAAGCGACGCGATTGCCCTGGCGCTTCGGGTCGGGGCTCCGATCCTGGTGCGTCGCGAGCTGTTGGAGGACGCTCCCCAGATCACGTTCCTGCCGCTGGAAGTGACCGAGCAGGTGGTGCGGACCGCGGGGCTCACGGTGGTGACACCCACACCGGAACTTCGATCCCTGTTCGGGCTTTCGGGCGACCAGAAGGGCGTGCTGGTGCTTCGAGCGGAGGGCGTGGCTGACAGCGCCGGCTTCCGCCCCGGCGACCTCATCGTGTCGGTGGACAGCGTCTCGATCGGATCCCCGATTGATTTGCTGGGCGCGATCCAGGCGGAGGACGGCGATTCGACCGCCATGGTACGCTACTGGCGCGGCCGGGAGGTCGGGGAGGCAAAGCTGCCGCGTCCGAAACGGGAGAGGGGAGAGGGGCGGGTAGTCCGGACCTGAGCGAGTACCGAACCGCGTACCAAGGTAACGCGGACACGGTGCCGAGCACTTTTGGTACGGCGCGCCAGGTGCTCGCGCAGGCTGATCAGAGGTCGGGCAACCGACATACTCAGTACTCGGTGCTGACACCTCCCCTGTCCGTCCATCACACTACCCCAGCGCTTCGCTTGGGCCGAGGTGATGAACACCGCCGCCTCGAGCAGACGCGGGATCCTGAGCCGCGCTTCGGGCCTGTTTCATCGACCCGCGAGGCGGCGGCTTTCTCCGCGGCGGGAGGTCATACCATCCATCACCTCAACGTGGAGGCGATCATGGCGATCGCAAAGAAGGATGTTGCTGTCGCAGTCAAACAGGCCACCCGCCGGGCCGAGGTTGCCGCCCGCAAGGCCGGTGCCCAGATGGCGACCCGGGTGGACAAGGCATTGGTGAAGGCGGGCGCCGCGGCCAAGAAGCGCGAGCGGAAGCGGCTGAGAGAGGAGATCCTCAAACTGGCCGGCCGAGTGGCGGTCGCCGCCGGGGCAGCGGCCGCGGCCGCGTTGGCGGCCCGGGCCATGGCCAAGCAGGTGAAGGGCCGGCGGAAGAAGGGCTAGCAGGGGAGTACAGGGTAGAACGGGGGAACGGGGGAACGGGGAACAGGGAACGGTAGAACGGTAGAACGGTAGAACGGGGGAACGGGGGAACGGGGGAACGGAGCGCGGGAGGCGCTGTCCCAGCTACATGGGACGCTCCCGTTTCAGGAGCCCGATCAGGAGCCGCTGGCTTCGGCGGTTGTCGCGGATCAGCGTTGCGAGGGCCACGGACGGCACCGCCGCGATCGTGAGGGCGATCCCCAGCAGCTCGCCGGTCTCGACGGACGAGCCATAGGCGATTCCGAGGTGGCGGGTGTACGTTGGCGAGCGGTTGAAGCTCCAACCCTCCGCGATATTCAACTGCACCGAGAGGGCCGCGCGCTGTAACTGCCCGAACAAGGCAGCCGCCCACGGCTTCCAGTGATCTCGGGCGATGAGGAAGCAGCCACACGAGACCTGCCGAGCGACCTTCCACGCCTCCAACGAGGTGTGGCTGAGCATCACCGGACGGTACAGCCACCGACCGGGTCACGCTGTACCAAGGAAACGCACCCTGGACCCGAATCCCGTTCCCCCGTTCCCCCGTTCTACCGTTCCCCCGTTCCACCGTTCTACCGTTCCCCCGTTCCACCGTTCCACCGTTCCACCGTTCCCCCGACTATCTCACCCACTCCCCAAACACCTCCCGCGGCGGCTCACGTTCGGCCACCACGATCACGGCCAGCCGAACCCGGCCATCCCGCAGGACATCCAGCCGCATGAACCCGGGCGCGGACAGCGCCAGCCGATGTTCCGGCAACCCCTCGACGAAGTCCTCGTGTCCGAGGAAGCCGGTGCCGCTCACTGCCAGGAGCGGTGCCCGGCCGCGGTCGATGATCTGCAGGGAGTGTTCGTGGCCAGAGGCATAGAGCATGGGCGGGTGCTCGGCGAAGACCGAATCGAGGGCCGCCCGAAAGCGGCGGTTGCCGCCGCCCGACATGTCCTGGTCACTCACGCCCGCTCCCCTGACAATCGGGTAGAGCGAGCCGATCACCGGGAGCGGGATCCAGAACGCCTTGTGGAGGTTGCGAAGCGGGAAGAGATGGTCGCCGACCGAGAACCGGCCGCCGTGGACCCCGCCGGTCAACAGGGGGTGATGGGCCACCACGATCACCGGTCGATCGCCGGCCGTGGCAATAGCCTCGCCCAGGGCGGCCAAGGCACCGTCGCGGGTGTTGGGCAGGCATTCCGCCACTCCCTTCTCCCCCGTACGGAGCAGCCACTCGCTGTCCAGCAGCACCAGCCTGATCCGGCCGGCATCCTCGATCTCGGGACCGGGGCAGCCGTTGGCCGGGAGCAGCCGGGCCCGGCCCTGGCTGGCGCTGGTGATGTGGACGCCGGCGCGGCGGATCGCGGCCAGTCCATCCCTGCCGGATTTGTCCCAATCGTGGTTTCCCGGAACAAAAATGGCTCGAGCGGAGCCGACCCGGGTAGCGGCGATCTGGGCATCGATCCGGCGCTCGCCTTCCGCCCGGTTGGGTGCGCTGTCCCCAGGCAGGCCGCGGGGATAGATGTTGTCGCCGAGGAAGACCACGATCGACGATTCGGGCGCGGCGGCGAGCAGGCCGGTGAGGGCCGCGAGAACCGGCTCGGCCGGGCTGGGGGCGCCGGCGTCCCCGATGAGAAAGACCGATCGCTCGATCTGATGAGGCTCGGGGAGCGGAACCGGCGGACCGGGGGGGAGGATGTGGGCGGAGCAGGCGAAGACAAGCGGGAGAACGGGGAACAGGGAACGGGGAACGGGGGAAACGGTGGAACGGGGGAACGGGGGAACGGGACGAAATGTCATCCCGAGCGAAGCGAGGGATCCCTCAAGGTGTGCACCTGATGGGATCCCTCGGTTGCTGCGCTCCCTCGGGACGACAAACGTCACCGGATTCCTCGTCCCGTTCTCCCGTTCTCCCGTTCCACCGTTCTCCCGCAGTCCAGAGCCACTGGTCGGGATTGAACCGACGACCGCTCGATTACGAATCGAGTGCTCTACCGCTGAGCTACAGTGGCAAGGAGAGCAGGCGTTGGAGCGTCAGGCGTTGATGCGTTAGGCATTGGCAGGCCAGCTGGCGCGCGCAGCGCCTCAATGCCTACAGCCCCAAGGCCTCAACGCCCAACGCCCAACGCCTTCTCCATGCCCTGGCGCGGATTCGAACCGCGACGCCTTTCGGCACTACCCCCTCAAGATAGCGTGTCTACCAGTTTCACCACCAGGGCGTGGGCCGGAAAAACTAGCGGCCGGGCGCATGAGGGTCAACCGCTACTGGATACCGTGATCTGCCGACGCCGAGGTGCTGCCGGCGAAGTTGGTGTTGCCGTCGTAGACGGCGGTCAGCTGGATGGTACCCGGTGTTCCGTCGGCCGGCGTCAGGGCGCATTGGCCGGTGGCGACCGAGGCGGTGCACTGCCCGCCGGTGCTGGCGCTCACCGTGACGTTCCCGGCCGGCGTGCCCGCGCCGGGGCCGACCGGAGTCACAGTGAATTGCACGGTGATCGCTTCGGTCCCGGTAGACGGGTCAGGATCATGGGCGGTGATGAGGGTCGTGGTCTGGGCCTGGTTGACGGTCTGGCCGTCGCTCCCGATCGATCCGTTACTGATCGCGAAATTAGTCGACCCGAGGAAGTTGGCCGAGACGGTGTGGCCGCCGATCGCGAGCGCCGAGGTGGCGCCGCTGGTGGCCTGGCCGCCCGACAGGGCGACTGGTGAGCCAAAGTTCGAGCCGGCCACCACGAATTGCACGTTTCCGGTCGGGGTCCCGGCACCAGAGGTTACGGTGGCTGTGAAGGTCACCGACTGTCCGAAGACCGACGGATCGGCAGACGACACCACGCCGGTCAAGGTGGAGGCCTGGTTCACCGTCTGGCCGCCGGCAAGCGAGCCGTTGCTGTTGCCGAAGTTGCCGGTGGCGGTGTAGATGGCGGCGACCGCGTGATTGCCCGCGGCCAGGGTGGCACTGCTGGCGATCGCCGCCTGGCCGCTGCCATTCAGGTTCACTGACGATCCGAAGTTCACGCCGCCCACCTGGAACTGGACGCTGCCGGTCGGGGTGCCCGAACCTGAGGTGACGGTGGCGGTCCAAGTCACCGAGGTGCCGAAAGTCGACGGGTTCTGGGACGACCCGACGGTGGTCGTGGTGGCGACGGCGTCTACCTGGTGAGGCGCACCGGCCGAAGTACTCCCATTGAAGTTGGTGGTGCCGGCATAGGTCGCGGTGAGGGTCTTGGCGCCGGTCGTGGTCGAGGTGAGGCTGCAGCTGCCCGCCGCCACGGTACAGGTGTTCTGGGCGCCGGTGCCATCACTCACGGTGACGTTCCCCGCCGGCGTCCCGGCACCCGGCGCGTTGGCAACCACGGTATAGCCCACCGTGTAGGCCACGTTCACCGTACTGGGATCGGGGGTATCGGAGGTAATGGTCGTCGTGGTGCCGGCGGCGTTCACCGCGTGGCTCGCACCGGCCGAGCCGCTCCCGCCGTGGGTGGCATCGCCACCATAGGTCGCGGTGAGGGTGCGGTTGCCGGCGGTGGTAAAGGTCAGGTTGCACGACCCCGTGCCGGCGCCATTCAGGGGGCCGTTGCAGTTGATGGTCCCGTCAGTCACGGTGACCGAGCCGGTCGGCGTCCCCGGGGCACCGGTCACGCTGAAGTTGACCGTGATCTGCTGACCCACGACGCTGGGATCGGGGTTGTCCGAGGTGATAGTAGTCACCGTGCCAGCGACGTCGACCTGGTGAGGCGTACCTGCCGAAGCGCTGCCACTGAAGTTGGCGTTGCCGGCGTAGGTCGCCGTCAGGGTCTTGGCGCCCAGGGTCGTTGAAGTGAGCGAGCACTGGCCCACCGCCACCGTGCAGGTGTTGTTGTCGGTGCCGTCGCTCACCGTCACGTTGCCGGCCGGCGTGCCAGCGCCCGGTGCGTTCGCCACCACCGAGTAGACCACGGTATAGGCCGTGTTCACGGTGCTCGGATCGGGCGTGTCGCTGGTGATCGTGGTGGTGGTCGTGGCCTGATTGACAACGTGGCCGGCGGTGCCCGAATTGCCGGCGTACGAACCATCGCCGGAATACGTGGCAGTCAAGGTCTTGTTGCCGACGCTGGTCGAGGTCAGCACGCACGAGCCGGTGCCGGCCGCGAGCGTGATCGGGGCGGGGCAGCTCACGCTCCCGTCGCTCATGGCGACGGTGCCGGTCGGTGTGCCGGAGCCACCGGATACGGTCACGCTCACGGTGTAGCCCTGTCCGACCACGCTGGGATCGGGGGTGTCGCTCGTGATGGTCACGGTCGCGCCCGCGGCATTCACGCCGTGCGATTCGCCGGCGGAGGTGCTGGTCAGGAAGCTGGTATTGGCCGGCGTGTAGGTCGCCACCAGCGTCTTGCTCCCCGAGGTGGTCGAGGTCAGCTGGCAGGTCCCGGCACCGGCGGTGAGCGTGGCCGGGCCGCAGCTGCCGCCGGCCCCGTCGCTGACGCTCACGGTGCCGGTCGGGGTGCCGGCACCGGGCGCCACCGCCGCCACGGTGAAGTTGACGGTGTACGCCGCGCCCGCGGTGCTGGGATCGGGGGTGTCGCCGGTGATGGTCGTGGTGGTGCTGGCGGCGTTGACGGTGTGGGCCGCATTGGCCGAGGCGCTGGTGATGAAATTGGCGTCACCGACGTAGGTGGCGACGATGTTCTTGGCGCCGGCGCTGGTCGCCGCGAAGCTGCAGGTGCCCGTAGCGACCGTGCCGACGCAGCTGGCCGCCCCGTCGCTGACCGTCACGTTGCCCGTCGGCGTCCCGGTGCCGGGGGCGGTGACCGCCACGGCGTAGTTCACCACGATCGGTTGGCCCACCACCGACGGATCGGGCGTGTCGGAGCTGATCGACGTGGTCGTGGCCGCCTGGTTCACCGTGTGGAGCGCATTCCCCGAGCCGCCGCTATGCGTGGCATCGCCGGAATAGGTGGCCGTGAGGGTCTTGGCACCGATAGTGGTCGAGGCCAGCACGCACGAGCCCGTGCCACCGCTCAGGGTGATCGGGCCGGGACAGCTCACGCTCCCGTCGCTCACCGTGACGGTGCCGGTCGGAGTGGTAGCGCCGCCGGACACGGTGACCGTCACGGTGTACCCCTGGCCGACGGCGCTGGGATCGGGGCTGTCGCTATTGATCACCACGGTGCTGCCCGAGGCGTTCACCGTGTGCGGCTCACCCACCGACGTGCTGGTGAGGAAGCTGGTATTGGCCGGCGTGTAGGTCGCCACCAGCGACTTGGTACCGATGGTGATCGAGGTCAGCTGGCAGGTCCCGGCGCCGGCGGTGAGCGTGGCCGGGCCGCAGCTGGCCCCGGTGCCATCACTCACGCTGACCGTGCCGGTCGGGGTACCGGCGCCGGGCACCACCGCCGCCACGCTGAAGTTGACGGTGTAGGCCACGCCCGCCGTGCTGGGATCGGGGGTGTCGGCGGTGATGGTCGTGGTGGTGCTGGCGGCATTCACGGTGTGGGCCGCGTTGGGCGAGGTGCTGGTGCTGAAATTCGCGTCGCCGACGTAGGTGGCGGCGATGTTCTTGGCGCCGGCACTGGTCGCGGCGAAGCTGCAGGTGCCGGCCGCCGCGGTACCGGTGCAGCCGGCGGTGCCGTCGCTCACGTTGACGTTGCCGGTCGGGGTGCCAACGCCGGGGGCGGTGACCGCCACGGCGTAGTTCACGATGATCGTCTGGCCCACTACCGACGGATCGGGGTTGTCGGAGCTGATCGACGTGGTCGTGGCCGCCTGGTTCACCGTGTGGGCCGCAGTTCCCGAGCCGCCGCTATTCGAGGCATCGCCGGAATAGGTGGCGGTCAGGGTCTTGGTGCCGACGCTGGTCGAGGTCAGGACACACGAGCCAGTGCCGCCGCTCAGGGTGATCGGGCCAGGACAGCTCACGCCCCCGTCGCTCACGGTGACAGTGCCGGTCGGCGTGGTCCCGCCAGACACGGTGACGGACACGGTGTACCCCTGGCCGACGACGCTGGGATCGGGGGTGTCGCTCGTGATGGTCACGGTCGACCCGGCCGCGTTCACCCCGTGCGGCTCGCCGATGGAGGTGCTGGTCAGGAAGCTGGTATTGGCCGGCGTGTAGGTCGCCGTCAGGGTCTTGGCCCCGCTGGTGATCGAGGTCAGCGGGCAACTGCCGGCACCGCCGGAGAGCGTGATCGGGCCGCAGCTGCCGCCGGCCCCGTCGCTCACGCTCACGGTGCCGGTCGGGGTGCCGGCACCGGGCGCCACCGCCGCCGCGGTGAAGTTGACGGTGTAGGCCGCGCCCGCGGTGCTGGGATCGGGGGTGTCGCCGGTGATGGTGGTGGTGGTGCTGGCGGCGTTCACCGCGTGCGCCGCGTTGGCCGAGGCGCTGGTGATGAAATTGGCGTCACCGACGTAGGTGGCGACGATGTTCTTGGCGCCGGCGCTGGTGGCGGCGAAGCTGCAGGTGCCCGTAGCGACCGTGCCGACGCAGCTGGCCGCCCCGTCGCTGACCGTCACGTTGCCCGTCGGCGTCCCGGCGCCGGGGGCAGTGACCGCGACGGCGTAGTTCACCACGATCGGCTGGCCCACCACCGACGGATCGGGGTTGTCGGAGCTGATCGACGTGGTCGTGGCCGCCTGGTTCACGGTATGGGTCGTGGTCCCGCCACCGGTCGTATGGGTGGCGTCACCCGAGTAGGTGGCGGTGAGGGTCTTGGCGCCGACGCTGGTCGAGGTCAGGATGCACGAGCCGGTGCCGGCGGCCAGCGTGATCGGGGCCGGACAGCTCTGGCCGCCGTCGCTCACCGTGACGGTGCCGGTCGGGGTGGTAGCACCGCCGGACACGGTGACCGTCACGGTGTACCCCTGGCCGACGACGCTGGGATCGGGGGTGTCGCTGTTGATCACCACGGTGCTGCCCGAGGCGTTCACCGTGTGCGGCTCACCCACCGACGTGCCGGCCAGGAAGCTGGTATTCGCCGGTGTGTAGGTCGCCACCAGGGTCTTGGCGCCGACGGTGGTCGAGGTCAGCTGGCAGGTCCCGGCACCGGCGGTGAGCGTGGCCGGGCCGCAGCTGGCCCCGGTGCCATCACTCACGCTGACCGTCCCCGTCGGAGTGCCGGCGCCCGGGGCCACCGCCGCCACGGTGAAGTTGACGGTATAGGCCACGCCCGCCGTGCTGGGATCGGGGGTGTCGGCGGTGATGGTCGTGGTGGTGCTGGCGGCGTTCACGGTGTGGGCCGCATTGGCCGAGGTGCTGCCGGTGAAGTTGGCATCACCCACGTAGGAGGCGCTGATGTTCTTGGCACCGGCAGTAGTGGCGGCGAAGCTGCAGGTCCCCGCCGCCACCGTACCGGTGCAGCCGTCGGTGCCGTCGCTCACGGTGACGTTGCCGGTCGGGGTGCCGGCACCGGGGGCGGTGACCGCCACGGCGTAGCTCACGGTGATGGTCTGGCCGACCACCGACGGATCGGGCAAGTCAGACGAGATCGTGGTAGTGGTCGAGGCCTGGTTTACCGTGTGGGGCGCTGTCCCTGAGCCGCCCGCATGGGTCGCGTCGCCCGAGTAGGTGGCCAGCAGGGTCTTGGCACCCGGGCTGGTCGAGGTCACCACGCACGAGCCTGCACCGGCCGCCAGCGTGATCGGGGCCGGACAGCTCTGGCCGCCGTCGGTCACCGTCACGGTGCCGGTCGGGGTGGTGGCACCCCCGGTCACCGTGACGTTGACGGTGTACGGCTGGCCGACGACGCTGGGATTGGGCGTGTGGCTGGTGATGGTGACGGTCGCGCCCGCGGTGATCACCGTGTGCGGCACACCCACCGACGTGCTGGTGAGGAAGCTGGTATTGGCCGGCGTGTAGGTGGCCACCAGCGACTTGGCGCCGACGGTGGTCGAGGTCAGCTGGCAGGTCCCCGCACCGGCGGCGAGCGTGGCCGGGCCGCAGCTGGCCCCGGTCCCGTCACTCACGCTGACCGTGCCCGTCGGGGTGCCGGTTCCGGGTGCCACCGCCGCCACGCTGAAGTTGACGGTGTAGGCCACGCCGACCGTACTGGGATCGGGGGTGTCGGCGGTGATGGTCGTGGTGGTGCTGGCGGCGTTCACGGTGTGCGCCGCACCGGCCGAGACGCTGCTGCTGTGCGTGGCGTCGCCGGCGTAGGTCGCGGTGAGGGTCTTCGCACCGGCCGTGGTCGGAACGAGCTGGCACGAGCCGGCCCCGGACACGAGGGCCCCGACGCAGTTCACCGTGCCGTCGCTCACCGTGACGTTGCCGGTGGGCACCGTGGGACCACCGGTCACGGTGAAGTTCACCGTGACGGGCTGCCCAGTGACGCTGGGATCCGGCGTATCGGCGGTGATAGTTGTGGTAGTGGGGGCGGTGTTGACCGTATGTCCCACACCCGCCGAGACGCTGCCCGCATGGATGGCGCTTCCGGCATAGGTGGCGACCAGGGTCTTGGCCCCGGCAGTGGTCGGCGTCAGTTGGCAGGTGCCGGCGCCGGCAGCCAGGGCGCCGGCGCAGCTCACCGCGCCGTCGCTCACCGTGACGTTGCCGGTGGGCGCGGTGGCGCCGCCGGTCACGGTGAAGTTCACGGTGATCGCCTGGCCCACCACGCTCGGATCGGGGGTGTGGGCAGTGATGGTAGTGACCGTGCCCGCCGTCGTGACCGTGTGGGCCGCGCCGGCCGAGGTGCTGCCGGCGAAGTTGCCGTCGGTGGCGTAGGTCGCCGTCAGGGTCTTGTTGCCGGTGGTGGTGGACGCGAGGCTGCAGGTCCCGGCCGCCACCGTGCCCACGCAGGTCGCCCCGGTCCCATCGCTGACCGTCACGTTGCCGGTGGCGGTGCCGGCGCCCGGGGCACTGACGCTGACCGTGTAGCTCACGGCGAAGGCCTGCCCGACGGCCGAGGGATCGGGCGTGTCACCGGTGATCGTCGTGAGGGTCGCGGCGGGGTTGACGGTGTGGGCGGCAGCCGCAGAGACGGTCGCCACGTAGTTGGCGTCCCCGGCGTAGCTCGCGGTCAGATTCTTGGCGCCGGCGGTCGTCGAGATCAGCTGGCAGGAGCCGCTGGGGGCCACGCTCACGCAGCTAGCCCCGGTGCCATCGCTCACGGTCACACTGCCCGTCGGCGTTCCGCTGGCGGGCGCGGTCGCCACCACCGTGTAGCTCACGGTGTAGGGCTGTCCGGCAACCGACGGATCAGGAGTGTCCGTCGTGATGGTCGCGGTAGTCGGCGCCCGGTCGATGGTGAAGAGCGAACTATTGGGCGAACTGATCAGCCCGGCCGAGGTGGCGATCAGGTTGTAGGGATTAACGCTGGCCTTGTCGAGCCGCAGGTTACTGAAAGTCGCGATGCCCGCAGCCGCGCTGACGGTGTTGCCCGTTATCACCGCGCCGGCCGGGTTGAGGTTCAGCACGAGCGTGATCGAATTGGTGGCCGCGGTGACGGTGTTGCCCTGGGCATCCTGGACCGCGACCTGGACGGCCGGCGTCATCGCCTTGCCGACCGTGTCGTTGTTCGGCTGCGCGAGGAACACCAGCTGGTTGCCGGTGCCGGCCACGATGTTGAAGGCGGCGCTGGTCACATTGGGGGGAGTGCCGCCGGCGCTGGCGATCAGGGTGTAGCCATTACCCGGCCGGTTGAGCGACAGGAAGGCGAAGTCGGCCACCCCGTTCGCCAGGTTGGACGGGGTGCCACCGGTCAGGGTCGCGGCACCCGGGTTGTTGCCGATGGTGACGGTGATCGTCCCGGCGAAGCCGGTCACGGTGTTGCCCAGGTTGTCCCGGACGGTCACCTGCGGCGTCGGGGCCAATGCCGACCCGGCGGTGCCGTTGGTGGGCTGCACCGTCCAGACCAGCGCGCTGGCCGCGCCGTGAGTGATGTTAAAGCCGGTGCTGGTGGTGGCCGTGAGCGACCCGCTGGTCGCGGTCAGGACATACCCCACGCCGGAGCGATTGAGGCTCAACGCCGGGAAGGTGGCCGTGCCCGCGACGGCGGCGATCGGGCCGCCACCGGTCAGGGTCGCGCCGCCCGGATTGGTGCTGATGGCCAGGGTCACGGGCGCGGTCGAGTTGACCAGATTGTCGTTGACGTCGAGCACCCGGACGGTCACCGCCGGCGCGATGGCCACTCCCGCGACGGCGTTCGAGGGCTGGACCCCGAAGACCAGCTTGTTGGCCGCGCCCGGCGTGATGTTGAACGCGGCGCTGGTATCGGGAATGAGCCCGGTGACGCCCGCCCGGATGGTGTACCCAGTCCCGGTCTTGTCGAGCGAGATGTTCGGGAAGCTGGCGATGCCGTTCACCGGGATCACCGACTGGTGCCGCTCGGGAACACGGCGCCACCCGGATTGTTGACGAGACTCAGGCTGACGTTGCCGTTGGCGTCGGCCAGGTTGCCGAAGTTGTCCTCCACCCGCACCGTCACCGTGGGTGTGATCACGGCCCCGGCGACGACGTTGGTCGGCTCCTGACCGAAGACCAGCCGGGCCGCGTCGTTGGCCCGGACGTTGAAGGCCACGCTGTTGCCGGGCGTGAGGGTGCCCGAGCTCGCCCGCAGCACGTAGCCGGTGCCGGCCTTGTTGAGCACCACGTTGCTGAAGGTGGCCACGCCGGTCACCGCGTTGACCGTCGGAGTCCCGGTCAGGCTGCTGCCGCCCGGATTGGTGAAGATGCTGATCGTTATGGCGGCGCTCGAGGTAGTGACCGGATTGCCACCTGCGTCCACCACCTGCACCGACACCGCCGGCGAGATGGCCTGGCCGGCCACCGCCGGGATGATCGTGGGCGGCTGGTCGACCCACTGCAGGGCGGCCGCCGGGCCCGGGATGACGTTGAAGTCGACGCTGACCGCCGTCGTCACCGCCGGGTTGGTCGCGATCAGCGAATAGCCTACCCCCACCTTGTTGATGCTCAGGTTGTTGAAGGTGGCCACACCGGCGACCGCGTTCTGGGTGAGCGTGCCGCTGAGGGTGCCCCCGGACGGATTGCCGCCGCAGCGCCACACTGATCGGGCCGACGAAGTTGGTCACCACGTTGCCCTGGATGTCCAGCATCCGCACGGTCACCGCCGGGGTGATCGAGGCTCCGGCCGGGACCGTGGTCGGGCTGCTGACCGAACGCCAGCCGCTGGCCGGCACCCGAGGTCACGTTGAAGGCGTTGCTGGTCGCCCCAGTCAGCGCACCCGAGGCGGCGACCACGGTGTAGCCGTTGCCGGCCCGGTCGAACACCAGGGCGTTGAAGTGGGCCACCCCAGCCACGGCCTGGACTCGGCCGCCGCTCAAGCCGGAGCCGCCGGGGTTGGTGCCGATGGTGAGAAACACCGAGTCGTTTACAGTGGCCACGGTGTTGCCGTTGGCGTCCTGAATGGCGACCTGGACCTCGGGCTGGATGGCCGCCCCGGCCTGGACGTTCGAGGGCTGCTGGATGAACGCCAGCTTGGTGGCGGCCCCGAAGCCGATGTTGAAGGCCGCGCTGGTGGCGCTGGTGAATCCGCCGCCGGTGGTGACCAGGGTGTAGCCGACGCCGGTCAGATTGACGCTGAGGCCGGGGAAGGTCGCCACGCCAGCCACCGCGTTCACGGTCTTGGTGCCGGCCAGCGTCGCGCCGGTGGGATTGTTGCCGAAGGCCACCGTGATGGAGGTGGTGGCCGTGGGGACGGTGTTCCCGAACTGATCCTGGACGGCGACCTGCACCGGCGGAGTCATCGGCTGACCCGCGCCCGGATTGCTGGGCTGGACGACGAAGCCGAGCTTCGCCGCCGGTCCCGCAGTAACGTTGAACGTGTTGCTGGTGGCCGGGGCCAGACCGGAGGCCGCGGCCGCCAGGGTGTATCCCGTACCGGTCTGGTTGATCGAGAGCGAGCTGAAGGTCGCCACCCCGCCGACCGCGTTGACGGTCTTGGTGCCGTTCAGCGTACCACCGCCCGGATTGGCGTCGAAGCTCACGGTGACCGGATTGGTGGCGCTGCTGACCAGGTTACCGCCGAGGTCCTGTACCTCGACGGTGACCGACGGCGCGATCACCACGCCTGCCCCGGTGTTAGTCGGCTGCTGGGCAAACGCCAGCCGCGCCGGCTGGCCGGCGGTGGCGCTGGCGGTGAAGCTGACCGGATTCCCGGTAATGTTGGCGCCCGCCGCGGTGGCGGTGACGCTGTTGTTGTTGGTGCCGGCCGTCGGGCCCAAGACCCAGTTGGTGAGGGTCGCGGTGCCGTTGGCGCCGGTCGCGACGGTCACCACCGAGCCGCTCCCCACCCCATCGGACACCGTGCCGCTGCCGGCCATCACCTGGAACGTGATGGTGACGCCCTGCACTCCGTTGTTGTTGGCGTCGGTCACCCGTACCGATGGCGGCGGGAACACCGGCGTGCTGTTCGGCGCCGTGAGACTGGTTGGGCTCGCGGCCTGGATCCGGGTCGGCTGGGAGGCGGTCCCGGTGGCGTTGAACGTCACCGGCGGCAGGCCGGTGATCGCCGCGGTCACGGTGTTGGGCCCGGCCACGGTGCCCAGCGTCCACCTGACGAAGGTCTTGCCCTGGGCGTCAGTGGTGCTGGAGCCGGAGCTGATCGACCCGCCGCCACCGGACACCACCCAGAGCACGGACCGACCCGATACCCCGTTGCCGCTGGCATCCTGGGCCCGGACCACAATGGAGTCCGTGAGCGGCAGACCCGCCGGCGCGGTCTGGTTGTCACCAAACACCTTGACGAGCGCGGACACGCCGGAGGCGCCGGCGACATGGTTGAAAACGACCGGCGACCCGGGCAGGGCCGTCCAGGTCGCCGTCGCCGTTTGACTCCCGGCCGTCGGTCCCAGGATCCGCAGGACGGCGGACCGACCATCGGCCCCGGTGGTCGTGGTGGAGGCGCTGACAGTCCCCTGACCGCTGGGCACGGACCAGTTGACCGTCTGGCCGGGGATCGGATTGCCGAACTGGTCGCCGACCACCACGATCAGGGAGTCAGCGAGAGCGGTGGCGACGATGCCTTGCTGGTTCTGACCGCGGATGGCGAAGACGGTATCCGGCGCATCGGCGGCCGCCTGGCCGGTGAACAGCTGCCGCAGGCCGCCGGATGGCCCGGAGGCCAGCACCCGCGCTTCCACCCGCTGTTGCCCCGCGATGTGCCCAAGCATCCACACCGACCTGGCTTGCCCATCGGCGTCGGTCAGCGCGGTGTCGGGAATGAGTGTGGCCCCGCTGCCGCCAGCCACGATCTGAAACAGCACCGGTTGATATTGAACCGGCCGGTCCTGGAGGTCCGTGACCCGCACAACCAGGGTATCCGTCAGCAGCTGGCCCACGACCCCGGCCTGATCGTCGCCGGCCAGCATCTGCATGTTGGCCGGGAGCTGCGCGTTGGGCGGGACGAAGTCGTTGGTGCAGCGGACGGCCGCCACGATCGCGACGACGGGGACCAGCCAGCGGGCCAACGTGCGATGGCGCACGAGGAACCGGCTCAGATGCAGACCGAGCGTGGGGAGGAAGCGGACCCGACCGCCCGAAGGTGTGCTGGTATTCATCGCTTACCCGGAGCTTCGATGGCCGCCTGGTGGTCGCGGGCGGTCAAACGTCAGTTCACGGTCTGGCCGCCGGCGAGCGCGCCGCTGCTGGCCGCGAAGTTCCCCGCGCCGAGGTAGTTGGCGGTGACCGTGTGGTTGCCCGCGGTGAGGGTCGTGGTGGCCGCACTGGTGGCCTGACCGCCGGCGAGGGCGACCGCGGCGCCGAAGTTGACGCCGTCGACCACGAACTGGACGCTGCCCGTCGGGGTCCCGGCACCGGAGGTAACCGTGGCCGTGAAGCTCACGGCCTGACCGACGATCGAGGGATTGACCGACGAGATCACGGTGGTGCCGGTCGCCGCCGGGTTGACGGTCTGGCCGCCGGCGAGCGCGCCGCTGCTGGCCGCGAAGTTCCCCGCGCCGAGGTAGTTGGCGGTAACGGTGTGATTACCCGCGGCCAGGGTGGTGGTGGCGGCGCTGGTGGCCGCGCCGCCGGTGAGGGCAACCGCGGCGCCGAAGTTGACGCCGTCGACGACGAACTGGACACTGCCCGTCGGCGTCCCGGCGCCCGAAGTGACGGTCGCGGTGAAGGTGACCGACTGGCCAAAGGTCGAGGGATTGACCGACGAGCTCACACTGGTGCCGGTCGCCGCCGGGTTGACGGTCTGGCCGCCGGCGAGCGCGCCGCTGCTGGCCGCAAAGTTCCCCGCGCCGAGGTAGTTGGCGGTGACGGTGCGATTGCCCGCGGCCAGGGTGGTGGTGGCGGCGCTGGTGGCCACGCCGCCAGTGAGGGCGACCGCGGCGCCGAAGTTGACGCCGTCGACCACGAACTGGACGCTGCCTGTCGGCGTCCCGGCGCCCGAAGTGACGGTCGCGGTAAAGCTCACCGACTGGCCGAAGGTCGAGGGGTTCACGGAGGACACGACCGACGTCACGGTGCCCGCGGTGTTGACGGTCTGGCCGGCGGCGAGCGAGCCACTGCTGGCCGCGAAGTTCCCCGCGCCGAGGTAGTTGGCGGTGACCGTGTGATTACCCGCGGCCAGGGTGGTGGTAGCGGCGCTGTTGGCCACGCCGCCGGCTAGGGCGACCGAGGCGCCGAAGTTGACGCCGTCGACCACGAACTGGACGTTGCCGGTCGGGGTCCCGAGGGCCGAGGTGACGGTCGCGGTGAAGGTCACCGACTGGCCGAAGGTCGAGGGGTTTACGGAGGACACGACGGACGTCACGGTGCCCGCGGTATTGACGGTGTGAGGCACGCCGGGCGAGGCGCTGCCGGCGAAGTTGCCGTCGGTCGCATAGGTCGCCGTCAGGGTCTTCGCACCCGGGGTGGTCGAGGTCAGCTGGCACGTCCCCACGCCCCCGCTCAGCGTGGCCGGCGCGCAGGTGGCGCCGGTCCCGTCGCTGACGGTGACGGTCCCGGTCGGGGTCCCGGCCCCGGGGGCAACGGCGGCCACGGTGAAGTTCACCGTGTAGGCCGAACCCACGGTACTGGGATCGGGGGTGTCGGCGGTGATGGTCGTGGTCGTGGCGGCTACGTTGACGGTGTGCGGCGCGGTGACCGACGTGCCATGGACGTAGTTGGCGTCGTTGCCGTAGGTCCCGGTGAGGGTCTTGGCGCCGACGGTCGTCGACGTCAGACTGCAGCTGCCGGCACCGGCAGTGAGCGTGCCTACGCAGCTCGAGACTCCATCGCTCACGGTCACGCTGCCCGTGGGCGTGCCGCTGGCCGGCGCGGTGGCGACCGTGGTGAAGCTCACGGTGTAGGGCTGGCCGACGAGGGACGGATCCGGGCTGTCGGCGGTCACGGTGGTGGTGGTCGGGGCCTTGACGATCGTGAACAGCGAGCTGTTGGGCGAACTGATCAGGGCCGACGCCGTGGCGATCATGTTGTACGGGTCGATGCTGGCCCGGTCGAGCCTGAGGTTGTTGAAGGTCGCAATACCGGCGACGGCGCTTACCACATTGCCGGTGAGGGTCGCGCCGCCCGGATTGAGCACCAGCAGCAGGGTGACGCTGTTGGTGGCCGTGGTCACGGTGTTCCCCTGCGCGTCCTGGATGGCCACCCGCACGGCCGGCGTCATCGGTTTGCCCACGGTGTCGTTGGAGGGCTGGACCAGGTAG
This sequence comes from uncultured Gemmatimonadales bacterium, assembly GCA_963709905.1. GTDB lineage: Bacteria > Gemmatimonadota > Gemmatimonadetes > Gemmatimonadales > GWC2-71-9 > JADJOM01. The sequence continues at coordinate 77,686 of CAVPYI010000006.1, forward strand.
ACGAGCTGGTTCCCGGCCCCGGTCTGGATGTTGAACGCGGCGCTGGTCACGTTGGGCGGTACACCGCCGGCGCTGGCAATGAGGGTGTAGCCGTTGCCGGGCCGGTTGAGCGACAGGAAGGCGAAGTCGGCCACGCCGTTCGACATGTTCGACGGGGTGCCACCGGACAGGGTCGCGGCGCCCGGGTTGTTGCCGATGGTGACGGTGATCGTCCCGGCGAAGCCGGTCACCGTGTTGCCCTGGTTGTCCCGGACGGTCACCTGCGGCGTCGGGGCCAATGCCGACCCGGCGGTGCCGTTGGTGGGCTGCACCGTCCAGACCAGCGCGCTGGCCGCGCCGTGAGTGATGTTAAAGCCGGTGCTGGTGGTGGCCGTGAGCGACCCGCTGGTCGCGGTCAGGACATACCCCACGCCGGAGCGATTGAGGCTCAACGCCGGGAAGGTGGCCGTGCCCGCGACGGCGTTGATCGGACCGCCACCGGTCAGGGTGGCCCCACCCGGATTGGTACTGACGGTCAGGGTCACGGGTGCGGTCGAGCTGACCAGATTGTCGTTGACGTCGAGCACGCGGACCGTGATCGCCGGTGCGATGGCGACTCCCGCCACGGCGTTCGAGGGCTGGACCCCGAAGACCAGCTTGTTGGCGGCGCCCGGCGTGACGTTGAAGGCCGCGCTGGTATCGGGAATGAGCCCGGTGACACCCGCCCGGATGGTGTACCCAGTCCCGGTCTTGTCGAGCGAGATGCTGGGGAAGCTGGCGATACCGCTCTGCGGGATCGCCGAGGAACTGCCGCTCGGGAACACCGCGCCACCCGGATTGTTGACCAGGCTCAGGCTCACGTTGCCGTTGATGTCGGCGAGGTTGCCGAAGTTGTCCTCCACCCGCACCGTCACCGTGGGCGAGATGACCGCCCCCGCGACGGCGTTGGTCGGCTCCTGGGCGAAGACCACCCGGGTCGCATTGTTGGCCCGGACGTTGAAGGCCACGCTGTTCCCCGGGGTGAGCGCGCCCGAGCTCGCCCGCAGGACGTAGCCGGTGCCGGCCTTGTTGAGGACCAGGTTGGAGAACGTCGCCAGTCCGCCCGCCGCGTTCACGGTGACGGTGCCCGTCAGCGTGCTGCCGCCCGGGTTGGTGAAGATGCTGATGGTGATGCTGGCGGTCGAACCCGCGACCTGATTCCCGCCGGCATCGATCACCCTCACCGACACCGGGGGCGAAATGGGCTGGCCGGCCACGGCGGGGACGATCGTGGGCGGCTGATCGACCCACTGGAGGGCGGCCGCCGGGCCCGGGATGACGTTGAAGTCGTTGCTGACCGCGGTGATCACGCCCTGGTTGGTGGCGACCAGGGAGTACGCGATCCCCACCTTGTTGACGCTCAGGTCGTTGAAGGTGGCAACGCCGGCCACCGCGTTCTGGGTGAGGGTGCCGCCCAGGACCCCACCGGTGGGATTGCTGCCGAACGCCACGGTGATGGGCCCGACGAAGTTGGTGACCACGTTGCCCTGGATGTCCAGCATCCGCACGGTCACCGCGGGGGTAATCGAGGTTCCGGCCGACACGGTGGTGGGCTGCTGGCCGAAGGCGAGACGCACTCCGCTGCTGGAGGTGACGTTGAAGCCATTGCTGGTCGCGCCAGTGAGGGTACCGGACGAGGTGACCAGGGTGTAGCCGTTGCCCGCAAGGTTGAGCACCAGCGCGTTGAAGTGAGCCACGCCGGCGGCCGCCTGGACTCGGCCGCCGTTGAGGGTAGAGCCGCTCGGGTTGTTGCCGATGACCAGGAACACCGAGTCGTTGGCGGTGGCCACGGTGTTGCCGTTGACGTCCTGAATGGCGACCTGGACCTCGGGCTGGATGGCCGCCCCGGCCTGGACGCTCGAGGGCTGCTGGATGAACGCCAGCTTGGTGGCGGCCCCGAAGCCGATGTTGAAGGCCGCGCTGGTGGCGCTGGTGAATCCGCCGCCGGTGGTGACCAGGGTATAGCCGACGCCGGTCAGATTGACGCTGAGGCCGGGGAAGGTCGCCACGCCAGCCACCGCGTTCACGGTCTTGGTGCCGGCCAGCGTCGCGCCGGTAGGATTGTTGCCGAAGGCCACCGTGATGGAGGTGGTGGCCGTGGGGACGGTGTTCCCGAACTGATCCTGGACGGCGACCTGCACCGGCGGAGTCATCGGCTGACCCGCGCCCGGATTGCTGGGCTGGACGACGAACCCGAGCTTCACCGCCGGTCCCGCAGTGATGTTGAACGTGTTGCTGGTGGCCGGGGCCAGACCGGGCGCGCTGGCAGCCAGCGTATACCCGGTGCCGGTCTGGTTGACCGTCAGATCGTTGAAGGTCGCCACCCCGCCGATCGCGTTGACGGTCTTGGTGCCGTTCAGCGTGCCACCGCCCGGATTGGCGTCGAAGTTGAGCGTGATGGGATTGGTGGCAGTCGCCACCAGATTGCCGCCCAGGTCCTGTACCTGGACGGTGACCGACGGCGCGATCACCACGCCCGCACCGGTGTTGGTCGGCTGCTGGGCGAACGCCAGCCGCGCGGGCTGGCCGGCGGTGGCGCTGGCGGTGAAGCTGACCGGATTCCCGGTGATGTTGGCGCCCGCCGCGGTGGCGGTGACGCTGTTGTTGTTGGTGCCGGCCGTCGGGCCCAGGACCCAGTTGGTGAGGGTCGCGGTGCCATTGGCGCCGGTCGCGACGGTTACCACCGAGCCGCTCCCCACCCCATCGGACACGGTGCCGCCGCCGGCGGTCACCTGGAAGGTGATGGTGACGCCCTGCACTCCGTTGTTGTTGGCGTCGTTCACCCGTACCGAGGGCGGCGGGAACACCGGCGTGCTGTTCGGCGCCGTGAGACTGGTTGGGCTCGCGGCCTGGATCCGGGTCGGCTGCGTGGCGGTCCCGGTGGCGTTGAACGTCACCGGCGGCAGGCCGGTGATCGCCGCGGTCACGGTGTTGGGCCCGGCCACGGTGCCCAGCGTCCACCTGACGAAGGTCTTGCCCTGGGCGTCGGTGGTGGTGGAGCCGGAGCTGATCGACCCGCCGCCACCGGACACCACCCAGAGCACCGACCGACCCGACACCCCGTTGCCGCTGGCATCCTGGGCCCGGACCACGATCGAGTCGGTGAGCGGCAGACCCGCCGGCGCGGTCTGGTTGTCACCAAACACCTTGACGAGCGCGGACACGCCGGAGGCGCCGGCGACATGGCTGAAAACGACCGGCGACCCGGGCAGGGCCGTCCAGGTCGCGGTCGCCGTCTGATTCCCGGCCGTCGGTCCCAGGATTCGCAGGACGGCGGACCGACCGTCCGCTCCGGTAGTAGTCGTGGAGGCGCTGACGGTCCCCTGACCGCTGGGCACGGTCCAGTTGACCGTCTGGCCCGGGATCGGGTTACCGAACTGGTCGCCGACCACCACGATCAGCGAGTCGACGAGCGCGGTGGCGACGATGCCTTGCTGGTTCTGCCCGCGGATGGCGAAGACGGTATCCGGCACGTCCGCCGCGGCCTGACCGTAGAACAGCTGCCGCAGGCCGCCGGAGGGGCCGTCCGCCAGCACTCGAGCCTCAACCGCCTGCTGACCCGCAATGTGCCCCAGAACCCAGACCGACTTGGCCTGCCCGTCGGCATCGGTGACGGCGGTGTCGGGAATCAGAGCCGAACCGCTGCCCCCGGCGATCAGCTTGAACAGGACCTTCTGGTCCTTGACGGGCTGATCCCTGAGGTCGGTGACCCGCACGACCAGGGTGTCGGAAACCCGCTGACCGACGATCCCGGCCTGCTGGTCTCCGGCAAGCATGTTGATGTAGGCCGGCAGGAGATCGCTGGGCGGCGTAAAATCATTGGCGCAGCGGACGGCGGCGATTACCGCCGCGATCGGGATGATCCTGCGGGCAAACAAGCGAAGGCGCACTGGACCTGGGTCGGCTGGAGACGGTGCATGGGACGGCAGGGGACATGCCGTTCACCGGGCGACCATGCTGGCAGCCAACGTGATGTCCCACTTGGACTTGGGTAGGGCGGCGACGGAAAAACGTGGCAACATCGCTACAGGAGTGCGGCGGATGTAAGACGGGTGTAGCGTGGAACAGCAGGGAACGGGGAACAGGAGAAGGGAGAAAGGAGAAAGGGGAAAGGGGAATCGGCTCGCGTGGGTGTCCCGAGCCCATTCTGCCCTCCCCTTTCTCCCTTCTCGTTTTCCCTTTCTCCTGTCCCCCGTCTTAGTGAAAGGTGATGCCCAGCCCGAAGCTCACCACCCGCACATCATGGGTGTCGTAGCGCTGTGCCATGAAGTCCAGAGTCGGGGTCAGGGAGATCTTGCGACCGACCCGGGCGTCGTAGCCGAGCCCGATCGCGAAGGCGGTGCCGGCCCGGCGGCTGGTGACAGTGGCGGGTGGGTTGGAGTTGAACAACACCTCATCCCAGGCCCATCCCAGCCCGCCGCGAAGCCAGAAATCCCCGGTCCGGGACGGGTAGAACTGCGCGATGCCCATCACGCTGCCGAGCTGGCGTTTGTAGTCGTTCTGGTAGCTCTCGTTGCTCCAGCCCTGGGCCTCGACGCCGAGCAGGAGATTGGGGTTCAGGGTTCCGCCCAGCTTGATATACCCGACGCCACCGGTGACGCGATCGCTCCAGCCCAGCCCGTCACGGGCGTCGAAGGTCTCGCCTCCCACGCCGAGACCGGCGCTGAGCCAGAACCCCTGACGCCGGGTGCGGCCGGCATCGTCGCTGACTTCGCGCAGACCCCGGCCGCGGGCGCGGCGGCCGTCACGGTCACGATCGTCGCCGTCCTGGGCGAGGGCCAAGGTAGGCAGGGTTCCCAACAGGATTGCCAGCAGGCACACGGATCTGGTTCGCATGATGTCCCTCATTCGCGGGCGCGGCCGTCGTACGTCAGGGTGAGGCCGAAGTTGAGAACGCGTTCCCGGTAGCCGCCGGGGCCGGTGATATCGATTCGCACCATCTCGAGGCTCGGGCCGAGCCACAGACCGCGGCCCACCGGCATCTCGAACCCGCCCCCCAGGGCGTATGCCAGGCCATAGTCCGAGACAATGGGCGTCGAGCAACCGCAGTCGTCGGTGATGTCGACGCCGTAGCGACCGAAGCCACCGGCCGCCTTGAGGTAGAGGCCGCTGGCGGGGATCGGGTAGACCCGGCCGCCGATCATCGCCGCCGTGACGGTCTCGACCGCGCCGTCGTTGGTGATATTGAACCAGGCGAAGCCGTCGAAGCCGATGCGGAGCGCCTGCCCCACGTTGGCCCCGAGACCGACGTTGAGCGTGGGCCGGACCCGCGACGGGGAATACGGCGATGGCGCACCCAGGCCGGCGATCGCTTCGCTGCCGAAGCCGAGTCCGAAGCTGGCGTAGTACGGCCCGCGCCCGGGGCGCGGCTCGCGGACCTCGCGGAGATAGGGATTGGCGCCGGGTGAGCGCCGGGTGGGGCGACGGGGTTCGGCGGTAGCGACGGTGTCGACGGTATCGACGGTATCGACGATTTCGTCCTGGGCGGTGGCCGGCGTGACCTGACCCAGCAGGCACAAGGCACTGGCGAGTGTGAGCAGCGTTGGTGGTCTCATCTCGATGATCCCCCGGCCGGTTTATCTTGATTCGGCAGATGCCCCCAACGACCGGTCATCAAGCAAGCCCCAGACCAGCTGCGGCCGAACCTGGAAGGTGTTCTGGCACTTGCGGTTATCAGCTCGGTCGGGGGAGCCGCCTACCCCACCGGATGTCCCCTCCAGGTGACACGAACGGCCACTGTCCATGACCGCCCGGACCCGCTCTCTGTTCTTTTTCGGCGGCACGGTGGTGCTGGCCGCGGTGTTCGCGCGGCTCGGTATCTGGCAGCTCAGCCGGCTTGGGGAGCGGCAGGCGATCAACCGGGCCGCCGCAGCGGCCCGAGCCCTGCCGCCGCTGTACCTCGACGACCCGTCGCAGACCGCGGGACTCTCCCCCACTGCCCTGACTAATCGCCGGGTCGCGGTTACCGGCCGGTACGATCATGCGGCCGACATCGTCATCCGGGGACAGAGCGAGGGTGGGGTGCCGGGAGTGCGGATCGTCACACCGCTGCGGTTGCTGGGAGGCGACTCGGCGGTCCTGGTCCAGCGGGGCTACGTGACCTCGCCGGATGCGCGGCGGGTGAATCTGGGACAGCTCAAGGAGGAGGGAGTGCGGGTGGTCTCCGGTCTGGCGTTCGCGCTGGCCGACTCCGGTCAGTCAGGCGAGCCGCTCGACCTCGACGGCCAGCTCACCTGGCGGCGACTGGAGCTGAGCGCGCTCCGCGCCCGGCTCCCGTACCCGCTGCGCGGCTATGTGATCCTGCAGACGCCGGACACCAGTCTTCCGAAGCTGCCACGGCGAGACGAGCCGCGGGCCCTGAACAACGGGCCGCATTTGAGTTATGCGATACAGTGGTTCGGGTTTGCGGTTACGGCGTTGGTGGTGGGGGGGATAGTGGGGTTTCGGCGTAGATAGTGCCGAGTACCGAGTACCGAGTACCGAGTACCGAGTACCGAGTACCGAGTCCAATGGTACCGCTGGGGCGTCCCGATGTTTCGCGTTGTTCTTCAAGGATATGCGTAGGATTGGCACGCGCGATGGGACGGTGTCGACGATTATCCGTCGATGACTGGAGTGACCCGGTTCGAAGAGCTGGTAGTCTGGCAAAAGGCCCGTTACCTGGCGGCGGAAGTCCACCGCGTCTGTGAGATCGGGCGAGCGGTACGGGATTTCGCCCTGGTCGATCAACTCCGCAGGGCCGCGGTATCCGTCGTCTCCAATGTGGCGGAGGGGTTCGAGCGAAAACGGTCGTCGAGCTTTGCCCAGTTCCTCGAATACGCGAGGGGGTCATGCGCCGAGCTGCGGGCGCAGCTTTACCTGGCGAACGATATCGGCTGGCTCCCTCCGAACGAGTTTCGGCGGCTTATGGGACTGGCTGAGGAGGTTGGCCGGTTGTTAGGGGCCCTTCACGCCGCGCAGCGTCGTCACTCCTGAGCCCTCTCCCGGGTATTGTACTCGGTACTCGGAACTCGGTACTCGGTACTCGGTACTCGGTACTCGGTACTCGGTACTCGGTACTCGGTACTTTACTCGCCACGCCGTCCAACTCCCCAATCGTCGCCGTCGACGGCGGCCGCGTCGCCTGCAGGCGCTTGGCTGTTGCCTCCGCCTGACGCAGCGCTCGCAGCAGATTCTCGCCCGCCAGTTTCCTGAGATCGGCGTCGCTCCAGCCCCGGCGGATCAGGACCGCGAACAGCGCCGGGAAGGTCGAGACGTCCTCCAGGCCATCGGGACCGTACTCGATGCCGTCGAAGTCGCTGCCCAGGCCCACGTGATCCACCCCGGCGACCCGCCGCACGTACTCGATGTGGTCGGCCACGTCATCGATGGTCGCGTTGGGGAGCGGGTGAGCCGCGCGGTACTCGCGCTGCCGCCGACGACGCTCGGCGGTATCGGCGATTTCCCGGGCCAGGTTCGCCATGACGCTGTCCTGGACACGGTCCGCCTCCTGCACCGTGCGAGAGATGAAGCCCGGCACGAAGGTCACCATCACGACGCCCCCGTTCCGCGGCAGCCGGGTCAGGATCGAGTCGGGCACGTTGCGCTTGTGGTCGACCAGGCCCCGGGTGGAGGAGTGCGAGAAGATCACCGGCGCCTCGGCGACATCGAGCGACGTTGCTCATCACCGCCGGCGACACGTGGGAAAGATCGACCAGCATGCCGAGACGGTTCATCTCGCGGACGACCTCACGGCCGAAGTTCGTGAGACCGCCGTGCCGGGCGGTATCCTGGGCGGCGTCGGCCCAGTCGAGGGTGACGTTGTGGGTGAGGGTCAGGTAGCGGGCGCCCAGGGCGTAGTAGGATCGCAGGGCGCCGAGCGAGTTCTCGATGGCGTGCCCGCCCTCCATGCCGAGCAGCGAGGCAATCTTGTTCTGCTTCCTGGCGCGGACGATGTCGTCGGCGGTGAGCGCCAGGACGAGGCGCTCGGGGTAGCGCGCGATGATCCGGCGGGCGATGTCGAACTGCTCCAGCTGCACCCGGGCGTAGCCGCTGTCCCGGATCTCGCCCGGGATGTAGATCGACCAGAACTGGGCGCCCACCCGGCCCTCCACGAGCCGGGCGAGGTCGGTCATGCCGCGGTGCCGGGTTCGCAGATCGTAGGCCTCGACGTCGCGGGGCGCGTCCGGCGAGGTTCGGACCTCCCAGGGCAGGTCGTTGTGGCCGTCGATGAGGATGGTGCGCTCGAGCAGTCGCCGGGCGTGGGCGAGGGCGGGGTCGGGAGCCTGGGCAGCGGCCGGAGATCCGAGGGCCAGCGCAATCATCAGTACGGGGAACGGGGAGCGGGGAACAGGGAACCGGGCTGTATCCTGCGCCTGGTGCCGAACCACGGGGAACGGGGCCGTATCCTGCGCCTGGTGCCGACTCGACCTCGTCATTGCCGCCTCCGCTGGAGTTTCAGACATGTCTCACCTTCCCCGTTCCCCGTTCCCTGTTCCCCGCTCCCTGTTCCCTGTTCCCTGTTCCCTGTTCCCCAGTCCGATGGTCACCAGCTCCGGCCGGGTCTCGAATCTCCGGACAGATCGTCTGGTCGTAGGGGTACGGTTTGTCGGTTCCGGGGTCGGTCCACGGGAAGCCGCGGCAGACCGCCGGATAGTGCGGATCGGCGTGGATGACGCAGCGGTTATCGACCAGGAACACACAGCGACCGGCCCTGACCCGGGTTCGCCACTCGCCCCAGCGAGTGCGGTAGACCCGGTCCACCCCGTAGGTGCCCGCGAGCGCCAGCGCTTCCGGCTCCGACAGCGCAGTCCCATACGCGCAACAGGCCGAGCGGTGCGGACAGGGGAAGCAGGGCAACGTCCGGGTTCGGATCCCATAGGCTAGCGGTTGAGGCGCTTGATCACGCGGCCATCGAGCTTGCCCCCGGTCTTCACGCCCAGGAGCCTGGCGAGCGTGGGTGCGATATCCACCGTTCGCACCGTATCCGGGTAGCTGCCCGCCTTGATGGTTGGCGCCAGGAAGATGATCGGCACCGCGACGTCGTCCGGGTTGCTGGTGCCGTGATCGGTGTAGTGGAGCGGTTCGACCCAGATGTAGCCGGGACGGGCCACCGCGCACACCAGCCACTCGAACTTCCGGGGGAGGGCACGCCACCAGCGGATGGCGTGGACATCGCGTGAGCCCCAGAGCGTCGCGGGGGTCCAGGCGTTGACGACGCCCGGCATGCCTCCAGACCCGGGGCGCCAGGGTGGTGGCGAGGCTCTCGGGGCTGACCCGGGCCGCGCGGAGCCGCGCGGTGTCGCCGTAGATCAGGCCGGCGTCGTACCGGAGGATCGTGGTGTCCCCGCCCCGCCGGCCGATGGCGAGGTTGGCTTCGCGGACCAGGCCCGAGAGCTGAATGCGGCCGCCGGGCTGTCCCCGATTCCGCGAAGCCTCCGGGAAGCGGGTCACCCCGTGATCGGCGCGTGAGCACGACCACGATGCGGTCGCGCGGCACCAGGGTTCCGAGCGAATCGAAGAACCAACCGAGCCAGTGGTCCAGCCGCAGCAGCTGATCGTGGATCTCGCGCGAATCGGGACCCCAGGAATGCCCGATGTTGTCGGTGGCGGAGAGCCAGACCGCGAGCAGGTCGGGCGGTCGCCGCCGGCCCAGCCCGAGGGCCCGCACCCCCTCCAGCGCCAGATCCAGGGTGAGCGAGTCCATCCAGGGATAGTCCGGCAGCTGCCCGCGGACGCCGGCTCGGGTCGGTGGGAAGCAGGTGGGGGAAGGCGATATCCACGTCCGCCCTTCTCATACCGGCTGAGCATCGGGCTCGGCGTACGCCGTGTCAGGCAAGAGCGGCGTCCAGCGGGTCCCGGCGAGGCGCTCCGGACCCGTCGCGCGCGTTCCAGCGGTGAGCCAGGCCGGGAGGGCGTCGGCGTAGTAGCTGCTGGTGATGAACCTGCCCCCGGGATACCAGAACACCGGCCCCTTGCTCCGCCCCACCTGGAGGATGGCGGACCGGTCCTTGGTCGCGACCGACAGGAACCGGAAACCGGTATCGGCGGCCCGCATCCAGTCCACCAGCGTGGTCCCCCGGAAGCGCTGCGGGCGAGGCCCCACGGCCACTCTCGGAACACCGATCAGTGTGGCGTTGGAGTCCTGGACACTGAGTCCGGTTGAGAACGATCCCGGTGCTGGCGGGCTCCCGACCGGAGAGGATGGTCGCCATGCCGGGCGCGGTTTCGGTGACCGCGTGGTCCTGCAGGCCGTTGAGGAACACGGCGCCATCGGCCAGGAGACCCCGGAAGCCGCCGCGCCACTGGCCCTTCCAGCGGGCGAAGTAGTCGGGGCGCAATTGATCCACCGTCACGACCACCACCAGGGCCGGAGCCGGTGGAGCCGGCCTGAAGCCGGGAATGGCCACCCCGAGCGTGACGAAGATCACCAGGATCGCCGGGATGGACTTGGGGAGACGCTTCATGAAGTGGTGGTGAGCGTGAACGAGGGTGAGGTGTCGCGCCGGGGACCCGGGAGTTTCGCGCCCGACCGAACCGGGAAGCAAGCCCGCGCGCACCACGGAAGTGCCGCTCGCTCCGATGGTTGCCGCAATGGCACCCTTCTCGCTATTCCAATGGAGCGCAGGACAATTGAATCAACCGAACCACGAACCGCCCGATAAGAGCACACCCGGAGTGATCCGGGGCCGCAAAACTAGAGGTCTCGCGCGCAACGAATTGAGCGCAAGAGATAGCTCGGTGCCGAAGGTGGAACTGCGGAGCGTGATGCGGAGATCGGCCCACAAGGGGCCTCCGAGTCACGCTTTTGTGTTATCGGGCATGGGAGCACCACCCCATGCCGTTGCCAAAGACGCTGTCCTCCTGGGCTTTCTCGGGACGCTCGCCGCCTGCGAGACACTCGGGCCGCCCGGCCCCCTGCCCGACAACGCCCAGCGGTTTCTGCCACCCGACGAGTATCACGGCCTGGTGGGCGGCCACCGAGGCCTGCTCCGCCACAGGACGGGCGAATTCAGCGAGATCGCCTGGTACGTCGTGCCCGGCGCGGCCACCATCCAGACCGCAGACGGACCCAAGGTCGGACTCTGGTCCCGCTCCAGTGCCGGGACCCGGATCATCCTCGCCGGCGAGTACGTCGAGACGCGAACTGGTGGTCCGGCACGAGATGCTGCACGCCCTGCTCGACCGCGGTGGCCACCCGGAGGAATACTTCAGGGATCGCTGCGGCCTGACGTGGGAGACATGGGCGACGGTACGACGGTAGGATGGTACGACGGTACGAACATAGGGCCGCGGCTCAGCTCTCCGCCGATCGGTAGGGCACCACCGCGACGCTCATCGGCGCCGCGTGCAACACCCCGCTCGACACCGAGCCCTGCCACCAGCGCTGGAATCCCTTGCGCTGATGGCTGCCGACCACCACGAGGTCGGCATCCGTGCCCTGGGCCTCGAGGACCAGCGGAACGTCGGTTCGGCCGAGGGCAGGCACAACTGTAAGGCGGGCCGGCAGCTCGCCGATCAACGGGGCCACCGCGACTCGAAGTTCCTCCAGCAACTGGCGCCTGGATTCCGGGCTCAGTTCCAGGCCCATCCCCGTGCCGACCTCCTCGAGGCGACGGTTCTCGATCCCGGGACGGACCAGGTGTACGACGGTCAGGTCCACTGCACCCGTACGGGTGAGACCGGCCACCCAGCGGAGCGCGTTCTCCGCGCTCTCCCCTCGTTCGTAGCCAGCGAAGACCCTGAGCGGCCGCTTGCCGTCCAGCCATGCCAGGAAAGGCTCCGCGCTGCGAAGCACCAGGACAGGCACAGTGGACTCCCGCGCGGTGCGGGCGGCCACACTTCCGAGTAGCCAGCGCTCGGCCAGTCGATGGCCGACCGCGCCCAGCACGATCAGGTCAGCGCCCCTGCGGTCGGCCTCCGCGACCAGCACCTCGTCCGGATCGCCGACGACGACTTCCATCCCGGCCACCGTGACCCCCAGCCCGCGCAGCCGATCCGCTTCCTTCGCGAGCTCGCTCCGCTCCCAGGTGGAGTCCCAGCCCCGCTGGGTGGGCACACCCGCGTGGAGCAGGTACACCTCCCCCCCAAGGCGTCGGCTCCACAGCCCGGCGACGGTCGCCGCCTGCTCGGCCAAGGGAGAGAAATCTGTTCCACAGAGCACGCGCATACTCGCCCTCGCTTCCAGTGTGGTAGCTCGTTGTGCTTCCGCCCGGTGCAGGCGGTGGACTCCACGGAGCTTTAGCGCCGTGGCCCGCTCACTTGTCCTTCCGCTTCGGGCGCGGTGCCGCACGACGCCGAGTGCTGCTCGTCGGGCGCTTGGCATCGACCACAGCCTTGGGCGGTGGCGTCGCTTTCGCAGCCGGGGGTGAGGGTTCCGGCGACCCATCCCGGTAGCGGTCTTCGATCGCGGCGAGGAGGCGGGCCCGGAACGGCTCGACGGTGGCGCGGTCGCTATCGCGCCAAGCCGCCTCGATGGATCGCACGGTCCTGGCAAGCTCGCTGTCGCTCAGCACCCCAGCCATCCAATGGGAGAAATCACTTCCCGCGAAGTGATGAGCAAGGACCGCCGCCTGGGCGTGTTCAACCTCGTGGTGGAACTGCTCGATGTTGGCCGCGGCGGCTCCAGTGGGACCCTGCACAGTCCAGAAGTGGAACTGCCGGTGCGGGGGCAGCTCGCTGGAGAGGTACTTGTGCCAGTGCCGAACATGGGGGCAGCGACGCTCGCCGATGCGAAATCGGGCGACGGTGCCCCGCTCCAGGTAGAACGCCTCGCCCACCGTCAGCGGTTCAGCCAGCGCCTCCTGCCCCGACAGAAAGCCGGTGCCGGCGGCGAACTCCACTCCCCCGGGCAGGGCGAGCAGGATATCGATCTGATCAATCACGCCGTGGCCGAGATCCTGGGGCCGGTGGGTGACGAGGCAGAAGCGCTGGGACGGAACCCCGGGCTGGTCCTCTGGCAGACGATCGGTCCCCAGCAACTGCGGAGCCTCATCGAGCACGATCCAGTGGGGGAGCCCGGTGGTCCTCCGCAGGCGCTGAAGCTCGGCCAGCAGGGCGTGGGTGTAGCGCCGTTTCTCGCCGGCTTTGAGGCGGGAGAGATTCACCACCACGCTTCCGAAGCGGTGCGACAGCAGAGTCGCGATCCGATCCGGTCGCGGTGGGGTGTCACTGCCGCCGACGGCGAGCACCCCTCGAAGCTCGCCGAGGGTGACGTGATCGCCCTCGGGATCGAGGACACAGATGGAATAGCCCTTGGCGACGAGCTGTTCCACCAGCAGGCCGGCGAGGGTCGATTTGCCGCTCATGGTGCCGCCGGCGATGAGCACGTTCACCTGCGACCCCGGGACGACGGTGGGCGAGCCATCGGCATAGCAGCCCAGCTCCACGCCCCAGCGCTTGGGCCGCACCCGGATCTCGCCCCGCAGCACCGGGCCGCGCAGAAAGGCAGTGACCCCATCGCCGTCGGCCTCGCCCAGGACGATGTCGGCCCGTGCCTGCAGGGACGGCACGGCATTGGCTACGGCTACCCCCAACTCGCACGATTCGAGCAACGTGTGGTCATTCTCGGCGTCGCCTATTCCGACCGTGCTGTGGGCCGAGATCCCGAGGTCGCCCAGGGCCTGGTAGAGCCCGGTCCCCTTGGACACGCCGGAGGGCACGACCATCAGGGCCTGGCGATTGTACACCAGGCGATCATCGGACCGGAGGCGCGCGATCTCGGCCATCACGAACCGATCGTAGGCTGCCTCGGTCGCGAGGATCACCCGGCCCCGGCGGAACGGGCAGCCGCTCCGCCGGAGCACCGCCTCCAGTTCTTCGGCCACCGGAGCGGCGAGCAGGCGTTCACCATCGCGCAGGGTCCAGAGGACCGCGCCGTTTTCACTCACGATGGCGTCGAATTCCGACTCGACCTCGGGGAAGTCGTCCAGCAATTCCGCCAGGATCCGGCCGGTCACGAGTATCAGGGTCCGTCCCTCCGCCCGGGCAGCACGCAGGGCGTCGAGCACGGCCGGAGTCGGCCGATTGCTCTGGGTCAGGGTCCCGTCGTAGTCGACCGCGATCGCGCGGAAGAAGTACGGCATCAGTGCTCTCCTCTTCGACTCACGCGCTGGGCGCGCGCGGACACCGGGCCGCTCCGGTCGGTGTGGCCCACCTTGCAACATACCTCCACAGTATGAAGACCCTGTGAGTCCGGCGGGAGAGCCCACCAGGCCCGGGCCGGAGCGCGGGCGACAGCCCATCGAGTGGGGTCTCGCGCAATCGCGGGCCGGAGCGTAGTCTAGCTGCGGTTCACCCCGGCTCTTCGCCAATCGTACCCCAAGAATGCCAGCACTCTCGCCCACGCGCACGACGCGCGGGGAGGCCGGTTCCACAGTGTGGGATCACGACAAGGCTGATACCACAACCAGGCAGCCGCAAACGCCAGCGTAAAGCGACGCCCATGCAGGACATTCCGACCGGCAGAACGCGATTCACCATGCGTCCACGAGCGGACTCCGATGCTCGACGGGCCTGATGAAATGCCATGGTATGACTGTGACAGCGATCCATTTCAAGGAGGCCTCATGCGAACTACGACTCCACAGCATCTGGGTTGGTGGCAGCAGCTCGCTTTCGGCACAGCGCTGGTCGCCCTCTCAGCCGTGTGGGCGTGCCAGGAGCCCACTCGCCCGTCGACCGCGGGGGGAGATGCGCGTGTGCAACTTCAGGCCAGCGTCGCCGGGACCTCGGCCAGGACGTTTCTGGTAGGAGTGACGGCTCGGGACCTCTCGTCCGAGTTGCTCTTTCGGATCGATGCGGTGGACGGCGTCGTCACCGGCCCACTGACCATTCCCTCGGGCTCGGCGCGGACCATCTCCATTCGCGCACTCAACGCCGAAGGTCTGGTGACCCATTCCGGCTCCCTGACGGTGGACCTGGTGGCAGGCGCCAATGCGACCTCCACGGTAATCCTGAGCCCGCAGGGAGGCGGCCCACCGATCCACACCTCGCTCGGCGTGTACATCGTGACGGTGACCCCCGAGGTGTCCGAGCTCAGAGTGGGGGACACGGTACGGCTCTCCGCCACGGTCACCGACATCGATGGCTACCGGAAGCGGGGCGAGATCGACTGGTTGGCGTCACGCCGCGACATCGTGTCGGTCGACGACCGCGGCCTGGTCACCGCGCTGGCTCCCGGCGTCGCCACCGTCGCGGCCGAGTTCCGGGAAACCATCGGTCTGGCACGGGTGTTCGTGGCGGGGCCGAGACCGGAGTTCTTCGTGAGCGCCGCGACCGGCAACGACGGCAATCCGGGGACCCGGTCGGCGCCCTTTGCCACCATTCAACACGGCATCGAGACCGCGCATGCCGGCGGAACGGGCGGAGACGTGTTCGTGGCGGCCGGACCGTATGCCCAGAGTCTCACGCTGCGGCCCAAGGTGAGCATCTACGGAGGATACGACGGCGAATCGTGGTTGCGGGACGTGGAGACCTTTCCGACCAACGTCTTTGGCGGGACGACGGCGGTTACTGGAATCGGAGTGGATTCGCTGACCATCGACGGGTTGGCGATCTGGAGCGCCGATGTGACGACGGCCGGCGCGAGTTCGGTGGGCGTGAGCCTCATCGACAGCCGCAAGGTGCTGATCTCACACAACATGATCAAAGCCGGGCTCGGGGCCGATGGAGCCTTTGGCGCCCACGGGGGGGCCGGAGCGAACGGGAGCCCGGGCGCTCCCGGGCACAGCGGGGTTGTCGGTGAAGCCGTGATAGCGAACCAGCCTTGCGGGGGCTTCGGAGGACTGGGCGGCGGGCTCGCACCGAGGGGGGGGACGGCCGGGGCGGGAAAGATGGACATTTCCTTCGTTCCGGTGGAGGCCTTCATCTGCCCCCTGAGCGACAACGACGGTAATGCCGGGGGCAATCCGCGTGGCGGCCGCGGGGGATTGGGATCCGCGCCCCTCACGGGACAGCACGGGCAGAATGGAACCGACGGCGAAGCCGGTGCGGCCGGCGCGACCGGGCCTGGGGGTACCGCGTTCGGGACCTTCAGCGCAGGCAATTACGCCGCCGCCGGTGGCCGGGCCGGCGAGGCCGGCGAGAATGGCGGTGGAGGAGGCGGCGGGGGAGGCGGTGCAATCAGCCTCACGAACTCCGGTGGTGCCGGTGGTGGCGGCGGCGGCGGAGGTGCCGGAGGCGGGCGTGGTCTCGGCGGGACCGGCGGCGGCGGGTCCTTCAGCATCACCCTCACCAATTCATCTGATCTCGAGATCCGCGGAAATGTCCTGAAGACCGACCGAGGAGGACGGGGTGGCAACGGCGGACAAAGTGGGCCTGCGGGTTCCGGCGGCCCAGGCGGGAACGCCGGCGATGGCGGACCTTCAATCCCCATCAATATCGCGGGGTCCGGGAGCAACACCATTCCCGGCGGCTCTGGGGGCGCCGGCGGTGCCGGTGGCGATGGCGGAGTGGGCGGCGCCGGCGGCGGTGGGGGCGGAGGTCCCTCTATCGCAATCGTGGAGGACCGGGCGAGCACCACCACCCGCTCAGGCAATACGTTCGAGGTGGGACTTTCCGGTACCGGTGGCGCCGGGCCGAACGCGAACCCTGGGGTCGATGGGGTGCGCGCTGAATTCGCCAAGCTCGCCGGCACCAGCAGTGTGGTGGAGTTCCTTTTGTTAGTGCTGCCGACGGACTAGCGCCGGGACAGGTCGAGTCCGATGGCGGGGTCAGTCGGGGACCCTCCCGGGCAGAACAAGGCCGGTCAGTGCAGTGACTGACCGGCCTGTTCGATTGATGTGATGCGCCGCGCCTCAGCCGCCGGTCGAGACCGTCGGGGGCGCCGCGGAGAGCAGGTAGTCGACCACGTCCGCGGCGGAATAGCGGGAGCGCCCCGCCAGGAAAGTCGCGAGCGAGACCAGGTCGTCGCCGCTGGTGAGCAGTGGCGGCTCCAGCTGCCCGCCGGCCCGGGCCTGGGGGTGGCCGATGTTCGCCAGGAGGGCGTTGCAGAGGCACCGACGTCCTTCGGTGTCGTCCTCCTTGCCGCCCTTCCGCACGTAGGCGTCGACCGGCTCGCTGGCGCAGCGGTAGTCGATCCTGCCGTCCGGCGTCATGATAGGCGACGCGCAGGTATCCGAGATCGCAGATCCGGGCCCGGGGATCGGTCGTGGCCCCGGGATCGGCGTCCCAATGCACCACCTTGAACGGGTAGCCGGTGGGGGAGGCCCGCGGATCGGTGAATACATCCACCTGGCCTCGGGCAGCGTGCTCAAGCACCGAGCGCTTGAGATCGTCCCGCAGGCCCGACTCATCGCAGTAGGCGAACAGGGTTCCGACCTGGATGCCGGCCGCGCCCGCCTGTTGTGCCTCCCGCAGCCCTCCAGGCCGACCGGCGCCGCCGGCGAGCCAGAAGGGCAGACCGAGTTCGCCGACCTTCGCCAAGTCCACCACATCCCGCTCGCCGTAGAGGGGTTCGCCTCGGTCGTTGAACTGCGGCTCGCCTCGCGGCGGCGCGTTGTGGCCGCCGGCGGTCGGTCCCTCGATGATGAAGCCATCCACCCGGCCACTGGCCTTGCGGGCCAGGACGGTCGCCAGCGAGTTGCTCGCGATGATGGGCAGGAAGAGTGGACGCTGGAGTGGTGCCGGAGGCTGGCTCCAGTGCTCGCGCGGATCCAGCCGCAGGTATTCGCGTGGCGCCAGGCGGCAGTCCCTCCACCTCAAACCGGAGCGCGGCGGGCCGATGCTCCGCGAACGCATCGAGCACCGCGGGGATCTCGCGCGGAATCCCGGCGCCCATGAGGACGCAGTCGACGCCGGCCAGCATCGCGCCGTACAGCGAAGCGAGGGTGGGGAGCTGGATCTTGGTCAGCAGGTTGATGCCCACCGGGCCGCCGTGCCCTTCCCGGGCCAGGTAGACCTCGACGAAGTTCGCCAGCATGGTGAGTTGCTCGCGGCTCCGGCTGACGGCCTGGCGGTACATCGGCAGGAGCTTGTACGGCGTGCCCGGCGTCAGCCCTGGGGGCGGAAATACCGCCGAAGGACGTCGGCGGCGATGCCGGGAATCGGGAACATCGCCATCGCCCGGCGGAGGTGCCCCCCAAAGTCCCCATCCTGCAGCCGCCGCACCAGCACGCTGTCGAGCGCGGTACCCGAGACCACGCCGAGCTGGCCGCACTGCGAGACGGCGCGCGCCAAGCGCCAGCCGGAGACACCGATCCCCATGCCGCCCTGGATGATCGGGGGCAGTTTGTGGGCTTCACCCATAAGGTGAATTATCGCCTCGATGGGATGAAGATATGATGAAAACGCCACCACATCCCGGGGCAAGAACCAGGGGCTGGAGGCGGTGTGAGAGGCCGGACTAGGCCAGTTGGTCGCGGGGTGCCGAGGAGGGGCGTTGCGGCTGTGCGAGCCGTCGCGGCCGGTCACCATCGTGACTGACCGGCCTGGTTGAGTGATGCGCCGCGTAGGAATCGAACCTACAACCTAGTGATTAAGAGTCACTTGCTCTGCCAATTGAGCTAGCGGCGCGAGGGAGTAGCCCCAACGGGAATCGAACCCGTCTTTCGACCTTGAAAGGGTCGCGTCCTGACCGATAGACGATGGGGCCGTTGGGGGCCCACTCTCTCATACCGCTAACGGGATTCGAACCCGTGTTCCAGCCTTGAGAGGGCTGTGTCCTAGGCCTCTAGACGATAGCGGCGTGTGAGCCGTTAGCCGTTAGCCGTTAGTGGCCTGGCTACAGCCCTCTTTCGATCCGGTGCCACCGCCGAAGCCACACCAGCTAATGGCCAACGGCTAATGGCTAACAGCCCTCCCCACAGGCCCGGAGGGAATCGAACCCCCAACCCCCGGTTTTGGAGACCGGTGCTCTACCAATTGAGCTACGGACCTCTGCTTCGCGGCGGACAGGGCGGACGAGGCGGACAGGTGGACGCCATCATGCCTGATACAGGTGGACGCCATCAGGTCTGATAATCGATTGCCAATCCACCGCACGCCTGCCGAGCCAGTCTGACTGGCACCGTCCGCCTGTCCGCCGGCCCGCCCATCCGCCTCCAGGGTGGCTGACGGGGATCGAACCCGCAACCTCCGGAGCCACAGTCCGGCGCTCTAACCGATTGAGCTACAACCACCACGGGGGTCCAAGCCTGCGACCCGGAGCCCGGAAAAACTACCGACCGGGCCCCGGGCGGGTCAAGGCCAGAATCGTGCCTGAAGCGCTGCCGTAGCCGGGTGACGCGGCACCGGAAAGCCATTCAGCATCGACACTTCCACGATGCCGCGGACCGCGTTCGACAGGACGACGGATCGGCCGGCCAGCTCCGCTGTTTGCAGCCGTCGGCTCACCAGGGAACCGGCCAGCTCCTCGACCCGCATCCGGGAAACTCCCGGCAGGATCCCAAGCTCGAGGGCCGGGGCCGCCAGCTGGTCTCCCTCCCACCAGAAGACACACCAGATGGTGGCCTCCGCCACCTCGCCCCGTTCGGTCAGCAGCAGGGCGTCATCGGCTCCAGCGCCACGCGCCTCCTCCAGAGCCGTCACGAAAGCGGCCCGGTCCGTGGTCTTGTGCCGGTAGCCCGGATGGGGAACCGTACTGGTCCGCAGGTGAACCGGGGTTCGCGGGCCCACGTCACGGGCGGTCACCGTCATGCCGTGTTGCCCCACTTCGATCCGGTGCACCCGGTCCGGCCCGCCTGAAGGCACGCTGAACGCCCCCGGGAACGGGATACCAAGCGCCTGGCAGCTGGTCACCAGGCGCCGGAGATGGAGGTGCCAGAGCGGCGCGCTACCGTTGCGGACCCGGACGGTTTCGAGGAGGTTGGCAGGTCGGGGAGGCATAGGTGTTGGGCTCGATGGTACGACGGTAACGACGGTAATGACGATAACGACCGTCGCGACCGTCCTACGCTACCGCCCCCGATGGCACGACCCGGGCATCGGACCACGCTTTCCAGGCGGTCGCGCCCACGATGATAACGCCACCCACGAGGGCCCACCGTCCCGGGTATTCGCCGTGTATCGCCCAGGCGAAGAGCGGGTTGAGCGCCGGCTCGAGGAACAGGAGCAGAGAGGTCTCCAGCGCCGGCACGTGCGGAATCGCCCTGGTCAAGAGCGCGTAGGCCAGACCGATCTGGAAGACACCGAGATAGACAATCACCGCCCAGTCGGTGGCGCCGTGGTGACCCAGAGGCAGGGTGGCGGGGAGCGCGACCAGGAATGCGATCAAGTTGCCGAGCGCCACCGCCGAGGCGGGGGCACCGCCCCGGGTCCCCAACCAGCGGAGCCCCATCAGCATCAAGGCGTAGGTCAAGCCCGAGCAGGCGGCGAGCAGATTGCCGCGCAACGGATCAGGGGCGGTCGCGAATGTCTGCTGCTGCCCTACGAAGAACAGTGCCATCCCGCCGACGACTGCGATCATGAACCACAGGTCCTGCCGGACGATGCGTTCGTGGAGCAGCAGCGGTCCGAGCAGCAGGATATACAGCGGTGCGGTGTCCTGCAGGAAGATGGCGTTGGCCGCGGTGGTGAGCTTGTTGGCGAGGACGAACAGCACCAGCGTGGCCGCATAGGCCAGCGAGACCAGAATGGTGACGCCGAACGTCTTCCGGCTGAACTGCCTGGCGGAGGGAATCAGCAGCCAGACGGCCAGGGCCGCGATCCCGGAGCGGAGTCCGGCTACCTGCCAGCTGGTGAACTCGGCCGACTTGATGGCCGCACCGCCGGTGGAGAACAACAGGGCGACGAGCAGAATCTCGAGCCGGGCCCGGGTGCGGATTTGCATGCCAAAGGATAACCAGCGATGAAAGAGCCGGATATCGTCCGACGGCCGCTTCCCCCCTTCCCCGGCTGGTGGAAGGCCCTCGGTCCCGGCATCGTGTGGATGGCCCTGGCCCAGGGGAGCGGAGAACTGATCTGGTGGCCATACCTGGTCGCCAAATACGGCCTGCTGTTCCTGTGCCTGCTGATCCCCTCCTGCCTGCTCCAGTATCCGCTCAACGTGGAGATCGGGCGGTACACCATGCTCACGGGGGAGAGCATCTTCCGCGGCTTCCTCAGGTTGCATCGCGGTTTCGGGATCGCGCTCTGGGTGCTGATGACGCTCTCGTTCCTCTGGTTCGGCGCGTTTGCCGCCGCCGGCGGCACCGCGCTGGCGGCGCTCACCGGGTTCCCGGCCGGGCTGAGCCCGCGGGGCCAGACCCTGTTCTGGGGGTACACGACCATCGCGCTGTTTGTCGTGGCGCTGGCGTTCTCGCGGGTCGTGTACCGGCTCATCGAGAACGTCATGAAGGTGGTGGCGCTGGTCACGGTGGTCGGCCTGGTCTGGGCCTGCCTCGAGCCCGAGGTCTTCCGGCAGATCCCCTCGTTCGCCCGAGGATTACTCGGCCCGCCCGCCGGTCCGGCCGGCCAGCCGTGGGATCCGGCCGACGCCACCAAGCTCCTGACCGGCATCACGTTCGCCGGGCTGGGCGGGTTCTGGATTCTGCTCTACTCGTACTGGCTGGGAGAGAAGGGGGCGGGGATGGCGGGGTACTCGGATCGGATTACCGGACTGAGGGAAGGGGGCCCAGAGCCCGGGGCCCGGGGCCCAGCAAGTGCCGGCGATGAGCATCGCAAGGGGCGCTGGTCATTCCCCACGGGGCCCTGGGCCCTGGGCCCTGGGCACCCTCGCGCATGACCATGCATCGCAGACCGAATGGATCAAGTGGCGGCGGTACCTTACGGTCGACGCCCTGATCGGCATCGCCGGCAACCTGTTCACCACCCTGCTCACCTGCCTGCTGGCCTGGGCGCTGTTGTTCCCCAAGGGATTGCTGCCGCAGGACTACGAGCTGGCGGTGGTGCAGAGCCGGTTCTTCGAGGTCAGCTGGGGACCGATCGGGCGGGTGGTGTTTCTGATCGTGGCGGCCGCGTTCCTCACCGACACCTGGCTGGCGACGGTGGACGGGGTGAGCCGGATGCAGGCGGATATCGTCACCGCTCTGTTCCCCCGGGCCGCGGCCTACTCCCGGCAGCGCTGGTACTGGATTTTTCTCGGCCTGCTTACGGTCGTGACCTGCCTGACAATGCTGCTGGACGCTCCGGGTCCGCTGATCCTGCTCTCGGCCGTAATCGGCTTCGCCGGGACCGTGCTGTTCCCGGTGGCACTCTACCTGCTCAACTACCGGAAACTGCCGGCTGTGCTGCCCCCGTGGGCCCGGCCGGGCCGGGCGGGGGCGGTGCTGCTCGGGGTAAGCTTCGTCTGCTACCTGGGGTTGGCGGTGATGTATGTGAGGGAGGTGGTGAAGTAGGTGAAGGGTGAGGTGAAGGGTGAAGGTGAAAGGTGAAAGGTGAAGGGTGAAGGGTGAGTTGGCACGCCTCCCTTTCACCTTTCACCCTTCACCTTTCACCCTACTCCCCCGCTCCACCTCGAGGGCCGCCGACTCCCACGCGGCGAATGCGGCGCCGAATTCGGCCCGCACCCGTTCGAGTTCCTGGCCGAGGCTGGCGGCACGGTCGGCCCCGTCAGGCAGGGAATAGAGGGAGGCATCGGCCAGGGCCCGGTTGAGTTCGGCCTCGCGTAATTCGAGCGCGTGGACCCGGGCTTCGGCCTGTTCCAGCGTCCTCCGGGCGGCCCGGGCGGCCTGCTGATCCGCCCGCCGATCGGCATCCGGCCGCTGGGCCGCTTTCTTCTCTTTCGCCCGACGATCGGACTCCGCCTGCCGGGACGCGGCCAGCGCGGCGCGCCGGCGTTCCTCTCGCGCGGCTTCCCATTCCCCGAACGTTCCTTCGTAATCCACGATCCGGGCGTGCTCGAGCGCCCAGACCCGGGTACAGAGCCCGCGGAGCAGGGCGCGATCGTGGCTCACGAGCACGACCGTGCCCTCGTACTCCTCGATGGCGTCCTCCAGCGCCTCGATCGACTCGACGTCGAGGTGATTGGTGGGCTCGTCGAAGACCAGCACGTTGGCCCGGGCGAGCGTCATCATGGCGAGGGCCACCCGGGCGAGCTCGCCGCCCGAGAGCGACCCGGCGCGGCGGAGGGTCGCGTCGCCCGAGAAGTCGAATCGTCCCAGGTGGTCCATGACCTGACCCCGGGTCCAGTCGGGGCGCAGATCGTGGATGATGTCGAAGAGGGTGGAATCGCGCGGGACCTGCGCCATGTCCTGGCGATAGCTCGCGACCCCGATGGAGTCACCCAACCGGACAGCGCCACCCTCGGGGTTGCGGTCTCCAAGCAGCGTCGCCAGCAACGTGGTCTTCCCCGCCCCGTTGGGACCGACCAGACCGAGCACGTCTCCACGCCGGATCGTCGCGGTCAGATGGTCGAGCAGCGTCCGCCCGGCCACCTCGA
The DNA here is from genome assembly GCA_963709905.1 of uncultured Gemmatimonadales bacterium. Lineage (GTDB taxonomy): Bacteria > Gemmatimonadota > Gemmatimonadetes > Gemmatimonadales > GWC2-71-9 > JADJOM01. The sequence goes on from CAVPYI010000006.1 coordinate 101,000, forward strand.
CCCGCAGCCGGTCGGTGACCAGCACCTGATCGCCGCCGCGGCCGGACGCCCGGAACCGCACCGTCATCGCGCCATCCTCCCCCGGCGGTGGCGACAGCCGGGGCATCCGGGCCAGCCGTCGCCGGCGGCCCTTGGCCTGCTTGCTGTTCTGTCCAGCGATGTTACGGCGGATATAGTCCTGCTCCGCCGCCACCACCTTCGACTGCCGGTCGTAGGCCCGCTGGCCGGCCAGGCGGCGTTCCTCGCGCTGCCGGACGAACGCGGAGTAACCGCCGTCGTACGACTGCGCGCCGCCGGCTTCGAGATGGAGGATGTGTTCTGCCACCTCGTCGAGGAAGGCGCGGTCGTGGCTGATGATCAGCGCCGCGGCGTCGAGGCCCCGGAGATGCTCGGTGAGCCAGGTCGTGGTATCGAGGTCGAGATGGTTGGTGGGCTCGTCCAGCAGGAGCAAGTCGGCCGGCGCCACCAGCTGGGCGGCCAGGCCGAGCCGGCCGCGCTCGCCGCCGCTCAGCGTGGCCAACTGCTGGTGGTGGGCCTGGTCCGGATCGAACCCGAGCCCGTGCAGCACGGCGGCCACCCGGGCCTGGACCTGGTAGCCGCCCTCGCGGCCGAAGCGTTCGAGGTCGCGGTCGTACCGGGCCATCAGGTCGGGCGGGGTGCGTTCGCCGAGTTCTCCGATTTGATGGCCCAGCTCCTCGAGCCCCCGTTCGAGAGCCAGGAGCGGGGCGAATCCGGCGCAGGCCGCTTCCCAGACGGTGTTGGCGCCCGGGAAGTCGCGGTGCTGGTCGAGCACCGCCAGCCGGAGGCCCGGCGCCCGGGTCACCACCCCCTTGGCCTGCGTCAGCTCGCCGGTGATCGCTCGAAACAGCGAGGTCTTGCCGCTCCCGTTCCGACCGATGAGGCCCCAGCGTTCGGCCTTGGCGACGGTCAATCCGACGTCGCTCAGGAGGACGTTGGCGCCGTACTGGATGGTGACGCCGGAGAGGGAGAGCAGGGTCATGGGGGGGAGAAGATAGTCGGCTGTCGGCGGGGGCTGTCTGCTGTCCGCCGTCGGCTGTCCGATACTAGCTATCAGCTATCAGTGTTTGGTCTCGGGTGACAGGGCCCGCACCCCGAATCCAGCGCCCACATGACTGATGACTGATAGCGGACAGCGGACAGCAGACAGCCCCCCCGCCGACAGCACCCATCATCGCAACCTCCTCCCCGGTTTATACGGAAAGATGTCCACCACCTCGCCGACTTCCGCCAGGCGCTGCATCCGGCGCCAGTAATCCACCGTGAGCAGATCGCCGTGGCTGGCCCGGAAGGCCTCGCCCGGGCGCCCGGGGAGCGTCAGGAAGACGCGGAACTCCTCGGGGAAGATGTCGTGCTCTCCGACCGAGAACCACGGTTCGGCGCTGTACTCGTCCTCGTCGTAGCGCGCCTTGGGCAGATCGCGGAACCGGCATTCGGTGAGCAGGCAGAGCTCGTCATAGTCGTAGAAGATGACCCGGCCGTGCCGGGTAACGCCGAAGTTCTTGAGCAGCATGTCGCCGGTGAAGATATTGGCCGCGGCGAGATCCTTGATGGCCTGACCGTAATCGAGCGCCGCTTCCACGGCCCGGGCCTCATCGACCTGGCGGAGGTAGAGATTGAGCGGGGTGACGCGGCGCTCGGTGTAGAGGTGCCGGAACAGCACCTGGTCTCCCTCGACCTTGATGGTCCCCCCGCAGTCGGCCAGCAGCTCGGCCAGCAGCTCGGCAGAAAAGCGGTCCCGGGCGAAGGCCAGGCCTTCGAACTCCTGGGCGTCCGCCAGCCGACCCACCCGGTCGCGCACGAAGACCAGATGGTATTTCTCCATCACCTGCTGGCGGGTGGTCTGCTTGGGCGGGCCGAAATGATCCCTGATGAGCTTGAAGACCACGTTCAGAGACGGCAGCGCGAAGACCGCCATGACGAGCCCCTTGTCGCCTTCGGCGGGTTCGAACCGGGCGTCGTGGGTCTCGATGTGGCGGAGCAGGGCCCGCACCAGTTCGGTCTTGCCGTGCTTGTGATACCCGAGCGACGTATACAGCTCGTCGACCGGTTTGCGGGGCATGAGCGAACGGAGGAAATCGACCATGGCCCGGGGGCATTCCACTTCGACGTGGAAGTAGGAGCGGGTGAAGGAGAACACCACCGAGCCCTCGTCCGAGGTGCTGAGCACCGCGTCCACCCGGATGCCGCGCTCGTCGTGGACCAGCGGCAGGACCAGCGGCCTGGCCCCGGCGCTGGTGACCAGCCGGCCGACGATGTAGACCCCCTTGTTCCGGTAGAACGGGGCCGGCACCACCTCGATCGCCTGGAGTACCGGTCCCCCCGCCCCGCGGGCGAGATCCTCCGCCAGCACCCGGGCGACCAGCATCGCGTCCGCCTCCAGTGCCGGGTACCGGCTACCGAAGGGGAGGTCGCCCAGCAGGTCGCGCAGCATCGCCTCCAGACTTCGCCCACCCTCATAGCGGCGCAGGACCTGGGCGGCGGAGACCGGGGGCAGGCTCTGGAAATCGCGATCGTCGAAGTAGACTCCGAGATCCGGACCGACGGCGTGCAGCAGTTGCCGCCCCACGGAGTTGAAGAAGGTGTACGCCAGCTCGGCGTCGAGCCGGGAGCAGGCCTCGCGGGCGTAGGCCGCGCGGAGGGAGGACCAGAACGGCATGTCCGCGGCCCGATCGCCGAGCGACTTCCGCAGGTCGTGTACGCACCAGCTGGCGAACTGGCGATACAAGGTGAGCCGTTCCGCGGCGTCGAGCTGGCCACCCCGCCAATCGCGCTCCAGAAAACGGCCCTCGGCCCGGCGGGTGACCAGCCGGAACTGGGCCTGATGAGCATCGAACACCGCCAGGACGCCGCGCGCCACCTCCACCGCACGGGCCTGGCGGTGCATTGCATCCCGCCGGGAGGCGGGAGGATCGGGGACGGGGGTCGGCGCCATGTTAGATTCTTCCAGCCGATCCGCATCCCGGGCACAGCGAGGGACCTACGTCGCCAACCTCGAGGTCGGGTCGGTAGATCCCTGGTCGCTTCGCTCCTCGGGATGAGGAGTTGCCTGAAAACATACAGCCAAGCCGGACGCATGCCCACGCCCCCGAAATACGACGCGCTCGTCGCCCCGGCCAAGGGCGAGACCATCACCATGGTCAACGGCACGCTCCAGGTGCCCGACCACCCCATCCTCCCGTTCATCGAAGGGGACGGCACCGGTCCCGATATCTGGCGGGCCTCCCAGCTGGTCTTCGACGGCGCGGTGCGCAAGGCCTACGGCGGCCGCCGGACCGTGCAGTGGTTCGAGGTGCTCGCCGGAGAAAAAGCCCGCGACCGGCTGGACAGCTGGCTCCCCGAGGACACGCTGCGGGCGATTTCGCACCACCTGGTGGCCATCAAGGGACCGCTCACCACCCCGGTCGGGGGCGGGTTCCGGTCGCTGAACGTCGCCCTCCGGCAGAAGCTCGACCTGTATGCCTGCGTCCGGCCGGTCCGCTGGTTCCCGGGCGTGCCCAGCCCGGTGCGGCAACCGGAGCTGGTGAACATGATCATCTTCCGCGAGAACACCGAGGACATCTACGCCGGCATTGAATACAAGGCCAAGTCGGACCAGGCCCGGCAGGTGGTCGCCTTCCTGACGGAGCAGATGGGGGCGACCACCATCCGCTTCCCGGCCACGAGCGGCATCGGTATCAAGCCGATTTCGGAGGAGGGCAGCAAGCGGCTGATCCGGTCGGCCCTGGACTACGCCGTACAGCACAAGAAGAAAAGCGTCACCCTGGTGCACAAGGGCAACATCATGAAGTTCACCGAGGGAGCTTTCCGGGACTGGGGCTACGAGCTGGCGCGGGAGGAATACGGCGCCGTGGAGATCGACGGCGGGCCGTGGTGCCGCCTGCCGGGGGGCACGGTGGTGAAGGATGTCATCGCCGATGCCTTCCTGCAGCAGATCCTCACCCGACCCGCGGAGTATGACGTGATCGCCACCATGAACCTCAACGGCGATTACATCTCCGATGCCCTGGCTGCCCAGGTGGGCGGCATCGGGATCGCGCCAGGGGCCAACATCAACTATCTCACCGGCCATGCCATCTTCGAGGCCACCCACGGCACCGCCCCCAAGTACGCCAATCAGGACAAGGTGAATCCGGGGTCGCTGATTCTCTCGGGCGAGATGATGTTCCGCTATCTCGGCTGGCCCGAGGCCGCCGACTGCATTCTCCGGGGTCTCGAGGCCGCCATCGGGCAGAAGCGCGTGACCTACGACTTCGAGCGCCTGATGGAGGGCGCCACCCTGCTCACGTGTTCGGAGTTCGGCAAGGCGGTGGTGGCAAACATGTAGACCCTTGACAAGCGGCCTTCCGGCCCGTATTTCCGTCCCGCTCCACCAAGCTCCCCCGGCACTGCGCGCCGCCACCGACGGACCGCGCATTCGTGCCACCATCACGCGAAAAGAATCAGGCGCACCACCAGAGGACCGCGGTTTCTTCACCCATCCACTTACCTGGAGGGCAGAACCATGTCACAGCTGGTCGCGTTGTCGCTGAGCATCGGCGTGTTAGGAGGGATCGCCACGACGATCTTCCTGAACGTCCCAGGGCTCCTCATCTGGGCGGCGTTCATCGCCTGGGCCTGCTATTTCCACAGCGGCGGGAACAACGAGGCGCTCAAGAACACCATCGTGGGCAACCTGTTCGGGGCCGTGATCGCCTGGATCGCGGCGATGGTGTTGCTCTCCACTCCGGGCGGGGCAGTGTGGGCCGGAATCGTGGTGGGCGTGACGGTGCTGGTTCTGTGTCTCGCCGCCCACGCCAAGGCGTTATCGAGCATCCCGGCAAGCGTCTACGGCTATGCCTCGACCTTCGCCTTCCTGCTCGGCACCTCCGGCGCGTTGACCAAGGAGAGCCTGACGTCGGCCAGCTTCCAGAATTCCCTGGCCGCGGTCGGCGTGTCGATGGTTATCGGCGCCCTGTTCGGCTTCGCTTCCGGGAAGTTGGGAGGAGCGCTGGCGAAGAAGTAGATCGGGGCTCGGCGGCTCGGCAAGCAATAGCGCGTGGCTGGTTCTTGTGGGAGGCAGCAATCGTCGGTTGCTGCCCACCCAGCCTCGTGCCGCCGAGCCGCCGAGCCGCCTAGCCGACTAGCCGACTAAATTCCGGCATGACCGAAGCCTTCGACAAGATCCTTCGTCGGTTCCAGGGCTCCGACAAGCAGACCCGTCTCGAGTTGCTGCTCGACTACAGCCGGAAGCTCCCGGAGCTGCCCGACCGCTTTCACGTGGCCCGGGACCGGGGGGTCAACCTGGTGCCGGAATGCCAGTCTCCGGTGTTCCTGTTCCTGGAGCGCGAGGGCGAGGGCCTGGTGCTGCACGCCGACGCCCCCCGCGAAGCGCCGACGGTGCGCGGTTTCGTCTCGCTCATCGCCAGGGGAATCCACGGCGCCTCGCCCGAGGAAATCGCCGACCTGCCGGGTGATCTCCTCGACCGCCTGGGCTTGACCGCCGCCATCGGGATGACCCGCTTGAGCGGGCTGACCGCCGTGGTCGGGCGGGTCAAGCGGATGGCGCGGGAGCTGGCCCAGCCCGCCCAGCCCTAAGACGGGCCCTTGACCGGCGACCGGGAGGCGGCGGCCCTGCTCGACCACGCCGCACGTATCCTGGTGCTGACCGGCGCCGGCATCTCGGCCGAATCGGGCGTGCCGACCTTCCGCGGGCCTCACGGACTCTGGCAGAGCTTCCGGCCCGAGGACCTGGCGACACCCGAGGCGTTCGCCCGGGATCCCCGGCTGGTGTGGGAATGGTATGGCTGGCGGCGCACGATGGTCGCTCAATGCCAGCCCAACGCCGGTCACCGGGCGCTCGCCGCCTGGATGCTCCGTCGCCAGGGCGTCACCCTCGTCACCCAGAACGTCGACACCTTGCACGAGCGCGCCGCTGTCGAAGTCGGCGGCGATCGGGCGGCATCCGCCTGTCCGGTGCGGCTGCACGGGTCGATCGCCCATTCACGCTGCACCGGGTGCGGCCGGCGGGTCGAGGATACGGCGCCGGTAGACGCCTCCTCGGTCGACACCCTGCCGCGGTGCGTCGGCTGCCGGGGCCTGCTGCGCCCCGACGTGGTCTGGTTCGGGGAGTCGCTGCCGGAGGCCGCCCTCCGGCTGGCCATCGAGGCCTCGGAGACGGCGGATGCCTGCCTGGTGGTTGGCACCGCCGGTGTGGTCTACCCGGCGGCGGGGTTCGCCCGGGCCGTGGCACGGGGAGGCCGAGCGCTGATCGTCGTGGATCCGGGGGAAACGGTGTTCGATGACCTGGCGACGGTGAGACTCACCGGGACAGCGGGGGAGGTGCTGCCGGGGTTGTTGGGGGTGAAGGGTGAAAGGTGAACGAAAGGGTGAGTCCGCTTCACCCTTCACCTTTCACCTTTCACCTCCTCCGCCCCTCAACTTCCACCGATCATCTCTCAATCGGCATCCTCACCGCGTTCCCCCACTCCGTCCAGGAACCATCGTAGTTACGGACGTTGCGGAAGCCGAGCAGGTAGGTGAGCGCGAACCAGGTATGGGAGGAGCGCTCGCCGATCCGGCAGTACGCGATCGTATCGCCCTTGGGATCGAGGCCCTGCTCTTCGACGTACAGCTTCCTGAGCTCGCTGGCCGGACGGAAGGTGTGGGTGTCGGGATCGACCGCCCGCGCCCAGGGGATGCTCTTCGCCCCCGGGATGTGGCCCCCCCGCAGGGCCCCTTCGTTGGGGTAGTCGGGCATGTGGAGCCGCTCGCCGCGATACTCCTCCGGACTGCGCACATCGACCAGCTGCCCCCGGCGCCCCACGTGGCCCAGCACCTCCTCACGAAAGGCCCGGATCACGGCATCGTTACGCTCACCGACCTCGATGTTACCGGCCGGGTACTTGGGAACGTCGGTGGTGAGCGCGCGGCCCTCTTCCACCCAGCGGGCCCGTCCGCCGTCCATCAGTTTGAGCCGCTCGAGCCCGAACAGCCGGAACACCCAGAAGGCGTAGGCGGCCCACCAGTTGTTCTTGTCGCCATAGAAGACGATGGTCGAGTCCTGGTTGATCCCCTTGGCGCGGAGCAGCTTCTGCAGCTGCTGGCGGTCGACATAGTCGCGGGTCACCGCATCGTTCAGATCGGTCACCCAGTCGATCTTGATGGCCCCCGGGATGTGTCCGGTCTCGTACAGCAGCAGGTCCTCATCCGATTCGATGAGACGCAGGTTGGGATCCTTGAGATGGGCCGCGACCCACTCGATCGATACCAGAACATCCGGTTGGGCGTAACCGCGGCTGGCAACTGGAACGATGGCGGGAACGGCCTTGGTGGTGGTCATAGGTACCTCGCTGCCCCGTGCGGGGGTGCCTCTTTTACTGATGGGAGGTGAACGGCGGGAGGCCGATGGGCAGACGCTCCCCCCCGGGACGCCGTTCGCCGGTCTGGGAGTCCATCGGGGTTACGGGGAGAAATACGACTAATTCGCTCGTAATGTCAAGGAGAGTCCCCCGCAGCCAGCCGACCGCATGATCATCTCGCTGAACGCGGAGACGATCTTGGGATCGAACTGGGTCCCGGCGTTGCGCTCGAGCTCGACCAGCGCACCGGCGGGATCGAGCGCCTGCCGGTCCGGGCGGGGGGCGAGCAGGGCGTCGAAGGCATCGCAGATGGCGACGACCCGGCTCAACAGGTGGGGCTCACGAGGGTAGCTGAGCCTGGGGTAGCCGCTGCCATCGCTGCGGAGGTGATGCTCGTAGCAGACCACGGCGGGACCCTCGAGGACTTCGCTCTGCCGAAGCAGCAAGCGGGCGCCTTCGAGGGGATGGCTTCGCACTCGAACCCGGTCCTGGGAGGTGAACCGGTCGATGGCCAGCATGTCCAGGGGCAGGCGCGCCATGCCGACGTCGTGGAGCAGGGCGGCCAGCCCACATTCGCGGCGTTCGTCCACGCCCAGGCCCAGGGCGTCGGCCACGACCAATGCCAGCAGCGCGGAGTTGATCGCGTGGGCCGGCTGGTAGGATTCCCGGCTTTCGACCAGGAACAGCGGCAGGGCCGGATCGTCATGCTCGGAGACCACGGCGCCGAGCGAGGCCACCACCGCGTGCACGTCCCCCAGCGAGATTCGCTCACCCCGTGACACGGATCCAAAGACCTGCCGCATCACGGTAAGCTCCTCGGCCAGCGGATAGGGCTCCTCGCCGTCCATCCCCGGGTCGGGGATCGCCGGCCCGACCGTGAGGCCGTGCGGGGCCAGCCGGGAGGTGAGCCGGGTGTCGGGGACGAAGGCGGCCAGGTGGTCCAGGAAGGCGCCGAGCGCGAGCGGGTCAGGGAGGGCCCGGAGCTCGAGCCGTTCGATGCCCAGCACAACGAGCTTCATGGTCCAGTGCCAGCCATCGAACTCCGCCAGAGGCAGCGAGCCATAGCTCACGCCGGCGGGGGAGAAGTAGAACAGCGGCCGGGTATTCCCCGCGAGCAGGTCGCCGACGGCGGCGCAGCAGGCATCGTCCGCCGCCCGGCGCAGGTTCATGTCGGCCCGTCCTCGCTGGCGGAGATCGAGCGCATGTCCGAGCGCCCGGAGGAAGGAGGCCGGGCCGCTCATGAGGTGCGCAACCTGTTGGAATAGCCGCCCGAGGAACGCCGGGCCGGGGGTCGGGCCGCGTCGCGGATCTCGAGATCCTTGGATTGGCTGGCCGTCTCGAGCAATTGCAGCACCTTGGGGTGGCCGTGCCAGTGGGTGGCCAGCCCGCGGAGCGCGGCCAGCATCAACTCGCTCTTGGGGGCGAGCCGGCCCAGGGCCGTGATGCCGTGGGCGACGACCAGCCGCCGGAGCACCCGCAGGACCACCGGGTCGCTCACCGAGGCCAAGGCGCTCACCGCCAGGATCCGGAGCTCCAGATCGAGCGTTTCCTCGGCCGCGCGATTGATCAGCCGGGGCACGAACTCGGGCGTGCAGCGCTCGGCCAGCGAGGTCAGACCCAGCCGCAGGGTCGGCTCGTAGGTGCTGTCGAGCGCCTCGGCCAGGCCCCGGTCCCGGATCTCAGGATCGGCGATGGCCAGGGCGATCGCCTCGTGCCGCACCCGGGGGTCGCGGTGGTGCAGCAGGCCGTCGGGAGAGAAACCCTGCGGTACGTCGGGCAGCCGAAGCAGCAGCGCGAGCAGGTTGCGCTCGACATACCACGGCACGCCATCGAGTCGCTCCACGACCAGCGGACCGACGGCCGCGCCGTAGCGGGCCAGCAGGTCGAGCAGCCGAAGCCGGACCCGGCGCTCCTTGGATTCGGCCAGGGCTTCGAGCAGCGCTGGCGCCGCCTCGAGGCCGGTGGCCGGGATCAGCCGGTCGAGGGCCTCGAGATCGACTGGCGACGCGGCGACCAGGATGCGGACAGTCTCGGGATGATACAGCCGGGCCCGCAGCGCCTGGGCGATCGGATCCTGCTTGGGCACCGTCTCGAGCAGGGCGAGCAATGGCGCGACCTGGTGCCGCGCGATCATCCGATCGGCGGCGAGCATGGTGCCAGGTTCCAGAATGCCGCCCTCGAGGGCGAGTTTCAGGACGCGCTCAGGCTCGGGGACCAGCCGCAACGCGGCGACCGGCGTCTCGTGGCCGGATGAGGGTACCAGGCGCGTCAGCTCGAGCGAAAGCGCCCGGCGGGCGGCGCCGCCTTCCGCGGTTTCGGCCCGGCGCGCCAGGCGGGCCAGGACGTGCAACGCGGCCGGCGAGAGCTGTTCCTCCCGGCCCTGAGCCGCGGCCTCGAGCAGGCGGAGCAGCACGGCCGCCGGGACCTGGCCCGCCGCTTCTCGCAGGAACGCCCCTTGGGCCGGGTGAGCCACCTTCGGCGCCAGCAGACGGCGGAGAGTCGCGACCGGAATGGCGCGCAGCAGCCGGGCCAGCAGATCGCGCTCTCCGGGTTCGCTGGCCGCCGCGCGGGCCACCTCGGTGAGGTGCTCGAGGATCCGGGCATCGCGCTCGGGATCGGTGCTCAGCACCTCGAGGGCGAAGGCCAGCTCGTCTGGATCGCGCGCCGGCTCGGTCAGGCCGGGCTCGTTGAGGATGAGACGCTCGAGGGGCAGCCACGGGTCGGTGCCGGGCTGAGTAGGCGGAGCAGTGGTCCTGAGCCCGATGCCGGGGGTGATGGGCCAATCGGTGACGGCACCGGGGGTCCCGGCGAGCTCCCCGAAAAGCGCCAGCAATTCGTCGCCGGAGACGCCCGGCCGGAACTCCAGCGCGCTCACGCCCGATTCGCGCAAATGGATGGCCAGGTCGCGCAGCGGCTCGAACTCGGGGTTGGTTTCCATTCCCCCGACGGACAGGTGCACCGGCCCGACTTCGACGATCAGGTGCTCCCGTCCGGTGAGCGCGGCCTCGAGCGCGCGCTCGACCACCGTCGCGCTGGCGCCAATCAGCGGATGCCCCGCCGGGAGCATCCGCATTCGCTGCATCAGACCCGCCAGACCAAGGAGCAGGTCCGCGAGCTGTCGGTTTGCTGTCGCCCGGGTGGAAACGGTGGATGCCATATGCCAATCTACCAGTTACTACTCGGGGCCGCAGGGTCCGGACCAGGGGAGGGTGCAACCGGACCGCAGATAGCATATAGTAGAGGGGTTATGAGCACCCCTCCAGTTCGCCGCTCCGGCGAGACCGCCACCATCCGAGGGTGGGCGACCGGCGCACCGGGCATGGCAGACGTGCTTCGACGCGGCGCGTGGTACCCGGTCATCGACGACCGTGACGACGGCGTCGTGGTCGAAGTCGATCAGCAACGCCTGCATCTCAAGCATGACGAAGTGCGTCTTCGTCCCGACCGCCCGACCGAATGGAGCGTGGTGGTCCGCACCGGCGTCATGCGCCCCACCCTGAGCGGCCCCAAGCTGGTGACCACCTACGCGGTCTGTCCGGACTGCACCGGCCGTCAGGAGTTCGAGGGCCGTCCGGACTCCATGATGTGCGTGCGCTGCCGCCGCGCCGCAAAGGTAGACTGGAGCACGACATACTGAGACGAGGATGAGCCTCTGGACCATCCTCGAACGCGCCCGCCTGCTCCACCCAGATGCTCTCGCGGTGGTGGACGGCGGGCGGCGAGTCTCCTACCGGGACCTCGGCAGACGGGTCGATACCCTGGCGCTCCACCTCAGGTGGCGGGGCGTGGCCCAAGGAGATAGGGCCGCAATACTTGCGCCTAACTCGCTGGCCTTCCTCGAGGGGTACTTCGCGGTGGCCGGATTGGGCGCCATCTCCGTCCCCCTCAACCCCCGCCTGCACTCCGACGAGCTGGTTTCCATCCTGGCGGACTGTGGCGCGGCCGCCATAGTGGTGGACCCGAGCCTCGCTTCGCTGGCCACCGGCATCCTGTCCCGAAGCCCTCAGGTCAGAGTCATCGTCTCCACCGGAGGCGCATTTCCGTCACCAACGACCGCCCCAGTGGACGCGTATCCCGAAGGAGCCGGCGGCGACGAGTTCGTCCCGGCTGTGCCCCGCCCGGACGATGTCGCGCATCTGTACTACACCAGCGGGACGACCGGCCGGCCCAAGGGGGTCATGCTCACCCACCGGAACGTGAGGGTGCACGCCCTGGCTGCAGTGGCCGAACTCGACCTCACCGACCGCGATGTCTGGGCCCATGTGGCGCCGATGTTCCACCTGGCCGACGCCTGGGCCAGCTTCGCGATTACCTGGGTCGGCGGGCGGCACGTCATGTTGCCCAGATTCGACCCACGGGAGACGCTGGCCACCTTCGAGCGGGAGCGCGTCACGGTGACCAACCTGGTCCCCACGATGCTCAATCTCATGGTGAAGCACGAGGAGCGGAGCGGGTTCGACTATTCCAGCCTGCGCATGCTGTTGAGTGGCGGGGCCCCGATCGCTCCGGCGGTGGTGCGAGCCATCGTCGAGACGTTCGGCTGCGAGTACGTTCAGACCTATGGCATGACCGAAACCAGCCCCTATCTCACCCTGAGTCTCCTCACCGAGCGGCTGCGCCGGCTCTCGGCCGAGGAGCAGCTCCGCTACCGGGCGAAGACCGGCCGCCGGTTCCGCGCCGTCGATCTGCGGGTGGTAGACGAGGAGGGCCGACCAGTCGCCGCGGACGAACGCGAGGTGGGCGAGATCCAGGTTCGGGGCGAAACCGTCACCCCGGGCTACTGGAACCGTCCCGAGGATACCGCCGCGGCGTTCACGTCCGACGGCTGGCTTCGGACCGGCGACCTGGCGGTGGTCGACCCGGAGGGCTATCTGACCATCGTCGACCGGAAGAAGGACATGATCATCACCGGCGGCGAAAAGGTGTATTCGATTGAAGTGGAATACGTCCTCTACCAGCACCCCGCGGTGCTGGAGGCGGCGGTATTCGGCAGCCCCGACCCGGTCTGGGGCGAGGCGGTGACCGCGGCGGTCGTGACCCGCCCGGGCATGACGCTTTCCGTGGAGGAGCTGGTGACGTTCTGCCGTGCGCGACTCGCCGCCTTCAAGCTTCCCCGCCACATCCGGTTCCTCGCGGAACTGCCGAAGACCGGGTCGGGGAAGATCCTCAAGCGCGCCCTGGCCCGCTGATCCCGGGAGCCGCTGGCCGATGCACGCGCGTCACGCAGTACTCCACCACTCTCCCAACCCGCGCCAAAGGACGGCGGGTCCGTCTCGGGACGGCCACCAGCATCGTCCTGCACGCCTTGCTGCTGGCGTTCCTGATCCACCAGGCAACGCGGCCAGCCGATGCCGGTCCCGATCGGGGCCGCCCCGAAATCCGGCCGGTGCAGCTGGTCTTCGCGCCTCCCCGCCCCACGCCAACCCCACGAGCCGCGCCGCCCGAGATTCCGCCACCGACACCGCTGACCGAGGGGCCGGACCAGACCCCCGGAACTACCGCCCAGCTCAGTCGGGCGCCCGAGGAGGAGCCCAACTCGGCGCCGAACACCCCGCGGGTGGAGGCGTTCCGACCCGACCCGGGCGAATCGGACCAGGCCGAGGAGGAGGCTATCCCCGCTCCGCCGCCGGCCATCGCCGCGCCCACCACTACCGCCTCGAACGCCCAGCCCGCGCTCGAGTCCGAAGCCCGCCGGATCTTCGGGCGCCCCTCGAGCAAGCTCGGCCCGCTCGCCGGACAGCGCGACAACCGCCCGTGGGAGACGCCGGTGGAGCTGAACTCCCGCGGTTGCACCCTCCCTCCGCCCAATCCCGAGGATTCCCTCCCACCCGGCATGGCAGCCGTGGCGGGCCGGATCTACAACGAACGCACCGGTGATCCGCTGGCCGGCGCTCGCCTGCAGATTCTGGGAACGCCCTACGGCACCTTCAGTGACGGCACGGGTCGGTATCGGCTGGTCTTCGACCGGAGCCTGGTGAGTCAGTGCCGGAGCCAGGCGGTCCGGGTGAGCGCGCCAGGGTACCGCGGGCGGGACGTGCTCTTATACCTCGGGAACGTCCCCAACGGGGATGTGCCGTTGTCGAGGTATTGATGAATGGGGGATTGGGGGATTGGGGGATTGGGGATGGGGGATGGGGGGATGGCGGAATGGCGGAATGGCGGAATGGCGGAATGGGGGATGGGGAGATGGGGGGATTGAGCGAATCGCTGAATCGTGGATGACGAATGCCGCCGGGCCGGGGGCTAGCGCGGCGGCATTCGTGCACTCGTCCATCAGCGGACTTCCAACTCCCGGGAGATCCCTCGCTGCGCTCGGGATGACCGGCCGGCTTCGCCGGCCGGTCAGTTCGGGGCGTGCACCGTGGCGTGACCGTAGTCGCGGTCGGAGCCGATCGCCGGACCGTTGACGTTGAACCCGTAATCGTTCTTGACCTTGGCGATCCACTGCCGGACCGAGCCCGGGAACGGATCCTTCCGCGCGTTCCGGCCGAATGGGTCGGAGTACCAGACCTCGGGTCCGTCCTTGTTGTCGAGATCGTTGTTATTGACGTCGATGAACCGCCGGACGCCGTTGAACCGCGAGCGGGCGTCGTCAAAGGTGAGGCCGCTCACGGCCCCGTCGTTGGTGGACAGGTCGCACAGGTCGTTGTTGGGCCGGTCGCGGTTGGGATTCATCACATCGCACTCGGCGATGGGACGACCGGTGACCAGGGGCGCGGCCGGATCGTGGAACCGGCTGGGGAGAAACACCTGGAAGTACGGGTCGAAGTGGGCCACGTTGCGCCCGCTTTCCGTGCGGATGCTGTTGGAGGTCTGCCAGCTCTCGTGCAGCGCTTGATCGTAATTGGCCCGCTGGCCGGCGCCGACGTGCATGAACTGGTCCACGCAGGCGCGGTCGGGGATGATCCGCTGCCCACCGCCGTTGCGTGAATTGGCCGGCACCGCCGTGCCCACCTCGATCCGCTGGCCGTCGCAGGTACGGGTGAACCCGCCCGGCGTGCCGATGGCGCTCATCATGGTGATGTGCATTTCGGCGCCGTCGGTGCACTCGAGGTGATACACGATCTCGTGCAGGTTGTTGGTGAAGGCGTCCTTCGAGTGGGTGCCCTGGTGCAGCTTGGCCAGCAGGTCGCAGCGCACGCTGAAAATGGCCCCGGTCACGCCGTCTTCGCGGACGAACTCGATGTTGTTCTGCCAGTCGATCTTGTGGCCGAAATGGTCCTCACGCCGCGGATTCTGGGGATCCCAGGTCTCCAGCGCCTCGTTGGCCAGACCGAAGGGCATGGGCCCGACCCGGCCGTAGAGATCGGAACCGCGCGGGTCCCGGCCGTGCTCGTGACCGAAGCTGCACCCGGTGCCGGGATCGACCGGCGGGTGCCAGGTATTGTACCGCTTGCCGTCCGGACCCACGACCGAGTAGCGGTTGTGGATTTCCGGGGTGCAGGTATCTCCGGGGCCCGGAACCCAGATGTTGTATTGCACCGCCGGCCCGGTCTCCTGGATCGGCCCGACGCCGGTATAGCCGGCATCGCCACAGCCGGCGAGCAGCACGGTGGACGGAATCAGCAGGCCAGCCACGGTACGACCGGCCACGCGACGGAATAACGTCATGTTCGCCTCCATAAAGAGCCTGGGGTGGACACCCCGTTAGTGCATCGTGATGCCCAACCCCACCTGAATGAGACTGGTGTTGGCCGAGAGGTCCGAGACGGTGTTGTTGAACCGCACGTCGGCCCCCGCCGTGCCCTGGAAATTCGCGAACGGCACGATCGACAGATTCCGGGCCACCAGCACCTCGTACCCGACACCGACCTGACCGGCGATCGCCTGGGTCGAGATCTTGTCGTTCGGGTCCTTGGCCGAGTACTGGGCCACGCCCAGACCGGTCTTGATGTAGAAACCGCTGTTGTTCATGGGGTAGAGGTACACCACGGCGAAAACCGAACCGAGCAGAAAGTTGATGTCGTTCTCGCTGTGGTACCACAACGTGGTCTCGGCACCCAGCAGGAACCGCGGCGTGAGCGTGGCGCCCACCCGGAGGTATCCCGAGGTCCCGCCGTCCCGTCCCGCCCGGCAGATCGTGCAGGAGAGCCGGGCCGAGCCCATGCCCAGGCCGGCGCCGAACCAGACCCCGCGGCGCGCGGCGGCGCGCTGCGCCGACAACTCGGTAGAACCCATGACCAGCACGGACGCGATCAGCGCCGCGCGCAGCATCCAGCGCATAGTGACTCCGACCTTCTGTTGGTGACGCGGAACGGGACAAATGCTTGTGGCTGAAGGTGCAACGGGACGATCGGATCGGCGGTGACCCGGGCCACAATCGACCAGTGAGGAGGCTGCAAAACGGCTCAAACCGTCCGGAAAACAGGCGGGCGGGGGAGTCCCCCGCCCGCATTCCTGGTGTCAACCGCACCCGTCGGAGGGTCCGATCAGCGCTGCATCGGGATCGCCATCAGGCCGTTCGGACCGAAGGTGTAGCGTGGTCGGCGCAGGATGTCGTTCACCAGCCGTTCCGGCGGAGCGGCCAGGTTCTGCCGGAGCGATCCCGGGTTGGTGTAGTCAAACGGATCGGCCTCGCCCACGTTGACCTGGTACGCCAGGTCCTGCATCGACCGGATGGTGGTGGCGCTCATCGGCTGCGAGGTGCCACTCAAGGTGCCGGTCATCAGCTCGCTGCCGAAGCTGGGCGCCGGGCCTTCGCGCCAGTGGGCGTCGGCAGTCCCCGGAACCCCGCTGTTGTCGACCGGCACCGTCGTGCCGGTCCCGTTATTGAGCGTGGTGAACGCGGCGACCGCGTTCTGGCCGGTGAAGCGCGGGTTGCCGGTGCCGGCACCGGTCAGGAGATTGAACGGTGCCCCCTCCCAGTGCGTCCCGAAACCGAGCACGTGACCCATCTCGTGCAGGATGGTCGCGTTGAGCTTCCCCTGAACCTGGAGTCGAGCCACATCGGCGGTGTCGAAGATCATCACGCCCAGGATCGTGTAGGAGTTGGAGCCGGCCGGCCGGGAGGCGCACGGCCCGGCCTGGCCCAGGATGCCGAAGGGCCCGTCGATCGAGTCGAGCACGACCATGATTTCGACGTCGTCGAGAATACCGGTGGTGCGGGCGGGCTGCTGCGGATCGCAAGTGCCCGCGGGAATCCCCGACCCCGGCCCGGCTCCAAAATTCCAGTCGGGTACGTCGCCGATGATTACCCGTTCCCACTTCTGCTCCGCCGCCTGGAAGGCGGCCAGTGCTGCGCCGGTGGGAGTCCCGGTAAGGTAGGTGACGAGAATATCGAAATTCGAGCTGACGGCTCCGCCGGTGGCGTTGAACGTGACCGGACTCCCGGCCAGGCCACTGACGGTTGCGGTCATGGTGTTCGAACCAGCGACAGCGCCGAGGGTCCAGCTGCCCACTATGGCGATCCCGCTGCCGTTGGTCGTCTGGGTACCGCCGGCGAACGATCCGCCGCCGGCCGTCAGGTTGAATACCACCTGGACGCCAGGCACGCTGATGCCGTCGGCGTCGGTCACCAGGACCGATGGCCGGCTCCCCACTGGCTGCCCCGCCCCGCCGGTCTGTGATGTAGCGCTCGCGGCGGCGACGATGGCCGGGGGGCCGGGATCGGGCCCGGCGGGATCCTTGGCGGTCGAGGTGCAGCCCACGATCAAGCTCCCGCCAATGACGAGAGCCCGGGAGAAATGCCATGCGCGCTGCCTCGGGCGGTCCATCGCCTTGGCGGACGCGTGAAGGCTATCCATAAGCCGGTCCTGCGTTTAGAAGGTTGGTCGAAATCGCCACTCCCGCATCCTCCCAGCTCGCGGGCAAGCGCCGCGCCACTCACGCCGGACCAGGGTAGTATCGGCGCCGAGACCCGAATGAAGCGATTGACAAGCCGGTGGGGGACGGCGAGACTCCCCGAGCACGCACAGCGTGATCCCACCGGGAGCAGGTGATGCCGTGAAGTACCCCGACGTCCGCCACTACATCGGGGGCCGATTCGTGGCCGGCGGCCCTCGCTTTCTCGATGTTCACAATCCCGCCGATGGATCGACCATCTCGCGCGTCCCCCTCGGCGACGCGGCGACGGTCGATGCGGCCGTCGCCGCCGCCCGCCAGGCCTTTCCCGGCTGGTCCGGCACGCCGGTGAAGGAGCGGGTGCAGGTCTTTTTCCGCTACAAGACGTTGCTGCACCAGCACCAGGCCGAGCTGACCGATGTGATCACCGAGGAACATGGCAAGGTGCGGTCGGAGGCCGAAGCGGAGATCCTCAAGGCGATCGAACTCACCGAATTCGCCTGCTCGATGCCGCAGCTCATCGCCGGGGAAGTGCTGGAGGTGAGTCGGGGCGTCGATTGCCGGGTGGAGCGCCACCCGCTGGGCGTAGTGGCGGCCGTCAATCCGTTCAACTTCCCGTCGATGGTCCCCCATTGGACGATCCCCAACGCGATAGCGCTGGGCAACACTTTCATCCTCAAGCCCTCCGAGCTGGTGCCGCTTTCCGCCGGGCGGATCGCCGAGCTGCTCAAGGAGGCGGGGTTGCCGGACGGGGTGTTCAACATCGTGCACGGTGACCGGACCGTGGTCGAGGCGCTGTGCGATCACTCCGGCATCGAGGCCGTCACTTTCGTCGGCTCCACCCGGGTCGCCAAAGAGGTCTACCGCCGGGCGACCGGGAATCTCAAGCGGGCCCTGTGCCTCGGCGGGGCGAAGAACCACGTCATCGTGATGCCCGACGCCGATCCCGAGATGGCCTCGGGAGGGGTGCTGGCCGCGATGGCCGGGTGCAGCGGCCAGCGCTGCATGGCCGCCAGCGTCATGGTGGCGGTCTCCAGCACCGACCACATCGTGAACCGGCTGGCGGAACTGGCCCGGGGCATGGTCACCGGCCGGGACGTGGGCCCGGTGATCACCAGCCAGGCCAAGACCCGCATCGAGAGTTACATCACCGAGGCCGAAAAGGCCGGTGCGCGGGTGCTGGTCGACGGGCGGGGCGCCGTGGTCCGGGGGAAGGAGAGCGGCTGGTACGTGGGGCCGACGGTGATCGACCAGGTGCGGCCCGAGATGAAGCTCGCCCAGGAGGAGGTCTTCGGGCCGGTCCTCGCCGTGGTGCGCACCGGCGATCTGGACGAAGCGCTGGCGATCGAGAATGCCTCGCCCTACGGCAATGCGGCCTCGATCTTCACCGAATCGGGCGGGGCCGCCCGGATCGCGATCGAGCGGGCCAGCGCCGGGATGGTCGGCGTCAACGTCGGCGTGCCGGTGCCCCGCGAGCCGTTCGGGTTCGGCGGCTGGAACGACTCGCGCTTCGGCGCCGGCGACATCACCGGCAGGAGCAGCATCGAGTTCTGGACCAAGACCAAGAAGATCACCACCAAGTGGAATCGTGAGGCGGGGACCAACTGGATGGCGAGGTAGGAGCTGTCAGGCGTCAGGCGTCAGGTGTTAGGCGTTAGGCGTTAGGCGCGAAACATGAGACCACTCCTGGGCACTGGGCACTGGGCACTGGGCACTCCAAACCGAAAACTCGAGATCAGCAACGGGCCATGACCACCACCGCCACGACCACTCCCGTGATGCCGCCGTGCCCGCACACGCCGATGCCGTACTCCGGTCCCTCGAAGGCGGAGGTGCTGGCCCTCCGGAAGCAGTACACCAACCCGGCGATCTTCACGCTGTACCGCGAACCGCTGATGATCGTCGAAGGGCACATGCAGTACCTGTTCGACGAGACCGGGCGCCGGTACCTCGATCTCTTCGCCGGCATCGTGACGGTGTCGGTCGGTCACTGCCATCCCCGGGTCACCCGGGCGATGCAGGAGCAGCTGAGCCGGCTGGCCCACACCACGACGATCTACCTGCACCCCAACTTCGCCCGGCTGGCCCAGAAGCTGGCGTCCAAGATGCCGGCCGGGCTCGACGTGACCTATTTCGTGAACAGCGGCAGCGAGGCCAATGACCTGGCGATGCTGCTGGCCCGGGCCTACACCGGGAACCAGGACGTGATCGCGGTGCGCAACAGTTACCACGGCGGCTCGACGGCCACGATGCCGCTGACCTCGCACCATACCTGGAAGTACCCTCAGCAGATCAACAGCGGGGTGCATCACGCGATCTCACCCGACCCGTACCGGAGCCCGTTCACCGGCACACCGGAGCAAATCGCCACGGCGAGCGCCAACGAGATCCGGGAGATCATCCGTTACTCCACGCCGGGCCAGATCGCGGCCTTCGTGGCCGAGTCGATCCAGGGCGTCGGCGGGGTGACCCAGGGAGCACCGAACTACCTGCGCGAAGCCTACGCCATCGCCCGGGCCCACGGCGCGCTCTGCATCGCCGACGAAGTCCAGACCGGGTTTGGCCGGACCGGGACTCATTACTGGGGTTTCCAGCACTACGGAGTGGTGCCCGACATCGTCACCATGGCCAAGGGCATCGGGAACGGCGCGCCGCTCGGCGCGGTCACCACCCGGCGGGAGATCGCCGAGAAGCTGACTCAGCGGATCCATTTCAACACCTTTGGCGGGAACCCGGTCAGCATGGCGGCCGGCCTGGCCGTGCTGGAGACCATCGACGAGGACGGGCTTCAGGCCAACGCGCAGACGGTCGGTGGGCGGTTCAAGGCGGGACTCGAGGCGCTGGAGCGGCGCCATCGCCTGGTCGGAGACGTGCGCGGCATGGGGCTGATGCTCGGCGTGGAGATGGTCCGGGACCGCGGGACCAAGGAGCCGGCGAAACAGGAAACGCTGGAGGTCATGGAGTACGCCCGGGAGATGGGTGTCCTCCTCGGCAAGGGCGGGCTCGAGGGCAACACCCTTCGCATCAAGCCGCCGATGTGCATCACGGCGCAGGACGTAGATTTTGCCCTGGAGGTGCTGGATGTCGCGTTGGGGAAGGTGGGGCGGTAGGACGGAGAACGGTGGAACGGTGGAACGGGGGAACGGGGGAACGGGGAACGGGGAACGGGGAACGGGGAACGGGAGAACGGGAGAACGGGAGAACGGGAGAACGGGAGAACGGGAGAACGGGAGAACGGGAGAACGGGAGAACGGGAGAACGGGAGAACGGGGCCCAAGCTTGCTGAGGCCGCCATGGCAGGCAACAACGCCAGTCAAAGGCTCCCCCGTTCCCCCGTTCCCCCGTTCCACCGTTCCACCGTCTTAAGAGGAAAACCCGATCCCCAACCGATCCAGCACTCGCAGCATGAACCCCGGCGGCTCGCCGGCGTCCACCTTTCTGAGCGCCCGGGTGACTGCCGCGACCGCCAGGCTCCGTAGCGGTTCCGGCGGGTAGGGGAACGGCTTCCGAGTGACCAGTGGCAGATCCAGCAGGTCGGTGGCCCGGTCGAGTACCATATGGGCGAGGATCCGGCCCGCGATCCGTGAGCTGCCCAGACCGTGGCCGGTGAAACCCAATCCATAACACACCCTGCCATCGAGCGCCCGGCCGAAGAACGGCGTGAGGCGGGTGGTCGAGCAGATGGCGCCGCCCCAGGCGTATTGCCACTTCAACTCGGCCAGCGCGGGAAAGTGACGGCGCCAGCTCGCCTTGAGGGATTCGTAGTGCCGGGGCGAATGATCGCATGAGGGATCCACCCGGTTGCCCCGATAATACGCCGCCTCGCTGGTGCCCCAGAGCACCCGCCCGTCCCGGGTCGGGCGATAGTAGTTGAAGAAGGTCCTGCCATCGGTGATACCCTGGCGCCCGCGCCAGCCGATCGCGTCCCACTGGCCGGCGCTCAACGGTTCGCTCACCAGGACGTAGTCGAACAGCGGGATGAACCGTTGGGCTACGCGCGGGAGGAGCTGGTGGGTGTAGGCGCTCGTGGCCAGCACCGCCCGTCGGGCCGTGAGCGCAAAGCCGTCGCCATCGATCGCGACCCCGGCCCCCCGGAGGGCGATGGATCGGACAGCGCTGCGTTCGTACACCGTCACACCGAGTCGCTCGGCCTCGCACCGGAGCCCGTCGGTCAGCCGGGCCGGATCGAGAATTCCCCCACCTCTGACCGCGATGGCCCCCAGATAGAGCGGAGAATGCAGCTCCGCGCGGGTATGCTCAGCACTCAGCCAGCTGAAGGTCTTGACACCGAGCTCGGCGGCGAGCGCGACGCTCCGGTGGGCCTCCTCGACATGCGCCGGTGTGAGGGCCACCGACAGCCGGCCGGTCGCCTCGAACTCGCAATCGATGCCGCGGTCGGCGAGGAAGGCGATCATCTCCGCCACGTTGGTTTCGCCGAGCACCGCCAGGCGCCGGGCCTCGCTCATCCCGAAGTGCTGCACCGCCAGCCCGTGGCTGTGGTCCACCGTCTCGGACAGCATGCCGGCGTTGCGGCCGCTCGCGCCGGATGCCGCGATGCCGCGCTCGATCACTGCGATCGATTGTGAGGGATCCAGCTCCTTGAGGAAGATCGCGGTCCACAGTCCGGTGAGTCCCGCGCCGACGATCGCGATCCCGGTTTCCGCCCGGCCTACCAGCGGCCGGACCTGACGCGCCGGCAAGCGGGCGAGCCAGTAGCAGGCCTGTTCGATGGGGAGCATGGCGCGGAGGGTATGGGTGCCGATGGAGGAGGTCAAGCCGACGAGGTGAGTGAGAAGTGAGAAGTGAGAAGGGGATGGTGACTCGCGGGGCTGGTGACCACCATCGACCTTCTCACTCCACACTTCTCACTTCTCACTTCTCACGTCTCACTTCTCACTTCTCACTTCTCACTTCTCACATCCCTTCCTACCTCATGATCATGATATGCGCCCACGGTTTGCCCGGGTACATCAACCACGGCAGTCCATCACCGGGGCGAGCGGGCAGGCCGGTCGTTTCGGGCGTGGCGTAGGGGATGTAGACCACCTGCAGGCCCTCGGCGCCGTGGGCCAGTCCGCTCTTCGAGTCCACGCTGTCGGCCGGCGCGTAGAGGTTGAAGAGCATGCGGGGACCATCTGGCATCCGCAGCGCACCAGACTTGATATCGGCGAGACGGACGCTGTCCCGGCCACTCCGATCCACGCCCGCTGCCTCGAGCTCGCGACCCCGGCTCATGAAGGGGTCGAGATCGCGATGGTAACAGGCGACGTGCCACTGGCTTTCGGAGGGGTCGTCGGCCAGGCAGATCATCTCGTTGGTGCCGTCCCGCAGCTTCACCAGACGGTGGTAATTGCGGTAGCCGATGACCGTGGCGCCGGCGCGAAAGGCCTCCGGCGCGGCACTCACCGCCCCCGCGATCTGGATCTCGGGAGCGGGGACCTGGGCGGCGAGGGGGAGCGCCGTCAGCAGACCTCCAACGACGGCGAACGACGAACGAAGCATTGGGGACTCCCGGCATGGGGAACGGGTGCGGGCAAAGCAACCGCCCGGCCCATCGGGAGGCAAGGGGTCAGCCGGCCGCCCGACACTCGACCTCGAGGAGTTTGGCCTTCCGAGGCAGTCCCCAACGATAGCCGCCGAGCGAGCCGTCGTTGCGGATGACGCGGTGGCAGGGCACGACCACAGCAACCCGGTTGGCGGCACAGGCGCTGGCCACAGCTCGCACCGACCGGGGCTTCCCAAGGGTCCGGGCTAGCTCGGAGTAGGTGCGGGTCTCTCCCGGCGGGATCGACACCAGCGCTTGCCACACCCGCCATTGAAACGCCGTGCCGTGGAGGTCGAGCGGGATCGCGGCGGCCTGTCCGGGCTGGCGCACCTCTTCGGCCACCTCCGCCACCAGCCCGGCCAGCCAGGCATCGCCCTCGTCGACCCGACTCCGCGTCGCCCGGGGAAACTGGGCGCCGAGATCGCGGACCAGCTGAGTGTCGGTCTCGCCGAGCATGACGGCACACACCCCTCGGTCGGTGGCCGCGACCAACAGCCGGCCATACGGCGAGGCCACGACGGTGTAACGGATCTCCATACCTGCTCCTCCTCTGCGGAACGTCCCGGGCGTCATGCCGAGGAACCTCGGGGCACCCTCGTAAACACGGCTGGAGCTGCCGAAGCCTGCCTCGTAGCTCGCCCGGCTGACCGACGCCTCCTCGCGGAGCCCGGCCCGGAGCCGGTCGGCCCGGCGAGCGGCGAGGTACTCGCGCGGCGAGAGTCCGACGATCTTCCGAAACGTGCGTTGCAGGTGCCACGCACTCTGGCCTGTGACCCGGGCCAGGTCCCCGAGGCGGACCCGCTCCTCCTGGTGCGCGTCGAGGTACGCCAACGCCCGCTGGACCGCCAATTCCGCCGACGTGGGTCCGACCTTCCCCGGTCGACAGCGCAGGCAGGCCCGAAACCCCGCGGCCTCCGCATCGTTGGGCGTGGCGAACACCCGAAACCGGTCCTGGCGTGGACGGCGTGACGGGCAGGACGGCCGGCAGAAAATCCGGGTGCTGGTCACCCCGTAGACGAATCGGCCGTCCCAGGCGTGGTCTCGCCGGCTCACGGCGAGCCAGGCGGTTTCCGGGTCCGGCAGAGAGAGCTCGAGCATGGGGGGAGGATAGCTTTCGGGCGGATTGGTGGCTATCCGGTTCTTGCTGCCGATACTGGGAATGGCGCCGGAGAGGCCCTGGTAGCGCCGCAGGATGCACGGCGGCGGGGCTGGTCTGAGGGGCCTGGATCACAGACACGAAGCGTTGCCGGCGTTCCGGGGTTCCAGCCCCGGGCGATCGCCGCGCCTCATTGACCTCGCAATTGACACGTAAGACATTGAATACCAACAACTTACTGGGCTTAGCACAGCCTGGGTGGCCGACCCAATCGGGAGCAAGACAATTCCCAGCCGACCGCTGCCATCGCTGGCATGGTCTTTCCCCCCATACCCAGTGATCCGGGCGTCCGCCGTCGAACCAGATCGCGCCGAGAGCCCGTTACGGGAGGCAAACCTTGAGTTCGTGGGAACGCATCACCTCGAAACACCTCCGCACCTTCCGTCTCGATCGGGTGCGGAACAAGATCCTGGCCTTCTCGGTCCTGGCGACGCTGATCCCGTCGGTCAGCACCGGGTGGCTGTCGTTTACCCAGGGCCAGCGTGCCCTGACCGAGAAGATCTCGACCGAGTTGGTCGGCGTAAGCGCGCAGGCCGCGAACGAGCTGGACCTGTGGCTCAAGCAGCAGATCTACGACCTGCGGGTCTTCGCCCGGTCCTACGAAGTCACCGACAATCTGCGGTACGTGCTGCACGGCAAGGGCGCAACGGCGGCATCCGCGGCTGGCCGGATCCGGGACTACCTCACCTCCGTCCAGGAGCGCTACGCCGGCTACCGCCAGTTGGTGGTGTTCGACGCCGAGGGCCGGCCCGTCGCCGGCAGCTCGACGAAGGCCAAGCCGATCTCGTTACCGCCAGGCTGGCGGACGGACGTACGGGCGGAGAGTCCGATTCTGGGAGCCCCGTCATGGGACGAGGATGGGAAGCGTCTCGTTGTGGTCGTGGCCCTCCCGCTCCAGCCGCCCGGAACGCGGCTGCTCGGCATGCTCGCCGCCAGGCTCGATCTCGCGACCGCACACGAGATCCTGAGGCGTGCCGCAGAAGGACGCCGTGGCAAGACGATCCTCATCGCCGCGAACGGCTCGCTCATCTCCAGCTCGGAAACGTCCACGCCTGCCCGGCCGGCGGGCTCGCTCCCTGAAGAATCGATCAGGGATCTGGCCGCCGGGTCTCAGCCGGTCGTGGACTACACTGATATCGGGGGGACCCCGGTTCTGGCGACGGCGCGGTCGGTCAGCAGCACCGGCTGGCGGGTAGTGGCCGAGTTGCCGAAATCGGAGGGCTACGGGCAGATCACCCGGCTCAGGCAGCTCACCTTTGCGCTCCTGGCCGGGACCTTCCTCTTCCTTGGCCTGCTGGCCTACGCCCTCGGCCTGATCCTGGTCCGGCCGATCGAGCGGCTGGCGTCCGGCGCGAAGGAGGTGGCCGATGGCAACCTGGACGTGAACCTGCCGGTGGTCACGGGTGGCGAGCTCGGCTCACTCACCGAGGCCTTCAACACCATGGTCGCACGGCTTCGCGAGGGACGGCAGCGGCTCGACGACACCAACGAGGAGCTGCGCCAGACCAACGTCCAGCTGGAGAACCTGTCCCGGACCGATCCGTTGACCGGACTCTTCAATCGCCGGCACCTCATGACCACGCTCGACGCCGAGGTGCGCCGGGCGTCGCGCAGCAGGCAGGCGTTCTCGATTCTCCTGATGGACGTGGACCATTTCAAGACCTACAACGACGCGTTCGGCCACCAGGCCGGCGACGAGGCGCTGCGCAGAGTCGCGGCGATGCTCAAGGCCGCACTGCGCGATGTCGACTGTCCCGCCCGGTACGGCGGCGAGGAGTTTCTGGTGCTCCTGCCGGATACCGAGATCGGCCAGGCGGTCGAAGCTGCCGAGCGGATTCGCGCCCGGCTGGCGGAGGAGCCGCTCACCGGGGGAAGCGTTACGATCAGTGTGGGGGCGGCGGAGTTCTCACAGCACGGCAACAGCCTCGAGTCGCTGATCGCCAGCGCCGACGCGGCGCTCTATCACGCCAAGCGGAATGGCCGGGACCAGGTGGTGCGGGCGGACTGGTCGCAGTATCTCGGGGTGGACCGGGTGAGGGCGTAACGGACAGGGCGGACAGGGCGGACAGGGGGGACAGGGCGGACAGGGCGGACAGGGCGGACAGGGCGGACAGGGCGGACAGGGCGGACAGGGCGGACAGGGCGGACAGGGCGGACAGGGCGGACAGGGCGGACAGGGCGGACAGGGCGGCGAAGGTAGCGAATCGCGAGTAAAAGGGTGAGTTCCGCTGGGAACTCACCCTTTGTCTCCTCACCAGCCGCCGAGCCGCCGAGCCGCCGAGCCGCCGAGTCGCCGAGTCGCGAGCCGCCTAGCGCCCTCCCCGCCCCACCAGGCTGCGCGAGACCCAACCGCTCCGGCCGCCTTCGTCGCTGATCCGGATCCAGCCTTCCGTATGCGAGTGCCCCGTCACCACCGCGCCGCTGTTCAAGGTAAACACGACCTTGAAATTGGGACCGGGGCCTTCGCGCACGTTGCTCCGGGAGCTGAGCTTGAGCGTGACGGGCGAGGCAAAGGCCACTTCGCCCCGGACGGAGCGATCGCCCCCGGAGGCCAGGGCCCGCGGCGGGGTCGCGATGAGCTTTGCCTGGTTGGCGAGATAGAGCGCTCCGCCGTAGTTCCCCTTGTTGAAGGCATCGGTGCTCTGTGCCATCAGCCGCTTCGCCTGCGCCAGCGCGGTCTGCGAGCCGGCTCGCTGGCGGGACTGGATCGCCAGTTCCGCCTCCGCCATTCCGGAAGCGGCTTCGGCGCGTGACGAGGCGGTCTGGAGCTTGGCCATCGCCCGAACGACCTGGTCCCGAGCCTCTTCCAGGCGGGTCTGCAGTTCTTCTATCTGCGCGTCCTTCTCCAGGATCTGGAGTTCGAGCCGGGCGGTCTTCTGATCGAGGTCGGTATCCCGAACACGAACCGTGTCGCGTACCACCAGGGTCTCCGGCGCCGCGGGCTCCACAGTGGCGACCTCGGGGGCTGGAACCGGTTCGGCCTGCTTGCCACCGCACGCCGACCCGGCAATCAGAACGAGTCCGGCGAGAATCAGTCGTGACATGCCTGCCCCTTTCCCGGTGGCGAACCTGTTCGGCAATCGATAGCAGAATCAGGAAAGTCGCATGACCCGCGAGCCCAGGCAACACCTCCGACTACTCTTATTCACTTTCGGGCGGTGGCCTCACCGACATGAGGGGGACGGTCGGTCTGGGCCTGGGTTGCCTTGTCTGCCCGCTCACCCAGACGGGTCGCGGTGGGAGACCACTCAGCCCCGGAGTGCGGCCACGATGCCGATCGTCGCGATCACCAGGCCGAACGCGACCTTCATGGCGACCGCCCAGGTGCGACCCAGGATCGCGCCCCACCCGGCGCCGACCGCGCCCCCGGCCCTCGCCGACCAGCTGTACTCGAAGACCGCGGCCCCGACAAACGCCCCGACAAACGATCCCAGCACGCTGCCGACGATCGGAATCGGGACCCCGACGATCGCCCCGATCAGCCCTCCGATCAGCGCCCCCCACCCGGCTCGTCGCGACCCACCGTACCGCTTGGCATAGCGGAACCCCACCCACGCTTCCATGATCTCGCCCATTACCGCCAGCCCGACGGCGATGCCCATCGTCACGGTTCCGACGGAGCGGAAATCGGTCAACGCGCCATATGCGATCAGCGCGAGCACCATGACCCATAATCCGGGCAGCCCGAACGGCAACAGGACCAGGCCGCCGAGAAAGCAGAGGATGAGCACCGAGACGAGCAACCAATCGGGCATCGCGCGACAGGGAAAAGTAGTTATTGAGGCTGCTTCACTATCTCATCTCTGCCAACCGGCGACCGGTCCGAGATCCCGAAAACATAGAGTAGCGGGTGGCGGAATGGAGGAATCCCTCCGTTCCACCACCCGCCCGGTGTACCTGCGATCACGCTCCACCCGCGTCCGACTCAGAAGCGCTTCAGGTCCAGGTAGTCCCTGATGTAGTAAGCGGCGACGCCACCGGAGGCCAGCAGCCCGAGGGGCCATGCGATGGCCCACAGCGGGAAGGCCAGCATCGAATACAGAATGATCTTGAGGATCGCCATCATGAGGATGCTGTCGACCTTGTACTTCTTGCCATTGGCTTCGACCGCCGCCACAAACGGACGGGTAATGAGACCGCGAGAGAGTCCGGTCCCGACGAGCACCCGGCTCCGCTGGCCCGGGGTGAGGTAGTTCGCCAGGAATTCCGGCAGGACGATCCGCTTGAGTTGCTGGTCGCCGATCTCGAGTACGGACAGGACGGTTTTCCCGCCGCCGCCGCCGTCAGACCACGTTCCGTGGCCGACGACTCCGATTTCTCCTTCGTAGACTCGCATGGTGCCTCCTGTTTGAGAGGAGTGTTGCCAGGTCAGGGGACCAGCACGTCAAAGGTCCCGTTGGTGATGGCGATGGTTCCGACGGTGGGGCCGATCGGCACCAGGGTGCCGCTGAACGTCCCGACCGCCCGGCCGTCCGCCAGGGAGGTGAAGGTCACCGTCCCGCTCGCGCCCGTGAGGCTGCCCCAGGCGTTGGTGCCCCCAAGCTGCGACAACTGAACGTTGACGCCGCTCCCGGCCCCGAAGGGGAAATCGCCGATGGCGGCCGTGGTCTGCGTGACCAGGTTGAGGGAGTAGAACGTCGTGGTCCCGCCCAGCACGAAGGACCCGGCGGCAAGATCACCCACCCCGACGATGGTCGCGCCATACCACAGGGACCCGCCGATGGTCGCGATCATGTTGCTGCCGCGATTGGCGGTCGTACCGGGGTGAACCCGGACGGCAGCGCCACATCGAAGCTGCCGTTGATGACGTCCTGTGACGGCCCAGTGCCCAGGAGCGGCTGGCCGACGAACGCGAACTTGCCGCTGATCCGGGTGCTGGTGAGGCCCTGGACCGTGACTGAACCGGCCGCACCGGAGAGCGGCGTCAACCATGTGCTCACGGTGCCGCCCGCGCTGATCAGGATCGTGCCGCTGCCGCCCGGGGTCGTTCCGATGTTGATGCCGATCGGATAGAGGCCGGAAGCGCTGATGAAGCTCAGTATGAGGGTCACGACTGACGTAGTCACTGCCCGAGCCCACCTGAACGCCGGTAATGATCAGCGACCCCGGCGTACTGCTGGCCGTCACCTGCAGGCGGTTCGCGTCACTGGCCCAGGCCTGGCCGGCGACGACACCGGTCATCTCGGCCGAACCGCTCCCGCCGCCACCGGGACCAGTCGCGTCGCCTCCGCCGCCGCAGGCCACGAGGGCGGCGGCGACGACGGCCGTCAAGGCGTGGAATCGAAGAGACTGTTGCATCGGTGCCTCCCGCTGGATAGCATGGGCTGACAGAGGTTTGGACCACCGGGGTCACCCAGGCCGGGCTTGTCCGGGGCTCACCAGGCATTGCGCAGGGAGGCGGGGAAAACCGTCATGACCAGCCCGGACAACCTCGGGCCCGGGCCGGAAGGGCTCGATGCGGGGATGGGGTGGGACCGGCGCGACCTGGATCAGCTGTTCAGCGCCACCTACGAGGAGCTCCGTCGCCTGGCCTCCAGCGTGAAGCGCGGCGACCCCAGCGCCGACGCTCACCCCGACCGCCCTGGTCAACGAGGCCTGGCTCAAGCTCGCCCGGCTGCCCGATGCCGGCCGGCTGTCCCGGCTGCACTTCAAGCGGATCGCGGCCCGCGCCATGCGCCAGGTCCTGATCGAGGCGGCGCGCCGGCGGCAGGCGGAGAAGCGCGGCGATGGAGCCGTCGCTCGTCACCTTCGACGCGGATCTTCATGCCGCAGCCGGGACGGCCGACGAGTTGCTGGCGCTCAACGACGCGCTGGACGAACTGGCCCGGCTCAACCCGCGCCAGGCCATGATGGTCGAGAGCCGGTTCTTCGGCGGCCTCGACGTCCCCGAGATCGCCGAGCTGCTCGGCGTCTCGGAGGCGACGGTGCTGCGCGACTGGCGGGCCGCCAAGGCCTGGCTGGCCCGCGAGCTCCGGCCAGACGACCTGACCCTCTTCCTCCCTTGACCATGGACCCCGCGGCATGGGACCGCATCCAGGCGCTGTTTCACCAGGCCCTGGAGCTCCCGCCCGACGAACGGCTCGCCTGGCTCACCCGGGAGTGCGGCCAGGACGCCGACGCTCCTGGCGGAGGTGCAGGCGCTGCTCTCCGCCGACGCCGACGCCGGTTCACTGCTCGATCGCGGCCTGGCCGACGTGGCCGGCGCGGTGATCGAGCCCGGGCCGGGCGGCAGACCTGCCGCAGCACCAGTTCGGCCCCTACCGGATACGCCAGGTCCTCGGTGAGGGCGGCATGGGCGTCGTGTACCTCGCCGAGCGCGAGGATCTGGGCAGCTTCGCGGCGGTCAAGATCCTGCGGGACGCCTCGCTGTCGCCGTCGCGGCGCGAGCGCTTCGCCAGCGAGCAGCGGACGCTGGCCCAGCTCGATCACCCGTCCATCGCCCGGCTGTACGACGCCGGCACCCTGCCGGACGGCACGCCGTGGTTCGTCATGGAGTACGTGGATGGCCTGCCGCTGACCGCCTACTGCGCCATGCGGGTCCGCTCCGTCCCCGGACGACTCGAGCTGTTCCGGGCGGTGTGCGAGGCGGTCCAGCACGCCCACCAGCACGCCATCATCCACCGGGACCTCAAGCCGTCGAATATCCTGGTCCGGCAGGACGGCGGCGTGAAGCTGCTCGACTTCGGCATCGCCAAGCAGCTCGAGAGCCTGGAGATGGCGGCGGACCAGACCCGCACCGGCCTCCGGCTGATGACCCCGGCCTACGCGGCGCCCGAGCAGCTCAGCGGCGAGCGGGTCGGGATCCACACCGACATCTATTCGCTGGGCGTGATCCTGTACGAGCTGCTGGCGGGGCGATTGCCGTTCGACTTCTCCAATCAGACCCCGGCCGAGATCGCCAGGACCCTGGCCGAGCAGGAACCGGCTCGACCCTCGGAGGTGGCCGGCAAGGGAAGCGCCGGCGCCGTGACCGGCGGCTCGTCCTGGGCCGATCTCGACGTGCTCTGCCTCACCGCGATGCACAAGGATCCGGCCCGCCGGTACCGCACCGTGGACGCGCTCATCCGGGACGTGGAGCACTTTCTCCGGGGCGAGCCGCTCGCCGCCCGGCCCGACACGCTGGGGTACCGGCTGGGCAAGTTCGTCCGGCGCAACTGGCGCGCGGTCTCGGTGACCGCCGCCGGCGCCGCGCTGGTGATCGGCCTGGTGATCTTCTACACCGTCCGACTCGCCACGGCCCGCAACGCCGCCCTCGCCGAGACCGCCCGCACCCAGCGGATCCAGGGCTTCATGCTGGACCTGTTCCAGGGCGGCGATGAGGTCGTCGGACCGGCGGAGAGCCTGCGAGTCGTGACCCTGGTGGATCGCGGCGTCCAGGAGGCCCGCATCCCTGGATGGCGAGCCCCGGGTCCAGGCCGAACTGTTCCATACTCTCGGCGGCATCTACCAGAAGCTGGGACAGTTTGGCCGGGCCGATTCGCTGCTCCAGCGGGCACTCGACCGGCGCCGCGCGATCTCCGGCCCGGAGCATCCCGACGTGGCGGCGAGCCTGGTGGCGTTGAGCCTGCTCCGGGTGGATCAGGGTCGGCTCGACGAGGCCGAACGGCTGGCGCGGGAAGGTCTGGCGCTCACCCGGCGGGTGCTGCCGCCCACTCATCTGGCCGTGGCCCGGGCAACCGAAGCCCTGGGACGCGTGCGGGAGGAACAGGGCGACTATCTCGAGGCCATCGGCCTGCTGGAGGAATCGGTCCGGCTGTATTCCAGCCCGGGGCGTGCCCCCGCCGACCTGCTCACCAGCCTGCACGAGCTGGCCAACGCCCATTTCTATGTCGGACACCACGCCGTCTCCGACTCGATCAACCGGCGGGCGCTGGCGATCAGCCGGGAGCTGTACGGCGACAGCGATCCCCGGGTCGCAGAGGAGTTGAGCAACCTCGGCTCGATTCAACAGGAACTCGGCTACTACGCCGAGGCTGAGCGCTACTACCGGGAGGCGCTGGCCATCACCCGGGGCTGGTACGGCGAGGAGCATCATCTGACTGCCACCAACCTGACCATGCTGGGCCGGACGGTGGTGTTCCAGAACCGCTACGCCGAGGCCGAGTCGCTGCTCACGGAGGCGCTGGCCATTCAGGAGCGGGTGTTCGGTACCGGTGCACCAGCGGGTCGCCTCGACTGTTGGCGAGTTGGCCGGGATCGCGTACATGCAGGACCGGCCCGACGACGCCGAGCCGCTGTATCGCCGGGTCATCGACATCTACAAGGTCATCTATGGCGAGCAGCACCAGGTCATGGGGACCGCGGTTGCCAACCTGGCCGGGGTGTATGTCGACCGGAAGGACTACCGCACGGCCGATCGGCTGTATCGCCAGGCGCTGTCGATCTATCAGGGATCGCTGGCGCCGGACCATGTGAACCTCGGTATCATCCGGCTCAAGCTCGGACGGACCCTGCTCCGCCAAGGGCGCTTCGCGGGGGCGGAGCGCGAGAGCCGGGCGGGCTACGAGATCCTGATCAAACAGAGCGCGCCGTCGACCAGTTTTCTCAGGGCGGCCAGGCGCGACCTGATCGTGGCGTATGATTCGCTGGGGAGAGCGGGCGAAGCCGACCGGTTCCGGGCGGAACTCGCGGATACGGTGGCGGCGGGTAGCAATTAGCTGTCGGCTGTCCGCTGTCGGCTGCAGTCATCATCGGCTGTCGACCGGCTACCTGATAACTCCGCCGACAGCCGACAGCCGACAGCCGACAGCCGACAGCCGACAGCCGACAGCCGACAGCCGACAGCCGACAGCCGACAGCCGACAGCCGACAGCCGACGGCCATAGTAAAACCCCACATCAAGAACACCCATGCACGCCATGATCCTTGACCGGCCCGGCACGCCACTCCGCGAAACCGACCTGCCGCGGCCGGTGCCGGGGCCGGGGCAGGTGCTGCTCGAAGTGAAGGCATGCGGCGTGTGCCGCACCGACCTGCACGTCGCTGATGGAGAACTCCCCGATCCGGCGCTGCCGCTCATCCTGGGCCATGAGGTCGTCGGCCGGGTCGTCGAACGCGGGCGGGAGGCGGAGCGGTTCGCGCCCGGGGCGCGGGTCGGAGTGCCGTGGCTCGGGTGGAGTTGTGGCGAGTGCGGGTACTGCCGGAGCGGCCGAGAGAATCTGTGCGACCGCGCCCGGTTCACGGGCTATCATCTCAACGGCGGCTACGCCGAGTTGGCGGTGGCCGACGAGCGCTATTGTTTCGCGCTGCCGGAGCGGTTCGGGGACGTGGAGGCGGCGCCGTTGCTCTGCGCCGGGCTCATCGGGTACCGGTCGCTGGTGGCCGCGGGCGATGCCGAGCGGCTTGGCCTGTACGGCTTCGGCGCCGCAGCCCACATCGTCGCCCAGGTGGCCCGGCACCAGGGGCGGCGGGTATTCGCGTTCACCCGGCAGGGTGATGAGGCCGCTCAGACATTCGCGCTGGAACTGGGGGCCGAATGGGCCGGTAGTTCCGACGAATCCCCCCGAGCGCGGCTCGACGCCGCCATCATATTCGCCCCGGTAGGCGCCCTGATTCCCACGGCGCTCGAGACGGTGGCCCGTGGCGGGACGGTGGTGTGTGCCGGCATCCACATGAGTCCGATCCCGTCGTTTCCGTATTCGTTGCTATGGGGGGAGCGGGTGCTACGGTCGGTGGCGAATCTGACGCGGCGGGATGGGGAGCAGTTCTTCGACCTGCTGCGGGATGTGCCACTGCGGACGACCACCGAGGCGATGCCGCTCCGTCAGGCTAACGAGGCGCTCGACCGGCTACGCAGCGGGAGGCTTCAGGGCGCGGCGGTGCTGGTGCCGGGGGCATAGGACAGGGCGGACAGGGCGGACAGGGCGGACAGGGCGGACAGGGCGGACAGGGCGGACAGGGCGGACAGGGCGGACAGGGCGGACAGGGCGGACAGGGCGGACAGGGCGGACAGGGCGGACAGGGCGGACAGGGCGGACAGGGCGGACAGGGCGGACAGGGCGGACAGGGCGGACAGGGCGGACAGGGCGGACCGAGGGGTGTTGGGCGACGTCGGGCAGGCAACCCCTTGGTTGGCCGGCTCGACCGACGCCTGGGAGACGACCTGCTATTGGAACTCGAGGTCGCGCGCGAAGTCCGCCGGGCTCGTCGCCGCCGACTTGGCCACGTCCTCGCTGATCAGGTTACCGCCGGTACAGCTCCATGAGGTGCTGGTCGAAGGTCTGCATGCCGTACTGGGTCCGCCCGTCGGCGATCAGGTCCTTGATCTCGCTCGTGCGGGCCGGGTCGGCGATGAGCTCCGCGATCGGCCGGCGTGTTCCGCATGATCTCCACGGCCGCCACGCGTCCCTGTCCGTCCTTGCGGCGGAGGAGGCGCTGCGAGATCACGCCGCGCAGCGTCTCGGCGAGCCGCAGGCGGACGGCCGGCTGCTCCGCCGGCGCGAAGACGCTCACCAGGCGGGAGATCGTCTTGATCGCGTCGCGTGGTGTGCACCGTGCTGAACACGAGGTGCCCCGTCTCGGCCGCCTTGAGCGCGATGTCGATGGTCTCCATGTCGCGCATCTCGCCGACCATGATGATGTCGGGGTCCTGGCGCAGCGCCGCGCGGAGCGCGCGCGCGAAACTGTCGGTGTCGCCGCCGAGCTCGCGCTGGATCACGATCGCCCGGTCGTCCTTGTAGAGGAACTCGATCGGGTCCTCGATCGTCACGACCTTCGCCGGCCTGGTCTTGTTGATGTGCGAGAGCATCGCCGCGAGCGTGGACGACTTGCCGCTGCCGGTGACGCCGGTGACGAGGACCAGGCCGCGATCCTCCTCGGCCAGGTCCCGCAGCACCGGCGGCAGGTCCCAGCCCCTCGATCGTCGGGGAGCGTGACGGGGATGTTGCGCAGCGTGGCCGCCAGCGAGCCGCGCTGGCTGCAGAGGTTGACGCGGAAGCGGCCCGAGCCCCGACAGCGAGTAGGAGCAGTCGAGGTCGGTGAGATCGTGCAGCGAGCGACTCGACGGTTTCCGGCGTCGGCCTTCTTGGAGTCGATCAGGATGGACGCCGCGATGGCGGCGGTGTCGGCGGGGTGGAGGTCCGGCGTGCCCTTGACCGGGACCACCTGTCCCCGAAGCCGCATTCGGAACGGTCCGCCCGCGCTCACGTGGACGTCGGAGGCCCCGAGCTCGATCGCTTTATGGAGTACGGCCTTGAAGACCTGAACGATGTCACGCGGTGGGGCAGCAGCAGTCATGAGTCGACACCAGTGGTTGACGCCGCTCGGGGGTCGGCGAGAATCGCAGAGGCGGAAAGATGGGTGGGTGGACGGGTTCTGCGGTAGTGGATGCGCGGCGCGGAAGGTGTGGGCGTCGACTCGGCGTCAGAGGACGCCGGCGATCGCCGCCGCAATTCGTTCGCCCGCGTCCCCCGTTCCGAACGCCGTGCGGTCGGGAGGCAGGAGCTGGCGGGGCTGAGTCAGGGCCGCCTGGACGGCCGCCGGCAGTTCGAAGCCAGCCCGCTCCGGCGCCACCAGGATGTTCGCCCCGGCGGCAACCGTCTCTACCCATTCCGTTTCGGCGCGCAGTGTCACGCAGGGCGTGCCGAGCCAATAGGCCTCGCGTTGCAGGCCACCGGAATCGGTGACGATGACGGCCGCATCGCGGACGGCGGCCAGAGCCTGGAGGTATCCCAACGGCGGTATCAAGTGGATCCGGGGGTCGAGCCCGGGGATCAGGCCATCACGGTCGAAGGCCGCCCGAAGCCGCGGGTGCACCGGCAGCACCACCGGCAGCGGCAGATTCCCCAACGCTCCGAGTGCCGTACTCAATAACGTACCCACCTCGACCAGTTCCGCTCGGTGAAGGGTCGCCAGAACGAAGGGTTGGCCGGTTGGAAGCGGCCAGCCACTCTCCGCCGAGATCGGCCCGGGACGCCTGACGTTGGCGAGCAGGACATCCAATGCGATATCCCCCGTGAGCACGATCGTACCGCCGACCCGTTCGGCCTCGAGGTTCGCGACCGCGGTGGCCGACGGCGCACACAGCAGGGTGCTCACCCTGTCCACCTCGCGACGGATCCGCTCCTCGGCGGTGGGCGGCCCGGAGAGCCGGAGGCCCGCTTCGACGTGGACCACGGGAATCCCCAGCTCTATGGCGGCTTGCGCCGAGCCGGCCGTACTGTTGGTGTCGCCGATAACTATGACGGCGCGGGGGCGGTCCCGGGCCAGGACGCCGGCCGCGCGCCGGCGTACGGTCTCGATCGACTCTCCGGCCGGGCTGTCCCCCGCACCCAGCGAGCGGTCCGCGGCTCGAACGCTCAGCTGGTCGTGGAGCAGCGCGTTGAGCGGGTAGTCGTAGTGCTGGCCAGTCTCGACCGTGAGGAGATGGTAGCGGTGCCTGAGCGCCTCGATCAGGGCCGATGCCTTGATGATCTGCGGACGGGTGCCGTAGCAGATCGCCAGCGCAGGCAG
This sequence comes from uncultured Gemmatimonadales bacterium, assembly GCA_963709905.1. GTDB lineage: Bacteria > Gemmatimonadota > Gemmatimonadetes > Gemmatimonadales > GWC2-71-9 > JADJOM01. The sequence continues at coordinate 137,289 of CAVPYI010000006.1, forward strand.
GGGTCGGTCAGAGGCGGACGGCAATGTGGTTCCGGGTGGAGACATTGGTGAATTGCTCGGCATTGTACCGGGCCCCGGCGTGCCCGCACGCCAACTTGCACCCGATCGCAGTTGATGCCACCGCGTCGCCCATACGGCACGCGTGAAGGCCTAATGTGCGGCGGCGGTGCCCCGTGATGGTAACAGAAGGGAAACGTATCCCGAACGGCCTTGGGGGACCACAATTCCGGCGCCGTGCCGAAGCGTGGCAGTACGGCAAACGGAAGCCCCGCCAATCTCGAGAATTGGCGGGGCGATCCGTTCTTGGCTGAGGGCTGACGGCTTCTTCAGTGGGCCTGGGTAGAGTTGAACTACCGACCTCACGCTTATCAGGCGTGCGCTCTAACCACCTGAGCTACAGGCCCCGGAATCAACGCGGGCAGGGAGATTAAGCCGGAGGGTACGGCGAAGGCAACCTCGACCGGACCCGGCCGGCCCCGACCGGGCCGCGCCGGCGGTACGGGCGACCCCACGGGTCGCCCTACCGCCGCCGCGGCCCGTCCTCCTCGTCCTCCTCGCTGTCGCTGAACTCGACGTCGTCCAGGTCCTCGTCGAGGTCGTCGTCGAACTCCTCCTCGTCCTCGAACTCCTCGTCCTCGAACTCCTCGTCGTCGTCCTCGTCCTCGAAGGAGAAGGCGTCCTCGTCGTCCTCGAAGTCGTCGTCGTCCCGGCGGCGACGTGCGCTCAGCGCCTCGACCGACGCTTCCCACGGCAACATGGCTGCCTCCGGCGGAGGGGATAGGATAGCTGGCATCGGATCAGGAGGCGTCCGCGGCGCGCGCGGCCGCCCGGGCCATCTTCTTCCGCTCCGTCTGGGCCAGCGCCCGCTTGCGGAGACGGATGGACTTCGGGGTCACTTCGATCAACTCGTCCTCCTCGATGTACTCCAGGGCGTATTCCAGGGTGATCTGCCGCGGCGGCTCGAGCACGATGTTCTCGTCCGATGCGGTGGTGCGCATGTTGGTCAACTTCTTTTCCTTGGCCACGTTCACGTCCATGTCCCCGGGGCGCGAGTTCTCGCCGCAGATCATCCCCTCGTACACCTCTTCGCCGGGGGAGACGAACATCTGGGCCCGCTCCTGCAGGTTGAACAGGGCGAACCCGACCGCCACGCCGACCCGGTCGGCGACCAGCACGCCGTTCTTCCGTCCCGCCAGCGGGCCCGCCCAGGGGCCGTAGTCGAGGTACCGGTGGTGCAGTGTGCCCGTGCCCCGGGTATCGGTCAGGAATTCGGAGCGGTACCCGAACAGGCCCCGGGCCGGAATCCGGAAGTTCATCCGCACCATTCCCTGCCCCGGATTCCGCATCTCGAGCAGCTCGGCCCGGCGGGGGCCCAGCTTCTCAATGACGGTCCCGATATACGCCTCAGGCACATCGGCCATCAGCTCCTCGTACGGCTCGAGCCGCTCGCCGCCCTTCCCCACCTTGGTGATGACCCGTGGCCGGGAGACCTGGAACTCGAACCCCTCCCGCCGCATCGTCTCCATGAGGATGCCGAGGTGCAGCTCCCCCCGACCGGACACCTGCCAGGTATCGGGGCTGTCGGTGTCTTCGACCTTGAGGGCGACGTTCCGCTGCAACTCCTTGAACAACCGGTCGCGCACCTGGCGGCTGGTGACGAACTTCCCCTCCCGGCCGGCGAACGGGCTGTTGCTCACGATGAAATCCACCGAGATCGTCGGCTCCTCGACCGCGATACCCTCCAGCCGCTCGGGGTATTCCACGGCGGTGATCGTCCGCCCGATCTCGATTCCCTCGAGCCCGGCCAGCACGACGATGTCGCCGGCCGGCACCTCATCCACCTCGACCTTGTTGAGTCCGTCGAAGGTCATGAGTTTGCTGATCCGCCCGGTCTGGATTCCCTCCTCGCCCACCATGCCCGGCTCTCCGATCGGCAGCAGCGCCACCTCCTGGCCCACCCGGATCCGGCCGCGCTCGACCCGCCCGATCCCCATCCGCCCGACGAACGTGGAAAAGTCCAGCGTCGACACCAGCATCTGCAGCGGCCCCTCCGGGTCCCCGCTGGGCGGCGGCACATGCCGGAGAATGGCCTCGAACAGCGGCGTCAGGTCCGTCCCTGGGCGGTCGAGATCGGCAGTGGCCGTCCCGTGCCGGCTCGACGTATAGAGGAAAGGCGCGTCCAGCTGGGCGTGACTGGCCTCCAGATCGATGAACAGGCCGAGGACCTCGTCGTGGACCCGGAGCGGTTCCGCGTCCGAGCGATCGACCTTGTTGATCGCCACGATCGGCTGATGCCCCAGGGCCAGCGCCTTCCGGGTGACGAACCGGGTCTGGGGCATGGGCCCCTCGGCCGCGTCGACCAGAATCAGGACCCCGTCCACCATCCGCAGGATACGCTCGACCTCACCGCCGAAATCGGCGTGCCCCGGCGTGTCCACGATGTTGATCTTGGTATCGCCCCAGCTCACCGCCGTGTTCTTGGCGAGGATGGTGATCCCGCGCTCCCGCTCCAGCGGGTTCGAGTCCATCACCCGCTCTTCGACCTGCTGGTTGGCCCGGAAGGCCCCCGACTGGCGCAGCATCTGGTCCACGAGCGTGGTCTTGCCGTGATCCACGTGGGCGATGATGGCGATGTTGCGGATGGTCTGAGCCAAGGGCCTTCAACTCCTCAATCGGGCGGACCGGCGGGACCGGCGGACCAGCGGACACGGTCAAGCCCGGGTTACGCGCGGCATATATAGACAGGGTGGGTGGAAGGGGCAAGGGTGGGGACAGGGCGGACAAGACGGACAGGACGGACAGGGCGGACAGGGCGGATAGGGCGGACAGGGCGGCAGGGCGGACAGGTGGTGCGTCGTTAGGCTTTCATCCGCGTTCTCATGATGCGAGATCCCACTCATCCGTACGCATCTTCGCTTCATGCAACCGTACGAACAGCTCATTGCCTGGCAGCGCTGTCATCAACTTGTTCTGTCGATCCACGCCGCCAGTGTGAATTGGCCGACCCAGGAGCGTTACGGGATCACCGCACAGATTCGGCGTGCTGCCCTGTCGGCGGCTACGAACCTCGTCGAAGGATCCGCCAAGCGCGGTCGAAAAGAGTTCCGTCGATACCTGGATATCAGTCTGGGGAGTCTTGCAGAGGTAGGTTACTTGCTCAGAGTCGCTCGCGACCTGGGGATCGTGACAACGGCGGCATGGACAAAGCTCCAGGAGAACCGCGAAGAGGCAGGGAAGTTGGTCTGGCTGTTGTATCGGTCGCTGGGGGAGCGAGCTCAGAGGCTGACCTTACCTAGTGCCGATGCCCGTGCCCCATGAACGTGTCCGCCCTGTCCGTCTTGTCCGCCCTGTCCGCCCTGTCCGTCTTGTCCGTCTTGTCCGCCCTGTCCGCCTTGTCCGCCGGTCCGCCCGTCCGCCTGTCCGCCGCCCCATCCCCACACCCCTCCCCCGCCTCGAGCTGAATCGTCACGTGCCGGATCCCCAGCTCCGCCAGCACGCCCCGGATCTTCCCCAGCACCGCCGGGTGGGCCCCGAGATCGGGAACCACCGCGTGGCCGCTCATCGCCACCATCCCGCTGGTGACGGTCCACACATGGAGGTCGTGGACCGCGGCAACGCCGGTGACCGACCGCATCCGATGCTCGACCTCCCCCAGGGAGATGTGGCCGGGCACCCCCTCCAGCAGGATGTCGGTGCTTTCCCGCATCAGCCGCCAGGCTCCGACCAGGATCAGTAGCGACAGGACCATCGACACGATCGGATCGGCCAAAGTCCAACCGGTCGCGAGCACGATCACCGCCGCCAGGACCGCACCCACCGAGCCCAGCAGGTCGCCCAGCACATGGAGATAGGCGCCCCGCAGGTTGAGATGATCCCGGTGCGATCCGTGGAGGATGGCCAGCGAGACGGCGTTCACCACCAGACCGGCCAGGGCGACCGCGAGGAACAACCCGCCCCGGATCGGCGGCGGATCGCCCAGCCGCCGTATGGCCTCGTAGACGACCAGGCCGGCGATCCCGAACAGCAAGGCACCGTTGACCAGCGCCGCCAGGATCTCCCAGCGGAGATAGCCGTAGGTCTTGGTCTGGTCGGCGGGCCGCCGGGCGATCCAGGCGGTCAGGAGCGCCAAGCCGAGGGCCCCGACGTCGGTCAGCATGTGTCCGGCGTCCGCCAGCAGTGCCAGCGACCCCGCCAGCCAGCCGCCGATCGCCTCGACGACCATGAAGACCAGCGTGAGCAGAAAAACCAGCCGGAGCCGCCCAATGGGCGCTCCGGCCGGTCGTTCTACATGAATGCAGGGAGCGGCCATGATGACAATCTAGCCAGGCCGCACAGCCGGCTGCCGTTATTCGGACAGCCGCAGCCGTACCGCCTCGGCGTGCCCATGGAGTCCCTCCGCTTCGGCCAGCGCGATGATCCTGGCCGCATCGTTGTACAGCCGGTCCCGGGAGTAGCTGATCACGCTGGTGCGGCGGATAAAATCGTACACCCCGAGCGGGGAGGCGTACCGCGCCGTGCCGGCGGTGGGGAGCACATGACTCGGCCCCGCGATGTAATCGCCGACCGGCTCCGGGGTGACGTCGCCCAGGAAAATGGCCCCGGCGTGCCGGACCCCTTCGGCGACCGCCTCCGGGGTCTGGGTGATGATCTCCAGATGCTCGGGCGCCCGCAGGTTCGCCACGGTGACGGCGTCCTGCAGCGACGGCACCCAGACGACCAGCCCGTTGCGGTCCAGGGAAGCCCGGGCCACATCGGCCCGGGGATTCCGGGTCAGCAGCAGTTCCAGAGCCCCCGGCAGCCGGTCGGCGAGATCGGAATCGGTGGTGACGCACCACGCGGTGGCATCCTCGTCATGCTCGGCCTGGGCGATGAGATCTGCCGCGACGTGCTGCACCCGGGCTGAGGCGTCGGCGATGACCACCAGCTCGGTCGGGCCGGCGATGATATCGATGCCGACCGGTCCCGCCACCTGGCGCTTGGCCTCGGCCACCCAGCGGTTGCCCGGGCCCACGATCTTGTCCACCCGGCCGATGGTCGCGGTCCCGAACGCGAGCGCGCCGATCGCCTGGGCCCCGCCCACCCGGTACAGCCGGGTCACGCCCGCCAGGAGGCAGGCCGCCAGGACGGCGTCGGTGATCCCGGCGGGCGGGGTGACCGCGACAATATCCTCGACCCCGGCGACGGTCGCCGGGACGGCGTTCATGATCACGCTCGAGGGGTACGCCGCCTTGCCTCCCGGCACGTAGAGACCGACCCGTTCGAGCGGCAAGACCCGCATGCCGAGGATGCTGCCGTCCTCCTCGAGCACCCGGAACCCCGGATCCCGCTGCCGGGCGTGATACGCCCGTACCCGCTCCACCGCCGTCTCCAGCGCGTCCCGGAGCTCCATCCCGATCCGTTCGAGCGCCGCTTCCCATTCGGTCCGGGGCAGCTCCCACTCGTCGGGCGGGAGGTCGATGCCGTCGAACTCCCGGGTCCAGTGCCGGACGGCGTGATCGCCCCGGGTCGCCACATCGGCCAGGATGTCCCGAACTCCGTCGCGGGTGGCGGCATCCGTGCCCCAGCGTTTCGGGAGGAACGGCTCCAACCGATCGAATGGGGGGACAGCAAGCTGGCGGATCATGCGGTGCCCTCGCGGGCGGTGGGAGGGAAGGCTAGTCTTAGCGGCTATGGAACCGTCGGAAAGTACCTACATCGTCGTCAAGCTGGCGGCGGTAGTCCTGCTGGTCCTGCTCAACGCGTTCTTCGTGGCCGCCGAGTTCGCGCTGGTCGGGGCGCGGCACACCCGGCTGGAGGAGATGGCGCAGCGGGGCGACCGGAAGGCCGTGCTGGCCCAGCGCGCCGTAAAATCGCTCGACCGCTACATCTCTGCCACTCAGCTCGGCATCACCCTGGCCTCCCTCGGCCTCGGCTGGATCGGCGAACCCGCCTTGGCCGGACTCATTCAGAGCGGCCTCGACTGGTTGCCTGGCCAGATGGCCGCCGTCGCGAGTCATGGGGTCGCGATCTTCATCGCGTTCTTCATCATCACCGCTCTGCACATCATCCTGGGCGAGCTGATGCCCAAGGCGCTGGCCCTGCTCTACCCGGAGAAGGTGAGCGGCTGGGTGGTCGCGCCGCTCATGGGATTCGCGTGGGTGATGGCCCTTCCCATCGCGCTGCTCAACGGCGCCGCCAACCGGCTGCTTCACCTCATGGGCATCAGCCGGCCGGGGGAGCACGAGCGGCTGCACTCACCGGAAGAGATCCGCATGCTGGTGGAGCAGAGCGAAGAAGGCGGCACGCTCCGCAAAGGCGACGCCCGGATGCTGGAGGGAGTGTTCGAGTTCTCCGAGAAGGCCGCCCAGGACGTGATGACGCCGCGCACCCAGATGGTCGCGCTGGAGCGCGATCTGACCGTGGAGGACGCGGCCGACGTGGTCGCCCAGGCGCGGCGGTCACGCTATCCGGTCTACGTCGAGTCCCTCGATGACATCGTCGGCGTCGTGCATGCCAAGGACATCCTCACCGGCGTGCGGCAGACGCCCGGCGGCACTGTAAGCGGGGTGATGCGGCCCCCGCTGTTCGTCCCCGGGACCCGCGAGGTGGAGGACGTGCTGGCCGACATGAAGCGACTCAAGGTCCACCTGGCCGTGGTCCTCGACGAATACGGTGGCACCGCCGGCCTGGTCACCATGGAGGACCTGCTCGAGGAGATCGTGGGCGACATCTTCGACGAGTACGATCGCTTCGACCGGCCCAAGCCGTCGACCGAAGGGGCGCTGCTGCTGGAGGGCGCCACGTCGATTTCCGACTTCAACGCGGATCACGACCTCAAGCTCGACGACAAGGAGTACACCACCGTCGGCGGCTTCCTCTTTGGCCAGTTAGGCCGGCTTCCCAAGCCCGGCGACCGCGTGATAATCAACAAGGACGCCTTCGAGATCGTCGAAATGGAGGGGCGGCGGGTGAAGACGGTGCGCTATCTGGTTGGGGGTGGAGTGAAGACAGGGGCGTGAGGATTGGGGGATTGAGGGATTGACGGATTGGGGATTTGGGGGAATCAAGGTCGAGAGCTAGTATCGAGCAGGAGCGCCAGGTCTTTAAATCCTCAACCCCTCAATCTCTCAATCCCGTAATCCTTCAATCTCCCAATCCCCAATCCCCCAATCTCTCAATCCTCATGCCCCGCCCCATCACTCCGATCCCTCCCGGCGCGCTCGACCTGACCGGACCGGCCGCCCAGACCCGCCGGCGCCTGCTGCGGGTGGTCGCCGATGGACTCGAGCGGGCCGGCTACCAGGAGCTGTTGCCGCCCACGTTCGAGTACGAGGAGGTGTTCGTGCGTGCCGGCGGGCCGGAGGTCGCCGAGCGCCTGATCCGGTTTACCGACCGCGACGGTCGGATCCTGGCACTCCGATACGATTTCACCGCCAGCCTCGCCCGGGTCGCCGCCACCACCCTGCGCGCCGCCCCCCGGCCCCTGCGGCTGTGCTACAGCGGCAACGTCTTTCGCCAGGAGCCCGATCGAGGGGGACGGCCGCGGGAGACGCTCCAGGCCGGGGCCGAGTTGCTCGGCCAGGGGGACCTGGAGGCGGACGTGGAGATCGTCCGGCTCACGCTCGACCTGGCCCGTTCCGTCGGCCTCAGGGACTTTCAGCTCAATCTCGGCCACGTCGGCGTGCTCGCCCCCGGCCTCCAGGCGCTGGCCGAAGAGCACCGCGCCGAGGTGTGGCGGTGGATCGACCGGAAGGACCGCGGCAGCCTGCACCGAGCCCTGGCCGGCCTCGGTCCCGAGGCGCAAATGCTGGGTCATCTCCCCTTCGTCATCGGACGACGGGAGGCCCTGGAGGACACGCTCCGCAAAGCGCCCGCTGCGGTGCGGCCCGGCCTCGAGCACCTGCTCAAGCTCGATCACGCTCTGGCACCGGAGGAACGACGACACGTGGTCTACGACCTGGGCGAGGTGCGCGGCCTGGAGTACTACACCGGGATTCATTTCGAGCTGTTTACCGCCGGCCTGGGACGGGCCGCCGGCGCCGGCGGCCGGTACGACGATCTGATGGGTCGGTTTGGCGAGGCGATGCCCGCGGTGGGAGTCTCGCTCGATCTGGACAGCCTGGCGGAGGCGACTCCGCCATGATCCGGATCGCGCTGGCCAAGGGGCGGCTCTACGACCCCTCGGTGGCCTGCTTCCGGGACGCCGGGATCCGGCTCGACGCGGACCCCGGCCGGCGCCTCCTGGTGCCGTCGAACGACCCCCAGATCGAATTCCTGGTGGTGAAGCCGGGCGACGTGGCGGTGTACGTCGAGTCCGGAGCGGCCGACCTCGGCATCACAGGGACCGACGTGCTCCGGGAATCGGATGCCGACGTGCTCGAGCCACTGGAGCTGGGTTTCGGCGGCTGCCGCCTGGTGGTCGCCAGCACCGTGACCGCGCCCTGGCCCTATCTCCCTGGCGGCCAGACCGCGCGGGTGGCGACCAAGTATCCCCGGCTGGCCTGGCAGCACTTCGCCCAGGCCGGCCGCCCGGTCGAGATCATCACTGTCCATGGCTCGGTGGAGGTGGCGCCCCTGCTCGGGCTGTCGCATTGGATCGTGGACCTGGTGGACACCGGAAATACCCTTCGGGCCAACGGGCTGACCGAACGGGAGACGATTCTCCAGGTTGGGGCCGTCCTGGTCGCCAACCGTGCCAGCCAGAAGCTCAAGCTCGATCAGCACATGTCCCTGATGCGGAAGCTGGAGGCGCGCCGGGGGGAGAAGTGAGAAGTGAGAAGTGAACAGTAAGCGGAGTACGGTGCGGGAGAACTGGGTATCCGTCCCGGAATCTCACTAGCCCTTCTCACTTCTCACTACTCACCACTCACTTCTCACTTCTCACTTCTCACTTCTTACTCACCACTCACCGCTCCCGCTTCGCCATCTCCACCGCCAGTTCCAGCGCCTGCCGCATGCTCGACGGGTCGGCCCGACCCGTTCCGGCGATATCGAACGCGGTGCCGTGGTCCGGCGAGGTGCGGGGGAATGGCAGGCCCAGGGTCACGTTCACTCCGCGTCCGAACGCCGCCACTTTGATCGCCGTCATGCCGACGTCATGGTAGGGTGCCAGCACGGCGTCGAACTCGCCCTGTAGAGCGCGCACAAAGATCGTATCGGCGGGCCATGGCCCGCTGGCCCCAAGGGCGGTCACCGCTGGCTTGATGACGCGTTCCTCTTCGTCGCCGAACAGCCCGGATTCCCCGGCATGGGGGTTGAGCGCGCAGACCGCGATCCGCGGGTTGGCGATGCCCCACCAGCGCGCCAGCGCGGTCATGGTCACTCGACCGGTCCGGATGATCCGCTCGGTGGTCAGCAGTTCCGGCACCGCCCGCAACGGGACATGGGTCGTGACCAGAACGACGCGCAGCCGATCCGCGGCCAGCATCATCGCCACGTCCACGTCCCCCGCCAGGTGCGCCAGCCATTCGGTATGACCGGGCCACCGGAACCCGGCGAGGTTGAGCGCGTGCTTGTGAGCCGGGGCGGTAACGATGGCATCGACTTCGCCCGCCAGCGCCAGGCGCGCCGCGGTTTCCACGCCGGCGCCGGCGATGCGGCCTGCCCGGACGGCCCGTGACGGGCCCGGGCTCGACGGCCCTTCTTCACCGGACCCCTCGCCCCAGCTCCCCACCGCGATCCGCCTGCTCGCCGGGATACCCGCGATCTGATCGTCCGCCCCGATCGCCACGATCTCCGCCGCCAGCGGGGCCTCGAGTGCCCGGCGGGCGATTTCAGGACCGATGCCACGGGGATCCCCGAGGGTGACCGCGAGACGAGGGAGGGTGGGCATGAGACGAAACCAAACTTCGGGGAGTGAGAAGTGAGAAGTGAGAAGTGAGGGGTAAGGAAGGAGAGCGAGAAGTTCAGTTCCTTCTCACTTCTCACTTCTCACTTCTGACTTCAGCTACAGCCTGACATCTACGTACGTCGTCCGCCGGAGTCGATCGAGGTACCGGCGAATCGCGAGATCGTCGCTCAGCTTCTTGCGGATCTGCTCCTTCACGTCCTCGTACCTGATGGCGCCCTCGGTGCGCCGCCCGGTCACCTGCAGAACCACCCACTTGCGCCGCAACCCCATCTCCTTGCGGATGGCGAACGGTCCGACGACCTGACCGCTGTCGGCCGTGCCGATGCCTTCCTTGTATTCCTCGGGGAGCTGGGTCACCGGGACGTCATCCGGAGTCTCGTGCTCTTCGCCGGGATCGTGATACAGGCGGTTCAGTGAATCGAACGCGGCGCCCGCCCGGACCGCCTCCGCCACCCGCCGGGCCAGCGCGGCCGCGCTGTCGGCATCGGCTTCGGACACCTCCGGCATCAGCAGGATATGCCGGGCCTGGATCTCGGCCGGCTGAATCCGTTGCACCTGGATGATGTGGAATCCAAAGGGGGACTCGACCGGCTCGGAGACCACGCCCGGCTTGAGCTGAAACGCAACGCCCTCGAATTCCGGCACCATCTGCCCGCGCCGGAACCAGCCCAACTCCCCTCCCTGATCTCGGCTGGCCGGATCCTCCGAGAACCGTTTCGCGGCGGTCGCAAAGTCGGCACCCTTGCGGAGTTCGACGACGATCGAATCGGCCTGGGTCCGCGCCCGTTGCCGAGCCCCCGCCGAGGGCTTGGGCCCGATGACGATATTGCGAAACGCGACCGTGGCCGGCCGTTGGGGCAACTGATCCTGGTAGAGATCGAAATACGTCCGCATTTCTTTTTCGGTCGGCTGAACCGGCTTGAGCTTGCCGTCGTTCTTGAGCTTCTCGATCAGCCGATTGCGCAGGGCGGCTTTGCGCTGCGCGTCGGTGAGCCACCGCCGGAACTCCTCGGCGGTCTGGAACCCGGACCGGGCCAGCTCGCTGCGGAAGTCCGGCTCGGACTTGAACCGCTGCCGCACGTTGCGGAACTGCTGCTCGACGCCATCGGCGATCTCCTGATCGGTCACCTTGATCGCGGTATCCCGCTGGGCCACCTGCACCATCATCTCGGCATCGACCAGGTCGGCGACCACCTGACGGCAGAGCGCCCGGAATCCCTCTTCGGTCTTGGGCAGATCCCCGGGCTGGGCGCGCTGGCTGAAGATCTCTTCCTCGATCTGGGAGGCGAGGATCGGCGCGTCTCCGACGATGGCGACCACCCGGTCGACGGTGTGGGCGGTGTCGCATCGGAACATCGGGACACCGGGCGCGCCGGCCTCACCCTCACCCTGGGCCCGGAGACCGGTCGGGATCAGAAGTGGCGCGAGAAGAACCAGGACCACGCACCGCATGCCTAGTTCCCTCCGGGCGCGGGTATCGGCGCCCCACCGGCCGGCGGCGGCGCCGGCTTTCGCGGAGGCGGGGCCGAATCGGCCTGGGCCTTGAGGGCGATCGCCACCTCGACCGCTCGCCGGAGCCCGGCACCGATGACCCGGTACTGGCCGTTCCGCCGCAGTTCCACCGCGAGGAGCGCCGGTACCGGATGGGGACGCTGGCTTCCGGCGGCGATCCGGTCCCAGTACCCCTCCAGTTGCAGGGCGGCCACCTTGGCACGTTCGGGCGCGGGGATCGCCGGATCGGTGATGTCGCTCCCCGCGAGGCCGAAGCCGGCACGCAGCGAATCGAGTTCGTTCCGGTAGTGCGCGAGGAAGCCGTACCATTCTGCCGGAGACACCTGGATCCCCGCCGAGTCGGCCTCCTTGAGGAGGAGGGCGTTCTCGCCCAGGGTCCGAGCGAAACCCGCCACCACGCTGTCCGGCTGATCGGCGAAGTCGGCGCCGAAATTCGGACCCAGGGCGGTGACCCACTGGAGAAAGTCGGCCACGGTCAGTGTCCCGCCGTCGAACTTGACCAGCCGTTTCCCGTCACGGCGCGCCTTGTCGCGATCGGCCAGGGCCTCGCGCATCCGGGCGGGCGCACCGGGGTCGACCTTCAGGTTCTTCCGCTGGCCGAGTTCCCGCAGGTACACGGAGTCGAGCGTCGCCCCGAATCGCTCCCGGGCGTACTGGAGCAGCTTGTCGCGCACCTCCGGCGCCGGTGGCCGGCGGATGATGTGGTACCCGAATGGGGTCGCGATGACCCCGGTGATGCCGCCCGGCTTGAGCAGCCAGCCGGCACTGTCGAACGCGGTCACCCATTGGCCTCTGGGTGCGGCGGGAAGGTAGCCCCCGGTCTCCTTGCTGACCGGGTCCTCGCTCAGCTCACCGGCCAGTCTGCCGAAATCGGCCCCGGACGCGACTCGCCGGCCGGCCAGTTCGGCCTTTCGGTGGGCCGCGGCGTGTTCCTCCGGCTTCGCGTTGGGTTGGACCCGGAAGAGGATGTGCTGCAGGATGCGGACACCCTCGGCGGCGTAAATGCTGTCGCCCACCTCGGGGCTCAGCGGCGTACGCCGGGCCAGCAGGGTGTCGTGCCAGCGGGTAGCGCGGGCTTCCGTCAGCTCGGGCCAGAGCACCGCGGCCGCGGTCGCCGAGTCGCCGAGCTGGCGGCCGGCGGCCAGCGCCTGCGCGAACAGCATGTGGTCGACCCAGGTGTTGGCCACGACTTCGGCAGCCTGATAGGTCATTGGCAGCCCCTTCACCGAGGCGATGACCTTGGCCAGGCGGTCCACCGACAGGCGTTGTCCCTGCGCTTCCGCGGCAACATCCGCCCGGGCGACGAACATCTCCCTCACGTCGCATCCCGACAGCAGCGCCGCCGGTGCTAGTACGGCCCACCAACGCATGGACTCTCCCGTCTCGTGTGACTGTGCCGCGGTTATGAACGTCCGCGCTTGCCGGCGGCGGCGGGGCGCTCCACACTGGCCGGTTCGCCCGCTGAGCCTGACGGCGCCCCATCCGCCACCTTCTCCAGCGCCCGCACCAGCGCCGGTACCAGCGCCTCCCCACCCAGCCGGGTAAGCCGGAGGGCCAGCGGCACGGTGCGCCGCACTTCGACCGCCAGCTGCACGTGATCCAGCGCGGTGGAAAGCCCCGCGAACCGGGGCACCGCGCCCTCACGGAAGGTGAGCCGGGCCTCATCGCCCCGGACCAGCAGGTGCTGCAGGCCGAGGTCCGCTCCGACGACCCGGAGCCGCGCCATGTTCAGCAAGGTCTCGACCGGATCGGGCAGCGGGCCAAAGCGCTCGCGCAGCTCGTCGTGAAGCTGTGCAATGTCGCCAGCGACCGCGGCCCGCGCCAGTCGGCGATAGAAATCGAGTTTGATGTCGTCGGCCACCACGTAGCCGTCGGGCAGGTGCGCCGGGCGATCCAGCACGATCTCGGGTGGCGCCGGCCGCTCCCCTCGCGCGCCCTGCCCCCGCAACGCGCGCACCGTTTCCTCGAGCCAGCGCAGGTACAGATCGAAGCCCACCGCCTGGGCGTGACCCGATTGCTCCGCGCCCAGCAGGTTCCCCGCGCCACGCAGCTCCAGGTCCTTGAGCGCGATCCGGTATCCGGCGCCGAGGTCAGTGTGATGCTCCAGCACCTTGAGGCGATCTTCGGCCTCCCGGTCGATCTGGTCCGGCACCAGCAGGTAGCAGTACGCCCGCCGATGGCTGCGGCCCACCCGGCCCCGCAGCTGATACAGCTGGGCCAGGCCGAGCCGGTGGGCATCGTGGACGACCATGGTATTGGCGTTCGGCACATCGAGCCCCGATTCGACGATCATCGTGGAGACCAGGATGTCCACCTCCCCCGCCACGAACCGCCGCATCACATCCTCCAGCTCGTCGGCCGGCATCTGGCCGTGCCCGACCGCCACCCGGCCGCGGGGCGCCAGGGTCCGCACTCGCGCCGCGATGGTGTCGATCGTTTCGATCCGGTTGTGTACGGCGAAGACCTGGCCGCCCCGGTCCAGCTCCCGGGCAAACGCTTCCTCGAGCAACCCGTCGTCCCACGGCTCCACGAAGGTCAGGATCGGCGAGCGGTCCCTGGGGGGCGTCTCGATCAGCACCAGGTCGCGCAGCCCCGCCAGCGACAGGTGCAGCGTCCGGGGGATCGGTGTGGCCGTCAGGGTGAGCACGTCCACCGAGAGCCGGAGCGCCTTCAGCCGCTCCTTGTGTTTCACCCCGAACCGGTGCTCTTCGTCAACCACCAGCAGCCCGAGATCCTTGAACGTCACGTCGGCCGACAGCAGCCGGTGGGTACCGATGATGACATCGATCTCGCCCGCGGCCAGACGCTGCAGCACCACCTTCTGTTCTTTCGCGGTTCGGAAACGCGACAGGACTTCGACCCTGACGGGATAGTCGGCCAGTCGCTCGGTAAAGGTCCGGGCGTGCTGATCCGCCAGGATCGTCGTCGGCACCAGCACGGCGACCTGTTTACCCCCCTGCACCGCCTTGAATGCGGCCCGCACCGCCACTTCCGTCTTGCCGTAGCCCACGTCGCCGACCAGCAGCAGGTCCATCGGGATCGCCTGCTCCATGGCCCGCTTGACCGCCTCGGTGGCCTTGCGCTGGTCGGGCGTGTCCTCGTACAGGAACGCCGACTCGAGCTCCCGCTGCCAGCGGGTATCGGGAGGAAAGGCGAAGCCCTCGCTCACCTTCCGCCGCGCGTACAGCTCGAGCAGCTCGGCGGCCATCTCGCGGATCGCCTGCCGGGTCCGGTCGCGGACTTTCTGCCAGGCGGTGCCCCCGAGCCGGTGCAGCCGGGGCGGCGGCTGGTCCCCGTCGTCACCACCGGAGCGATACCGCTCCAGCTGATCGAGGCGGTACAGCGGAACGTTGAGTCGATCGCCGCCCTCGTACTCCACGATGGCCACCTCGAGGGTGGCCTCGCCCACCTGGATCGTATCGATGCCCCGGTACACCCCGATGCCGTGGTCGAGGTGGACGACGTAGTCGCCGGCCGCCAGCTGCCCGGTGGCGGCCGAGGGGGCCGCCTGACGATAGCGCCGGGCGCGGCGGAGCCGGCGGGCGCGGCGGAAAATCTCGTGATCGGTGAGCACCCGGAGACTCCGCATCACGAAGCCCCCGTCGAGTGCCCCGATCGCCAGCGTGGCGTTGAGCCGTCCGCCCCCTTCCATGAGCAGCTCGTCGAGCCGCTCCAGCTGGCCCTCGTTGTCGCACAGCACCACGCTCGGCAGGTCGCCGACGAGCACGCCCCTGAGCCGGCGGATATCCCGCTCGACCGGTTCCGGCGGGAAGAACCCCGCGTTGAGGCCGTCGCCGGATGTGGAATTCGAGTCGCCCCGAACCTCGAGCCGGGCGAAGGCCTGCACTCGCCGGCCCCAGGACTCCGGTGCCTCGAACAGGTCCTCGCGCGTAGGCACCTCCTCGCCCATCCGCCGGGCCACTTCGAGGTGATGGGCGGCCTCCCGCCATGCCCGGGCGATCTCTTCCGAGTTCGCGGTCGCCGAATCCTCGATCAGCAGGGTGTCGGACGGCAGCAGCTCGAGCAACGTCTGTCGGGTGGCCGCCGCCGTCTCCGATGGCGGAGGTCCGGCCGCCGGTAGTTTCGGCACCGACGGCTCGGCCTGGATCGGCAGGACCGTGATCTCGTCGAGCGGCTCCCCCGACCGTTGACTGGTAAGATCGAACGCCCGGATCGAATCGAGATCGTCTCCCCACCACTCCAGTCGGGCAGGATTGGCCATCCCGAATCCATAGACGTCGATGATCCCCCCGCGGACGCTGAACTCGGCCACCTCCGTCACCGTGGCGACCCGCGCGTAGCCCATCGCCTCGAGAGCCTCCGCAACGGCGGGCAAGTGGGGCGACTCTGCGCCCGCCACCCCGGCACGGCCCGGCCGGATCCGCAGGGTGCGGGTCCGCAGCCATTCCACCACCGGGGTCCGTTCCTGGCACGCCCGGGCGGTGGTAATGAGAATCCGCAGCCGCGAATCGAGCAGCGCCGCCAGGGTCTCGGCGCGCTCGCCGGCGATTTCGTAATGGGGCTCCTGCTCTCCGAACGACTCCCGCTGGGGGTACAAGGCGACCGGCGCATCGCTGAGGTGTTGCAGGTCGGTCAACCAGCGTTCGGCATCGGCGGGCGTCGGCGCCACTACGGCGAACAGCCGTTTCTCGAAGGTCCGCGCCAGCCAGGCCAGCATCACCGCCGGGCTCGAACCCGGCAGGCCGTCCAGGCGGAGCCCAGCCCCCCGCCCCGGAAGCCTGGAGCGCAGGTCGAACGCGAACGCGGTGCGCTGGAACGCGTCGAGAACCGGTGTCAGGGTCATGGGAACCGGCGCGACCCGCTGGCCAGGGCCACTTCGATCAGGCCAAGCACGAGGGTGAGCCAGAGGAGTGAACCGGTGAGACTGGCCCGGCCCGCGCCGGCGAAGGCCGCGCCCGCCGATTCTGCCAGAGAGACCACCCGGGCACCCGGCCAGAGGCCGGTGACGGCGGCGGTCGTGGCCGGCGTCAGCACGGATTCGCGTTGATCGAGATTGACCGCTACGCCGCCGATGGTGTCGCGGCCGGCGAGAAAGTAGTAGACGCCCGGCGCCGGCGGGCGGAACGCCGCGCCACCTTCCACAGCCCACCGCCCCTCACCCCGGATCACGCCGGTCGCGAGGTCCGGCACGAGCACGGCATCGCCCGGGGCAGCCTCGACCATCGTCGGCTGCCCCCGGGCGATACGGTTGACGAGCTGATCCATGAACGGCATGAAGGACGCGGACAGGGGCAACGCCGTCCAGTCGGGATCCAGGCGGCTGCCCAGCAGCACCAGGTCCCCGGTCCGGACGATCCACGGCGCACCGCCGACGCTGGCCACCACACCCGTGACTGCCCCCGGACGAGTGGGCTCGAGCACCAGCCGCCGGAGGACCTGGACCCGCGGAACCACCGGCCCACTGTCCGTGACCGTCGGTGTCGTGGTCAAGGCGCCGAACCGCCAGCCGGCCCCGCGGCGTCCCAGCGCCCGGTTGAGGGCGCCGATCCCCGCGGGATCGGCGGGCGGCATCACGATCGACCCCCGGTCTCCGAGGGTTCCAAGGGAGAGGTCGGTGCCCCGGCGCAGCCGCCCGCCGGACTCGAGCACGCCGGCGGCTGTGGCGATGAACCGGTCACCCGGATCCCAGGAAGCCCGGGCGACCGGCGCGATCCTCACCAGGGCCAGACGGTCGTCATCGGCGCGAAGCTCATCCGGCGCCTTGGAGGCCCGGACAGTCCACCATCCGGGGACCGCCCCTGCGAGGGGAAAGTTCACCGTGCCTCCGGCCGGAACCAGTGCCTGGCGCCCGGGCCGGTCCTCGAGCGCGACCGAGACCGGTGCCGGGGGCCCCGCGTCGCCGACCACCGAGACGGTGACCGCTCCACCCTCCGGTGTCCATGGCTGCGGGCCGGGATCAATGCGTACCACACCCTGGTTGAGCGGCGGGGGGGCGTCGGGACGCACTACGACCACCGGGGTGCGGATCGGGGCCGGCGAGAGCGCCGTCGCCTGCAGATCGGTCACCACGGCGATCACCCCCGGGCGCGGGTCGGTCGCCAGCACTTCCCCTGCGGTCGTCAGGGCCTCCCCGAGGTCGAGCCGCCGGGTGCCGGCCTGCAGACTGTCCACCCGGGCCGCGAGGTCCGCCGGGCCCCCGCGCCGGGCCAGTCCGTCGCTGGTGAGAAGCCAGAGCGCATCGGACGGATTGGCGCGCTCGAAGATCCGCCGAGCCGCGGTGCGAAGCTCCGCGAGACGCGGGGTCCCCGATACCACGGCGCCGCTCGACGGCGAGTCGTCCAACACGACCACCACCGCGCTCGGCGCATGGCTCGCCGCCTGACGCAACGGGGCCGATGGTCCGGCCGCCGCCAGCACCAGGAACAGGACGATCAGCGTCCGCACCAGCAGCAGCAGCCAGTGTCGGAGCTTGAGCCGCCGCTGATGCTCCTCGGTTACCTGAACGAGATAACGAACGGCGGGGAATTCGACGGTCGGCGGGTCCCGGCGCTGGATGAGGTGCAGCAGCAATGGCACGCCGGCGAGCGGCAGACCCAGCAGAACCCAGGGATAGAGAAAGCCGATCACCCGAGGCCGGCCGGTCCACCGACCACGCGTCTGAGTGCGAGGCCGAATGGCGTGCTGGTGATGATGTGATGGTAGTGGATATCGCTGGCTCGACAGGCACGTCGCCACGCGGATACGACCCCGGCGACGGTCTCGCGGTAGGCCGCGGCCCAGTCCTTGGGACGGAGCGTGACCCCCTGGCGGGTCTCGGGATCCTCGAACCGTGCTTCCGCCGGTCCCCCCAACTCCATTTCCGCCGGGTCCATCACATGCAGGACCATCACCTGATGCCCGCGGTGACGCAGAAACTTGAGGGCCCTGAGCGCCAGGTCGCGCTCAAGCAGCAGGTCGGAAATGAAAACCACCAGTCCGCGGCGCCGCAACAGGTCCATCACCCGGCGGAGCGCCGGTTCGGCCGCCGTCCCCTGCCCCGGCGTCAGGTCCGCAAGGGTGGTGAGCAGCCGGTGCCACTGCGCCGGGCGGGCTCGGGCGGGAACCACCGCCCGCACCGTATCGTCGAAGGCAATCAGTCCGGTCGCGTCCCGCTGCCGGATGAGCAGCAGGGCGAGTGCCGCCGCCAGTCGCTGCACGTAATCCAGCTTGGGCAGCACCCCGGCCGGATCGCCGGTCCAGGCCATCGACCGGCTGGTGTCGAGGACCAGCATGGCCCGCAGGTTGGTCTCCTCCTCGAATTGCTTGACGTACAGCCGGTCCTTCCTGCCAAGCAGCTTCCAGTCCACGTAGCGCAGCTCGTCCCCGGGCTGATACATCCGGTGTTCGGCGAATTCCACCGAGAACCCGCGGCGCGGCGAACGGTGCAGGCCCGCGAGAAACCCTTCGACGATACCTTGAGTGAGCAGCTCGAGCCCCGCCACACGGGAGGCCTCAAGGGGATCGAGCAGATCGGGTCGGGGACGCGACCGAACGCCGGGGGCGGTCATGGGGGCCGCAACGTATCGGGGACGGACCGGTGAAGTCAACGCAACCGTCCGGTGTTCCCTCCGGCAGACGTCCCGCGACCCGGACGGGTCTGGGGCCACCACCCTAAGCGACTGTGAAACAATGCCTTAGACGGATCGCGAGTGCTGGCATATCCCATGCTTTACATCGGGCTGCAGAATCTGTCACGACGTTTCAGGGAGGCCATATGTCCGGTGCAATCACGCTCGCGCTCGCTGCACTGACCGCGACCGCGGCCCCGCCAGTCGATGCCGGGACCGACGACATCATCGCCCGGTGGGTGCGCGGTTCGGCCCTGGAACGCCCGCGGGTGAACGTCTGGCTCAATCGGGATGAGATCTACCAGCGGGGCGACAACGCCCGGGTGTATTTCAAGAGCGACCACGACGCCTACGTGACCATCCTCCGGATCGATACGGACGGACGGCTGCGGATCCTGTTTCCGATCGATCCCTGGGAGGACAACTGGGCCCGGGGCGGCCGCACCTTCGAGGTCCTGGGCCGCGACCGGGACGAGGCCTTCCGGGTGGATGACTATCCGGGCGTCGGGTATGTCTTCGCCATCGCCTCGACCGACCCGTTCAATTACGACGACGTCATCCGCGGGGACCATTGGGACTACCGCACCATCTCCGACGGCCGGGTCCGGGGCGATCCGTATGTCGCGGTGCTCGACGTGGCCGACCGGATCGCGCCGGCGGGAGAGTACGATTACGACGTGGCGGAGTACTCGGTCGAGCGCCACTATGACTACCCCCGGTTTGTCTGCTACGACTGCCACGCCTACGCCAGCTGGCGGTACTGGGATCCCTACAGCGCGTACTGCTCCCGTTTCCGCATCGTCATCTACGACGACTGGTACTATTACCCCTACCGTCGCCGGTACTACGGTGGCACGGTGATCGTGCGACCCTATCGTCCGGGCCCGCGGTACGTCTTCAAGGATAGCGATCCCCGGAACGACTTCATCACTCGCGTGGCCACGCGCCCGCGCAACGACATCGATGCCCGTCGCCCCCCGGAGCGGAACCGCACCGGCGTGGACGTGGGCGGCCGGGGCACCATTCCGACGCCAGTGTCGCCCCGCCGACGGGCGCCTGAGGCCACGACCCAGACGCCGGGTGGGGGCGAGGTTCGCCGTCGACCGGAACCCCGCGAGCCGTCGCGCTCGAGCCCCGAGGCCAGCGCGCCGCGCGAGGCACCGCGCCGGGCGGCCCCGGAGCGGACCAGGGAGCCGGGCACCCGTGATCGCCCCGCGCCGTCCGCCGAGCCGTCAGGCCGCCGCCCGAGTGACGGCAGCAGCGTGCGGCCCCGGACCCCGGAGCCGGAACGCGAGAGCCGAGCCGCGGGCGCGGGAGCCGGCGCGGGAGCCCGCACGCCGCCCTCCGGCGGAAGCCAGCCGTGGAGAACCCCGGGTGAAATCCGACCCTCCCAAGAACTCGGGTGGGCCGGAGCTCAAGCGCCGTCGGCCTGACTGACCGCGCGAAACCCCATGATGCGCCCGGCCGTACTGCCCCGGCCGGGCGCTATCTTTTCAGCTCGACATCCACAGTCCCAACCTCATCCCGGGTGGCCGATGCACCGCACACCGTCGATCGTCCTGTCGCTCGTCGTACTCGCGTCCGGCGCCCACGCCCAGATGTCCGCCGGCGTCCGCGAAGCGGCTCGGACCATTACCGCGCCGGATATCGCGCGCCGGGTCGGCATCATCGCCGACGACTCGATGATGGGTCGCGACACGCCCAGCCCGGGCCTGGAGAAGACCGCCCAGTATGTCGCGGATCAGTTCCGCAGGTTCGGACTGCAGCCCGGAGGCGGTAACGGGACGTTCTTCCAGCGCTACGCCATCTCCCAGCGCCGGATCTCGCCGGCCACCTCCCACGTCGGCTTCATGATTCGCGGCAAGCATGTGCACGCCGAGCTGTCGAGTGACGCCCGCCTCGCCTTCGGCCGGCCTGCGGCCAGCGAGACCCGCGGGCCGGCCGTGCTGCTGGGCGGCGAATACAGCGCGGCGGATGCGGAGCGGCTCGAGGTGAAGGACCGGGTAGTCGTGGTGATCATGGACTACCGCAAGCCCCTGTCGCAGGCCATCCAGGGTACCCTCGGGGCCATCCTGCAGCGCCATCCGGTGGGCGTAGTGCTGGTCTCGAACCGGGATTCCGCGACCTTCGCCCAGCGGGTGGCCAGCCAGGCCATGGTCCGGGTCGACGTCGGTGACGATGATGGCAGCGGGCCCGCTCCCGTCGTGGAGGTGCACGAACGGGCCGTGGCAGCCGCGCTGGCCGAGGCCGGCGTCAAGCCCGATGAGATCCGGGCGGCGACGACCGCGGTAACCAGGAATCTCCCCGACCTCGTCGTGGCGTTCGGGCTCAAGGAGGAGGTGCTCCAGGCGGCGTCGGCCCCGAATACCATCGGGATCCTGGAAGGAACCGACCCCAAGCTCAAGCACGAGTATCTCGTCTATTCCGCCCACATGGATCATGTGGGCACCGCCGGCGGCGGTCAGTGCCAGGCGCGCGGAGCGGACAGCATCTGCAACGGCGCGGACGACGACGCCTCCGGCACGGTCAGCGTGGTCGAGCTGGCCGAGGCCTTCAGCCAGAAGGGCGCCCGCCCCAGGCGTTCGATCATCTTCATGACCGTGAGTGGCGAGGAGAAGGGCCTCTGGGGCAGCGGCTATTTCGCCGAGCACCCCACGGTTCCCCTCAAGCAGATCGTGGCCAACATCAACATCGACATGGTCGGTCGGAACTGGCGGGATACGATCGTCGCCATCGGCAAGGAGCACTCCGATCTCGGGGCCACGCTTAACCGGGTGGTCGAGCGGCACCGGGATCTGAACATGGTCGCCATCGACGACCGCTGGCCGGAAGAGAATTTCTACGCCCGCTCGGATCACTATAACTTCGCCCGGAAGGGCGTACCGATCCTGTTCTTCTTCAACGGCGTGCATGCGGACTACCATCAGGTGACCGACTCACCCGAGAAGATCGACGCCGAGAAGCAGGCGCGTATCGCCCAGTTGCTCTTCTACCTGGGCCAGGAAGTCGCCAACGCGGCCGAGCGGCCCCGATGGAATCCGGCCAGTTACGAGCAGATCGTGGAGCCGAAGCCGGCGACCTAGTTCGCCGGCTGGGCGATCTCGGGGCGGGGTGCCGGTCATGGGCCGGCATCCCGCCCTGCTGTTTGGCCTGATCCCTGACCGCCTTCCGTCCCGTATTACCCTTCTGCGATGCGCCGGCTGCTGTCATCCCACCTCGAGATGCTCCTGGTCGTGCTCATCTGGGGGGGAATTTCACCGCCTCCAAGGTGGCCTTCCCCACTATTCCTCCCCTCGCCTTCACCGCGATCCGGTTCCTGATCGGCTCCCTGGTGCTGTGGTGGATGGTCAGCCGCCGCGACGGAACCCGGCTGCCACCCCGGGAGCTGCTGTGGCCCTTGCTGATCCTCGGGTGCCTGGGGAACACGGTCTACCAGCTCTGTTTCATCACCGGTCTCGCCCGGACCACGGCCACCAACACCTCGATCATCTTGTCGGCCATGCCGACCGTGGTGACGGTGGCCGCGGGCGTGCTCGGTCTGGAGCGGATCAGCTCCCGCCAGCGCGGGGGGCTGGCGCTGGCGACCCTGGGAGTGCTGATCGTCGTGGCTTCCCGCGGCCTCTCGGTGGCCCAGGGCGACTGGCGCGGCGACCTCCTGATTCTCGCCGCGGTCGTGTGCTGGGCCGCCTACACCATCGGGCTGCGGCGCCTGACCGGCCGGATCTCCTCCCTGAGCGCCACGGCCTGGACGATGATCCTCGGGACGCCCGGGCTGGTGCTCGCCGGGCTGTCGGACCTGGGCCGGGTCCGCTGGGGCGATGTCACCTGGCAAGCCTGGACGGGCCTGACCTATTCCACGGCGCTGTCGCTCCTGGCGGCGTACATCCTGTGGACCCGCGCCGTCCTCGGCATCGGCGCCGCGGGGGCCGCGCTGTATACCTGCATCACGCCGCTGGTGGCGACGACGATCGCCATGGCGATCCTGCACGAGCAGCCGACCTGGGCCCATCTCGCCGGCGGTGTGCTCATCGTGGGTGGAGTCGTGCTCGGGCGGGGCGGCACGGCGCCGGCCTCGGAAGGCTGAGGCGACGCCTTTCCGCCCGTCCGCCTTATCTTTCTCCCATGCGCCAGGCCCGAATCCGGAATTTCTGTATCGTCGCTCACATCGACCACGGCAAGAGCACGCTGGCCGACCGTCTCATCGAGGCCACCGGAGCGGTCGAGAAGCGGCTGATGCGCGAGCAGCTGCTCGACACGATGGACCTGGAGCGGGAGCGGGGCATCACCATCAAGCTCAACGCCGTGCGGATGTCCTACACGGCGCGCGACGGCCAGGAGTACGAGCTCAACCTCATCGACACGCCCGGACACGTCGATTTCACCTACGAGGTCTCCCGCTCCCTGGCCGCGTGTGAAGGGGCCATTCTGGTGGTGGACGCGTCGCAAGGCGTGCAGGCCCAGACGCTTTCCAACCTGTTTCTGGCTCTCGACGCCGGACTCGATATCATCCCGGTACTGAACAAGATCGACTTGCCCGGGGCCGAGCCCGAGCGCCGGGCCAAGGAAATCATGGATCTCATCGGCGCCCGCCGTGAAGAGATCCTGGCCGTTTCCGCCAAGGAGGGCACCGGGATCCCCGACCTGCTCGAGGCGGTAGTGGCCCGGGTTCCCGCCCCTCGGGGCCGTCCCGAGGCTCCGCTGCGAGCCCTGATCTTCGACTCCTACTTCGACCGCTATCGGGGCGCGATCCCCAGCATCCGAGTGGTCGATGGGGGCATAGAAAAAGGAATGGAAATCGTGTTCGGGGCTCATCCGGACGACGTCTATACCGTCGACGAGGTCGGCTATCTCCAGCTCGGCCAGCGGCCGACCGACGCGCTGGAGGCCGGCGAGGTGGGCTATCTGGTCGCCAATCTGCGGAGCGTGGGAGATACCCGGGCCGGGGATACGGTGCTGGATGCGCGCCACCGTGCCGGCCAGCTGCTGCCGGGCTACCGCGATGTCAAGCCGATGGTGTTCGCCGGGCTGTACCCGACCGACTCCGAGCAGTACGAGCCGCTCCGCGATGCGCTCGCCAAGCTCAAGCTCAACGACGCCAGCCTGCAGTACGAGCCCGAGACCTCCACCGCGCTCGGATTCGGCTTCCGCTGCGGATTCCTCGGCCTGCTCCACATGGAGATCGTCGCCGAGCGGCTGCAGCGGGAGTTCAATCTCGATCTGATCACCACCGTTCCCACCGTCGAGTACGATGTCTATCTCACCGACGGTACGATGGTGCTGCTCGAGAATCCCACCAAACTCCCCGATCCGGCCACCATCGCCCGGATCGAAGAACCGTACGTGAAGGCCCGCATCATGGCCCCCTCCGACTACATCGGTGGCATCATGAAGCTGGGGCAGGACCGGCGGGGCGAGTACCTCGGCATGAAGTACCTCGATGCGACCCGGGTCGAATTCGAGTTCGCGTTCCCGCTGGCCGAGATCGTGCTCGACTTCTACGACCGCCTGAAGGGCATTTCACGGGGGTACGCCTCGATGGATTACGAGGTGGCGGGCTACCGCGCCTCGACCCTGGTACGACTCGACATGCTGATCAACGGCGATCCGGTCGACGCCTTCAGCGTCATCATTCATCGCGACAAGGCCCAGGAATACGGCCGCAAGATCGCCGAAAAACTGAAGGAGTTGATTCCGCGCCAGCTGTTCGCCGTGGCCATCCAGGCGGCGATCGGCAACAAGATCATCGCCCGCGAAACCATTTCCGCCCTGCGCAAGGACGTCCTCGCCAAGTGCTACGGCGGAGACGTGACCCGGAAGCGCAAGCTGCTCGAGAAGCAGAAGGAAGGAAAGAAGCGGATGAAGCAGCTCGGGCAGGTGGAGATTCCTCAGGAGGCCTTCCTGGCGGTGCTGCAGGTGGATTGATGACTCGGCGGCTTGGCGGCTCGGCGGCTCGGCGGCTTGCGGCCTGGGGGAAATGAGTGTCTCTCGACGCCCGCCACCCACACGAGCCGCCGAGCCGCCGAGCCGCCGAGCCGACGCTGGTCATCCAGACCGCCCATCTCGGCGACGTCGTCCTGACCCTGCCCCTCCTCATGGCGCTGGCCGACCGCGAGGGACCGGTGGATGTCGTCACCACCGCGCTCGCCGCACCGCTGGTCGCTTCCCATCCGGCCGTCCGACGCACCATCATATTCGACAAGCGCGGGCAGGCCCGAGGCGTCCGCGGGCTGTTCCGGCTGGCGCGGGAGCTTCGCAGCGCCGGCTACCGTCGCGCCCTCCTGGCGCAGGGCTCGCTCCGATCCGGCGCCCTCGCCCTCCTGGCCCGTATCCCCCGGCGGATCGGCTTCGCCGGGGAGGCCGGCACGTACCTCTGTACCGACCGAGTCCGCCGGCCGTCGACCGGCCCGATGGGGCTGCGCCTGCTCAGTCTCCTCGGCGAGGGCGAGCTGCCGCCGACGCCGTGGCTTGCGCTCACCGACCAGGACCGGAGCCGCGCCGGGGATTGGCTCCATTCCCACCGGATCCGCGGACGGTTCGTGGCCCTGGCGCCGGGCGCGAGGTGGGGAACCAAGCGCTGGCCGGGCTTCGCCGAGCTGGCCGCCCGCCTCGACGGGCCGATCGTCGTGATCGGCGGGCCCGAGGACCGCGCAGCCGCGGAGGCGGTGGTTTCGGCGGCGCCGGGGCGGGCCTGGAGCGCGGCCGGCACATTGGGACTCCGCGAATCGGCGGCGCTCATTGCCCGGGCCGCGTTGGTGGTGACCAATGACTCGCTGCCGCTCCATCTCGCCACCGCCCTGGCCCGGCCGGTCGTGGCCGTGTTCGGCCCGACCTCGCCTGCCTTCGGGTTCGGGCCGCTGCACCCGGAGGATCGGGTGGTCGAGCACTCCGGGCTTTCCTGTCGACCGTGTTCCTCCCACGGACCCGCGGTCTGTCCCCTGGTTCACCACCGCTGCATGCGGGAGATCGGCGTGGAACAGGTCCTGGCGGCGGTCCGAACCCGACTCGGAGCGGGGCCGACGCCGGGATCGCTGGAGCCCACGCCGCTCGAGAGTGGAGCGAGCGGTCCACTGCGTCTATGATTCACCGTCCTTCTGTTCCCGGCTCCAGCCATCGTTTCGCGATACTCCGATATGCGCTACATCGTCGGCATTGATCTCGGCGGGACCAACATCGTCTCGGGCTGCGTGGCCGAAGACGGGTCCGCCGTGCTTGGCGTGAAGCGGGTTGCCACCGGTGCGGAGGAGGGCCCGGATGCCGTGGTGCAGCGAATCATCGCCACCGCGAAGGAGAGTATCGCCGAGACCAGACAGATCGTGCCGGGCGCGGAGCTGATCGGCGCCGGCGTCGGGGCCCCCGGCCCGCTCGACCGGCGAACCGGGATCGTGCTGCTGACTCCCAACCTCGGCTGGGTCAACATGCCGCTCCGTCAGCGGCTCGGAGACGCCCTGGGCCTGCGCACCGCGCTGGATAACGACGCCAACTGCGCGATCCTGGGCGAATGGTGGAGGGGAGCCGCGCGCGGCACCAAGGTCGCCGTAGGTCTGACCATCGGCACCGGCATCGGCGGCGGCATCATCATCGATGGCCGGCTGTACCACGGCGCCTCCGACATCGCCGGTGAAGTAGGCCACATGACCATCGATGCCAACGGCCGGCACTGCAAGTGCGGCAATTACGGCTGCGTCGAAGCGTATGCCTCGGGACCGAACATCGCGCTGCGGGCGGTCGAGGCGCTGGAGAGTGGGTCCGAGTCGACGCTGCCGACCTACGTGCAGGGCGACCTCCGCCGCATTACCGCCCAGACCGTGTACCAGGCGGCGCAAGCCGGCGACGAGCTGGCGCTCGAGGTAGTCCGCGACACGGCGAAATTCCTGGGGGCCGCCGTCGCCAGCCTGATCAACCTCTTCAACCCCGAGGCGGTGGTCATCGTCGGTGGCGTAACCCTCGCCGGGGAGAGTCTCTTCGAACCGCTCCGGCGCGAGGTGAGCCGCCGGGCGTTCAAGCCGGCGGTCAGCGTATGCCGCATCGTCCCGGGTGAACTAACCGGAGTGGCCGGGGTGTACGGGGCCGCGCGGGCGTTTCAGGAGCAGGTGGAGGCGGGGATTGTGTGAGGAGTGAGAAGTGAGAAGTGCTGAATGCTGATAGCTGATAGCTGATAACTGACAGACCGATCGCCGACTCCCCTTTCAACCACCCATGCCCAAACTCGGCATCCTCGGCTCGCTGGTGTGGGACATCATCTACGGCCGCGACCCGGCGGCCCCGCCGGTCGAGGAGTGGGGGGGGATTGCCTATGCACTGGGGGGATTCGATGCCGCGCTCCCACCGGAGTGGCAGATCGTGCCGCTCATCAAGGTGGGGAGCGACCTGAAGGACGATGCCGCCGAGCTGCTCCAGGATCTGGCGCGACTGGTCCCCGGCGGCCGATGCGTGGAAGTTCCGGTCCCGAACAACCGGGTGACCCTCCGATACGAATCGGCCGAGCGGCGCTGTGAGCGGATGTCGGGCGGGGTGCCGGGCTGGACCTGGGCCGAGCTCGGTCCGATGGTCCGCGACCTCGATGCGCTCTACCTCAATTTCGTGTCGGGTTTCGAGCTCGAGTTGGGGACGGCCCAGGCGCTTCGGCGGGCGTTCCAGGGTCCGATCTACGCCGACCTCCACAGCCTGCTGCTCGGCATGCCCCAGGACGGCCTGCGGTCGCTGCGGCCGCTGCAGGACCACGCGGCGTGGTTCGGCTGCTTCGACGTGATCCAGATGAATGAAGACGAGATGGCCCAATTCGGCCCCGATCCCATGGCGGTGGCCGCTCAGGCGATGGCCGCCGGTGTCCGGCTGCTGGTCGTGACGCTGGGACCCCGGGGGGCCGTCTATTTCTCGGGTTCGGACCGAAAGGGGGCGCTGCCGGCCGGTCCGATTCGCACCGCCCGGATCGCCGCCCCGGAGGTGAACGTGCTCGACCCGACCGGCTGCGGCGATGTCTTCGGCGCCGCGCTCTGCGCCGCGCTGCTCGCGGGCCGGCAGGTGGAGGAGGCGGTGTCCGAGGCGAACCGGCTGGCGGCGCGGAATGCCGCCCTGCGCGGCGCCGGCGGGCTGGGCCGGCTGCTCCAGGGCCGACTGGCCACGTCGGGAGGGGCCCGGTGACGCGGGTGGTCGAGGTACCGGTGTCGTTCGATGACCGGAGCTTCGAGCAGTTTGCCGAGTCGTTTGCGGCCGGCGCGCTCACCGATCGACTGCTGTTCGACGCCCGAACCGCGCAGTGGGCGTCCCCGTTCGGGCTGCTGGCGATGCTCACGGCCGCCCAGGCCGTGCGCGAGGCCGGCGGCCCGGCCCCGGGATTCACCGTGCCGCAGCAGGAAGAGGTGCGCCGGTACTGGGCCCGGGCCGGTTTCTTCCGGCACGCGGCCGACTATTTTGAGCTGCACGGCAAAGTCCCCAGGATCAAGCCGGATGAGCAATCCGACGTCCTGCTGGACGTCATGCCGGTGCGTGCCAGCGAAGACGTCCATTCGGCCGTCGGGCGGATTCAGGTGGGCGCGGCCCGGATTCTCCACGGCGAACTCGGCCTCGAGCCCAAGGCCACCATCGGCTTCGCCATGGCACTTTCGGAGGCATGTCAGAATATTGTGGAGCACGCCGGCACGGGTGGCTGGGTCGCCGTTCACGCCTACACCTTCAGGAAACGACTGGGGCGCCGCGTCGTGGTGATCGCCGTCAGCGACGCGGGGGTGGGGTTCCGGCATTCCCTCGAGGCAACCCAGGCCCGGCGGTTTGGCGATCGCTGGGGCGACGGAGCGGCGCTCGAGGCGGCCGTGATCCAGAACGTGAGCCGGTTTCGCGATCCGGGGCGCGGTCAGGGCATCGCCGGCATCAAACGGTATCTGTCCCGCTGGGCGGGCAAGCTGTCCATCCGCAGTGGTACGGCCCGGATCGCCATCGTGCCCCCCTGGGACGATGACGCACCGATGACCGAGCATCTCGCCCCCTTCCCGGGCGCGCAGGTGCAGATCGTGATTCCTGCGCTGGAGGGAACGGACGCATGAGGCAGACGATCCGGGTCGAGCGGCTCCTTCGCGAGTCCATTCAGACGCCGTACTGTGATCTGGTCACCCGGTCCACCGGCCGCGCCGTCCGGACCAGCATCCAGCGGGTACTGGCCGCGGCCGAGGCCGGGGTGGCGCACCTCGACTTCTCGGAAGTCGGCCTGGTCGACCTGAGCGGTGCCGACGAGGTCGTCGCCAAGCTGCTGCTCGATCCCCCGAGCCAGATCATCGTCGTGCTGCAGGGATTGCGCGAGGAACATCTCGAGGCGATCGAGCACGTGCTGGAGCATCACGAGCTGGCCGCCCTGGTCCAGGATGACGACAGCGATTCCTACCGGCCGGTCGGCCGGGTGAGCGCGGAGCTGCGGACGGCGTTCTTCACGCTGCACACGCTCGGCCCCGCGACCGCGGCGTCGTTCGCGGAGCGGATCGACTGGACCATCACCCGGGCCACCGAGGCGCTGGAGACTCTGGTGCGCCTCCGGCTGGTGCAGACCGATCGCGGTGTCTACCTGAGCCCGCTGCCTGCATGAAACGCAGGCTGGGCATCTCGACCGTGGCGGTGCACGGGCAGCCGGCGCGCCGCGGGGACTGGTCCCCGGTGGTGGCCCCGCTGTACCAGAGCAGCACCTTCACCAATCCGGTCGGTTCCGACGAGACCGTGATGTACAGCCGGTACGGGAATAACCCGAACCAGGTCGCGCTCGGCACCAAGTACGCCCTGCTGGAGGGAACCGAGGCGGCGATCTTCGTCGCCAGCGGCATGGCCGCGACCGCGCTGGCGCATCTGGCGGTACTCCGCCCCGGGGACCACCTGATCTCGAGTTCCTGGATCTACGGCGGAACCAAGCGCCTGTTCGACGAGGAGTTCGGCCGCCTGGGGATCGAGGTGACCTACGTCCAGCCCGACCAGCCGCGACAGTGGCGGCGCTCGGTCCGCAAGAGCACTCGGGCCGTGTTCGTCGAGACCCCGACCAACCCGACCATGCGGGTGATCGACCTCACCCCCACGGCGCAGATTGCCCGCGATGGCGGTCTGGCGCTCCTGGTCGACGCGACCTTCGCGAGTCCGGTCAACTACCGGCCGACGGAGCACGGCGCGGATATCGTGATCACCAGCGCCACGAAATATCTGAACGGGCACAGCGACATCGTCGCCGGCGCCGTGGCGGCGTCCGGGTCGATCATCGAGGAAGTGACCCGCCTCATGACGCTCTGGGGTCAGCCCCTCGACCCGCATGCGGCGTGGCTGGTCGAGCGCGGGATGCGAACGCTGGCCCTTCGGATGGAGCGGCACAACGCCAACGGTCTGGCGGTCGCCCGCTGGGCGGAGACCCGGGACGGGATCACGGCGGTGCACTACCCGGGTCTGCCGAGCCATCCGGATCATGCGCTGGCGGCACAGGTCCTCGACGGCTTCAGCGGCATGGTGGGCCTGGAGCTCAAGGGCGGGACGCGGGCGGCGGAGCGGTTTCTGAAGAAGCTCAAGCTCGTGACCCACGCCCCCAGCCTCGCGGGCGTCGAGAGTCTCATATCGGAGCCGCGCCTGACAAGCCATCACCGTCTCACCGAGGACCAGCGGGCGAAACTCGGCATCCCCGACGGGTTCGTCCGCCTCTCCTGCGGGATCGAGGACGCCGCGGACATCATCGCGGACCTGGACCAGGCGCTGGGCTAGGCCACGGCGCCGGGACCGCCGGCCGGGCGGCCCCAGGCAGCCGGGCGCGCGGACGCCCTGTCGCCCCCCGGGTCCTCCTCCTATTTTCCCCCCGTGATCCGCTTCTCCCACGTCTTCAAGGACTACCCCAAGGGCACCGCCCTCAAGAACGTCTCCCTTCACATCGCGAGGGGTGAGTTCATCTTCCTCACCGGTCACTCCGGGGCCGGGAAATCGACGATGCTCAAGCTGCTGTACGGGGAGCTTCGTCCGACCGGCGGTGATGTCCGGGTTTCGGGCTTCACGATCGGGGCGCTGGCCCCCGATGACGTTCCCAGGCTCCGCCGGCGACTCGGGATCATCTTCCAGGACTTCCGGCTGCTGGAGGATCGCACCGCCGAAGAGAACGTGGCCTTCGCGCTCGAGGTCACCGGGGCCCGCTCCGACACCATTCCACCCAAGGTCATGCGGGTGCTGACCCAGGTCGGCCTCGCCGCCAAGGCGTCAGCCTATCCGCAGGAGCTGTCGGGCGGGGAGCAACAGCGGGTGGCCATCGCCCGGGCCCTGGTCAACGACCCCACGATCCTGATCGCCGACGAGCCCACCGGCAACCTCGACGAGCGGGCGACCCGAGGGGTCTTCCAGCTGATCCGTGAAATCAACGCCGCTGGGACCGCCGTGGTGATGGCGACCCACGACCTGGACCTGGTCAAGCAGACGACCTACCGCACGGTGGAGCTTCGGGAGGGCACTATCGTGTTCGACAGCGGGGTGGATGACGGCGCCGAGGCGGCGGTCGAATGAGGCTCCTCACCCGCGAGGCGCTGGCGGTGTTCCGGCGGGCCCCGCTGTTGTCGGCGCTCTCCATCACGACCATCGGTTTCTCGCTCTACGCCGTGGGGCTGTTTGCGCTGGTGGCGGTGAACCTGCGGGAGGCGCTCCGGGACGTCGAACAGCGGGTGGAGGTCGTCGCCTATCTGTTCCGGGGCACGCCGCCCGAGGCCATCGCCCAGGCTTCCCAGGATATCGCCGCCTTCCCGGAAGTCGGCGGCGTCACCTTCGTCAGTGAAGACGAGGCGCTCAAGCGGGCGCGTCTGGAGCTGGTCGAGTTTCGGGACGCGTATCGTGACCTGGCCGTGAATCCGCTCCCCTCCTCGCTCGAAATCCAGCTCAAGGACGGGTTTCGGGATGCCCGGAACACGGCCGCGGTCGCCGAGCGCCTGCGGGGCTACGGGTTCATCGACGACGTGCGCTACGGCCGGGAGTGGATCGAGAAGCTGGACCGGCTGCGCAACATCGCGGGTCTGGTGGGCGTGACCATCGGCCTCGCGTTCGCCGCCGTCGCGGTGGTGATCATCGGTGTCACGATCCGGATCACCGTCCTCCAGCGGGCCCGCGAGATCGCGATCATGCGACTCGTCGGGGCCACCAACAACTTCATCCGCGGCCCGTTTCTGCTCGAGGGAGCGCTCAAGGGATTGCTGGGCGGGCTGCTCGCCGTGGTGCTCTGTTTCGGAACCTATGTGATGTTCCGTGGCCAGGTCGACCTGGCGACCTCCGGGATCGTCTTCCTGCGGGGGCCGCAGGTCGCCATGGGCATTCTGTTCGGCGTGCTGATCGGCTTCAGCGGCAGTCTGGTGAGCGTCGGGAGGCATCTCAAGAATGTGTAACCGGGCCGGCGGGCCGGCGCGGGGCCGCATGGTGTCCTGGGCCGTGAGAGCGACCCAGGTCGCACTCGTCGCCGCGGGCCTCGTCGCCGGTGCGCCCGCCCGGTTGTCCGCCCAAACGGACCTCGGCGAATCCCGGCGCCGCCTCGAGGAGGTCCGCAAGGAGCGCGAGCGCCTGGAGCGGGAACGGAGTCGGCTCCAGGGTCAGGTTCAGGATCTCGGCAAGGAACTGGACAACCTCGAGCGGCAGCGCCAGTCCACCAACCGGATCGTGAACGAGATCGAGTCCCAGATCGGCGGCCTGAACAACCACGTCGACCGCGCCAGTGCCGACCTCGCGCTGGCGCAGGACAATCTCGCCGAGAAACGCGCCGTGCTCGAGCGGCGGCTGGCGGAAATCTACAAGCGGGGGCGGCTCTACACCTTCGAGGTGCTGGTGTCGGCCCAGTCCTTCGGCGACCTGCTGTCGCGATACAAGTATCTCTTTCTGCAATCCCGGCAGGACAAGGCGCTCGTCGGCGATGTCGAGAAGCTGATGACCCAGGTGGAGAGTCGCCGGCAGGAGATTCTCCAGGTCCGCTCCCAGCTCGACGTGAGCCGCGAGGAGCGGGCCGGTGAGCTGCGACGCTACGGCCGGCTGGTGGACGAGCGGGCGATGCGGCTCCGTGAGACCCGCCGCAGCGCGCGCAGTACCGAGCAGCAGCTTTCGGCCCTGGAGCGCGACGAGGCCCGGCTCAACGAGCTGTTGGCCCGCCTGGAAGCGGCCCGGCGCACCGCCGAGGCACGGAGCCGCGCCCCGGTCAGCGGGGCGGAAGGGCCCGGCACGCTGACGACGGCCGATATCGGCAAGCTCGACTGGCCGGTCGACGGGCAGATCCTCACCAATTTCGGGAGCGAACGGCTGCCGTCCGGCGCCGTCATCCGCAACAACGGCATCCGCATCGGCGCTCAGGCCGGCACTCCGGTCAAGGCCGTCGAGGATGGCACGGTGGAAGTCCTGCAGGCCCTCGGCACCTACGGCCTGAGCGTCATCGTGGCCCACGGGAACGGTTACCGCTCGCTCTATATGCACCTCGGCGAGGCCCGGGTGGCGCGAGGCAACGTCGTGGCCAAGGGCCAGATCGTGGGGACGGTGGGCGGGGTGAGCAGCGACGAGGGGCCGCACCTCTATTTCGAGATCCGCGGGGAGGGCGGCATCCCCCTCGATCCGACCGACTGGCTCAAGCGCCGACGCTAGGACGGCGCCGCCGGAAACCCTAGAAGGCGGCGGACTCGGCGGTACCGATGCGTCCTTCGATCTGCGCCTTGCCTCGGAGCAGGGCGGTTTCCATCAGGGCGTACAGGTCCTCGGAATCGCTGGCGGCGGGGTGCGGGAAGGAGACCACGCCGGCCGAGAGGGTGGGGCGATCCGTCGGCGCGAGGTCGGGAAACGGATGAAGGCCGATCCGACCGCGCACCCGTTCGATCGAGGCGCGGGCGCCGGCGAGGTCGGTCTCCGGCAGCACCAAAGCGAACTCGTCGCCCCCGTACCGGCTCACGAAATCCGAGGCCCGGACTTCCCTGAGCAGCACGCCGCCGAGTTCCGCGAGCAGCCGGTCACCGGCGATGGTGCCGAATCGTTCGTTGTAGCTGCGCAGGCCGTCGACGTCGAGCAGGACCACGCCGAAGGCGAGCGAATAGCGTCGGGCCCGCTGGAATTCCTCCTGAATCCGCCGATTCAGCGCCTCCAGATTGCCGCACCCGGTGAGCTTGTCGGTCACGAGGGCGCCCGCCTGGCGACGGCGCATCCCGGCCCGGCGCTCCTCATTCTCGAGCAGCCGGGAGGCGGCCGCCAGCAGGCGCTCAGCGAAACTCAGCTGCTCCGGGGTGAGCGGCGGGTCCTCGTGCCGGGTCCGCAGCAGGAACGCACCGGCGGGCTTGCCGTGCAGATTCACCGGGATGACCGCCACGCTCCGCACATCGGCGCTCACGCCGAGCTCCTTCCAGACGGCGCGGACCTCCGCGTAGAACGTGTGCGACTCGAAGTCGGGGATGAAGACGGTCTTGTCGGTGCGGAGCGCTTCACGAATCTCGGGGTAGCGCATCAGGTCGACCCGGAGGTCCCGGGTGGCCGGCTTTTCCAGTACGGCGACCACCCGGCCGTAGCGGTCCCCGGGCGAGGCGAGCAGGAATGAGCAGCGGGGCAACTCCAGGGCGAGGCCGACCCGTCGGACCAGGGTTTCGACGATTCCCTCGGAGCGGAGCGATGCCGACAGGTCCTGCAGGATGTCGAACATCAGCTCCTGGCGCCACGCCGTGCTTCGATCCGATCCGTTGGAGGGAACCCGCCGCAGTCGCGCGGCCACCCGGGCGGTGAGTTCAGGGAGCAGGACCGGCGTGACCACTACGTCGTCGGCCCCCATCGCGAGAGCCCGGGCGGGGCCGTCAGGTTCGGGCTGAGTCAGGATGACGATTCGCGGAATCGCCCCCCAGGCCTCGCCCTCGAGGGAATGCAGCACCTGTTCCAGCCGCCGGTCGGCACGAGCGGTGGTGAGCAGGATGAGATCGGGCGCCGCCGCCGTGGGGTGGTGAACCTCGTCCGCCTCGGCCTCGACCAGATGGTACCCGCCGCGCGCCAGCGCCCGCTCCAGCCCTTCGGGTCGTGCGGCGGCGTCTCCGAGCAGGAGAATGCGGCGCGGGGGCGACGGCGTGTCGGTCACGACGAACAGGAACCCAGCCTGGCGGTCGGGGACGTTCCCGACCCGAGGGCGCTGTCAAGGAAAACCCGCCCATGCGGAAGCATCCCGTCGCGGCCGGCGATCTGCTCGGGGCGCACGTCTCGACCCAGGGCGGGGTTCATACCGCGCCGGCGAGAGCCGAGGCGATTGGCGCCCGCACCATGCAGATCTTCACCAAGACGCCCAGCCAATGGCGCGAGCCGCTGATCCCCACCGCCAGCCGCGACAAGTTCCGGGAGGAAGTAGCGCGGACCGGGGTGGCAGTCCTGGTTGCCCACGATTCGTACCTCATCAATCTGGCGTCCCCGGACCAGGCGCTCCGGGACCGCTCCATCAAGGCGTTCACCGCCGAGCTGGGCCGCTGCGAAGCGCTGGCCATCCGGTATCTGGTTTCGCATCCCGGAAATTACATCGAGCGGCAGGAAGAGGGCCTCGAGCTCAATGCGGCCGGCTACGCCCGCTGCCTCGCGGAGGCGCCTGGGCAGGTCGTGGTGCTGCTCGAAACGACCGCGGGCGCGGGCACCGCCCTGGGCTCGACGTTCGAGGAGCTGGCGGCAATCCGCGACCGGATTCCCGAGCCGCACCGGTCGCGCATCGGATTCTGCGCCGACACCTGCCACCTCTACTCCGCGGGCTATGACCTGGTGAACGACTATGACGGCGTCTGGCAGCGGTGGGACCGGGTGCTGGGACTCGGCCGGCTCCGCTGCCTGCACCTGAACGACTCCAAAACCGGGTTCGGCTCCAGGCGGGACCGTCATGAGCTCATCGCCGAGGGATCGCTCGGCGCGGAGCCCTTCCGCCGGATCATGCGTGACCCGCGGCTCGGGCATGTCGTCAAGATCATCGAGACGCCAAAGGGTGAGGATGCGTTCACTCTCGATCGCAAGATGCTGCGCCGCCTCCGGGCCTACGCGCGCGGTGGCCGGACCGCAGCGCGTTGACCCGGCTCACGGCTCGCCGCATCTTAGGCCCCATGCGTGTCCCCGTCCTGGTGCTCGTGATCTGCATTCCGACTGTGGCATCAGGCCAGGCCCGATACAGCGCGACCCTCGGGTTCACGGCCGGGACGTCCCTGGTCGAGGACCGCATCGGCCGGAGCATCCGCGTCGCACAGCGGCTCGCACCGACGGCCACGCTGGGTGTCTCGTTCCCGGTGTCGGCCCGGGAACGGGCCGGGGTGGAGGTGGCCCTCGGTCTCGGCAGCGCTCGCATCGAGGAGACCGGGCTCCCGACGGTTGACGGTCCCGATTTCCGCACCCTCGCCGTCACCGGAGGAGTCGAAGGGCCGGTGCTCCCCGGGCTCAGCTACCGGGGAGGCGCGGGCCTGCTCAAGTACCTGCCGGATGATACCGGCATTTTTCGTCGGGGCGGTCCGCTGCTCCTCCTGCTGACCGGTGGCGCCGACTACCGCGTCCCGATGAGCGGGAGACTCGGCCTCGTCGCCCGTCTGCGCTACGATTATCAGCGGTTTTCGACCGGTGCCCTGGAATCTGCCGGATTCACGCGCAGCCAGGACGTTCACCGGCTCGGCCTCGGCCTCGGCATCGAGTACCACCGCCCATGACCCGCTCCGTCGTGCTGCTCGCGCTGTCCGGCCTCACCGTCCTGGTGGCCGGTCACGGCTGCAGTGACATCGCCGCGCCCGCGCGCGCCACCCCCTACGACTGGCGCCTCATCGTCCCCTACGATAGCGCCGGCCCCCGCGTGGACAGCCTGTCGTTCCACTGGCCCAGAGCGGCCATGCCCTTGAAGATCTGGGTCGAGCAGGAGCAGTACCAGATCCGCGACCGGGTCCGCGAAGGAATAGCCCGCTGGCGGGGCGCCTTCCTGTATGGGGAATGGGACGCAACCGTGGTCGACGACTCCAACACCGCCGATGTCCTGGTCCGTGCCATTCAACCTCCGCTCGGCCCGGCGCCCGGGGCACTTCGTTTTCGGGCCCAGATCCTCTCGTGCGAGGGCGCGACCGATGTCGATACCGTCGCCACCCGGTTCGAGCTCCGGGTGCCGATCCGCGCGTACGTGTACCCCACCAACCCCACCGCGGCCGACCTCACCGAATGCTTGCGGATCGTCGCGGCCCACGAGCTGGGGCACGCGATGGGCATCTTCCAGCACTCATCCGACTCGCTGGACCTGATGTTCGCCGTTCCCACGGCAGAGGGGCTGACGGATCGCGACGTCAGCACCGCCGTGAGTGCCTATCATTTTCCGCCCGACATGGTACCGCTTCGGCCGTAGCCGCATAGATATACAACGGTTGCACGTGGCCCGGTCCTTGCCGAGATTTCCGGCCGCGCCCCCGTCGGCCGTTCCCGCCGGGCCACGCGTTCTCCCGGAGCCTGCATGACCGCACCAGCCGCAACCCGAGGGGTCGATTGTCCCTCCTGGGTTACGCATGAGCGTCTTCGAGCCTGGGTGGCGGAGATCGCCGCCCTTACCCAGCCCGACCAGATCCACTGGTGCGACGGGTCGGAGGCGGAAAACACGGCCCTGCTCGACCAGATGGTCGCCGCCGGGACGTTGCGTCGCCTGAACCCCGCCAAGCGACCCAACAGCTACCTGGCCCTGTCCGACCCGAACGACGTGGCCCGGGTGGAGGACCGCACCTTCATCTGCAGTATCCGCCGTCAGGACGCCGGCCCGACCAACAACTGGGTCGACCCGCGGGAGATGCGCACCACCCTCCGGCGGGTCTTCAACGGGGCGATGCGCGGTCGGACGATGTACGTGGTGCCCTTCAGTATGGGCCCGCTCGGGTCACCACTGGCGCATATCGGGGTTGAGCTGACGGATTCGCCGTACGTGGTGGTCAACATGCGCATCATGACCCGCATGGG
The DNA here is from genome assembly GCA_963709905.1 of uncultured Gemmatimonadales bacterium. Classification (GTDB taxonomy): domain Bacteria; phylum Gemmatimonadota; class Gemmatimonadetes; order Gemmatimonadales; family GWC2-71-9; genus JADJOM01. The sequence continues at coordinate 175,122 of CAVPYI010000006.1, forward strand.
CCATGGCGCCCTCACAGCCCTGGGCGAAGGCGATTTCGTCCCCTGCGTCCATTCCGTGGGGCGCCCGCTCGCCCCTGGCGAGCAGGACGTCCGCTGGCCGTGCAACAAGGACGAGAAGTACATCGTCCACTTCCCCGAAGATCGCAGCATCTGGTCGTACGGGTCGGGCTACGGCGGGAATGCGCTGCTGGGGAAGAAGTGTTTCGCCCTCCGCATCGCGTCGGTCATGGCCCGTGACGAAGGCTGGATGGCCGAACACATGTTGATCGTCGGTCTGCAGAGCCCCGACGGCGAGAAGCGCTACCTCGCCGCTGGATTCCCGAGCGCCTGTGGCAAGACCAACCTGGCGATGCTGCTCCCGCCGGCCGGTTGCGAAGGGTGGAAGGTCACGACCGTCGGCGACGACATCGCCTGGATTCGCCCTGGCCCCGATGGGCGGCTGCATGCCATCAACCCCGAGGCCGGATTCTTCGGAGTGGCGCCGGGTACATCGGCCAGCTCCAATCCAACGGCCATGGCGACCATCAGGGCGAACACCATCTTTACTAACGTCGCGCTCACGCCGGACGGGGACGTATGGTGGGAGGGGATGACCGATCAGCCCCCGACCGCCCTCACGGACTGGCAAGGCGAGTCGTGGACCCCATCCTGCGGGCGCAAGGCCGCCCACCCCAACGCCCGGTTCACTGCCCCTGCGGCGCAGTGTCCCTCGATCGACCCGCAGTGGGAGAATCCCGAGGGAGTGCCGATCAGCGCGTTCCTGTTCGGCGGGCGGCGGGCCTCGCTGGTGCCGCTGGTGGTGCAGGCGGTCAACTGGAATTTCGGGGTGTACACCGCCGCCACGATCGGCTCCGAGACCACCGCCGCCGCGGCCGGCGCGGTCGGCCAGGTCCGCCGCGACCCCATGTCGATGCTGCCGTTCTGCGGGTATCACATGGGTGATTACTTCAACCACTGGCTGCAGATGGGGCGACAGATCAACGATCCGCCCCGGATCTTCTGCGTGAACTGGTTCCGCAAGGACGCCAGGGGAAACTACATCTGGCCGGGCTACAGCCAGAATCTCCGGGTCCTGAAGTGGATCTTCAATCGCGTACGGGGCAAGGCGGGCTCCACCGAGAGCCCGCTGGGCTGGATGCCGAGGTACGAGGACCTGGACTGGAAGGGCATGGAGGGTTTCGACGAGGAGACCTTCCGCGACCTCATGTCCGTGCCCCGCGAGGCCTGGAAAACGGAAGTACTGGGCCACCAGGAACTGATTGAGCGCCTGTACGACCGCATCCCCAAAGAGTTCATCCTGATGCGCGAGCTGGTGTTGTCGAGCCTGTGGCGCTCCCCCGAAGAATGGAAGCTGGCCCACGAGACCGACGCGGATTAGGGATCGGGCGTCAGGCAGCCGGCGTCAGGGTATCTACCCGGACGTCACCGCTCTGACGCCTGACGCCTGACGCCTGACCATGCCCGACCTCGAAGTCATCCGGGATCCGCTCTGGGACAACATCCGGCTGGACGGCACCGCAGTTCGGGTGCTCGACACGGCCCCCATGCAGCGTCTCCGTTACGTCCGCCAGCTCGGCCACGCCTTCCTGGTCTACCCCGGCTCCACCCACACCCGGTTCGAGCACGCCCTCGGCGCGTATCACCTGACCCGTCTGGCGCTCGCCGCGCTCGAGGAACGGGACGAGCTGCGCGATGTCCCGCCGCTCCACGGGCAGGCTGCCCGTCTCGCCGCGCTGCTGCACGACGTCGGGCACTATCCGTTCTCGCACGCCCTCGAGGAGGCGGGATTCCCGCACCATGAGCGGCTCGGCGTGGCCCGCCTGGGCGTGGAGCCGCTGGTTGGAGAGCTCACCAGGGCGGGCGGGCCCGAACTCGTGGGGCTCATCGGCCAGTTCATCACCGGCCGGAGCACGAGTCCCCTCCAGGGCCTCATTTCGGGCTCCCTCGATCTCGACAAGATCGACTACCTGAGCCGCGACGCCCGGATGTGCGGCGTGCCCTACGGCGCCGTGGACGTTGACCGCCTGCTGGCCTCCCTGGCCCTGATCGAAACCGCTCCGGGTCGGCTGGAACTCGGGGTTCAGGAGAAGGGGATCAGCGCGCTGGAATCGCTGCTGTTCGCCAAGTACCAGATGTACCGCAACGTCTACTGGCACCACGCGGTGCGCAGCGCCACCTGCATGTTCAAACGCGCCGTGCGCGCGACAGTGCACGCCGGGCGCATCGAGATGGGGGCGGTGGCCGAGGCGACCGATGACGGACTCATGGAGCGGCTCGCCGTGGCCGATCCGACGGGCTTGAGCAACGCCGTGTATGCCCGGCGGCTATTCAAACGCGCCCTGGACCTCCCCGCGAGCGAGGTCCCGCCCGAGACCGAGCCCTGGTGCCGGGAGCGGCCCGACCTGCTCGAGCGGGTCGAGAACCGGCTGGCCGAGGAAGTCGGCCTCGACCCCGGTGAACTGCTCTTCGATTATCCCTCGAACCCGACGATGCTCAGTGTGAATCTGCCGCTGCGGACCCGGAACGGGCGAGTGGAACGGCTCACGGAGGAGGGCCGGGTCGGCCAGTTCGGCCTGCCCAGGGTGGCGGAAGAGTTATACCAGAGCGCCCGTCGACTGCGAATCTTCACGGCCCGGCCCGTCTCACGGGATCTGGCCGGCGCGCGCGGGCTGGTAGAAGTACCGGCCGGGGAGCTGCCCCGGATCCTCGACGGCAGGGCCTCGCTCCTCGAAGCGTAACGCCGGCCCGTCAGGGTCCGCGACGCTCCCGCAGGAAGCTGGTGAATCTCGGATCGTCTCGAATACGGTTGAAGGCCGAGTCGCTCGTGATCTGTTCGAGCGACCAGCGACTCGGGACGTCGCGGAGCCAGGCGATCGCGCTGTCCACGTCCCCCAGCGCAGCCGCCGACGTCCCGGCCCCGACCGCCACGAAGCCGCGGTTCCGGTTACCGAGGTCCCTGGCGCGCTGATAGGCGTTCAAGGCCGTTCGGTACTCGCCGGCCCCGCGCGCGGCGTCCGCCAATCGGAGGGCGATGTCCGGATCGGTGGATCGGCGGGCCGCGAGTTGCTGGTACAGCCCCAGCGCCTCCCGGAACTCACCCGCTCCAAGCCGCCCCGCCGCCCGCGCCTCATCGCGGCCACGGGAGAGCGCTTCCGTGACATCCGGCTGGGTCACCTCACGCATGAAATCGAGAGTCCGCCGAATCACGGCGACCGAGAGCGCGTTATCGTCGCTCAGCTCGAACGGGTGATGGCCCAGGGGGTGATTGACCACCGTCCAGGGGGCATTGGCGGCCAGCGCCCGCGCCACCAGTGCGTCGAGCCCGCGGTTGGTGCCCGGGTTGTCCAAGCCAGCGCGGACGACCAGCACCGGTATGTCGGTGCGGAAGTGGGTGGCGTCGGACGAGCCGTAATACAGGGTGAGCCCGCGAATGTCGCGGCGCGACGTATCCATCGCGAGGTGAACCGCGCGGGTCGCGTTGGCCGATGCCGCGAACACGACCACGCGATCGGGATCGAGGCCGAACTCGCCGGCCCGCGCACGGAGTGCGCCCAGCAACGCGTCGAAATCGGCGGCCGTCCCGCCGGCGCGCGAGTCATAAGTCACACCCGCAAGCCCCGCCGCGGCGGCCAGTCGGCCCCAGCCGATGTAGATCCCCCAGTCCTTGAATCCCCGGGCCTCGATGGCGTTGTAGAAGACGACCAGCGGGAGACCCACCGCCCGCCGTGCGGGAGGTGGAAGAAAGAGATTGTACCGAAGGTCGACCCCGCCGCTCTGAAATCCGAGATCCCTGCGGATTTCGACGCTGTCGGTGGCGAGCGGATGATATACGAGGCGGCTGCTGTCCCGGACCTGGCCGGAGAGTCCGGTTGCGGGGAGAGCAAGCAGGAACAGGGTCAGCGACGTGCCGGCAGCCATGTGGCCCCGAGAGGGAGCGTTCAGGGGGCTACGGCCGATGAATTGGGAGAGTTTCATGTTCCGATCCGGCACGCCGAGCCGGTCGGAGGGAGCGGGCACGGCTCAGGATTTGTGGGCGGTCGACAAGGTGGGGACGGTGACGTCGGCCGGCGCTTCCTGCTCGATTCGAATGATGATCGCCGTGATGTTGTCGAGTCCTCCCCGGCGATTCGCTTCATTGATCAGCTTGTCGACCCACTGCTGGGGCCCGCCCTCGCCCTGGAGGATGGTCGACAGCTGCTCGTCCTCGAGCATCCCCGTCAGCCCGTCCGAGGCAAGCAGCAGCACGTCACCCGGGCGCAGATGACCGAAGTAGAGGTCCGGAACGACCTCGGCGTTGGCGCCGATGCATCGCGTGATGACGTTGCTGTATGGATGGATCCTGGCCTGGTCAGGGGTCAGCAGGCCGAGGTCGACCTGCTCCTGGACGTAGGAATGGTCCTTGGTGACCTGCAGGAAACGGCCACTGCGAAGCAGATAGGCCCGGCTGTCGCCGACCTGACCGAGAATGTAGCGCTGGGGCAGCAGAATGAGCGCCGTGGTGGTGGTGCCCATGCCGCGCTTGTCGTGTTCGGTGAGCGTACGATCGAAAATGGCGGAGTTGGCCTCGATGATCGCGTGGCGCATCCGCTCGCCCGCCAGGTCGTCGGACATGCCACGCAGCATGCCCAGTTCGCGCGAGATAATGCGCACCGCCATTTCGCTCGCCACTTCCCCGGCCGCGTGTCCCCCCATCCCGTCGGCGACGATGAATACGCCGCGGTCGGCGAGCATCAGGTAGTTGTCTTCGTTCCCCGACCGGACAACGCCCGTGTCGGTGCGAGCAGCGCAGGAGAACCGCACGGGAGCGGGGTTACCTCAAGAGCAGGATGGCGGCCAGGACGCCCAGCAACACGATGAGCACGGCCGGGATCAGCCAGGGAGGTCGGCCGCTCGAGGCGCGTGGGGCGATGACGATCGGAGAGCGTCTGGGTGTCGGGTGCCGGGACGGAGGCTCCGCCGGATGCGTGGGCGCGGCGGCCGCAACCGGGACGGGCTCGCGCACGGGTGGCGACGGTGGCGGCGGCGGCGGCGGCGGTTCCATGGCGCCCATCATCTTGGTCCCGGTCCCGGCGTCCATGCTGACGTGGTCATCGGTCGGTTCGAACATCACCGAGACCTCGCCGAACCGCACGATGGTCCCGGGACCGAGCAGCGCTTCGGCCTGGATCCGCTCACCGTCGACCCAGGTGCCGTTGGTGGAGCCGTTATCTACCACGACCCACACCCCCTCGCGTCGCTGCAGCTTGGCATGGGCGCTGCTGACGCTGTCGTCGGGAATCACCAGGTCGTTGTAGTCTGCGCGCCCGATGTTCACGACCGGCACCCGAACCGTCAGCCGCTGTCCCTTGAGGATCCCGCTGCGCACCATGAACGTGGCCAGGGGCACACTCGGCCCCGACGAGCGGACGGTCGGCTTCGGCATCGACGGGGTCGGCACCGGCCCGCCGTGCATGGTCTGGGAGAGCCGCTCCTCGGCGCCGGCCGGCGGCGGCGGCGCCACGCTTGGCGCCGGGGCCGGAGCATCGGCCGCCTTGTCCGCGTAGAACCGGAAATCGTGATCGCCGATCTTGATCACGTCCGCCCGGGCCAGGATCCGCTGGGCTTCGATCCGGTCTCCGTTCACGAATGTTCCGTTGGTGCTGCTATCCACCAGGACATATCCCTGGGGTGAGACGAAAATCTCCGCGTGGCGCCGTGACACGTCCTTGTTCGGCACGACGATGTCGCACCCGGCCTCGCGACCGATCACCAGAGGCGTCGAGCCAATCGTGTACTCCCGGCCGTCGGTCAGGCACACCAGCCGACCGCCGGTCGCCGCCGTGGGCGGTTTCGGGCTCGACGGCTTGGCCGTCGCGGAAACCATCCTGGCGACATCAGACGAACTCACGAACTGAGTGCTGCCACTCCGCCTCGGGTCGTGGACCAGGAGCTCGTGGATCCCGATCTGTACCTTGTCGCCGTGCAGGATCGGAGCCGGCTCAATACCCAGCTTCACCCCGTTCAGCAGGACGTCGTTGTCGTCCACCCGGCGGACCGAGGCGGAACCATCGGCCGTACCGACCGCCACCGCGTGGGCCGCCGCGACGCCTGTCAGCCGGAGCCCACAGGACGGATCGGTACCGATCACCATCTCCCCCAGTGGGATGGGAGTGCGCTCGCCGCCGAACTCCAATTCCATCATCAGTCAGGACCTCGATTGGACCGGATTGCCAAACGTATCCGCCGCCGCGTAACCACGCAAGCGATAGAGGCTTACGCGGTAGTGGGTCAGGGACCCACTACCGGCTTACGCGCTCAGAGGCTGGACCCGCTCCTGCCCCCGAAGCTGCAGCTCGTACAGACGCTGGTACAGACCGCCCGCCTCCAGGAGCGCACGGTGGGTACCGCGCTCGCGAATTTCTCCATGGTGCAGCACCAGGATCTCGTCGGCGTGGAGAATGGTACTCAGCCGGTGCGCCACGACCAGATTCGTCCGGCCCGCCATCAGCTCCGTCACCGCCCGCTGAACCTGGACCTCCGCCACGGCGTCGACCGAACTCGTCGCCTCGTCGAGGACCAGGATCCCGGGATCACGCGCCAAGGCCCGGGCAAAGGAAAGCAGTTGTCGCTCCCCCACACTGAGGTTTCGCCCTCGCTCCCCCAGCACATGACCGTACCCCCCGGGCAGGAGATCGATGAACCGGTCCGCCCCGACCCGCCGAGCCGCGGCCCGGGCGGCCTCCGGGGTGATCGCGGCATCGAGCACCAGGTTTCTCAGAATGTCGCCGGTGAACAGAAACAGGTCTTGCTGCACGAAGCCAATCAGGCCCCGGAGCTCGGCCGGGTCGAGTTCACGGATGTCCGTCCCGTCCACGGTGATACGCCCGCGGTCGATATCGTAGAACCGGAGCAGCAGGTTGATGATCGTCGTTTTCCCGGCACCGGTGTGCCCGACCAGCGCCACGGTCTGACCAGGGCTGGCGCGGAAACTCACCCCCCGGAGCACCCACTCGCCACTCGGCGGCTCGGCGGTTCGGCCGCTCGACGGCTCGGCGGCTGGAGGAGCCGAAGCCACCCGAGGCCGGGGCTCCGATGCACTTACCCCACCGGCCGCCGAGCCGTCGAGCGGCCGAGCCGCCGAGCCGCCGTACCGGAACCAGACGTTCTCGAACACCACCTCACCGCGCACCGGCCGGGAGAGACGCACCGGGGTGGGCCGGCTTCTCACTTCCGGCTCCGTGTCCAGGAGGCGGAAGATCCGTTCCGAGGAGGCCATCGCGCTCTGCAGCAGGTTGTACTTCTCCGACAGGTCCTGGAGCGGCTCGAAGAACCTCCGGGTGAGCTGGAGAAAGGCGGCCAGCACACCGACGGTGAGCGTGCCGCCCAGGACGCGCCCCCCGCCGTATCCCAGCAGCAGCGCCAGCGAGACGATCGCCAGGAACTCGACCACGGGGAAGAATACGGCGTACACCGTGATGGAGCGGAGGTGGGAATCGAGATGCGCCTGGTTGACCGACTCGAACGCCCGCCCTGCCGCCGCCTCGCGGCCGAACAGCTGAATGACGCGGATCCCCGACAGGTGCTCCTGCAGCAAGGCGTTCATTCTGGCCACCCGGGCGCGGATCTCGCGAAAGGTCTCGCGCACGTACCGCCGGAAGGTGAAGACGGCGATCAGCATCAAGGGGATCACGGCGAACGCCATCAGCGCCAGGCGCCAGTCCATCACCAGCATCATGGCGACGATTGCCATCAGGGTGAAGACATCGCCGAAGACCGTCACCACCCCGGACGAAAACAGCTCGTTGAGGGTCTCGACATCCGAGGTGACCCGGGTCATCAGGCGACCGACCGGGTGCCGGTCGAAGAACGGCACCGAGAGCCGCTGCAGGTGGCTGAAGAGCTGCAGCCGGAGGTCGGCCATGATCCGCTGGCCCATCCAGGCCGTGAGGTACGCCTGGGCGAAGTCGAGCAGGAACCCGAGCAGCAGCGCGCCCAGCAACAGGAGCGCCAGCCGGCCCAGCAACCCGACGTCCCGCGCCGGCACCGCCACGTCCAGCGCCCGCTGCGTCAGGGCCGGGCCGACCAGGGCGAGGGCGGCGGTCCCGAGGAGCGACAGCACCGCCAGCGCTGCCAGCCACCAGTACGGACGCAGGTAGACCAGCAGGCGACGCATGAGTTCGGCGTCGTAGCGCTTTTCGTCGGGTTCGACGAACGGATCGAGCTCGGCCATCAGCCGTCGGCCACCAACGGCGCATCGTCGGTCAGCTGGGGCCGGCCCTTGATCCGGGCGTGCAACCAGCGGGAGAAGACCAGGAACCCGAAAGCGAGCGTGAAATAGGACAGGATCGCCCGCCAGATCAGGGTGTACAGCGGGCTCAGTTCCCGGGGGATGTAAACCGAGGACATCACCGCCGTCGAGAGCAGCTCGGCGATCCCCGAGGCCCCCGGCGTGGGGGCGAAGTACAGCAGGAACGTGATCAGCGTCTGGACCAGCAGCACATCCACGAACTGCGCCTGCACCCCGACGGCGCGGAGCGCCACGTACCCGGCCAGCAGCTTGTTGGCGTGCGAGGGCGCCGACATCAGTACGCCGAAGAACAGCGCCAGCCACCCCTTCGGGCTGTTGAAGGCGAGGATACTCCCGTGCGCTTCGTCGATCCCCTGGCGGACGCTCTCGATCCGGTCGGCCACGCGCCTGCTCCGGCGGGAGAGCCGCTCGGCGAGGGAGTGCAGCCAGCCCCGCGCCAGCCCCGGGAAGACGATCACGACCACCAGCACCACCCCGATCCCGACGAACAGCCCCAGGCTCCCCAGGAAGAGATCGTAGAGCGTGAGGCCGAACACGTTGCCGTGCTCGCCCAGGGAGCGTCCCGCCCCCAGGAGGATGGCCAGCGGGCCGGCGATCGCGAAGAAGATCACCGTGGAGATGAACGACATCAGCGTGGTCGTGACGGCCACCGGGAGCGGCACCCCCGCCCGCCGCATTGCGTAGATCATCATCGGGCCGGCGCCCGAGTTGAGCGGCGTCAGGTAGCCGGCCCAGGCCGCCATTCCGCCCGACAGAATCATCCCGCCGACGGGCGGTTTGGGGTGGACGTGCCGGACCAGCACCCAGTTGCGCATCCCGCCACCCAGCCAGTCCAGCGAGGTCAGGCACATCCCCACGAGGATCCACCCCCAGCGGATCCGGCCCACCGCCTCGACGAATGCCGGGAGGTTGTTCCCGTAGACCAGCACCCCGGCGTAGCCGAGGATCGAGATGCCGACGAAGATGAGAAACCCGCGCGCCAGGAGGCGCGGGGTGAGGACGGAGGCCATTGGGGCGGAAATCTAGTATTGTTTCAGGTTCATGTCGTCCCCCGTTCTCCGCATCGTCAACGCCCGGCAGCACAATCTCAAGGGCGTCACGGTCGATCTTCCCCGCCGAGCGTTGATCGTCATCACCGGTCCATCCGGATCGGGCAAGAGCTCGCTCGCCTTCGACACCCTGTACGCGGAAGGGCAGCGCCGCTACATCGAGTCGCTCTCCACCTACGCCAAGCAGTTTCTCGAACGGATGCCCAAGCCGGCGGTGGACCGGCTGGAAGGCCTCGCTCCCGCCATCGCCATCGAGCAGCGCAACCCGACCGTGTCCAGCCGCTCCACGGTCGGTACCGCCACCGAGATCTACGACTACCTCCGTCTGCTCTGGGCCCGGGTGGGCCGGCAGCAGTGCCGGCTGTGCGGCCGTCCGGTGCACCGGGACACCCCGGAGTCCGCCGCCGGTACGGTCGTCGATCAGGCCACCGGCGGCCCGCTTCAGATCACCTTCCCGCTGCCATCCACCGCCCGCCAGAGCCACGCCGCGATCGTCGAGAACCTGGCCGCCCTCGGCTTCGTCCGGGTCATCGCGGACGGCACGGTCATCCACCTCGAGGAGGCTCCGCCCGACATCGATCTCGCGAGCATCGCGGATCTGCTGGTGGTGGTCGACCGACTCTCCCTGGACCCGCCGGGCCACCGAGCCGCCGAGCCGCCGAGCCGCCTGGTCGAATCTCTCGCGACCGCATTCGCCGAGGGCGAGGGGATCGCAATCGTCCTCCAGGAGGCGGGGCGGTTCCGGTTCACGGAACGTCCCGCCTGCAGCGAGTGCGACACGCCCGCGGTGCCCATCACCCCGGCGCTGTTTTCCTTCAATAACCCGCGCGGAGCCTGTCAGGCGTGCAACGGCTTCGGCGCCATCCTCGAGTACGACGAATCCCTGGTCATCCCGGAACCTTCCCGGAGCCTCAGCGAGGGCGCCATCGATCCGTGGACCAAGCCGCGGTATGAGACCCGCCGCCGCCTGCTGCTGAACACGGCGCGCACGCTGGGCGTGGATCCCGACCGCCCCTGGGCCCGGCTCACCGAGCGCCAGCGCCGCGAGCTGCTCCACGGCCACCATGGACGATACGTGGGGATCTTCCCGTTCCTGAAGGCGCTCGAGCAGAAGCGCTACAAGCAGTACATCCGGGTCTTCCTGCGTCAGTACCAGCTGGCCACGACCTGCCCGACGTGCGGGGGGGCGCGCCTCAACGAGGACGCCCTGGCAGTGCGGATCGCCGGTGAGCCGATCTCGGCGCCGGCCGCGCGGCCGGTCGAGTCGCTGCACCAGTGGCTCGAACAACTGCCGCTGTCTGATTTCGACCAGCAGGTCGCCCACCTGATCCTCGACCAGCTCCGCCAGCGCATTGCCTACCTGCGGGACGTGGGACTCGGCTACCTCACCCTCGATCGCCTCACCCGCACCCTGTCCGGCGGCGAGGCCCAGCGGATTGCGCTCGCCAACGCGCTGGGCTCGAAGCTGGTGGACGCGTTGTACGTGCTGGATGAGCCGTCGATCGGCCTGCACCCCCGGGACATCCACCGACTCCTCGCCCTGCTCGAGCGGCTGCGCGACAACGGCAACACCCTGGTGGTGGTGGAGCATGACCCTGCCGCGATGCGGCGAGCCGACTTCATGCTCGAGCTGGGACCGGGAGCGGGCGAACACGGCGGACAGGTGGTGTACGCGGGATCGGTGGAGCATGCCGCCGAGTCGCTCACCGGCCAGTACCTGTCAGGCCGGAAGCGGATCGGCGTACCCAGCGTTCGGCGCTCGCTGGGACCCTGGCTCCGCGTCGAAGGAGCGACCCTCCACAATCTCCACGACGTCAGCGTGGCGATTCCGCTCGGAACGGTGACCGCCGTCACCGGGGTCTCGGGGTCGGGAAAGAGCACGCTGGTCCACAACGTCCTGTACCGGCAGCTCGAAACCCGGCTCAAGGGCGGACATTCCGCCAAGGAACACCTGGGCGAGACGGTCGGGACCGTTCGGAAGCTGACGGGTGTGGAGCACCTCGACGACGTCCTGTTGATCGACCAATCCCCCATCGGACGGACACCGCGCTCGAACCCGATCACCTACGTGAAGGGATTTGACGAGATTCGTGAACTCTTCGCCGCCCAGCCCTCCGCCCGCCAGCAGAAGCTGAAAGCGCAGGCCTTCTCCTTCAACATGCCCGGAGGACGGTGTGAGACGTGCGAGGGAGCCGGCGCGGTGCTGGTCGAAATGGTCTTCCTCGCCGATGTCTACGTTCCCTGCGAGACCTGCGGCGGGACCCGGTATCGGCGCGAGGTGCTGGACGTGCGAATCCAGGGTTGCTCGATCGCCGACGTGCTGCAGTTCACCGTCGACGAGGCGATCCGGCGCTTCCGTCATCAGGCCAGGCTGGGACAGGCCCTCTGGCAGCTCCAGCAGGTCGGCCTGGGCTATCTCCGCCTCGGGCAGCCGGCCACGACGCTCTCGGGCGGGGAGGCTCAGCGACTGAAGATCGCCCGTGAACTGGCCCAGTCCGGCCGACGGGGCGGGCGCAAGCTCTACATACTCGATGAGCCGACCACCGGGCTCCACCTCGACGACGTCCGGGTGCTGATCCAGGTCCTCGACCGGCTGGTGGACGCCGGGCACACCGCCCTCATCATCGAGCACCATCTCGACATCATCAAGCGCGCCGACTGGGTGATCGACCTCGGGCCCGAGGCCGGAGACGCGGGCGGCCGGGTCGTGGTCCAGGGAACCCCGGAAGAGGTGGCCGAGACCCCCACCTCCCACACCGGTCGCTACCTGCGGGAAGTGCTGGATCCGGCCGCCATGGTCGGCGGATGACGCACCGGCAGGCGGTGCTGGCGCTCTGGGCTACCTGCCTCATCTGGGGCGTGGCCTTTCCGCTGGCCAAAGTCGCCCTTCAGGACGCCACGCCGATGGCCTTCACGGCGGCGCGATTCCTCGTGGCGACGGCGCTGATCGCGCCGGGTCTCCGCGGCATCACTCGCGAGGAGTGGCGCTACGGCGGGGCCCTGGGCGTCCTGCTGTCGCTGGGCTTCGCCACCCAGACCGTCGGGCTCGACCTCACCACCGCCAGCCGATCGGGTTTCATCACGGCGCTGTATATCCCGTTCGTCCCGATCATCGTCCTGCTGGTCTACCGCACCCTACCCGACCGGCTGTCGGCCGCCGGGCTGGCCGTCGCCCTGGGCGGCATGGCGCTGCTCACCAGTCCGGCGGGTCTGGGGAGCGGCCTGAATCCCGGGGACGTGCTCACGCTCCTGTGCGCCCTGTGCTTCGCGGCCCACATGGTCGCGACCGGGTCCTTCGCTCGCCGGTTCCGGGTCGAGCGGCTCATGATGAGCCAGATCGCCGTTTCGGCCCTGCTCACCACCCTGGCCACCCCGGTGCTCGAGACCCCGCGCTTTTCGGCGACACCGATGCTGCTCGGCATCGTGGCCTACGAGGCGGTCCTGGCCAGTGTGATCGCCATCCGCCTCCAGCTCGCCGCCCAGCGGGTGCTCACGCCCACCTACACTGCCCTGGTCTACACGCTCGAGCCCGTGGTCGCCGCCCTCACGAGCCTGCTGATCACCGGGGACCGGCTCACGCCGCTGCAGTGGCTGGGCGGGCTGCTCATCGTCACCGGCAGCCTGCTCCCGGAACTCGGGCTGCGGTATGGTCGAGCAACGACCGGCCGGTCCTGACATCCGCGCTCACGGCCTCCCCCAGACGACCGCGGCCCGGATCCGCGGCATGCGGACCCGGGCCTGGCCATGGTGCTACCCGCCTCGTGGCTCGCTAGCCCAGTCGCCTGAGCGGAGGCCGATCGAGGACGCCGGCGGATCGGAGCAGGCGACCGGCGTCCCGCAGCGCCCGTTCGGTGGTGTCCCAGTCGATGCAGGCGTCGGTGATCGACACGCCGTACGCGAGGCCCGCGGCGCCGACGCCCAGCTTCTGGCAGCCGGCGTGAAGGTGGCTCTCGAGCATCGCTCCCACGACATGCGGGCTGCCGGCCGCGACCTGGGCCAGGACCTCGCCGAAGACCGCCGGCTGACGGGCAGCATCCTTGTTGGAGTTGCCGTGGCTGCAGTCCACCATGACGCGGGCGGGCAGCCCGCGGTCGACGCACAGGGAGGCCGCCTCGACCAGGGAGGCCGCATCGTAGTTGGTGCGGCCGCCGCCGCCGCGCAGCACGAGGTGGCGGTCGGGATTCCCGGTGGTGTGGACGATGGCGCCTCTGCCGTCGTCGTCCATGCCGAGGAAGGTGTGGGGGGTTCCCGCCGCCTGCATCGCGTCCAGCGCCACCTGCAGGTTGCCGTCGGTGGTGTTCTTGAAGCCGACCGGCATGGACAATCCGCTCGCCATCTCCCGATGGGTCTGCGATTCGGCGGTGCGCGCCCCGATGGCGGTCCATGCCACCAGGTCGGCGATGTACTGCGGCACGACGGGTCCAAGCAGCTCGGTGGCGGCCGGGAGACCGAGGCCGTTCACCTCGAGCAGCAGCCGCCGCGCCGTGCGGAGCCCGAGCATCATGTCGCGGGTCCCGTCGAGGTGCGGGTCGTTGATCAGACCCTTCCAGCCGACCGTCGTCCGCGGCTTTTCGAAATAGACCCGCATGACGAGGCACAGCGTCTGCGATAGCTCCTCCCGCAGCGCCGCCAGCCGGCGGGCGTACTCGAGAGCGGCCCCGGGATCATGGATGGAACAGGGCCCCACGACGACCAGCAACCGGCGATCCTCGCCCGTGAGAATCCGCCGCACGGCGGTCCGCCCCTCGAGCACCGTCGAGGCGATGGCCCGGGTGATGGGCAGGTCCACCAGCACAGTGCGCGGCGGCTCGAGCGGCTCGAACCGGGTGACGCGGAGATTGCTGGTTTCCGGGACGATCGGCCTCAGTGACGACATCGTGGCTCCGCTGCGTGTCTTGTCGCGAGGAATAAAGATGCGCCTCCCTGTGTGGTCGCGCCAGAGGCGGTGCGGCCGTTAGCTTCGAGCCTTCGGAACGACCAACCGCATCGCGATCCCCGGTGTCGCATGCCCGAATTGCCGGACATTAGGGTCTATCTCCACGCGCTCGAAGCCCGGATCCTGGGCGCGCCGCTCGAACGGGTGCGCCTCACAAGTCCGTTCGTGCTGCGGAGCGTCGCCCCGCCGCTGGCGGAGGTCGAAGGCCGGCGGGTCCGCGGGCTCGAGCGCCTCGGCAAGCGAATCGTCGTGGCGCTGGAGGACGACTGCTTTCTGGTCGTGCACCTGATGATTGCTGGTCGGTTCCGGTGGCTCGCTCCCGGCCGCAGGCCGCCACCTCGCATCGGCCTGGCGGCCTTCGATTTTCCGGCCGGTACGCTGGCGCTGACCGAGGCCGGGAGTCGTCGTCGCGCCTCCCTGCACCTCGTCCGGGGCCGCGACGACCTGGCCCAGTTCCAGCGCGGCGGGCTCGATGTCGAGCAGGCCAGCGCACCGGAGTTCCGCGCGGCCCTCCGGCGAGAGAACCACACCCTGAAGCGAGCCCTCACCGACCCCACGCTGGTCGACGGTATCGGCAATGCCTATTCGGACGAGATCCTGCATCGGGCCCGGTTATCCCCGCTGCAGCTCACCAGCCGCCTTGATGACGCCGAGCTCGACCGGCTCCAGGAAGCCGGCCGGACCGTGTTGCGCGAGTGGACCGCGCGGCTGCTGGCCGAGACCGGCGACCGATTCCCGGAGAAGGTCACCGCGTTCCGCCCGGGGATGGCCGTACACGGCCGCTACCAGCAGCCCTGCCCCGCGTGCGACACCCCGATTCAGCGCATCCGCTACGCCGACAACGAGACCAACTACTGCCCTCGCTGCCAGACCGGCGGCCGGCTCCTGGCGGATCGAGCCCTGAGCCGGCTGTTGCGGGAAGACTGGCCACGCTCCCTGGAGGAACTCGAGGAACGAAAGCAGGGGCGATGACCAGCCCGACGCTGGTCCGCGCCATCGGCCGGTGGAGTCTGTTCGCGCTGTTCCTGAACGGGGTGATCGGCAGCAGCGTGTTCGGACTGCCCTCGATCATCGCCGGGAAGCTCGGGGCCATGAGTCCACAGGCCTGGCTGGTGGCGGCCGTCGGGATCGGGACGGTGATCGCCTGTTTTGCGGAAGTGGCCTCGCGGTTCCGGGAGGCCGGCGGCCCCTATCTCTACGCCCGCGAAGCCTTCGGCAGCTTTGCCGGTATCCAGATGGGGTGGCTGAGCTACCTGGTGCGGCTCACCGCCTCGGCAACCAATGCCAACCTGTTCGTGATCTACCTCGGCGAGCTGTGGCCCGCGGCGCAGGGCCGGGCGGCGGGAGGTCTGGTGCTGGCGGCGGTGATCGCCCCGCTGGCCGTCGTGAACTACCGCGGCGTCCGCCACGGCGCCCGTCTCAGCAACGCGGCCCTGGCGCTCAAGCTCACACCGCTTGCCGCCTTCGTCGCGCTCGGACTCCTGCTGGCCCTGCCGCGCGAGGGCCCCGCCCTGCCACCCGGGCCAGCCGATGTCAGACCGTGGCTCGACACCATCCTGTTGCTGGTCTTCGCCTACGGGGGCTTCGAGGCCGCGCTGGTTCCGCTCGGCGAGGCCAAGGACCCGACCCGGGATGCCCCGGTCGCCCTGGGACTGACGCTGCTGGTCTGCGCCGTCCTGTATTCGCTGGTGCAGCTGGTCGTCAACGCCGCGCTTCCCGACCCCGCGGCGCACCAGCGACCGCTGGCGGCGGCAGCCCAGGTCTTCCTCGGGCCAGCCGGAGGCATCCTCATGGCGCTGGCGGCGATGATCTCGGTCTACGGCTACCTGGCCGGCGCCATGGTGAACGTGCCACGCCTCACCTGGGCCATGGCCGACCGGGGGGACTTGCCATCCTTTTTCGGCCGGGTCCATCCCCGATTTCGTACCCCCGGTGTATCGGTGGTCGTGTTCGCCATCCTGGTGTGGCTGCTCGCGGCCTCGAGCGGGTTCCTCCAGAACCTCACCCTCTCGGCGGTGTCCAGGCTGTTCACCTACGGAGCGGTGTGCGGCGCCCTCCTCATCTTCCGCGTCCGCGACAGCCGGAGTCCGGGGGGCCCCACTCCGGCAGCGGGCCTCCGGCTCCCCTACGGAGTCGCAATCTCGGTCGCCGGAGTGCTGTTCTCCGCCGTGCTCGTAACCCGGATGTCGTCGAAGGAAGTGGTGCCGCTCGCGCTCACCTTCCTGCTGGGAGCCCTCAACTGGCTCTGGATCCGCCGCCGCGCCCGACTCCGCCTGACAGATTGAGACACCGCCGCCGGGCCCGGTCACCGGCCCGTGGATCGATCCTGCTGTGTCCGACCACGAAACCGTCGTGCCCGCCCCATACTCATCGATGATGCATCCGACCGGAGTGTCAGAAAAACATATAGTTGCTAACCGGATAGCGTCACATAATGACATTCAGATCAATCGATTAGCCATCCTATGCCTTAGTGGCCAACATATTGACAGCCAAAGCGTCTTCCGCGGCATCTGAATTGCGCGAACCGAGCTATCCGATTGTGGGTACACCCGGAGCGATCCGGAGCCGAGACGAGGCCCACGCAGGGAGGATCGATGCGCGGTCGAGCGATCCACGATGAACGCGGATTCGCACTGGAAGCGACGCTGATGCTGCTGGTTCTGCTGGCCGCGGTGCTCAGCTTCGCGGTCCTGGGGACCGTCATGGTGCAGCGAGCCGCGGGGACGGACTACCGGGCGGCCAGGACCAATTACGCCGCCGAGGCGGGGGCCGACCATGTGATGGCCCAGCTGCAGACCAACATCCAGGACGGCGTCATCACCAACGCCGAGCTGGCGGCCCTCACGACGCCCGTGCTCTCCGGGTTCAGCTACACCCTCAACGCAACCCGGGTGGGCGGAACGGTGGCGCAGCCGATCTCGAGCGGGCCGTACACCGGCCTGACCGGTCTCAATCAGCGGATCGATATCAGCGTCGGGGCCCGGAACGGCCTGAACGACTACAGTGCGGCGGTGGTCTCGGCCAATGCGCGGTCCATTCCGCTGTTCCAGTTCGGCGTGTTCTACGACAAGGACCTCGAGATCACCAACGGCCCGCCGATGACCTTCGCGGGCTGGGTGCACAGCAACGGCAAGATCTACCTGTCGTCGCGGAATCAGCTATTCACCGACATGGTCACCACGGCCGACAGCCTGATCTGGCAGCGCAAGGATCAGAACCTCCGGTACTACGGGACCTGGATCAACAATTCGGCCGGCGACTCGGTCAATCTCACCTTCGACAGTCGCAACCCGGGCCCGCTGGGTTTCGCGGGAGCCAGCCAGCGCGACTTCGACGGCCGGGTCGGCTCGGCCGCCAGCGGGGTCACGCCGCTGCGGCTCCCGCTGCCCGCCGGCATGCCGGCCACCGAGCTGATCGCGCCGCGTAACGCCGGCGACTCACCGGCGCTGCAGTTGGTCAAGCTCTCCTGGCTGGCCGACTGGCAGATCATCATCGACTTGACGACGGGACTGAACAACAACGTCTGCGCCCAGATGGTCGCGACCCCGAGGCCCGGCGGCCTCGAGCAGCCCGCGATGGCCGATTGCAGCAACATCTTCAGGGGCCTGCCGAACGCCTTCCTGGAGGGCCGGGAGGACGTCCGCCCCGACCTGTTGGAGATCGACGTGGACTCCCTCCATACCTGGGTGCAGAGCAGCCTCGGGGCCCGACGGAACGCCATCCTCTATATCACGTTTGCCGGCGCCTGCCCGGTGGCCAACACCACCTGCGACTACCCGGCCATCCGCCTCAAAGACGCGGCCAGGCTGCAGCACCCGTGGACCATCGCGACCGACCGGCCGCTCTATATCCAGGGCAACTACAACAGCAACGTCGCGTGGCAGCCGGCCGCCATTCTCGCGGACGCCGTCACCATCCTCTCCAATCCGGGCGCCGACTGGGTGGACGGCAACTACAGCACGGCCGCCCAGGTCAGCGCGGTGAGCGCCAAACCGCAGGTGTCCCAGGCGGTGTGGATCTACGCCGCGATCGCCGCCGGCAACTCCTCGACGCCCTGCGACTGGGCCATCACCACCTGTGTCCCGAATTTCCTCCCGCCCAACCCGCCCGCCTCGCCCGGCACCTTCAACTACGGCGGCGGCCTGGAGAACTTCCCGCGGTTCCTCGAGAACTGGGGTGGGTCGGCCACCGGCACGCGAGTGCACTACCGGGGCTCGCTGGTATCCCTGTTCGAGAGCCAGTATGCCCGGTTGCGGCGCTGGGGGTGGCGCAACTACTACGTCCCCCCGCAGCGCGACTGGCAGTTCGACATGCGCTTCCGCGATCCCACGCAGCTGCCCCCGGGCACGCCCGCGGCGGGTGACGTGGTCCAGATCGCCTTCCGGCCGGTGTATCAGTGAGCGGCCGTGACTCAGGACGTGCCGGGTTCAGCCTGGTGGAGATGATGCTGGTCGTGGTCATGATCGGGATGATGACCGCCTTTGCGCTGCCACGCCTTCGGCGCACGGAAACCGCCAAGGGACGGGACGCGGCCGCGCTCCTGGCCCGGGATCTCGAGGCCGTCCGGACCCGGGCCCTCAGCACCCGGGCGCGGGCCCGGGTGGTTTTCGTGCCGGGGGGCAGCCAGTATCTGGCGTATCTGGATGAGAATCGCGACGGCGTGATTGCCCAGGACGCCACCGAGGCCGCCGCGGTCCAGGTCTTCAGGGCGCGGCAGCTGGAGCCCGGCATCGAGTTCGGGCGTGGGGCGGCACCGCCGGTGCCCGGCACGAACGGGACGGGGGCGATCACCTTGCCGGGCAGCCAGGTGGACTTCGACGCCCGGGGCCTCACCTTCCCGCTGGGGACCGCCGGCGTGGTGTACCTGGTGTCCACCCGGGACACGACCGCGGTCGCCGCGGTGGTGGTGACTGGCGCCGCGGCGATGCGTACGTGGACTTATCTCGGAGGGACCTGGCAATGAACCCGGCGTCCGATACCCGCGGGTTCACCCTGGTCTCGGTGATCCTGGCAATCGTGCTGCTGTCCTTCGGGCTGCTGGCGATGGCCCGAACCCAGTCCCTGCTGGCCGTGGTCACCCACGACACCGGCAACCGGGGCACCGCGGTGATGCTGGCCAGCCGCTATCTGGAGGAGCTGCGCACCCGGGATCCGTGGACGCTCGCCTCGGAGCCGCCGGCGACGGTGAATGCCTCGGGTCAGGCCTCGCCGAGCGGCCCCTTCACCCGGTCAACCGTGGTCACCCTCGACAACAACAACCTCGTGCGTGTCCAGGTCGTGGTGCGGTATCCGCGCGGTACCGGCGCGATCACCATCGAGACGCTGATCTTCCGGACATGAACGCATCCCGCCCCCGCAGGCCGGCGACCGCCGGCTTTACGCTGGTCGAGATCATGATTGCCCTGGTCATCGGGCTCGCCGTCCTCGGTGCGTCCATGTCGGTGGCCATGGCGGCGTGGCAGGGTGTCCGCGGGACCGCGCTCCGCGACGGCATCGAGCGTCGGGCGCGATTCCTCGGGGTCAGCCTGCAACGGGACGTGCAGGAGGTGGGGGTAGACCTCGACTCGGACCCGGTCAACGGATCGCTCATCGCGGCGGCGGACACCGCCATCTTTCTGCGGGTGCCGTACAGCCCGAACCCGGCGCCCGCGTACCCGTTGAGCCTGGTGAACTTCGCCAACGGGCAGTGCGGCTCCACCTGCCTCGAGTTCGTGCGCGACACCGCGGCGTTGCAGCTCGCCGCCGGCGACCTGGCCCGGGTGCAGTCGGGCACGGCCCGGCGGCTCATCGTCGTCACCAGCGTGACCCCGCTCTCCGCCACCACGGCCCAGGTGCGGTTCGCCAATCTGGGCTCCCTCCTGCACCAGGCGGGCGGCATCGCCAGCCTGGCAACCGGGAATGGCACCTTCGTTCAGCGGCTGGCCATGGTGGCCTACTGGCGGCAGGGTACCACGCTGACGCGGGCCGAAGGGGTGAGCGCCACCGGCGCGCTGCTGGGCAACGCCCTGGCCGAAGGCGTGTCCGCGTTCAGCGTCGCGCTGGTTTTCACGGACCGGGATACCTTGCCGAGCGCCAACGGATCCGACAGCGATCCTACCAACGACTACAACCTCATCGCCGGCATCCGCTTCAGAGCCACGCTCGAGGCCGACCGGCCCGATCCGCGAATCAACGGCGGCGCCCTGCTCAGCCAGCAGCGGGAGTGGTACTACGTCCCGCGTAACCTGGTCTACCAGCGCAATCACTTCTGAGCCGGGGCGACGGCGCCGGTAGCGTGAGTAGACCCGCTCGTGGACTTCGTCCCACCCGGCCTGACCAGAACCGCCCCGACCCCCCCAACACAACAACGGCTCAGGCAATCGCCTGAGCCGTTGTGTCGTTGTGGAATTCGATTGGCCTGCCAGCTCCCGAGGCAGGACTCGAACCTGCGACCCGCTGATTAACAGTCAGCTGCTCTACCAACTGAGCTACTCGGGAAGGCGCGAGAGGATACAAGATAAGCCGGGGGTAAATCAAGCGGATGGTCGTTTCGGCTTCTATACGGCCAGTATCGAGACAGCGTAACGACATTTACGTGTCACTGTCGCCGACTCATGGTCAGTCATGCTGCAGAGATCCGGCAGTCTGACGACTGGTTTCAGCACACTACCTGACAACTCCTCTAGCGACGCACACCTAAGTCATTTATTAACAACGAATTCCGATATCTGCGAGTAGACACTCACATCGCATTTATGTGAGCGAGCACTCACAGCCAGTTACCACGAATTCTCCCGCTTAGCCGATCATTCTTTGATGCCAGACTGACATGTAAGTGTTTGTTGAAAACGATTTTACAGAATCTCGGACTACCGGCTTTCGCTCCGGCTCTTACTTTGCATGCCATGTCGCTGCACCCGTTGGCCGGACACGGCGCCGAATCAGCTCGTGTGCTCAGGGCGCTTGAGGAAGGTCGGCTGCCCCAGATGCTCCTGCTGACGGGACCCCAGGGGGTAGGGAAACAGCGGTTCGCTCTCTGGCTGGCGCAGGCGATTCTGTGTGAAACGTCATCGGCACGGCCCTGCGGTGTTTGCCGGCCCTGTCGACAAGTGGGCGAATTAACCCACCCCGATGTGCACTGGTTCATGCCGCTTCCACGGCCCAAAGCCGCAGCGGTCGAGCGACAGGTCGAAGAGCTGGCGGGGACACTCGGGGAGATTCTCGAGGAACGGCGCAAACAGCCGCTGTACCAGCCGGCGGACGGGATGGCGGGGCATTTTGTGGCCACCACGCGGCTGATCCAGCGCGAGGCCGCCCTGACCCCCGTGGCCGGGAAGTACAAGGTTTTCATCGTGGCGGAGGCGGACCGCCTGGTGCCTCAGGAGTCGAGCCCCGAGGCGGCCAACGCCGTCCTGAAGCTGCTGGAGGAGCCACCGCGGGACAGCTACTTCGTCCTGACCACGGTGGACGCGGGGAGGCTGCTTCCGACGATTCGATCGCGGCTGGTCCCGCTCCGACTGGGCCGGCTCTCGGATGAGGACGTTGAGCGGTTTCTGTCAACGTATGCGGAGAAGGGGCGCCCGGAATCCGGGTTCGGGAACCGGATCACCATGGCCCGGGGTTCTATCGGAAGAGCCCTGGCCGCAGGCGATCAGCGGGCCAAGGCTGATCGGGCGGTGGACGAGTTGTTGGCGGCAGTAGCCGGCGGCGCGGGAAACCGGGCCGAGCGGGCCCTGAAACAGGGACCGTGGGCCGCCCGCGGAGACTTTACGGCCATGCTGGACGCGTTGCAGGAAGGGTTGTCTGGCGCGGCACGGGCCGCGAGTGGCGGGGTGGCGGCGCCATCGGTACCCGCCGGGCTGCGGTCGCCCCGGACAGTGGAATCACTGGTGCGGGCGGTGGGCCATGCGGCGGAGGCGCAGGAGGCGGCTCGGGGAAACGTGAACCCCCAGCTGTTACTGGCCGCACTCGCGGACGATCTGGCGGAGGTGCTGTGAGCCTGAGCCACCTCGATGACGCGGGTCGGGCCAGGATGGTCGACGTGGCCGGCAAGCCGGCCAGTCGTCGGTCGGCGGTGGCCGAGGGCCTGGTGCGAATGAGCGTGGAGGCGTTCGGCCTGGTCGAAAGCAACGCGATCGCGAAGGGTGATGTCCTTCGCATCGCGGAAGTGGCCGGGACGATGGGCGCCAAGCGAACGGCAGAGCTGATTCCGCTCTGTCACCCGGTGCCGCTGGATCTGATCCAGGTGGTCTGTGAGGCCGATCCGGGCCTGCCTGGTGTCCGGGTCACTGCCAGTGCGGTGGCCACCGGACGGACCGGAGTGGAGATGGAAGCGTTGACTGCCGTATCGGTTGCCTGCCTCACCATTTACGACATGGTCAAGGCGGCCGATCGCGGAATGCTGATTGAAGGAATCCGCCTGCTGGAGAAGACGGGCGGAACGCGAGGGGATTGGCGGCGAGCGAGTCGGTAGGGGTCGGAGTCGGCCCAGCCGCGTCACCGTCGCCAGGACCCGAAGCCAAGGAGGTCGAATGCACGTCGAAGAGCCTGATCCTCACGGTCGTACCCGCTGGACGCGCCGGCTGCTTGCCCGGGGCGTCGCGTTGCTCGCCGCCGCGCTGATTGTCAGCGCGCTCGCGGGGTCCAGCTCGAGGGCACGGGCCGCGGAGGACGCGGCGCCGCTCAGCCTGGGGGCCGTGGCCGACGAAGTGCGTACCCTGAGCCAGCGGCTCGAGTCCGCCCGCGGAGAACTCACCATCGCGAAGGCGCTGGTGGAGCGCGGCAACGCGATCATCCGGTATTCGGGGATGTACGAGATTCCGGCCGACCTGGCCGCCGCGATCTACGACATCGCGCTCAGTGAGGGGATCGAGTCCGACGTCGCATTCCGCGTGGTGCAGGTAGAGAGTCGGTTCAAGGCCCGGGCGCTGTCGAGCAAGTCGGCGATCGGGTATACCCAGATTCAGGCCGCGACCGCCCGGTTCTACGAGCCGGGACTCTCCGTCGAGCAGCTGTACGAGCGGGACGTCAATCTCCGCATCGGGTTCCGCTTCCTGAAGGACCTGATCCGCCGCTACGACGGCGATCTGGAACTCGCGCTGGTCGCCTACAATCGCGGACCGGGACGGGTGGAGGAGATCCTGCTGCAGGGCGGCGACCCCTCCAACGGGTATGCCGCGAAGGTGCTCAAGGGGACTCGCCACGAACCTACCGGCACCAACTGACCGGCAGGTTCAGCCAGCCGTACGCCGACAGGGGCGGGTCATCGACCCGCCCCTGTTGACGTTCCCCCCTCGGCTCTCACCTGCTACGGGATGGTCAGTCGGGTTCCGGCCCTGATCCGATCGTCGTCGACCAGGTCGTTGGCTTCCCGGAGGGTCGACACCGAGACTCCGTACTGTCCCGCAATCCCTATGAGGGTATCTCCCCGCCTGACCAGATGACTGCGCTGCCCGCCGGGGGAGGGGGCGCTCTCAGGCACGGCCGTCTCCACCCGGGTCGGGGCCGGCAGCCGGATGACCTGACCGGCCCGGAGCTGCTCCGTGGAGGTGAGCGCATTGAGCTTCCGGAGCGCCTGCACCGTCGTGCCGTAACGCTGGGCAAGCAGCCAGAGCGAGTCCCCGCTCCGCACCCGGTAGCGAATCGTGGCCGATCCCCCCGTAGACGCGACGTGCGGGGCCCGCGCCCGCGGCGCCGGCTCCGCAATGGTCGGAACAAAGCTCGTCGGAATGACGAGCCTGGTCCCGGGACGTAGCCGGTTCACCCGCACGCCCGGATTGGCATCCGTCACGAGCCTCGTGGTGACCCGGTACATCCGGGCAATAGCACCCAACGTCTGCCCGCGGGTGACCGTGTGCTCGACGAAACTGACCCGGTCCTTGGGATCCAGGGCGGCATACCGCGCCGTCACCAGGTCGCCGGTTCCCACCGGCACCCGGACCACCGCCTCCTTGCGGGGCGGGGTGACCAGCCGGATGTAATGCGGATTGAGTTCGCGCAGCGCGGACACCGTGGTGTCGGCCAGGCTCGCCAGGACGTCGAGGCCGGTCGCGTCCTTGACCGTGATGGAATCGTAGGCGAGGGGGTCGACCCCGGTGGCACGCTCGAAGCCGTATTTTTCGGGCTGCTTGGCTATCAGGGCCGCCGCGATCAGCTTCGGGACGTAGTCTTTGGTTTCCCGGCGCAGGAACCGGGTGTCGTACAGGCGAAAGAACGTGGCATCGGGGTTCTCCTCCTCCTCCTCCTCATCGCCGATTCGCCTGAGGCCCCGGCCGACCTTCCCCGCCCCGGCGTTGTAGGCCGCGGCCGCGAGGTACATCGAGCCGAACCGGTCGCGCAGATCGGCAAGGTGCCGGGCGGCCGCATCGGTGGCCCGGACGGGATCGCGCCGTTCGTCCACCCAGGTGTCGATCCTGAGACCGTACAGCTTCGCCGTCCCCTTCATGAACTGCCACATCCCCGTTGCCCGGGCCCGGCTGACGGCGGAATTGGAGAACCCGCTTTCGATCAACGCCAGGTACACCATGTCCTCCGGCACGCCGTTCTCGCGGAGCCGGCCGCGGATCATCGACTCGTACCTTGGCATTCGCTGCAGCCAGATGCCGAAGCGCTCCCGAGCCTGACCCTGGAAGAAGTCGAGGTAGTATTTCACCCGCGCGTGTGACCCGTAGGTCGACACGTCGATGTCGTAGCTCACCTCGGCCGTTTCCGCCGCGTTGGCGCCACCCGGCACATTCGCCCCTACATCGGCCTCGTTACCCGAGTCCACCGCCGCCGGGTGGGCGGCGTCCAGCTGCTCGAGAATCCGCGCGTCCGCCGCGGAATCGGCATCGATCAGCGCCAGATCCGCGCGGGCCTGCTCGGCCGCGGCCAGCACCGACTCGGGTGCCTGAACCAGGGCCTGCGACTCCACCACGACGCCTGCCGCGGGCTTCGCTTCCTGGGCCGGAACGACCGGGGCCGGAGCCGGAGCGGGCGGGGAGCCACCGCCACAGGCGGTGAGCACGGCAACCAGAGGCCAGAGGCGCGTCGGCTTCATCGGTCGGCTTGCCTTTCACTGAGGAGAGAGTCCTGGGGATTACCGGCCGTCCTGAGGCCGGGCCCCGCTACTCTGATCGACGGCGTCCGTACGCTGGTCAGATCTCACGAACAGCCTGCAAGATCCCTGCGAACGGGCGAAAAGAGAACCCCCTTTTTCGGCCGATATTCGGTCACGGAATGTGACGGCTGACCCGGGCCACACCGGGCCAGCACGGGCCTCCTCGTCCTACGGCGGTTCCGGGACGGGTGCTTCGGGTGGGGGCCTTACGGCATGAAGAACTGATTTCCGAGAATCCGGTTGGTAGCGTTGAGCACCGCGAGAGCCGCGCCTTTGGTGGGATCGGCATCGGCGGTCAGGTAGCAGCCCACCAGTCGATGGGTTTCCCGTCCCTCGGGAACCGACAGCGACACGATGACGACGCTCGAATCGAAGGCCCGAACGGCCTTCACGCCCAGCAGTTCGAAACGAATAGCACCCTTCACGGCCTTGGTGAGAGCGATCACGCAGGCTTCGGCAGCGCAGCGAAGCTCACCCGCCTGCGAGGCCAGACCCTCCGACGCACCCTCGAACTCGGTGCTATCCTGCCACGTGAGCACCACCCGCGCGCGGCAACGGCCGCTCGCCAGCCGATCGAGCTCGAATTCGGCGAACCTCAGACGATCGTTGAATCGTGGGTTGGGAGGCATGGTACGGATCCCCTCTGCGCGCGGTTCTCGCCCCGGGGAACCATACATGAAATGCGCGACTCGCGCCTCCCGCCAGCGGGCACGGACACCCGACGGGCGACCCCCGAGGGACGACGAGACGACCAGGCTGCGATAGCTGGGAACCGTGACCCCCGGGATGGGGGGACGGTGGGACCGGCGGGGCGGCGGTTTTCCTTGAGATCCTGCGGGGCCTTGAGGCCTGCTCGGGGACTGACCCTCAGTCGCCCGGATACCTCACACCGACCCCGATATGCCTGGCGACGACTGCGGCCACCTTGTCATCCGAGAGCCGGTCGGCCTGGGCGTAGAGATCAGACCGGGAGGAGGACTGCAGCCCGGTACTGGCCCAGACGGCCCGCGCGGTAACCTCACCTGCGGCCCGGCAACTCAGCATGAGCCGCCATCCGTGGGTGTTGACCACGCGCTCCGCCACGGGAGCCACCGACCACCGGGTTTGGCCTACAGTGATTTCACGCCACGACATCGCAATTCTTCGTCTGTTCAGGGGGGCGCGAATGTCGCGCCCGTTGGAAGGACTGTCAAGACCTGTGCCAGCCTTGTGACAGTACGAGATCAGCAACCTGGGGCAAGTAACGGGGGCCTGCCCTACACCGGCAGGTCTGGTGACGCGGGTCACTCGCGGCTCCGGTGCGGCCCGTCCCGCGCAGGGGACCGTGGCCGCCACGGTTTCTAGCTGCGGACCAGGGCCTGGAAGCGATCGCGAAGGTCGCGGGTGACTGGGCCGGCCCGCCCGGCCCCGATGATTCGCCCGTCAACCATCCGAATGGGGGCAATCTCCGCCGCGGTGCCTGTGAGGAAAGCTTCATCGGCGGTATACAGGTCGTAGCGGTTGAGCATGGTCTCCACCACCCGGTACCCCGCCTCGGCGGCGATCTCGAGCACGGCGTCGCGGGTAACGCCGCGGAGCAGGCCGGCGTAGACCGCGGGCGTGTAGAGCACGTTGTCCTTCCAGACGAAGAGGTTCATGCCGGTCGCTTCGGCGATGTGCCCACTCGCATCCAGCATGATCGCGTCATCGGCGCCGGCGTTGGTGGCCTCGACCTTCGCCATGATGTGGTTCAGATAGTTGAGCGACTTGACCCGGGGCGAAAGCGCCTCGCGCTGATTGATCGGGGTTCCGGCAGTGACCAGGGTCAGCCCCTGCTCGTACCGTTCGGGAGGCCAGATCGCGATCGTGTCGAAGATGATGATGACCGAGGCGCGCGCGCACTTACGCGGGTCGAGCCCCAGATCTCCCACGCCCCGGGTAACGATATGGCGCAGGTAGCCGTCGGTGAGCTTCGCCCGGCGAACGCCATCCTCGGTAACGGCGATCATCTGCTCGCGCGGGATTGGAATGGTCAGGGTGATCGCGTGGGCCGAATCGTACAGCCGGTCGACGTGCTCCTTCAGCCTGAAGATCCGGCCTCCATAGACCCGCATGCCCTCGAACACGCCGTCGCCGTACAGCAGCCCATGGTCGAACACCGAAATCTTGGCCGAATCCTTGTCGAGCCACTTGCCGTCGAGGTATATGAGCGTCACGGCGGAATCCTCACCAGATTCGGGCGTTTTTCGGGGTGCGCCAACGGGGCGCGGAGCGTCGCGGGTGGGCAAAGACATGTGTGAGCCTTTGTTGCCGCCTGAGGACGAGACCGCAATATTGGGGTCGCTCAGGCGTGAGGAATCATGAGGGCGGTGGGACTCGAACCCACTACCTAGAGATTAAAAGTCTCTTGCTCTACCCGTTGAGCTACGCCCCCCGCCGACCGAAACGTGGGGTTGCTGCGGGTGAAACTCAAGGCCGGTCCCACCACGGAGATTCATGCAATCGTTCCGCACGCTGCTCTGCCTCGCCGCATGCCTGCTCATGGCGGCGGTTCCCGCCCGCGGGCAGGGCCGGGACGATGACCGCTGGCAGATCCAGCTCGAGAGCGGCGAATACATCTGGGACATCCGCCTGGTCCGGTTGGCGGGCGACACGCTGGTCTTCCGTCAGGCGGATTCGATCGGTGGTGTCGGCGTGCCACAGATCAGGGAGTTGCGCCTGATCCGCAAGACCGAGGTCCGGCTCGGTGAAGGCGGCGGGGGCACCATGGCCGCCCTCACCGGCGTGGATGACGAGGTGTTCGACTTCGCCGTGATGGACTTCGCGGACCGCGTCCGGACGATCCAACAGATCTTTCTGCTGCACCCGCCGAAACCCCAGCCGTAGACGACCGCGCGCCGGCGCCGGCGCCGTGGTCCCGAATATCCCCGAACCCCCGCCCTCGCCAGCCAGCACGACTCTTTCACCAGCGCTAGTGGCCCGCTGCTGTTCGACACCCTCCGGGCGCCGGCGCCCTACTGCTATCGCTGTCCGCTTGGACTCGAGCGTTCCTCCTGCGCGGTCGACTGCCTGCAGGCCCTCGAACGGCTGGTGCGCGAACATGGCCAGGAAATCGCCTCCGGCTGCGGCCGATCGGGCCGAATGTTCGCCTGCGAGCTCGAGGATGTGGTGCCCGACATCCTGTGTCTTGCGAAGGGACCGACCGGAGGCTACCTCCCACTGGCCGCGACGCCCACGACGGAGCGCATCTTTCAGGCGTTCCTGGGCCCGCCGGCGGAGGGACGCACGTTCTTTCACGGCCACACCTATACCGGCAATGCCCTGGCTGCCGCCGCGGCGCTGGCCACGCTCGATATTTTCGAGCACGACCGTATCCTCGACCAACTCGGGGCGAAGATCGCCTGCCTCGCCGGCGAGCTCGCCCGCCTGCGTGAGTTGCCGGCGGTGGGGGACATCCGCCAGTTCGGCCTGGCCGCCGGGGTGGAGCTGGTCCAGGACCGGACCGGCAAGTTGCCGTTTCCCGCGGCCGAGCGACGTGGCATGCGGGTATGCCGGGCGGCGCGTGATCGGGGCGTCTTTCTCCGCCCCCTCGGAGACACCATCGTGCTGATGCCACCGTTGTCGATTACCGAGTCCGAGCTTTTTCACCTCGTCGACGCCGTCCGGGACGGCATCCGGGAGACCTGTCCATGACATCGCCTCCCCCGAAGAAACGGGCCTCGCCGGGCCGGACGACCCGGCCGAGCACCACCCCGCGGGACGAGCCGCCACCGCCCCCGCCACTGCTCCCGATCACGCTGGTCGTCGGCACCAATACCGACGTCGGCAAGACCTGGGTTACCTGCGCGATCGCCCGGGCCCTGCGCGATCTCGGGCAGCAGGTGTTGGCCGTCAAGCCGATCGAAACCGGGGTCGGCGAGGAGCCGAGTCCCACGGAGGATGGCGCCCTGCTCGCGGCCGCCACCGGCCAGACCGGGCCGAAGCGGGCCCTGATCCGGCTGCCGGGCAAGCTCGGACCCGCCATCGCGGCGGACCAGGCGAGCGTGACGATCGACTACGACGATCTTATCGCGCGGCTTCGCAGCCTGGCGACGCCGGACACCCTGCTGCTGGTGGAAGGCTCGGGCGGCCTGCTCTCGCCCCTGACCTGGTCCGACAACCACCTGGATCTGGCCCACAGCCTGGAGGCCCGGGTGCTGATCGTGGCGGCCGACCAGCTGGGGACCATCAGTCACACGCTGCTCGCGCTCCGGGTCCTCCTGGCCGAGAAGATCCCGGTGCTTGGAGTGGTGCTGAATCAGGCGGGTGAGCCGGATGAATCCACCCGGACCAACGCCAGCGCCATCGCACGGCTGGCGGACCACACGCCCGTCGTGACGGTGCCTCGGCTCACCGACCCGGTTCGCGCCGCCGAGGCGGTGAAGGAGGTCGCCGGCTGGCTGCTGCCCTGAGCTATCCGAGGGGCAGGCTGATCTGACTGACGGGGGAGAAGGAGCGGCGATGGTGCGGGGTCGGGCCCTGGGATGCGATGGCGCGGCAGTGCTCGTCGGTGGCGTACCCGGCGTTCGAGTCCCAGGCGAATCCCGGATAGCGCGCGGCCAGGCGGCGCATGAGCGTGTCGCGCACTTCCTTGGCCAGAATGCCGGCCGCCGCGACGGTATAGCAGAGATTGTCGCCGTCCACCAGCGCTTCGTGCGCGAACCCGCACTCCGGCATCGGGGTCCCGTCCAGCAGGATGCGAAAATCCGTCGCCCCGCAGGCGAGGGCCCGGGCACGGACCCCCGGAGCATTCACCGCGCGGGTCACGGCCCGCCGCATGGCCAGCGCCGTGGCCCGGCGGATGTTGAACCGATCGATTTCGCGCACGCTGGCCGCCCCCACCGCCAGGGTGATGGCGGTCAGCCGTATCTGGGGCACCAGCAGGGCCCGTTGCCGGGCTGAGAGGGTCTTGCTGTCGCGGAGCCCGGGGATCCGCCTTGCCCCGGCAGGAAAGGCAACGGCCGCGGCCACCACTGGACCAGCCAGGGGGCCGCGGCCGACTTCGTCCACGCCGACGAGCAGGGCGCTCGCGGTCCAGGCTTTCCGCTCGCGCGCCAGCGTCGGCTGCCCGGGCATCGGTCAGTCCTGGGGAACGTCCCGCTTCTCCCGGATGCGAGCGGCCTTGCCGCTCACTTTGCGCAGGTAGTACAGCTTGGCACGACGGACCCGTCCTTTGCGGACCAGCTCGATCGAGGCCAGGCTCGGGCTGTGCAGCGGAAAGACCCGCTCCACCCCCACGCCCGCGGAGATCTTGCGGACGCGGAAGGTCTCGTTGATCCCCCCGCCCCGGCGGCCCATGCAGAGCCCTTCGAAGGCCTGCAGCCGCTCCTTGTCGCCCTCGCGCACGCGCACCAGGACCTTGATGGTATCTCCCGGATTGAACTGCGGGATATCCGTCCGAAGGCCCTCGCGGGCCACCTCCGCCATCCGTTCCATTCGTTCCTCCTCCGCTCGCGGGACCTCGGGTCCCGCTCGTGCCGTCGCCGACGCCAGCCTGGGCGCCATCAGTCCGCTTCTGCCCGATATTCCGCCCACAGGTCCGGCCGCCGCTCCCGGGTGAGCCGTTCCGCCTCCGCCTGCCGCCACGCCGCGATCTCGGCGTGATTCCCCGAGAGCAGCACCTCGGGAACTGCCCGGCCCCGGTACTCCGGGGGCCTGGTGTAACTCGGTGGGCTCAGCAATCCCTCGGCGTGCGA
This sequence comes from uncultured Gemmatimonadales bacterium, assembly GCA_963709905.1. GTDB lineage: Bacteria > Gemmatimonadota > Gemmatimonadetes > Gemmatimonadales > GWC2-71-9 > JADJOM01. The sequence continues at coordinate 206,188 of CAVPYI010000006.1, forward strand.
GTCGCTGGCGGCGGACTCGTGATCGCCCAGCACGCCTGGGAGGAGCCTGACCACCGCGTCGATCACCGCGATCGCGGCCGGCTCACCGCCCGACAGGACGAAATCCCCGAGCGACAGTTCTTCGGTCGCCAGCCCGTCCGCCACCCGCTGGTCCACGTCCTTGTAGTGGCCGCAGAGCAGGGTGAGCCGATCGCCCAGCGAGAGCCGTACCGCGTCCGGGTGCCGGAATCGCCGGCCGCGGGCCGAGAGCAGCACGATGGGACCCCGCCGGCTTTCCGGGTCGAGCGTCGCCACCGCCTCGTAGAACGGCTCGGGCTTGAGCACCATCCCGGCTCCGCCGCCATACGGGTAATCGTCCACCGTCTGGTGCCGGTCGTGGGTGAAGGTCCGCAACTGCACCAGCGCGAATCGCACCTTGCCGGCCGCCTGGGCGCGTCCCGGGATGCTCGCCCCGAGATAGGGCGCGATGACCTCCGGAAACAGCGAGACCACGTTGATCAGCATCATCGGCGACCAGGCGACATGGCGACCACGCGACGGGTCGTCTCCTCGGCGGGCGGGCCTTGTCGCGCCTGTCGCCCCCTGCCTCCTACAGCTCCAGCAGCCCTTCCGGCAAGGCGACCACCAGCACCCGGTCGCCGCGATGTACCTCTCGCACGAACTCCTTGCGGAACGGCAGCAGGAACTCGCGTTTCGGTCCCTGCACTTCGATGGTCAGCCCCGCGGGCAGATCGTACACCTCGGTGACCAGGCCGACCGCCGACCCGTCTTCCCGGCGCACGGCGAACCCCGCCAGCTCGTGAACGTAGACCTCGTTCTCGCCCGGGGCCGGCAGCTCGTCGGCGGACGCGCCGAGGAACTGCCCCCGCCACTGCTCCAGGCTGTCGCGGGTGTCGTAGCCGCGGAACTTGACCAGCCACTCCCGGTGAAACGGCCGACTGCGCTCCACGATGACCGGCTCACCGACCAAGGCGCCTTCGAGACTCATCCGCACCAGGCTACGTCCAACCCCGAACACCTCGGCGGGTTCCGCGGTGAGCGGATACACCGCGCATTCGCCCTTCAGACCATGCGGCTTGCGGAGGCGCCCGACCGCCAGAAAGCGGGGGCGCTCCGGCTCCGTCACGCCTTCGCGGCCGCGAGCACGCCGGCCCGCTCGAGGATGGCGCGCACGGTATCGGTCGGGGTTGCCCCCTTCGCGATCCAGGCCTTGGCCTGATCGGTGTCGAGCGTCACCTTGTCGGCGGCGTTGGCCGCGCGAGGATCGTAGGTGCCGATCGCCGCCACGAAACGGCCGTCACGGGGCGCGGTCCGATCGGACACCACGATGCGGTAGACCGGAATCCCTTTCCGGCCGACGCGGCGAAGGCGGATACGAGTTGCCATGGCTGCTCTTTCCTTGCTGTTGGTCGCCCGGTACCGGGAAACCGGTGATTACCTGCCGAACATTCCCGGTCCCTTGCCGAAGGGCATTCTCACCCCCGGCTTGCCGGCCGATTTCATGAGCTTCTGCATCTGCTTGAACTGATTCAGCAGCTGATTCACTTCCTGTACGGTGCGGCCCGCGCCCTTCGCGATCCGCAGGCGTCGCGAGCCGTTGATCACGTCGGGATCGGCTCGTTCCGCGGGCGTCATCGACAGCACGATCGCTTCCACGTGCCGCAGCCGCTGGTCGTCGAGATTGGCCCCCTGCAGCATCTGGGGTTTGACTCCCGGCAGCATGCCCAGCACGCTCTTGAGCGAGCCCATCTGCTGCATCTGCTTCATGGCGGTCAGGAAGTCCTGGAGATCCAGGCCCTTCTTGGAGGTCGCCTTCCTGGCCAGCTTCTCCGCCTCGGCGATATCGACCGTCGCCTGGGCCTTCTCGACGAGGGTGAGGATGTCTCCTTTCTGGAGAATCCGACCCGCCAGCCGGTCCGGACGGAAGGGCTCGAGCTGATCGAGCTTTTCGCCCAGACCGAGATACTTGATCGGCGCCCCGGTGGCCCCGTAGATCGAGAGCGCCGCACCGCCCCGGGCGTCGCCGTCCATCTTGGTGAGGATCACCCCGGTCACGCCCAGGACCTCGTGGAAGCCGCTGGCAATGCGCACGGCGTCCTGTCCGGTCATGCCGTCGGCCACCAGCAGGATCTCCCGCGGCTTCACGGCGGCCTTGAGCGCCTTGAGCTCGTCCATCATCTCGGCGTCGATCTGCAGGCGGCCGGCGGTGTCCACCAGCACGGTCCGCGCCCGGGCCTTTCCCGCCTCGATGATGCCCCGCCCTACGATGCCGATGACGTCCGTGCCGCCGGGCTCCGCGTGACAGCCAACTTCGACCTGCCGGGCCAGAGTGGCCAACTGCTCTACGGCCGCCGGCCGGTAGACGTCCGCCGCCACCAGGAACGGGGCCTTCTGCTCCAGCTTGAGTCGCCGGGCGAGCTTGCCCGCGGTGGTCGTCTTGCCCGACCCCTGCAATCCCACCAGCAGAATCACCGTGGGCGGCACCGATGCGAACTCGATCGGCGCCTGTTTCTCCCCCAGCAGCGCTACCAACTCGTCGTACACGATCTTCACCAGCTGATCGCCGGGACGCACCGACTTGATCAGCTGAGTCCCGATCGCCCGCTGCTCTACCCGCTCGAGGAACTTCCGAGTGAGATCGAAGCTGACATCCGCTTCGAGCAGCACCCGCCGGATCTCCCGGAGGCCATCCTTGACCGCATCCTCGGTGAGAACACCCCGCCTGGTGAGCTTGGCGAGCGTGGCCGTGAGTTTGGCGGACAGCTCGTCGAACATAAGCCCCCGAAAATAGAGGGGTTACGTCACTGTGGCAAGGCTGGGACGGAGCTGGCGGAAGCCCGAAACGACCATGAATGGCGGACCCGGTGGAGCGGGTCGCGTCGAAATGCATCGGGCTGCGTCGCGGTGTTGACGAAGGGGTGAGGCCCGGGTGTTAGCCTCGGGTCGAACCTGCCACTGGAGCCCCCGTGAAACCCGTCCCGTCGTTACCCACCCCGGCCGATGACCCGCGGACCGACATCGGCGTGCGGGTGGCCGATGCCCTCGCCGAGGCCGTCAGCCACGGCCCGTTCGCCGCCCTTCGAACCGCACGGTCACTCTCCGACGACGAGCTGCGTCTCGGTCTCGAGTTCGTCAGCACGGTGCTGGAGGTCGCGTCCAGCTCTGCCCGAGCGATGGCGGCGGTGCTGGCGGAACGGGGCGACCTGGTGCGGGATACCGCCGTCCACTGAACCCGCCGGCCCGGGCGCGCGCCGCGATTACGGCACCAGTTCCACCGAGGCAATCTGCTTCCAGCCCAGCCATTCGTTGGGTGCGATGACCAGGCGGGTGGCCGGCCGCCCCTGGATCGCCAGGCTGGTGAGTTCCATCCGATAGGCGAGGCGACGTCGGGACTCGAGCCGCTGGCCGGTAGTGCCCAGGAACCGGGTCCGGCTGGGCGCATCGTCCCAGACGATGTACCACACCATGGCCGGCCCCGCCGGGGTCTGGTACACCCGGAAGCGATCGCCGCCCCACCCGTAGGCGATCGGGGTCGCGATTTCGGTGGTCGACGATGCACTGACCAGGTCGGCCGCGAGCACCCGGATCTCGAACTCCCCCATGACATCCTCGTAGATCACCCGGGGCTCGTCGGCGGTGAAGCGGAGCGCCAGGGGCTGGTCCCCGCGTCCGTAGCGGTACGGATGCAGGATCTGTTCGGTGGAGACCGGCATCCGGGCGCCGTAGGGCTGGGAGTCGCGGTGCTCCGAGCCATACCACCATCGGAGAAAGTCCGCGCCAGCCAGGTAGGGAAAGACGATGCTCTCGCGAAGGACCCGCGGCGCCTTGCTGTAGACCGGCATGGTGCGCTGCTGGATCCGGAACTGCTCGCGATACGTCTCCCAGAACTCGGGCATCGCGTACAGGTTCTGGTCCGGTACCATGACCTGGAGCCCGGCCAGCGTGGCCTGGCCCTCGAGAATGGCCTGCGCCGCGGCGAGACGGTCGTTGTCGCCCTTCTGCCGCATGATCGAATCGAGGGGCAGGTACTGGTGCTGGAGGGCGTGGACCAGCTCGTGGGCCACGATCGCCCGGAGAAACGTGGGCTCGGCGTTGCCGACCACGAACAGCATGGTCGAGTCCGGCTCGTAGTACCCCACGATCTGCTCGGTAAAGAGATCGAGCAGCAGCGTCCGCAGATCGAGCGAATCGGGGAGCAGCCCCAGGACCCGGTAGGCGGCCTGCAGACCGAGGGCCTTCTCGACGGGCAGCTCCTGATCGAGTTTGTGGAGGACGTAGGCTCGCACCTGCTCGCGGGTTCGGACCGCGGACCTGGGGGGCGACCGGAACCGGAGGCCCACCGCCTTCTCGACGGCCGGCACCAGACTGTCCACCAGGGCCGTCACGTCGCGGCCGCGGGGCGCGGGCGGGCGGCCGCGGCAGCCAGGCGCGGCGATGGCCAGCATCGCGACGATCAGGGTTGCAGTACGAAGTTCCGATACCATGCGATCACGGAGGGGCCTGCGAGCCAGGTGACGGCGGCGCCTATGCTGAGGAATACCCCGAAAGGCACCAGGCGTTTCCGGCCGAGAAAGGAGAGCGGCACGAAGACCAGCGTGCCCAGTAACGCGCCCAGAAAGACCGTCAACAGCACGCCCTGCCAACCGACAAAGGCGCCGACCATCGCCATCATCTTGATGTCGCCGCCGCCCATGGCCTCCTCCTTGAACATGCGCGCGCCCAGGGCGCCGACCATCCACAGCAGCGCCAGACCGGTCGCCGCGCCGATCAGGGCGCTGGCAATGGCGCTGAAGCCGCCGGGAATGCTGAACAGGATGCCCAGCACGAGACCGCCCAGGCTGAACTCGTCCGGGATCAGGTACTCGCGCGCATCGGTCATGGTGATGCCGAGCAGGATCGTGAAGAACACGGCGCCGGTGAGGCCCGCGAGGGTCGCGCCGTAGTACCACCCCATGAAGGCCCACAACAGGCTGGTCGTCAGCTCGACCAGCGGGTACTGAATCGAAATCGGGGTCTGGCATCGGCGGCAGCGGCCCCGGAGCAGCAGCCAGGAGACGATCGGGACATTGTCGTACCAGGCGATCAGCTCGCCGCACCCGGGGCAACGCGAGCGCGGGCGCACGACCGACTCCTCCCGGGGCCAGCGCAGGATGCACACGTTGAGGAAGCTCCCCAGCATGGCACCGATCACGCCCATCACGATGATCACGAAGATCTCAGCGGTCACGGGTCACCTCGTACAGGATGATACCGGCGGCGACCGCCACATTGAGCGACTCGACCCCTTTCACCAGCGGTACCGCGACCGATCGGGCGGCCGCGGCGGCGAGTTCCGGGCCCACACCCGCCCCTTCGTTTCCGAACACCAGCGCGACCGGGCCGGTCCGAGTCACCCGATCGACCGGGGTGCCATCGAGCGTGGTGGTCCACAGCTCGGCTCGTTCGGTGCGAACCCAGCCGATGCAGGCCGCCGTCTCGGCGTGGACCGCCGGCAGGCGGAAGAGCGCCCCCGCGCTCCCCCGCAACGCTTTGGGATTGGTGAGGTCCGCGGTCCCGGGCAACGCGATCAGCAGCTCCGCGCCCAGACCCAGGGCGGCCCGCGCCAGTGCGCCGACGTTGCCCGGATCCTGCACCGCGTCGAGCACCAGGATCACGCTGCGCGGTCCCGCCCGGATCTCCCCCAGCTGCCACTCCCGGGGCCGGACCACGGCCACGATCCCCTGGGGATGCTGGGTGTCGGCCAGCTGTCCCAGGAGCTCGTCCGCGACCGGTTCCAGAGGCACGCCTTCCCGGGTGAGTCGTTGTTTCAGCGATGCACCCCGGGATGTAGCTTCCAGCGCCGGAGAAATCGCGGCGCCTTCGATGGACACCCCGGCCGCCAGAGCCTCCTCCATCAGGCGCACCCCTTCGGCCAGGGTCAGCGAGCGGCGCTCCCGTGCCCGCCGCCGATGGAGATCCCGGATCGTACTGATCAGCGACACGGCCACCTGGGTGTTCAGGATGAAGATTGCACTCACCATCGCCGGTTCCGACTCCGGCGGCGGCGCGGGAATTCAGGCCGACCTCAAGACATTCCATCAGTTCGGTGTGTTCGGCACCAGCGTCGTGGTCGCGGTGACGGCACAGAACACTCGCGGGGTGCGCGCCGTGCACATCGTACCGGACCGGGTGGTCGGCGATCAACTGGCCGCGCTGGCCGACGACCTGCCGCCTGCCGCGCTCAAGACCGGCATGCTGGCCACCGCCGGGCTGGTGGGCCTGGTCGCGGACGCCATCACGGAGCACGGCTGGGCCGGCTTTGTCTGCGACCCTGTGATGGTCGCGACCTCGGGCGACCGGCTGCTCGACCTGTCGGCAGAGACCGTCGTCCGGGACCGGCTCGTGCCGCTCGCGGCGATTGTCACCCCCAACCTCGCCGAGGCCGCGATTCTGACCGGACTCGACGTGCGGAACCTGGCGGGCATGGAGGAGGCCGGCCGCCGGCTGCTCACGTTCGGTGCCCGCGCCGCCCTGATCAAGGGAGGCCATCTCGACGCGGACGTGATGACGGACCTGCTCGTCACGCCGGCGGGCATTCGCCGTTACTCCCACCCACGCATCGCCACCACCTCCACCCACGGCACCGGCTGCACCTTGTCTGCCGCCATGGTCGCGGGTCTCGCTCAGGGCCGGGGGCTCGAGGTAGCCGTCACCGAGGCGGTGGATTTCGTGCATCGAGCCCTGCGCGCGGCCCCAGCCCTCGGCGGCGGCCACGGGCCGCTGAATCATACGGTGCCCGCTCGCGTGGTGTAGGGGGAACCGAAGCCGCTGCCCGCCGTCACAGGGCATCGATGATCCCGCCGAGCAGCCGTCCGAGCCGCTCCCCCGCCTCACCGCCCGCCCGGATGACGTCGGCATGCGACAGCCGGGTGGCGCTCAGCCCCGCCGCCGGATTGGTGATGGTCGAGATCCCGAGGCAGCGGAGTCCCCGCGCGCGCGCGGCGATGATCTCGGGAACCGTGGACATCCCGACGGCGTCCGCCCCGGCGCGCCGCAGCATGCGAATCTCCGCCGGGGTCTCGTAGCTCGGTCCCAACACCCCGGCGTAGACCCCCTCCTCGAGCGCGATCCGCTCGCGCCGGGCGACGCCGTGGGCCAGCCGCCGGAGTTCGCGGTCAAAGGGCTCCGACATGTCGGGGAAGCGGGGCTCATTCGACGTCGCCCGCCCGGCGAGCGGACTGCGGAACAGCAGGTTGATCTGATCCGCCAGTAGCAGCAGCGAGCCCGGCGCGAGGTCGCGCCGCAGGCCCCCGGCCGCGTTGGTGAGGATCAGCACGCCGATGCCGAGGGCGGCGTAGGTGCGCACCGCGAAGGCGACCGCCGGCGGCGGATGTCCTTCGTAGAGGTGAACCCGACCCTGCTGGCACAGGACGGCGCGGCCGCGGTATCGACCGGCGACCAGCTCGCCCCGATGCCCCGCGACGCCGGCCGGGGTGAATCCCGGCAGCGCGCGCCACGGGATCGTGACCGGCGCCTCGAGCCGGTCCACGAAGGACCCGAGCCCGGATCCGAGCACGATGGCGGCGGTGGGCAGGCGTCCTTCGAGCCGCTCCCCGATGGTGGCCGCGGCGACGGCGGGGTCCTCTTCCATCAGCCGGCGCCGTGCCGGCCCCGCGGGTCACGGAACTGTCCGCTCGCTTCGCCCACCAGCGCCTCGCGGTCGGCGGCCGGCAGGAAAGCCGACCGGAATCCGTTGAGCACCAGGGTTTCGATCGCCGTGTCGTCGAGGGCGAAGGTTTCCGCGGCCAGGGCGTACTCTCCGCTCAAGGTCACGTCGCTCATGAGCCAGTTGTCCGCGCACAGCGTCACCCGGAGTCCGGCGTCGAGGTACTGCCGGAGGGGATGGGACCGCGGATCGGCGACAACCCGGGTCTGCACATTGGAGGTCAGGTTGATTTCGAGCGGGATGCCCTGATCGCGGACGTAGGCGAGCAGCTCCGGATCTTCGGCCAGCCGGGTCCCGTGGCCGATCCGGTCGGCGTGGCATTCGAAGATCGCCTCCGCGATCGACTCCGGACCGGCCCCCTCTCCAGCGTGCACGGTGATGCCGAGTCCGCCCCGGGCCGCGATCTCGAACGCGTGGCGGTGCGGCCGGGCCGGATGTCCGGCTTCCCCGCCGGCGATGTCGAAGCCCACCACCCCGAGCGGGCGGTGGCGTACGGAGGCCTCAGCGATCTCCTCCGACACCGCGGGATCGAGGTGGCGCAGCGTGCAGCTGATGATCCCGCTCCTGACGCCGAACGCCGCTTCGCCGCGACGGAGACCGCGGGCGATGGCGGCGATGATCTCGTCCAGGGACAGTCCCCGGTCCCGGCTCAGGGCGGGACAGTAGCGCACCTCCAGATACCGGACCGCGTCGGCCGCCGCGTCGGCCACCATTTCGAAGGCGACCCGCTCGAGCGCGACCGGGGTCTGCAGCACGGCGACGGTGAGCGCGAACCGGCGGAGATAATCCTCGAGCGAGCGGGCATCATCGACCCGCATCAGCCGCCGGAGCGCGGCGGGCTCGGCCGCGGGCAGGGCCACGCCGGCCTCCCGCGCCAGCTCCAGCAGGGTCCCGGCCCGCAGGGAACCATCGAGATGGACGTGGAGCTCGGCTTTGGCGAGATGGCGGAACCGCTCAGCGGCGGTCATCGGCGTTCGGTGTCCCCGTGGGGCGCCTCCGGCCGGAGCGGGCCGCCCGGAGTATCGCGCCACCGCTGAGCGGGCTGTCGAGCCGGACGGGCAGGCCCCGGCCGTCGGTGACATATCCTTCGCCGCTCTCCAGCAGCGGCAACAGGTCGGGGGATCCGGCGAGGATGGCGTCGCGCACCACGGCACCGGGCGGCAGGGTGAGGCCGCGCTCGTTGAGGAACACCCGAAGCTCCGGCATCAGCGCGCGGGCACCAGGCGGCGGTCCTCCGGCGGAGTGACCGGCTGGGGGAGATGGCGGAGGTAATCGCGCAGGATCTCGGCCGGCCGGTGGGTGGTCCGCTGGACCGTCCAGCGGGACAGCGTGCCGAGCGTCTTGCATCCCCGGCCCGGGCGGCAATCGGTCGACCCCAGCGGGAAGGTATCGTGCTCCAGCAGCCGACTGCTCACGGCGACGACATACGTCTGCTTGCGGTCGAGCCCCTTGCCGCTCGCCTTGACCCGCACCCGGCGCACCCGGTCCCAGGGCTTCTGACGGGCATCGTACTCGACCTCGATTCCGGAAAACTCGCAGCAGGGGGCTTCGCCGGCCACGGCGTTCTCCAGCAGATCCGCCAGGTCGTCCCCCGTCATGCGGATGGTGAGCAGGGTGGCATCGCCCGGCGCGGCCGCCTCGATATCCGCCGCGGTCAGGCCGCGGGCCGGCAATCGCTCGTTTACTTCGGCGGTCAGGACCACGGCTACGTCGGCCCGGAGCTGATTGCGATAGGCGTCGGACAGCAGCCGTCCCAGGCCGCCCCGGGCGTCGGCTTCGGCGGGGAGCCTGAGCGTGGCAATCACCACCTTGACGATCGAGTCGGCGCGGTCGCGCTCGCGAAGCACCGAGTCGCGCCGGCGGAGTTCCGCCCGGGTGGGCGCCAGCGGCAGTGTCACCGCCGGCGCGGAATCGGATCCCGGCTCCTGAGTCGCCACCTCGCGCACGAAGAGCGCCCGCGCCTCCCTGGCCAGGTCGGGTGGTGCCAGCATCCAGTCCCGGCCCGCATAGCTCTCCTGCGAGACCTTCCTGGTCCGCGCGAACGCCGCCACCAGCGCCTGACGGACGGTCACGCCGGTGTTGGCCACGACCGGAGCACCGGCGAGCATGGCGAAGTTGCCCTGGCCCTGCTGCCGGGCGTCGCTCAGCGCCAGGGTGAACGAGTCGGTCGGAGCCACGGTCTGCGGACCGACCGCCAGCCGGCTGATGCGTGCGCCGGCCGGCTGGCTCAGATCGATCGTATAGGAGGCACCACCCACCAGGTCGTAGCGATCGGCTGGCATGAACCGGTTGGTGAAGACCCGGCCGGTCGAGTCGACGAAGAAGTACCGCGCGCACTGCTCGAGGTAGGCCTTGAGCTGCGCCCCGGACACCTTGATGGAACGAAGGGTGTGCTCGTAGGGATAGAGCCGAAACACCTCGCCCATGGTGACCTCGCCGGCGTCGAATCCGGCGCCGAGATCGTACACCGGCGCCGCCGACAGCTGGGCCCCGGTGGCCCGGCGGATGGCCTGATGCACGAACCGCATCAGGGGCGTGTCCTCCACCCGCGCGGACTGGGCGCTCAGCCGGCGATCCACCTCGCCGACGGATGTCGCGACCCATTTGAGCACCGCGCCATGGGGCTCGGCCAGGCGACGCACGATGCGCGCCGCCGGCCGGACATCCTGCAGCGGTATCCGCTGACCGCGGACCTGCACGACCGCCAGCCGGCCTCCGCGGGCCACCAGCGACAGGTGAACCACGGCCAGACTCCGGCCATCGGGCCGGGGCTGCACGAAGTGCACACCACCGATCACCGAATCGGTCATTTCCTGGAGCGAATGACCCACCACCACGAGATCCGGACGGAGCGTCCCGGCGGCCAGACGGCGGGCGACGTGCTCGCCTCCGATCCCGGTGGTGTCATACGCCGAGAGTCCCTCGAGCCCGGAGTGCGCCAGTACGATCGCGACATCGGCGTCCTGGCGCATCTCCCGCAAGACCGGCTCGAAGCTCGGCTCCATGGGGTTGATCCGGAACCGGCCCCGCATCCGGCCGCCGTTCCAGACCATCGCGCCCGGCGTCGTGAAGCCGGCGATTGCGATCTTGGCGCCACCCCGCTGGATGACCCGGTACGGCGCGAACGCCAGGGTGTCCGCCGGCAGCACGCGGAGGTTGCCGCTGACCCAGGCGAAGCTCGCGCTGGCGGCCATACGGTTGAACTGGTCGGACCCGAAGTCGAAGTCCCGGTCGCCGGGTGTCGCGGCGTCGTACCCGAGGAGATTCATCCCCTCGATGACGGGGTGCGGGTCGCGCGGGGACTCGGTTCCGAAATAGGCGGCCAGCGGACCACTCGCGGTCGCGTCTCCGGCGTCGACCAGGACGACCTGGTCCGGATACCGCTGGCGGAGTGAGTCGATCACCGTTGCGGCCCGGGCCAGTCCGCCGTCCCAGGGGGCGTTGCGGAGATAATCCCAATCCGTGACGTAACCGTGAAGATCGGTGGTGGCCACGACCACCAGACGCACCGTATCGGCCGGCGCGAGCGCGAGTCCGGCCAGCAGCGCAAGAATAGGCATGGCAAGAATATCCGGTCGTTCGGCGTTCCGGCGCAATGCAGGAGGTCACACCGGGCCGACCTCGGCGACGAGCCGACAGGGTGTGAGGCCGAACCGGCGAGAAGCCGGGCTCCCGGCGCGTCGGGAGGGTTGCGCGGCGGGGGTCGGTCTTGTATTCGTTGCCGCGCATATGCCACTCCCGCTGTCGACGCTCGAGCTGCTGACCGCGCTGAGCGAGCCGACCCGACTCAGAATCATCAACTGCCTGGCGGCGGCGCCGCTGTTCGTGTCCGACCTCCAGAGCCTGCTCGATGTTCCGCAACCGACCGTGTCCCGGCATCTCAAGGTGCTGCGGGAAGCCGGCCTGGTCCGGGACACCCCGATCGCGCAGTTCGTGCTCTACCGCCTGCGCCGGCCGGCCGAACCCCTCGGCCGGGTGCTCGGCGCCGTGCTCGAGGCTGCCGTCGCCGACGAGACGCTGCGGGAGGAGCGCTCCTGGGCGGGGACCCGGAGCCGGCGCCAGGCCCGTTCGCGGATCGCGAGCGACCTCGCAGGCAGGGTGGTATGAGTCATCGCATCCTGGTCGTCGACGACGAGCCCGACATCACCGCGCTCGTGGCCTACCACCTGGCCAAGGCCGGATACCGGGTCTCCACCGCGGCCAACGGCCCGGACGCCTTGAAGGCGGCGCGCGAGGAGCGGCCCGATATCGTCATCCTCGACGTGATGCTCCCGGGCGTCTCGGGCTACGACATCCTGGCGGAACTCCGGCGGCGGGAGGAGACCCGTGACGTCGGGCGTCATTCTGCTCACCGCCAGGCGGGAGGAGCCGGACCGCATTCGGGGCCTCTCGCTGGGCGCCGACGACTACCTCACCAAGCCGTTCTCGCCGGCGGAGCTCGGGCTCCGGGTGAACGCGCTGCTTCGACGGCTGGCCGCGCCCGCGGTCTCCAGCGGATCGAATCTGACGGCGGGACCGGTCGCGATCGACCGTTCCGCCCACCGGGTGGCGGTTCACGGGAAGGAGATCGAACTCACGGCCACCGAGTACAAGCTTCTGCTGACGCTGGTCGAGCGGCGCGGGCGGGTGCAGACCCGCCCCCAGCTGCTCGAGACGGTGTGGGAAGCCCAGCCGGACATCCAGACCCGCACCGTGGACATGCACGTGCAGCGGCTCCGCTCCAAGCTCAAGGAGGCCGGGGATCTGATCGAGACGGTGCGCGGATTCGGGTATCGCTTCCGGGGCGCGGAGCGGGGATCGCGCCGCGCATGACCTTCGCGGGGCGCCTCGTCACCGGGACGATCGCGGTCACGGTAGCGGCCATTGCGATCCTCGTGGCTGGGGCTGACACGGCGCTTCGGCGCGACCTGGAGCGCGACATGCGGCTCACGCTCGAGCGCGAGGCGCGGCTGGTGGCGATCGCCCTCCCGGCCGATCCGGTGGTCTGGCAGGAAAGCGTGGAACGTACTGGGCGGGAGATGGGGCTGCGGATCACCCTCATCGACCGGGACGGCAAGGTGCTCGCGGACAGCGAGGAACCGGCCGAGGCGGTCCCCCGACTGGAGAATCACCGTGACCGTCCCGAGGTGCGGGCCGCGCTCGCGGGCCAGACCGGGACCGACCGGCGGCTCAGCGCCACCGTCAACCGGCCCCTCCTCTATGTCGCGGTGCCCGGCGGGCCCGGCGTCGTGCGCCTGGCTTCCCCGCTCGCCGGCGCGGACCGGATCCTGCGCTACGAACAGCAGTCCCTCCTGGGCGCGGCCCTGCTGGCGCTGCTGATCGGCGGCCTGGTCGCGTTCATCGCCGGACGCTCCATCGCCCGACCGCTTACCACGATCACTCAGGCCGCCCGTTCCATCGCCGAGGGCGCGGCCCCGCGGTTCCCGCGCTCGGGCATCCCGGACATCGACGACCTGGTCCGCGCCCTCAAGGACATGCACGATCAGCTCGACCAGCGGTTCGGCGAGCTCCGCCGCGAACGGGAGGAGACTGCGGCCCTGGTCGAGGCAATGGTCGAAGGCGTGATTGCCGCCGACCAGCGGGGGCAGATCGTCACCGCCAACGAGGCCGCCCGACGATTGCTGGGCTACGAGCCCGGGGAACGCCTGCCGGCGCTGGAGCAGCTGTTCCGGGCCAAGGCGGCGCGCGAAGTCGTCGACGTGGTCCTCGGCGGCGACACCATCCTGGAGCGCGAGCTCGAGCTCGACGGGCAGAGCGTGCTCCTGTCGGGCCGGCCGCTGCCGCAGGGTGGCGCCCTGCTGGTCCTGCACGACGTGACCGACCTCCGCCGGCTGGAGACCATCCGGCGCGACTTCGTAGCGAATGTGTCGCACGAGCTCAAGACCCCGCTGACCTCGATCTCCGGCTACGCCGAAACCCTGGTGCACGATGCCGACGATCCGGCGACGACCCAGCGATTCCTGAGCGTGATCCTCGCCAACGCGCGCCGCATGCAGCGACTGGTGGACGACCTGCTCGATCTGTCGCGCATCGAGTCCGGCGGCTGGCGCCCCAACCCCGAAGCCCTCGACACAGCGGCGGCGGCGCGCGAAACCTGGGCGCTCTTCGCCGATCGGGCCGGACCGCAGGGGGTCGGCTTCGAGCTGCGCGTGGAACCCGGCGCCGAGCAGGTGCGCGCCGATCCCGACGCCCTCCGGCAGGTCCTGACCAACCTGTTCGACAATTCGCTGCGCTATACCCCGGAGGGTGGCCGGATCCTGGCGCGGGCCTGGCCCGACCGGGGCGGGGTGACGATCGGCGTGCAGGACACCGGGAGCGGGATTCCGGCCGAGCACCTGACCCGGATTTTCGAGCGGTTTTACCGGGTGGACCCCCACCGGTCGCGCGAGGAGGGCGGCACGGGCCTGGGGCTGGCGATCGTGAAGCACCTGATCGAAGCGCATGACGGCGAAGTTGATGCGACGAGCGAGTTAGGCGCCGGGACGACGATCACCTGCTGGTTTCCCCGCCCCGCGAACACGGTCGCGACAACAGCGCGGTCGTAGCGGGATTCCGTAGACCCATCCTTCCGGGGCGCCGCGCCGGCTCGGCGGTATCACCCGGCTGTCGGCACCCAGTCGGCGCCGGACGACATCATGAGCGCCGCCCTCGATTGCCTCGACGGGAACACTGCAGGCGGGTTCGTCGTTGTGTACAGCACTGGCGCCGACTGGCCGGCCATGCCTGGGGACGGATGTCCCTGGCCTACCCGCAGTGGCTCGTATCGTTGAGGGTGTGCTGGCACGCCTCATGCATTTTCGGGAACTGCCGGACACCCTTGTCATCATCACGGCGGACCACCGTCGTGGGGAGTCCTGGCCACCGACCACGACCACCCACACCCGGTGAATGATGCGATCCCCCTTGGGCTTATGGGGTCGCGTCGCCCCGGGACTAGCGACCAGCGAGCCGGTAAGCCTGCTGGATATCCCCCCGACGGTGTTGCATGGCTTCGGCGCACCGCCCCCGCACCTCATGAGGGAAGGGTGTTACACGAGGCCTTCGTCATGGAGCTTGTATGGGCCTGAAGAAACAGCCGCGGGCTGCCCCCAAGACCGAGCCGTCATCGGCCAGCCCGGCGGAGCCGCCGGCCGCATTCCCCTCGCTGTACTCGAGCGAGGACGACATTTTCCGCGATCCCTTCGCCGACTTCACCCCCAGTACCCGCTAGACCGCTGCTGGCTGGGCAGCTTTCGGTCGTCGTTACACCTCCGTTACCTCTAGTCTGGTGCAGCGTGACAGGCCGACGGCATCGTTGCCGTCGTCCGCTCGCGGCGCGTGCCGGGAGCCGTTGATCACCATCCTGAAGAGGGAACCGCAATGTCATTCGCCCGTACGGTGGGAATCGCCGCCGTCGCCGGCCTGGCGCTGGGAGCTCCGGGCCGAGGCACCGCCCAGACGACCTATCCGAACGTGAAGGTGCAGGGCCGGCTGCACGAGCAGTTCTACTATTTCGGCAACCAGGACTACGCGGCGGCCACGGGTCCGAAGATCAATTTCTTCACCCGCAGGGCCCGGATCGAAGCGCGGGGACAGATCAACGAGTATGTGACCGTCTACATCCAGCCCTCATTCGAGGGCGGGTCGGGCGGCGCCATCGAGCAGCTGCCGCTCGACTCTGGACACGCTGACCAGCACCGTGACCACCATCTGCACCAACGGCACCACCGGCATCCGGTTGCGTGACGCCTGGGTTGACGTCCGGCTGACCAGGCCGGAGGCCCGGACGGCCTTCACCGTCCGGGTCGGCCAGGAGAAGCGGCCGTTCAGCCGATACGAGCTCACCTCGTCGAACAACCTGCCATCGATCGAGCGGGGGGGCGGACGCGGGTTGCTGGCGGTCCAGAGCAACGATCTGTTCGGCAGCGCGCAGCTCCTGGCGCACGACGTCGGCGCCCACCTGCAGCTGGACCACAAACTCGGCGGTAGCCGGGTCCTGAGCGTGATTGCAGGGGCGTACAACGGGCGGGGGGAGAGTCTCAACGACAACAACGACGCCAAGTCGTTCGGATTCCGCGCCACGGCCGACGTCTCGGGCAAGCTCAGTGTGGGCGGGTCCTACTTCTCGCACGACAACATCGTGGGCACCGACTCGGCGCTCAGGAATTACGGCTACGGCCTCGATGCCCAGTGGGGAAAGCCGGGTGACGAGGGTCTCTTCGTCCTCGGCGAATGGCTCCAGGGGAAAGGCATCCCGGCCTCGCTGGCGGTCGACAAGCCATCGATCCGTGGCATCCAGGGTCTCGCCGCATACCACATCCGTCTCAAGAGTCCGACTTCCTGGTTGTACGCGATCGAGCCGTCCCTGCGGGTCGACGTCGCCGACCCCAATACCGACACCGCCGATGACGGGGCCACGCTCATCTCGGCCGTGCTCGGGTTCTATGTCTCGAGCAAGGCCCAGTTCCGGGTCGGGGTCGAGCACCAGCGCTTTCAGGCCACCGGAGCCAGCAGCATCAGCGGCGTGCGGACAGCGCTGACGGTGAACTTCTAGCCGGCTGGACGTGACCCAGATCGTGACATGGCCCGGGAACAGCCGTGACCGTTCCCGGCTTGGTTTCGGCCAGACTCCCGGAACGGATCCGAAGGGTTTATTCACCCGAAGGAGATCGACATGCTCAAAGGAACGCTGCGCGGACGCCCCGTCCTGGCGGTGCTGCTCGCCGCCGGGATCGGTTGCGCGGTCCAGGCCGTGAAGCTGACCGGGGCCGGCGCGACTTTCCCGAACCCGATCTACACCAAGTGGTTCGACGCGTACAACAAGCAGACCCGCATTCAGATCAACTACCAGTCCATCGGTTCGGGCGGCGGCATCCGGCAGTTCAGCGAGGGGACCGTGGACTTCGGCGCTACCGACGGGCCGATGAACGAGAGCCAGTTACAGGCCGTGACCGGCAACGTAGTGCACGTGCCGACGGTGCTGGGCGCGGTGGTGGTAACTTACAACCTGCCGTCGCTGGGTGGCGCCCGCCTCAAGCTGGACGGCAACGCCCTGGTGGACATTTTCATGGGCCGGATCACCAAGTGGAACGACAAGCGGCTCCAGGCGCTGAATCCCGGCGTGAACCTCCCCGCGATCGACCTGATCGTGGTGCACCGCTCAGACGGCTCAGGTACGACCTACGTCTTCACCGACTTCCTGACCAAGTATTCGCGCGAATGGAAGGACAAGGTCGGCTATGCCACGTCGGTGAACTGGCCGGTCGGGCTGGGCGGGAAGGGCAACGAGGGCGTCACCCAGCAGGTCAAGCAGGTCGAGGGTGCCGTCGGATACGTGGAGCTGATCTACGCGCTGTCGAACGCCCTTCCGTATGCCGACATCCGGAATGTGGGCGGAGTCTTCGTCGAGCCGACGCTCGAATCGGTCACCGCCGCGGCCGCCAGCGCCGAGCTCCCCAAGGACACGGATTTCCGGGTCTCGATCACCAACGCGCCGGGGAAGGATGCCTACCCGATCGCCTCGTTCACCTGGCTCCTGGTGAAGCAGGACGACCAGAACCCGGCCCGGGCCAAGCTGGTACGCGACTTCCTGACCTGGATGACCTCGGACGAAGCACAGGGGATGGCGAAGGAGCTGCACTACTCGCCGCTCCCCGCCGCAGTGAAGGCGCTGGTAATCGAGCGGGTCCGTGGACTCACGGCCGGCGGGAAGCCGATTGCTGTGCGGTAGCGGTCAGCCGTCAGCCGTCAGCCATTCGCCATCAGCTATCAGTTCTCGGATGGCTACAGGCTGACGGCTGACGGCTGATGGCTGATGGCTGATAGCTGACAGCCACGTTCCCCGTGACACATCCGTTACAATCCTGTGACCGAGCGACCGGCGGCCACCGGTACACTCCCGCCTATGGCCACCACCGCTGTGCCCGAAGAAAGCAGCGCCGCCCACGCGAGCCTCCAGGGTTCCCGTGCGGGGGACCGACTCTTCAAGCTGACCCTGACCGCCGCCGCCCTGGCGATTCCGGGCCTGATGCTGTTCCTGGTGTATGAGCTCTATTCCGCCAGCCGGCTGGCCATCGGTGAATACGGGCTCGGCTTCCTGACGGGATCCACCTGGGACCCGGTGGCGGAGAAATTCGGGGCCCTGCCGCTGATCGCCGGGACCCTGATCTCCTCGCTACTGGCCCTGGTGATGGCCGTCCCGCTCTCGCTCGGCGTGGCCATCTACCTGACCGAGTTCGCCCCGCGGGCGGTGCGGCAGCCGGTGGCATTCATCATCGAACTGCTGGCCGCGATCCCGAGCGTCGTGTACGGGCTCTGGGGCTTCTTCGTGCTGATCCCCTTTCTCCGAAGCTCGATCTTTCCCTTCCTGCGCGACACCCTGGGCTTCCTGCCGTTCTTCCAGGGACCGATCTACGGTCCCTCGATGCTGGCCGCGAGCATCATCCTGGCCATCATGATCATGCCGTTCATCATGTCCGTTTCCCGGGAAGTGCTGCTGGCCGTGCCCGTCAGCCAGCGCGAGGCGGCGCTGGCCCTCGGCGCGACCCGCTGGGAGGCGGTGATGACGGCCATCGTGCCGTACGCGCGCTCGGGCATCGTCGGCGCGGTGATCCTCGGGCCTGGGCCGGGCGCTGGGCGAGACCATGGCGGTCACGATGCTGATCGGCAACCGCAACGAGATCTCGGCATCGCTGTTCGCGCCGGGTTATACGATGGCGGCGGTGATCGCCAACGAGTTCTCCGAGGCCGCGACCGACCTGCACTTCGCCGCGCTGGGCTACGTCGCGCTGACGCTCTTCGTGGTCACCGTCCTGGTCAACGCCGCGGCCCGCCTGCTCATCTGGCAGGTCTCGCGCGGCACCGGCGGGGGGAAGGGTTGATGAACCGACGCGCTTTTCGGCGACTGGTGAGCAACGTCATGGTGGGCCTGATGATGGGCACGGTCGTGGTGGCGGTGCTGCCGCTGCTGCTGATCCTGCTCACGCTGATTCTCAAGGGCGCCACCAGCCTCTCGCCGGCGTTCTTCACCCGGGTCCCGGTCCCGGCGGGGGAGACTGGGCGGCGGTGTGGTACACGCCATCATCGGCACGCTGATGATCGTCGGCACCGCGAGCCTCATGGGTCTGCCACTCGGCATCGGCGCCGGCATCTACTGCGCCGAGTACGGCGGCACCCGTCTCGCCAAGGCGACCCGGTTCATCGCAGACGTGATGAACGGCACCCCATCGATCGTGGTCGGGGTGTTCGCGTGGACGCTGATCGTGGCCCGGCAGAAGCACTTCTCGGGCTTCGCCGGCAGCTGTGCACTGGCCATGCTGATGATCCCCATGGTCATGCGCACCACCGAGGAACTGGTAAAACTGGTCCCGCACTCTCTGCGCGAGGCGGCGCTCGCGCTGGGCTATCCCCGCTGGCGCACCAGCCTGAGCATCGTGCTCCGGACGGCGCTGCCGGGCATCGTGACCGGCGGGCTGCTTGCGGTGGCGCGGGTCGCCGGGGAAACGGCCCCGTTGCTGTTCACCGCGCTGGGAAGCCAGTACCTGAGCTTCCGGATGGACGAACCGATGGCCGCGCTGCCGCTGGTGGTATTCACCTACGCCATCGGGCCCTACGAGGAATGGCACCGGTACGCCTGGGCCGCGGCCCTGGTGCTGATTCTGGTGGTGCTGGTGCTCAGTATCGCCGCGCGGCTCGCGACCCGCCGGAGGTTCACGCTCAATGCCTGAACCGTCCCGGCCGGAAGTCCGCCTCAGGACGGAACGCCTGACGGCCATGTACGGCAAGTTCACGGCGGTGAAGGAGGTTTCCCTCGACTTCCCCGTGTACACGGTGAATGCGCTGATCGGCCCTTCCGGCTGCGGCAAGTCCACCTTCCTCCGCGCCCTGAACCGGCTGCATGAGCTGTCGGAGGGCGGCTGGATCACCGGCAGGGTGCTGCTCGACGGCGAGGATATCTACGGACCCAGGGTGAGCCCGATCCGGCTGCGTCGGCGGATCGGGATGGTGTTCCAGCGGCCCACACCATTCCCCACGATGTCGGTCTACGACAACGTCGCCGCGGGGCTCCGCATGAATGGCCGGCTGCCGCGCCGGGAACTCGACCAGGTGGTGGAACGCTCGCTCCGCGAGGCCGCCCTGTGGGACGAGGTGAAGGATCGGCTGACAACCAGCGCGCTGGCCCTCTCGGGCGGCCAGCAACAGCGTCTCTGCATCGCGCGGACCATCGCCCCCAGGCCCGAGGTCATCCTGCTGGACGAACCGACGGCCTCCCTGGACCCGGCGGGAACCCAGCGGATCGAGGAACTGGTCTTCGAGCTCAAGCGGTCCTTCACGATTGTGATCGTCACCCACAACATGCAGCAGGCCGCGCGGGTCAGCGATACGACCGCCTTCTTCTATATGGGCAGCCTGATCGAAACTGGGCCGACCCGGCAGATGTTCACCGCGCCGAAGGAAGAGCGGACGGAAGCCTATCTCACGGGACGCTTCGGATGACCACCATGACCCCAGACCGGCTGCCGGCGGGTTCCTCCGCACCACTTCTTCGGGTGAACGCGCCCACCCGCCGCCCCGGCGCCGTGCCCCGGACCCCGAGCCCCCCCGCGATCGTCGCCCGGGACTACCGGTTCTCGTACGGCGGCGCGACGTTCGCCCTCAAGCGCGTGACGCTCGACATCGCCCGCAAGGGCGTCACGGCGATCATCGGGCCGTCGGGTTGCGGCAAGTCCACCTTTCTCCGGTCGATCAACCGGATGCACGACCTGATCCCGACCCACCGCTACGAGGGCGACATTCTGCTCGAGGGTGGCTCGGTCTTCGCTCCGGGCATCGACCTGGTCACCCTGCGGCAGCGGGTGGGAATGGTGTTTCAGCGTCCCAACCCCTTCCCCAAGACCATTTTCGACAACGTCGCCTACGGGCCGACGCTCAACCGGCTGGTGTCCAACCGGGATCTGCCGGACCTGGTCGAGCACTGCCTGCGGCAGGCGGCGCTCTGGGACGAAGTGAAGGATCGACTGAACGAGCCGGGGACCAGCCTTTCCGGCGGCCAGCAGCAGCGGCTGTGCATCGCGCGGGCGCTCGGCAACCAGCCCGAGGTGCTGCTCATGGACGAGCCCTGCTCGGCGCTGGACCCGATCGCGACCCAGCGGGTGGAGGAGCTGCTCGTCGAGCTCAAGCAGAACTACACGATCGTGATCGTCACTCACAACATGCAGCAGGCGGCCCGGGTGAGCGATTTCACGGCGTTCTTCGACCAGGGCGAGCTGGTCGAGTTCGGCGAAACCGAACGGCTGTTCACCGCCCCGGCGAACGAACGCACCGAGGCGTACATTACGGGGAGATTCGGATGACCTTCGACATGCATCGCCATTTCCACGACGAGCTGAACGACGTCAAGGTTCGCCTCCTCAGCATGTCCGGTGAGGCGGAAGCGGCGCTCGGCCTCGCCGTCGAGGCCTTGCTCGAGCGGGACGCAGGCAAGGCGCAGAGCGTGATCCTGAACGACCGGCTGATCGACACCATGGAAATGGAGATCGAGGAGACCTGCATCAACCTCCTCGCCCTGCAGCAGCCGATGGCCCGCGACCTGAGGATGCTGACCTCGGCGCTCAAGATCGCCAACGACCTGGAGCGGGTCGGCGACCACGCGGTGAACATCGCCCAATCCGCCGCCCGCCTGGCGCAGGCCCGGCCCATCGCGCCCGAGCCCGAGCTGATCGAAATGGCCCGCCTCGCACGGGACATGCTGTCCGATGCCCTCGAGGCATTCATCCGCGGTGACGCGGCGGAGGCCCGGGGAATCTGCCTGCGCGACGACAAGGTCGACCATCTCCACCGTTCGGTCTTCCGGATCCTGCTGACCCACATGATGGAGGATCCGCACATGATCGGGGCCGGCATGGAGCTCTTCCTGGTGAGCCGGAACCTCGAGCGGGTGGCCGATCTGGCGACCAACGTGGCGGAGGACGTAGTCTTTCTGGTGGAGGGCAAGTCCATCAAGCACCACGCCGAGGATCGCGGCGAGCCGCGAACCTCCGGCCACCAACGGAACGTCAACCCCGCATGAGTGTTCTCCCCCTGCCGGAAACGCGCGAGCGGCTGGCCGCCGTCGACGTCGGATCGAATTCGATCCGGCTGCTGGTTGCGGAGTACGGCCCGCACTCCGGCATCACCGTCATCGACGAGGTGAAGGAGCAGCCCCGCCTGGCCGGGGGAGTCGCCCAGACCGGCCGCCTGGATCCCGGCGCGATGGACCGCGCGGTCTCGGCGCTGGCGCGCATGCAGGGCGTGGCCGAGCGCCGCGGCGTGAGCCGGATCGCCGCGGTAGCTACCTCCGCCGTCCGGGAGGCGACCAACGGCGAGGAGTTCGTCCGTCGGGTCAAGCAGGAGGTCGGGCTCGATCTCAGGATCATCGACGCCGAAACCGAGGCCGCCCTGTCGTACCGGTCGGTCGCTCACCACTTCCCGCTCGAAGGAGGCCGGACCGTCGTCGCCGACATCGGCGGCGGCAGCCTTGAGCTGATCAGCGCGGTCGATGGGCTCATCGAGCACACGGACTCGCTCCCCTTCGGGGCCGTTCGCCTGACCGAGCTCCACCTCACCGGCCAGTCCGACCAGCGGCGAGCGGTGAAGAAGCTGCGTGGCTACCTGGGCCGGCAGTTCCGGCGGAAACTCCCCAAGCGGGACTGGCTGGCGCAGACCCTCATCGGCTCCGGCGGCTCGTTCACGAACCTCGCCCGGATGACGGCCGCCCGTCGCGGCGCCTCCGCCGCCGATCCGGTGCACGGGACGGCAGTGACGATACCCGAGATCGAGCACCTGCTCGACTGGCTCACGAGCATGAGCCCCCAGAATCGGGCCCAGGTGGACGGACTCAACCCCCAGCGCGCAGATATTATCCTGGCCGGCCTGGC
Source organism: uncultured Gemmatimonadales bacterium (assembly GCA_963709905.1). Lineage (GTDB taxonomy): Bacteria > Gemmatimonadota > Gemmatimonadetes > Gemmatimonadales > GWC2-71-9 > JADJOM01. The sequence goes on from CAVPYI010000006.1 coordinate 228,787, forward strand.
GGTGACGGTCGAGCTGCTGGAGCGGATCGAAGCCCGGGAACTCAAGGTCAGCGCCTTCGGCCTTCGCGAGGGTCTGCTGCTGGAAATGGCCGGCGCCGAGTCGGCGCCCGCTGCGGTGGAGCCACTGCGGCTCATCCGGGAGTTCGCCGAACGCTGCCACACGGATCGAAGGCACGGCGAACACGTCCGGCTCCTGGCGCTCAATCTCTTCGACCTGCTGGCCGACAAGCTCGGGGCGGAGGACGCGGAACGGGGCCTGCTCGAAGCGGCGGCGCTGCTGCACGACGTGGGTCAGCTGGTGAGCTATCGCGGCCACCACCGGCACAGCTATCAACTGATCATCCACGGCGATCGACTCCCGTTCTCACCCCGGGATCGCCAAATGGTGGCGCTGATCGCCCGTTATCATCGACGCCGCGGCCCTCGCAAACGGCATGAGACGTTCGGTAATCTCCCCAAATCCGATCAGGCCGTGGTCCGGCGGCTGTCAGGGATGCTGCGGATCGCCGAGGGGCTGGACCGCGGGCATACCGCCAACGTCGAGAAGGTCACCGTCGAGCTGTGTCCCACCCGGCTGAGCATCAAGGCGGTCCCTCGATACGCCGGCACCGACCTGTCGCTGGAATGCTGGGGCGCCCAGGAGCAGGCCGACGTGCTGAGCCGGGTGCTGGCCCGCGAGGTGGTAATAGAGCCGGCGGTGTAAGTGCGGCGGACGACGGTAGGACGGTAACGACGGTAACGACGGTAACGACGGTAACGACGGTAACGACGGTAACGACGCTACCGTCCTACCGTCCGTCCAGCAACTCCCGGATCGGCGGCGCGCTCGGACCGAGGATGTCCTTCCATTCTCCGGCGGACGAAGCCCCGATCCGATCCGCCCCGGCGGCCAGCATGGCCAGCGCCACCTCGGCCGTCCGAATCCCCCCCGACGCCTTCACCCCGATCTCCGAGCCGACGGTGGCCCGGAGCAGCCGGACCCGTTCGATCGTCGCGCCGCCGGAGGGATGGAAGCCGGTCGAGGTCTTCACCATTTTGGCACCGCCCGCGACCGAGGTGCGGGCCGCCCGTTCGATCTCGGCGGCGTTGAGGGCCGCAGTCTCGAGGATCACCTTCACCAGTCTTCCCGGCACGGCACTCACTACCGCGGCCACTTCGTCCTCGACCGCCCGCCAGTCGGCTCCCCGCACCAGACCCAGCGCGATCATCATGTCCAGCTCGTCGGCTCCGTCGAGAGCGGCCAGTCGGGCCTCGGCCGCTTTGGCCGAGAGACCGGAGGCGCCGAGTGGAAACCCGACCGTGGCCGCCACCCGTACGCCGGAGCCGTCCAGCGCCCGGACCGCCCGGCCAACCCACTCGGCGTTCACACAGACGGCGCCGCAGCCCAGCTTTCCCGCTTCGTCGCACACCCGACGGACATCGGCTTTGGTCGCCTCTGGCTTGAGCAGAGTGTGGTCGACGAGCGCGCCGATTCCCCGGCGGTCGGCGTGTACCGCGAGCCACGGGTAGCGCTCCGCAAACCGGGCCGAACTCACGCGAATCGGGCCACCTGCCGGTGGGCCGCGTAGAGATCCGGGTTGCGAAACAGCAGGATCAGGATGAGACCCGCCAGGAAGCCGCCGACGTGGGCCCAGAATGCCACCCCACCGCCCTCGGCGGGCATCGAGCCTCCGACGAGCTGGAGCAGGAACCAGTATCCGAGCATGAAATAGGCGGGAACGTCGAAAAAGAACACCAGCGCAAACGTGCGGATTCGGGCGTGGGGAAAGAGCAGCACGTAGGCACCCATTACCCCGCCGATCGCACCGGAGGCGCCTACCATTGGCACCGCCGAATCGGGGTTGGAGACCATCTGGGCGATCACCGCTCCGATGCCACAGAGAACGTAGAACACCAGGAACCGGACTCGGCCGGTCACGTCCTCCACGTTGTTCCCGAACACCCAGAGGAACCACATGTTGCCGAGCAGGTGGAGCCAACCACCGTGCATGAACATCGAGGTGAGGGGGGCGAACCAGGAAGAACCGGGCAGGACCACGCAGGCCAGGCCGTTCCCGAGCGGGATCTCATACCCCTGAGGCAGGCGGTGGAGGAATTCGCCCGGGATGAGCCCGAGGGTACAGACCGAGGACGATAACCCGGGCTCGGCGCCCATCCCCTGAAGCAGTACCCACGCCGCAACGTTCACTGCGATCAGCGCGAACGTGGTGACGGGTGTTTGCAGCGTGGGGTTGTCGTCGCGGATGGGGAACATGGGGATAAGCTAATCGGCCACGGCAGGGATCCGACAAGGCAAGAAGGCGACAGCCGCTGATCAGTCCAATCGAGACCCGCCTGCCATCGTGTCGGGCTCGAGACCCTGTCCCTGCTCGCGGAGTCGGCCCTTGTTGTCATCTACCAAATACCGTCTTCAATTCTGCCATTATCCTGCCAAAACGGCGTGGAATCTGGGCCCGTCACTTGCTTGACCTCCGTAGTGTCGCAGAACCACTTGATTGATAATGAGTTATGATCGTGCCCGTAAGAGGGCGTGAAAGGGAGAACAAACTCATGGCTTCGAAGATCATCGGGATCGACTTGGGAACGACCAACTCCGTCGTGGCGGTCATGGAGGGCGGCGATCCTGTCGTCATCCCCAACGCCGAGGGCGGGCGGACCACCCCGTCGGTCGTCGCATTCACGAAGGATGGCGAGCGACTGGTCGGCCAGGTGGCGAAGCGTCAGGCGGTGACCAATCCCAAGCAAACGGTCTTCTCGATCAAGCGGTTCATGGGGCGCCGGCTGTCCGAAGTGACCGAGGAAGCGCGCCGGGTACCCTACCGGGTCATGGAAGGACCCAACGGGCTGGCCGCGGTCGAGATCGCGGGCAAGAAGTACACGCCGCCGGAGATCTCGGCCATGATCCTGCAGAAGATGAAGCAGACCGCCGAGGACTACCTTGGCCACAAGGTCGAGCAGGCGGTGATCACGGTCCCGGCCTACTTCAACGATTCCCAGCGGCAGGCCACCAAGGACGCCGGGAAGATCGCGGGCCTCGATGTGCTTCGGATCATCAATGAGCCCACGGCGGCCGCGCTGGCCTACGGCCTGGACAAGAAGAAGGAAGAGAAAATCGCGGTCTTCGACCTCGGCGGCGGCACCTACGACATCTCGGTCCTCGAGCTGGCCGAGGGGGTGTTCGAGGTGAAGAGCACCAACGGGGATACCCACCTGGGCGGTGACGACTTCGACCAGCGGTTGATCGACTGGCTGGTGACCGAGTTCAAGAAGGAACAGGGCATCGACCTCGCCAAGGACGCGATGGCGCTGCAGCGGCTCAAGGAGGCGGCCGAGAAGGCCAAGATGGAGCTGTCGAGCACCCAGCAGACCGACATCAACCTGCCGTTCATCACGGCGGATCAGTCCGGGCCGAAGCATCTCAATATCTCGCTGACCCGGGCCAAGTTCGAGGCGCTGGTGGACGACCTGATTCAGCGCACCCTCCCGCCGATGCAGCAGGCGCTCAAGGATGCGGGGCTCGATCCCAAGCAGATCGACGAAGTCATCCTGGTCGGCGGCTCGACGCGAATGCCCAAGATCCAGCAAATCGTCAAGGACTTCTTCGGCAAGGAGCCCAACAAGTCGGTCAACCCCGACGAGGTGGTGGCCATCGGTGCCGCGATTCAGGGCGGCGTGCTGGGCGGCGAGGTCAAGGACGTGCTGCTGCTCGACGTGACGCCCCTGTCGCTCGGCATCGAGACGCTGGGCGGGGTCTCCACGGTCCTGATCCAGCGGAATACCACCATCCCGACCAAGAAGTCGGAGGTGTTCTCGACCGCCGAAGACAACCAGACCACGGTCGAGATCCACGTGCTCCAGGGCGAGCGCCAGATGGCGATCGACAACCGGACGATCGGCAAGTTCCAGCTCACGGGAATTCCGCCGGCCCCGCGCGGCATGCCGCAGGTTGAGGTGACGTTCGACATCGACGCCAACGGCATTCTGCACGTTTCGGCCAAGGACAAGGCGACCGGCAAGGAACAGAAGATCCGGATCGAGGCCTCGAGCGGGCTCTCCGACACCGACATCGACAAGATGGTGAAGGGGGCCGAGGCCCACGCCGCCGAGGACAAGAAGCGCCGGGAGCAGATTGACAACCGCAATCAGCTCGACGGCCTGGTCTACCGGGTCGAGAAGGACAGCAAGGAGTGGGTGGACAAGTTGTCGGCCGACGCCAAGTCCCGCCTGGACACGGCCGTCGAAGGGGCCAAGGGTGCGCTCAAGAATGGCGATCCGGACCTGATCAAGCGGGCCCTGGACGACCTCCACGGGGCGTACTCCGCGGCGGGGGCCTCGATGTACCAGAGTTCTCAGGCCTCCTCGGGTGAGCCGGGGGCTGGGGCGGATGCCGGCGCCACGCCGCCCAAGGAGGACGTGGTGGAGGCGGATTACGAGATCGTGGACGATTCAAAGAAATCGTAACTCACGATCTGGTAACTGTTTAGGACGACAACGGCGACCGGGCGACGGGGCGACGGGCCCTGAGTCCCCCAGTCGCCTCGTCGTCTCGGCGCCTCAATCGATGCGACCGAAACCACATCCGGCGCATCATCGGTGCGTTAGATTGAAACTGCACTCAGCGGAGACTCTCGATGTCGGTTCGTACAATGAATTGGCTCAAGTTCGGCGGCCTGGTGACCCTGGCCTTTGCACTGGGGCTCCTGTTTGCCGGACTTCTCGACCTTCCCAACCGATCCACGGCGCAGGAGCGGGGGCGCCCGGCGGTGGTCACTCCGACCCAGGCGCCGAGCATTCCGCAGGCCAAGGTGCTCACCGAGCTCTCGGACGCCTTTGCGGCGGTCTCCGAGCAGGTGCGGCCCAGCGTCGTGTTCATCCGCAGCCAGCGCACCGAGCGGGCCCGTCGGCTCCCGCCCGGCATGGAGCAGTTCTTCCAGGGCCCGCGACGCCCGGAGGTCGAGCGCGGCACCGGCTCGGGATTCATCGTGTCGGCGGACGGCTACATCCTCACCAACAACCACGTGGTCGAGAACGCCGAGAAGGTCATGGTCAGGCTGTTCGACCGGCGGGAGTTCATGGCCCGGGTAATCGGCAACGATCCGTTGACGGACGTGGCCGTGGTCAAGATCGACGCGCCGCGGCTCATGCCGGCGGCGTTCGGCAACAGCGACAACACCCGGATCGGCGAGTGGGTCCTGGCGGTGGGCAATCCTCTGGGCGAGGCTTTCACCTTCACGGTGACCTCCGGCATCATCAGCGGCAAGGGCCGCCGCCTCGATGGGCTGCAGCGGAACCGGGCCGGGATCAGTGACTTCATCCAGACCGACGCCGCCATCAACCCCGGCAACTCCGGTGGGCCGCTGGTCAACGTCCGAGGCGAGGTCATCGGCATCAACAGCGCGATCGCCAGCGAGACCGGCTTCTACTCGGGCTACGGCTTCGCGATTCCGATCAATCTGGCGCGGGTGGTCATGAACCAGCTGGTCTCCAGCGGCAAGGTACAGCGGGCCGCCCTTGGCATCGAAGTACGGGACGCCTCGCCCAACGACGCCGCCTATGTCGGGTTGAAAGACATCCGGGGCGTGGTGGTGGGCGGCTTCCCCGAAGGGGTGGAGTCTCCGGCCAAGCGGGCCGGGCTCGAACAGGGTGACGTGATCGTCGCGATCGACGGCGAGCCGGTGTCCTACGTCGCCCAGTTGCAGCAGCTGGTCGGCTTCCGGCGACCGGGCGAAACGGTGAAGGTCGAAGTGGCCCGCAAGGCCGGCGTCCGCAAGACCTTCACCGTGAAGCTGATGGAGCAGTCGAGCGACGAGCGCCAGGCCGGCAGCGACGAACCGGCGCCCTCGCGACCCGACGCCGAGTCGGTGAGCTTCGAACAGCTCGGCGCTTCGGTCCAGACCCTGACGCCGCAGGTGGCGGAGCAGTTGGAACTCCCCCGGGACTTCCGCGGCGTAGTGGTCACCGAGGTCGATCCGAACGGCCCCTCGTATGGCGTGCTTCGCGCGCCCCAGGAGGGTGGCCCCGACATCATCCAGTCAGTCGAGGGCACACCCATCCGTACCGAGACCGACCTTCGGGCCGCACTCAAGGCCGCCGGTAAGGGCGAGATCGTGACGCTCAGGGTGTACAACGCCGGACAGGCCCGACAGAGCCGGGTGGAGCGGATCAGGCTGGAGTAGGGCGACGGCGACAAGGCGACAAGACGACGGGGCGACGAGGCGTGAAGGACGGTACGCCCCGTCGCCTCGTCGCTTTGTAGCCTCGTCACCTTTGTCGCCTTTGTCGCCTTGTCGCCCCGAATAAGCGCACGAGATACGATGAGATCCGTTCGTTGTCCCCCATGGGCACTGGCAGTCCTTGTTCTCCTCCCGGTCACGGGAGCTCTGGCGCAAGCCGGGCCGGCCCCGCAACGGACTCTCGCCGTTACGTTCGATGACCTGCCGGCTGGCGGCCAGGTGCCTCGGCTGGACAGAGAGCGGGTCTTCGGGCGGTTGGTGTCGGCCGCGCGGACCAGCAACGTTCCCGCCATCGGGTTCGTCAACGAGCGTCAACTCTACGTCAAACTTGCGCTCGACTCCACCGAGGTCGGCCGGCTCCGCGCCTGGCTCGATGCGGGGTTCGAACTTGGGAATCACTCGTTTTCCCACTTCGATCTGCATCACGTCTCGTTGACCGCATTCACCCGGGACGTACTCGAGGGCGAGACCGTGACTCGGCGGCTGCTCGCCGCACGAGCCCGGAGGCCGGTGTTCTTCCGGCATCCGTTTCTGCACACCGGACGCAGCCTGGCGATTCGCGACAGCCTGAACGGCTTCCTGGCGGAGCATGGCTATCGGGTCGCACCCGTCACCCACGACAACGCCGAATGGATCTTCGCCCTCGCCTACGAACTGGCATATGGCCGTACGGACAGCACCGCGATGGCCAGGGTCGCCGACGCCTATGTGCCATACATGGAACGCAAGCTCGGGTACTGGGAACGGCAGTCGGTGAGGCTGTTCGGCCGGGAGATTCCGCAAGTGCTGCTGCTGCACGCCAACCGGCTCAACAGCGACCGGCTCCACGACCTGATCGACATGATCCGCGGCCGCGGATACACACTGGTTACCCTGGAGCACGCGCTCCTGGACCCGGCTTTCGCGTCACCGGACACCTATGTCGGGCCCGCCGGAATCTCATGGCTCCACCGTTGGGCGATCACCCGCGGCCCGGGCCATGTGCTGCGGGACGAACCGGTGGCGCCGGAATTCGTACTCCGGCTGGCGGGGGTGGAATCGGAGTAAGCGGGAACGGGACCGAGTGTTGGCGGGAGCTATATTCCGCGCAGGCGAACGTGGCGGAACTGGCAGACGCGCAGGACTTAGGATCCTGTCCCGCAAGGGGTCCCGGTTCGACTCCGGGCGTTCGCACTCCAATTCGTACCGTATGATGAACGAGCCCGGCGCGAGGACCAACGCGCCGGGCTCGCCTGCTTCCCTCGGGTTAGCTGTCCCCTGTCGGCGCCAGCAGTCCGTGTGGTTGGCCAACCGCCCATCGGCGTCCCTCTAGTGCAGGCCCTCGGCCCTGGCAGGCCGCGGGCATGCCATCCAACCCCATGACATCCGAATGACGTCACATTGTGACTTATCCCGCCTTGGCGGGGTCTTTCCTCGATGAGCGCGAGCGACGCAGACCTGGTGCGGCAGTCACAGGCCGGCGATCTCGACGCCTTCAGCACGCTGGTCCTGCGCCATCGTGTCAGCCTGGAACGCTACGCGACGCATCTGCTGGGCCGGCGCGAAGAGGCCGAAGAAGCCCTGCAGGATTCCCTGCTCCGCGCATGGCGCGGGATCGGACGGTGCGCCGAGCCGGAACGGGTCCGCTCGTGGCTGCTGAGCATTCTGGTGAACCGCTGTCGGAGCCGGTTGGCTCGCGGCGATCGGCTGGTTACCGGAGCGGAGGCGCTCGGTCCACTGGATCGGGCATGGCAGGCGCCGACCGACGAGCGGCAAGCCTGGCAAGAGGAGATCCGCCGCGCTCTGGCCACTCTGCCGGCCGATCAGCGTGAGGCGTTCCTGCTCAAGCACACCGAGGATCTGAGCTACGAGGAGATGGCCGAGCTGACGGGCGCGTCGGTGCCGGCCCTCAAGATGCGGGTGAGCCGGGCGTGCGATCGGCTGCGGCGGGAATTGGAGGGAGTATACCGTGCACGTTGACCCCCTGCCTGACGATCTCGATCCTGTGCTCCGTGAGGCGGTGACCCGGCTCCGGGAGCCGATCCCGTTCCCGGAAGGCGGCGGGGCAGCGGCCGCACTGGCGCTCCTGCCTCGGCGGCGGCCGGCCCGGTTCACGGGCGCCGCCCGGGCGTGGCTGGCCCTTGCCGCTGGGGTGGGGATCGTGGCGGTCGGGCTCACCCTGAGCCGGTCCGGCCCCGGTCCCCATGACGACGGGCTGAAGCGGGTGCGGTTCGCCGTGGATCTCCCGATGGGGGAGCAGGTGGCCCTGATCGGTGACTTCAACGACTGGAATCCGCTGGCCACGCCGCTCAGTCGCGGGGAGGGCGGCTGGTCGGCCACGGTACCACTGGCGCCGGGGCGATACCGCTACACCTTCATCGTGGATGGCCAGCGCCTGCTGGCCGACCCGTCCGAGCCGATGGCCGACGATGAGTTCGGCGCCCCCACGTCGGTCATCACCGTACCTAACTGAATGCGACCAGCGCCCCTCCCCGCCGCCCTCGCCCTGCTGCTCGCCCTCCTGCCCGGCGGGCTCAGCGCGCAGGATCCCCGCCTGGCCGCGCGTCTGCCGGCCGCCACCGCACGACAGGTGCAGGCCGTTGCCGACAGCGCCGCAGAGGCCGGGCTGCCCGCGGAGCCGGTGATCCTCAAGGCCCTCGAAGGAGCGAGCAAGGGTGCCGACTCGGCACGAATCCTGACCGCTGTGCGATCCCTCGTCCGGCGGCTCCAGGAGGCCGAAGAGGCGCTCGGCCCCGGGGCACCCGAGTCTGAACTGGTCGCCGGGGCGGCCGCCCTCCGAGCCGGTGCCACTCCGGCGAGTCTGAGCTCGCTCAAGTCACTTCGCCCACGCGAGCGGCTCACGGTCCCGCTCAGCGTCCTGGCCGACCTCCTCACGGCAGGCATCGCCCCTGAGCGCGCCTGGACCTCGGTCCGCGACATGGCGACTCGCGGGGCGGTGGATGCGGATTATCTCGCGCTCCGTGACCAGCTGGTACCGCCAGGCTCCTCGGGCCCGGTCCGGCTGCCGCCCCCGCCGGAGTATCCACCGGCATCGGTGCGCCCGAACCCCGATCGCCACGACCAATGACGAGCGCCCGGGCCTTTCTCTGCATGGCTGGCTGGGGGCTGCTGCAACCGGCTGGGGCGCCGGCCCAGGTTACGGCGCACGTTGACCTGGGCCTGGGCGGTGGACCCGCCACCCGTGCCGCGCATGAGGCGCGCTGGAGCATTGCTCCCAGTCTGACCTGGTCGGGGTCCGACCTCAGACTTGAAGCCTCGGGAGAGTACCGCGAGCTGGCCCCGTCCGGTGATGGCCTGGTCGGATACGCTCGTGGCTCCTGGTTCACCGGACTGATTCGCCCGTTGCGGCTCGAGGTCACCACCGAAGGCCGGGTAATCCAGGGCACCCGTGAGGCGTTCCGGGGCACCTGGGAAAGCGGACTGCGGCTTCACCTCGCGGACTCCCGCCGGGGCCTCTGGCTCGGCAGTCAGCTGGGTGGAAACCGATACGGAGGGACCGTGCGCTGGGAAGGCGCGGCCTGGCGGCGTTGGGGCCGGCTCTCCATCCAGATTCGCGGCTGGCAACTCACCGCCCTGGATCAGCTCCGGGCAACCTCGCCGTTCGATACTCTCTCACCGAACGACAGCCTGCGACAACAGCTCAGGGTTACGACCGACCTGGGTGCCTGGGTTCGCTGGACGCCAGGCCGGTTCGACCTCGCCGCCTCAACCGGCTGGCGGATCGGTGCCGTGGAGCCGGCCGGAACCGTGCCCCCTCCGCTGGAAAACGAGGCCCGGCAGCGGACCCACGTTCGCACCAGTCAGTGGTGGTCGGCCGAGGCCACCTGGTGGTTCTCGAATCGAGCGGGAATCCACTCCGCCATCGGGACCTACCCGGCGGAGGTGGCACTCGGCACCGCGGCTGGGGAGTTCTTCCGGCTGGGGATCCGCGCCTCGCTCGGTTCCAGCCCCACCAGGGCTGTGGCGCGGCGGCTCGACGGCTCGGCGTTCGACACTCGCCGGGTCAACGGTGGAGTGGAATTCGTGCTGGCGGCGCCCTCCGCACACCGGGTGGAGTTGATGGGTGACTTCACCGATTGGGCCGCGCTGGACATGGCCCCTGTCGGAGCGGGGCGTTGGCGACTCGAGCTGCCGGTCGCCTTCGGGTTGCACCACGTCAACGTGCGCTACGATCGGGGACCATGGCGGTCTCCGCCGGGGACCCGGGTGGTGCGAGACGAGTTCGGTCGCGAGACCGGCGTGGTGGTAGTGGACTGAATCGGCCGCCTACAGAGAGCGTTCGAGGGGCAGCGTCCGGCGGAGGAGGGCCAGGCGCACGGCATCGACCACGAGGCGGAGATCGTCCAGCTTGAAGGTGAGGGGAACCCCGCGCTGCTCGATCGGGGCGTGGACCGCGGGGTCGCGTGCGGCGCCCGTCAGAAACACTACCCGGTCCGCCAGCTGGGGGGCCATCTCCATCAGTCGATCGTAGAACTCCAGACCGCTCAGTTCCGGCATCAGCACGTCGCTTACCACGGCGTCCACCGGCTTGCCATCGCCTATGTAGCTCAGCGCCTCGAACGCGGACTCGGCTTCGGCCACGACGAACCCGGCCCGCTCCAGAAAAGCCCGCAGGGCCCGGCGAATTGACGTCTCGTCGTCCACGACCAGGATTGTAGGCACAAGTCCTTGCTCCACAATACGTTACAGCGAATACACCGGCCTCGCCCAAGATCAGGATTCGAGCCCATTTTTACCGGGCGCCGGGCTGTGGGCGGTTTGACCCTCCAAGTATCGGCAGCGTCGCAAGTTCATTTGACCCTGTGGGACGGGCAGGGGTAGATTGCCGCCCATGTCGGACATTTCCATCGTCAAAACAAAGGAAGACGTCGCTTCCAAGTCCCTTCAGGTCACGGTCCCGTTGGACCGGATCCTGCAGGCCGAGACCAAGGCCGTGCGCCAGTACAGCCAGCGGGCCCGGCTACCCGGGTTCCGGCAAGGCAAGGCGCCTGAGGCGGTGGTTCGGCGGCGGTTCGGGGAAGCCATCCGGCAGACGGTCCTGGAAGAGCTGATCCGGGAGAGCTGGGACGTGGCGAAGCAGGCGGAGGATCTCAAGCCGATCGCCGAGCCGCATATTCACGATCTGCGGTTCGAGGACGGCAAGCCGCTCGAGTTCGAGTTTCACGTGGAGGTGCGGCCCGACGTTCAATTGAGTCGGACCGGAGGCTTCACGGTCCGGCGGGAAGTGAAGCCGGTGACCGACCCGGAGGTCGAGGAGAAGCTGCGCGACCTGCAGGAGCGGAAGGCGTCGTGGCTCCCGGTTGAAGGCGGGAAGCCCTCGCCCGGTCACCTCGTGCGGCTGGACGTGGCACCGTTCGACGGCGATACCGCCGGGGCGGCACAGCCATACTCGATGGTGCTCGGAGAAGGGCGCGCGCTGCCGGATGTCGAGGAGCGGGTGATGGGGATGGTCCCGGGAGAGACGGTGGACGCGGATGTCCGCTTCCCGGAGGACCACCCGGACGAGAGCAAACGGGGGCAGTCGCGAAGGGTACGCATCACCCTGCACGAGGTGAAGCGCCAGGAGTTGCCTGCGTTGACCGACGATTTCGCGCGGGAGGTGGGCGACTTCGAGACCCTGGACGCGCTCAGGGCCGAGGTCCGCCAGGACCTGGAGCGGGAGGCGATGGCCGCCGCCGATTCCGGGGTACGCCAGGAACTGTTGCAGCAGATTTACGCGGCCAACGGTGTCCCGGCGCCGCCGTCGCTGGTGACCCGGCTGGTGCAGAGTTACATGCAGGCCTACCAGATTCCGGCCGAGCAGTTCGAGACCTTCGCGGCGGAATTCCGGCCGGTGGCCGAACAACAGGTCCGGCGGGAGCTGGTACTCGATACGGTGGTGGAGGCCCAGCAACTGGCGGCCACCGAGGCCGAGGTGGACGAGCGGGTGTCGACGCTCGCAGCCGGCCGGAACCTGTCTCCCGGCCAGCTGTACGCACAACTCGAGAAGGCGGGCCGCCTGCGCGAGCTGCAGCGGTCGTTAACCGAGGAGAAGGCCTTCGCCTGGCTCCTCCAGCAGTCCAACGTCGCCGACGCATGAGCCCAGGCATGGCCACTATCTATCCTCCGTACGTCATCGAGCGTTCGAGCCGCGGTGAGCGGTCGTACGACATCTTCTCGCGGCTGCTGATGGACCGCATCGTGTTCCTGGGTGCGCCGATCAACGACGACGTGGCGAACATCGTGATCGCCCAGCTGCTGTTCCTGGAGGCCGACAACCCGGAACGGGATATCTATCTGTACCTGAACTCGCCCGGGGGGATCGTCTCGTCGGGACTCGCGATCTACGATACCATGCAGTACCTCAAGGCCCCGGTGAACACGATCTGCATGGGCATGGCGGCGTCGATGGGGTCGTTTCTGCTGGCGGCGGGCTTCAAGGGGAAGCGGAGTGCGCTGCCACACTCCCGGATCATGGTCCACCAGCCGTCGGGCGGGACCCAGGGAACAGCCGCGGACATCGAGATCCAGGCGCGGGAGATCCTCTATCTGCGCGCCAAGCTCAACGGCCTGTATGCCCAGCACACGGGCCAGCCCCTCGAGAGCATTGAACGGGACATGGACCGGGACCGGTTCATGTCGGCCGAGGAGGCGAAAGAGTACGGTCTCATCGACAACGTGATCTCCAAGCGGCAGGAGATTCAGCCGGCCAAGTCGGTCCCTTGACGGGGGTGGCGGGGAGGCCCAGACTTCTCCGCATCTCCCCCAGTCACTCCAGACTCGAGCCCTGGACGCATGTCGAACGACAAGCACCTTCGCTGTTCCTTTTGCGGCAAGTCCAAGGACTCGGTCCGGAAATTCATTTCGGGCCCGTCGGTCTATATCTGCAACGAGTGTATCACGCTCTGCAACGAGATCCTGGCGGAGGATGAAGAGCGGGAGGTCGCGGATACCATTACCCAGGTCCCGACCCCCAATGAGATCAAAGCCGTCCTCGATCAGTATGTCATCGGCCAGGAGCGCGCCAAGCGAACCCTGGCCGTCGCCGTGTATAACCACTACAAGCGGATCAACGCCAGCAACGGCCGCGATGCCGAGGTCGAGCTCGACAAGTCGAACATCCTGCTCATCGGCCCGACCGGCGTCGGCAAGACCCTCCTGGCCCAGACCCTCGCCCGCATTCTGGACGTGCCCTTCACCATCGCCGACGCCACCACGCTGACGGAGGCGGGGTACGTGGGCGAAGACGTCGAGAACATCCTGGTGCGCCTGCTCCAGGCCGGCGAATTCAACGTCGCCGAATGTGAGCGGGGAATCGTCTACATCGACGAGATCGACAAGATCGCGCGGAAGTCCGAGAACCCCAGCATCACGCGCGATGTCTCCGGCGAAGGGGTGCAACAGGCGCTGCTCAAGATCCTCGAGGGCACGGTGGCGTCGGTCCCTCCGCAGGGCGGCCGGAAGCATCCCCAGCAGGAGTACATTCAGATCAACACCAAGGACATCCTGTTCGTCTGCGGCGGGGCCTTCGACGGGCTCGAGAAGATCATCCAGACCCGCACCGGCCGGCAGCAGATCGGCTTCAACCAGCTGGCCAAGGACGGCCCGGAATTCAACAAGCAGAATCCCTTTGCCGAGGTGGAGCCGGACGACCTGCTGCGCTTCGGGCTGATTCCCGAGCTGGTCGGCCGGCTGCCCGTGACGGTTGCCCTCGAGGCGCTCGACGAGGAAGCCCTGGTCCGGATCCTGGTCGAGCCCAAGAACGCGCTGACAAAGCAGTACAAGAAGCTGTTCGAGATGGAATCGGTGGGACTCACCTTCGACGCCGAGGCCCTCCGCGCGGTGGCTCAGAAGGCGCTGAAGCGCGGTACCGGGGCGCGCGGGCTGCGGGCGATCCTCGAGAGCATGATGACGGACATCATGTTCGACCTCCCGGCGCGCGACGACGTGCGCGAGGTCGTGCTCACCAAGGAGTGCGTCACGGACGACCACCCACCGTTGGTGGTGACCGAGCGGCCGAGACAGAAGCGGGAAGCCTAGCAGGCAGACGGGCGAACGGGCGGGCGGGCGGACCGGAGAACACGTCCGCCGGTCCGCCCGTCCGCCTTTCCGCCCCCTCCAAATGCCAGCACGCCAGCCAACTGTCTTCCCCCCCGCCAAGGAGAGCCACGCCCCTCTGGCGGGCTTCCCGGTCACGTTCATCGGCAGCTTTCCCGATGTGACCCGGCGGCTCGAGCCCCGGCTCCCGGAAATCGCCCTGCTCGGCCGCTCCAACGTGGGCAAGTCCAGCCTGCTCAATGCCCTGTTCGGCCGTCCGCTGGCCCGGGTGAGCCGCACCCCGGGGCGCACCGGTCACATCAACGTCTTCCAGCTGCCGACCCTGTACCTGCTCGACCTGCCGGGCTACGGCTTCGCCCGGGTGTCCCAGGGCGAGCGGGCCCGGTTTGCCAAGCTGCTGCGCGGCCTGGTCGAGCGCCGGACCACGCTCTCCGGGGTGCTGTGGCTGTTCGACCTGCGCCGCGATCCTACCGACCAGGATCAGCGCTTTCAGGAGCTGCTGGCGGCGCGGGGCGTGCCGGTGCTGATCGCGCTCACCAAGGCGGACGTTCTCCCGTTCGGTCAGCGCCGCAGGCGGCACCGGGAATTGGGCAGAATGTTGGCGCCGGGGGAGGAACAGGTTCAACTTACGAGTGCCGTCACGGGCGAGGGTCTGCCGGAGCTGGCCGCGAGTCTGCTGTCGGCCGGCGGCGCGCCCACGGAGGAGCAGGGATGACATCGAACGCCAGTTGGGTGACCCTCGCCGCCGGCCTGGCGCTGGCGGGCGCGGTCCAGGCGCAACAGCCGGTGGCGGGCAGCGATCTGCCGCCCCCCGGCTACGGCACCCTCAATCAGGACCTCCTCAGCGTTCGCTTTGTCACCGGTGATGTCGAGGTGCGCTTCCTCCCGCTCGACGAGCGGGTGCTCCGCCTGATCGCCAAGGACGGCTACGAGTCGCTGCACCGGCTGGTGGTTTCGCGCCAGGCGCAGATCGACTCCGCGGCCCGGTCGGCCGCCGTCGCCACCCCCGGCCTGGCCCTGGTCTCGTTCTTCGCGCTCAGGGACGACGCCCGCTTCGACCCCGAGAACGTCAGTCTGATCTATCGCAACCAGGCCTACCGTCCCCGGGCCGTCGTGCCCATTACCGCCAATTTCAGCGGTCGCCAGCTCCCGGTGCGGCAGCAGGCATCGGCCATCTATCTCTTCGAACTCGTGCTCCCGGTGTTCGAGTCGTTCGACATCGCCTATGGTCCCACCCAGTCCAGCGGTTGGAACGAGGCGCTGCCCCGGATCGAGCGCGAGAGGGTCCGGGTGCTCTCCCGGTGGCAGGACGCGCGGCCCGATTCGGGCGGGCGGCCGTGAGCCGGGCCCCGGTGTCGAACCCCGACGCCCTCCCGGGGGCGAGTGCGTACCAGACCGCTGACCAGTCACAGTGCCGAGCCTGCCGATCCGCCTCAATTCGCTGAGCCCTGCCACCCGGGAGGCCGTGACCGGATGGCTCCCCGCCGTGGCCTGGCTCCTGGCCGCGACCGTCGTGGGGCTCGGCCGGCCCCATCCGCCCGTCCTCTTTCTCACGCTCGGTCTGGGAGGAGCCGCCCTGTGGATCGGGGCGCGCGCACGCTGGTCGTGGCTCCCGTTCGTTCACCTCGGTGCCGGGGTCCTCACCGGCTTCCTCGCCCTCGTGGCCGGCCGGTTCGCCTGGGTGTGTGCCGTCGCCATGGTCGCGAGTCTGGCTGCCGTGGGACTTCACATTCTGGCGTCGCGCCGGCGCCTCAGTGATCTCGATGACGAGCGGCGTGCCCTGGCCCGGCAGGTGGATCGGCGGATCAACGAGATTTTTTCTCTGCAGGAGTTGAGTTACATCCTGGCGGAATCGCTTCAGAGCGAGCGCATTGCCGGGCAGGTGGCACGTTACGTCATGCGCTTCCTGAACGCCGAAGGCGCGGCGGTCGCCTTGATGGCCCCCGAGGGGGGGAGTCTCCTCATCGCGGCCGCCGAGGGTTCGCTCCGGGAGACGGTGGGGCAACGGGTCTCGGATGACTCACCGAGCCTGCTGCTCCGGGCCAGCACCACCGAGCGGATCGAGGTCACCAACGGCGCCGACCCCGAGCCGGTGTACCTCATGCCCGGGCATCAGGTGATGATCGGGGCCGCGGCGCCGCTCCGCGCCCACGGCCTGACCATGGGGGTCCTGGCGGTGGCCGATCGCCGCCAGGGCGCCTTCAGCGCCGAGGATCTGTGGCTGCTGTCGACGGTCGCGACCCACGTCGCGGTGGTGATGGCCAACAGTCGGTTGTTCGAGATGGTGCGCCAGGCCAAGGAGGAGTGGGAAACCGCCTTCGACGCCCTGGCCGAGTGCATCGCGGTGCTCGACGCCGCCGGCCGGGTGAGCCGGGGCAACCAGGCGCTGGCACGGCTGCTCGACGTCACGCCCCTGGCCCTGCTGGGGCAACCGTTCTGGCCCACCGTCGTGGGAGACCTGGAAGGCGAAGACCGCACCATCGGCGCGGCCCGCCGCGGCGAACGGGCCTCGGCGCTCACCATTCGCAGCACGGCGCTCGACCGGGTCCTTCGGATCACCGCCGCTCCGATCGCCGCGCCGGGCGCCCACGCCTCGGTGGTGGTGCTGGTGGAGGACGTCACAGAGCAGCGAGCGCTGGAGGCCCAGCTTATCCAGAGCGAGAAGCTCGCTGCGGTCGGTCAGATGGTCTCCGGCGTCGCCCACGAACTCAACAACCCACTGACCTCGATCGCGGGGCTGTCCGAGCTGCTGCAGGAGCGGACCAGGATCCCGGCCTCGGAACGGGAGCACCTCCGGGTCATCCACGAGCAGGCCGAGCGGGCCGGCCGAATCGTGCGGAACCTGCTCACCTTCGCCAGGAAGGGATCACCCTCCGACACCGCCGTGGATCTGAACGACATCCTCGGCAGGACGGCGCTCCTGGTGGCCTACGAGCTCAATCTGCGGGGAATCGAGCTGGTCGAATCGCGGGTCGAGACCGCTCTTCCGGTCCGGGGCAACCGGGATGAATTGCAGCAGGTCTTGCTGAACCTGGTGTACAACGCGGCCCACGCCGTGCGCGCCCTTCCCGCGGGCGCCACCCGCCGGGTCACGCTGATCTCCGCCGCCGAACCCGGACACGCCGTCATTCGCGTTCGCGACACCGGACCGGGGGTCCCGGACGAGCTGGTGTCGCAGCTCTTCACCCCGTTTTTCACGACCAAGGATCCCGGCGAGGGCACCGGGCTCGGCCTCTCCCTCAGCTACCGCATCCTCGAGTCTCACGGCGGACGGCTGGCCTACCAGCCGGGGCCCGGCGGGGGCGCCGAATTCTGGTTCAGCCTGCCGCTCCTCGCGGAAGGAGCCCGTCCGGCTCAGCGGGCGAAGCACGAAAAGCCGGAGGTCGCGACGAAAACGGTGCTGGTCGCAGACAGTGACCCCGCGGCGGAACTGGTCGTCCGGGCCCTGCTGGAACCGGCAGGCTACTCGATCGAAGTCGCCAGGACTGGAAACGAGGCGGTTGCGCGCCTGGCCGAAGGCCGGTGGCGCGCCGTGGTGCTGGACGGGGCGCTTTCCGCCGATGGCAAGCGGCTGCTGGCCGATTCAGTCGCGGCCCAGCCGGGGATCAGGCTGTTCGTCGCCACAGCCGACGCCGGACTCGGCGAACGCTGTCGCGCCCTCGGCGCCCGGGTGCTGCCCCGGCCATTCCTGCCGCGAGACCTGGTCGCCCAGGCGGAGGATCTGTTGAACGGGTGAGCGACAGGGCGGACAGGACGGACAGGACGGACAGGGCGGACAGGTGAGCAGCGAGATCGGCGGTCCTGCCCACCTCCCGCATCATCCACGGTTCCTCTTGTCCGTCTTGTCCACCCTGTCCGCCCTGTCCGCCTTGTCCGCCCTGTCCGCCCTGTCCGCCCTGTCCGCCCTGTCCGCCCTGTCCGCCTTGTCCGCCCTGTCCGCCCTAATACCCCACGTCCCTGGCCCGTCGGAACGGGGTGAGGGAAACCCGGCCCCGCACCTGGCGCTGGGCAGCCTCCTGATCGCGGGGACCCCAGATGTTGTTACCGGCATCGAGCTCGACCGCGTCGATGAGCCACCGCCGAGCCGAGAGAAACACGTTGCCGGCCAGCTCGGCGTCCCGGCCCGCGCTGTCCACCACCAGGCCGTCCTCGACGCCGTCGAACAGATTGCCGCGGAGCCTGGCCCGGGTAGTCCGCTCGAGGACGATGCCCTGTCCGACCTTGGCGAAGGTGTTGTCGCTGATGCGGTAGTCGGTGCTCGCCTCGTCGTTCTCGCGGGGGGCAAACAGCCGCAGGCCGATGGCACCTCCGATGATCGTGTTCCCCGCAATTTCATTCTCCCCGCCGTGCTCGATGGCGATACCGGCGGTTCGGCTGCCGGTGATCACATTCCCGCGCACCACGCTTCCCCGCGAGTAGCCCAGCCAGAAGCCGTAGTCGGCGCTGTCGGCCCGGTTCTCGAGGAAGGTGTTCCAGGCACTGAACGTCGCCTCGAAGGCGTTGTGCCAGGCGTGTGAGGCGTCGTTGCGGATGACCAGGTTGCCGATCGACGGAGACAACTGGGGCCGGTGACCGCTCAGGAACAATCCGTCGCCCGACCAGGTGAGGTCGTTGTCCGCAATCAGGTTCGAGTCGCTCTCCTGGCGGAGCAGGATCGCCGCACTGTCGCACCCTCGCCGATAGGCCGGGCTCTCGCAGCGCACGTTGTGGTCGGCCTTGTTGCGCACGATGGTGTTGCGCGACGACTTCCAGAGGTGGATCCCCCAGCCGGTGTTGCCCGAGACGTCGTTGTCGGCGACCCACGCCTCCCGAGTCTCGAACAGGCCGATCCCGTTCTGGCTGCCCCGGGCCACGACTCCGGTGACCAGCGCCCCGCGAGTCCGCTTGAGGTAGAGCCCGGCGCCGTAGCTTTCGAAGGTGTCGGGGAGGAAGATGTCGAGCCAGTCAGCCTCGTCGAACTTCTCCGGGGTGGATACCAGCCGGCTGGAGCGAGACCCCGAAAGGTCGATCCCGCTCACCCGGTGACCGCGGCCCCCCTCCAGCCGGATGCCGTAGCGGAATCCCCGGATCCGGCCGCCTCGCACCGAGACGCTGTCCACATTGCGCGAGAGGATGCCGACCCCCGTGAACCGGGCCGGCACGGAATCGCCACTCTCGATCGTGACCCCGGTGAGGTCGACCCGGGTCCCGGAAGCGATGATCACCAACGCGCCAACCTCGCCCCGATCGGCCACCCGGTACCGGCCGGGACAGATCTTCACGTCGCCGCGGATCCGGGTGCCGGGCTTGTCGAGGCGGACGCAGGGGGCTTGCTCGGCAGCTCGGCGGCTGGTGGGCTCGGCGGCTGGATGGTTCGGCAGCGCCATCAGGCCACCGGCGAGCGCCAGCGTGATTGCGATTCTCATGGTCGCACCGGGAAGCCGCGCGCTCGCAGGAAGGCTCGGGCTTCCGGCAGCGAGCAGCCCTTATAGTGGAAAATCGAGGCCGCGAGGACTCCGTGGGCGCCGGCCTCGAGGCCCTCGGCCAGATGCGCGAGGCTGCCCGCTCCGCCCGAAGCGATCACCGGGATGCGGACCCGCCCGGAGGCGGCCCGCAGGAGATCGAGGTCGTACCCCCGCCGGGTGCCGTCCCGGTCCATCGAAGTCAGCAGGATCTCCCCCGCGCCCAGCGCTTCCAGACGGCCGATCCACTCGATTCCGTCGAGCCCGGTGGGGTCGCGGCCGCCGGTGACATGCACCTGCCAGCTCGCGGGCGAATGCGCCGGCTGGTCGACCACCCGCCGCACATCGACAGCGGCGACGACGCACTGGGTCCCGAAACTGTCCGCCAGACGGGTGACGAGTTCGGGGTCGCGCACGGCCGCGGTGTTCACCGCCACCTTGTCCGCGCCAGCCCGGAGCGCGCGACCGGCGTCGTCCACCGAACGGATGCCTCCCCCGACCGTGAAGGGGATGAATATTGTCTCGGCAACCCGGGTGACCATGTCGTGGGTGATGTCGCGGGCCTCATGGCTGGCCGAGATGTCGAGAAAGACCAGTTCATCCGCCCCTTCCGCATCGTAGCGCGCCGCCTGCTCGACCGGATCTCCCGCGTCCCGGAGGGAGACGAAGTGCACGCCCTTGACCACGCGCCCGTTGGCGACGTCGAGGCAGGGAATGATGCGGCGGGCGAGCATCGGGCAATGGGAGAATGGAAGAAGGGCTGAATGGCTGAATGGCTGAATGGAGAAATGGGTGGTGACTCCAACCCCATGAATGGTAGTCTTGGTATGGTCCGATCCGCATTCTACCGTGGGCAGATTCCGCAATCCGCCATTCACTCATTCCACCATTCACTCGTTCCGCGATTCTCTCATTGCACTCGCAGTACATCCTCCAGCTCTCGCGCATCACCCTTGCCCAGCATCACCTGAATATCCGCGATCGCGCGCCGCTCCCTGGGCCAGGCCACCCGTCCGGCGGCCGCCGGCAACGACAGCCACTCGGCCTGGTCGTGCTCCGCCGACACCCGGGCCTCGGCGCCATTCACCATCGCCGCGAACGCCGGGATGAACCCGACTTCGTCGGCCGAGTGCCGGTAGAATGCCTCCGCCCGACTCAGGTTGTACAGCCGTTCGGGCCGGAGCCCCGTTTCCTCGCGCAGCTCGCGGAGGGCGGCGGCGATGGGAGTTTCTCCGGACTCGATTCTGCCGTGCACGACCTCCCAGGACCCGGGGCAGCGTCCCGCCGCCGAACGGCGAAGCACGAGGGTCTCGAGTCCGGCCGGGCCGGGCCGCAGCACGTAGATGTCCACGAACGCGACGCGGAAGCTGGTCATGGCTGCCAGGCTACGAACCGCGAAAGCAGACCGATCCCCGCCGTCTGCGATTTCTCAGGATGGAATTGGGCCCCGAGAATGTTCTCGTGTCCGACGATCGTGGGAAAAGGTCCGTCGTAGTCGGCGGTCGCCAGGATCGCCTCGGTCGGCAGGCCGGCCGGATGATAGCTGTGCACGTGATAGTAGAAGTGGGTGTCCCCGTTCTTCTGCAGGCCGGCCAGTACCGGATGCCGCTCGCCGTCGGGGGTGAACCGCACTCCGGCCCACCCCACATGGGGCACGGAGAGGTTGGTCCGGAAGCGGCGGACCTCTCCACTGAGCAGGCCGAGCCCCGGTACCCCGGGAGCTTCCTCGCTCTGGGGGAAGAACAGCTGGAGACCGAGGCAGATCCCCATCACAGGCCGCCCCGCCTTTGCCACCTCACGGATGGCATCACCAAGGCCGGAAGCGGCCAGGTTCCTCGCCGCCTGGCCGAAATTGCCGACGCCGGGAACCAGGACGCGCGCGCCCTGTCGCACCACCGCCGGGTCGGCGGTCAGCGTGGCGGTATGTCCACCCGCCCCGAGGGCGCGCACCACGCTCTTGAGGTTGTTCACGCCATAGTCGACCACGACGATCACAGGACGCCTTTGGTGGATGGTATGCCGGCGACCCTCGGGTCCTGCCCGGTCGCCTGATCCAGCGCCCGTGCGAAGGCCTTGAAGGCAGCCTCGACGATGTGATGCGGATTCTCGCCCCGAATCAGGTCCATGTGGACCGTCAGCCCGGCGTTGTGCACCACGGCCCGGAAGAACTCCGGCATGAGCGCGACGTCGAAATCACCCAGCATCTGCCACCGTGGAATCTCGACCTGATATGACAGATACGACCGGCCCGAGATGTCGATGACGGCCCGCACGAGGGCGTCGTCGAGCGGCACCGTGGCGTCGGCGTAGCGACGAATGCCGGCGCGGTCGCCCAGCGCCTGGGCCAGGGCCTGACCCAGTACGATGCCGACATCCTCTACCGTGTGGTGGCCGTCGACGTGCAGGTCACCGGTGCACTCCACCTCCAGATCGAGCAGGCCGTGTCGGGGCAGCGCCTCCAGCATGTGGTCGAAGAACCCGATGCCGGTCTTCACCTGCGCGCGACCGGCGCCGTCCAGGTCCAGACGCACCCGGATCTGGGTCTCCTTGGTCTTGCGGGAGATTTCGCCGGTGCGCGTCATGGGTGATCGGCCTTTCCGGTCCCCAGCAGGCTGACGAGGCCCGCCAGGACCGCGTCCATGTCCTGGCGAGTACCGATGGAGATCCGCACACACTCGGAGAGCCCGGCCCCGCCGGAGACGTCCCGGATCAGAATGCTGTGCTCCTCGATGAGCCGCTGGAAGAGGGTTTTCGCGGGAACGGTCTCCGTGCGAATCAGCACGAAGTTCCCCTGGCTCGGGAAGGCCCGGATCCCGGGGATCCGCGCCAGGGCCGAGACGAAGCGTTCCCGCTCCTCCACGATGGCCTGGTGGGTGAGCCGAAAGCTGTCGGCCCGCTCGAGCGCGGCCTCCGCGGCAGCCAGGGTGATGACGTTCACGTTGTAGGGCAGCTTGGCCTTGGCGATTTCGCGTACCAGATCGGGGTGCGCCAGCGCATATCCAAAGCGCAGCCCCGCCATCCCCATCGCCTTCGAGAAGGTCCTGAAGACCACCAGCCGGGCGGACTGGCGCAGCAACGGGATCGCGGTCGGGCCGCCGAAGTCCTGATAGGCCTCGTCGCACACGATGAGGGCATCGGTTTCGGCCAGAAACCGGGCCACCGCGCCGTCGGGAAGGACCGACCCCGTCGGATTATTGGGCGAATTGAGGAGGATGACCCGGGCGTCCTCCCGGCGAGCCGCGGTCACCAGCGCGTCGACGTCGTAGCCGAAGTCCGGCCCCAACGACACCGGCACGTACCGGCCGCCCAGCACGCCGGTCAGGACCCGGTACAGTCCGAAGGTCGGCTGCGGGGCAACCACGACATCCCCGGTCGTCACCGTCACGGTGAGCGTGGCCTGGATGACCTCGTTCGAGCCGTTCCCCACCAGGACGCCCTCCGGCATCCAGTTGTGGCGGGCCGCGATCGCCCTGGCCAGCCTGGTGGGGACAAACGCCGGATAGCGGTGCCAGGGGACCAGGGCGGCACGGGCGAGAATCTCACGCTTGAGATCTTCGGGCACGTCCGCGGGCGCTTCGTTCTGGTTGAGCTTCCGGGCGGTGACCGGCGCTTCGAGTGTGTAGGCCGCCTGGGCGCGGACCGATGGCTTCACCAGGCCGAGCGCGGGTGCGGAATCGGGCAGCATCACGGGGGCGGAAAGACGGCGCGGCCTACTTGCGCCGGGCGAGGATGGCTTCGAGCCGCTTGGTGAGCGCCTTGGCGCGGAACGGCTTGCTGAGAAAATCGTCGGCACCGAGCTCGAACACCCGGACTTCGTTGTCTTCGTCGCCCTTGGCGGTCAGCACGATCACGGGGATATCCCGGGTTGCCGGCCGGGAGCGCAGCTCGGCCAGGACCGAGTATCCGTCCATCCCGGGCAGGTTCAGGTCGAGCACGACGACATCGGGCGCGTGCCGATCGACCTGGTCGAGCGCCTCCACCCCGGTGCGGGCCTCCACGATATCATAGCCGTCGCGGGCCAGCAGGTCCTTCATGACCCGGCGGAGGGCGTCCTCGTCGTCCACCAGCAGCACCTTGGCGCTCCTGGTCGCCGTCGCCCGCCGGCTTGGCCCCGCGTCATCGTCCTCCATTTCCTGCTCGTCGAGCAGATCGAATGCGCTCGACAGGTCGGCGACGGAGGCGGCGGTGGCCCGCATCGGGGGCTCTGCCGCGGACGGAACCGAGGACGATGGCGGCGTCTTGCGGGCCGGAGACGAGTCGGTCGGCTTGGTGGCCGTGGCCGGACCGGAGCCGCGCGCACCGCCGCCGTCGACCATCGGCACGTCGACCACCCGGAGCAGCTCCTCCATGCCGGTGTCTCCACCGAGCACGTGCTGGAGCCCGCTCTCGAACAGCGACAGCATGCCGTTCTGGCGCGCGGCCGTGGCGATCTTCTCGGCGGTGGCACCGCCTCCGATGAGCCGCTCCATTTCGATGTTCATCGTCAGGACTTCGACGATGCTGAACCGCCCGCGATAGCCTGTCATCGAGCAGTCCGGACAGCCGAGCGGCCGGTACACCGGGGTGCCCGCGGGGATGTACCTGCGGATTCGTTCCGGCGGGGGCTGGTCGTTCACCTCCCGGCAGGTGACGCACAGCTTGCGCATCAGCCGCTGGGCGATCACCCCCCGAACAGCCGACGCGAGCTTGTACGCTTCGATCCCCATGTCCACCAGTCGGGTCACCGCGTTGGCGGCGTCGTTGGTGTGCAACGTGGAGAGGACGAGGTGGCCGGTGAGCGAAGCCTGGACCGCGATCTGCGCCGTTTCCTTGTCGCGGATTTCGCCCAGCAGCACGACGTCCGGATCCTGACGCAGGATCGAGCGCAGGGCCGCCGCGAACGTCAGGCCGGCCTTCTCGTGGACCTGGACCTGAACGATGCCCTTCCCCAGCCGGTACTCGACCGGATCCTCGACCGTGACGATGTTCACCCCTTCGTCCTGCACGATTCGCAGCATCGAGTACAGGGTGGTCGTCTTGCCGGACCCCGTCGGCCCGGTGACGAGGATGATGCCTTCCTTGTTGTTGAGCAGGGCCTCCATCGTGGTCCGCTCGGACGGTGACATGCCGAGCGACTCGAGGGTCAGCACCGTCGCCTTGGCATTCAGAATCCGGATGACGACCTTCTCGCCCAGTGAGGCGGGCAAGGTGGAAACGCGGAGATCCACCGGCGCGCCGTTCACCGCCACCCGGGCACGACCATCCTGCGGCCGGAGCCGGTCGGCGATATCGAGCCCAGACATGATCTTGATCCGGGAGATCAGCGGCGCGCCGGCGGTCCGGGGGATGTTCATCACCTGGCGCAGCACCCCATCGATCCGGTAGCGCACCGCGACCCCGGCCTCGCCCGGCTCGACGTGGATGTCGCTGGCCCGGGAGAGGATCCCGTCGGACAGCATCAGGTCCACCAGGCGAACGACCGGTCGCTGGCTGGCCTCTTCGGCCGACGCCGCGAGGTCGGTGACGCCCGCGTCGTCCTCGAGCTGGGTGACCTGCAGGTTCTCGTCCATCCCGCCCAGCAGCTGCGCCATGACGTCCGGGCTGGCGGCCGCCGGGGTCGATCCGCGGTAGATCTCCTCCATCTTCTCCTTGATGCGCGTGGGAGAGCAGAGGAAGGTCCGGACCTCGCGACCGGTCGCGAAGGCGAGGTCCTTTTCGGCATCGATATCAAAGGGGTTGGCGGTGGCGATCTCCAGCACCGAGTCGGTGAGCCGGAGGGGCAGGATATTGAAACGCCGCACCAGCGGCTCCGGGACGGCATCCCGAACGGTCTTGTCGAGCTGATTCAGGTCGGCCACCGGCAGGCGGAATCGGGCTGCCGCGGCTCGCAGGATGTCGTCATCGCTGGCAAGCTTGCGCGCCACGACCGTGAGCCACAGGGACTGGGGCTCGCGCAGAGGCTCCTGGCGCAACGAGTCGAGCTCGTCGGGCGTCAGAACCTTCTCCATGGTCGGGATCAGCCACTCATCCGTAAACTGCATGCAAGCGATTGGGAGGAAGGCGGTTGCCGTGTTACACGCTGTTGTCGGTACAGAGTTGAAAGCTAGCGGAGGGTAGGGTTCATGGCCATGGGCTGGGGGAGGTGCCCCCGCCGACGGCTCGCCGGGCCGATCAGAGCATTTCCCACCACTCCCGGTTCAGATCCACGGTGATCCCGATCCTGCCGGTGCGGAGCGAGACGCCGGTCTCGATCCGCAGCAGGCGGTGAAACCACTCGACCGCGATCCCGGCAACCGGTCTACCGGCAGCGGAGGCCCTCCACGGAACGCCCGGCATCTCCCCACCGGTCCATCCCACGGCCACGAACGGCGCGACGGTGATCGACCGCCCGGTGGACGCGAACGCCCCCAACGGGATGGCTGGAAAGGCAGTGTCGAGCCGGTACTCGAGCGTGCCCAGCGCCATCCGGCGTCCGCCCCAGCGCCGAAACGGCTCGCCAACCAGGGTGCCCCAGCCACCGATCGCGAAGCTGCGGTACGCCGGGAGATCCCGGCTTCCCGCCCCTCCCTCAAGCCGTAGCGCAAGGCGGCCAGGCCCGGCCGGGACCATCGCCGACAGCAGACCCGCCAGCCGGACGTACTCCCGGTCGCCGCGGCCGCCTTCGGCGGTGAAGGAGAGCCGGTTCCCGGCCTGGCGATCGAGGTCGGCGCCCACGTAATCGATGGACAATCGCCCGACGCCGATCGTGCCGGCGCCGAGGGCGGGGTTGGGACGGTACCGACCGCTGGCCGGTTGGGCCACCGCCCGGACGGAGCGGGTGCGTTCGAGGGCCGCGGTCAACGAGGTCGTCAACCGTGTCCCGGTTCGCCGCCTGACCGTGACGGAGGCGGCGTCGAGCAGGACGTAGTCTCCCCGGTCACCGCCCCCTTCCTGGGCGAGCAGGGAGTTCACCACCCCGGAAATGACCGGTCGGTCGGCCAGGTCCCTGAGACGGCGCCCGCCCGCCACCACCAGGCCGGTTCCGCCGCGTTCCCACGCGGCCGACAGATCACCGTAGACCCGCTCATCCGATGTCCCGAACGAGCCGCGCGGCCGGATCATGAGCGCTGGAGTCATGCGCATCGCGAGCCCGACACCGACCGCCAGCCCCTGGACCCGGTTGACGCGCACCAGGTCGCTTACGGAGGAAAAACCGAGCCGGGTCGCGGGCAGACCGCTCAAGGCGCGCCCTCCGGCGATGCGTTCGATCTCGCCACGGATTGCCTCGAGGTCGTCCTGCGCGACGGGTCGGCCGGCGGTTTCGATGGCCTGGGCGAACGGCACGGTCCAGTCGCCGCCGGTCGCAGCGGGCGATCGCAGGCCACCGATGGCGGGTCCGGCCAGCACCGCCTCCGGGACAGTCACGTTCAGGTCGTAGTCGGCGATCTCCCAGCGTCCCCGGATGATCGATCGGATCGGGAAATCGAGCCATGCCGAGCGCCGCCGGATCTCCAGCTCCTGTCGCCAGGGAAGCCACCAGCGACCGTCCAGTCGGACGTTTTCCAGCACGACGTTGATATCCTCGAGCGAGTTGTCGAGATACGCCGCCGGGGTGAAGCTGAACCGGAACCGGACCAGATCACCCGAAGCGATATCCAGCGACAGGGTGCCGACGACCAGGGGAGCGCTCGGGTCCCGAGGGCGAACTTCGACCTCGTGGAGCTCGAGCACCGTGTCCCGGTTCCTGAGCCGCACCGAGTCGCGCAGGCGATAGTCATACAGATCGGGGCCGGCAGGGGACAGTGGGTGGATGACGTCCCGCACTTCGTCGCCCTCGCCGATGCGAATCTGATCGCCGAAGTTGTTGGTGACGATGCCGAGATGGTCGCGGTGGTAATTGATGTCGGTGGGGAGCCAGCGACCGTCCCGCCACGCCCGGATCACTTGCTTGCTCGCGGAGGGCGCGCGCCAGTACACTTCCACCTGCAGTTCGTCGGCCTTGATGAGGCGGGGCGGTCCTTCGAGCCCCGCCCCCGCCTGCGCCAGGAAGAAGACAAACCCGTGCGCCAGCGTCCGGTAGCTGGTGAGCGTGGAGTCGGGCTGGGCCCGCTGGCGGGCAACAATGCCGCGGCGGACAAGGTCGAGTGTTGCGGGTGCGTTCCAGGCCTGGGCGGTGAGGGGTGGGGAGTGCGCGGTGAGCAGGAGCAGTACGACGCTCAGCCCCCGCGGCCAGGCCGGCCTCGCGAGACCACTATCTGCGTCGGGACACCCCTGCTCACCGCTCACCGCTCACCTCTCACACATCTTCGTGTCAATTAGCCGATCTCTTCGCGTAACGGCAACCGCCGGGCTGATGTTGGGCGGCGCCTGCGGCCCTGGGACAGCTCCCGCTGGAACGGCGACCGATCCCGTTCCAACGCCGGCGCTGCCCCTGGCCCGCCTGTACCTGCTGGAGATGACGGGCATTCCGGCGGACGATACGACGGTCACCTTCCGCACCGGGACGCCCCGCACGATCATCCTGCGGCACGGCCCGCCGGATAACGCGCCGTTCGTAGAGATCCGGTTCAGCGCCGAGAGCCTCCTGGCGGCGGCGCCCGAGTCGGTCACCGTGACCGTTCGGCCCCGGGCCGGGATCTACGGCGTGGATATCACGGCCAGTTTCCCGCCGGGCCCCGGAAGCACGGTGCGCTTCAAGTATCCGGTTCACTTCGCCGCACCGGTGGAAGCGCTTGCCCGGTATGGCAGCCGGGCCCGCTTCGAGCGGGCACTTTCCGTGGTGTACCTGATAGCCGGTGACCAGTACCGCCTGCTGGAGTCGGCGCGACCGGGGCCGGACAACCTCGAGGCACGACTGCGGGGCACCGGCACGTATCTGGTTGCGGCGCCGAGGTAGGCATCGGGGCCGGCTGATGGCCGAATGGCGGAATGGCGGAGTGGCAGAATGGGTTGGCGAGCGGGAACCGCGCGTTGGGGCGCGGTCAGCTATCAGCGGGCAGCATTCCGCCATTCCGCCATTCCGCCATTAGCTTACGACCCCTTCCCTCCCAGGTTCGATGGTGATGGCGGACGGCTCGCTTTCCGATTTCCTCTCCCGTGCCCGCCCGGGCATGGTGCCGGTGACGCGCCAGGTCGTCCTGGACGGCGACACGCCGGTGTCGGCGTTCGCCAAACTGCACCGCGGGCCATACGGTTTCCTGCTGGAGTCGCTGGAGGGCGGCGAGCGCTGGGCGCGGTACACCTTTCTGTCGACCGACCCACGGGAAGTGTACAGCTATCATGGGGCCGAGGTCCGGCGCTGGACGGCGGCCGCCGGCTGGGCGGTCGTGGCCACGGACCTGGCGCCGCTCGACCACATCGCCCGGACGATGCGACAGTACCCCCCCGTCGCCCTTCCAGGGTTGCCCCGGTTTACGGGTGGTGCGGTTGGCTACCTCGGTTACGACGTGGTGCGCAGCCTGGAGCGCCTGCCGAGCCCGCCGCCCGATGACCGCGGCCTGCCGGACGCGATCCTGATGGTGACCGACACGCTACTCGTGATGGACAACCTGTTCAACCGGGCCACGATCATCGCCAACGTGGAGGTTCATCCGGGCCTGTCGCGGGCCGAGCTGGAGCGCGGCCACGGCGAGGCCGTCGGCCGGATCGAGGACTGGCTGGGCCGGCTCCGGGGCCCGGCGCCGCTGGCGCCGCTGGCGATCGAGGAAGCACCGGCGCTTCCCGCCGTGGCGTCGCCGTACCAGGACGGTCGGTTCGAGGGGGATGTGCGACGCATCCAGGAGTACATCGCCGCCGGCGACACCTTCCAGACGGTGCTCTCCCGGCGGCTGGATCTGCCGGCGCCGGATCCGTTCCTGACGTATCGCTACCTCCGGGCGCTCAACCCCGCCCCGTACCTGTATTTCCTGCACTGCGACGATCTGCATGTCGTCGGGAGCTCGCCCGAGGTCTTGATCCGGGTGGAAGAAAGCGAGATCACCCTCCGCCCGATCGCGGGCACGCGGCCCCGCGGCACGACCCCAGAGCACGATCGAGCACTGCAGGCCGAACTGGAGGCGGATCCGAAGGAACGGGCGGAACACCTGATGCTGGTCGACCTTGGCCGGAACGACGTCGGCCGGGTGTCGCAGTTCGGCAGCGTCCGCCTCACGGCCTTCATGGTGGTGGAACGCTACTCCCACGTCATGCACCTGGTCAGCGAGGTCAGGGGGACGCTCCGCCCCGAGCTCGATGCCCTCGCCGCGCTGGGAGCCTGCTTCCCGGCGGGTACCGTGAGCGGCGCTCCGAAGGTCCGGGCGATGGAGATCATCGACGAACTGGAGCCGGTGCGGCGAGGCCCATACGCCGGCGCCGTCGGTTACGTCGGGTGGGGAGCCCGCACGCTCGACACCGCCATCGCCATCAGGACCGTGGTGATGCGGGGCGGGCGCGCCTGGATCCAGGCGGGGGCGGGAATCGTCGCCGATTCCGATCCGGCGGCCGAATTCCGGGAAACCGAGGCCAAGGCCGGCGCCGTGCTGGCCGCCCTGGCCCTCGCCGGTGCCGCCCCGGCCCGTTCCAGGCCGTAGGGACGAGGGGTTTGGGAGGATCGTCGCCGCGCCGTATATTCTCCAGCCATGACGCTCAAGCTCGTCTCGTTCACCGGCGATCAGGATTTCGAGCTCACCGCCGGCCAGACCTATGTGGTCGGCCGGGCGGTGACCAGCGACATTCCGATCTTCGATCCCACGATCAGCCGGCGCCACGCGGAACTGGCGGTCAGCAGCACCGGGGTCTTCCTCAAGGACCTGGGCAGCTCGAACGGCACCTTCATCAACGGCGAACGGGTCACCGAGGGCACCGTCGAGCCCGGCAATTCGGTCACCTTCGGCAAGGTCGTCTTCCAGCTCAAGTCGCCGGACATGGGATCGGGCCGGCTGATCACCACCGGCCAGAACCTCCCCCATCCGGGTGGAACGATCGTCAAGCAGGTGGCAATGAGCGGCGGGGTCCCCGCCGTCATCGTGGGCGATGTCGCGGCGGCGGCGGCGGGGAAGGAGGCCGGGGCCGGCCAGCTCAAAGTGGCCGGTGCGAGCACGGCGGAGCGCAACGCGCGGAAGCTCGCCCTGCTGCTGGATGTCTCGCAGAAGCTGTCGGGCGAGCTGGACCTCGACAAACTGCTCGGCCGGGTGGTCGAGACCACCTTCGACATCATGGGGGTGGACCGGGTATCGGTGCTGCTGAGCACGGATTCGGGCGAGCTGGTGCCGCGGGTGTCCAAGAGCCGGCTGGGCGACGGGTCGTCCCAGCATGTGCCTCGTTCGATCGCCCGAAAGGCCGTGGAAGAGCGGGTCGCGATCCTGACCGACAACGCGGTCGCCGACGATCGATTCAAGGGCGGCCAGTCGATCCTGCTGCAGAGTGTCCGCAGCGCCATGTGCATCCCGCTCATGGCCAGCGCCGAACAGGTGCTCGGCATTCTGTACGTGGACAACCTGACCGCCACCAACTCGTTCAATGACGAGGACCTGCAGTTCCTGATCGCGTTCGGCGGGCTGGCCGCCATCGCCATCAAGAACAGCCGGTTCGCAGACCAGATTCAGCGCCAGGCCATGGTGCGCTCGAACTTCGAGCGGTACTTCGCGCCCAACGTGGCGGCCGAGATCGCCCAGCAGCAGGGCGCCGTGAAGCTGGGCGGAGACAAGCGGCCGGTCACGATCCTGTTCTCCGATATCCGGGGCTTCACGTCGATGTCGGAACACATGAACCCTGACGCGATCGCCAGCCTGCTCTCGGACTATTTCACCGAAATGGTGGACATCATCTTCGCCAACGGCGGCACGCTCGACAAATTCATCGGCGACGCGATCATGGCGCTCTGGGGCGCGCCGATTCCCCACGCCGACGACCCCGACCGGGCGGTGCAGGCGGCGATTGCCATGCAACGCGCCATTACCAGCCTCAACGAGGAGTGGACCGGCGCGGGACGGCCCAGCATCGGCGTGGGAATCGGGATCAATTACGGGGAGACCTTCGCCGGCAACATCGGCAGCCACCTCCGGCTCGAGTACACCGTCATCGGTGATGCGGTGAACGTCGCCAGCCGGCTCTGCTCCAATGCCAAGGCCGGGGAGATCCTGATCAGCGACCCGCTCTACAAAATGCTCAAGCAGAAGCCCCCGGTGGAGTCGCGCGATCCGCTCAGCGTGAAGAACCGGGCCCAGGCGGTGCCGGTGTGGAGGGTGGAAGTGTAAGGATTGGGGGATTGGGGGATTGGGGGAGTGAGGGAATGAAAGCCGCAACCCCCGAGGTCCAATCCTTACCCATCAAATCCTTCAATCCCCAATCCTTCAATCCCCCAATCCCCCAATCCTCAACTCTCCTTCCCGAACCGATACCCCCTCCCCGCCTCCTCCAGCAGCTGCACCACCAGCCGTACCGGCAATCCCATCACCCCGAAGAAATCTCCGTCGATGCGTTCGACCAGTGCGGCGCCGTATCCCTGGATGCCGTACGCGCCGGCCTTGTCCATCGGTTCCCCGGTGGCGACGTAGGCGCGCAGGAAATCCTCCGGGCACGGCCGAAATGTGACCGAGGTGAGATCGGTCGCCTGTCGCACCGCACCGCCGGACGCCAGCGCGACCGACGTGATCACCTGGTGGGTGCGTCCCTGCAGCAGGCGGAGCATCCGCACCGCATCTTCGGCGTCGACCGGCTTTTCCAGCAGCCGATCGTCCAGCAGCACGGTGGTGTCGGCCCCGAGCACCAGCGGTCCCGGTATCGACAGCGCCTTCTCCCGCGCCAGTCGCTCGGTGTAGCCGATGGGCGTCTCCCCGGAGCGGCGCTCTTCTGGGATGTGGGATGGCCTGACCTCCACCTCGATCCCGAGCATCTCCAGCAGTTGCCGGCGGCGAGGGGAGGCGGAGGCGAGGATCAGGATGGGCAGGGGCTCGGACATTTCAGAAGTGAGAAGTGAGAAGTGAGAAGTGAGAAGTGAGCAGGGAGAAGGAAGAAGGGAGAAGGGAGAAGGGACCAGTAGTCTGGGTGGGCATCCAGACTTCCGGGATACGCCAGCGCACACTCTTGTCATCACATTTCACTTCTCACTGCTCACTTCTCACTGCTCTCGGCGGCCTTCCGCTCCAGAACCAGAGTCACCGGCCCGTTGTTGCGAATCTCGACCTCCATCATCGCGCCGAACTCTCCGGTTTCGACCTTGAGGCCCCGCGACCCGAGACCGGCGACGAACCGCTGGTAGAGCGGGATTGCCGCGTCCGGGCGCGCCGCGTCAATGAACGAAGGCCGGCGGCCCTTCTGAACATCGCCGTAAAGGGTGAACTGCGAAATCACCAGAACCGCGCCCCCGACCTCTTCGAGGCCGAGATTCATCTTGTCCTGGGCGTCGGAGAAGATCCTGAGCCCCGCCACCTTGTCCACCATCCAGTCCACCTCGGCCGAAGTGTCGGCGTGGGTGAACCCGACGAGCAGGCAGAAGCCCTGCTCGATGGCGCCGGTGACCCGCCCGGCGATGGTGACGGAGGCGCGAGAGACGCGCTGGAGGACGACCCGCATGCCGTGAGCGAGGGAAACTCGCCTGGGAGGAGCCTGGTCGGAAGGGCGCTCATGTCGGAGCAGGGCGGAAAGCCGGGTCCCGGAAGGCCGACGGGCCGGACTCCCTTTGGAATCCGGCCCATCGTGTACCCGGCGTCCTGAAGTCCTACCGCCGCCTTACTCCACCGTCACGCTCTTCGCCAGGTTCCTGGGCTGGTCCACGTTGCAGCCCCGCCGGACCGCGACGTAGTAGCTGAAGAGCTGCAGCGGGATGATCGTGAGGATCGGCGTCAGCATGTCCAGCGTCTCGGGAATCGTGAATGAGGCCGACGCCAGGCGGCTGATCTGATCGTCGCCGTCGTTCTTGATCGCGATGACCTGGCCGCCGCGGGCCCGGACTTCCTCGATGTTCGAGACGATCTTGCCGTGCACCGCGTCGCGCGGCGCGATGAACACCACCGGCATGTTCTCATCGATCAGGGCGATCGGCCCGTGCTTCATCTCGGCCGCGGGGTAGCCCTCGGCGTGGATGTAGGAGATTTCCTTGAGCTTGAGCGCGCCTTCCAGGGCCACCGGGAAATTCACCCCGCGGCCCAGGTACAGCGCGTTGTTGGTCCGCCAGAACCGCTCCGCCAGCTCCTCGACCTCGTGCGCGCGGGCCAGGATCTGCTGGACCTGGCCGGGGAGCGCTTTCAGGGCCTGGATGATCTGCCGCCCCTGGAGGATGCTCAGGTTCCTGAGCCGGCCGAACCGGAGCGTGATGAGCGCCAGCGCGATGACCTGGCTGGTGAATGCCTTGGTGCTCGCGACCCCGACCTCGGGCCCGGCGTGCAGGTAGATGCCGCCGTCGACCTCCCGCGCGATGGTCGATCCCACGACGTTGACCAGTCCGATGGTCCGGGCGCCGCGGCGCTTCGCTTCACGGATCGCGGCCAGCGTGTCGGCCGTCTCCCCGGACTGCGAGATGCCGATCACCAGGGTCCGGTCGTCGACCACCGGGTTGCGGTAGCGGAACTCGGAGGCGTATTCGACCTCGACCGGGATCCGGGCAAACTCCTCGAGCATGTACTCGCCGATCAGGCCGGAATGCCATGAGGTCCCGCAGGCGGTGATGACGATGCGGTCGATCCGCTTGATGTCATCGTCCGTGAGATTCAGCCCGCTCATGCGCGAGGTACCTTCTTCCTCGAGCAGGTGGCCGCGCATGGTGTTCCGCACGGTGTCCGGCTGTTCGAAGATCTCCTTGAGCATGAAGTGGTCGTACCCGCCCCGCTCGATGGTGGCGAGGTCCCACTCGATCTGGTTGATCGGCTTGTCGATGAGCGTCGCCGCGAGGTCGCGCACGTGATAGCCCTTGCGGGTCAGCACGACCATCTCGCCGTCGTCGAGGTACACCACCGAGCGGGTGTGCGCCAGCATCGCCGAGGCGTCGGAGGCCACGAACCATTCACCGTCGCCCACCCCAAGCAGCAGGGGCGAACCCTTCCGCGCTGCTACCAGCACTTCGGGCTCATCCTCACTGATGACCGCGATGCCGTAGGCGCCGTCCACCTGGCGCAGGGCCTCGGCCACCGCGTCCTCGAGGCTGCCGCGGTAACACTCGCCGATCAGGTGAGCGAGCACCTCGGTGTCGGTGTCGGACTTGAAGGCGTGGCCCCGCTGCTCCAGCAGCTTGCGGATGGCGCCGGCATTCTCGATGATCCCGTTGTGAATGAGCGCGATCTT
The DNA here is from genome assembly GCA_963709905.1 of uncultured Gemmatimonadales bacterium. Lineage (GTDB taxonomy): Bacteria > Gemmatimonadota > Gemmatimonadetes > Gemmatimonadales > GWC2-71-9 > JADJOM01. The sequence goes on from CAVPYI010000006.1 coordinate 263,711, forward strand.
GCCCGACTGATCGGTGTGCGGATGCGCGTTGCAGGTCGTCGGCGGACCATGAGTGGCCCACCGGGTGTGCCCGATACCGGTCGTTCCAGCCGGGGTGTACGCCTCCAGCTGCTGTTCCAGGGCGCTCAGCTTTCCCGACTGCTTGATCACCACCAGTCCCTGTCCGTTCAGGACAGCGATGCCGGAGGAGTCATAGCCACGGTACTCGAGGCGTCGCAGGCCCTCCACCAGAAGAGCCGCCGCCTGCCGAGGTCCGACGTAGCCCACAATCCCGCACATTCGACAAGTCCTCAGGTCGAGAAGAGTTCGCGGCAGATCGCCACCAGCGCTTCAGCCTCGTCCCGGGTGGGCGCTTCCGCGATAAAGCGGACGATCGGCTCCGTCCCGGAGGGTCTGACATGCACCCAGCGGTCCGGCCATGCAAGCCTCAGTCCGTCCCGAGTGTCTGCTGTTGCATCCTTGAACCGGTCCGACAGCCGCTGGTAGACTACGTTTAAGTCATTACCCCGCTGCGCTTTAGCCTTGACGATCGTGTACCTTGGCTGGTCCCTGACCAGCCGCGACACAGTGTGGCCAGTCACCGCCATTAGGTGCAGGATCAGTGCCACACCAACGGGCGCATCCCTGCCAATATGGAGGCTCGGGAGGATCACCCCACCGTTCCCCTCCCCCCCAAGCAGGGCGCCCTGCTCCCGGATCACCCGCGCCACATTGGCCTCGCCCACCGGGGCTCGGACAAAACGTGCGCCACCCATCCTGGCGGCGTCCTCGACAACCAGCGAGGTCGACAGATTGGCTACGACGACGGGTGGGTCGGATTGGTGCTGGGGAGCAGTACTGCTGTTCCCGTCCACCGCACCGCCCATCCGCCCCTCGACCAGAACCGCCCGGACAGCCAGCGCCAAGGTGTAATCCTCCCCGATCGGTGCGCCGGTCTCGTCCACCAGGGCCAGGCGGTCGACGTCGGGGTCCACGGCCATGCCGATCGCAGCACCGCTCTCTCTAACCAGACGCGAGAGGTCGCCCAGATTCTCAGGCAGGGGTTCCGGTGGCCGGGGGAAGCGGCCGTCGGTCTCGAGGTTGATCGCGGAGACCGTGCAGCCCAGGCGGTGCAGCAGGGGAGGAATCGAGGTCCCGCCCGCGCCGCGGACGCAATCGAGGGCGACGGTGAACTGCCGGGCCCGGATGGCGGCTACGTCGATGAACCGGAGGGCGAGCACGTCATGGAGATGGCGGGCGATCGCTTCGTCGTCGACCCGGACGTTGCCCACCCCGTCCCAGCCCACCCGGGGTGGTCCGGCTTCCGCGAGGGCACGGACCTCGGCGCCGTCGGCTCCGTCGAGGAAGACTCCGTCCGGCCCGACCAGCTTGAGGGCGTTCCACTCGATGGGATTGTGGCTGGCGGTAAGAATGAGCCCGGCGCCCGCCTGATGGTGTTCCACGGCGAGCTGGACCGTCGGCGTCGGCGCCACCCCGACGTCGACCACATCGACGCCAACCGACATGAGGCCGGCCGTCGCGGCCCGGGCGAACATCGGCCCACTGGTCCGGGCGTCGCGACCCAGGACGACAAGGGGTCGGCCCCGGCCGCGGGCCCAGGCACCCAGAGCGGCGGCGTGGCGAGCCACGAGTTCCGGCGTGAGATCCTTGCCAACGATCCCCCGCATACCGGAAACGCTGACCATCAGCGTGTCGGACATCCACGAAAGGTAGCGGCTGGGAAGGCGGAGGAGGAGGCGGACGGTGGCGGCGGTACCGGCGGCACCGGGGGCAGCGACCGTCCGTCCGTCGCGTCCCCGGCGTCGTCGCTACCGCCGCGACCTTACCGTCCCACGAGCAGCTGCGCCGGCTCGGGAAACTCTTCCGCGAAGGCCTGGACCACGTCGGCGTCGAAGTGGCGCCCGACGTTCGACTCGAGTTCGTTCAGCGCGTTGTCGGGATTGAGTGAGGCGCGGTACGAACGGTCCGTGGTCATGGCATCGAACGCGTCGGCCACCGACACGATCCGGGCCGCCCACGGGATATGGCTGCCTTCGAGCCGATCGGGGAACCCGCCCCCGTCCACCCGCTCGTGGTGGGACCGCGCGATCGACAGCACGACCGGATTGGCGCGTGCCAGCGGAGCGAGGATCCGCTCGCCGAGCACGGTGTGCTGGGTGATCTGGCTGAACTCGTCGGCCGTGAGCGGGCCAGGCTTGTGCAGCACCGACTCGGGCGTCCCGATCTTGCCGATGTCGTGCAGCTCGGCACCCAGCCGGATATCCTCGAGCGCCTGGCCCGAGAACCCCATCCGGGCGGCGATCCGTTCCGAGTAGTAGCTCACCCGGGTGGAGTGGCCGCGGGTGTAGGGATCCTTGGCGTCCAGGGCGTGCACCAGCGTCTGGACACCCTCCAGGAACAGCTCCTTGAGCCGGGTGGCCTGCTGATCGACGAGGTGCTCGAGATGTTGCTGGTAGAAGCGGTTTTGCAGCCTGAGCTCGCGTTTCTCGAGGGCCCGCTGGATTCGCGAGCGGATCTCGGCGGCCATGGCCGGCTTGGTGACGTAGTCGAGCGCTCCGGCGAGCAGGCATTGTACGGCGGTTTCCGCTTCACGAACGCCCGTGAGCATGACGACCGCCGTATCCGGGTAGCGGCGACGGACCTCCTTGAGGAGGCCAAGCCCGTCGAGTTCCCCCGGCATGGACACGTCCGACACGATCAGCGGCAGCTCCCCGGTGCGCTCCAGGGTCGCAATGGCCTCGGCGCCCGAGCCGGCTTCGATGCAGGTGAGTCCCATGTCCTCCAGCACCACCGCCATCGCCTGGCGGAGGTCCCGGTCATCATCGGCGAGCAGACAGACCAGCGGCTCCACGTGGGCGGGGGTCGCGACGGAACGGGGTGCCGGCTTCACGGGCGGGTCCCGGGGCGGAAACACGGCTGGACTGATCACACCCGATTCTGGCTCAGAACGGCGCCACGGGCGGTGACCGCGGTCACGCAGGACCGGGGTGGCGCTCAGACCGACAGCGGCAGGAGTGCGGGGTCCGGGAACGCGTCCAGGAAGGCCCGAACCACGTCGGCATCGAAATGGGTGCCCACGCAGCGCTCCAGCTCCTCGAACGCCGCCTGGGGCGTGCGGGAGGCACGGTAGGCACGATTGGTCGTCATCGCGTCGAAGGCGTCCACCACGCACACGATCCGGGCCTCGAAGGGGATCTCGTCCTCCTTGAGCTTGTCGGGAAAGCCGCGGCCGTCCAGTCGTTCGTGGTGGTTACGCACGATGCGGAGCACGATCGGGTTCTCCCGGGCCAGCGGAGCGAGGATCCGCTCGCCCAGGATGGTGTGTTCGGTGATGTGCTGGAATTCCTCCTCGGTCAACGGTCCGGGCTTGTTCAGCACGGCTTCCCGGGTGCCGATCTTGCCGATATCGTGGAGCTCGGCACCCATCCGGATTTCATCGAGCCGTTCGCCCGTGAAACCGAGTCGGACCCCCGTCTGCACCGCGTAGCGGCTCACCCGGATCGAGTGGCCGCTGGTGTAGGCATCCTTGGCCTCCAGCGCGTGGGCCAGCGTCTGCACACCCTGAAGGAACAGTTCCTTGATCCGGTTGGCCTGGACCCGGACCCGGAGTTCGAGGTTCTTGTGGTAGAACCGGCGCTGGAGCAGCAGCTCTCGCTTTTCGAGCGCCTTGGCGACCCGGGCCCGGACCTCCTCGACCAGGGCGGGTTTGGCGATGTAGTCCAGCGCGCCCTTGTCCAGACACTGCACGGCGACCTTCACGTCGGCGACGCCGGACAGCATCAGGACGCCGGTATCCGGAAAACGCTTGACCAGCTCCTCCAGGAACTCGATCCCATGGAGGCCGGGCATGTTGACGTCGCTGATGACGATGGGGACCTCGCCATCCCTGGCCAGGATCTCCAGCGCCTCGTCGCCGCTCGCGGCCTCGACCGGGACCAGTCCGAGGAGCTGGGTGACGCGGGCGATGCTTCGGCGCACCTGGTCATCGTCGTCCACCACCAGACAGCGCGCTGCCAGAGTTTTGGGCTCCGGTCGCTCGGCGGCCTCGTTCAGCAGCATCAGGCCACTCCGTCCCGGCGCGATGCCGGCTCGTCTTGATCGCTGGGGAGCCCCCGGGTAACCTTCCCGCGACTCCCACCCCCTCCCGCATGACTCAGATCCGGGACAGCGACGTCACGAAGGGCTTCGCGACCCGCGCCGTCCATGCTGGCCAGCAGCCTGACCCGCTCTCCGGCGCCGTGATGACGCCGATCTACCAGACCTCCACCTACGTCCAGGAGGGTCTGGGGCGGCACAAGGGGTACGAGTACGCCCGGACCCAGAACCCCACCCGGGAGGCGCTGGAACGCTGCGTGGCCAGCCTCGAGGGCGCCACCCACGGCTTCGCCTTCGCTTCCGGCCTCGCCGCGCTCGACACCATCCTCAAGCTCCTCACGGCCGGCGACCACGTCGTGAGCGGGCAGAACCTCTACGGCGGTTCCCACCGCCTCATGGAACAGGTCTACGAACGGCTGGGGCTCCGATTCACGTTCGTCGACATGCGCGATCCGGAGCACGTCGCCCAGGCGATCACCCCCGCCACCCGCCTGGTCTACTGCGAGACCCCCACCAACCCGATGATGTTCCTGGCCGACCTGGCCGCGATCGGCGACATCACCCGGGCGCGGGGACTGCTGTTCGCGGTCGACAACACCTTCGCCACGCCGTACTTCCAGCGGCCGCTGGCGTGCGGCGCCGACATCGTGCTGCACTCCTCCACCAAGTACCTCAACGGGCACAGCGACATGGTCGGCGGGCTGCTGGTCACGGCCCGGGAGGACCTGGCCGAGCGCATCGGCTTCCTTCAGAACGCCGCCGGCGGCGTCCCCGGGCCGATGGACTGCTGGCTCTGCCTGCGCGGCATCAAGACGCTCCCGCTCCGGATGCGGCAGCACGACGCCACCGGCCGCCAGATCGCGGCCTGGCTGGTTGATCATCCCAAGGTGAAAAAGGTCTACTATCCCGGCCTCCCCGATCATCCCCAGCGCGACCTGGCCCGACGGCAGATGCAGGGCTACGGCGGGATGATTTCGGTGGAGCTGGGTGACCCGGCCCTGGCCCGCCGGGTGGTCGAGAGCACCAGGGTCTTCGCCCTGGCCGAGTCGCTGGGCGGAGTGGAGAGCCTGATCGGCCACCCCGCCACCATGACCCACGCTTCGGTGCCGCTCGAGCTCCGTCGCGCCATGGGACTCACCGACAGCCTGGTGCGACTGTCGTGCGGGGTGGAAGACGCCGAGGATCTGATCGCCGACCTCGAGCAGGCGCTGCAATAGCGTGCGCGGAGTGCGCCGCCGGCGCAGGCGTCGGATCGGACCGCCCGTCGTCGCCTCGGTAATCGCTGGACTGGTCCTGGTTCAACATGAAACCATCCCTTCGACCGGGCGTACGGTCCCCGTCCCTTTCCGCGAGCCGTCCATGACCACGCCATCGCCCACTCCGCGCCCCCGGCGCACCTTCCCGGAAATCGCGGCGGTGAGCTGGGAACACCCCGCCGATCGGGCGCGCTTTGCAGACGCTCAGGTCCGTCCCGGGGTTCGAGGAGGTCACCCGGAAGATCCTGGCCTTCTCGGCGGCGAGCGCGGCATCCGGCTGCTGTTCCAGGCCAACGCGGTTCGCGTCGGACCGACCCAGTTTCCCAAGCTGTGGACCACGCACGTCGAGGTCTGCACGACCTTCGACTGGGCCACGGTGCCCGAGTTGTACGTCTCGCAGACGCCGGTCTTCAACGCGGGCGCGTACGGGGTCGACCACCCATTTATCGTCCTGCACTCGGCCGCACTTGAGTTGCTGGACGACGACGAGACCCGGGCACTGCTGGCCCACGAGCTGGGCCACGTCATGAGCGGCCACGCGTTCTACCGCACCATCGCCGCGATCCTCTTCCTGATCAGCGCCTCGGCGCTCCCGGCGCTGGCCGGCATCGCCCTGCTGCCGGTGCGACTCGCCTTCCTGGAGTGGTCGCGGAAGTCGGAGCTGTCGTCCGATCGGGCCGGTCTGCTCGGCGGGCAGGACCCGATCGCCTCGCAGGCGCTGTTCATGAAGATGGCGGGCGGCGTCCGGCCGCCGTATCAGCAGGGCGAACTCGATCTCGACACCTTCATGGCCCAGGCCCACGAGTACGCGGCGAGCAACGAAGGGCTGGATGTGCTCTACAAGCTGCTGAGCACGCTCGTGCTCACCCATCCGATGCACACGGTGCGGGCGGCCGAGCTGCAGACGTGGATCGGCGGGGGCGATTACGACCGGATCCTCCGGGGCGAGTACCAGCGCCGCGGACCCGAGACGACCGACCGGCCGCTGGCGGAGGACTTCCAGGCCGCGAAGGAGTACTACTCCGCGGAAGCGAAGGAGACCTTTGGCCAGGTGGTGGACGCGGCGAAGAAGGCCGCCGACAAGGCGCGCGACGCGTTCCGGAAGGCCCAGCAGACGTGAGGATCCTGATCGTCGGCGGAGGCGGGCGCGAGCACGCGATCGCCTGGGCCCTCCGCCGCGACAACCCGGACGCCGTGCTCTACTGCGCGCCGGGCAACCCCGGCACCGAAGCCCTCGCCACCAATCTCCCGATCCCCGCCGACCGATCTCGATCGCCTCGCCGACGCGGCCGATGCCTACGGCATCGACCTCACGGTCGTGGGCCCCGAGGCGCCGCTGGCGCACGGCCTCGCCGACCGGCTCCGGGCGGAGGGCCGCACGGTCTTCGGTCCGGGGCGGGCCGCGGCCCAGATCGAGGCCTCCAAGGCGTTCTGCCAAGGAGCGTCATGCGGCGCGCGGGCGTCCCGACCGCGACCACAGCCGGACGTTCACCGCGCTGGCCGAGGCGCTGGCCTATATCGACGGGGCGGCCGAGCCACTGGTGGTCAAGGCCTCGGGACTCGCGGCGGGCAAGGGCGCCATCGTCTGCGCCACGCGCCGCGAGGCCCGCGCGGCCGCGACCGCGATGCTCGGGGAAGGCAGATTCGGGGACGCCGGGACGGGTCGTGGTGATCGAGGAGTTCATGGAGGGCGAGGAGCTCTCGGTCCTGGCGATCACCAACGGCCAGGACCTCGTCGCTCCTGCCGCCGGCGCAGGATCACAAGCGGCTCGGCGAAGGCGACACCGGTCCCAACACCGGGGGCATGGGCGCCTACAGCCCCGTCGCCATCGCTACGCCGGCGCTGCTCGAGCGGGTGGAGCGCGAGGTGTTCGAGCCAACCCTGACGCGAACTCGCGCGGGAGGGCGCCCATTACAACGGAGTGCTCTACGCGGGGCTCATGGTCGCGCGCGGACGGCACGCCCCGGGTGGTCGAGTTCAACTGCCGGCTGGGCGATCCCGAGACCCAGGCCATCCTCCCGCTGGTCGAGGACGGGCTGACCGAGTGCCTCTGGCAAGTGGCCGAAAGGCAACCCGCCGACGGCGCTCGGCATCGCCCCGCTGCACGCGGTCACGACCGTTCTGGCCGCGAGAGGCTATCCCGACCAACCCGGAAACCGGCGCCCCGATCACCATTCCGGCCCAGCTGCCGGAGGGCGTCTCGGTGTTTCACGCCGGCACCACACGCGACCCGGATGGGACCGTGCGGACGAACGGCGGTCGGGTGCTCAACGTCACCGCCGTCGCGCTCGACGTTCACCGAGGCCCAGACCCGGAGCCGTGATGCGTCGAAGGCGATCAGTTTTCCGGGGAAGATCTTCCGCCGGGACATCGGCTGGCGAGAGGCGGTGCGTCAGAAGCTCGGAGTGTGATCCAGATCCTCGCGACGGGGCCGGTAGTGGGTGCAGCTTGCGGGTCCGCTGTGCCAGCTTCGGCCTTTCGCGTGAAAAGGACCTCTCCCATGACCCATCGCATTCTCCGCACCGCCCGGGCCGCCTCATTGCTCCGCACTGTCCTGGCGGCCTGCAGTAGCAGCACCGCGAACAGCACTACGCTCGACCGCTGACATTCAGGTGGTTTCCGGCGCCAGCCTCTTGGGATTTCAGGCTTTCAGCCCGGACACCTTCACCGTGGATCTGGGCACGGCCAGCTACGATCGCGGTATCATGGCGCAATGACGACGGCGTGGTGCACACGGTCATCGATACGGCGACCGTCCCCACCTTCAGCACCGGGAACATTCTCCAGGGAGACACGGCGGTCGTGGCTTTCGGCGCGCCCGGCTCCTATGGCTACCGGTGCAGCATCCACAACGGCATGCAGGGACTGGTGATCGTCACGGACACCGTGCCGTAGTCGTCGACGCGGCACCGCACCGCGCGGGGCCGGGAGATCGATCCGGCCCCGCGCGTTCGTCCGGTCCGCCTCGACTCGGCGCCCGGTGGTCCCCGGCCTTAGTGCGCGTTACCCGGCGCCCGGTGGTCGCTCCGCTGAAACGCCAGGAAGTCGTGGATGGCCCGGACCAGTTCCGCATCGGCCGTGGTCAGGCGTAGTTCCGCGCCCAAGGAAAGGTCGCGACGGGTGTACCGAATCCGCTCCCGCCGTTGCCGCATGAGCGGCGTCCCGGGCACCACGCCCGCGTGGACTTCGAAAGGCTTCGAGAAATCCCCCGCCATAAAGGCCGCTGTATTTCCAGGAAGTGCTGCCTGATCTCGGACCACGTCGGCGCTGTCGCCGGTCAGGCTCTGCAGCTCGATTCGCCCGCCGTCGGGGAGCGCGTCGAAGCGATGCGCGGATCGGTACTGATCAACGCCCATCACCTGCCCGCCGCGCTGCTGCAGGCCGCGAAGCCTGAGTCGCCGGATTGGGCCTGGTGCATATGATGGTCCTGCCCGGCGTGGCTCACTGAATCGCGCTGCTGGGCATCCTGCGCCTGGAGATGGCCGCCCAGCACAACGGTGATCAGCCAGGTGTACATCATTGCTCTTGGCGGCATGAAGCCTCCACATGGTGTTCTATCAGCTACTCGTGATCTCCTGAACCGAACGCAGTGCCCGCCAGGCCGCGATCCCGGCATCGCCCTCCAGCTCGGAGGGCCGGACGCCGCCTGACCGATCCGTGAACACCGCGGCACGCCCTTAGATTATCGGGATGCCGGAGCTGCCCGAAGTCGAGACCATGGTGCGCGACATCCGCCCCGCCCTGCTCGGCCGGCGGATCGAGCAGGTTTCGCTGAGCCACCCCGACATCCTCCGCAACCTCACCCGTCCGAAGTTTCTCCGAGCCCTGGCCGGCACCACGGTTCGGGATGTCACCCGACGGGCCAAGCACGGAGTCGTCCACCTCGACGACGCGTGGCTGGTGCTGCAGCCCGGGATGACCGGCAACCTCCTGGTGTACGACCGGCCGCTGTCGCCCGACGAGGCCCGGTACGCGGTGCTCCGCGCCCGGCTCGATAACGGGGTGGAGTTCGTTTACCGCGACATCCGGCGGATCGGCAAGCTCCGGCTTTTGAACGAGCGCGCCTGGCAGAAGTATGACCGCGCGCTCGGCCCGGAGCCACTCGACCCTGCATTGACGGTCGAGCGATTCCGCGATGGCCTGCGGCACTCCCGCGCCGCGATCAAGAAAGTGCTGATGGACCAGCGGCGAATCGTCGGCGTGGGGAACATCTACGCCAACGAAGCGCTGTTCGCGGCGGGGATCGATCCCTCGCGGCCCGCCAACAGCCTCCCGGCGGACGCCTGGCCCCGACTGTACCGGGAGACCCGGCGCATCCTGCTTGCCGCCATCGAGTCCGAAGGCACGACCGTGCGCGACTATCGCACCGGCACCGGGCAGCCCGGTACGTTTCAACTGGAGCTCCAGGTCTACGAGCGCGCCGGTGAGCCCTGCCGGGTCTGCGGCACCCGGCTGGCGGGCACCCACGAGATCGATGCGCGGATTACTGTTTTCTGTTATCGGTGTCAGCGATGAGGGCCGGGGGCCCAGGGCCGAAGGCCCAGGATGTTGCGACGCTGCGCCTTGGGCTCTGGGCCCCGGGCCCTGGCCGGCCTAACCTGCACTCGAAACCACCGAGTGACCGTGCCCGCTCCAGCCCTTAGACTCTCGCTCCCGACCACCGACCTCGCCGGCCTCCGCGACAGGATCCGCCGGCTGGCCGAGCCCAGGCCCGGGGTGTACCGGATGCTGGATCCCGGCGGTCGCGTGTTATACGTGGGGAAAGCCCGGCGGGTGAGGCAACGTCTGCTCTCGTATTTCCGGGCTCGCTTCCCGGAGGACAAGGCCGCGCGCATCCTCCACGCCGCGGCCGATATCGTCTGGGATTATGCACCCAGCGAATTCGCCGCTCACCTCGGGGAATTGCGGCAGATTGCCCGCCACCGGCCGCCCTTCAATCACCATCTCAACCGGGTCCGTCGGACCCTGTTCATCCGGGTCTCGGGGGCCCCGGCGCCCAGGATCGTGACTGGGGGAAGCCGGGGCCCACAGGACCACCGCTGGTACGGCCCATTCGCGAGCGCCGGCCGCACCCGTGAGGCGGTACGGGTGCTGAACGACCTGCTGGGACTGCGGGACTGTGCACCTTCGATGCCGATGGTGTTCGCCGGGCAGATGGACCTCTTCACCCCCGCCCGCCAAGCGGCGTGCATGCGCCACCAGGTCGGTCAATGCAGCGGTCCGTGCGCCGGGTTCGTGACCGAGCCGCAGTACGATCATCTGGTCGAAACGGCTCTGGCCTTTCTGGAGGGACGCACCATTCGGCCGCTCGACCGGGTGGTGAGCGAGATGCAGCGGGCGGCCGAGTCGGCGGAATTCGAGCGGGCGGCGCGCTGGCGGGAGAAGTTCGAGCGGCTCGAGTGGCTGGTCGCGGCCACCAGCCGCGCCCGCGCGGCGGTGGCGGCGCTCACCTTCGTGTACCGCGACCCCGGCGCGTTCGGTGACGATCGCGCCTACCTGATCCGCCACGGTGTGGTCCGGGCCACCTACCCCTGGCCCGGCACTCCGATCGAGCACGAGGCCTTTCGCGCCGTGGTCGCTGAGGAACTGACCCGGCCGTCTCCCGCCACGGGACCGCTGCCGTTCCAGCACCTCGACGAGATCCTGCTGCTCATGGCCTGGTTCCGGCGGCACCCCGATGCCTTCCGTCGGACCACCCGGCTGGAGTCATGGGTGCCGTGACCCGCCTGGCGTCGGTTGCGCTGTTCCTGACGCTGGCGTTCGCGCCCGGAACCTCCCGCGCCCAGGACCCGGCCCTCCGGGTCGACCTCGAGCGATTCCAGCAGGATGTCGCCGCGATGTCCGACACCGGCGACCTCCGGCGTCTCGAGCATCGATTCAGCGGCAAGGGGGCAACCACCGAGGTCGAGGCGATCCGCCGCATGCGTCGTGGATTCGTGCGCCTCCGCCTGGGCGTCCTGGGGGATGGCTGGAGCCTCGGCCGCGCGGCGGCCGATTTCGAGCGGGCAACGACGATTGCGGCGGCCTGGCCGCTCGCCTGGCAGGGGCTCGGACACGCCCGCCAGCTCGAGGCCGCCTGGATCGCCGCCGACCTCCGCAACCTCGGTCACCGCCTGGGGGAAACCCAGCGCCGAGCGGCGGTCCGCGCCTACTGGCAGGCCACCGGGCTCGAGCCAGGCAGCATCCCGGCACTCACCGGTCTGGTCGCGGCCGGCGGGGCGTTGCGCGACACCTCAGTGCTGATCGGCGCGGTGCTGCCACGGCTCCGTCGCGCCGCCTCGACTGAGGCCGATACCGCGATCGCCCTGCTCGCCGCGCGGGCCCGCCTCGAGCGGGAGTTCGGGAGTCCGGATTCGGCGGTAGACGTGGCCCACCGGTTCGCTCGACTGAGTCAGCGCCCGGGCCTGGCCCGGCTGGAGCTGGCACGAAGCCTGTTCGCGCGAGGGGACGAAGCCGGCACGGCACCGTACTTCGACGGGGGGGCCGATGACGACACCACCAGCGTCGCGGCGTATCGCCGCGACCTCGCCTACATCGCCGACGCCACCATCCTGGCAGCGTTCGACTCCGCGTCGGGCGTGGAACGGGTCGCGGTGCTGCGCCGTTTCTGGCGCGGGCTCGATTGGCGCGACCTGCGGGTCGACGGAGAGTGGCTCACGGAGCACTACCAACGGCTCGCCTACGCGCGACGGCACTTCGCCTTGCGCACCAACCGGCCGCGCTACCACGTCCGCGACGGCTTCGACTCGGGAAGCACAGAGTTCGACGACCGCGGCATCGTCTATCTGCGTCACGGCGAACCGGACCGCGTAGCCGGCCGGGCCGCGATCTGGTCGCGGCCCGGCGGCGGCGGGCGTGAGCTCCCGGCCTCCGCCGCGGACCTCACGGCCGGCGTGGCGTTTGACAGCCTGGCGGACCCGGCAACGGCCGGGACCGGACGCGAAACCTGGCTGTACTTCCAGGGGGATAGTCTGTATCTCGTCGAGTTCGCGGCCGGGGCGGTGACCATTCAGAACGCCGGGGATCCCGACGATTACCGGCTCATCCCGTACCTGTCGACCCTCCCCGGCGGAGACGACCCGGACATCCAGGAGCGGGTCGAGGCGATTCGACCGGAGTTGCTCGCCTACTTCACCAAGGCCTGGGGCTGGGGCCCGTACGGACAGGCCCTGGCCGCATCGGCCTTTCGCCGAACGGCGCGGGCCGGAATTGCGCGGGCCACGACAGCGCTGTCTCACGAGCCGCGCTTCCGCCGCCGGCTCCCCGTGACGGTGCAGGTCGCCGTGGTCGGGCGCGAGGCCGATTCGGGATTGGCGCATATCATCTATGCCATTCCCCGGGCGGCCTCCGATTCAACCGGCACCGACACGGTCATCCTGCCGGTTCGTCTCCGGCTGATGGCCGTGGACGCGAGCGGCGCGACCCAGTCGGTGGACACCACCGACCAGCTCCAGGTGGGCCCGCCGCTGGCGCGAAACGACTGGATCCTCGGACGATTCACGGTGCGGCTCTCGCCCGGCAGCTGGCGCTACCGGGTTGCGCTCGAAGCGGCGAATGAATTCGGCCGCGTGCTGCCGCCGGATTCGCTCGCCGTTCCCGGTGTGGCTGGGCCGCTCGCCGTGAGCGACCCGGCGCTGGGACAGGCGGGCCGTGGGGTGCCGTGGATCGCGGCCGCTGGGGATACCGCCTGGTTCCAGACCGGGCGGCCGCTCGGCCGGGCACTGCCCCTCGATCTGTATTTCGAGGTCTACGGGCTGGCGCCTGGCGAGCCGTTCCAGACCACCCTCACCGTGCGGGCCGGCAAGCGGACCCGCCTGGCAATCTCCTCCGAAGAACGCGCCACCGGACCGGTTACCCGGATCCATCGCACCGCCGCCCTCGCCCGACTCTCGCCGGGACGGTACTCCCTGCAGATAGCGGTGACGGCGGGCGGAGGCGCAGCCGAGTCCCGGCCGGTCCCGATCGAGGTGATCGGCGAGTAGACCCGCCCGGTCGGGAGGAGCTAGTCAGCCTCGAGTTCGGTGAGCGGCACCAGCCTCGCCCGGGGCGGCAGCCCGGCCTCGAGTTCCATGATTCCGACTGAAGCCGGCAGGCTGAATCGCCGCGGCCCGGCGCCCCCGGGGTTCATCACGGTGACCACGAGGTCGAGGGTCGTGAGCAGTGGCCGGTGGGTATGCCCGTAGATGATCACCTCGGCGTCGGGATAGGCGGCGTGGAGCCCGGTGGGTGTTGGCGAGCCGAGCTGATCGCCGTGTACCAGCACAAAGTCGAGCCCCTCGATCCGCCGTTGGACCACCTCCGGTACCCGGTCGCGAATGTCGGGGCCGTCACAATTGCCATAGACCGCAGTCACCGGAGCGAGGGCTTCGAGCTCGGTCAGCAGGTCGAGCGACCCGATGTCACCCGCATGGAGGATATGGTCGACCTCGGCGAAGATTTCGAACACCTCGGGACGCAGCAGCCCGTGGGTATCCGCGATGACGCCCAGTCTCATCCCTGCCACCGCGGGGCGATATCGACTCGCAGTTCGAGGTGATCGAGCACCCGCTGGACGATGAAATCCACCAGCTGCTGGACCTCGGTCGGCCGGTGGTAGAAGCCGGGGGCCGCTGGCAAGCACGATGGCACCGGCCTCGGTGACCGTCAGCAGGTTGCGGAGGTGAATGAGCGAGAACGGCGTCTCGCGCGGCACCAGGATCAACTTCCGCCGTTCCTTCAGAGTCACGTCCCCCGCCCGCTCCACCAGGGAACGGCTGGTCCCGCCGGCGAGCGCCGCCACTGTTCCCATGGAACAGGGACAGATCACCATCCCCCCGGTCCTGGTCGAGCCGGACGCGGGTCTGGCCCCGCGATCGTCATCCGAAAAAGAGGTGATGCTCGACCAGTCCCCACCGGTCGCCGCCCGGAGCGCCGCCTCATCGGCGATCCCGGTCTCCTGGGCGAGCAGCCGCCAGCCGTGGCCCGAGACGATGAGCCAGACCGGGACCTTGTTTCGGGCGAGGACATCGATCAGTCGCACGGCGTATGGCGCCCCGGAGGCCCCGGTAATGGCGAGGATGATGGGGTTCCCGCTCATCGGCCCCGCCGGTTCGGGGTAGGGGATCGAACCGGATGACGGGTCGTGACCGGGGGCGGAGGCTTGATGAAGCGTGAAGGAGGACCGGTGAAAGGCGACTCCTTACCGGACCCCCGTTCGCCACCCGGAATCGGCGAGATCTTCCGTTTGCGCCGGCGTTTCCCGCTCACCGCTCACTACTCACTGTTCACCTCCCCTTTCACTTTTCACCCTTCACCTTTCACCCTTCACCACCTACGCCACCAACCTGTCAATCAGCGCGAAACCGAACACCGTCACGCTCATCACGCCATTCATGGTGAAGAACGCCGCGTCGAGTCGCGACAGATCGCCCGGTTTCACCAGATGATGCTCGTATGCCAGCAGCAGCGCCGCCGCCACCACGCCCCCGACGTACCAGGCGCCGAAGCCCGCCCCCCAGCCGAAGAGCAACAGAGCCGGAATGGTGACGCCGTGCAGCAGCTTGGCCAGGAGGATGCTGCGGCGCTCCCCGAGCCGCACCACGGCGCTGCGCAGCCCTTCGCTCCGGTCGAATGCGACGTCGGGCAGGGCGTAGAAGATGTCGAACCCGGCGACCCAGGTCGCCACGGCCACGGAAATCGCGGCCAGCACCCACCACGGCTCGCTCCATCGCCCGGTTACCGCCAGGTAGCCACCCACCGGCGCGATGGCGAGAGAAACGCCGAGCCAGAGGTGGGGCCACCAGGTGAACCGCTTGCTGAGGCTGTAGAGCATGATCCAGCCGAGGGCCAGTCGGGCTCAGGTAGAGGCAGAGCGGGTTGAACAGGCCGGCCGCCACGATGAAGATCGCCCCGGCCACGACCACCGAGACCCACGCCTGCCGGAGCGTGAGCGCCCCCCGGGGCAGTTCGCGGTTCCGGGTCCGCGGGATTCGCGGGCGTCGAACTCGCGGTCGGCGATCCGGTTGAACCCCATCGCCACCCAGCGCGCCGCGCTGAAGGCCACCACCACCAGGACCACCGTCCGCCAGGTCACCCCCGCCTCGACGCGAGGCCTCCAGCACGCCGAGCAGGGCGAACGGCAGCGCGAACAGGGTGTGCGGCAGCCGGACGAAATTGACATAGCGGATCAGCAGCGACTCGCCGACGATCGTCTGCCCTTCCGCGTGAGGTCACAGCCGGATTCCCGAGTTCTGGGCCAGAGTTCGTCCACCCGGCGCCGGGTCTCGCGGGTCCATGAGGATCAGATCGGGCCATTCCCGGTCGAAGCCCTCGTCCTTCCATTTCCGGGTCGCGTCGATCCCCATCTTGGTGCCGAAGGTGAAGTGCCGGCTGGCATGATCGAGCACGTCCACCGGCCCCTTGGTGAAGCGGACGTCGCGCTCGGGATCGATGTTGTTGAGCGCCACCCACCAGGCCTCGTCGGGGTTGCGCACGTTGACGTCCTTGTCGACCACCACGATCACCTTGGCCAGCGACATCAGCCCGGCCCCCCAGAGCGCGTTCATCACCTTGTAGGCCTGCCCGGGATACTGCTTGTCGATGGAGACGAACACCAGATTGTGGAAGATGCCGTACGCCGGCATGTGGTAGTCTACGATCTCCGGCATCGTCAGGCGGAGCAGCGGGAGGAAGATCCGCTCCGTGGCGTGGCCAAGGTAGTAGTCTTCCATCGGCGGTCGGCCGACGAGGGTCGCCGCGTAGATCGGGCTCTTCCGCATCGTCACGGCGGTCACGTGCACCCGGGGATAGAGGTCGGCCAGCGAATAGAACCCGGTGTGGTCGCCGAAGGGCCCCTCCATCACCAGCGGCTCCGCCGGGTCGATGTACCCCTCGATCACGATCTCCGCCTCGGCCGGCACCTCGAGCTCACAGGTGACCGCCTTGGCCAGCTCCACCGGTGTCTTCCGCAGGAAGCCGGCGAAGATGAACTCGTCGATCGTCGGGGGCAGCGGGGCGGAGGCGGAATAGAGGCTGGCCGGGTCGGCGCCGATCGCGATGACCACCGGCATGCGTTCCCGCCGGCGCGCCATCTCCCGCCAGTGATGCGCCCCGACCTTGTGCCGCTGCCAGTGCATGACCAGCTCCCGCTTGCCGAGGATCTGCACCCGGTACATGCCCACGTTGCGGATGCCGCGCTCGGGATCGGTCGTGATCACCATCGGCAGGGTGATGTAGCGGCCCCCGTCGCCGGGCCACGTGGTCAGGAAGGGAATCCGGTCGAGGTCGATCTCGTCGCCCTGCCACACGATCTCCTGGCCCGGTCCCCGGCCGCCGCGGGTGCGGGGCGGGAACTTGGCCATCTCCGCCAGCCGGGGCAGCATGGCCAGCTTTCCCATCAAGCCGTCGGGGACCTTGAGATTGAGCAGCTCCGAGATCCGGCCGCCGATCGAGTCCAGGTCGTCGACCCCGAGCGCGATCCCCATCCGCCGCATGGACCCGAACAGGTTGATGGCGACCGGAAACTCGCTCCGGCGCCCGTCCTCCAGCAGCACCTGGTCGAACAGGAGGGCCGGACCGCCGCCCGGGCTCTTCATGCAGCGGTCGGCGATCTCGGCCATCTCCAGCCGTGCCCGGACCGCCTCCTTGACGCGGACGAGTTCGCCCGCCTTCTCGATGGCGGCGATGAACTGCTGCAGGGTGTCGAGGGTCATGGGACGTCCGGGGAACGAGACGACGGGGCGACAGGACAACGAGGCGACGACGCGTCCACCATTAGCGCCTCGTCCCGACCAGCAGGGTCGTCGCCCCAAACATGAACTGGCGTACCGTCACATCCCGGAACCCGGCGGCGCGCATCCGATCGGCGACCTCGTCCGGTGGCGGAAACGCGCCGGCGGACTCGGGCAGCCATTGGTAGGCGGTATCATGGCGGGAGACCAGCTTGCCGATCCGCGGCAGGAGACGGTTGAAATACCAGAGGAAGACTCCGCGCATGGGCTGGCGCCTCGGGGTTCCCGTCTCCAGTGCGGTAAGCGTAGCCCCGGGCCTCAGCACGCGGGCGATTTCCCGCAGACCAAGGTCGAGGTCCACCAGGTTTCTGAGTCCCCAACCGACCATCGCCCCATCGAAGGACGCATTCGGAAACGGCAGGTCGAGCGCATCCGCCGAGACCGGCTTGACCCTCGCGGCCTTGGTTCGTCCCAGCTGGAGCATGGCCGGCACGAAGTCCGCGCCGACCACCTGACCCCTGAAACCCGGTTGCCGGGCCAGGATCGCCGCGAAGTCGAGCGTGCCCGCGCACACATCCAGGTAGCGCCCCTCCGGGCACCGTTCCCATCCGAGACGGGCGACCGCGTGCCGACGCCAGCGTTGGTCGAAGCTGAGACTGAGGATCCGATTCAGGCGGTCGTAGGTCGGCGCGATCGCAGTGAACATCCCCCGGACATAAGCGCGCTTTGCCGGGCCGCCCTGAACGGGTAACTTACTCTCCGTGGCTAACATAGGCGCCCAATGTAGTCCTTCGCCAAGCGGCATTGCAAGCCGCGCAACCGCCCGTGGCTGAGCGGCTCGATCTGGCGTCCGCAACGGACCAGGAAATCGTGGCCCTCGCGCGGGAAGGCCGGGAGGCTGCCTATCGCGAGCTGATTCGGCGCTACGAGCGGCCGGTCTTCTCGCTGGTGCTGCGCATGGTGCGCGACCGCCAGCTGGCCGAGGACCTCGCTCAGGAAACCTTCATAAAGGCGCTCAACGCCATCGGGTCGTACCGGCCCGAGTTCAAGTTCTCGAGCTGGATCTTCAAGATCGCCAACAACGCCGCGATCGATCACCTTCGTCGGCGCGAGATCAACACCCTGTCGATCGACGGGGCCCCCAACGCGACCACCCCGGACGACATCGAGGCCACGGCGCTCCAGGTTGGTGACAAGGGCGAAAGCCCGCTCGCCGAGCTCGAGGCGCGCGAGCTCGGGGGCGCCATCGAGCGCGCCATCGGCAGGCTTCGGCCCGAATATCGTTCGTGTATCATGCTGCGCCACGTCGAGGGACTCGCGTATGAAGAAATCGCCCAACTGCTCGATCTCCCCCTGGGCACTGTGAAGACCTACATCCACCGCGCCCGCCATGAATTGCGGGACATGCTCGCGCACCTGCGCGACTGAAACCCTGATTTCCGTGAGGCCGTAGAGCCGCCGTATGACTGATGCACCCTTTCACTTGGGCCCTGAAGAGCTCGATCTCTGCCTGGAAGGTCGTCTACCCCCGTCCCGCGCGTCCCATCTCGAAACGTGTGACCTCTGTCGAACCGCCTTCGAGGAAACTCGGGAGGTGGTGCTGCAGCTCGCGCGGCTGCCGAAGGTGGCGCCCGCCCACTCCTTCGCCGACCGGGTCATGGCCCGGGTCGATCTTGCGGCAGCTCCCGACCACCTCACGCTCGAGGAACTCGACCTCTGGGTAACCAGGCAGCTCCCATCCGAGCGGCAGGTCCACCTCCGGCGGTGCGAGGGTTGCCAGAAACTGGCGGATCAGGAACGGGTCCTGGTGATGCGACTCGAGGCACTGCCCCTGTTCGATCCTGCGCAGGGGTTCGCGGATCGGGTCATGGATCGGGTCGAACTACCGGCCACGTCGCTGGCCGGCGCCTGGCGGCTCTGGCAAGCGCGGACCTGGCGCGACCCGGCGCGGGTGGCCATTGCGGCGAGCGTCGCCGTCCTGCTCGGCGGTTCGGTGGCGGCGAGCGCCGCCTGGGCCGCGGGACACCAGGACCTGATCACCGGCGTCGGTACGTCGCTTCTGGCGCACGGCGAGCAGTGGTTCTGGCAGGGCCTGGGGATCGGCACCGGGTTCCTGGAACGGCAAAGTTGGTACGGGCCGGCTCGCGCCGCCCTCACCCCAGGGTGGATCATCGGCATCGGAGCACTGACCGTCGGACTCTACGCCGGGGGGGTGCTGCTGCTCCGTCGGCTGCTCGCCCTCCCCGGCGCACCGGTCGCCCGTGCCGTTCAGTAGGCGGGCCGCGCAGTTCGCGCTGGCGGGTGCAGTCCTCGGCGCGCCGGGGCCGGTTGTGGCCGACGCAGTTCACGCCAAAGACCCATCGTGGAAATCCCGCCTGGAGGTCCTGAGCCAGTTCCTGGCGCCGGAGCAGGATCGGGTCGTACGCGACCATGCGGTCTCGATGGCTACCGGGGTGTCCACGCTCCGTTTCGGTTACAGCGACGGCGGGGCGCTGGTCCTGACCCTCGAAGCTGGTGAACTCCGGATTGACGGCAAGACCGTCGGCCGAACACCCGAGGGCGGTGCCTTCGAGTCGGCCTGGCGCGAGCTGACGCAGCAGGCGGCCCGGGTCGAAACCCCGGCAGCTCTCTCCCTGCTCCGCGCCTGGGAACCGGAAGGGCTTTCACGGGAGGAGCAGGCGTACTCGGAGCGAATCCGCGAGCGCGCCGCGACCCTGAGCGCCCCGCCGGGAAGCCTTTCGCTGCCGCAGGCGGTCGAGCCGGCGGCACCCGGGGGCCTCACCATCGACCTGTCCGATCTCACTGATCCCAATCGGCTCTCGGCGTTGCTCCGCACCGCGGCCACCCTGCGGGGCCGAGCGCTGCGCATCACCGTGCCGGGCGGCCGGGCGCATGTCGGCCACTTCAGCGTCGGGTCGCGTGAGCGGGTCGACGGGCATCTGCTGGTCGTCCGGGGCGACGCGGTCGTCTACGGCACGGTGGAGGGCAACCTGGCCACCGTGGAGGGGAACGTGGTGGTGCATCCGGGCGGGGTAGTCACCGGCGACGTGCTGGCGGTGGCAGGGCAGGTCCACGATCTGGGGGGCGAGATCCGGGGACAGATCCGAACCGTCGATGCGCCCCGCCGGTCCCCGGTTTCGCCGGCCGCCGCGGAGGAGGTCGTGCCGGCCTGGCTCCGCCTGGCGAGAAACGCGGCCGGCGTGGTCGGGGTGTTCCTGACACTGATGATGGTTGGAGTCGGTCTGGTGCTGTTCGCGCGGCCGCCGCTCGAGGTCGTGAGCGACACCGTGGTGCACTCCTTCAGCCGGTCGTTGCTGGTGGGACTGCTCGGGCAGGTGTTGATCCTCCCCAGCTTCGGGATGCTGGTCGTCGGCCTGGTCCTGAGCGTGGCCGGCATCCTGCTGGTGCCCTTCGCAGTGATCGTCTTCGGCCTGCTGCTGATCGTGGCGGTGCTGGGCGGCTTCCTGGCCATCGCCCATGCCATGGGTGAAACCCTCACCCGTCGCCAGCTGGCCCTCGGCGCCGCGATCGCGTCGGCCAACAGCTACCGGTACGTCATCGTCGGCCTGGCCGGAGTCATGGCACTGTGGCTGGCCTGGGTGCTGTTTGCCTGGGTTCCGCTGGCCGGCACGCTGATTTTTGCCACGGCCACGCTGGTGACGTGGCTCCTGGCCACGGTCGGTTTCGGCGCGTCGCTGCTGTCGCGCGCGGGGTTCCGCGAACATTTCGCCGGCCGGCTGCTGCCCGCGGAGTCGCTCACCGACGAGTACCTCTGGGCCACGCCGCAGTTCGGCGTGACCGCCGTGAAACGCCCACCGAAGGACAAGACCCCGACTCCCCTGCCCTGAGGGAGGCCACTCCGTGCGTCCCGCCGTTCTGTGGCTCGCGTTGGGCATCGCAGGCGGGTCAACCGCTGTTCGAGCGCAGGCACCCAGCTGGCCGCCACCGGACACCGCCAAGGCCACGCGTGAGGCCCAGTACGCCCGCGCGCTCGATGAGATCAAGGGGAAAGAGAAGCTGCCGGCGGAGTCCGTCTATCGGGAAATCCGGATGCTGAAGGGGGTCCCGGCGGGGCGCTTGCTGGCGATCATGAACATGGGGTTCAGCCGCTCGCTCGGCGTCAACTGCACCTTCTGTCACGTCGAAGATGCCTGGGAGCGGGAAGATTCGACCCGCAAGCAGACTGCCCGTGACATGAGCGCCATGGTCCGGGTCATCAACGACACGGTCCTCCCGGGGATCGAGGGACTCAAGGAAAAGAAGGATCGTCCGGTCGTCAACTGCACTACCTGTCACCGCGGCCAACCGAAACCCGCCATCAGTCTCGACAACAGGTAGCACGCGGCCGGCGGTTCACCCCAGCCGCGCTCTGATCCTCCCGCCCATACCCAGTCCCAGGCGCCGGGAGGCCGAGCCATCCCGCACCGCCACCTCGATCGATCCTCCCGAGCCGACGTAGGCGAGCAATGCCCCGGGAGGCACGTCGCCGAACGTCGACCGCAACGGACCGATGACCAGGGACTCCGCCTCGAGCACCGCGTATGGCGGCACGAACTCCGGCGTGAGGTTGGTGATCAGGTTGCCGTACCGGTCGACGTAGATCACCTCCCCAATCACCACCTTGCCTTCGTGGCGGGGAGCCGTCGTGCTCAGGCGCCGGGGGATCCCGGCGAAGCGCTCGCCGAGGCTGGCCAGCGGCTCTCCCCGAGCCAGGGCGGCTGCGGCAGGGGCGAAGATGTCGCGGCCATGAAATGTGGGGGACGCCCCCGCGGGCGTGGCCAGACTGACCGCTTCGACCTCGGCCCCCCGCAGCACGCCCGAGAAAACCCCGTTGTCGGGGCCCACGAAGAAGTGTCCTCGGGTTCCGAGCGCCAGGGCGACGCGTGCCGTCCCGACGCCTGGATCGACCACGGCCATGTGGACCGTTCCCACCGGATAGTGCGCCCAGGTGCGTGACAGCACATAGGCGCCGGCCACGACCTCGCCCGGCGGGATGGCATGGGTAATGTCCACCAGGGTGGCGCCGGGGGCGCCTGACAGCAGGACGCCCTTCATCTCGCCGACGTAGGAGTCGGCCGTGCCGAAATCGGTGAGCAGGGTGATGATGGGCATTGGGGGGAGGCCCGAAACCTCCGCGGACTACCCTCTCAGAATCGGGAGTGACACCGATTTCGCGCCGGCCGCTTCGATGACCGCCTCGGTGATTGCCAGGATCGCCTGGGCCGCCGGGCTGGACGTCTGGGCGGCGACGATCGGCTGACCGCGATCGGCCAGCTCGGCCAGACCGGGCTGGAGCGGCACGCTGCCAAGCAGCGGCACTTTGAGCTCCTCGGCCAGTCGGCTCCCGCCCCCCGACCCGAACATCTCGAGCCGCTGGCCGGTGCCCGGGTCCACCCAGGCGCTCATGTTCTCGACCACGCCGGCCACCGGAACGCTGACCCGTTCGAACATCTTGGCGCCCCGGAGCGCGTCGCCCACGGCCATCTCCTGCGGGGTGGTGACAATGACGGCCATCGCCACCTGACAGGATTGGACCAGCGACAGCTGGGCGTCGCCGGTGCCGGGCGGCAGGTCGACGATGAAATAGTCCAGTTCGCCCCATTCCACGTCGCGCAGGAACTGCTGCACGACCTTCATGATGATCGGCCCGCGCCAGATCGCCGGCGCATCCCGGTCGACCAGGAATCCCAGCGACATCAGCTTCACACCCCAGGCCGTCAGCGGCTGGATCCGGCCCTGGGTGACGGGAGGCTTCTCGAAGATGCCGAACATCCGGGGGATGTTGGGCCCGTAGACATCACCGTCCATCAGGCCGACCCGCAGCCCCTTCCGGGCCAGGCCCACCGCCAGATTGACCGAAATGGTGGACTTCCCGACCCCGCCCTTGCCGGAAGAAATCGCGATGATGCGACCGAGGTTGGGATACTCCATCGGCGTGGGGGGCGGAGGCACAAGGCCGGCCTGCCCGTGGGTCTGGCCCGGCGAGGGCCCGGGGGGGGCGTGGCTGGTCTTCGCCGGGCCGCCGGGATCCACCACGCTGATGCGCAGTTCGGCCGGGTTGATGCCTTCCACGGCCCGGATGGCGGTCCGCGCCTCGCGCACGAGGTTCGCCGGATCGTCGCGCGAAAGCAGGAAGGTGAACGAGACCTTGCCATCGTCGGTGACCGTCAGGTCGCGCACCATCCCCGCGGAGAGCAGGTCGTTGTCGAGCCGGGGGTTTCGGATCCGGCTCAGAGCGGCGGCGATGCGGGCAGAGAGGGTGTCGGTCATTTCAGGGCGACAAGGCGGCGGGGCGACCTCAAATGGCCTCCACCTGCTTGACCTCCGGTACCAGCTGCTTGAGCCGGGCCTCGATGCCCTGTTTCAGGGTGATCGTCGAGGCGGAGCAGCCGTGGCAGGTGCCACCGAGCCGGAGCAGGAGCACCCCCTGCCCTTCGTCGAAATCCACGACTTCCACGCTGCCGCGGTGTGATGCGATGTATGGGCGCAGCTGATCGAGCGTGCGTTCGATCCGGTCGATCAGCTCCAGCCCCGCGTTGGATTCATTCATACGCCACTGCCATTGGTCGAAAGGTATTCACGCGCCGCGCCGAGCACCTGGCGCTGCACGTCGGCCAGCGAGCCTTCCATGGACAGGCCCGAGGCCTTGGTGTGTCCGCCCCCGCCGAACGGCCGCGAGAAGGCCGCCACGTCCACCTGGCCCACCGAGCGCAGCGACACCTTGACGCGACCCGCGGCGATCTCGCGGAACAGCAACGCCATGCGGACGCCGCTGATACTGCGGGGTACCTCGACAATGCCGTCGAGATCGTCGGCGGTTGCGCCCAGCCGCTCGAGCGTCCCCGGCGGTACGGTGACCCACGCCAGCCCGTGCTGCGGCTCCACCACGAGCGTCTGGAGCGTCTCGGCCAGGAGTCGGGCCCGTCCTTCGGGCGCGTTGGCGTAGACGTCCAGGTAGATCTGCTCGGGATCGAGCCCGGTTTCCAGCAGCGCCGCCGCCGTGCGAAGCACGGCCGGCCGGGTGTTGCTGAACCGGAACCCGCCGGTATCCGTCAGGATGGCGACGTACAGCGCCCGGGCGGCGAGCCGCGTGAGGGGCCAGCCATTGGCCACGGCAATCTGGTACACCAGCTCACCGGTGGCCGAAGCCTCGGGGTCCACGTAACGCGGGCCATCGGGCAGATGTCCCGAACTGATGTGATGGTCGACGCACGCCACCGGGACACCCCGCTCCATCACCGTCTGGCTCAGCATGCCGAGCCGGCCGACATCGGAAATGTCCAGCACCAGGATCATGTCGGCGCGACGGAGCTCCTTCACCGCCTCGGGCGAGCGGTCGACCCCGGGCAGGTCCTGGAACAGGAAATGATACCGATCCGGCGTGGGTGAGGGGTTGGTCACCACCGCGTCGATGCCCTGGGCCTTGAGCAGATGCACCAGCCCCACTTCGCTGCCGAGCCCGTCTCCATCCGGGTTCACGTGCGTGGTGATGCAGATCCGCTTCCCGGGCTCGAGGCCCGCGGCGAACGCCCGGGCGGCGGCGATCTGGTCGGAGGAAAGGGTCCCTGGCATGTAGCAAAGATAAGTGCTTGGGAAGGGTGACGAGACGGGAAGGGCGGCGGAGGTTTCCCTCCGCCGCCCCCCGGCCCGCCGGATCCGGGGGGTTACCCGCTATTCAGCTTCGAGTGCTTGCGCCCGTACACGAAGTACAGGACCAGCCCGATGGCCAGCCAGATCAGCAGCCGTTCCCAGGTCTTCCACGGAAGATGATACATCAGGTACAGCGCGGAGAGCGCGCCGAGCGGCGCAGTCAGCCAGAAGACCGGCGCCTTGAATGGGCGCTTGAGATTGGGTTCCCGGACCCGCAGCACCACGATCCCCACGGAGACGATCACGAACGCAAGCAGGGTCCCGATGGAGACCAGGCTGCCGGCTTCGCGGACGGTGAACCAGCCCGCCGGGATGGCGACGGCAATGCCGGTCACGATCGAGGTGATCCAGGGAGTGTGGAACTTGGGGTGGACCCGGTTCACGAACGGCGGCAGCAGGCCGTCGCGGGCCATGCTGTAGAAGACCCGCGACTGACCCAGGAGCATGACCAGGATGACCGACGAGAGTCCCGCGATGGCCCCGAGTTTGATCAGGGTGGACAGCCAGCCCAGGCCGGCCCGGTCGGCGACCACGGCGATCGGATCGGGCACGTCGAGTTCCTGGTAAGGCACCACGCCCGTCGCGATGGCGGAGACCACGATGTACAACAGGGTGCAGATGACCAGCGACCCGAGAATGCCGATGGGCATGTCGCGCTGGGGATTCTTGGCTTCCTGCGCCGCGGTCGACACGGCATCGAAGCCGATGTACGCGAAGAACACCACCCCGGCCCCCGCCACGACTCCTTCCCATCCGAAGGCCCCGCGGATCGGCACACCATCCGGGCCCACCGCCTGCGGCGGGATGAAGGGATGCCAGTTGGCCGGCACGACCGCGCTGGCGGCGCCGGCGATGAAGACCAGGATCACGGCCACCTTGATGAACACGATCACGTTGTTCACGTTGGCGGACTCCTTGATCCCGACCACCAGCAGCGCCGTGACGACGGCGATGATGATCACCGCCGGCAGATTGAAGACGGCCGTGACCGTGGTGCCGTCGGCCATGACGACCGGGGTGCCGTGCGCGGCGCTGTACGCGGCCGGCACGTGAATCCCGAAGTCCTTGAGAAAGGAAACCACGTATCCCGACCACCCGATCGCCACGGTCACCGCCCCGAGGGCGTATTCGAGGATCAGGTCCCAGCCGATGATCCAGGCGATGAACTCGCCCAGGGTCGCGTAGCCGTAGGTGTACGCGCTGCCCGCCATGGGAACCAGCGAAGCGAATTCGGCGTAGCACAGCGCGGCGAAGATCGACGCCATGCCAGCCAGCACGAACGACAGGACCACCGCCGGTCCCGAGTTCTGGGCGGCGACCGTGCCCGTCAGCACGAAGATGCCGGTGCCGATGATCGCTCCGATTCCCAGCAGTGTGAGGTTCCACGGGCCCAGGACCCGCTTCAGGCTGTGATCCGTCTCGGCCTCGGCCTGAAGGTCGGTAACGCTCTTGCGGCGGAACAGATCCATGCGAGCCTCGGGTCAAGAGGAGAACGACACGCCGTCCGGGCACTCCGGCGGCGGAGCGGACTCAGACGTTGTAATTCGGTGCTTCGCGGGTGATGGTCACGTCGTGCGGGTGCGATTCGCGCAGTCCCGCGCTCGTGATCTGCAGCATCTCGACCTCCTGGCGCAGCTGGTCGACGGTGGCGACCCCACAATAGCCCATCCCGCTCTTGAGCCCGCCGACCATCTGGAACAGCACGTCGCCCGCGGGGCCCTTGTAAGGCACCCGCCCCTCGATCCCCTCCGGGACCATCTTGGAGGAGGACAGTTCCCCTTCCTGAAAGTACCGGTCGGCCGAGCCCTCCTGCATCGCGGCCAGGCTCCCCATGCCGCGGATCGCCTTGAATCGACGGCCTTCGGCCAGGATCGACTCGCCCGGGCTTTCGTCGGTCCCGGCCAGCATCGACCCCATCATCACGGAGCAGGCCCCCGCGGCGAGCGCCTTAACGACATCGCCCGAATACTTGATGCCGCCGTCGGCGATGACCGGGACGTCCCCCGCGCCGCGCACCGCCTCGATGATCGCCGTGACCTGGGGAACCCCGACGCCGGTCACCACCCGGGTGGTGCAAATGCTGCCCGGTCCGACCCCCACCTTCACGGCATCCACCCCACGGCGAACCAGCTCCCTCGCGCCGGACTCGGTGGCCACGTTGCCGCCGATGAGCTGAATATCGGGAAAGGCGTCGCGCAGCATCTTGACCGTCTGCAGCACGCCCTCGCTATGGCCGTGGGCCGAGTCGACCACCAGCGCATCGGCGCCGGCATCGACCAGCGCCCGGGCCCGCTGTCCGGCATCCGGCGTCGCCCCGACGGCCGCCGCGACCAGCAGCCGCCCGTGCCCGTCCTTGTTGGCGGCCGGGTGTTGCTTCCGCTTGAAGATGTCCTTGACGGTGATGAGCCCCTTGAGCCGGCCCTGGCCATCGACCACCGGCAGCTTCTCGATCCGGTGCTTGGCTAGGATCCGCTCCGCCTCATCGAGTCCGGTGCCGACCGGGGCGGTGACCAGACGCTCTTTGGTCATCACCTCGCGAATGGGCTGGTCCAGGTTGCGCTCGAACTGGAGATCGCGGTTGGTGATGATCCCGACCAGCCGTCCCGCCGGATCCACGATCGGGACCCCCGAGATCCGGTAGCGCGCCATCGCGGCCGCCGCTTCGCGCAGCGGGCGGTCCGGGGCCAGCGTGATCGGATTGAGGATCATCCCGCTTTCGCTGCGCTTCACCCGGTCGACTTCGGCCGCCTGTCTGTCCACCGACATGTTCTTGTGGATCACCCCGATCCCGCCGGCCCGCGCCATGGCGATGGCCATGTCGGCCTCGGTGACGGTATCCATGGCCGCCGAAATCAGCGGAATGTTGAGCGGAATGGCGCGGGTGAGGCGGCTCTGGACCGAGACTTCGCGGGGATGGACGGTGGAATGGCGTGGAACGAGAAGGACATCATCGAAGGTGAGCGCCAGTCCCGGACGGATGGCGCTCATGCGTCCGGCGTTCCGAGGCAGGAGTGGTTTCCCATCCTTAAGTCTACGGCCCACGACAGTTAGGACGCAAGACGGCGGTGCGCGTCAGCGGCTGGTTCCAGCGCGCCGCCAGAGCGCATACACCGGCACACCCAGGGCCACGATGAGCAGCCCGGGCCAGGTGTAGAGCGGCTTGCGCATGAGCAGGATGACCAGCAGCGCCAGCACCGCCGCCAGGTAGAGCGCGGGCAGCACGGGGTATCCGAATGCCTTGACCGGCCGCGGCAGATCGGGCTTCAGGGCGCGGAACCGGAACAACGCGAGCACGGTGAAGAAGTAGAACAGCAGGGACGCGAAGATCACGTAGTCGAGCAGATTGGCGTAGGTCCCGCTCAGGCAGAGGACCATGGCCCACACCGCCTGGGCCACCAGTCCCATCACCGGCGTGCGCCACACGGGATGCAGTTCCCCCGCCTGCCGGAAGAACAGCCGGTCGCGCGCCATGGCGTAGTACACCCGTGGTCCGGCCAGCACCAGGCCGTTCACGCATCCGAAGGTGGACATCATGATCGCGATCGCCATCAGGATGCCACCAACCGGGCCGATCATGGATTCCGCCGCCGCCACGCCGACCCGGTCCTCCGCCGCGTGTTGCAGTCCCCGCGCGATCACATCCGTGCCCGCCGGATCGCCGGCGAAGGGCAGCGCCTGGAGATACGCCAGGTTCACGAACAGGTACAGCACCATGACGATGGTCGTGCCCAGCCCGAGCGCGAGCGGCAGGTTGCGCTTCGGGTCGCGCACCTCGGCGGCGGCGAAGGTGACGTTGTTCCAGGCATCGGCCGCGAACAGCGAGCCCACCATGGCGGCGCCGAACACCGGGAGGATGGCCAGCGACCAGTCGCCCGTGCCCCAGAGTCCCGCCGCGTTCTGGGCCCAGACGTCGGCCCGCCGGAACACGGTGAAGCCGAACAGGACGAGCGCCGCGAGGGCACCGACCTTGGCGACCGCGAAGGTGGTCTGGACCCAGGCGCCGAGGGTAACGCCCCTGAGGTTGATCAGGGTGAGCCCGCCGACGACCCCGAGCGCAACCAGCCGCTGCCAGGACAGCCCGAGCTCGATGGTGCCCCCTGGCATCGGGAGGTGGCCGAGGGAAAGGAACACGTCGGGCGTGACGCCGGGGAGGAGCACCCCGAGGAACTTGCCGAACGCCACGGCCACCGCGGCGATCGTTCCGGTCTGGATGACGGTGAACAGCGTCCACCCGAAGAGGAAACCCGCCAGGGGCGAGAGGCCGTCACGCAGAAACACGTACTGGCCGCCCGCCGTCGGCATCATCGCCGCCAGCTCGGCGTAGGCCAGTGCGCCGGTGACGGTCATGAGTCCGGTGATCGCCCAGATCACCAGCAACGCGCCCGGCCCCCAGGAGTCGACCTGTCGGCCAATGTCGGCCGAGACGATGAAGATGCCCGAGCCAATCATGGTCCCGACGACCAGACTGATCGCCGCGAGCGGACCGATGCCCTGAACGAACCCGGCGGGGGACGGCGCGCCGGCAGCGGATTCTGGCACGTGTGGCCTTCTTCAGGCGCCGTCGGCTTGGCGCGGCGGGGAGGGGGGATTGGCGGGGGGGGCCGCGGGCTCCGGTTCGGTCTTCGGACCGCTGGTGACAGACGGTTCGGGCCCCCGGGCGGCCCTCATGGCCTCGTCGACCACAGCCTGGCCGGCGGCGGCGAGTCCCTTCATCAGGCGATTGGCGCTGTCCATCACACTGGCCGTCCCGCTGATGGCCTGCACCGGGAGCTTGGCGGCACGCATGGTATCCTCGACCGTCTCGGTGATCTTGGCGAGGATGCCGGTCGGCGCCGCCCGCTCGGCGTAGCGGCTCTCGAGAAACTCCACGTAATCCAGGATTTGATAAGCGCGATCGTCCGGCAGGCTCTCGAGGCGCCGGAGAATCCGCTGCTTGAGCAAATCGTTCATGGGACGCGTCAGCCCGAGGGCTGCTCCCGGTGAAGGACCGTGGCGTTGAGGGCCACGGTGACCACTCTGTCCGCCTCAGGAACCCAGGCCGGACACCACCTCGATGAGGTCGAGGACCGGGGTCGGCAGGAACTTGGTACTCGCCGCCCGGATGGTCCCGCGCACCGTGAGTTCCTTGAGTGCCGGCACCGACGTGAACATCGCCACCCGGCTGGATGGCACTACGACATACACGAAGCCGGGTTCCGGCAGAGGCCCCCGGGTAAGCAGGTAGGTCTGACCTTCGGGGATCTCGGGGCGCAGCTCGTCGGCTCGCTGGATGGCCACGAACTGCAGCCGCCACTCGACCGTCTGGCCGATGTACTTCGCGGGATTGGCCCGGACTTCGGCCTGGCTGAGCCCCACCAGCACGCGGCTGTCGGTGGCCCGCAGGGCGCTGTCGGGCAGCCAGCCTTCGATCTGGACGCGGGTCCAGCCCCCGGTCCGGGACAGCATCCGCGCGTAGGTTCCCGAATCCACGGTCCCGATCACGGGCCCGCCCGGCAGCGCTGCCAGATCGCCCTTGCGGGTCACCTCCGCCCGGTCGGGGCCGGCAACCGGCTGTCCGGCGGGAGTCTGCAGGGAGGCCTGGTCGATCCACGCGACCCGCTTCACCCGGGTCCAGTCGGCTTGCTTCGCCACCGTGACGAAGCCCACGTTGGGAATGACCCGGGCGATCACCGGCCCGTCGGGCGTGGCATGCAAGGTCTCGCCCGGTCCCTTGCGGATCGCCGCGTCGAACCCGTCGCGCTGCATCGGGCCCAGTGAGGCGGAGCGCACCCAGGCCTCGATGGTGACCTCCACGAACGCCTTCGACGTCTTTCCGGTGGTCACGACGGCGCCGGGCAGGAGTGTTCCCAGCCGCGCCGAACCGGGGGTCTTGGTGAACCGCGCTTCCTGCGACAGCCGGACCTGTGCGTGTGCGAGAACCGGCGCGGCGAACAGCAGCGCGATGAGCACGGCCAAGGCTGGTTGGCGGCACCGGGGCGGACTAGATTGCGGCGCGTCAGTCACAGGGTCGATTGTAGAAACGCCGGAGAGTCATGTCAAACATGCGGGGGCCGGCGGGCCCGGTCGTGCTCATCGTCCTGGACGGGTGGGGGTACCGGCCGGCCCGAGAAGGCAACGCGATCGAGCTCGCCCGAACCCCGGCGTGGCACGCCCTGTGGGACGGTCATCCGCACACGCTGCTCGAGGCGAGCGGTCTTGCCGTCGGTCTCCCCGAAGGCCAGATGGGAAATTCCGAGGTCGGCCACCTGAACCTGGGTGCCGGACGGGTCGTGCCCCAGGATCTCGTGCGGATCTCGCAGAGCATCCAGCGCGGCGCCTTCTACGACATCGACGCCCTCACCTCGCTCTGCGCCGGGCTGCGCCGTACTGGAGGGACGCTCCACCTCGTCGGCCTGCTCGGTCCGGGTGGGGTGCACGCCATCGATCGGCACCTGCAGGCCTGTCTGACGCTCGGCGTCCGTCAGGACCTCCCCCGGCTGGCCATTCACGGCTTCCTCGACGGCCGGGACACGCTGCCCACCATCGCCGACCAGGTCGTCGCCAAGCTCGAGGAGGACGTCGCCCGCATCGCGCCCGGTCGCGGGGGGATCGCGTCGCTGGTCGGGCGATACTACGGAATGGATCGCGACCGGCGCTGGGAGCGGACCCGCATCGCCTACGACGCCATCGTCCGGGGACTCGGCGCCGCGACCGACGACGCGCTCGGCGCCGTGCGGGCCGCGCTCGCCCGGGGCGAGACCGACGAGTTCGTGCGGCCGATCGTCGTGCACAAGGACGGGGCACCGGTCGCCCCGCTCCGGGACGGCGACGCGGTGTTCTGCTTCAACTATCGCAGCGACCGCATGCGCCAGATCGTCCGCGCCCTGGTCATCGAGGGTTTCGACGGCTTCCCGGTGGCGGACCGGCCCCGGGTGGAAATGGTGACCATGACGCAGTACGATCGCACCTTCCCCCTGGCGTCGGCCTTTCCACCCTTCACGATGGCGCGAATCGTGGCGGAGGTGCTGGCCGATCACGGGCGCACCCAGTTGCGAACCGCGGAGACCGAGAAGTACCCCCACGTGACCTACTTCTTCAACGGCGGGCACGAGCCACCGTACCGGGGCGAGGAACGGTCCCTCGTGGCCTCCCAGAAGGTCGCGACGTACGATCTCGCGCCCGAGATGAGCGCGCCCGGGATCACCGACCTGCTGGTCGAGGCCATCGAGCGGAAATCCCATGATTTCCTGCTCTGCAACTTCGCCAACGCGGACATGGTGGGGCACACCGGCGTGCTTCCGGCAGTGATCCGGGCGGTCGAGACGGTGGACGACTGCCTGGTACGCATCCTGAAGGCCGCGGAGAGCGTCAACGCCACGCTCCTCATCACCGCCGACCACGGCAATTGCGAGCTCATGATCGACCCCGAAACCGGCGGCGCCCATACGGCGCACACCACCAACCCGGTACCGTTCGTCGCCGTCCGGGCCGGCTGCCAGTCCTTGCGGCAGGGTGGCGCACTGTGTGACGTCGGTCCGACCGCCCTCCGGCTGCTCGGCGTCGACCCCCCGGCCGAGATGACCGGGCGGGATCTGCGGGTGGTGTAGGTCCCGGGTACCGAGTACCGAGTACGACCGGATGGAGGAGTGGCAGGTTTCGACCTTGTTTCTGGCTGCAGGCTGGCTGTTGTGCCCGGTACTCGGTACTCGGTACTCGGTACTTTCCAAATGGTATGCAATGATGCTTACGAGAATCTTCTCGCTTTCGATCTTCCTCGCCGCTCCCCTCGCGGCCCAGGTCGGGCACCCGCCGGGATCGTCGCCGTACCGGGACATCACCAAGGGGAAGTCGCTGGCATTCCTCTACGGTGATGTGGCGGGGGACGGGGGACGCATCGGGGTGGGTCCCCATAACGGCCAGAGCTACGGCATCCGCTTCGACATCCGGGTTGGAGCTCCGGTGCAGCTGGGCGTGACGCTGGCGCGGGCGGAAGTCGAGCGCCTGATCGTGAGCGCGGACGACAGCGTGAACAACCGCGTGGACGGTCCGGTCGGGCAGAATCTCACGATGATCGAACTCGCGCTGCAGATCAACCTGACGGGCAAGAAGACCTGGTACCGGCTGGCCCCGTATGTGGCCGGATCGGTCGGCCTGGCGGACGGCTCGTCGCTGCCGGCCAGTCAACCCGATTCCAGCACCTACAAGTACGGCTCGAAGATCTACCTGACTCCGGCGGTCGGGACCCGCATCTTTCTGAGCAACCGCCTGCACGTTCGGCTCGAGGCCCGTCAGCTGTTCTGGAAGCTCACCTACCCGTCCTCCTATACGCGGGAACCCGCCGCCGAGCCGAGCACCGACCCGGACAACCCCAACTCGGTGCTCGGGGGAGCCCGGCCGGAACAGTGGACCGGCGCCCGGGAACTGCGGGCCGGACTGGGATTCAACTTCTGACGATGCCGGCGAGTCTCACCCGAGTGGTGCGGTTCCGCGCGACCCATCACTTCTGGATGACGGAGTGGACGGCGGAGCGGAACCGTTCGACCTTCGGGTCGCTGACCGAGCCTCACGAACACCACTACACCTGCCGGGTGACCGTGGCCGGTCCGGTCGATCAGCGAACCGGCATGGTGGTCGACCTCGGCGTATTGGACCGGATCCTGAACGACGAGGTCGTCACCGCCCTCGAAGGCCAGGACCTCAATCGTGCGGTACCAGAGTGCGCGGCCGGCTCGACACTTCCGACTTGTGAGGTGCTCGCCCGGCACCTCTTCGGGCGGATCGCCACCCGGTTGCCAGCCGGCCTGCGGGTCGAGCGGGTCGGCGTCGAAGAAGATCCGACGTTGTGGGCGGACTGCACCGGGCTGGAATAGTCGGCTCGGCGGCTCGGCGGCTGTTCGGCTCGGCGGCACCGAGCCGAACAGCCGGCTGCCGCGCAGCTGTGCTCGCCCGGCTCGCCCAATCCGTCTCCACGGGCGTTGTCCCCTGGCACGATACC
This sequence comes from uncultured Gemmatimonadales bacterium, assembly GCA_963709905.1. GTDB lineage: Bacteria > Gemmatimonadota > Gemmatimonadetes > Gemmatimonadales > GWC2-71-9 > JADJOM01. The sequence goes on from CAVPYI010000006.1 coordinate 297,395, forward strand.
CCGTCGCCCATGAGCCCCTGATGCGCCTCTCCGCGCTCGCCCTCGGATTCGCGGCGCTGGCTGCCCTCCCCGGAGGGCTTCACGGCCAGGCCACGGCCGATCGGGCCCGCCTGATGTTCAGCGTTGGGCTGGGACAGCTCTCCGGTGGCGGCACTCTCTGGGCGGTTGGCGACCAGCCGCTACTCGGGAGCGCGGGGACGGACACCTTGAGCCTGAGCCGGCACTTCCGTCGCAATCTGGTCGTCGCGATGTCAGGCACTTATTTCCCGGGCCGCAGCCTAGGGTTCAACGTGGAGGCTCAGCTCATCGGCCTGGGCACCGAGGACCAGTGCGAGCTTCGGACTCTGCCGGGAACCGGGCTCGGTAACATCGTGTGTAACAGCATCAACCGCTCAGAGCGGACGGCAACATCGGCGGCCCTGTCGGTCGGCGCGATCTATCGCGTTGCCAGTCGCCAGGCCATTCACCCGTACGCGCGCGGCAACGTCGGGATGGTCTTCACGCAGCACAGCTTCCTCAGGACCACGGGAGACTCCAGCGGCGTGCTGGTTGAAATCTACTCCGACAACCAGTCGACCACGGCACGGCCCTACCTGTCATTGGGCGGCGGGGTTGTGGCGGTCATCGGCAGGGGGCTCCAACTCCGTTTCGAGGTCCGGGATAACTACACCCGGATCCCGGCAGTGAGCGCGGCCACCTCGATCCAGGGGTTCAAACCCTCAAGCGCTTCGGTAGGCAAGCACTTCCTGAGCTTCATCGTCGCTTTCGACGTGGTGCTGGAGCGCAAGCGCGGGAGACGGTACTGAGACACGGCTCGACCGCAGGATCGCCCGGAAGACCTTCGATCTACCCGCACCAGACGGAGCCCTTCAGCGGGGGCTGGGGACTGCCTCCCCCCGCCCGCGGGGCCATTATCGCCGGCGGACCGGCGACCCGGTTCGGGCGGCTGCCCAAGGGGCTGGAGCGGGTTGGCGGGGTGAGGATCCTGGACCGCCTCGCCGAGACCCTGGAGGAGGCATTCGGCGCCCCGCCGCTCCTGGTGGCCAATGCCCCGGACGCCGCCGAGTGGCACCCCGGGCTTCGGGTGGTGGCGGACGCGATCGCCGGCCCGGGCCCGGTCGCGGGGATCTACACAGCGGTAGTCGCCGCCCCGGCCCCGGTGGTCTGTGTCGCCTGGGACATGCCGTTTGTCACGGCGCCGCTGCTCCGGGCGCTGGCCGTGGGACTGGCCGAGGCCGACGCCTGTTTGCCGGAGAGCGGGGGCCCCCGGGGCCTGGAGCCGCTCTGCGCCGCCTACGGCCCGGGGGCCGGACCCGCCATCGCGGCCGCCCTGGCAGCGGGCGATCGCCGCGCCGTCGGCTTCCATGATCGAATCAAAGTCGGTATCCTCTCCTCCGAGCGGGTGCGCACCTTCGGCGACCCCGCGGCCCTGTTCTTCAACGTGAACACAGCGGACGATCTGGTGGAGGCCGACAGGCTGTGGCGGACACGCGCATCCTCTCCGTGATCGGCAGGAAGGGCGCCGGGAAAACGACTTTGGTCGTGGCCCTCGCGTCCGAATTCATCCGCAAGGGGCGCCGGGTGATGACGATCAAGCACGCCGGCCACCCCGCCGACGTGGACCGCCCCGATCACGACAGTTACCGGCACTTCCACGAGGGCAAGGCCGAACGGACGCTGCTGGTGACGCCCGACCTGTGGGTGTCCTTCGAGCGCCATTCAGGGGACGCCGATCCCGTGGCCCTGGCGCGTCACTTCCATCAGGGCGCTGACCTCGTCCTGGTCGAGGGCTTCACGGCCGCCGCTCTGCCCAAGATCGAGGTCTTCCGCAAGGTGGCGAGCGACAAATCGATCTACCAGCCGACGCTCCCCAACCTTGCCGAGTGGATCGCGATCGTGACCGACAACGACAAGCTCGAGGCTACTTGCCCCGTACTGCGCTTCCACGACACGATGTGGCTGCAGCTCCTGGCGAACATGGCGTGGGAGAAGGCACTCGTGATCTGACGACCGCCCCGATATCAGCCCGAGAGGCCGCGCTCCGCATTCTGGAGCACATCCGTCGCCAGCCGCCGCTCCGGGTTCCGCTGGACGATGCCCTCGAGGGGGTGCTGGCGGAGGACATCGTCAGTCCGCTCGACCTGCCGGCCTGGGCCAACTCGGCCATGGATGGTTACGCCGTCCGATCCGACGACGTCCGCGGCGCATCCCAGAACAGCCCCCGGCGACTGAGCGTGATCGAGCAGATTCCCGCCGGCTCTTTCCCGAGCCGCCGGATCGAGCCCGGTACCAGCGCCCGCATCTTCACCGGGGCCCCCGTGCCGGAGGGCGCGGACAGCGTGATCCGGCAGGAGGACACCGATCACGGGACCGAGACCGTCGTGGTGTTCAGGGATCGCGACGCCGGTGCCAACATTCGCGCGGCCGGGGAAGACATCCGCCGGGGCGCCATGGTCCTCCCCGCCGGCGCCGAGCTGGGGCCGGCGGAACTGGGCGTGCTGGCCTCCCTGGCCGTCGCCAACCCGCTGATTCACCGGCGTCCGCGGGTGGCGATTCTCGGGGGCGGCGACGAAATCGTCGACGTGGACCAGCCGGACCTGATCCTGAGCGGCAAGAAGATCGCCAGCTCCAACACCCATACCCTGATCGCCCTGGTGCGGCGGGCCGGCGGCGAGCCGGTCAATCTCGGGATCGCGCGCGACACGCCGGAGAGCCTGCGGACCCATCTGTCCCGGGCCCGCGAGAGCGACCTCCTGGTCACCACCGCCGGCATCAGCGTGGGCGAGCACGATCACCTCCGCACGGTGATGGCGGAGCTGGGCGCCGACCTCAAGTTCTGGCGGCTGCGGCTCCGCCCCGGGGCACCGGTCGGGTTCGGCTTGCTCGGGGATGTGCCGTGGATCGGCTTGCCCGGGAATCCGGTGAGCACGATGGTCACCTTCGAGCTTCTGGTCCGCCCGGCCATCCGCAGGCTGGCCGGACGCCGGCTGCCGTTCCGTCGCGGCGTGCCGGTGCGCCTGGCAGAACCGATCAGGGTGGCGCCCAACCTGCAGCATTTTCTCCGCGTCGTGGTGACCCCTGGTCCGGACGGCCTCGAGGCGCGACTCACCGGCCCGCAGGGCTCGGGCATCCTCTCCTCGATGATCAAGGCCAACGCCCTGCTGGTCATTCCCGAAGGCCAGCCCGAGACCCCGGTGGGGCATGCCGGGCTCGCCATCCTGCTCGACGACCCCGTCCATCAGGCGGAGCCGCCGTTCTGACGGCATCCGCCCTCGACCCCGTCCTCTCCCGGCCGAGGTGAGCGACCGGCTCGCGATCTACGCCGTCACCGCGCCGGGCCTCGAACCCCTCGCCGCGGCCGAACTCCGCCAACTCGGCCTAACCCCCACCGCAACCGAGCCGGGAGGAGTGAGCTTCGACGGAACGCTCACCGATGTCGCCCGGGCGAACCTGCACCTCCGCACCGCCAGCCGGGTCCTGGTCCGGCTCGGCGGCTTCCACGTCCGGGCACTGGGAGAACTCGAGCGCAAGGCCGGGCACCTGCCGTGGCGCGACTGGCTCCCCGCCGGGGCGGCGGTGAGCGTTCGGGTCACCAGCCGGAAGTCTCGCCTGTTCCACCAGAAGGCGGTCGCCGAGCGGGTCCTCGCCGCCAGCGGCGGGAAAGCGACCGGGGACGACGGCGACGCCGAAGAGGCCCAGGGCCAGCTTGTCATTGTCAGGCTCCTTCGCGACGACGCGATCATCAGTCTCGACAGTTCGGGCCCCCTGCTTCACCGCCGGGGGTATCGGCTGGCGTCGGCCAAGGCACCGCTCCGCGAAACGCTCGCAGCGGCGCTGCTGCTCGATTCCGGCTGGAATCCGACCGAACCGCTCCTGGACCCGTTCTGCGGGTCCGGCACCATCGCCATCGAGGCCGCGCTGCTGGCCCGGCGGATCCCCCCCGGGCTGGGGCGGGATTTCAGCTTCCGCCGCTGGCTGGCCTGGCGTCCGGCCGACTGGGCGGCGCTGTGCGACGCCGCCCGCGAGCAGAGCCTGCCCCGCGCGCCGGCGTCGATCAGCGCCAGCGACCGCGACGCGGGGGCGATCGCCGCCGCCCGGGCCAACGCCGAGCGCGCCGGAGTGGCGGAAGACATCGCCTTTCGTCACGCCGCCCTCTCCTCGTTTGCCCCACCCGCCGGCCCCGGCCGGGTGGTCACCAACCCGCCGTACGGGGTTCGCGTCAGCGAACGGGGAGACCTGCGCGACCTGTACGCCCGGCTCGGGCAGGTGGCGCGCGACCGGCTGGCCGGCTGGCGCATCACCATGCTCCTGCCGGTCGCACCGCTCGAACGGGAAACGGGCCTCGCATTTACCCAGTCGTTGCGAACCCGGAACGGCGGGCTCGCCGTCAGGGTGGCGCACGCCGCGGTGCCGGGTGCGGGCGGCGTTGACGGGTCGGCCGGGGTCCCTTAGCTTTCCGGCCCTGAAGGGGAGTAGCTTATCCGTCCGAAGACGGACGGCCCATCGTCAGGACTGCGCGCCCCGAACGGCACGCACGGTGCGGCCGGGATGATGGCTCAGCCATCCTCAGAGCGAGACCTTCGTCGGGGCGCGAGCCCCCGCGAAGGCTCGCTTTTTGTGTTCTCAAGGAGATCGGTATGAACAACCTCAAGACCGCGGTACTCATGGCGGGGCTGATCGCCCTGCTCATGGCCGCTGGCCAGCTGCTGGGCGGGAGTCAGGGGCTGATCCTGGGCTCGGTACTCGGCCTGGGCATGAACTTCATCATGTACTTTTTCTCCGACCGGCTGGTGCTCCGGATGTACGGCGCCCACGTCGTGACGGAGCAGGAGGCGCCCGAGCTCTATCGCCTGGTGGATCGCCTCCGCCAGCGGGCCGGCCTGCCGATGCCGGTCGTGGCCGTGGCCCCGCACGAGCAGCCGAACGCCTTCGCCACCGGCCGGAGCCCGTCGAAGGCCGTCGTCGCGGTGACCACGGGGATCCTGCGACTGATGCCGCAGGACGAACTCGAAGCCGTGATCGCCCATGAGCTGGCGCACATCAAGAATCGCGACATGCTGACCTCGACCATCGCGGCGGGGATCGCCGGTGTCATCGGCTACCTCCCCTGGCTGGTGATGTTCGGGGGGGGATCCCGAGACGACGACGGCGGTCACCCGCTGGCGTCGCTGGCCATGGTCATCCTGGCTCCGATCGCGGCCATGCTGATCCAGTTCGCCATCAGCCGGCAGCGGGAGTTCGAAGCGGACCGGGTCGGCGCCGAAATCCTGGGCCGGCCGCTGTCCCTGGCCAATGCGCTCCGGCGGCTCGATCACATGGCGCGCCGGATCCCCATGAACGTGGCCCCGGCGGCCGCGCCGCTGGCCCAGGTGAATCCGCTGGCCGCGATGGGAGGAGTCGCATCGTGGTTCAGCACCCACCCGCCGACCGAGGAGCGGGTGGCCAGGCTCAAGGCGATGGCCACGGGCCGCTGAGTGGCCACCCATGCCCCGGCGGTCTGGATCACGTTCATCGCCGTGGTCACAATACTGCTGGTGCTCGACCTCGGCGTCCTCAACCGCCGGGCCCACGTCCTCAGTCAGCGAGAAGCCCTTTCCTGGAGCGCCGGGATCGTCATCCTGGCGCTTCTTTTTGGCGTGTTCCTGTGGTGGCAGACCGGGCGGCAGACCGCGCTCGAGTACTTCGCCGGGTACCTCATCGAGCTGTCGCTGAGCGTCGACAACCTGTTCGTCTTCCTGCTCATCTTCCAGTATTTCGCCGTCCCCGCCACGCTGCAGCCCAGGGTGCTCAAATGGGGCATCTTCGGGGCGATCCTGATGCGGGGGGTCATGATCGCGGCGGGGGCCCTGCTGCTGGTCCGGTTCACCTGGATCGTCTACGTGTTCGGCGGCATCCTGGTGCTGACCGGGCTCAGGATGTTCGGGAACCATGACCAGCGCGTCGAGCCGGAGAAGAATCCCCTGGTGCGACTGGCGCGACGGTTCTTCCCGGTCACCCCGGCCTACGAGGGGTCCCACTTCTTCGTGCGCGGCATGACCGGGGTCTGGCTGGCGACCCCGCTGTTCCTGGTTCTCCTGGTGGTGGAGTGGAGCGACCTGGTCTTCGCGATCGACAGCATCCCGGCGGTGTTCGCGGTGACCCGGGATCCCTTCGTGGTCTATTCTTCCAACCTGTTCGCCATCCTCGGACTCCGGGCCTTGTTCTTCGTCCTCGCGGGCGCTCTCGACCGGTTCCACTATCTGAAGCCGGGGGTCGCGCTCATCCTGGTGTTCGTGGGCGTCAAGATGGTGCTGAGTGCCTGGGTGCACCTGGCCACCGGAGTCTCCCTGGCCGTCATCCTTGCGGTTCTCACCGCTTCCATCGTACTGTCGCTGCTCAGGCCTCCCCGGCCGGCCTGAGGGGCCGCGCCGGAGCGGCGCCCACTTCATCGTCCGAGCGATTCATGAGCCTCCTCAACGCGCTGGGCCTCCACCGCAAGGAACTCCGCGCGTGGGCGATGTACGACTGGGCCAATTCCGGGATGATCACGATCATCATCACGGCCATCTTTCCGATCTACTTCGCGTCGGTCGCGGCCCATGACCTGCCCCGCTCCGAGGCGACCTACCGCTACGCCCTATTCACCACCCTGGCCCTGGCCATCATCGCCGTCCTGGCCCCGATCCTCGGAGCGATCGCCGATCATGCCGGGGTGAAGAAGCGCCTGTTGGCGATGTTCATGGCGATCGGCGTCACGGCGGTGGCGCTCATGTTCTTCATCGAGCAGGGCGATTGGCGGCTGGCAGCCTGGCTGTTCGTGGTCGCCAACATCGCGGTGAACGGCAGCTTTGTCTTCTACGATGCCTTCCTGCCGCATGTCGCCGAACCCGAGGAGATGGACCGGGTGTCCACCGCCGGCTACGCGATGGGATACGTGGGCGGGGGGCTGCTGCTGGCGCTGTGCCTGGCGTGGATCATCAAGCCCGAGTTCTTCGGCCTGCCATCGGGACCCGACCTGACCCCGTCCGAGGCGACTCTGCCGACCCGGCTGGCCTTCGTCGCGGTGGCCGTCTGGTGGGTGCTGTTCTCGATCCCGCTCTTTCGGCACGTCCGGGAGCCCCCCGCGACCGGGTCCGGCCGGCTGTCGCTCGGTGGTGCGTTCCGTCAATTGGGGGCCACGCTCCGCGAACTGGGTCGGTTCCGGCAGGCGCTGATCATGCTCCTGGCGTTTCTCATCTACAACGACGGTATCGGCACGATCATCCGCATGGCCACGATCTACGGTGAGGAGCTCCGCCTGGACCGCACCTGGCTGATCGCGTCGATCATGATCGTGCAATTCGTGGGGATTCCGTTTGCGTTCCTGTTCGGCGGGCTGGCCAAGAAGATCGGGGCCAAAGGGGCAATCTTCATCGGCCTGGTCGCGTATGCCGGTATCAGCGTCCTCGGCTACTACATGCGGACCGGAACCCACTTCCTGATCCTGGCGCTGCTGGTGGGCACGGTACAGGGCGGCACCCAGGCGCTGTCCCGATCGCTGTTCGCCAGCATGATTCCCCGGCAGAAATCTGCCGAGTTCTTCGGCTTCTTCGCCGTGGTCGAGAAGTTCGCCGGGATCTTCGGGCCGGCGCTGTTCGCGCAGGTGATCATCGTGACCGGTTCGTCCCGGGTGGCCATTCTCTCGGTGGCGGCGTTCTTTGTCGTGGGAGGGGCCCTGCTCCACTTCGTGGACGTGGCCAAGGGGCAGGCCGCGGCCCGGGCTGCAGAGCAGGCGGCCGCGTGAGGGCGGCCGGATCCGGCCGGGCGACGGCAGTCCGGCCTTGTGGCCACCTCGGCCCTCCCATACTTTAGGGCCATGCAACTCGCTCCCGCGCCCTTCCCGGGCACCACCAAGCGCACCAGGAAGCCCCAGTCCGAGCGCGGCGAGCGACGGCCAGTCTGACATTGTGTGCCTGACTGAACCCTGACGCCCCGCCGCGATGGAATGGCGGGGCGTTTCGCTTTGGGGTCCAGACACCACCGGGGAGCCTGGGTGATCGATCCAATCGCGCTGACCAGAGAGCTCGTGAGCCTGGAGACCCCGACCGGCCATGAGGGGCCGGCCGTCGACCTGCTCGCGGGGCTGCTCGGGGGTCTCGGCTATCAGATTGTCCGCCAGCCGGTGACCGCCGGCCGGGACAACCTCTACGCCTGGCGCGAGCCGCCGGAGGTGGTGTTCTCCACCCACCTCGATTGCGTCCCTCCCCACGTGCCGCTCCGGGAGGATGCGACTCACCTGCACGGGCGCGGCACCTGCGATGCGAAGGGGCTTGCCGCGGCCATGATCGCGGCCGCGGAACGGCTGGCGTCGGAGGGAGAGCGGAGGATCGGACTGCTGTTCGTCGTGGGCGAAGAGAACGGCTCGGACGGAGCCCAGATTGCCCACGCACTGGGGCCCAAGGGGCGCTACCTGATCAACGGAGAACCGACGGAGAACCGGCTGTCGATCGGGCAGAAAGGATCGCTCAAGATCGTGCTGGAGTGCACCGGCCGCGCGGCCCATTCGGCGTATCCCGATGAGGGCCGCTCGGCGATGCTCCCGATTCTGGATACGCTGGAGCGGCTGCGGCGTCTGCCCCTTCCGGTCGACCCGCTGCTCGGGTCGGGATCGCTGAACATCGGGATCGTCCGCGGTGGGGTGGCGCCCAACGTCATCCCGGCCACGGCCCGGGCGGAGCTGCTCATGCGGCTGGTCGGACCGTCCGAAGGGCTCAGAACCGAAGTCGCCGCGTGCGCCGCGCCGGAGGTGACGGTGACGTTCCCGACCGAGCTCCCCGCTTACAAGAACACCGCCCCGCCGCCGGCGGGCTGGGCCACGACGGTGGTCGGCTTCGCGAGCGACCTCGCCTTTCATGCATCCTGGGGAGCACGCTATCAGCTCGGACCCGGAACGATCCGGGTCGCACACACCACCGAGGAGCGGATCGCCAAGTCGGAGCTGGTTCAGGGTGTGGAGCTGTACGTGAAGCTGGCGAGTGACCTGATTGACGCCCCGACGCCCTGACGCCTCGATGCCTGTCACCGGAGACCCGATGTCCGCCAAGATTCCCGTTGCCATCCTCGGCGCAACCGGCACCGTCGGTCAGCGGTTCGTGCGTTTGCTGGCCGCCCACCCGTGGTTCGAGATCGCGTCGATCGCGGCCTCGGAGCAGAGCGCCGGCCGGAGCTACGGCGAGGTGGTTCGCTGGCGGGAGTCCGTCCCCATTCCCGAGCGGGTGGCCGGGATGACGGTACTCCGGGCCGAACCGTCGATTCCCGGCCGGATCGCCTTTTCCGCCATCGAGGCCGAGATCGCCGGGGAGGTCGAACAGGCCTTCGCCCGCGCAGGGAAGTTCGTGGTGACCAATACCAAGACTCACCGGATGGAGCCGGACGTTCCGCTGGTCATTCCGGAGGTAAACCCCGATCACCTTGACCTGCTCTGCCGACAGCAGCGGGACCGGAGCTGGGAGGGTGGCATCGTCGCCAATCCGAACTGCTCCACCGCGGGCCTGGCGCTCGCCCTGGCCCCGCTGCACTCGGCATTTGGCGTGGAGAAGGTCTTCGTCGCCACCATGCAGGCGGTGAGCGGAGCGGGCTATCCGGGCGTGCCCTCACTGGACGCACTGGGGAATGTCATCCCGTTCATCGGAGGCGAGGAAGAGAAAATGGAGATCGAGACCCGGAAGATCCTGGGCCGGCTCGAAGGGCCCGGCGTTACCGAGGCGCCGATCAGCGTCAGCGCACACACCAACCGGGTGCCGGTGGTCGACGGTCATCTGGAAGTGGTCTCGGTCGGGTTCGGCCGACGGGTGACACCCGACGAGGCGGTCGCCGTCCTGGAGGACTTTCGAGGCCCGGCCGAAGTGGCCGAGCTGCCGTCGACCCCGGCGCGCCCGCTGGAGGTGGATCGCCGGGCCGACCGGCCGCAATCGCGGCTCGACCTCGATCGCGGCGACGGCATGACCGTAACGGTCGGCCGGGTCCGCCGCTGCAACCTTCTCGATCTCCGTCTGGTCCTGCTCTCCCACAACACCATGCGCGGCGCGGCCGGTGCCGCGCTCCAGAACGCCGAGCTGCTGGTGCGCCGCGGGGTGGCCCGGTGACACGACCGACGCGCCGCCCCTGGCCGGGATGACGCTCATGCGGCTCGCCTTCGTGGGAGACGGGAAGATGGCCCGCGCAGTCCAGGGGCTGGCGGCGGAGCGCGGGCACGTCATTCACACAGTGGTCGCCGGGACCGAGAACCGCGATGGCGGCGCCCTGACCCCCGATCGACTCCGCGGCGCCGACCTGGCCATCGAGTTTACCCGGCCGGACGCCGCCGCCGACAACCTGATCCGACTCGCGACTCATGGCATCCCCACGGTCTCCGGCACCACCGGCTGGCTGCACCGGTTGCCCGAAGTCGCCGGCGCGGTCACCGCTCACCGCACGGCTCTCCTTCACAGCCCCAATTTCTCGGTCGGCGTCCAGCTGTTCCTCCGCGCGGCGGGAGACCTCGCCCGCCGGTTCGCGGCCCGGCCGGAGTTCGAGGCGTTGGTGGTGGAAACCCATCATGGGGCGAAGCGGGACGCCCCATCCGGCACCGCGGTGCGTCTCCACGAGTTGCTGCGGACCGCCGATGCCGACCGCGCCTTTCCGGTCTCCAGTGTGCGCGGCGGCCATGCGCCGGGCACGCACGAGGTGGTTTTCGACGCCCCGTTCGAGACCGTGCGGCTGGAGCACACCGCCCGAAGCCGGCTGGCGTTCGCCGCCGGCGCCCTCCAGGCGGCCGAGTGGCTGGCGGGCCGCCAGGGTGTCTTCACATTCGACCAGATGCTGTTCGGGGAGGAGCCATGACCACCGCGCTGAGGGGATGCGGGACCGCGATCGTGACACCATTCACGCGGGACCAGGACGTGGATGTCGAGGCGCTCCGAAAGCTGGTGGACTGGCAGATCGAGGAGGGGATCGAATTCCTCGTGCCGTGCGGCAGCACCGGCGAGGCCCAGACCCTTTCTCCCGAGGAGCGGCGGCTGGTCGTCACGACGGTCGTCGAGACGGCCCGCGGCCGGGTGCCCGTCATGGCCGGGGCAACCCACAACGACACCCGGGAGGCGGTGAAGGAAGCGCGCCGCATGAGCGAGCTGGGCGTCACCTGGCTCTTGTCGGCCACGCCGTACTACAACAAGCCGACGCCGGAAGGGCTGGTCCGCCATTTCACGGCCGTGGCCGATGCGGCTGGCGTACCGGTCTGCCTGTACAATGTGCCCGGCCGCACCGCGGTGAACATGAAACCCGACACGGTGCTGCGGCTGTCGGAGCATCCCAACATTGTCGGGATCAAGGAGTCCTCGGGCGATCTCGCTCAGGTGCAGCATCTGCTGCTCGGCCGGCCAGAGGGGTTGGCCGTGCTCTCCGGTGAGGATTGGATGACGCTCGCCATCCTCGCCGCCGGTGGCGACGGTCTCGTGTCCGTGGCCGCGAACGAGATCCCCCGGCAGATGAGCCGGCTGGTGCGGAGCTGCCTGCAGGGGCGGTTCTCCGAGGCCCGGGAGAGCCTCTACGACGTGCTGCCGCTGCTCGAGGCGAACTTTCTCGAAACCAATCCAGCACCGGTCAAGGCCGCGCTGGCCGCGATGGGCCGCATTGAGAACGTCCTGCGCCTGCCGCTCGTGCCGCTGTCGGAGCAGCGCCGCCCGCCGCTCTTGGCGGCGCTCCGGGCTGCGGGAGTGGAACCGGCCGAAGTGGCCGCCCGATGAGCACCACCGAGCTGGAGGCGGCACTGCTGCGCTTCGCGGCCGAGGGCATCCCCAAGGGGCAGGAGTCGGCTGCCCTCGGGGCGTTCGAGCGGCTCAAGGCGGGACTCAACGCCGGCACGATGCGCGCGGCTGAACGGCAGGACGACGGCGCCTGGCGCGTCAACGCCTGGGTCAAGGCCGGTGTGCTGCTGGGATTCCGCATCGGCAGTGTCGTTCCGGCGGCCCGGGGCGGGCCGTTCCCGTATTACGACAAGGACACCTGGCCGCTGAAGCAGTTCTCGCTGGCCGACCGGGTCCGGATCGTACCCGGCGGCACCTCGATCCGGGATGGAGCGTATCTGGCGCCGGGCACCGTGGTGCTGCCGCCGGCGTTCGTGAACGCCGGCGCGTACGTCGACGAAGGCACCATGATCGACAGCCACGCGCTCATCGGTTCCTGCGCCCAGATCGGCAAGCGGGTGCACCTCTCCGCCGGGGTCCAGATCGGCGGGGTGCTCGAGCCGGTGGGCGCGATGCCGGTGATCATCGAGGACGATGTCCTGGTCGGTGGAAGCTCGGGTGTGTACGAAGGGACGATCGTCCGCGCGGGCGCGGTCCTCGCGCCGGGCACCATCCTGACCGGAGGCACCGTGGTGTTCGATCTGGTCAAGGAAACCAGCTACCGCCGCGAGGCCGATCGGCCACTCGAGATCCCGGCCGGAGCGGTGGTGGTGCCGGGGGCGCGGCCGGTGACCGGAGGCGTCGGACGGAAGATGGGGATCTCGCTGTACGCGCCCGTCATCGTGAAGTACCGGGACGCGCAGACGGACACGGCGGTGCGGCTGGAGGAGTTGTTGCGATAGGCGGCTCGGCGGCTCGGCGGCTCGGCCAAGGGAATTCAGGCGGTGCGTTTGCGTAAGGCCCGGTGCAGTCCCCCAGTCAACTGGCCCGCACGGTCAACGAACCCGCGTAGCAGCTGCTGCTCTTCGGTGTCGACAACCCCGATGTCTCCCGCCAATGTCACCAGGTATTCCACCTCGGCGAGCGAACCGAGCGCGATCTCTACGAACCGCTTCAGCTCCCGGGTTCCTTGTCGGGCCGTACCCTCCGCAAGGTTCGCCGCCGCGGACACGGCCGCGCGGCGCGCCTGACTCACCAGGCCATAGCGCTCCTCGGCCGGCCATTTCCGGGTCGCCCGGTAGATCACCAGCGCCAGCTCATGGCACGATTGCCACGCGTCGAGCCGCTCGTACGGTTTCGCAAGCGGAGCCGCAACGGTTGTCTTCGGCATGAGCCAAGATGCGAAGGCCCTCCCCTGGGGGCCTACCGAATTCTCATCGGGCCGGTGCAATCGAGCGCGGCTTTCCCTTTCACAACGAGCCGCCAAGCCGCCGAGTCGCCGAGCCGCCCATTTGCGCCGACCTCCCGCGGCCGATATCATAGTCTCGCTACCCTCACCCCTCCCAGGTGCCTATGTCCGTCCTTCGTGCGGCCCGATTGCTGGTGCTCACGGGCCTGGTCGTATCGCCGCTCGCCGCGCAGCATTCGGAGGGATCGGGGCTCAGGGACTTGATCCCCGATCTGTTCCGGTTCGGAGAGTGCGAGGACGCCCTGTGCCTCAACAGCTCGGTGAGCGCCTCCGAACACGGCGACCACTACATCGCCTCCGCCACCACCGGAACCGCCAACCTGCTCGAATTCCTTTCCGGGGCGATCGCCGTGGGTGTCTCGAACGTGCCGATCAGCACCGCCACCAGCGGCATCACGTTCAGCATCGTGGGCGGCGTGCCGGTGCCGACGTCGAGCTCCGCCGGGCCCATTTTCGGCGAACGGGTGCAGACGCTGGGGCGGGGGCGGTGGCTCATCGGGGCGAACGTCACCGGCGTCGAGTTCACCTCGGTCCGGGGCGTGCCGCTCGACAACATCGCCTTCAATTTCACCCATCAGAATATCTGTCGCGCCACCGGCGATGAGCCCACCCCGGGACAGGCCTGCCCCGGCGGCGGGCCATTGCCGCTCGACAGCGCGCTCGGGAGCCCCACCTTCGAGAATGATGTGATCGTGGTCAATACGTCGCTCAACCTGAATCTCCAGGTCGCATCCCTCTACATCACCTATGGCCTCACCGACCGGATCGACCTGGGCGTGGCGCTGCCGTTGGTGCGTGCGGACCTCAAGGGTGGAAGCATCGCCCGGCTGCAGCCGTTTACCACTCCCTCCCCGCATTTCTTCGGAACCGCGGCCAATCCCCAGTTTACCGCCGGCGCCGCGGTGAGCGGCACCGCCACCGGAATCGGCGACGTGGCGGCCCGGCTCAAGATCAATCTGGGAGGGAGCGACCGCGGGGCCGTAGGCATTCTGGCCGAAGGCCGGTTCCCGACGGGCGATGAGAATGAGTTTCTGGGTGCCGGTGAATTCGCTCTGCGCGCGCTGGGCATTGCCTCGGCCCGGTTCGGCAACTTTTCCCCGCACCTGAATGTCGGGTACCTGTACCGGAAGGGTGACGCCCTGACCGACGCGGTGCTTACCACGGTCGGCTTCGACCACCTGCTGGGGAGCGGAACGACGCTCGCGGTCGACATCATCGGTCAGTGGCAGGCGAACAAGGACCCGCTGCCCATTCCGGGACCGGTGACCTATACCCTGCCGGCCCCCGTCCGGCGGGTGACGCCGACCAACATCCCGAACCGCCCGGACAACCTGCTGGACGGCTCGTTCGGATTCAAGTTCCTCACCGGGAAGGGAATCACGCTGATTACCAACGCGTTGATCCCGCTCAACAACGGCGGGATCCGCGGTAACGTGGTCTGGACGGGAGGAGCCGCCTACAACTTCTAGGCGGCCTTTATCAGTTGTTGAGCGCCCCCTGGGCAATCCACAGGGCAATCAGGTCGTAGTTCCCCGGCTCGAGCTGGTCGAATTCCCTCTGGGGCGGCATCACCAGGCTGGTGTCCCCCCGGAGGCGCCGCAACAGTTCCCCCGCCACCGTATCCCCCGCGAACACCCGAACCCTGGGAATCGTCTGGTCGAGCAGCGCCGCGTACGCCGCCGATTGGCTGCTGAGGTTGGGGTTGGGTCCCGGGACCACGTGACAACCGCCGAGGGCGCAGCTTGCCGCCATGACGGGGTACACCTGAGCCGAGAAGGTCGACACGGTGACCACCGCGACCGGTGCGGTGTCGCTGAGGCCGGCGGCCTGGGCGACGATGCGGGCGGTTCCAACCGCGAGCCCCGAGACGAAACCGGTATCGTCCACCGTGGCGAACCCGGCGTCGAGGGACTGCCAGGTCGTCGGGTGTCCCGAGAGCAGGCGGCCCTTCGAATCCAGAACCTCGGTCCGCAGCTGCACCCCGCGATTGGGCAGCACGGAGGGTGTACCCGGCGAGATCAGCAGGATCGCGGGCTGGCCGGGACAATTCGGACAGTCCCCGCTGCACGCGGAAGCGACGAAGCCACCTCCGAGGATGGCTGCAACCAGACCGAAGGACAGGCGGAAGTTCATGACACCGCTTCCTGAGGGGATCGGTGAGCCAATGT
This sequence comes from uncultured Gemmatimonadales bacterium, assembly GCA_963709905.1. GTDB lineage: Bacteria > Gemmatimonadota > Gemmatimonadetes > Gemmatimonadales > GWC2-71-9 > JADJOM01. Next base: position 312,652 of record CAVPYI010000006.1, read on the forward strand.
AGGCCTCACCAAGGAGTTGTCAAACGCGGCCATCGCGGCCGCCGGACTACGGCACCTGGACCAGGCGCCGGAGCTCCCAGGTGCCGCCGTCATGTTCGAACAGGCCGCGATAGTTGGTTGTAAACTCGTTGACGGGCGCGCCCGCGCTCTGCAGCCTGAGGCGCAGCGTGAAGCGGACCTCGGCGGCCTTCTCCTCGATCTGCGGCGGCTGCGTCCCCCCCCGGCTGGCCTCCAGCCGAGTGAGGCTCTTTTCCTCGAGCATCCCCTTCCAGCGGGTTTCCTCGGCTGAAGTCAGCCCGGGATACGCCCGGCGCAGGAGCGTCATGTTGCGGCGGTTGAGCGCATCGACGAACGCGTCCAGCTGGCGATCGAGCTCCCGGGCCACGACGGCCGGATCAGGCGCGGGGCTGGCGACGACCACCCTCACCGTGGCCTTCTGGCCCTCGACGGTCGCGGTGATCTCGGCGCTCCCCGGAGCACGGGCCACTACCCGCCCGGCGGCGACCGTCGCCACCTCGGGGCTGCCACTGCTCCAGGCGACCGTACGGCCCTCCAGGGCGGCGCCCGTTGCATCATGCGCCGACGCGCTGAGCTGGAACGAGTCGCCGGGCTTGAGCGGCCCCGATGGTGCCGTCAGCCTCACGCTGGCGACCGGGAGCTGCGGCACCGTGATCGTGGCGCTGGCCGAGCGGCCATCGACGGTCGCGGTCACGACCGCGGTGCCCGGCGCCAACCCTTGCACCTGCCCGGTTGGTGCGACCGACACCGCCGAAGAGGACGAGGTCCAGCTGATCGGCCGGGACTCGAGCAGGTTGCCCCGCGCGTCCCGGAGCACCGCCTGCAGCTGGGCGGTGCGACCGGCGGTGAGCGTCACTGCGGTGGGCGTGACCGTCACGGTCGCTACCGCCGCGACCGCCGGAGCGGTGGCCGGAGGCGGCGCGGGGGCCCGGACCTCGATCGTCGCCGTCGCCTTCTTCCCGTTCACCGTGGCCGTGACGGTAGCCCGGCCGGCTCGGACCCCGCGTACGGTCCCATCAGCCCCAACCGCAAGCACGCCCGGGACCGAGCTGGTCCAGCGAGTCTCCCGGGGCTCGCGGATGGGCGAGCCGTCTGCGGCCCAGAGTTGCAGGGCCAGCGAGGCGGACTGGCCGGCCTCGAGTGCGAGGCGGGCCGGCTGGATCTGGATGCGCCCGACCGACGCGATCACTTCGGGCGGCTTGGGCGGCTCAGGCTGCCTGCCTGCCGTATCGAGCGTCGGGCGCGCGGTATCGGCTGGCTGGGTCCCTCCCGACGGAACCCGCACGTTGTCGCTCGGTCCCACGGGGATCGTGACCGAGTCGATCGGCTCCACCTGATTGGCCGGTGACTTGGCGGTCGAACGAACCAGGACCAGCGTCAGCACCAAACCGCCGATGGCCGCAGCACCCGCCCAGGGGATCCAGGACCGCCGTTTGGCCGACGGCACAACCTTGCCCGTGGGTCGAGGGGCGGCGGGAGGCGCGGCGGTGCGGCGGGCGGGGGCCGGGGCGGCCTCACGCGGCAACGGCCGGGTAGCCTCGCCGGCGAGGTCCACTCCCGACGGAGGTGGGTCCACGGGAGGTGGCGATCCGCCCCCGGCGGGCGTGGCCGGGGTCATCGGTTCGGTCGGCGGGGTGGTCGTGGCGGGGGGCCGGGTGGTAGTGCTCCGGCGCGCCGGAGGCACCGGGCTAGTCGGCGTGCTGATCCGCGACGCGATGGTCGCGTTCGGGCTGGTGAGCGCCAGCGATACCAGCTGCTGGCGGGTGGGGTCGTCGTGGGCCAGCGAAGGCGCGCCGAACACATCGTCGATCTTGGGCAAACGTTTGTCGGGATCCTTGGAGAGCATACGCATTACGCTGGCGGCCAGCGCGGGCGGCACATCCGGCCGGATTTCCAGGATCGGTTTCGGTTCCTCGTTGAAATGAGCGTACATCATCGCCATGGCGGTGTTGGCCTGGAACGGCTTGGTGCCGGTCAACATTTCATACGCTACGACGCCGAGCGAGTACTGATCCGACGCGCCGGTGACCTCCTTGCCGAGGCACTGCTCAGGGCTCATGTAGGCTGGCGTGCCGACGGTCACCCCGGTCATCGTGAGGCCGGTGGCGGTAGACACCTTGGCGATGCCGAAATCAGTCATGACCACCCAGCCCTCTTCGTCGAGCATGATGTTGGCCGGCTTCACGTCCCGGTGGATCACCCCCCGGCGGTGGGCATAGCCCAGCGCTCCCGCCGCCTGGGCGAGGATGACCTGGGCCATGGGTATAGGCATCTTGCCCATGGTCTTGAGAATCGGATCGAGCGATTGCCCGGGAATGAACTTCATCACGAAGAACAGCAGCGGCGCCCGCTCGCGAACAGCGTAGATCGGGATGACGTGGGGGTGGTTCAGCGCCGCCGCGGTCCGGGCCTCGCGCCGGAAGCGCTCTGCCAGGCCCTCGTCCATGAGGGAGGGGGCCATGACCTTGATGGCGACCTTGCGGTCGAGCGAGATGTCGTGGGCCAGGTACACCGTGGCCATGCCACCCCGGCCCAGCTCCCCCAGAATCTCGTACTCGCCGAGCGTCTCCTCGCGCAGCAGCTCGAGCACCGACTCATGCGAACTCCGGCGCGCGGGGCCGGATGAGGTAGGCGTGTAGGACATCGTGGCCAGCATGTCCTGTTCCTGGGAGACGTCCGCCCCGCAGTTCTGACAGAACCGCGCGCCCGTGGCGACCGGGTGTCCGCAGGATTGGCAGGCGGCTTGGGTAGGCATTCTCTCCGGAACCTTCGGCTCGGGCTACGGCTGCGTCCCCCTAGAATACTCTCCCGACGGGTATCAGACTACCTCGGGCCGGTCCCGCCCGGAGGACCTGCTGCCTCCGCGCCACACTGCAGATATGAACGCGGGAAGGCGGGAAAGCTGCTCACTCCCCGATCAGTCCCGGGCTCCGACTGCCGGAGGCTGAGCCGGAGCCGGACCACCAGAAACCGCGCCCCCACGGAGGCTGCCGTGTTCCACACCCATTACCTCTGGTTCCAGACGAAACAGCGCCAGGAAATCATCGATATCACCGACGAGGTCGCCGGACAGGTCAAGGCGAGCGGCATCCGTGAGGGCTTCGTGCTGGTCTCGGCGATGCACATCAGCGCCTCGGTGTTCGTGAACGACCACGAATCGGGACTCTGGCAAGACATCCTGCACTGGCTGGAACACACGATCGCCCCGTGGGACCCGGGGCGATACCGGCACAACGAGAGCGGAGAGGACAACGCCGCGGCCCACTTGAGGAGCCTCACGATCGGCCACGAGGTGATCGTGCCCGTGACCGAGGGCGCTCTCGACCTGGGCCCCTGGCAACGGGTGTTTTACGGCGAGTGGGACGGCCAGCGGCGGAAGCGGGTGATCATCAAGGTGCTGGGCGAGCGCTGACCTTCCCGGGGCGGCTGCCAACGCCATCGGAAAGCTCGACCCGGAGCGCCGACGAGGCGGGGAGGCGTCCGGTCCCGCCCCGTGCGAAAGCGAGGATCTCTCCCGACCGGGCGTCCCGGATGATGGCCATGGGGTAGACCCCGTCCCAGCGGATCTCCGTACCGGCTCCGGTGGTGACTGCCCGCACTTCAGGCACCGACCCCGCCAGCCGGGAAGCGACCCCGGCCGCGACAGGGGCGGAGCGGAGGGCCGTAAGTCCGCTGCCGGTGAGCCGCAGACTCGCGAGCCGGTCGCGCTCCGCCGAAGCCAGCGGCAGTACGAAGACGAACTGGCGCTCGGCGCCCCCCGGAAGGTCGAGCACCTCCTCTCCTTCGAAGGCAAGCGAGAACAGCGGGTTGCCCGCCGCATCGTACCCGGCCAGCCGGTTCGGTCCCGACCTGGCGGGCAACCGTGCCGGAGCATTCACGACGAATGCCGGTTCGAGGATGGCCCGTCCTGCGCGGATCCGTCCCCACACCAGCAGGCCTTCGGTCGACGCTTCGGACGCGGGCTGGATGGCAGGCGCCGAACCCCGGCGGTTCAGCACCGCGAGATAGTTGTAATCGCTGATCCACGACGGACTGCAGTAGCTCATCAGGTCCCGATGGGTCGCCGGGAGCTTGAGGGCAAGCGCCGGAAGATCCAGACCCCAGCTCCCGATCTCCCCTCCGGCGTAGGGGTAGTTGGGATCCGGGCCGGAGGGGCTGCCGCACGGGGCGTGGCGCAGCCCGAAGTTGTGCCCGACTTCGTGGGCGATGACCCCGGGCGCGCTGGAGGGCTTGTCCCACGCCACCGAGCCCGGGGCGCCCACCCAACCCAGTCCCGCGATGCCGCCGCCGTAAGTGACCTGCACGATGCTGACGTAGTGTCTGCTGCTCCCGTCGGCGCTCCGCAGCGCGCTGGTCTCGTTGAGGACCTGTCCCCAGGCGTTGTTGTTGTCGTCCGAGGTGAGGACCGGGGCGCTGGTCGTGAAAGCCGTGCGGACGTCGACATTGACCGTGGACAGGGGGAAGATCTGCCTGGTGGTCGCCACGAAGGCGTCCTGATTCGAGCCGCTGATTCTGCCAGTGAGATTATTGGCCGACTGGGTGACCGGCACGAATCGGAGATCGAGCGGCGGCACGTTCTGCACCGGCACCGCCCGCACCGTGCTTCCGGCGGGCCAGGCATTGTCGGTCTCGTCGGTCTCGGCCACCAGGTCCCCTGGGTCCAGTTCGACCTGATAGCCGAGGCCCCCGATCACCCGACCGGCCGGGAGCAGGACATTCCAGGAACCGGCGAGCGAGGCCGTGTCGACCGACTGCGGGACCTGGGAAGCGGTCGGGGCCAGGTCGACCGAATCAACCACACTCCCGCCGCTGAAGAAACGCACCCGCACTGTCGGCCGCGCGCTATTGGCGCCATTGGCGGTCACGAACACCCGGAGCAGGGCGTCGCGGCCGGCCACCATGGGGACCGTCCCGTCGGCGCGCTGCGCGCTCTGGATGAGCTGCGTCCCGGCTACGGTCAGGTTCAGCGAGGTCGCCGCCCCACCGGTGTATGTGACCGTCACGGCCGCCGTGTCGCCCGCGCCGACCGTGGTGCTGTCGGGCGTGGGTTGACCAGTCCACGTCTGTCCCTGGGCGCTCACCTGGCCGGCCACCACGCGGTAGACTCCCACCGGGAGACCGGAGAGTTGGCTGGTCGCCGTCACTGTCCGGTTGAAGGCCTGCGGACCGGTGACGGTGACCCGCGCCGCCGTGCCTGCCGGCAAGCCACCTACCTGGATTTGGAGATCGCCGCTCGGCCCCGGCCCTCCGCTCCCCCCACCGCCGTCCTTGGAGGTTGCGGTACAGGCGCCGAGGGCAAGCGCAGTCGACAGCAGCAGGACATCCGTTGGGCGCATGGACACCGTGGCCGTTGTTGTCGCCAGTCGTATCGAGAGCTTCCTGACGATGAAAGAACCGGGCCATCTGGCGCCGATTCTCCCATCCAGGCAACTCCCAATCTGGGGGCCATGGCTGGGCTGTGGCCGTGCCGTCGGTCACCATTATAAGCCATTGTCAATTAATACTTTACGTATTCTCGCGGGGACGGCTCTTGGGCCGGCTCGCTGGCTCGACGGCCCGGGCTTCCGCCGGTGGCCCGACCACCAGGTTCCGGCCGCCTTCCTTGGCCTGAAACAGTCTGGCGTCCGCCCGGTCCAGCAGGTCTTCTGCATTGGTGCCGTCGTAGCCGTAGGTCGCGATGCCGGCGCTGATGGTCACGCCACCGACCTCGGTCCGCCGTGGGATCGGGATCCTGAGATCCGCCACCGAGCGGCGGATCTGCTCCACCCGTTCACTGGCATCGGCCGAATCCATGCCGGGGAATAGCGCCACGAACTCCTCGCCGCCGTATCGGACTACGAGATCGCTTTCCCGGGTGGCGTCCAGAATGGCCTGGGCCACCAGCTGGAGTGCCACGTCGCCGGCGGCGTGGCCCCAGGTGTCGTTGTAGCGCTTGAAGTGATCGATGTCGATCATCGCGAACGCTACCGGTTCGGCGTAGCGCCGGGCGCGCGACAGTTCCGCCTGCACCCGCTCGTCGAAGTAGCTCCGGTTGGGGAGCCCGGTCAGCCGATCGCTGCGGGACTGTTGGCGGAGTCCCTGGCTCCGCACGACGATGGCGGCCGCGAGCAGAGTGGCCACCGCCAGCAGGATCAGCCGGGAGACCTGCGTGGCCCAATCGAAGGCGCCGCCGCCGCGCAGGTCGAGCCGGGGATCGTGGAGGTTGTAGTTGGCATCGGCCCAGAGCACCAGGGCGAGGTATTGAACGATCGCGGCGACACCCGCCGCCACGCTGATCCGGGCGTCGTAACGCAGGGCGGTCGCGCCGAGCGCCAGGAAGTAGACTTCGAACAGCAGTCGGCTGTTGACGGCGCTGATCGGCTCGCCCAGCAGTAGGAACGCGCTCAATGCGGCGCTCACCAGCGTCACGTCCAGCAGGCTCGTGGCCAGGCCCAGCCAAGTGCGGTAGAAGTCGCGGCGCAGAACGGCCTGGACCCCGAGCGAGAACCACAGTGCGGCGAGGCAGGTGACGATCCCGACCAGGCCGGCCATCATCTGCGGGTTCAGCAGGAGGTTGATGACCGGAACGGGCAGGAGCAGCAGGATCAGGACGGTGCGCACCCGCGCGACCAGCATTTCCCCTTCGGCGCCGGCATCCATGTGGAGCGGGTCGGGAGGCGCCAGGATACGCCGCCATCCGCCGCGCTCGGGAGCTGGGGGGACCAGGGCGCTGTCGCTGACGGCGCGCGACCGTCGCCGGGTGAACCGGTAAGGTTGGGACATGGTTGGGGTCGGCAGTCGGTTGTCAGCTGAGAGCTATCAGCTATCAGCTATCAGCTATCAGCTATCAGCTATCAGCTATCAGCTATCAGCTATCAGCTATCAGCTATCAGCTCGCAGGTACGGCGGTGCGCCGGTCACCGCAAGGGGTTCCCGGCCTGCCCACTCACATCATCCGGTACTTCGGCCCGCTGCCCCCTTCGCGCGGGGTCCAACGCGGGCCGAGGACGTCGGTCGCCTTGCAATCCACACAGTTCGGAGCGTTGACCCGGAGCTGGTCCCCCTGCCGCTCGTACACGCCGGCGGGGCAGAGATGGGAATAGAAGTCTGCGACGTCGCCACTCACCTCGGGACCCACCACCAGGTGCTGAGGCACGGTGTCCCGGGTCGCGTTCCCGGACTTGAAAACCGCGTCCACCTTGCTGAAGGTCAGCGACCCGTCGGGAACAAACGGCGGCTCGGCGGCGTCACTGCTCGCCCGTGCGGGCTGACGCAAGCGCTCGGCGTCCGCGTGCATCGCGATCCGTCCTCCGGGGAAACGACCGCCGGTGAGGGTCAGCAGAGCCGCTTTGAGCCCGCCGGCGACGAATCCCTCCTTGAAGGCCAGCCGCATGTTGCGGGTGCGGCGGAGGTCCTCGACGATGTAGCTCTCCCGCACCAAACGATCGTAACTCGCCAGGCTGGCTGCCGTCAGGTCGCCGTTGGTCAGGGCCTGAAAGGCGGCCCGGGCCGCGAAGATGCCCGACTGCATGGCGTAATGGATCCCCTTGAGCGAGGGGACATCGACCAGGCCGACGGTGTCTCCCGCCATCAGGAGTCCTTCGCCGGACGAGCGCGTCGGGAGAGCGTAGAACCCGCCTTCGGGAATGGTCTTGGCGCCCCATTCGAGGAGCTCACCCCCTTCGAGGCAGGGCCGCACCAGCGGGTGCTGCTTGAGCCGCTGCAGCAGCACGTGGACGTCGAGATTGGCCTCGGCATAATCCAGCCCTACGACCAGTCCGATGGCCGCCAGATCCTCACCGAGGGGATAGAAGAAACTCCCGCCGAATGCGTCGCGAGGCAGCGGCCAGCCCAGGGTGTGAATGACCCGACCAAGGGGCCGCCGGACCCGCCAGACCTCCTTGACGCCGAGCGCGAAGATCTGTGGATTCTCCGAGCCGATCCCCTGCCAGGCACGATACGCCTGGCCGAGCGTGCCGCGGGTGCCCTCGGTCAGCACGGTGACCTTCGCGGTCACGTCCGTCGGTTCCTGGTAATTGACGGTCGGCTGGCGGTTCCGGTCGAGACCGGTGGCGGTCGTCCGGATCCCCTTCACCGCCCGCCCCTCGACCAGCAGGGCCTCCGCCGGAAAGCCGGGGAACAGGTTCACCCCGAGTCCTTCAGCCTTCTCCCCCAGCCAGCGAACCAGCTCACAGATCGACGCAGTGTAGTAGCCGTGGTTCCGCATGGTCGGCGGGGTCGGGAGCGGCAGCGAGCCGGTCTCCCACAGCAGGTAGACCGACTCGTCCTCAACCCGTTGCCGGAACGGGAAGTCGCCGTCCTTGAGTTCGGGGAACAGTTCGCGGAGGGCGCGTGGATTTACCACCGCGCCCGACAGATTGTGCTCGCCGAGACTGCCGGCCTTTTCCAGCACTCCAATCGTGATTCCCGACAGATCCGGGCGTTCCGGCGGAGCCTGCCGCGCCAGTCGGGCGAGTTCGATGGCCCCGGCAAGGCCGGCGGGGCCGGCGCCCACGAACAGGACGTCCGTTTCGAGCGCGTCGGTCGAGGGGGGCTGGGTGACGATCAGCTGATCGAGCGGCAGCTCAGGCTGATGCCGCCGCGGCAAAATCAGGGTCACGGAAGACGACTCCTTGAGCTGGCCGGCGAGGTCGCGGAATATAAGGCGGACGGGCATGACGGCGGGAACCGGCCGGCCGGACCACGTTATAATCAGGCCTCGAGATCTCGCTGATTCGCGATCGTGCCTGCCCTCTTACCCGCTCCGGCCGCCCACATGCACGCGCCTCAGATCCCCGGATTCCGCACGGTCCCCTTCACAGGGGTCATCTACGTCATGGCGGAGGCGGCGCGGGCCGGCTATCGGCACGGGCACCCGGACTGGTGCAATCTGGGCCAGGGCATGCCGGAAACCGGTCCGCTTCCCGGGGCGCCGCCCCGGATCGACCAGGTGCCGGTAACGCTGATCGACCAGGAATACGCTCCGGTGCCGGGCATCCCGGAACTCCGCCAGGCCGTGGCGGCGCTGTACAACGCCCTCTACCGTCAGGGGAAGCCATCGCAGTACAGCGAGAAAAACGTCTGCATTTGCGGCGGCGGCCGCGCCTCTCTCACCCGGGCCGTGGCGGCGCTGGGCGAGATCAACCTGGGCCACTTCCTGCCGGACTACACCGCCTACGAGGAACTGCTGGACATCTTCAAGCTGTTTACCGCCATTCCGATCCTGCTGGATGGCGCCCGCGGGTACCAATTCTCGCTGGACGACCTGCGCCGGGAGATCACCGGGCGCGGGCTCTCCGCCCTGCTGCTCTCCAATCCGAACAACCCTACCGGCCGGGTGATCCGGGGGGGCGAGCTCGAGCGCTGGGTCGCCCTCGCCCGCGAGCTGCAGTGCTCGTTGCTGCTCGACGAATTCTATTCCCACTACCTCTGGGCCGAGGACGAGACGATGATCTCGGCCGCCCGATACGTGGACGACGTCGACAAGGATCCGATCGTCCTGTTCGACGGCCTCACCAAGAACTGGCGCTATCCGGGCTGGCGCTGCACCTGGATCGTGGGGCCTCGCGCAGTCATCGATGCGGTGTCGAGTAGCGGTTCCTTCCTGGACGGGGGCGGCAGCAAGCCGCTCCAGCGCGCGGCCGTGCCGCTCCTGTCGCCCGCCATCGTCGAAGCGGAAACCGGCGCCATCCGGAAGGCGTTCATGCGCAAGAAGGGACTGCTGAAAGCCGGCCTCGAATCCGCCGGCATGCGGCTGGATCTCGACCCCGAGGGCACGTTCTATTGCTGGGCCGATGTCTCGGCGTTGCCCCCCGCAATCAACGACGGGATGGCGTTCTTCAAGGCGGCGCTCAAGGAGAAGGTCATCTGCGTGCCGGGAGAGTTCTTCGACATCAATCCGGGTAAACGCCGCAGCGGCCGGCCGTCCCGGTTCCGACAGTACGTGCGGTTCTCGTTCGGGCCGGAGGAGGTGCAGGTGGTGGAGGGAGTACGGAGGATCGGACGGTTGGTCGGGGGGTGAAAGGTGAATGGTGAATGGTGGGGCTGCGGAGGCGCAGTCACCTTTCACCCTTCACCTTTCACCTATTCTTTCAGCTTCCGCACCTCCGCCGTCAGTCGCGGCACCACTTCGAACAGATCTCCCACGATGCCGTAGTCGGCCACCTTGAAGATCGGGGCGTCCTTGTCGCGGTTGATTGCGACGATGACTTTGGCCGTCCGCATGCCCGCCAGGTGCTGGATCGCGCCCGAGATCCCGATGGCGATGTAGAGGCTGGGACTGACGGTCTTGCCGGTCTGACCGACCTGCGCACCATGGTCCCGCCAGCCCGCGTCCACGACGGCGCGACTGGCCCCGACCGCGGCGTTGCCGAAGGCGGCCGCGAGTTCCTCGAGCAGCTTGAAATGCTCCGGTTCCTTGAGGCCCCGGCCCCCCGACACCACGATCGGCGCTTCGGCGACGTCGAGCGCGGCCACGGCCGGGGCCTTGATCGCCTTCACTGAAACCCGGGCAGTGAACGCGGGCACGGCGGCGGCGGCGGCGGTCCCCGCCCTGGGCGTCTCGACCACCGGCATGGTGTTCGGTCGAATGGACAGGATCGCCGGGGTGGCATCGAGCCGGGCCCGGAGCAAGGCCTTTCCGGCATAGACCGGACGGGTCACGACCACCTTGCCGCCCTCGAAGGCGATGTCGGCCACGTCCGTGGCCAGCCCCACACCGAGCTTGGCGGCCACCCGCGGCGCGAGGTCGCGGCCGGTCGCGGTGGCGGCAAACACGATCACCTGCGCGCCCTTGGCCGCCTCGACGATCGCGGCGGCGTAACCATCGGGATTGTACAGTCCGAAATCGGCATGCGTCGCCGTGAGAACCCTGTCGGCGCCGAACCGGCCCAGATCGGCGCCCTCCACGGGTCCGCTCGAACAGACCAGCGCATCAACCTTTGCCCCCATCGCGTCGCCGAGCCGTCGGGCCGCCGAGACCACCTCCTGCGATACCTTGCGAAGGGCGCCGTCCCGTTGCTCCATGACGGCCAGAATCACGGGCATCAGATCACCTTCGCTTCTTCCCGCAGGAGCCGGACCAGGGCCGGCACGGCGTCGGCCCCTTCGCCGACGATCCGCCCGGGCTTGCGATCCGGCGGCAGCGCGAGGCCCAGGGTGGTGACGGTCCCCGGACCCAGCTTTGCCGGCTTCACTTCGAGTGGCTTCTTCTTGGCGGCCATGATGCCTTTGAGGGATGGCAGCCGCGGATTATTCAGTCCCTTGTCGCAGGTGAGCACCGCCGGCAGCATCGCCGTCGCGACTTCAACCCCGCCTTCGATTTCGCGCTCCGCTTCCAGCGACCCATCGGTCAGCGTGAGGTGCGCCACCGAGCTGATGCACGGCAGCGCGAGCAACTCGGCCACCATCACGCCGACCTGATGGTTGTAGTCGTCCACCGCCAGCTTGCCGAACAGGATCAGGTCGAACCCGGCGCCCTTGAGCTCGGCGGCCAGCGCCCGGGCGACTTCCAGCCCGTCGGCCGGAGGCGCGCCCTGGAGGAGTACGCCCCGGTCGATGCCCATGGCCAGGGCCGTGCGGATGGTTTCGGCGGCCGAGTCGCCGCCGACGCAGTACACCACCGTTTCCCCGGTCCCCGCCGCCTCCTTGAGTTTGAGCGCTTCCTCGAGCGCATACTCGTCGAAGGGGTTGGGAACGAACTTGACCCCGTTCTCGTCGATGGACTTGCCGTCCCCACCGATCACGATCTTGGTCGTGGTGTCGGGAACGCGCTTGAGACAGACCGCAATACGCACTCGGCGACCTCGCGGAAGATGACCTCAGACACCCTGCTGATGGTCGGCCGGACCGGGGAACGGTGACGGCCCGGCCAGGCGACGAATGGCGCCAAAACTAGCGGCCCCGAGGTCAGGGGGGCAACGCGGCCCGGTCAGTCATCGCCGCCGAAGTTCCGCCGGATGATCAACCGCACCACCCTCCGGTATCCGGGGGTGACGAACCGCTCCAGCACGTCCCCGGCACCCTGGTTGATGTTGAAGGTCCCGAAAGTGGCGTACGTCTTCTGGAAGACGTTATTCCCGACCGCCACGATCTCCCACCCGTGGCCGCGCCAGCCCAGCCGGGCATCGGTGACGAAGTAGCCGGCGAGCCTGAGTTCCTGGTTGGCTTCGTCGCCCCGGAACCATTGCCGCCCGATGTACCGCCCATCGGCTCCCGCGTACCACCCGCCCGGCAGCCTGAAGGCCCCGCCGAGCTTGAACTGGTGTTTGGGGACCAACGGCAGCTCGTCGCCCGGTGCGACGGTGTTATCGGCGCCGAAGTCCTCCCGGATGCTGAAGACCTCCGCCGGGCTCTGGAAGGTGGCCCGGGTATACCCGTAGTTGGCGTACAGCGAGTGCCCTCCCGCGAGGAACAGCCGGGCCGACAACTCGAGACCTTCCCGGCGGGTCTTGTCGAGATTATCGAAGTAGCCTTCGATGGTAGAGCCGGACGGAGTGGAGTCGGACGCGAACAGGAAGATGTCGTCCCGGACGTCGGTGCGATACGCGGAGGCGCTGAACAGCGCATTGCCGATCGCCAGCTGACCGCCGATTTCGAATGTGGTGGCCTTCACCGCGTTGATGGGAGGATCGTCGCCAAGCGCGAACGGCAGCGGACAGGGTTCGGCTTCGTCGGCGCAGGCCACCTCGATCACGGCCGGGGCGCGGAAACTGGCGCCCACGGAGCCGTACACCGACAGACCGCCCCCCGCGTCTACCGTCACGCCGCCTTTCGGACTCAACCGCTGGTAGGTACTGATCGTGTCGCTGGTGGGATCGATCTGGTTCTGGAAAGGTACGCGGACGTAGTCGTACCTCGCGCCGGTGGAAACGGTGACTCGGCCGATCGTGACATCGGCCAGCGCGTAGCCGGCGAGATCCCAGGTAGGGCTCTTGACGAACGTGGTCTTGTTCACCGGGCCGCCGAATTTCGCGGAATCCGCGAACAGCTCCACCTCGGTGCGGCTGGTGGAGCCCTCCGCCCCGACCCGGAGACCGAGGCGCGACCCGCCGAGCGGCTGCTCCCAACGGTAGTCCACCGAGGAGCCGAACAGCCGGTTGCGCGACCGGCCCAGATTGTCCGGCGCGTCCTCCTGGTTGACGTTGAACCGCTCGGCCCGGTGCCGATGCGCGTAGGCCGAAACCGAGAGCTGGCCGCGTGACGACCGCCGGTAGCCGGTCAGTGCCAGTTGCAGGTTGTTCAGGTCCTCGAAGTCGTTCGGCGTCAGGTTCGAGTCCGGCCGGCTGAGGAAGACGCTCAACGGAAGCGACCCGGCGGTTTCGGCCTTGGCCCTCGCCGCGTTTCCCTGCAGCCGGATCCCCCACCGGTCGGTGAGGCGCCCGACGTTGAAGAAGCCGTTGTACTGCTCCCCGCCCGTGACCTGTCGCCAGCCGTCCTCCCGGTCGTACCCGCCGCCGACGTAGTAGCTCCATTTGCCGGCGCCCAGTGAGCCGGCCAGCGAGCCGTCGGCCCCGAAGGTGCTATAGCTGCCGCCGGAGACTTCGAGTTCGCCGCGGGTGGGGCCGCCGCCGGTGTTGGAGACCAGGTTGATCGCCCCGCCGAGCGAATTCCGGCCCAGGAGCGATGCGGTGCCGTACAGCAGCTCGACCCGGGAGACGTGCTCCATGGGCAGCAGGTCGAAGTTCACCTGGGCCGCGTCGGGTTCGTTCTGGCGGATGCCGTCGAGAAACACGGAGATGCCCTGCGGCAGGCCGACGACCGGCGAGGCGTAGAAACCGCGGGAGGACAGCGACACCTTGTAGCTGGCGCCGAGGTCGTCGTAGCTCGAAATGCCCGGCTGGGTCACCAGCAGATCGGTCAGCAGTCGAGGCTCCACCGCTTCGATCTCCGCCCGGCCGATGGTGGCGGTACGGGCCGGAATGCCCGAACCCACCCGGGGACCGGTCGGTCCGAGAATCGAGCCGACGACCTCAATCGGGGCCAACTCGACCACCGTGGGGTCACGGAGGGTGGAGTCACGAACGGTGCTGTCGGGTTCCTGCGCCGCGAGCGGCACGGCGAGGCCCAGAGCCAGCAGAGCGCTGGTCGTACGAATCAGGGTCATCGTCAGCGAATCTGGTTCGGGGAATCCGCCCGGTCTCGGGCGGGACATGGCCGAAGTGGCCGTGGGTCCTACCGCAGGTGTACGGGCGCTCCTGGCGGGCCGTGGGCTTCGTAGATCGCGGCCATGGTGATCCGGTCGGGTGGCAGACCCACGATCAGCAGCGCGTCGTCGCTCGGGCCGCCGCCGTCGTAGTCGAGACAACAGAACTCGACCGTCCGGGCTCCGACCTGGAGCGGTCCGGCAACCCTGAGCCGGTCATTCCGGTCAAAGCGGATCAGGTCGCCGGCGGTGTAACTCCGGCTGCCATCCCGGTCCTCGTAGACGGCGAGCCGCATCACGGCCACGCCCCGCTTGGTCACTACCAGCAGGCCGTCGTCGGCCTCCCCGCCGCCATCGAGATCCTGACAGCAACGATCGACCGTGACCACGCCGATCGGCCGGAGCATCACGACCCAGGAGACGAGCAGGGCGAGTCCAAGCAGCAGCATCGCGCCGGCGAGCCTGAGCACGGGGTACCGTAGCGGGGTCCGACCCTCCCTGGCCCGTTCGCCCCGGTGCCACCGGCCCACGACCTCCGCGCCCAGCGAAGCCCGGGGCTCGAATTGCACCGACTTGAGCAACCGATCCAGATCCCGCAGATCGTCCGGCGAGTCCCTCATTCTTCGCTGTCCTCCATGATCACCCGGAGCCGCGCCAGCGCCCGCCAGAGCCGGGTCCGCACGGCGGACTCCCGGATGGCCAGCATCTCCGCGATCTCCGCCGTGTCCAGTCCGCTGCCGTAGCGCAGGCTGATGATCTCGCGGTCCCGCCGCCCGAGCTCGGCCACCGCCGCCAGCAGTCGGGAGACCTGCTCCTCCCAGAGCAGCCGCTCCTCGGGCGATGGGGTCTCCGATGCGAGGTCGCGCATCGAGCCCAGTGGCACGTGCCGGCGCAGCCGTGCCCGACGCCGCCAGTCCCGGAGCGTATTCTGAGCGATTCGGAAGATCCACGCCCGCGGGTGGCCCTTCGACCCGTCGAATCGGTCCGCCGACCGGAAGGCCTTCAGAAAAGTATCCGCGGTAACGTCCTCAGCGGCGTCCGCAGAAGGAAGGTGAAAGCGGACATAGCTGTACACGGCCCGGCCGTAGGCCTCGTACCAGGCGTGGCAGAGGGCTTCGGGCGCAGGGCTAACCGCCGCAGGAGCGGCGAGTTGGGCGGGGGAATCCGGCATGTTGTGGGATAATACGCAGCACCCGGTCGGGCGTCACACCCCATGGCCGCCGAGCAACCAGCAGCCGAGCCGAACCAGCCGTCTAGAACGCGCTCAGGCCGGTGATCGACTCACCGAGGATGAGCGAGTGCATATCGTGGGTCCCCTCGTAGGTGTACACCGACTCGAGGTTGGCCAGGTGACGCATCGAGTGGTACTCGACCAGAATACCGTTGGCCCCGAGCAGTCGCCGGGTCTCCCGGGCGCACTCGCAGGCCATGTTGACGTTGTTGCGCTTGGCCAGCGATACCTGGTCCGGCCGCATCGTCCCGCGATCCTTCAATCGCCCGAGCTGCAGCGCCAGCAGCTGAGCCTTGGTGATCTCGGTCAGCATCTCCGCCAGCCGCACCTGCTGGATCTGGGTCTGGCCGATGGGCCGATCGAACATCACCCGGGTCCGGGCGTAGCGGACGGCCTCGTCGTAACAGGCCATCGCGGCCCCGATGGAGCCCCAGGCAATCCCGTATCGGGCCTGGGTCAGGCACATGAGTGGGCTCTTGAGCCCTCCGGTGCCGGGCATCAGTGCATCTTTCGGCAGCTTCACATCCTGGAACACCAGCTCGCTGGTGTCGGACGCACGAAGCGACAGCTTGCCCTTCTGGTCCCGGGCGGAGAACCCTTTCGTCCCGGTTGGCACGATGAACCCCCGGACCGACTTCGAATCCTCAAGGCCGCCGGTCTTGGCCCAGATGATGGCCACTGTCGCCTGGGAGCCGTTGGTGATCCACATCTTGCTGCCGTTCAGCACCCAGCCGTCTTTGGTCTCTCGGGCGGTAGTGATCATCCCGGCGGGATTGGAGCCATAGTCGGGCTCGGTGAGCCCGAAACAGCCGATGTCCTTCCCGGCAGCGAGCGCCGGCAGCCAGCGGCGCTTCTGCTCCTCCGAGCCGAAGGCGAAGATCGGGTACATCACCAGCGCTCCCTGCACCGAGGCGAAGGAGCGGACCCCGCTGTCGCCCCGTTCCAGCTCCTGCATGATCAAGCCGTAGGCCACGCTGTTGAGGCCCGCGCAGCCGTATTCCTCGGGCAGATTCGCTCCCAGCACGCCCAGCTCGGCGATGCCCGGAATCAGTTCTTTGGGAAACCGGCCTTCGATGTAGCAATCCCCGATGACCGGCATGAGGTGCTCCGTGACCCAGGCGCGAACCGTATCGCGGATGGCCCGCTCCTCTTCAGAGAGGAGCGACTCGATGTCGTAGAAGTCGACGCCGGAGAACGAGGGCATGAGGAGCGGGCGAGTTGGTCTAGAACCGAACCGGCGGGCTCTGGGCCAGCCGTTCAAAGCGCGGGTTGCCGCGGAGCGGTGCGAAGCTGGGATCGACCGTGAGCCACGCCGGTGAGAGGAAGTACGGGATGCGCAACAACGGCTCGAGCCGGTCGAGGGCCAGCTCCGGCTCTCCCGCGAGGAGATAGATCCGAACCAGCACGTGCTGGTTGTAGGGGCCGCTGAAGCCATCGGCCTCAATCGGGTGTGCCGCAAGCCACCGCTCGCCCTCGCGGATCGCCTCTGCCTTCCGCCCGAGATAGGCGAATGCGAGCGCCAGCAGCAGGTGGCGCTGGGGGTCGTTGGGCGACTCCTTGAGCTGCGCCTCGAACGCGACCCTGGCGGAGTCGGCGTAGGCCCGGGCCAGCGCGGTATTGCCCCGAAACCCGTGCAGCTGGGCGAACACGATTCCCCAGTTGCCCCGATCGCCGTCGAAGGCGCCGGGCGAGAGCCGAAGCGCCAGCTGCTGCTGGGCATCATCGAGCAGCCAGCCGAGGTCCCAGTAGGTGGCCAGAAATGCCACCAACCCTGCCGGCTCCACGCCTGGCGGATCGCGAACCACCTCCCGAGCCCGCGCGAGGTCGCCCATCGCCAGGTACACCATCGCCTTCTCCTCGATGGCAATCATGCTTCCGGGCGCGAGTGCCAGGGTGCGGTCGAATGCCGCCAGCGCCTCCGGATACCGCCGCAGCCAGAGCGAAGCGCGGGCCAGTCGCCGTACGGTCGCGACCGAGCGCGGGTCGACGGCGGACGCCTGCTTCAGATGCTCCAGCGCTAATTGCCAGCGCCCCAGACCCTGCTCGGCAACCGCCGTGCCGGTGAGCAGGTCGGCATCGTCGTGCGACAGCTTTCTCCCTTCTTCGTACTGCTCCAGCGCGCGCCGGTCGTCGGAAACGACCGAACGGTAGTAGTCCCCCATGGCGAGCCGTCCGGCTGGGTGTTCCGGCGCCAGCGCCAGGGCCCGCTCGGCCGCCGCCCGGGCCTCCTCGGCCAGCGCCGTGGTGGGGACGCCGTTGGTGTAGACCAGTGAGCGTGCGCGGGATAGCTGCGCCCAGGATTGGGCGAACCTGGCATCGAGCGCCACGGCCTGTTCGTAGTAACCCGCGGCACGGCGCAGAACGGCGGGGTCGGAATTGCCGATGCTGTTGGAGATCTCCTCGCCTTTGAGGTACGCGTCGTAGGCAGCGAGGTTTTCCGTCGGCCGCTCGGCCAATCGGCCACGTTCCTCGGTGCCCAGCGCCACCTCGAGGGCCTGGGCCACCCGGCCCGCGATGTCCGCCTGCACCTGGAAGACGTCCGAAATCGCGGCGTCGAACGGCTGCTGCCAGCGCGTGGTCCCGTCCCGGACGTCGATCAGCTCGGGACTCACCTGCACCCGACTCCCTCCCCCGCCCTTCTGCCAGCGCACGGTGGCCGTGAGCAGGAACTGCGTACCCAGCTCGGCGCCGATCTCGGGCGGGGGCTTGGGGCTGTCCTTGTACTGGATCGAACTGGCCCGCGAGATGACCCGAAAGCCCGACAGGCCGGCCAGTTTCCCGCGAACGGCGTCGGTCATCCCGTCGGCAAAGTACCCATCCGTTGAGTCGCCCATGTTCTCAAAGGGCAAGACTGCGATCGTCCGCGCCCCGGTCAGCGGCGCGCTGTTGTGGGTACTTCGCCAGGCGAAGAGGGCGCCAAGCCCCAGGGCAAAACCGAGCGCGAGTACCCCGACCACCGGCATCCGACGATGGGTGCTCGGGTGCGGTGCGACGCCGCCGGGCTGGGAGCGGGCGTCGCGACTCTGTTGCCGGGTCCGATCGGCGTCCGCCAGGGCCTGGGCGAACTGGGCCGCCGTGGCGTAGCGGTCGGCCGGCGCGCGGGCCATCGCGCGGGCGATCACCTCATCCATCGCGGCCGGGAGGCCGGTGCGGAGGGCGCCGAGCGGCCGCGGGGTCTCGGTAAGCGCCCGGACCACGATCGCCTGGGCCGTGGGTCCGGTAAAGGGTGGCTCGCCCGCCAGCATTTCATACAGCACGGCGCCGACCGCGTACACGTCCGTCCGGCCGTCGAGGTCGCGCTCTCCCGCCGCCTGCTCCGGGCTCATGTAGGAGGGTGTGCCGATTGCCAACCCGGTTTCGGTCAACCGTTCGCCCTCGCCGCGCAGCGCCCGCGCGATGCCGAAATCGGCCACCAGCGCGTGATCGCCGGAGAGCAGGATGTTCTCCGGCTTGATGTCGCGGTGCACCACGCCGTGACGGTGGGCATAGTCGAGCCCGTCGGCCGTTTCCCTCGCGATCCGCAGCGCATCCTCCAACGGGAGTTGCTTCTCGCGTGTCAGGCGGCTCCGCAGCGACTCGCCCTCGACGAACGGCATGGTGAACCACAACAGCGGGGAGCTGCCTGGACGGGCGACCTCTCCGGAGTCGAGCACGGTGAGGATGTGCGGATGTTGGAGGTTGGCGCACAGCCGGATTTCCCGAAGGAACCGTTCCGGCCCGAGCGTGGCACCCAGTTCCGGGTGGAGCACCTTGAGCGCCACCGGACGCTCGTGCCGGAGGTCGCGCGCCAGGAAGACCGTGGCCATGCCGCCACGCCCGAGCTCGCGCTCGATGGCGTAGGCAGATCGCAGGGCAGTCTCCAGCTGATCGCGCAGATCGGACATGGACACTCGGGTGGGAGTCGGCAGGACTGCGGTTCCGTATGGTACTGCTCAAGATAACCCGCGCTGGACGACTCGGCGACTCGCGCGACCATCGCGTGGTGTCACGCCCTCGAGGTCGGGCCCTCTCCGCGCACCGCCCGCGGCTCAATCCCCAGCTCAACAGCCTTCTGCCGGAATTCGGCGCCATGATCCACCGGTCGACCGGCCTCGGCCTGCCACTGGTGGACCATCTCGTGCAGCAGGGTTTCCCGCACAGCGGTCCAGCCGTCGCGCCTGAGATGCCGGTAGCTGATGCCGATCGAGAGCTTGGTGCCGGTGGCCCGATCCATCCTGAGCTCACCCAGCCGCGAACGCATCCGGCCGCTGAGCCGGATCGGGATCGTGGCCAGCGCGCCCTCGAAATGCAGGGCGTTGAGGTCGCGGTGCAGACTCTGGAGCCGGACCTCGAGCTCGGCTTCCTTGGATCCGATGCGGGGAGCGCGCGCGGCCGGTCCCGTCCCGGGCGCATGGGCCTCCGCGGGGAAGCCGAGGAACACCCGTCGCGCCCCGAGCCGGGTGGCCCGCCTGGTTCCCGGAGTGACGAACCGGACAATCGCCGCGAGGACATCGTCCGGGGCGAAGCGATAACCTTCGTGCAGTCGAAGCTGCCGCCCCGGAATCCAGGAGAGCATGACCTGCTGGTTGCGGTGGGTCTCGAAGCGGGGGAAATGAGGGAGGCCGAGCTGGGTCAGGCGCTGAAGGAGCAGATCACCCGGAGGGGCCCAGGGCCCAGGGCCCAGGGCCCGGTCGCGTAAATCACGGGGCCCTGGGCCCTGGGCCCTCGGCCCTGGTTCAGGCCACAGGCGCAGTTGCAGTTCTGTATCTCGCAAAAGCGACCCGGTCGCCCCGCCGGAAGGTGGCGGCGTCTCGCTGGTACAGGTAGTGCTCGATCCCGACCTCCCCGGCCGTGATCCGCACCAGGTTGAACGCCGATGGCCGGCCGCCCCGGGTTCGGAGGGAATGGGTCCCCGCGGTGCTCACCGGGACGCGGCCGTCGATCTGCCCCGCCCCCTCGCTATGGTCGTGGCCGCACAGCAGCACGTCCGCTTGCAGCGTGAGCAGGGCGGCCTGGGCCGCCCGCGGTCGGCTCAGTCCCCAGCGCCCCGAGATCACTCCCGGCAAGAGATTGTGATGGATCACGGCCACCCGGGCCTTCTCCGGCGCCGCCCTGGCGAAGATCGGACGGACGCGCTCCGCCTCCGACCGTGGCAGGTTGCCCCGGACAGTCAGGTCGTTCGGGTTCCAGGTCACCGAGGCCGGTGCCAGCCCGTTGGCGGAGAGCAGCCCTGCCACGATCACGTCGTCGAGCTCGAGCACCGGCGTGAGATCCTCACCGAAGTACCGGCGCCACTTGGCGTGGATCGGGCGCCTGCCGGCGAGATGGAACGGGCTCCGCCACCACGCGACATCGTGATTGCCGGGCACCACGTGAACCGGCGCCACCCCTGCCAGTCGGTCGAGGTAGCGCCGCGCCGCCTGCAGCTCGCCGTGCCGGCAGCGCTGGGTCAGATCGCCGGAGACGACGATCACTCCCGGCTTCAGGCTCGGAAGAAACCGCTCGAGGACCGCGAGTTGGGGGAAATCGGCCCGACCGCCGAAATGGATATCGGACACATGGGCGATGACGACCCCGCTCACCAGACGACCCGGACCCGGTAGGTAAGGGTGGCCTTGCCGCTGGCCGGCACGGTGACGGGGAACGCGGTCCGGGTGGAGGACTTCTTCACCGGCTTGACGCTGCTCGACACCACGCTCCATTCGCCACCCCGCGCCTCGATCACCTCCACCGTCACCGCCTGGGCGCCGGCGTTGGTCAGGGTCACCCGGTAGTCCGCGGTCGCGATGGTGCGCCAGCCGCCCGCGGTGCTGTCGCGTCGGGTGGAGTAGCTGGCTTGCACCCGCTTGGCCGTGAGGTCGAAGGCGGTCCCGGCCCCGACCCGGAGATCTTCCCCGGCCGGGGCATGGTCGGTGGCGGCTTCGCCGATCAGCTGGAGCCGGCCGCCGCTGTCCGGCTCGAACAGCCGGACGATGCCGCCGGGCAGCGGGCGGTCGCCGAGATCGGTCTTTCGCGAACGTTCGATCGTGTAGGTGACGGCGACTGGGAGGTCGGCCTCCTCACCGTACTGCGGCAGCCCACCCCAGTACGGCACGTGCCCGCGGACCTCGAACGACTTGCGGATCCGTGCGGTCGATGGTGCGAACAGCGCGACGGTGGTGGTCAGCCCCGGCTCCAGTGTGGCGCGGCCGGGAAGGGTGTAGACGTGGAACTCGCCGACCTTCTGCTCGGATGGTGCCTTCAGCTCGTTCACTGCCATCTCGGAGACCATGAACGCCTCGCGCCGCGGCTGGCCCCCGGCCGGAGCCGCAACGCTCACCTGCCCGGCCAGCAGTTGGAGCTCGACGTCCTTGAGCCGGAGGGCGCCGCCGTTCACCACGGCCTGGCCCATGACGCGCGCATTGTCCCGGTTGATGATCACCTGGTAGCTCACGAACCAGCCGCCGCCACCGGTGAAGTAGCCCAGCCGCAGCTCCTTCCGGTTCTCGGCGCTGGTCAGCGCCAGCCTGAGATCCGGTTCGAGGACGACGAGATCGGCCGGATACTGCGGTGTTCCCGGACGGTCGAAGGTGATGGTGCCGTCGGGAAGCCGGTACCGCTCGGGATCGACGCCGACGACTTCGGCACTCAGGGTATCGCGGCCGATGCGGAAGGTGAGCCGTCGGCCCAGAGAGCGGCGCAGCACGCTCTGCTGGTCCGTGGCGCCGTCATAGGTCGAGCCGACGATGGCCACGCCCGAGTCGAGCGGGAAGACGCTGCCGGGATCGACCGGGCCGATCGCGATCCGGTGTTCGGAGCCGCCGTTGCGGAGGTCGAGCGGCAGCGACCGCCGGACCAGCACCCGGCCATCGTTGTAGACGGTGAGGCTGGCCGTCGGAGCCTGCGCCAGCGCCAGTGAGACGTGAGCAGTGAGAAGGGCGACAATCACCAGCCGCCGTGCCGCGACCGAGGGCCCTGTGGGAGCGCGTAAGCGCGACCCGGGACCGAGGGAGTCCTTCAGGGCCGAGCCGCCGAGCCGCCGAATACCAGACATGATCGTTCTCCAGACCGGAAAGTTCACCGGGAGTA
The DNA here is from genome assembly GCA_963709905.1 of uncultured Gemmatimonadales bacterium. Lineage (GTDB taxonomy): Bacteria > Gemmatimonadota > Gemmatimonadetes > Gemmatimonadales > GWC2-71-9 > JADJOM01. Next base: position 335,070 of record CAVPYI010000006.1, read on the forward strand.
CCATTCCATCGCCACCCGGTGGACCACCTTCCGCACGACGATGTACGTCACCACCACCGCGATGACGCCATAGATCCGGGCCAGCGGGATCGAAAGCGGGACGCGGAGGGCCACGTACAATCCGACGAGCAGGGTAGCCGGCAGGGAGATGCGGCGGGCCAGACGGGTTGCACGGCTGGCCCGCTCGGCCTGGCAATCGGGGCAGATCTGACCCCACCCCAGACCGCGGACCCGCGTGCCGCAGGCGGCGCAGGGGACTTCAGCCGACCCGCTTGGCGACAGCATCGCCGAACTGGCTGGTCGTGGCGGTGCCCCCGAGATCCCGGGTACGGACCTTGTCCTCGACGATGACCTGCTCGACCGCCGCGCGGATCCGGTCGCCCGCGCCGAGCTCGCCCATGTGATCGAGCATCATCGCTGCCGCCAACATCTGGGCCGCGGGGTTGGCGATCCCCTTCCCGGCGATGTCCGGGGCGCTGCCGTGAACTGCTTCGAAAATGGAGGCGTGGGTGCCGATGTTGGCGCCCGGCGCCAGCCCGAGACCGCCCACCAGGCCGGAGACCTCGTCGCTCAGGATGTCGCCGAACATGTTGGTCGTGACCATCACGTCGAACTGCTCGGGCTTCAGGACCAGCTGCATGGCGCAGTTGTCGACGATCATGTCGTTGGACTCCACCCGCCCATCGTACTCCTTGGCGATCCGCTTCCCGACCTCGAGAAACAGGCCGCTCACCATCTTCAGGATGTTTGCCTTGTGGACGATGGTGACTTTCTTGCGCTTGTGCCGGATGGCGTACTCGAAGGCGTACCGAATGATCCGCTCGCAACCGACCCGGGTTACGATCGCCATGGACTCACCCGCGGCGCGCGGGTCGCCGCCGATGGCGATGAAATGCTCGACCCCGACGTACAGCCCTTCCAGGTTCTCCCGCACCAGAACGATGTCGACGTTGTCGAACCTGCCGCCCGGCACGAACGAGCGCGCCGGACGGATATTGGCGAACAGCTCGAACTCCTTGCGCAGCTGGACGTTCACGGAACGGAATCCGGTACCGACCGGCGTGGTGAGCGGCCCCTTGAGCGCCACCTTCCGGTGCCGGATGCTCTCGATCGTGGCGTCAGGGAGCGGCGTGCCGGTCGCGTCCACCGCGGCGACGCCGGCCAGCTGCTCGTCCCACTCCCACTTGATCCCGGTCGCCTCGAGGACCTTGACCGTTTCGGCGGTGATCGCCGGTCCGATGCCATCCCCTGGGATCAGCGTCACGTGGTAACTCATGCGGTCCCCGTCAAACCGGCAGAACGGCGTCCATGGCCGCCGCGAACGCCTGGGCGGGCGTCTCGCCCACACCCCAGGCGATCGTCCGCCAGACCACCTTGCCGAGTCGGGTATCGGCCAGCACCAGCGTGACCTCGGCGCGCACCAGGCCGGAGGTGTCGGGGAGCAGCGTCACCGCGGCGGGCACCAGGGCGTAGCGTCCTCCCGCCATCGCCATGAGCGAGCGCAGGTGCTGCCGCAGCGGATCGGGGACGGTCTCGAACGACTTGTCCCGGAGCAGGGACTGGCCCATCCGATCGGGATCGGGCGCGACCGTAGGGGACCGGCGCGCGATCTTCCTGAGTTCGGCAGGGAAGACCCAGTTCACCTCAGGGCGGCGCGCCGTAAGCCCCGCACCGACGATCGAATCGGCCCAGGCCAGCGCCCGGGCCCGGTCCTCGAGTGGCGAAACCCGGACCAGCGTGTCGACCGGAACGAGTAGGGTGATGGGGATGACGGCGATATGTTGCCCGGCGAACGGCAGTGCCACGAACGGTCTCACCGGTTCGCGCGGCGGGGGAGAGCCGGGCATCGGGGTCGGCGGGGGCGCCGAGGATTTCCCCCCGCAGGCGAGCGCCGCCACGGCCAGCACGGCAAACCAGGTGTGAGGTCGGATCGGCACGGGGGGAAACGTAAGCAGGGAACGGGGAACGGGGAACGGGGAAGGGGAGAACGGGGGAACGGGAGACCGGGAGACCGGGAGACCGGGGGAACGGGAAAACGGGGAAGCCCGAGAGAGATGAGGAGCTGCTCTACCCCCACGTGTACTGCTTCGGCCCCCTGTTCCCCGTTCCCTGTTCCCTGTTCCCTGTCCGGCTTACTCCAGCGACAGCCCGCCGTCGACCACCACCGTCTGCCCGGTCACGTGGCGGGCCTCGTCCGAGCAGAGAAAGGTGATGACGTGGGCGACATCCTCGGGCTCGGCCACTCGCCCCAGCACGCTGTGCTTCTGCGCCCGTTCGATCACTTCGCGCGGCAGCATCATCATCCGTTCGGTGCGAATGAAGCCCGGAGCGACGGCGTTGACGTTGATGTTGGCCGGTCCGAGTTCCACGGCCGCGGCCCGGGTCAGCCCTTCCAGCGCCGCCTTGCTGGCCGCGTAGTTGGCCACCCCGAATCCCGGCCGGGCCGCCTGATGGGCGCTCACGCTGACGATCTTGCCATAGTGCTGCTTGCGGTAGATCGGGGATACCGACCGGATGCAGTTGAAGGCGCCGGTAACGTTGGTGTCGATCACCTCGCGCCAGGCGTCGTCGCTCATCCGCCACAATGCGCCATCGATCGCGATGCCGGCGTTGTTGACGAGGAAATGCACCGTGCCGAACCGCTGCAGGACTTCGCCCAGGAAGCGCTCGACCGAGGCGCGATCGCGGACATCGCAGCGCGTGGCGAAGACCTCGGCACCCATGGCGGTACAGGCGGTTTCGGTGAGCAGCGCCTGTTCGGCCACGTCGCGTCCCGGAAGATCGACAAAGCAGAACGCCACCCGGCAGCCCAGGCGGGCGAATTCCATCGCGATGCACCGGCCCAGACCGGTGGCGCCGCCGGTGACCACCGCGACCTTGCCCCGGAAGCCGGCGGGCACTGGCAACGGCAGCGGCTGCTCGAGCGTCGTCCCCGAGTGCTCCAGCTCCGGCTCCCAGGCGCCGCTGCCGTATCCTTCGTGGAAGGAAGGCATAGACCGGTCAAGCTACGGGTCGACCGGGGGGTCGGCAAGCAGGCGCATGCCCGGTACGCGGCTGACGTCATCCTCCGTGCCGCCTAGATTAGGCGACCATGACGACCCTCCTGTGGATCCTCGTGGCTCTGGCCGGCGCCACCGGCTGGGGCGTACTCGCGCTGGCGCGCGGCGAAATGGTGAGCGCCGCGTGGCTGGTGCTGGCCGCGGCGGGCACCTATCTCATCGGCTACCGCTTTTACAGCCGCTACATCGCGGACGGGATCTTCGGACTCACCAACCGCCGCGCCACCCCCGCCGAGCGGCTCAACAATGGCCGGGATTTCGTGCCGACCCCCCGGTGGGTGCTGTTCGGGCATCACTTCGCGGCCATCTCCGGCGCGGGGCCGCTGATCGGACCCGTGCTGGCCGCCCAGTTCGGCTATCTGCCCGGTACCATCTGGCTGGTCTTCGGCGTGGTGCTCGCCGGGGCGGTGCAGGATTTCGTGATCCTGATCGGCTCCATGCGCCGGGACGGCAAGTCGCTCGGCCAGATGGCCAAGGAGGAGATCGGGCCCGGCACGGGGCTGGCCGCGATGGTGGCGATCCTTGCCATCATGATCATCCTGCTCGCGGTCCTGGCCCTGGTGGTGGTGAATGCGCTCCGGGACAGTCCCTGGGGACTGTTCACCATCGCGTGCACCATCCCCATCGCCGTGCTGATGGGATTCTGGATGAAGGTCTGGCGCCCCGGCAGGGTCGGTGAGGCCACGCTGGTGGGCGTGGCGCTGCTGGCGGTGGCGCTGGTCGGGGGCGAACGCGTCGCGGCGTCGCCGATCCTCGCGCCGCTGTTCACCTGGACGGGACCCGCCATCGCCGTGGCGGTGATCGCCTACGGTTTCGTGGCCAGCGTGCTCCCGGTCTGGATGCTGCTCTGCCCCCGCGACTACCTCTCGACCTTCATGAAGATCGGGACCATCCTGCTCCTGGCCGTGACGATCCTGGTGGTGCTCCCACCGCTCAAGCTCCCCGCCCTGACCAGGTTCATCGACGGGACCGGGCCGGTGTTCGCCGGCAAGCTGTTTCCCTTCGCGTTCATCACGATCGCCTGCGGCGCCATCAGCGGCTTCCACGCGCTGGTCGCATCGGGAACCACGCCCAAGATGCTGCGCCAGGAGGGCGACGCCCGGCTCATCGGGTACGGCGGGATGCTCATGGAATCGTTCGTGGCCATCATGGCCATGTGCGCCGCCGCCGTGCTCGACCCCGGGGTCTACTTCGCGATCAACGTGCCGCTGGCCACGCTCGGCGGGAACGCCGTCGCCGCGGCGGAAACCATTCGCGGCTGGGGTTTCGTGGTGTCGCCGGAACAGATGGATCAGCTCGCTGCCGCCGTCGGGCGAGATGACCCTGCTCGGCCGCACCGGCGGTGCGCCCTCCCTGGCGGTCGGCATGGCCACCCTGTTCAGCGGGGCGTTCGGCCAGCACCTGCTGGCCCTCTGGTACCACTTCGCCATCATGTTCGAGGCGCTGTTCATCCTGACCACCGTGGACACCGGTACCCGCGTGGGGCGCTTCATGCTCCAGGAACTGGGCGGATACGTCTGGACCCCATTCGCCCGCACCTCCTGGTACCCGAGCATCGTGCTCTCCTCGGCCCTGGTCGTGGCGGGCTGGGGCTATTTCCTCATCCAGGGGGTGCTCGACCCGCTCGGCGGGATCAACAGCCTCTGGCCGCTCTTCGGAATCAGCAATCAGCTGCTGGCTTCGGTGGCGCTGTGCGTGGGGACCACCCTGATCATCAAGTACCGGAAGGCGCGCGCCGCCTGGGTGACGCTGGTCCCCCTGGCCGGGCTGCTCTCCGTGACCCTGACGGCCGGGTGGCAGAAGATCTTCTCGCCTCAGCGCCGGCTCGGATTCCTGGCCGATGCCAGCGCGCTCCGGGATGAGATCGCCGCCGGGACGGTTGATCCGGGCCTCGGCGCCCGGCTGATCTTCAACGATTACCTCAACGCCGTGGTGGCCGGGATCTTCATGGTGATCGTGCTGGCGGTCGTCGTATCTTCCGTGCGCCAATGGGTCGCCATCCTGCGCGGAACGCGGCAGCCGGTCATGGCCGAAGCACCCATCGTGGAGTCGGCATATGCCGGATAGTCGGCTCGGCGGCTCGGCGGCTCGGCGGCTCGCCACCGGGGATGCCGGACTACCACGACTACCTCGCCCATTTCCGGCAGGCTCACCCCACCCGACCGGTTCCGTCCAAACGCGAGTTTTTCGACCGCTACCTGGAAGCTTGTTACACCAACGGCCCGACGCGCTGCTGCTGACCCCCTTCCCGGCACTCACCGATGAAACGCCTGCTCGGCTACTTCCTGAACGGCCTGATCTTCACCGCCCCGGTCGCCCTCACGTTCTACGTGGTCTGGTTCATTTTCACCCGGGTGGACCGGCTGCTCCATATTCCGATCCCCGGAGTGGGCTTCGTGGTCACGATCCTGCTCATCACGCTGGTGGGATTCCTCACCTCGAGCTTCCTCACCCGGCGGCTGCTGAGCTGGGTCGAGGACCTGCTCGAGCGGCTGCCGTTCGTGCGGCTCCTGTACACGGGAATCAAGGACGTGATGGGCGCCTTCGTCGGAGAGAAACGTCGGTTTCAGCAGCCGGTGCTGGTCACCCTCGACCCGGCCTCCGGGGCGCAGGCCATCGGTTTCCTGACCCAGGACTCGCTGGAAGACCTGGGCCTGACGGACCATGTGACGGTCTATCTCCCCCAGTCCTACAATTTCGCAGGGCAGATGCTGGTGTTTCCGCGTCGGAATGTGGTCCCGCTCAATGTGCCGAGCGCGAAGGTGATGGCGTTCGTGGTGTCGGGAGGAGTGGCGGAGGTGACGAGGAGTTAGGGCCCCGGTCCCGGGGCCGCGGGCCCGGGATTCAGCGCCAGGTTCTCCCTGTTACCGGGCCCTGGGCACTGGGCCCCGGGCACTGGCGATCTGTAAAGGCTACCGTGGCAGGATGTCCAGCCATTCCGTCAGCCACTTCCCCGTCCGGCTGACAACCATCGAGCTGTCGTTCCCCAGAAAATCCAGATCGGCATGCCGGAGGGCCGAGTCGGCGTAGGTGCCCCGCGCTCGAGCCGCCGCCCGGGCGTCGAGCAGCGCCTGGACGCTGCGCCGAGTCCCGGTCCAGATGAGCGCGTCAGACGCTCGCCGGGCAAGGCGCGGCGCCAGGCCGAAGCTGTCAGGCGCCGCGAAGATCCGGGCCATAAGGGGAATCACCGCCGGATCCCGGGAGAATGAAAGCAGCGTGAGGTACCGGGTGCGGAGCGCCTGATCCGAGGTTGCGAGGAAGCGCTTGACCACCGAATCCGCTGCGCCTCCCTCCAGCCGGCCGAACACCCAGGCATCACCGAGATCGTAATGCCCGGCCGGTACGCGGGACAGCAGATCGTTGAGAAACGGGATGTCCCCGATCTTCCCCCGTTCGAGCTCGAGCTGGATGGCGCGGAGCGGCGGAAGAAGGTCCCGGATGTCGGTGGCGGGTGGCGGCGGAATCTCTTCGTCGAGAACGCGCCGTCGCCACGCGAGCACGCTGTCGCCGCTGGTGGGATCGCGCAGCTCGGCGATCCGTGTCAGCGCCAGGAGTCCGACGTTCCACTCGACCTGTCCGGTCAGCATCCGGTGGGCAATGGGCCAGAGCCGGCTGACCCGGGTTTCCCCGAGAATGCGCAGCACCGAATCCGCCGCCGGCGTGCCGGCATGGAGGCGCTCGTGAATCTCGGAGTAGACGGTGCGGGTGGGATCCCCCACGCGGATCTGCACCTGCGCGTCGACCGTGGTCACGACCGCCACCAGGAGAACGGTGGTGAACGGTGAGCGGTAAGCAGTAAGCGGGATCATGACCGTCCAATATGCAGGGGTGACCCACCGGGTCGCCCGATACGGGCAATCATCCGGAGGCGCAGAGGCGACCCATCGGGTCGCCCCCCAATCCAATGCCGGCCCGACCCATCGGGTCGCCCCCAACCCAATTCCGGCACGACCCACCGGGTCGCCCGATACGGGCAATCATCCTGATGCGTAGGGGCGACCCATCGGGTCGCCGGATGCGGGTAATCACCCGATCCGGGCCGGAGGTGCGACCGCCACCCAGACGAGGGTTGCGAGGATCATACCCCCGGCCGAGGCCCGAAGTGCCATCTCCGCCCCCTGGTGCTGATACAGCGCGCCGAAGATCAGTGCCGCCGGGAGCGCGGCCACTCCAGTGACCGCGTGATAGGCGCCGAACGCCCGCCCCGTACGACGGGGCGCGAGCCGCGCCACCAGCGCCCGTTCCGCCGACTCGGTGAGGCCCGCGACCAGGCCCAGAGCCAGGAAGACTGAAACCGCTCCCGGAACGCCGATCCCACCGCCCAGCACGAACGCCAGGATCGCAAAGCAGATCCCGCCGGCGGCCACGGTGGTCCGGGACCCGAGGTGATCGGCCAGCCACCCGCCGGGGTAGCTCACGACCGTCCGCACGACATGGAGGCCTGCCCAGACCAAGGGGATGACCGGTACCGCCACGCCCAGGTCCTGGAGGCGGAGCAGCAGCAGGGTCTCCGGCAGGCGCAGGAGGACGATGGCGGCCAGGGCCAGCACCGGCGGCCAGAAGACCCGTCCCACCGCATCGGGCGGCAGTGCGCGATCCTGGCGCTGCCGGGCAGATGCCCCCGGGGCCGTTCGCAGCACGACCAGCACGATCAGCACCGCAACGATGCCGGGCACGGCGCTCCATGCGAGCACCTGGGGTACGGTCCACGCTTGCGCCAGCAGCCACCAGGCAAGCAGCGCTCCCGGAATGGAACCGAAGTGATCCGCCGCCCGGTGAAAACCGAACGCCCGGCCATGCAGAGGCGCGGGAGTCACCTCGGCGATGAGCGCATCGCGTGCAGGGGTGCGCATCCCCTTGCCCACCCGGTCGAGCACCCGGAGTCCGACGACCTGCCAGGCCGCGGAGGCCAGCGCCATGATCGGTCGCATGACGCAGGCCACGAAGTACCCGGCGATGATCAACGGCTTCCGCCAGCCGGGACGGTCGGCGAGGCCGCCACTGACCCATTTGGTCGCCGCGGCGGTGAGGTCGGCGGCCCCATCGAGCGCGGCCAGAATGGTCGGATTGCCGCCCAATGTCCCCGTCACGAACGCGGGGAGCAGCGGGTACACCATTTCGCTGGCGAAATCGTTGAACAGGGAGACCAGGGCGAGGCCTTTTACCGGGCGCGGGATCCCGACACCCGGAGACGGGGAACGGGAAACAGGGAACGGGTCGGCAATGCTCGCCCCCAGTTCCCCGTTTCCCGTTCCCTGCTCCCCGCTCCCGCTACTCATCAATCCCCAGCCCCATCCCCCATCGAATCAACGACACCGGCAGTCCGCCATAGGCGAGCGTGGTGTCGTGGAAGTCCTTGAGTGGCGCGGCGGCGCCGGCGGCCTGCCGCCAGGCGTCACGCAGATGCAGGAACTCGCGCCGCCCGACAGCATAACAGAGCTGATACGTCGGCCAGGCGCAGTACCGGCTGACCTCGGCCTGGGCCTTGGTGCGGTCCATCGCCACCCGGTTCACGAGCAGATCCACCGCCTGCTCGGGAGTCATCCCGCGGGTGTGCAGGCCGATGTCCAGCACGATCCGCACGGCACGCCAGAGCAGGTGCAACCGCTGGAACAGGCGTTCCTCGGTCGAGGCGAAGAACCCCTGCTCCGCCATGAGTTCCTCGCAATAGAGCGCCCAGCCTTCGACCGTGACCGGGGTCCAGCTGATCCGGCGGACCTCCGAGTCCGAATTGTGGGCCGTGAGCATCTGGAGGTGGTGGCCGGGCCAGGCCTCGTGCACCGCCGTCGCGGCGATCTCGTGTAGCGAGTATTGGCCGGCGATGTGCGAGTCGCCCGGCTGAGGCGAGGTGACATAAAAGGTCCCGACATGCGACGTCCCGAACGCCGCGGGCGGGGTATAGGCCGCGAACGGCATCAGGGGCCGCAGGAACCTCGGCGTCTCGATCACTTCGAGGGTGCCTTCCGGGATCGTCACCAGCCGGCGCGCCTCGAGAAAGTGCCGGGCCCGTTCCACGCTGTCCCGGAACGGCGCCACCAGATCGGGCCCCGGGGCGGCGTCGGTCCGCAGTCGCTCGACCACGGTCCGCCACGGCACCCTGGGGTCGATCTGCCGGGCCAGTGCGGCCACCTCGGCCTCGACTTCATCGGCCAGGTGCAGGCCGTAGCGATACAGTTCGGGCGCGCCGGCCTGCAGCGCGTGTTCGTGGTGAAGCCGGCGGTTGAACTGCTCCTCCCCGATGGCGAAGGAGAGATCGTCGTGATGCGCCTGCATGTCGCCGTGGAGCGCCAGCCCGAACCGGCTGAGCGCGGTCTCCGCCTCGGCCAGCGCGTCATCGACCGCGACGGCCAGGTCGGGATCGGTGTCGCGCACCGCCTGGGCAACCTCAGTCAGGAGCCGCGGACCGGCATCGGCCAGCGCCTGAGCGGTCTCCAGGAAGACCCGGGGCGGCTCCCGGACGGTCTCCCGCGCGGCCTTGAGGAACGCCGGCGTGGCCTTGAGCCGCCCCAGCAGGCCCTGGCTTCGTTGCGTGACATCGCCCTCGCGGCGCCGGAGCAGCGCATGGAAGGCCCCGTACAGGTGTCCCAGCCAGAAGCTGGGGTCGTGTACGTGGGGTCGCTCAAGCTCGAACCGGGCAATCGTCACCCGGAGGTCGTCGAGGAACGCCGTGCGATCGATTTCTTCCTGCGGGTCACCTACCTCGAGCTGTTCCACCGCCCCGCTCAGGGATTTGAACGCGACCAGGTGCTCGCGCATCCGGTCCGCCGAGAAGTCCGCCAGCTGGTCGTCGTGGGTGGTAATACCCTGGGCCGTCGCCGCCGCCGGGTCGAAGTGCCAGCGGAGATCGAGGTACGAGCGATAGAGGTCGGAGGTGGCCGTCATCCGGACAGAAGGCTACTCAGGGAAGGGAGATTGGGGGAGCCTGACGGAGAATGGCGGAATGGCGGAGCAGTGGAATGGTGGAAAGAGGCCTTGCATGCCATCTTTGCCTCCCTGAACGAGGGCGGGCCCGTTCCTCCGGATGCCTGGCCGTTCCTCCATTCTGCCATTCTCCATTCCGCCATTCGTCTCAATGCCCTCAGCTCTCGAGCTCGACCAGGCCACCATGCAGCGTCTCGGACGCCTGGTAGCGGATCATGTCGCCGCGCACCTCGCCGGGCTCCGCGGGCAGCGGTTGTACAAGACCATCACCCGGGGCGAGGCCCAGGACCTGATCGGCGGTCCTTCGCCGGCTGGGGGCCGCGACTTCGAGGAGCTGCTCGGCTTCCTCGATTCCCGGGTGTTCGCGCACCACACCCCCGAGCCCCATCCCGGTTTCCTCGCGTACGTCCAGAGCTGTCCCACTTTCCCCGCCGTGCTGGGGGACTGGCTGGCCACCGGATACAACTTCTTCGGTGGCGCCTGGCCCGTCAGCAGCGGGCCGGCCATGCTCGAGGTCCAGGTGCTGGAGTGGTTTCGCCAGTGGATCGGGATGCCCGCCGGCGCCGGCGGGCTCCTGACCTCGGGCGGATCGACGGCCAACCTCACGGCGATCGTCGCCGCCCGGCACCGCGCCGTCGGGGATGATCCCTCCCGGCTGTCCCGCCTGGTGGTCTACTCCTCCGACCAGGTGCACAGCTCGGTGACGAAAGCGGCATGGATCGCCGGAATCCCCCGCGCCAACGTCCGCGCTCTGGCGGCGGACAGCGGGTTCCGCCTGCGACCCGACCTGCTCCGGGAAACGGTCGCGGCCGACCGCGCCCGGGGGCTCCTGCCGATGGCGGTCGTCGCCAGCGGCGGGACGACCAATACCGGAGTCATCGACCCCCTGCCCGACCTGGTGAGCTATTGCCGGGCCGAAGGCCTCTGGCTGCACGTGGACGCGGCGTACGGCGGCTTCGCGGTCCTCACGCCCGCCGGCCGGCAGGCGCTCGATGGCATCGGCGAAGCCGATAGCGTTTCCCTCGACCCGCACAAGTGGCTCTACGTCCCCTTCGAGTGCGGCTCCGTCCTGGTACGCGACCCGCGCACCCTGCTGGATGCCTTTCAGATCCTTCCGGACTACCTCCGCGATCTGGGAGTCGCCGCCGGTGAGGTGAACTTCAAGGATTATGGCGAGCAGCTCTCACGCTACAGCCGCGCCCTCAAGGTCTGGCTCTGCGTGAGTTACTACGGCACGGACACGCTGGGCGAGGCGATCCAGGCCAGCATCGGCCGGGCCGAGCTGGCCGAACGCCTGGTCCGGGAGGCACCGGACCTGGAAGTCCTGGCCCCGGCCCGGCTGGGCGTCTTCTGCTTCCGGGCCCGCCCCGCCGACCTCGGGGACGCCGCGCGGCTGGACGATCTCAATCACAGGGTGATGGAGCGGATCAACGGCAACGGCAATTTCTTCATCTCCACCACCCGCCTCCATGGGGTCCTGGCGCTTCGGATCTGCACCTGCGGCTGGCGGACGACGGATGGGGACATCAGGGCGTTGATAGACGAAGTGGCGGCAGAGGTGAAGGGTGAAAAGGTGAAGGGTGAAAGGTGAAGGGTGAAAAGGTGAAGGGTGAAAGGTCTGGCGGCGCGCGTCTGTATCCCTTTCACCCTTCACCATCCACTTTCTTCACCTTTCACCTTTCACCTTTCACCCCTCACTCCGCCACCACTTCGCTGTCATCCCCCAGCGTGGCCGTCCCCTTGAGCCCCCGGATGGTCACCCGGTCGCCGATCATGGAATGATGGATGGTGGAGTCGATCACGCTGCTCTTCTCTCCCACGATCGCGTGTTCCAGCCGGCTGTTCGTTACCCGCGTCCCGGCCTCCAGCGTGACATTCGGGCCGATGACACTGCGTTCGATGGTGACACCGTCCTGGATCAGGACCGGGTCGTGGATGGTGACCCCGGGGAACTCCCGACGCTTCGCGTGTCCCTTGCGCAACAGGATTTCATTGGTCTCGAGCAGGGTGTCCAGCTTGCCGCAGTCGTACCATCCGCCCACCTCGGCGGTGAGGATCTTGCGGCCGTGCTCGATCATGTGCTGGAAGGCATCGGTGAGGTAGTACTCGCCCTTGTTGGGCGGGCTGGAGAGGACATGATCGATCCCCCGCCACAGCGCGGCGGTGTCGCGGATATAGTACAGCCCGATGTTCGCCAGCTTCGAGATGGGGGTGGACGGCTTCTCTACGATTTTCGTCATGTAGCCGTCACGGTCGGTGACCACCACGCCGAAGCGCTGGTAGTCCTCCACTTCCTTTGCCCAGATGATCCCGTCGGCCTGGGTTCGATTGACCAGGGTGAGATCGGCCTCGAACACGGTGTCGACGAAGATGATCAACATCGGTTCGGTCACATGCGGCCGGGCCAGGTTGATCGCGCCCGCCGTCCCGTCCTGCACCTTCTGCTCGATGAAACGGCTGGGATAGCGATAGTGGGCCCGGGTGTAGGCCTCGACCTGCTCCTTGAGGTGCCCGGTGATGTAGATCAGCTCGGAGATCGGCAGCCCCTCCACCCGATCCATGACCCAGTCCATGACCGGCCGCCCCGCCACCTTGAGCATCGGTTTGGGGATCAGGTGGGTGTGGGGTCTGAGTCGAGTGCCCTTGCCCGCGAGGGGTATGACCACCTGCATGTCGTCAGCTCCTTCCGTAGCGGTCCTCGAGGCGCACCAGATCGTCGACCTCGGGCGTCGAGGCCTCGAGCACATCGGAATCGACGACGGCCTCGATCTGGTGGACGAGGGTGGCGGGGATGCGCACCGATTCACCGGCCCGGAACGTCCGGGCCTCGAGCGTGCTGCCCGGCCGGGTGCGCAGGATCAGCTCACCGGACAGCACGTGCATCGTCTCGTCCTTGACCCGGTGATACTGGAGGCTCAGCGCGTGGCCGGCATTCAGGTGCAGGATCTTCCCGACGTAGCGGTCGGTCCGGGCCCAGATCAGCTCGTAGCCCCACGGCTTCTCGACCCGGTACGGTACCTCGGGCATCATCCCTCCAGCGGCCGGAGAATGTAGGACGACGGCGTCGTGATGCACGCCCGCACGCAGACCCCGCACCCCACGCAGCCTTCGGCCTTGAGGACCGGGTGCCCGTCTTCGTCCATGGCCAACGCCGACTCTCCGACGGGACAGGCGTCGGCGCAGGCCCGGCACGGAGTCCCGGAGAAGGTGACGCAGCGTTCCGGCACCAGCTCCAGCGCCGCCAGACGATAGCCACGCCAGCCATCCTTCGGGAGGGTCAGGGCATCGGTCGGGCACGCCTGAGCGCACGGCATCGTCTCGCACACGGTGCACCCCTGGATCGCCGGGTCGATGTAGGGCGTCCCCGCCTGCAGTCCGGCGTCGGCCGGCGCCTTGCGGATGGCGAACGGCGGGCAGACCGAAATGCAGTCGCCGCACCGGGTGCACGCAGCCAGAAACGCGACTTCGGGCAACGCCCCCGGTGGCCGAAGAAATTTCTCCGGCGCCACCCGCTTTTCCGCCCGTTCGACCAGGTCCTCGAGCCACTTCCCGGCGCTGGACCGGAACAGCTCCCTGCGATCCGGAAATTCGGGCATGAAGCGCACGACGACCTCTTTCAGAATGCCGGACTGAAGCTGAACGCCCAGCGGAATCCCGCCTCGTCGAGTCCCGGATGGCGATCCTGGGCGAGCGCGGGTCGATTCACGAACAGCGGAAAGTCCGCCCGGGTGGTGAACCGGGTCTGGCCGAGCTGGTGGTCGGCCCTGAGCCCGAGCCCGGCGTCGGCGAAGAACCGGGTGGAACCATCCTCACCGAAGGCATGCCCGAGGTCGACGAAGCCCGCGACGGCGATCCGGCGGAAGAACTTCCCCTGCCGACGGGTCCTCAGTGTCCGCTCGAGCTCGAGATTCGCCGCGACCAGGCCTTCGGCCGAGAGCCGCGGGTCGAACCCGCGCAGATTGCCGCCGCCGGGCGAGTGGTAGTACACATCCGGCCGGACCAGCAAGGCTCCGCTCGAGCGGAGGAACGGGTTGGAGAACCGCTGGATCGGGTCCGAGCCCGCCAGGTAGATCTGCCGCTGCTTCACCGGAGCCGACCCGCTGGTGGCGACCCCCCCGTAGAATCGGAGGCCGATGCCCCATGGAGTCGTCCCCCGCCGAGCAGTGGCTTCCAGCGTCAGGCGGCCGTAAAAAGCATCCAGGTCCGCCCGGCCGGTGGCGGCGGCCAGTCCCTGACGGTTGTAGGCGAGCCCCCCGCCGGCGCTGGCATTGGTGGCGAGCGACCAGCCCCCGCGCTGGTCGGCGACGCCGCCGATCAGTGTCAGTTCGACGGTCCCGGCATCGTCGTAATGGCCCGGGTCGAGGTAGCGCCGGTCGTCCGGCTCCAGCCACGTGAGCGACGCACCCACCCGCCGTACCGGCCCCCAGCCGAGATGATCGAACCGGGTTCGTTCGAGCGCCGCCCGGGCTCCGAATCGACCCTCGACGTTGTACGCGTCCAGCTGCTGGGAGAGCCCGGGCGATCGCAGCCACGTCGGGTTCTTCACCCGGACCCAGAAATCCTCGTCCTTCACGCCGCCGTCGCTCTCCCAGCCGGTGCCGTAGGTCAGAAGCGCCAGCTCCTGCTGGAACCGGCCGAAGTAGTCCGACCGGCTGCGAACGCCCAGCGTGATCCCCGCGGCATCGTTGTACCACAGCACGGGCAAGTACCCGGTGGTCCGATGATCGCGCGCCGTGCGCTGGCTGAACCAGGTATCGACGTAATGCTCGACCTTCGGTTCGCGGCTGGGCCAGAGCCACCCCCGGCGCCACACGTTGTTGAGCATGTTCCAGTCGCGGGTCCGGAGCCGGGGATCGAGCAGCACCTGTTTCGGCTTTGACCGGGTCGTGACCGTCACCCAGTCCCGGTCTCCAAGCCCGTCCGCCCGCACCATTGCGGTGTCCGACTCCCCCACCACCCACACCTCGACCGGCAGCCGCCCCTCTGCCTTTCGAAGCACCTCGACCCGGGTGCTCCATTCACCACCAGCCGCCGAGCCGCCGAGCCGCCGAGCTGTCCGCACCCGTCCTACCGCGTAGTCCACCAGCACCGCGCCATGCAGCGCCTGGGCGAAGAAGGTCGACAGATCCATCCCCGAGACCTCCTCCGCCACTTCACGGAAGGCGAGTTCGTCCACGTGTTTGAATCGCCACCGGTGGTAGAACGTCCGCATGATCTGGCGAAGCTTCTCCTCGCCAACGATGTACCGGAGCTGGTGAAAGAACAGCTCCCCCCTGGAGTAGATACTGACGTTGTAGCTGTTGAAGTCCCGATACCGGTGGCTGACCAGACTGGCCGGCTCGGACCGGCCGTCGAGGTCGAGACCGGTGAGGAACGGCTCGTCTTGCGCATACGTATCCAGGCCGGGCCGCCGGGACTCCTCGAACAACGAGGACTGGAAGCTGGTGAAGCCTTCGTCCAGCCAGCCTTCGCGCCACTCGTTATTGGCCAGGATCCCCATGGTGTAATTGTGCCCCAGCTCGTGGACGATGAGTCCCAGGCTGGCCGAGCCGTTGTGCATCATCATCGGGAACTCGGTGCCGCCGCCATCGAGCCGGTGCAGGTTGGTGATCTGCGGCCAGGCGAACGGTCCGAAGAAGCCGTCCAGCCATTCGAGCGCCATGGCCGTGCGGGTCACCGCGATGCCGGTCCCCCAGCCCGGTTCGTCGCCCGGGCGATACAGCACGTGGATGACGACGTTCCCCCACTTGCCGCCTTCGTAGCGGTAGTCCGGATCCAGGCTGAGAGCGAAGTGATGAACGTCCTCGGCATACCAGACGACGACCTTGCGGGTGGCGGGTTCGGCCCTGAAGGACTCCCTCGGTCCCGGGTCGCGCTTACGCGCTCCCAAAGGGCCCTCGGTCGCGGCTCGGCGGCGCGGCGACTCGGACGTCAACGGGACGCAGTCGGTCCCGACCACCTCGTAGCGCGGGGCTTGAGGGTAGTGATCGCGCTGGTACTGGATCGGCTTGTCCGGCACGCGATTGACCGCCTCCCACCCGGGATCGCCGCAGAGCGGGACGCCGGTGGCCCCGAGCACCTGGTCGCGCGCGACATCGAGCTCGACCAGGTAGGTCGCGAACTCGCCGTAGAACTCCCCGCCCGGATACAGCGGCTGCTCGTTCCACCCATGGCGGTCGTAGACCACCACCTTGGGATAGGAGTGGGCGAAATCGAAGTGCCGGCCGCGCCGCCCCTGCCGCCGCGGGGTGGTCGATGGTCGGGCGTCCCACTCGAGGTCGACCGTCATCGAATCGCCGGGAAGGAGCGCCCGCGGCAGGGCGAACCGGACGATGGTGCTGTCCGGGGCGAACGGCCAGATCGGCTCGACCGGCTCTCCCATGATCCGCACGCCCCGCACGTGGTTGAACCCGTAGTCCGGGTCGCGCAGGTCGTTGAATCGACGCCGCCGCTCCGCCGAATCGGCGTCGGCCCAGCGTGAGCCGGGGCGGAACGCGTTCAAATGCAGGTGGAACGCGAAGGTCGTCAACGTATCGGGCGACCGATTGCGGTACCACACGCGCTGGCTGCCCGCCAGCACTCCGGCCGCCTCATCGAGCGCAGCCCGGATCTCGTAGCGGACATCCTGCTGCCAGTAGTCGGTGGCTGGCGCCGGGGCGGACCCCTGCACCAGCAGGGCGGCGAGAATCTGAGAAATCATGCCGTATGATACAACGAGAAGTGCGATGGGCGAGCCCGTACGGTTTTCATGAACACCCCCGCAAACGACCGAGGGGCGCACCGGCGGTGCGCCCCCATGATTCGACCGCCGGAGGGGTCAGCGGGCGAGCAGGGCTCGACGCAGGACCGTCATCCGTCGTCGGATCGAGCCGTCGAACACCCGGTCCCCCACCCGAACCACGATCCCGCCGAGGATCGCGGGATCCTCGCTGAAGGTGGGCAGGACTTCCTTGCCGACCACCTCGACCAGACGGGCGGCGATTCGCCGGCGGAGCTCGGCGTCGGCGGGACGCGCCATCGTGACCTGAGCCCGCACCCGATTGAGCTTGAGATCGAGCAGCCCTTCGTACTCCCGCGCCATCTCGCCGAACAGACCCTGGCGTCGCCGCTTCACCACCGCGGCGAGAAAACGCACGAAGTCAGGCGGGGCGTCCCGGAGCGCCTGGCTCAGCAGCTTGATCTTCTGGGGCTTGGTGACCCGCGGCGACATGAGCACCGCGTGCACCTTGGGCGCGGCCGCGATGCCGTGGGCCACCGCATCGAGCAACTCGCCATACCGTTGCGTGGCTCCGGCCGGGCCCCCGCGTCCGTCGGCCTGCTTCTCCGCCAGGGCGAACAGCGCCTCGGCGTAGTTGCGAGCGATCGTGCCGGCTCTCACCGGGTCTTCTCCAGCGAGGTGAGATAACCCTCCACCACCGCCCGGTCGGTGGGGGCGTCCATCCGCTGGCCGATCAGTTTGGCGGCGGCGGCGAGCGAGAGGTCCACCGCCTCACGACGCAGCTGCACCAGGGCCTTGTCACGCTCCTCGGCGATGTCCCGCCGGGCCCGGGCGAGAATCTCGTCCTGTTCGTGCCGGGTCCGCTCGATCGCCCCCGCCCGTTCCTTCTCGGTCGCGGCCTTCGCTTCCGCCAGCATCGCCTGCGCCTGGCTCCTCGCCTCCGCGAGTTGCCGGCGATTCTCTTCCAGCAGCGTCCTGGCCTCGGTGTTGGCGGCCTCGGCCTCGGCCAACTGCCGGGCGATGGTCGCTTCGCGCTCCTCGGTCGCCTTGAGGATGACCGGGAACGCGAACCGCTTGAGCAGGACCATCAGGAACACGAACACGATGATGGTCCAGAAGAACAGCCCGTAGTTCACGCTGAAGGGCGATGGACTTCCGCCCGCCCCCGTGTCCGCGGCCACCGCCAGCAGCATGGCAAGCATGGGACCCCGCCCTTACGGGATGAACTTGAACAACAGGGCAAACACCAGGGCGATGATCGTGGCGCCCTCGAGCAGCACGGCGAACAGCAGGCCCGCGCCGCGGATCTCGCCGGTCGCCTCCGGCTGCCGGGCGATCGCCTCGGCCACCGAACCGCCGATCCGGCCCAGGCCGATGCCGGCGCCGATCAAGGCGAGACCCATCCCGATTCCGGCCCCGAGCGTACCGTAGTTCGGCACCGCCGCCGCGGCCTCCTGCACCAGCGCAAGCATGAGCAGCATTTCCGTCTCCAGTAAGACTGGGGAGATGAGATGTCGGGGCCGGGCCCGAGCGACCGCTCCGACCCTGCCTGCGTCCGCCGGGCGGCCGACCGGGTCTCCCGCCCGGTCCCGTCACCGTGGCCCACCAACGGCCCGATTCGGCCAGTGAGCTTCGCCCGCCGTTCGGCGGGATACGTCGCGACCAGCGCGGACGCGCGGTGGCCGGCGACTGGGCGCGAGGTCCGGTGAACTCGGTCGAATCGCCGAGTCGCCGGGCCGCCGAGCCGTTCAGCTAATGCTCGTGCTGCATCAGCCCAATGAATACCGCGCTGAGCAGGGCAAAGACATACGCCTGCAGCAGCGCCACGATCAGCTCGAGCATCATCACACCGACCACCAGCGCCGCTGTCACGATCCCGATGCCCCAGCTGACGAGCCCCAGCTGGCCGAACATGAAGACGATGCCGAACAGCGACAGGATGACGAAATGTCCCGCCGTCATGTTGCCGAAGAGACGGACCGCCAGCGCGAACGGCTTGGTGAGCTTGCTGAGGATCTCGATGGGCGACATCGCGACCGCCAGCACCACCGCGCTGGCGCCGTGGACTCCCGGGAAATGCGGGAAGATCGTGCCCAGGTAGCCCTTCACGCCGAGCTTGAGCATCCCCGCGATCTCGACCACGAAGAACACCAGCACCGCCAGGGTGCTGGTGACCATCAGGTTTCCGGTCGGCGACGCCCCGAACGGGATCAGGCCCAGGAGGTTGCAGTACAGGATGAAGAAGAACAGCGTCAGGATCAGGGGAGCAAACCGGGCGCCGTCGTGCCCGATGTTGGCGATGGCGATGTCGTCGCGGACCCAGAGAACCAGCCCTTCGATGGCCGCGGCGAACCCCTTCGGCGCCTTGCGCCCCGCCTCCTGCCGCTGCATCTGGCGCGCGGTGTACCACATCGTCAGGAACACCAGCACCGCCGCCACCAGCATGAAGACCACGTGCCGGGTCGGTGCCAGGGTCGCCGCAACGGGATAGGTCAGGTGGCACCCGGGGAGGTGCACCTCGAAAAACGGCGAGAAATCCAGCGTGCAGGCATCGGCGGTGTGATGCAGCACAAGCTCGCCGACGTCGATCTCCTGAAGCATCATCTCGTGAACCGGACCTCGCTGAAGAGTAGCGGCAGCAGCACCCCAAGAAACCCGGCCGCCGTCGGCAACGGCGGAAACAGCTCCGGCAACCGCATCACCGCGATCGCCACGAGCGCTACGCCCGCCAGCCGCGACAGCATGCCCATGCCAAGCCCCGCGAAGAACGCGGCCGTCGTCCCCGCCATCCCCCGCCGGAGCCGGCCGACCGCCCAGACCTCGATCACCGTGGCGAGCAGACCGGCGACGGCGGTCGCCATGATCGCGCTCCGCCCCCAGACCGCCCAGGTGACTGCGCTGACCAGCAGGGTGAGAGCCAGGCCGGCCAGGACCACTCTCATTCGATCCGGTTCCGGCGTTGCTCGGGATGCTCGGCTTCGTACTTCCGCTCGTCCTGCTTGAGCCGCTGCAGGACCCAGAGGAAGCTCAGCACGGCCCCCACGATGGTCCCGGCGACGGTCAGCAGCGGGAGCCAGCCCAGCCAGCGATCCAGCAGGTATCCGAGCCCCGTAAAGAGCACGATTCCGCCGGCGAAAGACATCCCCATCGAGACGTACTGATACCCCGTCCCGAGCTCACTTCCGGGTGCCCGGTCTGGCTTCATGACGGGCGGAAAACTACCGGCTTGTGAAAAATTTCGCAAACGCTGCCCGACGCCGGCGGCGGCGGCCCGGCCCTTTGCCCCACCCCCCGAAACCGGCTACTCTCAACCCCGTAGATGTCGCCCTCACGCTTTGTCGTCCTGACGCCCTGACGCCGCGACGCCTGACGCCTTGACGCCCGACGCCCCGTTGCCAATCGCCCTGTATCCAGGCACCTCATGACCGTCACCTCTCCCGCGCCCTCCGACGTCCAGCAGCTCAGCCGACTGGCCAGCGCCGTCGAGCAGCTGCGCAGCCAGGTCGCCCGGAGGATCGTGGGCCAGCAGGAGGTGGTGGACGGCATCCTCACCGCCGTGCTGGCGGGGGGTCATGCGCTGCTCATCGGAGTGCCCGGCCTGGCCAAGACCCTGATGGTTTCGACGGTTTCCGAGGCGCTCAACCTGTCGTTCAACCGGATTCAGTTCACGCCCGATCTCATGCCGAGCGACATCACCGGGACCGAGCTCATCGAGGAGGATCTGACGACCGGAAAGCGGGCGTTCCGGTTCGTCCCGGGGCCGATCTTTGCCAATGTGGTGCTGGCAGACGAGATCAACCGGACACCCCCCAAGACTCAGGCGGCGCTGCTCCAGGCAATGCAGGAGCACGAGGTCACCGCCGGAGGCCAGACCTACCACCTGCCGGAGCCGTTTTTCGTCCTGGCCACCCAGAACCCGATCGAGCAGGAAGGCACCTATCCCCTCCCCGAGGCCCAGCTCGACCGCTTCATGCTCGAGTTGCGGGTCAGCTACCCCAGCCGGAGCGAGGAGGAGACGATCGTGGAGCAGACCACGGGAGCCCGGGCCGGCAAGCTCGATTCGGTGCTCGATGCCCAGACCGTCCGGGCAATGCAGGACCTGGTCCGCCGGATTCCGGTGTCGAAGCAGCTGGTGCGGGCCGCCGTGACGCTGGCCCGCCAGACCCGACCCGCCGACCCGGATGCCCCCGGATTCATCCGGGAGTACGTCGAATGGGGCGCGGGCCCCCGGGCCTCGCAGTACCTGGTGCTGGGCGCCAAGGCCAGGGCGGCGATCGCCGGCCGGCCGATGGCCGACCTCGACGACGTGCGGACGGTAGCCCTCCCCGTCCTCCGGCACCGGGTGGTGACCAATTTCTCGGCGGAAGCGGCCAATCGGACCAACGAAGATCTGGTGCGGGAGTTGCTCGACGGCGGGGGTTGGATGGCGTAGGCTCGGCGGCTCGGCGGCTCGGCGGCTCGGCGGCTCGGCGAAGGGAAGGCCACGAGTCCCCCCCTAAACAAGGGGCTGGCTTCGGGGGGGAGAAGCCAGCCTCTTTGCATTCACGAGCCGCCGAGCCGCCGAGCCGAGCCGCCGAGCCGCAGCGCAGCCGCCCAGCGTCAGGGCGTCGAGTTGTCGTACGCCGCTATCGTACCCGGTGTGCCACACCCCGCATACGTCACCGTAAAGCCCGCCGTGGCCTGAGCCGAGATGAACACGTCGACGGTGCCGGACTCGAACGGCCAGTCGGGATCCTCACAGACGCCGTCGTAGTTGAGCGGCGCCGTGGTGTTGATGCCGAAGCTCCAGGCGGCAGTGCCTTGCCCCACATCGCCGGAGAAGCCGTAGGTCCCATCCACTGTGAAGTCCCCGGCCGGCAGGGTCGGGTTGCTGCCATCGATGGTACCGGTGGCCGGCGCATAGGCCACGGTCCAGGTCGCATCGTCCTGGAACACAGTGGTGTTGCCGATGTCGAGCCGGCTGCGCACGTCCTGGGTGCCGGTCGCCGTGAGCAGGGTGACATCGGCGCCGAAATCGCCGGAGAGCCCGACCGTGATGTCGGCCGTCTGGGTGGCGGTATCCGAGAAGGTAACTTCGAAACTCGTGAACCCAACATTGTATCCGAACTGAGTATCCAGGTCGTCGGTGTCCTGAACGTCGATGGAGCCGGTGATCGTGATGGTGATGGCGGTCAGCGAGTCGTAGACCGAACAGTTTCCCGCCGTGAAGGTCGCGGTCGAGTTGTCCCGGATCCCGTCGCCATCGGTATCGGTGGAATCCGAGATCGTCGGCGCGCAGCTTTCCGAGCGAGCCAGCAGGGCCAGGGCTGGGCGGACCCGGGGATGGAGTCGCCCGAGATTGGCCAGCAGGAACCGGCCGGTCCCCGCCTCCGGGACGAAGAAACCGCTCTCCACGCCCCCTACGGCCGGCGAGCTGAAGGTCGCCAGGCCGGATGCCAGGGAGCCGATCTGGGTCGCGGCCGCCAGGCCCACGATCTGGGCCTCATTGTCAGTAATCTCGTTCGACAGCTTGGTGCCGCCGCTGTCGCCGCAGGCACCGAGTATTGCCGCCGCCGCGAGGCCGACGAGACCTTGCCCCAACCTTCGCCCTGCCGTCATGCTCCCTCCAGGAAATCACGTTGGGACGTGCGCTCGCGAGGTAAGTGCTTTCCAACCAATCAAATAAGCATGTCGGAGCGTCCTGGCGCTGTGCCCCGGGTCGGCCTGGGAGTGTGACCCAGCGCAACCCCTGCTCGCCCCCCTCAGGGGGTTCGGGTCCAGGTCGTGGTGGGGTCGGCCCCGCAGGCGCTCCACTTGATCGCCAGGACGCCGGCAACCCCGCTCACGGTCCCGGTGAGCGTCACAGTCCCGGAATCGACCTGCTGGGGAGTCGTTACACAGCCGGGGTCGAAGTGCAGTGGGGCCGGCGTAGCGACCGACAGCGACCAATCCTCCGAACTCCGCTGCCACTGGAACGTCCCGGAGATGACGATTCCGCCGGCCGGCAAGGGCTGGCCGATCACCACAGTGCCACCATCCGTCGTGAAGGTAGCCGTGGTCACCAGGTCGATCGTGGCAGTCGCCCGCCCGGGCCGCTGGCGGGCGATGGTCAGGTCGGTGGCGAGGGACACGGTGGAGTTGCTCCCCGTCCGACGCCGGGTCCCGTTCCGGGTGGCGGTGAAGGTCCGGGTCGCCGCCGGATCAGTTCCGGTCCACGCCAGATCGGTGAGAGTCAGGTTGTAGGAGGTGGTGTCGGTCGTGGTATCCCGGATCCGAAGCTGGCCCGTGATGTCGAACGTCCCCCCCCGGACTCCGGCGAAGGTGCACGGCGGGTTGGCAAAGGTGAACGTCTGGTCGTTGGGGATGCCGTCGCCGTCGGTATCGTTCGCGCTGCCCCCGGTGGCCGTGGGGCACCCGGCGGGCGGCGTGAACCCCGGCGGGAGCCCTTGTCCGATCAGGGTCAGCGTCGACGCAACGGCCTCGACCTCGTCTTCAACGGAGAGCAGCAATTCGGTGCGCTGGTTGCCGGTCGGGGCGCCACCTCCACCCCCGCCGATGATGCCTCCGCTGCCACTGGTTTCGCAATTGATGAGCAGGCCCACACACAGCAGGAGGGGCAGGAATCGGCGGAAAATCGCCACGAGGTCGCTCGGGGTAGAGGGTAGGGTAATTTAGCCGGGGCAGCCTTGCGGGGGACCCGTTTTGACGGTCTGTTGACGGTAGCGGACTACACAACTCCCATGCCCCCTCGCTTCTTCCTCCGCTGCCTCGGCAACCCGGAGCTTCGTGGCCCGGGCGGAGAACCGGTGCGCTTCCGGACCAGGAAGCACCTGGCGCTCCTCGCCTTTCTCGCCGTGGAGCGCCGGGAGCCGCACCGCCGGGACCGGCTGGCGGATCTGCTGTGGCCCGACGCACGGCTGTCCGAGGGGCGGCATTCGCTCGCGACGGCCATGTCCGTCATCCGCGGCAAGCTCGGTCCCCGGACCTTCGAGACCACCAGGGAAACCGTCCGGTTCGTCGCGGCCGACCTCGACGTCGATCTGGATCGCCTGGCCCGCGGCCATGTCCTGGGCGATGAGACCACGCCGGCACTCGAGGTCGCAGGATTTCTGGAGGAATTCGAGGTCAGCCGGGCGCCCGAGTACATGCTGTGGCGCGACCTCATGCGGTCCCGCTGGTTCCCCCGGATCCGGGATGCCCTCATCGTCCTCATGGACCGCTGTCGGCGAACCGGCGATTTCACCCGGATCGCCCCCCATGCCGACCGCCTCCTGGCAATCGACGAGCTCTCCGAGGAAGCCATCCGGGCCCGGATGGAGGCCTACGCCTTCGCGGGCGACCGGATCACCGCCATCCGGATCTACCAGACGTGGCGCAGCCGGCTGGCTGAGGAGCTCGACGCCAAGCCATCGGCGCTGGTCGAGGGCATGGCTCTCCGGCTGCGCCAGCGGGGGTACGAGCCGCCCGGCACCGCCCACATCCCCACCGTCCCGACCGATCAGTGGCGAAACCGGGCCTTCGTCGGCCGGGCCTCCCAGTATCGGGTGCTGTACGAGCGCTGGGAGGAGGCCAACACCGGGCGGGGCCGGCACTGCCTGGTGCTGGGTGAGTCGGGAATCGGCAAGACCACGATCGCGGAGCGGCTCACCACCGCGGCCAGTCTGGAAGGCGCGGTTTCGAGCCGGGTCCAGTGCTACGAGGTCGAGCGGGAGATTCCCTACGCCGCCATCGGCACGGTGGTGCGCGGGCTGCTCGACCGCCCCGGCGCCGGCGGGACCCCGCCGGAGTGGCTGGCCGAACTCGCCCGGAACGTTCCCGCCGTGTCGGCCCGGTTTCCGAACCTCCCCCCGGCCCGCGACAGTGCGGGCGAGACCGCGCGGCTGCGCCTGACCGAAGCGGTCCACGAGCTGCTCACCGCCATCGCCGAGGAGCAGCCGGTGATCCTGGTGGTGGACGATGTCCACCTGGCGGACGACGCCAGCGTGGCGGTCTTCCACCTGCTCATGCGCCGGACCCAGGCTCAGCGGATCATGGTGGTCATGACCGCGCGGCAGTCGGAACTCGGCAACTCACCCCACGCCGGCCGGCTGCTCGAGCATCGCGACCCCCTCGCGCTCGAGACGGTGGAGCTGCCGCCCCTCAGTGAAGACGAAATGCAGGAGGTGGTCGCCGCGCTGGCGGCCGCCGCGGGCGTCGGGGTGCCGCCGGCGGTGCACCGGGCCCTGCTGCGGACCTCGGCCGGTGTCCCCATGATCGTGGAACTGCTGTTCGACGACTGGCGGGCCCACGGGGAGGAATGCCTGGCCCTGTCGGTCGGCGCCATGACGGTGGACGCCCTCGGACACGATCAGCAGGAGATGTATCACCGGGTGTTCGAGCGCGCCCTTCGGGGGCTCTCGCAGCCGGCCCGGGCGGTGCTCAACCTCGCGGCGATCCTGGGCGAGCGGCTGAACGATCTCACGATGTACGAGCTGGTCGACCTCTCCCTGGCCCAGACGCTGACCGGCATGGCGGAACTCGCCGAGCACCGGATCATCCGGGACGGCGGCCGCGAGGTCGAGTTCCGCAACGAACTGCTCCGCGGGTACACCTACCTCAACGTGCCTTCCCCGCTCCGGCGCGCCCTGCACGGCCTGATTACCGACCGCCTGCTCTCCGCCGAAGCCAAGGGGGAGCGCGTCCCGGTCTTGATGCTGGCGTGGCACTGTTTCCGCGCCGGGCGACCGGTGGATGCCGAGCCGTACCTGCTCCGAGGGTGCCGGGAAGCGTTGCGCCGCTCCGGGACCTTCGAGGTCGAGCTGGCGCTGACCTCGGCGATGAAGGGGTTATCGCGGGCCAACACGGCGGAGGCCAAGCTGATACTCGCCGAGGCACTGCAGGAGCAGTTCCGGCATCCCGAAGCACTGCGGATCCTGGAGGATTTCGATGCGATCGAACCGGGGGATAGCGCGAGAAGACGACTGGTGGGGCTTCGGTCGACGGCCGCCATTGTCGATAGCGAATCTGAGGCAAGAGATGTGCTCACCTCGATTCAGGAGTTGCTCGCGAGTCAACGTCCCGATTCGAGAGAAGAGCAGCGCCTCGAGGCTGCGCAAGGTCCGCTGTACTACTTGGGTGATCGGCGTGAAGCCAACAACTATCTCCCGCTGATCAGGTCGATGGAGCGCGATGCGGTCGACCTTGAGGACGAGGCCCGACTCGGAACTACTCTCGCTACATGTGTCTGGCTCGCACGCAAGCGGGACGAGATCGCAACGGTAGTGGAGACGGCTGCAGACACTGTGTTCGCGATGCAGAGTCAAGTGAGTTAGGCAATCTCGCACGTTGAACTTGTTCATCGCCAGCGCGTGCTTCCAAGCTTCTTTAGGTATGTATCCGAGGCCCTTGCAGCGTTCGTCACAGCGCTACGCGGTGGCCGTCAGACTTGGTAACGAACCAAAAATGGGCTCTGTGGCCGGCAGTATCGCCCTGTGCCAAGGACGTATCGGGAACTACAGATAGTCAGATTCTTTGGGCCGAGAAGGCGATGTCCTTGTTGCGTGGAGCTGGTGTGGCTTGGCGGTCCTACCCATCCGCGTACAGCCGCTCGCTTGCGTTATGCATGCTCGGAGAGAACAGAAAGGCATTACGTGGTATTGAGGAGGTTTCGGCCGAGATGCCAGCGAGTCGTCCTGTTTGGAGCGCTCAAGCCGTTCCCTGATGACTGCAGACATCTACTTCGCAGCCGGGCGATCCAGCGAGGGGTACGAGAATTGCGATTGACGCCTTAAGCGGGGACTGGTGACCCCTGACAAATGGCTACTCCGGCACGATCGCCAGGTGGGTTGCTCGAAAGCATGGAGATGGGGTGCAAAGAGGAGGCCGGCCGTTGATTGACCAAATGTGTGAAGACCTGGAATCACACGATCTGGTGGATCAAGCAGAAATACTCAGCGCGAAGCTGGGTTTGGACGTAGCGTCCAGGCGACGTGGGAAAGTGGCAGGGCGATGCTAGCGGAGCGGCTCGCGAGGCTCCCTAGTGCCGTTGAAAGCCAACTAAGGCGCTTGGGCGCGCTGCCCTAGAAGGCCCGGATCCTGGGCCAGGAACTGCGCAGGCGCTGTGTCGACGGTGGCGGACGATACCCGCTTTGACCCACCGGAATAGGTCTCGAGGGCCTGACTGGGGGTCGTGCCGGACTGCAGCTCCGCCATCACGCGGCGCACCGCGACCGAGTTGATCACCAGATCCACCAGCTTGGGGTCGAACTGGGTGCCACGGTATTTCTGGAGTTCGGTGATCACCGCTTCGATCGCCAGCCGCTTCCGGTACGGCCGGTCGGTCGTCATGGCGTCGGTCGTGTCCGAGATCATGATGATCCTGGCCCCGAGCGGAATATCGTCGCCCGCCAGGCCGTCGGGGTACCCGCCGCCGTCCCAGCGTTCGTGATGGTTGCGGACCGCGTTCAGGACCGTGCCATGGAAACTCGAAATGATGCTGACCAGCTCGGCGCTCTTCACCGCGTGGGTCTGCAGGAGGGCGGTCTCTTCGGGGGTGAGCTTGGACTCCTTCCTGAGCAGGGGGGCGAACTCCTCGTGGATCTTGCCGACGTCGTGCAGCACCGCCGCCGTATAGACCTGCTCCACCTCCTCGGCCGACATCTTGGTTTCCTGGGCGATCGCCTTGGCCAGCGTGGCCACCCGGATCGAGTGACCCGAGGTGTACGGGTCGCGCGCTTCGATGGCCTTGACCATCAGGTCGAGCAGTTCGCGACCCGAGTTCTGGAGTCGCCGATACAGCCCATAGATGTGCCGAATGACCAGGATCGGGGCCAGGGCCAGCGCGAAACCTACGGCACCCACGCCGACGGCCTCTTCGAATCGCACGTACAGCCATGCAAGTCCGACGGCGAGAAAGCTGGCGCCAAGGTCGTAACCCGAGTACGCCACGGATAGGTGAGGTTCCATACCTCCCGAAACGGCGCCCGCTAGCAACGGCCACGACGAGGCTAACAACGGTAGTGTTAAAAGCGAAGTAGAATCCAGCGAAGAGAAGAAAGAGCCAAAGGCTTCGTTGTACGCTCGGCCCAGCATCGGTGAGCTCGAGGCGAAATCGAAAAGAGGTACGTTGCGCCAAGCAACCCGATCAGCAGGAAGCCGCCGGCGACCGCGATTACCCGTTGCGCAGTATTGAAGACGCAGTCTTGATTGGAGTCTTTTCGCTGATCTATTTCACCCAGGATGGTGGCGGCACCTGCAATCAGACCACCCCAGAATCCGCCGAAGAGAATCCCTGCCGCCATGTGAATGACGAACGACGTCGATCCCTCGTTTCAAACCGAAGGTGGCTCCCGCTCCGTTCAAGCAGGTAGGCAGACAAGCGTGAAGCTAACGAGCGCCCACATCCCCGGGTACGGCGCGCGAGTCATTCCATCCAAGCAGGAGGCATGCTCCCGCCAGGAGGGTCACGACCGCTACCAAGAAGTGGACCTTCAGCTTGACTGCCTGTCATCTCAAAAACTGGGGGCGGCAGCCCCGGTCGGTCATCGCTCGGGCATGTAACTGGTCTACTGCCAGGTCGCGCCCTCTGTCAGCGTCACGAGCTTCACTATCGTCTTCACAGTGACAGCTGCGACCAAAGCGAAATAAGCACTCATGAGCGTCCTCCTTGCTCGAGTAATGGATTACCCTCGGGAAGGAGCCAAGCCCCGCTAAGACTTGGCCGACGCTCCGCTCAACAATTTTCCGCTAGTCTCCGCTACGGCTCAACCAGCAAAGACCAGGGCTGCCGCCTTTTTTTTCCTTTTCCGTTGAGGGTGAACGACCCCTATCCTGGCCATCCGGGGTGAAGAACCCCGGACGGCGAATGTGAAAGTTTCTTTGTTATCCGGGGCGCCGGGCCTCGGCCCAGCGATTGGTCGCGTCCAGCACGGCGAACACCGCCGCCCGCTCCGCGCTTTCCTTGATCTCCGCGGTGCCGATCAGCAGGACGGCCTCCCGGCCGCCCAGCCCCTGCACCGCCACCAGCACGAACTGCCGGTCGAAGGCATCCAGGATCTTGGCGCCTTCGAGCGCCACCGAGTGGTCCGACAGCAGCTGATCCAGGCAGTGGACCGCCGCCCGGGCCGCACCTTCGACCTTGCTCCGCGGGGTGTCGCTCACCTCTTCTTCGGCCGTCCCGGTATTGGCGGAAAACGACAACGACACCGTGATGCTCACCCGGTGGGGCCGCTTGCCCGGGGCGACGAACAGCGACTCGAACAGCGCCGCCCGCCGCAGGGCCCGCTCCCGCACCGCCCCCCGCTCCACCACATCGATGGGCCGGACCTCGGCGGTCTGGGCGATGCTGATCTTGCGGTGGTCCACCTTGAGGCCGAGCTGCGCCAGCAGCGCCGACTCGATGTTGCGAACCAGTTGCTTGGGCTGGAGACCGGCCTGGGCCAGCACGTGCACCTCGCTCACCTCGCCCAGCGGGGTGGTCACCACCCTGGCCGACAGCACGCCCTCGAGGCTGGTGAGCAGGTTCTCCGCCCGGCGCACGCCCCACGGATCGGGCGCGTTGTCGAAGGCGCCGCCGGCCGCACGGGGCCCGGTGGCTTCGGTCGGTGGCTGGCGGATCGGAGAAGGTCCTGACACGGTTACGGTCTCGCTCTCACTGTCGGTCCGGTGGCCGTCAGGCGACGACGTTCCGGCCGGCAGACTTGGCCTGGTAAAGCGCGCGATCGGCCTGCACCAGGAGGTCTCCCTCATGCGGCCGGCGAATATCGTACTCCGCCACCCCAACGCTCGCGGTGACGATGCCCACAGGATACCCCAGTCGGCGCCCTACCCCCTCGATCCCGGCCCGGATGGCCTCGCCGACCCGATTGGCGCCCGCCAGCTCGGTACGGGTCAGGATCACCACGAACTCGTCGCCGCCATACCGGGCCGCGAGATCGGAGGCCCGGATCGCCTGGCGGATCTCGACGGCCACCGCGCGGAGCACCTGGTTCCCCGCCTCGTGGCCGTACTGGTCGTTCACGTGCTTGAAGTAGTCCAGGTCGATGAACAACAGCGCGAAGTTCTCGAGGCTCCGCTTGCTGCGCTCGATCTCCGACCCCAGCCGGTCCTGCAGGACCTTGAAGGCCGCCAGACCGGTCAACGCGTCCACCGCGCTGTCCCGCTGGGCTTCCTCGACCTTCTTGGCCGAATGGGGCGGGCAGTGCTTCAGCGAGGCCCGCCCCATGGCGGCCGCCTGAGCAAAGAGCGCGCAGCTCTCGAACCCGCAAGCCCTGCAGTCCCAAGCCCTTCCATTCGGCCCGAGCCCGATCTCCCCGAGGATCTCCTGCACCCGGGTCGGATCGGCCTGCACCAGCCGGGGCTCAATCTGGAAGGTCGCCCCGTAACTCGCCACTACCGACTGGTCCACCACCGGAAACCGGCTCCGGGGCGGCTCGGTACTGGCCACCACCGACCGGCGCCAGAACAGCTCTTCCCGCGGCCCGGACAGCGGGTGGTCGAGCCAGCCCTCGTGGGACAGGATGTCGACGAAGCCCAGGTCCAGCCGATCCCGCACCACGGCGCGAGCGATCGCCTTGAGCTGCTTCAGCCCACGCACCTTTCTGAACCACCGGCTCGAGTACGGCACCTCCTCGAGCATCGGAATCGGCAATCCCCCCGCGGAACTGATGTGGCGGCGGCGTTCGCTCGGAACCCGGACGAAAAAGTCCGGCTGCTGAAGCGGCGCCACGCCACGCAGCTTGAACAGCTGCTCCAGATCCCGGAACGTGATCGCGGCGTCCAGCTCCGGGCGGCCCGCCGGCGGGCAGACCCCGGAATAGACGATCTCCAGCTGCTCTCCAACCAGGGCTCGAAGGTACCTCGCCTCGGCCACTGCTGGAATGGTCACTGGAGCGAGGTACGGCACCAGTTCCGGGTAATCCCGGCGAATCGTGTCCACCACCACCGGATCAGTGGACCGGATCAGGGTTCCCCAGGTGTCGTCCCGCCAGAGCTTGAGGTACTCAGCGGCGACCAGCTCGTCGCCGATCACCCCGCGGTTCACCATTCTGAAGCCCGCCGCATAGCAGGCGTTCACCACCTGCTCGGGGGTGGCCGGATAGAAATGCGCCGCGACTTCCGGCGCCAGGATCAGGACCCCGCCACCGCGTGCCGCCACCGCCATCGCCCGACCCAGTTCGCCCGTGACTTCGATCGCGTCGTGCGGACAGGCCGGCACACAGAGACCGCAGCGAATGCACGCTTCGTCCTCGATCCGAACCAGCGGCTCCAGGACCTCGACCGCGCCAGTGGGGCAGACGCGCACGCATGCCAGGCACGCCACGCATGCACTGGGGTCGATCGAAAAGATCACTGGAGAAGACCCTGTCGAACGGGGGTGGAGGGTCCACGGGCAATATGTTCGCCGACCACAGGTGTGTCAAGAAACTACAGTCGGCGAAATTCTGACACTACTAAGACTTAGACAGCCTCACCTAGTCCAGTTTATAAGCCTTGATCTTGCGATAGAGAGTCCGCTCGCCGATCCCCAGCATTTCGGCCGCTTTGCGGCGGTTGCCCCGGTGCTGGGTGAGGGCGGCTGAGATCGCCCCCTTCTCCACCTCGGCCATGGTCATCCCGGGCCGGTACACCACGGCACCGGGCTCCTCCTGGTCATTGGCTGGCAAAAGGTCGGCCACCGGCTGGCTTTCCCCCAGTTCGATGACCTGGACCCGCTGGGGGCGTTCGTCCAGCCGGCGGCGAACCTCCTCGAGCTGAATCCGCAAGTCCATGATATTCCTGAGGATAAACTCGAGCTCCTGGCCTCCCGAAGACACCCCGGCAGTACCGATTCGCACCGGCAGGAGCCGCCCGGCCCCTTCCAGCACGTCGGGCGGGATGTCGGACGCCCGAATCTCCCTGCCGGGCGCCAGCACAACCATGGATTCGATGAGGTTCCGCAGCTGCCGGACGTTTCCCGGCCAGGGCGCCTCCAGCAGGCGGTGCATCGCGTCGGCGGTAATGCCCCGAAACGGCCGGTCGTGGGTTTCGGCCAGCTCGCGGACGAATCGGCGCACCAGCAGGGGGATGTCCCCGCGCCGCTCCCGGAGCGGCGGGAGATAGATGGTGAGGACGTTGAGCCGGTAGTACAGGTCATCCCGGAACTCGCCCATCGCCACCGAATCGCGCAGGCTCCGATTGGTGGCCGCCACGACCCGCACATCCACCTTGATGGGCTGCACCCCGCCCACCCGGAAGAAGCTCCGGGTCTCCAGGACCCGGAGCAGCTTCACCTGAACGCTGGCCGGGATCTCGCCGATTTCGTCCAGAAAGATGGTCCCGGTGTCGGCCAGCTCGAACCGGCCCAGGCGGCGCTCGGCGGCGCCGGTGAAGGCGCCCTTCTCGTGCCCGAAGAGTTCGCTTTCCAGCAGGGTCTCGGGGAGCGCCGCGCAGTTCACCGCGATGAACGGCTTGCCCCGGCGGGGAGAGAGATCGTGGATGCCCTTGGCCACGAGTTCCTTGCCGGTCCCCGATTCTCCCTGGATCAGCACCGTGCTCGACACTGGCGCCATCTGCTCGATCTTGACCAGCAACTCCTGAATCGCGGCGCTCTCCCCGACGATCCCGGTATGCTGCTGCAGCGCCCGCCGGGCGATGAGCCGCGAGGCCAGATCCACCACCTCGGCCGGGTTGACCGGCTTGATCCCGATCTCGGTGACGTCGACCGCGTCCCGATCCCGCTCGGCCGCATGGGGGTCGGTCTGCTCGAGCAACGCCAGGGTCGAGACCTCGGCATCCCGGGCCATCGCGGCGAGCTGCCGGGCCGGCGGATCGTAGACGGCGCCCGTCACGATCACCAGGTCGGGCGACACCCGGCGGAAGGTCTGCGCCGCGTCATCCAGCGTCGAGACCATGGCCGTGGTGTGGCCAGCGCTCTCGAGCGCTGCGTTCACCCGCACCGCGGTCTCGAGGTCGTCCATCGTCAGCAGGATCTTGGATGCCATAGTACTCAGGGCGTCGGGCGTCAGAATTGATGCCTGTTCCCCGACGCCTGACGCCTCCGTGTCAGTGTCCCGTCCTGGTGCCCCGGATCAGTTCCACCGCGTGCTCGACCAGGTCGTCGAGCACCGACAACCCGTCCCGCACACCGCCCGGGCTGCCGGGGAGATTCACGATCAGCGTGGCACGGCGGACCCCGGCGACGCCCCGAGAGAGCGCGGCCCGGTGAAACCGGGGATACACGCTCATCCGGAGGGCCTCGCTGATGCCGGGCGCCTCCTTGTCGAGGACCGACCGGGTCGCCTCCGGCGTGACATCGCGGGTGGTGAGCCCGGTGCCGCCGGTGCTCAGGACCAGATCGGCCAGGTCGCCATCGGCCAGACGCGAGAGTTCGGCAGCGATCCGTGCCGCCTCATCCGGCACCAGCGTCCGAGCCGCCAGGACGTGCCCGCGAGCCGCCACCCACGCGGCGATCGCGTCACCCGAGGTGTCGGCACGCTGGCCCCGGGCGCCGGCGTCCGAAACCGTGAGGATCCCGACCCGGATCGTCATCGCCGAACCGAGCCGCCGGTATAGAACGGTCGCTTGACCACCTCGGCCGCGGCCTGCTCACCCCTGATGTCCACGTGGAACCGGCTGCCCACGCCGGCCCGGGCCACGGGCAGATAGGTGGTCCCCACGGCGTACCCCAGAGAGGGACCCATGGTGCCACTCCGCACGTGGTCGACGGTCAGGCCATCGACCGCCACCGGCATGCCGGGCCGGGGGATTCCCTTCCCGACCATCCGGAAGCCGACCAGCTTGCGCGAGACCCCGGCGATCTTCTGCACCTTGAGCGCGGTCTCTCCGAGAAACGGCGCGCCCTTGTCGATCTTGGTAATCCAGCCCAGCCCGGCCTCCAGCGGCGTGGTGGTATCGTCGATGTCGTTGCCGTAGAGCGCGAAGCCCACCTCGAGTCGGAGGGTGTCCCGCGCCCCGAGACCGATCGGCTGGGCCTTCCCCGGCCCGGCGAGCGCATCCCATAGCCGGCGGGTGTCCCCCAGGCGGCAGTACAGCTCGAACCCGTCCTCCCCGGTGTACCCGGTACGCGAGATGAAGCAGCCGACGCCCGCCACCTTCCCGGTGGCAAAACGGTAGTAGCCGATGTCCCGGAGGATGGTGGCGGTCTCGCCCTGGAGCAGGGCCTCGGCCTGCGGGCCCTGGAGCGCGAGGAGGCCCACCTCCGCCGAGATGTTGCGAAGGCGCACATTGGCGCCCTGCTTCTGGGGCACGATGTGATTCCAGTCCTTCTCGATGTTGGCGGCGTTGACCACGATCATGACCTTGTCGTCGAACCGATAGACCGTGCAGTCGTCCACGATGCCGCCGTGGCCGTTGAGGAAACAGGAGTACTGCACCTGCCCGGCCCGGAGCGCCGCCACGTCGTTGGTGGTGATCCGGTTCGCGAAGGCGTTCCGGTCCGGCCCGGTGATTTCGAACTCCCCCATGTGGCACACATCGAAGATCCCGACCCCCTCACGCACAGCCTTGTGCTCCGCCAGGATCCCCGCCGG
This sequence comes from uncultured Gemmatimonadales bacterium, assembly GCA_963709905.1. Lineage (GTDB taxonomy): Bacteria > Gemmatimonadota > Gemmatimonadetes > Gemmatimonadales > GWC2-71-9 > JADJOM01. The sequence continues at coordinate 369,254 of CAVPYI010000006.1, forward strand.
GTACTGCACCGGCATTTCCCAGCCGGCGAAGGGCACCATCTTCGCGCCCAGGGCGCGGTGGACGTCAAACAGGGGAGTGCGTTGCAGGGTCGTCGGTGTGGTCATTCGGACGGTTCCGGTATGGGACAGTGAGAAGTGAGATGTGAGATGTGAGAAGTGCGGGGTGGTCGAATGTCGCGCTCGCCGCTCCAGCGCCCTCCCCAATTGACCCCGGTCCATCTTCTCCCCTCTCCATCCTCGTTCTCTCAGGTCTCGTTTCTCACGTCTCTCTCGCTCACTTCTCACTTCTCACTTCTCACTTCTTGCTTCTCACGTCTCACGTCTCACTTGATCAGCGTCGCCATCAGCGCCTTCTGGATGTGCAGCCGGTTCTCCGCCTCGACCCAGACCCGCGATCGCGCACCCTCGAGCACGGCCTCGGTGACCTCTTCCCCCCGGTGCGCCGGTAGACAATGCAGGAAGATGGCCCGGCGGTCGGCCGCCTCCATCAGCTTCTCATCCACGCCATAGCCCACGAATGCCTGCCGGCGGGCCGCGAGCTCTCCTTCGTGGCCCATCGAAGTCCACACGTCGGTGGTCACCACGTGGGCGCCCTGGACCGCTTCCTCGGGCAGTTCGGTGATCGTGACGGTGGTCCGGGCGGCGTTGCGCTCGAAGATGTCGTGATTGGGCTCGTACCCCTCCGGACAGGCGAGGCGGAGCTCGAAACCCAGCAGCCCCGCGGCGTCGAGCCAGCTGTTGGCCACGTTGTTCCCGTCCCCGATCCAGGCCACCACCTTGCCTTCGAGCGAACCGAACTCCTCGCGCATGGTGAACACGTCGGCGAGGACCTGACAGGGATGCAGCAAGTCCGTGAGCCCGTTGATCACCGGCACCGTGGCAAACCGGGCGAACTCCTCCACCTCGGCGTGCTGATAGGTCCGGATCATGATGCCGTCCACGTACCCCGACAGCACCCGCGCCGTATCCCGGGATGGCTCGCCCCGCCCCAACTGCAGCTCCCGGGAGGAGAGAAACAGGGCGTGGCCGCCCAGCTGATAGACGCCGACCTCGAACGACACCCGGGTCCGGGTCGAGGTCTTCCCGAAGATCATCGCCAGCGTCTTCCCCCGCAGGGGTTGCTCGCGGTAGTCACCCCGCTTCATCCTCGCGGCGAGGTCGAACAAGGTCTCGATCTCGGCGCGGGAGAGGTCGGGAAGGGCGAGGAAGTCCCGCTTGGACATGGCTCCACCGGTAGAGAATCCAGCCATTTTGGCAGGAGAACGCTAGCCCCCGACCCGCGAGAGGGGAAGGGCGGATGCAGCGGCGGGCTCCGGCGGTCCCTGGGTCGGGGCCGGCGGCCGGCTCCCCCGCGGGCAACCAGATTCAGAGGATGTATCGGCGGAGGTCGTTGTCGTCGACGATCTTCCCGAGGCGAGCTCGAACAGCTTCTCCGTCGAAGCGGATTCGCTTGTTGGGGTAGTTGGGCAGCTCGAACAGCACTTCCTCCATCAGGGTCGAGATCACGGTGTGCAACCGCCGGGCACCGATGTTCTCCATCCGGTCGTTGGCTATCCAGGCCACCCGGGCAATTTCGGCGATGCCATCGACCGTGAACTCGAGTTCCGCGGCTTCGGCCGCAACCAGGGCCTGGTACTGCCGGGTGAGTGCGTTCTCCGGCTCCGTCATGATGCGCACGAAATCGGCCTCGGTCAGGGGCGTCAGCTCCACCCGGATGGGAAACCGCCCCTGCAGCTCCGGGATCAGGTCCGACGGCTTGGACACGTGGAACGCTCCGGCCGCGATGAACAGGATGTGGTCGGTCCGGACATAGCCGTAGCGGGTCTGGACCGTGCAGCCTTCGACGATCGGAAGCAGGTCGCGCTGCACCCCCTCCCGCGAGACATCCGGCCCCACCGTGCCCCGTTCGCCGGCGATCTTGTCGATCTCGTCGATGAACAGGATGCCGTGGTTCTCGCTTCGGTCCAGCGCCTCGTTCACCACGTCATCCATGTCCACCAGCTTCTTGAGCTCCTCGTCGACCAGGACGCGGCGGGCTTCGGGAATCCGGACAATCCGTCGCTTCTTGCGCTTGGGCAGCAGGTCCTGGAGCATTTCCATGAAGTTGACCTGCTCCCCCTCCATCCCCTGCGGCGGCTGCATCAGCTCGAGCATCGGGTACCCCTGCGGGGTCACCTCGATTTCCACTTCCCGATCATCGAGTTTGCCGTCGCGCAGTTTCTGACGGAGCTTCTCCCGCGACTTGGACCGGCGATCCTCTTCCCCCCCCGGCGCCGGTTCGGAGCGGGCCTGTCCGCCGGGGCCCACCACGAAGATGGCCGGGCGGGCAGCCCCCTCGGTTGCCTCGGCGCGATCCGCACGCGGGGGCGCGGCCGGCGCCGGAAGGAGGATGTCGAGCAGCCGTTCTTCGGCCCGCTGCTCGGCCTGCGGATAGACCTCGTCCTCCCGCTCGTTGCGGACCATGCTGATCGCGGCATCCACGAGATCGCGCACCATCGACTCGGCGTCCCGCCCCACGTAGCCTACTTCGGTGAATTTCGAGGCCTCGACCTTCACGAAGGGTGCACCGGCCAGCCGGGCCAGGCGTCGCGCCACCTCAGTCTTCCCCACTCCCGTGGGGCCGATGAGGATGATGTTGTAGGGCATGATCTCGTCCCGGATGTCGTCCGGGGCCTGGGCTCGGCGCCAGCGGTTGCGAATCGCGATCGCCACCGCCCGCTTGGCGGCTTCCTGGCCCACGATGTACCGGTCCAGCTCGGCCACGATCTGGCGGGGCGGCAGCTCTTCAAGCCACGGCGGTGGGGACGGCGTCTCGGCCGGGCCCTGGGTCGGGACGGTGTCGGTCATGACCGGACCCTGGCCGGGAGCGGAGTCGGGAGGCACGGCGTCAGAGCTCGAGAATCGTGAGATGGCGGTTGGTGAAGACGCAGATGTCGGCGGCGATCTCGAGGGAGCGCTGCACGATATCGCGAGCGGTCAGCCGCTCATCAGGCGCCAGGGCGCGCGCCGCGGCCAGGGCGAAGTTGCCGCCCGAGCCGACCGCCAGGATGCCATCGTCGGGTTCGATCAGCTCGCCGCCGCCGGAGAGCAGAAAAGTGTGTTCCAGGTCGGCGGCCACCAGCAGGGCCTCGAGGCGCCTCAGCACCCGGTCACTGCGCCAGTCCTTGGCCAGCTCGACCGCCGCGCGGGGGAGGTTACCCGGGTGCCGGTCCAGCTTCTCCTCGAACTTCTCGTACAGCGTGATGGCGTCGGCCACCGACCCGGCGAACCCCGCCAGGACCTTGCCGCCCTTGAGCGTGCGCACCTTGGAGGCCGTGGCTTTGACCACGGTCTCGCCGATGCTCACCTGGCCATCGCCGCCGAGGGCCAGCTTGCCGCCCTTGCGGACGGCGAGGATCGTAGTGCCGTGGTACGCCGTCATCCGTTTTCTCCCGATTGGCGCATCCCGCGCGCAGGGGCGACTGCCGGGCCGCCCTACGCCCTGGGATGCGCCTGCTGGTACACCTTCTTCAACCGTTCGACGCTGGTGTGGGTGTAGATCTGGGTGGTGCTCAGGCTCGCGTGGCCGAGCAGCTCCTGCACGGCCCGCAGATCGGCCCCCGCGTCGAGCAGGTGGGTGGCGAACGTGTGCCGGAGCGAGTGCGTGCTGAGCCCGTCCCCGCCCACCTGGTCGAGCGCGCGATGGACGATCCGCTGGACCGTCCGTGGGGTCAGGCGCCGGCCTGCCCGGCCAAGGAACACGGCCTGACGGTCGCCCCCGCGGCGTCCGGCCAGCGCTTCACGGTCATCGAGGTAGCGGCGCAGCGCCCGGCTGGCTCGAGAACCCATCGGAACGAGTCGTTCCTTCCGCCCCTTCCCGCGCACCTTGACCTGGTCGCTCAGAAGATCGAGGTCGAGCAGGTCGAGTCCGGTCAGTTCGGACAATCGCAGACCGCTCGAATAGAACAACTCGAGAATCGCCAGATCGCGACTGCCATCCGAATCCGCTTCCCGGGCACGGGTCTCCGCCGCCAGGAACATGGCTTCGGTTCGCTCCCGGTCGAGGTAGCCCGGCAGGGTGCGTCCCAGCTTCGGGGCCTTGGTCGCCCGCACCGGGGAGCGGTCCAGCCCCTGGTGCATCTGCAGGAAGCGGTACAGCGACCGGATCGCCGACAGGGCGCGTGCCATGGAGCGTTTCGCCAGCCCTCTGCGCTGCATCTCTCCGAGGAAGCCGCGAAGGCCGAGACGGTCGACGCTGGAGAAGCCCCAGCCATCGCCGTAGTGACGATCGAGGAATCCGACGAACGCGTCGAGATCGCGGCGATAGGCCTTGATCGTGTGGGCCGAGACCTGGCGTTCCTTCTCGAGGTGTTCGAGAAAGGCCATGACTTCGGCGCGGCCGCTCTGCGACGTCACAGTGTCGTCAGCCATTCCTCGAAGTCCTGCTGGGCACGCTTCACCAGAAGTTCCTTGCGGGCCGCTTTCCGTCTCGGGCCGCCGAGCCGCCGAGCCGCCGAGCCGTCCAGTTCCTCCAACAAGCCGAAATTGGCGTTCATCGGCTGGAAGTGTGCGGGGTCTGCATCTCGAAGATAACGGTAGAGCCCGCCCAGCATCGTCGTGGGCGGAGGCACCCGGATCGCGGCGCCGCTGAGCCGCCGGGCCAGATTGATCCCCGCGAGCAGGCCGGTTCCGAGGGATTCCGCATAGCCTTCGACGCCAGTGAGCTGGCCGGCGAAGAACAGCAGCTCGTCGTCCCTCGCGGTCAGCCCCGGTCCCAGGCAGGCGGGGCTGTTGAGGTAGGCGTTCCGGTGGATGCTGCCGTAACGGAGGAACTCCGCCTGCGCCAGACCAGGAATCATGCTGAAGACCCGCTTCTGTTCCGGTACCCGGAGCCGGGTCTGGAACCCCACCAGGTTCCACATCTGTCCGGGGCGATCCTCCCGCCGGAGTTGAACCACCGCCCAGGGTTCGCGTCCGGTGCGCGGGTCGGGGAGTCCCACCGGCTTCATGGGTCCGAAGCGCAGGGTCTCGGGCCCGCGGCGGCCCATTTCTTCGACGGGCAGACAACCCTCGAAGTACGGTACCTGGTCGAATTCGTGGGCATTGTACTGATCGGCATCGGCGAGTGCCGCCACGAACGCGTCATACTCCTCGCGGGTAAGCGGACAGTTGAGGTAGTCATCGCCGTCACCCTTGCCGTAGCGGGAACAGGCGTAGATCCGCGACATGTCCAGCGAGTCGCGGCTCACAATCGGCGCGATGGCGTCGTAGAACGCGAGGGCGGTCGGCTGGCGGGCCCGGCCGGTTGCCGGCTCGGTCAACAGGGTGCCGCCGGAGGGAGTCGGGGAGGAGGGCTGTTCGCCTGCCAGGGAAGCTGGGCTGACACCGTCGCTCACCGGGGAGCGGGGCTCGTCACCCGGATCCGCCGTCTCAGGGACACCGATGCGTGCAATGATCGCATCGGCCAGGGCGGCCGAGGTCAGCGGACCGGTCGCGACAACTCCGGGGGACGGCAGCTCGGTCACTTCCCCTCGCGAAACCGTAATCCGGGGGTGGCCGCTGACCCGCTCGTGCACCAGCCCGGAGAATATGCTCCGGTCTACGGCCAGCGCCGCCCCGGCCGGGACTCTGGCCGTCTCGGCTACGCCAAGGAGCAGGCTCCCCAGGCGGCGGAGCTCCGCCTTGAGCAGGCCGTGGGCGTTGGTGAGCTCGGTGGACTTGAAGGAATTGCTGCAGACCAGCTCGGCCAGGCGATCCGTCTGGTGGGCCGGAGTACGGCCCAGCGGCCGCATCTCCCGCAGCAGGACGGGCACCCCGCGCTCGGCCAGAGCCCACGCCGCCTCACACCCTGCCAGTCCTCCACCGACCACCGTGACGCCCGGGGATCTCCCCGCGGCCGCCGCGCGGTTCGTCCCCACCGAGGGCCGTCCGGTGGTCACGCCGACGCGGCCTCCTCCGGCTCCAGCACCACGAGCTTGTGCTGGCACTTGAGACAGGTCCGGGTCTCGCCGTCGGCCTTGGTGATCCGCTTTTCCATGCCGACCCAGCCGCAGCTCGGGCAGGTGTCGGGCACCGGCCGGTTCCAGGTCGAGAAGTCGCACGCCGGATACCGGATGCAACCCCAGAAGGACTTCCCCTTTTTCGTCCGGCGCTCCGCCAGATCGCCGACATCGCACTTGGGGCACTTCATGCCGAGCGGCACGGAGCGGGTCCCCTTGCAGTCGGGATAGCGGGTGCAGGCCAGGAACTCGCCGAACCGGCCGGTCTTGATCACCATCGGTGCTTCACACAGATGGCACTTCTGGTCGGTGGGACGATCCGGGGCGCGCTGCTTGCGGAGCGATTTGACGTAGTCGCAGGTCTGCTTGTAGTTGACGCAGGCGAAATACGGTCCGAACCGACCGGTCCGCAGCTCCACCTTCGCGCCACACTTCGGGCACCGTTCCTTTTCGAGCTCCTCGGGCTTGAGGCCGTGGGCCTCCGCCACGATGGCCGAGAGGTTCACCGCCTTCAGCGCCTTGGAAAACGGCCCATAGAAATCGGCCAGCGCCTGCTGCCATCCCAGCTTGCCATCTTCCACGCGGTCGAGCTCGTCCTCCATCGCGGAGGTGAACTCCACGGTGAAGATCGCGGGGAACTGGTCCACCATAATGCGCTCGACCGTTTCGCCCAGTTCCGTCGGGAAGAACCGGCGCTGTTCGAGCTTCACGTATTCCCGTGCCGTCAGCGTGGTGATGATCTGGGCATAGGTCGAGGGGCGCCCGATGCCCAGCCGTTCCAGTTCCTTCACCAGGCTCGCCTCCGAGAACCGGGGCGGCGGTTCGGTGAAATGCTGGCTGGGCGCGATCTGACGGACCTCCACCTTGTCGCCGACTTCGAGCGGCGGGATCGGCGAGAGGTCCTCCACGCTCTTCCCCTCCTCCTTCTCGCGACCCTCGGTGTAGAGCACATGGTAACCGTTGAAGATCATCACCGAGCCGGTGACCCGGAACAGGAAGCGGCCCAGGTCGAAGTCCACGACCGTCATGTCGTAGACTGCCGGCGTCATCTGCGAGGCCACGAACCGCTGCCAGATCAGCTGGTACAGCCGGAACTGATCGGGTTCGAGGTACTTCTGCACCTCCTCCGGCCGACGTTGGACATCGGTCGGACGAATCGCCTCGTGGGCTTCCTGGGTCCGCGCCGCCTTCGAGGTGTAGGTATTGGGTGACTCGGGGAGATACGGCTTGTCGTAGTTCTTCCCGATGAAGTCGCGCACATGCGCGATCGCCGCGTCGGACACCCGCACCGAGTCGGTTCGCATATAGGTGATCAGGCCCGCCGGCGCGTCCTCGCCGATCTCCATGCCCTCGTACAGGTCCTGCGCCGCCCGCATGGTGCGACGGGCAGAGAACCCCAGCTTCTTGGCGGCTTCCTGCTGCAGGGTGCTGGTGGTGAACGGCGCCCCCGGTCGCTTCCGGCGATTGCGCTTCTCGACCTTGGTGACCACAAACGGCAGCTTGCGGACGTCGGCCACGACCGCCTGTGCCTCGGTCTCGTTGTGCAGCTGCGGGTTGTGGCCATCGATCTTCTTGAGCTCGGTGGTGAACGCCTGGTCGCCCTTGGCGCACTCGGCCGCGATGGTCCAGTACTCCACCGGCTTGAACGCCCGGATCTCCCGCTCACGCTCCACCATCAGCCGCAGAGCCACGGTCTGGACCCGTCCCGCCGACAGACCCGTCTTGATGCTCTGCCACAGGATGGGGCTGGCCTTGTATCCCACCAGCCGGTCCAGGATCCGCCGTGCCTGCTGGGCGTTCACCAACCGGTCGTCGATCTTCCCCGGGTTGGCCATCGCCTCCTTCACGGCGTCCTTGGTGACCTCGTGAAAGAGCACCCGATGAATCGGAGCCTTGGTGTCCATCTGGTCGGCGACATGCCAGGCAATCGCCTCGCCCTCGCGATCAGGGTCGGTTGCGAGGTACACCGCCCGGGCCTTCTTCGCCGCCTTCTTGAGGTCGGCGAGAGTCTGGGTCTTACCTTTTATGGTGACGTAATCGGGCTGGAAACCGTTGTCGACGTCGACGCCCAGCTTGCGGGTGGGCAGGTCGCGAAGGTGGCCGATCGTGGCCCGGACATCGTAGCCGTGACCCAGGTACTTCCCGATGCTCTTCGCCTTGGTCGGCGACTCGACCACCACCAGGGCGTCACCCCCACCAGCGACCTCACCTTCCACACTGCCGGCCCGAGAAGCCCGCTTGGCGCGAACCGGCTTTTTCGCGGCCGCGGTCTTCTGCGGTTCGACCGTGGTCTCGGCCTTCGGCTGGGCCTTGGCCCCACGCTTCTCAGGCGCCTTTTTGGTCGGTGACTTCGCCTTCTTGGTCGTCGCCATGAGATCTAGGATGGTCCTCCTGCTTCAACGCCGACGGTACTCAGGGTGCTCACAAAAAACGCCCTCCGGTTACTATTAGCAAGGCGACATCGGCTAAGTCATTATGATACATAGTGTTACAACTACCACCCGGCATGGGTTCGAGCCAGCGCCACGATTTCTTCGGCCAGTTGAGGCGGGGTCTTAACGTCGGCTTTCACCTCCGTTTGGGCCCGCAGGTAGTACGGCTCCCGGTCGCGCAGCAGCTGTCGCATGCGCTCCACCGGATCATCCCCGACCAGGAGCGGGCGGGTGCCATCGCCGCCGGCACGTTTCGCGGCCGTCAGAGCCATCGTGCGCAGGTAGATGCTGAAGACGTTCGGCTCGACGCTTTCCATCGCCCCGGGCTGGGCCGCCCATCCACCACCGACGGAGATCACGGCCGCCGGACCGGCCAGGGTCTGGCGCATGGTCTCCGCCTCGAGTTCACGGAAATACGGCTCCCCATGCTCCCCGAAGATCTGCACGACCGGTTTCTGCAGCCGGCGCACGATGATCGCGTCGACGTCCATGAACGCCGCGCCCAGTTGCTCCGCCACCAGCCGCCCGACCGTCGTCTTGCCGGCTCCCGGGAGTCCGATGAGGAGCAGGTGACGTTTCACGGCTCTCCCGTTTCCGGGACGGTTTCCCGGAGCGTGGTCCAGCGCTGGGCGAGGCCGGCCAGGTAGGCGTCGTAGTTGCGTCGCATCTCGGCCAGGGAATCACCCCCGAATTTCTCGATCATCGCCGCACCGATCTCGAGCGCGGTAAGCGCCTCGGCGATGACCCCCATGGCCGGCACCGCGGTGACGTCGGAGCGCTCGCTCTGCGCCCGGGCCGGCCGGCCGGTCCTGAGATCGATCGTCGGCAGCGGGGACATCAGGGTGGAAATCGGTTTCATGCCCACCCGGATTACCAGCGGCTCGCCCGTGGTGACTCCTCCTTCGAGGCCACCGGCGTTATTGCCCTGCCGGGCAAAGCCCCCCCGAAGCGCCGGCGATGCGGCGGGCCGTCCCGGCACCGCCTCCGCCACAATGGGGTCGTGCACGGCCGACCCCGGACGTCGGGCAGCCTCGAAGCCAAGGCCGATCTCCACCGCCTTCACGGCGGGAATCGACATCAGGGCGCCGGCCAGCCGGCCGTCGAGCTTGCGATCCCAGTGCACGTGACTGCCCAGCCCGGTTGGGAGTCCCCGGACCACCACCTCACACTCTCCGCCGAGGGTATCGCCATCCTTCTTGGCCTGATCGATGCGCTGGATGATCCGGGCTTCCACCGCGGGATCGAGCACCCGGACCTCCGACTTGTCGGCGGCCGGATTGAGGGGCATCGGCAGGCGGTCGGGCACACCGGCGGGGATGCCGCCCAGCGAGACCACGTGGCTTCCGACATCGATGTGAAACTCCTCCAACAGCCGGCGGGCCAGGGCGCCGGCCGCCACCCGGGCCGCGGTCTCGCGGGCGCTGGCCCGCTCGAGGATATCACGGGCGTCCACCCGGTCGTACTTGAGTACGCCAACCAGGTCGGCATGACCCGGCCGGGGCCGGTGGAGACCGCGCCGGCGGGCTTCGCCGGGCGTCCCTTCCGCGGCCATGATCTCCTCCCAGTTGGCCCAGTCGCGGTTGTGGATCAGCATCGCGACCGGCGTTCCCAGGGTTTCGCCGGCCCGCACGCCGGACAGCCACTCGATGCGATCCTTCTCGATCTTCATGCGGGCCCCGCGGCCGTAGCCCATCATCCGGCGGGCCAGTTCCCGGTCGACCTGTTCGGCCGTGATCGGGATGCCGGCCGGCAGGCCTTCGACGATCGCGACGAGGGCCTTTCCATGGGATTCGCCTGCGGTGAGGAAACGAAGTGGCACGGTGGCCCGATCTCCGGCTGATGCGGCGGCTGCGGGTTCGACGGCCGGTGCGACGCTCCGGGGAAAAGTATCAGGTGACCCCTGACAGCCGATAGTTGAGAACCCGTGGCCCTAGAACAGCGAAGCCCGACCAGCGGTCGGGCTCGCATACTTCCAGGGGCATCGGGTTGGCTAGTTGCCGCCCGAGCCGTCGTCGATGATGCGCGGCGTCACCAGGATGATCAGGTCCTGGCGCTGCTCCTGGGTCTGGCTGAACCCGAACAGTTTGCCGATGATCGGCAGATCCACGAGCAGCGGGATGCCGGACCGGTTCTTGGTGATGGTCGTGACGGTCAGGCCGCCGATCACCGCCGTCTCCCCGTCGTTCACGAGGAGCTGATTCCGGGCATTCTGCTTTCGGATCGTAAAGCCGGCGTCGAGCTGCGACAGCAGCCGGACGTCCGACCGCTCCGCGTTGATCTGCATGAGGATCTGGCGGTTGTTGGTCACGTGCGGCGTGACGTTGAGTTTGATGCCCGTTTCCTTGAACGTCACGGTCGCCCGCGGTACCGCCGTACCGGTTCCGCCCTGGGCGCCGAAGTCGATGATCCGTACCGGCACGTCTTCACCGACCTGAATCTGCGCCTCACGGTTATCCAGGGTCGTGATGGACGGCTCGGCCTGGACGTCCGCCAGGTCGACGCGCTGCAACGCCGACAGGAAGCTCGAGAATCGGAAGCCACCCAGGGTCGTGGTCCAGACCAGTTCCAGGGCAGATTGCGGGATGATCGCGTCGGCGTTCGCGATGCCCGCGACACCGTCACCCGAAAGGTCGGTAAATGTCGGATCGAACGGATCGCCGGTGGCCGGGTCGCTCCGCTGCAGCAGGCGGTTGAAGAACGGCCCGTCGCCTTGCCGGACGGCGCCGAAATCGTACTTGATGCCGAGCGCCTCGACCGTGGTCCGGTCGACGAAGATGATCTTGGCCTGGATCGACACCTGGGGCGTGCGGATGTCGAGGCTCTTGACGAAATCCGTCACCTCGGTCATCCGGCTCCGGGTCTCGGTGACGATCAGCGAGTTGGTCGTCGTATCCGACACCGCGTTCCCGCGCTTCGACAGGACCGACTTGACGCTCGGCAGCAGCTGGCCGGCCGAGGCGTAGTTCACGGGGATCATCCGGGTGGTTAGCGGCTCGGTGGAGTCGAGCGCGGACAGCGCCGCCGGCGAGTCGACCCGGATGATGCCGCCGGGCAGCTCGATGGCCTGCAGCCCCTGGGTAGCGAGCACCGCAGCGAACGCCTCGGTCCAGGGCTGGTTCTTGATTTCGGCCGTGACCTCGCCCTTGAGGTCCTTGCCCAGGATGATGGTCCGGCCCGAGAAGGCGGCGAACCCGGCCACCACATCCGCGATGTTGGCCCGGTCCCAGGTCACGGTGATCCGGGGTGCCGGCGGGGCGACTGTCGCGCGGGCGGGCTCGGCGGGAAGGGTGACTTCCGGGCTCCCCGCGGCGAGGTCGTCGACGGCCGGAGGGGGACGGAGATCGGCTGGCACCGCGCTCGACCAGGCCAGGAAGCTCTGGTCCGCTCCGAACCGGATGCGAACGGCGTCGACGCCCTTTTCGAGGCGGTAGTCTCGCTCGCCGTCGAGGTAGATGGCGATCCGCACGATGTCGGGGCGGAACTGCGAGTACCGGATGTCCTTGATGCCGCCGCGCCGGACGCCGTCGTAGGCCGCGCCGCTCTTCCGCAGCGTCGCGCCAACGACATCGATCACCAGCCGGTCAGGACCGCGGAGGACGAAATCGCGGACTTCCGCGGCGCCGTCGAGCGCGATGACGATTTCGGCGTGACCGGGCTTGGGCACCACGCTCACGGCGGTCACCTGCGCCGCCGGAGGGGTGTCGTCCGCCCGGGCGGGTGGCGCCGCGAGGAGGCTCCCGGCCCCCAGCGCGAACAGGAACGTACGCATCATGGAGTCTGCTCCTCCCTCTTGCGAAGCGACAGGGTCTCCTGCCGCTCGAATCCGATGTCCTCGACGGTAAAGACCACATCTGTCTGCCGGATCTGGGCCACCTTGAGGCGGCCCAGCCGGTCGCCCACCCGCAGCTTGTAGCGCTTCTGGTTGGTCTTGTCTCGCAACACGGCCACGCTGTTGCTGGCGCGTCGCAGGTCGAGATAGACGCCGACCAGCAGCAGATCGTTGAACTCGGGTCCGACCTTGTCCTCGGTGATGAGCGACGCGAACGGGTCGCGTGATCCCCCGCCGTAGGTGAAGGTCTCGCGCAGGACTTCGGTCTCGCGCGCCACCCGGAGCGAGTCGTTGCGGACGCTGTCGCGCTGCGCCTGGACCACCGAGTCCTGGCGGGCCCGTTCAGCCGCCTCACGGATCGAATCCTGCTTGGCCCGTTCCCGCGCCTGCCGAATGGAATCGGCCCGCATGACCTGCTGCTGCTGCGGGGTGAGTGCCGGTTGGGCCGGCTGCTGGGCCGCCGGCGCCGGTACCGGGGCTGGCTTGGCCGCCGACTCGACCCTGGTCGTGTCCTTCTTGGCGGTTTCCTTCTTGGTCGTGTCCTTCTTGGCACCCGCGCTGTCGGGCTTGGCCGGCACAGCCTGCGCCACTGCCGGACCCGCCCCCTCGCCCGGCGGCTTGCCGCAGGTGGCCAGCACCTCGGGTGGGATCATCCCCTGCACCGCAGGCGCCGCGGGCTTTTTCTTCTTCTTCGAGGCCTTCTCCAGCGCGGCGACCACCGAGTCGGAACAGGCGGTGAACCGGGCCCCGGCCAGCGAGTCGCGCACCGCCTCCTTGCGGATGCTGTCGCGACGGGCGCGGATCGTGGCCAGATCGACCGCGGCGTCCGCGGTGTCGTCCTTCTTGGCGCCGCCGCACGCGGTCAGACCAAGCACCAGGCCCAGCAGGGCGATCCGGGCGAGCGCGTTAGCTGCCACTGGACTGTCCCTCCGGCGTCACCGTCTTGACGAAGGTACGAATCTGGAACCGCGCTTCGAGCAGGGCGCCCGAGCTGTCGCCCAGGGCCTTGGCGCGGGTGAGATCGGCCGCCGCCAGCGTCATGTCCATGGGTACGATGATCCGCTGCAGGCTCGCCACGTCCGACAGGAACTCGCCCAGCTGATCGTACCGGCCCATCACCGAGTACTGGTACTTGTAGGTCTCGAACGGCGCCGGTCCCGGCTCGGGCGGGAGCGGCTGGAACTGGGAAACCTGCACCCCCCGGATCTTGGCCCGGGTCGAGATCTCGTCCATCAGGTTGGCGACTTCGTTGCGGTCCGGGACCAGGCGCCGCATCAGCTCCAGGCTGGTCCGATACCCCTCGAGGCGGCGGCGCAGGTCCTCGACGCTACCCGAGGCCAGCAACCGCTTGGCGCTGTCGGTCAGCGCCAGCAGCGAATCCAGGGTCTTCTGACGCACCGCGATGCTGTCCTGCGTCTGCGTCACGCCCCGGAGCCCGAGGACATCGAGTCCGGTACCGGTGTAGCCGACATAGCCGACGGCGATGGCGAGGCCGACCAGCAGCAAGGGCGCCTGCTTATCCTGTGGGATCAGCGATGCCATGGGGTCACCTCACCGACTGGCTGAGGGGAACCGTGCGGATATAGGCCGAATCCGCCCGCTGGAACGATGCCTGAATGATGAACTGCGTGACTGGGCGCTCCTTCTCCACGATGGTCTTCGCCTCCATCGGCGTGACGTCCATGAGCCAGGGCGAGGCCTCCAGCTGGCGCAGGAAGCGGGTGTAGGCCTGGAGGTCCATGGTCCGGCCTTCCATGCGGAACACCATCGGTCGGGCTGCGGGATCGACCGCGGAGTCGACCACGACCGGAGCGGCGATGGTGGTCATGGTCGTCAGCCAGGTGTACGGCGGCAGGGCCTTGGCCACTTCGTCCAGCACATGGGGCCAGACGTACCGGTTGCCATCCACACCGCGAATCGTCGCGATCTGGGCCAGCAGTGAGTCGCGGATCAGCTCGGCCCGCCGTTTCTGGCGCAGCAGATTGTCGAACCGCTTCTGCTCGTCCCGGGCCTGCTCGAGACGGGGACCCAGGTCGCTGAACTTGGCGTTGTTGCTGATGAACGCCCAGCCAAGAAACGCCGCCACGCCGATGCAGGCCGCGACCGATCCCACCAGGAACGGATCCTTGACCTTGGTTCCAAGGCCCTTGATCCGGTCCAGGATCTGTCGGGCCCCGCCGCCGGCGGCCTTGCGCTTCTGACCGGGTCGAAGATTGACCGTGATCATCATGAGTGACGGGCTCCGGGCAACGGGCTCAGGCGGCCGACCGCAGGGCCAGACCGATCGGCAGCATCAGGAGCGGGGAGATCTCGTCTACGCCCACCGTCGAGAACACCCCTTCGGCCACGCGGAGGCGCGCCAGCGGGTTGGCCAGCTCGACCGGGAGTCGCAGCCGGTCCGCCAGCACCTTGTTCAGCCCGGGAATGCGACCTCCACCCCCGGTCAGCCACAGCCGGGAAATTCCCCCGGCCGACCGGCTGGCCGACTGCAGGAAGGCCGCGGCGCGCTCGATTCCGACGGCCAGTTCTTCGCCGCGGGTCTCGAGGAACGGATCCAGAACCTCGTTGCGCTCGAACCCCTGCAGGAGCTGGTCGGCTTCTTCCGCCGACAGACCGCGCTCCCGCTGGATGTCCTCCCGGAACCGCCGGGTTCCGACGGGCAGGTCGCGGGTGAGGACCGGAATGCCGTCCTCGAGGATGTTGATGTTGGTCATCTCGTGGCCGATGTTCACCAACCCCACCACGCCCCGCATCTCGTTGGGATAGTTGACCTCGAACGCATTGTGCAGCGCGAAGGCATCGACGTCGATGATGCTGGGGGTGAGCCCCGCCTCCGCCAGGAGCGCCACCTTGTTCTCGACCAGCTCCCGCTTGGCGGCGACCAGCAGCACCGTCATCTGCAGGCCCTCGCCCTCGGGGTCGAGGATCTGGAAATCGAGCTCCACGTTTTCCATGTCGAACGGGACGTGCTGTTCCGCTTCCCAGCGGATCACCTCCCGGGCATCGGCTTCTTTCATCCGGTCCATCTGGATCTTCTTGATGATCACGTCCCGGCCGCCCACGGCGATCACGACCTGCCTGGTCTTGATGCCGGCCGACGCCAGCAGACCCTTGATGGCATCGGCCACGATGCCGGGGTCCATGATCTCGCCCTCGACGATGGCGTCGTCCACGACGCTCGTGGTCGCCACCTTGGTCAGGACCGGGTCGCCGGTGCCGTGGCTCACCGCCACCAGCTTGATGAGGCCGGATCCGATGTCCAACGCAACCGTGGTCTTTTTCCGGCTGAAGAGAGCCATAGATACCCGACCGAACTGGTTCTGGAACTGGGATTGAATCGCTACGCTAGTGCTCGGCTGACCATTTGTCAAGCTCCCAACATGCTTGAGGTGGAATCCAACAAGCCGTTGGGGAGGTAGAACTTACCTCTCTACCGGTGAGATGGTGCTTTAGGTCAGGTCAGCTATCTCCAACTCCCAAGCACACCTCGTACCCTTGCCACCACCATGCCAGACCCCGATCTCGAGCCGCCAACCAATATCTACTCAAGTCATTATTCCGCAATGCCTTGAATACCGATCGACCGGCCACAATTGCCGCCCGGATCCCTCGAACGCTCCCATACCCCAAAGACAGTGCGGCGGACGACCCGGGTGGATCGCCCGCCGCACTGTCATTCTGCGAAGCTTACCAGCAGGCCGGCGAACCTTCCTGGATCACCGCCGCGTTCGGCTGATTCGCGGTCGGGCCGGTGAAGATGCCGCAGTTCGACGGCGTCCCGGTCACGGCCGGGTTGGTCATCGTCGCCCTCCAGCCAGCCGCATCGACCCGGGCCAGCACCAGCAAGTTGCCGGTCGACGGGGTGAAGGTCACCGAGCCCGCGCCGCCGGTGCCGTTGACCTGCGCACCGCTGGTCGCGGAGCCGGCGTAGTCGTTGTTGTCCGAGAAGAAGGCTTCCTGCGCGGTAACCAGATTGCGCAGATCCGACTTCATGGAGGCGACGATCGCCTTCTGCTTCGTGTTGGCGAACTTCGGAATCGCGATCGCGGCCAGAATGCCGATGATCACAACCACGATCAGAAGCTCAATGAGGGTAAAGCCCTTGCGATTCATACTGCCTCCAGAAAGGGAACTGAGTTGGGTGCCACTCGCGCCATGCGCTAGAATTTCCGCCGAGGTAAAAGGCAACCCGTGTGCCAGCACCTGGGGATACGCCATAAGTTACGGCAGAACAACATGTTACGATAATTCCGTACGTTCGAGCGCCGCCAGCGGTCGAACGAAGAATGCCGGATTTTGCGGGAAAGTCCGCCCTCCACTCTGGAATTCCGCCAGTCCTACGGCCAGAACGACCATGCTCGATCGACCGGCACCCAAGGACGCCCGGCCCCCGCCAGCGACCGGGTCACGGCGCAAACCGAGCGCCGGACCGCGGCCTGATCGAGCACCGTCACACTGTCTCGGGCCACCACGGTTCCGTGTACCCGGGCGCGTTCCCGGAGGGTAACCGATCCGCCGGCCACGACCACCCCATGAAAGGCGAAGTCGCCCGAGAGCTCCAGGGGACCCTGGCTGGCGAGGATGCCCTGGCCGGCGCCGCCCGACACCCGGGTACCTGGCCGGGCTGCGACCACAGGAAAGTAACTCCCACACGGGGTTGTGGCAGACCCGGGATTACCCCAGTTCAGGTTGCTCTCCCGGTCGCAGCGGCCGCCGGGCTCCACTGGTCCCACGCCCGACACCGCCTCGCCGACCTCGAGGTCGGCCCCGGCCAGCAGCTCCGCCAGGGAAATCGGCCCCAGCTCCATTACAGTCGAACGGCTCACCTGGGTATCAACCGCGATCGGCGGAGCCCCCATCAGGCAGGAACCGGCTGGGCAGGTGACGATGGCTGATGCCCCGGCACCGAGCCGGATTCCAATCCCGGCTGCGGTGGCCGGGGGGCAGCTTCCCTCCCAGCCTGGTGGAGTCTGATCCGACCCATCGACGGTTGGCGATCCCTCGATCCTGACCGGACCCGCCGACAGGACCGCCTGGCTGTCGGCGACGATGGGCCTGGCGATCCGAACCAATCGCCCCACCGCCGCCCGGGCGAGAAGTGATCCCCCCGCGTCACGGCGCTGGCCCACGGACCGGACCAGAAAGAGGTCTGGTCCCAGGCGAATCAGGGAGTCGTGCGTACTTACCCCCCTCCCCCGAGCTCTGCCCGGTATCGCGGCTGCCTGCCCGGCTGGGAGGGTGTCGGCGAACATCGGGTCCCACTGGGCCACGGCGCGCTCGACCTCCCCGGTCGCGGCCAGGCGCGCCGCCGTCGAGCGGAGCCTGCTTTCGCTCTCCAGCCAGCGCAATCGGGCCATGGTATACCCGGCCACAGTCATCATCGAAATGGCGAGCAGTCCCGCCATGACTAACGGCAGCGCCGTTCCGTGACGGTTCATGGCCGCAGGTTCTCCGGCGCGATGGAGGCCGTGGCGCTCGTCTGGTGAGCGGAAGGCCGCCCCTCCCATCCCGATGTCCTGGCCGAAAACAGCAGGCGGATAGCGCGGACGGCGGCGGGAGCGGTCGCGACAGCGCCGGCGGTGTCGGAAAACTCGAAGCCAGTGCCAGAGGCCTCGAACGGCCCCGCCAGTGGCTGGACGGTCTCACCGGAGGATTCGGAGCGGGCCCCGAGCCAGGTCGATCCCTGTGAGGTGTAGAAGCGAGCTTCCATGACCTCGAAGGCCCGCACCGGCACTAGGTCAGGACCGGAGCCCAGAGCCACGGCGGCGCTATCGATGATCGTCGCGACGCTGAGGGCCGGCAGGGCCCCGCAGCGGCTTCGGGCGACACCGTGGATGGGAAGACTCACCCAGATGGCGCGCGACCCGCCGGTCGAATCTCGCCCGGAGTAGAGCAGGAGGCTGTCTCGCCCGGCTTGCGGCAGGCGGACCGCGGCCAGTCGCTCCTCGAGGATCCGGACCTCCGTCCGAGACACCAGGCAAGCCAGGCCGGACAATCGGAAGGCCCGGTAGCTCACCGATTCCCGCGAGATTCGGAAGACATCGCCGTGCGACACCGCCGCCAATTCAGCGGACAGGTAGTCGGCGCCGAGATCAAACGCTCCCTCAACCGTACCACGCTCCTGCTGGGCACGACTCACCCGGCTCAGGCTCAGGGTTGTACGGACGATTATCGTGCCGAGCAGCCCGATCAGCGTCAAAGCCACCACGAGCTCCGGAAGGGAGAACCCATTCCCCCCGCGGGTCAGTCGCATCGGACGAAGCTCCATAGACTGTCGCGATACTGCCTGCTAACTGACGCGTAACTGACCTCAATGAAGAGAACCGCGCCACCTCGTTCCGGCTGGAGCCACCAGTGCGCCGACTCTCCAGTCGGGTTCGCCACGATGCCGGACGCGCCATCGCACCCGCCGACCCGGGTCTGGAGTCGGGTCATGACGTCACCCACGAGTCGGACGGCGCGGGCGGTCTGGTCGGCGCGATGGGCGGTGCGGAGACTGTGGGCCGTCGTGCCGGCGGCGCCGAGGACGCCGGCCACGAGGACGGTCAGCGCGACCAGCGCTTCGATGGTGGTTGTGCCGGATGTCCCTGGGTTCATGCACGGAGGCCGTTGGGGTCTGGACCAAGATGTCATCGGGGAGCGTCGACGGCGGCGCTGACTGACGCGGGCCGGGGAAGAAGAACGCGGAGCGGCTGGCGGGGCACCGTGATCTCGGGCCCGGGGTCGGCTACGGAGCGGCGGGTCGTCCCTGGCCGATCGAATCGACCCTTGCCCGGACGAGGGCGGTGTCTGGGTCACCGCGGCGGATCTTTTCGACCAGTTCGGTGGCCGCACTGGCGCTGTCGCCAGCCCGCGCGAGACATTCGATCAAGAGGCTCCGGGCATACGGCATGTGGGGGGCCAGCTCGAGCGCGCGGCGAAACAGCGGGATGGCGGCTCCACAGTGTCCCGCGTCGCGGTAGTGCTTGGCCAGGCCGGCGAACACGTTGGGATCGTGGGGATACAGCCGGAGTGCGATCTGGTACTCCTGTTCCCCGCGGGCCGGGTCGCCTTCCTCGAACAGGACGCGACCCAACACCGCGTGGGCGCGGTAGGACAGTGGTGCGTCGATGACCGTCTGATGCACCAGCACCGAATCGTTCTTCCAGACCGGGGCGCGGGCGGCGCTGCGGCCGGCCCACATAAGGAGCACGCCACCGAGAAAGGTGCCGGCGACGATCCGCTCCCGGCGCGAGGCCGCCTGGACCCGTTGGGCGATCCACGGCGCCATCCCGCCGATGGCGAGGCACGCCCCCAGACTCGGCAGGAACAGCGTTCGTTCGGCCAGCAGGATCCCGGTGAGTACCAGGATGTTGCTGACCGGGAGGATGGTGATCGCGACCCAGCCGAGGCCGAAGGTGGTCACCGGGTATTTGAGCCGGGCCCGCCAGGCCGCCCACCCCCATCCCACCACGACGAGCAGCCCCAGGACCTGACCGGGGCCGAAGCCGGTGGCCCGATCGAGTTCCAGCGGCATATAATCGGCTTGGAGGTGCCAGGGCACGAGCAGCAACCGCCACCACTGGGGGACGACGGCGAGCATGGTCAGCACCCGGCTGCCGAGCCCTGCCCCCCGGATCGCTGGGTGCGGGTATTCACCGACCAGCCCGCCCAGCACCGCCGACCGTGCCGCCAGGAAACCTGCGGCGATGAGGACCAGCAATCCGAGCAGTGGGGCCAGCCGTTTCAGTCCGCGCCAGGCGCCGTCTCCACCCGGCCGGAGCACCAGTTCGGCGAGGACCAGCAGCGCCGGGAGGACAACCCCGCTTTCCTTGGTCAGGCAGGAGAGAAGATAGATCGCGGCGATTCCGGCGATGGTCGTGGGACGGAGACCGCCGCCCCGGCGGGCGGCCACGTACCAGGCAACCGCCGCCACGTTGAGCCCGGCGACCATGATCTCCGCCTGCCCCACCACGTTGGCCACGGCCTCGACATGGACGGGATGAACGGCGAAGAACGCGGCGACCAGCCAGGCGGTCCACTTCGAGAGCAGCTGCCGGGCCAGCGCCCACACCATCGCCACGGTGGCCACGTACAGCAGGAGGTTGACCGTATGGAAGACCGCGGGGGCTCCCCCACCGACTTGCCACTGCAGCGCGAACCCCAGCACGGTGACGGGCCGATACAGCGTGCCGCCGAATTCCCGTGGCCAGTAGCTCAGCCGGAAGTATTCCCATGGCGGGAGGAGTGCATGGACCTGCGGGCTCCCCGCGATGACATAGACGTCGTCGCCCGCGAAACCGTTCCCGAGCCCGGCCGCTGCCACGAGGGCCGCGAGGGCCAGGAGCGAAAACGGCGCCAGCCACTCGGCTGGGCGCCGTACCGGATCGCCGGACGCTGAATTCACCGGACCATCAGCGCGGGAGATACCCGCTGCCCATGGACGGGCCTCCCTGGCACGGATCGGTGGCGTGATAGCGGGCCGGCGACGGGCTCATTGGGGTGCGACCTCCGGTTGTTCCTCGTATCGGGACAGCTTGCGATAGAGGGTGGACGGGTCGATCCCGAGCACCTCGGCGGCGCGGGTCTTGTTGCCTCCCTCGGCCTGAAGCACGTACATGATGTAGGCCCGCTCGATGACCTCGAGCGTCGGGTTGGCGTACGACCGCTCCGCCACCAGCGGATCCTTCCGTCGCCTGGTGATCCGTTCGGGCAGCGTGCTGGCCTCGATGGAATCGCCGCGGGTAAGGACCCACGCATGCTCGAGGGCGTTTTCGAGCTCCCGCACGTTGCCGGGCCAGTCGTAGACCATCACCGCGTCGAGGGCCTCCGAGGTGAGCGCCTTGTGCTCCGCGTTGTGCTCGGCGGCCAGCCGCTGGAGGAAGGCGTCCACCAGGAGCAGGACATCCTCCCGGCGATCGCGCAGGGGCGGCAGGTGGATCGTGATGACGTTCAGGCGGTAGAACAGGTCGGACCGGAACCGGCCCCGCTTGGCCTCTTCTTCGAGATCCCGGTTGGTTGCGGCGATGATCCGGACATCGACCGGGATCGCCTCGGTGGCCCCGACGGGAATCGCCTCGCGCTCCTGCAGGACCCGGAGCAGCTTGACCTGGAGGGCCGGAGGCATTTCTCCGACCTCGTCGAGGAAGAAGCTGCCACCACGGGCCGCGGCGAACAGCCCCTGCTTGTCGCGCACCGCGCCGGTGAAGGATCCCTTGACGTGCCCGAACAATTCGCTCTCGAGCAGGTTCTCCGGCAGGGCGCCGCAGTTGATGGACAGGAACGGTCCTTCGGTCCGGTTGGAGTTGTTGTGGATGTAGCGGGCAATCACCTCCTTGCCGGTGCCGCTTTCTCCCTGAATCAGGACGGTGGAATCGGTCGGGGCCACCTGCTCGGACAGCTTGAGCACGTCGAGGAAGCGCCGGGACTTGCCGATCGGCCGACCGACGGCGGCCTTGTCGCGCCGCTTGATTTCCTGTTTGAGGTGCTTGTTCTCGACCCGGACGGCGCGGTACTCGCAGGCGCGCCGGAGAATCGCCACCAGCTCGTCGTTGGCGAAGGGCTTCTGGATGTAGTAGTAGGCCCCGGCATTCACCGCGGCGATCGCCGTCTGCAGGGACGCCTGGGCCGTCATCAGGATCACCGGCGTCATGGGATCCTGGTCGCGCGCGGCAGTCAGGATGTCGAGGCCGGTCACCTGGGGCATGCGCACGTCGGTCAGGACGATATCGTACGAACCGCCCTTGATCGCCTCGAGCCCGGCCTTGCCGCCCTGGGCGGCGGTCACCTCGAAGCCTTCCTTCTTGAGCAGGATCCGCAGGGTATCGAGGATACCCGATTCGTCGTCGATGACCAGCACCGAGGGTTTCTGGCTCATGCCGCTTCCTCCGCCACGCGCCGGGCGGGAAAGTAGATGGTGAAGGTCGTGCCGCGATCGGAACCACTGTCCACCAGCACCAGCCCGCGATGGGCCTCGACCGCACGCTGCACGATAGCCAGGCCGAGGCCGGTCCCGCCCGTTCGCCCGGTCACGAACGGCTGGAACAGCCGCTCGCGGAGGTCGTCGGGGATGCCGGGACCGTTGTCGCGCACTTCCAGGCAGACTGGCTGCTCGAGCGCGGCCCCCACGGGAAGTTCGGCCGGCTTGGCGGGCCGGGTACTGACGACGATCAACGCGGGACCCTTGACCGCCTGCACCGCGTTGAGCAGCAGGTTGACCACGACCCGATGGAGCAGGTCTTCGTCCCCCTCGAGCACGGTTCGGGCACCCTGGACCCGGATTTCGATGTCGGGCCGACAGTCGGGGTGCTCGCGGATCAGGCGAGCCGCCGCCGTGACCACGGCCTGGAGATCGACCGGCACGAACTCCGCGGCGCGGACCCGCGCGAAGTCGAGGAACTCGGACAGCAGCCGGGACAGCCGGTCGCTCTCACGGACGATCAACTGTGCAAGATAACGGTCATCCTCGTCGCCGTGGGCCGACCGTGCCAGTTGTTCGACCGAGCTGCGGATCGAGGCCAGCGGATTGCGGATCTCGTGGGCCAGGGAGGCGGAGAGCGCCGCGACCGCCTCGAGCCGCTCGGCCCTGAGGTTGAGCTCGTTGAGCCGCTTGAGATCCGAAATGTCGGTGAAGATGGCGGTCACCGACGGCCGACCGTCGGAGTCGCGCTCGAAGGTCGTCGTCGACAGCCCGATCGGGAACATCTTGCCGTCCTCGTGGAGGACGGTGCCCTCCCCCCGACTGACTTTGCGGCCATGCCGGAGCGCCGCGACGATCGCGGCCCAGAGCTCGGGGCTGCGCAGCTTGAGCTTGTCCAGCACCGGGAGACCGGTGATGGCGTCCCCGTCGATGTGGAGCAGGCGCTCCGCCATGGGGTTGATGAAGGCGAGACGGCCCGCGTCGTCCACGGTCATGACGCCCGAGCGGATATTGCGCAGGATCTCGTCCGCCGCGAGTCGCACGCGATGGAGCTCGATCTTGAGCGACTCGCGCTCCGCGCCGGCCGCCCGGAGCCGCCTGACCAGCACCCCGACCAGCGCGTACGCGGTGACGAACACCCCGATCTGGCCCCACAGCGCCAGACCCGGCCCGCCCGGCTGGAACCACACGGCGTCCGCCAGGTAGGCCGCGGTGATCAGCAGCGCCACCAGCAGACCGCCCCAGAACGACATCAGCAGGGCGTAGGCCGCGACCACCAGGATGTAGATGGAGGGGAACGCGCTCTCGGCACCGCGGGCGAAGTGCACCAGCAGGGTGACGAGCGCGACGTCGGCCGCCGCCTGGCAGAAGAGAAACAGCTCGCCCGGCAGTCGGCCCCGCCGCCATACCGACCAGTAGCCGAAGGCCGTCAGCCCCAGCGCCGCCAGGACTCCGAGCCCGATGGCGGGGAACACGCCGGGCGTCTCCGGCCAGGCGAACACCGCGAGCGCCAGCGCCGTCGCGGCCAACAGCGCCCGGCCGGCGAACACCCAGGCGAGCAGCGTCTGCTGGTCCGGCAGCGCGCGGGCCGAAGAGCGGGGAACAGGCGGCGTCATTTGCGGTGAAAGGTAGCAGGTGGCGGGCGACAGCCAACCAGCGCCCTCACCTCGCGACAGCGGGCCTGTCGCGGGTAGTTTGGTGCATGGCCTGGGTGGTTTACATGGTGCGGTGCACGGACGGCTCGCTATATACCGGCATTGCCCGTGACCCGGTCCGCCGGGTCGCCGCGCACAACGCGGGGCGCGGCGCCGCCTACACCCGCGGGCGAGGGCCGGTGCGGCTGGTGTTCAGCGAACCGGCACCGGACCGTTCCGCCGCCCTCCGACGCGAGTGGGCCATTAAGCAGCTGACGCGGAGCGAGAAAGTGAGGCTGATCATGCGCTCGAAAGGCGCCGCGCCGACGCAGCCGCCGCCGGCCCGGTTCACCGGATTCCCACCCGGCGCCCTGCGCTTCCTGAGACAGCTCAAGCGGCGCAATACCCGGCCGTGGTTCGAAGCCAACCGGTCACGCTACGAGCTGGAACTGCGGACCCCGCTGCGACTGCTGGTGGAAGAGATCGACGTGCAGCTGGCGGCCATCGCTCCGGAGATCGTGGGGGATCCCCGGCGGTCCATCTTCCGGATTCACCGGGACGTCCGATTCTCGAAAGACAAGTCGCCGTACAAGACCCACGCGGCCTGCTGGTTCTATCACCGGGACGCCGGACGCGGTGTGGGCGGGGAAGCCGCGGGCGGAGCCGGGTTCTACTTCCATCTGGAACCGGGACAGTGCCTGATCGGCGCGGGCATCTGGATGCCGCCACGGGAATCGCTGGCCCGGATTCGTGACGCCCTGGCGGAGGACCACCGGGGCTTCGAGCGCATCGTGGAGAATCCGGCCTTCCGGCGCCGCTTCGGTCCGCTCGACGACGAAGCGACCCTCACCCGGACGCCGCGGGGCTTCCCGGAAGACCACCCGGCGGCCCGCTGGCTCCGGTACCGGTCGTTCACGGTGGGACGGTCGCTGACCGAACGGGCCGTCGCCTCGCCTCGCCTGGTTCGCACCCTGGCCGATCACTACGCGGCCCTCACCCCACTGGTGCGGTGGATCAACCGCGGGCTGGGTTTCCAGCAGATCAGCCGCCGGGTCTGAGGCGCACCCGAAACCGGCCCCATG
Organism: uncultured Gemmatimonadales bacterium; assembly: GCA_963709905.1. Lineage (GTDB taxonomy): Bacteria > Gemmatimonadota > Gemmatimonadetes > Gemmatimonadales > GWC2-71-9 > JADJOM01. The sequence continues at coordinate 394,107 of CAVPYI010000006.1, forward strand.
ACCGACGCTCCGTCTGATCGTGTCCGGCTCGACCGCTGGCTCTGGGCCGCGCGGTTCTTCAAGACCCGGGCACTCGCCACGGCGGCTATCGCCGGCGGCAAGGTGCGCCTCAACGGCGACCGGGCGAAGCCGTCCAAGCTGGTGCGGGTCGGCGATCGGCTGGAACTCCGGCTGGGTCCGTTCGAGCACCTGCTCACCGTGCGCGGGCTCTCGGAACGCCGGGGACGGGCGAAGGATGCGGCCGTCCTGTTCGAGGAAAGCGCCGAGAGCCGGGCCGAACGTGAACGGGTCGCGTTCCGGCTCAAGGCCGCCAATCTGCTGTTCGTCCCGGATGCCACGGAGCGGCCCACCAAACGGGACCGTCGCCGGCTCGATCAGTTCAGGCGGAAGGCCGGCTGGGAGTGAGCGCCGGGGCCCGGCCTCAAGCTCCGGCACCAGCGGCCGATAGTAAGACCAGCGGCCCCGGGCTCGAGGATGGCCCCATGTACGCCGCCAACGGTGCCAGGAGACCCCCATGTCCATCTCTCCCACCGCGTTATCGTCGGCCCTGAACGCGCTCAAGTTGTACAACCGCCGGGTGGACCAGGCGGCCGAGGCGATTGCCGCCGCCGGCCTCACGGACGGCTCGGCAGATTCGGCCGACGGGACCGGCGCTCCGGCCGGACCGCCCTCGGCGACGTCCGCCGGCGTCGTCGACCTGCCCGACGCGATGACCAGCATGCTGATCGCGCAGCGGGCCTTCGTGGCGCAGCTGCGGGTGCTGCGCACCGCGGACGAGATGTTACGGGAGACCGTGGAGTCGGTGCGGCGCTGAAGCCGTCTAGGGATCGACGATCACCGCGGCCTGCATGAACGGGTGAGGCTCGCAGTGGTAGGCGAAGGTGCCCGGAGTGGTGAGCGTCACCGTGAAAGTGGCCCCGGGATCGAGCAAGCCCGACTGCCAGGCTCCGCCGTCGGCGCTGGCGGTGTGGGACGGAACTCCCGAGTCCTCGCAGTTGAGCCAGGTCACCTTCCCGCCGGCCTTGATCCGCACCGGCGTCGGCAGGAATGCGAAATCACGGATCGCGATGACCGTCGAACCGAACTGGTCCGGCTCGAGGTCAATCGCGCAGGCATCCGCGGTGGGGCCGGTGTTCGTTCCGCGCTCGCTGAAACACGCTGCCGCCAGGACCAGCAGGCCGGCGGCCGTCACTCCCCCGAAAATCTGTCGTATCATCTGAAGCTCCTCATCGCACCACGACCGTCCCGCGCATGAACGGGTGCGTGGTGCAATGGAAGGGATAGCTGCCGGGCCGGCCGAACGTATACCGCCAGGTCGCGCCACTCCCGATGTCGCCGGAATCGAAACTCCGGTCGTCCGCGGTCACCGTATGGATGACCGGATCGTCGTTCTTCCACTCGACGGTGGTCTCGGTCTCGATCTCGATCGTGGTGGGCGTGAACCGGAGCCCTTCCATGCCGCCAGACAAGAGCGACCCCGTGACCACGTCCGTCGGCACCCTGCCCGGCGGCTCCGCCGCCGGCGTCCCGGCCGGTGCCTCAGCCGGCGGGGTCGGCGGCCGGCGGCCGAAATAGCGAGCCAGGGTGATCGGGATGGTAAACTCGAACCCGTAGCGCACCTGGTCGGCGCCGCGTGACGCACCCTGCAGCGTGGCCGTATTGGTGTTGGTGGCGTGCAGCGACAGCGTGTGCGGCGTGTTGGGAATGGCGACCGCCAGCCCCGCACTCCATGCGACGGTTTCCTCCACGGCGGTGTTGCGCCGCGTGAGATGGGCCACATCGCCCTGCAGGGCGAAATACCGGCCGAACCTGATCGACCCCCCGCCCGCCAGGGCGAACTGCGCATCCCGGCCGGGGCGGGGGTCGGTCAGGAGGCGCCCGGCGGCGATCAGGCGCAGCGCGCCGACACGCCGTGCCAGGGCCAGCTCACCGTCCAGGCCGTCGGCGGCCAGGTTGTACCCTACCTGTGCCGCCAAGTCGAGCGGGAACCGACCGCCCTGCGCCAGCGGCGCCACCCGGCCGAAGAACTCCCATTCATTCGGATAGCCCGCCGCCAGGGTGGAGTTGGTGGCGTAGCTGAAACCCAGCATCGTCCGTTTCACCGGCGCCGTAGCCACCACGAAGGTGGGAAAGCTGGTGACCTTGCGGACCGGGCCCTGGCCCCGCACAAACCGATGCAGGAAGTTGAACTGCACGGTGCCGGGTCGAACGACCCAGCCGCCCGAAAGGTTGGGTGGGCGGTCCAGGCTCCCCTGGGCCGGTGCCCGGACGGGCACGGCGACGAGAATGAAGAGGGCGACGGCAGCGCGACGCATTGCGGTCTCCTGTGGTCTTGGCTAGACCTGACTCGCGCCAGACGAGGAACAACCGTCAGGTGTCACCGGGACTCGCCTGAACGGCGGCAGCGACGGCCTGTGAGATCTACCGGTCCCATGAGGAGGCCGCCAGAGCAACTCGTCGGAGCGTCGCTCAGGCGGGGAGGGTGAGAGCCGGCAGGACTGCCTCGATGGCCTTCCGGTCGGGCTCGTACTGCGGCGGCGGTTGCAGCGCAGCACCGAGTGACGCGCTCATGGGGCGCGCTCGGCGGTAGTGAGCAGGGCACCCGGGGGGATCGCGTGACCGCCCGTGAACCGGCGCGCCAGCGCCGGGATGCCGTGCGCCCGGAGATTTCCGGCATTGGTTTCGATGCTCCCCGCCGGGACGAAAGGATCACGATCTCCGGCGGTGAGGCAGACCGGGCGGCCCGCCCTCGCACCGGCGAGGGCGTCGGGGCTGACATCCCGAGGGAGAGGTGTACCCCAGAGCACGAGCCGGTCGGGGACGATCCCGCCACGCAACACCCAGCGGGCCGCCATGACCGAGCCCTGCGAGAAACCGAGAACCGTCACCCGCGGCGTACCGGGCAGGCGCGCCAGAAGGTGCTCGGCAAGGCGGTCGAGGTAGGTGAAGTGGTCCTCGAGATCGGCTTCCCTGTTCTCCCGGGTCAGCCAGGTCGCACCCACCGACTCACCGTGCCTGCCGTCGAGCCCCGTTTCCAGGTAGAACCGGGACAGCGCTTCGGGCGCCACGATGACGGTAGCACCATCCTCAAGGGGTCGAAACTGGCGCAGGAATCGCTTCGCGAGCTGGGCATAGCCGTGCAGCACGATCCACAGCTCCGCAGGTGACCGGACGTCGGAGCCGAGCCCGAAATACCTGGCCGTCCGGGGGACGGCGAAGACTTCTTCGATCACCGGGTACCGGGCTGTTCGAGGGAACCCGCCAGGATCATCGGTATCCCCGGCCGCGCCGGGCCCGCCATCGAGGAATCCCGCACCCGCCAAAACTAAACAGGGAGTCGACTCACCGCCTCGGCACCGAGCGCGTCAACCCTCTGGAAGCGACCGGACACGACGCACCGCATCCCGGGACGAGTGGGTGCCGACGCGCACCCACCCGCCCGAATGCCGGCTGCGGAGCCGGTCGAGATCACCGTGCGATGACCTCGCCTGCATGAACCTGCCGCGGGCCGCTCGGCAGAGGAGCCGGTGGCGCCGGTCGACGGAGCACGGGGTACACCGCACGCTCCGCCTCACGAATGGCCGGCACCGGCTGGTAGTGATCCTCGGGCGCTCCGAGCAGCAGGGTACGGATGTCCAGCATACGGCCTCCTCTCCCAAACAACCTCATCGACGACACGACGAACGGTTCACTCACGCACTGGGAGTCGCGTGTCCGTGGCGCGGCGCCCCGCCCGCCGGCCGTCGATGAGATGCCTGACGCAAATCGCCCCACCTGGTCGGACCTGCACAGGTGGGGCGATTCCCGGGTCGCGATGAGGAGAGGGGGTCCCTCAGCCTGTACGCGCCTCCTGTACAGTCACGTGATCGTATCGAGCGTCTCCCGGCCAATCGGCCCGGTGGTCGAGACCCGACCCCGAGAACCACGCGGGTCCATGCCTCGAACCGGGGGCCGGAATTCGGCCCTGGGGGATGTTGGTGGTCTGGCTCATCTGCACCTCCTACTCGAGAACAGAAAAGTCGCGCCGCCGGGGCTCCCGCCGCCGTCCTCCCGTGAGGACCACGGCCGAGCACATCGGGACGCGACTCCCAACGCCGGGCACAATAAGAGCCGGTACCGCGGCTGTCAACCGGCCGATCGCGGGTGTTACGCTACTGCACACCCGCGGTGTCGATCGAGAGCGAAAACGCCCCACCTCCGGCGTCCATTCGGACCATATCCCGTCCGTCCTTGCCGCGGATCCTCAGGATCGCGCCACTGGAGTCCGCTATCAGCTTGAGGATGGCCCGGCCCATGGCGTCGTTCACCCGGATGCTGGCCCCGGTCGAATCCGCCCGGACCCGCACCAGCCCGCCATCACCACTGCGGGCCACCACCCGCACGTCGCCCCCCATTTCGGCGGTCGCCTGGAACGGATCGCCGTCCCTGAGGTCGGCCTCGATCCGCTCCGCAACCCGGAGTTGTCGGCTGAAGTCGCCGGGCATGAAGTGGGCTTCCCCGATGTACACGTAGCCCGGCGCTCCCGGCGGGAGACAGCGGAAGCCGCGATCAAAATCGCGGGCTTCCTTGTCGGCCGGCACCAGGTCGCAGCGATCCAGCCGGTGGCGCGCCGCTTCCCGGGTCAACTCCACTTCGAGATCGACGTTGGGGAGCTCCCCGCGGTGCGGCCGGTGCATGGCCAGCCGGCGGATCAGCCCGATCGACTCGCCGTCGAGCCGGAACGCGAGCCGGACCGGGGCGGTCCCCACTCCGCGTGCCTCCACCAGGGACGCGACGGCCGAAGCAGCCGCGTCTTTGGCCTGGCCGGCGAGAGTGAAGAGCAGCATTCCAACCAGAAAAACACCGAGTGCGCCGAAGCAGATCTTCGCCCACATGCGTTGCATGGGGACCTCCGAAAGCGACCAGGGACCACTCCCAACGGGGACACCGAGCCGTACGCAGGCCCGGGTCTCAGGTTTCAGGGTGGGACGGCCCCGGTTCGCCCGGAGGCGGGGGCCGATCGACCCCGGAATCATGGGGCGCAGGGGTGAAGCGATGTGTTCCGGGAAGCGCCGGGCCTGAAATCGCCGGGGCGTGCCGGCAGCCTCTGCCGGCACGCCCCGGGTACGGAGGGGTCGAACGCGGTCCGGTGATCGTGCTATTGCACCGCGTTCATCATGTCGAAGATCGGCAGGTACATCGCCACGACCATGCCGCCGACGATGACACCGAGTACCACGATCATCATCGGCTCCATGAGTGACAGCAGGGCGCTCACGGCGACGTCGACTTCCTCGTCGTAGAAGTCGGCGATCTTGGAGAGCATTTCGTCCAGGCCGCCGGTCTGTTCGCCGACCGCGATCATCGAGATCACCATGGGCGGGAAGACCTTGGACCTCTCCAGCGGGCTGGCGATGGTCTCACCGCCGGCGATCGAATTGCGCGACTCCATGACCGCGTCGTGAATGACGCGGTTGCCGGCGGTCTTGGCGGTGATCTCCAGCCCATCCAGGATCGAGACGCCGGAGGAGATCAGCGTGCCGAGCGTCCGGGTGAACCGGGAGACCGCGGACTTCCGCAGGAGATCCCCGATGACGGGCGCATTGAGCATCATCTGGTCGATGCGTTTCCGGCCGTCGGGGGTCTTGTAATAGTTGCGGATCCCGTAGATCGCCAGCGCGATGGCGCCGATCATGGCCCACCAGTAGTTGATGAGGGCATCGGACATGCCGATCACGATCCGGGTGGGGAGCGGCAGGTCCATGCCCACGCTGGCAAACATCTTCTGGAAGGTCGGGATGACGAAGATCAGCAGCACGGCCACGGCGATCGCCGCCACCGACATGATGACGGCCGGATAGACCATGGCGCCCTTCACCTTGCGGATGAGCGCGTCGCTCTTCTCGAGGAAGGTCGCCAGCCGCAAGAGAATGGTATCCAGGATGCCGCCGGCTTCGCCGGCCGCGACCATGTTCACGTACAGTTCGGTGAAGGCCTTGGGGTGCTTGCTGAACGCGTCGGCCAGGGTGTGGCCGCTCTCCACGTCGAACACCACCTGCCGGGTGACCTCGGACAGGGCCGGGTTCTCGGTCTGGCGGGCGAGGATGTCGAGGGACTGGACCAGCGGCAGCCCGGCGTTGATCATCGTGGCGAACTGCCGGGTGAAGATCACGATGTCGCGGGTCCGAACGCCCTTGCGCTTGAGGGTGATCGTGATCTGCTTGGGCTGCTCCCGCACATTCACCACGATCATCTTCTGCTGCTTGATGTGCTTCAGGACGTCGTCCCGGGTGGGCACGTCGATGGTGCCCTTCAGGATCTGTCCTGTCGAGGCGTTCCGGGCGGTGTATTCGAAGACTGGCATTCCTGTCTCCTCGGTATGCTAGCGACGGGACGCGGGGCGGCCCGGGGACTTCTCGACGGTCCCCATTTCCTGTTCTTCCATCGGCGTTTCACCGCACATGCGCATCAGCTCGTTGGGGTCGCCGGTGGCGCGCAGGCACTCTTCCAGCGTCACCTCGCGGCTCATGTAGAGCTGGAACAGCGAGTCGTTCATGGTCTGCATGCCGTGCTTCTTGCCGGACTGGAGGGACGAGTAGATCTGGTGGACCTTGTCGTCGCGGATCAGGGCCCGGATGGCCGGCGTGCAGACCATCAGTTCGCAGGCCATGGCGCGACCCCGGCCCTTGGCCTTCTGCAGCAGGGTCTGGGTGATGACTCCCTCGAGCACGAACGCCAGCTGGGCCCGGACCTGGGTCTGCTGGTTGGGCGGGAAGACGTCGATGATGCGGTTGATCGACTCGGCCGCCGAGTTGGTGTGCAGGGTCGCCAGGGCGAGGTGGCCGGTCTCGGCGATGGTGAGGGTCGCGGAAATGGTCTCGAGATCGCGCATTTCGCCGACCAGGATCACGTCCGGGTCCTCGCGCAGCGCGTACTTGAGCGCGTTGGCGAAGCTCTTGGTGTCGGTGCCGACCTCGCGCTGGTTGATGATGCAGCCCTGGTGCCGGTGGATGAACTCGATCGGATCTTCCACCGTGATGATGTGACCCTTCCGTTCCTTGTTGATCTTGTCGACCACGGCCGCGAGGGTAGTCGACTTGCCCGAGCCTGTCGGACCGGTCACCAGGATCAGCCCGCGCGGCCGTTCGGCCAGCTTGGAGATGACCGGCGGGAGCCCCAGGTCCTGGAAGGTCCGCACGTTGAAGGGAATCATGCGGATCACCATGGCCACGCAGCCGCGCTGCTTGAACACGTTGCCGCGGAACCGGGCCAGGTTCTGGATGCCGAAGGAGAAGTCGAGCTCGTCTTCGGTCTCAAAGCGCTTCTTCTGGTTCTCGGTCAGCACCGAGTACGCCAGCGCCAGCGTGTCCTTGGGCGTGAGGACATCCGGCGAGGCCGCGTTGGTGATGTCGCCGTCGATCCGCAGCTTGGCCCGTTCCCCGGCCGTGATGTGGAGATCGGAGGCGTCCTTCTCGATCATTTCCTCCAGCAGCGCCCGCAGGTTCACCGTCATCCGGCCGTCTCCTTGATGACCTCTTCCAGCGTGGTCACGCCTCGCTCGATCTTCTTGATCCCGTCCAGGCGCAGCGTCAGCATTCCGTCGGCCACCGCCTGGTCCCGCATCTCGGCGACCGACCCTCCGCGGAGGATGAGGCGGCGGAGCTCGGGGGTGAGGGCCATGACCTCGTACAGCCCGGCGCGGCCCTTGTAGCCGGTTCCGCTGCAAATGTCGCACCCGGCCCCGCGGAAGTACTGGATTTTCATCAGCTCCCCGGTGTTGTCCCCCAGGACCTTTAACTCCTCCTCGGTATAGCTGTGCGGGGCCTTGCAGGAGGTGCAGATCCGGCGCACCAGCCGCTGGGCCACCACCAGATTCACGGCGCTGGCCACATTGAACGCCTCGACGCCCATGTCGATCATCCGGGTGATCGTCGACGGGGCGTCGTTGGTATGCAGGGTGGAGAGCACCAGGTGGCCGGTCAGCGCGGCCTTGATGGCGATGCCGCCGGTTTCGAGGTCCCGGATCTCCCCGATCATGATGATGTTCGGGTCCTGTCGCAGGAAGGCCTTGAGCGCCGCCGCGAAGGTCAGACCGATCTCGTTGCGCACCAGGACCTGGTTGATCCCCATCAGGTTGTACTCGACCGGATCTTCCGCCGTCATGATGTTGGTCTCGATCGTATTGACCCGGGACAGGGCGGAATACAGCGTGGTCGTCTTCCCGGACCCGGTCGGCCCCGTCACCAGCACCATGCCGTACGGATTCAGGATGCTGCGCAGCAGGTCCTGCTCGGCCCGCGGCTCGAAGCCGAACTTCGACAGATCGAGGGTCAGATTGCCCTTGTCGAGGATCCGCAGGACGATCTTTTCACCGTAGATCACCGGCAGGGTCGAGACCCGGAAGTCGATGACCCGGGTGCCGATCTTGATCTTCATCCGCCCGTCCTGCGGGACGCGGCGCTCGGCGATATTGAGCTGCGACAGGATCTTGATCCGGGAGGTGAGCGCCGCTTTCATCTTGACCGGCGGCTTCATTACCTCGAGCAGGGCGCCATCGATGCGGTAGCGCACCCGGATCTCGTGCTCGAATGGCTCGATGTGAATGTCCGACGCACCCCGCTTGACCGCGTCGGTGAGGAGGCCGTTGATGAGCTTGACCACGGGCGCGTCGTTGATCTGCGCCTGGGTCGCCGCCTCGTCCTCCATCTCCTCGACCACCTCGACGTCACCTTCGCCCAGCTCCTCCATGTCCTTGAGGAGCGTCTGGAGCTGCTCTTCCGAGGACTCGTAGTGCTTCTCGATGATGTTGCGGAGGGTGAATTCGCCGGCGATGACCGGGAACAGGTCGAAGCGGGTGATGAACTTGAGGTCGTCCAGCACACCGGTGTTGGTCGGGTCGGCCATGGCAACCGTGAGGGTGCGGCCTTCCCGCTTCAACGCGAGCACCACGTGCTTGAGCGCGAAATCGGATGGGATCAGCTTCAGGATCTTGGGATCGACCTCGAATCGACCCAGATCCACCGCCGGCATGCGGTACTGCCGGGCGAGCACTTTGGTGACCTCGAGTTCCTGGACCAGCCCCAGTTTGACCAGGACATAGCCCAGACGATGACCGGACGATTTCTGTTCGCCGAGGGCCGCCGCGAGCTGGTCGCGGGTGATCAGGCCCTCACGCATCAGGATGTCGCCCAAGCGGTCATTTCCCCCGGCTGCTGCAGTCGCCATCGCCTCGCAGGTGCTGGATTGTTAAGTGCGACAACGGTTTACGTCTAGTGACCAAAGCTAGATTGCCGGGTGAGGGGGGTCAATGGGCGACTCGGCGACTCGGCGGCTCGGCGGCTCGGCGACTCGGCGACTCGGCGGCTCGGCGGATCGGTGGGTGGTTGCTAGCGCGGACGGCGAGGCCACAGCCTAGTTCGCCGTGACGCGGTCGCGGATCCTGGCGAGGGTGGCGGGACCGACCCCGGGTACGCGAACCAGGCTATCGACCGCCGGGAATCGCCCGTGCCGCTCCCGATAGGCCACGATCTGCTGCGCCATGTAGGGCCCGATGAACGGCAGCCGCTCGAGCTCGGACACCGAGGCCGCATTGAGGTCGAGGCGGAGTCGATCCGGCGGGGTTGCCGAGCCGGGCGGCCGCGAAGCGCCTGAAAACGTCGCATGCTGCCCGATCACCTTCAGAAGCCCTGGCCCGATCCCGGGCACCCGATCGAGCCCCTCCAGGCTCCCGAACGCGCCGTGAGTCTCCCGGTTAGCGACGATGGATCGGGCCAGCCTGGGGCCGACCCGCGGGAGCCGGGCGATCTCGGGCGCGGAAGCGCGGTCGAGATCCACTCGTTCCCCCAGGGCGAGGGGTCGAGCCAGCGACATACTGGAATCACGATGGGCACCGGGCGATCCCGGAGGCCCGCCGGTGTCGATCAGGCCAAGCTCGCCAGGCGGGACACCCGGGGAGTGACCGACCCACATTCGAAGACCCTGACCGAGAACGGCCAGCCCGAGGACCAGGAGGACGGCGCGGCGTTCGGGAGGCATGAGGGAGCATACGCCGCGGGCACCGGAGGACGGGCACTGGCGAACGCGGGCGGGAACATGATGACGCAGGCGGGTTGGCGATCGACCATGCAACACAATGGCGGAATGGATGAATGGCGGGATGGCGGAATGGGGGATTGGGGGATTGGGGGAAGCATCGGTCGGAGCACTCTGGCCTGGGCCGCTCCCATTCGGCCATTCCCCCATTCGCCATTCTCCCATTCCCTTCTCTGCCTGACGACCACCGTCGATCCGGCTAATGCCGCCGGATCAGAGCCATGGCGACGTCGCCCACGACCTGGAGGCTCTGGGCCGCGACCTTGTCGAGGCTGTCGGCCGGCGTGTGCCAGTAGCTGTTGGCGGGTCCGCCATAGCTGAAGTCCACCACGTCGATTGCCCGGATCCCCACCTGCTGCAGTTCCACGTGATCATCGGTGAGCGTCGGGCCGGCTCCCGGCGCATCCACGAACACACCCGAGTGGCCGATCTCTCGCGCCACCTTCCAGACGAGTTCCACGACCTCGGGGGCTCCGAGGAGCGAGTTTCCCTCGGGGAGCAGCTTGAGGTCACGGTCGCCAACCATGTCGAACAGCACGGCGTAGAGGGGCCGGGGACCGGCGAGCTGGTTCCGGGCGTAGTAGCGCGAGCCGATCAGGACGTCGTCCGGCTCCTTCTGGAAGTTGGCGTAGTCCTCGCCGTCGACCAGGAGCAGATCCACACCCACCTTCGCCGGCGCCTTCTTCAGGGCGTCGGCCATCCCGAGCAATACGGCCACCCCCGAGGCGCCGTCGTTCGCTCCGGGCACCGGGGTACGGGGGCCGGTGTAACCGGGAGCGTCGGAAAGGGGGCGAGTATCCCAGTGCGCCAGGAACAGCACCCGTTCCGGGGCGGCGAGATTGAATCGGGCAATGAAGTTGGTGAGCGGCAGGGTGTCGCCCCTGGCCGTCACGTGGTTCCAGGACTGCACCACCAGGGAATCGGCCCGCTGGCGGAGCAGTGAGTCCAGCCAGGCGGCGGTGGCCCGATGCCCGGCGGAACCGGGGATCCGGTAGCCGAACCCGACCTGTCGTTCCAGATAGCCGAAGGCGCTGGCACCATCGAACTCGCGTGGTGGCGGAGCGGCATCGCGGCAGGCGGAAACGGCAAGAAGGAGACACGGTACGACGAGGGGTCGCGGCATTGGCAGGCGTTGAAGGCGTTGGGGCGTTTGAGGCGTCAAGGCGTCGGCCTATCGGTAGTCGCCGGTGAACAAGGATAGCTGGAAACTGGTCGAAATGATCACTTGCGAGAACTTCTGGTTGATGTGCCGGGCATCGTTGAGCGAATAGCTGAACTGGAGTCCGCCGGTCAGCGTGCGCCCGATGTCGGTATCGAGCGTGCCGCGGAACTCCCGCCGCCTGGTGTCCGAGACTCCCAGACACCCGGTCTGGTCGCCGCGCTGGAGACAGGTGGTGCCCTTGGAGAAGACCGTGGTGAACTGGGACCGCACCATCCGCCGGGTCGCCCCGAACGACCGGGGGAGCGGAAAGGCGTGCCGGAGACCGGCGGTGATGTCGTCCTGCTCGTTCCGGGTGAGGTTCCCATTGGCCTCGTTATTCAGTCGGGTCATCGAGTACAGGACGGTGAGATTCATGCCGTTCCGCAGCGTGATGGACGCGTCGGGACTCCAGCTTCTGGCGGAGGTGGAGGTCAGCGCCACGGTGCCGCCGAAACTCGGCGGGCGGGTGGTGCCGCGCACGACCCGGAAGCTGGCGCCGATCCCGACACTCGCGACGGGGGTCCGGTTGAAATTGCGCACCAGCCGGACGTTGCCCCGGGGCCATTCCCGCTGATGGGTCGTGGTCGTGAGGAACGTCCCCGCCGCCCGCTGAAAGCGGTCGCTGCGGACCCGGCTGTACGCCAACGTGAAGCTGAGCCCCAGCGGCAGCTCGGCCCCGGAGCTCAGAGTCGTGTTGCGGACCTCGGTGGCGCCGATCGCCGAATCACCGCGCTGGCGCAGGAAGCGATCGAGGCCGCCCAGGCCCAGCTGGTACCCGACACCGGGATCGAAGGCGACCAGGTCGAAGGTCGAGGTCCTGGTGAGGCGGTCGGACACGTCGAGCGGCCGCACTCGTCGTACCGCGCGGGCGACGCCACTCGAGTCGCCCAGCGCCCGGCCGAACAGCCGGGGCAGATCGAACGCGGCGCCGTATTCCCAGAATCGGGAGTTGTTGAGCGTCTGCGGAAGGATGAAAGCGCCGGCGGTGTCGCCATCCTCGCGGATCGGTTGGCGGCTGGTGAGCGACCGCGAGAGGATGAAGCTGCTCGCGGTCGTGAGCCGCGGCCGGAGCCAGGAGACCAGTCGGGGCGTGAGCGCCAGCGTGGTGGTCAGCTGGCGGTCTCGTTCGACCCCCACGTCCAGGCCGAGCAGTTGCCGCCGGGAGCTGCCGGCGACGCGACCGAGTACGGTGGAGTCCGGATATTCACGCAGGTCGCGGGTGCTGGCCAGATCGCTGGACAGACTGAGCATCCCCAGGGGCTGCCACGTCAAACCGGCGCTGTTGCGCCACAGATGAGTCAGCGAGGTCACCGGCTGGAGCTGACCGTCGTTCGGCCGGCGCACCGGGACGAAGAAGGCGAGCAGATCGCTTTCGGTGCGGGCGATCCCGCTCGAAAAGCGGATGGACTGCGGCACCAGGTTGAAGAACGGGGCCCGCAGGCCATCGGCGGCGTCGCTCCGGCGCAGAAACCCCGGCAACTTGCCGACCAGTCCACCCAGGGGCAGGGTCACGCCACGGCGCCCCTGCTGCAGCTGGTAGGTCGCCGTGAGGGCGTGACTCTGGCTCGACGCCTGTGACAGTTCGGTGACCGACCTGCCCCGCGCCAGGGTTGCGGAGAGGGCCAGCGGATCGATCAGCCCGCGGACCAGCCACGATCGCCCCCGCTCCGATCGCCGGGCCGACACGGCGGTGCTGAGCGCCCAGCTCTCCGGCCGGCGGAGATTGGCGAGATCGCGGCCGAGAATGTCGGTGCCGGACAAGAGCTCCGGGTCCACCGATGTCCGGGTGTAGTTGAGGGAGGCCGGCATCACCACGCCGAGCGCCGGCGGCAGGAAGCGCTCCAGACTGAGCCCGCTCGCGAGCTGGAACGTCCCGGCGGTCCGATAGCTCGGGTCGCGCCCGATCTGCTGGAAGTCGGCGTCTTCCCGCGTGTAACCCAGGGTCACCGAGCCGACGTCCGACGCGACCAGGCGCACGTCCACCGCCATGGCGGACCCTACCCTGGAGATCGGGTCGACGAGTCGGATGTCGTCGACCCACAGCTCGGCGCTGTCGGTCGACGCCGTCCGGCCGATTCGCAGGATGCCGGCGGCCAGTTCCTGCACCCGGGCGAGGTTGGGGGCGCTGACGGCGGGATCCTCGATGTACGCCAGGTAGGGGCCGTCGCACAGGACATAGGCGTCCGACACCGCCTCGCCCCCACAGCCGACCCGGGCGGCACTGTCGGCCACCAGCCCGTTCAGACGGCGGGATTCGATCTGGGCCCGCAGGGTCCGCCAGCGCTCGAGATCGACGCGCAGTTCGGGCTCCCAGGTCGTGGTGTCGGCGTTGGCGGTGTATTGATAGAAATTCCGGCTGTCGCTGCCCAGCCGCAGGTAGGCCACGAAGTCCCGTGCGCCGGCATTCCACCCCGGGCCGCGTCCCCGGACCCAGGCGCGCAACTCCCGGTAGCGGAGCAGGTTCTGGGCACCGCTCGGAAAGCGGTAGTAGGCCTCGGCGCGCTGGGCGGAGTCGATCCCGCGGGCAATGACGCGGAGCGACCGCTCGTTGAGCTGCGTCCCGAACTCTCCTTTCGATCCCTTTTCGTTGATCTGGCCCAGCACTCCGGGAGGAGAGACGTAGCCGAGCTCGGGGTTTTCGGTAGAGACCGTCGAGGCGACCACCTCGCCGGTGGCGCCGCTGGTCGCGCCCGCGAGCCCGGTGATCGGCCGCTCCGACCGGCGGGACCAGGGTGCGCCGAGGAACCGCATCCGCGCCAGGGCGAACCTCGCCAACCGGTCGGGGCCGCCCTGGTTGGGGGCCACGACCGTCACCCGGAAGTGCTTTGCCAGGCGGATGTTCGGGGCGCCGAGGGTGTGCTCCGGGTTACGGATCGGAATGCGGTACAGCCGCCACTCGCCTCTCTGGCTGGTCACGCCGGTTCGCACAAAGTACCTGCTGCCCGGGGCGAGACTGACGACCCAGCGAAAGGTGTTGTCCGATCCCCCGGTGGCGTTGAGCTGGTTGTCGTTATCCAGGTCCTCGGTATCCAGGACCCCATTGCCGTTGGAGCACCGGGCGCCCGGGTCCCCCCAGGGGAACACCAGAACGGAGTTACTAAGCGCCCGGCGACAGAGAGCGGGAGATTCCACCTGCGCGCCGTTGATGACCATCGCGTCGGGCCGGTCGACCAAGATCCCCACATCGTCCGTGGCGGCGTTGAAGACACCGGTCGGCCCGCGCTCGGTGTCGAGGCGATTGAGGCCGACCAGCTGACGCCCGGTGTAGATCGAGTCTCCCGGCACGACCGTGGTGCTCAGGCTCTCGGGTGCGATGGCGATGGCATCCTCGTTCACGCTGCCCAGATCGATCACCAGCCCCGCCCCCGCAGCTTCGGCGGTTCGCGCCGAATCGTGAAACACCCAGAATTCCAGGAATTCGTTCTTGGACAGGTCCACGCCGGTCTGGCTCAGCGCGGTCACCATGGAGCGCCAGCGGGGCGCGCTGGGCCGTTCGGGCAGCACCCACCGCAACGTGTTGTTGAACCTGGTATAGCCGCCGGCGGTGTCCGGCAGCAGGGCCATGTAGAGCACGGTCTCCAGCTGATCACGGTCGCCGCTCACCTGGATCAGGTCGTCGATGTCCCGCGCCCTCAGGTCGACTGGCGAGGTGGCGGTGATGTTCTGCCAGGTGAGCTGCACCGCGTCGGCGGTATCGAACGCCGTGCCCACGATGGAGTCGACCCCATCGGCGAACTGGGGCCGGCTGCCGAACTCCCAGCGCGACTCCCGGAGCGAGAGCGGCACGCCGGGATCGCCCTCGAACTCCTCGAGGTAGGCCTGGCCCGAACGACTCGGATCGGGCCGGGTGAAGGCCAGCTCCGCGTTCAGGTCCAGCCGCGACGGCGCCACGGCCGGCTTCGAAGTCAGGCTATTGAGCAGTCGGGTGATGGCCTGGGGTTTGAAGTGGAGGTCGGTACTGATGCCTCCCACCATGTGGGCCTGGGCCTCGAAACCGAGCTGCGGCCGGTTGAAGGCGCTCTGCTCCACCTGATAGATCCCCATCAGGTTGACCCCGCCGAAATCCCCGAAGTTGTAGCGGGTGGCCAGGCCGTACACCTGGGTGGGCGCCACGGCGAAGATGCCGCGCTCCTCGAACCGGGCCTGGATGGTGCCGGCCCCGGCCTCGCCGAAGAGGGCCAGGGGGTCGAGGAAGGTGACCTGCCCCAGATCGTAGTTGATGGAGTAGTCGGCGCCTTTCTGGAGCCGCCGGCCGTTCAGAAAGAGCGCCTCGCTGCCTTCGCTGATCTGGATGGCCCCCAGCTCGAGCAGGGACCGATCGGCGGTTGAACTGGCGTTGTAGCGCAGCCGGAAGACGAACAGCGCCGGAGGCCCTTCACTGAAGAGCAGGTACCCCGGCGTTCGATACAGGGAATCGGTGCGCTCCGGCGGAGTGAGCCGCACCGGATCATCGAACGGCTTGAGCGCCGGAAAGACGATATAGGACTCCCGGATCGTGAACCCGGCGTTGGGATCCCGGGCCCGCGGGAACAGCCGGTCCTGGAGATTGAAGGCGTTGGGGTCGGCCGGGATGGCGAGTCCCAGCTCGGCGAGATAGGTCGGGGCTGCGCCGGGCCGGAGGGGTCGCTCGGATCGGTTGAGGCTCAGCTCGACCTTGAGCGAGGCGGGCTCGAGATCAGCGCCCGCCACCCGGTACACCTGCCGCATCTCGTGGCGGAAAGTGCTCCGGGTGGCGGCCACCCGCGGCTCGACGATCAGCCGAAGGGTGTCGCGGATGGGCTGATCGCCGCGGTCCTGGCCGGGCAACGTCCCCACCTGGCCCGCCTGGCTCCGGTAACTGACCGCCAGATAGTCGCTCTGGTCGAGCCGGGCGGCGAGCGCGAACCACAGCCCGCTGGGGTCGCCATAATAATCCACGTCGCGCTGCAGCAGCTCCCAGCGGCCGATGGCGATTCCGGCGCCGTCGGCGGCCAGCGCCACGGCGTTGATGCCGCCGAGATTGGTGCTGGCACCGCCGCCCGACGGCGGACGATAGCGGTAGACCCGGACATCGCCCTGGTCGATGATGGCGGACGGCGGGAGCCCGGTCCGGTTGAGCTGGAGAATATCCAGCGATGGATAGCCGGGAAGCGACTCGGGTTCGACCACCCAGAAGAACCGGCCGCTCTCGTAGTCCAGGTCGCGCATCTGCCGATCCTGCGGTTGCACCGTGGTGCCGCCCACCGTATACGACCGCTCGGCCACCACGCTGCCCTTCTGGGTCGCCGCGATGCCCTGCAGGGTCAGCGCGCCGACCTCGAGACTGGCATTCACCCCGAAGTTATTGGCCGGAATCGCCGCGGTCAGGAATCGCGAGGGTGGGGGGCGGAACGTGACCGTACCCACCTCGACCCGGCGGATGACCTCGTCTTCGAGCCCCTCGTAGTAGAGCTGGATGTTGTTGCGGGCGTTGAAATCACGTTCGCTGTCGTAATCGACGTTTACGTGTATCCGACGACCCAGAACTCCGGTGGAGCGTACCGCGAGATAGGTATCCAGCCTCGGGGCCTGGAACCCGCCCTGGCAGCCGGAGTTGAGATCGAGCAGCTGGGCGGCGGTGCAGCGCAGATTGCGGAGCCGTTCGGTGCGGATTTCGGTCCGGGCGGCGCCATCGATGGCCAGATCGGCGTAGCGGCGATCGAGGCCGAGGAGGCCCCGGCCGGCGGCGGCGCTATCCTCTATTATCCGTTCCGTCTGTTCGGTCGGTGACTCGCCCGGGATCCGCTTCCCGTAGATCCGCCGAAGGCGCCAGGCAGTGGCCCGCGCCGCCCGGAGCGAGTCGAGGCTCAGGCTGAGCGCACTGTCCCAGGCACGAACGGCTCTGGCTGACGGCCCGCGGGGCCCGCCGTCCCACGGACTCAGCAGAATCGGGGGCGTGCGCAACTCGAGCGGAATGGCACCGCGGAACCGGAGCCAGGAAGTGAAGGTTGTGTCTCCCTGCGCCGCGAGAACCGTCGGGACGAGCAGGGAAAGCGCCAGGGTTGCCAGGACGCGCACGAGGCGGGCTAGGAGGTCGGGGGGACCGGGGACGTCGGGCTTGAGGGCGCGGGACACCGGGAATATACTGGCCGGATAGTAGGCTCACAACTCATTACCAGACGGAGACTTCGCTCACTCGTGCGCCTGCTCGACCGGTACCTGGTGCGGCAGCTGCTGCCGCCGCTGATCTTCGCCTTTGCGGCGATGACCAGCATCATGCTGCTGAACCAGATCGCCCGCCGATTCGGGGCCCTGGTGGGCAAGGGCCTGCCCTGGTCGGTGATCGGGGAGGTGTTCCTGCTGTGCCTGCCGTTCATCATCGCCATGACCCTCCCGATGGCGGTGCTGGTCGCGGTGCTCTACACCTTCAGCCACCTGGCGGCGGACAGCGAGATCACCGCCATGCGGGCGAGCGGGGTGAGCCCCCTGCAGCTGGTTCGGCCGATGCTGCTGGCGGGGGTGCTGCTGACGGCCGTCAATTTCGGGTTCACCGACCAGGTGCTGCCGCAGAGCAACGCCAAGCTGCGCAATCTGCTGATCAACATCCAGCGCAAGAAGCCGACGCTCGAGCTTCGGGAGCAGGTGATCAACGAGATCCCGCCGAGCGGGTTGTTTCTGCGTGCCAGCCGGATCGACGCCAACAGCGGGCGGCTCAGAAGCGTGACCATCTACGACATGGGCGCGACCGACAGCCGCCGGATCATCTATGCCGACAGCGGAGTCATGGGCTTCACCAACCGGGGCACCGATCTGCAGATGCGGCTGTTCGATGGCGCGGTGCACGCCTTCAAGCAGAGTGACCCGGCACTGATGCAGGTGACCGATTTCCAGACCAACGTCATCCTGGTGCGGGACGTCTCGAACCGGCTCGACCTCGAGGCCAACGACGGGGTTCGCGGCGACCGGGAGATGAGTACCTGCGAAATGCTGGACGTGGTGGCGGTCGCCGAGCGCGAAGTTGGCCTCGCCCGGGAGCGGCGGCGGCGCTCGGCCGATCGTGACCTGCGGGCGCTGCTCGGCCTGCCGGCGACGGCGGTCACCTCGCGGGTTCCCCGTCCGCCCCTACCGGCGTACTGCACCGTACTGGCCGCGGTCGGACGAAGGCTGGGGACGGCCCAGCCCGGCAGGGGCGCACAGCCGCCGGTGCAACCCGAGACCCAGGAGGAAGAGTTGTCGGACGCCGCCGAGTCGTTTCCGCTCGAAGGGATCGGCGGGGTGGAGTACCGGCCCGGGACCCGCCGGGTCACCGACCTGACTTCGTGGGCGGAGGTATCGGCCGCGCGGGACGACATCAAGAGCTCCGGGGCGCGGGGCGACCAGTACCGGGTGGAGGTCCACAAGAAGTGGGCGATCAGCGTCGCCTGCCTGGTATTCGCGCTGGTGGGCATTCCGATGGCGCTGCGGTTCCCGCGGGGCGGAATGGGCCTGGTGATCGGCGGCGGGCTGTTTGTCTTCGCGATCTATTACGTGGGGCTGATCGCGGGTGAAGGGCTCGGCAACAAGCACATCGTCGCCCCGTGGGTCGCGATGTGGTCGCCGAACATCATTTTTGCGATCCTGGGCGTGTTCGGCATGATCCGGGTGACCCGGGAATCGGGGTCCACCCGCGGTGGGGATCTCGCCGAATTGTGGGAAACCCTCACCGGCCGGTTCCGACGGCGGAAGGCGGCCTGAGTGCGGATTCTCGACCGGTACGTGCTGCGCTCGTGGACGGTGATCTTCGTGCTCACGGCGATCGGCTTCCCGGTGGTGTCCATCCTGATCAACATGACGGACAACCTGGAGCGGCTGCTCGACCGCGGACTCCGATTCGGGGAGATCCTGGTGAGCTACGTCTACGCCCTGCCCGAGAACATCTTCCTGGTGATGCCGGCGGCCGTGCTGTTCGCGACCGTGTTCACGGTGGGCGCCATGGGCCGCCACTCGGAGCTGACGGCGGCCAAGGCCGGGGGGTGGAGTTTTCATCGACTCACCCTGCCGCTGTACCTGGCGGCGGCTTCGGCCGCGGGGCTGGCCTACGTGGTAGGAGAGCTGGCCCCGGAATCGACCTCCCGGCAGCTCGAGCTTCAACGGACCAAGGTCGCCCGCCCCCGTACCGCACGATACAATTTCGTCTACCGGGCCGACCAGGGATGGGTCTATACCATCCGGTCGCTTGATGTCCAGCACCGGATGCTCCGACAGCTGGTATTCGAGCGTCAGGGTGGAGGTGCCGACTATCCCGGGCTGGCCGTTACCGCCGACAGCGCCACGTACGACGACACGCTCCGGACCTGGCGGCTGTGGTCCGGCACCAGCCGCCGGATGATGGGCGACGGCTCGCAGATCACCTATCGCTTCCAGTCGGCCCGGCTCAAGGCGCTGGCGCAGGAGCCGGTGGACCTGCTGGCCGAGCCCAAGGCGCCGGAGGAGATGCGGTACGCCGAGCTCACCCGGTACATCGACGCCTTGAAGCGCTCCGGCAACGATACCAGCAAGATCGAAGTGGATCGGGCGCTCAAGATCGCGCTGCCGGCGACCTGCCTGGTGATCGCCCTGTTTGGAGCCCCGCTCGCGGTCACCTCCCCGCGCCAGGGCGCGGCGATCGGCATCGCCATCAGCCTGGGGACGACCGTCGTATTCCTGTCGCTGATCCAGTTGTCCAAGGCGGTCGGGGTGAGTGGCGTGGTGAATCCGGTCGCCGCTGCGTGGGCGCCGAACGCGATATTCCTGGCTGCGGGATTGTGGTTGTTGCTGCGGGTGAGGACCTAGGGCGGAAAAGGCGGACAGGGCGGACAAGGCGGACAGGTTTCGATCGCGGCATCCCTCGCAGAACCGCGTTTCCGTCCTATACCTAGTTCACCTGTCCGCCTTCCGTCTCGTCCGCCCTGTCCGCCCTGTCCGCCCGTATATTACCTCTCATGCCAACTTCTCCCGGCCCCATCATCGTCGGCACCGGGATCGCAGGGCTGTGGACCGCCTGGCGACTCGCGGCGGAGGGGCAGTCGTCCCTCCTGCTGACCAAGGGCCTGCTCGCCGACAGCGCGAGTGCCTGGGCTCAGGGTGGGATCGCGGTAGCCCTCGGTCCGGGCGACAGTCCCGGCCAGCACGCGGCGGATACGCTCGCGGCGGGTGACGGGATGTCGGATCCCGAGGCGGTGCGGATCCTCACGAACGAGGGACCCGACCGGATTCGCGAACTGCTGGCAGCGGGCGCGGTGTTCGACCGCGGACCCGATGGGGCGCTACGGTTCGGGCTCGAGGCGGCGCATACCCGCCCGCGGATCATTCACGCCGGCGGTGATCGGACCGGTGCCGCCATCGTCGCCTTCCTCACGGACATGGTGCGCCGCCACCCCTTGATCGAGATCCTCCGGTACACGGAGGTCGCGGCCCTCCGGCATGATGGCCGTCGGGTCACGGGGGTCATGGTGGTGCGGAACAGCGCCGCAGTGGAACTCGCCTCCCGGAACGTGGTGCTCGCCACCGGCGGCGTGGGCCAGCTGTATGGGGTCACGACCAATCCCCTGGTGGCGACCGGCGACGGCTGGGCACTGGCATGGCAGGTGGGAGCGGAGCTCCGGGACATCGAGTTCCTGCAGTTCCATCCCACGGCACTCAAGCTGCCGGGCGTGAATCCGGCGCCGCTGATCACCGAGGCGGTCCGGGGCGCGGGCGGCATTCTGGTCGATTCGGACGGACGGCGTTTCGCTTTTGACGCCGATCCACGGGGCGAACTCGCCCCGCGCGACGTGGTCGCCCGGGCGGTCGCGGCCGCGGACGCCACTGGTGGTGCCTGGCTCGACGCCCGGGAGGTCGAGGGCTTCCGGGCGCGATTCCCGGGCGTGACCGAGATCCTCCGTCGGCATGGTCTCGACCCGGGGCACGACCTGATTCCGGTGGCGCCGGCACTGCACTACGCCATGGGGGGGATCCGTACCGACCTCGACGGCCGCAGCACCCGCGAAGGACTGTGGGCGGTCGGCGAGGTGGCCTGTACCGGGGTCCACGGCGCCAACCGCCTCGCTTCGAATTCACTGATCGAAGGAATGGTGTTCGCAGATC
Source organism: uncultured Gemmatimonadales bacterium (assembly GCA_963709905.1). Classification (GTDB taxonomy): domain Bacteria; phylum Gemmatimonadota; class Gemmatimonadetes; order Gemmatimonadales; family GWC2-71-9; genus JADJOM01. The sequence continues at coordinate 415,441 of CAVPYI010000006.1, forward strand.
GGGTGGCCCGTGCGCTGCTGGCCGGACCACGCCTCGGTGACGGCGGCGGTCGGCCATGGATGGAGGGAGTACCAGGCCACCCCGTACCCCGGCGACGCGGCGAGGCGCTGGCCGCACGGCTGCGCCAGGCGCCGGCTATCACGACGCCGGTGCCTGCGTTCCCGCCCGAGACCGGTGACGACCCTGCGGGGCGAGTGGCGGACGATGCCGCCGAACCGGTGATGGCGGAGGTCCGGCGTATCATGACCAACGATGTCGGCCTGGTGCGCACCGAGGCTGGCCTCAAGCAGGCGCGAAGCGGGCTGGCGCGCCTGGCCCGGCACCTTCCAGGCGAGGCCTGGCGGTCCCAGCACCAGCTGCTGGTAGCCCGGCTCATTACGCGGGCCGCGCTCCGGCGTCGCGAGAGCCGGGGTGGCCACCGACGGCTCGACTATCCCCCGGTCGCTCCGCCGATCTCCGCAGGCCGCACGGCCACCGGAACGCCGACCGCATGACCACCGCCGCTTCGCCGCAACCGGGCCTGAACCTGCCCGTGATCGAGCCCACCAGGCTCGACCCGGCGGAGATCGCCCGGCTGCAGGCCGAGATCCGGGAGCTCGCCAAACGGCGGAACGCCGTCATCCTGGCGCACAACTACCAGCGGGCCGAGGTCCAGGATGTCGCCGATTTCGTGGGCGATTCGCTCGGCCTGTCCCGCACGGCCGCCGCGACCAGGGCCGACATCATCGTGTTCTGCGGCGTTCATTTCATGGCCGAGACCGCGGCGATCCTCGCGCCGGGCAAGCGGGTCCTGCTGCCGGATCTCCGGGCAGGGTGTTCGCTCGCGGCCACGATCACGGCGAACGACGTCCGCCGCTGGAAGGAGCGGTTTCCGGGCTACATCGTCGTGGGCTACGTGAACACGACGGCGGAAGTGAAGGCCGAACTGGACTACTGCTGCACCAGCGGCAACGTGCTCGACGTGATCGACGCGATTCCCGAGGACCAGGGCATCCTGTTCTGCCCGGACTTCTTTCTTGGCGCCCACGTCAGGCGAATGCGTCCAGATCGCAAGGTGGAAGTGTGGCTGGGCGAGTGTCACGTGCACCGGGAGATCAACCCTCAGACCCTCCAGCAGGCCCGGGAAGCGCACCCCAAGGCCGAAGTCCTGGTACATCCGGAGTGCGGGTGCGCGGGTCAGCTGATCTACGCCATGGGTCGCGGCGACATTCCCGCGGAAGGGATGCACATCGCGTCGACCGAGGGAATGGTTCAACTGGTGAAGGAACGGCCCGCACAGGAATTCATCGTGGCCACCGAGACCGGCATCATGCACCGGATGCAGCAAATGGCGCCCGAGAAGCGGTTCTTTCCCGCGGATCGCACCGCGCTGTGCGCGTACATGAAGACGATCACGCTGGAGGGCACCCGGGACGCCCTGAAGCTCGACCAGTTCCACATCACGGTGCCACCCGACATCGCCGAACGGGCGCGCGGAGCGCTGGACCGGATGGTGGCGCTGGGACCCGGTGTGGCAAAGAAGCCGGGGGACTGAGGGGCGTTGAGGCGTTGAGGCGCTGAGGCGTTGAGGCGTTGAGGCGTTGAGGCGAAAGGAGCCGGCGTGGGTCGGACTGGCAAGTGGGTGATTGGCGTGGTCGCGCTTGCGCTGGTCGGGACGTTCGTCGTGACCGGGGTCTCGCTGGTCCCTGCGGGACTTGTGATCGGGCCCTGCCTGCGAGACCTGACCAGTCCATCGTCGTACGGTAGCCGGGGCTCTCCGCTTGCCCGGGTCGACGCCCGAGTCGGAAACGGTTCGGTTCGGATCTGCTACGGCCGCCCCTCGATGCGCGGCCGGTCGGTATTTGGCGGACTGGTGCCATTCGACTCGCTCTGGCGCACCGGCGCCAACGAGCCGACGAGGCTGTATACCAGCATGCCCATCAGGCTTGCCGGCGTGGACCTCGGACCAGGGCGGTATTCCTTATATAGCGTGCCGCACGAAGCGGGCTGGGAGGTGTTCATCAGCCGCTCCACCTTGCATTGGGGGAACGACCTCTCCAGCGGCGTAAGGGCCGCGGAGGTTGGCCAGGTGACGGTACCGGTCGAGCGGTTGACGGCTCCGGTCGAGACCCTCACCATCACGCCCGAAGCCGGGAGCGACCGGGTCCTGCTGCACTTCGACTGGGAGACCACCCGCATTACCGTGCCGCTCGAAGCGGCCCACTGACGGGAGGGGGAGGCAATCGTGGGGATCGAGCGGGATCTCAGGATGCGGGTGGCCCAGGATGCTCAGCGGGTCGCCGTGGAGGCCCTGGCGGAGGACGGTCCCGATGACGTCACCACCGCCGTATGCGTGGCCCCGAGCCAGACGGCGACCGGTGTCCTGGAATCGCGGAGCGGCGGGGTTCTCGCCGGAATGCCTTACGCCGATGCGGTGGCCGTGGCCGTGGGCCTGGTACCAATCACCTGGTACCACGCGGCCGGCTCGGTGGTCACCCCGGGGACGACGGTCGGCCTGATGCAGGGCGACGCGGCCCGGGTACTCCGCGCCGAACGGCCGGTGCTCAACCTGATGCAGCGGGCGGTCGGTATCGCCACCATGACCCGGGCGTTTGTGGATGCGGTCGCGGGGACTCCCGCGAAGATCCTCCACACCCGGAAGACCGCCCCCGGACTCCGATTGCTCGACGTCACGGCCGTACTGGCCGGCGGCGGCCACGCCCACCGCCTCGACCTCGTGTCCATCGTCATGATAAAAGACAACCACTGGCGGGCCCTGGCGCAGTCCGGTCAGCGGCTGTCCGGGGCACTCGAGCTGGCCCGGAGCCAGGGCGTGAGTCAGTGTTACGTCGAAGTCGAGGCCCTGGAGCAGGTCGCCGAGGCCATCGCCGCCGGCGCGACTCGCCTGCTCATCGACAATCAGACGCCGGCCACGGCGCGGACCTGGGCCGAAGCCGCCCGGAAGCGTCAGCCGGCGATCGAGATCGAAGCGACCGGAGGGATTACCCTGAAGAATGTCCGAGCCTTCGCCGAGGCCGGGGCCGATTTCATCTCGATTGGCGCGCTGACCCACAGCGTGAAGGCGGCGGATGTGTCGCTGGAAATCACCGCGGAGAAGTAGGAGCAGCTTTCGCGTGGTTGCCACCGCGAAGGCGCGAAGGACGCAAAGCGCTTCGCGTCTTTCGCGCCTTCGCGGTAGAAGAACCGGCTACCGCTTCGCGGTCGTCCCCACCCGGATTGACCCGCCGAACGCTGGCAGAGGGTTTTGGCTCCCACCGCTGAAAAGTAGGAGCGGTTTTCTCCTAGGTACCACCGCCAAGGCGCCAGACCGCAAAGAGCTTCGCGTCCTTCGCGCCTTCGCGGTAGGAACTCCGGCTACCCGCTTTGCGGTCGTCCCCACCCAGATTGACCCGCCGAACGCTGGCAGAGGGTTTTGGCTCCCACCGCTGAAAAGTAGGAGCGGTTTTCTCCTAGGTACCACCGCCAAGGCGCCAAGACCGCAAAGTGCTTCGCGTCCTTCGCGCCTTCGCGGTAGGAACTCCGGCTACCCGCTTTGCGGTCGTCCCCACCCAGATTGACCCGCCGAACGCTGGCAGAGGGTTTTGGCTCCCACCGCTGAAAAGTAGGAGCGGTTTTCTCCTAGGTACCACCGCCAAGGCGCCAGACCGCAAAGAGCTTCGCGTCCTTCGCGCCTTCGCGGTAGGAACTCCGGCTACCCGCTTTGCGGTCGTCCCCACCCAGATTGACCCGCCGAACGCTGGCAGAGGGTTTTGGCTCCCACCGCTGAAAAGTAGGAGCGGTTTTCTCCTAGGTACCACCGCCAAGGCGCCAGACCGCAAAGAGCTTCGCGTCCTTCGCGCCTTCGCGGTAGGAACTCCGGCTACCCGCTTTGCGGTCGTCCCCACCGCCGCCAGCCGTAGTACACCGGCACCCCGGTGAGGATCACGCCGATATCCAGCGCGAACATTCCCGGCTCGGAGATCAGGTAGTTCCCCAGCAGGAACAACGACGCCAGCAGGAACAGCAGCGGCACCACGGGATAACCGACCGTGCGATAGGGTCGGACCAGGTCGGGCCGGGTGCGGCGAAGCACGAACACCGACATGATCGCCAGGGCGTAGAACGGCCAGATCCCGATGATGAACTGGTCGGCCAGCTCGGTGAACGTCCGAACCATCACGAAGATCACGCCCATCGAGGCGGCAAGCAGGATGGCGGCGGTGGGAGCACCGGTCCGCTCGTCGACCCGGGCGATGGCCCGCGGGAAGAGCCCGTCGTCGGCCATGGCGAAGAAGATCCGTGGGGCGGTCATCATCGTCCCGTTGAGCGTCCCGAATGTGCTCACCGCCACCGCCGCGGAGATCGCCACGATGCCGGTCGGTCCGATCAGCAGTTGGGCCACGTCCGCGGCAACCAGTTCGGCGGTTTTCATACCCTGGATCGGAATCAGATACAGGTAGACGAGGTTGGCACCGAGGTAGAGAATCACGACAATGCTGGTCCCGATGATCAGGGCTCGCGGCAGTACCCGGGCGGGGTCCTTCACCTCACCACCCACGAATGCCAGGTCGGCCCAGCCATCGTAGGCCCAGAGGATCGAAACCAGCGCCAGCAGAAAGGGAGAGACCGCCACCTCCGCCCGCTCGGCCATCATGGCCTCGAAGCCAAGGCCACGCCCCACCGTGAAGCCGAGGATGATCAGCGCGGCGAGCGCGGCGACCTTGAAGCCGGTGCTCAAGTTCTGCAGCAACGCGCCACGCCGAATCCCGAAATAGTTGACCGCTGCGACGATGATGATGAATACCGCGCCGAGCGCCTGGTCACCCCGGACCGGGATGCCCCAGACGCTGGCCGCGGGATCGAGGCCCACGGTACGCAGAGCATAGGCCGAGGCCGTGATGCCGATCGCCCCGTAGGCCCCGGGGCGGATGATCAGCAGCTCCGCCCAGCCGAACAGAAAGGCCGGCAGCGGCCCGAACGCCTCGCGGATGAACACATAGATCCCGCCGCTCCGCGGAAAGGCTGCCGCCAGCTCGGCGTAGGTCAGTGCGCCACAGATGGCCACCGCACCACCCACCACCCAGGCGAGCAGGAACAACGGGACATCATCTACCCGCTCGGCGACCGAGGCGGGAGTGCGGAAAATCCCGCTTCCGATCGTCGAGCCAACCAGCACGGCGACGGCGCTCCAGAGACCGAGCCGGCGGGGGAGGCGCTCGCCCCACGGGTCGGGGGACTGAGTCATGTGGGTTGGGTGGGTTATGGTGAGTTACCGATAGAGGGCCCAGTGCCCAGGGCCCGGGCCCAGTGGACCGGCGCACACCAAGGAAAGGCGTGTTCAGAGGCCGTCGTACAAGTCGACCGGAAGATCTGGTTTGGGCCCTCGGACTGGGCACTGGGCCCCAGGTCCAAACATGCCCGGCAACGATCTGCTTGACAACCCGGCCCCCAAACCCGTTCTTTCCTCTCCACGCGGGCTCGGCATGCCGACGTATCACAATACGCCACAACGACTTAGCGAGTAACTCCAATGAGCCAGCAGGAAGGCAGCGGCGCTCAGGCCTACCGCCGGATCGCGATGATGGCGGCGGGGCTCTGCGTCGGGCTGATCACGCTGGGTGGAGTGGTGCGGATCACCGGCTCGGGCATGGGGTGCGGGGACCATTGGCCGCTCTGCAACGGGCGGTTGCTTCCCAACCTGTCCGATACTCTCGAAGTCATCGAATGGAGCCACCGCTGGGTGGCAGCGGTGGTCAGCGCGACCATCCTCTGTCTCGCCACCGTGGCCTGGCGCCGTCATCGGCACGATGCATTCCTGCGGAACCCTGCCCTGCTGGCTGCCGGGCTGCTCGTGGTCCAGGTACTCCTGGGTGCGGTCACCGTGTGGCTGGGTACCGCCGCACCGGCGACGGTGATTCACCTGACCACGGCGATGGTGCTGCTGAGCGTCCTGGTGGTGTGCGTGCTTCGGGCCGGGGAGCGGCTCCGGGGTGAACGCATCGTACCGGGCCGGGGCCGGTCGGCAGTCCTGGTCGCGACCGGGCTCACGCTGGCGGTCGTTGTGTTCGGTGCGCTGGTCGCCAACTACGACGCCGGTCTCTACTGCCTAGGTTTCCCGCTCTGTGGCGGGAGTGCGCTGCTCCCCGCCGAGCCGCTCGGCCGGCTCCAGTGGGTCCACCGGCTGCTGGCTTTCCTGTTGCTCGCCAACGCCGTGAGCCTCGCCGCGGCATCACACCGGGTGAGCGGCGAAGGCGGGATCGCCTATCGGAGGGCCGCCTGGTGGCTGGCGGGCCTGGTGGCGCTGCAGATCGCGCTGGGGGCCGCGATGATCCTCCGGCTCATGCCGACCGACCTGCGCGCGTCGCATCTCTTCATCGGAGCGCTGGTGTGGACCGCGGCGGTGGTGCTCGCCTTCAGGTCCAGGCGGATCATGCCGGCCCAGTTCGTGCCGGAGGCCACCATGGGCCGGGTGGTCGAGCGTACGAGCAACCTCCTCGAGGTGCCGGCCGCCGGGCCACGGCCGGGGCTGCTTCAGGACCTGATCACCCTGACCAAGCCGAGGATCATCTCGCTGCTGCTGCTGACGACGATCCTGCCGATGTTCATCACCGACCGCGGGTTGCCGCCGCTGTCCCTGGTGCTGTGGGTGCTGGTCGGCGGATATCTGATGGCGGGTGGAGCGAACACCATCAACATGTGGTTCGACCGGGACATCGACATGCTGATGTCGCGGACCCGCCTCCGGCCGATCCCGTCGGGCCGGTTCCCCGCCTGGGCCGCGCTGGTATTCGGACTGGCGCAGGGGGCGGCGGCGTTCTGGATCTTCTGGCAGATGGTGAATCCGCTCAGTGCCTGGCTGGCGTTCGCCGGCTACCTGTTCTACATCTTCGTCTATACGGCGTGGCTCAAGCGGCTGACGGCGCAGAACATCGTGATCGGCGGCGCCGCCGGCGCATTTCCTCCGCTGGTCGGATGGACCGCGATGACGGGCACCATCGACCTTCCGGCGCTCTATCTCTTCGCCATCATCTTCTTCTGGACGCCGCCCCACTTCTGGGCCCTCGCGCTCATCAAGCAGCAGGACTACGCCAAGGCCGGTGTGCCCATGATGCCGGTGGTACAGGGCGAGCGGTGGACCAAGATCCAGATGCTGGCGTATACCCTCATGCTGATCCCGCTCACGGTGATGCCGTCGGTGTTCGGCGCGCTGGGGCTGTTCTACGCCGCCGCCGCCGTGCTGCTCGGCGGGCGGCTCCTCTGGTACTGTCTCCGGGTGCTGCGCGAGGCCGGGGTCACTCCGACCGCCTGGCGGATGTACAAGTACTCGCTGCTGTACCTGGCGCTGCTGTTCGTCGCCATGGGCATCGATCGGGCGGTCCCGTTCGGGCACGGCTACGAACGGGCGCCGATCCTGATTCTGAATCAGCCGGAGAGCGAAGGGATGGGGGCGGGGGCGGGACACGAGGGGCACTGAGGCGCGAGGCACGGTCCTGGTCGCTCGGTCAGGTGCTGTCCCATTCCTCATCGCGAAGAGCGTAGCCCACTGCCTTGTCCCGAAGGAGCGTAGCGCACTGCCTCGTCCCGGAGGAGCCGCTCCCGCCTCATCCACCCGAAGGAGCGCAGCGCCCCACCTCATCCCGTAGGAATGTACCCCCCACCTCATCCCGAAGGAGCGCAGCGACTGAGGGATCTACCCTACCTCAGGAGAAACCAGTTCGCGGCAAGATCCGTCCAGCCGGGGTTCCCTCGTTCGATGAGTTGGATCTTCTTCGCTCGCGACCAGCTCTTCAGCTGACGTTCTCGCGCGAACACCACCCGTGCGCTGCTCGTCTCCTCGAAGAACACCAGTCGAGTGACTTTGTACCTCTTCGTGAAGCCCAGCACCAGACCCTGGCGGTGCTCGTAGACGCGGCGCTTGAGGTTTCTCGTCGCACCGGTATACACGACCCGGGAGAGGCTGGCGAGGATGTACACGAAGAAGCGTTCCCTTGGCACGGTTTGATGGTTATAGACCCGCGTCAACTGGGGCTCAAACTCCCAGGCAGGTCCAGGTAGATCCCTCGGTCGCTTCGCTCCCTCGGGATGAGGAGGGTCCGCCTTCGCATTTCCTATCCCGAGGGCGATGCCCGGGGAAGGTAGAGCGGTGACGACTACATGCTGAACGGAATGCCGCCACAGGACGTTACCTTTCCCCCATGACCGATCCCGCTCCCCGCCGCCGCCTCCCCTCACCCACCGCCCTCAAGCGTCTCCTCCCGCTGATCCGGCCGCACCGGGCCGCCCTCGGGCTGGCGACGATCTGCCTGGTGGTGAGCGCCGGCCTGAGCCTCTCGCTCCCGCTCTTCATGGGATGGTTGCTGGACGCGGCGACGACCAGCGGCGGGCGGGCGCTGCTCGACCGGATCGCCATCGGACTCATCGGCCTGGTCCTGCTGCAGGCCTTCCTGAACTACGCCCAGGCCTACCTGCTGGCCGCCACCGGTGAACGGGCCATCGCCTCGCTCCGGCGGGAGCTGTTCTCGCGCCTGCTGTCTCAGCCGCCGGGGTTCTTCGCGGACCGCCGGACCGGCGAGCTGACCAGTCGCCTGACGTCGGACATCGGGCTGTTGCAGGGGACGCTGAGCCACCAGGTGGCGGAGTTCTCCCGGCAGGTGATCACCCTGAGCGGGGCGGTGCTGTTGCTGTTCCTCACCCAGCCGCGGCTCACGCTGACCGCCCTGGCGATCGTCCCGCTGGCCGTCGGCACGGCGTTCTTCTTTGGGCGCCGACTGCGCCGCATGTCCACCGGGGTGCAGGACAAGGTGGCGGAGGCCACCGCGCTGGCCGAGGAGGCGTTCAGCCAGATCCGCACCGTGCAGAGTTTCGCGCGGGAGGGGTGGGAACGGCGACGATTCGGCGACCGGATCCGGGAGGTCATCGACGTGGCGCTGGTCCGGGCGCAGGTTCGCGGCGTCTTTTTCGCGGCGCTCACCGTCGCGGCATTCTCCGCCGTGGTCGTCGTGCTGTGGCAGGGAGGCGTACTGCTCTCGGAGGGCAAGCTTACCTTCGGTGAGCTGTTCCGGTTTCTGACCTATACCCTCATGATCGCGGGCTCGGTGAGCGCGCTGGCGTCGTTCTTCAGTGCATATCAGGAGTCGGTGGGCGCCGCCGAGCGGGTGTTCGAGCTGATCGAACAGCCAAGCCCGATCACCGACCCGGTGACTCCCCTCGCGCTGCCGTCCCATATCGAAGGCCGGATCGAGTTCGAGCACGTTTCGTTCCGGTATCGGGACGATGACGAGTCTCCCTGGGCGCTGCGGGACGTGAATCTCCGGGTCGCGCCGGGCGAGGTGGTGGCGCTGGTAGGTCCGTCGGGCGGGGGGAAGACCACGCTGGTGTCGCTGCTGCCGCGGTTCTGGGACGTCACCGAGGGCCGGATCACGCTCGACGGCAGGGATGTGCGGCAGGTGAGGCTGGCGGAGCTGCGCGGGGCGATCGGGCTGGTGCCGCAGGAGCCGGCCCTGTTCAGCGGCACCATCCGGGAGAACATCGCCTACGCCCGCCCGGATGCGTCACCGGCGGACGTCGAGGCGGCGGCCCGGGCGGCCCACGCGCACGAGTTCGTTGTCGCGGCTGCCGGAGATCTACGACACCGTCGTGGGTGAGCGGGGGGTGAAGCTCTCGGGCGGGCAGCGCCAGCGGATCGCCATCGCCCGGGCGATCCTCAAGGATCCGCGGGTGCTGATTCTCGACGAGGCGACCAGCAGCCTCGACAACGAGAGCGAGCGGCTCATCGAGGACGCGCTGGAGCGGCTGCTGGTCGGCCGCTCGACTCTGATCATCGCCCACCGGCTCTCGACCGTGCGCCGGGCCGACCGGCTGGTGGTGCTGGACCACGGCCGGATCGTGGAGCAGGGCCGCCATGCCGAGTTGCTCGCCCGGGGCGGGCTGTACGCTCGGCTGTACCAGTTCCAGTTCCGGGCGGAGGAGCCCGAGGCCGGCCCGGACATCGTCTCAACCGCGAGGTCTAGCTGGCTTGCTGACGTCGGTATGTCGGAACATCGACCCACAGAGGCACAGAGACACGGAGACGACTGGTAGTTGTTCCGAGCGATCTTCGCGCAGGGCGGAACTGAATCTCTGTGCCTCTGTGCCTCTGTGGTACCGTCAAGATCCGACCACCGGCGCAGCGTTCGAGCGGTGCTACCGCCGATCGGCGTTGACGATCGTCAACCGGCCCACCCGCCGCGCGTTCAGCGCCTCCACGTGCCAGAAATACACCCCGCTGGCCACCAGCCGCCCGTTCCGGCTGCGGAGATCCCAGGTGACCTCGCTCGAGATCGGATTGTTGTGCTCGAGCACCGTGACCAGGATCCCGCTCACGGTGTAGATCCGGATAATGGCCCGTTCCGGCAGGTTGACGAACTTGATCACCCGCTCGGCCGTCGAGGCTTCGAGGGCGCTCCGCCCATAGTACGGGTCGGGGACCGTGTGCACCCCGCGGAGATCACGGTCCCGGGCATTGGCGATCGTGGTGCTCGCGGTGAACCCGAGATGAATCGACGCCCCCACCGCCGCGAACGGCCGGGTGACCGGATAGAAGGCGTAGGGCCCGTCGTTGCCGCCGAATCCGTTCCCGCCGGTGATGGCGCCGACGTAATCGCGCAGCGACCAGACCTCGCCCTGGGGCAGGGTCGTGGTCTGGAACATGAACAGGTTGCCGGCCAGGTACATCGCAAAGCCCTGGCCGGTGAAAGTGCTGGTGCGGGCCATCGCCGGAGCGGAGTCGAACTGTGCGATGGGGCCAAGCACGGCGATGCTGTCCAACAGGTATACCGGCCCGTCCCCCGGCGTGCCCGGCGCGCCGCAGGGAACAACCAGTTCTCCCCCTGGCAGGGTTCGAAACGGTTCCACGCAGCCGAAATCCGTGAGCGTAAGCTCCGGGCGCTGGTCGAAACTCACCCCGACGCCGGAGGGCTGGGCGGCCTGCTGGTTCAGAATTCCCCACGTTGCTCCGGCCGGCCGGTACACGGTGACCGGGAGGGGCCCGGAGTTGTCACCCGAACTCGATGGACCGGCCACGGTCACGTCGTGGGTCACATCGATGACGCTGTCGACCTTGCCTGCCGTGGTAACGTTCCAGTACACGTTGTAGTCGGCAGCCCGCTTGGCCCCGCCCAGGATGGCCTCGACGGCACGCCACTGGTTCCCCATGGTCTGATAGCTATAGGGCTGGTGGATCACCTGGACGTTGGCGAGTTCGCCGGCGTTGTTCCAACCACCGTTGTTGGGCACGGTGCGGTCGACCTGGAACGGCGCCGTGAAGTTCTGGGCGTTCCCGAAGATCGGATCGGCCTTGGTCTCGTTGTTCTGGGGCGACGGCCCCATGAACCAGCGCGGCCCGTTGTAGTCGCAGCCCGCCTGGCCGGTGCCCGGGACGAATCCTGCCGCCCCGTTGACGCAGCCACGACCGTAGGCGCTGGTGTAGTAGTCGCCCACCAGGGTCTGGGTCAGCGAGCCCAGCAGGCTGAACTGGTCGCTGCCACCGTACTTGGCGCCCGTGGTGTTGTCCAGCGGAACGGCGGCATAAACGGCCGAGGCGGTGCGGACCTGGTTGGTCGCATCCTGGGCGAGCAACGTGGTGAACCGTTCCACCAGCGGGTCCGACCGCGCCGTCCAGTAATAAGTGATTGGGGTCTCGCCGAGACCCGGTGTGGTGGCCTGACCGAGTGTCAGGCTGTCCAGAGTAACCGTCACGCCGCCGGCTGCCGGGAGCACTTCTGGCAGAAACGCGGCCAGGGCGGCCACCCCGCCGTCGGCCGGCGGGAACAGCTTGCTGAACCTGCCGGTCACGGGGTCGATGGTCGGCACGACGCTATCGGTGAGCGGGCCGTGACGACCAATCACCTGGAGCGGGTTCACCGCGCCGGTGCTCGACACGTTCACCGGAGACGGGCCCGCGACAACGCTTTTCGCGCCGGCAAGGCTGGACTCCAGGCTCGAGGGTCCCGAACGGATGGAATTGATATCGAAGGCTGCCACCAGGTAGTAGTAGGTCCGGTGGTTCTGGACACCGCAGGCGTCACACCGCCCGGTGCGGTCTACGAAGTAGAAGGGCACTCCGCTCCCAGCGAGGCCCGGCCGGCCACTCCCGCCCCCGGTCACGGCCGTGTCGACCCTGGTGGCATAGGCCCGCAGGTTGACGGGCACGTAGGTGACGGTGGTGTCCGGTGGCGACACGGTGCTATCGACGGTAAGCACGGTGTCGATCCCCGCACCGGTTGGGAGGACCGTTTCCCATTGCGTGAGGAATCCATCGAGGCTCACCGGAAGGGGCATGACAGTCGCCACTCCATTGACCAGACCAGCACTGGTGCATGAGAGGTAGATGCCGAGCGTCGGCGCGCATCGGGTGACCCCCCCCTGAGTCAGCTGATTGATCTGTCCGGTCCGGTCGTACCAGAAGTCACCCTGGACGTCGAACTGAGCGAGCAGCCGGAGGCTGGCCGGGTCGTCGCTGGTACCGCGGTAGATCCGGTAGCCGGCGACATCGAACTGCCTGAAGTTTGGGTCGTAGGTCGCCGGTGACTGTGCGACGGCGAAGTACGGATCCCCCTGTGCCTCAGTGGAAGACGGGCGCCAGATCACCGTTACCTGGCCGTCACCGGGGATCAGGAAGAAATCCGGAGCCGCCGGGGCCGCGGGCCCGAAGAAACCAAGGTCGAACATCACCTGGGCGGTCCGGGCTTTCCCCAGCAGGGACCCCGGGACCAGGACCAGCTCCTCCTGGTCGATCTCGCCGTTGGGGAGGACGGTGGAGTCCCCGATCGCGACTCTGCGAGTGAACGTCGTGTCCCGCCAGCCTCGGAAGCCGGCAATGGAGTCCACGGTGTTGGCACCGAGCGGCAGTAGCGCCGGATTGGTGAACCGGGTCAGGTCCCCGGTCGGCGCGTCCGGCCTGAGGTAGCCGCAGGCCGCCGGTCCGGTGCAGAGGCCGGTCGCCACCGGCGCCGCGAAGACGTACGCGACCGCGATTGACTGATACTCACCCGGGGCCAGGGTCATCGGTCCGGTCGCCTGGTAGAACTTGACATCGAGCCCAGCGCCGACGTGGATGTAACAGATCCGTGTAATGGCCGGGTCGCCGCTCCCGAAGCACACGGCGTCGCCGAGTGCGGTGTCCGGCTGAGCCTTGAGAGCCCGGTAGAGCTGCTGGGTATTCCGAGGGGCGCTGGTTCCCCCGGTGGTGGTGTTGGTGAACAGAGTCAGGCCTGCCTGCCGACCGTCGACCTCCGGGGTCTTCAGGTACTTGATCCCGACAAAGCCGGCTCCGGCGAAAAACGGCGGGGAGTAGATCGAAGGGTCATCGAAGCTCCAACTCGGATACGCCGCGAACGCAGGGTGGTAGGTGAACCCCAACCCGGAAGGGACGTTTACGCCGGCGAAGTTGTTGCCGGCGTCTTCGGAGGTCACGTCGAAATCGGCGCCGAGCGCCAGATACATGTCCTTGATGGTGTACCCGTCGTCCGGCAGGGTCGCGCCGGCAGCCTCGTTCAGCTGCTGAAAGCGGCTGCCGAGTTCTCTCAGCCGCGCCTGGAGGCGCGCGGGAGCACCGTCGTAAACCGCCGGATTGGACGCGCTGATGTTGTAAAGCGTGAAGACGAAGAACAGCAGGTCTTCCTTGCCCGGCGCCGTGTACGCCAGTCCGCGGGTCTCAACCATCAGACCCAGCGGATGAGTCCGGCCGGAACGGAAATCCGGATTGCCCTCCCAGTTGAGGAACCAGATGTCCCCGTCGGATGCCGTCTTCCGTCCTTGAAGCTCGTTGGCGTAAAGTGCGGCCGACAGCTCCGGCGGGGAGGGGACGTATGCCTCCGACGGCCAGGCGGCGAGGTCCGCGGGGTCTTCGGCGCTGTAGATCTCGGTGATCTGCTCCCCGTTCCCGCCACCGCGCTCGTTGAAGAAGAACGCCCCCTCGACATCCCCCGCCCACGAGTTGCCGGCGCTGTTGGAGTCGATGATACCAGCCACCATGAGGCCGCTGTTATAGCCGTAGGCATTGGCCGTGTTGATCGGCCAATAGGCCCCGGCGAGTGCCGCATCCGAACCAGCACAAAGGTTGCCCAGGACGTCGATGAAACACTGCACCCGATTGGCTCTCCAGAACACGAAGAATCGGGAGAATAGACCGAAGCCGGAGTGTGGACGTTGCACGGAGGCCGGCTTGCTCTGGGCGGACGCCCCTGCCGGGTCCGCTGCGAGCAGGACGACACCGAGCGCCGCTCCCAGCAGGTTGGCGACCCGACGACTGGTGGTATGCATGGTTGAGTCCCCGCGTTTCCCCGTGTGCGGCAACACCTGACGTTCGGTAAGCGGGTTAGCCTGCAGGGAGGCCCACAGACGCCCGTGACCCGACCGGCTAGCGCCGATCCGTCGCGATGATGGTCAACCGGCCCACCCGCCGGGCATTGAGCGCTTCCACGTGCCAGAAGTACACTCCGCTTGCCACCAGCCGGCCGTCCCGTGCTAGCAACAAGGCAGGTGACGACCTCCGATCTGATAGTGCAGCGTGGTGGCTAGGCCCGATATCTAGCACTGCCCTTGTGTTACGGTAATCGGCCATCTAGCGCGGCGAAGGACACCACTACCACTGGCGTCCGCGCGCAGTTGCGCGCTGTACGAACCGCAAGGCCACACCTGCTGAATAACCGTGCTCGACACGAAACCTCCGATGTTGGTCCAGGCGGTTGCTGGAGGTACCCGGTAGAACCAAGTGGACGCACCGTTCCCGGTTGTGGCAGATGAGTTGTAGGTGTAGGGCACCTCACTCACGACGACCTTTGGACCGCTTATGAAGAGCTGCTCCTGGAGCACGATGATCTTCTTCGAAGTTGGCGGGATAGGACTGCCTGAACCGCGTTTCGCTTCCAAAGTGACCAGCGAATCGGCCACGGCGAGATGTGTGAAATGATACACCGGGTTCGTTAACCACCCGGTCCAAGGCCCGCCGGGCCTCGTCTGCCACCGATACATGTAGGTCCCGGTTACGGACTGAATAGACGTGCACGATGCGTCGAACTCCTGGTCACTCCCTTTCCAGACGGTAAGCCCTTCCCAGCTGAAGCACGCGAAGTCCCCATTGCTAATTGTGATTGACCGCTGATAGGATGGCGAGGCGTCCATCAGCTCGTTAGGCTGCTTAACCTCAAGGCCGACGTTGAACGTCCTTGTCCCCGTCACCCCAGTGAATTTGTGAAGGCGGATTAGCTCATGGAACGGCGGGCCTGCCTGTGGATCGGCTGTATAGTAGCCGCTCCTGTCCGCCTGATTGTTGCCATTGTCCCAGAACAGCCGGAAGAGGCGGGTACCACGGCTGGAGGGAGGCAGGAGATTCCAACAGTTCGATACGCACTGACTCTCGATGACTCCGAAGCGGAACCATGTCTGCGGGGTCCCTTGATTCACCGGATCCTGATTCACGAAATCGCCCTTATTGCCGTTCTGGATCCGGAGCACGGGGGTGTCAGTTGCGGTACCTGTTGAGAGGTCTATGTTGAAGACCAAATCGGTCCATCCGGTACCAGGAAGCGTGCTATAGTTATCAGTCTCCACATATGCAGGCTGCGTGTCGGTTACGTTATAGATCTCGAGTTCGTTGGTTCCCTGTACCTTCAGTTGTATATCGTCCATGGTATGAACAACGCCGTTGACGCTCACATCATACGTCCCGGGCAGGATACAATGGACTTCCTTTCCGGTCGGAGATTGACCGGGGCCGGGGGGGTGGACCTCATCCCCGCGGTCACCGGCACCATTTCTATAGTAGGCGGCCAAGTTCCCTCCGCAGATGCTGTGCGCCCGTGGATCTACGAACTCAACGCCCCACGGGGGCTGTGTCCCGCCCGGAGCCGGTCCGGTCCACACTGTAAATCCCGAATCTGGCCAGCCGACCAGCCGGCTGGCCGTTGCTGCGTCACTCGGGCCCACCGTCACGTACGTGTTGACCTTGATCGCATTCTGCCAAACATTTCCAAGGACTTCTCCCTCCCCGGTCCAGAGAGATGGCCGTGCACTGTCCCCTTCGATGACTGGACCCTGCGGACCGGACGACGGTACGCTGGCCACCTCACAGCTGGAAAGGACAACCGCAGCCATGACTGCTGCGATCCTGCATGAATGCACTATCCGGGATTTCATGGGAAATCCTCTCGGTGAATAAACACATCGATTGCGGTGTCGTGCGCGAGAAAGACGAGCTTGCCATTCGGAGCGAATGCGACCCCACCGTCGCGACGTAGCCATCCATCAGGCCGGCTACGTTGAAGTCGGGCGAGTACCCTCAGGGATTGTGTGTCGATCAGCAAGTTGTCGGACGGGACCCCGGCCCACCGATCCTGGGTTGTCACGAACAGACGCCTACCATTCGGGCTCAGGGCGACTTCCTGCGGGACGCCGTTCTCAATTGCCATGCGCTCGATGACGGTATCAGTGCGGGTATCGACTACAGCGATCCCCCGGGGGTCGCCGTCGAGGACGGCCACGTAGAGACGGCTGTCATCGGGGCTGAGCACCATCGCATCCGCGCGTCCCAAACCACGCCAGCCACCCCCACCTAACGAGACTCGACGAAATAGGCCTGAGGACGGCGCAACCGCAAGGAGGCCGCCTTCGTTATACCGGGACTGGTAGATCTTGCTGTCCCCCTCAAGCGCCACCAGAGAAAAGGCGAACTCACCACGTTGTGCCTTTGGGACTCCCACCTCGCGGATTCGAGCGCTCGTAAGCCGATCGATGACCCCAATACCGCCAGAATGCGACTCGCCTACAAAAAGCAGGTTCGGAGCGGCTCGTGAGCCTGTAATTCCTACCGACATGTATGCTCCTGACACGTCCGTTGCCCATGCCATGGCTCGGCGATTGAATCGGTGCACCCGTTCGGTTACGTAGAGCAGGGTATCTCCCAGGACGCAGTAGGGTCGTCGGAGATTGTCAGCCGCCCAACGAAGAGGCCTCACTCCCAGCAGGCGGAGACTGTCCGCATCTACGATCACGAGTGCCTTGCCGACCGTGACATACACGCGAAGGTCGTCCGGGCAAACGACGAGTCCGATTCCGTGGGCGGAGCCCGGCTCGATCCCAGTGGCGATCCGGCGATGAAAGGAGATCGGGGGGACGCTGAACCAGACCGTGTCCTTGGCGTGCGCTCCGAGCGCTCCCGAGGCGGTCAGCTCGAGACTGTGGGTACCGGGGGGAGCAGTCCCAGGATAGTCTCCTGTATCCGCACCGCACCGCCCCTCGCTTGCGTGACTTTCCAACGGCTTGTAGGGTCTGCCTCTGCGACGGGGCCGGCGGGTTCGATCAGGCGGAGCTTGAGTGAGGGGCGGGCCTCAGTGGACCCGACGCCCTTCAAGCGGACTTCGAGCTGCAAAAGACCATTCGAATCGGGGCCGGGACGCACGACCTTCGCGTGGAGAGCGAGGGGTGCGTCGGAACCGGCTTCTCCAGTTGAGCAGCTACCAGCCACAACAATAAGAGCAGCCACCCAGCCCAACGCCCTCATGGGCGCGGGGCTGCCCGCGGCATGCTGGTCCGTTCGTCTGGGTGGTTTGTGCCTGTGACCCATGTGAAACCAAACGGCTGTGTCCCAATAGGCTACGGGGGGTGAACCTGCCGAATGGTGTTTCCCGCGGTGCCTGTTGAGCGCGACCGCTCCGTAGCTAGCAGGCCGAGGTCTGGCAGTGCCCGTCAAAAACAACGGCCCCCGCGTTGAACGCGAGGGCCGTGTCTTTGGCAGCACCGTCAGGGGGCCGGACTGACAGTGGAGATGTCAATCCGGAGATTCGCCGGAGGTGCTTCGGGTGGAGCATAGAACGGCCCGAAGTCGTCGTAGGCGATGTAGTAGGTGCCGGGCGTGAATACCGCAGTGCAGGTTTCCGGTTGCCCATCGGCGGCGTTGCCGTGGGCATCGCACCCGAAGCTGCCGAGGACGGCCGGGGTTGCATTGTAGAAGTAGAGCCCGATGTCGGTGGTCCCCTGCCACGTCGAATTGAAGGTGATGGTGTCCGTTACCGCGACGTCGAACCGGTACAGCCGGCAATCACCGCCCAGGTCGCCGGTGCACTCTGCCACCGGGTAGAAGGGCCCGGCGTCTACGAAAGACACGCTGCCTTCCGTCTGAAGAGCGAGCGCGGGAGCCGTTGCGAAGGCATCGGCGCCAGCGTAGCCGGGCGGCGCGGCAAACGTAGCGACGGTGTTCAGAGTCAGGGCAACACCCGGAAGGTAGCTGAGGCCGACGGCCGTGACCGTGACCACGCCGGCCGAGGCTCCTGCGGAAGGGATCGGCACAAAAGTGGCCGAATTGCTATCCCCTGCGATGACCACGTTGATGGCCGTGCCTGTCGTCGTCGTGATAGTCGAGGACGGCAGCAGTTTGAAGCCCGCCGGCATTGTGATCGTGGCCGCTTGGTTCGGTCCCGGTGGCGTCGCGCTGAAGGTCGCCGGGAGAGAAAGCGGTACGACGGCGACCTTGATCGGTCGTGACACCCCACCCCCGGAGAACGTCACCGATGTGGAGTCATTGCCGAGCGCAGTAATGACATAGCGCTGGGTGAGGCGATCCCTTCCCAGCCCCGGGCGGAAGGAGGTGTCCTGTACCACGGACACCACGGCGCCATTCCCGACGGCGAAGGTGAAATTGGCAGCCAGCGGATTCCCCTGCGCGTCCACCAACTGGAGGTCGATGGTCTCCGCGCCGCCCGCGTTGATGTTCAGGACGGTCGGCGTCGCGTTGATCGCCGCGGGGTTCCCCTGCAGGTCACCGGTCGGGTCTCCGGAGCACGACGCGAGCGCCAGGACCACGGCGAGGGGAAGAAGGCCGGACAGCGAATGTTTCATGCTAGTGCCCTCGTGGAAAGAGAGTGCGCTGGGGTTGTCATCGCGGTGAACCGCCGCGGAGACCGAGGTCGACTCCCAGATACCTTTCGACTGCCTGCAATCCGTAGAACCCGATCTGTTCCTGCCAGTCCGGCCGCCCGGGTTCTTTCACTTCGTCGGTGTGCACCAGCGAGAACAGGCCGATGCGGCTCCGATCCGCGAAGATGAAGTACCGGTTGCGGGCCTTGGTGTAGCGCCAGACTTCGAGCGGCGGTGTCTGGCCCTCCTGCGGCCGCTCCCACTTGTCGTCGGGCGGCCCGTACTTGAGATAGATCCGGCCGCGATCGGTGCGCCATCCCGGCGTCGAGCCCCGGCCCGGATCCCGGAACTCCCGATCGACGTAGCCGATCCGCTCGTAGAAATCGTCCCGGAGGTTGTTGCCCGCCCGGTCCGGCGACTGGTCCCGCTTGGCCCAGAATGCGACCAGGAACCGGGTCTTGGCAGCGGCGCTCAGATCCTCCTTGTAGACCGCCATCTCGCCGGATTCGGCGATGTAGATCAAGGGGGCGGCCAGGCTGTCGAGCTGCTTCTCCGTCAGGTTCGTGAAGAAGTCCTCGTCCGACGGTGCCACGGCCAGCCCCTGCGCGATCTCCGGCTGCCGCACGGCGAACTCGGCATCCTCGGTCGTGTCCCGGCCCCCGATGGAGGCGTGCACCCGGAGCCGGTAGGTTCCCTGCGGCACACCACCCAGATTCAAGCCACCGCTCAGGATGGACCCGCCCGAATCCACCTGGAGCATCCGCTGTTTGGTGCGGGTAAGTGTAACGCCCGCGGCCGTCAGCACTTCCACCGAAATCAGGGCCGTGTCCCGTTTGGTTGCGTAGGCCTCGAGCATGTAATACAGCTGAGGCGACGCGGGGGCGACCCGCACGTACGGGGTGGCGATCAGGACCAGATTGCCGTGGCGCCATTCGCCACCGCGGGGCACGGAATCGCTCGGATCCGCGACCCGGAGTGCCGGGGTCAGGATCAGATCCGAGGTCATCGGGGCGGCCGCGAACCCGACGATCTCGCGGCTGGTCTCGAACTCCTTGCCCGACAGCGAATCCAGTACTCGAACCGAAAGCGTATACCGGCCTGGCGCGACGGCGAACTCGAGCATCTCGATCGAGGCGGCCGACCGTACCCCGGGCACGGCCCGCGCCGTCTGGGTCCATCCCCGGTCCATGAGCGCCAGACCGGTCGAGTCCTGCACCTTGATACCGATCCAGAACCGGAGCTTGCCGTCCGCCGAAGTCCCCAGGAGTTGATGAGGGACCTCGAGCAGCCCCTTGATCCGGGTGGTCCCGTCCCCGCGATAGAGCCGGACGGTTCCCAATCGGAGCCCACCCTCGTCTTCCACGGCCTGGGCTAATGCAGGGGCGGCCACCCCCGCGCCCACGACCGCCAGCATCCAGAAGTTTTTCACCCGAACTCCACAACCCTTCCCACCTCGGCCAGCGGGCCGTTCACCACCCGATGCTGAAGCTGACAAAATGCGTCGCCCCCAGGATGCCCATGTACTTGAAGGCGTAGTCCACACCGAGGAGCACACTCTCGGTGTCGTAGAACAGGCCGCCGCCGGCCGCGGAGCCCTGCAGCGTTTCCTCGTCGTTCAGCGCCGTGGGTACGGCACCTGACGGGTTGGCGTTGTTGGCGGGCGCCCAGGTGTAGCTGCCCCGGAGCGCGGCCCCGAAGCCGGAGCCACCGAGCCGCCGCGACATCCACTCACCGGCGAAGCCGAAACCGGCGCGGTTGTTGTTGGCCTGATTGAACGATCCGATGACGGTCAGCTTGTTGTTCTGGCTGGCGGCCGAGAGGATATCGTAGGCCAGCGCCACCTGGAAGACCGTCGGCAGCGAGAACGACTTGGTCTTGAGTTCGGCCGGAGCCGGCTCGGTGCCGCCGCCGGTGGTATCGCGTTCCACCGTCCGGTTGAGGTCGCCGCCGCTGTACCCGAGCGTGGTGCCCAGGTTGGAAACGGTGAAGCCCAGCCGGACCGGATGACCGTTCAACTGGGAATGGAAGTCGGTTCCGAAGTCGAGCGCGAACGCCCGGCCGGACACCGAGCCCAGATTGTCGAATACGCCCTTGGCCGTGATGCCGGCGGAGAACCGGTCGCTGAACTGCTGGCCATAGGTGAGACCGAAGAAGGTCTCGTTCACCGAGTAGGTCGCGCCGGTACCGTCCGGCTGCTCGACGGTGTACACCGGCTGGTCCTTGAACCCGAAGGTCCCCAGCTGCAGGCCGATGACCTTGCTGCCCCCGAAGGGGAAGGCCACGCCGCCCCAGCTGTACCGGGTGTTGGCGATGTAATCGACGGTCCCGACCACGAACGTGGGACGGGTGCCGAGCGCCGCGCCGGCGGGATTGTAGTACAGCGCCGATGCGTCGGTGCCGAGGGCCGCGTAGGACGGTCCCAGCGCGGTGCCGCGGGCCCCGGCGCCGAGCAACAGGAACTCGGCGGAGGTGGTCCCGTAGGCGGTGTTGTCGTTGTTCCCTGGCCGGGTGGCCTGCCCCGCGGCGTCTGACGCGAAGCCGGCGAGCAGCGCGCCGAGGACCAGGATAGAGCCGAATGGCGATGTCCGCTTCATGGCTGTGTTTCTCCTGAGTATCGGTGGCCGGGGGCCAAGACCCCCGGCCGTTGGCTCGCTACTTCGCGAAGTTCACGATGGTCATCCGACCAACGCGTCGTGCGTTGATCGCTTCAATGTGCCAGAAGTACACCCCGCTGGCGACAAACTGGCCGTTCCGGTTGCGGACGTCCCACACCTCTTCACTCGATGTCGCGCTGTTGTGCTCCAGCACGCGCACCAGCACGCCGCTCACCGAGTAGATCCGGATGATGGCCTTGTCCGGCAGGTTGACGAACTTGATGATCTTCTGGTCCGAGGACGCTTCGAGCGAATTGGTGACGTAATACGGATCCGGTACCGTGTGCACCCGCTTGATGTCGGCGGCCGCGATGGGCTGCGCCGTCGCTGAGGCCGTGAAGCTCAGCCGGAGCGAGGCACCCGGTGCCGCGAACGGCCGGGGAACCGGGGAGAAGGCATACGGCCCGTCGGCCCCGCCGAATCCGTTGCCGCCGGTGATGGCACCGACGTAGTCCCGCATCGACCACACTACCCCTTGCGGAAGCGTGGTGGTCTGGAACAGGAACATGTTCCCGGCGAGGTACATCGCGAAGCCCTGGCCGGTGAAGGTGCTGGTCCGCACCGTCACAGGCGACACGTCCCAGAAGACGACTGGGCCGATGGTCGCGGTGTTGGTCATCAAATACTGCGGGCCGTCACCGCCGACTCCAGCCGCACCACAGGGGATGCTCGCGTTCCCGCCGGTTCCAGCCCCGCCGGCACGGAACGGATCGACACAGCCGAAATCGTTGATTGACAGCTCGGTCCGCTGATCGTGGCTGATGTTGACCCCGAACGGCTGAGCCCGCGCCTGGGTGAGGAGGCCCCATGAGGCTCCCAGCCGGAGTGAATCGAACGCCACCACTACGTCATGGGTGACGTCGATGACGCTGTCGATCTGGCCCGCCGTGGTGGCGTTCCAGTAGACGTTGTAGTCCGCCGCCCGCTTGGCTCCGCCCAGGACGGCTTCGGTGTTGCGGAACTGGTTGCCCATGGTCTGGTAGCTGTAGGGCTGGTGGATCACGTCCACTCCGGTCAGCTCCCCGGCGTTGTTCCAGCCGCCGTTGTTGGGCACCGTGCGGTCGACCTGGAACGGCGCCGTGAAGTTCTGGGCGTTCCCGAAGATCGGATCGGCCTTGGTCTCATTGTTCTGGGGCGACGGCCCCATGAACCAGCGCGGTCCGTTGTAGTCGCAGCCCGCCTGGCCGGTGCCCGGGACGAATCCTGCCGCCCCGTTGACACAGCCACGACCGAAGGCGCTGGTGTAGTAACCGCCCACCAGGGTCTGGGTCAGCGAGCCCAGCAGGCTGAACTGATCGCTGCCGCCGTACTTCGAGGCCGCGGTGTTGTCCAGCGGAACGGCGGTGTACAGGGCTGATGCGGTGTGAGTCACGTCGGTCGCATCCTGGGCGAGCAAGGTGGTGAACTGCTCCACCACCGGGCCCGACCGGGCCGTCCAGTAATAGGTGCCCGGGATCTCACCGAGACCCGGTGCCGCGGCCTGACCGATGGTCAGGCTGTCCAGCGTCACCGTCACGCCCCCGGACCCCGGGAGCACTTCAGGCAGGAACGCGGCCAGCGCGGCCACCCCGCCGTCCGCCGGCGGGAACGGCTTGCTGAACCGGCCGGTGGTAGCATCGATGGTCGGGACCACATTGTCCGTGAGCGCTCCGTTCCGGCCGACGACCTGGAGCGGCTGGAGCGCGCCGTTGATGGCCAGGTTGGTCGGCGCCGGGAACGGCGTGATCGCTCTGGAGCCGCTCAGGTTCGACTCGAGGCTCGAGGGACCCGCCCGGATCGAATTGATGTCGAACGCCGATACCATGTAGAAGTACCGGGTGTGGTTGCGGACGCCGCAGTTGTTGCAGTTCCCGGTGCGGTCCACGAAGATGAACGGCACGCCGGTCCCGGCCAGCGCCGGTATCTGGGTGTTGCCGCCCGTCAGGGCGGTGTCCACCCGGGTCGCGTACGCGCTGGTGCCGCTCGCCACGACCGATTGCCACTGCGTAAGTGGACCGTCGAGGGATACCGTGATCGGGTTGATGGTCGAAACGCCATTGATCACGCCTGCGTCGGTGCAGGTGATGAACACGTTCACCAGCGGAGCGCAGTCGGTGAAGCCCTGAGGGTTCACCTGGTTGACCTGCCCCGTCCGGTCCACCATCGCGTCGCCGGCAACGTCGAACTGGGCCAGCAGCCGCAGACTGGACGCGTCACCCCGGTTGCCGCGGTAGACCCGGTAGCCGGCCACATCGTACTGCCGGTAGTTGGGGTCGAACGTGGCCGGAGACTGCGCGGCCGAGAAGTACGGATCGCCCGCGGCCTCCGACAGCGACGGCCGCCAGACGATGGTCACCTGGTTGTCGCCCGGGATCAGGAAGTAGTCTGGCGAGATCGGCGGGGCCGGTGAGACGAACTGGCCATCGAAGATCGCCTGGGCGGCGAGCGCCTTGCCAAGCAGCGAGCCCGGCACGGCGAACATGCCCATTTCTTCCTGGTCCACGACGCCGTTGGGCGTGATGGTGGTCGGCACGCCGTTGACCACCCGAACGAAGGTGGTATCGCGCCAGCCCCGGAACCCGGTGATCGAATCGACCGTGTTGGCACCCAACGCCAGCGCCGCCGGGTTGGTAAGCCGGGTCAGATCGTTGGACGGACGCTGGGGCGGTACGCTGCCGCACGAGTTCGGCGAGACGCAGGCCCCGGTCGCCACCGGCGCGGCCAGGATGTAGGCCACCGCGATGGAGCTGTACTCACCCGGAGCGAGCGTGAGCGGCCCCGAGGCCTGGAAGAACCGCATGTCCGCCGCGGCACCCTGATTGAGGTAGCAGATCTTGGTAACCGCCGGGTCGCCGACGTTGCACTGGTCGTCGCCCTGGCTGGGATCGGGGTTACCCGTGAGGTAGCGGTACAGCGCCTGGGTGTTGCGCGCGTCGCTGAACTCGCCGCCGTTGGTGGTGGCACCGAACAGCGTCAGGCCCACCTGCTGACCGTTCACCTCGGGGCTCTTGAGGTACTTCACCCCGATGAATCCGGTGGCCGGATAGAAGGGCGGCCGGTAGATGCTGGCGTCGGTGAAGCTCCAGCTGGTCGGGGCGGTGAAGGTGTGGTGGTAGGTGTAGCCCAGCGCGAACGGCACGTTCACGCCGTCGTAGTTGGCCCCGGCATCTTCGGACGTCACGTCCATGTCGGCGCCGAAGGCGAGGAACATGTTCTTGATGATGTAGCCACCGGCCGGCAGGACGGCGCCCTTGGCCGAGTTCAGCGCCTGGAACCGGGTGCCCGCGGTCCGCAGCTGACCCTGAATCCGGGCCGGCGCGGTGTTATAAACCGCGGCGTCAGAGGCGGTGACGTTGTAGAACGTAAAGATGAAGAACAGGATGTCGTTCTTGCCGGGGGTGGTGTAGGCCAGACCCCGGGTCTCGACCAGCAGGCCGAGCGGGTGCCCACGACCGCCGGAGAGGTTGGGGTCGCCCTCCCAGCTCAGGAACCAGATGTCGTTGTCCGACGCCGTCTTGCTGCCCTGGAGCGCCGGGTTATACAACGGCGCCGCCAGGTCCGTTCCCGAGGGGACGTACGCCTCGGCCGGCCAGTTGGCCAGGTCGTCCGGATCGGCGCTGCTGTAGATCTGGGTGATCTGCTGGCCGTTGCCGCCGCCGCGGGCGTTGAAGAAGTACGCCCCCTCGATGTCGCCGGCCCAGGAGTTGCCGACGCTGTTCGAGTCGACGATGCCGGCGATCTGCAGACCGCTGTTGAAGATGTACTGGTTGCCGGTGCCGGCCGGCCAGTAGCCGCCGCCGAGCACTGAACTCTCGGCGCTGCAGATCTGTCCGGTCGAGGCCAGGAAGCACTGCACCCGGTTGCCGATCCAGCGGAACGAGGATCGGGCGAACAGGCGGAATCCTGCGCTCGGCTTGTACCCGGGCTCGGGTTTGGCCAGCGCCGGTGAAGGGATGAACGCGCCGATGAAGAGGGCCAGCAGGCCCACGGTCACCGCGCCTCTCGAACGACCCGGAACGTGCATGTGGGTGTCTCCGGTTGTGTGACTGGCCCCGGGGGGTCGGCGTCCGTGCTGACGCCGACCTCCGGGGCTGAGAACGACACTCGCTAGAAGTTGAACTCGACGCCGAGTCTCACCCGTCGGGGGAGACCGATGAAGTTGTGCAGTCCGTTGTTCAGGTCGAAGTACGCCCGGCTGGCCGCCCGCTGCTCATCGATGGTGTAGTCCAGGTCACCATTGCCGAAGCGCTGTTCGGCGCGGATCAGGCCGAAGCAGTTGGGACCCGCCGGCGTCGCGCCGGCGTTGCTCCAGGTGGCGCAGGGGTTGCCCGACAGGTCGATCGATGCGGTCCCGGAATTATACCGCCCGTTGACGAGGGCCTCCAGCGCCATATCGGCCGAATCGTCGACGAAGGTCACGCGCTCGAACGCCTTTTCGTTCTCCGGCGTTCCGGTCAGGGTGAAGACCTGGAGCACGTTGCGGAAGTTGAAGACGTTCCGCACGTCGGCGTACAGCGTCAGGTTCCGGCTGCCGAAGCCGACCGACTTGCTGACCCGGAGATCGAACTGCTTGAACATCGGCAGGCGGTCGCGGTTGACCTCGTTGCCGCCCAGGTCGCCCTCGTCGCACAGATTCGGCGAGAAGATGAACAGGTTCTGCCGCGGGTTGGTCGGATCCGACGGGCAGCGGGTGTAGGCCGTGCCGCTGGCCAGCCGGAACGTGGCGAACAGACCCACGTTCTCGAGAATCGAACCCAGCGCGCTTCCCGACTTCCAGTTGTCGGGGAAGGTCAGCGCGGCGGACCCCGCCAGGTTGTGCGGCCGGCTGTCGGTCGTCGGCAGGATGGCCTGCGGCGGCGGCCCGTTGGGGTTGTTCTGGTCCGGGTTCGGAATGTTGGCGAAGTACGACACGTACGAGTTCGGATCGGTCCCGGTGTTCTGGGCGTTCTGGAAGGTGTAGCTCAGGCTGCCGTTGAACAGGTTACCGAACCGCCGGTCGAGCCGGACGTCGACGCCGCGGATGGTGCCGAAGTCGGCATTCACATAGTACCGCAGGTCGTTGGCGGTGGTCGCGATCGGATCGAAAATCTTGAAGATCCGGGCGGTCGCGTCCGACAGCTTGTCCTTGTTGTAGGCCGCGATGTCGAGCACCATGTCATCGTTGAACGAATGCCGGACCCCGAACTCGAAGGTGATGGTCTTGGCGAAGTCGAGATCGGTGCCCCACAGCTGGTTGGTGTTGGTCTTGTCCAGGTCGGTGTTCAGGCCGCCGAGCACCAGGCTCCAGTCCGGCGCCTGCACCTGGTGGGCGTACGACAACCGGAAGTTGGTCCGGTCGGTCACCGGGAACGACACCTGGATGTGCGGGCTGACGTAGCTGTGGCTGTCGTCCGGCTTGGGCGTGGCCAGCGTGGTCGAGTAGATCGTCGGGAACTGATAGCCCGAATCGGAATAGAACTGATGGCTGGCCCGGGAGTCGAAGAAGTCGTACCGCAGGCCGCCGTCGATGATCACGTCGCCCAGGTCAAGCCGATCCTGGACGAAGGCGTTGTAGCGGACCGGGCTCTCGACCCAGATGTTGCAGAAGCAGATGTCCTGGGTGGCCGCGCCGCGTTGATAGAACTGCAGCTTGTACAGGGTGTAATCGCCGCCCACCTTGAGCCGGTTGTACCGGTCCACCTGCCAGTCGACGTTGGCCCGCCCGACGTACCGCCGTTCCTTCGAGAGCACCATCTGACGGTTGAAGATCGAGCTCAGTCCCGAGGTGCTGTACACCTGGGCCGCCTGAGTCGAGCTCAGGCCGTACGGGTTGAGGCGGTACAGGGTCGAGGACGAGTAGTTCTTGGTGAAATCCAGCGGGGTCTGGGCACCGGGGGTCGGATTGTTGGTCCGCCACGCCTGGACCCGGGCCTCGTCGACCGAGAAATTGTCGAAGTCATACAGGAAGTCCATCTTCTTCAGCCCGAGGAACCCGCCGAACGCATCGCGGGTGCTGAGCTCGTTCTCGGGTCGCAGCTGGCCCTGGACCACCTGGTCTTCCTGGTACGAGCCGTAGACCTCGAGCGCCAGCGCCCGGTCGGATGACTTCGACAGGTTCTGGGTCCAGTTGAAGATGTAGGCCGAGTTCTTGGTCTCATTGGCCAGCATCAGCGCCGGCGCCAGGACGAAGAAGTTGTTGGGGGCCGCTGTGCTGAACCGGGTGTTGGTCAGGTTGCGCAGCGCGGTGAGCGAGAACCGCGACCCGGTCCCGTAGGTGTAATTGAGCTTGCCGCTCACCCGGTAGGAGCCCCGGGGCGAGTACGGCGACTGCACCCCGCGGCACTCGATGCCGTAGTTGCTCTTGATCCCGGGGTCGGTGCTGCTGGAGAACTGGTCGCAGTTGCCGCTGTAGATGGCGAAGTTGGGAAACGGCACCTGCGTGGTGTCGGCGGTCGGGCTGCCGTAGAGACTCGGCACGGCGATCGTCTGGTCCACCCCGGCCATGACGTATTCGGGCGCGCTGAGCGCGTCCCAGCCGCGGTCGAACGCCGCCCGGCCTTCGATATCGCCCGCCAGCGACCAGGTCAGGTTCTTGAACAGCGGCCCGGACAGCCCCAATTCCACCCGGTTGAACCCGGCGCCGTGCTTCGAACCCAGCACCTCGTCGGTCTCGTACGCCACGGTGCCGGCGAACCGTGAACCACCGGTCCGGGTGGTCACCGCGATCAGGCCCGACTGGGCATTGCCGAACTCGGCCGAGAGCGCCCCGGTGGTCACCGAGGCGTCCTCGAACGCGTTGCTGCTGAGCTGGACCTGTCCCAGGTCGATCTTGCCGCCGCCGGTCCGGCTGGTGGCCAGGTTACCGCGGGTGCCCGGAGAAACCGGGACGCCGTCGATGTAAGTCACCGCCTCGTCCGACCGGCCGCCCCGGATGGTGATGGTGTTGCCGCTGGCGCTGGCCACGATGCCCGGCAGGAGCGCCAGCACCTGGGTGAGGCGGTCGACCGGGAGGTTGGCGACGTACACGCCGGTGAGGTCCTGCTTGGTGGTCACCGCGTCGCGCGGCACCAGCACGTTCACCGCCGCCGTCACCTCGATTTCGCCGATGTCCACCGCCTGCTGCTCGAGGGCGAAATCCTGGGTGACGGTCTGGCCCGCGATGATCCGCAGGCCGGTCACCTGGACCGGTTTATACCCCACGAACTGGCCCTGAACATCCATAGTGGCGGCGGGGATGTTATTGATGAAATAGTAGCCCCGGGCGTCGGCCACGGCCCCGAAGGCCGTCCCCACCACCCGAACCTGGGCGCCCGCGATCGGGGCCCCGGCCTGGTCCCGAATTCGACCTTCGAGTTTACCAGTCGCCTGGGCGTGCAGCGCCGTGGCTGACACGAGCAGGGCGACTGCCGCGAGCGCACACTGCCGCGCCGCGCGAGCGAAGGCGCCAACATCAAATTCTTTCATGGAGACTTCCTCCGATGGCGTGATACAGACCTGCCAACCACACGGAACACTCAATGAAGGCGTCGAGGGCCGGATGGCCACTCGCGGCCCGTCTCAAGGACGGGCGCTGCCTTGTCCTGCCAGATGGAAGTCCTGCGGGCAATCAGTGACGGAATTGGGCGCGATAATCTCCCGACCTCGGCCAGGTCGGCGCGATGAATATGAAGTGAGCAAAATCACGTGTCAAGGAAGAGGATTGTGGCGGGTTTCGGTCACGTAACAGGCCGTAACTCATTGAAACAGTTGAACATTGGTGAAACATGGCCGCCCGGCCGCCGAGCGGCGGCGCGACCCGATTATGCAAATCGGGCGCGAACTCGCGGCTCGGCTGCTCGGCGGCCGAAGGCTCGGCGGCTGGACGGCTCGGCGGCTGGACGGCTCGGCGAGACGGGGCCTGGGCACCCCCGAATCCGCACCGCCTAACTGGAGGGCGCGGTTTCCCGGGGAAACCGGGCTCGCACGACCCGGCTGTCCATGCCATCTAGTCGCCGAGCCGCCGAGCCGTCTAGCCGTCTAGCCGCCGCCGAGTATCAATTCCCGTTGCGGCTCCTTCGGGGTCACCATCGGGCCGGTCGGCGCCCAGACCATGTTCACCTCGCTCCGCACGCCGAACTCACCGGGGAGGTAGATGCCCGGCTCGACCGAGAACCCCGCCCCCGGCAGGATCTCGCGGTCGTCGCGGGTCTCGTAGTTGTCCAGGTGCGGACCCGAGCCGTGGAGATCGCGATCGATGGAATGGCCGGTGCGATGCACGAAGTAGCTGCCGTACCCGGCGGCCTCGATGACCCCGCGGGCGGCCTGGTCCCCCTCGTAGCCGTAGAGCGGTTCCTTCCCGGCCTTGCGCTGCACCACCGCGATGGCGGCGTCGCGGGCGTCGCGGACCACCCGCCACACCTCGCTCACCTTCGGGGTCGGGGTCGGCCCGGAGAAGCCCATCCAGGTCTGATCGGCGAACACCGTCCCGAGCCGCGGGCCGCCCCAGAGATCGAGCAGCACGACCTGGTCGCGGGCCAGTGCCAAGTCGTCGCCGGGCACCGGCTCATAGTGCGGATTGGCGGCGTTGGGACCGAAGCCCACGATCGGCGGATGGTCGAACACCAGTCCCTTCTCATGGATCGCGTCGATCACCCGGCGCTGCAGCTCGCTCTCCGTGAGGCCGGTGCCGGCGCGGCCCAGCGCCCAGCCCAGCGCGCTCTGGGCGATGTCCGCCAGCGCCTCGGCGGCCACAATGTGGCCTTGCAGCTCTTCGGGGCTCCAGGCCGAGGCGAAGCGGGTCACCAGGGCGGCGGAGCCGGTGACGGTTCCCCCCAGCCGCCGGACCAGCTCGACCACTCCGAACGGAATGCGGTCGAGGTACGGGACGGCATCGTCCGGGGAGATCTCCATGGCAAGCTTCTTCCCGCGAACCATCGTCTCCAGGCCGGCGTGCAGCTCTTCCCAGCGGGCGTAGTTCACCACCGTTCCGGGGAAGCTCCCCGGCGTGAACGGGCCGAGCTCGATCTTGTGTACCAGGGCTACCGGCTCGCCCGCCCGGGGGATGAGAATGAAGAGCCTGCGGCTGGAGAAGCCGATGTCCCCGAGCAGGCGTGACAGGATCGGATTCACCCCGCGGAAGTCGAACAGGAGCCAGCCATCGAGCCCCAGCTCGGTCAGGGTAGTGCGGACCCGTGGCAGGTCCAGACCGGCGAGCAGCATCAGTCGTATCCTCCAACCGCGATGGCGCGCCAGCGGCAGGCCGGATCTCCCCGCCCGCGACAGCGCTCGTGAACCATGGCGCCCTCGAATCCCGCGAGTACCCGCAGCAGCTCGCCCAGCGCCGAGCCGTAGAACGTGCAGGCGGCCCCGTCATTGAGGGCGAGTATGGAGAGCGGTTTGGTGATCTCCGCCGTCGCACCGGTCTCGCCGATCTCGAGCTGAACGCCGAGCGATCGCCGGGCGGCCCGGGCGGCGGCCCCGGCGCCGATCGACCGGCCCATTCCGCCGGGTACGATGCGCGCTGCGGCGCGCCTCAAGATGGGGCCGCTCCGGGCGGCGTATCTCGCGGCCCGCCGGCCGGCATCGGCGAAGACCAGTTGCGCATCGGGGCGTCTCCCGGCGAGCCGGAACACCGACACGGCCTCGTCCAGGCTGACCGGCTCCCCTTTTCGCACCCGGTCCTGATAGCGCGCGATCTGGGCGGCGACCGTGGCCGAGAGGCCCAGCCGTTTGGAGACGATCTCGCCCGCCAGCTCCTCGAGCCCGTCTTCCACGGGGGTGTCGAGGTTCCTGAGCGCCTCGAGGAGGCTCATGGGAATGATGGTGGGGACGCTCACGGCGCTACAATATAGAGAGCATGGGCCGCTCCGGCCCCCCACGGCACATGCCACCCCTCCTCGCCCTCCTGCTCGCCGCCGGTTTCGCCGGACTGGGCTGGCGCCTCGCCCTGCTGTCGGGGCCGGGGGCGCTGGCAGCGGTCGGCGTGGGCAGCGCCATCCTCGCCGGCGCCGGGTGGTCCGGGTTTCTGGCGCTGGGGACATTCTTCCTCGGCTCCAGCGTGGTCTCCCGCCTCGCGCCCGATCCGGCCGCCGCCTTCGACACCAAGGGACCGCGCCGGGACCCGTGGCAGGTGCTGGCCAACGGCGGGCCCGCCGCCCTCGGCGCCCTGGTGCCGGGGGCCGGGGTCTGGATCGTGACGGCGAGCCTCGCCGCCGCGGCGGCAGACACCTGGGCCACCTCGGTCGGAGCCTGGACCGGGACTCGCCCCCGCCACGTCCTCAGCTGGCGAAGCGTTGACCCGGGAACCAGCGGCGGGGTCACCGTCCTGGGAACCGCGGGGGCACTGGTCGGTGCCGCGCTGGTCGGAGTCGGCCCGGCGCTCATGGGAGCCAGCGTCTCGCTCTTCTCCGTGGCGCTCGTGGTAGGTATGCTCGGAATGCTGCTGGATTCCTTCCTCGGGGCTGCCCTCCAGGGACGATTCCACTGTGACCGCTGCAACCGGCCCACGGAGCGCCGCATCCACCGATGCGGCGCCGCGGCCCGGTCGACGGGGGGAATCGCATGGCTCACCAACGACGGCGTCAACGGCGTGGCTTGCAGCGTCGCGGCCCTCGCCGGGTTCGCGGCGTGGCGTGCCTGGGCCGGATGAGCCGGCCATGACGGAAAATGTCGACGTGGTCATCGCGGGCGCCGGACCCGGCGGGAGCGCGTGCGCGACCCACCTGGCGCGGCTCGGCCACCGGGTCCTGGTGGTTGATCGCGCCGCCTTTCCGCGCGAGAAGGCCTGCTCGGAGTACCTGAGCCCGGAAGCGGTGCGGCTGCTCGATCGGCTGGGAGTGGTCGCAGCACTCGAACGGGCCGGCGCTCAGCCGCTGTTTGGAACGAAAGTCATCGCCCCTCGGGGCGCGACCCTCACCGGCCGGTTCGCCGAAACCGCGATCCGGCCCTGGCGGGACGCTGGCCTCTCCGTCCCTCGCCGGATCCTCGACCACCAGTTGGTGGAAGCGGCACGGGCCGCCGGCGCCGGTGTACTGGAACGGACCACCGTGGAGGAATTGCTGTACGACGGTGGCGCCGTCGCCGGGATCGTGGCCCGCGGAGCCTCGGGGGAGCGGTCCCTCATTCGAGCCCGGCTCACGATCGGAGCCGATGGATTACGCTCGGCGGTGGCCCGCCGGATCGGACGGCGGCGGCACGGCACTCCGGCCCGGATCGCCTTCGTGGCGCACGTGGCCGGGGTTCCCGGTCTCGACGGCTTCGCCGAGATGCACGTGGGCGATGAGGGGTATGTCGGACTGAACCGGATCTGGGCGCCCGACCCTCGAACCGCCGAGCCGCCGAGCCGCCGAGCCGCCCGTACTCTCGCCAACGTCGCCCTGGTCGTTCCCCGGCAGCGGGCGGGCCGGGCAGCGCTCGGAGTGGAAGACTTCTTCTTCGAAACCCTGGAGAGCTTCCCTGGCGTGCGGGGACGAATCCGGCGCGAACGGCTGGTTCGACGGGTGCTGGTGACCGGACCGTTCGCGGCATGGTCGGGTCGGGTCGTCACGGATGGCGCCCTGCTGGTCGGCGACGCCGCCGATTTCTTCGATCCCTTCACCGGCGAAGGTATCTACGCCGCGCTCAAGGGCGCCGAGCTGGCAGTGGAGGCTGGCGCGGCGGCGCTGGCGGGCGGCGGGGCGGCGACGGCCCGCCGGCTCGCAGGCTACCGCTTCGCGCGGCGAGCGGCGTTTCTGGGGAAGTGGACGGTGGAGCGCCTGGTAGGATACGGGATGCTGCTGCCGAGTCTGTTCGACCGCGCGGTGGATCGACTGGAACGCCGAGGCCAGGCCCATACCTTCATCGGAGTCACCGGCGACTACTTGCCGGCGCGACTGGTGCTCAACCCCTGGTTCCTCGCCCGGATGGTCCTGTGACCCGGCCCGATATCGAGGCGGGACTGTTCCGCCAGCTACTGGGCCGATTCGCGACCGGCGTCACCGTGCTCACGACCCGGGCTGGCGACGGCACGCCGGTCGGAATGACGGCCTCGAGCCTGGCCTCGGTCTCCCTGGTTCCGCCGCTGGTGTCGGTGTGCGTCGATGTGTCCGCGGAGATGCACCGCGCGATGGCGGCGAGCGGCCGGTTCGTCATCAACGTGCTCTCGGCAGGCCAGGAAGTCCTGTCGCGCCGGTTCGCCGAGCTGCCGGCCGAGGCGCGGTTCGACGGCGTGCCGTGGCGGGAGACCGGGACGGGGCTCATCGTCCTGGGCGGCGTGCTGGCATATATCGAATGCGAGCGGCACGCCGATTTTCCGCTGGGGGACCACACCCTGTTCGTCGGTCGGGTGACGGGCGGCGGCACCGCCGAGCACGAGCCCCTGCTCTATTTCCGCGGGGCCTACCGGTCGCTCGATCGCCCATGACCGGATCCCTGATCTCGCCGGTGGGCGATGAGATGCTCGATCATCCGGACGCCGACCCGGTGGCGGTGGCCCGCTCGCTCACCGGCATCGCGCGCGCCAACCTCTGGTTCGGCGGGTGGTGGGCGGTGCGGCGGGGGCTGGGTCGGGCGGCTCGGCGGCTCGGCGGCTCGACGGCTCGGGTGACTGTGCTGGACGTCGGCTGCGGGAAGGGGGACCTCGCAGCCCGAGCGGTCCGCTGGGGCAGGCGACGGGGGATGACGATCGTTCCGATCGGCCTGGAGCGGCATCGCACGGCCGCCGGAATGGCGCGGCGGGAAGGATCGCGTCACTGGTGGGCTGCGCCGGCGCGCTGCCGGTACGTGACGGGAGCGTGGACATCGTGGTCGCCAGCCAGCTGGCGCACCACCTGTCCGAGACGGCGATCATCGCCTTCTGTCAGGCGGCCGATCGGATCGCTCGCCACGGCGTGGTGATCGCCGATCTCCGGCGTTCGGCCTGGTCGATCGCCGCCTTCCAGCTGGGGGCCCGGCTCATCGCGCTCGACCGGGTGACCCGGCTCGACGGTCTGACCTCGATCCGCCGTGGCTTCACCCGCCCGGAGCTGGCGCGGCTGCTCACGGCGGCCGGGGTGACGGCCCGGGTCGAATACACACCGGGGTTTCGGGTGCTGGCAACCTGGATCCCGCGGGGCCGATGAGAACCGTGGACCAGCGGCTGGTCGCCGCCCCGGCTGACCGGATCTTCCAGGCGGCGCGCGACGTCGAGCGCTGGCCGGAGCTGCTGGCGCACTATCGCCATGTGCGGGTCCTGGAGCGGAGGGCCGACAGGGACGTGGTGGAGATGAGCGCCAACCGTCCCTTCGGTCCGCTCAACTGGCCCACGTGGTGGACCTCGGAGATGGTGATCGACGCCGGACGCCTCGAGGTCCGGTACCGGCACATCCGGGGTATCACCCGCGGCATGGACGTGGTCTGGCGGCTGGTGCCCGAAGGACCGGCGACGCGCGTCACCATCGTACACCAATGGGACGGCCCGCGCTGGCCGCTCATTTCCGGCCTGGCGGCCAACTGGGTGATCGGCCCGGTATTCGTGCACGGCATCGCATCACGGACCCTGGCCGGCCTCGCCCGGCATGTTGAAGCCATCTGATCCGGGGAACTGTGCCGTCGAGCCGCCGAGTCGCCGAGCCGCCGCGCCGCCGTGTCGTCATCACCGGCATCGGCGCCGTCACCCCGATCGGCCTCGGTGTCGAGGGCTTGTGGCAGGGACTCCGGACCCGCCGCTCCGTGGTTGGCCCGGTGACCCGGTTCGATCCCTCCCCATTCCGTTCGCGGATGGCGGCGGAGGTCGCCGACTTCCGACCCGGGGATTTCATGGAAGCCCGGCGAGCGAAGCGGCTCGATCGCTTCGGTCATTTCAGCATCGCCGCGGCACGGCTCGCCCTCGACGACGCCCGGCTCGACCTGAACCGGGAAGACCGTGACCAGGTCGGCGCCATGATGGGTACCGCGCTCGGTGGCATCGGCTACGCCGAAGAGCAGTATCCCGAACTACCTGCGCGACGGGGTGCGGGGGGTGAACACCTCCCTGGCGCTGATGGTGTTCGCCGGCGCCGCCAGCTGCAACCTCGCCATCGAGTTCGGCCTCGTCGGGTCCCAACTCCACCAACGGCATGAGCTGCGCTTCGGGCACGATGGCGATCGGCGACGGCTATCGGGCCATCGCCCGGGGTGAGGCGGACGTGATGCTGGCGGGCGGGGCCGAAGCGCCGCTGGCCCCGCTCTGCTTCGGCGCGTTCGCGATCATCCGCGCCATGTCGAGCCGGAACGACGACCCCGCGGTCGCCAGCCGGCCGTTCGACCGGAGCCGGGATGGATTCGTGATGGCCGAGGGCGCCGTGGTCCTGGTGCTGGAGGAACGGGGCCGGGCACTGGCGCGGGGCGCACCGGTGTACGCCGAAATTCTCGGCTACGGCACCACCAACGACGCCCATCACATGACGGTGCCCCGGCCCGACGGACGCCAGGCGGCCCGGGCGATGCGGCTGGCTCTGGCCGACGCGCGGGTGGGCCCGGACGACGTCGGGTACATCAACGCCCATGGCTCTTCGACGCCGCTCAACGATCCCACGGAGTCGGCCGCGATCCGGCAGGTGTTCGGCGAGGCGGCGAACACCATCCCGGTGAGCGGCACCAAGGGCTACTATGGCCACGCCCTCGGGGCGAGCGGCGCATTCGAGGCCGCCATCTGCGCCATGGCCAGCCGGCGCCGCTGGCTTCCGCCGACGGTGAATCTCGACGAGCCGGACCCCGCCTGCGATCTCAACTATCTCAACGGCAGCGGCATCGAGGCCGATCCCGAGTTCCTGCTCAGCAACTCCTTCGGATTCGGCGGGATCAACGCCTGCCTGCTGTTCCGACGCGCCGACGGCCGCTGACGGCGCTCACTTGCCGAGGCCGAGCGGAGAGGTGATCTTGTTCGGCCCCGCTCGCCGCAAAGGTCGCGATGACTCTCGCTCGCCGTGCAATTGCTGAAGGGTTCGGGACGTTCGGCTTCGTGTTTCTGGGGTGCGCCGCCGTCATGGCGGACGTCTTCCCCGAGGGCCGGTTCGACACCCTGGAAATCGCCCTGGCCCACGCCGCCGGTCTTGGGCTCTTCATCACCGCCACCCTGGGCATCTCCGGCGGCCACCTTAATCCGGCCGTCACGATGGGCTTCTGGTCCACCCGGCGCATCGATTCCCGGACCGCCGCTGCCTACATCCTGGGCCAGCTGGTGGGCGCCGTGCTGGCCATCCTGGTGCTCAAGTACGCCTTCCCGCTCAACATCACCCGGATCTCGATCCTTGGCACACCGGCGGTGGCCGGGAGCGTGAGCTTCGGACGCGGTATCGCCATCGAGGCCCTGGGCACCTTCGTCCTGATGTCGGCCATCTACGGCACGATCGTCACCCACGAGCGCCCGCCCTTCGGCGGCTTCGGCGTCGGGATCGCCCTGCTGGCGATCATCCTGGCGATCGGCCCGGTGACGGGCGGCGTCGTCAACCCCGCCCGGGCGTTCGCGCCGGCGCTGGTCTCGGGCACCTGGGTCGGACAGCTGATCTGGTGGCTGGGGCCGATGCTCGGCGCCGTGGTGGCGGCGCAGCTGTGGGAGCGGGTGCTGATGAAGAGGTGAAGGGTGAAAGGTGAAAGGTGAAGGGTGAAAAGGGGTGGAGCCGTCGAGGCTGCCGCCCCTTTCACCTTTCACCCTTCACCCTTCACCTTCATCTTTCACCGCTCACCCTTCCTCACCGCCCTCGCCCGCACCACCAGCGACACCGCATAGCCGAGGTAGATCGCCCCGGCGAGCACGTACGCGACGACGGCGTAGGTGCCGTTGTCAGGCGGCATCGGCGGCCTCCCGGGTGTCGCGGGCGAGCTGGATGCCGTAGCGCAGCGTGACGAAGCCGAGGTACAGCAGCAGGAACGACGCCGAAACCGATCAGCAGCGTCCGCAGCATCTCCGGCGGCAGCGACGGCTGGCTCGGCTTGAGGACGATCGGCATCGGATGCAGTCCGCGCCAGAGATACACGCTCAGGTGGATGAAGGGAATGAGCACCATGCCCATGATGCCCAGCACGGCGCTGAAGCGGCCGCGCTCGAGCGGCTCGGTGATGGCGGCGCGCAGGGTGTGATATCCCAGCAGCAGGAAGAACAGGAACAGGGTCAGCGTGAGCCGGCCATCCCAGGTCCACCACGTGCCCCAGATCGGCTTGCCCCAGATCGGGCCGGTGACCAGCACGACCAGGCAGAACACCGTCGCCACCTCGGCGCTGGCGGCGGCGAACCGGTCGAGCCGCGGGTCGTGCAGCCAGAGGTAGAGAATGCTCGTGATCCCGGTCAGCGGCACCGACACCCAGAGGACCATCACCGCCGACGGGACGTGGATGTAGAAGATCTTCTGGGCCATGCCCTGGGAGGCTTCGACCGGGGTGTAGCCGAACGCCAGCACCATCACCAGGCCGACTCCCGCGAGCCCCAGCACCGTCAGCACGGTCCCGCGGGTGATGACGGCACTGGCCCGGCCGGAATCGCAGTCATTCGTCCACCACCGCGGAGAAGAGCAGCGCCGAAAGGGTCACGAACGTCACGTCGTACAGCGCAAGGAACCTAAGGCCGTCCACAACCTCGCTCAACGGACGGCCGGCGAAGAGTGGCACGGTGATCCGCACCGCCAGAATGAGGGGCGGCACCATGAACGGCAGGAGCAGCACCGGGAGCATGAGCTCGGCGAACCGGGTGCGGACCACCATGGCGCTGAACACGGTGCCGACCGCCACGAATCCGGTCGTCGCCAGGAGCAGGGTGAGCAGCAGCCCCGGCAGGGCGTGACCGATGTCCACGTTCAGGAACAGCACGAACAGCGGCAGGGCGATCGCTTCGACCACCAGGACGAACACCAGGTTGGCGAGGAATTTCCCGGCGTAGAGCGTTTCCCGGCCCACCGGCGCCAGCAGCAGGCCGTCGAAGGCGTTGTTCTGGCGCTCCACCGCGAAGGCGCGATTCATCGCCACGATCGCGGCGAAGGCCACCGTGATCCACAGCACGCTCGGCGCCAGGTCGACCGTGGCGACGGCGGTGGGATCGCGGGCAAAGTTGAAGACGATCAGCACCAGGGCCGCGAACACCGCCGCGGACAGCAGACTGGTCCGGCTGCGGAGCTCGAGCCGCAGGTCCTTGCCGGCGATGGCCATCGCGTGGCGAACGACGTTACCCACGGGCCAGCTCCTGGTAGGCCAGGTGAAATCGGGTCGGGTCGTCAGGACGAGGGGACTCAAGCACCCAGCGCCCCGCCACCAGCACGCCCACCCGGGTCGCGAGGTCCCAGGCCTCGCTGGCCTGGTGGGTGACGATGACCATGGCGCGCTCCGCGGTGCGTTCCGCCGCCAGCGATGCCCGCAACCGGTCTGCGGCCGCGGCGTCCAGTCCGGTGAACGGCTCGTCGAGGAGTAACAGCCGCGGCTGGTGCAGCAGCGCCCGCGCGATGGCCGCCCGTTGCAGCAGCCCCCGGCTCAGACTGCGGGGCCGGGCATCCTTCCGGTCCAGCAGCCCCTGGGCGGCCAGCGCGGCTTCGGCGCGGGCGCGCGGGTCCGGCAGATCGTAGAGGCGGGCGACAAACAGCAGGTTCTCGAGCAGGGTGAGCTCATCGTACAGCAGCGACTCGTGCGACAACAGCCCGATCGGCCGCCGGGCGTCCGGGTCGTCCCGGGTGAGCGGCCGGCCGGCCACGGTGACGAATCCGGCCTGCGGGCGGAGCAGCCCGGCGAGGGTGCGGAGCAGAGTGGACTTGCCGGCGCCGTTCGGCCCCAGCACCAGCAGCACTTCGCCGGCGTGGAGCGTGAGGTCGATCCCCTGTAATGCCCGGACCGCGCCGTAACGGCGGGTGATCCCCCGGGCCTCGATCAACGCCGGCTCAGGGGAGGGCATCAATGCGCCGGGCCAGCTCTTCGAGGTCGAACGGCTTGACGAGATACCCGTGATGCGGCAAGGCCAGCACCTCGAGCTGAGGCTCGAGGCTCATGTACGCCGAGGTGATGATGACCGGGAGGCCCGGTCGGAGCACCCGGAGCTTTCGCAGCAGCTCGATGCCGTCGGTGTCCGGCAGGCGCAGATCCAGCACCACCACGTCCGGGCGGTGCTCGGGGAGCAGCCGGAGCGCGTCAGCGCCCGTCGCGGCATAGGCCGAGACGTAGCGCTGGGCAAACGCCCGTTCGTAGCTCAAACGCAGGGCGGACTCGTCCTCGATGAAGAGCACGCGCCGCCGGGGCATGGCTTTGACCATGCCCCGAATATACCCGCTAGGCCAGATCGGCCTCGACCTCGAATAGGTCGTCGAGCTTGGTGAGCACGAGCAGGAACCGAAGCTCGTCGTTGGGGCGTCGGAGCACCACCACCTGGCGGCGTTCCGCAGCCTTGCGCTGAATCAGCATCAGCGCGCCCAGGCCCGCCGAATCCACCGTGCGGGTCCCGCGAAGGTCGATCACCAGCCTGCCGGTGCGCTCGGGGAGCTGTTCCAGGAAGCCAACCGCGGCCTGCCGGAACGCCGTGCGACTCTCGAGCCCGAGATGGTCGGGTGCCTGAATCTCCAGGGTTCCTGCCTGCGTCGACTGCATAAAATCCTCCCCGCGTCTCGAACGAATCGAGCGCGATGCTTCCGCCGACCTCTCTGCTGTGCGGGGCATCGCGCTTTGGGCGCGGGCCCGCCTTCGGCACCGAGCTATCTCGGCGCTCCATTCGGATACGCTCGAGACCTCTAGTTTTGCGGCCCCGGATCACTCCGGGTGTGCTCTATCGGGCGGATCAGTTGTCTGGAGACCCGCTGGTCTCCGGGCCGATGTAAAGCCAGCCCAGTGCCAGTTCGCTAAGTCGTTGATCTGGAATGGCTTACTGACAACCGTTGAAGGTTTGCAACGGTTTTTCCCTCGCAGCCCGCAGGGCAATTCGGCCAACTGCAAGTCCGGCATGTACCTGGGGGACTGGGCGCGCTGGCGCCCCGCTCTTGCCGAAAGGGGCCGGATGGCGGCATCCTCCGAACCGAGGAGGGCCCAGGGCCCGGGGCCCAGGGCCCAGTGAACAACTCGGGACCGGGGTTAACTGCGGTCCAAGCCCCCAGGATGAGGGTCGAGTTGAGACTCGGGTCGTCGGCCGCGCTCATCTTGGCAATGGGCCCTGGGCCCCGGGCCCCCGGCCCTGGCAAACTCAACCAATCCGACCAACAGGCGATCGATGTCCGACCAAATCTCCACCCTGCTCTCCGAAACCCGCCGGTTTCCTCCGCCTCCCGCCTTCACGGCCCAGGCCAACGCCCGGCCGGAGCTGTACCAGAAGGCGGAGCAGGACCGGCTCGGGTTCTGGGAGGATCAGGCCCGGGAGCTCGAGTGGATCACGCCGTGGGAGAAAGTGCTGGAGTGGACGCCCCCGCACGCCAAATGGTTCGTGGGCGGGAAGCTCAACGTCTCGGCCAATTGCCTGGACCGTCATCTCCGCACGGCCCGCCGCAACAAGGCCGCGATCATCTGGGAAGGTGAGCCCGGCG
Source organism: uncultured Gemmatimonadales bacterium (assembly GCA_963709905.1). Taxonomy (GTDB): domain Bacteria; phylum Gemmatimonadota; class Gemmatimonadetes; order Gemmatimonadales; family GWC2-71-9; genus JADJOM01. The sequence goes on from CAVPYI010000006.1 coordinate 456,377, forward strand.
ACCGCCGCACACTGACCTACTGGGAGTTGCACCGGGAGGTCTGCCGGGCCGCCAACGCAATGAAACGGCTCGGTGTCCGCAAGGGAGACCGGGTGGCCATTTATCTCCCGATGGTCCCCGAGGCGGCTATTGCCATGCTCGCCTGCGCGCGCATCGGGGCGGTGCATTCGGTGGTCTTCGGCGGCTTCTCGGCCGAATCGCTGCGCGACCGGATCAACGACGCCAAAGCCGTCTGCCTGATCACGGCCGACGGCGGGTATCGCCGGGGAGCGGTGCTCCCGCTCAAACGGTTCGCCGACGAAGCGATCTCCCAGTGTCCCAGCATCCGGCACGTGATCGTGGTGCGACGCCGGCCGGCCGGCGAGGGCGACGAGTCCTTCGCCAACATGACCGAGGGCCGGGACCACTGGTGGCATCGCCTGCTCGACCAGGCCGCTGCCGACTGCCCGCCCGAACCGCAGGACGCGGAGGATCTCCTTTTCATTCTGTATACCTCGGGCACGACCGGAAAGCCGAAGGGCATCGTGCACACCACCGGCGGCTACCTCACTCAGGTGACGGCCACCACCCGGTACGTCTTCGACCTGAAGGATGAGGACGTGTTCTGGTGCACGGCCGACATCGGCTGGGTCACCGGACACTCCTACGTGGTGTACGGACCGCTGTCGCACGGGGCGACCGTCCTGATGTACGAGGGCGCGCCCGACTGGCCGGAACGGGATCGCTTCTGGAAGATCACGGCACGGTACGGCGTCACCGTCTTCTACACCGCACCCACCGCCATCCGGGCCTTCATGAAATGGGGCGAGCAGCTCCCCGCGAAGCACGATCTCTCGACCCTGAGACTGCTCGGGACCGTTGGCGAGCCGATCAACCCGGAGGCCTGGATCTGGTACCACAAGCACATCGGCCGGGAGCGCTGCCCCATCGTGGACACCTGGTGGCAGACCGAGACCGGCGGGATCATGATCACGCCTCTTCCCGGCGTGGTAACCACCAAGCCTGGTTCGGCCACGATCCCCTTCCCCGGGATCAGCGCGCAGCTGGTAGACCAGAAGGGCGTTCCGCTCAAGACCGGCGGCGGTCTGCTGGTGTTGACCGAACCGTGGCCCGGGATGCTGCGCACCATCTACGGCGACGACGAGCGCTACCGTCAGACCTACTGGAGCCGATTCAGCGGCAAGTACTTCGCCGGTGACGGCGCCAAGGTGGACGACGACGGATACTGGTGGATCCTCGGCCGGGTGGACGACGTGCTGAACGTGGCGGGCCACCGGATCGGCACCATGGAAGTCGAAAGCGCCCTGGTCGATCACCCGGCGGTGGCGGAGGCAGCCGTCGTGGGCAAACACCACGACCTCAAGGGTCAGGCGCTGGCGGCGTTCGTGACCCTCAAGGAGGGAAACCGCATCACCCCGCAGCTCAAAGACGATCTCAAGGACCACGTCACCAAGAAGATCGGCGCCATCGCCCGGCCGGACGACATCCTGTTCTCGGCCGACCTGCCCAAGACCCGGAGCGGCAAGATCATGCGCCGGCTGCTCAAGGACATCGCGGAAGGTCGCGCCCTCGGCGACACGACCACGCTGGCGGACCCCGCGGTCGTGGCGAAGCTCAAGGATCAGTATGAGTCGACAGAGGGGTGATACTCGGCGGCTCAGCCAGACGGCTCGGCGGCTCGGCGGCTCGGCGGCTAGATTGGGGTACTGATTGGAGGGATTTTGGCCCATGCTCAAAACACGCCTTATGGTACTTACCGCAGGTGTCGCAGTAGCAGGAATCCTCGGGTTCGCAAGCCGACCAGCCGCCGAGCCGCCGAGCCGTCTGGCTGAGCCGCCGAGTCGCCGAGCCGCCGAGTCGCCGAGCCAACTGGCTGAGCCGCCGAGTCGCCGAGTCGCCGAGCCACCGACCATGACCGTCTATTACTCCCCCACCTGCGGCTGTTGCAAGAGCTGGATCGACTACGTCAAGGCCAACGGATTCGCGGTCAAAGCCGTCGAGCAGTCGGATCTGACGGAGCTCAAGGCCGATCTGGGCGTCACCCGGAAGCTCGCTTCCTGCCATACCGCGACGATTGCCGGCTATGTGATCGAGGGCCATGTCCCCGCCGCCGACATCAAGCGGCTGCTGCAACAGAAGCCCAAGGTCACCGGTCTCGCTGCGCCCGGAATGCCGGCCGCCTCTCCCGGCATGGACTCGGGCAATGATCCCTACGATGTCCTGAGTTTCGATGCCAAGGGGGTCACCGCGGTGTGGGCGAGGCACTGAGTAGATGGCTCGGCGGCTCGGCGGCTCGGCGGCTCGGCCCCGCCTCCACCGGCCGAGTCGCCGAGCCGCCGAGCCGCCGAGCCGCCGCCTAGAACCTTATCTGCGCCCCCATCTCCACCACCCGGTTGGGCGGCAGGTTGAAGAACGCCGTCGCCGACTGGGCGTTCCGGCTCATGACGATGAACAGCCTCTTGCGCCAGAGCGCCAACCGCGGTGGGGCGTCCGCCGGTGGCGGTTTCGGATCGGGGGTGGCGATCAGGGTCTCGCGGCCGAGGTAGAAGGTGGTTTCGAGCGGACGCGCCGTCACCCCGTGGGCCTGCAACTGACGCAGAACGGCCGGGATGTCGGGCGAGTCCAGGAAACCGTACCGCACGGTCAGCCAGTAGAACTTCTCTCCCAGTTCCCTGAATTCGATGCGCTCGTCGTCGTCCACCCGCGGGATCTCCTCGGTCTTGACCGACATGAGGATCACCTGCTCGTGCAGGACCTTGTTGTGCTTGACGTGATGGAGCAGCACCGGCGGGGCTCCGGTCGCGTGACTGGTCATGAACACCGCGGTGCCCGGCACGCGGGCCGGAATCCGTTTGGCCACGTCCCCGAGAAAGAGCTCCATCGGCAGGGCGTTGTCTTCCATGATGCGGATGAGTCGGAGCCGGCCCCGCTTCCAGGTTGACATGAGGGTGAACACCACCAGGGCGAGGGCCAGCGGCACCCAGCCGCCCTGGGGAATCTTTTCGACGTTGGCCGTGAGGAACGCCAGGTCCACCAGGAGCAGCAGGCCGCCGAGTCCGACGACCTTGATCCGGGACCAGGCCCACCGCCGCCGGGCGACGGCGCAGAACAGGATCGTGGTCATGGTCATCGTGCCGCACACCGCCACGCCGTAGGTGGCGGCGAGGTTGGAAGAATTCCGGAAGGCGAGCATCAGCGCCACACAGGCGAGCAGCAGCGCCCAGTTCACTTCGGGAATGTAGATCTGCCCTTTCTCGGTCTCCGAGGTATGGACGATCGTCACCCGCGGCGAGTACCCCAGCTGCACCGCCTGCTGGGTGAGCGAGAAGGCGCCGGAGATCAGCGCCTGGCTCGCCACGATGGCCGCGCCGGTGGCGATACCGATCATCGGATACAGCGCCCAGGTGGGCACCAGAGTGTAGAACGGGTTCTCGGCGGCCGCGGGATTCCGCAGCAGCAGCGCCCCCTGGCCGAAATAGTTGAGCACCAGGGCCGGCAGCACGACACTGAACCAGGCGACCCGGATGGGGCGCTTCCCGAAATGGCCCATATCGGCATACAGGGCCTCACCGCCGGTCACCACCAGCACCACAGCGGCCAGCACGAAGAACGCGTCCCAGCCTTCGCGCCGGTACAGGTCCACGATGTGCCAGGGGTTGAGCGCCGCCAGGACCCCCGGCTCCTGCAGGATGCCGTAGACGCCGAGCGCGGCGATACAGGCGAACCAGAGGGTGGTGACCGGACCGAATAACCGGCCCACAATCGCCGTGCCGTTCCGCTGCACCAGAAACAGACAAATGACGATCGCGATGCTCAGCGGCAGCACCCAGTGCGCCAGTGCGGGGGCCGCTACCGCCAGCCCTTCCACCGCGCCCAGCACGGAGATCGCGGGGGTGATGACGCCGTCGCCGTACAGCAGGGCCGACCCGAACAACCCGGCGGCCAGGAGGCCCCACCGCGGGGCGCGCCCCGTGCCGAAGGGGTTGAGCAGCGCCAGCAGCGCCAGGATCCCGCCTTCCCCGCGGTTGTCGGCCCGCATCATGTGGGCGACGTATTTGAACGAGATCAGAAAATTGAGCGACCAGAACACCAGCGACAGGATGCCGAGCACATTCTCCCGGCTGATGGGGATGGACTGCGGCCCGACGAAGCACTCCTTGAGGGCGTACAGCGGGCTGGTGCCGATGTCGCCATAAACCACGCCCAGCGCGGCCAGCGCGAGGCCGGCGAGGGCCCGGCCCGACGGCGGTTGACTGGGGGCGTGCTCGCGCATCCGGGAAGTGGCCGGCGGAACGGCGCGAGCGCTACTTCGCGGCCACTGGCCGGAGCGAATCCAGCAAGGCCTTCAGCATGTCGTAGTGGACCCGGTCCCCGCCGACGTACAGCCGTCCGTTGATGAGAAACGTCGGCGTGGATCCCACGCCGGCCCGCTGCCCCTCGAGCAGGCCGGCCTGAATCCGGCCCGCAAACCTGGCCGACCCCATGCAGGCATCGTAGGAACCCACGTCGAGGCCGAGCTCGCCGGCGTACTTGCGGAAGATGCCGACGGCGTCCCGGACGAAGGGCCACTGCGGCTGCCACGAGTAGATGCGCCGGTTCATCTCCCAGTAGCGTCCCTGCTCACCGGCGCACGCCGCCGCGTGGGCCGCGGTCCGGGCGTGGGGATGCTGATCCAGCGGAAAATCGCGGTACCGCCAGCGCACCCGGCCGGTCTGGATGAGCCGCTCCTCGATGGTGGGCATCTGCACCACCATCCACTGCTGGCACGCCGGACACTCGTAATCGGCGTACTCGGTGACGGTGAGCGGCGCGCTGTCGGATCCCATGAAGTAGCCGTGGAAACCGCTGGTGTCGCCCGGCTGGATGGTGACCTGGGCCGGAATCGACACCGGTGCCCGCCTGAGCGACAGATAGCCGAGGATGCCGACGCCGGCCAGGGCGACCCCGCCCAGCACATAATAGAAACGCTTCAGCCCGCCGGTGGCGGCCGCCATGGTTCGTCGTCCTCGTGCGAGTCGGGGGTGTACGGGCCGCGCGACGCGTCCTCGACAATCCGCCGGTTGTCGCTGATCTCCGGCGTGTCATACGTCGAGCGGACCTCGTAATGGAACAGCTCGCTGCGCGCATCGCCCAGCAGCCGTTGCAGCTCCGGGACGCCTTCCAGCAGCCCGCCGGCGCCGTCGAGCTGCTGGATCCGCTCGGCCAGATGCCGGAGCAGGGCCAGCAACTGCGACTCGCGCGCCCGGCCGTAGACTTCATCGTGATCGCTCATGCACCGCCTCATGTCCAGTGTCGCCGCAAACACACCAGGCGTGCCCTGGATGAGCCCCCAATCTAATCAGCCGACGGAATCGGGAAGGGATCGGGCGATTTGCCCCACCGGACACCGTCTGGTTATATTCTGCCCGGACAATTCCGCCCAGGAGAACGACCAGCATGGCGAAAGCGAAGCCCCGTAAGAACACTCCGACCACCACCCCACGGCTTTTCGATCAGGCCCGAGACGAACTGTTCAGCCACATCCTCCGCTGCGGAGTGCTCGAGGCTCTGCCGGAGCACCAGAAGGAGTGGTTCGACGACACCATGCTGTATCTGGCCGAGCGTTACGAGGACCTGAGCGAGGAGCAGATGGGGCAGTTGCGGGTACTGGGCGAGCGGTACTGCCAGCCGGTGATGAACCGGCCGCACCCCGACACCAGCGAGACCGAGGCGGCTGCGGTCACCTGACGTCGGCGCGCCGCTGTCGCAACGCCCAGGCACCTGCCTGGGCGTTTCAATTATGCGGGACCTCAACGGCGGCTCGAATCGAGCCACCGACGTCGCCACCCGACGGCCAGCCGAGCCCCACCTCCGACACCCGCCTCCACCATCCACCCGGAGCGCCCGCCCGGATTGGTCTCCAGACCGAGACCAAGGATCACGAACGCGCGCTCCCGTGCTCCAGTCAGGCCCGCGACCCCGCCCCCGGCATAGACCCCGATTCCGCGCGGGCGGTCGGGGTTGAGGAGGAACTGGGCCGTGAGTTCGCCGCGAAAGGCGAACCGTCCTGCGATCGTTCCCGGGAGCATGGCCAGCGCGAGCCGCGCGCGGCCGCCTGGCCTGAGCGCTCCCTGGAGCCCGCCACCGGCGAACACCGGGTCCGACAGGGTTACGACGCCCATCCCCGACAGCTCGAGTCCGCGGGGTGCCTGCGCCGTCACCACACCAGCCATCGCCCCCGACAGCAACAGCGCCAGGACGGGAATGGCCGGGACCCGCGATCCCCGAGGGCCGATCGCACTCCGATCGGCCGCGAATCCGGTCACGCCAGCGTCAGGTCGTAGGTGATCTTGATATCGGGCGCCAGCGAATGCACGACCGAGCAGTACTTCTCCAGGGACAGGTCGATCGCGCGCCGCGCCTTGGACTCGTCCAGCCCGGTCCCTGCCAGGCGGAACAACAGGTGGACGGCGACGAACCGCCGTGGGTGTTCCTCCCGCCGGGTTCCGGTGACGGCGATCGAGAAATGGCCGAGATCCACCCGCATCTTCTGTAGGATCGAGACCACATCGGCCGCGCTGCAGCTGGCCATGGACACCAGCAGCAGTACGACCGGAGTGACGCCGGTGGCTCCGTCGCCGTCGACCGTGATCCGCGGCCCGTCCGGCGTCCCGCCGTCGAACACCAGATCGTGGGACCAGGAGAGGCTGGCGTGGCGGAGGTTGGACATTTTTGGGCGACAGGTGAAGGTGGAGGCTGAAAGGTGAAAGGTGAAAGGTGAAAGGTGAAGGGTGAAGGGTCCCGCACCCCGGCCCGCCCACGCTTCCCCTTTCACCCCTTCACCTTTCACCTTTCACCTCCCACCGAACATCCTCTCCAGCCACCGCACCACCGTTGGTTTCCCCGCGATGATGGCCAGCCGAGCCGCCGCGCCGGTTCCCCGCCGGCGGACCACGACGTAGCGGCCTCCGGCTTCCTCGACCAGCAACTGAGTGGCGGCGATGTCCCAGGGTCCCACGCCGAAATCGACCACGGCGCCGATACTGCCCTCGGCCGCGTAGGCGTGGGCATTGCAGTCGTAATAGCCGCGGACGTGGCGATGTTGGCGCAGCAGACGGTCGAACGCGCCGGCGGCGCCGAACTCGGCGAACCGGACGCGGTCGGTCGCGGAGATGATCTCGTCGGCGATGGCCCGCCGCGGCACGTCCCTGAGGCGCAGCCGCCGTCGGTTGCGCCAGGCCCCGTGCCCCCGGGCCGCGTGGTAACGATCGCCCAGGGCCGGGAAATCGATCACGCCGACGAGCGGCCGGCCCAGGTGATGGAGCCCGATGATCGTACCGTAGAACGGCAGGCCGTGGGTAAGAGTCAGCGTGCCGTCGATCGGATCGAGCAGCCACTGGAATGGCGCCTCGACCTGCCAGGGCGGGAACTCTTCGCCGATGATGCCGTGCGCGGGATAGCGCCGCATGATCCGCTGGCGCAAGCGGCGCTCGATGGCGAGGTCGAGTTCGGTCACCGGGGAGCGATCGGCCTTCTTCCGTACCCCGAGGTCCCGGCCGACCCGGGCCCGGACCATCCGCCGCGCCTCGTCGGCGAGGGACAGCGCGAAGCGATGGAAGCGAAGGATCATAGGCTGAGGTGAAAGGTGAAAGGTGAAAGAAGAAGGTGAAAGGTGAAAGGTGAAAGGTGAAGGTGCCCCTCACCTCCTGCCCGATCACCTCACCTTTCACCTCTCACCTCTCACCTCTCACCTTTCACCTTTCACCTTCTTCCTTCACCCTCTACCCCACCGGCCGCTTGGCGGCGGCGGCGGCCTGGTTGTAGTCCCAGATGGCATACAGCGCGACCGCCGCGGTCGCCCAGGCCAGGGGACGAAGCAGGGGGGAGTCGGTGAGGAAGGCCACCAGGGTCAACACCTGCGCCACGGTCACGGCCTTCCCCCCGAGCCGGGCCGGAATGGTCATCGCCCGCCCCGAGAGCGAGGTACTTACGAAGGCGACCGTGGCCACGAAATCCCGGAGCAGCACGCCGGCGATCTCGTACCACGCGAGCCGGCCGGACACCGCCACCACGATGAAGGCGGAGAGCATGAACAGCTTGTCGGCCACCGGATCGATGAACGCCCCGAACCGCGAGCCACCCAGACGCCGTGCCAGGAAGCCGTCGAGCAGATCGGTGGCGGCCGCCACGGCGAGGATCCCGAGCCGCCAGAGCGCGCTGTCGACGATCAGAAACAGCACCGCGAGCGGCAGCCGGAGCAGAGTCAGCAGGTCGGCGGCGGTGACCCGGGCCCACGTCTCCACCCGCCGACCTTGCCCCCCTTCCTCGTGGGGAGTAGCTTGGAATTCCGGCCCCGTTCCCTCACTCACAACTCACCCCCGCACGGGTATGGATCTCCAGCTGCTCAAGAAAATGGCGATCTTCGCGGACCTCGACGAGGGGGAACTTGCGCGCGTCGCGGAAATCTGCAAGGAGCAGAAATACCAGGGCGGGCAGTGGGTGTTCAAGGAAGGGGAGCCGGGCAACCGGTTCTACATCATCATCGAAGGTGAAGTCCGCATCAGCCGCAACATCCCCGGATCCGGCGAAGAGGCACTGGCGGTCCTGCAGCCCGGCGCCTGCTTCGGCGAGATGGCGGTGTTCGACCGCTCCGAACGGAGCACCGATGCCATCGCCAACGGGCCGGTGACGCTGATGACGATCTCCCGGCCTGATTTCGAGATCCTGCTCGATTTCAACCGGGACATGGCGTTCAAGATTCTCTGGTCGATGGTTCGGCTGCTGTCGTCCAGGCTCCGCGTGACCAACGACAACCTCAGGTCGCTGCTCGCCATCTCCATGTTCTAGGGCTATCGGCTATCAGCTATCGGTCCCGGCATGGCTGATACCTGATCACTGACAACTGATAGCCCCGATGACCTTCTCCCACGCAGTCACCGAACTCTCCGGCATCACCGTTCCGACTCTTGCTGACGAACGTGCCCTGGCCGCGCTGGCGATCGCCGCGGCGGGAGCGATCGGCTTGAGCACCCACGGCCCGCCGTGATTGCGCTGCGTCCCCGGGGCGGAATCGGAGGCGTCATCCTCCGAGTCTCGGAGGGGCCGCGCGATTCTTGAGGCCGGCGCTCAACCGGGAACCGCCCCGCTGAAGCGCGACGATTGAACCTTCAATCGACCGTCTACGCTACATCGGCCCCCACCCGTGGGCTCGATCCGGCCGCCGATCCGATCCCGCTGCGCACCACGCCCTCGGCCCTGACATCCGGGCCAAAGCTCCGCTCGGCCACGGCTCGCACCTCTTCCGCGGTCACCGCCCGGTAGCGTTCGCCGGTATCTTCGAGTTCGCCGAGCCCGTCGCCCGCCAGCCAGGCCTCGAGGATCTCGGCGGCCAGGGCCAACCCGCTCTGCCGCTGGACCTGGGTCTGGCCCGCGAGATAGTTGGCGGCTTGCAGCAACTCGGCGTCGGTCACCCGTTCGGTGGCGAACCGGCGCAGTTCGCTGAGCATCTCGCTCCGGGCTTCTTCCTCGCGCTCGGGCGCCGTGGCGATGTACGTCAGCAGGGCCCCGGCGCGCGCCTTCTGCCAGGACGAAGCCACGACCGTGTACGCCAGAGAGCGGCGATCGCGAAGGGCCTCGAACAACCGACCGCCCAGCCCGCCGGCGACGGCGCTCCAGACCTCCGCCGCATGCCGTGACCGGTCCCGGCGCGCCGGGCCGGGGAACACCATCGCCAGGGCCGACTGAGCCTTCTCCCGCGTCACGCTGCGGGTGACCGGCTGGTCCGAGAGCGCCCAGCCGCCCTCCCCGCCCAGCACCGCGGGCGGCCGCACGTCGTCACCTCCGAACACGTCGCCGAGGATTCCGGCGGCAGCGTCGGGGTCGAGATCACCGACCGCCACGACGACCCCCCGGCTCTGCCCGATGGTCTCGGCATGCCAGGCGCGTACTTCCGACGGACTCACCCCGGCGAGCTGGTCCGGGAGTCCCAGCGCCGGGACGCCGTACCCTCGATCGCCGAAGGCCGTCGCCAGTGCCAGCTGGAACGGATAGCGGAACATGTCGTCGGCCACCCGGGCGGTCTCTTCCTCGAGCACGCCGCGTTCCGCCGCCACCTGATCCTCGGCGTAGCGCGGTTGCCGGAGCACCGTGTGCAGCAGCCGCGCGGCCCGGCCCATGTGGGGTGACAGCACCACGGTGCCGAACCCGAGCCAGTCATGCGTAACACTCGGCGCCAGAGTGCCGCCGAGCCGCTCGAAAGCGAACGCAAGGCCGGCGCCGTCCAGATCCCCGGCACCGCGAATCGCGCTCCGAATGGCGAGCGCCCCGACCCCGGCCTTCCCGGCCGGATCGAACCGGCGCCGGGGGACGTGGACCCCGAGCGAGACCATCGGAACGCCCGGCTTGCGTCGAACGAGGAGATCGAAGCCGGGAAGCACGAGGTGGTGGATGTCGGCGGCTCGGCGGCTCGGCGGCTCAATTCGACGGCTCGGCGGCTCGGCGGCTCGGCGGCTCGGCCGTGAATCCTCCACCGGCCGAGTCGCCGAGCCGCCGAGCCGCCGAGCCGTCGAGCCGCCGAGTTCCGTCACCGCGAATGCCCGCGCCAGGGAATCCGAGGTGAACTCGACCCCCGCGGTGGGCGGGAGGTAGACCACCGCCGAAACCGCCTCGGGGTCGAGCACGGCCGCGGCCGCCGACCGCACGGCATCCGCCGACGCGCCGACGAGCTGCTCGAAGTCCCGGTCCAGCAGGCGGTAGTCGCCGAGGGCCTCGGCGCTGGCCAGGGCCGCGGCGCGACCGTCCATCTCCTCCATCCGGCGCGACCATCGGGCGAACAGCAGCGTGCGCGCCCGTTCGAGATCGTCCACGGCCGGTCCGGACATCGCGAGACGGGTGGTCGCTTCGGCGATCCCGGTCACCACCGACTCCACCCGGTCCGACTCGCAGTCGGCGTCGATCGAGAACACCCCGATCTCGGTCGGCGCGTAGTGATGGGCACTCACGCCGCTGGCGATGCCGGTTTCCCGGAGGCCCTGGTACAACCAGCTCCCGCGCCCGGCACCCAGGATGCCGGCGGCCAGATCGAGCGGTACGGCGCGATCGTCGAGGGCGGGCACCCCACGCCAGCCCAGCGTTACGACCGCCTGGGTCACGTCTCCGCGGAGGGTGCGGGCACGCACGTCGCGCCGCGGCGGTTCCACCGGCGACGGGTCGTGGGCGCCATCCCGCCCCGACCAGGGACCGTACTGCCGGCGGGCGAGATCGAGGGCCTCGGCCGGGTCGACATCGCCAACGATCGCCACGATGGTCCGGGAAGGAACGTACCGCGACGCGTAATAGCCGAAGACATCCGCCCGCGTGAATCGAGCGAGGTCCTGCTCGTAGCCGATCCGCCAGCGACGGATGCGATGCCGATCGTACATCACCTGGTGCAGGGTCTCCTGCGCCACCGCGTCGGGATGATCCAGCTTACGCTTCGCCTCCTGGATGATGACCTTGAGCTCGCGCTCGAGCTCGCCCGCATCGATCGCCGCGTGCATCAGCGCGTCGGCCTGAATCGCGAGGGCCTCGGCCAGTCGCGCGGCCGGGAGCACGGCGTAGTAGTTGGTGTGGTCGTAGCTGGTGCTTGCATTGAGGTAGCCGCCGGCCGCCTTGGTCTCCCGGGCGATCCGGCCGGGCCCGCGGGACGGCGTCCCCTTGAAGAACATGTGCTCGAGGACATGCGAGATTCCCACCCATCGGTCGGGCTCGTCGAAGAAGCCGGCCCGCACGTGGGTCACGATCGCGGCGACCGGTGCCGACCCATCCCGCTGCACCAGCAGGGTCAGGCCGTTGGGCAGGACCTCGCGGTGGACACTGGAGGTCCAGGACGGTAAGACGACCGACGACATGGGGGGAAGTTACTAGAGGAGAATAGAAATGGCGGAATGGTGGAATGGCCGATGGCCGAATGGCCGAATGGCGGAATGGGAGTCGTCATTCCGCCATTCCGCCATTCAACCATTCATCATTGGATGATCCGCACCACCCCCGCCCGCGCGCTGCCCCTGAGAAAGGCCTCGGCATCGGTCGTCGGGATGACGACTCCGGTTTCAGCGGCGCCGCGGCGCGCCAGGTCGGCCATGAAGTCGCCGAGCGAGGCGCCCGCCCACTCCCGTTCGGAGCCCTTCATCTGGACCAGGATTTCGTCCCAGGTCCCGCGCAGGGTCTTGCCGCTCAGGGTCGCGACGGTATGGACCCCGACCGGCACATGGCGTTTCTGCATCGCCTGGAGCTCGGTGAGCAGCGTCCCGAACAGTTCGAGCTGGGCCGGATCCCGGGTAGTGCCGTCGGGCTGGGTGGCCTCCACTTCCGCCAGGATCTGGTCGGTGGCATCCGGCGCACCGGCCACTTCGCCCAGCCGGGCGAACCAGGGACGCAGCTCGGGGTCGCCCTCGGGCAGGCGGTAGAGGGTCTTCTTGAGCTCGATGTAGCGCCAGATGCCGAGCTCGTCGAAGTGGTCTTCGGGGACGGTCTGATGCAGGTGATGCATCGCGGCTCCCGACTCGCTCCGGTCGTACAGCATGTTGGCGAGGTAGATCCGCGCTTCGCTGTAGTGCGGATCGATCTGGAGCGCGCGACGCAGCCAGTACAACGCACCGCTGTCGTCGTTCCGCCGGTGGCAGACGTAGCCGGCGCAGGCCGCCGCTTCCGGGCAGTCGGGCTGGGCGTTCACCGCGTACTCGAAGAAGGTCTGGGCGGCCGCGAGCAGGCCTTCGCGGAACAGCGCCCGGCCCACCTGCAGCATCAGCTCATGATCTTCCTTGAAGCCGAGGGCCAGGATCCGGTCGAACGCGTTCAGCGCCTGCACCCGCTCACCCAGCTTGAGCAGCACCTCGCCGTAGCCGGCGAGCGTGTCCTCGTGATCGGGATCGAGGGTCAGGGCCCGTTCGAAGCTCCGCCGGGCCCAGGCGTAGTCTTCCCGCGCCAGAAACGCGTAGGCCATCCCGACGTGGAGTTCGACGGCATTGGGATAGAGCTGGGTGCCTTCGGTGAGGAGGGCGAGCGCTTCGTCGAAGCGGCCTTCGTTGTAGAGCTGGTGGGCGTTTTCGTCGTAGTCGTCGGAGCTGAGAAACCGATCCGGCATCAAAGAAGGCCTCCAGCGGTGAGTAACCACAAGGTAGGCAGGAGGTTGGGGGGCGACAAGAGGGGACAAGGCGTCAAGGCGTCAAGGCGTCAAGGCGTTGGGCGTAGAGGCGTTGGGCGTTGGCCAAGGCCGAGTCTATCGATCGCTGTGCTAGTACATTCCGGGCTCCCGGATCCATGACGCCTCAACGCCCAACGCCCAACGCCTCAACGCCTCAACGCCCAACGCCCAACGCCCAACGCCTCAACGCCTCAACGCCCAACGCCTCAACGCCGATTCGCCGAATCGCTACCGCGCACCGGCCGGCCGTTGGGCGAGGTGCTGGCGCGGGTGAGCCGGGAGATCGTCCCCGAGGTCACCCGGCTCACCCATCCGATGTACATGGGGCACCAGGTGTCGGCACCGCTGCCCGCGGCGATCTGGACCGAGGCGCTCATCAGCGCGTTCAACAATTCCACCGCCGTCCAGGAGATGGCGCCGCCGACCACGATGATCGAACACCAGCTGGTCCGCTGGCTGAGCCAGTTGCTCGGCTGGGAGGACGGGAGCGGCGGAACCCTGACCTCGGGCGGCACCGAAGCCACCTTCACGGCGCTGCTCGCCGCCCGGGCCGCGGCCCTGCCGGAGGCCTGGGAGACCGGGGTCGGCGCCGACCCGCCGGTGGTGGTCTACGGTGAGCATTCCCACTACGCGGTGACCCGCACCATCGCCCAGCTGGGACTGGGCCTCCGGCACGGGGTGCCGGTCCCGACCCGGGATCACCGCCTCGACGTGGCGGCGCTGGAGCAGGCGCTCGACCGCCTGCATGGGGAGGGCCGCCGCGTGATGGCGGTCGTGGCCACCTCGGGGTCGACCCCCACCGGGAGCTTCGACGATCTCGAGACCATCGGGACCCTGTGTCAGGCACGCGGGATCTGGCTGCACGTCGACGGGGCGCACGGCGCCACCGCGCTCTTCTCCTTGCGCCACCGGTCGCGGATGGCCGGTATCCGGCAGGCGCGTTCCGTCGCCTGGGACCCCCACAAGACGATGCTCATGCCGCTTTCCGCCGGAATGGTCCTGCTCCGGGACGAGCGCCAGCTCGACCAGGCGTTCGCCCAGCGGGCCCCCTACCTGTTTCACCGGCCGGACGCCGATCGGGTCTGGGACCTGGGCCCCCGGAGCTTCCAGTGTTCGCGCCGGGCCGATGCCCTGAAGGTCTGGGTCGCGCTGCAGCGCTACGGCGCCGACGCCTTCGGCGCCCTGTACGACCGGCTGTGCGACACCACCCGCCTGCTGTACGACGCGGTGGCCGACCATCCCGCTTTCGAGGCGCTCCATCGTCCCGAATCGAACATCCTCTGTTTCCGGTACATCGGCGACGGCACCCTGTCCGGCGCAGCCCTCGACCGGATCAACTACGAGCTTCGCGGACGGTACAACCGCTCGGGCCGCGGCTGGATCACCATGACCGTCCTCGACGGCAAACGGGCGCTCAGGACCACGATCATGAATCCCAGAACGGGGCCGCAGCACGTCACCCAATTACTCGAGGGGCTGCTGATAGAGGCTCGGGGATTGGGGACGAGTATCTAGTACCGAGTACAACTGCACGCACTGCTGACTTTCGGCCCTGGGCCCTCGGCCCTCGGCCCTCGGCCCTGAACACTCCCTTGCCCCCGCCCTCACCGCATCACTAATTCCCTCCGTGACCTTTCAGCGGAAGCTCCTGTTCGGCGTCTCCCTCCTGGTCCTCCCGGCCGTCCTCATCGGGGTGGAGGCCATCCGCAGCAACACCCTCGAGCAGCGCGCTCTCAAGACCCTTGGTGAGGGGCTCGGGCGGAGCCGTACCTATGCCGAGCTCGAGACCGCCATGTTCGAACAGACGGAGGTGATCTGGCGCTATCTCACGGGCATGGACCCCGAGGCCCGGCGGGAATTCGAGCTGACCGGGCAGGTCGTAGGGTACTGGTTCGACCGCTGGCAGGCCGAAGTCGGCCCGGAGAACGCCGCGCTGGCCGATCAGGTCCAGGCCATCCAGCAGCAGTTCGTCGCCGTGGGCGACAGCGTGTTCCGGCTGTCGGACGCCGGCCGGCGCCAGGACGCCTATCGCCTGGCGCAGCTGGAGATGCGCACCCGGCTGCAACCCGCGCTCACGGCGCTCAACCGGCAGGTCTACCGTCGGACTCGCGAGACCAGCGTGCAGGGAGCGTTCCAGCGGGTGAACGAGATCGTCGCCGCCGAGCAGCGGTCGTTGCTGATCATTCTCCTGGTGGCCATGGTTTCGGGGCTGGTGGCGGCGTGGGTGATCGCCCGTGGTATCGCCCGTCCGATCAACGAGCTGCGCGAGGCGATGGCCCTGGTCGGGGCGGGGAACCTGGACCACCCGATCCGGGCCCGCTCCGACGATGAGATCGGCGATCTCGCCCGCTCGTTCTCGACCATGACGGATCAGCTCCGGCAGTCGCGGGCGCAGCTGATCCAGTCCGAGAAGCTCGCTTCCATCGGGGAGATGTCCGCCGCGGTCGCCCACGGCCTCCGAAACCCGCTGGCCAGCCTCCGGGCCTCGGCCCAATTCGTCCTCAAGCATCCCGGCTCCCCAGCGGCGGTGGAGCAGCTCCAGGCCATCGTGGCGGAGGTGGATCGGCTGGACCGGCGGATCACCCATCTGCTCACGTTCTCCCGGCCGGCGCCGTTCCGGGTCGCGCCCGAGCGGCTGGCCGACCTGGCCGACAACGTCCTGCCCGCCTTCGCCGATCGGCTCAAGACCCAGGCGGTAGAGCTGGATCTGCGGATCCCCGACGATCTGCCGGAACTCAGGGCGGATGCCATGCAAATCGAACAGGTGCTGGTCGAGATCGTCTCCAACGCCCTCGACGCCATGCCGGGGTCGGGCCGACTGACGCTCGCCGCGGGCCCCTCGCCCGGGCCAACCGGGGCGGCCGGCGTGGAGATCATCGTCCGGGACACCGGCCGCGGGATCCCGGCCGAAACCATGGCGCTGGTCGGCCAGCCCTTCTTCACCACCCGCCACGAGGGCACCGGCCTGGGCCTCGCGACCGCCAAGCGGTTTGTCGAACAGCACGGCGGACGCCTCGACCTGGAGAGCCGGGCCGGCGACGGGACCACCGTCCGGATCTGGCTTCCCGCCGCATGAGCGCCGCCACGATTCTGATCGTCGACGACGAGCGTACCCTCGCCCGGGCCATCAAGGCCTACCTCGAGGAAGCCGAGTACGAAGTCGAGGTGGTTGGCGATGCCGAATCGGCCGTCCCTCTCCTGGCCTCGTTCCGGCCGGATGTGGTGATCACCGACGTGCGGCTGCCGGGGATGGACGGTATCGAGCTGCTCAAGAAGATCCGGGAGTTCGATCCCGGAATTGCGATCGTGGTCATGACCGCCCATGGCTCGATCGAAGGGGCGGTCGAAGCCGTGAAGCTCGGCGCCTTCGACTATCTCAAGAAACCGATCGACCTGGAAGAGCTCAAGCTCGTCGCGGACCGCGCTCACGAGAGCAGCGCGCTCCGGCAGGAGCTGTCCTACTACCGGCGCCGCGGCGGGCGCGAACCGCTTTTCGCGGACGTGGTGGGCGACTCCTCCGCCATCCGCACGGTGCTGGAACAGGCGCGCCAGATCGCGGCTCTCGACCAGACCCCGCCCGTGCTCATCACCGGCGAAACCGGCACCGGCAAGGGACTCGTAGCCCGCACCATTCACAGCTCCGGCCCGCGCGCCGCCAAACCGTTCATCGAGGTCAACTGCACCGCGCTGCCGGCGACCCTGATGGAGGCCGAGTTGTTCGGCCACGAACGGGGCGCCTTCACCGACGCGAAGGAATCGAAACTGGGGCTGTTCGAGGCCGCCGAGGGCGGGTTCCTGTTCCTGGATGAGATCGGGGACGTCGAGATCTCGCTCCAGGGCAAGCTGCTGCGAGCCATAGAAGACCGGGTGGTTCGGCGGGTGGGCGGGGTCCGCGATCGGAAGATCGATGTCCGCATCCTGGCCGCCACCAACCGGGACCTGGAGCGCGAGGTCGCCCGCGAGCGGTTCCGCAGCGACCTCTATTTCCGGCTCGCGGTCCTGATCCTCCACCTGCCGCCGCTCCGGGAGCGAGGCAACGATGTGCTGCTCCTGGCCGAGCATTACCTCCGCCGATTCGTCGCCAAGTACGGCAAGGATGCCCGCCGCATCAGCCCCGAGGGACAGCGCCTGATGCTGACATATCCCTGGCCGGGCAACGTCCGGGAGCTGTCCCACGTGATCGAGCGAGCGGTGCTCTGGAGCAAGGGGCCGGAGCTATCCGCCGAACACCTGTCGCTGACCCGGCCCGTCGAGTCCGTGTCTGCCGTGCCGGACGAGGGCATGGCAGTGGCCGAACCAACGGCGGAGTCCCCGACGCCCCAGACCCTTCCGCCCCAAGGCATGACGCTCGATCAGTGGGAGAGATCCCTGCTCGAGCAGGCTCTGCGTGAGACCGGGGGCAATCAGACCCAGGCGGCTCGGCGGCTGGGGATCTCCCGCGACACCCTGCGTTATCGAATCAAGAAGTACGGAATCAAAGACCTCTAACTCGGGGGAACGGGAGAACGGGGAACGGGGGAACGGGGGAACGGGGGAACGGGAGAACGGGAGAACGGGGAACGGGAGAACGGGAGAAGCCGATACAACTGTCATCCCGAACGAAGTGAGGGATCCCTGCGGGTTCGAAAACCTGCCAGTCCTGAAGGGATTCCTCGGTCGCTTCGCTTCCTCGGAATGACAGGCGTTCACTCGATAAGGGCACGACTTCTCGTTTTTCCCGTTCTCCCGTTCTCCCGTTCCCCCGTTCTCCCGTTCTCCCGGTTCTCCCGGTTCTCCCGGTTCCCCTGTTCCCTGTTCCCTGTTCCCCGTTCCCCGTTCCCCCGTTCTCCCGTTCCCCGTTCCCCGTTCCCCTGGGGCATATCCCCCAGTTTCACCCAGCCCTAGGGGTCTTGCCCCACCTCGGTGGCGATTTCGAGCGAGCTGTCTAAAAGCATTCTGTATCAACATGTTAACTAACCACATCGGCGCCATGGACAACCCGGCACGCAGCCTGCGTTACAACGGCTGTCGCCGCTTAATCCGGGATCGGATTGGGTGAAACGGCACAGTCATCCTGGACTCATCTCGACCGGAGAACACCATGACCTGGACCAAGCCGGAAGCCGAAGTCGTCGCCGTGACGATGGAAGTGACCGCGTACGTCGCGACCCTTTAACACCGCGACGCACCGGGGCGGGGCTCGCGACCAAAGCGAGCCCCGCTTTCTTTTTTATGGAGATCGTCCTGCTCGGCACGGCCGCCGGGGGCGGGTTTCCCCAGTGGAACTGCTGGTGCCCCCCCTGCCGGATCGCGCGGACCGAACCGGATCGCGCTCATCCCCGAACCCAGTCCTCGGTGGCGATCTCGGCCGACGGGATCCGGTGGTTCCTGCTGAACGCCTCTCCCGACGTGCGGGACCAGCTGGGCCGGCTGCCGGTTCCCCCCGGGACCGGCATGCGTCGGGGACCGGTCGAGGCCATCCTCCCGACCGACGCCGAGCTCGACCACACGCTGGGCATTCCGCTGCTGCGCGAGGGCCGGCGGGTCCGGCTGTACGGCACCCGGGCGGTGCTCGAGGTGCTGAACCACGATTCCCGGATCGTCCCGGTGACCCACGCATTTGCGCGGGTCACCCTGGAGGAACTGACACTCGATGCGCCGCTCGAGTTGCGTTACGACGATGGCGCCGGGGCGGGGCTGCTGGCGACCGCGTTCGCGGTGCCGGGTGACCCCCCGCGGTTCGCCCGCCGGGACCTCCCGGGGCACACCGTGGGCCTGCTGGTGACCGACACGAGGACCGGCGGGTGCCTGGCCTTCGTGCCCGGATGCGGCGCGCTGGACGACGCGCTGCTCTCCCGGCTGGCGCGGGCGGACCTGCTGCTCTTCGACGGCACCTTCTGGACCGACGACGAGATGATCCGCCTCGGACTGAGCGATCGCACCGCCAGGCAGATGGATCATCAACCAGTCTCCGGTCCCGGCGGGAGCCTGGAGTTGCTGGCAGGCCTGCCTTGCCGGCACCGGGTCTTCACCCACATCAACAACTCCAACCCGATGCTCATCGAAGACTCCCCGGAGCGACAGGCGGTGGTCGCGGCGGGGTTCACGGTCGGTGACGATGGGATGTGTTTTGGAGTATGAGAGGAGCTCTGCATGAATCAGAACGCGCGTCAGACCCTGATCAACGGCCTGAATGAGGATCTTCAGGGCGAGTTCCAGGCGGTCATCATGTACCGGCTGTACGCCAGCCTGGTGCAGGGGCCCTTCCGGCAGGAACTCAGGGCGTTCTTCGCCAGTGAGATTCCCGAGGAGATGGCGCATGCCCAGATCCTGAGCGACAAGCTGGCCGCGCTGGGCGCGACCCCGGCGACCACGCCGGGTCCGGTCACCGTCACACGGGACCCGAAAGTGATGCTGGAGACCGCGCTGGCCGCCGAGGTCGGGACCCTCGCCCGCTACCTTGCCCGCCGTACCCAGGCGGAGGCGGCCGGCGAGCATGGACTCGCCATTCAGCTCGACGATATCATTGCCGACGAGACCAATCATCGCGACGAGCTGCAGCAGATGCTGGCACGCTGGCCCTGAGGCGACCGATGACGACCACCCTCCGCGGTTCCGAACTCGCCGCTCCGCCGCGGCCGCCGCTCCCGGACCTCGACCGGCCGTTGTCGCCGGACGAGCTGGAAGCGGCCCTCGGGAGTTTCCACGGGTCCTATTACGTGGAGCACCCGTTCCACAAACTGATGTACGAGGGGAAACTCGCCCGCCGGCAGTTCCAGGGATGGGTCGCCAACCGGCTGGCGTACCAGCGCGTGGTGCCGCGGAAGGACGCGGCCATCCTCTCCAACTGTCCCGACCCCGCCGTCCGGCGCGAGTGGATTCAGCGGATCATCGATCACGACGGGACCCGTGCCGGAGAGGGCGGAATCGAGCTCTGGATCCGGCTCGGCATCGCGCTCGGCGTGTCCCGGGAGGAGATGGAGGACGAACGGCACGTCCTCCCCGCCGCGCGGCTGATCTGCGAGTCCTACGTCTGGTTCTGCAAGTCGAAGCCGTGGGTCCAGGCCTGCGCCTCCAGCCTGACCGAGCTGTTCGCCCCCAAGATCCATAACCAGCGCATCGAGTCGTTTCCGCGGCACTATCCCTGGATCCCGCCCGAGGCGCTCGACTATTTCAAGAGCCGGCTGGTGCAGGCCCCCCGGGACGTGAAACACGGCCTCGCCATTGTGCGGCACCATTGTACCACGGTGGAGACCCAGCGGATGGCATTCGAGGCGCTGGCATTCAAGCTCGAGATGCTCTGGTCACTGATAGACGTGATTCATAATGCGTACAAGGACTGATTTCGGCCGCTCGGCGGCTCGGCGGCTCGCTGGCTCGGCCGTGATTCCTCCACTGGCCGAGTCGCCGAGTCGCCGAGCCGCCGAGCTGTCGAATTGAGCCGCCACATATGACGCTCTCCGCTGACACCTATCCCCGCCTCTGGCGGCTGGCCCGGATCGGGTACGATCGGGTGCGGCAGCGCCCTGCCCTGCTCTACCCCGAGGGGGCGATGTTCATCAACGACACCGGCAAGGCGATCCTCGAGCTGTGCGACGGATCCCGCACGGCGGCCGAGATCGCCCAGCTGCTGGGACAGCGGTACCAGGCCGATGTCCGGCCCGATGTGCTCGAGTATCTCGATGGCATGGTCCGCAGGGACCTGGTCCAGCTGTTCGATACGGCCGCCCCGGCCACTTGGCGTCACGCCGAGCCTGCCCGAGACCGCCGAGTCGCCAACGCCGCCGAGCCGCCGAGCCGCCGAGCCGCCGACCCACCACCCTGCTGGCCGAACTCACCTATCGCTGCCCGCTGCACTGTCCCTATTGCTCGAATCCGCTCGAGATGTCCCGCGCCGAGGCGGAGCTGTCCACCGACGGACTGGAAGCGGGTGTTCTCCGAGGCCCGCGATCTGGGCGTGCTGCAGCTCGGGCTCTCGGGCGGCGAACCGCTGGTACGGAAGGACCTCGAGGAGCTGGTAGCGCACGCCCGCGACGCCGGGCTGTATACCACGCTCGTGACGTCGGCCCTCGGCCTCACACGGCAGCGCGCCGAGCGGCTGCGCGCGGCCGGCATCGATCACGTGCAGATCTCCTTCCAGGACACCGACCGCGAGAACGCCGACCGGATCGCCGGCATCAAGCTCGGACGCCAGAAGTACGAGGCCGCGGCCCTGGTCAAGGAGCTCGACCTCGCGTTCTCGGTCAACGTGGTGCTGCACCGCGGCAACCTCGACCGCCTGGGAGAGATCATCACCATGGCGGCGGATCTCGGCGCCGATCGGCTGGAGCTGGCCAACACGCAGTACTATGGCTGGGCCCACAAGAACCGCCACCTGCTGATGCCGACCCGGGAGCAGGTCGAGCGCTCGCGGGAGATCGCCGAGGCGGCGATCGCGCGGTATCGTGGGAAAATGCAGTTCGTGTACGTGCTGCCGGACTACTACGAGCAGTACCCCAAGCCCTGCTACGGTGGCTGGGGCAACGTGTACATCCTCGTCACCCCGGACGGCAAGGCGCTGCCCTGCCACGGCGCCACCCAGATCAGCCACCTCGAGTTCGTGAACGTACGGGAGCGCTCGCTGGGGTGGATCTGGGAGCAGTCCCCGATCTTCAACGCATTCCGGGGCGATGCCTGGATGAGGGAACCCTGCCGCTCCTGCCCCCGGAAGACCCAGGACTTCGGCGGCTGCCGCTGTCAGGCATTCGCCCTCACCGGCGCGGCCGAGAACACCGACCCGGTGTGCACCCTGTCCCCGCGGCACGACATCATCCTCGAAGCGCTGGGCGAAACCACCGCCCCGCTGGAATACGAGTACCGCTACGTGGACGCCGCCCGCTAGGACGGCAACGCCACCGGCCTCACGGCGCGGGCCGGCACACCCCCTCCGCCCGTTCGATCGTCGCCTTCTGCTCGATCCGCGTCCGAAACGGCTGGCGCACCACGCCACCGGCCGGGACGTCGACGTCGACCGTGATCTCACGTTCCCACCGGACCGGCCCCAGCTCCTTCGACCACTCGAACACCCCGGTCTCGCGTTCCTTCCGCGTCGCCCGCACCTCGGATGAGTCCGGCAGGAGGCGGGACTCCTCCCTGACGGCGCGCCGCTCCAGCCGATAGCGCTCCACGGCGCGGGCGTCGCGCATCCCGTCCGGCAGCCGGGTGATGACCGTGCCGAATCCGTCCTCCCAGGCTGCTCCCGGTGCGAGGGCCCGCCGTGGGAGAACCGGGAACAGCTCGCCGAGGGCGTCGCCGACGTCGGCCACCTGGGCGATGTCGTCGGGGACAAACGGCCGGTCCGTCTCCGTGAAGACTCCCGCCCGGGTCAGCGTTCCGAGGAACCGCCCGCCGATCACGCCATCGGTCTCCGGCTCCAGCCGTTCCCCGGACCCTTCTCTCCAGAGGGACAGGGAATCGAACCAGGCCTCGAGTCCGAGGAGCGAATCACGCCAGGCGGCGCGAACGCCGAGCGTCCCGTCCCGACGAGTGGTTTCCCGCGACCGCAGCCGCGAGCCTTCCATGTCGATGGTGGAAGAGAAGACCTGGTGGTAGCGGGCGCAGTCGAGCTGGAGCGGATGGTATGCCGGTTGGGAGCCTTGAGCGGCGGCCGGGTGGGACGCGAACAGCAGCCCGAGGGCCACCAGGAAGGAACGGGTCACCGAATCAGATAGGCGGCCAGTCGCCAGGCGATCAGCGCCACGATCACCAGAGCCAGGAGAAGCCAGCGCCAGCGGTGCGGTCCGTGATGGAGCGGCTTCCGCCGCGGCATCAGGATCGGGAAATCTCCCGTCGGACCCCTGTGCTCCCGCTTTCCCACACGCGCTCCATCCGACACCGGGGCTGCCCCGATGCTGCACCATTATGACACCCTTCTGCCTGCTCCGCTACGGCGGAGGGGGCACGGTTCTGAACCAGGGGAGAGTGAGCAGTGAGGAGTGAGAAGTGAGAAGTAAGAAGTGAGAAGTGAGGAGTAGGCGGGCGGTGAGGAGCGCGGTTGTCATCCCGAGGAGCGCGGTTGTCATCCCGAGGAGCGCGGTTGTCATCCCGAGGAGCGCGGTTGTCATCCCGAGGAGGGCGGTTGTCATCCCGAGGAGCGCAGCGACGAGGGATCCCTCAGGGTACACACCCACAGGGATCCCTCGCTACGCTCGGGATGACAGACGCGTCCTGGCTCCCACTCTTCCCTCCCCCATTTCCCTTCTCACTTCTCACTTCTCACTTCTCACATCTCACATCTCACTTCTCACTCCTCACTTCTCACTTCTCACTCCGCCCCCATGAACGGATAGCGGTAGTCATGCGGCGGCACGAAGTTCTCCTTGATCGTCCGGGGAGACACCCAGCGGACCAGATTGAGAATCGAGCCGGCCTTGTCGTTGGTTCCGCTGGCGCGGGCGCCGCCGAACGGCTGCTGGCCGACCACGGCGCCGGTGGGCTTGTCGTTGATGTAGAAGTTGCCGGCCGCGTGCCGGAGTGCCCGGTCCGCCTCGTCCAGGGCCTGGCGGTCGCGGGCGAAGACCGCACCGGTGAGGGCATAGGGGCTCGTGCTGATCCACCACGGTCAGGATGTCGGCCCAGCGGTCGTCCTGATAGACGTGCAGAGTCAGCACCGGCCCGAACAACTCCTCGCACATGGTGCGGTAGCCCGGGTCGTCCGCCTGGAGCAGCGTCGGTTCGATGAAATAGCCGGTATCGTCCCTGGCCTTGCCGCCGGCCAGGATGGTGACGCCGGCGTCCTTCTTCGCCCGGGTGAGATACCCCGTGATGCGCTCGTACGCCTTCTGATCGATCACCGCGCCCATGAAGTTGCGGAAATCGCGCACGTCCCCCATGCGGATATCGGCGATCATCGCCAGGACCTGCTCCTTCACCCGCGGCCACAGACTGGCGGGGACATACGCCCGCGACGCCGCGCTGCACTTCTGCCCCTGGTATTCGAACGCGCCCCGCACCAGGGCCACCGCCAGCGCCGCCGGGTCCGCGCTGGGGTGGGCCAGCACGAAGTCCTTGCCGCCGGTCTCCCCGACCAGTCGGGGATAGCCGGCGTACTTCGGCAGGTTCTCTCCCACGGTGCGCCAGAGCGACTGGAACACCGCGGTCGATCCGGTGAAGTGGATCCCGGCCAGCGCGCGGTCGCCCAGCGCCGCCTGGCTCACCTGGATCGAGTCGCCCGGGACGAAGTTGATCACCCCCGGCGGCAGGCCGGCCTCCTCCAGCAGCTTGAGCACGTAGTAGTTGCTGAGCAGGGCCGAGTGGGCCGGCTTCCAGAACACCACGTTGCCCATCAGGGCCGGCGCGGCCGGGAGATTGCCTCCAATGGCGGTGAAGTTGAACGGCGTGATCGCGTAGACGAACCCCTCCAGCGGCCGGTGGTCCATCCGGTTCCAGGTAAGCGGGGCCGAGGCCGGTTGTTCGCGGTAGAGCTTCTCGGCGAAGTGGACATTGAAGCGCAGGAAATCGATCAGCTCGCAAGCGCTGTCGATCTCGGCCTGGAACACGGTCTTGCTCTGGCCCAGCATCGTCGCCGCGTTGACCGTGTCTCGCCAGGGGCCGGCCAGCAGGTCCGCCGCCTTGAGAAAGACCGCCGCCCGGTCCTCGAACCGGGTGGCCGACCACTCGCGCCACGCCTCCTTGTTGCTGCGGACCGCCGCCGCGATCGTCGCCGGGTCGGCCTGGTGGGCGCGCGCCAGCACCCGACGGTGCTCGTGCGGGCTCACGACATCGTGGAATTTGCCGGTCCGGATCTCCTTGCCACCCACCACGATCGGGATTTCGATCGGAGTGTCCGCCATCGCCGCGAGGCGCTGCTTCAGGGAAGCACGTTCGGGCGACCCCGGCGCGTAGGCCAGGATCGGCTCGTTCTCCGGTGGGCGGATGTTCGGGGTGCCACTCATGGGGCCTTCCAGCTGGGCGTGGGGCGGGAGATTACACACGGCGGACAGGGCGGACAAGGCGGACGGGCGACCGCCTAGATCCCCGGCGCCTTCCCTTCCTTCTCGACAATTTTCGGCCAGTTCGCGTCGGCCTTCTTCAGATACGCGGCCCGATCCGTGTCGAACGTCTTCCGTACCGACTTGCTGTAATTCAGCAGCAGCCGGCCCTCGAAGATCTGCCAGGTGTCGATCTCGACCTTGGCCGGGTAGCCCTTCGAGGCGCCGTAGGCGCAGTACCCGCCGAACGCCGGGACATAGCGCTCCGGCTCGGCCTCGAACGCCGCCCGGTTTTCCGCGGTCGCAAAGTGGTAGGTGGCGCCCGCATGGCCGGCGGTGATCGACGGATCGCCCTTGGTCGGACGACCATCACTGAAGAATGCGACCGGGTCGTGACCTTCCAAGGCGACACCCCGGGCATCGACGTTCACCAGGACCTTGGTCGCTTGGTTCTGGGCAATAGCCTGAAAGGCAACTCCCAGTAATGGAATAAGGAAAATCAGTGCTCTACGAGACATGGTTCGGCTCCAGAAAAGTCCGGAATTCCAACGCCACCATGGACCGAATGGTTCCCTGACTTGCGTAGCCTGCCAGCGTCGCTTTACCTAGCTGTCCGCCCTGTCCGCCCTGTCCGCCCTGTCCGCCCTGTCCGCCCTGTCCGCCCTGTCCGCCCTGTCCGCCCTGTCCGCCCTGTCCGCCCTGTCCGCCCTGTCCGCCCTGTCCGCCCTGTCCGCCCTGTCCGCCCTGTCCGCCCTGTCCGCCCTGTCCGCCCTGTCCGCCCTGTCCGCCCGCCCGCCCTACTCCACCGTCACCGCCGGCAGTAATTCGACCGCGCTCTGCTGGATCGACACCATCCAGTTGAGATCGTAGTGGACGCAGAGCTTCTCGTGCACCAGCCGGGGGATCTCGACCTCGAGGTCGTAATTCGCCGTCCCCCGTTCGGGCCCGCCACCGTCGACGGCGAACTGGAGGATGACCACCCTGCCGAGGTCGACCTGGCCGACGATCTGGCCCGGGATCAGGTTGGCCCGTCGCTCGCTTTCGGGTCCATCTCGACCCCGGTCCTTGCGCATGAGCCTGACGTGCTCGGGTCGGACGAAGAACGCGGTCCGGCTTCCGGCGGCCGGCGGGTCGGGGGATCCGGGCGGGTTGGCCACCACCAGCTCCTGTCCCCGCCAGCTCAGCCGGACGAAATCCCGGTTGGCCTCCAGGACGCCGCCTTCCTGGAGATTGCGCATGCCGAGCACACGGGCCACATCCGGCGACGCGGGCCGACCGAGCACAGTGCTCTTGTCACCCGACTGCAGCACCCGACCCTGATTGTAGACCACGATCTGATCCGCCAGCTGGCAGGCCTCGGCGAGATCGTGGGTCACGAGTACGGTGGTCTTTCCGAACCCCCTGAGCGCCCTGGCCAGGTCTTCCTGCAGGGTTCGCCGGGTGGGACCGTCGAGCGCGGACAGCGGATCGTCGAGCAGCAGCAACTCGGGATCCCGCGCCAGCGCCCGCCCCAGCGCCACCCGTTGCTTCTGGCCCGCCGAGAGCGCCGAGGGCTTGAGTCGCCGCACCTCCTGGAGCCGGAGCCGCTCGAGCAGCTCGTCGGTTCGCTGGCGCCGGCCCGACCGGCGCGGCAGGCCGAAGGCGACGTTCTGGGCCACGGTGAGATGCGGGAACAGGGCGTAGCCCTCGAACACCATTCCGAGCCGGCGGTCGCGCGGTGCCTGATAGATGCCGGGAACTGAGTCGTACAGGGTTCGCCCCGTGAGGACCACGCTGCCCGCATCGGGCCGGACCAGGCCCGCCAGGCAGTGCAGTGTCAGGGACTTGCCGGCGCCGGAGGGGCCGAACAGGGCCACGACGCCTTCACCGGCCTGCCAGCGGACATCCAGAGTGAAGTTGCGCGAGTACTTGAGCAGTTCGACGGAGAGCATGACCGTTATCCCACCCGCCGCGTAAGCCGGCTGGCGACCAGTGCCAGGAGGAGCACGCCGGCCAGCAGCGGCAGGCCAAAGCGGGCCACCTGATCTCGCGGGATGTGGGCCACGAACCGGCCGGCCGACCCGGCTTGAGTCAGGAGCAGGGTGAGGATGAACTCCCCGACGGCCCGACAGAACGCCAGCATGATCCCGGCCGCGATTCCGCGCCAGGCCAGCGGCAGGGTGATCGACCAGAACAGGCCCAGTTCGCCCCGTCCCAGGGTCCGCGCGGCCTGCTCCAGGCGCCGATCCACGCGAGCGAAGTCGGCCTGCGCGATCCGCACGAACATCGCCATCGCTCCGAGCGCCGCCGTCGCTACCGCCAGCCGCCACCCGAACACCGGGGTATATCCCAGATTCTGATAGATCGTTGAAACCATCTCGTGCCGGCGGAGCACCACGGCGTAGTAGCCCAGCAGCGTCGCCGGCAGGACCAGCGGCAGCATGATCAGGCCTTCGAGCAGCGATTTGCCGGGGAACGAATGCCGTCCGAGCAGCCACGCCAGCGGCAGGCCGACCACAACCGCCCCGAGAGTGGCGCTGCCGGCCACGATCAATGCGGCCCGGAGGAGTTCATTCACGGCCGATCATCACTTCGGTGGACTTGATGACCGCCAGCACTTCCGCGCCGACGGCCAGGCCCAGCCGCTCGGCCGACGACCGGGTGATGATCGACACCAGTTCCTGGTTGCCGATCTCGAGCCGGACCTCACACATCAGGCCGTCGATGGCCAGGGCGGATACCCGGCACTTGAGCTGGTTCCGGGCGCTCAGTTCCACGCCCCGCGGCACCGGTCCCCGCGGTTCCGTCTGCCCGCCCAACAGGCCTTCGATCCGGTGGCGCGGAAACAGCCATTTCCTCCCGACGCGAGTCGCCGGGAGCTTGCCGGCGCGGGCCAGCGCCTGCACTCGCTTGACGTTCAGGTGGAGCAGCCGCGCGGTCTCCGCGACAGTGAGAAGCTGCAGGGGCGCCTTCTGATGAGCTGAAGGTTGGAAAGGTGGACCACTCCCGGGCCTCACGGTAGTGGCATCCGGGTCATCGGACCCGATCCTCAGGCGTAGGCCGACACACTCGTCGCCTTGAAGGCGGCGTGGACCCGGGTTCCGACGGCCAGCTGCAGCTGGCGGGCCGCCGCGGCGGTGACCTCCACCACGAACGGCGGATGCGGACCGAGCACCACCCGGACCCGGTCGCCGAACGGCGGCTCCGGCACCAGCTCCTCGATCGTTCCCACGAAGACGTTGCGGGCGCTGCCTTCAGGCGGCTCGACCGACAGCATCACCTGCCCGGGACTCACCACCACGAACAGCTCGTCGCCGGGCGCCGCGTCCATCACCGTGACCGGGCCGCGGGCGGTCTCGAGGGTGACCGACCCTCCGGGATGCCGGGCCGTCACCCTGCCCGGGTAGCAGGTTGAGGCCGAGCAGCGTGGCCACGTAGCGGGAGCGTGGCTGCCGCAGCAGCGCCGCGCGGTCGCCCACCTGGGCCACTCGGCCGTGCTCCAGCACCACGATCCGGTCGCCGAAGACCAGGGCCTCGAGCGGGGAGTGGGTGACGAACACCGTGACACAGGACAGCGCCGCGAGCAGCTGACGCAGCTCGCTCCGCACCGCGTGCCGGGTCTCCACGTCCAGCGCGGACAGCGGCTCGTCGAGCAGCAGCAGCGCCGGCTCCAGGATCAGGGCCCGCGCCAGCGCCACCCGCTGCTGCTGCCCGCCCGAAAGCTGGCCGGGACGCCGCGCCGCCAGGTCCCCGATACCCAGCCGCTCGAGCAGCGCTCCCGCCTCATGCCGGGCCGCCCGCCGACCCAGGCCGCTGGCCCGCAGCCCGAAGGCGACGTTGTCGCGCGCGTCGAGGTGCGGAAACAGGGCGTAGCTCTGCGAGACGTAGCCCACCGGCCGGTCGAACGGCGGGAGAAACATCCCGGTCGCGCCGTCATACCACGGCTCGGCCCCCCCCCAGCTCGATCCGACCGGCGTCGGGCCGGTCCAGCCCGGCCAGCAGCCGGAGCAGCGTGGTCTTGCCCGAACCGCTCTCGCCCACCACGACCACCGGCTCCCCCGGCGATGCCTCCAGGGCACAGTCGAGCTCGAAGCGCGCCGAGCCGTCTACGCAGCGTGGCGTGGAGCACGGGGCGGGGCGAACAGTCCGAGTCCGGCCTGGCGCATGGCCGTGAGCAGCACCGCGGCCATCACGATCAGCAGCACCGACAGGGTGGTGGCGGCGTCGAGGTCCTCGTGCAGCCGGAGGTAGACGTCGAGCGGCACCGTGCGGGTCGTCCCCGCGAGGTTGCCGGCGAAGGTGATCGTGGCGCCGAACTCCCCCAGGGCCCGGGCCCAGCACATCCCCAGCCCGGCGATCACACTCGGCATGGCCAGTGGCAGCCGCACCCGCCAGAAGGTGTGGATCGGGCCGGCCCGGAGCGCGCCGCAGCCTCGAGGTACTGCGGCTCCACCGCCGCCAGGCCGGCCCGCGCCGCACCGACCAGGAATGGCATCGCCATGAAGACCTGCGCCAGCACGACCCCGGCCGTGGTGAACGGAAGTGTGATTCCCAAGGCCGGACAACGAGCCGCCCAGAAGACCGGCCCGTCCAAACGCCATCAGGAGGGCGAAGCCCGCCACAGTCGGAGGGATGACCATCGGGAGATCGAGCAGGACCTCGATCGCTCGCTTGCCCGGAAAGGACCGGCTGGCGAGCAGGTGCGCCATGGGCAGACCGAGCACCAGCGATATGACCGCCGCCGCCACGCTGGTCTCGAGGCTGAGCAGGAGGGTAGCCTGCACGCCCGGATCCTGGAGTTGTTCGAGCACGGTCGCCGGGGACACGCGGAGGAAGAGCGCGGCAATCGGCAGCGCCACCACGGCGCCGAGCGCTCCGGCCAGTCCCAGGAGAAGAACCTGGCCGGCCAGCTCGCCGGCTCGCCGGCGCCCACGCCGTGGGGCGAGTCACCGGGGCGGATCCGGCACACGCTGGAAACCCCGGCCCGCCAGCACCTGCTGACCGGCGTCCGAGAGTACCAGAGCGATGAAGGCCCGAGCCAGCGTCGGACCGACCGCTCCTCACCGCCGCGATCGGGTACTCGGCCAGCGGACTGCAGCACGCCGGCAGGGGCAACAGCCGAATCCGGCTGGCGCTGGCGGGGACGATGTCGGCTCTGGTACACCGATGCCCGCGTCGGCTTCGCCCAGCTGGACCTTGGCCGCCACCGCCCGGACGTTCTCCTCCTCGGAGACCACGTTGGCCAACACCCGGCGATCGAAATCGGCGGGGAAGCCGGGCGAGCCGGCCAGCTGTCTGAGCGCCTCCCGGCTGTAGGCTCCCGCCGGCACCTGCCGTTCCGGCCAGCACCAGCTTGAGTCCCGGCCGGGCGAGATCCGCCAACCGGGTGATGCGACCCGGGTTGGCACGCGGCATCACAACCACCAGCTGGTTTCGGGCGAACACCGCCGGCGTCTCAGCCAGCGAGCGCTGCTCGAGGAATGTCATCCAGCGTCGATCCGCCGAGGCGAAGACGTCCGCCCTGGCGCCGTGCTCGATCTGGGTGGCCAGCACCTGGCTGCCGGCGAAGTTGAATCGCACCGAAGTGCCGGGATGACGGGCCTCGAACTCCGCGCCCAGCACAGTGAACGCCTCGGAAAGCGAGGCCGCGGCATAGACGGTCAGCGTCTCCTGGGCATGGGCGACGAGCGGTACGCAACCGACTCCAGACACCAGGAGCCGGAAGACCAAACTAGTGCCTATATACATCCTTATGATCCCTTAAATGGCGAACACAAGGATATATATGGATCTTTCAGACAGGTTCAAGAGCTGGAGAGTGCCGGATCAGGAACTCGGTTCGGGCAGGAACCTGCGGATGGCCTCGATCAGGCGATCCGCTTCGAGCGGCTTGTGGAGGAAGAGCTTGGCGCCCAGCGCGGAGGCTTCCGCCTTGAGGTTGGGGGCGCTGTCCGCAGTCACCACGATGACCGGGATGCTGGCAGTATTGGGGTCCGCTTTGAGCAGCTGGAGGAGCCGGGCGCCGCCACCCGCCGGCATGTGCCAGTCGACCAGGATGATCGCCGGATGTTCGCGTTGAGCGAGCTGGAATCCCAGTTCGGCGTCGCCGGCGGAAACCGCTGACATCCCCCGGGACGCCAGCACAGCAGACATGAACCGGGCGATGTCGCCGTCATCATCGACCACCAGCACGAGCGATCTGGGCGGAGACGCGGACTCGCCTGAGCTCGCGGATCCACCGGGCTGCGACCTGTACTGCACGGATTTCCTCGGCACCTCGGCCATCGGTTCTCCCCGGTGTCGCTCTCTCGGCCTGCATCGGGCCACATCGGAGAGCGTCGCGACCTCCCGAAATGAACTCCCGTGTTCGCTCCACCGCAACGAACCGACTGACCGGAAATCGATCACTTATTAACGGAGTATGTTCGGGTCATTCGGCACAAGTCCATTGGCCCCATCGCCGACCGCCGCCGCCATGCCTGTCAACCCCGAACACCATTCGGGTATCGCCGCATCGAGGGGGGTGGACAGACTCTCCGGGAAGGGGCAGACTGGCTATGCGGCTCCCGCCTCCGGGCGGAAGCCGTGTTTGAATCCTCCGACCAACCGGAGGGTCCGATCTCGCGACTGACAGCACCCTTGAGTCGCGACCCCTATCAGCGGGGGGGGCGAGGTGAGCCTGGGGGACCGGTAGGGCCGCAGCCGCGGCCCTAGACGAGGGGGGGAGAGCCCCACCGGTTCGAGCGGTCACCAAACCGAGTCCCGCTCCACAGACAAGAGGAGTTTGTGAAAGTCCTGATGTTGGGCTGTGGCGCGGTGGGGACCGTGTCCGCCCTCAGGTTCGCGCAGGACGCGATGTGCGAGCAACTCGTCATCGCCGACGCCGTACCCGGCCGCGCTCAGCAGTTGGCGGATCGGATCGGCAGCAAGCACGTGCTGGCCCTCACGCTGAACGCGGGCGACCGGAACGCGGTAGCCCGGGCCATCCGGGAGACCCACAGCACCATCCTGCTCAACGCCGCTCTGCCGGCCACCAACCTGGTCGTGATGCGCGCCTGCCTGGATGCGGGCTGCGACTACATCGACCTGGCCAGTGGCGGGGTGGAGAACGACGGCACCCCGAAGCTGCCCGACCAGTTTGCGCTGGACGCCGAATTCCGGTCGGCTGGCCGCTTGGCGGTGCTGGGGATGGGCGCCGACCCCGGAACGAGCAACGTCTACGCCGCGTACGCCGCCAAGCACCTGCTCGACGAGGTGACCGAGTTCCGGGTGCGCGATGGCGACAACTCGGTCTGCGATGGGCACAACGGATTCCTGGCCACCTTCAGCCCCTGGGTGTTCATCGACGAGTGCACGTCCGGCGCCATTTCCTGGCGTGACGGCAAGCACCACCTCGAGGCGCCGCTCAGCGGGTTCGAGCCGTTCAATTTCCCGGAGCTCGGCGATTCTGAACACCTACTACGTCGACCACGAAGAGTCCCGCACCTTGCCGATGTTCTTCCCCGGCCTGCAAGGTCGCGGACTTCAAGCTCTGCATGGACGACACCACCTGGCGCACGCTCAAGGTCCTGCGGGAACTGGGGCTCAACGGCAAGGGCAAGGTCCGGGTCGGCGAGATCGAGGTATCGCCCCGCGATCTGGTCGTCGCCATGCTCCCGGAGCCCACCTCGCTCTCGGGGCGGATGCACGGCAAGACCTGCGTCGGCACCCTGGCCCGGGGATTCCGGGACGGGGTGGAGCGCTCGTTCTACATCTACAACGTCAGCAGCCACGAGCACAGCTTCGGCGAGCTCGGCGTCCAGGCGACCGCCTACCAGACCGGCGTCCCGCCGGTCGTCGCGGCCCGGCTCATCGCCTCGGGCGATTGGACTGGAACGGGCGTGAAGTCGCCCGAACAGTTCGATCCGGATCCGTTCATGGCGCTGCTCGACGTCTCGGGGATGCCCTGGCACATCCGGGATGAGGAGACCGGGGTCATCGATCCCGAGTACATCTGGATTGAGGAGCCGCTGGCAGCCTGACCCGAATGGTGGAATGGTGGAATGGCAGAATGGCGGAATGAGGGAGTAAGTCCGCATCCGGTTCCGCCATTCCACCGTTCGACCATTCCACCATTCCACCATTCCACCATTCGGCCATTCCGCCATTCCGCCATTGTCCCCTTCGACCCCTGACCCTACCACTCCAGGCTCACCCCCGCCCGTCCCGGCTCCAGCAGAAACCTCGGCCCCGACACGCCCAGCACCCGCCAGCGACCATTCATGAACTTGGCGGTGGCGATGCCGACGGCGGCGCCGGCGAGGACGTCCGACAGCCAGTGCCGGTTGTCGTTGAGGCGGGACCAGCCGGTCAGTGCCGCCGCGCCGTAGAGAGCGACGGTGACCGGCGTGCTGCGGACCTCATCACTGACCGAAGCGGCCAGGGCGAACGCCATGGTGGCATGTCCCGACGGCCAGGCGTCCCGCCCCGAGAACGGCCGGAAGCGGTATGCGTCGTCGGTGTGACGCGGGCGCATCCGTCCGACGACCAGCTTGAGGGCGGTAACAGCCCCGCCGGCGACCAGCAGCGTGCCCGTGATCCGTCCGCCGGCCCGGGTTATCCGGTCGTCGCCGGAGATCAATCCGACGGCGATCGTGCCGAGCCCGATGCTGGCGTAGATCTCGGGCTCGCCCATCTGGCGAAAGACCCGGGCGACGTCGTCCTTGCCCGCGGTCCGGTTAGCCTGCAGCTCATCCCGGACCGTTTCGTCCGCCAGAGAGGCGAGGCCGATGACGCCCAGCCCGGCGCCGAGGTGGTACCATCGGACGGCTCGGCGGCGTGGCGGATCGGCGGCTCGGCCAGGCACGGCGCTGTCGAAGACAGTGGGACTCGCGACGAGCGCGAAGTGGGGCGCCGACGGCGGCGCCACCGCACCGGGGGGCGGTGGGGTGGTATCGGCGGCGCCGGAGTCGGCGCCCCACAAGCGCTCGTCGCGAGCCGAACCAGCTACCAGCAGCAGAGCAACGCAGACCCGGAGATAGTTGCGCATGGTGGGCGGAATCTACTAGCTTCGGGCCTGCCAAAGGCCCACTTACCCATGCGCATTTCTGCTCGTCTCCTGTTGCTCGCGGTCGGAATCGCGGCCGGTCTGGGCGGGTGCCGCGATTACAACCTCAAGCGTCACATCACCGACCAGGACGGCCTGATCCCAGCGGATCAGTACGCCCGCTATGGCCGTGAGCAGGCGATCGTCGTCGCCATCGGTCGGGAGTTTGCCCGGCCTTACAACTCCGGTCCCGAGGCCCAGGCCGAAGTGGCCATGACCTATGCCCGGAACAAGTTCGGCAGCGATCTCTCCGAGATCACCGCCGATCCGCTGGGCCACCGGCTGGTCGTGACCTTCAAGAGCGGCTGGCGGACGGCCATCGTCCCGATCGCCGACGGGAAGACCGGGGACGAGACCAAGATTCCGTCGTAGGGATGGGGGGGACGGGGTGAAAGGTGAAGGGTGAAAGGTGAAGGGTGAGGGGTGAAAGGTGAGTAGGGACGGGGCGTTCGGGCGGATTGGCCCGGATGCCCCTCGCCACATGGGAGGATAGAATGGCCACCGACCCACCCCTTCACCCTTCACCTGTCACCCTTCACCTGGTCGTCACCACCACCCTCCCTACCGAGGAAAACGCCCAGGCCATCGCCGAGGCGGTCGTCCGGGAACGGCTCGCCGCCTGCGCCCAGGTGCAGGGCCCAATCCGCAGCACGTTCCGCTGGCAGGGCGAGGTGGACCACGCCACCGAATGGTACTGCCACTGCAAGACCACCCGCGACGCACTGCCAGCCCTCGAGCGCCTGATCAAGAGCCAGCATCCGTACGAGGTGCCGGAGATCATCGCGACCGCGGTGCTTGGCGGACATGGTCCGTACTTGAAGTGGATAGAGGAAGAGGTGAAAGGTGAGAAGTGAAGGGTGAAAGGTGAAGGGTAAAAAAGTGATGGGTGAGGTCATCTCCCTTCACCTTTCACCTTTCACCTTTCACCTTTCACCCTTCACCTCTCACATCTCACCTTTCACCCTTCACCAATTTCTGTTCCCGAACAATCTCCGGAGGTCCGCTTGCCCTCCCGCCCCACCCCGCCTCCGGGCGAGTTTCTCTACCTGCTGGCCGGCGACGCCGACGATTTCGTCGCCGCCTGCGCCGACCTCCTGCCGGCCGACATCGCCGAGGCCCTGAACGACCTGCCGTCCGAAGCGGCGTCGAAGGTGCTGGCCGCGCTCCCGTTCCACCTGTCGGTGCAGGTCCTGGACGAACCGTCGCTGGAGTCCCGGGGCGAGCTGGTGGAGCGGCTGCCGGACGAGATCACGATCCCGCTGATCCAGTCGCTGTCCGCCGACCAGCAGGTGCGGCTGTTCCGGGATCTCAAGGAATCCGACCGGGCCCGCCTGCTGCACGTGCTCGATGCACCTACCCGCGACCAGCTGCGCCGGCTGATGAGTTACCCGCCACAGAGCGCCGGCGGGCTCATGACCACCGAGTTCGTCGGGGTACCGGACTCCTGGACCGCCCTGCAGGTGCGGCTGCACGTGGCCCGGGAGGGGAGCGCCAAGGAGACCGTCTACGCCATTTACGTGCTGGACCACAAGCAGCGCCTGGAGCGGGTGATCTCGCTCCGCGAAGTCGTCATGGCCGAGTCCGAACAGCGGGTGGATACCATCGGCGAAGGCCGGAAGCCGGTCACGGTCGGGCCGTTGGTGGACCGGGAGGAAGTGGCCCGGCTCATCTCCAAGTACAACCTGCTGGCCATCCCCGTCCTCGACGACGCCGGCCACGTCCTCGGCATCGTCACGGTGGACGACGTGATCGATGCCATGATCAGCGAACAGACCGAGGACGTACAGAAGATGGGCGGCATGGCGGCCATCGATCAGCCGTACATGGAGATCGGACTGCTCAGCATGATCCGCAAGCGCGGCGGCTGGCTGGCGGCACTGTTCGTGGGCGAGATGCTGACCGCCACCGCCATGGGACACTTCGAGCACGAGATCAGCCGCGCGGTGGTCCTGGCGCTGTTCATTCCCCTGATCATCAGTTCGGGCGGCAATTCGGGCAGCCAGGCCACCTCGCTGATCATCCGGGCAATCGCCCTGCGCGAAGTGACCCTCGGTGACTGGTGGCGGGTGGCGCTGCGCGAGATCCCCACGGGACTGATCCTCGGGGTGATACTCGGGGTGATCGGCTTCGCCCGGGTCGAGCTGTGGCAGTCCCTCGGCTGGTATGACTATGGACAGTACCACCACCTGGTGGCGCTCACGGTCGGCATCGCGCTGATCGGCGTGGTCCTGCTGGGTTCGCTGGCCGGCTCCATGCTTCCGTTCCTGCTCCGACGCATCGGCTTCGACCCCGCGAGCGCTTCCGCACCGTTTGTCGCGACGCTGGTAGATGTGACGGGACTGGTCATCTACTTCTCGGTGGGGTATCTCGTGTTGAGGGGGACATTGCTGTAGGACGGAGAACGGGGGAACGGGGGAACGGGGAACGGGAGAACTGGGGAACGGGGAACGGGGAACGGGGAACGGGGGAACGGGGGAACGGGAGAACGGGAGAACGGGAGAACGGGCGGGCGGATGGGCGGATGGCTGGTGCTTGCAGCGACACTCGTCCAGTGCTCCTCGCCCACTTACATAATCATGGTCTGTTACGCGTGAAGCTCGCTTTGGTAGTGCCTGGCGGTCTGGACCGGAGCGGAGTGCATCGGGTAATTCCCGCGTTGCTCTGGCTGATCGAGCGGTTGGCCCGACGCCACGAAGTTCAGATCTTCGCTCTCCATCAGGAACTCGAGCCGGCCCACTGGGAACTGCTCGACGCCCGGGTGCTCAACATCGGCACGGCGCCGGGGTGGCGGCGGCGGTTCTTCGACGGTTTCGCCGCCGAGCATCGCGTTGCGCCCTTCGACGCGATCCAGGCGCTGTGGGGGACGCAGGGGGTGTACGCGGCGCTGGCGGGCTGGCGCCACCGGGTGCCGGTGGCACTGCACCTGGGGGGTGGCGAGCTGGTGGCCCTGCCTGAGGTCCGCTACGGCGGCTGGCTCACGCTCCGGGGCAGGATCGGACTCCGGGTTGCGTTCGCCGGCGCCCGCCGGGTGACGGTCGCCAGCGAGTTCATGCAGCGCCTGGCGGCCCGGCGCGGTGTCCGCGCCGAGGTGCTGCCGCTGGGTGTGGCGCTCGATCACTGGCCAGTCGCCAGGCCGCGCTCGCGCGATCTGTCCCGGCCGGCGCGGTTGCTCTCGATCGGCGACATCCGTCCGGTCAAGGACCAGTCGACCCTGCTCAACGCCGCGGCCTATCTGGCGGCATCGAGCGTCCGCTTCGAGCTGGACATCGCCGGCTACGACCATATGAGCGGCGCCGCTCAAGCCCTCGCCAGGGCACTGGGGCTTGGCTCGATCATCCGCTGGCACGACGTCCCCGAGCGCGAGCCGCTCCGGGCACTGGTCGAGGCTGCCGATCTGTTGCTGGTCTCGTCCCGGCACGAAGCCGGCCCGCCGGCGGTGCTCGAGGCCGCGGTCGCCGGCGTGCCCACGGTGGGCACCGCTGTCGGCCACGTCGTCGACTGGGCGCCCGCCGCCGCGGTGGCCGTCCCGGTGGGGGATTCGACCGCGCTGGGAGAGGCCGTGCAGGCGCTCCTCGCCGAGGAGCCCCGGCGTCTGGCGATCGCCCACCTGGCCCAGCGCCGGGCGCTCGAGATCGACGCCGACGACACCGCCGCCCGGCGCGAGCGGATCTATCAGGAACTGGGCGCTGGGCGTTGAGGCGTTG
The DNA here is from genome assembly GCA_963709905.1 of uncultured Gemmatimonadales bacterium. GTDB lineage: Bacteria > Gemmatimonadota > Gemmatimonadetes > Gemmatimonadales > GWC2-71-9 > JADJOM01. The sequence continues at coordinate 494,255 of CAVPYI010000006.1, forward strand.
GGCGTTGGGCGTTGAGGCGTCAGGCGTCAGGCGTTGAGGCGTTGAGATCGACGGCAGCACGGCCGGTCGCCGTTATCGAGCCATCGCGTGATCACCGGCGGGCGGAGCCGGGCTGCCCCGCCGCGCGCTGTGGTTCGCCCGTAGGCCAAGGATGCCACACCCGACACCGCTCACCAACGCGCGCTCTGGGGCACCCCGGCTCCGCCGGCCGGCAGGCAATATCGCGGTTGGTTGGAGCAGTGGCCGTGCGGCGGAGCGGAGCGGGTGGTCCTGGAGCGCGCGTGCGTCCGCCCTGAAGGTCTGAGCGGCCAGCCCGGCACGCGGACGCCGAGCGCGCGGAAGGACCGCCCGCTCCGCGACGGCAGCACGCCTCGTCGCCCTGTCGCCTTGTTGCGCGGTAACCGGCCGGCGAAGCCGGGCAGGCCGCCCGGCGCGCTGTGGTTCGCGCCGTGGGTCAGCTGCTCACACCCGACACCGCTCACCAACGCGCGCTCTGGGGCACCCCGGCTTCGCCGGCCGTCGCCTCGTCGCCTGACGCCTCAACGCCTGACGCCTCAACGCACTCAACGCCTGACGCCTCAACGCTCACCCTCAACGCCTCAACGCCTCACCACCCTCCACGCCCCCAGCAACTCCCCGATCCCCGTCAGCGGCAGCACGTGCCGCACCGCCCCGCGCTCCACCGCGGCCCGCGGCATGCCGTACACGGCGCAACTCTCTTCGCTCTCCGCGATGGTGATTCCGCCCTGGGCCTGGATCAGGCTCAGGCCCTGGGCGCCGTCGTCGCCCATGCCGGTGAGCAGGATGCCCAGCACGCGGCCCGGATCGGGCCGTGGCGGCCGAACCGAACAGCACGTCGACGCTGGGGGTGTGCCTGGCGCTCCGGGGCTCGGTGGAGAGTCCGGTGACCAGCGAAGGACTCAGCCGGAGGTGCTGGCCCGCCGGCGCGATGCGCACCTGGCCGGGCTCCAGCCGTTCGCCGTCCACCGCTTCCCTTACTGTCAGGCGGCACAGTCCGTCCAGCCGGGTGGCGAACGGCCGGGTGAATCCGGGCGGCATGTGCTGCACGATGGCGATCGGGGCCGGGAAGTCCTGTGGCAGCTGCTCCAGCAGCCGCTGCAGCGCGGCCGGACCCCCGGTCGAGGCGCCGAGCACCACCAGCTCGACGGCATCCAGGGTGTCGGGCGGCAGGGTGGGGGCGGCGCTCCGGGGCGGCTTGAGCCGGGGAGTGCGCAGGTCGCCCAGCAGCCGGATCCGCTCGCCCAGCTCGCGGCCGAGCCGCTCGAGGTCCATCAGGTTGAGGCTCTGCTTGTCGATGAAATCCGCGGCCCCGGCGGCCAGCGCTTCCAGCGTGGCGTCGGCGCCCTGCCCGGTGTGGACCGAGAGCATGATCACCCGGAGCGCCGGCCGCCAGGCCAGCAGCCGGCGCAGCACCTCGAGACCGTTGAGCCCCGGCATCTCGACATCGAGCGTGACCACGTGCGGCGCCAGCTCGGGAATCCGCGCCAGCGCCTCGGCCCCGCTGGCGGCGTCGCCCACCACCGTCACCGCCGGATTGCCCGCCAGCACCCGCCGGATCGCCTTGCGGACGAACGGCGAGTCATCCACCACGAAGACCCGGATCATGAGGCCAGCGGCAGGCGGCGATACGCCATGGTGTTGGGGAACTGCACCGGCTCGAATTCCGGCGCCGCGCTCGAACAGCGACTCCGAGTGGCCCAGGAAGAGGTATCCGCCCGAGGCCAGCAACTGGGCGAACCGCGAGATCAGCCGGTCGAACGCCTCGGGCCCGAAGTAGATCAGCAGGTTCCGGCACAGCACCACGTCGTACTGCCCCCAGCCGGCGCCGGAGAACGGCGCCGCCAGGTTGGCCTGGAAGAAGCGCACGCTCTTCCGGTAGCGTTCCCTGAGCCGGAACTTCCCGTTCTCGTCGCTCTCGAAGCAGCGCTGTTTGGTCGCCTCGTCGCAGGCCCGGAACGACAGCCCTTCGTATGCCGCGTTGCGGGCCTGCTCCAGCCGGGCGGGGTTCAGGTCGCAGGCGTCGATCGACCACTTGACCCCCGCCAGCTCGTAGCCGGCATCGACCAGCCGGATGGCCAGCGAGTACGGCTCCTCCCCCGAGGAACAGGCCGCGGACAGGATCCGGACCGGCCGGGTGCGGAGGGTGGCCCGGGCCTCGGGCAGGACCTGATTCACGATGGCGTCGAAGTGGGCGGTCTCGCGGAAGAAATAGGTCTCGTTGTTGGTGATCCGGCGGCTCAGCTCGGCGAATTCCTCCTCGCGCGAGGGGTGCGCCCGCAGAAAGTGATAGTAGGAGCGGATGCCATCGAGTCTCAGCGACTTCGAGCCGGGGCCGCAGCCGGCCTTCGAGGATGTCCTGCCGGGAGCCGGCGAAGTTCAGTCCGAAGCGTTCCTCGAGCAGGTCGATCAGCAGCTTCCAGTCGGCTTCGGAGGCCGGGATCATGGCCGGCCGGCGAGGGCGGCGCGCGCCGTATGCGCGACGGTCGGCTCGAGGTCACGCACCAGATCGAGGAGGGTTTCCCGGGCTTCCGGCATGGCCAGGCGGCCCAGCGCCCGGGCGGCCTCGCCCCGGAGGACCCAGTCGGCGTCGGCGGCCAGCACCCGGAACATCTCGAGGTCTCCGGGCTCGGCCAGATCCACCAGTGCCTGCACCGCCGCCCGGCGGACCTCTTTCTGGGAATGGGTGAGGCAGCCGTGGAGGAACGGCCGCGACTCGGGCGCGCCCAGCTTGCCCAGGGTGGCCAGGATCTCGAGCTGCTCGTGCAGCGGCGCGGTCGGGAACAGCGCCATCAGGGGCTCGGCCGCCCGCTCCACCATGAGGTGGCCGAGGGCGCGGATCACGTGGTAGCGGAGCGAGTCGGTCACGTTGAGCAGCGCCAGCAGGGTGGTCATCACCCGTTTCCCACCGCGGCGGACCAGCAGATCCAGCGCTTCCATCTGCAGGGACGGATCGCGGTCGGCCAGCGCCCGGAGCAGCAGCACCTCGGCCCGGCTGCCGGGGATGCAGGCGGTCGCGTGCAGGGCCAGCCGCCGAATGGTGCCGGTGCCGTTGGTCGCCAGCTCGAGCACCCGGCCCTCGAGCTCTTCGACATGGGTGTTGGCCAGTACCGACAGCGCCGCAAAGACCCGGGCCTCCGGGGCGGCGTCGATCAGCCAGGGATCGAGGATCGGCTCCAGCGCCGCGGCCGGCATCCGCGAGAGGGCACCCAACACCGCGGTCCGTTCGGCCGGCATGTCGGTTTCGAGCAGCATCGCCAGCGGCTCGACCGCCAGCCCGTCCTGGAGCTCGCCCAGCGCGTCGACGGCCGCGATGCGCGCCTCGACGTCCGGATCATTCAGCGCCCGGATGAGCGGACCGACGCCGAGCGCCGACGGCGGGAAGGCTCTGGCGCAGCCGGCGCGCACCCTGGGATCGGCGTGGGCGAGCAGGAATTCGGGGGACCGGCCGGCGGCGCCGTAGCGGGTCGCCAGCGGCCGGATCCAGGCAGCGCCGTCCCGATTCGCCGCCCAGCGCATCACCAGCGGGAGCAGACTCGGAACCTCCATCGCCAGGGCCACCGTCCCGGCGGAGCGCACCTGAGCGGTGCCGCCCCGGCGCTCGCCCCGGTCGTCGCGGACGGGGGGCGCGGCAGGGGCGTCGCCAGTGGCGCCGGCGGGTGCGCTGGCATTCGCCAGCCGGTGCGACAGGTAATCCCAGAGGCTGTCGGCCGAGTGATCGCTCTCGATGGCCCGGCCCATCGCCCGGAGAGTGTCAGGCCGGCCGCCCTCCAGGAGCGAGGCAGCGACCGCATCCAGGATCGGCTCGCGGAGCGCGGCCCGGGCCGGATCGAGCAGCAGCGGGAACAGCGTCGGCACGATGTCCGGACTCCCGATCCGGCGCAGGGCGTCGAGCGCGGCTTCGGCCACGAAGCTGTCGGGTACCAGGGCGAGCAGCGGCGCCACCGCCGCCGGGTCCCCGATGGCGCCCAGCGCGTCGGCCGCGGCCAGCTGGAGCCACGCCTCCCGGGCGAGCAGCTGCGCCAGGGCCGGGACCGCCGCCACCGCCCTGAGCCGTCCCAGCGCTTCGGTCGCCGCCTGGACGACGTTCACTTCCGGGCGCGCCAGCGCTGCCATCAATGGCTCGGTGGAGGACCGGCCACCGATCGATCCCAGCACATGGCAGGCGAACATGGCCAGGTCGGCGTCGGGATCCAGTGTCAGGCGCTCCACGGCGCCCACCGCGTACGGTCCCTGGCGCTCGAGCGCGGCCAGGGCGGCGTTGCGGAGCGTCGCGTCCGCCTCGTCGGCCACCAGCGGCACCAGCCGGGTCGGCTCGAGGCACCGGGCGGCCCAGGCCACGGCGACTTCGCGGACCGACGAGGAGTGATCCGCCAGCGACTCCAGGATGAGCTGATCCCGGGCCGGCCGGTCTTCCGGCTTGTCCAGCGCGGCCAGCCGCGCGGTGAGACGAACGGGGGCGCGGGTCATCACGTCTTGAAGGTCTCCACCTGCTGGCGGAGCTGCTCCGATTCGCCGGCCAGCCCGCGCGCGGCGCCCGAGATCTGCTCCACCGCCACCAGGTTCTGGCGGGAGACCGAGGCGATCGACTCGATCGCCTTCACGATCATGTCCCCGCCCCGCTTCTGTTCGGTCACCGCCTCCGACATCTGATGGGTGAGCCGGTTCATCTTCTCCGCCGCCTGGGTGATCTCCCGGGCGCCGGCGGCGTTCTCGCGCACCGAGTGGGCGATCTGCCTGGTCAGGTTGGACATCGTCACCGCCATCTGCAGCATCTGCCGGGCACCGGCCGCCTGCTCTTCGGTGGCCCGGGCCGCGTCGCTCACCAGGGTCGAGGTCTGATCGATCGAGCCCACGATCCCGGCCAGCACCTGGTCCATCAGGCCGACGGCGCCCCGGGTCTCCTTCTGCACCGATTCCACCACCTCGGTGATCTCCTGGGTCGCCTGCACCGAGCGTTCCGCCAGGCGGCGGACTTCATCGGCCACCACCGCGAAGCCCTTCCCCGCCTCGCCGGCGCGAGCCGCTTCGATGGTGGCGTTGAGCGCCAGCAGGTTGGTCTGGTCGGCGATGTCCTCGATCACCCGCACGATCTTGCCGATCTCCTCCGAGCGTTCGCCGATGGCGGCGATCGAGCCGTGCAGCCGCTGGCCGCCGGCCTTGGCATCGGTCACGGTCTTCTTCGAGACTTCGTCGACCTGGTGGACCCGGCTGGCGATCGCCCCCACGTTTTCGATCATTTCGGTCAGGGTCGACGTCACCGATTCCACCGAGCCCAGCAGCGCTTCGCCGTTCTGGGCGGTCTGCCCCAGCACGCTGCTCATCTGCTGGATCGAGGCCGAGGTCTGGTCCACGTTGGCGGCCAGCCCCTCGGCGCTCTTGGCCAGGGCCTGCATCTGGGCCGCCATCTCCACCATGGTGGACGAGGTCTCCTCGGTGGAACTCGACTGCGCCTCGGCCCCCTTCGACATCTGGGTGGTGGAGGACGAAATCTGTTCCGCCGAGGTGGCCACGTTCCGGGAGGTGATGGTGACCTGGCCGACCATCGCGTGCAGGTTCTTGACCATCTCCTTCATCAGGTACTCGAGCCAGCCGACTTCGTCGCGCGACCGGCTCTTGATCTCGACGGTGAGGTCGCCCTTGCTCACCTCTTCGGCCGCCAGGCCGAGGCGGGTGAGCGGATCGGCGATCAGCCGGGACAGGAACAGCGCCGCGCCGAGCCCCACAATCACGGTCAGGCCGAGCAGCGCGAGAATGAGCCAGCGCGAGTCCTGATACAGCTGCAGGGCGGTCTCGCCGGTCGCGCCATTCATCCGGTCGATGGCCCGGATGGCGTAGAAGCCCAGCGCGGCCGCGACCAGCAGCACCAGCCCGAAGCCGGTCACGATCTTCCGGCGGATGGTCCAGTCCCGGACCATCTGCAACACGACGTCGCTCATGAGGCCATCTCGGTCAAAGAATTGTGTCCGTTCCGAAACACGCGCTCGAGGTCGAGCAGCAGCAGCAGCCGGTCGCCGACCCGGGCGACGGCGGTGACCGCCTCGCCCGCGGCGCTGCGGACCTCCTCCGGCGGCGCGGTCGCCTTGCTCTCGCCGACCCGGGTCACCATTCCGACCGAGTCCACCAGCAGGCCGATGGCCCGCCGGCCCACATCCACCACCACGACCCGGGAGGAACCGGTAACCTCGGCGGCGTCGATCCCCAGCCGGGTCCTGAGCTCCAGGACCGGCAGGATCCGGCCGCGCAGGTTCATCACCCCCCGGATGTGGGGCGGCGCGTGCGGTACCCGGGTGATATCCCCGACCCGGACCACTTCGCGGACCTGGCCGATGGGGACGGCGAATTCCTCCCGGTCGATCCGGAAGACCACCAGCTGCAGCTCGCGCTCCGGCGACGGGCCCGCGGCTGCGGGAGCCGTGAGCCGGTCGGTGAAGGTCAGGATCTCGTCGGTGAGCATCAGGCGGCTCCGGTCATCAGGCGAGTGGGCCCCGGCCCGGCGACCAGCCGACCCGGGTCGAGGATGCAGGCGATGCGTCCATCGCCCAGGATGGTGGCGGCCGCGATCGCCTCGGGGCGACCCAGCGCCGGGTCGAGCGCCTTGACGACCACCTCCTGGTGGCCGAGCAGGGCATCCACCAGCAGCGCCCGGTGGCCGGCGTTGGACCGGAGAATCAGGCAGTAGCGCCGGCTGGCCGGCCGGCCGCCGCCGAGCGCCTCGCCGGCATCGAGCACCGGGATGACCTCGCGTCGCCAGGTGATCATCCGCTGGCGACCCACTTCGTGGATCGTCCGGGAACCGACTCGCGCGGTCTCGGCCACCTCGGCCAGCGGCAAGGCGTAGCGCTCGCCGTTCACTTCGATCAGCATCGCCCGGAGCACCGCCACCGTAAGCGGCAGGCGGAGCGAGAACGTCGTCCCCCGCCCGGCCTCGCTGGTGACGCCGACCTGCCCGCCCAGCGCCCGGATCGAGCCGGCCACCACATCGAGCCCGACGCCCCGGCCCGAGAGCGAGGACACCCGCTCCGCGGTCGACAGCCCCGGCAGGAAGGCCAGCGCCAGGATCTCGGCCCGGGACGGATTCTCGTGGGCCGGCGCCATGCCCAGGGCCCGCGCCTTGACCATGATCCGCTCGGGATCGAGGCCCCGCCCGTCGTCGCTCACCGTGAGCAGCACCCGGTCGGAGCGCTGGACCGCCCGGAGCGCGATTACCGCCTCGGCCGGCTTGCCCTGAGCCACCCGCTCCTCCGGCGGCTCGATGCCGTGCATGATCGCGTTGGTGAGCAGGTGGACCAGCGGCTCCCCCATGCGGTCGATGATGGTCTTGTCGAGCTGAGTGTCGCCCCCGGCCACTTCCAGCCGGACCTGGCGCTGCTCGCTGAACGCCAGGTCGCGCACCTGCCGGGTGAACCGGCCGAACAGGGTGGAGATCGGCAGCAGCCGGGTCTCCATCAAGGCCCCCTCCAGCCGCTTGAACGTGCGTTCGAGGCTCAGGATCGCCTGGTCGAGCGCCATCGATTCACGGGTCGCCCGGCGCCGAGTCACCAGTGCCCGGGCCGCGTCCCGGAGGCCGGCCTGGGCGATCATCGCCTCGCCGAAGGTCTCGAGCAGCGCGTCCAGCCGGCTCGAATCCACCCGGATGGTGGAGATGCCACCCTCGGACGAGACCTCCACCGTCGGCCGCGGAGCCCGGCGCTCGACCGTGCGCCGGTCGGTCTCGCGGCGTTCCGCCACCGGCGCATCCCACGACCCCCGGTCCTGGGTCAGAAACGCCCGCGCCTCTTCGGTGAACTCGGCCGGCGCCTCGGCGGGAATCGGACCCGCCCCGGCTCCCTGTATCAGATCGGACAGGAGCCCCGCGCCCCGCACCATCAGCGCGGCCCCGGCCA
>CAVPYI010000007.1:0-484150 GCA_963709905.1 uncultured Gemmatimonadales bacterium
GCCGACGTCGGCGCCAGCTCGTTGGCGCAGTCGCTGAGCAGCAGGGCGGTCACGAGCGGCAGCGCGGCCTGCATCCGGCGGATCCGTCTCATCGGCTTTCCATGTGACTGGACGCTCGGCGCGTTCTGGAGCGGCCTCTGGTAAAGAGAGTTCGGTACCAGGGGGAGAACGTACCGCGCGCCGGAGGCGCTGTCCACCCGATTCTGGAGTCCGTTCGTCGGCGTCAATCAGGACGCACTACTAGCGCGACCCTTGAAACGCCTGCAGAATACCGTGACCGCCTTTACCCAAATCCAAAGTGGGAGACTCTGTCGGTGCAATCGCGTTGGTGCTGGACTCTCGTGCTGAGCTGTACCCTCACGGCTCCCGTGACCGGCCAATCAACCGCCGGCACCGTGGCGTGCGATGAGACCCTGATTCGTCTCGCCTCGCCCGGAAACGGCTATCGCCCGCTGGGAGATCGCTGCGAGGGCGTCTATGCCAAGCAGGTGGGGGGAACCACGCTGTTCCTCGCCTCGTTCACCGAAGCGTTCGAGAACTACGATCTCAAATCCCGGGATTCGCTAACCGTGTCGTGGTCGGCACCCGCCGAGTCCAGCGTTCAGATCCGTGCCGAGACCATCCGGCGCGGGCGCTACTATCGTATGGATACCCGCCGCCCGGCTCGCGACACCGTCTACCGCTGGTCGAATCGGGTGCTCAGCGCCGAGCAGATCGTGCGCAAGGAGCTGGGCATCGTGGGATGGGTGCGGCTGCCGATCGCCGGAGCACCCCGTCAGGTCCTTCACGTCCCGCTTCGGGTCGAGCAGAAAGCCTCCGCCCGGAGCTGCGGGTTCTATGAGGTTCAGATCGCCCCCGGTGAGCGCCTCAAGGAGGTCTATACCAGTCTGGCGCCGGTGGGTGCGGACGGTACGCTCGGTCCCTTCCTCCGTCAGGACGAGCCGCTGGGGTACGGTTTCTATCCCGCCGAAGCGCCGATCAAGTTCAAGGTCGATCGGGCGCAGCTCCCCTCGGGTCGGCATCTACTACTTGAAGGTCTCGGCTCGGCTCGACACCGGCGGCTCGACCACCAAGGAGTAGACTATCTGTATGCCAGCCCCGCGTCGGCTTGCGCCCACTGACATGGGACAAGCCACTCCCCGGTGTGCGGACTGCGGGTCGGAGTATTCCCCGGCGTCGTCCTTTGTCCGGTATGCGGGTCAGCGACGCCGACCATCCTCAGCGGTCAGACTCAGGCCTCGGCCCCGGCACCCGGGCAGCCCCAGGACAACACCGGCGACCTGCTTCAGCAAGCGCTGGGTGCCGGCTTCAAGATCGAGGCGCTGCTCGGCTCCGGGAGCTTCGGGATGGTGTTCCGCGCCCGGGACGTCCGGCTCGAGCGCGATGTCGCCATCAAGACGCTCCGGCGCCAGTTTCTGGTCAGTCCGGAATTCGTGCGCCGGTTCGAGCAGGAGGCGCGGGCCCTGGCCGCGCTGCGGCACCCCAACATCGTCGAGGTCTATGACATCGGGGTGAGTGACGATCTCGTCTACCTCATCATGCCGCTGATCAAGGGAGAGACGCTCGCGGCGTATCTCCGCACCCATCCCAAGCTCACCCTGTCCGAGGGCGGCCGGCTGGTGAATGGCATCGCCTCCGGGCTCAGCGCCGCCCACAAGGCGGGATTCGTCCATGGGACATCAAGCCGGATAACGTGATGATCGAAGGGGACGATCACCGCCCCTTGCTGATGGATTTCGGGATTGCCAAGGCGTTCCGGTCCGGACAGGCCGGCGAAACCCGGGCCGGCACCATTCTCGGTACGCCGCTGTACATGAGCCCGGAACAGGCCATGGCCGATCCCCAGATCGACCACCGGTCCGACATCTACTCGCTTGGGGTATTGGCCTTCGAGCTGTTCACCGGCGCGTTGCCATTTCAGGGCGAGACCGGACAGGACCTGGTTCAGCAGCATGTTCTGGTGCCGCCACCGGATCCCCGAAAGACCAAACCCGACCTTCCGGTACCGATCTCCCAGGCCATCCTTCGGGCGCTGGCCAAGAAGCCCGGCGATCGGTTTCAGTCAGCCGAGGAATTCTCCCGCACGCTCGAAGGGCTGGCACCGGCTCCGCGGCTCGGGGCCAAGGCATGGTTGAGCACCCGGGCGCGGGATCTGCTCCGGGGCGCTGCCTTTCTTGGACTGGCGGCGGTGGCCGCAGTCATGGGGCGAAAGGGGCTGGCACCCGCCCTGGAGACCCCAGTCGCCGTCAGCGTTCACTCCGGGGAGGTCCGCTTCACGCTCGGAACCGCGAAGCGATCTGGGGTGAGGTGGCGGAGCTCAGGCGTCTGGCGGCCGCCAATCTGGACAGCATCGTCGTCCCCGCCGTGGGTACCTTCGCGGGGGGTGTGCTCGAGGAGTCGGTCATCCGGCTGACAGCCAAGAGCGACAGCGCCGGCACCGGCGTCATCTCCTTCGACCCGATGGTATTTCCGGCGGGAACCTCGGTGATCCTGTCCGGCGGTCTCAGGGACACCACCCTCCGGGTGACGCTGGGTGACACGCCGCGCAGTCCTGCCGGTCTCGGTCGATGGTCCCATCGAGATGATCGCCGGCGCACCGCCGGAGATCCTGCGATTCACGCTGCAGCGCCTCCAGCTCATTCCGTCGAGCACCGGAATGGATCTGGAGCTGCACCCGCGCCAGGCGGAGAAGACCGGACTCGCCCCGATGCTGGCCTCACGGTTTCGCGATCGGGTGGAGAAGATCCGTGAAGGAGATCAGGCCAAGGGTCTGAACCCCACGGTGACGGGCGGAACGATCCGGGTGATGAACAGCCTCCGGGATCGAAGCCGCTCGTACCCGGGGGCGAACTGACCCTGACGGAGTTCTCGGGCACGGTCGGCAAGGTCGCGCTGGACACCGCCGGGCTACCGGCATCGTCGACGGCACGGTCCGCGGGATTCCCGAGGCCCTGGGCGGCATGCCCGCCCAATGGGAGAGCTGGTGGACGGGGCAGCGCTGGCGGACCATCGCTCTGGCGCTGCTGTGGCTCGGCGTGATGGTCTGGGTTGTTCTACCAAGACGGAGGCCGGTCTCGTGAAGCTGTTCAGCGCAGTGCTCGCCTTGGGGCTGTTCGGTGGCTTGTCCAGGGCCGATGCCCAGAACCGGTCGGCCATGCCCGATGGGGCAGCGAACCTGGTCGTCAAAGTCATCGCGTTTACGGACTCGACCGAGCTCGACCAGACCGGCGCCGGAATCGTAGTGGCCGCGTCGAACCGGGTGATCATCGCGACGGCGGCTCACGTGGTGCTGGCCGCGACGCGGGGCGGGCACATTCGGGTGGTCTTCCATTTCGCCCCGAGGGACACCGTGGCTGTCAACGTGGACAAGACCGATACCGACCTGGATCTCGCCGTGCTGAGTCTCAGTCCGACTCAGATCCGCGGACCGCGGTTCGAGTTTGACCGGCTGGGTGATCCGTGGGCGCTCCGCATCGGGGATCCGGTGTTCCCGGTGGGCTGTCCCGACGCGGTCTGCTGGGAGCCCCCGATCTCCCCCGACCGGCTGATCGGGGTGCATGAGCGGGGCATCGCGTTCGAGTCGTTCTTCATCAGTCCCGGGAGTTCCGGCGGCGCGTTGTTCAATCGGTACTGGGAGGTGCTGGGCCTGGTGGTGGAAAAGCGCGACCCCCAGGGCCGGGCCTTGAGCATGCGGCAGGTCACCCAGCGGCTGAAAGCCTGGGGCTATCCGTCACAGCTCAGGGCCCGCGGCATTCCGAGGGCGGGGTACCAGACCCGGGTCAGCCTCACCGCGCTGGCGCCGACCTCCGGCTCGGTCTACGAATCCGGCCGGTTCCCGAGCGGGCGCGCGGCGCTCCTCCTCCGCGGGCAGCAGAAGATCGGCTGGCACCTCGTGCTGCTCCGGCTGGCGCCGTCGAATCTCGCGGTGTCGGCCGGGATGGCCGGCTTCGATCTTCGGCTCCAGGCCGGGCCGGTCGCGTTCACTCCGTTCGCCGAGGTCGGGTTCGGGCGGGTCGAGGGACGGTTCGACGCCGGCGGGTTCTTCGTCTCGGGAGCCGGCGGGCCGGTGTATCAGCCCTTGTGGCAGAAGGAATCCAACGACGTGATCGGTTACGGCGCCGGTGCCGCGCTCGAGCTGGCCCTGTTCCCCCATGTGGCGATCGAAGCCACGGGCGGCCACTGGAACTTCAAAGTGCCGGCGAGGCTGTCGACCCTGCCAGATGTCTACCTGGGTACCGGGTTGCGTTTCGGGTTCTGATCTTTTCGGACCGGCGCGTCTCGGAGCACGTGCCGACTTGGCGCTCGATTCACTGTGCGGTCGACGAGCACGGCCCGAGTTGGATAAGCGCACGAGGCAGGATGACCGTCAGGTGCGATATCCTCACGTGATTCCCCTTGTGTGGGACGATCGACTACTCAAGCAGGGGCTGAGCCGCTCCCCTGACGTAGATTGGGTCCTGGAATCCGTATTAAGTTCCGGCCGCGGCGATAGGAACGGATATGGGCGACCGTTTCCAGTATTTTCCACTGCTCGGATCGATGGCAATCCTTCTGGTCGGTGGCGGCTGTACCAGCGAGTTCACGTCGACAATCGTGCCACGGATCATTCTCGAGCCGCTCGCCGCCTTTCCTGGAACCATGGCACACACAGACACAGCGAGGGTTCAGGTACGCCTTCGAGCTGATGACAGGCGTTCCAGCGAGGTGGTTAGTGCGCGGGTGACTTGGGCCTCTAGCGACAGCGGCGTAGTCTCGGTCGTTCAGGACACCGTCCCCACGGGGAGCGACACCTTCGAGGTCCGCGCAGCCGGACTCTCGGCTACCCTCAAGGCGCGTCGCCGCGGGTCTGCTGTGATCACCGTAAGGATCACCGACGGAACAGGCATTGCCAAGCCGGTCACCCTGACTCACATCATCGCGGTGAAGGAACGCTGGATCGCCGTCAGCGCCGGTGCACGGCACAGCTGTGGCATCAGCATCGATAGCGTTGCGTATTGCTGGGGAGGATCCGGGGGGTTGCTCGGAAATGGCAACGGTGCCGAAAGGGTGGTTCCGGGGCCGGTCAGCGGCTTGACAGGCGCGAAGCTCACGAAGATCAGCGCAGGTGGTGACGTGACCTGTGCGCTCGCGGCAGGTGGATTGCTCTATTGCTGGGGCAGCAATGATTACGGCGAGGTCGGCAATGGGTCCATCGACCCGCAACTGCTGCCGGCTCTTGGGGGCGCGGGGTTGTTGTACGCTAGTGTAAGTGTGGGGAGAAACCATACTTGTGCACAAAGACTAGGTGGTGGGCCGTCCAACTTGCTTTGTTGGGGAGAGAACAGCCTTGGCGAACTGGGGGTGTCACGGGCAAGACCCGACACCGTCCCGTGCGGCTTCGTCTTCATTTTTGTCGCCGTGGCAACTCGGCAGTGCTTGCCGAGACCCGTAAACCCGGATGTAGCGGTTGTAAGTGTCACCGCGAGCGGTGGTGGCCATACCTGTGCAATTGGGCTCCCCGGTGGAGGTCCTCCTCTTCCTCCCTCACCTCCGTCTGGTCCTGCCCGTCTTGCTCAGCAGCAAGGTTTCCTCTCCTTCTGTTGGGGATTGGCCACCGTAGGACAATTGGGACTGGATCCTGCCATGCTGAATGGGGTTCTCGATCGCTGTGCCGCGAAACAGGTTCTCACGTCTACGGGATCGCTGGGGCTACCCCCAGCGCCAATCGAGCTTGTCCTGCCTTGTTCCTCGGTTGGTGGCACGGTCGGGACTGGCGTCGAGTTTACGGCGGTCTCAGCGGGGTGGGACGTGAACTTCGAGGCACATTCCTACGCTTTGGACGTCTCCGGTGTCGCATACTGCTGGGGCAGCAATCAGCATGGAGAACTCGGCACGGCTTTGCAGGACGCGACGTTCTGCGCCTGGACGTCCGATACTGCAAACCCGCCGGATAGTGTCTATCCCCATCCCCACGGATCGACCATGTGCCGCCGCCTGCCCACGCCGGTCGACGGCGGACTGAGGTTCGCGAGCATCGGGGCCGGAGCTGCCCACACCTGTGCGGTTCGGGAGAGCGATAGCGTGGCATACTGCTGGGGGGACAATTCGTTCGGACAATTGGGGGACCCTGCTGCCCCCTCGCAACGGTTCTCAGCGGCTCCGATCTTTTCGGAATCGCCCTTGAAGTTCACTTCGCTGAGCGTGGGAGAGTTTCATTCATGCGGAGTAATCACCCCGGACGGGTCAATCTACTGCTGGGGACACGGTAACAATGGACAGCTTGGAAACGGCGTCCGTGGGGACCAACCTGGGGCTGTTCGAGTGGCCGAACCTCAACAATGAGCAGCTTGCGGTGTCCGGTCGGAAGGGCCGGATTGCGCAGTAGGCCACTTCACCTCGATCCAGATGACGCTATCCCGTTCTTGCGCCGGGTACCGGCCGGCCATTGGAACTTCAAGTGCTGGCGAGTCTCTCGACCCTGCCGGATGTCTACCTGGGTGCCGGGCTGCGTTTCGGGTTCTGACTGGCTGACGGAGGAGTCAACCAAGGCGCCGGCGTATCCTGGCCGGGATCGGACGGGAGACGCCTCTTGTGCGCCAGGCACCTCCCTTACCGCTGGACAGCGGACCGTTCGCACTCGCGCGCAAGCCCGCCGGCGCTCATCTTGGTTGCATCGTGTCCCCAATTCCTCCGGCCCTCGCCGCAGCCGCCTTGCCGTTCCTGGGGCAGCACCGTGGCGGTGGTGGGTCGGGGATCAGTTCCGTGCGCCGGGAGGATTCATCGCTACCAACCCACTGTAGACGTACCCCACCTTCTGTCCGTCCTCTACGACCCGATACCACTCCCCGCGGAGTGAATCCACCAGCACTGGTTGTCCTGGCTCGAGTACCGTCACCACCGGAGCTATGGGCCGCCGTTCTTCCCGCACATTGGCCCAGATGGTGATGTAGCGGCGCTCCTGATGAGCGGACGACGACTCGGTGGTGCCACCGGTCAGGCCAGCGAGGGGGGTGGCGGTGTCCGGGCTGGCGAGGTCCGGGATGGCGAGATTCGGGCTGGCCAGGTCCAGGCCGGCCGTGTCCGGGCTGGCGGCGTCGGGACTGGCGCTATCGGGGCTGGCGGCTGCAGGCGCCGACTCGCTGGCCGGCGAGGGACGCGCCGCCAGCGGCACCGCTCGGGCCCGCCTGGGCTGAGCCGGTGGTACCGAATCCACACCGATCGACATCGCCTCGGAGCCTGCCGGCGCCGCCGGACGGCGCCTCAGGGCGTCGATTCCCAGGTAGGTCGCCACCACCGCGAGGATGGTAACAACGAAGAACGGTTCGCGGAGCCGCGGGCGAGGGGAGTTGTACGAGCGCCGAATCTCGAATGGGTCGCCGCAATGCGGGCATCGGGTCGCGATGCTCAGCGCCTTTCGGCCGCAGCGCGGGCACAGAGTGTAGGACATCGGCCGCTCGTTCCACCTTAGAGGGAAGGCCAGGGAAGGGGCGGAGAATGTGCACCCAAGTCCCGGTCTCTGCTAGAGGCATCCAGGAGCCCCGATCCACGATTCCACCGCGGGCAGCAGCTTCGACCGCCAAGGCGCCAGGAAGGTGAAGCGACTCCCCTCCCCTATTGGGCCACAGCCTGGGCCGTGAGCTCGCGGCCAAGCCGCCCTCAAGGGCTCCGTCGGCTCCGGGTGGCGCCGACGCGCTCCCAAAGGGCCCTCGGCTCGTGTCACTGACGTGACATTTGGCAGGCAACCACGTCGCTCCAGCGACATCAGCCTGCACTCGCTTCAGCGACGGACCGGCAAGCGCTTCCGGGTTGGGCCGGACCGCCATCGTTTCACTGGCCTTGCGCCCGCGAAGGTGCCAAGAACGCCAAGACATCCCGTCGGGCCTTCGCGCCCTTCGCGCCTTTGCGGTGATACTCGCTTCAGCGACAGACCGGCAAGCTCTTCCGGTTCGGGCCGGTCCGCCTTCGTTGTCGCTGGCCTTGCGACCGCAAAGGCGCCAAGAACGCCAAGACATCCCACCGGGCCTTTGCGTGCTTCGCGCCTTGGCGGTGATACTGCCTTCCTCCCCGGTCCTGCCCGAATTGAGGCCGCGGGTGCCGGGCGAGATCGGCCGATTCGCCATTCGAGGTGCACCCGTCTAGGATTCGCAGACCTTCCCCAGCACGGCTTTGCGGGACGGCCGGTTCGGCGCGGGCAGGATGCCAGCGCATTCTCCTGCTCCGAGGCCTCCATGCTGCTGCTCCCGCTCGCCCTCCTCGCCGCCCCAGCGGACAGCGCCGTCATTCGCGACATCGAGGTGGCTCCGGGCGAGATCCTGCGCACCACCACCATCGGCGCCGGCCAGCCGGTGGTCCTCATCCCCGGGATCTTCGGGGCCGCGTTCGGCTATCGCATGATCACGGCTCCGCTGGCCGCACACGGCTATCGGACGATCGTGGTCGAGCCCCTCGGCTACGGCTGGTCGTCGGTGCCGAAGCACGCCGATTACTCGTTCACCGCCCAGACCAGGCGGGTCAGCGTGGTACTCGACAGCCTGGGCGTGACCCGGGCGCTGGTGGTGGCCCAGTCGAGCGGCGCCGCCATCGCCTTCCGCCTGGCCATCCTCCGTCCCGACCAAGTGCGCGGGCTGCTGTCGATCGACGGCGGCCCCAGCGAGAGCGCCGCCACGCCGGGGATGCGGCGGGCGTTCAAGTTCGGGAGCCGGCTGGCCAAGTTCGCGATGGACGAATCCAAGCTCCGGCACGACGTGCGGCAGGAAATCGTCAAGAACTCGGGAGACACCACCTGGGTGACCGATGCCGTGATCCGCAGCTACACCGCCGGCCAGGCCCGCGACCTGGACGGCTCGATCGACGCCTTTCACCGGATGTCGAAATCGAAGGAGCTGGAATCGCTGGTCGACTCGCTCCACATGTGCACGGTGCCGGTGCGGCTGCTGGTTGGGGCGGTGGAGCATCCGGCCGAGATCACGCGGGAGCAGCGCGAACTGCTGGGCCGCCGGCTCCGCGACTTCGGCATCGAGAGCGTGCCGGGCTCCGGCCAGTACATCCATGAGGAGCAGCCGGCGGTGGTGGTCGCGGCGGTGGGCCGGCTGGACGAAGCGGCGCCCTGAGCGGGGTCCAGCCCGGGAAGGTGTGCCTGCAGGGACTCAGGCGAGTCGCAGCTTCTCGACCAGGGTCCCGTAGCGCGAGTCCGACCGCAGGGGGTCGAGCCACGGCGCGACCTTGAGGAACATCAGGCCGGGCTCGCGATGTTCGTATGCCCGTTCCAGCTGCTGGAAGGCCCGGTCGGTCTCGCCCAGCGCGGCGAGTGCAAACGTCGACAGCAGCGCCAATCGGTCCTCGCTCGCCAGTTTGGCTTCCAGTTCCCAGAGAATGCCCCGCGCTTCCTCCCCCTTACCGGCGGCGGCGCAGGCGTACGCCAGCATGAGCTTCTTCACGGTGCCGGATCCGGGCCGCTCGCCCTCCCGGCGGATATCGGCGATCGCCTCCTCGTAGTCCCCCTTGGCGACCTGGACCCACCACAGCACCAGTCGCGCGCCCAGGAACGCCGAGTCCATCCCCAGCGCCTTCCGCAGTTCCTCGATCGCCTGGTCGTACTGGCGGGCGAAATACAGCACCCAGCCCACGGCCCGGTTCACCGGCACGGCGAGCGGGTCGAGTTGCTGGGCGCGCTTGATCTGGACCAGCGCGTCGTCATGCCGGCCCAGCGCGGCCAGGTACTCCGCGTACCACTGGAGGGCAGGCACGTAACTCGACTTGAGTTCCAGCGCCCGCTTGAACTCCCGCTCCGCTGTCGACCAATCCAGATCGCTCAACCACCGGGCGTACGCCAGCGACGTATGGGCCTCGGCCAGTGAGTCGTCGATCTCCAGGGCCTTCAGCGCCATCGATTTCGCCGACGACAGGTTCCCCAGCGCGGGCGTAGCGCTGAGGCCGATGCTGAGCACCTCATAGGCATCGGCCAGGCCTGCGTACGCGAGCGCGTAGCCGGAATCCTTCTCGATGGCACCCTGGAAGAACCCGATTGCTTTCAACACGTGTTCCTCGGACCACTTGTTCACGTGGAACCGGCCGAGCAGGTACAGGTTGTACGCCTCGGCGTCTCCGGTCGCCTTTTTCTCGACCCGCTGCTTCTCCTCCGGCGACAAGGCAACGGCCAGGGCTCCGGTGATTTGCTGCGCCACTTCGCTCTGGACCTCGAACACGTCGGTCAACTGCCGGTCGAAGGTCTCGCCCCACAGATGCTTCTCGCTCTTGGGATCGACCAGGTGCACGACGATCCGCACCCGCGGCCCCGCCCGGCGGACGCTGCCCTCCAGGATCGCGGCCACGCCAAGCTCCTCTGCGATCTGGGCGATCTTCTTGGTGGTCTTCTTGTACTGCATGGAGGAGGTGCGCGAGATGACCTTGAGCGCGCTGATCTTCGAGAGCTGGGCGATGATATCGTCCGTGATGCCGTCGCTGAAATACTCGTTCTCGGGGTCGGTGCTCATGTTCTCGAAGGGCAGGACGGCAACCGATTTGGCGGCGGTGATTTCCTGCACCATGGCCTGGGCCGCGCCCACTGCGATCGCCACGGTCGCCGGCGTGCCCAGCGCCTCGATCAGTTGGGCGGCGGTGGAGTACCGATCGGCGGGCAGCGCGGCCATCGCTTTCCTGATCGCCTGGTCGACCGCTTCGGGGATCAGCTCGCGGAACGCCCGGGCCGAGGGCACCGGATTGGTCAATCGGTTGGCGATGATGGCGGTCACCGTCGACCCCTTGAACGGCGCCTGGCCGACCAGCATCTCGAACAGCAGGCACCCGAGGCTGTAGATATCGCTCCGGCCGTCGATGAACTCGCTGCCATCGACCTGCTCCGGGCTCATGTAATTCGGACTGCCGACCACATGACCTTTCGTGGTCAGTGATTGGGACTCGCCGATCGCCCGCGCGATGCCGAAATCCGCTACCAGCGCGTGTCCCGAGTCCAGCAGAATATTCTCCGGCTTGATGTCCCGGTGGACGACCTTGGCCGCATGGGCGTAGCTCAAGGCGTCGGCGACTTCGCGGGCGATCTGAAGTGCTTCCGGGACCGGGAGCTGGCGCTCCCGCCTGAGCAGCTGCCGCAGGGTCTCGCCCCGGATATAGGGCATGACGTAATAGGCCAGGCCATCGGCCTGATCGGAATCGTAGAGCGGCAGAATGTGCGGATGGTGCAGCCGGGCCGCGACCTGAATCTCGTGCAGAAACCGGCCGACCCCGACGTCCGCGGCCAGGTCCGGGCGCAGCACCTTGATGGCCACCTCCCGGTCGTACTTGAGGTCGTGGGCCAGGAAGACCTTGGCCATCCCGCCCTCGCCCAACTCCCGTTGGACCGTGTAGCGGGAGGCCAGAGCTCCACGCAGGCGTTCAAGGAGATCGGACATCCGTTCCTCGCTCCTCTCTTGGTGGCCGCAGGCCTACCGCCGACAGCGCGGAGTCGGCCGGCCCCGCCGGCCTTCCCGGCAGTCCCATCTGCTTGCTGCACGGGGTCGATGTCAGAGGCGCACGGGATGGCGACTGGACCATCACATGGGCGTAGTAGGTGCCTGAGGCCATCAGGTACGGATGCACGCCATCATCGGACGTCGGCAGGCCCGTAGCGGCCGGCGTGCCGTGCGGCACCTGGATCCTGTGCCCGAGAATGAGCGCATTGCCGACGGTATTCGTGCTCGGGTCGTACGCGGCCATCGGCCCGAACATGAGATAGCTGGTGGTGGGGCCATCGGGGAGTTTCAGGGTACCGTCCTGGATCTCCGCTTCGATGGTCCGGTCCAGTACCGCCTCCGGCACCCCGGCCGCGACCAGCTGGTTCATCCGGTAGACCACGGGGATGAACGACGCGTGATAACACTGGACGCTCAACACCGCGTCTCCGGGTGCGTCCGCTATGCACACCATTCCGTTGGTACTCGGCCGCAGCCATTGAGGCTGCCCGTCGTCGTCCAGGGCCACGACGCCGGCACCGGCCCGCAGGCTGGCAGGCAGCGGCACCACGGCGGTCGCGACCCGGGCCGACGGCGTCGGCGATTGCGCGCGTAACGAGACGGTACCGGCCAGGTCGACGATCAGTGCTACGCACGCGAAAGGGACTCGCACCTGGAACCTCCCGATGTCCTATGGGCTTTGGTCGGCTACCGTGTGATGCACCACGAACCGCCCGGCCACCATTCGCTGCAGCACTTTGCGGTGCCGCGGAGGACCCGGATCCCTGGTGGCCGCCTGACTACTCCACCGGCGGGCTCGCTCCTCGGGAGACATCGCTGCCGGACGATCGGGATGACCCGCGGGCGGTAGCATGAGGTCCTGGAAGTAGTAGACCGAATCGTAGAGTCTGCTCCGGGCGCCATGCTCATCGTGATCGAAGAGGTCGAGCATCCGGGCGACCACCCGCTCGGGTAGCGTGTCCTGCGAAGCCTGGGCGGCCCCGGATGCCGGGAGCGAAAGCAGCCACACGGTGAAGGACATCGCAGTGCTTGTACGCATGGGCCTGTGCCCTCCAGGATGGGTCGATTGACCCGCTCACGGCGTGGAGCCGAGCGGGTACGTGGTCGGCAAGTTGGTGCCGAACGTGGAGTCGGCGGCCCCGGCCAGGCAGGTCGGATGTCCGAACCCACCGGTGCTGACGCCAGTGACCGGGCTGATGTCGAAGATGATGTTGTCCCTGCCGGCGGGGTTGGCGCCCACAGCGGGCGCCACTCCCGCAGGGACGTTGTCCAGGTTCAGCGCATGCCGTACCCGCCAGGCGATGTTGTGGTCGGCGCAGGACGTGTCGCCGCTCAGGCCGACAGCGCCGATGACCTGGCCGGTGGTGGCGTGATACAGCGCCAGGCCGCCGCCAAAGACATTCACTCCGCCCGGCTTCTTGCCGACCATATGATCGTTCACGGTGCCGTACTGAGACTGGTCGCCGCCATACACCACGTCGGTGCTGACCGGATTGCTCTCCTGCAGCCCGAACAGGCTGCCGCCCGGCTGCACCGCACTGAAGAGATTGGCCGTCGAGAGGGAAAACCCGTCGAGGCTGAACGCGTTCGCGGTGTTCGCCTTCTGAGCCGCAATGGCGCGGCTCCCCAGCCACTGATCGTCCACCGCGGTGCCGCTGTTGACCACGGCCACGACGACTCCGGCGCGGTCCACGACCGTCGCCCACATCGGGAAGTCGAGGCCGCCGTTGGTGCTGGAGAGCGCGGTGGTGAGCGCTGCCTGCAGGCCCCCGTGGGTTACGATCGGGTCGGGAGTAAACGTGGCGGGGCCCGAGTTGTTGTTGGTGATGGTGTCGCCGCACCCGGCGAGGATTACCGCAAGTCCGGCGGCCAGGGCGTGCCGCCCAGCAACGTGGGGTGAGTGATGGCTTCTCATGAATCGAGTCCTCCGGCAGAGGGGTGTCGCACGATGATGGTTCGGATTCGTATGGCGGCCCGCTGGCAGCTCGGGCTCACTGGCTTGCTCCCGGAGTGCGCGAGGAATGAGCTTCGCCTCCCGGCGCGCCGACAGTGAAGCTCCCGTCCACGGTGACGCTGCGGTCGTCAGCGTCCGGCGCCTCCGTCAGAAACCCGACGGCTCGAAGTTCGAAGCGACCCGCCAGCTCGTCTGCCGCTCCCGCGGTGATGGTGAGTCTGCCACTCTGGACTCTGAAGACGCCGGTCGGATGGGCCGGCCTCCCCGTGATGACCAGGCCGCTGAAGCCACCCTCGGTCAACTCGCGTTCCCCCACCGGGTACTCCCCGACCGGCGGGTAATCAGATCCGGCCCGAGTGAAAACCACCGCCGCATCTCCATCCGGACCACCGAGGGTGATGGTGTAATAGGGTTCGCCGGGAGGACCGGTGGGCCCGACCTCGGCGCTGCCGCGCGCCATCACGTTGACCGTGCCCCGTACCTGGAGTGCGAAGTCGAGGCCCGAGCCCTCCAACGCCCCGCACGCTGCCGCCAGAACGCAGAGTGTCACTCGCATTGCGGTGTTTCCTCGCCCTCGGGCTGGCCGCCTGATCGTCCGGTGCGTTGCCCGCCGGTTGAACGAGGCCTAGTATATGAGCGCCGGTCACGCCGGCTGTCCCCCGGCTGTCACCCCAGAGTCACTTTGGCCAACGTGCTCCGAATCAACGTGTTAGGCGGGCTCTACGTGACCGCCGAACAGCGGCCGCTGACGGGAGCCGCGACCCAACCGAGGCGGTTGGCGATACTCGCGCTCCTGGCCGTGGCAGGAGAGCGGGGCGTGAGCCGCGAGCAGATCCTCACCTACCTGTGGCCTGACAATGACGAGCAGCGAGGCCGCCACGCCCTGACTCAGGCGCTGTACGCCCTCCGCCACGATCTTGGGGCCGACGACCTCTTCCACGGCCAGCAGGAGCTGCGGCTCAACCGCGAGCTCATCGTCTCCGACTATGCCGAGTTCCACGCCGCGCTCCGAGGCGACGCTCCCGAACAGGCGGTCGAGTGCTACCGCGGGCCGTTCCTCCAGGGATTCCATCTGCCCCGGGCGGACAACTTCGAGCGTTGGGCGGAAGAACAGCGGGACGCCCTCGGCCACGAGTACGGACGGGTGCTCGAAGCCGCCGCCCGGCGCGCGGCGGAGCGCCGGGATCTCCAGGCTGTCGTCGGGTTCCTCAGGCGCCGGGCCGCCCAGGATCCGTTCAACGCCAGGATCGCGGTCAGCCTGATGGAGGCCCTCGCTGCCCAGGGCGCCGTCGTCGAAGCGCTGCAGCACGCCCGGGTGCACGAGGTGATGGTGAAGCAGGAGCTGGGGCTGCCGCCCGACCCGGACGTGACCGCACTCGCTGAGCGGTTACGAGCCGCGCCTCGCCGCGCGCTCACGGACCCCCAGCCAGGCGAGGCCGGGACGCCACGAGGGGTGTCGCCAGGGCCGGCGAAGGCGGAGGAGATCGTGACCTCTCGTCCCTCCCCGAGTGAGCGGACCGGTCTTTGGCCCGGATCGAAGTGGCAGCGGTGGAGAAGCCCCTTGGCCCTCACGCTGGCGGCGCTGGGTGCGGTCGCGCTTGGGGTCGGCCTGCTCAGCCGCCAGCCGCCGCCTGAAGGGACCCGACGAACCGTCATCGCAGTGGGGCTGATTGCCGATTACACCGGGAAACAGCCGGGCTGGCTGGGCCGGCCGCTCGCCGATATGCTGGCGACCAATCTGGCGCGCGGGGAAGGATTCCGGGTGATCAGCAACGCCCGGATGCTCGAGTTGAGCCAGCAGCTCGGGGGCGTCGGCGATTCCAGCTCGGTAGTGAGCGCCGCCGCCCGGCAGGCCGGTGCCGCCGAGGTGATTGACGGATCGCTATATGCCATCGCCCCGAATCGTTACCGGCTGGACCTCCGGCGGGTGGACCTGACGAGCGGCGCCGTGATTCGGGCCTACAAGGTGGAAGGGATCGACCTCTTTGCGCTGGTGGACAGCGGCACCGTCGGCCTGGTGTCGGACTTTGGCGGTGCCCGACCGGCGAGCTCGCTCGCACAGGTGTCCACCACATCGGTCGAGGCCTACAAGGCCTACGAGGAGGGTCTCCGCAAGTTCTACGACAACGACCTGGCCTCGGCCGAGCGGTTCTTCCGCCAGGCGCTGGAGCTGGACTCCGGCTTCGCCCAGGCGGCGTTCTACTACGGCCGCGCCACCACGTCCGGCTCCCGGAGCGAGACCCTCGACCGGCTCCGGCGAGCGGTGGAGCTGTCGCGCCGCGCGGGCGATCGGGAACGACTGGTCATCCAGGCCGAATGGGGGGCCCAGAACACCTCGCCGGCACTGGCCGCCGTCGCCGAAACGCTCATGATCCGGTATCCCGAGGAAGTCGACGGCTACTACTACGCCGGGCATGGGGCGGTGCTGCTCGGGAACTACCTCCAGGCCGTGGCGCCGTTTCGGCGGGTGATAGCGCTGGATTCGCTGGGCTCGGGAGTTACGGGTCAGCGCTGTCGCTTGTGTGAGGCCTACGCGGCGCTCGGGAACATCTATTTCGCGGTGGATTCGCAGACCCAGGCGCGCGCCATTATCCGCGAGTGGGTCCGGCGCCAGCCGGCGGCGGGCATGGCCTGGCGGGTCATGGCCCACGTGTACGTGACCGAGCATCACATGGACTCGGCCCTGGCCGCACTTCGGACCGCCGATTCGCTGGAGCCCACCAACCCCGCCAACCGCCGGTACCTGATCAGCGTGCGGTCCAGCAACCGGGAGTATGCGGAGGTTGAGCGCCTGCTCCGAGTCGAGGTGGAGGCCGCACCGCTCATATACCGGGCCCAGGCGCGGTGGGATCTCGCGGTCGTGCTCCGGCAGCTGGGCCGGCTCCGTGAGGCGCTGCCCCTGGCCCGTGACTACCGGAAAGGGATCAAGGAACGGCTCCTCCCGGGGGCGGCGCCCTACAATGCGCTGCTCGAGGCGCAGATCCTCTTCGAGTTGGGGCAGTATCGAGCTGCGGCGGCGCTGTTCGACTCGATCGCAGTCGGACAGCAGGGCAACATCGATGCCTCGCTCCGCGCTCGCGACCGGATCTGGGCCTGGGTGCACGCGGCCGATGCGCTGGCGCAGCTTGGCGACACGGCGCGACTCCGGCTTCTCGCCGACAGTATGGAGGTCATGGGCCGACGCGTGGCCCACGCTCGGGACCGGAACCTGCACGCCTATGTCCGCGGCCTGCTCGCCCGGATCGGTGGCCGAGACTCCGAGGCGGCGGACTGGTTCCGGCGGGCCATCGTGAGTCCGGTGATCGGCTTTACCCGCAGCAACTATGAGTTGGCCGGTGCCTGCCTCCGGACCCACCGGCCGACCGACGCCATTGGGACTCTCCGGTCAGCCATTCGTGGCGGGACGGTCGGCTCCAACCTCTATATCACTCGAACCGACCTCGAGGCCCGGCTGGCCGAGGCCTTCGATTCGGCCGGGCGGCCCGACAGCGCGTTGGTCTACTATAGGAAGGTGCTGCAGACCTGGGAGGGCGCCGATCCCCAGTTCCAGCCCCGGCGCGATTCGATCCTGGCCGCCACTCGACGGCTGGGGCCAGCGGGGCGGAGGTGAGGGGCAGGGCTTCGCCACTCGTCACCCGCCCCGCGGATTCGGGATGAGGAGATTGCCTTCACCCTTCACCTTTCACCCTTCTCCTTTCTCCTTTCACCCTTCTCCCTCCTTGCCGCCTCGCGGTTTCGCCGGTACACTCGTCGGGCCTCAAGCACGGAGCGAGCGTGGCAGTCGAAGTCCGCCTGAGCCGCGAGATGCGGCTGATCGACGTCACCATGATCGGTGTCGGCGCCATGATCGGGGCCGGCATCTTCGTGCTGACCGGCATCGCGGCCGGGGTCGCCGGCCCGGCGCTGCTGCTGGTGTTCCTGCTCAACGGCTTCGTCGCCCTGCTCACCGCGATGGCCTACGCCGAGCTGGGCGGGGCGGTCCACGGGGCCGGCGGCGGCTACCTCTGGATCAAGCAGTCCCTGCCTGATCCCAGCGGCTTCCTGGCCGGCTGGATGGACTGGTTCGCCCACGCGGTGGCCTGTTCCCTCTATGCGCTCGGTTTCGGCGCCTACTTCCGGGAAGTGCTGGTCGTCATGGGCATCCCGGAGATCCACCCACCGCTCGCCCCGCTCGAGATCTGGCTGGCGGTGGGCGCCTGCGCGGTGTTCGCCTTCATCAACTACCGGGGCGCGTCGGAGGCCGGCAAGGCCGGCAACGTGGTCACCATCGGCAAGATCGCCATCATCGGCGCGTTCATCGTGGCCGGGCTCTGGACCATGGCCCAGCGCACCGGCTGGCAGGGCTCGTTCACGCCGTTCATGACCAGCGGCTGGGGCGGCGTGTTCGCCGCCATGGGGCTCACCTTCATCGCCTTCGAGGGCTACGAGATCATCGCCCAGACCAGCGAAGAGGTGGAAGACCCCAAGCGCAACGTGCCCCGGGCGGTGTTCCTGTCGCTGCTGATCGTGATCCCGATCTACCTGCTGGTGGCGCTGGTGGCCATCGGCGCGGTGACCCCGCCGGCCGGCATGTCGGTGACCCGGTTCCTGGGTGAGGAGAAGGAAGTCGCCCTGGTGGCCGCGGCCGATCAGTTCGTCATCGGGGGCGGGATCGTCATCCTGGTGGGCGGACTGCTGTCGACGCTCTCGGCCCTCAACGCGACGATCTACTCCTCCTCCCGGGTGGCGTTCGCCATGGCCCGCGACGCCAGCCTGCCGCAGGCGGTGGCCCGGGTGCACCCGACCAAGGGCACACCCGCACGTCGCCATCCTGGTCTCGACCATCCTCATCATCGGGCATGGCCGTCGCCCTCCCGATCGAGGACGTGGCCGCCGCGGCCAGCGTGATGTTCCTGCTGCTGTTCGGCGGGGTGAACGTCGCCCTGATCCGGCTCAGGAAGCTCCGGCCCGATCTCGATCGCGGCTACAAGGTGCCGTTCATGCCGTTCACCCCGATCGTGGCGATCGTGGCGATGCTGTTCGTGGCGGTGTTCATGTTCGTCGGCTATCCGCTCGCCTGGCTGGCGGCCGGCGGCTGGATGGTGGCGGGATGGCTGTTCTACATCGCCTACAGCCGGAAACGGGAGACCGCCTTCCAGGCCCGCACCTCGTGGATGGAGCGGATCGAGCGGGACGAGTACCGGGTGCTGGTGGCGCTGTCGGACGTCCGCCATATGCCCAGCCTCATGGAGACCGCGCTGGCCATCGCGCGGACTCACAAGGGCGAGGTCGTGGTGGTGACGGTGGTCGAAGTGCCCGACGGCGAGCCGATCAGCGCCGAGCTGCCGCTGCCGCGCGAAGTGGTGCAGGGGCTGGAGCATGCGGTGCGCTACGCCAAGGAACGCGGCGTGGACGCGCGACCGGTGGTGGAAATCGGCCGCCGGGTCAGCGCCGCCCTGGTGCGGACCGCGCGCGAGGCCGACTGCAACTTCCTGGTCATCGGGCAGCCCCGGCAGCAGTCGATGCTGGAGCGGCTGGTGCCGTCGGTGGTGGAGCGGGTGCTGGAGGACGCGCCCTGCCAGGTCGCCGTGGTCTACGGGACGATCGACCGCGACAAGGTGGAGCGGGTGGTGGTGCCGGTCACCAAGGGCGCCAACGCCACGCTGGCCGCGCGGCTGGCGTCCGCCTTCGGCGAGTGGTTCGACGCCGGCATCCGCACCCTCACCGTGGTCGAACGCACCCTCACCGACGCCGAAGCCGAGCAACGCACCGCCGAGGCCCGGGCGGTGGTGGAGGAGGCGGAGTCGGGCCAGGCACTGGAGGTGCTGCGGTCGAGCGATATCGCCCGTGGTCTCATCCGCGCCATCGGCCGGGACGAGCTGGTGCTGATCGGCGCACCCTCCAGCGGGCCGGTGGTGCCGCTGGTGGGCATGACCATCCCCGCGCTGATCGCCAGCCGCCAGCGCAACCCTGTCATCGTGGTGCGGGCCGTGCAGGAGCAGAGCGCCCGCCGGCTGGAAGACGTCTTCTTCTCGAGGAAGTAGGCCATGAATCAGATTCCCTCCTCCGGCACCCTCGCCGAGTTCCAGAGCCGACTCGCCGAGTATCTCCCGACGCTGGCGGGCGGCCTGGTGGTGCTGCTGCTGGGCATGGGCGTGGGGTGGCTGGCCAAGCGGGCCGTGATCCGCGCCCTGGTCTGGCTCCGGCTGGACCGGCTGGGCGGGACCCAGTCATGGCGGGCCGCCTTCGCCAAGGGCGACGTGCGGTCGGCACTCTACAACCTGGTGGGCAGCGTCGTGATGGGGCTGATCGTGCTGGTGTTCCTGGAGAACGCGCTCCAGATCTGGGGCCTGGACGTGCTCTCCCGGCAGGTGGCCCAGGTGCTGTTCTATCTGCCGAACCTGGCCATGGTGCTGCTGATCGCCGGCGTCGGTCTGCTGCTCGCCAATACCCTGGCCGACCGGGTGGAAGACACGCTGGAAGAAGAAGGGGTGGGCCGCGCCCGCCTGGTCTCCAAGATCTTCAAGAGCGCGCTGCTGGCGGTGGTGGGCGCGCTGGCGCTGTGGCAGCTCGACTTCGCCCGGCAGATCGTGCTGTCCGCGTTCCTGATCGGCTTCGGTGCGATCGGCGTGGCATTCGCGCTGGCGGTGGGCGTCGGCTCGTCCCGGGCCATTCAGCGGGCGCTGGACGCGATGCTGGACAAGACCAAGGAGCGGTGAGAAGTGAGAAGTGAGATGTGAGAAGTGAGGGGTGGGAAGTAACCCCCGGACCACCCGCCTGTCATTCCGAGGGAGCGAAGCGACCGAGGAATCCCTGTAGGTCCAAGCGGCGTCTTGAAATTACAGGGATCCCTCGCTGCGCTCGGGATGACAGTGGGCCTGCCTCCACTTTCTCCCGTTCTCCCGTTCTCCCGTTCCCCCGTTTCTCCCGTTCTCCCGTTCCCCTTCCTCCCGTTCCCCCTTCTCCCTGCTTCACCTTGCCGAAACCGTAACCCGGAACGGCAGCACCCGCGGGGTCACCAGCCGCTCGAAGTCCCGGTAGGTGAGTTTGATCACCTCGGTCATCGACCCGGCGTTGAAGGCGATCTCCTCGTCCTCGGTCAGCTCCTCCGCCACCAGTGTGCGCATCCCGAACAAATTGCCGAAGGGTGGCATGGCGCCGAGTTCGCAGCCGGGGAACAGGTCCTTGAATTCATGCTCCTTGGCGAGTTCCACTTCCTGGGCACCGGTGGCGTCCAGCAGCCGGGCGAAGTCCACGTTCATCGACGCCGGCAGAACCACCATCGCCATCTCGCCGTCGATCTTGACCATCACCGTCTTGGCCATCTCCTTGCCCGGAATGTGGGCCGCGGTGGCGACTTCCCGGGCCGTGTGAGCCGGCGAGTGGGCGATGGTGACGTACTTCACCCGCCGTTGATCGAGGAACTCTTTCAGTTTCTGGAGTGGCATTGCGGCCTCCCGTGCGCGGAAGTGCGCGGAATGCGGCACCTGTAGGCCTTCGTGCCGCGACATCCCGGACTGCTCCGAGGATAATGTGGGGCGGGGGGCTTGAAGGGAGGGTGAAGGGAGTCTGAGAGGGGGGAGCGGTCAGCTATCCGCTGTCCGCTGTCAGCGATCAGTCATCAGCCGTCAGCCGACAGCCGACAGCCGACAGCCAAGGCTGATTGCTGACAACCTACCGCTCCTCCACCCGCAGCTTCACCACGTATTCGTCCGGCGGGATCTGCCTGGTCGACACCGGTTCCGGCCGGAGCTCGAGCAGCGTTACCCGGAGGCCCCAGGCCTCGCCCACCCGGGTGCCCACGGTGGTGTTCAGGATGAGCTGATGGGTAGGTCCCGAGGTGCCGACCGGGGGTCCTACGGCGAGCTCCACCGCCGCGTTCCCGGCCCAGACGCACACCACGTCGACCGGGCAGCGTGAGTCCTCCAGTACCACCGTGAACGTCAACGGGATGCCGGCCACCAGGGCGGTATCCCCCCGGCTGAGTGTCACGGTGACGGGAGGATCGCCGCCGTCCTCCAGGTTGGCGGACGGTGGCACGTCGGTCTTGCAGGCGCTGAGTCCGAGGGCGATTACCGCGATGGCGGTGCTACGCATAAGGTCCTTGCTCGCAATGAATTGAACGACCGGTGCGGGTCGAGCTCCGGCCGGGGGCCACCTACTCAGACCCGGCGACCGGCGCGAAGGTCACCGGGCCCCCCTGACGGTTTCCGGGGCCACCTCACATGGAGAAACCTTGCGCAAACCGGCTCCATTTGCTAGACTGGTTTCCGCTTGACCGGGAGTCGCGTCCCGTAGGTCCGTGGTTTGATGTCAGGCGCCGTCGGCGCCGGCATCCAGACTGCAGCAGCAGAGCCAGGTGCTCGCTGCGAGACCTCGGAGACGCGACTTATTGTTTTCTGGGAGTAAGACCGACTCGACTGAACCGAGAATGGACCATTTGATGACCGCCAAAGTGCCATCACACCTTTGCCGTACAGGTCGCGGCCAATCAGCCACGCCAGCAGCCACCATAGTGGCTGACAGGGGCAGAGTGCGCCCGGCGGTCAGGGCGGGACGAGTGGGCGTGGCGTTCGCACCGCGGTTGCCTGACGCGGACGGGGTGAGCACCAGGATTAGTGGTCGATCCATCGGTTTGGGTCGACTCGATGAAGGCGGTCGAGATTCACGGTACGGACAGAACAAGCGCATGCAGGCGGGAGGGAACGACCCGGGACCGTAGGGTCCAAGGTCACGTTCCTCTCCCGAAGGGGATGAGCGATCGCCCCACCTGCGCGCCAGACGCCGGGTGGGGCGATCGGCGTTTCAGGACCAGCCCAGGCTCTTTGACAACCGATGGATGCATGTGATGGAAAGCTGTCGGCTGTCGGCTGACAGCCTCTTGCCTCACCCATGGCCGGCGCCCGAATGGCGTTCTCACACGAGATCACGCGACTCCCGGATGGGGGCGTCATTCGTTCGCCGTGCCATCGATTCCGTCATTGCGTCGGCCGATCCGCGCCTCGCAATGGCTCAAGGCCAGGAGCCGTTGCGCAACGGCCAGCGCGCCCGACTGTCTCTCGGGAGAGTGCGGGTTCGAATCCCGTCGGTTTCGTCCTGGCTCTTGTAGCTCACCGGCTTGTCCCGAGCGTAGTGAGGGATCGCAGCGGCTGGTTGAAGCCCAGCGCGGTGCGGGTTGACCTGCGGCCGCTCCGCGGCCTCGCTCTCCTCGCCGGGCTTCGCCCGGCGCCGGCCCTGACAGGCCGGACGGATCGATTCCCGCCAGAGCCATCATGCCGCCGTGGCGGAATGCATACGCGCGACGCTCAGAACGTCGTGGGCCACGTGCCCGTGAGGGTTCGAATCCCTCCGGCGGTACTCTCACGGCAGGGTAGCTCAGCGGCCGAGCAGCGGCTTCATAAGCCGCGTGACGCGGGTTCGAGTCCCGCCCCTGCAATAGCTGGTAGTGCGGGGAACAGGGAACGGGGAACGGGTTCTGCTGTCATCCCGAGCGAAGCGAGGGATCCCTGTAAGGAGTGTTGAGTGGCACTCCCCGTTCCCGTCCCCCGCAGTTCAGGTCGGTAGCTCACCCGGGAGAGCGCGGGGATGTGGCCCCCGAGGAGGCGGTTCGAGTCCGCCCCACCTGATGAGGAGCGGATCCGGCTGGATGAGGAAGCGGTCCCGAAAACCGCCGGACCTTCGGTCTTGTGAGTTCGAGTCTCACCCGCTCCGCCTGTAGCTGAGCCGGTCCAAGCGCCGACGCGGGCTACTGATAACTGATAACCGACGGCTGTCGGCTGACGGCTGACGGCTCGTATGCTCCAGTGGCCGAGTGGCCCGAGGCACCAGTCTTCCAAACTGGCGACAGGGGTTCGATTCCCCTCTGGGGCTTTTTGAAAGGGGCGGCTTCGCCTAGAGGCGATGGCATCGCGCCGTAAACGCGACGGCTCCGGCCCGCGGGGGTTCGAGTCCCTCAGCCGCCACTCCTGGCTCGGCCAACGGCAGGCCGCGAGATTCTGAATCTCGATATGGTGGTTCGAGTCCATCGCCGGGAACTGAAGCACCACACGCGCGGATAGCTCAGCCGGGAGAGCGCCGGTCTCACATACCGGAGGTCGCTGGTTGAGCTGC
This sequence comes from uncultured Gemmatimonadales bacterium, assembly GCA_963709905.1. Classification (GTDB taxonomy): domain Bacteria; phylum Gemmatimonadota; class Gemmatimonadetes; order Gemmatimonadales; family GWC2-71-9; genus JADJOM01. The sequence goes on from CAVPYI010000007.1 coordinate 23,491, forward strand.
GGCCGCTTGGCCCTCGCCGGGCGCCGGCCCTGCCGGGCCGGACGGGTCAAGCCCAGCTCCGCGCCCCAGGGCTGGTAGCTCAACGGGAGAGCGCCCCTCTCGCACGGGGGAGACTCTGGGTTCGAATCCCAGCCGGTCCATGTGACAAGGCGATAATGCGACGGGGCCACAAGCCACCGACAGAGTGCAGGCGCAAATGGCCGCGCACCGCCCTCGGACGGCGGGGGATCCCGGTTCGAGTCCGGGGCACTCTCTTAGAGCCGTCAGCCGTCAGCCATCAGCCGTCAGTGTCGTCCACCCTTCACCTTTCACCCTTCTCCCTTCTCCTTTCTACCTTCACCCTCTCACCTTTCCCCCACACCTCGGAGGGCCCATGCAGATCTTCGGAACGCACGACGACGCCACGCGGGCCCAGCTCGCCAAGGTGGCGGAACGGGCCCGGAAGGTGGCCCTGATGGCGGATGGGCACGTGGGCTACGTGATGCCCATCGGCGGAGTGGCCGGCTACGACAATGCGGTCTCGGTCGTGGGTGTGGGCTTCGACATCGCGTGCGGTAACGCCGCGATTCGGACCGACAAGACCGTGGCCGACCTGGGCCACACCGGCAACCAGGTCGCCCGGCGGCTGACCAACCTGGCCGACGAAATTGCCGACACCCTGAGCTTCGGCATGGGCCGGAAGAACCGGGCCGATGACGCCCCGACCGACGATCCGCTGTTCGAGGACCCGGCCTGGGGTGCGGTGCCGGCCAAGCACCGTCAGGCGCTGCAGGTGAAGGCCCGCCAGCAGCTCGGTACGGTCGGAAGCGGTAACCACTACGTGGACGTGTTCGAGGACGAGACCGGCGCGCTCTGGGTGGGCGTGCACTTCGGAAGCCGTGGTTTCGGTCACACGGTGGCCTCGAACTTCCTGGCCCTGAGTCAGGGAGCAGCGTGGGGCGCGCGGGTGCCGGAGACCGAGGTGCTCCTCGGGCTGGATCAGCCCATCGGACACGACTACTGGGCGCTGATGGAGCTGGCGGGGCGCTACGCTTACGCCGGCCGGGAGTGGGTGGCCCGGAAGGTGGTGTCGCTCCTGGGCGGCCAGGAGCTGGAGCTGGTGCACAACCATCACAACTTCGCCTGGAAGGAACAGCACGACGGCGAGGAGTTGGTGGTGGTCCGCAAGGGGGCGACTCCCGCCTTCCCGGGCCAGCTCGGCTTCATCGGCGGCTCGATGGGCGACGACGCGGTCATCGTCCGGGGAGCGCAGTCGAACGACCCCACCGTGACCGATGTCCAGCGGAAGGCGCTGTTCTCGACGGTCCATGGCGCCGGCCGGGTCATGAGCCGGACCGCCGCGGCGGGTAAGCGGCACCGGAAGACCGGCCGGGTGCTCAGCGAGGGCAGAGTCACGCCCGAGATGATGCGGTCGTGGGTCGCCGAGAAGGGTGTCGTGCTTCGCGGTGGAGGGCTGGATGAGAGCCCGCATGTCTACCGCCGGCTGCCGGATGTCCTGGCGGCCCAGGGTCCCACGATCGAGGTCCTGCATACGCTCCGGCCGCTGGTCGTGGTCATGGCAGGGGCGGATGAGTTTGATCCGTATAAGGACTGAACTACAGTGAGAAGTGAGAAGTGAGAAGTGAGAAGCGAGAGTGGGAAGTGTGAGGTGATGAGTTGTGCGTCGAGGGGGTTACTTCTCACTTCTCACTTCTCACTTCTCACTTCACAGCCCCGTGGTCAAACGGACGACGACGCCCGGCTTCGAACCGGGAGACTGAGGGTTCGACTCCCTCCGGGGCTTTCGCGAACGAGGACTCTCCTGGGCCCGTAGCTCAACAGGACCAGAGCGGCCGACTTCTGATCGGCAGGCTGAAGGTTCGAGTCCTTCCGGACTCACTCGCTGGTCCCCCCACATGCATCCATCGGTTAACAGACGCCAGCTGGCGTGACAGCGAATAGCGAATAGCCAACGGCCAATAGCTGACAGCTGACAGCTGATAGCTGATAGGAACTGATAACTGATAGCTGATAGGGAGGAACCATGAACCGCCTTCGGCAGCGCCTTGGCGAGGAAGGTGCTCAACCGGATGCGGGTGACTACTTCATCGTCGTGGGAGAGAACTTCACCTGGTACGTGAGCACCGAGATGGCGCGGTTCATCGAGGCCTGCCTCGACCGCAAGTTTCGGCCACGGTGGGTCACCTTCGTGGACCTGGGGGGCTCCCGGGTCCGGGTCCGCGCTCGGCACATCGAATTCATCTGCCAGTGCACCACCGAGCAGCGGGCCGCCGAACGGGACTTCTTCCGCGCGCTCAAACAGGAGCGGAAGGCCGATCGAGCGTGGGGCGAGGAGGAGTGAGGCGGTGAGCGGTGAGCAGTAAGCGGTGAGCAGTGAGCAGTGAGCGGTGAGCAGTGAGAAGTGAGAAGTGAGAAGTGAGAAATGAGAAGTGCGATAGGACGTAGAGTGGCCCATTCCCGCTCACTTCTCACTTCTCAACCTCCTGATCTCCTCCAGCACCTCGATATCCGCCGCGTCCTGCAGTCGTCCGGTACGCTTCGACGCGATCAGGTGCTCGATCGAGGCCGCCGGGATTTTCACGCCTTCGACCTCGAACACCGTCGCCGCCGGCGCCGCATCCCGGTAGTGCACCGACCAGGCGACGGTGAGGATATCCACCTGCGGGGAGTCGCCGATGATCGTGACCGGCCGCTTCACGATCTCTTCGGCGAGCCACTCGCTGGCCACGCCCCAGGTGAGCGTCGACAGCGCGTCCAGCACCCGGCGGGCATTCTCAAGCGTGGGCTCGATCAGGATGTCGACGTCGCGAGTCGCCCGGGTCGTCCCCCAGAGCTGCATGGCCGCGGCGCCGACCAGCACGTACTTGGCGCCTTCGGCGTTGAGTCTCCAGCACACCCGGGCCACTCGGGTCTCCGGCTCGGCGGTCATATCTCGATCCGGCCCTTGCTCTTCCAGGCGAGATAGTCCTCGAAGCGATCGAAAAAGATCAGGGTGCGGCGCGGAGCCCTGGGGTGCGCCTGCTCGCCCAATCGCACCGAGCCCTCCGCGGCCCGTACCCGCCGTTCCGGGGTCAGGGCGAGGTCGAGCTTCACCTGGTTGGCTCGGTACTCACCGAGACCCGGGACGATGGGTCCGTACGGTGGCCGGACCTGCTCCCGGACCGTCGAAGCCTCTGCCTGTAAGGGAAGCCCCGCCGCCCCTCTCAGCGCCTCCGCGATCACCCAGCTCCGCGGCCGCCCCAGCCGTTTCGCCTCCCGGTCCGCGAACCGGACCAGATCGGCGGGGAGGGTGATGGAGATCCGTTCGATCTTGGACTTGGTCATACTGAGTAATATTTGGTATTACTCTGCGGTTGGCAAGCTGTCAGCCAGCAGAGCCCGCCTCATCTTCCCGAGGAACACCTCACCTCATCATCCCGAGCGCAGCGAGGGATCTACCGTGCCGTCCTCGGCGGCCGCTCAGGCCACCAGCACGTTGTGGTAGATCCCTCACCCGCTACGCGGGTTCGGGATGAGGAGGAGGAGTCGGCTTCTTCCTCCTCACCCCTCACCCCCCCCACCGCTTACCGCTCACTTCTTTACTTCTCACTTCTCACTTCTCACTCCTCACTCCTCATTGCATCCCCGGCATCCCTGGCATCCCCACCGCCGGCGACCACATGAGCCTCGCGGTGATCGCCGCGAAGGCGAATCCGAGCACGATCGCGATCACGATCACCACCACCGTATAGCCCATCGCCTTCTCGGCCGGGGCCTTCATGAGGACGGGGAGCCCCAGGTACAGCAGGTACAGACTGTAGAGGCCGAGGATGCCGAGAAAGGCCATGCTGGGAATGAGGGAGAAGATCCCGACCACCCACGCCGCCGTGGCCGAGTAGGCGGCAACCTTGAGGGCCTGGATCTGGCTCTTCTGGCCGCCGAAGTTGGGGGCCAGGGCGTCGATGATCAGCGCCAGGATGAATATCATGAGCAGCGCGCTCGCGTACTGGAACGCGGCGTTCCGGACGGCGAACCCGATGGGGATGCGGTACGAGCCGGCGAACGGGATCTGCATGCCGAACACCGTCCACCCGATGATCGAGGAGACCGGCCCGATCGCGGCGAGCGGGATCACGTAACGGGTGTAGATGGATGCCACGCTGGCTTCTTCGGCGTCGATCACGGGCCATTCCGCCTTGGGCGTGAGCAGAATGTTCTTCACCCGGTCCATGAGGGCCATGGTCATCTCCTAGGGTTTGGGGGGTCCACTCCAGGGGTGCCACCACCGCATAGCCTGTAGTCCGCCGGAGGTTTGCGCAACCTTGAAGTGCGGGGGGCGGGACGGGGGCCGGGGAACGGGGAACGGGGGAACGGGGGAACGGGACTGCCTCGCACCTCATCATCCCGAGCGCAGCGAGGGAACGGGTGTGACTATGCTCGGGATTCGCCTCTCGCCACCAGCACCCACCTCCTCATCCTGAGCGGAGCGAGGGATCTACCATCCCGTCCTGGGGGGTCGCCCACAGCCACCAGCACTTTGGAGCAGATCCCTCATTCGCTGCGCGCGTTCGGGATGAGGTGGCGCAGGACGCGCCTTTCGCGACCTTACGGCCCCGTTCTCCCGTTCTCCCGTTCTCCCGTTCTCCCGTTCTCCCGTTCTCCCCCGTTCTCCCCGGCCCAGCTTGCTCATCGCCCGTACGCGCCGTACACTAGCGTTCGCCGGTCAGCCGCCACTCAGCACTCCTAGTCTGGTGAATACCGGTGACGGCTACCGGATCTGGTCGAAGAGTCTCGAAGGCACCATGCACCATCGGTTCGCCAGCCAGGAAGACCCCGCCCAACAAATCGTCGAAGGGTTGCGGAAGCAACTCGATGGCCCGAGGAGGACTGGATGAGCGACGACAGTCAGGCTCATCCGGGCCCGCCGGACCTGCTCGCCCGACTGCGTGGCCGGCTCGGCGAACGTTACGCCCTCGAGCGGGAGCTGGGGCACGGGGGAATGGCGACCGTCTTCCTCGCCACGGATCTCAGGCACCGGCGGTCGGTAGCCCTCAAGGTGCTGCGCCCCGGCCTGGTGCGAGGTGCCGAACGGTTCCTGCGGGAAATCGAGTTGGCCGCGGGGCTCACCCACCCGCACATCGTCCCGCTGTACGACTCGGGCGAGGCGGGAGAGTTCCTGTTCTACGTCATGCCGTTCGTGCCGGGGGAGTCGGTGCGGCATCGCCTGGCGCGGGAGGGAGCCCTGCCGGTGGGGGAGGTGGTGCGTATCGGCCGCGAGGTGTCCGAGGCGCTGGCCTATGCCCACGAACGGGGCATCATCCACCGGGACATCAAGCCGGAGAATATCCTGCTCTCCTCGGGTCATGCGGTGGTCACCGACTTCGGAATTGCCCGGGCGCTGGACGCGGCGGGTGACGGCCGGATCACCGAAATCGGGGCGCCCGTCGGCTCGCCGATGTACATGAGCCCGGAGCAGATCGAGGGCGACCCGACGCTGGACGGGCGGAGCGACATCTACAGCCTGGGGTGCGTGCTGTACGAAGCGACCGCCGGGAAGCCGCCGTTCACCGGACGGACGCTGCAAGCCATCATGGCGCACCACCTGATGGACACGCCACCCGCGCTCGGCACGGTACGGGCCGCGGTGCCCGCGGGCCTGGAGACGATCGTGCGGCGGTCGATGGCGCGAGAGCCGGCTCAGCGATATCCGAATGCCACCGAGCTGGCCACCGCGTTGGCGGCGCTGGAGGCTGGGGACACGGCCAGTGTGAGCACGCCAGGTGGCGAGCAGTCCTCGATCGCGGTACTGCCGTTCATCAACTTGAGCCCCGACCCGGACAACGAATACTTCAGCGATGGCATGACCGAGGAGTTGATGAGCGCCCTGGCCAGGCTCCCCGGGCTCAGGGTGGCGGCCCGCACGTCCACCTTCTCGTTCAAGGGGAAGGAGCGGGATATCAAGGAGATCGGAGAGCGGCTCCGGGTGGCCACGGTACTGGAGGGGAGCGTCCGCAAGGCCGGGACCCGGCTCCGTATCAGCGCCCAGCTGGTGAGTACCGGCGACGGCTACCAGCTCTGGTCCGAGACCTACGACCGCGACCTCGAGGACGTGTTCGCCCTGCAGGACGAAATCTCGCGCACCATTGCCGACGCCCTCAAGCTCAAACTGCTCGGGGCGGAGCAGGCGCCGCTCGCAGCGCCAGGGACCGGCCACCTCGATGCCTACACCCTGTACCTCAAGGGGCGCTACTACGTACAAAGCCGGACCGCCGAAGGTCTGCGGCGGGGCATGGCCTACTATGAGGAAGCGATTGGCCTGGACCCGGGGTACGCCAGGGCGTTCGCCGGCGTGGGCGAGTGCTGGGCGCTGCTGGGATTCGCCGAGTTCGGGGACGCCGATCCCGCCGAGGCCATGCCCAAGGCCCAGGCCGCGGCACGGCGGGCGCTCGAGCTGGACCCGACCCTGGGCGAGGCCCACACGATCCTGGGAATCGTCGCCCTGGTCTATGACCATGATTGGGCACGGGCGGGAACCGAAATCAGGCGGGGTATCGACCTCGCGCCCAGGAATACGCTGGGACACGTGTGGTATGCCATCTACCTGGCCTCACAGGGCCAGGTCGACGAGGCCGTGCGGCGGGCGCGGGCCGCCGAGGCGATGGACCCCCTCTCGCTGAGCATTCACCAGGTGGTCGGTCGCTGTCTGTACTGGGCCCGCCGCTTCGACGAAGCCATTACCCAGTTGCAGGCCACGCTCGAGATGAACCCGGACAACATCCTGAGCAATGTATGGCTCGCCCGCTGCTACGTGGTGGCGGGTCGGCCGGCGGACGCGGTCAGGCTGTTGGAGGGTGCGTGCACGCGGGTCGGACGACCGGAGTACATGTTGAGCATCTTGGGCCTGGCGTACGGGATGCTCGGCGAGCGGGAGCGGGCCCAGGCCCTGCTCGAAGAAATCTCCGCCAACCCATGGCGCAGCAGTATCCCGCTCGGCTTGGGAGATACTGAGCGCGCGCTGGATGCCCTCGAAGAGTCCGTCGCCAGGCGATCGGGGTTCGCCTTCGCCCTGAGTGTGGACCCCATCTATGACCCGATCCGGGACCAGCCGCGGTTCCGGCGGTTGCTGGAGGGCATTGGACTTGGTAGACCAGCCGTTAGTCGTTAGCCGGGGGAACGGGGGAACGGGGGAACGGGGGAACGGGAGAACGGGACTCCCTGCCACGCATCATCCCGAGCGAAGCGAGGGATCTACCATCCCGTTCTGAAGGGTTGCCCCCAGCCACCAGCACGTTGGAGCGGATCCCTCACCCGCTGCGCGGGTTTGGGATGATGAGTGGGAGGCGGCAGGCGGTTGGCGGAGGGGGTAGGGGAGGGAGCCGCTGGTTTCCCTCCCCCTCGCTTCGCTGGGTTACGGGCACACGATACTAAGGTACCGTCAACCGAGCCACAAAAAAGCGGGAACAGGAACCGGTTGGCCTTTCTGTCATCCCGAGCGAAGCGCCGGATCCCTGTAGGTGTCTAGACACTGCCCAGGCTTGAGGGTGGACCCTGTCATCCCGAGCGAAGCGAGGGATCCCTTCAGGGATCGAGACAATGCCTGGCCTACAGGGATTCCTCGGTCGCTTCGCTCCCTCGGAATGACACGATGTGTGATACCGATCACTGGGCCCCGGGCCCTGGGCCCTGGGCCCTAGGGCCCTCCTTACCCAACCAGTTCCCGAAGCCGAGCCAGGAGTCTGACCATCGCCCACGTATCCCGCTCGCAATACGCCAGCAGATCCCGCCTGAGCTGGTCCCGGTCCCTCACCTTGTGCGCCACGAACAGCAGCCGAGCAATCTCGACACTCGCCACCTGCCCATCCACGATCGCCAGGTCGTCGTAGGTCAGGTCCGGCACCATCGGGTTGAGCACGCTCTTGATGCTGAAGCTCCCGGCGAACCGCGGGTGGTAGACGTGGTTCTGGATCACCGGGAGGAGGTCCACCAGCTTCGCTTCCAGGAACTTGAGATCCCCGGCCAGGTGCGGCAGCCATTTGGCCAGGTCGTTGATCCGCTGCCGCTCGAACGAGCTGTACATCACGATCCGCTCGGCGCCGGCTGTGGCCTCGAGCAGCTTGAGCGCCAGCTCTTCCCTGGGATCCTCCGGCCCCTCGGCGAGATACGCCTGGTGAGAATAGCCGTCCGGGGCGCCTGCGTCCTGTTCGTGATAGCTGAACTGGACCACCACCTGGCGCCACGGGCCCACGTCTGGCCACACCGGGACCGCTCGACTGATGGTCTCGAAGTCGAGGAAGCCGAGCCGAGTGTCGAAGGGCTGGAGCGCCTGACGGAGGCCGGGCTCGACGATCAGTTCGCCGGTCTCGAGTGAACGGCGCTGGCGGCGCTGGGTCTCGGTGAGTTTGTGACTGGCCGGCAGGTCCACCACTCGGCGCACCCCCTGCTGCACCAGTCCCCACTTCTGGTGTTTCTGGGCCCGGTACAGCTTCCAGACGTGGTGGTCGTCGGTGGGGAAGCAGCGGTCCCAGAACGGGCAGTCGCGGTCGATCATCCAGCAGTGGGTGCCCACCGGAACTTTCGGGAGCGAGCCGTCCAGGGCGGCGAGCTGTTCCGCGATCATCGTAGCGATCTGCGGCTGGAACGCCTCCACCTCTTCGGTCACATCGGTCCGGGCGAACAGGTCGCCCTGGTCGGGGTGCCGGAAGTCGGTGTTGAGGTGCATCAGCTCGACCCGCCGGATCGGGATGCCGGCTCGTCGGGCCACCCAGGTCTGGATGGCGGCGTCGGGGATGTGCTCGTCCTTCTTCTTGCTGGACGATTTCACTTCGATCAGCGTGAACCCATCGGCCGTGCGCTCGAGCACGTCGATCGCTACGTACACCCGATCCTCGATGAACGTGGCCTCGAAGATGGCGGGGACGCCGGCATCGATCGCCTCCTTGGTCGCCCTGACCCGCCATTCACCGTCCCGCGCGGGCGGAGCCGGGCTCGGCGCCGAATCGTCGAACAGTCCAAGCTGGGGCGGTGTGTCGCGCGGCCCTGTTTCCTTTATCAGCACCCCGCCCGGGAACCGGCTCCGCGCCAGGATGCCGACCTCGCTCCCCTGGTCGAACCGGTCCTGGAGCACGATGTCCACCCGCAGCTCCGGTGCGTCCTTCTCGTGGACCTTGAGCCAGAGCTGCTTGTGGCACTGCCAGCCGGAGACGAAGCGGGATTTGGACAGGCTGGAGGGCATGAGGAAGGTAGAATGGTGGAACGGGAGAACGGGAGAACGGGAGGCCGATTCCGCGGACCTGTCATTCCGAGGGAGCAAAGCGACCGAGGAATCCCTGTGGGTCGACCGGTTTCTCGAACCTACAGGGATCCCTCGCTTCGCTCGGGATGACAGGGAATGGCTCCGCCCGTTCTCCCGTTCTCCGCCCTTATCCCCCCACCAACCGCTCGAACCTCGGATTCCCCTTCAGCGATTCGAAACTCGGGTCGATGCGGAGCCACGCGGGGGAGAGGTAGTAGGGGGAGCGAAGGAGTGGCTCCAGATAGTCCAGCGCCTTCTCCGGCTCACCCACCATGAGGTAGATCCGAACGACCTGATGCTGTAAGTAAGCACCGGTGAGGGCATCGCGGCTCAGCGGCATGAGAGCCAATCCCTTCTCCCCCGCCGCGATCGCCTCGGCCTTTCGGCCCATATAGGCCAGCGCGAGCCCGTTCAGGACGTGGAGCTGCGGGTCTTGCGGTGCCCCCCGCAACTGATCCTCGAATGCCATCCGGGCGGTGTCGGCGTAGGCCCGCGCCCTGGCCTTGTCTCCCCGGAGCCAGTAGGTCTGCATGAACACCGAGCCCCACGCCGCCGGGTCGTCGAAGAACGCCGAGGGAGGGAGCCGGAGCAGCAGGTCCTGATCGGCCGAGGTGAGGACCCAGAAGAGGTCGTTGTAGGTAGCCATGTAGGCCAGCAGGGCGGGCCGTGACAGCGCTCCCGGGGCGTCGGCGAGCAGTCGCCGCGCCGCCGCGAGGTCACCCTGGGCCAGGTGGACCGTGACCTGGTCCTGGATGTTGTCCGGAGCCGCCGGGGCCAGGGCGAGGGCATCGTTTCCCACCGCAAGCGCTTCCGGATACCGCCGCATTCGCTGGTAGGTCGAGCGAAGACTGGCAAGGACATCGACGGACCGCGGATCGACCCGCCGGGCCTGCTCGAGGTGGGCCAGTCCGTCATCCCAGCGGCCCGAGGACTGTGCAAGCCGCGCCGCGGTTCGGAGGATTTCCGGGTCGTTTGGTGCGGCCTTGAGGGCAAGGGCCACTTCTGCCTGGGCCCGCTCGGGGCTCTTCGCCACCCCGTCCAGATAGCGCGTCATCGCCCAGTGCCCCAGGCCGCTGCCTTTCGCGGTGGCCAGGGCTCGCTCGGCCGCCTCGCGGCCGCGAGTTCCCACCGTCGGATCCGGGGTTCCCATGGAGTACAGGCGCGACAGTGCGTCGGCCAATCGAGCCCAGGCTTCGCCGAACTCCGGATCGAGGGCCACCGCCTGCTCGTAGAATCCCGCCTTCTGCTTCAACGTACTCGGGTCCACCGCAGTCAGGGCCTTCCCCTTGAGATACAGGTCGTAGGCCGCCGCGTTCTCCGTTGGCCGGAGTGCAAGGTGCTCCTGCTCGCCCTTCCCCAGGGCGACGCCCAGCGCCACGGCAACCTTTGATGCAATGGCGCTCTGGACCTGGAAGAGGTCGCCCGCATCGGCGTCGAAGGTCTGCTGCCAGGTGGCTTCGCCGGTGCGGGCGTCAATCAGTTCGGGCACCACCTGCACCCGGCCCCTCCCCTGGCTGGCGTGGATCCAGCGGATGGTGGCCGTGAGCAAGTAGTCCACGCCGAGTTCCTGGCCCACCTGCTGGAGCGGCTTGGTGGTCTTGAGGTATTGACCGGAGCTGGTGCGGGCGGTGACCCGGAAACCGGGCAGATTGGTCAGCTTGCCACGGATCTCATCGGCGATCCCCTCGGCGACATAGCTGTCGGCGACGTCGCCCCGGTTCTCGAAGGGGAGCACCGCCAGCCTGATACCTCCCTCCGCCCGTCGGGGGCCGCCGGCGGCCACCATCGTGGCCACAAAGGCCCACAGGGCGAGCGCGCCGACGCCCCCGGCCACCGCATTGGTCCAGGTGAAGAGTCGGCTCAGGCCGGTTACCGATTCCCCGGCACGGCGACGCCGGTCTACCCGGCCGGTCATGATCAGGACGCCGGCGCCGATCGCCAAGAGCAGCACTGCCAGCGCGAACGACCACCACGGCAGTCCCATGCGGACCCGGAGCGTGGCGACGGTTGCCAGGGCACCGAGCGACGCGGCCCCGAACAGCCCCCAGACCAGGAGCGGCGACGGGCCGGGCTCGCCGGCGTAGGCTGGGGTCGACCCCGTGGCATGGCCCATGGCCGACGCCAGAGCAGCGGCGAACGCACCGGCGCTCGGCAGCCGGTCGGCCGGGTTCTTGGCCAGCGCCCTGACCACCACCTGGTCGAGCTGTGGCGGCAGTCCCTGGCGGGTGGCGGTGAGGGTTCGGGGGGACTCGGTCATCGCCCGGGCGAGGATCGTCTGGGGATTGGGCCCCGTGAACGGGGGCTCACCCGCGAGCATCTCGTACAGAACGACGCCGACCGCGTACACATCGGTGCGGGCGTCGACTTCCCGGCCGCCACTTCCCTGTTCGGGGCTCATGTAGTGCGGTGTGCCGACCGCGATGCCGGTTGCCGTGAGGGCCACGCCCTCTTGGCCGATGGCGCGGGCGATCCCGAAGTCGGCGACCAGCGCGTGACCCGACTGCAGCAGTATGTTGGCTGGCTTGATATCGCGGTGGATGATGCCGCGCTGGTGGGCGAACTCCAGCGCTTCGGCCACTTCCCGCGCCAGCCTGACCGCTTCGTCCACCGGCAGCTGCGATTCCCGCTTGAGCCGGGCATTGAGGGTCCCGCCCTCGACGTACGGCATGACGTAGTAGAGCAGCCCGTCCGCCTCGCCCGAGTCGTACATCGGGAGGATGTGCGGATGGCTCAACTGGGCGACGATCTCGACCTCGCGGAGAAACCGCTCGCTGCCGAGGGTGGCGGCGAGTTCCGGTCGCATCACTTTGACCGCCACCTTGCGGTGGTGCCGCTCGTCGGTAGCGAGATATACCGTCGCCATCCCGCCCTCTCCCAGCACCCGCTCGATCCGGTACCGGCCGGCCAGGGCCTTCTTCACCCGGGACACCTCCACTGCACCGGTGGCCATGGTGCGGGAGGGCACGCCGGGCTCGGTGGGGGTCGCCTTGCCGCAGGTGAAACAGAACTGCGCCTCGGCCGGGAGCGGCGTGGCGCAGGACGGACAGGCGCGGGTCGCGCTAGTCATCGAGGGAGTGTTCGGAGTCGGAAGCGGGAGGCAGAGGACATCGCGCCTATTATTGTACGCCCCGGAGAGGGGGGGCGCTAGGCCGTGAGACGCTAGAACGGTGGAACGGTGGAACGGTGGAACGGTGGAACGGGGGAACGGGGGAACGGGGGAACGGGGGAACGGAAGCAGGACCTGTCATTGCGAGGAGGCCGCGGAGCGGCCGACGAAGCAATCCCTCGAACTCCGCGCCGGCCCTGCATGACCTACGGAGGAACCGGGAACCGGCAACAAAGTAGGGAGCGCAGCGACCGAGGGATCCACTCCTCGTTCCTGGGTGCCACTCCGCACTCGGTACTCGGTGCCGGTTCGCGCTACCCCTCACCGGCTGCCGAAGAACTCCTGCGATCCTAGCCCGCCCCGCCGTCCAGCCGTATTTTCCGGCCAGCTCGTTCCCACATCCCCCCGCACAAGGCCCCCGCGTGACGGACGCTGTTGACCGCCTGACCGCCGCCCTCGCCGACCGCTACCGGCTCGAGCGCCAGCTCGGACAGGGCGGCATGGCGACGGTCTACCTCGCCCAGGATCTCAAGCACGACCGCAAGGTCGCCATCAAGGTCCTGAAACCCGAACTGGCCGCGGTGCTCGGCGCCGAGCGATTCGTGCAGGAGATCAAGACCACCGCGGCGCTGCAGCACCCGCACATCCTGCCGCTGTTCGACTCGGGTCGGCGGACGGCTTCCTCTACTACGTCATGCCGTACATCGAGGGCGAGACCCTCGGAGCCGGCTCGACCGGGAGACAGCAGCTCGGGATCGACGAGGCGGTGCAGATCGCGACCGAGCGTGGCGGACGCGCTGGACTACGCCCACCGCCACGGGGTGATCCACCGCGACATCAAGCCCGAGAACATCCTGCTGCACGACGGTCGGCCGATGGTGGCGGACTTCGGGATCGCGCTGGCGGTGAGTGCCGCGGCGGGCGGGCGGATGACCGAGACGGGGCTCTCGCTCGGCACGCCGCACTACATGAGCCCGGAGCAGGCGACGGCGGACCGGGACATCACGGCCCGGAGCGACGTGTACTCGCTCGGCGAGCGTGCTGTACGAGATGCTGACCGGGGACCCGCCGCACACCGGCTGCTTCGGCGCAGCAGATCATCATGAAGATCGTGACCGAGGAGGCGGCGCCGGTCACGCGGATGCGGAAGGCCGTGCCCCCGAACGTGGCGGCGGCGCTGGCGCAAGGCCCTGGAGAAGCTGCCGGCGGACCGGTTCGACAGCGCCAAAGCCTTCGCCGAGGCGCTGGCGAATCCGGCGTTTACCACGGCGGCCACACCCGGAACCGCTGCTGCCCGGGGCGTCCGACCGCCCCTGGTGGCGTGATCCCCGGATCGTGGCCACGGCCGCGGCGGGGGTGGCCGCCGGGGCCGTGCTGGCGTCGACCCTCGCCCGGTCGGAGCGAGCGGGTGTTCCCGTGGAGTACGACGTCGGCCTCCCCGACACGGCCGGCATGATGACGGTGTCCCAGGACGTCGGCTTCGCCGTCTCTCCCGCCGGAGACTTCGTCGTGTACGAAACGGGGCGGCACGGCCGGAGCGAGCTCTGGTATCGCTCGCTCCTCGACGCCACTGTGCGGCGGATTCCAGGAACTGACGACGGATCCCAGCCGGTGATCTCTCCCGACGGCCGCCGCATCGCGTTTTTCCAGCTGACGGACGGCGGGTGGACCGTCGAGGTCCTCCCCGTCGAAGGTGGCACCTCGACCACGATCGGCCGCGGCGTCGGAGTCTTGCGGAGGCTGCTCTGGTCCACCGGAGGAGCGGATCCTGGCCATCGACAGCGCCGGCGTTGTGGCCCGCTGGCTCGATCCGGAGCGGGGACCGGTCTCGTCGGTCCGGATCCGGTACTGCGAGGATCAAGTCGCTGATTTCGGAAGGAGACGGCTTGCTCTGTGGCGGGGGAGGGGCCAAATGGGGCTACCGGGTCGCGGTCGGGGACACCACTTTCGAGCAGCGGCTCTGGCGGGCGGAGGACAGCAATCGGGTGTTCGGTTCATCGTTCCGGGTCGTCGAAGGGCGCTATCTGACCTACGTCACCATCGGCGGTGATCTGCTCGCGGCGCCGGCGGACCTCGAGACCGGTCGGGTGGGTCGAGCCCTGCGGATGGCGAGTGGACTCGGACTCGCCAATTTCACCGGGACGGCGAGTTATGCCATCGCCGCGTCCGGTACCCTGGTATACGCCCAGAGGGACAACCGGTCGTTCGGGTACCTGGTTCACCTCACGCGCGGCTGGGATCGACACGCTGCCAGTCGGCAGAGAGGCCTTCCTCACCTTCGAGTACAGCCCCGACGGGCGTCGCCTCGCCGCCGTGGTCGAGGGGCTCGAAGGGATGGAGCTCAGGATCTACGACCTGTCGTCGGGCCGATACCGGACCTGGATTCGGGGGCCGGCCATCACCCATCCGGTATGGAGTCCAGAGGGCGACCGGTTGGCGTTCGGTGACAACGACTCGATCTTCGTGGGCTCACCGGACCGGTCCGGCGCGCCGGAGTTCCTGCTGTACGTTCCGAAGTTCGAAGCGTTGCAGTGGATGCCTGACGACCGGCTCTTCGGAATTCGGTGGCGACCCGAACGCCGCTCTGGCGCTGCGACTCGACCGCCGGCCCGTCACCATCGACTCGCTCTTTTCGGACACCGGGTTCCTTTGGCCGTCCGCCGACGGGCGGTGGATCGCCTACACCAACAACGGCTACACCGAGGCCTGGATCGAGCCCCTCCCGCGCGACGGCCGTCGTTTCCCGGCGGCGGCCGGCAATCTCGAAGACATTCAGTGGCTGTCGGCGTTCGAATTGGGTGTGCCGATCACGGACGGATCTCGGACCCGGATCGAGCGGGTGACCGTCGATCCCACCGCGAATCCGCCGGTCCGCAATCGGGGCCGGTGGGCCGACGCACCGCAGTTTCGAGACACCAATGGACCCTCGTTCGCGACCGCGCCCGGCGGCGGCGTCATCTACCTGCGGGGCGCAATCGACCGGCCGGCCTCGTACCTCCGGGTCGTGCCGCACTGGGTGGACCGGATGAAGCAGGCCGTGGACGAGGCCAATCGGTGACCGCTGCCTTCACCCGCCGCGCTACCGCCCCTTCGCCACCGGCCTGGGAGATTGGCCTGATGACCCTCGAGCGCCTCAGCGCAAGCCTCGCGGATCGCTACCGGCTCGAGCGCCGGCTCGATCACGGCGGGATGGCGACGGTCCAGGCCGTCCCCGCTCCCCGCACGTACGCCACGTTCGCGGAGGTCGCGGCCTGAGACTGGTAGAACGGAGACCGGGGGAACGGAAAAGCCGGGGTTGACGGCATGGCCGCCGTCGCCACCCTCGGGGCTCCCGTTCTCCCGTTCTCCCGTTCTCCCGTTCTCCCGTTCTCCCGTTCCCCCGTTCCCCGCTCCCCGTTCCCCCGTTCCCCCTGTTCCCCCGTTCCCCGTTCTCCCGTTCTCCCATAACCCAGTTCTCCCGTGCTTGACGCTCCTTGGCACCACAGGTATCTCAAATAGTCAGCCTTCCGGCCTTCGCCCCTGCTCCGGGGGTCACCTGTCATGAGTCGGGCCATGTTCATGCGTTCAAATGCCGGTCTCGCTTTCGTCGCCATCTGGCTGACCCTGAGTTGTGGGGACTCTGCCGGGCCAACGCCTGGATCCGGCGTCCCGGTTCCGGTGGAGATCGGCGACACCGTCCGGGTGTCGGTGGACGCCGGTAGCCAGGGCACGCTTTTCCTGCTCCGGTCGACACGGTGGTGGACATCACGGTGTTCCTGCAGACGCTGTCGGGATCCGGGTCGTGCTCCTCGATCGATTCGGCTACGGGCAACCAGATCTCGTACGGGTTCAGCACTCAGGACACCGATCCCAGCCATCTGCTGTTCTCCCGCACGGGAGTCGCCCGGCTCACGCCCGGCGAGCCGATGTTGCTCCGGGTCGGGTCGGGACTCCAGACCTCCCGAGGCCGCGACCATCCGATTTCATGTCCGCGCCGTGAACCGGGCGCCGGACTGGTCTCGCCGATACTGACGTCCGGCGATACAGTGACCGGCGAGACGCTTGAAACACTCGGCCGATATCGACGAATTCGAACTGCCCGTGGCAGCGGGCGATGAGCTCATTGGATTTCTGAAGACCGCTCCGGGCGCCGGCGCCACCCTGCTGCAAGTGGTGCAGATCTACGGCCCGGGTATCCCCGACTATCTGGCTGAGGGGATCGGTGGCCCGCCCAACGCGGATATCGAAGCCCGGTCTACCGGCCTCGTTTCGATGCCGGCGGGTGGAACCGGTCGTATCGCCGTCGTCGGCGCGGGTACCGGCGTCACCACCCAGCCCAGGCGAGCGGAGCGTACCAACTCCTCGTATACAAGGTGAACCGGGCCCCGGAATCGATCGGGGCGGTGGTGCCGGTCAACGATACGGTGACGGGAGAACGGATCGATCATGTGGGCGACATCGACGAGTTCACCGCGAATCTCGTGGCCGGCGAGAGCTATCGGATGTTTCTGCAGACCACCAGTGGTGATCCGAACGTGCTGCTCCGTGCCACGTTCCCGGTGGGCCGGATGTGTCGGCCCACAGTTACGCCGGCGATACCGCGCTGGCGGGGCAGGGGAGAATGTCTTCGTCGCCACGACCAGTGGCCCGACTCCGATTCGAGTTGAGGGGTTCAACCCCGGTCTTGGGCTACACCGCGGCGGCTACCGGTTGTTCCTGTATCTCATCAACCCGCTGCCGGAGCTGGTGCCGGCCGCGATCGGTGTTGGCGACCACGTGACCGGTGAGACCATCGAGTACCCCGGTGATGTGGACAGCTTCACGGTGATGCCGGCGCCGACGGGATTCGTGAATTACGTCTTCCGCCACCCGGGCAGCCCCGGCGGCGCGCTGCGGGTCACCTGGCCGTTGGCCTTTCCACCGGGCAGTCAGACAGCGTGCTATCCCGACGGAACCGCGCCGAGGAGTTGTGCGACCGGAACCCACCCGATCCCGATGCTCGGCGAGTGGTTCCGGGTGGGGGCGGATTTTTCATACCGGGGGGGCTATGAACTCGAGGTGTACGGGATCGACACCCTTCCCGAAGGAACATCGCCTTCGATCGTCCTCGGGCAGGCGGTCCAGAGTTCGCTCGATCCGGTCGGCGACATCGATCACTTCACGTTTTCGGTGGGGTCGGGCGAGCTGTTCGACATGGAGTTCAGTGGAGGGAACGAGTGCTCCTGTGATTCATTCACATTCTTGTTCCTGCGCAACGGTATCCATCAGTCGGGATATTCCGGCGCGGGTCCGGCCTGGCGGGTCGGGCGGTTCGCGTTCCCGGATACCGGGATCTGGACCCGCTGGTCGCCGGCAGCAACCATGGGAGCGTGATGACCGAAACTGGTCCCTACCAGTTCCGGCTATGGCACGTGGCGGTCACACCGGAGACCGCGGCGGGGAACCTGACCGCGTCCGAGACCGTGACCACCGAAGCGGTGGATTCCCTGGGTGATGTCGACGAGTTCACCGTTAGCGCATCGGCCGGCCAGGAGCTGATCGCGACCGTGACCTCACCGCTCTGGCTCGATGCCCTGGAGCCGGGGACGCCTGACACCCTGAGAACCGGTCGCACCGGTGCCACCGGGGTCGTTGTTGTGCCCCCGTCGGGTCAGTTCCGGCTACGGACCTACGAGCCGAGACTCCTGGTCTCCGCCGACCGGGTGACGAGCGTCTTCCACTTTACCGGACCGTACACCCTGCAGGTCCGGCCGCTCAACCGCGCTCCCGAGACCCTGCCGTCCGCGGTGACCCGCGGGGCGCACGTGGTCGGGGAGTCCATTGACTACTTCGGCGATGTCGACGAGTTCAGCTTCGATGCCGTCGCCGGGGACACCGCCAGCGTCACCCTGGACAACTTTCAGAGCTTCGGTGAAATGCGATTGTTGCTAGACCTGCTGAGCCCGACCGGGACGGTGCTCGCATCCACCAATACAGTCAGCGGGTCCCCGAACACCACGCCGACAGTGACCCTCCCGGTCACCGGTAGCTACCTCATCCGGGTGCGCAACTCTAACGATCAGGCGGGCACCGGGGTCTATGACTTTACGGTACACTGAGGGGTGCTTGGTCTGGCCGGGCTTACGGTAGAGCGGTAGAACGGGGGAACGGGACTGCCCTGCAACTCATCATCCCGAGCGGAGCGAGGGAACTGCTAACCTGTCCTCGGAGTCGACCCAAGCCACCAGCCCGTTGGAACAGATCCCTCACCCGCTTCGCGGGTTCGGGATGAGGTGGCGCGGGGACGGGCCCGTCGCGACCTTACGGCCCGTTCCCCCGTTCCCCCGTTCCCCCGTTCCCCCGTTCCCCCGTTCCCCCGTTCCCCCGTTCCCCCGTTCCCCCGTTCCCCCGTTCCCCCGTTCCCCCGTTCCCCCGTTCCCCCCATTCCATGCGCCTCGTTCTCTTAAGCGACACCCACAACCTCCACCTCGAGATGGCCCCCGTCCCCGACGGCGACCTCGTCATCCACGCCGGCGACCTCACCGGCATGGGGACCCTGCCGGAGATCGCGGCGTTCTTCGACTGGTTTGGGGGGCTGCCGCATCGTCACAAGGTCGTGATCGCGGGGAATCACGACTTTGGCTTCGAGCGCCGGGCG
Source organism: uncultured Gemmatimonadales bacterium (assembly GCA_963709905.1). Taxonomy (GTDB): domain Bacteria; phylum Gemmatimonadota; class Gemmatimonadetes; order Gemmatimonadales; family GWC2-71-9; genus JADJOM01. The sequence goes on from CAVPYI010000007.1 coordinate 42,484, forward strand.
CCGGAGGCGGAAGCGCTGGTGCCCGATGGCGTGATCTATCTTCGGGATTCCGGTGTCGAGATCGAGGGCCTGAGACTCTATGGATCGCCGTGGCAGCCGTGGTTCATGGATTGGGCATTCAATCTGGAGCGGGGACCTGACATCGCGGCCAGGTGGGCCCTGATACCGGAGGACGTCCAGGTGCTCATCACCCATGGTCCGCCCCATGGGGTGCTGGACGAAACCAGCAACCGGCCGCCCGAGCGGGCTGGCTGTGAGGATCTGGCGGCGCGGCTGGGTGAGCTGCCCGACCTGAGACTGCACGTCTTCGGCCACATCCACGAGGGCTATGGCCGGCTGGTGCAGGACGGTCGGACCTCTGTCAACGCCTCGATCTGCGATGCGGCGTACGTGCCACGGAACCTGCCGGTGGTGGTGGATCTGTAACAGCCGACAGCCGTCGGCCGTTACTCCCGACCCCGATCCGACGACTGGTGGACGCAGTGCGGGCAAGGCCGGGACTCTGACAATAATGAGGTGTTACCGGATACCTGAGAGCCAATAGCTGAGAGCCAATAGCTGATAGCTGTAGGGTCGTGCCCCCACTGGAAATCAACGGCGCTAGCCAGCCGGGCTTGTGGAAATTCGCGGGCCGTCGCTGCGCCCTCTGGCACAACCCGGGAGCCGGTCGTATCATAAGCCGGCTCTCTCGCCGAGGGTCCCGTTCCAGATCTTTTTGCCCACCTGCAGTCCGCCCTTACCGGGCGGTACCACCTCGAGCGCGAGTTGGGTCGGGGCGGCATGGCCACGGTGTATCTCGCCCAGGACCTGCGGCACCGACGGCCGGTGGCCCTCAAGCTTCTGCACCCCGAGTTGGCCTATGCCGTGGGTGTGGACCGCTTCCTGAGGGAGATCGAGGTGGCGGCCAATCTGAGTCATGCCAACATCCTGCCGCTGTTCGATTCAGGCGAGGTTGAAGGGCTCCTCTACTACGTCATGCCGTTCATCGAAGGGGAGTCCCTGCGGGCTCGGTTGACCCGCGAACTCCAGCTCCCAGTCGAGGACGCGCTCCGTATCGCCTCAGACGTGGCCGGAGGGCTCGCGTGCGCCCACGCCCAGGGAATCATCCATCGCGACGTCAAACCCGAGAACATTCTGCTTCGCGACGGGCATGCCCTGATCGCGGACTTTGGAATCGCACGGGCGGTCGGCGATTCCAGAGAGCGTCTCACCGAGACGGGCCTGGCGGTCGGCACCGCCGCCTACATGAGCCCAGAGCAAGGGAGCGGCGAGCGGCACCTGGACGGCCGGTCTGACATCTACAGCCTCGGGTGCGTCCTCTACGAGATGCTCGCTGGTGAGCCGCCATACACCGGGCCGACGGCCCAGGCGATCCTGGCGAAGCGAATCAGCGATCCGATTCCGAGAGTGCGCCGGGTGCGATCCGCCATTCCACCTGGAGTAGAGGAGGTGGTCACGCGCTCCGTGGCCACAGTTCCAGCCGATCGGTTCCCGACCGCCGAACGGCTGGTGGAGGCGCTGGCGTTGGCGCCAAGGGCCGTCGGACTCGAGCCCATAACGAAGTCACCCTCCAGGCCGTTTGTGATCATGGCCTTGTTGCTGCTAGCCGCCAGTGTTGTAATCGCTGCCTTCTGGCAGCGATCGGGTGCCGAGAAATCGCTCAACTCGCAAGTCATCGTTGTCGCCCCGTTCCGGGTAATCAGCAGTGATCCGACTCTCGGCTATTTGCGGGAGGGTATGGTCGATCTGCTGGCGGCCAAGCTCACCGGACAGGGGGGACCACGGGCCGCCGACCCACGGGCCGTGCTGAGCGCGTGGCGGCGGGTCTCGAGGACGGACAGCGGGGAGCTCGCACAAGAAGCCGCGCTCGAGGTGGCCGGCCGATTGGGCGCTGGACAACTGCTGCTTGGCAACGTCGCGGGTAGCGCTCGTCGGATGATCCTGAACGCGCGCGTGCTCGACGTGTCCGATGGGCGAACGCGAGCCGAAGGGAGCGTCGAGGGTCCGACTGACAGCCTGCCGAGCCTGATCGACCGCCTTACGGTGAGACTGCTGACGGTCAGCGCTGGCGAAGCAGCGCAGCGACTTCCGGTACTACTGAGCCGATCCCTGCCGGCCATTCAGGAGTATCTCGAGGGCCAGGCGATGTATCGCCGAGGACTATATGAAAAGGCCATCGGCAAATTCGAGCAGGCAGTGGCCCTCGATTCTGGTTTCGCCGAGGCGGCGCTCGGGCTCTTGGCCGCAGCCGTCAGGACGCCCTCCTACACGACGCTCGATCGAGCCGAGATGGCGGCGATCGCGACCCGTGACCGACTCAACTCGAGAGACCAGGCATTCCTGACATTCCTCCTGGGGATGACGAACGTCGACACAGTTCCGTATTCCACCCTGTTGCGTCATGCGGAACGCCTCGTCGAAGCCGCCCCGGATCGCGCCGAAGCGTACATGGCCTTGAGTGACGTCCTCATGACGTTTGGGGAGATGATCGGCATCACCAACGCCCACACCCGAGCGGCCGCAGCCGCCCGGCGCGCACTCGAACTGGATTCGACGTTCGTCCCCGCTCTCGAAAATCTGACGATGATTGCCGCGCGCTCGGGAGATACCGCGACCGTGCGTCGCAGCCGTGACCTGGTCCGTGCGATTGACTCGACTCGAGGCGGGTTCCGGTGGATCCGGTGGCGGGCGGCCATTGCGCTGGGCGATCAGCCGGCGGCCGACAGTGTGCGTCAGGAATTCGGGAAGACCGAAGTCATGGAACTCATGGGCATCGGGCAGCTCGCCCAGTATGACGGCGTGGCGTTGAATGATGCCGAACGGGTGGAGCGCGAATGGTTGTCCAGGGAGAGCCGTGGTCCGTATCGTGCGGCGGTGCTGTCGGAACTTGGTGCCCTGGCGCTCAACCGCGGGCGGCCGACGGAGGCCGCGGCGATCCGGCGGGAGTATCGGGCGGCACGAGCTGGACTCTACGCCCGTATGACGGAGATCCTGGACGCACTGTACTGGGACGGCGATACCGTGATGGCGGCTGAATCGGCGAAAGAACTGACGAAGATAGAGACGACCCAACCACCCGCCGACCCCGCAGCACCGCCGCTGTACGCCTGCGTCCTGGAGCAATGGCGAATGGCCCGCGGACAGCGGAGCACTGTTCCGCGCACAATCGCACAACTGCGAGGCGGGCCATCCACCCCGCAGCGTAGGCAAGTCGGCATGATTGCCAATGGGTGCGCGTTGCTTCTGGAGGCCCTGCTGACGGCAGCGGAGCAGCGGCCGGACGCGGCCGCCCGTCTCGCCAGCATGGATTCGCTGATGCGTACTGGCCCGCCCTACCGGATGTTCCACCAGTCCTGGAATCTGGCGATCGCCAGATTGAAGGAGGAGCGAGGCGACCTCCAGGGCGCCTTGGCTGCGACTCGTCGACGCCTCTATTTCTGGGCCGAACCGCTCTTTCTGTCGACTTATCTTCGAGAGGAGGGACGGCTGGCGGCACTCACCGGCGACCGCGTCGGTGCGATCCGGGCCTACCGGCATTACCTCGAGCTCCGGGCCGCTCCAGAACCTTCTCTGAAACCCCAGGTTGAGCAGGTCCGGGCCGAGCTGGCTCGCCTCACTGCGGAAGCACAGCGGTAAACTCCACACCGCCCGATGAGACCCTCTACGCGTCGGGTCCAAGTCGGCCCCGAAGCCCGGGTTAATCGGCACGTACTCGGTGACGACCCCCAGCTCCACCCTCCGCCCTTGTGGCCCTAACGGGGCCGAGCCATCTTTCCGATACCCCCGAAGACAAATCGGTGAAAGTGTGAGCCCGCCCGCCCCTAACTTGGGCATGGGTATGGGGATGATTGCGGGGCGAAGAGGGTGTCACACCCTAGGGGATGTTGAAGGCTGCACGCCGAGGGGTTAGCGAGGGCAGTGTCGGGCGGCGGAGTATGGTCCACGGGGAGAAGCGGATGCCTGAGGGCTGGTCTCGTGCCGAGGTCGAAGCGACGGTGGCTGACTATTTCGCGATGCTCGATCTCGAGCTTCGCGGAAGGCCTTTTGTCAAAAAGGAACATATCCGCAGCCTGGCTCGGCTCCTCAATGGACGCACCGAGAAGGCCATCGAGTACAAATACGGCAATGTCAGCGCCGTGCTCCGGGACCTGGGGTTGCCGGCGGTGAAGGAGGATGCGGCGTGAGGGAGGGCCCAGTGCCCAGTGCTGAAGGTGTTAGTTCTGGAAAAAGCGTTGTCCCCGCTCCCTTGGAGCGGTTTCCTCCGTAGGTCCTCCGGAGGAGAGGGGGTGGGGGCTTTCCTTGGCAGGTCCTACCGTCAGGCCGCCTTCGTCTCACTCGCATCCAGCACGAGTTGAGGACAAGCCGCTTTAGCGGCAGCGGCCGAGCCGCGGGTTTAGCCGCGGATCCAGCTGGGCCCCGGGCCCTGGGGGTGGAGGTGAACCTGGTACCCGGTACCTTCACCCGGAATACACCCTGCTCGCCGATCCTGGCCCCGATTCCTTCACGATCGCCGCGATCGCCGCCGCGATCTTCCGCGCCCCCGCAGCGGAGGGCTCGATTTCCTGCACGAAATCCGATGGGGAAGTGCATACGCTACGGAGTTCGAGTACATCCACGCCCAGCCGCACCGCGGTGCGGATGATCCGGTCGTTCAGAATGGCAAGCGGCACCCGGGCCATGCGGGCCATGTCCTCGTGCAACAGCGGCGGTTCGTAGATCGTGCACACAATCAGGCGCTCGGTCCGGGCCCGCACCGCCTCCACCACGCCGCGGTAGTCCTCTTCGAAATCGTCGGCGATGTTCTCGAGCAGGGTGAGCATCTGCGTGGTGGTGCTCGCTCTCGGCTCGAGGATGTCGAGGTGGCCGATCGCGTCGTTGCCGCCGACGCTGAGGATGACGACGTCGGTGTGGCGCGAGATCAAGTCCAATTGCGGCGGCAGCAGGTCCATCGTGGCGCCGTCCTGGGCCACCAGCTCGACCGCCCATTCCCCGCCCAGCATGCTCCGCAGGTGATCGGCGGTGTCCGGCTCTGGGCTGGTATACCGGCCGTTGTCGAGGATCGAGTCGCCGAGGAGAGCGAGCAGTCGCGAGGGGGAAAGGCTCACAGGTGGCAATCCGTCATCCGCTGATCTACGCGGTCTGTCCCCGGGTCGGCATGCGGTCGACCTGCGCATCGCGGGCCCGACGCAGCATGGCGCTGCGTCGCGGGGCTCCAGCACGGTACGATGGGTCCCTCGGTCGCTTCGCTCCCTCGGAATGATGAGGCGGGTGTGAACCCGTGTCACTGGTCACCCCACCGGGCACCGGGCACCGGGCCCTGACTCGTACTCGGCACTGGGCACTGCGCCCGGGCCCCGGCCTCCGAGCAAGATTCTCACCGCCGCTCTGCCACCAGCTCCCGCCCGATCCGGACCACTTCCCGGGCCAGCAGGTCGAAATCCTCCTGCCGGCTCCGGTGATTGGCGATGGCCATGCGCAGGCAGTACCGGCCGCCGAGCGTGGTGTACGAGGGCGCGGCGATGCCCTGTTCCTGCAGCTGGGTCAGGATCTCCTTGTTCAGGGGGTTGAGATCCTCGTCGTCCAGGCCGCCGGGATTGAACCGGAAACAGACGATGTCCAGCCCGATCGGGGCCGTCAGCTCCAGGTCCGGCTCCCGCTCCACCAGCCGCCCGAAGTAGCGGGCCTGCTCGACGTTCCGGGCGATCATCCGCCCGAACCGCTCCAGCCCGTGCTCCTTGATGGACATCCAGACCTTGAGGGCCCGGAACTGGCGCGACAGCTGCAGCCCGTAGTCGCTGAACCAGAGGTGTCCCGCCGCCAGGCCGCGGGATTCATGCTGCGAGGTATTCCACCGTCAGCGAGAACGTGCGCCGGTGGGTCTCCGCGTCCCGCACCAGCAGGCAGCCGGCCTCGAACGGTACGTGCAGCCACTTGTGGAGGTCGAGCGCCACCGAATCGGCCCGTTCCAGGCCGCGGAGCCGGGGCTTCACGTTCTCCGCCAGCACGGCCACCGCGCCGATGGCGCCGTCGACGTGGAACCACAGCTCCTCCCGCCGGCACAGGTCGGCCAGGGCGTCGAGGTCGTCCACCGCGCCGGTATTGACCGTGCCCGCGCTGCCGATGACGCAGATCGGCCGGCGGCCCGCGGCGCGGTCGGCCGCGATGGCGGCTTCCAGGGCCTCGAGGTCAATGGTGTAGTCGTCCTTCACCGCCACCTTGCGGAGGCCGTCGCTGCCCAGGCCGAGCAGCTCGACGGCCTTCTGGTTGCAGCTGTGGACTTCGGTGGAGCCGTAGACCGTGAGCGGCTGTGGGGACGCCGTGCAGGCCGCGTTCGCGCACGTCGAATCCTGCCCGGGCGTTGCGGGCGATGGTGATGCCGAGGACGTTGGCCATGGAGCCGCCGCTGACCAGCAGGCCGCTGGCCTCCGCCGGGAAGCCGATCATCGCCTTCAACCAGTTGATGCACCTGCTCCTCGACCAGGTTGGCGACGTGATTGCCGCCGCCGACGTTGGGATTCATGATCGCGGCCATGAAATCGGCCAGCGCCCCGAGCACCGTCCCGTTGCCCATGTACCAGGCCCAGAAGCGGGGATGGATGTTGCCCATGGGGTAGGGGAACACGCTCTCCAGGAACTCCCGATACACCGCGTCGGCGCCGGCCGGCTTGAGCGGCGCGGGCGCCCGGAATCGGGCGGCGACCTCGTCCGGCACCGGCTGCCAGACCGGGCGGTCGCGCACGGTTTCGAGGTAGGTCATGGCGTCGTCCACCATGCGGTGGGCGAGGGCGCGCATGGAGTCCCAGTCGGCTGGGTCGAGGGTCTCGTAGGGTGGGTCGGGGGTCATGCGGTTCCTTTATTGGGGCCCAGGGCCCAGGGCCCAGGGCCGAGTGCCGAGTGCCCCCACCCGAGGGGGCTTGGAGGTTCTCCAACGACAACCGCTGCAAGACTGCCTCCCGGCGCACGGCCCCGGGCAGCCCGCATCCGGCCGATCCGCAGTCCTCGTCCCATGCCTCGAGTAGTTGAGGGAGGAAGCGAAAGATAATTCGTTCATTAGCTGCGATCTCCCTACAGTAGGTCACTCGTCGCAACGTTACTCTGGATGAGGTGGAGTACCAGGAGTTGTGTGTGGTACCTGGTAGCCGGTATGGCATCTTGGTACTCGGTATCCACTCGGCCGCGCCCGCGGAAATGGCTTCGTCAGGCTGTCCCGCGCCTGCCTCGAAGTGACACGGAACCGTGGTTGGCTCTCTTCCCGCCCGCTGCCTAACCCGGCCCTAGCCCTTCCTGGTACCGAACTGTACTATCGCACTGCGGGATACAGAGGACCCTCCCGCAACCTGCTGCCGCTTGATTCCTGACCGGCGACGGCTCGCCACTGTGGGGCCGGGTGGAGCGTCTCCACCGGCACCCCTCCAGGGATCTCGAGTTTGGGCCCTCGAGCAGTTGCCACGGTGGAACAGGGCGACGAGCACCTGCCCCGCGGGCTACCCGACCACTATCGCCTCGATCGCGAGATCGGGCGCGGGGGGATGGCGACGGTCTACCTGGCGCAGGATCTCAGGTACGACCACCGCAACGTCGCCATCAAGATGATCCGTCCGGACCTGGCCGCGCTGATCGGGCCGGACCGGTTCCTCCAGGAAATCCAGACTACCGCCAGCCTCACCCATCCTAACATTCTCCCGCTGCACGAGTCGGGGCAGGCCGATGGCCGGCTGTACTACGTCATGCCGTATGTCGAGGGAGAGACCCTGCGGGACCGGATCCGGCGTGAGGGCCCGTTGCCGCTCGAGGATGTCCTCGGGATCGCGGTCGAAGTGGCCGACGCCCTGGAGTACGCTCACCGCCAGGGCGTGGTCCATCGCGACGTGAAACCTGCCAACATCCTGCTGAGCGGCGAGCACGCGCTGGTGGCCGACTTCGGGCTGGCCAAGGCCCTGGCCGCCACCACCTCCGCCGAGGAGCTGAGCCACAGCGGGCTCGCGGTGGGGACGCCGGAGTACATGAGCCCCGAGCAGGCCGGCGCCGACAGTCACCTCGACGGCCGGTCCGATGTGTACGCGATGGGTTGCGTGCTGTTCGAGATGCTGGCGGGCGAGCCCCCGTTCCGGGCCAACACCGCTCAGGCTGTCCTGGCCAAGCACCGTCAGGAGCCGATCCCGTCAGTCAGGATCGTGAGGCCCGACCTGCCGGGCTGGGTGGAAGACATGGTGCGCCGGGCGCTGGCCAAGACGCCGGCGGACCGGTATCGGAGTGCGGCCCAGTTCCACGCGGCGCTCGTGGCCGGTAGAGATGGCAAGGTCCGATCATCCCGGCGTCTCCGCCCGGTGTTGACGGGGATGACCGTGGTGGCGGGAGCGGTCCTGGCCTGGTGGGCGGTGGGGCCGGGTGGCGGGGCGGTGGACCCGAACAAGGTTGTCGTGTTCCCGCTGGTCGAGCGTGGCGCCAGCGTACGAGCGGGTACGGGTCAGGAGATCGCCCTCATGATCGGGAGCGCGCTCGAGCATACCGAGCCGCTCAAATGGATCGACGGCTGGACCTGGCTGGATTCGGCGCGACGAAAGGATGCCAGCCTGCTTGCCCCGGAGGATGCTCGGGCGATATCGCGGCGGCGATCGGCGCGGTACTACCTGGATGGAGTGGTGATCGGGGCGGCCGATTCGGCCCGCGTCATTCTTCGCCTGAACGATGCCAGTGGCGACTCGCTCGTGGCGCAGGCCACGGTCGGAAGTTCTCCGGACAGCATCGCCTTCCCGCAGCTTGGTCTGCGCGCCATCAACCTGTTGCTGCCTCGGCTTCTCGAGCCCGGACGCCGCTTTGATCTCGCGGCGCTCGCTGAACGGAACCCCGCGGCCATCGCCAACTGGCTGCAGGGAGAGCGGGAGTATCGGCACTCGCGCTACACCCAGGCCTTGGCGTATCAGAGAAGTGCCGTGGCGAGTGACTCCCTGCTCGCTTTTGCTGCCCTCAAAGGGGCCCTGGCCGCGGAGTGGCAGCACGAGTATGCGGAGGCGGCCGAGCTCGTGGCGCTTGCGCTCAGGAACGCCAGACTCCTGCCACCAAAGTACGTCCATTTCGCGGAAGGCCTGCGGGCCTACTTCAACGGTCAGGCCGATTCGGCCTCCGGGCATGTCCAGGAAGCCCTGCGCCTTGATAGCACATGGAGTGAGGCATGGATGACGCTGGGTGAAGTGCGCTATCACCTCTTTGCGGACGCGGAGTCGCTGGCCGCCTACGCGTTCACCAAGGCCCGCCAGATCGACCCGGACTTTGCTCCACCTCTGTTTCATCTGGCGGAGATCGCGCTGCGCAATGGCAACACCGCTGTCGCCGCGAAGCTCATCGATCAGTTCCGTCGCACGGATCCTGACAGCCTGTGGCTCGCCCAGCTTGCTCTGACCCTGGAGTGCCTGCGAAAGGGGCCCGGGGGGGTCGACTGGGCGAAGGCCGTTGCGTCATACCCTGGGGAAGTGGTACAGGCCGCGAAGGTCATGGGGTCGCGCGGGTCGCACCCAGCCTGTGCCGAGGCGGGCTTCAGGGCGGTGCTCGTGGCTGGCAGTGCGCCACCCAACGCCAAGTGGGGGGCGCTGTTAGGCCTGCAGGGCATCCTGACCGCGCGCAATCGCCTCGACCAGGTGAAGCAAGTGCTTGACAGTGCGGTGACCTCTGGGCTGATGGCGGCCAAGGGCCTCTATGTGGTTCACGCGGCGGCAGGTTTGGGGATGGATGATCAGGCCGCGGCCGTGATTGCCGAATTGGCTGGGGACTATGGGAAGATGAGTCCAGGGAGGCTCTGGTATCACGGCATCTGGTTGGCGCACATCGGAGATCGGGCCAACCTGAGCAAGGTCGCCACGCTCCTTACCCAACGCGCGGAATCGAGCCGCCGCCCGCTGGATGACTTCGCGGCTCGAGGCATCGCCGCACGGCTGGCCCTGCTCGACGCAGATACCAACCGAGCGCTTGCCTTGCTTGATGGCATCGGGCCGGCGGGTAGCGGCGCGGGTATCGAATGGGGCCTGGAGGAGCCGTTCGGACAGGAGCAGCTCTTGCTGGCCGAGTTGCTGCTGGCGCGAGGGCGCGCCGGCGAAGCGCTGGACGTTGCGGGCCGGCTCGATCACCCTCGACCGATGACCTACCTGGTCTACTTGAGGCAGAGCCTCCTGCTGCGGATCCACGCAGCCGAATCACTCCGTAACGAACGGCTGGCGGCCGGATATGAGGTCCGTGTGAGGAATCTCGACTAGTATCTGGGCGAGAAGGAACGGGACCGACCAGGTGCGACGGCTACAGCTTGGGGCTCGAAGGAATCTTCAACAGGAGCGGTGCCATGCCAGAGAATGCGATCCCCTCGCGGGCCAAAGTCTGGGTGTTCAAGTCCAAAGAGTCGAGACTCCTGACCCGTTGTTGCGCAAGGCTCGAGGCCGCAGGGGATAAGGATTGCTGTCAGCTGCTCAACAAGATGAGTGAGCAACTGGAGGCCCTGACCGCCTGGTGCAACTTCGTCAGCAAGATCGATTGGGCGCAGGTTCCAGGCGCGTTGGACCCGGGAGGTGGAGGGGGCACGCCGCCCAATCCGCCCAAGTGGCCGCCATGAGGGAACAGCGCTTCCTTCTCTGAGAGACACCAATGCGTCCCGTCGTGGCGGGTGCCCCGTATCTGAGCCACTCCCGTTGGGGGATGGGGCTCGCCGTCGTTTCGCTCGGGTGGGTGGCGGTCAGTGATGTGGCCAATGTAGGGTCAGTTGAGGATGTTCCCGGCCCTGACGCCGTCTTTCTGGTCGACGGTCGGATCGGCACCGCGTGCGTCAATGACAAGGTGTCCCTTTATGGCGTGGGCGCCTTGGCTGGCCTCTCGCTCGCATCATCTTCCGCCTGCCGATCAGAGGTCGCTGTGTTCACTCATGACCATGCCATGTGGCTCCAGGATCGCGTTGCCTGGCCAGACTTGGGTGAAGGCGTGACCGACGTGCTGTTACAGCCGCTAGTAAAGCCTGCATTGAACGTTTGGGTGCCAACCAGCAGCAGTTGGACATCCGACGAGGGACTGGATGCGGCGACCTGGGCCAAGGTGTCTGTCACGATTGCAAAGTCTGTCTTCGGCAGGAATCGCGTTGGTATGACCTTCAATCGCTCCGTCCGTGAATACACGGGGGGCCAGGAGGGCACCGTTGGCAACGGGTGCACACATGCGGCTGCCGTTATCGCGGCAGGCCCGCCTTTGTACCGCCCGAATGCCGTCAATGTCTACTATGTCAAGACGATCGAGGACTATCACCGGGGCTACACCTGCTTTGAATCCGGTGCCGCGAATGTGGTTTATGTCGCACTGACGGCAACACCTGAGGTGACGACCACGCTTGCCCATGAACTGGGCCACGCCTTGGGTCTTCAGGGCAATGTCGGACACATCAACCCCGGCGAGTTCGGCGCTACCAGCAGTTTCGTCGCGCCCGAAGAGAACCTCATGTACAACACAACGACCCTTGATATCGCAAGTGGGCAGTGGAGGTTCAGCCTGGGACAAGCCTACCGCATGAATGTTGCTACGAGGTCATGGATCAACCAGCCTGTCTTCTTTGGCTCGACGGCAGGGCCTCTGCGCACGGGTGTGACGAAGATCTGCGGAAACGACCCGGCCCAGGGGCGATGCCCTGCGCTGTGGCTGAGCTGGCCGTAGCGACAGTGACAGGAGGGTGACGTGGGCACGCGCACGCGATCGGCATTGAGAGTGCTCTGCTGTCTGGGTATGTGTGTCACAGGTGCTGCTTGTAAGGCACTCACACCTGCGGAACGGGCACAGATTGACGCCTGGTTGACCTGTCAGGAGTGCGATGACGCCCTGCTCGATTCCATTGTCGGGCTTGCGAGTCGTAAGCCCAGAGCGACGCGGGATACTCTTGTCGTGGACGTGTTAGGTGGGCCATCCCAGGAGCGCCGTGACAATGTCAGCGCGCAACTGGACAGGAGTTACGCACAGGTGACGAGGGGCGGGGACTCCTTGCCTGTAACGCGACCTGTCTTTATCCGACACTTCCTGAGTAATATGGTGGCTGGATACCAGGTCCGTGCGGGTGTCGCGCTCGCCACCGCCTTTACGGGAGACTCGGTCGCACTCCGGGCACTGGACTCTGCGTATGCGGATACTGCGCTGCGTGCCGATGTAAGGGACGCGATCCGATTCGCCCGCGATAGCATCTGGAGCCCCTGATCGGGTTCCGTAGCCTGGGCGAGTCACTTGACCAGGGTCACTCAAAGTGCTCCAAGCGGTGCCGACAGTGTGCCCTGTCCGCCCTGCTCGCCCCGAGCGCAGCGAGGGGGCCGCCCGTCCCCGTACCCGGCCCCTCCGCCCTTCCGTCACCCCAACGCCCCCCTGAACTCCTCCGCCGTCCGGAACCGCTCGGCGGGACTCTTCGCCAGTGCCCGCCGGATCGCGGCCTCGATCGCGGGCGGGATATCCGGTCGCACCGTGCTGAGCGCGGGCACGGGGTCTGACGCATGGCGCGCCAGGATCGCCTGCGTGGTCCGGCCCGTGAACGGCGGCTCCCCGGCCAGCATCTCGTAAACCACGCATCCCAGCGCATAGATATCGCTCCGCCCGTCGACTAGCGCGTGCGGTGCCGCCTGTTCCGGGCTCATATAGCTCGGGGTGCCGAGCACCATTCCGGACAAGGTGAGCCGCTCGCCGCTGGCAACGCTGAGCGCGTGGGCAATGCCGAAGTCCGCGACCCAGGCGTGCTCGCCCTCGAGCAGGATGTTCTCCGGCTTGATGTCGCGGTGTACGATCCCGGCGCTATGGGCATAGCCGAGCGCATCGGCTAGCTGTCGGGCGATCCCGAGCGCCACCGCGAGCGACACCTGGCCCTCCCGCGCCAGCTTTTCCCGCAGAGATTCCCCCTCGACGTAGGGCATGACGTAGTAAGGTCGGGCAGGCAGGCCAGGCGATTCCTGAAGGCCGGAGTCGTACAGCGGGAGCACATGCGGATGGTGCAGGCGGGCGGCGATCTCGATCTCGCGGAGAAACCGTTCATGCTCGGCCGACGCCACCAGTTCAGGCCGGAGCAGCTTGAGCGCGACCGGCCGGTCGTGTTTGGCATCCCGCGCCAGGTACACGATGCACATCAGGCCGCGGGCGACTTCGCGCTCGATGGGGTAGCGGCCCGGCGCATCGGGTAGTGGCTCCAGGGCGCCCCCGGGTGGCCCCGTCCGCCCGGTATGCTCGGCTCGGAGCCGCTCGGTGAACGCGGCGAGTTCCGGCGACGGCTGGATCCCCAGCTCGCGCCGCACCAGCGCCGCGTAGGCCTCCACTTGCTGCAGCGCCCCGGCCCAGTTGCCCGCGTCGGCGAGCGCTCCCGCAAGGCCGAGCGCGGCGCGCTCGCTCAGCGGATCCGCCACGGCGAGTTTCTGCCACCAGCCGATCGCCAGCGTGGTCTGATGTCCCTCGCCGGCCTGCTTGGCCAGGCGGTAGAGCGCCATGGAGTGTTCGTCCGCCAGGCGCTTCCGTTCGCCCGCCGCCCACTCCTCGAACGTCCCTCCCGCGCTCAGGAAAAACCCGTCCAGGAACGGCCCGCGATACATGGTCACCGCCTCGGCGAGTGCTCCGCGCGCCAGTGCCCGCGTGAAGTCGTCGACATCGCTCACGATGATGGCGGGGTTGAGTCTGAGCGGGTCAGGGCCCTGAATGGCATCCACCGAGAGCTGACGCCGCAGGGTGTGCAACAGCTGCTCCAGGGCGTGACGCGCATGCTCGGCCGTGCTCTCCGGCCAGAAGTAGAGCAGCAACCGGTCCCGGCTCACGCCGCGCTCGCCCGCAATCGCCAGGAGCGCGAGCAGCGCGAGTCGCTGCCGCTGGGTCACCGCCGGCGAACCGGCGTCGTCGAGCAGACTGAGTCCGCCAAACGTCTGCAGACGGAACATGAGCTGCCGCTGAGGAGGGCGTGAGGAAGCACTGACTCCCTCCACGTATTCTGGGCCCGCGTCACGGAGCGGGCAAGTCGCCGGAACCACAGGAAGGCGGTCCAGGCCCCTCCGCATTCACCAGGAGGTCCTCATGTCTGCCCGCCACTCGTTACTCCGAACCCTGGCCGCGACCGCCGTGCTCCTCGGGGGATGCACCAGCACCGCCGGCCCCGTTCTTCCGCTCCCGGACCACGAGCCCCTGACCTTCACCCTCTTACCCAGCGACGCAACCATCGAGGAAGGCCAGACCCTGGACCTGACAGTGACCGTCACCGATGCCGACGGGAACCGGCTGGCTCTCACGGGTATCCAGTGGTCCTCTTCGAATGAGAACGTCGCGGGGCTGATCGGGGCGGGGAAGGTGCAGGGGCGGCATGCAGGAACCGCCGTGATCGTCGCTGCCTGGGAAGGCTCCTCCGACCAGGCGCTGGTGCACGTGCGGTCCCGGAGTCCCTGCCCGCCGCTCGTCAGGGCCTCTCAGACGGCGGTGCCCTGCCCGACGCCGTAACGTCCGGCTCAACCCACGGCCGGCAGCTGTCGTCCCGCTGCCGGCCGTCGGCGACCGCCACCCCCGAGGCGTGGGGACGTTCGCGTTGACGCAGGCTCGGGTACTCGGAGGGGGGCGCGACAGAATACCGCGGAGCCGGATGGTCTCACCAGCACCGTCGACCGTCGCGACCAGCTCCCTACGGTCGCTTCGGTTTCTCGGGATGATGAAGTGCAGGAGAGGTCGTTCGCGGTACCACTCGAGCCTGGGCCCTGGCACCAAGCGTGGGCACCCGGAAGTACGCACCCTCCTCAGCCGCTTCAGCGGCAGCCACCGAGCCGCGGCTTCAGCCGCGGTGGGCCCTGGGTCCTCAGTCCACCCCCAGGGCCCGCAACGCCGTCTGATAATCCTGTCCCTTCACATAGATCACGTAGCCGTACCCGCCGCGGCCATCGGCCACGCCGCTCGAGGCGTACACGTTCACGTTGGCTTGCGCCAGCCTGGTGTGCACCGAGGCCAGGGCGCCAAGGGCGTCCTGGCCCTGGACCAGCAGCGCCGCGTAGGGTCCGTCCAGTGGCAGCTGGGCCTTCTTCGCTTCGCTCACCGCCTTGGCGACGTCGTCGGGGAAGATCGTGACCTGGGTGGAGTTCGGCCCGATCGGTACGGCGGTGAAGGCCAGCAGGTTGATGCCCTTCTCCGCCAACATGGTGAGCAGCTTGAGCGCCTGTCCCGGCTCGTCGGGGACGGTGGCGTAGAAATACTCGGCACGTCGTACCTGGAATGACATGGTTCCTCCTGTTCGGACGAGATCTAGTCACTTTGGTTGCATTTTGCAATAAAAATGATTATATTCCAATGCTGGCGAGTCATCACCTGCTGATGATTCACCAGTCTCGAACTGACTACTGCACTCTCTGGGAGGTATCTCATGAGTATTTTCGGAAACCTGATGTCCAAGATCTTCGGTGGTAACAAGGCGCCCAGCGTTGCGGCTCCGGCCGTCGCGGCCGCGGCCGCGGGTGTTGCCACGGCGGTGAAGGCCCCCTCGACCACAACTCCGATGCCCAGCGTCGACGTGGGAGCGGTGCTGGAGGCGTTGGCCGCCAAGAATCCGCAGAAGCTCAACTGGCGGACCTCGATCGTCGATCTCATGAAGCTGGTGGGCATGGAGAGCAGCCTCACCGAGCGCAAGGAACTGGCCAAGGAGCTCGGCTACACCGGCAACATGGAAGACAGCGCGGCCATGAACATCTGGCTCCACAAGCAGGTGCTCAAGAAGCTGGCCGAGAACGGCGGCAAAGTGCCCGCGGAGCTGTTGAACTAATCAGCCGCACCAATGACTGTAGTGACTCGGCACCCGAAAGGGTGCCGTTTCACTTTGTTCACGCCCGCAGAACTCACCCTACTAGCCGACAGCCGACAGCCGACAGCCGACAGCAGATCCCCTCTCGCCCTACCCCCGTACCCCCCTCGCCACCATGATCCCCGTCGCCCGTCCTATCGCCGCCACGTACTCCGGCAGCGTCTTCCGGGTGACCTCCACTACTCCGCCCGACAGCGGGGCATGGAGCACCCGCAGGAGCCGCTCCCGATCGCGATAGGCGAACGCGGCGTGCGACACATCCAGTCCCGGCATGGCGGTCGCAAAGGCCAGCACATCCCCGGTCTCGATCGCTCCGGCGACCTCGGCAATCCGCGCCGTCGGTACAACCCGTCTCGGCTGAGCGTCGAGCCCGCGCTCGCATGTCGCGATTTCCTGGAAGATCTGCTCATCGGAGAGGGCAGGGTAGATCTGGCGATGCTCGGTCATGAAGCGGAGAGGACGGCGGTCCTCGACCCCGCCTAACTCCGCACCGAGGTTGTGCACCAGGCCGCGGCGCTCGCCATCGGCGATCCATTCGCTGAAATAGTGCAGTCGCGAGCCGTACCCGCCGCGCAGTCCGCCGCGGTAGCGCATCCGCTCGACTTCCTTCCCGAACCGCTCCCACGTCGGTGGCTCCGCCTGGTCCGCGACCCGCCCCACCGCCAGGCAGGCCTCCACTAGCGTCACGCAGTCGAACCGGGTGAGCGAAAGCGTCAACGGCTCGGTGTCCCGCGGGTTGCCACCGGCCCGGATGTAGGCATCGAGAGTGCCCGGTTCGTACGGCGTGCCGGCGGCCAGCTCGCCGACCCGGACGGCACTCCGGCCGAGTGGAACATCCGCGCCGGAGAGGTTCTCGGTCCCAAGGGTAGCGGCCCAGTCCCTGAGCCGCTGCCGGTCGGGATTGCTCCGGCACGCGGCCAGCAGCGGGGCCGGGAGACCGACCGCCGCCGCGGCCAGCGCCGCCTGGCGGAGCAGAGTCCTGCGGGAGAGGGTCGGTGTCGTCATCCTGAGGATTGGTGGTGTCCCGAGGCCGGTTGTGTCATCCCGAGCGCAGCGAGGGATCCCTCGAACTGGGCTCTGAGGGACAGGGATTGCTTCGGGCGGCTTCGCCGCCCTCGCAATGACAGAAAACGTATGCTCCGATTGTCGCCACCTGTCCGTCCTGTCCGTCCTGTCCGTCCTGTCCGCCCTGTCCGCCCACTCCCTCGCGCCGGGTCGCGCTGACGCGCTCCCAAGGGCGCTCGGTCGCCGCCCTGTCCGCCCCCTCACCCCTCCGCTTGCTTCACCCCTTGGATCCCCTGCTTGAACAGGTCCATCTCCTCGCGGGTGATTCGTCGAGCCGGCACGCCGCCCCAGGTCTCGCCTTCGCCCACCCGTGAGCCGGGGAGCAGCACCGAATGGGGCAGCACGGTGGCGCCCCGGCCAACTTCGACGTTGCCCATGATCGTGGCCGCGAGCCCGATGGTGGCCCGGTCCCCGATCACGACGTGGTCGACCACCAGGTATCCTCCGCCGCCGTAGTGGGCGAAGATCCGAACGCTGCCGCCCAGGGCTGCGTCCTTGCCGACGGTTATGAGCTGGGGGTCCGAGATGTACTCGGTATTAATGAAGGCGTGGCGGCCGATCTTCATGCCCATCGCCTTGAGGAACCAGATGCCGAACGGGGTCAGGGTCACGAACGGGAGGAAGGTGAAGCGTACCAGGTAGAACAGGGCGTTGTGCAGCAGCCAGGGTGCGGCGCGGAGGGTGTAGTAACCGCCGGTGAACGGCCGGACCCGGGTGGGGAGCACCAGGTTGTAGATGGGAATGACCACCAGCAGTCCGAACCCGAACACGAAGAACGACAGCGCGCTCCCCAGGCCGATCACCAGGCCGCGCGTCAGGAACGGGAACGACTCGCTCCAGCCGGCGGTCAGCTGCCAGAACCAGATCGCCGGGGTCAGCGCCAGCCCGATGGCGGTCGACACCAGCAGGTACAGGCTCAGCACCACGATCACATAGGCCGACCGGGCGTACCGGCGCACCAGCCGGTCCAGGAAGTTGGTCGGCGGTGGGCTCTTGGAGTGGTCTTCGGCGAACGATTTCATTCGCTGCCTCGGTGTAGGTGATCCCGCTACGGCAATACCGTCGCGACCGTCCTGTCCGTCCTGTCCGTCCTGTCCGCCTTGTCCGTCCTGTCCGCCCTGTCCGCCCTGTCCGTCTTGTCCGCCCTGTCCGCCCTGTCCGCCCTGTCCGTCTTGTCCGCCCTGTCCGCCTTGTCCGTCCTGTCCGCCCTGTCCGCCCTGTCCGTCTTGTCCGCCCTGTCCGCCCTGTCCGTCCAGTCCGCCCCCCCCTACGTCCGGATCCTCCGCAACAGCAGATAGTAGGCCGATGCGCTGAGCAGTACCACCGCCACCCCGACCCCGACCACCATCGCCACCCGCCGTTCCATCACCCCCGCGCCGAGAAACACCGTGGCCAGCGCGTAGGGCAGCTCCGCCAGTGCCAGCGCGAGCAAGAAACGCGGGAACGGATAGCGAACCAGCCCCAGCAGATAGCCCGGTATTTCCGACGGCAGTGCCGTCTGGAAGAGCAGGACCAGCCCGAAGGGGGGCCGACGCGAGACCAGGCCTTCGTACCGCGCGAGCAAACTCGGCGAGGCGAGCCGCCGGATCACTGGGCGGCCGAGCCAGCGGCCGACGGTGTACGCCAGCGCGCCACCGATGAGCCAGCCGGTCCAAAGCAGCAGCGCCGCCAGCGGCGCTCCCCAGGTCGTGGCCAGGAATGGCGCGATGACGGCGGAAGACACAAACGCCACCATCGCGGAGAGCGCAGTGAAGCCCAGGACGAGGGCGATCGCCCAGACCGGATGGGCCGTGGCCAGCCGCTCGATGGATCCGGCCAGCCCGCGAATGGCCTCGTGCGCGCCCTGGGCGAACAGCACCACGGCCAGCAGGATGCCGAGTACTGCGATGAGCAGCACGTGCCGGGAGCTGAACACTCGACCGATCCACCCGGATTGGGCGGGAGTGGGAGGGAGACTCGGGGCTTCGAGCATGGGCAGAGGAATCTAGTCCGGTCATGCCCCGGATCGTTCGTCGCGTGCGGTTCCGTTGCCTCCGAGACCAGACCATTGGAAGACGGCGACTAGACTATTCCTGCCTTCCCGGTAGAATCACATGCGTGGAAACGTCAGGCAGGCTCCTGGGGTCGGGTCATGGGAGCCGGCCGGCAGGGACAGGGATTGCTTTGGGCGGCTTCGCCGCCCTCGCAATGACAGAAAATATGTCATGACCGTCCGACCGTCCGACCGTCGAAAAGGAGTACTCCAATGTCAGACCGAAACCAGGTCGACCCCGACGAACCGGCGGTCCCGGAGGTACAGTGGGACATCCGGCGCCACGGGCGAACGTGGGACAAGGGCGAGGCCCTGACTCGCTACGAACTCACGCCCACGAAGATCGAGCTGGCCGACGGGAAACTGTGCCGCAGCGAACTGGATCGGGTGATGCTTCTCGGATTGCTGCTCGAGAATCTCGGTGCCGATCGGGCGGTGCGGTTGGGGAATCCCGAGGTCTGGCGGGCGGCGGTGAAGGGATTGAGGTAGGGCCCAGGGCCCAGGGCCGAGGGCCGAGGGCCCAGTTCTTAGTCCAAGCTTGCGGCTACCGAACTCCGGACTTGCGCACTGGGCCCTGGGCCCCGGGCCCTGGGCCCTGACACTCCCAGAATCACGACCACCGCCACCACCACCGCCATCACCCACCCATCGGGTGCTCCCATCGCCCACAGGGTCACCCCGCTCGCCAGGCACCATAACAGTGGAATCACATATAGTGGCCACGACGCGCGAGCGACCAGCAGCAATCCCAGGGTCGCGACCGCCGTCGGGTCGGGTGCCAGCCCGAACAGCTCGACCTGTATCCACGTCCGTCCCAGGAGCGGGCCGATGAGAGGTTGCAGGGCGACCGCGAAGAGCATTACCCCGATGCCGACCAGATCCGGCCTGGGTGGCACCGACCGAAGCAGGAGACGGCCGCGGAGTCCGGCCGCGGCCAGCAGCAGGGCCTGGATCGCGAAGCCCGCCGCGAAGTAGCCGGCGGCCAGGTTGATGGTGGTGTACCGCCGCCAGTGGAACGCCCAGCCGGCCCAGAGCCAGGCGGCCACCACGATCCCCGCGGCGACCCGTCCCTGCCAGCCCCCGCCCCGCCAGGCCAGGGCCACCAGCACCAGGCCCAGCAGCAGGGCCACCGGTTGCGTCGGCCAGAGATCGCGATTGTACAGCTCGAACAACCGGTAGTAGGTCCGCGGCTCGAACATCAGGAAATCGGACAGCCGGTAGGTCCACCACTGGGGCATCAGAGCGACCGGACGTACTCGATCATGCGGCGCCGAGTGGCGTCATCCGGCAGCCGGCCCCGGGCGGCGCCCAGGTCCTCGATCGCGTGGGCGACACTGCTGGTGGCGGGGATGGCGCAGGTGACCGCCGGATGGGACACGATGAACTTGAGCAGGAACTGGGGCCAGCCGGTGCAGTCGATGTCGGCGGCCCACGGCGGCAGCGGCGAGTTCTGGTACCGCTCGATCAGCGCCTTGCGCTGGAACGGCCGGTTGATGAGGACCGCCATGCCGCGGTCCCGGGCCAGGGGCAGGATCCGGTCCTCGACCTCGCGGTCGAGGATGTTGTAGGTGACCTGGATGAAATCCAGCGGCTCCTTGCGCATGATCTGCTCGAAATCGTCGTGCCGCCGGCCGTGCGAGGTGGTGATCCCGACATAGCGGAGGGTGCCGGCCTGCTTCATTTCATATAGTGTCGGCAGGTGCCGCTCCCACGCGATGAGATTGTGGACCTGCAGCAGGTCAAACCGGGGCACCCGCCAGGCTCGGCGCGATTCCTCGATCTGGGCGGGGCCCTGATCGCCCGAGGCGATCCACACCTTGTCGGCGGAGAACGCCTGTTTGGGCATTCCCAGCTTGTCGAGCGCGTAGCCGATGACCGGTTGGGACGAGCCGTACATCGGCGAGCAGTCGATCAGGCGGCCACCGCCGTCGAAGAAACTCTTGAGCACCGCCGTGCAGCCGTCGCGCGCCACCCGATCCTCGCCCACGTTGAAGACGCCCCAGCTGCCGAGCCCGATCAGGGGCAGCTCCTCGCCGCTCGAGGGGATTGGGCGAGTCAGCAGCGGGCTGGTCTCGGCACCTGCCGGCCAGGGACGGAGCAGCACGGCCGCGGCGGCCCCCGCCAGGGAGCGGATCAGGGCTCGACGATCGAGGAGTGGGGAAGGGAACATGTCGGTGCTCGGCGGCTCGGCGGCTCGGCGGCTCGGCGGCTCGGCGGCTCGGCGGCTCGGCGGCTCGGCGGCTCGGCGGCTCGGCGGCTCGTGAGAGGTAACTGAACTATCTGACTACTGTACAGGTATCTCCTTTCTGAGATCGATGCAAGGGTTTCTGCACTCGCTACTCGGTACTGGGCCCTGGGCCCTGGGCACTGGGCCCCGGGCCCCGAGAAACTCCCCTTGCCCTTTCCCCGCCAGTCCGCGAAGCTGGGTGAGCCGGTCGCGGCCCAGTGCAGGCCGAACCGGACTTTCATTGGTTTTGTTCGGAGGTGAAGCGTGTCACAACGTCGATTGGCGCCGCTCCTGATTCTGGCCACGGTCGCGGTGCTGCTGTTCTTCCTGCCCGCCGGCAACCGGTTGCTGGTCGACTGGTGGTGGTTCCGGGAAATCGGGTACCAGATCGTGTTCACCCGTGAGCTGGTGGCCACGGTCGCCCTGTTCCTCGGCGCCGGAGGCTTGAGCGCGGGCGTGCTCTACCTCAACCTGCGGATGGCGCAGCGCGGCCTGGTCCCCGAGCCGATGGTGTGGCGGCTGGGCGAAACGACGCCCCGGGTGGATGTCACCGCCGGCCTCCGGCGGCTGAGCCTGCCCATCGCCCTCGGCATCGGGCTGCTCGCCGGCCTGGCAGCGACCCAGGCGACCGACACCCTGCTTCAGTTCATCTACCGGACGCCGTTCGGCGTCGCCGACCCGATCTTCTCCCGCGACATCGGCTTCTACGTCTTCACCCTGCCGGCGCTGTCGTGGGTGATCGGCTTCCTCTACAGCCTGGCGCTGATCAGCCTGTTCATCGTGGTGCCGGTCTACTGGCTCCGGGGCGATGTGGTGGCCCGGGTCCGGCGGCTGATGATCGAGCCCACGGCGGGCCTGCATATCGCCATCCTGCTGGCGGCGCTGTTCCTGCTCACCGCGCTCCGGCTCTGGCTGGTGGCAATTCCAAACCTGCTGTTCTCGAGTACCGGCCCGTTGTTCGGCGCCAGCTTCACCGACGTCCAGGCCCGGCTGCCCGCGCTCCGGGTGACGGCGGTAGCGGCCGGCGTGGTGGCGGTGATCGTGGTCGTCGGGGCACTCAGACGACAGCTGCCGGTGTACGGGTTGCGGGCCGTGGTAGGATATCTCGCGCTGGTGCTGATAGGCCGCGGCCTGATCCCCGCCGCGATCCAGAAACTGGTCGTGGCGCCGACCGAACTCACCCGCGAGGCGCCCGTATCTGGAGCACCACATCGCCGCCACCCGCCAGGCGTGGGGGCTCGACAGCGTGGAGATCCGCGACCTGCGCGGCGAGGCCGGTCTCGGCATGGCCGACATCAGGGCCAACGGACCCACCATCGACAACGTGCGGCTGTGGGACCGGGGCCCGCTGCTGCGAGACCTTCGGGCAGCTGCAGGAGATCCGCACCTACTACGACTTCGTCTCGGTGGACGACGACCGCTACTGGATCGACGGCAAGTACCGGCAGGTGCTGCTGTCGCCGCGCGAGCTCAACGCGGCGTCGCTCCCCACGCGCACGTTCATCAACGAGCACCTCACCTTCACGCACGGCATGGGACTCACCCTGAGCCCCGTCAACCAGGTCACCGTCGAGGGCCTGCCCGGTGCTGTTCGTGAAGGACCTGCCGCCGCGTCTCGACCGTGTCGCTCAAGGTGACGCGGCCGCAGATCTACTACGGCGAGCTGACCAACCCGTACGTCTTCGTCAACACCCGGCAGCAGGAGTTCGACTACCCGTCGGGCGAGGCGAACGTCTTCGCCTCGTACGAGGGCGCCGGCGGCGTCCCGGTCGGCGGCCTGTTCCGCCGGCTGATGCTCGCCATCCAGTTCGGCTCGCTCAAGATCCTGCTCTCGGGCGACATCACCTCCGAGAGCCGGATCCTGTACAACCGCCATATCGTGGAGCGCGCCCGGAAGGCGCTGCCGTTCCTGCGCTTCGACCGCGACCCGTACCTGGTGCTCACCGACGACGGCACGCTGCAGTGGATCCTGGACGCCTACACCTCGACCGACCGCTATCCCGTACTCCTACAGCGCTCGGCGACGGCACCAACTACATGCGGAACAGCGTCAAGGTGGTGATCGACGCCTACAACGGATCGCTCGACGCCTACGTGACCGACGCCCAGCGACCCGATGATCCGGACCTGGGCAGAGGTGTTTCCCGGCATCTTCCAGCCCGCTCGACAGCATGCCGGCCGACCTGCGGGCCCACATCCGCTATCCGGACGAGCTGTACCGGGTGCAGACGGCGCTGTACACCACGTACCACATGGACACGCCGGTCGAGTTCTACCACCGCGAGGACCAGTGGCAGATCCCGGTGGTCGACCGAGCCGGACGGCGCGGTGCCGTTCATGCGGCACATCATCATGCGACTGCCCGACGAGACAGCGGCCGAGTTCATCTACATGGTGCCGTTCACCCCGCGCGGCAAGGACAACCTCGCCGCCTGGATGGTGGCCCGGAACGACGGCGAGTCGTACGGGCGGCTGCGCGTCTACCGGCTGCCCGCGGCAGAGCCTCGTGTTCGGCCCGCGGCAGATCGAGAACCGGATCAACCAGGACACCGAGATCTCCCGGCAGGTGTCGCTCTGGGACCAGCGCGGGTCCGAGGTGATTCGGGGTGACCTGCTGGTGATTCCGATCGAGGAGTCGCTGCTCTACGTGCAGCCGCTCTACCTGCAGGCGGAAGGCGGCCGGATTCCCGAGCTCAAGCGGGTGGTGCTCGCCTATCAGAGCCAGGTGGTGATGCGGGAGACCCTGGAACAGGCGCTGGTCGACATGTTCAGCGGCGCTCCCGGGGCAGGTGGTACGCCCACGACGGTCGTGGCCGGTGGACCCGAGCGGGAGCGCACCGGGGCGGCCGCCGGCGCCGGTGTTGGTGCCGCGCCGACCACGGCACTCCCGGCGCTGGTGATCGAGGCTCGGCGGCACTATCAGGCGGCCCTCGACGCCCAGCGTGGCGGCGACTGGGCCCGCTACGGCGAGGAGATCCGACGGCTGGGACAGGTGTTGGAACGGCTGGAGGGGTCGGGGCAGCAGTAGGGCTTACGCGACGATCGTACTGTGAGCAGTCAGTGCCCAGGGCCCAGGGCCCAGTGCCCAGTGACCAGTGACCAGTGTCCGTATGCGCTATTCTCCGACTCGCCTAGCCGCCGAGCCGCCGAGCCGCCGAGCCGCCGAGCCGCCGAGCCGCCGAGCCGCCGAGCCGCCTACCCCGTATGCGCCCGGGCCTCCTCGACGTGCTTCCACATCTCGGGCTTGATGCTGTCGACCAGCTCCTTGCTTTCCTTGCCGAGAATCAGGGCGATCGCGCTGGTATCGAGGCCGGCGATGCGACACTCTTCAATGACTGCGGTGAAGTGGATCCGGGCCTCGAGGATCAGCCGGCTGAACAGCGCTGCCTCCCCATCTCCGCGCGCGCCCATGGCGAGGGCCAGGAGGTAGAGGTCGCGCGCGCCGTCGAGGCGGGCTGCCAGGTATTCCCGGGCGCTGTGCGGCAGGCGCGCCTCGGCGGAGTGGGTATGGTCGGTCACGGTGTGGCTCCTGTCCTGATGGGTCGCGCTTCGCGACTGGACTGCCGCCTCGGGGACGAGGCGTACTCACGCTGACGTTCGCAAGATGGCCCCGGTTGCTTGGGTTGTGCAACTGACCAGGGCCCAGGGCCGAGGGCCCAGGGCCCAGTACCGAACGCTGAGTGCGGTGCGGTGTGTGTTCCACGCACGGCTCTTAATCCGGCACCTCATCCCGAGGGAGCGCAGCGACCGAGGGATCTAGTCTGCATAGCTTGGTGGCCGCCTGTTGTGCCTTAGCGTAGAACGATGTGTCGGGGGTCGAGCGCCGTGGTATCGGCGCTGGCCACTCGGTTCTGGGCCCTGGGCCCAGGGCCCTTCGGTCTGAGGGAGTCCGTCATGCACTTCCGCCAGTTCTACATCGGCTGTCTGGCGCACGCGTCCTACCTGATCGGCGACGGCGGCGAGGCGGTGGTCGTCGATCCCTCCCGTGACATCCCCATGTATCTCGATGAAGCGGAAGCCCACGGACTCACCATCACCTGGGTCCTGGAGACCCATCTCCACGCCGACTTCGTCTCGGGTCACCGTGAGCTGGCGGCCCGTACCGGCGCCACGATCGGTATCGGCGCCCCGGCGGGGGCGAGCTATCCCCACCGCGCGCTGGTGGAAGGGGACGAGATCCGGGTAGGCAATCTGCTCCTGAGGGTGCTGGAAACGCCGGGCCACACCCCGGAGAGCCTCTCATTCCTTATCTATGAGCGGGCCGGCGACCCCCTGCCGTGGGGTGTCCTCACCGGCGACACCCTGTTCGTGGGTGACGTGGGCCGGGTGGACATCCTGTCGTCGCGGCTCCCGGTGCTCGAGCTGGCCGGCCTGATGTACGACAGCCTGCACCAGAAATTGCTCCCGCTCCCCGACGACACCCGGGTGTATCCGGCGCACGGGGCCGGCTCGCTCTGCGGGCGGAACATGGGCAAGGACACCTGGAGCACCATCGGCCGCGAGCGGGCGATGAACACGGCGCTCCGGCCGATGAGCCGTGAGGCGTTCATCGAAGAGGTCACGCGGGACGTGCCCGAGACCCCGCGCTACTACCTGCACTCGCGCGACCTCAACAAGGCCGGACCGCCGCTCGCCGCCGAGCGTCCGATGCCGCCGCTGCTCCCGCCGGGCGCGTGTGCGGCCCGGACCGGGCAGGGCGTGCTCATCCTGGACACCCGGTCCGCCGAGGCCTTCGCGATTTCACATCCGGCGGGAGCGCTCCACGTGGGCCTCGATGGACAGTATGCCTCGTGGGTGGGTACGCTCATCCCGCCCGACCAGCCGCTGATCCTGATCTCTGAGCCCGACCGGGTGGAGGAGCCCGTGGTGCGGCTGGCGCGAGTGGGGTACGAGAACGTCGTCGGGGTGCTGGAGGGGGACATGGCGGGCTGGCGCGCGGCGGGGCTGCCCGTCACGACCATGGAACGGCTGCCGCTCCAGTCGTGGACCCACTGCGGTCGCCGGATCCTCGATGTCCGCCGGACCCGCGAGTGGGACGACTTTCATCTCCACGGGGCGGTACACGTGCCGCTGGCTGAACTGCCTGAGCGCCTGAACGAGCTCGATCGGGAGGCTGAATGGGTGGTGGTGTGCGCCAGTGGTTACCGCAGCAGCATCGCCGGGAGCCTGCTCCAGCGGGCTGGATTCACCTCGGTCGGCAACGGCGTCGGCGGGACCGACGCCTGGCGGGCGGCGGGGCTGCCGCTCGAAATCGGAGCTTCCCCGGGCCGGTAGATCGCGCTTCGACCTCCGGCGGCCCCCTGACCTACGGCTCCGGGATCTCGGTCGCCGGGCCTCGCCGGGGCGGACAGGCGTCGAGCCACTTCTGCTCGTCCGCATCGAACACCCGGGAGCGGGTGAGGAACCGCACGCCGAGCGGCGCTTCGACCGAGAAGCCGCTGCCGCGCCCGGGGACCACGTCGATCAGCAGCTGGGTGTGGCGCCAGAGCGCGTACTGGTCCCCGCCGATGTAGAACGGCGTGCCGCCGATCTCGCCGAGCTGCACGTCCCGGGAGCCGATCCGGAATTCGTTCCGCGGGAAACACATCGGGGAACTGCCGTCGCAGCAGCCCCCGGACTGGTGAAACAGCAGCGGGCCGTGCTGGGCCTCGAGCTGGCGCAGCACGGCCGCGGCTTCCGGGGTGATTTCCACCCGGGCGACGTCCATCGGTCTAGAAGAACCCGAGCTTCTTCGGGCTGTAGCTGACCAGCAGGTTCTTGGTCTGCTGGTAGTGATCCAGCATCATCCTGTGGTTCTCCCTGCCGATGCCGGACTGCTTGTATCCTCCGAACGCCGCGTGCGCCGGATAGGCGTGGTAGCAGTTGGTCCACACCCGGCCGGCCTTGATGGCACGCCCCATCCGGTAGCAGGTATTGGCGTCACGACTCCATACGCCGGCCCCGAGCCCGTAGAGGGTGTCATTGGCGATCGCCAGGGCGTCGTCCTGGGTCTTGAATTTGGTGACTGAAACGACCGGCCCGAAGATCTCCTCCTGGAAGATCCGCATCCGGTTGTGACCCTCGAAGATGGTCGGCTCGACGTAGTAGCCGTCCTTGAGTTCGCCGGGGTGCATCCGGCGGGCGCCCCCGGTCAGGATCTTCGCCCCTTCCTTCTTCCCGATGTCGATGTAGCTCAGGATCTTCTCCAGCTGATCGTTCGATGCCTGGGCGCCGATCATGGTCTTGGGGTCGAGCGGGTTGCCTTCCACGACCGCCTTGGTCCGGGCGACCGCCCGTTCCATGAACTTGTCGTAGATCGACTCCTGGACCAGGGCCCGCGACGGACAGGTGCAGACCTCGCCCTGATTCAGGGCAAACATGACGAACCCTTCGAGCGCCTTGTCGAAGAAGTCGTCGTCCGCTTCCATCACGTCGGCGAAGAAGATGTTGGGCGACTTGCCGCCCAGCTCCAGGGTGACGGGGATCAGGTTCTCCGCCGCGTACTGCATGATCAGCCGACCGGTGGTGGTTTCGCCGGTGAAGGCCACCTTGGCGATCCGCGGGCTCGACGCGAGCGGCTTGCCGGCCTCGACCCCGAAGCCCTGGACCACGTTCACCACGCCGCTTGGCAGGATGTCGGCCACCAGTTCCATGAACGCCATGATCGACACCGGCGTCTGCTCCGCCGGCTTGAGGACCACGCAATTGCCGGCGGCCAGCGCCGGCGCCAGCTTCCAGACCGCCATGAGCAGCGGGAAGTTCCAGGGGATGATCTGTCCGACCACGCCCAGCGGCTCGTGGAAGTGGTACGCCACGGTGTCGCTGTCGATCTCGGAGATGCTGCCCTCCTGGGCCCGGAGCGCCCCCGCGAAGTAGCGGAAGTGGTCGACGGCCAGCGGCATGTCGGCGTTGACGGTCTCGCGGATCGGCTTGCCGTTGTCGATGGTCTCGATCAGCGCGATGGCCTCGAGGTTCTGTTCCAGCCGGTCGGCGATGCGGTTGAGGATGTTGGCCCGATACGCGGGCGAGGTGGTGTTCCAGCTGAGCGCCGCCGCGTGCGCGGCATCGAGCGCCTTGTCCACGTCCTCCTGGGTGGAACGGGCGACCTCGCACAGCACCTGTCCGGTGATGGGGGTCGGGTTCTTGAAGTACTGGCCCTTGGCCGGGGGCACGTATTCGCCGCCGATCCAGTTGTCATACCGGGCCCGGATCGGGAGCCGGGTCTTGAAGCCGGCCGCGGCGCTGGGCAGCACCGCGTCCTTTGTTGGCTTGCTGGTGGATGTCATGGGGCACCTCGTCGTGGTGGGGAATTACCCATCTAATTGACCAGCCTGACATGAAGAAATCAACAAGACCGGTTGAACCGTCCCCCATGCTGTGTTTATGGTTCCCGGTTCTCCGGTCTCCCGTTCCCCGTTCTCCCTGATGACCACCGCCGCCACCCCGCCACCGGACAAGCCCCGCTACGACCGATCCATCGTCGAAGGGCCGCTCGGTCCGGCGGTGTGGAAGATCGCGTGGCCGACGATGCTCACCAACATGGTGGGCGGACTGCAGGGAATCGTCGACCACGTGCTGGTCGGCCACCTGGTCGGCTACGCCGCCAACGCCGCCATCGGCGTGGCGTTCCAGATCGTAATCGTCGTCATCATATTCATCACCTCGATCTTCACCGGGATGAGCGTGCTGGTGGCCCGCTTCGCCGGCGCGGGCGACACCGAGAAGGTCGATCGGACGGTCTACCAGGCGTTCCTCACCGCGATCTTCATCTCGGTCGGGATCATGGCGCCGGTTGGATACTTCGCCTCCCCGTGGCTGCTCGACCTGGTCAACGCCGCGCCGGCCGTGAAGGCCGAAGCGCTGCCGTTTCTCAGGATCATGCTCGTGTTCAGCACCGGGATGCTGCTGTTCTACATGCTGAGCGGCGCCCTGCGCTCCGCCGGCGACGCCCGCACCCCGATGGTGCTCGGCATCGCCCTGACGGTGCTCAACCTGGTCCTGAACGTGATCCTCATCCGCGGTCTCGGTCCCATCCCGGCGTTCGGCACCGCCGGCGCGGCCATGGGTACCGTCATCGCCTCCGGGCTGCTGGCGATGTACGCGCTCTGGAAGCTGTGGTATGGTGGCTGGGTGGTGTCCTTCCCACGAGGCCGCGGCTACGCCCCGGACTGGGGCATCATCCGGGCCCTGTTCCGGTTCGGCCTCCCGACCGGCATCCAGGGCATCGCCATGAACGTCGGCGGCGTGCTGATGCTGGCGTTCATCGGATCGCTGGCCCAGAGCGCCGCGGCCCAGGCGGCGTTCGCCGTCTCGTACTCCCAGTTGTTCTCGCTGATCACCTGGACCTCGGTCGGGCTCATGGGCGCCGCCGCGGCCGTGGCGGGACAGAACCTCGGCGCCGGCCATCCCGACCGGGCCGATCGGGCGGTGCACGTGGCGGCACGGTTCGGCTTTCTGGGGGCGGCGCTCATCGGGTCGTTCTTTCTGTTCATCCCGCGACAACTGCTCGCCATCTTCGGCATGAACGAGCCGGTCGTGGTCGAGATCGGGGTCCAGCTGCTCCGGGTGCTGAGCGTCTCGGGCCTGTTCATCGCCGTGGCACTCACCTACACCGGCGGACTGCAGGGCACCGGAGACACCCGGAGCCCGCTCTACATCTCGATCGTCTCGCAGATCATCGTGCCGCTCGGCATCTGCTTCGTGATCCAGCAGACCGGTACCCTGGACCCGATCGACATCTGGATCGCCATCCTGGTCGGCCATACGACCCGGTGCGCGCTGAGCGTGCTGCGGTTCAATCAGGGGAGGTGGCGCGGGATCGCGGTGGATATTGGGCAGTAGAAGCGGGGAACGGGGAACGGGGAACGGGGAACAGGGATCGGGGAACAGGGAACGGGGAACCGGGATCAGGGAACGGGACAGCACAGGCCAGCCCGTAGAGTTGCTGGAAGCACTGCTGCTGTTCCCCGTTCCCTGATCCCTGATCCCCGTTCTTGACTCGTCCGGTCCCCGGCTGAATCTTGAGTTGTAGTAGCGCCTTCACCCCCGGAGGATTACCGATTACCCACGATCTCCCTGGAGGTCCCCATGCACACTCCTCGCATCTTTCTGGTCGCCGGCCTCTGCGCCGCCGCGACTCTCGCCCCCGCAGTGTCCGGCTGTGGCTCGGATGGTAAGGGTGGAACCGGACCAAACGTCGCCCTGTACGCCGACTGGAACGTCACCAGCTTTCAGGCTCTGGGCACGGACTTCATCGCCGATGGCATGACGATGGCCATCACTTTCGACGCCGGCGGGACGTACGCCGTCGTTGTCACCAACGACCTGGTGGGCATCTGCGACCCCGACCCGAACTGCATCACCGGTGGCGATTTCACCGCCACTGGCACCACGGTCACCCTCGATCCGGGCAGTGTGGACGAGGTGGCCTTTAACTATTCTATCGTGGGAACGACCATGACGTTCACCGGCAGCATCGGCCCTGATCCGGTGACGATAACTCTGGAACGAGTGTAAGGGACAAGGGCTGGCGGTTGCGGCGGTCGCGGGGCTCGCGACTGCCCGCCGTCGCCCTGTCGCGTTGCTACCGCAAGGCACCGTTGCTTCATCGCCACACCGTGGCGCGTCCTCGGCTGGCGGTGCTCCCGGGCAATTCGTTAGAATGACATCAACCTCCCGTTTCGAATCGCGTCCCGCCGCCACAGGGTGCGTGCGCCGTGTCTCGACCAGTCTGTTGTCGCGCGCTGCTGCTGGCCGTCCTGGTCACGCTCACGCCCGGTTGTAACGACATCACCTTTCCCCAGCAGTCGCTCCCCCGGTTCATCGCGGTGCTGGGTGGCGACGGACAGACCGCCGAAGTCGGGATGCCGTTGCCGGACTCCGTGGTGGTGCGGGTCACCGATGGCACTGGGCGCCCGGTACAGGATGTCGTGGTGCGGTTCTTCCCGGCGGTTGTTGGTGGCGGGCAGATCATTCCTGACACGGCCCAGACCAATGTCGATGGGACAGCGGCGACAAGCTGGATCCTCGGCACGCGGGCCGGACCGGTGCTGCTCGATGCCCGGGTGCCCGACGGCCAGGGGGGCGTGATCAGCATCCGGATCTCGGCAACGGCGGTCGCCGGACGGGCCGAAAGCATCCGGATCTTCGGGGGAAGTGGCCAGAGCGCCACCGTCGGCACCTCCCTGGCAGACTCGCTGGTCGTGCTGGTGACCGACCGCTTCGGCAACACGCTCGCGGGAGAACAGATCGTCTGGCAGACCGCCGACGGCGCGCTGAGCGACAGCGCAACGGTCACGACCTCCAACGGCCGTGCCGCGGTCGCCTGGCGGCTCGGCAGCCGAGCCGGCCCGCAGGCCGCCCGGGCCACGCTGGAGGGAGTCCCGGGCTCGCCGCTCGATTTCAGGGCGACGGCGCTCCCCGGTTCCGCGGTGGCCCTGCTCAAGATCTTCGGCGACAGTCAGACGGCGCCCATCGGGACCCAACTCACCGATTCGGTCGTGGCCCGCCTGGTCGACGCCTTCGGAAACGGCGTCCCGGGACGCAGCATCAACTGGGTGCTGGGCGGCGGCGGCGGCGTTGCGCCTGTCACCGGCGTCACCGACGCGGACGGCTACGCCTTCAGCCGTTGGACACTGGCTGCCAATGCCGGTGCCCAGCTCCTGTACGCCGTCGTGTCGGGCTACGAGCCGGTCACGTTTACGGCCACGGGTGTATCGCAAGCACCGGCGACGCTGGAGGCCGTCAGCTCCACGGCGCTGATCGGCCAGGCCGGCCAGCCGGTCAGCCCACCGCCAGCGGTGCGGGTCCTCGACGGGAGCGGCAATCCGGTCCCGGGTGTCACCGTCACTTTCGCGGTGCGCGGCTCCGGCGGGGAGGTCGCCAGCCGGACCGGCCGGGGCAAGACCGTGACCGGCGCGACCGACGCCGCGGGTGTCGCCACGGTGACTTCGTGGACGCTGGACACCATCGCCGGCGCCGATACCCTGGAGGCCAGTGCCGTCGGGTCCAGCGGGCCGCTCATTGGCAGTCCGATCCGGTTCATCGCCCTGGGGCTCCCCGGCCCGGCATCGCGGCTGGCGTTCCTCGACCAGCCGACCACGACCGTCGCCGGCCGACCCATGACGCCTGCCGTGACTGTTGCGGTACAGGATCCGTACGGCAACCTGGTGGCGAGCCACTCGGGTACGGTGATGCTTACACTCGAGAGTTTCCCCGCCGGCGGAACCCTCGGCGGCAGCACCACCGCCGGTGTGGCCGGCGGGATCGCCACCTTCGGCGGCCTCACGCTCGAGCGGGCCGGTACCGGCTACACCCTGAGTGCGAATGCCCAGCCGGCCCTGACGCCGGCGACCAGCGATACCTTCACGGTCATCGCGGGCCCCGCTGCCCGGTTGGCGATGTTCTCCCAGCCTTCGGACACCGTCGCAAGCGGCGCCCCGTTCGCCCGGCAGCCGGCGATCACACTCGAGGACGCCTTCGGCAACCGGGTCGGCCAATCCGGCGTGGCGATCACCGCGGCGATCTCCTCCGGCGGCGGGACACTCGGCGGTACGCTCACGGCGACCACCGTCGCCGACGGATCGGCGGCTTACACCGATCTCGTACTCGCGGGCCGCGCCGGCCCACGGATTCTGGGGTTCTCGGCGCCGGGTCTCCTCCCCGCCAGTTCCACGCCGGTCGTCCTTGTGGCCGGGCGGGCCGCGATCCTGGAACTCGCCGCCGGTGGCGGCCAGACGGCCAATGTGGGTACTCCGGTAGCGGTGCCGCCGGCGGTGCGAGTGACCGATCAGAGCGGCAACCCCGTCCCGGGTGTCGCCGTCGCCTTCGCCGTCAGTGGCGGCGGCGGCGGAGTCACCGGACCGAATGCCGTCACTGATGCCAACGGCATCGCGACGGTTGGCGGTTGGCAGCTCGGACCGGGGAGCGGCAGCAACACGCTTACCGCCACGGCCGCCGGACTGGACCTCGTTCCACTCGCCATCACCGCCACCGGGCGTTTCGCATTCAGCTCGGTTCGGGGCGGCGCCGCATTCAGCTGTGGACTCTCCACCGCCGGCGCAGCCTACTGCTGGGGCCGAAACAACCGGGGCCAGGTCGGAGACGGTGGCACCACCGATCGGCTGGCCCCGGTCGCCGTGGCCGGAGGGCTCACCTTCACAACTCTCGGGGTCGGCAGCGAGCACGCCTGCGGGCTCACCCCGGCCGGTACGGCGTACTGCTGGGGATTCAACTCTACCGGCCAGCTCGGTGACGGCAGCACCACTTCCCGACCGACGCCGGTGCCGGTCACCAGCACCGAGGCGTTCATCCGAATCGAAGGCGGTGATGCGCATACCTGCGCCCTCACCGCGGGCGGAGCGGCGTATTGCTGGGGGGAGAACAACCGGGGCCAGTTAGGGGACGGGACCAGCTCCGCCCGGTTCACCCCGGCTCCGGTGACCGGCGGGCTCGGGTTCAGCACCCTGGCGCTGGGCACGCAGTTCAGCTGCGGCCTGTCCCCGGCCGGCACCGGTTACTGCTGGGGGTTGAACTCCAAAGGGCAACTGGGCGGTGGCAACAAGAACCAGCCGACGCCCGTGCCTATCAGCGGGACCGGGTGGACCGCGCTCGCCGCCGGGGAGGAGTTTGCCTGTGCGATCGCCGCGGGCGGCATCCCCTCCTGCTGGGGCCGCAACGACAAGGGCCAACTGGGGGACAACAGCAAGGGCGACCGCGGGCTCCCGGGCCCGGTGGCCGGCGGCGTCGCTTTCGCCCGCCTAAGTGCCGGCGGCAAGCATGCCTGCGCGGTCACTCTGACGGGTGCCGCTTACTGCTGGGGACAGAACGCGGACGGCGAGCTGGGCGACGGAACCGGCACCGAGCGGGCGGTCCCCGCCGCCGTCCTGGGCGGCCACCAGTTCTCCACGGTGAGCACCGGAAGCTCCCACTCCCTGGCCGTGACGGCCAACGGCGTCGCCTACGGCTGGGGCCGCGACGCCGACGGGCAGCTCGGCACCGGCACGACCTCGGACAAGCTCACTCCGGTCACGGTGAATCCACCGTAACCGGAGTGCGGCCTTCCGGCCTTTCTGCTCGCTCCTTACTGCCTCGCCGCCTCCACCGCCATCGCGCCGAGCCGAGGTGGCCTTGGTGCCGATTCGCCGGCGGTGAGCTGTGGCTGTCCGGCGTCGACCATTACGGTGATCTCATAGGCATCGACGCGGTGCTCCATGGGTTTCGTCAGACCGCCGCCGGGCAGGTGCTGTGGCGGCATCCAGTAGGTCTTGGTGACGACGAGCTTCTGGGTACCGTGACCGAAGGTGGTGGCCTGGGTGAAGACGCTGAACCGCACGTCCCGGTGGAACGAGCCGAGCTGCTCCACATTGGCAATCAGCACCAGCCCTGCATCTCCCAGCCTGCCCATGTTCACCGGCTGCAGGTTGAGCATCCGTTCCTCGCCTTCCCGCATTTCGAGCAGCTCGGCCGACTGTCCCGACTGGTTGGCGTACAGCACCATCTGAACGTCCTCGACCTCCTGGTACAGCTCGGCGCCGCCGAGTCGCCGGGCCGGCAGCCGCTTGA
This sequence comes from uncultured Gemmatimonadales bacterium, assembly GCA_963709905.1. Classification (GTDB taxonomy): domain Bacteria; phylum Gemmatimonadota; class Gemmatimonadetes; order Gemmatimonadales; family GWC2-71-9; genus JADJOM01. The sequence continues at coordinate 77,158 of CAVPYI010000007.1, forward strand.
TCTTCTGCCACGTGACGGATCCGTCAAGCGCCGTCGGCAACGGCCGGGGTCCGCGAACCTGCTTGAAGTTGATCGAGCCGTCGGTGTAGGACGGGCCGGTGCCGGAGGTGACTCCCAGGCGGTTGCAGGCGCCCAGCGAATCGCTGATCGACGTGAGGGCCCCGGGCAGTTGGGCCCGCAGCTTGCTGTCCACCAGGTCGGTGAGTGTGTGCGCGATGAAGAAGTTGAGCACACCCTCGCCGAACGATGTGCCATCCAGATACGGCCGATCGGCCCGGCCCGTCGCCCGCATCCGTCCCTGGCCGGTCGCCCAGTTGTGGCAAGCGAACACCACTTCGAGCGACTGCCCCAGCTTACGCGAGAAGTACGGCAGGCCGTGGTAACGGATCCCGGTCACATCGTAGCTGACGATGAACGGGATCCGCACGATGTTCTCGTTGGGGCGGTCCGGATATTGGGTCGTCTCCATCGCCGGCTTGTAGGTCGTCAACTCCGCGATGCTCACGTGCGCCTGAATATCAGCGGAGTCGGAGTCGCGAGCGATCCGGGCGTTGATGGAATCCAGTTGGGTCTGGATCGTGGTCTTCACCTGGTTGATGATTGCGAATGTCGGGAGGGTGCTGAATGGCTCCACGGCCAGGAGCGGGCCCTGGGCCGGTGGATACCCCTGGCCCGACGCGCCGCGCGCGCCGACTGCTACCAGCAGCAGGGGCAGGATGACAGTGAGTTTTCCGTGGTACGATCTCATGGCGCTTCACTCCTCTTGGGTCGCGTTTCCGGTGCCGGCAGGCGCCGGCCTCGCGTAGTTCGCGTGGCCGAACCAGCAACGCTGGCCTGGCACCCGGATTCTCAGGAGTGAAGGGAGTGAGAAGAAATGGGGGGGTGGGGCGTTGGGTCGGGGCGACAGGGCGACAAGGGCGACAGGGGGACGAGGCGACCGGGCGACTAGGGAACGAGGTGACGGGCCGAGGCTGGCCCGAGCCGCCACCGCTCACCGCTCACCGCTCACTGCTCACCGCTCGTCTCTCACCGCGCACCGGTACTTCGTGTCCCGCCTTTCTCGCCTCCCAGCGTCTCATTCAACACCCTTGCCAGCCGCACACCGGCCGCGATCAGCGCCTGGTCGATGTGGGGGAGGCTCGCCTTCAGGTACTTGTCGCCGAGCTGGCCACTCCGCGGCAGCCGGTAGACGTGCACGACCGACACCCGATGCGCCTCCATCACCCAATCCAGCACCGTGCCCCGTTCCAGGGCGGCCAGGTCCAGGTTGTCCATCTTGAGGCGGAGTCGGTCGAAATAGTACGACTCGTCGAGTCCGGTGGCCAGGATGAGCTCGCCGTCCCACACCGCGTGCAGGTTCTTGGGTGTCCCGAACAGACGCACCTTCCGCAGGTTGCCGCCGCGATCGCGGTTGTTGGAGACGTGCAGCGGCTGGTGCAGGTCGCCGACCAGGTGGATCAGGAACCGGAGCGCCTCGGCCTTCTGGTGGAGGGAAGCGGTGGAATCGCGCAGGGTCCGGATGTCGCTTTCGATGGCCGCGACGATGCACAGATTCCGGCTGCAGTGCCGGTTGGGATCGTAGCTGCTTGCCTCGAGCGGGATGTTGACGAAATGGAGTGGGTTGGTACTCGGGCGCTGGCGCCGGATCCGGTCGGCCCAGTCCGCCTCGTCCGCCAGCCCCGGGTGACCCAGGATCGCCCGGATCGCGTCGACCGTCCGGGGCGCGAGCCGGAGCTCCGCGATACGGGCCACCAGCCGGTGCCCGAAATCGTACCAGACCGTCGCCTCGGCCCTGGGGAGCGAGGCGCTGGCTGGTACCCCGGCCATCAGGGAGAGGGCAAGCAGACAGGACTGCATGGGCATAGAGATAGTCTGCGGGGCGCCGGCCTGCCAGCGGTCGGGGGCAGCTCATCCGACCGCTTCGCGGCCGGCCGCCCGCCGCCCGCGCGGCTCTTGACGTCCCCCGTACCAGGCCGTCCATTTGTAAGGCAGCCCCGTCCCGGGAGCCTGACATGGGCGACCTGGAAGCAGTGCTCGCCGGGGCTGTTCTCGATCGATTCATTATCGAGCGCAGGCTCGGCGAGGGCGGCTGGGCGCGGGTCCTCCTCGCCCGCCGGCAGACCACGGGTGAACTCGTGGCCATCAAGGTGTTGCGCCCAGAATTTGCGCGCGTTATCGGCGCCGACCGATTCCATCGCGAGATTTCCCTCCTCACCGGCCTGAGTCATCCCAACATCCTTCCGCTGCTGGAGTCGGGTCAGGCCGGCGGCGTGCCCTACTACGTCATGCCCCATGCGTCCGGCGGGTCTCTGCGGGACCGGCTCGGCCGGATGAAGCAGATGTCGGTCGCCGAGGCGGTTGCTGTGGCCACCGGGGTCGCCGCGGCGCTCGATCATGCTCATGCCCGGAGCATTCTCCACCGTGACATCAAGCCCGACAATATCCTTTTTCTGCGCGAGCGGCCGGTCGTTTCGGACTTCGGCATCGCACGGGCGATGTTCGCGGCTGGCGGGGAGGAGTTCTCGTCCAGCGGGCTGATCGCGGGGACGCCGGAGTACATGAGTCCCGAACAAGCCGCCGGCGCGCATGAACTCGATCACCGGAGCGACCTCTACGCTCTGGGCTGCGTGCTGTACGAGATGCTGGCGGGGCAACCGCCCTTCACCGGAGCCACCGCGCAGGCCGTCATCTCGCGCCACACCCACGAACATCCCCCACCGCTTCGCGTCGTACGGCCGGATGTGCCGGTGCATGTCGAGCAGGCCATCCTGAGCGCGCTGGAGAAGCGGGCGGCGGAGCGGCCGGCCAATGGCCGGGCCCTCTTGAGGCTGGTGGCAAGCAGCACGTGACCGTCACAGTCAGGCCGCGCGGTCGCACGGATTGGTGCGAGCGACCTGAGGGTCTGACCTGAACCGACTCCGGATGTTGCCAGAGAGTGGCTCCCGCAACTGCCGGAAGCACCACTTCTAGAAGGAGGAACCATGAGCACGCGAATCAGGCTGTGTCTCGTTGCCCTAGCGCTGGCGTGGATCCCCGAGATGGCCGCGGCGCAGGACACGACGGCAACGCCGACCTCACTCGCCCGCGTACTTGCCGAGGCTGCCAGAGATTTTCCCACTGGTGCACCTGTCTACCTCGTCGCGCGCCTGCGATTCCCGGAATACGTCATTGGGGGGTTCCCAACGCGGGCACAGGCCGTGCGCATGGCGCAGATGTCAGGACCCGGTTTCGGCGCCTTTGGACCCTACGTGACGCCGCTCGACAGCGTCGCCGCTGCGCTAACCATGATTGACAGCATCCTTGTGTTTCGGCGGTCGCCCGGTGGCAAGGAACGCATCTTCGTCCCGACGCCGTGCCGGGTGGATGCGCTGTTCTTCACCCAGGCCGCCTGGGTGAAGTTCCTGATTCCCCGATACACTGACCTCTACGGGCCCCAGATCGTCGATTCAATAAGTCTCGGATTGGGGCCATTTGATATGCCTGGTCCTTCCACTGGAGCGGATGCACCGGGCCGATCGCGGAACTATAGATGTCACTGTGGAGGCACGGTGTGGTGCTGGCCGCCGGTCGTCCTTCTGCCGTGACTATGGCTGGCTTCGCCCTTTGTTCAACATGATGGCCAGGAAGCGGGGATGGTTCCAGAGTGGGCGGAGCAGGGAGTGATGGAGGAGGCGCGCTTTATCCTCGGATGAAGTCCTGACTGACGCGGCCAGGAGTTCCAGAGCCGAGTCGGTCTGGCCCAGCCGGACTCGTGCGACCGCCTCGTAGTAGAGCAGCTGAGTGTCCTCCGGGGCCGCCGCCCGGGCCCGACGAAGCACTCGCTCGGCACTGTCGGATAGGCCGGACCGGGCCAACGCGGCCGCGGCCATCATCTCGACCCGCGGCCTGAGCCAGGCCCACTCGTCGGGGGCGGCCGCACGGCGTAGCTGCTCGACGGCCTGCCAGGCGTCCCGGGAGGATCCCTCTGGACCAAGCGGCCAGCCGAGCATCTGAAGCCGACAAAACGGGAAGTACCAGTTGGTCGGATACTCACGCAGCCCTTGTTCGCACCATCGACGGGCCTCTCCTGGCCGCTCGAGTTCGAGCGCAGTCTTGTACAATCGGAAGACATTCTCACTGCTGTTGCGGAGGAACGCGTCTGCCGCGTAGGCCTTCTCGGCGGCCTGTCCGGACTCAGCATATCTGCCCGCGACTTCCAGGACGGTGCCCAGGGTACTCCAGGCACGGGCTTGCGAGCGAAAAGGAATCCCTGCGGCGGCGCGGAGGTCACGCTCCGCGCCAGCCAGAGGATCCGGGAGGTCTGGAAAGGTCTTCGCGGGGGTCAGCCAATAGGTCCGATAGAGAATGGTCCCCCTCAGTTCGAGGGCGGCTGGGTCTCCGGGGTTCAGACGGAGCGCCCGGTCAGCCTCGGCCAGACCAGTCCGGATCCACTCGGCGGTGGTCCTGCCTGCCGAAACCCCGGGCGTTGGATGGCCGGCCATCGGAACGCCTGCCTGTTCGTAGGCCAGCCACCCCCTCAGGACCACAGGCTCACTCCACGCCGGGTCGCGCCGTTCCGCGAGGGCCAGGAGCGAGTCCGCCTGTAGCAGGGTGCGGCCCGCGGCAACGGGGTCCGTGATTTCATCAGCTGCTTCGCGTAACGCCTCAGCCCGTTCAACGAGCTCCCACGCCGCGGCGCTCGTGGTGCCGGCCCGGCGCTCCTGGAACTCCAGGACTCTACCTACGCGATGGCGCAGGGCTCGACCCACCTCCTGGACTACTTCTCTCTGAAGATCCAAAAGATCGCCGCGCTCTCGCTCAATGGCCTGGCTGAGAATGACGATCCCCGTCCCGGGGTCGGTGACGCGAACCAATACTCGCAGGCGCTCCCTCGATTGTGTGACGCTCCCCGTCACAATTGTCCCCGCGTGGAACTTGGCGGCGATGGTGTCGAGCGGCGCCGGCTTTCCGCGAAAGGGGCGGACACCGTCTGGTGAAATGACGTGTAGCGTCGGGACCTGGGAGAGTTCGTCGATCAGGTCTTCGGTGAGTCCCGCCGCCACGTGGCCGAGCCGGGCACCCTCACTCAGGTCCTCGAAGAACAGAACCGCGATGTGCGTCGGGTCGAGCGCCGGCGGTGCGGACCCTCCAAACCACTGGCTCGCCCCGAACACGATCATGGCGATGACGACCACCGAGCCGGTCGCAATGGCCATGGCATGGCTTCTCCAAGGTGCCCGAGCGCGTCGCTCGCGCGTCGTCAGTAGGGCATCGCTGAATGCCAGGGCCGAGGTGAACCGGTCGGCCGGCACCTTGGCCAAGGCTCTCTCGATCGCGGCCTGAGTAGCCGGGGGCACCGTGGGCCGCACCACCCGAATCGATGGGGGTGGCTCCTGAAGGTGTCGTGCGATGATCGCCTGTGCCGTGCGGCCACTGAACGGCGGCTCGCCCGCTAGCATCTCGTAAACCACGCAACCCAGGGAATAGATATCGCTCCGGGCGTCGACCTGCTGCGCCGTGGCCTGCTCGGGGCTAATGTATGAAGGCGTCCCGATGGCGATGCCGCGGGCGGTCAGTTGCGTGTGGTCGATCTCCCTGATCGCGTGCGCGATCCCGAAGTCGGCTACGATTGCGTGGCCGCCCGAGAGCAGGATGTTGCCGGGCTTGATGTCCCGATGCACCACCCCTCGACTGTGCGCGTAGGCCAGCGCATCGGCCACTTCCCGCGCGATGGCCAGCGTGTCCTCGAGTCCGAGCTGCTTCTCCCGGTCGAGCCGGTCGCGCAGCGTCTCGCCCTCCACATATGGCATGACATAATAGAGGAACTGGCCGGCCGAGCCGGATTCGAACAGGGGCAGGATGTTGACATGCTGCAGGTGGGAGGCGATTGCGATTTCGCGGAGGAAACGCTCGCGACCCAGCAGATCGCTCAATTCTGGCAGCAGTACCTTGAGGGCGACCGACCGGTCCTGGCGGAGGTCGTATCCGAGGTAGACCGTCGCCATTCCACCCTGGCCCAGCTCGCGCTCCAGACGGTAGCGATCCGCCAGCGCGGTTACCAGCGAGGTCGGGAGAGCGGCCATGAGCCTGCCACCAGCTTGGGACGGTCGCGGCAGTATGCACGGTCGTACCGGGGGCGTCAAACGGGAGCCTGACAAATAGCTCTTCGTGGTGGCCGCGGGGAACTGGGAACGGGAGGACCGATACTTGGGGAGTCTGGCTCTCTTCGATCGTCGACCAGCAACCGCCCGGGGTTACCGCGCCAGCGTCCGATTCAGGTATTCGGGCTCGCCGGTGACTTCCCGGACGAGATATTCCGCCAGCCAGCCGGGGATCTCGACCGGGGTGTCTTCTCCTGGGAGCTCGATCTCGGCCAGGGCCAGCTCGCGGTCGAGAAACTGGTCGATCTCCCAGGTCAGCTCACCCTCCGGGATGAGATACCGCCGCTTGGTGACCCGGCGCCCATCGGTCAGCGGCCAGAGCGCCGTGAACAGTTCCAGGGTCGTGGCTTCCTCGATCTCGGTGCGCCGGACTCCGCGGCCCGCCTTCACCGTGCGGTACCAGTCGTTCCGGCCGTTGATGCGGACGTGGCGCAGTCGCTCGACCAGCTCGTCTCCTGGCAGCCAGCCCTGCTCGATCTCCTCCGAAGGGAATGACTGGACGTGAGCCGGCAGGGCCGAGAGCAGGAACTTGTGCTCGATCTCCACGCCGGGCTCGGCGGGCCGGGCCGCGCGGGTCGCCAGCGTTCGAAGCTGGTGCGCCAGCTGGCCCAGGGCATCCCCCTCCAGCCATTCTGCCCTGAGTCGGGAGAACAGCGACCCGCCGCGTTCCCCGAGCCTCTCGGCCAGCGCGACGAGACCAGGGTGCGGGTCTCGGCTCTTTCCCGACGGGATGGCGTGACCGGTCTCGACCCAGGGCAATGCATGAAGAAAAGAGGCAACCGCCTGCTCTTCCGCGGCGGCCCGGAATTCCTCGAACAGTGCGATGGCGATACGGTGGGCGTCGTGAAGGTCGCCGAGCAGGTCCTGCAACTGCTTGAGTCGCGCGATGACCGGGTGAATCGCGGGCAGCTCCGCCTCGAACGGCTCCAACAGGTAACGGAGCCGCTTGACGGCGATCCGCGCGGCGTGGGCCTGCCGGTCGTCGGTAATGGACCGGATCGAGCCGATTTGCGAGTCCAGGACCGCGGTCCACCGCCGCACGACCCGCCCCATCCGCGCCCCGGCCGCAGGGGTTTCGGCCGGTGCCCCCGGGCGATCGGGGCCGGCGTCGATCAGCGCGGAGCGGATCCGGTCCTGGAGGGGGTCGAAGCGCCGAGCCACTACGGCGAGGAAGCGCTGGTTGGCGATCCGTTGTCGTTCCTCCATCCGGGAAAGCAGCCACCGGACTCCATGGCGGTGCCTGGGAACGACTTCCGGGAGCTGGGAGCGGACCCACTCGATCTGGACTTCGAGGTCGCGACCCTCGCCGGTCGCCTGGGCCAACCGGCGCAACCGCCGGCGGAGCCGGCGTGGAAGCAGGGGGTCGTCCGGGGAGCGGAAGGCGCGCAGGAGACTACGCAGGCGCCGGAGGGCGACCCGGAAATCGTGCAGGGCCTCATGGTCCGCGGGATCGTCGAGACGACTCCTGGCCCGCGCCCACTCTTCCAGCTGGCGCAGCATGAGCACTCGGCCGGTTTCTCCGGCCGGGAGGTCGAGCAATCGGGTCGGCGAGTCACTCAAGGGAGCCTCCGCCCTCGGGCCAGCTTCGGAGATGGTGCATCGCCGATCGGCGGTCGTCAACGTCCAGCGAGAATCGGCATCCACTTACCCCTGCCGACACTCCCATCCCGGCGATAGTTTGATGGACCGCTCGCCTCCCTGGGCCGACGCGACCCGCCGTCTACCCCGACCGTCCCGGATGCCCGGGATCGCCCCGTCATGACGTTCGCCGTCCTTATCCTGCTGGTCCTGGCCGTGCTCGGCGTGCTGTTCTACAACAGCCTCACCCGCCTGCGGCTGCTCGCGTCCAACGCCTGGGCCGACATCGACGTCCAGCTCAAGCGCCGCCACGACCTGGTCCGAACGCTGGTCGCGGCGGTGAAGGGGTAGGCCGGCTACGAGAAGCAGACGCTGGAAGCGGTAGTCGAGGCCCGGAACCGGGCGGTCGGAGCCGCCGGGCGCGGCCGCCGCCGGGGCCGCCGAGCAGGCACGGGCCGGCTCGGGTGCGCCAGCTGTTCGCCCTGGCGGAGGCGTACCCCGCATCTGAAGGCCGGGGAGAGCTACCTGTCCCTGCAGCGGAGTCCCTGGTCGAGATCGAGGACCACGTCCAGAACGCCCGCCGGTTCTACAACGCGGTGGTCCGTGACTACAACACCAGGATCGCGCAGTTCCCTTCCGAACCTCGTCGCCGGCCTGTTCGGCTTCACGCCGCGGGAGTTCTTCGGCCTGAGCGACGACTCGGAAGGGGCGTCTCCCCGGATCGACATGAGGGCCGGCGCATGAGCCGACTGATCGGGCGTCCTGCTCCTCACGCTCATCGCCACCCCCGTCGTGGCGCAACGCTCCCTTGCCATCAAGCGGTTCGATGCGACGATCACCGTGAACCCAGACGCCAGCATCAATGTCACGGAACTGATCACCGCGGAGTTCACCGGCTCCTGGAACGGTATCTACCGCACCATCCCGGTCCAGTATCGCACCCCGCAGGGATTCAACTGGACCTTGCGGCTCGAGTTCCTCGGCGCCACGACCGGCGCCCCGGAAGGCAAGCCGCTCAAGGTCGAGAGCTCCCGCGAACGGCACTACATCAAGTACAAGATCTGGGTGCCCGGCGCGCGAGAACGCGACTCATACGGTGGCGCTCCATTACCGGGCCCGGAACGGGCTCCGGTTCTTCGAGGATCACGACGAGCTGTACTGGAACGTGACCGGCGACGAATGGGATGTGCCGATCGAGGCGGCCATCGCCCGGATCGATCTGCCGGCCAAAGCGAGCGGGGTCCGCGCCATCGCCTTCAACGGCGTCTACGGCTCGACCTCGCGCGACGCGAAGGTGGAGACCGACGGCACTACCATTCGCCTCACCATGCCGCACCGGCTCGATTTCCACGAGGGGCTCACGGCGGTCGTGGGGTGGGACAAGGGGGTCGTCGCCGAGCCGACGGAGGTGGATCGTGCCGTGGGTTTCCTCGCCAGCAATTGGCCGCTCGGGATTCCGATGGTGGTGTTCGCCGGGATGTTCGCCATCTGGAACCGGGCGGGGCGTGATCCCCGGCGGCTCCCCGTCGTGGTGCAGTACGAGCCGCCCGATTCGCTGACTCCCGCGGAGGCCGGCACGCTGCTCGATTACGCGGCCGACATGCGGGACATCACGGCGACGATGGTCGATCTCGCCGTCCGCGGCTACCTGCGGATCGAGGAAAAGGACGAGAGCCAGCTGTTCGGCCTGATCAAGCGCCGGGAGTATGTGTTCCACAGGCTCGAGGCGCCCAAGGGCGTCGTCGGGCTCGCCCCGCACGAGGAGAGCGTGCTCGCCGGAATCTTCGCCGGCGGCAAGACCGAGGTCGAGCTGACGGACCTCGAGAACGAGTTCTACCAGAAGCTCCCCGGTATCCGGGACGGCATCTTCACCCGGCTCATCGGCCGGGGTCTCTACCGGGCGCGGCCCGACAAGGTACGAAGCCGCTGGACGGTGGGCGGCATCGTCCTGGGCGGTGCCATCTTCTGGCTGGGTGTGATGGTCGCGGCGTGGCTCAATCTGACTCCGGTGCCGTTCCTGATCGCCGGCGTGGCCAGCGGCCTGATCGTCGTGGCATTTGCCCGGGTCATGCCGGCCCGCACCGTGAAGGGTGCCCGGGCCCTGGAGCGGGTGCTCGGCTTCGAGGAGTTCATGCGGCGGGTGGAGGAGCCCCACCTGGCGCGGATGCGGACCCCCGAGATGTTCGAGCAGCTGCTTCCCTTCGCGATGGCGTTCCAGGTCGAGCGGAAGTGGGCCAGGGCATTCGAGGACATCTGCAAGGTGCCACCCGCCTGGTATGTCGGCAGCAGTCCCGGAGACTTCAACGTCGGACGGTTCTCCAACCGGCTGGCGGATCTCTCCAGCCGGACCCAGAGCACCATGACCTCCTCACCGCGGAGCTCGAGCGGCTCGGGGTTCGGTGGCGGCGGCTCGTCCGGTGGAGGTGGAGGCGGAGGAGGGGGCGGGGGGTTCTGAGGGGGCGGCTCGGCGGCTCGGCGGCTGTCCTGAGGGATCCCTCGCGCCGCTCGGGATGACAACTACCCCTCGTACCGCCCTACCGTCGTTACCGTCGGCCGAGCCGCCGAGCCGCCGAGCCGCCGAGCCGCCGAGCCGTCAAGCCGTCGTGCCGCCGAGCCGTCGAGCCGACCAGACAGCCATCCCCGCCACCACCACGTTTGCCACAATTATCGGCGGGGCGTGAATGATGACGCCGTAGGCCATCCACAGCAGGGCGGCCAGAGCCTGGACCAGGCGCATCGTCGCGGGTCCCTTGCACACATAGGACGCGGCGAAGACCGCCGTAGCCACCCAGCCGATCCACTCCAGATTGGCGGGATTGATCATGCGACGGCCGGCAGCGTCGGGCCGCGGATGGTGAGTGAATCGGTCCGCGCCTTGTCCCAGTGCTGCAGCACGAATCCCTGGGACTCGAAGAACGCCCGGATCCGCGCCGCATTCCAGCCCACGATCTCTTCCAGGATCGGGATCAGCAGGCTGAGCCCGTCGTCGCCCAGGATGGTGCGGCGGGCAATCGAGGTGAGATAGCGGTTCTCCGATACCGCGATCGTCAATCCATCGAGATGGTTCACGTGCAGCATGACGTGGACGTCCGAGCTGCCGTCACCCACATAGACCACGTGATCCCGGCTCACCGGCAGTCGGGCACGCAGGTCGTCCAGCACGGCCACCTTGCCGTAACCCGCGGCCACCCGCTCGATGGACTGGATTTCGCCGGAGTCCGGGTGGTATCGGAAGCGGGTGCCGAAAATCCGGTTCTCCGCCACGATGCCGGCCAGGGCCGACTTCACGACCTCCTCGGGCGCCGCCGAGATCACGTAGAAGTCGAAATGATAGCCGTCGAGGTTTTCCAGCAGGTGCGACAGCAGCGGCAGGTTCTGCTTGAGCCGGATCCGCTTGCCGACCTCGATCAGGTCTTCCCGCCGCACCCGGCGATACTCGGGATCGTGCAGGAGCAGATAGGCCAGTTCCGCCCCCTGCTGGACCAGATGAATGTCAGCCAGCCCCGCGATCCGCTCGGCAAAGTTGCCGATGCCGAGCAGCTCGCTCAGGATGACCCCCGAGTCGTTGAAACTGAGAGTGTGATCAAAATCACTAGCCAGCAGGTAGTGCTTCATGCGTCCTTCCAGATGAGCCGCCATCCCTATGGCAGGTCCCGTTCCCGTGCTGCGGTCGCAGCACGCAGCAACATAAGTACAGTCAGGGGATGGTGGTACTCGGACGGTTGCAACGAGATGGTATCAGAATGCCGATGAATCGTCGGACATTCCTGTCGCTTTTCGGGGTGTAGCGGACAGATTTGTCAGGGGGGGAGGGCCCGGGCCCGGTGCCCAGGGTCGAGGGGTAGGGCATAGGGATCTGTACACTTCGACCAGTGGTATCCTGCGCCTCACCTTCCACTTTTCACCTTCACCGCTCACCGGCGGGCGACGCCATCTGTGCTGATTTCCCATGGGGGGGTCGACAGACGCGGTACCCGTGTGCATGTTGTGTGCGGCAGCGGTGACGGGACCTGCCTTTCCCACCGCCTTCACGCTTCCCGTCGGCGAGACCAGGAGGACAATCATGCCAGTCCAATCCACCGCCTACTCCCAGAGCCAGATGATCGCCGCCGCCAAGGCCCCCATCCTGGCGTACAACGACAAGAAGTGGGACGCGGTCAAGGCCTCGGTCACCAATGACTTCGTGTATGACGAAGTCGCGACCGGGCGGAAAGCGAGCGGTCTCGACCAGGTCCTTGCCCTGTGGAAGGGTTGGGCCACGGCGCTTCCCGACTCCAAGGCGACGTTCCACAACGCCTTCGCCACCGGCGACAAGGTGGTCCTCGAGGTGACCTGGGTAGGGACCCACACCGGGCCGATGCAGACGCCCAAGGGATCCATCCCCGCCACCGGCAAGCGGATCGAGCTCCGGTCCTGCATCGTCTGCGAGGTGGCTGGTGAGAAGGTCAAGCAGCAGCGGCAGTATTTCGACATGGGGACCATGCTGCAGCAGCTCGGGATCTCCGGCTGAGCGACCGCACGCCCCCGATCGCTGAAATGAACCGAGGGGTCCTGGTGTCAGGACCCCTCGGTGGCATTCACAGGCATCGTGGCTCCGGCGCGACTCACCGCTTCTTCACCAGCGCCTTCTTCACCCATCCCTCCGCCGACCCGCCCTGCACGTGGAGGAAACCGTCCTTCTCATGGCCGAGATAGACCAGCTCCTCCGTCTTGCGAAGATTCGCCACCGACTGCGCCTCAGCGGTCGGCTCGGCCATGAGCTTTGACGTTGTCGATCTTCGGAACCAGCACGTCCCCTTCGTTGAAGGTGGCGCCGGCCTGGACCACTTGGGAGGTGGCGGCCTTGAGCGCGGCGGGGTCGCCCCGCTTGAGGGCCGGATCATCCCGCATCGCGACCACGATCTTGTTGAAGTTGTCCAGGAAACTCTTGGCGACGACCTTCCCCTCGTTGGTCCGGGTGTAGGCCCCGGCGCCGGCCGCCACCGACCCGCCGAAGAAGCCCAGGCCGGCGAGTGAGAAATCGGTGGTTTTGGCCTTGCCGTCAGCCGCGGCGACCTGCACCCCCGTTCGTACGTCGCCGATCAGCATGGCGGTCTGGGCCTCCTTGAACTTGAGGCCGCCACCGACCACGCCGGCGCTCTTGCGGCTGAGGGCACCGCCCACGACCGCGCCAACGCCGCCCGCGTTGCCCTCGGAGAAAATCACATCCGGCGTCAGATAGTAGTCCGCCGACTTCATCTGGCCGCCGCCGACGTTGGAGCCTTCCTGCAGTTCTCCCGACTGGGCCAGCTGGCGCTCGGCCTGCATGGTCTGGAGCCCCTTCCCGCGCTCCACCACCACGAAGCAGTTGGATTGCTGGGCCATCATCCGGATGAGGCTGGTGGGCGACTCGAGGTTGTACCGCCGGAGGCCGTACAGCGCCTCGGACTTGGGCTCGACCACGGCGAGGGTGGCGAACGGGCCGCTGCAGCGCTCGAGACCGTCCTTTTCGGACTGGGCCGCGAGGCGCGGGGCGGTGAGGCAACCGATCCCGGCGAGCGCCAGGGATACGCGAACAATAGCAGTCATGTCGGAGTCCTTCGGGGGTAGGCGAAGTGTAGGAGAACTTCGGACAGGTGTCCAGACGGGCGGGGCAGGGCGGACCCCTCGCTGGCGCTCGGGGCAAGCAGGGCGGACAAGGCGGACAGGGCGGACAGGGCGGACAAGGCGGACAAGGCGGACAGGGCGGACAGGGCGGACAGGGCGGACAGGGCGGACAGGGCGGACAGGATGTACACGAACGAGACTCGAGGGCTACCATCATCTTACCGCGCTGCGCGGCCCCTTGCCGACCCGACTGCTACGCGGGATATTCTGCCAGCCCCAACAGGCACTTCCATCCCATCATCTCATCTCGTGTCGATTCCTCGGGCGCGGGTCCTTTCAGGCCGCCCCGCCCAAACCCTTCGAGGTGAGCGATGGCCCCGACAGAACTGAGCAGGGAACAGCAGATCCAGCAGGACGTTCGGCACCTGCACAAGCTGGGCTACGCCCAGCAGCTGTTCCGGGAGATGGGTGGCTTCTCCAACTTCGCCATCTCGTTTTCGATCATCTCGATCCTTGCCGGCGCCCTCCGGCTCTGCGCCGCGGTGTTCTCTCTGGTCACATCGATCAGCACTTTAAGGCTCTACGAGGCGGCGCCGCGCAAGCTGGAAGTGGCGTTCGCGACCGGGACGGGCGGATAGGGGGGTCGGATGCAACCTTTGCTTATCGGGGACCGGCGCCCCTCGGGTGCCGGCACGATCAGCGTGACCGAGCCGGCCAAGGCCCGGCCGATGGCCGAAGTGGCCGCGGCCGGACCGGCGGAGCTGGACCAGGCGGTGGCGGCGGCGCTGAAGGCCTTTCCCGAGTGGTCGAGCCGCACCGCGGTGGCCCGGGCGGAGTGCCTGTTCCGGTTTTCGGATACGGTGCGGGCCCACGCCGAGGAACTGGCGACGCTGGAGGCCAGGAACGTCGGCAAGCCCATCGGTGACGCGCGGTGGGAGGCCAACCACGTGGCCGACACGCTCAGGTATTACGCCGGCGCCGCCGACAAGTTCTTCGGGGAAACGGTGCAGGTCGCCAAGGCCGGGCTCGATATCACGCTGCGCCAGCCGCAGGGTGTGGTGGGGCTGATCGTCCCCTGGAACTTTCCCATGGTGATCGCGACCTGGAAACTCGGCCCGGCGCTGGCCTGCGGCAACACCGTGGTGCTCAAGCCGGCCAGCCTCACGCCGCTCAGCGCGATCCGCCTGGGCGAGCTGGCCCTCGAGTCGGGGCTTCCACCGGGCGTCCTGAACGTGATTCCGGGGCCCGGGGCCAAGATCGGCCAGCAGATGTCGGCCCATCCCGACATCGCCAAGATCGCCTTCACCGGGGAGACCGAGACCGGCCGGCGGATCATGGCCACCGCGGCCGAGACCATCAAGCGGGTCTCTCTCGAGCTCGGGGGCAAGTCGCCCAACATCATCTTCGCCGATGTGGATGTCGAGGAAGCCGCCCGGCACGCCTGCGCCTCGGTGTTCGCCAACGCGGGACAGGACTGCTGTGCCCGCGCGCGGGTCATCGTCGAGCGGACGCTGTATCCGAAGCTGGTCGAGGCGATGGCCGCCGTGGCCAAGGCCATGCGGGTGGGCGACCCGCTGGACGACAAGACCGAAATGGGACCGGTCATCTCCGCCAGTCAGCGGGATCGCACCGAGAGTTACATCGCCCTGGCCCGGCAGGAGGGGGCCAGGTACGTCTGTGGGGGCGAGCGACCGGACGGCGACGGGTTCTTCATCCGGCCGGCCATCTTCGCCGACGCCCGTCCCGGCATGCGGATCGTCAACGAGGAGATCTTCGGGCCGATGGTGGTGGTCATCCCGTTCGACACCGAGGCCGAGGCGATCACCATCGCCAACGACTCGATCTACGGCTTGTCCGGCTCGCTGTGGACCAACGATCTCAAGCGGGGCCTCCGGGTCGCCCGCGCGATTCGAACCGGAGTCCTGTCGGTCAACTCCTCCTCCAGCGTCCACCTGCAGGGCCCGTTCGGTGGGTTCAAGCAATCAGGGCTGGGCCGGGAACTGGGGATGCATGCGATGGAGCATTATACGGAACTCAAGAACATCTATTTCGAAACGAGCTAGGGCCCGGGGACCGGGCCCAGGGCCCAGGGCCCAGGGACCCAGTGCCTTTGCTCCCGGGTGGGGTCGACTCGGAACATCGTGCAGCCGGCGTGCACGGCCAGGGGTGACGTCGACCTTGCTGGGCCCTGGGCCCCCGGCCCTGGGCCCCAACGATGCGGCACGGAAGGAGTGACTGGCGCGTGAAGACGATCTCCCTTGCCAAACTGAAGCAGATGGCCGCGGACCACACCGTGGATACCGTGCTGACCGCGTTTCCCGACCAGCAGGGCCGGCTGACCGGGAAGCGATATTCGGCGCGCACGTTTCTGAGTCAGGCCCGCGCAGGGTGGGAGGGGTGTGACTACCTGCTGGGCTGCGACCTGGAGAACGAGCCGCTGCCGGGGTACAAGTCGTTCTCGTGGGAGCAGGGCTACGGCGACTTCATGGTCCGCCCCGATCTCGATACCCTGGTGCTGATTCCGTGGCTCGACCGGACGGCCCTGGTCCTGGGCGATATCGAAGGCAAGGACCATCAGCCGCTCCCGGTCGCGCCCCGTCAGATCCTGCAGGCGCAGGTCCGGCGCGCCGAGAAGATGGGGCTACGGATCCGGATTGCCTCAGAGCTCGAGTTCTACGTCTTCAACGACAGCTACGAACAGGCGGGCGCCCGGCGCTACCAGGACCTGGATACCATCGGCAAGTACATCCAGGATTACCATATTCTGCAGACCACCAAGGAAGAGAAGCTGATGCAGCCCCTGCGCCGGTATTTCGATGCGCTCGGCTTCCAGGTGGAGAATTCCAAGGGCGAGTGGGGGCCGGGTCAGGAGGAGCTCAACCTCGGCTATGAGGAACCGGTGGAGATGGCCGACCGGCACGCGATCTTCAAGCACGGCGTCAAGGAAGTGGCCGCGCTGATGGGGATGTCGGTGACCTTCATGGCCAAGTGGAATACCAACTTCGCCGGCAGCTCCTGCCATCTGCACAGCTCGCTCTGGGACCGGAAGACCGACGCCACGCTGGGGTGGGACCCGAAGGGGCCGGCGCACATGTCTGCCCGGCTCCAGGCCTGGGTCGCCGGACAGCTGGCGCTGGGCCGGGAGCTGAGCGTGTTCTACGCGCCGTATGTGAACAGCTATCGCCGGTATCAGGCCGGCTCGTTCGCCCCGACCCGCCTGGTGGCAGGCGTGGACAATCGCACCTGCGGGATGCGGATCCTGGGGCATTCGGCCAAGGCGATTCGGGTAGAGAATCGCTGCCCCGGCGCCGATGCCAATCCGTACCTGGCCTTCGCCGCGACCATCGCGGCCGGCCTGTACGGGATCGAGCAGGGGCTCAAGTTCGATGGACTGTATACCGGCAATGCTTACGCGGATCCGTCGGTGCGCGAGGTACCCAAGACCCTGTACGAGGCGATCGAGCTGCTGAATACCTCGAAAGCGGCCCGCGCCGCGTTCGGCGATGTGGTGGTGGACCACTACGTCAACACCGCCTGGCAGGAGCAGCGGGTGTACGACCGGCGGGTGACCGACCTGGATCTGAAGCGGAACTTCGAGCGGGTGTGATCAGAAACAAGTGAGAAGTGAGAAGTGAGAAGTGAGAGTAAGAGGTGGTGCAGGCAGATAGCTGGTGCCCTTGCCGAGTCACCCGCAGTCGCCCGGTTGCGCTTTCACGGATTGCGTCGTATCCCTGGTCTCACTTCTCACTATCTCACTTCTCACTTCTCACTTCTCACTTCTCACTTCTCACTTCTCACTTCTCACTTCTCACTTCTCACTTCTCACTTCTCAGACTTTTATGCCTCGTCTCGACGGTAAGGTCGCGGTGATTACCGGTTCCGGCGCCGGGCTGGGTGCCGAGGCCGCCAGGCTGTTCGCCCGGGAAGGTTGCGCGGTGGTGGTGAGTGACATGGAAACCACCGCTGGCGAACACGTGGTGGGGGAAATCAAGGCCGCTGGCGGCAAGGCGGTTTTCATCGCCGTGGATGTCCGCTCCAACGCCCAGGTCGAGGCGCTCTACGCCGGCGCCCGGAAGGCCTTCGGCAAGGTCAACGTCCTCTATAACAATGCCGGAGTGTCGCCGGGGGATGATGACGGGGTGGTGAACACGCCGGACGAGATCTGGGATCTGGTGCTCGACATCAACGTGAAGGGCGTGGCCCGCTGTTGCCGAGCCGGCATCCCGTACCTGCGGGAGGCCGGTGGCGGCTCGATCATCAATGTCGCGAGCTTCGTGGCGACCGTCGGGGCGGCCACTCCCCAGATCGCCTACACGGCGTCGAAGGGGGCGGTGCTGTCCATGACGCGGGAAATCGCGGTCATTCACGCGCGGGAGCGGATCCGCGCCAACGCGCTCTCCCCCGGCCCGGTGCGGACCGCCCTGCTCGACAAATTTCTGTCTACTGAAGAGAAGCGCCAGCGCCGGCTGGTGCACATTCCGATGGGGCGTTTCGGCGAGGCGCGTGAGATCGCCCAGGCCGCCCTGTTCCTGGCCTCGGATGAATCGTCGTATATCACCGGAGCCGATTTCCGGGTGGACGGCGGAATCACCGCGGCTTACGTGACCCCGGAGGGGATGCCGAAGTAACCGGGCGGGCCGGCCCTCCGCTCAGGCCGGCGATGTGGGCCCGGCCCCAAACGGCGACCGCCTTGAGCACCGGGGAGAGGTCGCGCCCCGCGTCGGTCAACTGATACTCATACCTGGGCGGACGATCCTGGTAGGGTGAGCGCTCCACCAGCCCGGTCCGCTCGAGCCGCTTGAGCCGGTCGGCAAGGATGTTGGTCTTGATCCCTTCGCCCGACTCCAGGAACTGCGAGAACCGCCGCTTCCCCATCATCAGATCCCGGACGATCAGCAGCGTCCAGCGGTCGCCGATCAGATCCAGGGTGCAGGCGACGGGACAGTCGGACCTGGGTGGGGGAGACTCCCTGCTGGACACCCTGCGCCGAGTCACCCGTCGACCCTCCGAAGTTGGATGTAACTTGCATTTGACAACTCGCGCCCTACTAGTAGCTTGCACTAAGCAAGTTAGTCGAGTCCCGGCTGCGCGAGGAGGTGTCCCATGAACATCCTGCTGTGGATCGGGCTGGCGCTGGTGGCGCCGGGTCTCATTTCGATGGTGGTCGAGGCGTTGCGCCGGAAGCCGGTCGCCCCGGCCGTCCTGGCGTGGGACCCGGCCATTCCGATCAAGTTTGCCGATATCAACGGCTTGCGGACCCGCTACATCAAGACCGGCAGCGGACCAACCCTGGTGCTGCTCCATACGCTGCGCACCCAGCTCGACATCTTCCAGAAGGTGATCCCGGGTCTGGCGCGTGAGTTCACGGTGTACGCGGTGGACTACCCCGGACACGGCTGGTCGGACATCCCGAAGACCGACTACACCCCGGAGTTCTTCCGGCGCTTCGTGACCGGATTCCTCGACGCGCTCGAGCTCCGTGACGTGCTGATGGCCGGGGTCTCGATCGGCGCCAGCATCCCCCTGCTCATGGCCGCCGAGCGGAACCCGCGGATTCGGGCGGTGGTATCGGTCAATCCCTACGATTACGGGAAGCGGGGAGCCGATCGGGCCGGCCCGGTCGCCAAGCTGCTCTTCACGGCTGCGGCGCTTCCGGTGATCGGTGAAACGGTGATGCGGTTCCGCAACCGGATGGTCGAAGCCAAGGTGCTCGAGGGAGGAGTCTTCACGCCCAGCGCCCTGCCGGCGTCGTTTCGCGAGGAGGTCTTCCGGGTGGGGGAACGGCCCGGCCATTACCAGGCCTTCCTCAATCTGATCCGGAACATGCCGCTCTGGCGCGGGGGCCACGAGGTCTACGGCAGGATTCAGGTTCCGGTCCTGCTGGTCTACGGCGATCACGACTGGTCCCGCGCCGCTGAGCGCGACGCCACCCTGCGCGAGATCCCCGGGGCCCGGCGGGTCATGGTCGAGAACGGAGGGCACTTTCTCGTCCTGGACCAGCCTGACGTGGTGCGGGAGCAGCTCCGCGGCTTTGCCGCGGAGCTGGGGATCCTGCCGCGAGGGGCCCGGACGCCCACCCTGACGACGTGAGGCATGCCATGAACCCCCCGGCCCGCACTCCACTGCTCAGTCCGGTTCTCACTGCCTTTGGCCTGTTCTTCATCTTCGGGATCATCGTGATGAACCGGGTCTGGCCCTCGGGCTGGGCGTGGGAGCCGGAGCAGCCCGCGTATCTGCACATGATCTTCAGCATCTACATCACGCTGGGGATCTTCCTGCTGCTCGCGGCCCGCGATCCCGCCCGGCACCTGAGTCTGATCTGGTTCACGGTCTGGTCCAGCGTCGCCCACGGCACGGCCATGGCGATACACTCCGTGACGGACCCCGGGCAGATGGACACCTGTGGGGCGATGTGGCGGCGCTCTATCTCACGGCGGTTGTGCTCACCGTGCTGGTGCGTCGCGATCTGCCGGGAGCCACCCTTGCTCAGGTCCGTGCGGGATAACCGGCGTACCGCGAGGCCTGTTTCACAGCGCATGGAGGTCCTGATGAAACGCACCCGGCTCAGCCTGTATTACCTCGCGGGCTACCTGCTGCTCACGGGCCTGCTCCTGCTGGCGGCTCCGGTGACGACCTTGAAGCTCCTGCTCTCGAACGGCGATTATGGCAGCGACGTCTTCCCCCGAGTGGCGGGACTGCTGTTGCTGGGGATCGGCATCATCGTGGTGCAGATCATCCGGAACAGTGCCGAGGTCCTGTACTCCACCACGTTGATGTTACGATCGGTGTTCCTGGTCGGGTTCCTGGGCTTCTACTGGTACACCAGAGATCCATTCTTTCTGGTGGTCGTCGCCGTGGTGGCCCTCGGCGTGCTGATGACGGGCGCGAGCTACTGGTCGGAGCGGGGCGAGCGGCGAAGCGGCTGAGTACGTGAAACGTATGGGGGCGCCCGATCGGGCGCCCACTTGCCGGACGTGCCGGCTGTCAGGTGAGCGACGCGGCCCTGCGTGTCGCCCGCCCACCCGCCTATCCGCCCGGTCAGCCGCCGAGCCCTTGTACCGAGCCCTCCGGCCCGCGGAGAATCCCGGCGCCGCGTCGGACCAGCGCCCGTTCGATCTCATGACCGCGCCGGCCCTCGTATGCAGTCAGTGGATGGATCTCGCCACTCACCAGGGTCGCGAGGGGCACTCCGTCCTCGAAGACGATCCGGTTTCTTCGCAGAGCCGGAACCCGCTCACCGGGTGTCACGATCCCGACCAGATTGAGCGGATCGGCGGCGCTGATGCTGATGAGGCGCCCCGCTCTGGGGTCGCGGCGCACGGCCCTGAGGCGGGTCACCGCTTCCGGCAGCGCGAACTGCTCCCCTGACATCCCGCTCACGAACCGGCCGCCGCGGATCTCTCCCCGCGCCTCGAGCCGGCGGTACACCATTGCCAGTTTCCGCCAGGGCACGAGCTGGCCCTCCCGGGCGAGCACTCGTTTGAATACCACCCCGTAGCGCCGGAGATACGCCCAGGCACGGGCCTGGATCGCGGCGTCGTTGTCGTCCCCCGGTTCACCGGTCAGCAGGGACCATCGCCCGGCGCTCTCCACTGAGGCGGCATGGGCCCGGCGCCGTCCCACACTGGTGCCGATCGGACCGCGCCGATCGGACGGGGCGATCAGGGCCCGGAGCCCCGCGAAGCTGTCCGAAGTGATCAGGCCTGTGGTGACGAGTTCGGCCAGCGCCTGCTCGACCTGGGTGGGGAGCAGGCCGGCACCCTGGACCAGGTCGGTGAAGAAACAGGCGCCGCGCCGCTCGAGGACGCCCAGCACCTCGCGGGCATAGGTCGAAAGGGTGAGCGTGCCGACCGGCATTCCGGGAGTCAGCCAGTGATCGCGGTTGGATCGAAGGAAGAGCGCAATCGGGCTCGACCGAATCGGACGGTTGACAGCTCCCAGCCTCGGCCCATCTTGTCCGCCCTGTCCGCCCTGTCCGCCCTGTCCGCCCTGTCCGCCCTGTCCGCCCTGTCCGCCCTGTCCCTGCCCGCCTGCCGACAGCCTCCCCCACGCCACCCGACCGGTGAGACAGAGCGTGTCGAGCAGCATGGGGTCGTAGTCCTCACAACGGGCCGCCAGTAGCTCGGTCTCCCAGGCCGCAGCCGGCGCCTCGTAGCCGTCGAGCATGGACACGACGCCGGCGAGTCCTTCGAGCCCCCGAACCCGCTCCTCCGGATCCACCCGCTGCCACGCGAACAGGAAGCGGGTGAATTCGGCGGCACTCACCGGCGCGATTTCCGACCGGAGCCGATTCAGCGTATAACGGTGGATCCGTGCCAGCAGCCGACGCTCACACCACTCGAGCCGCTGGCTTCCCGGCGTAAAGGATCCCCGCAGGATGACCCCCTGTTGTTCCAGTCCGGCGAGCGCGATGGCGACGTCGCCTACCGGGACCGCGAACGAGTCCGCCAGCTCCGCCGCGGTGACCGGGCCGAGGATCTCGAGCCGGCCCCGGAGGAGCTCACGGAGGGCGTCCTCGGAAGACGGACAGGGCGGGCTAGGCGGACAGGGCGGACTAGGCGGACTAGGCGGACAGGAACTAATGGTTGAAGCCGGGTGGACGGCCATCAGCTCGGGAATGCGCTCAGTGGCGACCCACACAACGAGGTTAGTCGCTGGCAGCTCCGCCCGCGCGGCTCGCCCGTTGTCTCTGAGCGCCTCCAGCAGCACGCTCCATGGTCCGCCCTGTCCGCCCTGTCCGCCCTGTCCGCCCTGTCCGCCCTGTCCGCCCGGTCCGCCCTCATGCAGAAACCCGGCCATCAACAAGGCATCATGCATCTCATCCGCATCGCGGGGATCGGGCCAGGCCTCGTCGCGCACCCGTTCGATGGCAGCCAGATCGAGCGCCCCCAAGTCGGCGGCGGACGAGGGATCGAGGGCGCGACGGGTCAGCACCGCCTGGGTGCGGCGCTCTTCCAGCGGCGCGTCGTCCAGAAACGCGTAGGGTTTGGCATTCAGAATTTCGTGGGATAGCGGCGACGGCTCGGGCAGGTCGCGCGCGACCAGCCGGACCTCGCCGCGCTGAATGCGTCCGATGGTCTCGGTCAGGCGATCGATGTCCATCGCTTCGTGCAGGCAGTCGGCGATGGTCTGGCGGGCCAGGGGATGGTCGGGGATCTCGCGGTCGCCGGGGATGTTTTCGAGGCAGGCGGCCGCGTCGGGGAAGACGGCAGCCAGCAGGTCGTCCGCCATCATGCGCTGGAGCGGTGGCGGTATCCTAGTGCCTCCCCGGCTGCGGGGGACGGCGAGCGCGATGTTGGCGTTCCAGCGCCAGCGGGTCCCGAACATCGGCGCATCGAGCAGCGCCTGCACCAGGATGCTCTCCGCGGAATGCGATTGCAGAAACCGGAAGACATCCTCGAGCGGGAACGAGTGCTGGGGTCCCAGCGAAAGCAGCAGGGCCTCGTCGGTGGCCGCCGCCTGCAGTTCGAAGTTGAACTGCCGGCAGAACCGCTTGCGCAGCGCCAATCCCCAGGCCCGGTTCATCCGGCTCCCGAACGGGGAGTGAATGACCAGCTGCATGCCGCCCGCCTCATCGAAGAACCGCTCGGCGACGATGGTGTCCTGGGTCGGGAGGACGCCAAGCATCCGCAGCGACTCGGCCAGGTACTCGACGATCTGCTCCGCGGCAGAACGGGCCTCTGACTTGTCCGCCCTGCTTGCCCCGGGAGTAAGCGAGGGATCCGTCTTGTCCGTCTTGTCCGCCTTGTCCGCCCTGTCCGCCTCTCCTGTTCCCTCCAACTCCCGGCGTAGCCACTCGACACCCGCGGCCCGGTCCCCGAGTCTGCCCTCCAAGTCGCCGCGCAGCCCGGCCACCGCCGCCGACAGCTCATCGCTCCTGGTCGGAGCCTCACCCAGCCAGAAGGGGATGGTGGGCGGCTCGCCCCGGGCGTCGGCGACTCGAACGGTGCCCGAGGCAACCTGCAGGATCCGCCACGAGGCGTTGCCGAGCTGGAAGATGTCTCCCGCCGAACTCTCGATGGCGAAGTCCTCGTTGAGTGTGCCGACGACGATGCCTTCGGGCTCCAGCACCACCCGGTAATCCGCGTTCTCGGGAATCGCGCCGCCCGAAGTGATCGCGGTGAGCCGGCTGCCGCGTCGGCCGCGGATCCGGCCGTTGATCCCGTCATGATGCACCAGAGCGCCGCGCCGACCGCGACTGGTCGCGAAGCCGTGAGCGACCATCTCGACCACTTCGTCGAACTCCGCCCGCGCCAGGTTCCGATAGGGATGGGCCCGCCGGAAGAGCTCGAACAGCGCTCCCGCGTCCCAGTCCTCCGCGGCCGCCTCCGCCACGATCTGCTGGGCCAGGACGTCGAGCGGCTTGTCCTTCATGATCAGCCGGTCCAGCTCCCCGTGTCGCACGGTTCGGAGCAGGGCGGCGCATTCGACCAGGTCATCCCGGGTGAGCGGAAAGAGCCGTCCCTTGGGTGTGCCGCTGATCGTGTGGCCCGAGCGACCCACCCGCTGCAGGAAGGTGGCGATCCGTCGCGGGCTCGCGATCTGACAGACCAGGTCGACATGCCCGATGTCGATGCCCAGCTCGAGCGAAGCGGTCGCCACCAGGGCGCGGAGCTTTCCGGTCTTGAGCCGGTGCTCGGCCTCGAGCCGGGCCTCGCGCGCGAGGCTCCCATGGTGAGCGGTGACCGCTTCCTCCCCCAGCCGCTCGGCCAGCTGCCGGGCCAGTCGCTCGGCGAGCCGGCGGGTGTTGACGAAGATCAGGGTCGTGCGATGAGCCTGCACCAGGGCCGTGAGCCTCTGGTACACCTCCTCCCACACCTCGCCCGACATCACCGCTTCGAGCGGCGCGCCGGGAAGTTCGAGGGCGAGATCCATGGAGCGTCGGTGGCCCGCATCGATGATCTCGGCGGCTCGGCGGCTCGGCGGCTCGTCAGGGCTCGGCGACTGGGCAGCCGGGAGGGGTTCAACCTCCGAGCCCACGGACTTCGGCAGCCCGGTCGAGCCGTCGAGCCGCCGAGCCGCCGAGCCGCCACCGACCAGCCACCCGGCCACCACCTCCACCGGCCTCACCGTCGCCGACAGGCCGATCCGTTGCAGCGGGCGGCGGGCCACGTGCTCCAGCCGTTCCAGGCTCAGCGCGAGGTGGGCGCCGCGCCGAGTCTCGATCACCGCGTGGATCTCGTCCACGATGACGGTGCGCACGGTGCGGAGCATCTCCCGGCTCCGCTCCGCGGTCAGCAGCAGGTAGAGCGACTCGGGGGTGGTGACCATAATGTGCGGCGGGTGTTTCAGCATCGCGGCCCGCTCCGCCGCCGGAGTGTCGCCCGTGCGGACTGCCGCGGTGATCCGGGCCGGCCGAAGCCCGAGTCGCTCCGCCAGCTGACGGATCTCGCGCCTCGGCTCGGCCAGATTCTTGTGAATGTCGGCGCTCAGCGCCTTGAGCGGCGAGACGTACACGACCCGGGTCTCTTCGGGCAGGTCGTGCTCCACCCCCTCGCGGAGCAGCCCGTCCAGCGCCTCGAGGAACGCCGCGAGGGTCTTGCCCGAGCCTGTCGGAGCGGTAATTAGGGTGTGTGCGCCCCCCCGGATCGCCTCCCAACCCCGCTGCTGCGCCGGGGTCGGCTCACCGATCCGCTCACGGAACCACTGGGCAACCGCAGGGTGGAAATGGGCCAAGGGCATATGGTATCAAGTAACAACGAGGACGGTGGGGGCGATAGGACGGTAACGACGGTAGCGACGGTAACGACGTCGCTACCGTCCTAGCTCTGGCCCAGGGCCCTCAGCAGGTATGGACCGAGGTGCTCATCCAGCTGGAAAAGGCCATCGACGGTGAAGAGCCGGTAATTGGGGGAAGGGGTATAGGACGCCGGGACAACTTCCCCGCTACGCACGGAGAATACGCCGACGATGTCCTGTGGCGGCACCCGGTCGCCGGGGGTTGGGGTCCGCCGGTCGATCACGTAGAGCCATCCTTCGCCCAGTCGCTCGGCCTCCTCGCGCAGGTCGGGGCTCGACGGTCCGTGCTCGCGGATCACCCCGTGCAGCAGGCGGAGGAAAGCCGGATTCTGGGCGAAGCAGTCATACGGGAGTGGGCCGCCGCCCTCCACCAGTTTGTCGAAGGCCCCAAGAATGGCGTGCTCCGCGATCCCCTGGTCCAGGGTCCCGTCCGGTGGGACCACGGCCAGAATGTCCTGCGGTCCGCTGTCGGTGTCGATTCTGAGCAGGCTCGTGGTCAGGCGGCTCACGCGATCTCCCATCTGCTCCTTTCCTGTTGCCCAAAATCCTACCAGACCGGGACCGCGCGGGCCAGCCTCGACTCCAGCGGATAGCGAAAGGCGCCGGAACGACCCCGTCGCTCCGGCGCCCGTCTTCCTGGTCGGCCTGGCCTCAGTGCCAGCGACCCCAGCCGTGCCGATGACCGAAACCGATCGACACCCGGAATCCGACCCGTGGGCCGTAGTACCAACCCGGGCCAGGATACCCGTAGTACCAGGGGTCATACCAGCCCGAGTAGTGCCGGGGGTAGTCCCGCGAGCCTACGGTGTAGCTGGTCACATCGTAGTCGTAGCGCCCCTCGACCATCCGGTCGACCAACTCGAGCAGGCCGGCTTCGGGATCATCGCTCACCCGATCCACTGCCAGCGCCCGGTAGTCCCAGTGGCTGCCCCGCGCAAACCCATCGAACCGGAACGGCGTGTCGGACCGCGCGGCGAGAACCACGCCCGAGCCCTCGCGGTCGTTCACGGTAAAGGCCTCGCGGTCGCCTCGACTGCGGATCTCGAACTCCTTCCCGCCGTCAACCGATGCCGTGTCCTCGGGATCGAGCGGGAACAACACCCGGATTCGACCGTCGGCATCGGCTCGAAGCACCAGCAGGTAGCCATCGCTGGCCAGCTTCACTCGGACTCGGGCACGATCTCCGCGCGTATAGGTGTCCCCGGAGAGTTTGACTCTGATGACGGGGTCGGGTGGCTTCTGCCCGGCCGGGGCGGCTGTGGCGGGCAGGAGAAGCGAGAGGGCGAGCGCGGGCAGCATGGGATCCTCCGGATCCAGATTGGATATCTACTCCTTTCAGAGGAGGAATCAAGAACTGTTCCGGCCTGTTTTGTCCCGCCCTGTAACGGAAGCGTCCGTTTTTCGGCCCATTTCGCCCAAGCGGTGTCCCCGCCAGGGGACACGGAGACAGACACAATGGCCGACGCCGAGCCCCCTATTCCGATCGCAGCGCCTCGACAGGCTGAACCCGGGAGGCCCGCGCGGCGGGGATCAGGACCGAGGCCGCCGCCACCAGCAGCATGAGCAGCGGGATGATCGTGAAGGTGAGCAAGTCGAGCGGGGCCACGCCGTACAGCATGGCCCGGAGGTACCGGGTGAGCAGCATCGCGGCGACCAGCCCAAAGGCCACGCCGGCCACGGCCGGGACCATTCCCTGTGTGAGGACCAGGGAACGGACTTTCCCGACGTCGGCGCCGAGGGCCAGGCGGATCCCGATCTCGCGAGTGCGGCGACTCACCGAGTATGAGATCACACCGTAGACTCCCACCGCTGCCAGCACCAAGGCCAGCAGGGCGAATCCGGTCATGAGCGCCACGGTGAAGCGTTGCTCCCGGGTCGCGCCGGCGAGCACCGCCTCGAGGGTACTGATCTGACTGAGGGTCAGGTTCTGATCCATCCGGTGAATCGTCTCTTCGACCGGACGCAGCAGCCCGAGGGGGTCTCCGGCAGTTCGCGCCACGAGGATCATGCTCCGGCGCGGATTGTCGTACGACAAGGTCCATTGATTGTGCGGCACGAACCAGGCGCGCTTGACCGGTGTGGTGATCTGGTTGTGGTGCACGTCGCCCACCACGGCCACGACCGTACGCCAGGGCCGGGTCTGGCCCCCCACGCGGATCCGCTGGCCTACCGGGTCTTCGTCCGGGAAATATTCCCGGGCGAGGGTCTCGTTGATTGCGATCACCGGCACGCCGTCGGGGGTGTCTGAAACGTCAAAGACGCGTCCCCGTACCAGCTTGATGCGCATGGTCTCGAAATATCCCGGCGTCACGGTCTGCCAGTCGGCGGATCGGCCTGGCAGGCCCTCGGGAATCGGCTTGCCGTCGATCGCCAGTCCGGCATCGCCGATCTCGGAGGCGAGTGGCAGCAAACGTACGAACCCGGCCTCCTGCACCCCCGGGAGCCGCTTCACCTGGTCGCGCAGGTTCTGATAGAAGGCCGTCACGCTCGCGCTGGTTTCGTATTGGCTGGCTGGGAGGGTGAGCCGGAGGGTGAGCACCTTCTCCGCATCGAAGCCGGGATCGATCTGCTGGAGATTCCGGAAGCTGCGGATGGTGAGGCCCGCGGTGATCACCAGCAGCACGGCCAGTCCCATTTCGGCGACGATCAGCATGGTTCGCCCGCGCCGCCGTTCCTTGCCATCGCTCTGTCCCCGGGCCCCGTCGCGGAGTGCCAGCGCCAGCGGTATCCGCGCCACCCCTGACGCCGGGATGAGGCCGAACAGCACCCCGGTGAGGACTGCTACCACAAGGGTGAAGAGCAGGACTCGGAGGTCGACCGAGACCTCAGCCAGGCGCGGAATGGTGGTCTGGGCGCGCGACACCAGCAGGCGCACTCCGGCCCACGCCAGCACCAATCCGGCCAGGCCGCCAAAGATCGACAGCACCATGCTCTCCATGAGCGCGAGGCGGATGATCTGGCGCTTGCCGGCCCCCAGGGCGGCCCGAACAGCCACCTCCCGACTCTGACCATCGGCCCGGGCCAGAAGCAGGTTGGCCACATTGGCGCAGGTGAGGAGGAGCAGCAATACCACCGCCGCCGTGAGCACCACCAGCGCCAGCCGGACGCCGCCGCTCACTTCCTCGATCAGGGGCACGGCGAAGGCGGTGAACTGCATCTCGACCGGGTACAACCCCTCTTCGGTCCAGCGCCCCGTCAGGGCGCGCAGCTCGCTCGAAGCCTGTTCGACCGTCATCCCCGGCTCGAGCCGGGCCACGCCGTGGATCCCATGGTTGCCGCGATTGGGGGCGCTCCGATTTGGTCCCAGCGGCTGGATCAGCTGGGCCGGCGCCGCGCTCTGGAACTCGAGTGGAAAGCGGAACGCCCGTGGCAGGACTCCGACGACCGTCGCGGGCGCTCCGTCGACGAGGATGCTGCGTCCCACCAGCGAGGGGTCACCGCCGAATCTCCTCTGCCAGAGTTCATATCCCAGCATCGCGACCGGCGGGCCGTCGGGAATGTCCTCCTGCACCGTGAACCCCCGTCCGGCCGCCGGCGCCATCCCGACCACGTCGAGCAGGTTTGCGGTCATCTGCATGGCCCCAACACTCTCCGGG
This sequence comes from uncultured Gemmatimonadales bacterium, assembly GCA_963709905.1. Lineage (GTDB taxonomy): Bacteria > Gemmatimonadota > Gemmatimonadetes > Gemmatimonadales > GWC2-71-9 > JADJOM01. Next base: position 105,797 of record CAVPYI010000007.1, read on the forward strand.
CCCTCCGGTCCCGTGAGCGCTACCTCGCCATTGTCCCCCCACGCGGCCACGTCCTGGAAAAGCCGACGCTGATTCTGATAGTCGAGGTACTCCGCCTCGGACAACCACGTCTTGTCGAAGTTGCTCCATCGGCTCCACAGCACCGCCAGCTCTTCCGGCGCCCGGTAGGGCAGGGGTTTGAGCAGGACCCCGTTGACCACGCTGAAGATCGCGCTGTTGGCTCCGATGCCGAGTGCGAGAGTAAGGATGACGACGGCACAGAATGCGGGGCGTCGAGCCAGAGACCGGAGGACGAGACGGAGGTCGAGCATGAAGTCCGACATGGGATCCCCGGGAGGTCGTGAACGACTCCGCCCGGCTCTCCGGGACGGGTCGTCGGTGCTGTTGCGCTATTACGGCTGTAGACAATTACGATGGTCCAACTGTACAAACGGTTGGAGCGCACGGCGAGCGCTGATTGTCATATTTCTGACGAGGCGGTCCCCCGGTCAGTTTCGGGTTGAAACCCTCCCTTCGTCCTGACCGTAGATCCTGCAGATTCTTCAAATCCCCCGGAGACAAGCGATGGGCGCCTTCCTGGCCGACCTCAAGCTCGCCTTTCGAATGCTGGTCAAGCACCCCGGGCTGGCGCTGATCTCGATTGTCGCCCTGGCGCTGGGGCTCGGGCTCACCACGACGATGTGGAGCATCACCTGGGGTGGCATCCTCCGCGGCCTGCCGTTCGAGGAGGCCGAGCGGATCGTCCATCTCGAGCGGGCCCGACCGACCCACGACATCGAGAGCTACGCGGTTCCCGTCAGCGACTTCGTGGTGTGGCGCGAGCAGCAACGGAGCTTCGAGGACCTCGCCGCCTACAGTGAAGGCACGGTGAACGTCAGCGGCCCGGAGGGCCGACCGGAGCGGTTCGAGGGCGGGTTCGTCGCCGCCGCGACCTTCAAGGTGCTCCGGATCCAGCCGATGATGGGCCGTTCGTTCTCCGAAGAACACAATCGGCCGGGTGCGGCCCCGGTCGCCATGATCGGCTGGAACCTGTGGCAGAACCGGTTCGGCGGCGACGCGGCCATCATCGGCAAGACCATCCGGGCCAACGGGGAGACCCGGCAGATCATCGGCGTCATGCCTCGCGGCTTCCAGTTCCCGACCAACGCCGAGCTCTGGCTTCCCCGGGTGATCGATCCGAACGCCGACAAGTGGGGGGAAGGAGACTTCCTCGAGGTGATGGGCCGGCTCAAGCCGGGTGTCACCATGGAGCAGGCCCGGAGGGAGTTCGAGACGATCTGCGCCCGCATCGCGCAGGATCACCCCAAGGAAAACGAAGGCGTGACCCCGCTCCTCAAGCCGTTCACCGAAGAGTACATCGGCGAAGAACCGATCCTGATGCTGTGGACGATGATGGCGGCGGTCTTCGGGGTCCTGCTCATTGCCTGCTCGAACGTGGCCAACCTGCTCCTGGCCCGGGCCACCACCCGGACCAAGGAAGTGGCGGTGCGGACCGCGCTGGGTGCCAGCCGCTGGCGGATCGTCTCCCAGATGCTCACCGAGTCGCTGGTCTTGGCCACGATCGGGGCCGCGCTCGGCATCGTCATCGCGTATGTGGGGACCACCCTCTTCATGAACGCGATTCGCGACACCGAGCCGCCGTTCTGGATCGATATCCGGGTGGACGGAATCGTGCTGGCGTTTGCGGCGGGAATCACCATCCTGGCCGCGCTGGTGAGTGGCATCATCCCGGCGATCCAGGCCACCCGGTCCAACATCCACGATGTGCTCAAGGACGAAAGCCGCGGAGCGTCCTCGATGCGGCTCGGCAAGTTCAGCCGCGCGCTGGTGATCGCAGAGCTGGCCCTGTCGGGCGGCCTGCTGGTGGGCGCGGGCTTCATGATCCAGAGCGTGGTACAGCGGAGCCGCTTCGACTACGGCGTGCCGACTGAAGGGGTATTCACCGCCCGAATCGGGCTGTTCGAATCGAATTACCCCGACTCGGCCAGTCACGCCCGGTTCTGGAACGACCTCGAACAGCGGCTGCAGGCGCTCCCGGGCCAGCGGGGTGTGGCGCTCACTACCGTCCTGCCCGGACTCTGGGGTTGGCAGCAGGACTTCGCGATCGAGGGCAAGACCTACGCCGAGGACCGCGACTATCCGAAGACCCGGCGGTCGGCGGTGACGCCGGGCTGGTTCTCCACGTTCAATGTGCCCGGCCTGGAAGGCAGGCTGTTCGGTCCCGGGGACATCGGGGGAGCAATGCCGGTCGTTGTGGTCACCCGCGGCTTCGCCCAGTCGCACTTTGGTGATCAGTCGGCCGTCGGGCAACGTATCCGCCTGGGCCAGTCCGACTCGAAGGAGCCGTGGCTCACCGTCGTCGGCGTGGTACCGGATGTCTGGTTCGACGGCACGGAAGGCAAGGACGCCATCCGCACCGCGATCCTCACCCCCCTCGGCCAGGGAGACTATCGCTTCGTGAGCGTTGCCATCGCGGCCCGGGGGGACCCGATGAGTTTCGCCCAGCCGGTGCAGATGGCCGTCAACACCATCGACCCGGACCAGCCGATCTACTTCATCCGTACCCTCGCCGATACCATCCGCCGGAGCGGCTGGTTCTACGGGGTGTTCGGTACGCTGTTCATGATATTCGGCGGGGCGGCGCTGTTCCTCGCGACCGTGGGCGTCTACGGCGTGATGAGTTTCTCGGTCTCGCGCCGGACGCAGGAGATCGGACTTCGCATGGCGCTCGGCGCCAGTGCCCGCGACGTGCTGCGCATGTTCCTGCGCCAGGGCGGCATCCAGGTCGTGATCGGGCTCTCGGTGGGGCTGGTGCTGGCGTACTTCCTGGCCAAGGGCCTTGGCCTCGTCATGTTCCAGGTGAACACCAACAACCCGCTGATGTACGCCGGAGTGACCGCGGTGCTCGCCCTGACCAGTCTGCTCGCTACCTTGGTCCCGGCCCGGCGGGCGATGACGGTGGACCCGATGGTTGCCTTACGCTACGAGTAGCAGTGAGCAGTGAGCGGTGAGATGTGAGATGTGAGATGTGAGCAGTGAGAAGTGAGATGTGAGAAGGAAAAGCAGGCTGCAGGCACCGTCCCCTTCTCCCACGTCACTTCTCACTTCTCACTTCTCACTTCTCACCTCTCACTGCTCACTTCTCACTTCTCACTTGGCCATCAGCACCGACACCGTATAGATGAGCAGGCCGGCCAGGCCTCCGACAAGCGTGCCGTTGAGCCGGATGAACTGGAGGTCACGCCCGACTGCCAGCTCGATGCGATCGGCGGCCACTTCGGGATCCCACCGCTCGATGGTCTTGGCGATGAGGTCGACGACTTCGTGCCGATGCTGCTCCAGGACGGAGGCAATGAAGCTGACCAGGAAATGGTCCAGCTCTGCCAGGCCCGCTTCTTTCTCGAGCAGCGACTCACCCAGCGCGCTGAGCCCCTTGGCAAGCGGCTGGACCGACGGGCGCTGTGGCCCGTCCTCGGCGTCGGCCGAGTAGCGCGCCGCGGCTTGCCGGGCGCGGTCCCAGAGCGAGGACGCGAACTCGTCCACCACCGGGTGATCCAGCAGGTCGTCCTTGAGCGCCTCGGTCCGGGCAATGACCTCGGGCGAGTGCTCCAGGCGGTCGAGGAAATCACGAAAGGCCGTATCGAACCGCTGGCGCAGCGGATGACCCGGGTCGGCCTTCACCTGCTCGATCAGCGCCCGGGCGGTGGCCACGATTCGGCGGTGCAGGGCGTCGTCGACGGGGCCGGGGACCCACCAGGGGCTTTCGTCCTTGATCTTCTGCCGCAGCAGATCACGGTTCGCTTCGATGGCATCCCCGGTGAGCTTCAGGGCTTCATCGAGGAGCACCTGGTGTCGATCGTCCGCCGCCACCGCCGCCAGGAGTTTGCCGAGCACCGGCGCGACCTGGACCGTGTGCAGCTTGGCCACGGCGCTTTCGCGGATCAGGGCGGAGGCATCCGGGGCCGGGAACGCCTGGACCGCCTGGGCGACGCCGACCGCCAGATGCCGGGCGAGCTGCTCGCTGTTCACCGGGTCGCGGATCCAGCGCGCTGTCCGGTCCGCCAGCTTCATCGAGTGCAACTTGGCCACCAGGACATCGCGTGACAGGAAGTGATTCTGCACGAAATTGCCCAGGATCCGGCCGATCCGGTCCTTCTGGGTCTGGATGATCGCGGTGTGGGGAATGGGGAGGCCGAGCGGCTTTCGGAACAAGGCGGTAACGGCGAACCAGTCCGCCAACCCGCCGATCAGGGATGCCTCGGCGGTCGCCCGGATGAAGCCGACCCAGGGGTAGCGCGGCTCGAACGCGCGAGCCGCGACCCAGACCAGGAGGGCGACCGCGAGCATGCCGGTCGCCACCCGCTTCATGACGCCCAGCTCGGCTCGGCGAGTCGCGTCGTCCCGGACGGGTTGCCCGCCAGGCGGCGCTGGTTCGCGAGCGGGGAGGGTTGCCGGGACCCCGCTCACCGCGAGATGCCTCCTCCGAACAGGTCGGCCACGAACCCCCATGGGAATGGGTGGCGATCGACAGCAGGATGACAGTGGGAAAAGTGAGCGGCTACAACCGGGCGGTCAACACGATCTTCGGCGGTCGGACGGATGAAGGTTCGGTGGCGGGGGGGATCTAGCGCGCCAGCCAGTAGGACAGCTTGAGCAGGAAGGTGTTGCTCGAACGCTGGTCGAAGAGCCGCCCGAAGTCGCCGAAGTAGGACCGGCGGCCTTCGACCGGATCGAACCCTTCGCGACCCTGGCTCCAGACCAGAAACAGGGTGGACCCGGGGCGGTATTCCCAGCGGAACACCACGTTGGAGCGAAACTGGGTGAAGTTGAACCCGCCGGGGTTGTTGCTGACCGCGGTGTCGGCGTAGGGCTGGTAGCGGTCCGGGTAGTCGGCCGCCCGCGGGTTGGCCAATTCGCGCACGTTCCGGTAGGTCCCCTTCGAGACGAACGGCTGGGCGTACACCTGCAGCGAAATGTCCGGGGTGAAGGTGTAATCGAGCCGCCAGGTGACGCCGAGGGTCTTCCGGTCGAGCCGGGCGAAGGTGTAGTGCGTAGTACCGGTGAGGGTGTCGGTGTAATTGTTGTACCACTGGGCATCGTCCCGCCGGCGCGTCAGATTGGCGCTGAGGGAGGTGGTGAAGCGGGTGGAGACCTTGAGCTGGATCTGCGGCTCCAGGTTCAATGACTCGGTGCGTCCGCCGTCGGCCCGCAGGTAATTGAGCCAGAAGAACGGCACGAGGGCCTTGCGGGAGTCGCCCTCGAGCCCAGCCCATGGCGCCAGGAACGGCTCCACCCGCACCGCCGGTCCGCCCCGGGCACAGCGATCGCAGAAGGTGGTGCCGAGCTGCCCCAACGTGCCTCCGGCGTGCACCCACCAGCGACTGTTGAGCTGGACATGCGCGTTGGTGTTCAGGGCGCGCTCGGTGGGGAGCCCGTCGGCGTTCCAGTACTGCCACCAGTTGAAGTTCCAGTTGGCCCGCTGGTAGAGCCGGGTGGGACGATTGAACCGGAGACCGAGCCAGTTGTTCCAGCTCTGCTGGTCGGCCTGGAGCAGGAAGCCCATGTCGTTCACCTCGAACCCCGGCGAGCGGCGCTGGTAGCTGGTTTCGAAGTTGGTGCGCTCGCCGCCCACCTTGCCGAAACGGATCTCCTGAGCGTCGCCCCAGAGCACCGTGCGGGTCGAGTCGTACCGTTGCTTCCCATCCGGCCGCTGGTAGAGGTGCACCGGATCCCGCTGGGTGGCGGCGATGGCGGTGGGGCTGCCGGCCACCCGGCTCACGTCGAGCGATCCACCGATCTCGTAGCGGTTCCTGAACAGGCGGCGACGGAAGTCGAGGGCCCAGACGTAGGCATTCCGATGGAGCTCGGGTTCGGTCCAGCGATCGAGCGAGCGGTTGACCCCGGTGAACAGCAGCCCGACGCTGCCGTTGCCCTGGTCGTAGTCCTTGGTCAGGCGGAGCACGCCGTAGTTGGTCGTTGGCTCGATGGTCGCGTCATTCACCCCGCTGGCCCGCTTGGTCACCGCATCGAGCACGCCAAGCGAGAGTCCGCCGGGGAACCGGCCGGTGACCTTGGCGGCGCCGATGATCGTGGTGGCCGTGGGCGAGTTCTGGTCGCCATAGGTCCCCCCGAGCTGCGGGGCCCGACCGATGCGCCGAGAGTAGAACAACCCTTCGCCGTTACAGTTCACCGCGCTGCAATTGACGTCGACATTGAACAGCCCCCGACCCTCGACGAAGAACGGGCGCCGCTCCTGGAAGAAGGTCTCGAAGGCGGACAGGTTGAGCACGGCCGGATCGGCCTCGACCTGGCCGAAATCCGGATTGATGGTCGCGTTGAGGGTCAGGTTGGAAGCGATGGCGTACTTGAGGTCGCCGCCGACCTCCAAATCCTGGCGCCGGTCGAACCCGTTGGCAGTCGCCTTGGGCTCGCTCTTGGCCACCAGGTAGGGCGTCAGCTCGGCCCGCCTGGGCGTCGCCAGATCGGTGAGCCCGGTGAGTTGCCCGAACTGCGAGACGAACCCCGCCCGCGACTGCCGCATGAGCGGCCAGGACATCTGGGATGTGTAGCGCTGGATGGAGCGCCAGACCAGGAAACCGAACGTGCGGGTGTCCCCCGACGGGTACCTGAGCTGTGACAGCGGGATCCGGTATTCCGCCGTCCAGCCCAGCGAGTCGATCCGGGTTTGCGCCTCCCAGATCCCGTCCCAGGCGGAGTCCTCGTTGCCATCGTTGTAGATGGCGTAATCCGCCTTCACGCCGAGCGGATTGACCACGAACTCGTAGCCGGTGCGCCGGTCGTGATAGGAGTCAATCATCACGATGATCTGATCCGAGGCGGTCTGATCGTCGCGCCGGGACAGCAGCCGGATGATGCTGTCGGGATGGGAATCGAAGGCCCGGACAAAGACATACAGATGCCGGCCGTCGTAGGCCACTTTGGCCACGGTCCGCTGTCGCGGTTCGGCGGCCTCGGTCGGCCGGACCTCACGGAACCCGGTGATCTCGGGGGCGATGGCCCACACCGGGTCGTCATCCCGGCCGTCGAGTATCGGTGGCTGCTCGGCTCGGACCGCCGTCACCACGCCCGTGGTGTCGGGGGGTGGCACCGGCGAGGACGCCTGAGACGTGGCCTGTGGGGCCTGGAGGGCCAGAAAGAGGCCCATGAAACATTGGAACATGCCGAGTCTGGTGTGGTTGCCGTATTAGACGACGGCAACCGCTCCAAGGTTGCAGACCGGGGTGACAGGGTTGGGCCGAGGCCCGGCGGGTACGGTCAGTTCGTGCGGACGGCCTCCAGCGCGATGCTGATCTCTACCTCGTTGCCGATCAGGGGGTTCCCGCCTACTGCGGTATTCCAGTTGATGCCGAAATCCCGGCGGTCGAGCACTGCGCTGGCCTCGAAGGCAATCCGCTCGTGTCCCTCATTGTCCGGGGCGATTCCGCGGTAGGTTCCCTTCAGGACAGCTGGCCGGGTATGACCCTTGATCGTGAGCAGGCCGATGATCTCCACGGTGGTGTCGCTGGCGGCGATCCCGGTACCGAGGAATTTCATTTCCGGAAAGCTGTCCACGCCGAAGAACCGCGGCGATTTCAGGTCGGCGTCGCGCAATCCGTTACCGGTACTCAGGCTGGCTGTTTGCACGGTGACGTTCACCTTGCCGTGGCGCCAGTCCCGGTCCTCGGTGAGGATGACGGCGTACCAGTTGGTGAACGTGCCCCGCACCCGCCCGACCAGGTGCCGCACCCGGAAGTCGATCTGGGAATGGACGATGTCAACCACCCATCGGGTGCCGCCGGGCGCTGGGGCCGCCCCTCCGGCCTCCTGTGCCAGACCGGTTGCGGTGTGCGCGAGCAGTACGATCGCGATCGCCGCGACCGCCAGTCCCTGATGGCGCGGACGCATGGTTCCCTCCGTTCGGTGTCCCTCTGGTGAGGCTGCTGCTACCGAAGTTAGGGCCGGATTCAGCAGGATCTCGAAAACCAGGCGGAAGGAGCCTTCATGGAAGCCTGACGGGTCCTAGTTTCCGCGTCGCACCACATACGCAATGCCATCCGGTCCCTGGCCGGACGGGAGGTAGCGACGGACCCGTCTCTCTCTGAGATCGAGCTCGACCACCTGGGCTGCGCCGCGCAGGGTCACCCAGGCGGTCTGACCGTCAGGTGCGAAGGCCAGACCGAACGGCTGGCCGTTACGGCCGCCTTCTCCGGGGGTCCGGATCGCGGTCAGGATCTTCCTGGTCGCCGGATCGATGACCTGGACCTCATCCGAGAACGGATTGGTCACCAGGGCCACTCCGTGATTCGGGGAGAACCCGATGCGGTAAGGATGCCCGCTGGTCTGGATCGAGTCGGCCACCAGCCAGCGAGCGAGGTCCACCACGAAGACCCGGCCGGTCGAGTTGCTGCCCAGCCAGACTTCCCGCCCATCCGGCGAGAGCGCGATCGCTTCGGTTTCCGGCCCGACCGGCAGTACCCGCGCCTTCGCGCCGGACGCCAGATCCAGGGCCGAGAGCGACCCGTTGCCGATGTTGGCGGTATAGGCGGCGCGGCCATCGGCGGTCACGGCCACCATATGGCTCACGTTCTGATCGGTTGCCACGACGTTGGTCGTGGCGCCGGTGACCACGTCCACCACGACGACCGCACGCCCGGTCTCGGAGGTCACGGCCACGCGCTGATTGTCGGGGAGGAAGGCGATGCCGTGGGGCCGGGAGAAACTCAGGTCGATCGTTCGGGCGACGGTCAGCGTTTTGAGGTCCACGACCGTGAGGGAGCTGCCCGGAGTCCGGTCACCGTAGTTGGTCACCACCGCCCAACGCCCGTCGGCGGAAGCCGCGCATTCATGCGGCCCTCTCCCGGTAGGGAGTGTGGCCAGGATGCCGGCGGTGGTCAGATCCACGATCGAGACCGTGCTCTCGTCCTTGTTGACCACGACGAGAGTTGGCCCATCCGGCGCCCGTGATGGATGGGCGGCCAGGGTCGAGAGCACCAGGAGAATGGATGAGATGGGCATGCGGTCTCTACGGGAGGAGGTGAAGCTTGGTTGCGGGTCCGACCCCGGGTCAGGTGCGTGGCCGGGCCAGCCGACGGCGGTACCGACCCGTTGGGAGTGGATCGGGGACTATCTTCCCCCCGTGTCCGCCGATTTCACCCCCACCGCACCGCAGCGCAAGGCGATCGAGGCGCCGCTTGGCCCGGTCCTGGTGCTGGCCGGCCCGGGCGCCGGCAAGACGTTCTGCCTGATCGAGCGGATCCGGTTCCTGATCGAGCAGCGCGGTTTCGACCCGGGTCGCATCGTCGCCGTCACGTTCACCAACAAGGCGGCGGGCGAGATCGCCCATCGCCTTCGTGATGCGCTGGGTGAGCGGGCCGACCAGATCACGCGTTCGACGATCCACGCCCTCTGCGTCACGCTGCTTCGGGACCACGGGGAACTGGTCGGTGTCCGCCGGGGCTTCGGGATCGCGGACGAGGAGTACCAGCGGCAGGCGCTCCGCCGGGCCGGGTTTCGCAAGGACCTGACCTGGCCGCTGAATCACTTCAGCCGGCACCGGGTCCAGGGGGTCCAACTGGAGGACTGGCTGGCGCAGCTCTATGAGCGGTACCGGGAGCTGCTCGATGCCCGCGGCCTGCTGGACTTCGACGACCTGATTCTCAAGGCCGAGCAGCTGCTCCGCACCGACGAGGCGCTGACCCGGGAAATCGCGGCCCGGTGGGACTACCTGCTGGTGGACGAGGCCCAGGATCTGAATCCGAAGCAGTATCAGGTGCTTCGCCACCTGGCGGTGGGCCACCGGAATCTGTTCGTGGTGGGTGACGACGAGCAGTCAATCTACGGATGGGCGGGCGCCGACCTCAAGGTGCTGGGCCAGCTGGCCAACGATTTCGACGTCCGATCGCAGATCGTGCTGGACGAGAACCGTCGCTGCTCGCGGGTCATCTTCGAGACCGCCCGGCGGCTCATGACCCTGAACCCCACGCTGTGGCCCAAGCGCCTGACGGCCTCCCGTGAGTCCCCCTGGCCGGTACTGGTCCGCAGTTTCGATGACGACCAGCTCGAGCGCCGGTGGCTGGTGGAAGATCTGATCCAGGACCGCGCCGCAGCGGGTCACCCCTGGGGCGAGGTCGCGGTCCTCTACCGGAAGCACGAGGTGGGTAACGCCCTCGAGTCGGCGCTGCTCGAGGCCGGAATCCCCTGTCAGCTCGCCCATGGCCGCGCGCTGGCCGACGACCCGGTGGTCCGATATCTCCTTGCCGCCCTCAAGCTGATCGCGACGCCGGATGACCCGGTCCGGGTGGAGGAGTTTGCGCGGGTGGTGCTGCCGCGGGTGCTGTACGCCGACCTCCGTGCCAGGGCCGATCAGGCGAACGCCGAATTTGTTCAGGTCCTCAGCGCCGAGGCCCGGCGACGGCCCCGGAAGGACGAAGACGGCCGCAAGTTGCGCCGCCTGCTCTCGGCGCTCGACAACCTGGTGGCGCTGCCGGACCGCCACCTCGCCCTGTCGGGACTGGTGCTGGAGCTGCTTTCCCAGCGAGTGGGAGAGTATCGCACGCTGCTCGAGGATCATGCCGAGACATTGACCGATCCCGCCGATCCGCTGATCTGGCCTGGGCTCCCCACTCTCGCCGACGACCTGGGCCGGGTGCGGCACGGGCGGGGCAGGGTCTGGCTGCCTCGGCTCGGCGGCGCGGAGCTGGGTGTGGCGACGATGCTCTATGAGGCCGGCGTGACGATGGTGGGGTATCTGGACCCGGGAAGCCCGGCGCCACATGCGGGAGACCTGGTCATCCCGGCCGGCGCCGGAATCCCGCTCCGGCTGTTCAAGGCCCTGCAGCTGCTCCGCAGCCGAGACCTGCCGCGCGGCCTCGACGACTTCGTGTCGGTGGATATCGAGACCACGGACAACGATGCGGACACCTGCGAGGTAGTCGAGCTCGGCGCGGTCCGGGTGAGGGGTGGTGAGCTGGTCGAGGACTTTCATACGCTGGTCCGGCCGGGCCGGCCGATCTCGGCCCGGGCCAGCGAGATTCACGGCTACACCGACCAGGATGTCGCCGGCGCACCGCCGTTTGCCGACGTCTGGGGACCGTTCCGGGCTTTCGCGGGCGACGAACTGCTGCTAGCACATAACGGGCACCAGTTCGACTTCCCGGTGCTGGAGCGGCTCTCCCGAGGTCACCCCGCCGGTGACGGCTTCGCCAGGTACGACTCGCTGCCCCTGGCTCGCGATCTGCACGCCGGCAGCGCCCGGCTCGAAGATCTCGCCCATGCGTTCGCCATCGACCCGGGGCGCCCTCACCACGCCCTGGACGACGCCCGGACGCTGGCCCTGGTGTTCCTCGGACTGGAGAATCGCCGGGTGCAACGGGCCCGGAAGACCAACGAGATCGCCCTGCTGGAGCACCTGGCGGTCGCCCTGGCGCTCACCGACCCGGCCGAGTTGAGCCGAGAGGAGCGCGACCTCCTCGACCTCGGCAAGCTGTTCGCGCTGGGCCGGTACGGGCGGGTGCTGGGTCTGTACGACGGCGAACGCAGCCGCCCCGGCGGGGAATCGGCGCCCGATCTGGAGGAACTTATCCGGCGGCTCGGTGGCCGTATTCTCATGGAGAAACTGCGTCGCGAGAAGAGCGCCGAGGACCGCTATCCGGCTGCCATGGCGCGCCTCCGGCGGCTGCTCGATCTTGTAGGGACCGGCTCACTGGCGGAGCAGCTGCGCGAGTTTCTCGACCGGGTGGCGCTCTCCACATCGCGCGCCGGCCCCGAAGTCGAAGCCGACCGGGTGAACCTGCTCACGCTGCATTCCACCAAGGGACTGGAGTTCTCGCGGGTCTACATCGTCGGCGTCGAGGACAGCGAATTGCCGGGCTCGCAGCAGAATCGGGAGCCCGCGCAGCCCGAGCTTGAGGAAGCACGACGGCTGCTGTACGTGGGGATGACCCGGACCAAGGACCGCCTGGTACTGACCCGCGTGGATCGGCGAAATGACCTGCCAACCGGTGGCTGGCGGTTCCTGGAGGAGATGGGTTTGAACAGCGGTGAACGGTGAACGGTGAGCGGTGAGCGGTGAGCGGTAAGCGGTAAGCGGTAAGCGGTGCGAAGGGGTTCGAGGGCGGGCGGTCCTGGAGCGCGGGTGCGTCCGCCCTGGCGATCTGACTCCCTCGCCCGCAAGCGCGGACGCCGAGCGCGTGGAAGGACCACCCGCCCTCGAATCCCGACCAGCGCGGCTCGCCCGCGTGGTCCCTCCGGGCGCTCGGCTTTGAGTGCGGGCTGCCGACGTCGAAGGGCCAGGTACGCACGCGCCCTCCGGGACTCACGCGAGCTCGCCGCTCTCGACGCTCTGGTCTCAGGTTCCATGGGGCAGCTCCCCCGCGTGGTCCCTCCGGGCGCTCGGCTTTGAGTGCGGGCCGCCGACGTCGCCGGGCCAGGTACGCACGCGCCCTCCGGGACTCACGCGAGCTCGCCGACGCGCCTATGAGCCGGCATCATTGATCTTGGTCTTATGGAGGGGTTCGAGGGCGGGTGGTCCTGGAGCGCGCGTGCGTCCGCCCCGGCGATCTGACTCCCTCGCCCGCCAACGCGGACGCCGAGCGCGTGGAAGGACCGCCCGCCCTCGAATCCCGACCAGCGCGACTGGCACGCCCCGAACCCGACCAGCGCAGCTCGCCCGCGTGGTCCCTCCGGGCGCTCGGCTTTGAGTGCGGGCTGCCGACGTCGAAGGGCCAGGTACGCACGCGCCCTCCGGGACTCACGCGGGCTCGCCGCTCGAGGTGCTATTCTCGGGCTCCATGGAGGGTTTCGAGGGTGGGTGGTCCTGGAGCGCGCGTGCGTCCGCCCCGGCGATCTGACCCCCCCCGCCCGCCAACGCGGACGCCGAGCGCGCGGAAGGACCACCCGCCATCGAATCCCGACCGCGGCGTGCTCGGCCACGACACCTACGTCGAGGACCTGTTCCCATGGGCAATTCTTCGCAGGGTCAGGCGGTCACCATCGCCGTGGGCGACGGCACCGTCTCCGGCCTGCTCTCGCCGAGCGGAGATCCCAGCCACCTGTTCGTCCTTGCCCATGGTGCCGGGGCTGGCATGCGGCATCCGTTCCTCGAGGCCGTCTCCAACCGGCTGGCGCTCCGTCGAATCGCCACGCTGCGCTACCAGTTCCCGTATATGGAAGAGGGTCGAAAACGCACCGACTCGCCCGCCGTGGCCCAGGCCGCGGTACGGGCGGCGGTGGAATTCGCGGCGTCCGCCATGCCGGGCGTGCCGCTCATCGCGGGTGGAAAGTCGTTCGGCGGCAGGATGACGTCCGGAGCCCAGGCCGAATCGCCGCTGCCCGGCGTTCGCGGCCTGGCATTCCTCGGTTTCCCCTTGCACGCGCCGGGGAAGCCGGGAGTCGAGCGGGCCGAGCATCTCGCGCGGGTGGCGGTGCCAATGCTCTTCCTGCAGGGGACCCGGGACGACTTCGCCCGACACGACCTCATCACCCAGGTTACTACCGGGCTGGGAACACGGGCCGCGCTGGAGCTGGTGGACGACGCCGATCATTCCTTCCACGTGCGGAAGAGCTCGGGGCGATCCGATACCGACGTACTCGACGCGCTGTGCGAAATACTCGGCGGCTGGGCGGCTCGGCTCCCGTGAGCCATGGGCCCGGTGTCGGTACCGGTGACCGGGGGCTATCCCAGCTGCAGGAACGCCTCCGCCGCCTCGGGTCCGCTCCCGGCCGTCTCGTCGTGCTTGAAGAACACGTAGGTCTCGCTCCACGGCTGGGCCCTGAGCCTGGCCGACCAGTCGGCCAGGGCCGCCGCGTCGTAGGTCAGGCGGTGCAGCCGGGCGTAGCCCCAGCTGGCGGTCGCGACCAGCGGGGTGGTCAGCTCGTCCTGGTCGGAGATGCAGAGAGCGCAGTCGTGCTGGCGGAGAGCGTCGTACACCGAGTCATCGAACCAGCTCGGGTGACGGAACTCGATCGTCGCCTGCCAGCGCCGGGGGATGTGGGCCAGGAAATCGGTGAGTCTCGGCAGGTCCTTCTTCAGGTTGGGCGGGAGCTGAAACAGTGATGGCCCCCGTTTGGGCCCGAGAGCCGAGCAGATGCGCAGGAAGTACTCCACGTCGCTCCCCACATCCACCAGCCTCGCCTTGTGGGTGATCCGCTGCGACGCCTTGATGGCAAAGCGGAACTCAGCCGGCACCTCGGCCGCCCAGTCCACCAGCACCTTCTCCTTCGGCATCCGATAGAAGGTGTTGTTCACCTCCACCGTCGGGTATCTGGCGGCGTAGTAGGCGAGCAGGCCCGCGTCGGCCAGTTCCTTGGGATAGAAGCTTCCCTTCCATTCCTTGAAGGACCAGCCGCTGGTCCCGGCGAGTAACCGCATCACTCCTCCGCGAGCCGTTTGTACTGGGCCAGGTGCCGGAGCGCCGCCTGCTTCCGGCCGGTCTTTTCGTACAACTGGGCGAGGTTGTAGTGCGCATCGGCAAAGTCGGGCTCGGCGCTGAGCGCCTGCTGGTAGGCGGCGATCGCCTCCTGCCGGCGTCCGAGGTCCTCCAGCGCGATGCCGAGGTTGAAGGCGGCAGTGGCGTGGTGCGGCTCAGTGTCCAGGGCCGCGCGGTACTGTTCGATCGCCGCTCCGGCGGCGCCCTCCTCCTGCAGCAGCCGGCCGAGGTTCACGTGGGCGTCGGCCAGCGCGGGATTCAGCTCCAGCGCCCGGCGGTAGGCGTCGCGGGCCTGGTCGGGCGACGGTGGACTCGAGTTCGCAACCCAGGGAGTACCATTGGTCGGCCGTGAGCGCGAGATCGGCCTTGCGGGCGGCCTCGACACCCCGCCGGGCATGCGGGGCGGCGCTCCGCGCCAGATCGGACACCGCGAAGTCGAACACCATCTGCCCCGACTCAGGGTACCACGCGTTGTTCCCCTCCCGCACCACGATCTGGTGACCGTTGGCCGAGATCCTGAGGCCGCTGAGCGAGCGACCGCTGGGCAGATCCGCCCGGAGCCGGCGCAGCCCCGTCCCGGATCCGGCGGGCGGAGAGACCGGCCTTGGCGAGCGCGGCTGCGGTTCGAAGGAGGATCAGGTCCTGGAAGGAGAAGCGATATCGGAGACCGGGGCCGCGTCCCGGCGCGAGGTAGCCGGCCCGGGCCTGACGTTGCACCGCCCGGACCGACAGCCCCAGGATCTGGGCGACGTCACGGGAGGTGTAGGTCTTCATGGGGCCTCAGCCAGTTAGCCGTTAGCCGTTAGCCATGAGCCGTGAGCATAATGCCTGTGGGGTCGGTTCGCCGGGTTTGCGAAAGGCCGCCAACGGCTGACGGCCAACGGCTAACGGCCAATGGCTAACGGCTAACCGCCAACGGCTAATGGCTAACGGCTAATGGCACGGCCAACGGCTGTCCTACGCCCTCGCCCGTCGCTTGGCCGGCTTCTCGGCCTTGTCCGCGGCTCCCTTGCTCGGCGCCTGGCGCGCCGGCTTCCGGTCGGAGCCGCCGCCCTTGGCCAGGCTGGCCTTGAGGGCCTCCATCAGGTCGATGATCTTGGTGCCGGATTCCTCGGTCGGATCGGCGGTGATTTCCTGGCCGTCGACCTTCTTCTGAATAGCTTCGAGCACCCGGCCGCGGACCTGGTCGCTGTAGCGTTCGGGGTGGAATTCGTCGGTCGCCGCCTGCTCGATGAGCTGCTTTGCCAGCGCCAGCTCGGGTGCCTTGACCTCGCCCTCTCCCAGCGGAACTTCGGCGGCAGGGCGGATCTCGTCGGCGTAGTGCAGCTGCTCCATCACCAGCACGCCGTTCATCGGCCGGACCAGCACGAGATGCTGCTGCCCCCGGGCGGCATACTGCCCCAGCGCGGCGCGGCCGGTTTCCTCCAGCGCCTTGCCCAGCAGGCGATACGCCCGGTCGCCTCCCTTGTCGGGACCGAGATAGTACACTTTCTCGAGGTAGATCCGTTCCACTTCGCTCAGGGGGACGAACTCGGCGATGTCGATGGAGTTGGTGGCCTTCTCTTCGAGGGTCTTGAGCTCCTCGGGCGAGAACAGCACGTACTGGCTCTTGGCGAACTCGTAGCCCTTGGCCATGTCGTCGCGCTCGACCTGTACCCCGTCCTTGGGACAGATGTATTGCTGCTTGAGCCGGGTGCCGCAGGTCTTGTGGACGAGATTGAAGGACACACTCGCGGCCGATTCCGCCGAGGAATAGAGCTTTACCGGGACGGAAACCAGGCCGAAGGAGATTGTGGCCGAGCCGATTGGACGGGCGCTCATAGAGTCGTTCGAGTGAAGTGGAATAGTTATGGTATGGTATCGCCGCGACCAACGCAAGAGACTACGTGAAGTCTGACCCCTTAAGTACCTATCGCGAAAAGCGTTCACCGGATCGCACGCCGGAACCGTTCGGGCCGGTGGCGCCGTCCGGGGGGCGGCTGTTCGTGGTCCACAAACACGCCGCGCGGCACCTCCACTACGATCTTCGGCTGGAGATGGGCGGCGTGCTGCGGTCGTGGGCCGTGCCCAAGGGCCCGAGCTACGATCAGAAGGACAAGCGGCTGGCGGTGTTCGTGGAGGACCATCCGCTCGAGTACGGCGATTTCGAGGGACTGATCCCCGAGGGGAACTACGGAGCCGGTGCCGTCATCGTGTGGGACCGCGGTGAATGGACCCCCATCGAGGACCCGGGTGAGGGGCTCGCCAAGGGGAAGCTCCTGTTCGAACTCAAGGGCTACAAGCTCCGCGGCCGCTGGACGCTGGTGAAAATCAAGAAGGGCCAGAAGGAGTGGCTGCTGATCAAGGAGCGGGATGCCTGGCTCAAGAAAGAGGGGGGAGCCGATTTTCCCGAGGAGTCGGTGCTCTCCGGGCTCACGGTCGAGGACTTGAAGGCCGGCCGTACGCCTGAAGGGATCATCCTGGAGGAAGTTGAGCGACTCAAGGCGCCACGGCGCACGGTCAAGGCCAGCGCCGTCGAGCCGATGCTGGCCGAACCGAGAGACCGGGCGTTCACCAAGCCGGGGTGGATCTTCGAGCTCAAGCTCGACGGCTACCGGATGATCGGCGAGCACCGCCCGGGCGCAGGCGAGCTTCGAAGCCGGAACGGCATCGACTATACGCCCAAGTTTCCCGAGATCGCCAAGGCGCTGGCTCGGCTACCGGTGAAGCACGCGGTGGTGGACGGGGAAATCGCGGTGCTCGATCCTGGTGGCCGCCCGTCATTCCACCTGCTGCAGCAGCGCGCTCGGCTCTCGCGCCAGTTCGACATCCAGAAGGCCGCGGTGGAGCTTCCCGCCACCTATTTCGTCTTCGACCTGCTCGGTTTCGACGATTTCGATCTGCGTTCGTTGCCGCTCTGGAACGGAAACGACTGCTCCGCCGGTTGCTCCCGCCGGTGGGGGCGCTCAAGTACCTCGATCATTTCGAAACCCGGGGAGAGGAGCTGCTGGAACAGATCACCAGCCTGGGACTCGAAGGGATCATCGGGAAGAAGGCCGACAGCGCGTACCGGTCGGGGCGCGGGCCGGCCTGGGTCAAGATCCGGGCCGAGCGCTCGGGAGACTTCGTGGTGGTCGGCTTCACGCCGCCCAAGGGCTCGCGCGGTGGCTTCGGCGCATTGCACCTGGCGGACTATGTGGACGGAAAGCTGGTCTATGCCGGCCGGGCGGGGAGCGGGTTCGACGCGAAGCAGCTGAAGGAGATCGCGGAGCAGCTGAGGGCGAAGGAGCGGGAGACTCCTGCGTGCGGGGGGCCGGTAGCCTCCAAGGCGGACGGGCGGACGGGCGGACGGGCGGACCGGAAGGCGGGCAAGCGGAAGGGTGGACCGGCGGACAGGAAGGCGGACCGGCGGACCGGCGGATTGGCGGACAGAGGCCGGAACGCCTGGCTTCGGATGCCGGATCTCCGAGAGAGCACGTGGGTTGACCCCGAGCTTGTGGCTGAGGTGAAGTTCACCGAGTGGACCGACGAGGGGTTGCTCCGGCATCCGGTCTTTGTCCGCTTTCGGGACGATAAGCGAGTCGAGGAGTGCGTGAGGCAGGGCGGACAGGGCGGACATGAGGGCGGACCGGCGGACGGGCGGACCGGCGGACAACTCGCCGAGCCGCAGAGCCGCCGGTCCGCCTCCTCGTCCGCCGGTCCGTCGAGCCGCCGAGCCGCCTCCTCGTCCGCCGGTCCGCCGGTCCGCCCGTCCGCCTCTCCTCCCACCGTCTCGTTCTCGAACCTGAAGAAGATCTTCTGGCCGGCCGAGGGCTACACCAAAGGCGACCTGATCGAGTACTACAGGTCGGTGGGCCCGTGGCTGCTGCCGTACCTCAAGGATCGGCCGCTGGTGCTCACCCGTTACCCCGACGGCATCGAGGGCAAGTCGTTCTACCAGAAGGACGCGCCGGAGTTCGCGCCTGAGTGGATGCGGACCATCCCGATCTGGAGCGAGGACACCCAGCGCGAGATCCGGTACTTCGTGTGCGATTCGCTCGAGGCGCTGCTGTACATCGCCAACATGGGCTCGATCCCGCTCCATCTCTGGGCCAGCCGGGTGGAGAGCCTGGAACGGCCGGACTGGTGCGTGCTCGATCTCGACCCCAAGGAAGCGTCGTTCTCGGACGTGGTAAAGGTGGCCCGGGTGATTCACGAGCTGTGCGAGGAGGTGGAGCTGCCCAACTTCGTGAAGACCACGGGCAAGACCGGGCTCCACGTGCTGCTGCCGCTGGGCCGACAGTGCACCTACGAGCAGTCCCGCACCCTGGGCGAGCTGCTGGCCCGATTGGTCATTCGCAAATTGCCCAAGATCACCACCATCACGCGGGTGATCCAGAAGCGCGGTCCCAAGGTCTATCTCGACTACCTGCAGAACCGGCGCGGGCAGACGATCGTCGGCCCCGTTCAGCGTGCGTCCGCTGCCCGGGGCCACGGTCTCGATGCCGCTGTTATGGAAGGAAGTGAACGCCCGGCTGGACGTCACCCGCTACACTATCCGCACGGCCATCCCGAGGCTCAAGAAGCTCAAACACGATCCGATGGTGCCGGTACTGGACGAGGTGCCGGATCTCGGTTCGGTGCTGGAACGGCTGGCGGGGCTGCTGGCGAAGAAGTGACCCCGAATCCGCCAAGTGATGTGAAGCAAAAGGGGCCCACGGTCGTGGGCCCCTTCGCCTGCACATTACTGAACGCGGCTTACTGGACTGCTCTCAGTGCGTTCACGAAGCCGCGGCCGTAGAAATCGTCATTGCCGGGCTTGCCGAGGTCGTCTGCGGACTGGCGCAGGGCGGCTTCGACCTGCGCGGGGTGCATCGAGCCGCCGTTCTTCTGGATAATGAGTGCAGCGACGCCCGCAACGTGGGGCGCGGCCATGCTGGTGCCGGCGGCCCAACTGTAGCTGTTAGTCGCCGGGATGCTAGCGGGACTCACGACAAGGTCGAACGCCCAGCACGGCAGTGTGATGGTTCCACCCGTGTTACGCGGCAGGGTGCACGGGGCGTTGCCCGGCAGAACGAAATCACCCCCAGGGGCAGCGAAGTCGATCGCGGACTGCCCGAAGTTCGTGTAGGAAGCCGGGCGGCTGAAATTCGTAGCCCCAGACGGCCACCCTACCGCGAACCCAACTGGGCCCGTCGCCGCCACGGTGATCACATTGGCGGACAGGGCTGGAATGGAGATGAGATTGTTGGTGTGATCGAAGTCAAAGGCGTCGTTGCCAGCCGATGCGATCACCGTAACGCCCTGCTGATACGCGTAGGTCGTGGCCCGACTCATCGCACTGGCCAGCTGGGCATTGTCTCGACCCTGGCGGTCAAAGTCTCCTCCCAGGCTCATGTTGATGATGTTGGCGCCCGCGCCGCCCTGACTGATGGGCGTGGCGGCGTATACAATACCTGCAATGACAGACTCGAAGGACCCCGTGCCGGCCTGCAGCACCTTTACCCCAATGATCGTGGCGCCCGGCGCGATCCCGATCGTGCCGACTCCATCATCCTGCGCCGCCACGATCCCCGCCACATGGGTCGCGTGGGAGAATCCCGGAACGTCCTCATTGAAGTTGAACCCCGACACGAACGACGCCGAACGGGCCACGTCCACGCTGCCGTCCAGGTCGATATGCAGGTTGTTGAGACCGCCGTCGAGAACGGCGACCCGCACCCCGGTGCCAATGTACCCTGCGTGCCAAGCCTCGGGGGCATGAATCGCTCCCGGTGCCCACTGGGCATTGTAGAAGGTCTCGTTCTCGCCGTGATCGTCAGGATTCACCGCGCCTGCATCCACGACCCGCTCGTTCGGACTGATCCATTGCACGGTTTCATCGAGCGCCACCGCATCAACTCCCGAAATCGCGGCGGCCTTCGACTTGAAGTCCGGGCTGCTCGAGGTGGCGGCCGCGACCCCGATAACGGAAACAGACCGTGTCAACGTGCCGCCGGCCGCAGTCACTTTGGCAGCGAGGTCCTTGGGCAGCTTGTTGCCCTTGCCGAGGATGAGATACGATGAGGAAGCGGAGACTGATGCGAGCGCCGGGCCTACCGCCTGAGTACCTGGTCCCGTTGCAGGTGACTCCGGATCGCAGCCTCCGAGCGAAAGGCCGGCGGCGGCCGCGAGCGCGAGGGGGAGAAGCCGATTGTATCTCAAAGGTGAACTCCTGCGTTCAGGGTACACTGCACGCTTCCCAGGTTCACCCGTGCGAACACGGGCGCGTCTGGGGACGGATTGGAAAAAAGCGGTGCGACCAGTTCGATCGCAGAGAATGTGGTGGAGGGTGAATCGGAGAACGGGGACCAATCTGCGTGGTGGCTGCGAGTACGGCAAGGGTCAGAGAAGCCGAGACGTCGACTCTCTGTTCGTCACTGTTGCTTCAGCGCCACATTCAGTGGCCGCAGCGCTTGACCTGTTTGGTCACCACGAACTCCACAGGCCCTGCCCTGAATGGCATGGTGGCCAGATCGACCGGCTGAGTGAGTGCTGCACTGGTGACGCAATCGTCGCCGGGGCTGGTCTCCACGACCTGAACCTGCACGCCGGATTCGTTTTCGACCGCCTCGCCCAGGAGAACGTTATAGCCGCCGCTGTTCCGGGTCCCGAGCGCCGAGGCGACGATCATCTCCTGAGTGAAGTCAACGGCCGGGAGTGGTGGCACCGGCGTCACGAGTGCGTGGACGTTCTGCCAGAGCTGGGCCCAGGCGCCGGCGTCGCGAACGACCAGGTTCGCGGGAATCCGTAGGCCGGTGTAGAACGCAAATGCGAAGGAGTCGGCACCGAACCGGGTCAGGGGGATCGGGGTGCCGGCGAGCGGCGTGGGCGAGCCCGAATCGGGGGCCGGCGCGTCTCCCGCCTGGCACGCGAGGATCAGTAACAGGGGAAATGAAAACGAGTATGGGTTGTGGCTACGCATACAGTGCTCCGGGGAGGCCTCTACGGTCAGTCGCGTCAGGATGTGCGATCCGTCCACGGAGGGAATCTGAGTGCGGGCCGGCCGAAGGGCAATGTCTTGTATCCGCCCGTAGACCGGAACGTCTGCGCCGATGGTGAGTGAGGGAAGAAAAGGGCGCCGGCAAGCCGGCGCCCCTTGTTTTTCTGGAGACTTGCCCGTCAGGTACTCGTGCCGCCCCCATCGGTTCCCGTCACAATGAACGCGGCCGTCCCGGTCCCTCCGGCAGGGACAGTGAGCGTGCCGGGAAGCGTCGGAGTGGTAGTGAAGGTAGGGACCGAGGCCGGGGCGGCGATATTGACTATGTAGTCTCCGGGAGCCAGGAAGAGGAAGCCAGCCTCGAAGGTCCCGTCCCCATCGATATCGGTGAACGCAACCGGGCCACGAGCGACGAGATCGCTGCCGGTGATGGTCGCCGAGAACTCTCCCAGTCCGGCAGGCAGGGTGACCCCTGTCCCCAGAGTGAGCGTGACAACCCCGCTCCCGGTGGCCGAAGCGCTGGTGGCCCTCACGACGGGATGCATGACCCACTGGCCGGAATTCCCCGCCTGCTGCCCGAAGCTCTCGGCCACGTCGAAGTCCAGAATCAACAGTTCCTCGCCGCCGTCCGCGATGGTCAGGGCATTGCCGGGCAGGATCACCTTGAGCCCGCTCTGCCCGAAGCTCGGCATCTGGAGAGATCCTGCCACCGTGGTGTTGGGCGGCAGCGGGGAGGGCAGCGCGGAATAGTTGGGCGAGCTGTAGATGCGCGAGGTGCCGTCACCGTTGTCCACTTCGATGTAAGCGCCGGAGATGACGAATCGCAGCTGGTTGTACGTGCCGGCGGGGATGACCACACCCTGCACCAGCGACACGACGTCTGCAGACAGGGTTAGAAGATCCGTGGTTACCGGCGTGCTGGTGAGTACGAAGCTGCCGCCAGAACCCTGCAGATTGATTGCCGAGATGGTCACCACCGCGGCGACGATATCGCCCGGGGCATCCTTGAGTACCAGGGACAGCGTTCCGCTGTTGGGAGGAGCGCTGGTGGTGTCACAGCTGATGGTGGCGAGAAGCGCGCAGGTCAGCGCGCCAATCCGAACGGGTCTTAGTAAACGCACCGTTGTGATCCTTCTGAAGAATGTCGGCCCGGTCGGGAAGGTGCGCGGGGCGCAAGCTGGCGTCAGAATCGGTTCGGGGCCGTGATGGTGATCACGATCGACGCCTATGCGAGGTAGCACGTGTTGGGTGAGGTCGTCACTTGTCGCGACACTCCCGCAATCCGCAGTGAGTCGTGTGGCGTCGACGCGACATGCAGGGTGCATCGAATCGGTGGCCCGCACGAGGAACTGCTTCGGATATCTACGCGCAAGCACCATACCACACGAGAACAGGTGGGAGGTCGTCCGCCATGGTGCCCCGCGCAGGCGCGAGCTGTCTCGTTACCTGAGTGACGGTCCTAATGGATGTGTTCGTGCCTTGACGCAGCGTGACTCTCGTCGTAAGTAGCCTATGCCCCGCGGCAACTGCAGTTCGACGCGGCGGGTGTCCCACCTCACAATCGCCTACCTCAAAGGAGACCCTCCATGTCCAGGAAAGGCATTACCCTTCTCGGAGCCACCATCCTGTTGGTCGTGAGCGCCTGCGATCGCCCCGAACCCGTAGCACCGGGCGCGGCGCTTCTTGACCAGCCGTCGGCGTCGGTGAAGAGCGGCGGCACCGATCCGGGGCTCGCGGCACTGCTCGCGGTCAATCGAGCAGCTCGCCGCCCGGGGATTGAGCCTCCGGGCCGAGGCCATCGAGTTTTTCTCGATCGGCAATGGTCGGCCCAGTAACCGGATCCACCAGCAGCCGTTCCGGTGGGTCCCGGGCGACTCGCGGCGGGCGGCGCAGGGCGAGGACATCACCTATCTCGTCGATCAGTCCGACGGCGCCACCGCCAGCGGTCTCAGCAACGCTCAGACCGAGGCCGCGATCGATGCGGGACTTGGTACCTGGAACAACAGCCAGCCGCTCAAGAAGGTCACGCTAGTGAAGCGCGCCGACGGCGGCGCGGACCCGGACATCTTCGATTCGTTCTTCGGGTTCGGTGGATTTGGAAACCCCTTCCTGGCGGACATCGTGAATGCCGGCTGGCTCCCGAGAGCGTACTTCGAGGCGGTCGGCGGAGCCGGCGGTGGGCGAGGTATCCTGGCGTTCTCGGTGACGTTCATCTTCATTAACCCCGCCACTGGCCTTCCCACCGATATCAACGGCGACAACTACCTGGATACTGCACTCAACGAAGTGTATTACAACGATACGTTTGGTGACCCGGGAGAGGATCGTGCCGGCAATCCATGGGGCATCAACGTTGCGTTGCCCGGCATCGACGCGGAGACCGTCGCCCTCCACGAGAACGGGCACTCCCTCGAGCTGGGTCACTTCGGTCCACCCCCGGCCGCGGTGATGAACCCGGTCTATGCCGGCATCCGTCACCTTCCGTTCCCGACGGACAATGCGGGCATGAACGCGGTGTGGTCGAGCTGGCCGAATCCGTAGTCTCTGGCTGACCCGTACGAACATTGAGGAGGGCGCTCGCTCGCGGGCGCCCTCTGTTCGTTTCCGGGTCGTACGGTTGTCGCTCGTGGATACCCACCGAGGGAAGCCCACGGTGCGTGGACGGACTTCTGCTCACCCGCCCGTTGCCTGAGTCCGTGGTCTGCGCTACGATAACCCGCCGTGACCTCCCATCACCTTGCCGGATTTCTGGCCCTCGCCACTGCACTGGCGACCCCAGTCGAGCGCACCCCCGCAGTCTCGCCCTGCTCACAACCAGCCGCCGCCGCCGGCGACTTCGATCGCAGTCTCTATTGCATCGACCTGGTGCCGGTGCCCGATCTGCCCGCCGCATCCGGCGTGGTCGCGCTGGGCCGAGCCCGCTCGCCCTTCGGCATCGCGGTCACCCGCGACGGCGTGGTGGTCTACGATCTTGCGGTCACGCTCGCCGGTCTGCCCCGGCCCGAGACGCTTGGCCCCTACACCAGCTTCGTTGCCTGGGTGACCACGCCCGACCTCACGCCGATGGTCAAACTCGGCGCGGTCACCAACGGCAGCACGGCACTCGGCACGGTGGCGCTCAACAAGTTCCTCATTCTGATCTCGGCGGAGGCCTCGGCCGAGGTCACGGAGCGGCGCGGCAAGCTGGTGCTCAGAGGAACGTCCCCCAGCATGCTGATGCTGCCGCACGACGTCAGTCTCCTCCCGGCGCAGCCTCCGCCGGCGTCGGGCCACGCCCACGGCGCCGACAACGGCTGGCGGATGCCGCCGATGCACCGCGCGGTGCGGCGGATGATCCCGGGCCTCGAGGCCCTGGTGCCCCGGGTCAGCCCGTTCCTCCCGGGCCAGGGAGCGGATACCGGCATGCCGCCCATGGCGAGACCGCGCGAGCTGGTCAGTGTCCGGGACGGCGACACCCTGGCGCTGGTCGCGGAACCGGTGCGGCGGCGGATCGGGGGTACCGACCTCACTATGTACGGGTTCAACGGCCAGTATCCCGGCCCCCTGATCGAAGTGCGGGAACGGGCGACGATCACGGTCGATTTCACCAATCGACTGGAGCTGCCCTCCACCATCCACTGGCACGGCGTCCGGCTCGAGAACCGCTTCGACGGCGTTCCCGGTGTGACCCAGGATCCGGTGCCGCCCGGGGGATCGTTCCGCTATCGCATCCACTTTCCCGATCCGGGGATCTATTGGTATCACCCCCACGTCCGCGAGGACATTCAGCAGGACCTCGGTCTGTACGGCAACCTGCTGGTCCGCCCGCGGGACCCCGGCTACTTCGGCCCGGCCAACCGCGAAGTGGTGTTGATGCTGGACGACATGCTGATGGACGCGAGCGGTCTCATCCCCTACGGCCGGGAAGCGGAGACCCACGCGCTGATGGGCCGGTTCGGCAACGTCTTGCTGGTGAACGGCGAGCCCGATTGGCGGCTGACCATGAACAGGGGCGAGGTAGTGCGATTCTTCCTCACCAACGTCGCCAGCGCCCGCAGCTTCAACCTGTCGCTGCGCGGAGTACGCCTCAAGGTGACAGGTTCGGATCTGGGGAAATTCGAGCGGGAGGAGTGGGTCGAGAGTGTCGTGATCGCCCCGGCCGAGCGCTATATAGTGGAAGCGCGGTTCGAAAGTGCGGGTGAGGTGGCACTGGAAAACCGGGTGCAATCGATCGATCACGTGGCCGGCGTGTTCTTTCCGGAAGTGGACACACTGGGCCGGGTGACGGTGCGTGAGAAGGCCGCCAGGCCGGATTACCGGGTCACCTTCAACCGGCTCCGTGGTCACCCTGAGGTGGTCGCCGATGTGGATCGCTACCGGCGCTACCTCGATCGGCCGCCCGATCGCGAACTGCTGCTGACCCTCAGGGTCGGCGACCTCCCCTTCGGGCTCATCCAGGTGCTCCGGCTCGACACTGCCTACGTGCACCCGGTCGAGTGGAACGGCACCATGCCGATGATGGACTGGCTGCCGAGCGGCCGGGACGTCGAGTGGGTGCTGCGGGATCCGGCCACCGGCCGCGACAACATGGCGATCGACTGGCGGTTCCGCGCTGGGAGACGTGGTCAAGCTCCGGCTCCGGAACGATCGCCACACTTTGCACCCGATGGCGCACCCGATCCACCTCCACGGCCAGCGGTTCCTGGTGCTGGCCCAGGGCGGAGTGCCCAACGACAACCTGGTCTGGAAGGATACGGTGCTGTTGCCGGTCGGGCAGACGGTCGACATGTTGATCGAGTTCACCAACCCTGGGCGGTGGATGCTACACTGTCACATTGCCGAGCATCTGGGTGCGGGGATGCACACGGTGCTCAGGGTGGAGTAGGGTTTGGCGGAATCACTGGCGCCCGGTGCGATGGGGTGGCCTTCCGGAAGGCTATAGCGGTGGGAGCGAGAAACGTTCGGGGTGGCGCTTCCCTCCGGCTCGACTCCAGGACCCCCCCCCGCCCCGCCCCTGGGAGTCGCCGTCGGGAAGCGCCACCCCGAACGTTTGGGAGCCACAGACCTCAGGTCCAGGAGGATTGAAGATGCGCCGGACGACCCTGCAACTGCTGGCAATTACGACCACGTCGATACCGATCGTGGCCCGGGCCCAGACGCCCACGCTGAGCCAGAACACCCGGCGCTTCGTGAGCGTGGAGGCGCCCATCGTGGCACTCACCGGTGTCCGCCTGGTCGACGGCAGCGGGGCGGCCCCGGCCGAGAACCAGACCATCGTCATCGAGAAGGGCCGGTTCGCGGCGGTAGGGCCGGCCGGCGCGGTGCGGATTCCGCCACGGGCGCAGGTGCTCGATCTCGCCGGCCACACGGTGTTCCCGGGGCTGGTGGGACTGCACGACCACACCTTCTACACCACCAGCGCCCGGTCGATCCAGCTCAACACCAGCGCGCCCCGGCTGTACCTCGCCAGCGGGGTCACCACCATCCGAACGACCGGCAGCTATTCGCCGTACTCCGAGATCAACCTCAAACGGGAGATCGACGAGGGCGACGTGCCCGGGCCCCGGATGTTCATCACCGGCCCCTACCTGACCGGCGAGACCGGAGTCGGCGGCATGCACCAGGTGCTGACCCCGGAGGTGGCCCGCCGGGTGGTGGCCTATTGGGCCGAGGAAGGCGCCAGCTGGCTCAAGTTCTACACCACGGTGAGCCGGGCCTCCCTCAAAGCCGCGATCGACGAGGCCCACAAGAAAGGTCTCAAGGTGACCGGGCATCTCTGCTCCGTCGGATTCCGGGAGGCGGTGTCGCTCGGCATCGACAATCTCGAGCACGGGCTGTTCGTCAACACCGAATACGACCCCGAGAAGCAGCCGGACGTCTGCCCGGGCGGCAGCATGCCCAAGCTGGTCGACCTGGACATCGCGAGCGACGCGGTCCGCGCCACGTTCAGCGACATGGTCCAGCACCGGGTCGCGATGACTTCCACCCCGGCCGTGTACGAGCTGTACGTACCCGACCGGCCCCCGCTGGAAGAACGCAACCTGAGCGCGATGAGCCCCGAGGTCCGCTCCGAATACCTGGCATCGCGGACGCGCCTTGCCCAGCCGGGATCCTTCGGCATCAGCCCCGCGGTGTTCCGAAAGGCGCAGGAGTATGACGTGGCGTTCGTCCGGGCCGGCGGGCTGCTCGGTGCGGGCGTCGATCCTACCGGCAACGGCGGCGCCCTTCCCGGATTCGGCGACCAGCGCAACTACGAGCTGCTGATCGAAGCCGGCTTCACGCCGGTCGAGGTGGTGCGGATCATGTCGGCCAACGGCGCCAGGATACTCGGCATCGACGATCGGCTCGGCACCATCGCCGTCGGAAAAACGGCGGACCTGGTGGTGATCAAGGGCGATCCGATCGAGCGGCCCGCCGAGATCCGCAACGTGGTCACGGTGTTCAAGGACGGGGTCGGCTACGACTCAGCCAAGCTGATCGAGTCGGTGCAGGGGTTGGTGGGGGTGCGGTGATGTGATGTGATGGTGTCTGACGGTGATAGCTGTCTGCTGTCCGCCGTCAGCCGACAGCCGACAGCCGACAGCCAATAGTCCTACTCTCCCTTCACCACCCGGGCCAGCGTGAGGATCTGCCCTCCGTGCCGAGTCGAGTGTTCGGCCGCGTGAAAGAGCAGGCCCAGAGTAGTCGAGGGGAGCTTGCCTCGCCCGACCTCACGGGGTTCGAGGAGTGAGTTCTCCGGTAATGTACGCAGATGGTCGAGGGCGGCGGTCATCGTGGTCGAAAACAGGCTGAGCAGCTCCGACACGGGGGGACGCGCGGTGTCGATCTTCCGCTCGGCGATGAGGGCCTGCTGTTGCGCCGGCGAGAGGCCCTCGCCGCGGGAATAGGTGAACAGCCGATCGAGGCTGCCGGCGAGGTGAGCGACGTGGAACCCGATCGACGCCGAGCCACCCGGGCGGGCCCAGAGCTGCTCGGTCGAGAGCGTCTCGAGGACCTCGGGAGTCTCCAGCTCCACCTGCAGGAGCGCGTGGGCAACCGGCTGGAGGATCGGCTGGATGCCGGGGATGGGACCCTGGAGCCAGAAGGGCGGGGCACTCATTGGACCCGCAGCTTACGCAGGTGATGCGGGTGGTGCCAGTGAGCCAGACTGGCCTTCGCCGGGCGCCACCTCATGCCGCCGAGTCGCCGAGTCGTCAATCCGACCCGATGGCCTCCAGCGGCCGGATCCTGGCTGCCCGACGGCCCGGCAACCAGCAGGATATGAGCCCGGCCAGGAGCAGCAGGGCGGCGACGGCCATCATGGTGAGCGGATCGGTCGGAGAGACCTCGTACAGCAGGGCAGGCAGCCAGCGCCCCTGCACCAGCCCCAGTCCGAAGCCCACCGCGGTACCGATCAGCGCGTAGCGCATCCCCATACCCACGATCATCCGCGTAACCGAGCCTGGCTCGGCGCCGAGCGCGATGCGGACGGCGATCTCGTGCTGGCGCTGGCGCACCACGAACGACATGAGCCCGAAGATGCCCAGCGCGGCCAGAATGATGGCCGTAACGGCGAAGGCGCCCAGCACCGCGGTCCACCGGGCGGGGTTGGCGAGCGAGAACTGGAGCTGCTGTTCCAGGGTCGTTTCCACGGTCGCCAGCTCGGGATCGAGCCCACGAATCAGCTCGCGCGCAATCGCTGCCAGCGCGGCCGGCCCGGCGCTACCTCGGAGGATCAGACTCATGGTCGACCGGCCGCCCTGACCGAGCGGGTCGTACACCATCTCGCCGCCTGCCGCGAGACCGCTGAATTTCACGTCTCCGACCACGCCGACCACGGTGGTCGGTGGACAGGTCGTACAACCGCCCGAGATCAGCTGTCGCCCGACGACCCGGTCGCTCTTGAAATAGCGTTGGGCCCACGCCCGACTCACCACGACCACGGGCGGCGCCCCGATGGTGTCAGCGGCGGTGAACAGCCGACCATCGAGCGCTGTGAGACCCAGCGCCTTGAAATAACCCTCGGAAACCACTCCCCAGGGCGAAGTGGGTTCCGCGGTGCCCGGATCGACCGGCTGGTCCAGCAGGTTGAAGTTGTTGACGTCCCCCTGGTTGTCGGGGGGAAGCGAGGTGGACAGGCCAGAGGCCAGGACGCCGGGGGCCTGCGAGACGCGGTCAATCAGTTGCTGCCAGAATCGGAGCCCGGCGGCGACATCGGGATACCGGATCTGGGGCAGGGCGATGCTTATGCTCACCGCCCCGCGCGGATCGAAGCCGGGATCCACCCGTAACAGGCGAACGAAGCTGTTGAGCAAGAGCCCCGCTCCCAGCAGCAGCGGCAGCGCCAACGCAAACTCGGCGGCGACCAGGGCGCTGCGGAGCCTGTTGGTCCGGCGGCCGGTGCCGGTCCGGTGATCGTCTCCCCGGAGGGACCCGGGCGAGCGGCGCGCGACCACGGCCGACAGGGGCGCGATGGCAATGAGAAGCCCGCTCACGGCGGCCAGCAGCAACCCCAGCCCGAAGGCGCTTGCACCGACGTGAACCGTGCCGACCCGAGCGACCTCGGGGATGATGTCGCCCGCCGACCTGATCACGAATCCGGCGAGCATCAGGCCGAGCACGGTGGCGATGATCGCCAGCAGTCCGATCTCGGCCGCGACCAGCCGAGCCAGGCGGGTCGGCGTCGCGCCCAGCGCGGTGCGCACCGCCATCTCCCGTTCCCTGGCTGTGGCCCGCACCAGCATTAGAGTGGCCACGTTGGCGACGGCGACCAGAAATACCAGGCCGACGGCGGCCGCGAACAGCCCGAGCCGGCGGTCCGCGTCGCCGACGATCGCGGCGCGGAGCCGAACTGGCGTCAGGCGCGCGGTGCGGTCCTGAAAGGAGGATGCCCAGAGCGGGAAGATCCGTTCACTGATGCCGGCGAGATCGCCGGCGGCGGCCTCGATCGATACCCCATCGCGGAGCCGGCCAAAGGCACGGTAGAAAAACGGCCCCCGTCGCTCTGGTCGGTCGGGCCTGAGCACGGGCCATACCGGTGCCGGGAGGCCGGCGAGTTGATCGTAGCCGGCCGGCAGCACGCCAATCACGGCATGACTGACGCCGTCGATGGTCAGCGCGCTACCCACCGCCCGGTCTGCGCTGCCGAAGGTCCGGGCGGCGAAGCTCATGCTGACGACGACCACCGGACTTGCGTCGGCCACCTCGTCGTCCGGTGCCACGGTGCGTCCGCGCGCGACGGGAACGCCGAGGGCTCGAAAGAACCCGGCGCTCACGCGACCGACGAGCACCTGCACCGGGCCGCTGGGCCCGGACACCGCGAAGCGGCCCCACCTGAGCAGGCCAACCGATTCAAAGCTGTGCTGCTGTTCGACGATCGCGTTGTAGTCGGCGACCGAAACTCCCCAGCGATTGGTGGCCGAGTTCTGCTGGTAGATCCCAACCAGACGATCGGCTCGTGGATACGGCAGGTCGGAGATCAGCAGGCGATCGACCACCGCGAAGACCGCGACGGTGGCGCCGATGCCGAGTCCGAGCACCAGGACGGCAGCGAGGGTGAAGCCGGGATTCCGGACCAGAGCCCTGAGGGCGTACCGGATGTCCGCCAGCAGATCCTCGAACGGGCGGGTTCCCCGGGCGTCGCGCACCGCTTCCTTGAAGCGCTCGACGCCCCCGAATCTGATCAACGCGGCCCGCCGCGCCGCGGTCTCCTCGACTCCCGAACGCGACAGGGAGTCCGTCTCCCGCTCGAGATGGAACTGGATCTCCTCGTCCAGCTCCGTTTCCTGGCGTCGGCGAAAGAACAGCGCGCGCACCCGCTCGCGGACCTCCGACCAGAGACTCATGCCACACCCCCGGCTGGCCGCTCCAGCAGGATTCCGTTGACCGCCTCGGAAACCCGCTGCCACTCGGCGGCATCCTCCTCCAGTCGGCGGCGACCGGCGGCGGTGAGCGAGTAGTACCGTGCTCGGCGGTTGTTATCCGAGGCCCGCCACTCGGCCCGGATCGCGCCCTGCCGGAGCAGACGCTGAAGGGCGGGGTACAGGGAGCCCTGGTTCACCTCGAAGACCCCGCGTGACAGCTGATTGATACGCTGGCCGATGCCCCAGCCGTGCATCGGTTCGAGCGACAGTGCCTTGAGGACTAGCATCTCGAGGGTGCCCTGCAGGAGGTCGGAGCGGTCGGTGCCCAAAGCGGTGCTCCTGTAGATGGCCTAGAGCACGATGTGGCTGGTCCTGTAGAATGTCAAGAGGAGCGTGGAGGTGGCATTCGGCGGGCGCCGCATGCTGTGCGTGGGCTGCTGACTGGGAG
Organism: uncultured Gemmatimonadales bacterium; assembly: GCA_963709905.1. Lineage (GTDB taxonomy): Bacteria > Gemmatimonadota > Gemmatimonadetes > Gemmatimonadales > GWC2-71-9 > JADJOM01. The sequence continues at coordinate 137,429 of CAVPYI010000007.1, forward strand.
GCCGTCGGGTTACGAGCCTCGCTTGGCCGCCGGGGTTGGAGCCCGCACCCCTTGGGTCGCGCTGATCTTCGTGCCCGTGACTACCGCGGTGACTTTCTGGTCGCCCGCGATGCGAGGCGGAGTCCAGGTGACGGTGGCCTTGCCGGCGGCGTCGGTGCGGGAGCGGCTGGGCGCGAGGGTGCCGCCGCTGGTGCTGAAGCTGACGGCGGCGCCCTGCACCGGGTTGCCCTGCTGGTCGGTTACCGTGGCCACGATGCTCATGGCGCCGTTGGTGACCCCCTTGGCTGGCGGGATGCCGGTGACTGCGACGGTGGCCGGCGAGCCGGCGCCGGCCTTGGCGACCAGGGGCACCATGGTGTCGATCCCTCTGACCCTCACCTCCGCCCGCTGGTCGCCGGCGGTCGGGCCGAGGGTCCACTTGACCGTCGCGCGACCCTGGGCGTTGGTCACGGGGGTGGTGTCGGCCAGGGTACCCTGGGCGGTCCGCACCGAGAGTGTCCCCCCGGCGATGGCGTTGCCGAGCGCGTCGGTCAGCTCGAGCACGATGGGCTTGGGGAGCGGCTTCCCCGCCGGCCCGCGCTGACCCTGGCCGCTCACGATGGCGAGATTGGCCGCCGGCCCCGGTTCGGCCTTGACGGTTACGGTGAAGGGTGAAATGACCCGGGGATTGCCGACCTGCGCCAGCAGCCGCTGCCGCTCCGCCCGGGACGAGAGGGTCCAGCGCGCCACCGCGTTGCCCAGGGAATCGGTTCGGGCCGAGGCCTCGACCTCGCCGCCGTCGGGCAGGGTCCAGACGACGGGGAGACCGGCCAACGCGACGCCGCTGGTGTCGCTGAAGTGCAGGGTGACCGGCGGGTCGATGGTCGTGCCGGCCCGGGTGGCAGGAACGGTGCCGACCAGCTCCACCTTGGTGTTACCCGGCACCGGATCGGCCATGGCGTTGATGACGAACGCACTGTCCACCCCCGCGATCCGGGCCAGCAGCCGCTGCGGGCCCGGCCGCGGTCCCAGCAACCAGGTGGCACGCACCCGGCCATCCTTGTCGGCGGTGGCCGACGCGGGCTCGATCTCGCCGTCCCCATCGGCAACCGAGAAGGTGACAACCGCACCGGGGACTGGCTGACCGCCGCGGGCCAGCGCCTGCAGCACGATCACCTCCGGCACCCTTCGGCTCGCCTGGGCGCGCTGCCCATCGCCGCTCTTGACCACGATCTGTGAGGCGGACAACTCGACGTCCACCCACACGTCGGCGGCGCCCTCGCCCACCAGCACCGACAGCTGAGTGCGGCCGGGCTCGCGACCGATGGCCGTACCCAGCGAATCGACCGTAGCGACGGCGGGGTCGGCGCTCCTCCAGATCGGCGACAGCGCGGCGATCCGGTGCCCGCGGGCATCGAGGGCGATGGCGGCGAACTGGCTGGTGTCGCCCTGGCGGATGCGGACCGCGCTATCGCCGGCGATGATCACCCGGGCCGGGTGCTGCCGGACCAGGATCGTGGCGCTGGCGGTGAGATCACGGACCTTGGCCGTCACCCGGGTCTTTCCGGGGCCCTTGGCCACGGCGGTGCCGGACGAGTCCACCACCACGACGCTGCTGTCCTCGCTCTGCCAGTCGAGGATGGCACCGGCGAGCACCGACCCCCGACGGTTGGTCACCGTGGCGGCCAGGGTCGCGGTGTCGCCGATGGCATACAGCGACTCCGCCCGCGGCGCCACCACGATCCGGTAGGCGGCCTGGTTGGCGAAGCTCATTTCGACTGCCCCGAACCAGTGGCCGATGCCGAGGTTCCGGGCGTTCACCAGCAGCGCGGTGATGGCGGCAGCCGTGGTGATGATCCAGGTCACCCACTTGGCACTGCCGCTCAACACCCCGCTCGAAATGGCGCGCTTCATCAGTTTCCGGCTTCCACGCAAAGGATTCATGGTCTTTAAGATAGGGGGCCGAAACGCGCTGTGCGGCAGCGCACACAGCCGAAGATCCCCCCAACTTGGCATGTACCGGGCGGTAACATTGCTTTCGGGTGACCCCCGCCACGGAGATCACGCCGGATGACCGCCCCCGAAACTCCCCCGGAGGCCCCAGCCTCGGCCCCCGTCACTGGAGACAGTCTCGACGACCTGATCCTCAAGCAGGCGATGATCGCCGGGGCGCTCGAGCTGCTCCCCGAGAAGCTCTCGGTCGCGGCCGTCATCCCCGTCCAGTTACGGATGGTCTACCAGATCGGGCAGCGTCACGGCCAGAAACTCGACAGCGACCAGATCACGGACCTGGCCGCCACCTTCGGTATCGGCGCCACGGCGCAGGTTCTGGAGGGGGTGGTGCGCAAGGCACTTGGCGGGCTGGCCGGCGGTGTGCTGGGCGGGTTGGCCGGGGGTGCCGCCGGCGTGGCCGCGGGGGCGGCCGTCACCTTCGGGGCGACCTACGCGCTGGGCCATGCCGCGAAGCAGTATTACGCCCAGGGGCGGAAACTCAGCGCCGAGGATCTGCGGGCGCTGTTTGCCCGCTTCCAGGAGGAGGCCAAGGTCGTCTTCCCCAAGGTAAAGGGGCAGATCGAGAGCTCAGGCGAAGACCCTGAACATCCAGAGTCTGCTCGGCGGCATGCGGTGAAGCTCACGCTCGAATGGCCATGATCTGGCCGAATTGATCGGTAGAGGCGCTGCCAGTTCGAGTGGAAACGAAACGGCCGGCTCCGTAAGGAGCCGGCCGTTTCATAGATTCACCGGTGCGGGTTCTACTCCGAGTCGACGGATGCGTCGAAGTAGGTGGAGCCGCCGCGGTCGAGCGCGATGACCACCAGCGTGTTGTTGGTTGACGACAATCCGGTCAGGTAGAGTGTGAAGTCGCCGCGGGATGGACACCCGTCGTGTTTGCGGAATCCCGATGCAGTCCCACCACTCGAACTGCCGTCATCTCCTCCTGGATGGAAGACCAAGCTCGATGTCTCCTCCGTTCCATTCACGAATACTCTGAAGTCGTTGTCGACGGCAAAGGATATCGTGCCTGAGGTCGCTCCCTCCGCCATGGTGAAGTCGCGACGGAGCGCGATAACGGTATTCACATCAAAGATCGTGGAGTGGATCCGCGATATGTACGTGCTATAGGCCGAGCACCCGGTATTCGGATTGCCGGTTCTGCTGAACGCTGCCTGCACCGGCCCGCTATAACCGGTGGCGGCGGCGGCGGCGGCCGTGACCGTGCCGTCTGCCGGATAATAGCCTGACCAAGTCGCCACGGGTTTCCAGGTCCACCCGGTCGCCTCCCAGTCGAACGGGGACGCCGTGACCGCAGCGAGACCGGTCGCCGTGAAGGAGACGGATGCCGGAGTGAAGGACAGGCCCGCCTGGCTGGGAGTTGCTACCGCAGTGTTGCTCCCGACCGAGAGAATCCAGGACGTCGTCGCGGCGACTCCGTTGGTCCCGGTCGTCACGCTGGCCGGTGCAATCGAGCCAGCGCCCACGGTCACCGCAAAGCCAACGTTTACGCCGGGGATCAGATGGCCGCTATCGCTCGTCACAGTGACGCTGGGCGGCACGCTCACCGGTGTGCCGGCGGTCGCCGAGGTGGTGGCCGGGTTGGCGGTCACCGTGAGCAGCGGGTCAACCGCGGCGAAGGGGCTATAGTTGCGAACTTTCCCGCCCGAGCCGCCGCTGCCCTCAACGGCTACGGCGTACAGCCGCTCGGGCAGGAACAGGGCCTTGAAGCGGTTCTTGAACTTGTTCACGAAGCCGACCTCGACCAGCGGGTCGCAGCCGAGGTTGAGCGGAGTGAGGTCGTCCGGCGCGATGATCTCGATGTTGCCGAACTGGCTGTTGCCCGGCCCCAACGGGTCTGAGGGCGAATGATTGTGGGCCAGACGCAGGCGATCCACCAGGGCTTCAGCCAGCCCGGCCGTATTGATGCAGGCGCCGGCCAGCACCGGGTTGGCAAAGGTGACGCTGGGCGTGACATCGAATTCATAGTACGGGCCGTACTGATCGAGCTTGGTATCCAGTGGCCCGGGGACCGTCCTGATGGTGACCAACGCGGCCGGTGTGCCCGCAGGGAGGTCATTCGCTCCGACTACCGTGGCCGCGAGGTTTTCCCCCGGGCTAGTCTGATCGGGTACGCCGACCGTGGTCTCGGTGCCCGGGATCACGACTCCGGCGGCCCCGTTGGGATCGATGATCGGGTTGAGCAGCCCAAAGCCGTTGAGGCACAACAGCCCGGAAATGAGATCCTGCACCCGGCGAGTGGAGTTCGCCGACCGGCCCCCGGTGATCTTGCTGGGGTTGGCGTAGTAGCTCGTGGTGGCCAAGTTGATCACTTCCCACATGTACTGTCTCGCCAGCGCAGTGTTGTTCTGGCGGAGCGCCTTGTTCATCTTGTTGACAAGGCTGACGGATTGCCCGCGCTGGCTGCCGGGTGTGAAGAGTTGGGGCAGCATCGCATCGATCGAGTCCTGGGCAACCGCGCACGACGTCAGGATGTTTACGACCTCGGGTTCGACCGGGACAGAGCTGGGCTGGTTCAACTGGGTTTCGGAACATGCTGCAAGCATGCCAGCGAGCGCGACGAGTGGAAGGAAGGGTCGCGAACGATTGCGCATGGAGATCCCCCGCTGGAGGTTGGTCGTGACCAATTGGTTCGGTAGATGTTGCACGTTGCCGGCTCTGGCCGGCGGGTGGGGCTGATAACCCTGTCCCGCAAGTTACCCGCCCAAGGGGGTCATTCCAAATCTCATGTGTAACAATTTGGTATGAAATGACTTACAGGCCAGGGATGGGGTCGACGCGGAGGTGTCGTTGCGGGAAGGCCGCTACAGCAGACCACGAACTCACGGTGCCCCTGCCACAGTCCTCCACTGGGGATCCGACTGCAGGGGCTCGAACTGCCACCCCGGCGATTCGGCCATTGCCGCCTGACGCTCGGGGTTGGCGGACCAGTAGTTCTTCAGGGCCTTGAACGCGGCGGGGTGATCGTCCAGCAGGGTCTGGACGAAGGCTTCGTCGAACATCAGGTCGCGGCTGGGATCGACTTCGGCGTTCCCCCGGGAGCGTTCCACCACCCGGCGCGCGCTGTCAGCGAGCCCGGCCCGCGCCAGCACGGCCGCCACCGCCATACCGGCCGCGAGGGTTCGGTACTCGCGCTGGCTCTCGGGGGCCAGGCCCTCGACCGTGTCGCGCAGCTGCCAGGCGAGGGCGACATCCGGTTCTGCTGCTCTCGTCGTGAGCATCCCCAGGCGACATTCGGCGAACCGGTAGTTCTTCGGAAAACGGCGGACCCCCTCTTCACACCACTGTTTCGCTTCCGCGAACTGGGCGAGATCGTACGAGGACAGGTAGAGCCGCGCGATGATGATGTCGATATTGGCCAGGTAGGCGTCCGCCTCATAGGCGCGCCGGGCGGCGAGTTTGGCGTCGACTTCGCCCGCGGTCCGGTAGTAGAGATGGCTCAGCGCACCCCAGGCCTGGGCCTCGAACGGATTGATCTTGACCGAGGTTTCGAAGTCATTCTGCGCGTCGGTGAGGAGCTTCTTCGCTCTTACGGGATCGGCCTCCAGACCGAGCAGATAGCGCCAGTATCGCAGGTCGCCCCGCTGGAACAGGGCATCGGCGTTCTGCGGTTCGAGAGTGATTGCCTGCTCGACCAACCTCAGCCCGCGGTCGATGATCGGCGCCACCGTGATCGGGTCGAGATTCGCCAGCCGCACTTCGCGGGAAGCGATGCCGCCCCGCAGGATCCATGGATCGGGCCACTTCGGATCGAGGGTCGAGGCCTGACCCAGCAGGCTGTCCGCCTGAGCGAAGGCACGGGCCGCGGCGGCGGAGTCGACCTGCATCAGCGAATCGGCGGCCTTCCGCCTCGCCTCGGCCTCCTGCACCAGCAACCAGGCCTGCGGATTCGAGGCCCGCAGCCGCTGCTCCCGCAGGCGGACCTCGACCCCCAATCGCTGGCGCAGGAACAGCGCGGCCTTCTGGGCCAGGGAGTCGGCCAGGGTGAGGTACGATCCCGCCGGTTGCTCGAAGCTGGCGCGCTGGAACTCGGCACTGCTGTTGGCATCGACCAACCGGACGGTGACCCGCACGCGGCTACCGGTTTCTTCGACGGCTCCCTCGACCAGGGTCCCGACCTTGAGGACCCTGGCGATGCTGTCCCGCGGCACGTTCCCCCCACGGAAGGGTGCCACGCCGTTGCGTGAGATGACCTCGATTTCCCGGACCAGGGAGAGTTCACTGATGAGCGCTTCGGTCAGACCGTCCGCCACGACACCGAGTCGCTTGTCAGTGCTCTCGTCGTCGAAGTAGAGCACCGCCACCCGCTTGGGATCCAGTCCGCCAGGCACCACCGCGAGGCCGCCCGATGAGCGTTGACTGAAATACCAGGCGGTCCCTCCGAGGATGAGGATCGCGCCGAGGCTGGCTCCAATTACCGCTCCGACCAGCGACCGGCGCTTCACCGTCAGGGTGACCGCGCCCTCGGCGGGCACGATCCGCGACGCCCGGCGCGGCAGGGACGTCCGGCCCGTCGATGCATAGCGGCTGGCGGTGGCCCCGGGCGGAGCACCCAGCAATTCGGCGAACTGGGCCGCGGTCTGGGGCCGGTCGGCGACCACCTTGCTGAGCGCCGCCAGGATGGCGTCTTCGACCTCGTCCGGCACGGTGTCGCGCACCACCTGGATGCTGGGCACCTGCTCCATGGCGTGCCGGGCCATGATCTGGCGGGCGTTGCTGCCGGAGAACGGCGGGTGACCCGCCAGCATCTCGTACAGCACGCAGGCCAGGCTGTAGAGATCGCTGGTGGGACCGATCGGGTCGCCGACGGCCTGCTCGGGGCTCATGTAGAGCGGCGTCCCCACGGCCATGCCGGTCTCGGTGAGTTTCTGGCCGCTCCCGGCCTCGGTCACCGCCCGGGCGATGCCGAAGTCGGCCACCAGGGCGTGGCCGCCGGAGAGCATGATGTTCTCGGGCTTGATGTCCCGGTGGACGATGCCGATCGAATGGGCGTAGCCCAGGGCGTCGGCCACTTCGAGGGCGATATGCACCGCCCCGTCCACCGGCAGCATGTGGTCCCGGTTGAGACGGTCGCGGAGCGACTCGCCCAGCACGAACGGCATGACGTAGTAGAGGAAGCCGTCGGCCTCGCCGGAATCGAACAGACTCAGGATGTTGGGATGCTGGAGCTTGGCGGCGAACTTGATTTCGCGGTCGAAGCGCTCGGGGCCGATGGTGGCCGCGAGCTCGGGGTGGAGCACCTTGATCGCCACCTCGCGCTCGTGCTTGAGGTCGGTGGCGAGGTAGACGGTCGCCATGCCGCCGCGTCCCAGCTCGCGCTGGATGTTGTATCGGTCGCTGAGAGCGGACTGCAGGCGGGCGAGGATCTCGGACACGGAGCCGCGAAAAAGGAGAAGTAGGACCGGCAGTCATTCAATTATAGGGCTGCGCGGGGTCGGGAGCCAGCAGCCATCGGGGTGCCGGTGCGGGTACCGGCCGGGCTTCTTTCCCTCGGCCTGGAGCAGTAGCTTGGCGGTGCCCAACGGAAGGACCACCCATGGCCGGCAGCCCGGGTTCCCCGGCTTTCCTGATCGAGACTATCCGCGCCTCGGTGATCGGCGCCGACACGGCGGTCATGACGCCGTTCGGGCTCCGCCGGGTCACCTACGCCGACTACACCGCCTCGGGCCGATCGCTCTCCTTCATCGAGGATTTCATCCGGGAGAACGTCCTTCCGCTGTACGCCAACACCCACACGGAGACGTCCGGCACGGGCCGGCAGACCACCCGCTTCCGGGAGGAAGCCCGCGACCTCATCCGCACCTCGGTGGGCGGCCTGCGGGACGAGCATGCGGTCATCTTCGCGGGTTCGGGGCCACCGGGGCCATCGACCGGCTGATCAACGTGCTCGGCCTCCGGGTGCCGGCCGAGCTGGACGAGCGGTACGGCCTGCGCGACCGGATTCCGGCGGACCAGCGTCCCGTGGTGTTCGTCGGGCCGTACGAGCACCACTCCAACGAGTTGCCCTGGCGCGAGTCCATCGCGGATGTGGTCGAGATCGACGAGGATGCGGACGGCGCGATCGACCTCGCACGATCTGGAGCGCCGGCTGCGTCGAGTACCGGGACCGGCCGCTGGTGATCGGCAGCTTCTCGGCGGCCTCGAACGTCACCGGGATCATCTCGGACACCTCGGCGATTTCCGGCGCTGCTGCACCGGCACGGCGCGCTGTCGTTCTGGGACTTCGCCGCCGCGGCCCCGTACGTGGGGATCGAGATGGGCTCGCCGCCGGACCCGCGGGGACGACTACAAGGACGCCATCTTCCTCTCGCCGCACAAGTTCATCGGCGGGCCCGGTACGCCCGGGCGTCCTGGTGGTGCGAGAGCGACCTGTTGCGCAACCGGGTGCCCGCGGTCCCCGGCGGCGGCACGGTCACCTACGTCAACCCCGAGGCGCACCGCTACCTGGCCGACGCCGAGCACCGCGAGGAAGGCGGCACGCCGGCGATCGTGGAATCGATCCGGGCGGGCCTGATCTTCCAGCTGAAAATGGCGGTGGGCGTGGACGAGATCCGGCGGCGCGAGGAGGACTTCATCCGCCGGGCCATCGCGTCGTGGTCAGGCAACCCCCACCTCGAGATCCTGGGCAACCCGACGGCCGATCGGCTCTCGATCGTGTCGTTCGTGGTGCGGGGCCCGAGGACGGGGGCCGGCAGGCCGGATGTACCTGCACCACAACTTCGTGGTGGGGCTGCTCAACGACCTGTTCGGGATCCAGGCCCGCGGTGGCTGCTCCTGCGCCGGACCCTACGGTCACCGGCTGCTGGGCATCGATCTCGACCACCAGCCACCGGTTCGAGGAGGTCGTCGCGGATGGGTGCGAAGGCATCAAGCCCGGCTGGGTCCGGGTCAGCTTCAACTACTTCACACTCGGAAGAGGAATTCCGAGTTCATCCTGGACGCGGTGCACCTGGTGGCGAACGAGGGCTGGAAGCTGCTGCCCCAGTACCTGTTCGACCCCGTGACCGGGGTCTGGCGGCACACGGCCGGTGTGCCGGAACCGCCGATGTCACTGGCGGACCTCTCCTATTCGGACGGGACGGCCCGCTCCACCGCGCGGCGGCCGGGTGAGCCGCTGACGCGGCTGGCCGACTATCTCGAGGCGGCCCGCCGGGCGGTCAACGGGAGCGTGCCGGTCTCCTGCCCGACGGTGGAGCTGTCGGACCAGGTCGAACGGTTGCGCTGGTTCCTGCTGCCGGCCGAAGTCAGCCAGGCCTGAGGCTCATCCCAGCAGCCACCTCACCACGTATACCGCCAGCACCATCGCCGCGGCGTCGGCCAGGAGCCCCGCCGGCACCGCGTGACGAGTCTTGCGGACATTGACCGCCCCGAAGTAGACCGCGATCACGTAGAAGGTCGTCTCGGTCGAGCCGAACATGGTCGCGGCGATCTTCACGATCAGCGAATCCTCTCCGTACCGGCCGATCAGGTCGAGCATCACCGCCGCCGAGCCCGAGCCGGTGAGCGGCCGGGTGATCGCCATCGGCAGGACCTCCGGCGGCCAGCCCAGCGGACCGAGCACCGGTCTGAGCGCCTCCACGAAGAAATCCATGGCACCCGAGGCGCGGAACATCGCCACCGCGAACAGGATCGCCACCAGGTACGGGATGATATTGACCGCGACCTGGAAGCCTTCCTTGGCTCCGGTCACGAACTCCTCGTACACGGCCACCCGCTTGAACAGGCCGTACAGCGGAAACCCGATGATGATCGTGGGGATCACGAAGATCGCCACGACGTCGAGGAAGGCCCGGAAGGTGTTCATGACCCGGCCTCCGATCCCCGGGCGTCCGCATCGGGTCGCTGTCGCGGTAGATCCGCAAACGGCCGAGCCACCGGGCGGTGAGGATCCCGACGGCGAGCGACAGGCCGGTGCAGATCACGATCGGGAAGTAGAGCCGGTTGACCTGCAGCCCCATGATCGCCACCAGGAGCACCGGCGGCACCAGCTGCACGCTGGCGGTGTTCATCGCCAGCAGCATGACCATCGAGTTGGTCGCGGTGTCCTTCTTCGGATTGAGTTCCTGCAATGATTCCATCGCCTTGATGCCCATCGGCGTGGCGGCGTTGCCGAGCCCGAGGACGTTGGCCGAGAGATTGAGGACGATGTGGCCGAGGGCGGGATGGCCCCTGGGGATCTCCGGGAACAGCGGGCGGATCAACGGCTCGCTGACGCGGACGATCAGCGTTGATGAGTCCGGCCCGGTCCGCGATTTGAAGCATCCCGAGCCAGAGCGCCATCACCCCGATGAGCCCCAGGGCCAGGGTGACGGCGGTCTTGGCGAAGTCGATCGCGGCCCGGGAGATGGCCGAGACCTTGACGAACCGGACCGCAGCGAACGTGACGGCCGCCGGCCATCAGCGTGTCGCCCGCACCGGCCACGAACGCCACGGGGCCGCGCAGGTCGTTGTCGCGCTCGGAGATTGTCAGGCGGATCGTGGCCAGAGGCTCGGGGAGGGTCGCGTCCCTGGCAAACCGCAGTTCCCGGCCCAGCTGGGTCTGGATCAGCTGGCCCGGGTAGGATGAGTTGACCGCGAGGCCGGCGCCGAAATGGGCTGCCCAGCTGGCGGAGTCGACCCGGACGGTGACCGGGACCTGCCTGACGAGCGGGTCGTAGCCGGCCGGGAACACCAGCGAGACCGGCAGCGGCGTGTCATTCCGGTACGTGTCACGCCGGAGATCGCGCACGTCGTTGACCAGCGCGAACCCGAGGCTCATGATGATGAGCCCCGCCCAGATGTAGTTGAGCATCGCCGGTCCCGGGAAGGAAAGGTCACCTAAGGTGAAGGCGCTCGGCCCCCTGCGCAAACCGCCGCGGGCGGGCTTGCCCCCTGCGGTACGCGGGCGGTACAAGAATCGGTAATCCCTCCCACCGGGCGCGCCTCTTGCCGCGCAGAGTGTCCATGCCGGCTCCGCGTCGGCGGCTTCGAGTCCCGCTCCTGGCCGCCCTGACTTTCGTGGCCGCCTGCTTCATCGTCAAGCGGGTGGACGTCGCCGAGGTGCGTGCCGGCGCCTCGGACTCGGTGGAAGTGCGCTCCCCCGTCAAGGCCCATCTGCTCGACGGTCACACGGTGGTGTACCCGGCCGGAGTGCGGATCGCCCGCGGCCGGTTGCTCGGCAACGGGACCCGCTTTGGCCTGACCCTCGGTGACTCGGTGCCGGTCGTCGAGCTGACGCTCGACAGCGTCGTCGGGATGGAGTCCTTCGAGACCCGGACCGATGGCGGCGCTACCTTCGGGCTCTCCCTGCTCGCCACCGCCGGCACGATCGGGCTTTCCGTCGCGATCTACTGCGCCGTGGACCCGAAATGCTTCGGGTCCTGCCCGACGTACTACTCCGACAGCGCCGGAACCCTGGTGCTGGAAGCGGAGGGATTCTCCTACAGCATCGCGCCGCTGTTCGAGGCCCGGGACGTCGACCGCCTGCGGACCCGGGCTGCCGGGGACGGCAGCGTGCGACTCGAGGTCCGCAACGAGGCGTTCGAGACCCACTACCTGAACCATCTCGAGTTGCTCGAGGCGCGCCATTCCCCGGGGGAGCTGGCCGTGCCGGATCCCCGCGGGCATGTGGTCGCGGTGGGCGGGCTGGCGCCGGCCCGCCGGGCCACTTCCCGGGCCGGTCGGGATGTCGGCGCCGAGCTGGCCGAAGCCGACGGTCTTACCTACCGCACCGATTCCACGGTCCTCGCCCGCGCCAGCGAGGACGACTACCAGGATACGATCGACCTGACCTTCTCGAGCGCCGGCGCCGGCGATTCGCTGGCGCTGGTGCTCCGGCTGCGGAACAGTCTGCTCAATACCGTCCTGTTCTACGATATCATGCTGGGTGACCCCGGAGCGCGATCGCTCGATTGGCAGGCCGGGCAGCTTTCGCGGGTTGGGCCGGCGCTGGAGCTGGGGAGCTGGTACACCCGGCACATGGGCCTGAGTGTCCTGGTGCGGGTGGACAGCGAGTACCGCGAAGTCGCCCGAGTGAAGGACACGGGACCGGTGGCCTGGAAGGACATCGCGGTGCCGCTCCCGCCGGTCGGCGGCGACTCGGTGTGGGTGCGGCTCGCCTTTGTGGCCGACAACTGGCGGATCGACCGGGCGGCCCTCGCCGGCACGATGCGCCGGCCGGCGCTTCGGACCCTGGTCCTGGAGCGGGTGCTGGGTCGGGATGGGGCCGCCGAGCCCGAGCCGCTCTCGGCGCTGACCGCGCCGGACGGGCGCTATCTGCAAACGTCACCCGCCCAGTCGTTCACGGCCGTCTGGGAGGCAGGCCCCGAGCCCGAGGGCGAAACCCGGACGTTCCTGCTCGCCTCCCAGGGTTACTACATCGAGTGGGTGCGGCGCGGCTGGATCGCGGCGGCCCGTGATACGACCACTTTCGTCCCCGGCGACGCGGCACTGCTCCGGGCGATCGCCCGGTGGCGCTCGGTGCAGGACTCTCTCGAGGCCCGGTTCTTTGCCACCCGGGTTCCCGTGCGGTGACGATGCGCCTTCGGTTCTCGGCTCTGGCCATCGTGGTCCTGGGCTGCGCCGTGGGAACGACCAGCGCGAACTATCAGCCGGCTCGAGGACCGGCCGGTGCCGCGGTCACCATCGCCGCCCAGGGCGGAACGATCGTGCTGGGAGAGTTGCTGGCGGTCGAGTCGCAGACCCTGCTGGTACGCGAGGATCGGCGGCTGGTCAGGGTGGCGTTCGACCGGATCGAGTCGCTGCGCGCGCCCAAGATCAACCTCAAGGGATCCGGGCTCGCCCCGGCGGACGAGCGCCGTCTCAGGCTCATCAGTCGATATCCGCAAGGGGTCTCTCCCGAACTGGAGCGGCAGCTGCTGGCCGCCTACGGCCAGGACGCGGTCCTGAACGCGCCGTGAGAGCCGCGCTGGTCCTGCTCGCCCTCTTGCCGGTTCCAGCCGTGGGCCGATCGCAGTCCGTTGCCGACATCGAAACCTTCGCCAGCTCCGTCCGCGAGGCCACTCGCCGATATCAGGACCAGGCGGCGGCCATCGCCGACGGGTACCGGCGGGTGGGCCCCGACTTCCCCAGCATGGGCGAACACTGGATCAGCGTTCCGCTCATCGTGAGCGGCATCGTCGATCCACTTCGTCCGGCCATTCTCGAGTACGTGAGCATGGCCGGGCGGCCGGTGCTGGCCGGTGTCGCCTACACTCAACTCGTGCGCGACCGGGCACCGGACGCGGTCTTCCCCGCGCCGGCCGCCGCATGGCACTACCACTCGGGCACCGTGGATGAGGAGAGTTTTGTGCTGGGGCACGCGGACCCGGGCATCGTCCGGTCGGCCGACTCCGCCCGGATCGCGGTGCTGCACGCATGGGTATGGCTGTCGAATCCGGCCGGCCTGTTCGCCACCGACAACTGGGCCCTCCCGTACCTGCGGCTCGGGCTCACCCCCCCAAGTCGCGGACCGGAACCATCGTCGCCAACCCTGGCGGTCGCCCTCGCCGCCCATGGTGAAGGGTACTTTGGGACCCTGCTTCGATTGCGCCACGAATTGCCCGCCGAGCCGGCCGACCGGGTGACGAACGTGCTTCGGGAGCACGCGTCCCGGCTGCGCCAACAACTGCAGGCCGACCGCGGTGGCGGCCCCTCGGCATCGGACCTGGCCCGGGCCTGGGCCATGGTGGAGGCCGACATCCAGGCCGTCTGCGGGGAGTGCTCTCCCTGGCCGGGGCACTGACCCCCCGCGACCTTCCCGACCCACCGCGCATCCCTTCCGGCAACCACTGCTTCATGGAGCTCACACGATGAACCGCCGGTTCGGAAACCTTACCCTCCTCGCCGCGTTGTCGGCTGTTACCCTGCTTGGCCACGCGCCGGCCCTCGGCGCCCAGGAGGACGACGGCGACGGAGACGCCCGCCTCTTTGCCTTCTCCACTGGCCGCCCCCGCATCGGAGTGACCGTCGATTTCCGAGCCGACCAGGACCGGGATAAGCTCGGTGCCCGCATCTCCTCGGTGACCTCCGAGGGCCCGGCCGCCGCCGCGGGGCTCAAAGCGGGCGACATCATCACCCGGTTCAACGGAGTCTCGCTGGGTGGTCTCACGTCCAAGGACGCGGACGAGTCGGGTCCGGCCCGGAAACTGGTCGAGCTGGCCCGCCGGCTCGATGCGGGGGATACGGTCGACGTGGAGTACCGTCGGGACGGCGAGAGCCGGAAGGCGAAGATCGTCGCCCAGGATCTGGGATTCAGCATGAGCCGCGATTTCCGCTGGAGAATGCCGGACCTCCCGCGCATGGGTCTCGAGGACGGCGAGTTCCACGGCGCGCCGATGATGCTCGAAGGCGGACCGGACCATTTCCGGTTGTTCGCCGGTGACCGCATGGGCGGGCTGGATCTGGCCCAGCTCAATCCCGAACTGGGCGAGTACTTCGGCGCCAAGGAAGGGGTGCTCGTGCTCAGCACACCGAAGGATTCAACCCTGGCGCTCAAGGGCGGCGACGTCATCCTGGCCATCGACGGGCGCGCCCCGACCTCCGCGGCCCACGCCCGGCGCATTCTGCGCTCCTACGACGGGGGCGAGACGGCCAAGCTGGATATTCTCCGCAAGCAGAAGAAACTCAGCGTTTCCTGGAAGGTGCCGGAGCGCGAGTGGAAACTGAAAGAGCCGAAGGTGAAGCGGGAGAAGCGGAAGGCCGAGCGCAGCTGACGGGGCGGTACGACGACGGTAGCGACGGGGACGACGGTACGGTGCTCAATCCCGCGCGAAGGGCTGGAGTCCGAGGAGGAATCCAGCTCTTCGCCGAGCCACCTACCGTCGCTCCCGTCGCTCCCGTCGTTACCGTCGTACCGTGAGTCTAAATGGCCGGTGCCCGGTCCAGTCGGCCGACGACCAGGGTGGCGTTGTCCGAGCCACCCCGGTCCAGGGCCAGTTGGAGGAGCTCCTCGGCGGTAGCCTTGGCGCTGACGCAACGGCGGAGGGCGTCCCGGATCTCGGTGTCCGAGACGTGCTTGGTGAGGCCATCGGTGCAGAGCAGCATGATGTCGTTCCAGTGGCAGTCGGTGGTGGCCACGTAGGGCTCGGCGCGCGACCCGCCGATGGCGCTGTAGAGGACGTGAGTCAGGCCGGAGCGCTGAGCCTGGTCGGCGGACAGGGTTCCCGAGTCCACCATGGCCTGGGCCATCGTCTGGTCCTTGGTGAGCAGCTCGAGCTCGCCGTCGCGGAAGCGGTAGCCCCGGCTGTCGCCGACGTGGACGATGTACGCCTTGGGCCAGCGGAAGCAGACCATCGTCAGCGTGGTGGCCATACCGTCCTGCTCCCGGTTGGCTCCGCTCGCCCGGCGGACCGCCTCATGGCTCATTTCCACCGACCGCCGGAGGTCGGCCTGAAACTCCGGCTCGACCTCCGGCTCCAGCTGCACGTAGAGATCCATGGTGTGGAGCACGTAGTGGACGATGGCCCTGAGGGCCGTCTGGCTGGCTTCCTTTCCCCCGGGGATCCCCCCTACTCCGTCCGCCACCAGAAAGACGTAGCCGCGCGACGGACTCCTCAGGTTACCGACCGTGTTCTCGGGCAGGCTGGTCTGGATCACGGACATCGCCTTGTGAATGGTGGCGATGAGGAAGTGGTCCTGGTTCTCGTGGCGGATCAGGCCCTGGTGGCTGATTCCGTAGACGTCGACATTGCCGCGGGCGGGGTGTTCCGTGACCGGGGTGATACTGGCCGTCATCGTTCCCTCCTTGCCAGGTGCGCGGCGCAGCCGAATTGCACGCCGGCATCATGAGCGGAACTTCGAACGCGCCCGGCCGAGAACGTGATGTGTGGCCCGGCAGCGACCCCATGAGAAAAGGTACCGCCCCCCCCGCCGCCAGCAAGCCGGGCGGTGGCACCGGACGAGGTTGCCGGGCACCGCGGCCGTCCCTTACGGTTCATCGATGCTTCCTGTCGAACCGGTTCTTCCCGATCTGCGCCGTGCGCTGGCGGACACCGGCGTGGCGGTGCTGCAGGCTCCTCCCGGCGCGGGGAAGACCACTCTCGTTCCGCTCGCACTTCTGGACGAGTCGTGGCTGGCGGGCCGGAAGATCCTGCTGCTCGAGCCTCGTCGCCTGGCCGCCCGGGCTGCCGCCCGGCGCATGGCCGAGCTTCTGGGCACGCAGCTCGGCGGAACCGTGGGCTATCGGATCCGGCGGGACAGCACCGTCGGCCCAGGGACCCGGATCGAGGTGGTGACCGAGGGGATCCTGACCCGGATGATCCAGGACGACCCCTCCCTCGACCCGATCGGCCTGGTGGTCTTCGACGAGTTTCACGAACGATCCATTCACGCCGACCTCGGCCTCGCCCTCACCCTCGAATCCCGGGCGGTGCTGAGGCCCGGGCTCCGGGTGCTCGTGATGTCGGCCACGCTGGAGAGCGGATCCGTCTCGGCGCTGCTCGGCAACGCTCCGGTGATCACCAGCGAGGGCCGGAGCCATCCGGTCGAGACCCGCTATCTGCCGCGGCGCCCGGACACCCGGGTCGAGGCGGCGGTGGCGAGCACGGTACGCCGGGCCCTCGCGGAAGATCGCGGGGACGTGCTCGTATTCCTGCCGGGTCAGGGCGAGATCCGGCGGGTGGCGGAGCTGCTGGCGGACCCGCCGCTCGGGCCGACCGTCTCGGTGCTGTCCCTCTACGGTAACCTGTCGCAGGCCGAGCAGGACGCGGCGATTCGTCCCAGCCCGCCCGGCCGGCGGAAGGTCGTGCTGTCCACCTCGATCGCCGAGACCAGCCTCACGATCGAGGGCGTACAGGTGGTGATCGATTCGGGCCTGGCGCGGGTACCCAGATTCTCCCCGGGCTCGGGAATGACCCGGCTCACGACTGTGCGCGTTTCCCGCGGCGCCGCCGACCAGCGCCGTGGGCGCGCCGGCCGGACCGGGCCCGGCATCTGTTACCGGCTCTGGGCCCGGGCGGAAGACCATCAACTCCTCCCCCATGACACGCCGGAGATTCTCGAGGCGGACCTCACGCCGCTGGCGCTCGAGCTGGCGGTCGCCGGCGTGAGCAGCCCGGCAGAACTCAAGTGGCTGGATCCTCCGCCCGCGGCGGCGCTCGCGGAAGCGGGTGCGCTGCTCCGGCAGCTGGGTGCCCTCGATGGCCATGGCAGAGTGACGCCGCACGGCCGCCGGATGTCGGGGTTGGGCACCCATCCGAGGCTGTCCCACCTGCTGGTCCGCGGTGCCGAGCTTGGCGCGCCGGCGCTGTCCGCCGACCTGGCCGCCCTGATCGAGGAACGGGACTTCCTGGGCGGACACAGCGGCCCGGCCGACGCCGATCTGCAGCTCAGACTCGAGCTGCTCGGCGCTCGCGACCTGCCCGGCATGCATCACAACTGGACCGTGGACCGCGGGCGGGTCGAGCGGGTGCGGGCAGAGTCCCGGGCCTGGCGCGCGACGCTGCGGGAGGCGTCCACTGGAGTCCGGTCGACCGCGACCGCGAAGGACGACCCACCTTCGCCGGGACTGCTGCTGGCGCTGGCCTATCCCGATCGCGTCGGCCGCAGGCGGACGGGGCAGGCCGGCCGGTTCCTGCTCCGCAACGGGCAGGGCGTGGCGACCGACTCCCCGGCGCTGCTACACACCGATTTCATCGTCGCGGCCCAACTCGACGGAGCGCGCCGCGAGAGCCGGGTCTGGCTTGCCGCCCCGGTGACCGAGGGGGAGGTCCTGGCACTGTTCGGCGACCAGGTCGAATCGGAGGAGGTGGTGGAGTGGAACGACCAGATCGGGGCGCTGACCGCGGCGCGTCGCACCCGCCTCGGTGCGATCGTGCTGAGCGAGAAGCCACTCAAGGATCCCGATCCGCGGCTGGTCCTGGCCGCGCTCGGGGAATGGATGGCACGTGCCGGACTTGGCGTGCTGATTTGGTCGGAAGACAGTCGGGCCGTCCGGGACCGGCTGGCGTTTGTCAGGCGATTGCTCGGGCCGCCATGGCCCGACGTCAGCGACCCGGCGCTCCTGGCCAATCTCGAACCCTGGCTGGGCCCCGACCTGGTGGGCGTCCGGCGCCGGGGCGACCTGGAGCGGATCGATCCGGGCCGGGCGCTGCTCGGGCTGCTCGGGTGGGAGGAGCGGCAGGCACTCGACCATCTCGCGCCCACCCACCTCACGGTGCCGACGGGGTCGCGGCTTCGGGTGGACTACTCGGACCCCCAAGCACCGGTCCTCGCCGTCCGCCTGCAGGAAGTGTTCGGACTCACCGAGACCCCGCGGGTCGGCGGCGGGCGGGTGCCGGTGACGATGCATCTCCTGTCTCCCGCCCGTCGTCCCGTCCAGGTCACCCAGGACCTCGCCGGCTTCTGGCGGACCTCCTATTTCGACGTGCGGAAGGAGTTGCGAGGCCGGTATCCGAAGCACTACTGGCCGGATGATCCCCTGGTGGCGGAGCCGAGGCGGGGGACGAAGAAGGGCGGACGAGGCGGGCAGGGCGGACAGGGCGGACAAGGCGTGAAGCGTTGAGCCAGGACGCGCACTCGGTCGACTACCCCTTTCATCTCGGCATTCCCTTACGTCCTGTCCGTCCTGTCCGTCCTGTCCGTCCTGTCCGCCCTGTCCGCCCTGTCCGCCTCGTCCGCCCTGTCCGCCTTGTCCGTCCAGCCGACCTATTGCTCCACGACAATCAGGTATTTCGACGGCTCCCAGAACTGCTCCGGCGACGCGATCGCGATACTGCCCTGCAGCCGAGCCGGGTCGCCGACCCGGGCGGCAAGATGCGAGAGGTTCTGCCGGGAGACGATCCGGTAGCTCCGGTCGTCGCGGGGGAGGGGGATCTCGCGGGTGGTGCTGCGATCGATGGAGGTGAATTCCTGCCGCGGCAGATCGCGCGCCGGCTGCACGCCGCGCCGTCCGATGAGCGGAAAGGCGCGGTGGCCGTCCTCCACGAGCACGCCCTTTCTGAGCAGTTCCGACCTGGTGCCGACAATGTAGAACGCCGTGTGGTAGGCGTCGGTCAGCTGGTACACGCTGTCAGCCAGCGCCTGATTGTGCACCGTCAGCGCCTCCAGCTGCGCGGTGAGTCCTTCGATCGTCGCCCGCTGGGTCCCGAGGATGGCCGTCAGATCGGTGATCGTCGTCTTCACAGCGGTGTTTTCCTGCGAAAGGCTATCGATCGAGCCGGAGAGTCGGCGGGCGCGCTGCTCGCTGGCCGCGAGCCGGGTCTCCGCCGTCCCGAGCCGGGTGGTGATCGCCTGAATCCGCTCCAGGGCGAAGGCCCGCTGGTCCTTGGTGGTCTCGAGTGCGGGCGATTCCGGGGTGCCCGGGGCCGGCCGGGGCTCGACCCGGGAGAGCTCGACCTGGATATCGCTGAGCAGCTTGCCGTTGGCCGCCACCTCCAGGACGAGGCTGTCGCGTTCGGCGGTGAGCGCGACCTCCCGAAGCTGGCGGGCGAGTCCTTCGGATCGGGGCCTGGTGGCGCCCTGGGTGCAGGCGGTGGCGACCAGGACTGCGGTCAGGACCCACGCGCTGCCCATGGTGGGGCCGTGGCTGGCAGGCATGGCGGTACTCTCTTTCCGTAAAAAGGTGACGGGCATCACCTTCGCATCATCCGATGCGAGGGTGATCCGAGAGTACCATCGGTTGATGGCGGGAGCCTAACAACTACGGTGACGAATCGCTGACAGCCCCGTGACGGTCGCGGCGCTCACCCGGGACTCCCGGCCGGACCGGCCAGCCGGCGCAGGATCGCCTCGAGGCTGTCCGCGTCTGGAACGGTGCCCTGGGCCAGCCGCGCCGAACCGCCGCCCCGGCCCCCGAATTGGGCCAGCAGGGGCTTGAGCACGGCCCCGGCGTCGACCGCGCTGTCGGGGGAGGCGGCGAGCAGGATGGTCGGCGGTGCGCCGACGGCGGCGATCAGGACGACCCGGGAGTGGGCGATCACCGCCTGGGCCAGACCCCTGAGGGAGTCCGCGCTCCCGGCATCGGGGCGGTGCACGATCCGCCGGAGCCCGGCATCGTCCGCCGCTGTGGCTTGATACAGCTCGCGCGCCCGATAACGGTGCAGCGCCGCTTCGAGTTCCCGCCGCGCCACCTCGACCGCCTTGAGGTCCGACCGCTGCTTCTCCAGGATGCCCGGCAGGTCGGCGATCGCCGCCGAGCTGGCGGCGGCCATGGCGGAGAGGATGTCGAGGTCGGCGCGGGCGCGAGCGACGGCCCGCTGGCCGACGAGAAACTCGAGCCGGATGTGCTGCTTCACCCGCTCGGCTTTCCTGATGAGGATCGGACCGATCTCCCCGGTGGCCTGGACGTGAGTTCCGCCGCAGGCGCTTCGATCCAGGTCCTTGATGGTCACCACCCGTATGGTGCCGGCTCGGTTCACCGCCTTGCGGAGCCGGGTCGCGGTAGCCGCGTCCTCCATCCCGGCCTCGACCGGGCGGTTTTCCGTCACGATGGCGTTGGCGTCGGCCTCGGCGCGTCGGATCTCTTCCGGCGAGATGGCTCCGGCATCGAGATCGAGGGTGGCGCTCTCGGGACCGAAATGCACGCTGATCGTCTGATAGCCGAACCGGTCGGCCAGGACAGCGGAGAGCAGATGCTGGCCGGTATGCTGCTGCATGTGGTCGAACCGCCGCGGCCAGTCGATCTCGCCGCTGACCCGGGCCGGCGGGATGGGGCCCTCGAGGAGGTGCGCGATCCGGTCGTCCTCGTCGATCACGTCCACGACCCGGACCCCGCTGAGCCGCCCGGTGTCGAAGGGCTGCCCACCGGACGTGGGGTAAAAGGCCGTCCGGTCGAGGTAGACCCGGCGCCCGCCATCGGCCTGATCGACGACGGTGGCGTTGAACGTGGTCAGGTAGCTGTCGGTGTAGTAGAGCCGCTCGGTGGTCACGCCCTAAACGGTAATCAGGGGCGCCGTTGGGTGAGACGTGCCGGTCGCGAGCGCCTCGGCCAACCGGCCGGCGGAGGCGAACCGATCCGCCGGCAATGCCGCGGTTGCCCGCGCTATCGCGTCGTCCAGCCAGGGCGGGACGGTGGGCCGCAGCCGGGACGGCCGATGGCCGTCGGCGGTCGAGCGCAGTGGGCCCGCGGCAGCGTGACGCTCCGGCAGCCTCCCCGTGAGTGCCACGTAGAGGCAGAGTCCCAACCCGTACAAATCGGCCCGGGTATCAGCCGCCTGACCGCCCAGGACCTCCGGTGCCACGAAATCCTGCTTCCCGGGATGATCCGAATGCCAGCCGAACCCGGCCGATCCGAAATCGGTCAGCCGGGCTCGAACATCCGGCGCGATCAGGATATTGCCGGGGGTGACGTGGCGGTGCAGGATACCGCGGCGGTGCACGGCCTGAAGCGCGAGGGCGACCCCGCGACCGATGGCCGCAGTCTCGTCGGCTGTGAGGGGAGCCGCGGCAACCAGACCGGCCAGACTCGGACCCGGCACAAAGTCCATCGCCACGAAACAGCGTTCGCCGTCCTCGAAGCAGCTCCGCACCGGTACGATGTGGTCATGCGCCACTTCCCAGGCGGCCAGCGCCTCATGCCGGAGTCGGGCACGCTCCGCCGGAGGAAGGACGAGCACCTTGACGGCGGCCTCGTTCCCCTGATGGTGGTCATCCGCCAGGTAGACGGTGGCCCGTGGCCCAACGGCCAGTTCTCGGGTGAGCCGGTACCGTCCCTGCAGCGGAGCACCGGTGCCAAGACCGGAAATCGGACCAGGTTCAGACAGCGACAACTTGCATTTCCCCGTGTGAGACGCGTGATGCCCCGGCCAGAACCGGCCCAGAAGCCAACTTCCGAGTGATTGGGCAACCGCCGGGCCACCGGCCGTCGGACGGATGGGTGACCGGTGTCACACACGTCGCACTGGAGTGAGCCGGGCCATGCTGAACCGCTCGGGGCGACCGGGCTGGTGATTCGGGCGGGAGTCTCGATCGGCCTCTGCTGTCACCTGTCCCGGAACGGGTTCGCGGGACACCAGCCCGGGTGCCCCGCGATCAGATCACGATAGAGGCGAACCTCAGGATCCAGTATCCAGCACCGGATGATCGAGCAGCCCGGACTCTTCCCCGGCCGGTTCGAGCACCGACGCGACCGCCTCGAGCAATTCGGTAGGCAGGAAAGGCTTGGCGAGGAAGCACGACAGTCCACCCAGCACTGCGGGGAGCCTGGCGTTCTGGGGATCTCCCGAGACGAACAGCACCGGCAGCTCGGGCCACGACTCACGCACCTGGGCCGCCAGGGTATCCCCGGGCACGCCCGGCATCTGGACGTCCGTCACCAGGAGATCCACCGGGACGTGGGTCCGGTCCAGCAGGCGCAACGCCGCATCGCCATCCTCCGCGACGATCACGGTATAGCCCTGATGTTCGAGCGTTCGCCGCATGGATGAGCGACTGGTGACGTCGTCGTCAACCACGAGCACCTGCACCGGGAAAAATGTGCAACGGAACGCGTCGATGAGTTGATCGAGCGAGTTGGCCATGACCGTCCGAAAGATCGGGGCGAGCAGCGGAAGGAGTGGCCAAGTTGCCTGTAGAACGCGGGCGCGTCAAGACGGAAATCGGCTCGCTTGACGTGTGAAAAGTGTTGATTCTGTGGGTGGGGTGTGGAGAAGGCTGTGGAAAATAGCGACCCGTTGCGTCGCCATCGTCGCTCGACGACCGGGCGCTGTCGGCCGACCGCTTCGCGCCGAGCTACTCGACCGCGGGAATTCCTTCGCCGAGCGCGCCCAGGATGGCGGTGATGGTGTACGGCCGCGCCGATTCCGGCGTCGCTGCCCAGTTTTCCCTGCGCTGTGCGACCCAGGTGCGAACCGCGGTGAACCGGATCCCCGACGCGGGGTTACGGAAGCGGATGACGCCGTTCTTGATTTCGTACTGGCCGTCCAACGCGGTCAGGATGTCGAGCGCTTCGGCCACCTGGCTGAACATCAGGTCGGCGAGCTGGGAGACCTCACCGGGTTCCGCCAGGCTGCGACGGGTCGCCCAGCGGCGCAGATCTTCCCCCGACCAACCGTGGGCCCGCTGGGACGCCAGGACGCTGTCCTCGTAGGCCTTCTCGAGCCGGCCAATTCGGGCGCGGTACTGGCGGATCGCATCGGCGCCGCCATTCCAGATGGTGCGGGACTGGTTGACACCCTCGCGAGTGTCCAGGCGGTAGGCGGCGAACACGTTCCGAAACCCGACCAGTTGTGCCGCGAGCTCCTGCTGGGCCTGGAGCTGGGCCACCTCGATCCGCCGCACCATTTCAGCCGGCGCGGCTGCGGTGGGAGTCGAGATTTCGGCGCTGAGTTGGGCGCGGAGTTCGGTGCCGGGGGTGAGGTCGGGGGCGGCCACCTCGATCGGGGCGCGGAACGCCGGCCGCGACGTGGCGATGATCTCCTCGGCCGCGGCAAGGTCCGCCGAGTCCGCCTGGGCTGCCGAATCGCCGGCGCCAACCACCGCGGCCGTACTCTCGGGAAGCACTGGCACCGGGGCGACACCGGCCCCATCCTGGACCAGACCCTGGGGCATGAGGCCGGCCGGCGGAGCCGATTGCTCGGTGGTCGTTGCGCTCGTGGTCACCATGTTGATGTCCGCAGAAATGGCAGTCCACGGACGCCAGATGAGGAGCCCGCCGGTCACGGCTACCACCACGGCCGCCGACGCGAACAGCCACACGGCTTTGTCCGACCGGCGGACAACCGTGTGGATCGGATGGCTCGTGCGCGAGGCGGCGCGCTCCGCGGCTTCGAAATCGGCCCGGCACAGAGTGTCCAGATCCAGGTCCGCCTCTGCCAGGGCGGGCACCTGTCCGCCGATCGGAGGATGAATGGGCGCCACCCTCGGAGGATCGACGATCGTGGCCCGCGGAGCACTGATTCGACCGGCTGGCAGCTCCGGTGGCGGCGTCGGTGCATTCGCGCCGTGCGCCGGTACCGAGACCGCCGCGGGCGTGGCCGGGGGCGCCGCGTTGGCAACCGGAGTATCGAACAGGAGGTCGAGATCCTCGGCGGGCGCCTTGTGGCCCTTGGATTTCCGAACCGGCGCTTCGAGCCCCGTGGCCATCACCAGGAAATCGAATTCATCGACCGGCTGGGATGGCGTCGGCTTGGCTGGAGCCGGCGGCGCCCCCTTTCCGGAACCGGTACCGTTGTTCGGTCGAGCCGGCGGCCCGAGGTCGATGAACGAGAGTTCCTTGCTTTTCGCCGGAGGCGGCGAATTGGTCGGCGGAGCGGCCGGCGGCGACGACCCCGAAACAGGTGTGCGATAGACGGTCGGCGGCACCGGGCGCGATACGCCCAGCCGATCGGATGCACTATTGGGATGATGACCGTGCGGACTGCCGTTACCGGGAGCCGTCGCTGCCGGCCGCGGTGGTGGAGCCGATACCGAGGCTGGCGGCGCCGACACCAATCCGGATCCGGGCAAGCCCTGGCCGGTCCAGCTCATCGCGCTCCGAAAGTGGGGGTGGCTCTTGACGTCGAGCCACCGGTTGGCGCGCTGATGATAGATCTCATCTTCCGGGAGCCGACCTCGCCCCGGCGCACCGCCGCGGCGAATTCTTCCAACGAGCTGTATACCGCTTCGGCTCCATCAGCCGACCGGATTCTATACATGTACCTGCCTCCGCTTATTCTGAGCATGCCCTGCGGGTGCCACATCAGTGTTCACCAGAGCAACAGTTGGGCCGATCTCGTATGTCATCGTTCACCAATAGCTTGGGTATCTCCTGTTGGGCGTCGTTGATGGGAAATGCGCTGAAATCTGCGGAACCATCGCCACAACGGTGTTGGCATCATGGGATGTGCCAACTTCTGATCACACCCTAAGTTGAAAGCATGCCTCACCGGGTGATCAACCCGCATTATCGGGCCGATTTCGTGACCGAGCACCCCCACGGTACCGCGTTGGGTGTTCATCGTCGGCTTCCGGGCTATCTGCCCACTCCGCTGCGCCCGCTTTCCGGCCTCGCCGACCGGTTTTCGGTCGCCGCGATCGACATCAAGGACGAATCGACCCGCCTAGGGCTGCCGGCCTACAAGGTCCTGGGCGCGGCGTGGGCGACCTACCGGGCGCTTCGGCAGCGGTTTGGGCGGGAGCTCGAGCCCTGGGGCTCGGTCAAGGAACTGCATCGGCTCGTCGCGGAACTGCCCCTGTGACGCTGGTCACCGCGACGGATGGCAATCACGGTCGTGGGGTCGCGCGGGTTGCCCGGTGGCTTGGCTTGGCGGCCAGGATCTACGTGCCAAAGGGGACCTCCGCTGCACGTCTCGATGGTATACGCTCCGAGGCGGCGCAGGTCAAGGAAGTCGACGGCACCTATGATGACACCGTGGCCGCGGCCGCCGCTGTGACGGGTGACGCCATTCTCCTCATCCAGGACCATGGCTGGCCGGGATACGAAGAGATCCCCGGGTGGGTCGCGGAGGGGTACCAGACCATCTTCCTCGAGATCGAGTTCGAGCTCGCCCGGCGGCTGGCGGCCCCGTATGACCTGGTACTCATCCAGATCGGTGTCGGGACTCTGGCCAGCGCCGCCATCCGGCATTATCGCCGCACCGGGCTTTCCCCGCGGCCGGTCCTGGTGGGGGTCGAGCCGACCGGTGCGGCCTGCTGTCTGCGTTCCATCGAGGCGGGGAAGCCGGTCATGATCTCGGCGGGAGCGGACGCGTCCATCATGGCGGGTCTCAACTGCGGCACCCCCAGCTCCGCGGCGTGGCCCTACCTGCGGGACGGGGTCGAAGCCTTCGTGGCGGTGGAGGACGATCAGGCCAGGGAATCGATGCGGCTGCTGGCGGGGGAGGGCATCGTCTCGGGTGAGTCGGGCGCCGCCGGACTGGCCGGCCTGTTGGAACTCTGCGAGGGAGAGCACAGCGGTGCGCTCCGCGATCGGCTGGGCATTTCCCGGAGCAGCCGGGTGCTGCTGTTGTCCACCGAAGGCGCGACCGATCCCGTCCACTGGGAACGAGTCGTCGGGTGGCCGCCGCCGGCCTGAGGCCGGCCCGGGTCAGTCGGGCTCGGCCAGGACCGCGTCGCGGAATCGCCGCACGATGTCGCCTGCCGGCTCGACCCGATCGATCGTCGCCACGCTCTTGCCGGCCTGCCAGTAGCTGCGACCCAACGGGTCGCCCCTACTGCCAGGCCGGCCATCGGGTTCCCGCATCAGGCCCCGCTTGAGCTGCCAGAGCGAACGCAGCGCGTAGATGTTGCGCATGAAATGCTTGGTGCGCCGCTGGCGGAGCATCCAGCGCGCGATGGGTCCCGCGGTCAGTCCGATCCGTTCGACGTAGGGCGTCCGGATCACCGCGACCGGCACCCCCGTGAGCCGCTCGGTCAGGACGATGTCGTCTGCGTCGGCCTCCAGGATTGCCCTCTTGTAGGCGTCGCTCGCCCGGCACTCCGTGGCCGCGATGAATCGGGTGCCCAGCTGCACCCCGGCGTACCCCATCCGTAACGCGGCCACGAACCCGGTGGCGTCCCCCACCCCGCCGGCCATCACGACCGGTACGCCGAGGTCCCCCAGCTCCGCGATCAACTCGGCCGGACTCTTCGGTCCGGCGTGGCCGCCGGCCCGGTTGTTGACCGCGATCAACCCATGGACCCCGCCCGCGAGTCCCTTCTCGGCCCATTTCCGTTCGGTCACGTCGTGATAGACGATCCCTCCATGCGGGCCTACCCGGTCGACCACCCACCGTGGATTGCCGAGCGAGGTGATGAAGAACCGGATGCCCTCCTCGAGGGCGATGTCGATCCAGCGGACCATGCGCTCGTGGTAGGTCCGCGACGACCGCTCGATCAACGCGTTGATTCCGATCGGCCTGGTGGTGAGCTGCCGGATGTAGCGCAGGCCGGCGCGGAACTCGTGGCCATGGACGTAGGTGAGCGAGATCGGCTGAACGATCCCGATGGCTCCCGCCTCGGACGCCGCGGCGACCAGCTCGGGATTGCTGCACGGGTACATCGCGCCGCAGATGAGCGGTACCCCGATGCCGGCGTGGCGGGTGAGGGGCGTCTCGAGGGTCGGACGGTTCACGCCGGCGCCAGCCGCCAGCGCACGGTCGCTTCCGCCACCACATCGCCCTGGCCGTCGCGAATGCTGGCCCGGACTTCGTGCTCGACGGTGTCGGAGACCTCGGGAATGGTCACCGCGCTTTCGCCGACCAGGGTGCCGCGGGCCTTCTTGCGGAACTGGATCGAGAGCGAGATCGGGATCCCGCGCACGTTCGGCGGCAGGCCCACCAGCATGGCGAGCCCGCTGGTGACTTCGGCCAGGTTCGAGAGCGCGATGGCATGGACCGAGCGAAGATGATTGCGGAGCGCCCGGCGGTCGCCGATCTCGACCCGGGCATGACCCGGTTCGAGCATCCGAACGTGCGGGTGGATCGATCCGGTGTACGGGACCATGAACCCGAGCACCCGGCTGAAAATCCAGGTGCCGCCGGGGAGGGGAGACAGGGCGCGCCACAATCGCATCAGGCGCCCGCCAGGCGAATCGAGAGGAGGCGGCATCGGCGGAATATACCGTCCTCTGCTCCGCGGACATCAGCTTCAAAAGGATCCCGAGCGAGTGTCCACTGGCGCGCGACATCCGGGGGGCATGGGCCCGGTTCCCGGGCGGCGTGAGCACGCTGATCCCATCGGCCAGCAAGGTCCCAAACCGCCGGTCGACGGTCCAGCGTGAAACCAGCGGCCAGGAAGGTCCGTCTTGACACAATCACTACGGGCGTAATATTACTTGTGTAGTAGTCAGACGGCGGACGTCAGCCGTCAGCAATCAGCCCAACTTCCGTTAGCCGTTAGCGAGAGCCGAGCCGCGAGCCGAGCCGCCGAGCCGCCGAGGAACCACATGCCCGAGACCCACCAACTCACCGATCTCCAGATCGCGCTCATGCGGGTCCTCTGGGATCGGGGCCAGGCCACCGTGGCCGAGATCTGTGAGGCGCTCAAGGGGGAACGAGGCCTGGCACTCACCACAGTCGCGACCCTGCTGTCCCGATTGGAGAAGCGCGGTGTAGTGAGCCATGAGACCCGTGCCCGTCAATTCGTCTACCAGCCGCTGGTGACCGAGGCCGATGTGCGCCACTCCATGGTGCACGAGCTCACGGCCAGGCTCTTCGACGGCGATGTCGCAGCCATGATGTCCCACCTGCTCACGCAACGCGAGATCAGTCCCGGGGATCTTGAGCGCATCAAGCAGATGCTCGACGAGCGAACCGCCGGGAAGGAGAAGAACTCCCATGCGCGCTGACCTCTTCCCGCTGCTCGGCAGCTGGCTGCTCACCTACCTGTTGCACAGCACCCTGCTGCTGGGCGCGGTGTGGCTGCTGGTCCGGCGACTGGTGCAGTCGGCCGCGCTGCGCGACCTCCTGTGGAAGGCCGCGCTGGTCGGCGGCTTGCTGACGGCCACCCTGCAAACCGGACTGGGCTACGAGTCGCTCGGCGGGGCGATGTCGCTCGGCGGCTCGGCGGCTCGGGGGCTCGGCGGCTCGGGGGATTCCGGGCCGGAGGCCTGGGGCGGCCTGCTTGGAAGCGCGGCGGTCGTCTCCGAGGCCGCGAGTACCCCGTCGATTTCTCCGACCGCGACGCCCGATCACGCGAAGGCCGAGCCGCCGAGCCGCCGAGCCGCCGAGTCGACGAGTCAGCCAGTCGACTGGCTGCCGGTTGTCGTGGCCTTCTGGGCGACAACGGCCGCCGGGCTCTGCGGGCTGTATCTGATTCAGCGGGCTCGGGCGATGCGGCTGATCGGCCGGCGTCGCCGGGTGTCGGACGCAGCGCTGCTCGACATGCTGGATGGGCTCCGGCGCGAGGGTAATGTGCGCCGGACCATTCGGCTCACGGCGGCCAGCGGTCTGACCAGTCCGGTGGCGCTGGGTCGCGACGAGATTGCCCTGCCCGAAGCAGCGCTCACCGATCTCGAGCCCGATCAGCAGCGCAGCATGCTGGCACATGAGCTGGCACATCTCGAGCGCCGCGACCCTGCCTGGCTGGCGTTCGCCTGCCTGATGGAACGGGCCTTTTTCCTCCAGCCGCTCAACCGCCTGGCGCGGATCCGGCTCCAGGAGGCGGCCGAGCTGCTGTGTGACGACTGGGCGGTGCACCGGACAGGATCCGGCGTGTCGCTGGCCGCCTGCCTTGTGAAGGTGGCCGAATGGGTCGACACCCCGCGTCCCATCCCGCTCGCCGGGATGGCGGAGCGTCGTTCGCAACTGGTCACCCGCATTCACCGTCTGATCGAGGGTCGTGTCATGCCTGCTACTCCCCGTTCTCTCTGGTTCATGGCTGGCGCCGCGCTGCTGGTCGGAGTCACCGGTCTGGTTGCGCCGTCCGTCACGACTTCGCCGGCCGACCTGCAGGCGCAGGACGGGATCGCCGCGCCGGCTGCGGAAGCCGACACCACCGAAAGCTGGTATCGCCACATGGCCCGGGCCGCTCGGCTGGCCCGGTCGCGGGCCCGGATCGACGCTCGCCGAGCGGAGACCGATGCCCGGGCCGCCATCGCCGGGGTTCCCACGCCGCCGGTGCCGCCGATTGCCCCCATGGCGCCGAGGATCAGCGCGGAAGTCGAGCGGGCGCTCAGCAATGTGCGGATCGATCTGGGCAGAATGTCGGTCAAGTGGCGCGATGGTCAGCGCCAGGACACGACCAACATCGCGGTTCCGGCGCTGATCGCGGCGCTCAAGGACGAGAATGTGGAAGTCCGCCGCGCCGCGGCGCGATCGCTGCCCAATCTGCGGGATCGCCGGGCGGTGCCGGCGCTCATCGAGGCCCTCAAGGACAGCGACGCCGAAGTTCGGATGTCGGCCGCCGACGGACTGGGCGAGTTCAGCGATGCCCGCGCGGTCCCCGGCCTCGCGGCGCTGCTGAAAGACGGCTCGAAGGACGTCCGACGGGCGGCCCTGAGTGCGCTGCACGAATTCGCCGATCAGGTCCCGGACGAGACGGTTCTGGCGGCGCTCAACGACGCCGACACCGAAGTTCGTCAGGCGGCGCTGAATCTCGCCAGCAACCGGCTCTCGTCCCGGGATCCTGACGGCGATCGCCCGGCCGATCCGCGCTATGTGACCGCCTTCTCCCGGCTGCTGGCCGATGCGGACCCCGATGTCCGCTCGCAGGCGGCGAGCGCGCTGGGTCAGGCGCGTCTCAAGGAGGCGCCACAGGCTCTGCTCCTGGCTGCGAAGGACAAGAACGCGGACGTGCGGCAGCAGGTGGCGTCAGCGCTGGGCGAGATCCGGGATCCGCGGACGGTAGGCACTCTGAAGGAGCTGATGCAGGACACCAGTCCCGATGTCCGCCATCAGGCGGTGTACGCGCTGTCGGAGATCCGCGATCAGTCCGCGCTCGAGGCGCTGGTAACGGCGCTCAAGTCCCCGGATCCGGTGGTGCGCCGCGGCGCGGCCGAAGCGCTGGGCCAGCGCGGGCACGGAGAGGAGTAGTCCGATGCCGGTAGTCCTCCTGGCTCTTGCCCTGCAGGCGGCCCCGCCACCGCCGCCGCCGCCACCCCCCGCGCCTTCGCTCGCGGCTTTGTCGAGGCTCAGGATCCCGCCCATGCATGTGCGGGCCCCGAGAATCCCGCACAGATTCGCCGGGAGAGTGGACGGCGCTGGACCGGACTCGGCCCAGGTAGCCGGTCTGCTGGCCGCGCTGGCTCAGACGCCGCCCACCGTGTGCGGCATGGCGGTAGGAGGTCTGGGCAACGGCTGGGATTGGACCGGGAGCCGAAGCGGGATCAATGCCCTCCGCGACGAGACCGCGGCCGAGCGTGGAGAACGCCGGGTGTTCCAATCGTCGCTCACGGATCGCCGTGCCATCCCGCCACTGGCGGCCGCGCTCGCCAGACCGGAGCCGTGCGTGCGTCGTGCCGCCGCCCGGCTCCTGGGTCAGAGCGGGCTCGCGGAGGCGGCGAAGGTGCTGCGAGAGAACCTGCGGAGCCCCGACGGGCGCACCCGTGAAGCCGCCGCACTCGGGCTGGGGACGATGGAAGATCCGGCCTCCTTCGAGGCCCTGGTGCAGGCCCTCGGTGACAACGATGTGGAAGTCGTTCGAATGGCTGCGTGGGCCGTCGGGGAATACGAGGAAGCCCGGGGCGTCGCGCCGCTTGGCCGAATGGTCGAACACGCCGACGCCGGTGTGCGCCGGTCCGCGGCCTACGGCCTGGGCCAGATCGAGGATCCCCGCGGCGTGAAACCGCTTCTCCCCTTGCTCAAGGACCGCGATGCCGGGGTTCGGGAAGTGGCCGCCGGGGCCTTGGGTGGCATCGAGGACCCGAGTGCCACGGGCGCCTTGATCCAGACGCTCGACGACCGCGAACCTGCGGTGCGGCTGGCGGCGGTCCGCGCGCTCGGTGATATCGAGGATCGGAAAGCGGCCGGGCCGGTCGCTGAGCTGCTGCGCGATCCCTCGGCCGAGGTCCGGGAAGCCGCGGCCTCCGCGCTGGGAGGGATTGGGCAGCCATCGGCCGCCGAGGCACTCGGCCGCGCGCTGGCGGATCCGAACCTCCAGGTGCGCCGGGCTGCCGCGTCGGCGCTGGGCGAGTTGAACGATCTGGATCGTGCGCCCTCCGGCCTCCTGGTGGCCCTCAAGGATCAGGATCAGGAGCTCCGTGGACTGGCGGCGGGCGCGCTCGGCGAGATTGCCGATCCCGCGGCGATCCCGGCCCTCGCCGGCGCCCTCAAGGACCAGAGCGCGGAAGTCCGGCGGCGGGTGGTGCAATCATTGGGCGAGATCAACGACGGCGCGGTCACGCCCCACCTGGTTGCCGCCATGAAGGACCCGGACGCCGAAGTCCGGCGCCTGGCGGCGGAGGCGTTGGGGGAACGGAAGGGGGACTGAGCGGGAGCTAGGCGCGCTGTTCGAAGGCCTTGACCTGCTGATCCGTGAGCCGGAAGCGGTTTACCGTGATGTTTCGAGCCTGGGCGGAGAGCGATGAGGAACCTGCGACTGTCAGCGACAGGGCCAGCATCAGGATTCGGGACATGGGCGTTTCCCTCGCATGGGGTCAGGCTTCCGGCTAAGATACGCCCCGAACATGTCGATCTTCCCACATTTTCCCCTGGTGTCGACCGACTGGCTCGCCGACCGGCTTGGCCAACCCGGGTTGGTGATCCTCGACACGTCCTGGTACCTCCCGACGCTGAGCCGGAACGGGGCCGCCGAGTATCGCGCCGGGCACATTCCGGGGGCGCGGTTTTTCGATCTCGACCTCGCCAGCGATTCCAACACCCCGTTGCCGCACATGCTCCCCGGCGAGGCCGAGTTCGCCCGGTACGTCGGCGGGCTTGGCGTGGGCAACGGGTCGATGGTGGTCGTGTACGACGGTTCGGGAACCAACGTGAGTGCGGCCCGGGCCTGGTGGATGCTCCGGGCATTTGGCCACGAGGCCGTGGCCATGCTCGATGGAGGCCTGGGCAAGTGGCGCCGCGAAGGACGTCCGGTCGAGCCCGGGGAGGTGCCGGCGGTACCGGCGGTATTTCGTGCGCGGCTCGACCGATCCCGGGTTCGGAACCTCGATCAAGTCCGCGACCTGCTGGCGTCGGGGGATGCCCAGGTGGTGGACGTGCGATCGCCGGGGCGGTTCTCGGGCGACGAACCCGAGCCGCGTCCGGGGCTGCCCAGCGGCCATATGGCTGGCGCGATCAATCTGCCATACACCGAGCTGGTCCGGCCCGACGGAACGGCGCTCACCGACGATCAGTTGCGCGAGCGCATTACCCGCGCCGGCATCCGGTTCGACCGGCCCGTCGTCGCTACCTGCGGCTCGGGGACCAGCGCCTGCAATCTGCTGCACGCGCTGCAGCGCCTGGGCCACGACGCCGCCTCACTGTACGACGGGTCGTGGACGGAATGGGCCGGGCGAGGGATGCCGGTCGCCCGGGGCGGACGCTGAATCTCTGCAGAGCCCGGCGGCGTGCGGCGTCAGGTGCTGGTTGAGCGCCTCGGCACTGCACACTCCTGCACCGGGGTGTGAAGAATCGCACACACTTGGCAGCGAGAGATCGCGGTGCCCGGCGGAGCGGGCACCCCGGTAGCACCCCCGAGCACCGGGCGTCATCCGTAGAAGTCCGGTAGCGCGCTTCCTCGTAGTTCCCCGGAATTGAATCGGTCGGAGCAGCTCCCTACCTTGGCGTCGGCCTGGCGTCGGCCGCCGATCTTCCGCTTCCGCTCCCTTGGATGACCACCATGCCCGTTTTTCATTCGATTCGTCGGGTGTTGCGTGCCGTACCCTTTGCCATCGCCGCGATGCTGGCGGCCTGCGAGAGCGATTCCTCCGGCCCTACCGGCGCAGTTCCGGGGACCATCACGGTGAATGCCAACTCCGCCACCGCGTTCACGTCGCTGAGTTTCGACGGCGACACCCTGGCGGTGGTCGCGAGTCCCACGGCCTCCGACTGGGACATCGCCCTGCGGCGGTACATCGTCAAGCTCAACAGCGGCGTGGCCGGGCCCAAGGGCGTCCTGGGCTACAACCTGGCCAACAACGCCGCGGCTGACACCGCCGGCGTGCTGGCCTTCACGCCGGCCAATCAGCTGGCCGCCTTCACCGCCGTCACCGAGGCGGAGATTCCGCCCGATGGCTCGTTTGGCAGCGAGGGGCTCGGTCCCGATTACGCGGGCTGGTTCCGCTTCGATCCGGTCTCCGGCGGGCTGGTCGCCAACCCGGCGGCGGCATGGAAGGTTGTGCTGGCCGGCGGGGGGCATGCGGTGTTCCGGGTGGCGCGAATCGTGGCCACACAGACGGCCCTCGACTCGGTGACGTTCGAGTGGCGCCTGGCCGGTGCGGGGGGCGACCTCGGTGCGGCGACGTCACTGACCGTGGGGACCGCCGCCGGCCAGAACGCGGTCTCTTTCACGAACGGGACAGCCGGTGGCGCGTCCGGTTGCGACTGGGATGTCAGCGCAGGCGATGCGTTCCTGGTCTCGGTGAACGCCGCCTGCGCCGTCGGGACATTCCCGCTCGACGTGAGCGAGGGATTCGCCACCATCGTCCGGGCCGATGATGCGCCCGCGTACGGCCCCTTCCTGTCGCTGATCAGCGGCCCCTTGCCCAGCTCGTTCAGCGACTTCGAGGCGCCCTTTCTCTATAACCTGGCCGGCGACAACCGGCTCTCGCCGACCTTCAATATCTATCTGATCAAGGTCGGTGCCAGCGTGTACAAGATCCAGTTCACCGGGTACTACGATGCCGGTGGCGCCAGCGGGTACCCGACGATCCGCTACGCCAAGCTGCGGTGATGCCGCGGCGGCTGTGTCTGGTCCTCGGCCTCGCGGGGGGTCTGGCGGCGACGGGCGCCGCGCAGACTCCCCGCGTGGTGGTTCAGGTTCGCGATTCGGCCGATGCCCGGCCCATTCCGTGGGCGCGGCTCACCCTGATCGGGGCCCGGCAGACGGTTCCCGCAGATCCCACGGGCCGGGCGATTCTCATGCCGACGGTCCTTCCCGACACTGTGTTCGTGGTCGCGCTGGGCTACCGCGCGGCCCGGGTGGCGCTCGAGGCGCCGTTGCCGGAACTGCTGGCCGTCACCCTCGCGGCCGACGCCAGCGTTCTGCCGGAGATCGTGACGACCGTCGGGCGTCGCGAGCGGCGCGCCGGCGAACTCACGGTGGCCACGACCACGGTTGACCGCCGGGAGATCGAAGCGCAAGCCGCTACCGCCGTCGACCAGGTGGTGGGCGAGCTGCCCGGTGTGCAGCCCGGCGGCCGGAACCCCGTCGGGAGCACGCTACTCATCCGGGGGCTGGGCGAATCGCGGGTGCTGCTGCTGGTCGACGGCGAGCCCGCGGGCGGGGCCTTGCTCGAGAATCGCGACCTGAGCCGCACGTCGACCCTTGCCGTGGATCGAATCGAGGTGACCAAGGGGCCCGGTTCGGTGGAACATGGATCGGACGCCCTGGGTGGTGTGATCAACGTGGTAACGGCGCCGCCGGAGGGCCCGCTCCGGCTCCTCGCCAGGGGCCGGGCCGGATCGCACGGCCGGCGCGAGGGCGACGCCGCGCTTTCGCGCGGGGGCGACGTGGCGTTCCGCATCGCCGGGGGCTGGCGCCAGAGCGATCAGATCGCGGGTCAGGGCCAGGACGCCGCGGCGCTGGAACGGGTCTGGGATCTCAGGAGCACAGCCCGCACCCGCGTCACCCGCGCGCTCCAGTTGCGGGCCGACGCGAACTACGAGCGCAGCCGACAACGCTGGCCGGTGGACGACCAGTTCAACGGTTTCGTCGACACCTGGAATGCCAGCGCGCTGATCGAGGGGACCCTCGAGCACGGCCTGGCAAGCCTGCGCGGTCGCGTGGTGGGGCAGCACTTCAAGTACCGGTTTCGGCAATCGCAGGGTGACACGCCCGTCGCCGGCCAGGGCAACTCGCCGCAGGAGGAAGAGACCCTCCGGGGCGTGCTGGCCTGGTCCCGCCCGTTCGGCCGGCACCTGGTGGACCTGGGCGTCGAAGGCACCCTTCGGAAGGTCACCGCGGAAGGGTATCTCGCCGGTGGCCGCGCCAGCGATCGGGTCATCGAGGGATATGCCCAGGACGGCTGGGAACTCGGGCGCTGGTACCTCAACGGCGGGGCGCGCCTGAGCCACAGCAGCCGTTGGGGTACATCCTTCACTCCCAGCGTCGGGGTCGCGGGGGATCTGGCCGCGAATCTGCGCTGGCGGGTCTCGACGGCCCGTGGATTCCGGGCGCCGAGCTTCAAGGAACTGGCGTGGGACTTCCCCAACCTCGGCGTGGGTTACGTCGTCCAGGGCAACCCCGACCTCTCGCCCGAGAGCTCGTGGAGTGTTTCGACCGGCGCCACGTGGGCGCCAGGGGAGGGCTGGCGTCTCGGGGTCGATCTCTACCGTAACGCACTGCGTGATCTCATCGATTTTCGCACCGCCGGATTCACCAGCGGCGGGTTGCTGATCTATCGGCCGGAGAACGTCGAGCACGCCCGGACCGAAGGTGTGGAACTCGAGCTGCGGCGGGCGTGGGGCCAGTGGATTACCGCCGCCGGGTACGAGTACCTGCGCGCCCGCGATCTGGACCACGATCTCCCGCTCGACGGCCGCGCCGCGCACACCGCGCGGCTCCGGCTCACCCGGCTGGTGGGGTTGCTCTCGAACGGCACCATCGATCTCACCGGCCGCCTGACTGGGCGCGCCCCCATCGTCGCCAGCGCCGACGGCGGCACACCGACATCGACCGGGACCCGGGAAGCCTTTCTGGCTGTGGACCTGCGACTGGGCGGGGATCTCTTCCCGGGGCTCGGGCTCGAGGCCGGCGTGGACAATCTGTTCGACGGACGGCCACGCGCCTGGCCCGGCACCGTCGAGCGGCGGTTCTACCTGGGTCTGCGAGGTGAATTGATCGTCGGGCGGTAGCAGGGTGGGGCCGCCGGACCCGCCGGGCTACTCCGGTTGCCGGAGCCCCGCTTCGAGCGCGAATCGCACCAGGGCGGCCACGGTCCTGATTCCCAGTTTGCGCGCCAGGCTTTCACGGTAGGTTTCCACGGTCCGCGGAGAGAGCCCCAGCCGGGCGGCGATGGCGCGGCTGGTCTCTCCCGCGGCGATGCCCGCGAGCACTTCCCGCTCGCGCGGTGTCAGGCGCGCCAGCCGGCCGGCAGCATCGGCCGCCGGTGCATCGCCGCGCAAGGCGGCGCTGAGTTGACCGGCGACCGGCGGCGAGAAGTAGGACTCACCCCGCGCCACCCGATCCAGGGCGTCGCGCAGCTCGGCCGGAGAGGTATCCTTGCGGAGGTACCCGTGCGCGCCCGCCCGTACGGCCCCAAGCACGTATTCAGGATGGTCGTGCACGCTCAGGATCAGCACCTTGATACCGGGCTTGTGCTGCCGGAGCTGACTGGTCACCTCCAGCCCCCCGAGCCCAGGCAGCGACAGGTCGAGCACCACCACGTCGGGCATCGTCTCACCCGCCAGCTGCAGCACCGCGGCGCCGTCGCCCGCTTCGGCGACGATTTCGACTCCTTCGATCCCGGCCAGCACGTGCCGGATCCCCTCGCGCACCAGAACGTGGTCGTCCACCAGCATGACGCGCAGCGTGCCATCCCTCATTGGTTCTCCGGCAGCCCGAGCGGAAGGACGAGGGCGAGCCGACATCCGCCGATCGCGCCCGGCTCGAGCGTCACCCGCCCACCGAGGGTGGTGAACCGTTCCCGCATGCCGGCGAGTCCCATCCGCACCTCAAGCGACTCCGGCTCCAGGGCCAACCCCCGGCCGTTGTCATCGATCGTGAGCGTCAAGTCCCCATTCTGCACGGCCACGTGCACCCGCACGGCGGCCGCCTCGGCGTGCCGGGCCACATTGGACAGGCCTTCCTGCACGGCCCGGAAGATGGCCAGCTCGGCCCCGCTCGCAATGGCCGGCAGCGCCGTCGGCCCGTCGAACTCGGCGGTTATTCCGGTCCGCTGCTCGAAGTCAGCGACCAGGGCTCGCAGGGCCGGCAGCAGTCCGAGGTCATCCAGGAGCGACGGCCGCAGGGCCTCGGTGACGTTGCGGATGCTCGACATGCCCTCGTCCACGAGATCCAGCACCCGCGCCAGCCGCGCGGCCTGTGGCGGGGCGACCTCCTCCCGGACCACGCCGAGCTGCAGCTTCACGGCCGAAAAGACCTGGGCGGTCTCGTCGTGCAGCTCGAGCGAGAGCCGGCGCCGCTCCTCTTCGTGTTGCGCGACCATCCGACCCGACAACTGCTCCAGCTCTTCGGTCCGGCGCCGCAGGCGGCGATCGAGGTCGGCGTTCTCGAGGGCGGCCCCTACCTGCTGGCCCAGCGCCTTCAGGAACGAGGCATCGAGCGCGGTGAACGGATCGCGGGCGTTGCCTACGATCACCATGGCGCCTCGCACACCATCGCGCTGGACCACGGGGAGCGCGGCCGCATAGGCGAAATCACCGCCGGTGACCGAGCGGGGCGCTGCGGTCGCCAGGACCTCGGCGACCAAGGGCGCGGCGTCGCCCGGGAGCGGCTTGCCTTCCCAGCCGGCGCACGCGCCGAGGCCCCTGAGGACGGTGCCCTGGCTCTGATCGTACAGCGCGCTGCCGCGGACTCCGGGGAGCACCAGCGCCCGGGCCAGCAGGGCGCCGGGCACATCGCCCACGGTGTCGCCGCGCTGCAGGTCCCCCGAGAGGGCCGCCATCGCCCCCAGACCGCGCTCGATATCCTCGAGGACGAGCAGCAGAATGCCGGTGCCGACCGCCAGGGCGAAGATGATGTCCAGGTAGTATCCCCAGGGATTCCAGGCGCCCTGGGCGCGGAGCACCGGGTAGTCCAGGTGATGGATCCCCCAGAGCAGGAACGCCACGCCGAGCGCGAGGGCTCCCCGGGAGCCGGTCTGGCGTCGGAACCGCAGGAACACCCAGGCGGTCCACAGCGTAGCGCCGCTCAAGAACAACACCGCCGGGAGGGCGGCGAAGAGAAACTGGTTCGACTCGGCGAAATGGTAGACGGCGAAGGCCGACCATACGGGCGGGAACAGCACTACCAGGAGGTACGGCGCCCGGAAGCGCGCGCCCCGGGAAAAGACCAGCGCACTCCACAGCAGGGCGATGCCGGTCCAGCCGGTGATGACCTGATGGGCGAACAGCCAGAAGGGGTCGCGGGCTACGAGGTAGACCATGATGGCGACCAGGCGGCAGAGATAGAGCGCCCAGGCGACCGCCCACCAGAAGAAATACCGCTTCCGGTACCGCCGATACAGCAGCACGCAGAGCCCGGCGATCCCGAAGGTGATCGCCGCCTGCAGCAGGGCCGCGTGGAATTCGGAGAGACTGGTCAGAGCGTCTGCCCGAGCCAGCGGGCTACCCGATCCCGGTACCCGCGGCTCACCTTGAGCCGAGTGCCGTCGTGCAGGATCGCGATGAACTCACCGGAGAACCAGGGCTGGAGTTCGCGCAGGCGCTCGACGTTGACCACGGTGGTGCGATGAATCCGGAGAAACCGCTCCGGGTCGAGCCGGGTCTCGAGGCTCGACAGCGACTCGCGCAACAGGTGGGATGTCTTGCCGGAGTGGAGTCGCACGTAGTTACTCGCGGTCTCGATCCAGTCGATGTCGGCCACCCGCAGGAAGTACACCCGCCCGTCGGCACGGATGGCCAGTCGTCCCGCCGTCGTCCGTTGCCGGGTGAGGCTCTCCAGCAGGGCCGCGAGCTGCTCCGGGGCGGCGGCCGGGTCGGGGCGCCGGAGCCGGTCCCGGGCGCGCTCGTAGGCGCGGTGGAACCGCTCGGCGTCGAACGGCTTGAGCAGGTAATCTAGCGCATTGGCCTCGAAGGCCTGCACCGCGTAGGCATCGAAGGCGGTGACGAACACGATCGCCCGTGGCGCATCGGTCCCCAGCGACTCCAGCACGCCGAAGCCGTCCATACCCGGCATCTGGACATCGAGGAACAGCAGATCCGGCCCGTGCGCCTTGATTGCTTCGAGCGCCTCGAGACCGGTGCTGCAGGTGGCGATCAGCTCGGCGTCGGGTTCCTTCTCCAGCAGCCGGACCAGACGCTTGCGCGCCAGGGGCTCGTCGTCGGCGACCAGGGTCCGCACGGTCATGCGGTGTCGGCGGCGGGCGCGAGGCGCAGGTGCAGTGGTGTGTTGGCTTCGCCGCAGGGTATGAAGGGGAACAGCATGGTCACCACCGCCCCGCCCGCCGGATCGTTGCTGAGCACGAACGCCTGTTCCGTGCCGTACAACTGGTGGAGCCGCTGGCGCGTGTTGCGGAGCCCGAGCCCCTCGCGGGACTGCCCCTCCGGCGGAAACCCGCGGCCGGTGTCCCGGATGTCGATCCGCAGCCGGTCACCCTGGCGGGCCCCGCGAATCACGATCTGCCCCCGTCCGGTGCGCGGCGACGTCCCGTGCCGGATGGCGTTCTCCACCAGCGGTTGCAGGATGAGCGCCGGAACGCCGGCGTCGAGCACCTCTACGGACACGTCCGTTCGGACCACGAGCCGATCCTGGAACCGGGTCTGTTCGATCTCCAGATAGGCTTCGAGGATCTTGAGTTCCTGGCGAAACGGCACCACCTGGTGTCCGGCCTGTTCGAGCGACAGCCTGAGCAGGTGACCCAGCCGTGCAATGAGCCGGTCCGCGCTGTGGGGATCGTTGTGGGCCATCTCGGCGATGGTGTTGAGCGCGTTGAACAGGAAGTGGGGCTGGAGCTGCATCTTCAGCACCTGCAGCTCGGCCCGGGCCAG
This sequence comes from uncultured Gemmatimonadales bacterium, assembly GCA_963709905.1. Lineage (GTDB taxonomy): Bacteria > Gemmatimonadota > Gemmatimonadetes > Gemmatimonadales > GWC2-71-9 > JADJOM01. The sequence goes on from CAVPYI010000007.1 coordinate 177,523, forward strand.
TTGCGCCTCGAGTTCGGCGGCGCGCACTTCGCGCTCGCGGTAGAGCAGGGCATACCGGGCCGCCTGGGATACCGTCACGATGCAGAGGTAGGCGAGCAGTCGGCTGTCGAACCGGTACAGCAGGCTCGACACGAAGGGACGCAGCGGGCCCTGGCTGATGACCATGCTGAGCGCGCGATCGAGTACGGTCGACAGGAGAACGAAGCAGATGCCGGCAAGGCCGTGGAGCACCAGGCTCCTGGCCCGCTGGTGGGGATCGAACCGCAGCCGATTGGCAACCCAGAGTGCGGCGGGTGTGAGGGCAGCCCAGACCCAGGCGCTGGCCATCGACACTACCAGCAGCGGCCGCCATGGCAGCGGATCCTGGCCCGAGACCTGGTTGTAGATCAGGACCTGCGCGAACGAGAACAAGCCGAACGCGGTCCATCCGCCCAGGACGAGGATCGTCTGCAGGCGGATGTTGCGCCGCTGGAGCGCGGTCCCGGCGCCCGGAGTCCTGCGCATTCGGCACCTCGCAGGCGTGGCGGAGGTCCGGCGCGAGCCTCCTGAGAGCGCTACGCCTGCCGGACCGCCGCTGTTTCAATGTTGCGGATGGTGAAACGCCGGCTCACTTGCCGCCGATCCTCTCTGCCTTGGTGACGCCGCGCTCCGCCTCGGTCGCACCGCTCGTAAGGATGTCGCTCAGCCGGGCGGCCACCGCGCGCCGGAAGCCGAGGTCGTTGTTGACGGCAAGGAGCACCAGGACGTTCTCCCCGGGGATGAAGCCGGACCACAGTTGAAACCCCGGCTGATCGCTGGCGTGTTCGATGATCCGGGCGCCGGTGGCGGTCCGGCCCACCACCCAACCCATCCCGTAACCGTTTGCCGCCGGCGTGAGCATCCGCTCCTGGGCGGAGCGCGGGATCAACGCTCCCGAGTGCAACGCCTGGTGCCAGTTGAACAGATCACCCAGCGGGCCGACCAGGCCGGTCACCACGATGGTGGAGCCGTACGGACCGGTATAGCCGCGGGCAACCAGCGAATCGTCGAGGAAGCCGTCGTCATAGACGGTGCGAGACATCCGGCCCGGTCGCTATCAGCCGCTCCCGCTGGACATCCCTCAGCGATCGTCCCGACGCGGCGGCGAGCACCTGCTCGAGCAGCGCATAGCTCGGCCCCGCCGACCGGAACCGCTCCACCGCCAACTCCTCGAGCGGCCCCGGAGATCCCGCCGGCCGGATCGAGGTCCGCCCGCCCGCGGCTTCAGCCGACCGGGTGAGCAATTCCGCCAGCGTGGCGTCGCCGGCATCGGCACCGAGCCAGTTCGCCACCGGCTGCTCCAGGCCAAGCCGGCCATCGGCCTCGAGCTGCAGGATGCCGGTGGCGGTGAGCTGGTTCGCCAGCGCTCCGAAGGGGTACCTGGTCTCCGCCGTATTGGGCAGGTGCCGTGCCCGGTTGGCGTGCCCGTAGCCCTGGTAGAGCAGCACCCGAGATCCGCGCGCGATCAGCACGGTACCGGTGAATCCTTCGACCGCGAACTGTTCCATCGTGCGGTGCAGCCGGGTCGTCAGGGGATCGGGCGACACCACCCGTTCCAGGTAGACGCGCTCCGGCCGGGCGAGTGCGCAGGCAAACGTGCCCGCGATGCATAACACGGGGACCCGGCGGGCGATGGCCAAGTGCGACATGTACGCCTCCGATGCAAAGAGTCCTGGCCGGCCCTGACACCCCGCCGGCACGGGCCACGATGAGGCAGCGACTCCGCTCCGCCAACGGGAATGGGACGAATTGCGTGCACTCCGGGGCCAGGCGCGCGGATCGCGGTTCGACCGTCACTCCGGCCGAGTGCCGGTGCGCCGATGCGACTCGCCCCTCATCCCGTGCGATTCGTCCCCAACCCGTTCTCCCGTCACCCGGTCTCACCGTATCCTGGCGTCGGCACCCGATGGAGGATCGCTCGTGGAGTATCCGACCAACGGAGCCGCCGCGCTCGTCGCCATACCCGCTCGACCGATCGGGCCGGATCCGGGTCTTTCACTCCCGCTGCCGGACGCGGCGGAACGGAATGCCACCGATCTCGGGGATCTGGTGCGCCGTCTGGAAGAGGTAGTGCGATGGCTCAGGCTGGGCGGCCCGGACGGCGGGCCGGCTGAACTGCTGCGTTTCGGGACGGTCGAAGTCGAGCCGGCCACCCAGACCATTCGCCGTGACGGGGCACGGGTCGCTGTGACCCGGACCGAATTCCGTCTGTTGTACGCGCTGATGCGGCGACCGGGCCAGGTGGTCGAGCGTGACGAACTGCTGCACGAAGTCTGGGGACCCGACGCCCGGCTCCGTTCCCGGGCGATCGATGTCCACATCGCCCGGTTGCGACGCAAGCTGGAGACCGATCCGTCCGCGCCCAGGCACATCCGGACCGCGCCGTACCGTGGGTACCGGTTTGATCCCCGCGGCGGGTGATCCCGCCGACCCTTCCCCGTACACGGAGGAACCATGCGACCAGAACTTCGTTGGCGCGTCGTACTCGCTGCCCTGACACTCGCCGGCGCCGGTGGGCTCGCGGCCCAGGGCGAGGCCGTGATCTCTGGACGGGTCACCTCGGTGGATGGCGAGCCCCTGGCCCAGGCCACCGTGGCCATCCAGCGGCTCGGCGTGGGCGCGATTACCCGTGGCGACGGGCGCTACACCATCACCCTGCCCAGCGCCCGGCTCACCGGCGACACCGTCGCCCTCACGGCGCGGCTGATCGGTTACAAGCCGCAGTCGACCCAGGTGGCGCTCGTTCCCGGAAACGAGGAACGCGATTTTGCCCTTGCCGCCAACCCGCTGCAACTGGGTGAGATCGTGGTGACCGGCGTGGGCACCGCGAGCGAGGTGGAGAAGCTCGGCCACGTCCGCAGCTACGTGGATTCAACGGCCATTGTCGGCAGCGGGGAGCAGAATTTCATCAATGCCCTGGCCGCCAAGGCCCCGGGGCTGACGGTCACCTCGAGTTCTGGCGATCCCGGGGCCTCGGCCTACATCCAGGTTCGCGGTCTCACCACGATCTCCGCCGCGGACGGGCAGCCGCTGCTGCTGGTCGACGGGGTGCCGGTGGACAACTCGATCAGCTACAACAATCCCATCAACGGGGGGCCGAACTCGAGCACGGCGCCGGCCAATCGTGCCATCGACCTCAATCCCGACGACATCGAGAGCGTCGAGGTGTTGAAAGGCGCGGCGTCGAGCGCCATCTACGGGTCCCGGGCCGGTCAGGGGGTCATCCTCATCAGCACCAAGCGTGGCCGTGCCGGGCCGACCCGCTATTCAGTCCGCAACTCGATATCGCTGGATCAGGTAGGACGCCTGCCGACGTTTCAGCGGAAGTATGGCCTGGGCTCGAGCGGGGTGGCGCCCGCCTGCGTCACGGGCGGTCCGACCAACTGCCGCGTGGGGTTCGGTCAGGCCGGCAGCTGGGGACCTCTGATTGCTGCGGGGACCCCGACCTTCGACCATTCGAATGAGATGTTCCAGGACGGCTACCAATCGGACAACTACGTCACGGTTTCCGGCGGCAACGAGCGGACCACGTTCTTTCTGTCCGGCGGGTACAACTACAACCGGGGCATCGTGATCGGGCCTAACAGCAAGTATCGCCGGGTCTCCGTCCGCTTCAACGGCAGTCACCGGGTCTTCGACAACCTGAACGTCGGTGCCAACATCGCGTATGTCGACGGCCACGGGGGAACGGTGGTCACCCGCAACAGCACCGACGGCCTGCTGCTCGGCGCCTGGCGCACGCCACCGAACTTCAACAACAGGCCGTATCTCGATCCCGTCACCGGGCTGCACCGGTCGTTCCGGTTCCCCAACCCGGGGCCGGGCTCGGAGCAGGTGTCACGCTCGTATGACAACCCGCTGTTCGTGGCCAACGAGTCGTTCGGTAACTCTGACGTGAGCCGGGTCCTCGGCGGGGTGACCACCGACTTCACGGCGCTGAGCTGGCTCAGCTTCCGTCACACCCTGGGCTACGACTACTCCAACGACGAGCGCACGCAGGCGTATCCGTGGACCACCTCCAACACGACCGTTACCGGCATCAACGGAGTTGGAGGCCTCAACGCCGGGTACATCAAGGTGTCGCAACTCGATCACACCCTCACTACCACCGGCAGGTATCGGCTCTCTCCCGTCTGGGGGGGCGCGGTCACCGTTGGACAGAATCTCAATTCCCAGTCCTACCGCACCAGGCAGATCGTGGGGACCGGGCTGATCACACCAACGCCGTTCAATCTGGCTAACACCGCGGCTCAGCTTCCGCCGTACGACTTCCGTTCCACGGTGCGTCTGGAATCGTATTTTGCCCAGGCGACGGCGGACCTCTGGGACCAGCTGTTCCTGACGGCCGCCATCCGCAACGATGGGGCCTCGACCTTCGGCCCCGACAACCGCCGCAACTGGTATCCCAAAGCGAGCGCCGCCTGGACCTTCTATCGCGGCGCGAGCGGAGAGAACCGGGCGCTGACCTACGGCAAGCTGCGGGCGGCCTACGGACAGAGCGGTACGCAACCGGCGCCATACCTGCTGGCCAGCACGCTGGTGTCGTCGGTTTCCGCCGATGGCGGCTGGGGCGGGGCGATCGGCGGGCCGGGGAGCCTGATCACCACCTTCAACCTCCCGACCAGAGATCTCGGGCCGGAGCGGGTGAAGGAGTTCGAGACCGGGTTCGACCTGGGGCTGCTGCGGGACCGTGCCGATCTCAGCGTGACCTACTACCGGGCGTTCTCCTCGGACGTAATCCTGAACGTCCCGGTGGCCGGGAGCACCGGATACACCGTGAAGCCGGCGAACGTCGCCGCCTTGCGCAACATCGGCGGAGAAGTCGCCCTGAATATCCGGCCGATCACGACGCGTGATTTCGGGGTCGACTTCGGCTTTCAGTTCGCGACCAACAAGAGCCGGGTCACTCAACTGGCCGGAGTTCAGTTTGCGCCCCTGCCGATCTCCGGCGGCACCAACGGCCTGTCGATCCAGGGCGTGGCGGTGCAGGGGCAGCCACTCGGCGTGTTCTACGGCCAGGACTTCGTCCGCTGTGGCCGTGGCCTGACCGTCGGCGGGGTGGATATCGACAACACCGCCGGGCACTGCCTCAATGCGGGGAGAAAGTCACTCTACATCGACGCCACCGGGTATCCGCAGATCGATCCGTCGGGGAGCTACGTGATCGGGGATCCGAACCCCAAGTGGACCGGTTCGATCCGCACCGGGCTCCGGTGGAAGAAGGTCCGACTGAGCGGGCTGCTGGACATCCGCCACGGCGGCATGGCCAGCAACAGCACCAAGGGGGCACTCAATCACTTCGGTACCAGCCGCGAGAGTCAGCGCCGCCGCGACGGAGGCAACTTCGTATTCGGTGACACCTACTACGGGAACGAGCAAGTGGCAGGGCCTGGCGCCGGCATGGCCGTGCCGATCGGCGAGGCGTGGTTCACCGGTGCGGGCGGCATCTTCAACGGCCCGGTCAGCCAGTTCATGGAGGACGCCAGCTTCGTCAAGCTCCGGGAAATCGCGGTTGGCGTCGTCTTCGACCAGCCGTGGGTAAGCCGGGCCATCGGCTTCAACAGCATGGAGCTTCGGGTGGCCGGGCGGAATCTGCACACCTGGACCAACTACACCGGGGTTGATCCCGAGACGTCGATCCTGGGTTCGGCCACGCCCGTTCAGGGGGTCGAATACTTCAGCAATCCGCAGACCCGCTCCTACATCTTCTCCATCACGCTGAACCGGTGAGGTGTCCCGTGCGACGCATTCCAACACTGGCCCTCCTGCTGACGGGCGCGCTGAGCGCCATGGCGTGTGAGGGATTCCTGACTGGCCCGGGCATTTCGGACACGCCCAACAATCCCACGGGCACCAGCCGCCCCGGGCCACTGTACATCGGCGTGCAGGCTCTGCAGTCGGTCACCTTCGAAGGTCAGCTGGCGCGCACGGCCCTGCTGTACTCGCAGCAGATTGCCGGTACGTCACGCCAGCAGATCGGCTTCGATCGAGGCGGGATCGACCCGGGGAACACGGACGCCTACTTCAGTTCGATCTACGGGTCCACCAACACGGTGCAGGGAGGGGGTGGTCTGCTCGACCTGCACAAGATGATCCAGATTGCGCATCGACTGGACGACTCCCTGTACGTCGGCATCGGCAAAGTATGGGAGGCCCTGATCATCGGGACGGCGGCGTCGATCTGGGGGGACATCCCGTACCGTGAGGCGGCGGACTCACTGATCGAGACCCCGGCGTTCGACTCGCAGCTGCAGGTGTACCAGGACGTGCTCACCCAGCTCGACTCGGCGATCAACGTGTACCTCGCGGCGGCGCCCGGCGGCACCAACGCCGGGCCGCCACCGGACAACGCCGAGCTGATTTACGCCGGCCTGAGCGGCGCCCAACTCCGGGCGGTGTACCTGCAAGTGGCGCACTCGCTCAAGGCGCGATTCCACATGCACCTGGCCGAGGTCGATCCGGCCAACTACGCCCTGGCCCTGGCCGAGGTCCCGCAGGGCATCAGCTCGCCGGCCAACGACATGCTGTGGTTCCACGACCAGACTCCGACCGGACAGAGCCTCTGGTGGCAGTTCATGGCCACTCGGGGCGACATCAGCCCCGGATCCGCCCTGATCCAGATTCTCAAGCGCCGTATCGCCGCGGGCATCGAGGATCAGGCGCGACTGAACTTCTACTTTACGTCTGCCACGGGTGGCACGACCCCGGACGATTTCTTTGGCTTCCGCCCCGGGGCGGCCACTGGCCTTACGGTGGCACCTGGAATCGATCCCGGGGACGGTGCCGGGGGCGCCTACTCGGGATTCACGTTCATCGACGGGGTCGCGAGCCCGGGGGACTTCCGCCACCCGATCATCACCTGGGCCGAGACCCAGCTGATCGGTGCCGAGGCCGCATTCCAGGCCGGCGGGCAGGCGGCGGCCCAGCCGTATCTCGATGCCGTTCGTGCCAACCGGATCTACGGGTCCAGCGGAGGCGTGCCGGTGACCTTCCCGCCCCTCGGCTCAGTTCCGGCGACGTTACAGAATATCATGGAGGAGAAGTACGTCAGCCTGTACCTCAACATGGAGGTCTGGAACGATCTACAAGCGGACCTGTTTGCCCTCCCTGGCTCCCGCACCGCTCGCGGGGTCGACCGTACCCGGGACTTCGCCGGTCCCAGGCCGACTGCCATACGGGCTGACGGAGATCAACGCGAATCCCAATACGCCGACGGTGTCATCGACCGGACAGAATCCCAATGATCCGAATGCCTGTCCGGTGTTGAACTACACCAGCTCGACGCCGTTAGCGAACTAGAACCGGGTACCAAGGGCCCAGTGCCCAGTGCCCAGTGCCAGTGCCAGTGTATCAACTGGACACTGGGCTCCGCTGGGCACCCGAAACCGAGGATGGCCTATCATGAGACTTTGCTGCATCGCGCTCTTCTTTGGCGTGACGGCCTGCTACACCTACCAGCCGGTCACAGCTCCCGGTCCCCGCACCGGGGCTCAGGTCACGGCGGGGCTTACCCAGGAGGGGGCCAACACGCTGGCGCCACTGATCGGTGAAGGGGTGGGGGAGTTGAGCGGCGAGGTTCGCAGCGCAACCAGCGATACCCTCAGAATCTCGCTGGTCTCAGTAACCAGCCTGCGCGGCATTCCCACCAGCTGGCGCGGTGAGGAGGTACCGCTGCCGCGCGCGGGCCTGTCCTATCTCGGTGAGCGGCGGCTGTCGCGCGGCGGGACGGCGCTGCTCGGTGCGGGAGTGCTGGGTGGGCTGTACCTGCTCTATCGGTTGATGGGCGGTCCCGGCGTATTCGAGGGGACCGGTGGCAGCGGGGGCGGTGGAGGGCGTTAGCGAGCGGACGGCTACTTTGCGAAGATCCGGCCGGAGTCCCGAAAGGACTTGAACTCGAGCGCATTGCCGGAGGGGTCGAGCAGAAACATCGTGGCCTGTTCGCCCACCTGCCCGGCGAAACGGATCCCGGGCTCGATGACGAACCTCGAGCCGGTCTGGCGCAGCCGGTCGGCCAGGGCGTGCCACTCGTTCCAGTCGAGAATCACGCCGAAGTGGCGCACCGGAACGTCCTTCCCGTCCACCTGGTTGGCGGTTGCGGGGCGGGCCTCGTCCGGCGACAGATGGGCGACGACCTGATGGCCGTAGAAATCGAAATCCACCCATTGATCGCTGCTGCGGCCTTCGGGACAGCCCAGCAGCCCGCCGTAGAAACGGCGGGCGGCGGAGAGATCGTGAACTGGAAACGCCAGGTGGAATGGCGGGGTCACTTCGGGGCCTTCTGGACCCGGATCTGCCGCCAGCCCTGCGGGCCGTAGGTGAGCTGGGTATAGAGCCGGTTATCCCGCTTGCGGGTCGCGCGACCGTCCATCCGGTGGGCCGTGACCTGCTCGAGCACCCGGACGAACACGATCTCCCCCTGGCGGCTGACACCCTCGATCTGGTAGGAGGCTTCGAGCGCCCGCACTTGCTCGTCGAGGAACAGCCCGCGCCAGTCGCGCTCCTCGGAAGGGTCCATGTTGGGCAGCAGGCGGCGCACCTCCCCCAGCTGCCGGGATTCTACCGCGCGCTCCAACTCGGCATAGAACTGCCGAATCGCGGTCGTGTCAGGCACGCCGCGAGCCGGGACGGGCTCCTTGCCCGCGGGAGTCACCGGTCGGCTGGCCTGCTGGCGCTCGGTTCCGGCCGGCTGCGTCGGCCGACCGGCCGACGGAGACGGATTGAGGGGAGGACGCTGGGCCGCGAGGGACTCCGCTGTGCTCGCCTGCAGTGTGGCCAGCTGGGTCGAGGCTTCGGCGTTGCTGTACAACGTGGCCGCGCGTTGCAGCAGCAGCGCCGCCTCCCCCTTGGAGCCGATCGCGCTCAGGGATTCGGCGGCCGCCCAGAGCGAATCGCCGGCCGCCAGCGCGACGACCGATGCCGCGGTGGCGACCGCCCGTTCCCTGGCGAACTCCGCGGCGCCGCGCGTGACCAGGAGGATGCTGTCGGCCTTGAGGTCGGAGAGCGGGGGCGTCGGGGGCATGGTGTCGGCCGGGGCGACCTCCAGGCGATCGCGCAGCGTCACCAGCACCACGGCCGCGCCGAGCGCGGCGAGAAACAGCCCGATCAACACCTGACCGAACTGCACTCGCCGCCGGCGGGCCCGCAGTTTGGTGTTGGGCGGGATGCGGGAGAGCGGGGTCGGGCTGGCAGGCGTGCGCCGCGCCTCGCCGACTGGACGCCCCGGCCGGGGCACCGCCAGCAGCCCGATGTGGCTGCGGACGCTGTCATCCCGATCGAGATGTTCCACGCTGGTTCGCCCGCTGATCCGGCCGCCGTTGAGTGCCTGGACGGCGTCCTTGAGGCTGGGGAAGCGATCCGTCGGGGCCTTCTCGAGCATGCGCATAATGGCGTCCCGGAGATCGCGGGGACAGTCCGGGCGCAGACGATCGCTCGGCCGGGGCGGTGAATGCACCTGGGCGTACATCATGCCCAGGCTCGACTCCGCCGCGAATGGCAGCTGCCCCGTCACCATCTCGTACCCGACGATCCCGAGCGAATACTGGTCCGCCCCCGGTCCCACCGTCTCGCCCGAACAGGCCTCGGGCGAGAGATAGCTCGGCGTGCCGACCGTGGTCCCGCTCCGGGTGAGGGTCTCGCCCTGCGCGGCCTTGGCGATACCGAAATCGGTGATGACCGCGAATCCTTCTTCGTCGATCATGATGTTGCCGGGCTTCACGTCCCGATGAACCACGCTCTGGCGGTGGGCATAATCCAGCGCGGCCCCGATGTCGCTCAGGATCGAACGGACCATCGGGAAGGGCAGGGGCCCGACATCGCGCAGGATCGCGTCCACCGAGCGACCCTGGATGTGCTTCATCACGAAAAAGAGCAGTTGCTGCGATTCGCGTACTGCGTAGATGGGAATGATGTGCGGATGATTGAGGCCCGCGGCCGTCCGGGCTTCGCGCTTGAAGCGCTCGATCATGTCCGCCCCGTGCACGAACTGGGGCGACATGACCTTGATGGCCACCTTGCGGTCCAGCGCGATCTCATGCGCCAGGAACACCGTGGCCATCCCCCCCTGTCCGATCTCCCGGAGGATCTCGTATTCACCCAGGGTGGCCTGGCGCAGCACCTGGAGCAGGGTGGGGAGCGGCGCCGTCTGCTCGCCCGACACACTCAGCCCGCAGACCTGGCAGAACCGGGCACCGGTCTCGACGGGAGTCTGGCAGCGGAGGCAGGCGGAAGTCACGGACATTACGAACCGGCTGCGGGCGGTGTCAACAAGCGATACATGCCACGGGCCACGGATATCGAGGTGTCGTTGCTTCGCCCATGGCCGATCTCGGTAAGGAGGATTCTAGCACCATGCGTGCCCCGGGGGTATCGGCCGGGCGCCGCGCCGTCCATAGAATTAAGGAAGAGTCGGGAAGCGCGGAAGGGCCAGGCCGATGTTCGCTGTGGCGGCAAGGCCACATCCCGCCGTGCCCGTCCATGCGAGCCTTTGGGCGGCCTTTTTTCGGCAGTTCCCCGTCGCCGATATCCGATGCAGCGTCCCCGGGTCCATTCCTTTCGCGTCCGTTGTGCGGTAGTCTTCCCGTCACTCGCGGGTATAGAACTTGCCACCGCCGGTGCCAACAACGTCGGGTGGATGGCTTGGCAATTCATCGGGCGCCGACACGTAAGGCCAGTTCCGAGCCCCCGCTTCGCGGGCGGACCCCCGGACATGGGGGGCCTGAGGCCGGCCTCGCACGCGGACGGAGATCCAGGAATGACGCATCTCCCCGATGCCGAGGTTCAAAGGCAGCCCGCCAGGCCCTCGGGTGGGGAAGCAGCCGGAGCAGTCGGCCCGTATCCGGGCGGTCGGCGCTTCGCGTTTACGATTCTGGATGACACCGATGATTCACGGGTCGAGAACACCCGGCCGATCTACGACCTGTTGGCCGAGCTGGGCCTGCGAACCACCAAGACCGTCTGGCCGGTGGCCTGCCCCGAGGGCAGTCGCGAGTTCTTCGCCGGCGCCACGATGGCCGAACCCGAATACCGGGACTGGTGTCTCACTCTGCCGGAACGCGGCTTCGAGCTGACCTGGCATTGTGCCACCATGGAGTCGAGTTCGCGCGAGCGGATCGAGCAGGGGCTGGAGGCGTTCCGTGCGGCGTTCGGGAAGTACCCGGAGATCCACGCCAACCACGCCCTCAACCGCGAGAACATCTACTGGGGCCCGCGGCGGTACAACTCGGTGTGGCGGTGGGTGGCGGCGGCCGCGCACGACGGCCCGATGTTTGAGGGAGAGGTGGCGGGATCGCCCTACTTCTGGGGCGATCTCTGCCAGCGCCACATGCGATTCACGAGGAACTTTGCCTTTACCGAAGTCAACACCCTCCGAGCCGACCCCGAAATGCCCTATCGGCTCGACGCCACGCCGTTTGTGCGGTACTGGTTCTCCGCCACTGACGTCCCCGACCTGTCCGCGTTCAACCGCATGCTGACGCCCTGCCGCGTTCGACCGGCTGGCGGAGGAGGAGGGGGTCTGCCTGATGGCCACCCACCTGGGCAAGGGGTTCATGCAGAACGGGCGCATCGACCGGCAATTCGAGGAGACACTCAGGTACGCGGCGCGCCTGCCGGGGTGGTTCGTTCCGGTGTCGGAACTGCTGGAGTATCTCCTGCGCACCGGTCGGGGCAACCGCCGGAGTCGGTGGTCGCTGGCACGGCTCGAGGGCAGACACCAATTGGATCGAATCCGCAGCCGCTTATGGCAATAGAGCTCAAGCGCCTTCCCGAGTGGCCCGCGGACTGGGATGCCCGGATTCAGGACTATCCCACCAAGAACGTGTTCCACGAGCGGTGCTGGTTCGAACACGTCCGCGATATCCATCCCTCGGCGCGGTTCGAGCTGATGGAAATCCTCCGCGATGGGGAACCGATCGGGTACTTTCCCGGAATCCGGATCCGCAAGATGATGCTGACGGTCCTCGGATCACCGCTCCCGGGGACCGGCAGCAATTTCCTGGGACCGCTTCTGCGGGATCGTCAGGCCATGCCTGAAGTCGTGGGGGCGATCCTGAAGTACTGCCGCAGAACCTGGGTCAGTCAGCTCGAGATGGTCAATTCCTGGATCGACGACCTGAACGCCCGCGAGCTCGGGCTCGAGGACCATCGTGACGTCACCCACGTGATCCCGATTCCGCCGGACGAGGCGACCGCCTGGTCGGCCCTCAAGAGCACCTGCCGGAACCGGGCGCGCAAGGCCGAAAAGGCCGGACTGGTGTGTGAGGTCACCGACGACCCGTCGGTCGCCGATCACTTCCACGAGCAGTACATCGAAGTCTACGCCAAGCAGGGGCTTGGCATTCCCTTCGGACTGGAGCGCGGGCGCTCGCTCTTCCGGCGCCTTCTTCCCGCCGGCCGGGTACTTCCCATGTGGGTACGGAAGGGTGACACGATCATGGCCGCGGGGTTGTTCCCCTACGACCAGAACGCGATCTACTTCTGGGGAGCGGCCTCGTGGATGAAGTATCAGCACCTCTGCCCGAACGAGCTGCTGCACTGGACGGTCATCAAGCAGGCGGTCGCCCGGGGCATCGGGTCGTACAACATGTGCGGCGGGCACAGCCAGTTCAAGGACAAGTTCGGCGGGACCGATGTTCCGTATGTCCGCTACAGCCGGGGCCTGATTCCCGGATTGTCTGCTGCGCGACGCGCCTATTTCTGGCTGCACTGGCAGCGCAAGCGGCTCAATGGAATGCTCCGGCCCACTGCTGTCCGCCCCGCTCCGGCGGAGGTGGAGTCGGCCGGTGCCGGCCCGGAGCCCGGGGAGTGAGGGGAGTGGGGGAATGGCGGATTGAGGGATTGAGGGATGGGGGATTGAGGGATTGGGCTGGGGGAATGGCGGAATGACTATTGAGGGAGCGGGATATCTCCATCCCCATTCCTCATTCTCCCATTCCGCCATTCCGCCATTCCGCCATTCCGCCATCCCTCATCCCCCAATCTCCACCCCCCGCACCGTGACCAGCCAGGCCAGGGCCGCGACAAGCATGATGAACTGAGTCAGCGCGCCCTGATCTCCTTCTGGGGGTGCCTGCAGGAAACCGTGTATCGCCACCCCGGCGCCGATGAGCAGCAGGATGCCCTCGTGGGTGAACGCGAACGCGCCGAGGGCAACGGCGGCGAGCAGCCACCGTTCTGGGCGTGCCAGCGCCCGGATGCCGCGACCGCCGTCGAGCTGCCACACCGGTAGCAGATTGAAGAGGTTGATGAACGCGCCAACGTGGGTGAGGCTGGCGTAGAGGCCATTGCCCGTGAGATGATAAAGTCCGAGCGCCGCGGCGGCGGCGGCGGTTCCCCAGATCGGACCGGCGAGGCCCACCCGGGCATCCTGGCCCACAGTGGGTGGGTGAGCCTTGAGCCGCACCAGGGCGCCGATTCCGGGAATGAACATCGGGGGGGACGCCGGGATGCCGTAGTGACGCAGCGCCGCGACGTGCCCCATCTCGTGCACGTAGATCGACAGCACCAGTCCCAGCGCGAACTTCCAGCCGTACACGCCCCAGTAAACTCCGAAGAACGCCACCATCGACAGCAGCGTCCCCAGCTTGGTGAAGCCCAGCAGGAGCAGCTTGGCCTTGGTCGCCAGGAAGATCGCCACGCTCGCGATCGCGACCCAGATGCCCTTGAATCCACCCGCCTCCCGTCGGCCGGCGGCGCTCGTGGAGGACTCGGCGGCGCCATGCAGGACCCCTTCCAGCCGTCCGATCCGCGACAGGATCCCGGCACGCTGACTCGCGTCCGCGGGGAGCAGCGTGAGGGCCTCGTTCCACCGAGCGAGCGCGGCCTTGGGTTCCCCGGCAGCTTCCTCCTGCTCGGCCTGAGTGGCCAGGCGGGTGAGGGTTTCGGCGTGGACCAGGGTTCCGCAGCCCGGGCAGCGGAACAGGCCGGGACCGAGCTCGGTGCGGCAGCGCCGGCAGGTGGGCCGCGCGGCCCCGATCACGCCGGCGCCGCCCCGCCGACCTTGAAGGGCCCGCTGATGGCGACCCGGACCGTGCCAGTCATGCGCCAGGCCTGCATGATGGCGAACGAGTAGATCAGAAGGCTGATCAACGATGCCGGGAGGCCTCCGATCGAGGCAATCACCGGAAGGGTGAGCACACCGACGAGGATCAGGCTGGTGCCGAGGAGCAGCGCGAGGGCCGGGCTTCGTGCCGCCGGCCCGGGCGACTCGGTTCCCCGGACCAGGCTGTCGAGCCGGGCGGCTTCCTGGGCGGCTTGGTCGCCGGCGAGCTCATTGGCGGGGCGTTCAGCCAGCGCGCGAGCGCTGTCGGCGCGTCGGGCGGAGTCGGCCTCGGCCCGGAGGTCCTGCTGGATGCCCTCGTAGGCGAACGGGGCATAGGCGACGCCGATGCCGAGATAGGTGAGGAAGACCGCCAGCAGCTGGTAACGCAGACCCCCGCGGCGACCCGAGCCGATGAACACGGCGCGGCCCACGAGGAAGCCGAGCAGGATCGCGATCAGCCCGACCTCGAGGTTCGCCAGCTTGGCCACGGCATACCATACCCCGGCGCCCAGCAACATGGCCGCCAATCCGAAAACGGCGGCCCGGGTGAAGCGGGCCGCCCGGGAGACAACGTCAGGGGCCACCTGCTGCCCCTGTTCGACGCTGGCCTTGCAGCGTTCGCAGAGCACCGCCTCCCCGGCGGACCAGTACTGGTCGGTGATCGGCTGCTTGCAGGCCACGCAGGCGACGGCCGCGTCGCCGGGCTGGGGCGCGTCGAAGTCGAGCGGTTCCTGGCCGATCGGGTCGGCTGGGCTCATGGGGTGCTCCGGCTGGATTGTCAGGCGGTGACGGCCGTTCTCCGAATATTGGACCGGCACGGCGATCGAGCCAGTGCCGGGCCTCACATGGGCGCGTCCGGCATCTGGGGCGGTGCCGCCAAACTCGATCAGGGGGCGGCCTCCACCAGGATGGAGACCGCCTCCACCCCGGCAAGGCGGAGCAGTCCCTGGGGCTGCGCCAGCTGTTCGAGGGAGGCACGCGCGTTCGCCCGCCAGGTCGCGGGTGTCCCGCCGCTGGCGAGATAGTCGAGGGCCTGGGAACCGATCTCGGCGAGGTGTCCGAGTGCCCGTGCGGCGGGTTCCCCGTCGCGGGCGAGCGGGAGACTGTCGGCGAGTGCCGCGACCTGGTCCCCGAGCGACCTCCACGACCCGAACGTCCGAGCCAGCTCCTCGCGGGCGGCGACGGTGGCCAGCGGCTCCCGGGCCACCATCGCCGCCAGGCGGTTCGATCGGGATCTTGCCCATGGGTCGGGACGGGCGGCATCGACCAGCCGGCTGAGCGGGGTGGCCTGGGTCGGCTCCTGTAGCCGTGCTCGCTGACCGAATGTGACCGGCATGGTCGCAGCGAGCAGGTCGTGCAGGGGTTGGATTCCCCGGCGGCCCGCCAGCAGGCGGAGCATCCGGTAGGTGTGGGCCTCGTGCCCGAGTCCCTGACGCTCGAGCTGGATGCTCACCAGCGACAGCCGCCGGTACATGTCGTCGACGTCGCGGATGGTGGCGGGACTCCAGAATCGTTCGGCGAGCGCCGCCAGCCTCGGCCAGAGCCTGGAGTCGACCGTCGTGCTGTCCACATGCTCCGCCCACATGCAGGCTTCGGCGCCCAGCACGCGGGCCACCTGCTCTGCGGTGTATCTGTTGCCCGGGGGCAGCGGGTCGGCGAGATAATGCTCGTCGGCCGGCTTCATGTGGTCGAGGTAGTAGGGCGCGGAGAGGATCGCTCCCACCCCCTGCGTCACCGCCCGACCCAGGTACTCGGTGCCCCGCCACGACTGTACGACCGACCCTGCCGGGAGATCGGGATGGAGGATTTCGTCCCAGCCGACCATCCGGCGCTGGTGCTTTGCCAGGATGCGCGAAAGCCGCTGGGTGAAATAGGCCTGCAGGGCGTCGTTGTCGGCATGGCGATTGAGCCGCTTGAAGCGCAGTACCCGCGGGTTCTGGCTCCAGTGTTTGCCGCTCACTTCATCGCCGCCGATGTGCCAATAGGGATCGGGGAACAGCTGGACCATCTCGGCCACGAAGCTGTCGATGAACTCGTAGGTCTCCTCCCGCGTCGGATCGAACGCCGCATCGAAGACGCCGAACCGGCGTTCGATCTGGTAGGGCCCGGGCGCGCTGGCATGCTCGCGGATACCCCACGAACCAGCTGGTGGTGTGTCCCGGCATATCGAATTCCGGGACCACGCGGATGCCGCGGTCGCGGGCGTAGCCGACGATCGCCTGGATCTCCTCCTGGGTATAGAAGAGGCTGTCACTACCCAGCCGATGCAGCCGGGGATGGCGCCGGCTCTCGACCCGAAACCCCTGGTCCTCCGACAAGTGCCAGTGGAGAACATTGAGCTTGACCAGCGCCATGCCGTCGAGAGTGCGACGGACCACCTCGGGCGGCATGAAGTGACGGCCCACGTCGAGCAGCAACCCGCGCCAGGGGAAGCGCGGCCGGTCAGCGATGGTGACCGCGGGGAGGTAGAAGCCGGCGGCATCGGCGCTCACCAGCTGCTCGAGGGTGGCCAGGGCGCGCAGCGCTCCCACGACCGTTGGGGCCTCGATGACGACCCCGGTGGGAGTGGCCACCAGCCGGTACGATTCGTCCTCCTCCGGCGTCTGCACCGCCAGCCCCGCCCCGGCGACTTCGAGCGTGACCGTGGCGGCGCCGGAGCGGACCGGGCGCCGGGCCAGGGCTTGGCCAATCCGACCCTCGAGCCGGGCCAGCGCCCTGGCGATTCCACGCTCGAGCCGCGGGTCGGAGAACCGCGACAGCCGCAGGGTGAACGCGGAATCGATCCGCAGTCTTCCGGTACCCCATTCCAGGGAAGCCGGGAGGGGCATCAGCGCCGGGGATTCAGGCGGCGCCTGCAGGAGCAGCAAGGCGAGCAGCAGCATCTCGAAGGGACCTCGATCCGGCAGCGGTAACCGAGTGGGGTGCGTGAATCATCGAGGCGGCCAGCGCGATGGGCAACTCCCCCGTCGCCGGGCGATTTGACGGCCTCGCCGGGGGCCGTCATCCTTCCCGGGCCGAGCCCGCCGGCTCGGACAGGGGAGGCCGTCCTTCCATCCACAGCAGGGGTCAATTGCGGTCGTTCTTCCATCAGGCCGGGAGCTGGGCCCGTGGCCGATATTGGCAATGGCGGGTGCCGCTGCTGATCGTGCTCGCCTGGGATGGCCACAGGCATCTCAAGGACCCCGATGCCGGCGGACTGTTTGCCGGCATCACCTTCGGTGTCCACGAACTGGGGCACCTGTTCTTCGCCCCATTCGGCGAGTTCATGGCCATTCTCGGCGGAAGCCTCACCCAGTTGCTCATCCCGGTCGGGGCCGGACTGCTATTCCTTCATTACCGCGATTTCTTCGGCCTGACCGGCGCCGGCGCCTGGCTGGCCTCAAGCCTGATTGACCTCGCCCGATATATCGGAGACGCCCGAACCTTCGACCTCGACCTGGTCGGTTTCGGCGAGGATGCCGTGCACGACTGGGCCTGGTTGCTGGGGCGATTCGATGCCTTGCACTACGACACCCGAATCGCTGCCCTGACCCGCGGCGGAGCCGCGGTCCTGCTCCTCGGGTCCCTGGTCTTCGGGGCGTGGCTGTGCTGGGGAATGCGAGCCGGCGCGCGAGGCGCCGAGGAGATTTCCCGGCCCTCTTGACGAAGCCCGACTGCGCTGTAGATCGAAGCTCGTTCCTTCCCTTCTCAGGAGCCGCCAGATGGTCCCTCTGATCCAGTTGTGGGCCCCGATCCTGCTTGCCGGGTTTCTGGTCTTCATGGGCAGCAGCATCATCCACATGGTCATCAAGTGGCACAACACCGACTACAAGAAGCTGGCGAACGAGGACGAGGTGCGGGCGGCAATCCGCAAGGCGGCTCCCCCGCCGGGTCAGTACGTCATGCCCCATTGCGTTGACCCCAAGGAACAGGCGAAACCCGAGGTCCAGCAGAAGTATGTCGAAGGGCCGGTCGCCTTTCTGACGGTCATCCCGAACGGGGTGCCGAACATGGGGCCGCAACTTGGAATGTGGTTCGGGTTCACCCTGGTGGTGTCGCTGTTTTCAGCCTACGTCGCCAGCCGCACACTCGGGCCCGGCACCGCATACCTGAGGGTCTTCCAGGTGGCCGGCACGGTGGCCTTCGTGTCCTACGCCATGGGTGCCCTCCCCAGTGCCATCTGGATGGGCCGGCCGTGGTCCGCGGCGTTCAAGGACATCGTCGACGGTCTGTTCTACGGGCTGCTGACGGGGGGCGCATTCGGCTGGCTCTGGCCCCGGATGTGAGCGACAACCGTCGGGCGGGCGGCCGGATCGTCTGACCCCCGGCTGCCCGATCGGCGTGCTCCTGCGTAGTTTTCCCACGACCGTTTCGCCTGTCTCACCCTGAACCCTTCGAGCCATGCGCCTGCTTTGCCGACTTCTTCTCGTCGTCGTCACCCTGGTTCCCGGCGCGCTTCGCGCCCAGGATGCCCTCGAAGGCGAGTACCCGGGTCTTGAGACCGGGAAGATGTGGACCTTCGATACTCCGCCCCGGGAGTACTGGGCGAAGCGATACAACTTCACCCCGCCGGAGGCGTGGCTGGGGCGGGTCCAGCGCTCGGCGTTGCGCTACGGGAACATCTGCTCGGCCTCGTTCGTGTCTGGAGAGGGTCTGGTGATGACCAATCATCACTGCGCTCGCGGCTGCATCGAGAGCGCCACCCGGGAAGGCGAGGATTTTCTCAGCAACGGTTTCTACGCCGCCAAGCGGGAGGATGAACGGGTCTGCCAGGGACTCTTCCTGGACCAGCTGGAGGAAATCACCGACGTCACGGACCGGGTGTCGCGCGCGGCGCCGGCGACGGCCACCGCCAAGGCGGCGGCGGCCGAACGGGCCAAGGTCATCAAGGCGATCGAAGAGGACTGCGGCAAGGCGGCGGAGGTCTCCTGCCAGGTGGTGACGATGTATCGGGGCGGGCAGTACAAACTGTACCGGTTCCAACGCTACAACGACGTCCGACTAGTGTTCGCCCCCGAGGGCCAGATCGCCTTCTTCGGCGGCGACCCCGACAACTTCACCTACCCGCGCTGGAATCTCGACATGTCGTTCGTGCGGGCCTACGCCGACGGCAAGCCGGCCGCGACGCCGCACCATTTTTCCTGGAGCCCCTCCGGGACCCGGGAAGGCGATCTGACCTTCGTGATCGGCAACCCCGGGTCCACCGGCCGCCTCAACACGATGGCTCAGCTCGAGTTTCTCCGGGATGTGCAGTATCCGGTCCAACTCGATCAGTTGAAGCGGTTGAATGCCACCTATCATGCGCTGTCCCAGTCGGACACGGCTCGGGCCAGGGCGCTCCGCAACACCATCTTCAGTCTGGAGAACAGCCTGAAGGCCATCACTGGATACCAGACCGGCCTGCTCGATCCCCGGCTCATGGCGCACAAGCGGGCATGGGAGAAGTCGTTCCGGGCGCGGGTCGACGGCGACCCGGCGCTCAGACGGCAGTACGGCCGTGCGTGGGTGGTGATCGCGGACGTTTCCGTCCGGCGGAGGCAGATCGATGTCCGACGCCGGTACCACGCGGCCGGTGCCTACGGTTCCCGGCTCCTGACGCTGGCGCTCGGTACGCTTCGCTACGGTTCCGAGACGGCCAAACCCGACACGGCCCGGCTCCTGCCCTATCAGGAAGCCAACCGCCAGGGACTCGAGCGCAACCTCTTTGGCGGAGCCCCGGTCGACCTCGTTCAGGAAAAGGCCCTTCTGACGGCCTACTTCACCGCCATGCGCGGCGAGTTGCCGGTGACCGACCCCGTGCTGCGCCAGGCGCTCCTGGGGCGCACTTCCGGAAGCGGCGGCCGCCGCCATGGTTGATGCCACCACCCTCGCCTCGGCAGACACCAGAAAGGCCCTTGCCACGGGCAGCCCGGCGGAGCTGGCGGGCTCCTCGGATCCGTTCCTTCAACTGGCGCGGGTGATCGATCCGCTGGAGCGGGCGCTGAGCCGCGAGGTGACCGACCTCGCCGACCGGGAGGCGCAGGTTAACGAGCAGGTCGCCCGGGCGCTGCTCGGCGTCTACGGCAACAGCGTGGCCCCGGATGCCACGTTCAGTCTCCGCATTTCCGACGGTGAGGTTCGCCGCTATCCGGTGAACGGCACGATCGCCGCGCCGTACACCACCTTCAACGGCCTGTACGATCGGGCCATGTCCTTCGGGGAGGTGCCGCCGTTCGATCTGCCGACCCGCTGGAAGGAGCGGCGCGACTCGCTCGCGCCCGATACGCCGTTCAACGCCGTGTCGACCAACGACATCATTGGCGGCAACTCCGGCAGCCCGGTCATCAACCGTGATGCCGAAGTGGTCGGCCTGATCTTCGACGGCAATATCGAGATGCTGCCGAACCGCTTTCTGTTCACCGAACGCGTGGCCCGCTCCGTCTGGGTGGACTCTCGCGCCATGATTCACGCCCTCCGGCGGGTCTACGACGCCTACCCGCTCGCCCAGGAGCTGGAGGCCAGCCGGGCGGGCGCTCCGGCGATGTGATCCTTTCTGCTCCCCCGCCTGCCTCGACCGGCCCGGCGTCCGCCGGGCCGGTCGTGGTTCCAGCACTGGCGGCTCAGATTCCAGCGTCTATATAGAAAGACGACGCCCGCGCGCCGGGGACGGCTTGCCGGCGGGTGCGCCGGTGTTTAGGGTGGTCGCCGGGACGTAGCCTTTGCGGAGGACAGATCAGTGCGTTTTCAGACCATGCTCCAAACGGCGGCACGCGCCGCCTGCCTGCTGCTCAGCGCGCTGGTCATCACGACCTGCGCCACCAACCCCGTCACCGGGAAGCGGGAACTCTCGTTCGTCTCCGAGGGGCAGGAAATCTCGATGGGTCGCGAGTACTCGACCCAGGTGGCCCGGGAAATGGGCGTCTACCCGGACTCCGGGGTCCAGGCCTACGTCGGCGGCCTCGGTCGCGAGATGGCGGTCGGCACGGAGCGACCGCGGCTCCCCTGGGCCTTCACGGTGATGGACGATCCGCAGGTGAACGCCTTCGCCCTGCCTGGCGGGTTCATCTTCATCACCCGGGGCATGCTGACCCACATGAACTCCGAGGCCGAGCTCGCTTCGGTGCTGGGACACGAGATCGGCCACGTCACGGCGCGGCACTCGGTGCAGCAGATGACGCGCCAGCAGCTGGCCCAGATCGGGCTGGTCGCCGGCGCCATCGCGTCCGACAGGATCGCCCAGAATCTCGGTTTCATCAGCCAGGGCCTGGGGGTGCTCTTCCTCAAGTACGGCCGTGACGACGAGAGCCAGGCCGACGACCTCGGGTTTCGGTATGCGCTCAGCGATGGATACGACGTCCGCAAGATGATCGACATGTTCACCATCCTGCAGCGAGTCACCGCGCGCGCGGGCCAGCGGATCCCCGAATGGCAATCCACCCACCCGGATCCCGGCAACCGCATCGAGATGACACGCCGGCGCATCGCGAGGCTGACGGTTCCGCTGGACGACAAGAAGGTGAACCGGGAGGCCTTCCTGCGGCAGCTCGACGGGATGGTCTTCGGTGAGAACCCCCGACAGGGGTTCTTCAAGGGGAACGCGTTCCTGCACCCCGACCTGGCCCTCCAGCTCGACTTCCCCGACGGATGGCAGCGCGCCAACCAGCCGCAGGCCGTGGTGGGCGTCAGCCCCAAGCAGGACGCCCAGGTGCAGCTCTCCCACGCCGGGCAGGCCCGGCCCGCCGAGGCGTTACAGCAGTTCCTCGGGCAGGAGGGCGTTCGGGCGGGCCGGACCAGTCAAACGACGATCCACGGCAACCCGGCGGCCTTTGCACCGTTCGACGCCCAGAACCAGGACGGCAGCGTGCTCCACGGTCTCGCGGCGTTCATCTCATATGGCGGGGGCACCTACCAGTTACTCGGCATCACCGCCGCACCCTACGCAACCTATGACCGGACGTTCCAGGCTTTCGTGGGGAGCTTTCGCCGGCTGACTGACCCGGCTGCACTCGCCGTTAAACCGAATCGGATCGACATCGCCAGGGTGTCCACGGCGACCACCCTCGCGGCGTACAATCAGCAATACCCCTCGGTAATCCCGATTGCGGAGTTGGCGCTCATCAACGGACTCGAGAATGGCGACGCGACGATTGCGGCGGGGGAGTCGGTGAAGCGGGTGGTGGCGCAATGATGCGCCGGATGGCGTAGGGGCGATCCGTCGGGTCGCCCCTACGACACCCGGCGGGTCTTCCGTTTCATGAAGTCCATCAGGATGAACTGGCCCAGCGTCATGGTGCTGGTGAAGTACGCCTTCCCGCGACAGATCTCCGACACTCGTTTGACGAACTCGACCAGCGATCGCTCCCGGGCGAGCATGAAGGTGTTGATCATGATGCCCGCGCGCCGGCAATTGGCCACTTCCCGGTAGGTCGCCTCCAGGATCCGCGGGTCGAGCCCGATCGAGTTGACGTACACCTGACCGCCCGGCTGGGTCATCGCGGACGGCTTACCGTCGGTGATCATGATGATCTGCCGCATGTCCTTCTTCTGGGCCGTCAGGATCCGCCGGGCCAGTTTGAGCCCTTCCGCGGTGTTGGTGTGATAGGGTCCGACCTGCACCGCGGGTAGCGCGGCGAGCGGGATTTCTTCCGCCGTGTCGTGAAACAGCACACAGCGAATCGCATCGCCGGCGAACTGGGTCCGGATCAGGTGGGTGAGCGCCAGCGCGACCTTTTTCGCCGGCGTGAACCGATCCTCGCCATAGAGGATCATCGAATGGGAGCAGTCGAGCATCAGGACCGTGGCCGCCGAAGACCGGTACTCCGACTGGCTCACCATCAGATCGCCGTAATCGATGTTCAGCGGCACGCGGAGCCCCTCGCGGGCAATCGTCCGCGAGAGCGTTGCCGGCACGTCGAGGTTCAGGGTGTCGCCGTATTCGTACGGCTTGCTGGCCGCTTCCGCCTCGGTACTGGTCGCGAGGTGCGGGGTGTCGTGGGCGCCGGCGCTCGACTTCCCGATGCTGCCGAGCAGTTCCTTGAGGGACTTGAAGCCGAGGAAATCGGCGCCCTTCTCGGTCAAGGCGAACTGGACCTGCTGGGCCGCCGATCGCGCCTGTCCCTGCGGTCCGAACAACGAGGTGTAACCGGACGGCATCTGGGGTGCCTCGGTAAGATTGAGGTACCCCTCGTCCATGAGCCGCTGAACGATCTGATCGAGCAGTTCGGCGAGCTGACGTTGTGCTTCCGCGTCCCGGGCCGGGTCCCCGGATGATTCGCCCCGGAGGAAACGCATCATTTCGGGCGTCAGCTGACCCGATTCCACCAGCGCCCGGAGGATCGCCTCGCGCAGGGCCTCCAGCGACCGATCGCCCGGCTCGTCCCCCCACCAGCTCTCCCCGGCGAACCCCGATTGCAGGAGGAAATCCCCGAGCTGATCCAGCAGCGCCTGGAGATTCACCGCCTCCGCGAGGCCCGGTATGAACTTGGAGTAGGTCGTGTACCGCATGGTAGAAAGGTAAGCCGGAAAACAGGGAACAGGGAACAGGGAACGGAGCGGGATGAGCCTGTGCGATTCCCCCTGCTGTACTGCGGGTACCTCAGGTCCTTCGCGCCCGTTCCCCGTTCCCCGTTCCCCGTTCCCCCGTCCCCCCGACCACCTTATCCTCCCCCCGTGCGACCCGTCGCCCGAAACCCCTTCGAAGCCCTGCGGCACCCGGATTTCCGACTGTTCTTCATCGGACAGTTCGTTTCTCTGGCCGGGACCTGGATGCAGGTAGTGGCGGTCGCGTGGCTGGTGCTGGAGCTGACCGGCTCGGCGTTTACCGTCGGTTTGACGAGCGCGCTCGGGTCCCTGCCGATCCTGCTCTTCACGCTGTGGGGCGGCGTCCTCGCCGACCGTGTCCGGCGCCGCCGGGCGCTGGTGATGCTGCAGTCACTGATGCTGCTGGACGCGCTGGCCCTGGGGGTCCTCACGGCGACCGGTCACATCACCGTGCCCTGGGTCATGGTGCTGGCGGTCGTTCACGGTACCTCGTCGGCCTTCGAGGTGCCCATCCGGCAGACGTTTCTGGCGGACATGGTCGGTCACGATGACCTCATGAACGCCATCGCGCTGAACTCCTCCAACTTCAACCTGACGCGGATCATCGGACCAGCCGTGGCCGGCGCCGTGATCGCCACCGTGGGGGTCGCGCCGTGCTTCTTCCTGAACGCGGCGAGCTTCATCGCCGTGATCGTGAGCTTCGGACTCATGCGGGGCCGGGACGTGCCGAGAGCCGCGTCGGGGGCTGCCCCGGCCACCACCTTTCGGGAGGGTGCGCTGTACGCGCTGGGCCAGCCGGGCCCAAGTGCCCTGCTCACCCTCACCGCCATCGTGAGTGTGTTCGGTGCTTCGTTCATCACCATGCTTCCGGTCTATGCCCAGGAAGTGCTCGCCATGGGGGCGACCGGGTACGGGGGCCTGATGACTGGGGTGGGTGTGGGCGCCAGCACCGGGGCGCTCGCGATGGCGGCCATCGGTCACCGGTTTTCGCGATACACCATCATCCGGACGGCCGGCCTGCTCTTCGCCCTGGCGATGGCCGTATCCAGTCTGAGTCGAGCGTGGTGGCTGTCGGCGGCGTTGTTCGGCATCGCGGGCTGCGCGATGGTCCTGATCAACGTCAGCGCCAACACCGAACTCCAGACGCGGGCCCCGGACTTCCTGCGCGGGCGGGTGATGGGCTTCTATTCCCTCATGGTACTCGGCATGGCGCCCTTCGGTTCGCTGCAGGCCGGGTGGGTGTCCGAACACTACGGTGTGCCCGCGAGCCTGGCGGTCGGGGCGGTGATCTGCGTGGTCGCGGTGCTTCGCCTTCCAAAAGAAGGTGAAGGGTGAAAGGTGAAAGGTGAAGGGTGAACGGACTGCGGGGACCGAACCCCTTGCGGTCGCACCCACCCGACAGCTATCGTCGCCCCGGCGGCACCTTTCACCTTTCACCTTTCACCCTCACCCTTCTTGATCATGCTCATCACCATCTCCCGTCAGTTCGGTGCAGGCGGATCCGAGGTGGCTGGACTGGTCGCCGGCCGGCTCGGGTGGAGCGTGGTGGATAACGATATCATCGATCGGGTCGCGCAACGGGCAGGGCTCGCCCCTGAAATCGTCGCCCGGCAGGACGAACGCATCCCCGGCTTTGTCGAGCGGCTGGCCCGCGCCCTGGCCGCGTCCTCGCAGGAGTATGCCGTCCCCGAACTGGGCGTCGCCGTCCGTGAGGCGGCACCGGGTCTGGTACGGATCACGGAGATGGTGGTGCAGGAAGTGGCGGCCGAAGGCAGGGTGGTGCTCGTGGGGCGGGCCGCGCCGGCGGTGCTGGGGACCGCGATCGACGCGCTGCACGTGAAGCTCGTGGCGCCCCGTTCGTTCCGCATCGGCCTCGCGATGAGCGCCGAGGGACTCGACGCCAAGGCCGCCGAAAAACTGATGGACCAGACCGATGCCCAGCGGACCCAGTATCACCGGGAGCACTACGGACGGGACTGGAGCGATCCTGCCCACTATCACATGCTGCTCAACACCGGCCTGCTTGGACTGGATGGGGCGGCCACGGTGATCGTTGCGGAGGCCAGGCGGCGGAACTGGTAGGGCAGGCCCGGCGGCGCCACCGTGGGGCTTGGCGGGAATGGCGTACCGCGTGCCGCTACCGCGCGTCAGCCGAGATTGAGTCCCTTCCCATATCCCCCCATCGGGTCCCTCCGGTCCAGCTTGGCCCGGGAATAGCCGAGCTCCTCCGAGCGGCTGATGAGCTTCTGGTCCGCCAATCCTTCCAGGATCAGCTCGCAGGCCGCGACCAGTGTGGGCTTGTCGTCCCGCGGCGCGAGTCCGCCGGCAACGGCGGCAGCGACGAGACCCGGAACGACCTGAAACCCCTTGAGGCACAGATCGCTCCGTTCATCGCCGAGGATCTTGAGCGCGCCCCACCGTTGAACCACTCCACGATCTCGTCGAGAGTCACCTCCGGCATGCGGGACTGCAGAGTCCGACCGGCCGCGCGGCGGATGAGGTCCTTGGCGATCGGTTCGCCGCCCTGGAGTTCGCCTTCGTATTCCAGTTCCAGTTTGCCCGTGATCGAAGGCACGGCCGCATATACGTCGCTGATGCGGGGGACGACTCTCGACTCTTTGGTGGTCAGACCGCGATGTTCGGCGTTGCTGACGGCGTGCTCGAGGACGCTGATGGGCAGACGCTGGCTCACGCCGGAGCGCTTGTCCACCCGTTTGTCCTGCCGGGCTTCGAACGCCACCCGCTCGATCACCTCGAGCACGAAATCCGGCGTTTCGATCCGGATCCCCGCGCGGGCGGTCCACGCCTCCTGGGCCGTGATCGCCATCCCCAGCTCGACGGTACGCGGGTAATGGGTGATGATCTCCGATCCGATCCGGTCCTTGAGCGGGGTGATGATCTTTCCGCGAGCGGTGTAATCCTCGGGATTCGCCGTGAAGGCGAGCAGGACGTCCAGCGGCAGGCGCACCGGATAACCTTTGATCTGGACATCGCCCTCCTGCATGATGTTGAACAGGCCTACTTGCACCTTGCCGGAGAGATCCGGCAGCTCGTTGATGGTGAAGACGCCCCGGTTGGCCCTGGGCAGGAGCCCGAAGTGCATGGTGAGTTCATCGGAGAGCAGGTGTCCGCCCCGGGCGGCCTTGATCGGGTCCACGTCCCCGATCAGATCCGCCACGGTGACATCGGGGGTGGCGAGCTTCTCCACGTAGCGTTGTTCGCGCGGCAGCCAGCCGATGGCGGTGGCGTCCCCGCACTCCGCCAGCCGCTCCCGCGCGAACTTCGAGATCGGCGCGAACGGATCGTCGTTGACCTCGCTGCCCGCGACGATGGGAATGGCCTGGTCGAGGAACGCGGTCAGCTGCCGGAGGATCCGGCTCTTCGCCTGACCCCGGAGCCCCAGGAGAATGAAGTGATGTCGGGACAGCAGGGCGTTGGTGAGCTGCGGCACAATACTGTCGTCGTACCCGAGGATGCCAGGGAACAGCGGCTCGTCCCGCTCGAGCAGACGCAGCAGGTTTGCGCGCACTTCGTCGCGGACCGTCCGGCCCCGGAGGGGCGGCTCGGCCCATGGCGAGCGCTTCAGGTCACCGAGGGTCTGAGGGAGTCGAGTCATACTGGAAGGTAACAAAAAAGTGACTCGAAGGTTTGCTTGACAAGGGCCGGCACGGCGGTACCTTCGGCGCGGCATTTCGCCCCGGGGTCGCGGGGCGGTTTGGTTGGCGGCTGTCTCACCCTTTCATCGTTCTGAGGATACTATGAGGAAGTCCCTCGCCGTTCTCGCGGTCCTGGTGGTCGTGGCGTGTGGCAAGAAGGATGAGGCCACCCCGGCCGCGGACACCACGAACGCCGCCTCCACCCCAGCAGCCGATACTGCCATACCGCGGGATACCGCCAGCCAGATGTAATCCGACGCGCGAGCGGTCGGGCCGGCCGGACGAGGCCTGCGAACGCCGGTGAGGCGGATTACGTCAGGAGGCGAGGGAGGTGAAGGGGAGCGAGACTACCCGGGCCGCCCGCCCGCCCGTAGTGACCACGTCCCCCGGGCCGATTTCACGGCGGAGGATCGCCAGACCGACCGTCACATTCGGCAGCACGAGCAGCGAGCCGATCGTACCGACCTCGTTGCCTTCCTTGCCCCGGACCGAGCGATCCTCCAGCGTGGGAGCGCCTTCCCACACCAGCCCCCGGAGTTCACGGTTGGTGTGGCCGCGGAAGTGGAGCCGGGCCACGGTCTCCTGACCCAGGTAGCACCCCTTGGTGTACGACACACCCTGGATGTCGTCGTACCGCACTTCCTGTGGGAGAGTCTTCTCGAGGATCTCGGCGCCGAGCCGCGGCCAGCCCGACAGGATCCGCGCCGCTTCCAGATCGTCGGCGTCCCCGGCACTCGCTCCGGCGCCGGCGAGGGCCGCGACGCTCTCGATGAGCCGCTCCTGGGAACCAACAACCAGCGCGCGGAATGGCGCGCCCGTATGCGGCCGGGCGACCAGCAGCTCAGCCTCGCCGCTCCCGTCGACCACGACCCGGTTGTCGGCGTCCGGCAGGGGGAAGCCCGCGGCGGCCAGGCACGCAAGGCCGCGATCGCCGCACAGCCACAGCGTTTCCCGATTGGCCGAGAGGTCGTCCACTACCGCCATCCGGGCCGGCATCGAACGCCGGAACACCGCCAGGGTCGCCACGCTGGACGCCGGGTCGGCGATCATGAGCAGTCGTTCGGCGGCGAGCCGCATGACCCACATGTCGGCGACGATCATACCCTTGGGGGTGAGCAGTGCCGTGTAGATCATGGTGCCGTCGCCCGGCTGTACCAGGTCATTGGTCAGGAGGCCCTGCAGGCACTGCAGCGCTCCGGGTCCATGCACCTGGATGACCGATGCCGGCAGGCGGATCATCACCGCCCCATGCTGAAGTCGCCCCAGGCGCGCGGCATCGATGGCAACGGGCGGCTGCATCACGAGGCCCACGGCAGATCGGCTGGATCGCGATTCTCGAGATCCGCCCAGACCAGATCGGCGTCCGCCAGCTCCGCCGCCGAGTGGGAAGTGGTGATCATGGCGCAGCGCAGCCCGGCCTGGCGGGCGGCTTCGAGTCCGGGACGAGAGTCCTCGATCACCACGCATTCGCGGGCCGGAACACCGAGCGCGGCCCGGGCCGCCCCATACCCCTCGGGGTCGGGCTTGCACCGGCTGACGTCCTCGGCCGCGACGATGACCTCGAAGTTGGTGCGGAGGTCGGCTTCGCCCAGGATCAGTTCGATCTCACGCCGCAGGGCGCCCGACACAACGGCCAGCCGGTATCCTCCACCAGCCGCGCGACGGATGAAGTCGGCCGATCCGGGCACCAGTTCGAGCGTGGAGCGAATGGCGCGCTCGTAGAGTGCCGCCTTCCGGCCGATCGCCTCGGCCAGCAGGGCCTCGTCGGCGGGCAGGCCCATCCGCTCGAATGTGAAACGAAAACACTCCCGGTCATCGAACCCCAGGTACCGGCGATAGTACTCCGAGCGCTCCAGCGTAAATCCATAGGTCGCGAGCGCCGCAATCAGCGCGTCGCAATGCTGCGGCTCATCATTGACGATGACACCATTGAAATCGAACAGGATTGCACGGGGCATCCTGGGATAATAACCGGGGCGGGAACTCGACGCAGATCACCTTGCACCCACGCCCGTCTCACCGTCCCGCTCACCGCGTACTGCTCACTCTCACCTTTCACCCGCACCCTTCTCCTCGTCCCGCTCACCGCTCACCGCTCACCCTTCACCCTTCACCCTTCACCCTTCACCACTTCCCGCTCACCGCTCACTGCTCACTGCGCACCGCTCACTGCTCACCGCTCACCACTCACTGCTCACCTCTCGTACACCCCTCCCACCCGGTACGACCAGTCCAGCAGCTCGACCGGATGCGCCACTGTCGCGGTGTGGCCGGCCAGTGAGAGTCCGGCGCCGATCTGCATCAGGCAGCCCGGGTTCCCGGTAAGCACCAGGACTGGTCGTGGGGAGGCTTCGGCGAAGGTCGCAATCTTGGCATCCAGCACCGCCCGCGACATGGCCGGCTCCAGCAGGGAGTAGATGCCGGCACTGCCGCAGCAGCGATCCGAGTCCGGCAGCAGCTGGACGTTGAGTCCGGGAATGGCCCTGAGCACGGCGAGCGGGGGCTCCTGCACCCGCTGCGCGTGCTGCAGATGGCACGGCGCATCGTACGCGACGTCGAGATCCAGGCGACCACCCGGCCGGGGGCCACGAGTTGCGAGCAGCTCGGTCACGTCCCGGACCCGTGCCGCCATGGCGTGCGCCTCTGCGGTGCCGAGGAGACGACCATAGTCCTTGAGCAGCGCTCCGCACCCGGCGCTGTTCACCACAATGGCGTCCGCGGATCCGTGGAAGGCCCTGAGGTTGATTCGAGCCAGGGCTTCAGCCCCATGCCGGTCGCCGCCGTGCTCGTGCAGCGCCCCGCAACAGACCTGGCCGCCAACTTCGACGACCCGATACCCGTTGGCTTCGAGCGTTCGCCTGGTGGCGCCGTGGACGTGGTCGAACAGCCCCTGCATGACACAGCCACGGAACAGGGCAACGGTTCCCGCCGGCCCGTCGGGAGCCTGAGGCCGGGCGCCGGCCGGCGCCGCTTCCCATGAGCGGGGCCGGGTTGCGACCACCATCGCCATGGCGAAGCCGGTCCGGTCCGGTCCGGTCAGCAGGCGCGCCAGACCGAGATTCCGCATGAGCCGGGTCGCTCCAAAGACCAGCCGCCCCAACCAGCGTCGGCGGAACACCCCGAGCACCACTCGCGCCAGCGGGCGCAGCCCGCGTGACCGGGCGAGCAACTCCCGGGCGGCTTCGAGGCCGTGACCGTAGCCCACCCCCGAGGGACAGACCGGCTCGCAGCCGCGGCAGCCGAGACAGGCATCGAGGTGCTGCAGGAGGGCGGTGTCGCTGGGAGGGATCTCGCCCCGTTCCAGGGCGCGCATCAGGACGATGCGCCCGCGCGGGCTGTCCGCCTCATCGCCGGTCGCGAGGTAGGTCGGACAGGCCTGGAGACAGAAGCCGCAGTGTACGCACGGGTCGAGCGAGGAGAACCCTGTCATCCCAGCTACCGGCCGCTGCCGATCTCCCCCTCCAGGGCCACCGCGATCACTCGCCTGGGGTCGAAGGTCTCTCGCAGGCGTTCGACCAGAACGCCGACGCCCTCGCGGTAGGCGCCGAAATGTCCGACCACGCGGCGGAGCTGCCACGGCCCGCGCTCCAGAGTGACCGGCACTTCCCGCTCGGCGGCCCGTTGCCGCAGGCTGTGGAGCGCGTCGGCTTCGGCGTCACCTGCCCAGCGGATCGCCCCGGTCCCGGCGCCGGCCGACACCATGCCCTCGCCCAGTGCACCAGTGACGAGGTCGACCAGGTCGTCGAGGCTGTCGAGCAGACCGCCGAGCCGGATCGCGACCGGTCCCCCGAGCGGCGCCCGGGCGACCAGAGTCCAGAAGGTGGCCGCCCGTTCCGCCGGGAGACGCTCCCAGTCGAGGCCGGACTCCCGGGCAAGCCGGCCGGCCTCGGCCTCTACCCCCTCCGACGTGCCCGCGATGCGGACCGCGAGCGTCCAGTCAGGGAGGGCGACCAGCGCGGGGCCGAGCAACTCCAGCGTGACCGCGGCGATCTGGGCCTCAGCGATTCGCTGGCCGGCGGTGACCAGCTCGTGACGGCCGCCCCGCGCCACCAGCGTGATATCCGTGGCGGGTTCCGCCCGCAGCCGGAGATGCAGCTCGGTGATGACACCGAAGCCGCCGAAGCCGCCCAGATGGAGCTTGGTGAGGTCGTACCCCGCGACGTTCTTGACCACCCGCCCGCCCGAACTCACCAGCCGTCCATCTCCGGTGCAGACCGTACATCCCAGCACATGGTCGCGTACCGGACCGAATCCATGCCGGAGCGGTCCGGCGGATCCGGTCGCCGCCACCGAGCCGATGGTGCGGTCGGGCCGCCCGGGCGGATCGAGCGCGAGCCACAGCCGGTGCTTCGCGAGCTCGGCCCGGATCGACTCCAGGGTGACGCCGGCCTCGACGGTCACGACCAGGTCGGCCGGGCTCACGCGCACGATGCGGGTCAGCCCGCGGGTCGACAGGGCGAAATCCGCCGGCGCATCCGGCGGCAGCCAGCTGCCCCGGCCTTCGAGCCGGAATCTCCATCCCTCATCCTGGGCCGCCTGACACACGAGTGCCAGCGCATCGTCGCTCTCGGGGACGGCGCGCGGCAGGCCGTGCGGGTCGCGCTCCAGGCCTTCGGGCCCGAGCAGGCCCCTGAGCCGCCGTTCGACGGCGCCCGTCATGCCGATTTCCCCCGCCGCCATTCGCGGCAGCTGTGAATCGGGAAGACCTTCCCCGGGTTGGCCCGTGAGTCGGGATCGAACGCCTGCCGGACCTGGCACATCTGCTCGAGGGACGCGGTATCGAACGCCTCGACCATGTACTCCAGCTTGTCGCTGCCCACGCCGTGCTCGCCGGTGATGCTCCCCCCGGCGGCCAGACAAGCCTGCATGATTTCGCGACTGGCCTGCTGTACCCGCCCGGCCTCGGCCGCGTTCCGGCGGTCGAAGCTGATGCACGGATGCAGGTTGCCGTCGCCCGCGTGGAACACGTTGCTGATCTGGAGTCCGTAGGTATCGCGGATCGCGGCGATCCGGTCCAGGATCTCGGGCAGGACCGACCGAGGCACCACGGCATCCTGGACCACCAGGTCGGGAGCAATCCGGCCGAGGGCGCCGAAGGCCTTCTTGCGACCTTGCCAGAGACGGGCTCGAGCGGCCGGCGCGGTTGCCGCGGCGACCTCGCGAGCGCCGTGGGTACGGAGCAGGCCTTCGACCACCGAGCCGTCGGCCGCGACCGCTTCCGGTGAACCGTCGAGTTCGACCAGCAGCACGGCCGCTGAATCAGTCCGCGCCCCGGTGGCGTAGATGGAGGCCTCCACCGCGCGGACACACGACTGGTCCATCATCTCGAGGGCGGCCGGCACGATGCCGGACGCGATGATCGCGGAGACCGCTTCGCTGGCGTCGCGGAGCACCATGAAATCGGCGAAGATCGTGCGGATCTCGCGAGGGATCGGCTCGAGTCGCACGGTGATCTCCACCGCGATGCCGAACATGCCTTCGCTCCCCACGAACAGCCCCACCAGGTC
Organism: uncultured Gemmatimonadales bacterium; assembly: GCA_963709905.1. Taxonomy (GTDB): domain Bacteria; phylum Gemmatimonadota; class Gemmatimonadetes; order Gemmatimonadales; family GWC2-71-9; genus JADJOM01. Next base: position 210,240 of record CAVPYI010000007.1, read on the forward strand.
GGGCCCCCAGGGCTCGCCCTGGGGCGAACCCAGCGACACCGCGGTACCATCGGCCAGCAGCACCTCGATAGCGGTCACGTGATTGGTGGTGACCCCGTACTTGAGGCAATGCGGGCCACCGGCGTTCTCGGCCACGTTGCCACCGATGGTGCAGGCGCTCTGGCTCGAAGGGTCGGGCGCGTAGTGTAGCCCGTGACTGGCCACGGCCTCCGACAGCCTGGCGTTGACCACTCCCGGCTCGACGACCGCGCGCCGGCGTTCCGGCTGGATCCGCAGGATGCGGTTCATCCGGGTGAGGGTCACCAGGACCGCCTCCCGCGCGGCAAGCGCCCCGCCGGAAAGCCCGGTTCCCGCTCCTCGCGCCACGAACGGGACTTTCAGAAGGTGAAGCAGGCGGAGCACGGCGGCGACTTCGGTCCGCGATCCCGGCAGGACCACCAGGCCCGGCAACGATTCGTGAGTCGGCAGGCCGTCAGCGGCGTAGGTGGCGAGTTCGGCCGGCCGATGGCGCACCCACCGCGGACCCACGATCCGCCCGAGCGCCGCCACCAGATCGCCGCGCATCAGCCGTGCACAATGTCGTGGCCGGGATGGCCGGCGCCGTTGGACCGGGCCCGTACATGTACCTCCGCCCGCAAGCGGAGCAGGTTGATCTGGGCCGGCAGCAGGCTGCTGAGGGTCCGCACCCGCTCCCGGGTCGACCGGCAGGCAAGCAGGGTGGACCGGGTCTCGCGCTCGAGCTGCGCCAGATCGGCCACCTGAAAGGTGAGCGTTTCCATGTCCTCGTCCCACTCGACGGCATCTCCCGGCCGATCGGCCAGCACCCCCAGGGTCTCGCGCAGTGCGTTTCCCAGACTGCGGAGCGCCTCCGTCTCGGCGGGGAGGGGAGCGGTGCCGGGTTCGTCGCCGAACTCCTCGACCGCCGCCACGGGGTACGGCGTTCCCTCCGCCAGCAGGGCCCGCACCCCGAACCGGCTCTCCCCCATCACCACGATGTTGGACCGACCATCGGGCATGGCCTGGGTGCCGCGGATGCGTGCCACGCAGCCGATCGTCCCGGGGCCGGGCGACTCGGAGGCGGTAATGCCGAACCGCTGGTCCCCCTCCAGGCAGTCCGCCAGCAGCTGGCGGTAGCGGGGCTCGAAGATGTGCAGCGGCAGCATCTCCCCCGGGAAGAGCACGTGATTGAGCGAGAAAAGGGGGAGGCGGGAGGGCATGCAGGAAAGTATGGGGGGGAAGGCGACGGGGCGACAAGGCGACAAAAAGGCGACGGGGCCGGAACTATGCCCCGTCGCCTCGTCGCCCTGTCGCGCGTCCCGGGGCTAGGCCGCCACCCAGAAGCCCTTGAGCCCCTTCACGTCGGGTGACTCCCGCAGTTTCTCGAAGGCCCGCTCGCGGATCTGGCGGATCCGCTCCCGGGTCACGCCCAGCAACTCGCCGATCTTCTCCAGGGTGAGGGCTTCGCTGCCCTCCTCCAGGCCGTAATACAGGTACAGGATCTTGCGCTCTCGCGGCGTGAGGTAGCGCTCGAAGATCCGGTCGATGAACTCCCGCATCAGACGGGCGTCGGTTCGCTCCTCGATGTCTCCGCCTTCCGTGCCGGCGAAGCGCTCCCCCAGGGTTCCGCTGGTCTTGTCGCTGCGTTCCACCGGGGCGTCGAGGGAGAGCTCGGCGGAGGTCATCCGCCGGGCGGAGCGGATGTTGTCGACACTGTCGTTGAGGGCGGTGGCGATCTCCTCGTCGGTGGGCTCTCGGCCCAGCTCCTGGGCCAGGAACAGCTCGGCGCGCGACATCTTGATGAGCGCCGAGTTCTGATTGAGCGGAATCCGGACACTCCGGGTCTGCTCCGCCAGCGCCTTGAGCACCGCCTGACGCACCCACCAGACGGCGTACGAGATGAACTTGACCCCGTGATCGGGATCGAATTTCCGCACGGCCTTGAGCAGGCCTTCGTTGCCGATCGCCACCAGCTCGGACAGGTCCAGGCCGTGGCCCTGGTACTTCTTGACGTAGGAAATGACGAAGCGGAGGTTCGCCGTGACCAGCCGTTCCGCCGCTTTCTCATCCCCCTTCTGCGCCAACCGGGCCAATCGCTTTTCTTCCATCGGATCGGTAATCATCGGGAGCTTCTGGATGTCCAGCAGGTACTGGTCAAATGCGCCAGTGGCTACGGGACGGAAAAACGCCTTGGCCCGGCTTCCTTGCTGCGCAGACATGAATGCTCCGCGAGGGTGTGTTGACCGGCTGATTTTTTGAGAAGATGCGGCCGAATTGGGGGGTGGCCGCGGAAATGGTGTGCGAATATAGGAGGCGCCAAAAAACTGGTCAAGCCGAATTCTGTATCCACATCACAAATCGTTAGCCAGTAGTCCGTTGCAGCGTTTGTCCACTTCCTCCACAAAAGGCGAGATTGGCTGAACCATCCGCGGAAGTGGTAATTATTTGTGCAGTAAGCGCTTAGGGAGAAGTTGAGATGTGGATACCGTGCGGATAACTCAGCGGGATATGTGCCTCAGTTCAAACCGACCAGTGCCGAGGCGAGCAGTTCCTCGGTCACAGGCACGGTCCAGTGACCCTTATCCTCGTGCATTGCGCCGAGCCCGGTGGGCAGTGCGAGCCGCACCTGGCCCTCCCGATTCTTCTTGTCGAGCAGCATGGCCTCGAGCGCCCGGGCCACGTGCACGCCGGCGCCGGTCCGGGTCGGGAGTCCCAGCGCGCTGACGAGGCCTGTCACGCGTTCGGCCAGTCCGTTCTGGGCCAGCCCCATCCGCTCCGCGATCCGACATTCGGCAATCAGTCCCAGCCCAACCGCCTCGCCGTGGGGGAGACGGTAGTCGGACTGCTGCTCGAGGCCGTGCGCGATTGTGTGTCCGGCGTTGAGGATAGCCCGTTTGCCGCCTTCCCGTTCATCCTCGCTGACCACCGCGGCCTTGATCATCACGCTCTGGTGGATCAGCGCGGTCAGCGCCTCCATATCCCGATCGAGCAGCTTCCGGGCCTGAGCCTCCAGCCAGGTGAAGTACCCCTGGTCGGCGATCAGCCCGTGTTTGATGGCTTCGGCGAACCCCATCCGAAACTCTCGATCGGGAAGCGACATCAGCGTCAGCGGATCCGCCACCACTACCGCCGGGGGGTGAAAGGCACCGATGAGATTCTTGCCCACGGGGGTGTCGACCCCGACCTTGCCGCCGACCGCGGCATCGAGCATCGCCAGCAAGGTGGTAGGCGCCTGGGCGTACGGGATGCCGCGCATGAACGTGGCGGCGACGAAGCCGGCGAGATCTCCGACGACCCCGCCGCCGAGGGCCACGATCGCCGTCTGCCGGTCGAAACCCTGGATCAACAGTTCGTCGGACAGGCGCTCCCAGCTCTCCCGGGTCTTGCTGGCTTCGCCGGCGGGGAAGGTCAGCCGGGCGTCGTACCGGAGCCGGATCCCCGCGTCGGTCGGCCGGGCGCCAAGCGCCCGGGCCTCTTCGGTGGCCCGGGTCCACTCGTCGTAGTACCGGCTCACGGTGTCGTCCGTGATCAGCACCAGCTTCCGCCGGCCCAGCGCCTGCCCGAGCAGCTGCGGCAGCGAGAGCAGAATCCCGGGCTCCACCTGAACCTGGTACTGGCCCAGCGCGTGGCGGACGGTGACGGCAGGCATGGGGGACAAAACTAAGGCGTTGGGGAAGCGACCGTGAAGGGTGAAAGGTGATGGGCGAAAGGTGAAAGGTGAAAGGTGAAAGGGTGAAGGTGAGGGGTGAGGACGGAGCTCAGCCCACCTGGCCTTCCCACCTTTCACCTTTCACCTTTCACCACCGTCACCACGTCACATCCCCCACCCCGTCCCGATGATTGGCCAGCCGGGCCAGGGTGAACAGCAGGTCGGACAGCCGGTTCAGATACACCACGAACAGAGTGGGGATCTCCTCCCGCTGGGCCAGGGCCACGACGCTGCGTTCGGCCCGGCGGCAGACTGTGCGGGAGAGGTGGAGGGCGCAGGCCTTGGGGGTCCCGGCCGGAAGAACGAAGGCCGTGAGCGCCGGCAGTTCGCGGTCGGCCTCGTCGATGAGCTGCTCGAATCGGGTCACGGCGGCGGTCGACAGGGCGGCCTTCTCGAGCGCTTTCTTCACTCGGTCGGGATCGGGCGTGGCGAGCTGGCCGCCGATGGCGAAGAGCTCGCGCTGAATGGCCTGCAGTTGTTCGTCGAAGAACCCCGCCGGAGAGGTGGCGCGGGCCACCCCCAGACTGGAGTTGAGCTCGTCGATGTCGCCGTAGGCCTGGACGCGGGGGTGATCTTTCCCGACGCGTCCGCCGCCGAACAGCCCGGTTTCGCCGCCGTCACCGGTCCGGGTGTAGATCTTCACCCGATCACCGCCGTCGCTCGTACAGCAGCACGTGATCGATGTCTTCTTCCCATACCGTGCCCGCGACCCGCATGCCCACTCGCTCGGCGACCCGTCGGGCGGGGATGTTGTCCGGCGGAATACTGGCGCAGACCCGCTCGACACCGGGCTGGGAAAGAGCCCAGTCCATCAGCGCCGCGGTCGCCTCGGTGGCGTACCCCCGGTGTTCGGCCCCGGGGTAGGTGGCGTAGCCGATCATGACCGCGCCCTCGGCGTCTGGTGGCCCGCCGAATCCGAGGGCGCCGGTGACCTGACTGGTGGCCCGGTCCACGGCCAGCCAGGTCCACCATCCCAGGCTGGCCGGCTCCTCGCGAAGCCGGTCGCGCACCAGCGGCAGCACCTCTTCCATGAGGGGTGGCGGGCGCAGTGGTGTGGGGAATGTGAGTCCCGTCAGCCTTGCCAGGCGCGGCAGATCCCCGGCCAGCAGCGCGTCGATCGCCTCCGGCTCGAAGGGGACCAGAACCAGCCGGGGCGTGTCGAGTTGTTTCCCGGTCACCGGCACCTCACGGGTCGGATCCGGGGCGGGCCGGACACCGGGGTCGGATCGATCGAGTCCTCTAGCACGGTCCCTCCATTTCGGCCGCCGCGACGACGGTATTGCTGCGGGGTTCGAGCATGACCCAGAGGACGCTGCCATCCTCGACGTCGACCTGCTCCATCCAGAGGTAGTCCCGGTTGAAGGCGAAGCCGCTGACCGCGTCGAGTCGGCGCCAGTAGAGGGCCCGGGTCGCGCCGGCGTAGGCGCGGGCGAGGCGGCGCCGCCGGTATTCGAGCAGGGTCGGCCGGAACACCACCTGCCGCCATGAGCCCGTAGCGTCCCAGACCATCACGGCCGCGGCCAGGACCTCGAGCCCCCGGGCGGTGCGTCGCCGCTCGCGCAGGGAGACCGCATAGCGGATCCGACCGTCATCCAGCCGGAAGCCGAGCACATCGACGGCATCCTCGTCCTCGAGGCCGTTGAGTGACAGGGGCGCGTTCGCGGCCCGGGCCAACGGCAGGTCCCGCCCGGTGAGCTGGCGCGCGAGCATCGAGTCCGTGGCCCGGGCGGTCCACTCGATCAGGCTGTCGGTGAGCGCCGGTGACGGCTGGTCGACCGGGTCACGCAGCTGCCGATCGGTCTGGCTCAACCAGTCCTCCGGCGCGAAGAACGCCCCGACCACCGGGCCGCGGAGCGATGGCCCGCCACTGTGCAGAGGGTGCACGATCAACTCCGCCTGGCTGCCCCGCCAGCCGCAACTCGAGCCGTGCAGCAGAATGGTCTGCAGCTTCACCCGGGTGTGCCCGTCGGGCGAGCCCACCAGGATACCCTGGCGGGCGAGGGCGGAGTCGCTCACGGGATCGATACTGATCGCGAAGACCCGTCGCGAAGCCAGCCACTGCCAGATGTCGCCCCTGCGGTCGCGCTCGGGACGATAGCGACGGGCCAGCCCTCCGATGAGCCCGGTGTCGCTCGACAGCAGGTGCACTTGGCGACTGGTGCCCTCCCCGATGAAGCTACCGGCGATGGCCCCGGAACTGTCCAGCCGGGCATCGCTGGCCACCCGCGCGAGGTCGAGGGGGGCGGGTGGCCGCTCGGTGCCGAGATCCTCGATCAGGTTGCCGAGGGCGCTGCAGCCGGAAATCGCGAGCAGTACCAGCAGGGCGGTGGAACTTCCTGGTCTAGGCATCGGTGGCCTCCAGAGCGGCGAGCATTTCCTCAACCCGGGTGAATTTGAGCCGTGGCCGGCCGGCGGCGTTCCCCTGGCGCCGCTCGAGCTCGTCGAGCCTCAGCCAGTCGGACCACGACACCACCCGAACGCCACGCCCGGCAAGGGCCCGGTCGACCGCGGTGGGCTCGGGCTCCACCGGCGGGTTGAGCCGGCCGCTCGAGAAATCCTCCACCAGCAGGTCGGTGGTCTCCACGGCGTCGGGCTTGTTGGTGCCGATGACGCCGGTTGGGCCCCGCTTGATCCACCCTACCGCGAATTCGCCGGGGAGCGGCTGGCCGGTCTGGTCCAACACCCGGCCGCGGTCATTCGGGATGATGCCGCGGGCCGGATCGAACGGCACGCCCGGGATTCCGCTGCCGAAGTAGCCTACCGACCGGAAGACCAGGCCGGCAGGCAGGGTCTCGCGGTCCCCGCTGGGTTCGGCCCGAAGGTCGCCGTTCCGTCCGGCGACCAGCCGGTTTCTGCCGAGCACCACGCGCTCTACCCGGCCACTTCCCTGGAACTCCACCGGTGACAGCAGGAAGCGCAGGTGAATGGTGCGAGGCTTGCCGGTTGCGGTCCGGGCGGCGAACTGGCGCAGCGTCGCCAGGTTCTTCTCGGCCGCCCGGTCGCCCGCCAGGTGCGCCGCGCTCGCCGGGTCGAGCTCCAGCTCGTCGGCCCGCACATGGACGTCGGCCCCGGCCATTTCGCCCAGTTCCTTGAGCTCGGGATTGGTGAACGCCCCCTGCACCGGGCCGCGCCGCCCGATCATGTAGATCCGGCGCACCTGGCTGGCGCGGAGCGCCTCCAGCGCATACTCCGCGATGTCCGTGCTCTGCAGCTCCTCCGGGGTCCGGGCCAGGATCCGGACCACATCGACGGCAACATTCCCCATGCCGATGACCGCGACGCTCTCCTGGGAGAGGTCGAACCGGCCTTCGCGGTAGTCGGGGTGGCCGTTGTACCAGCCGACAAAGTCGGTCGCCGCGTGGCTGCCCTCGAGCTCCTCGCCCGGGATTCCCAGCGCCCGATCCCGCTGGGCTCCATAGGCATAGATCACGGCGTGGTAGAACCGGCGGAGGTCGTCCCGGCTCAGGTCGCGGCCGATGGTCACGTTGCCGAAGAACCGCATCGTGGGCTGAGCGGCGATCTTCTCATAGACCCGGGTGACCGACTTGATCTTCTGGTGGTCCGGCGCCACACCACCCCGGACGAGCCCGAACGGTGTGGGCAGCCGGTCGAACAGGTCGATCGCCACCGCCGGCTCGACCTTGAGCAGGTGTTCGGCGGCATGAAAGCCGGACGGGCCACTGCCGACGATGGCGACGCGGAGCGGGGCGGTCGAGGACATGGGGCCTGAAAATAGCGGCGTGATACAGGGGGCGCAGGGTCCGTGGACGACCCAACCCCTGGCCGCCGCTCACGGTTCTACCGGTTCCAGAAGAAGGCCAGCGCCGCGTCGCCGGCGGAAACCGAGTCCGCGGTGAGGCCGAGGACGCCGCTCTTCGGGAAGGCGATCACCAGGCGGTGCGGCTCACCGGTGAGCAGCAGCGAGGCGAACTCTCCGAGCCAGGGTTCGTGGCCCACCAGCGCCGGGACCGCGTCCAGCCCGGAACGCCCGACCGCGGTCGCCAGCGCCTCGAGATCCGGCGGGGCGGCGAGGGCGGGGCAGGCCACCGGCGAGGGACCGCCGGCGACATCCGCGGTGAGTTGAGCGGTCTCCCAGGCGCGCAGCCACGGACTGGCCAGCAGCAGCGTCGGCACCAGCCCGCGGCGCCGCAGCCGCTTGGCCACCCGGCGATGCCGCTTGCGGCCCTTGGCGGTCAGCGGCCGGAGCGAATCGTCAGGCCAGCGCGCCGGGTCGTGGTCGCCGGCGTCGGCGTGTCGGATCAGCAGTAGTTGCATCGGTACCCCACTCACATTCGCTGTGCCCCACCCACCTTTCACCTTCACCGTTCACCTCTCACCTCTTCCTACTGACCGCCTTCGCCATGGCGACCACCAACGAATCGATGGCCGCGATCGTCCGCCGGCTCCCCTGAGCGTGGTGGTTGCTCTGCACGGAGAAGGTGAAGGTCCGGCCGTCCGGCAGGTCGAAGTAACCCGACAGGGTGTTCACCCGGGCGATGCTGCCGGTCTTCGCTCGCACGCGGCCCTCGAGCGGGGTACCGATAAAGCGGGTCTTGAGCGACCCGACGGCCCCCGACAGCGGGAGGCCGGGCGCGAAATTATCGGCAAACCGGGGATGCCGGCGGATGAACTGCAGCAGGCGAGCGAAGGCCAGCGGGGCGACCAGATTGGACGCCGAGAGTCCCGAGCCGTCCGCGAGGGCGAACAGGGTCGAGTCGAGACCGACCGAATCGATCAGAAACCGCTGTTCGACGGCCAGCCCTTCCCGCCAGCTTCCGGCGGCGCCGAACTGGCGGCCCAGCTGTTTGAGCAGCATCTCGGCGAACAGGTTCTGGCTGGTATTGAGGATCGGGAAGATCCAGTCCCGGAGCGGGCGGCTCCGGGTTTCGGCCAGCGGCGGCGACTGGCGGGCGTACCGGTACGCGAGCGAGTCGGTGGTGCTTCGGGTCGTCCCCAGCACGCTGATCCCGGCTTCCGTCAGTGCCCGTCGGAGGGCCCGGGCCGCATACAAGCTGGGATCGGGGAGCGCAAACGACTCGGTGCCGCCGCTGTGTTCCGCCGTCACCGTGCCCTCGGCCCACAAGTGCAGGGTCCCGGGTTCCCGGTACATCCGGTCTCCGATGTCGCTCTCCCCCCCCATCCCCACCGTCCGGGTGCGGTTCTCGAGGGTGACGTCGCCCAGGTCGGGATCGAGCGTGAGGATCGCGGGGGCATCCAGGGCGGGACCCGGTTTCCAGGTGATCTCGACGCTGTTGTCGTTGAAGGCCAGGCCGCCGACCGGCGCAGCATACCACCAGTTGAGGTCGTAGCTCCCCCAATCCTGGTGAACCAGTTCGCCGTCGAACCAGCTCCCGTCGCCCACCAGATCGCCCTGCACGGCGCGTATGCCATTCGCCTTGAGCGCCCGAGCCAGCTCGCCGAACCGGGCTGCGGGATCGCGGTCGCACGCCCCGCCGAGCAGGGTGTCGACGGAATAACAGCGCCGGCTGAACGTCGGATCACCTCGCCCGTAGAGCACCAGATCGCCCTGAATCATGCCGTCGCTCACGGGGCCGGCGGCGTACAGGCTGGTTGCCACGCTCCAGTCCGGCGCAAGGAGAGCCGCGGCCAGCGCGCTTACGACCAGCTTGGTGTTGCTGGCCGGCATGAAAAGCCGGTCGGCATTGTGGCCGTAGACCAGGCGGCCGCGATCATCCATCAGGGCGACGCCCCACAGGTTGCGGTGGAATGGCGGCGCCTGGAGCAGCGAATCGAGCCGCCGGACCGCCGTGCGGGACAGCTGGGCAGCGACCGGGTGGGGCAGGGTGGAGAGGGCGACCGAGAGGGTCAGCGGGATGGCCAGCCAGCGAGCTCCATAAGCGCTTGCGACCCGCCCTTTGACGCGGGCGACGACGGTGGACAACGTTCGTATCATTCGGGACTCGATGGATGCTGGTTGTCGGCGTTGACTCTGCGCTGTAACCCCGCCATCCTACAGGACTTGGATCATGTCGTCAAACTCAATTGCGCGTGCCGCGCCCGGCCAGTCCCCTGTCTGATTTTGTGACGCGCGTTCTCGCTGCCGGCGCGCTGGCGGGGATGCTCACCGCGATTCCGATCGGCGCCGAGGCCCAAGATACCGCCAGCGTGATCCGGGGTCTCAAATTCGAGGGCAACCACGCCCTGGACGACTATACCCTGAGCGTGGCGATCGGCACCACCAACTCGAGCTGGTTTGCCCGCAAGTGGTACGTGCGCTGGCTGGGGCTGGGGGAGAAGCGGTACTTCGATCCGATCGAGTTCCGGCGCGATGTGCTCCGATTGACGCTGCTTTATCGGCAGAGCGGTTTCATGGAGGTGCAGGTGGATACCGTGGCCCGATTCAGCCCGGACGCGGTGCGGCTCACCTTCAAGATCACGGAGGGCCCACCGATCGTGGTGACGGCGGTCGCGGTGACGGGGCTCGACTCGGTCGTTGGTGCCGGCGGCATCCTCCGGGATATTCCGCTCCGCGAAGGCGCGCCGTTCAGCCGGTTTCTGTTCCAGGCCAGCGCCGATACGATCGTCTCCAAACTCAGGAACCGCGGATATCCCGCGGCCGAAGTGTTCCGCAACTTCAGCGTGGACCGGCCGGCCCGCACCGCCACGGTCTCGCTCGAGGCGGTGCCGGGTCCCCGGTCGGTGTTCGGTCCGGTGCGGGTGGAGGGAGCCCAGCGGGTCGACACCACTTTCATTCGCCAGCTGCTTTCGGCCCGCACCGGGCTGCGCTTTGCCCAACAGGACCTGTTCCAGAGCCAGCGCAAACTGTACCAGACCGAGCTCTTCCGACTGGCCACGGTCACGATCGACTCGGCCCGGTATCAGCTCGAGAGCGGCGTGGTGCCGGTGGCGGTGCTGGTCGCGGAGGGGAAATCGCATCGCCTGCGGAGCAGCGTCGGCTACGCCACCAACGATTGCTTCCGGGCCGGGGCGGGCTGGACCCACCGCAACCTGTTCGGCACCGGGCGCTTGTTCGACATCTCGGGCCGGGTGTCGAAGGTCGGCGTCGGGCGCCCGCTCGGATTCGGCCTGGAGCGCTCCCTCTGCAAGAGCCTGCAGGACGACACCATCGGGTCGTCCCGGGTGAACTACAACGTCACCGCCCTGGTCCGTCAACCGCGGTTCTTTACTCCCGACATCACCAACACCGCCAGCCTGTTCGCCGAGCGGCGGAGCGAGTTCGCCATCTATCGCCGGGAAGAGATCGGCGGAGCCCTGACGCTGACCCGGGAGACGGCCCGCAGGGTGCCGATCACCCTGAGCTACCGGCTCTCGTTCGGTGGCACGGAGGCGACCGCGGGCACCTTCTGCGCGTTCTTCAACGCCTGCACCCCCGACGATACCGATCGCCTCCGGGAGAAGCGGTTGCTCGGGATCGTGGGGGCCGGGATCGCCTGGCCGCGCCAGAACAATCCGCTCAATCCCAGCCGGGGTCACCTCTACGCCTTCGACCTGAGCCACAGCTCGCGGTTCACGGGGTCGGCCCGGCTGCAGACCTTCACCCGGGCAAGCGGCGACATGGCGTGGTACCGGACCCTCGGATCGTCGTCCGCCGTGCTGAGCTGGCACCTGCGGGGGGGGCTGATTTTCTCGCCCCGGGTCTCGCTCGACAGCGCCAGCGGCAACTTCATTCCGCCCGAACAGCGCTTCTACGCCGGCGGGCCCAACGATGTTCGCGGCTACGACCGCAACGAACTGGGACCGGTGGTCTACGTCGTGAAAGCCGTGGACGACGATTCCACCGGGGACTCCACCCTCGCTGCCGTCGACGACGGCCGGGTGCGTCCCCGCTTCAGCCCGACCGGGGGCAACACCCTGGGCGTGGCCCAAGTCGAACTCCGGGTGCCGGCGCCGATCTGGGGTCAGCGACTCCGGCTCGCGCTGTTCGTCGACGGCGGGACGCTGTACGAACGCGGCCGGACCAACCTGGCTCCCATCCGGTTCCGGGTGACGCCTGGCGCCGGTCTCCGCCTGGTGACGCCGCTCGGTCCCGCCCGTTTCGACGTGGCCTACAACGGCTACGATCAGCAACCCGGCGCGCTGTACCTGCAGCGCGGCGGGACGCTGACGTTGGTCCGGACGAACTTCGTGCAGCGCCGGCGCGGGCGCCTGACATACCATTTCAGCTTCGGGCAGCCGTTCTGATGCGGCGTCCCCCCTTTCGCTGGCTGGCGGCCGTCGTCCTGGCCCTGCTCCCCGCCGCCCTGGGGACGGTGGTGGCCGTCCTCTATAGTGAGGCGGGGAACCGTACCCTCGGACGGCTGATCGGGCCGGAACTGACCCGCATGTTCCGGGGGCGGTTCGAGGTCGGGCGGGTGACGGGGTCGTTCGTCGGGTCGCTGGTGCTCGAGGATCTCGTGATCCTTGATACGCTGGGGCAACCTTTCGTCTCGACGCCAAGGCTGTCGGTTGGGTTCGCGCTGCCGAACCTGCTGGCCGGGCGGTTCGTGTTCGACGAGGCCCTGCTGGAACAGCCGGACATCCGGATCGTGAAACGGAAGAACGGACGCCTCACCCACCAGGAGGTCTTCAAGCTGGGCGAGGGGCCGGGGGGCGGGCGTCCTGCGCTGGTGGAATTCCGCAACGTCCGGGTCCGGCGCGGGCACGTCGAGATTCGGCTACCGTGGAATCCGCCCGATACTTCCCGGACCCCCGCACAGGTGGCCGCGGCGCTGGCCGCCGACCGGGCCCGGCCCGGCCGGGTGATCCTGGCGACCCCGGACGGACTCCGCCGGGTCGTCGAGTTCGACGCCCTGGAGGCCCGGTTCTCCCGGATCCGGGTGAGTTCCCCGGATGGCGGGCCCGCCACGCTCGACATCGATTCGCTCGCCACCGCCGTAAGCGACCCGGCGATCCGGCTGGTGAACCTGTCCGCCCATCTGTGGACCAAGGGCGACAGCCTCGCCTTCACCGCGCACTCCGCGGCCCTCCAGAACAGCCGGTTCACCGGTGGTGGGGTCATCACTTGGCCCCGCGGGCCGCTGCTCTACGACCTGACGCTCGACGCGACCCGGCTCGATCTGCGCGACCTGCGCTGGATCTCGCCCGACTTCCCCGATCTGCGGGGACACGCGGTCGTCACCGCCCGCTCGCGCTCGGATGAGTTGGCGGCCTACACCCTGCGCGATCTCGAGGTCCGGGGTGCCAAGGGGCGAATCACGGGGGAGGTGACCGCGCTGGTGGACCGGCGGCGGGGGCTGGGGGTCGAGGACATGCAGCTCGATCTGGTCGATCTCGATCTCGACGTGCCCCGGCCCTATCTCGACACGGTGCCGCTCACGGGAACGCTGACCGGCACGCTTCGCGGCGCCGGATTCCGGGACGGGCTCGACATCGATGCCAACGTCACCTTCGTGGACGCCGCCGTCGAAGGTGGAGCCACCTCCACGCTGGCGGCCGCGGGTCACCTGGTGCTGGGTGGACCGGATGGCACCGTCTTCGACACCCTGGCGGTCGCGGCAGCAGACCTGGATCTCCGCACGGTGCAACTGGTCGCTCCCGCGGTCGAGCTCGACGGGCGGGCGCAGCTGTCGGGCGTGCTCCGGGGGGCCTGGCGCGCGGTCACCTTTGAGGGGGCGATCACCCACCGGGACGGCGAACATCCCGAGAGCCGCGCCGTGGGAATCACGACGCTCGATACCCGGCAGGACTCACTCCGCTTTGCCACGCGGCTCAACCTGGCCCCGCTGGTGTTCGACGGGGTCCGGCCCAGCTTTCCGAACATCCCCGTCCAGGGCGCCGTGAGCGGTCTGCTGGAGGCGACGGGAACCACGGGGCGGTTCCGGCTGGTGACGGCGGTCGAAGGCGAGCTGGGCACGCTCGCGGTGACCGGGACCATCGCGCGGCCGGGCGGGACTTTCGTGGCCGAGAGCCTCACGGCCCGTTTCGCCGGGCTCGATCTCCGCCGTTTGCGCGGAGCCGGACCGAGCACCCGGTTGACCGGGCGGCTGGCGCTGGACGGGACCCTCGACACCCTCACCGGGCCGACCGGGGCGATGACGCTGGCGTTGAGCCGGGCCAGCGTCGACGAGGTCGGTTTTGACAGCGTGCAGGCGGTGGTCCGGGGTGCCAGCGGGCGGGTCGTGGTGGACACGGCGGAAGTGCGCTGGCCGGGCGGAGGCCTGGCTGCAAGCGGGATCCTCCCCTGGCGCGAGGGCCAGGAGCCGAGCCTCAAGGGGTCGTTCTACGCCGACAGTCTCTCGGTGTTCGACCGGATGCTGGATCGGATCGCCGCGCCCCCGGCGGACAGCGCCGTGCCGGAGCCGCTTCGGGGCCAGGTCGACGGTGAGGTCGAGGTCCTGGGCTCGGTCAGCACCCCCCGGGTTCTGGTTCGGGCCCGGGCGGTGGACCTGCGATGGCGCGACCTGCGGTCGCCGGGGCTGGCGTTCACGTTCGGGTGGAATCGGGGCGCCCGGGAGGAGATCGGGGCCGCGCTCCGATCGGACACCCTCGAGATCGGACGATGGGTGCTGAACGATCTCGACCTGGTGGCCGGCGGCTTCCGGGACTCGCTTCGCTGGTACGGGAACGCCAACCTCAGTGGTGGCGCGACCGTGGCCGGGGGCGGCGAGTTCTGGTCTCGTGTCGGCCTGAATACCGTCGGCTTCGACAGTCTGGTGGCGACGCTGCCGGGTCGCGCCTGGCGGCTCCGCGACCCGGCCACTGCAACGTTCGCCGAAGGGCGGCTCGACCTCTCGCCCTTCCAGCTGGAAGCGGAAGACGGCTCGGGGTCACTCACGGTGTCGGGCGGAGTCCCGCGGTCCACTCCGGGGCGGCTCGAACTCAGGGCGGTGGGGGTGGACCTGCGCGACGTCTATGCCCTGCTCGAACGCGATACTACGGACGTCGCGGGGGCGGTGCAGCTCGATCTCGAGATCGCCGGGACCGCCGCGCTCCCGACCGTTCACGGGACCGCCGCGGTCGCCGACTTGTCGTTCGGCGATCTCGGCTCCCCGTACGTGCAGGGCATCGTCGCCTACGCCGACCGGCGGCTGGAGGTCAACCTCCTGCTCTGGCGCACCGGCCAGGCCGTGCTCCGGGTGGAATCGGCGCTGCCGCTCGATCTGGCGCTCCGGGCGGTTCCACGCCGCCAGGTGAGTGGAGATCTGTTCGTGCGGGTCGTGGCGGACAGCACCGACCTCGCCATCGCGGAAGCGTTTACGCGCAACCTCCGGCGGGTCCGCGGAACCCTCCGCGCCCAGGTCGAGGTGACGGGCGGCTGGGATGCGCCGCAGCTCGGCGGCGTGGTCGAGATCCAGGGCGCGTCGGCCAACGTGCCCGGGCTGGGGGTGCGGTTCGACGGCGTGAACGCGCTCGCTCATCTGGCGGGTGACTCGGTGATCGTCGACTCGTTGAGCGGCCGGAGCGGCGATGGCAGCCTCCGGGCGACCGGCAGCGTGCGGTTTCCCCGGCTGACCCGGCCGGTGCTCAACGTGCTGGTCCGGGCGCGGCGGTTTCGCGCCATCGACGTCCGGCGATTCCTCACCCTGGATGCGACGGGGACGGTACGGGTGATCGGGCCGGTGCTCGGGGCGCGGCTCAGCGGCCGGGTCACGGCCGACGCGGGCAACCTGCACTTCGCCGACCTGATCACCAAGCGGATCGTCGATCTCGAGAATCCCGGTGACTCCGGCCTGATCGACCTCGACCTGATTCGCACCGAGCGGCTGGGCGCCAATTTCCAGAACCGGTTCCTGGACTCGCTGACCATCGACACCCTGCAGGTCCAGATGGGCGAGAGCTTCTGGCTCCGCTCGAGCGAAGCCAATATCCAGCTGGATGGCAACGTCACGGTCAACAAGGTGCGTGACCAGTATCGCTACGACGGGACGCTCACCGCGGTTCGCGGCAGCTACGCGCTCCGCATCGGCGGGTTCGTGACGCGGGAGTTCACCGTCGATCGCGGCACCGTGCGCTATTTCGGGACGCCGGACCTGAACGCCGAACTCGACATCGAGGCGACCCATGTCGTCACGGCGGCGGAGACCAACGAGGAGATTCCCGTGATCGCCCGGATCTCGGGGACCATGCTCCAGCCCCGGCTCGAGCTCCTCAGCCCGCCCACCGTCAACCGGCCCGGCCTGTCCCAGACCGAGCTGGTGTCCTACCTCATGTTCGGCCGTCCCACGTTCAGCCTGCAGGGACAGGGGACGCAGGGCAGCCAGTACGCCGCGGTCCAGGCCGGGGTCTCGTACCTGACCAGCGCCTTTTCCAGCGAACTGCAGCGGACCCTGATCAGCGACCTCGGCGTGCCGATCGACTACCTCGACATCCGGGCGGGTACGACGGGGGGCACCGGCATCGGCGGGCCCAACGGCTCGGCGCAGGTGGCCCAGGTCGCGGCGGGCTGGCAGATCGGCCGGAAGTGGTTCGTCGCCCTGGTGGCCGATCTCTGCACCAACGCGCAGCGGTTCTATCCCAACGCCGAGTTCCGGATGTCACGCCAGCTCCGCCTCAAGACCAGCGTGGAGCCGGCGTACACCTGTCAGGCGGCCCAGCTCAATCCGGCGCTTTCGGTCAACAAGTACCAGATCGGCCTCGACCTGCTCTGGGATCGGGAGTACTGAACCGTGACCCGGGCGCTGATCATCACCAACCCCGCCGCGGCCCGCACCGATCGGATCGTGGTGCGTGCGGTGGCGGACACGCTCAGCGCTGGAGGATGGACGGTGGAGCTCCGGGCCACGACCGGTCCGGGGGACGCCCGCCGGTTCGCCGCCGACGCGGTGCGGGACCGCATGGATGTCGTCACGGTGTTCGGGGGGGATGGCACCACCATGCAGGCCGCGGCGGCACTGGTCGGGACGGGCATGCCGCTGGGCGTGATCCCGGGCGGGACCGGCAATCTGCTCGCCGGCAACCTGCGGATGCCGAGCCATCCCGTACGGGCCGCCAAGGCGTTGCTCGCAGCCCGGGTGACGCCGCTCGATCTCGGCCGGATGGAGCGGGCCGATGGTACGCACTACTTCGCCGTCGCCTGCGGCGCCGGGTTCGACGCCCGGGTGATGGCCGCCACCACCGCCCGGGACAAGCAGCGCTGGCGCTTCGCCGCCTACGTGGCGACCACCTTCCGCCTGGTGCCCGACATCCGCAGTACCGTCCACCGGATCACCGTGGACGGGGTCGAGCACGTGACCCGGGCGGCGATGGTGCTGGTAGCGAACTGTGGCGAGGTGATCCCGCCCTACGTCCGGCTGCGGAGCGGCATCACCCACGACGACGGACTGCTGGATGTGGTCGTCTTCCGGGCCGACAGCTTCATCGACAGCGTCCGGGCGGTGTGGGAACTGCTGCGCGAGGGCGGCTCTACGGCCGGCCAGGGACCGGGGTTCGTCGGCTACGCGCGGGGCCGCGTGGTCAGCGTCGAAACCGAGTCCGCCGAGCCGGTGCAGCTCGATGGCGAGCCCCATGGGACCACTCCCTTCACGGCGGAAATCGTGCCCCATGCGATCGACGTGATCGCCCCGGCCCGCTCATGACCGCCACCCACGTCGCCGCGCTGGGGCGAGTCGCCCACCTGCTCGCCGATACCGAGGATACCGCCGGCACCGTCCGGGCCGTGGCGGAGGAGGGCGTGCGAGTCTTCGGGGCCAACCGGGCGGGAGTCTACCTGCTCGACGACCGCGGCGACGACGTCCGCGCCGTGGTGGCGCTGGGGCTGTCGGACGAGTACGTGGACACGGTCCGGGCCCGATTCCGCGAGGCCCATTCCAGCAGCACCGTGCTCCGGGGCGAGGCCTATTTCATGGCCGATGCACGCGAGGACGTGACCAGCCCCATCCATGGCGCCGTGCGGGCGGAAGGCTTTGCCGGCGTGGCCGCGTTGCCCCTGAGCTACGGTGGGCGGGTGATCGGGTGGCTGGCGTTCTATCACGATGAACCGCGGGCCTACTCTCCCGACGAGCGCATCCTCGCGCTGGCCTTTGCCGCGGAAGCAGCCCTCGCGATCGGCATCCGACGTCTGCTGGACACCGTCGTCCGGGTCAAGACCGAGTGGCAGACGGCCTTCGACGGGACTGGCAATGGGCTGGCGCTGGTCGACGCCGAAGGGCGGCTGGAGCGCGCCAATCGGTTCGTGGCCAGCCTGGCCGGCGTGAGCGTGACCGCGCTTCCCGGCCTCCGGCTGTCCCGGCTGTTCGTCGACTGGCCCGAAGGCGGGAACGATCCGCTCACCGAAGCCCGGCAGCGCGGGCACCGTGTGAGCCTGTTCCTGGCGACCCCGCGGGGGCAGCACGTCGCCCTGACTGCCACCCCGCGGACGGACGGCGGGTTCGTGGTGGCCCTCGATGACCTCACCCACTACGTCCGGCTCGAGGCGCGCTACAGCCGGCTGGTGGAAACCGCCAACGACGCGATTGTCCTCGCCGGGCCGGACGGCCGGGTGCTGTTCGCCAACCCGGCCGCGGCGGAGCTGTTCGGCGTGCAGGCGCCGGATCTGCTCCGACAGCCGCTCGAGGGCCTGTTGCCGGGCGAGGGGACCGCCGCGGCACGGGGCGCCTCGGGCGCGCGCCGGTTCGAGACCTTCATCCGGCGGGCGGACGGAACGCGGATCGCGGAGGTCTCGCTGGCCCCGCTGGAGGAGCGCGGGGTGCCGGCCGGAACCGTCGCGGTGGTTCGCGACGTGACCCGGGAGCGGCTGGCCGCCGAGGCCCGGCGCCGCTCCGAGCGGCGTTTCCGGGCGCTCTTCAACCGGGCGCCGCTGGCGATCTTCACGCTCGATCGGGACGCGCTGTTGATCTCGGCGAACCGCGCCGCCTTCCGCCTGGTGGGCCTCGCCGCGCCGCCCCCGGCGGCCCGGCTGGCCGACTTCGTGGTGCCGGCGGAGTGGCCCGACGTGGAGAGCGAGCTTGCCCGGAGCTTCCGGGGCGAGACCCGCGACTTCATGTGCCGGTTCCGCCGCATCGACGGCACTGTGCGCCAGGCCTCGGTGGTCGCCGTGCCGGTCGAGGAACGGGGTGGCCTGCAGGCAGTGCTCGCCATCGCCCGCGACGTCACCGAAGAGGTCGAACTGCGCGAGCGCCTTAGCCATTCCGAGAAGATGGCGGCTCTGGGCGGCCTGGTCTCGGGGGCGGCCCACGAGCTCAACAATCCGCTGGCCGGGATCGCCGCCATGGCCCAGGCGCTGCAACTCGATGGCGCCACCCAGCCGGAAGTGGCCCAGGGACTCGACACCGTCCGGCGGGAGGCCATGCGCGCCGCCCGGATCGTCAACGACCTGCTGACCTTCGCGCGGCTGCGCCCGCTGGAGCGGCGCGACACCAATCTGAACACCATTGTCCGCGAGACTTTCGCCGCGACCCCGACGCTGGCCAATCACGAAGTCGTATGGACGCTGGGCCTCGATCCGACGCTCCCCAGTGTGAGCGGTGATCCCGACCAGATCCGCCAGGTCATCACCAACCTGCTGGTGAACGCCGCCCAGGCGATGGCCGGGAATGAACGCCGGGAAGCGGTGGTCCGGACCTGGTCCAATGCGGACTGGGCGGGCTTCGAGGTGCTCGACACCGGCCCCGGGATTCCCGCCGACGCACTGGCCCGGGTGTTCGAACCGTTCTTCACGACCAAGGCCCAGGGGCAGGGCACCGGGCTTGGGCTGTCGATTTCCCATGGTATTGTCCGCGCGCACGGCGGCGAAATTCACGGCGAAAACCGTCCCGACGGCGGGGCGAAATTCGCCTTCCGGCTGCCGCGCGACCCCACCCGGATCGCGAGGATCCGCGATGCCTGATTCGGTTCTCCTCATCGACGACGACGTCGACGTGCTCCGCGCCATCGGTCAAGTGTTCGAGCGCACCGGCTACGAGGTGGCGCGCGAGCTCGATGCCGAAAGCGGCATTTCCGCCTACGATCGGCTGCAGCCGGAGGTGGTGCTGCTCGATCTCCACCTTCCCGGGATGGACGGCCTCGAAGCGCTCCGCCGGCTGCGAGAGCGCAACGCCGCGGTCGTCCTGCTAACCGGGCACGGCGATGTGCAGACCGCCGTCCAGGCGATGCAGCTCGGCGCCGAGAACTTCCTCACCAAGCCGGTCGACATGGACCACCTCCTCGCGGCGGTGGCCCGGGTGGCCGACAAGGTCCGGCTCCGGCGGCTGAACGAGCTGCTGTTGCTGCGAGCGGCGCCCGGCGAAGGACTGGAATCCCTGGGCGAGTCACCCGCCATGCGGGCGCTGATCAAGGAGGTCGGACTGGTCGCCCTCTCCGAGCGTACGCCCGTGCTGCTCAAGGGCGAAAGTGGGGTCGGACGGGGCTGGTTGGCGCGCATGCTCCACCAGCTCAGCCCGCGGGCCGCGGGGCCGCTGGTGGACGTACAGGCGTTCGGCAAGAGTGCCGTGACCCTCGACGCCGAGCTGTTCGGCATCGAGCGGGCCAGCGAGCAGGACCCCCGGGAACGTCGCCTCGGTCTGGTGGAGACCGCGTCCGGCGGGTCGCTGTATTTCCAGGAGATCGGCGATCTGCCCGCCGAACTCCAGCCCAAGCTGCTGCGCCTGCTCGAGACCCGCACCTTCCGCCGGGTGGGCGGGACCCGCGACCTGACCACCGACGTCCGGATCCTCGCCGCCACCACCCGTGATCTCGGCGCCCTCATTGAAGCCGGCCAGTTCCGCGAGGATCTTGTCTACCGACTGAGCGTCATGCCTCTGACGTTGCCCCCGCTTCGCGACCGGGCGCGGGAGGACCGGCTCTCGCTGCTCCTGGCACTGGTCAACGAGCTGCAACGAATGCTGTCGGACGCGCCCGGATCGGTCGGCCCCGACGCCCTCGAGCGGCTCCTCGCCCATGGCTGGCCGGGGAACGCGCGAGAGATGCGGAACGTGCTCGAACGGGCGCTGATTCTCGCCCGCGGGCAGCCGGCGGTCGGACTGGAGCACCTGCCGGGCGAGTTCCGCAACCGCCCGGGGCCCGGCGATCGCCGGCACACGCCCATGAGCCTGGAGGAGCTGGAGCGGGCTCACATCGAGCGCACCCTGCGGCACCACGGCGGGAACCGCACCCGGGCGGCGCAGGAGCTGGGGATTTCCCGAGCCACCCTGATCAACAAGATCAAGCGGTATGCGATTGCGGTGTGAGCGGGTCGGGAGTGTGAGGATGGTCTTGGCGAGGCGCCTTTGAGCCATTAGCCATTAGCCGTTGGCCGTTGGCCCTTGGACCATGGTAGGCTACTGACTAACGGCTCACGGCCCACGGAGACTCCATGAAGAAGGAAGACCTGAAAGAGCACGACGCCATGGCCTGCCGGGCCTGCGGACGAGAGGAGCGCGCGTCCGAGGGCTATCCCTGCGAGCAATGCGGCACGTTCATCTGCATCGTCTGCACGTTTCAGGGTGTCAGTCTCTGCAAGGCCTGCCAGGCCAAGTGAGCACGACCTCACTCATCGGACTCGCCGGGGTCGCTCCCGTCCTGCGGGAACCGGCCATCCGCTCGGAGCAGGTGACCCAACTGGTTCTGGGCGAGACGGCGCGGGTGCTGGAGCACCAGGGCGACTGGCGCCGGGTCCGGCTCGAGCACGACCGTTACCAGGGCTGGGTTCACATCGGCTACGCGCTCGAGACCGACCACGAAATCGCCCGTGGCTGGCGGAAAACCGCCAACGCCTGGAGCGAAGGCGCGGTGGTCCGGACCGAGGACGGGGCCGCTGGTCCGTCTCCCGGTGCGGGCCCGGGTCGGGCTGGCGGCGCCCCGGATCGATCTGCCCGACGGCCGCCAGGGTTCCGTGATCGCGGGTGAAGTCACCCGCTTCGATCGGGTCGTCGCCCGGGCCCGCGCGGTGGCCCCGGATCTCTGGGCGCTCAAGGTGTTCGCGGGCACCCCGTATCAGTGGGGTGGAGTCACCCCGTGGGGAGTGGATTGTTCGGGTCTGGTCCAGACCACCTTCCTGGCGCGCGGCATCAGCCTGCCGCGGGACGCCGCTCAGCAGGTGGATGAAGGGATGCCGGTCGAACCCGGTCGCCAGCAGCCCGGGGATCTGCTGTTTTTTTCTGAGCGCGGCGACGGGATCACCCACGTGGCGATCGCGGGCGAGAACGACACCCTGGTCCACGCCACCCTGGCCTGCGGAGGGCTGGTTCGGGAGCCCTGGGGCGCCGGGACGCGGGCCATGCTGCTGAGAACCCAGCTGGTCTCTCTTCGACGGGTGGAGTAAGCGATGCCGGGCCATCTGGTGCTCTTCGACATTGACGGCACAATTCTGCTCACGTCGGGTGCCGGCCGCCGCGCGATCACCGCGGCCCTGGCCGAAGTGGTCGGGACGAGCGTCGCGTTCGAGCGGGTCCGGTTCGATGGCAAGACCGACCCGCAGATCGTTTTCGAGCTGCTGGAAAGCATGGGCGACGAGCGCGCCCGGGACCGCGACTTCATCGACCAGCTCTGCCGGCGGTACGTGACGCTCCTGGCCGACGAACTGGCCCACCCACGGAGCAAGACCACCCTGATGCCGGGAGTGGCGACGCTGCTCGACCGGCTCGAGGCCGTGACTGGAGTGGTGCTCGGGCTGCTGACGGGCAACGTGGCGGAAGGAGCCGCCTTGAAACTCGCCGCGGGCGGAATCGCGCCGGAACGGTTCCTGGTCGGCGCCTACGGCAGCGACTCGGCCCACCGTCCCGACCTCCCGGCCATCGCGGCCCGGCGGGCGTGGGCCCACTTCGGGCGGGAGCTCAAGGGCCGGGAAGTCGTGATCATCGGCGACACGCCGGCCGATGTGGAATGCGGCCGGGGGATCGCCGCCCGCGCCATCGCGGTCGCCACCGGAGGCTACACCGTCGAAATCCTCGCCGGTGCCGGGGCGCACACCACGTTCGCCGATCTCAGCGAGACCGACCGGGTGCTCGAGGCGATTCTTGGAGACTGAACTCGAACTGAAGGCCGTCGTGCCGGATCCGGTCGGGCTGAGGCGCTCACTGCAGGCGGCCGGTGCGCGGGAAACCTTCCGCGGGATGCTGAGGGATCGTCGGCTCGATGCGACCGGCCGGCTCACCGCCACCGACACCGTTCTCCGGTTGAGGCGCTGGGTTCGCCTGGAGGGCGGGGAAACGGCGGAACTCGGCTGGAAGGGGCCGGCGTCCGTGAGCGCCGGAGGCTACAAGCGCCGGCAGGAAATCGAGTGCACGGTGGGCGACGCCGCGGCTGCGCTCACGATCTTCCAGGCAATCGGCTTCGAGGTGATCCAGGCGATCGACCGCTTCGTCGAGGTCTATGACTTCGGCGGGGCGGTGGCCCGGGTCGAATGGTATCCCCGCATGGACGTACTGGTCGAGATCGAGGGTCAGCCCGCCGCCATCGAATCCCTGATCGCGACCGCGGGACTGGCGCGGACGACCTGCACGCCGGATCCGCTCTCCGCGTTCGTCGGACGCTACGAGGCCCGAACCGGCCGGAAGGCCGCGCTGGCCGAAACCGATCTGGCCGGCGAGCCACCCTCATGGGCCACCGGATGACGGCCACCGGCTCGGCCACCGGGTTGGTCATTCCCGAGCTGGGGCCATCGCTCGGCCGGCTGGTGGCCCCGCCGCCGGCGCCCGTCGGGCTCGGCGCACTGGATCGTCCTCGACGATCTCCGGCTCGCGCTGGTGAGCCAGTTGTTCGAGCTGGCCGGTGACGCGCGGCAGTGGGTCCGAGAGGGAGATCGGGAACTCGCGCTCGCGACGCTCAAGCGCGAGGCCTGGCTTGCGGTGTGGCAGCGGACGGTCCGGGCGGTGGCCGAGCGAGCCGCCCAGGCCATCAGTGAGCGGCTCCTCGCCGCCGCGGCCGAAGCCAGGATGGCGGCCCGCCGGGCCCGGGCGCTGCCGCTGGATCCGGATGAGATCGCCGCGTTGGCCGCGCGGATCGACGCCGGCACGACGGCACTGGACCCGGTACTGCATGCCCTCGACCACGCGGCCCACGCCGCCCGGAGCGGACGAGCCACTCCCGAGGCGGTGGCCGAGTGGCAGGACGCGCTGTTGACGGTCGCCCGGCGGGTCGAATCGGCCTGGCTCGCGCTCGAGGAAGCGCTCGGACGGGAGTGGCATGAGTGGGGCATCGAAGTGGAGGGCGTGCGGACGTGGCGCCGGCCGCTCTGGCCGCTGGCGCTGGCCGGCGGCGTGCTGTTCCTCTGCGCGGCCTACCTGGGGCTGGTCCTCGGCGGGTACCTGCCGGTGCCGCCGGTGCTGCGGGGGATTGGCCGAAGCGATCTGGGCCCGGTGGAGTTGATCGGCGTCGGCATCGACCTGGTGGACATCGCCAGGGTGGAACGCATGCTGACCCGGCACGGCGATCGGGTGGTGGAGCGCTTTCTCACCGGGCGGGAGCGCGCCTACGTGCTGGCGCGGCATCGGCCCGCGATGCACATCGCCGCCCGCATCGCCGCCAAGGAGGCCGCGTACAAGGCGCTCCAGGTCCTGCCCGGGGCCCGGGCCGTGAGCTGGCAACACCTGGAGGTCGAGCGCGAAACCGAGGGTCGCCCGGTGCTCAAGCTGCTGGGACTGGCGCGGGACCTGGTGGGACAGAATGGCCCGCTGCACATCGAGCTGTCCCTGTCCCATTCGGAGGCGACCGCGGGAGCGGTGGCGGTGCTGGTGCGGGGCGGACCGACGCCTAAGTGAGAAGTGAGAAGTGAGAAGTGAGAAGTGCGGAGTGAGTGGTAAGGCGTGAGAGATACGGCGGGTCCAATACGCTCGCCTCGTGTTACATCCAGCCTGCAGCCTCCGTTGTCTACTTCTCACTTCTCACTCTCCTCTCACTTCTCACTTCTTACTCCGACCGCCGACGTCAGATCGGCCGCCGGTTGACGAGCGCCCGGAGCGCCGCCGGCAGCGCCCGGAGCCGCTCCCAGAGCGATGGCGCAAAGGCGAAACGCACAAAGCCGTCGCGCGCCGCCAGGCTCGCCGCATCGTAGCCGAACCACCAGGGTTTGCGCAGGCGGTCCAGCAGATCACTTCCCACGAAACGCGGGCGGCAGGTTCCGAGCAGTCCGAACTCGGCGTGGGTGCGCCCCATCCCGGACTGCTTCTCCCCGCCGTGTGGCGCCTCGATGGCCCCGACGTAGAACGCCGCATCGTTGACCAGCACCGCCCCGGCCTCTACCCGACGAGCCAGCAGCTCCCCGTGCGCCCGGTTCCGGGTCCAGATGCTGGCCGAAAGTCCGAAGGCGGAGTCGTTGGCGAGCCGGATCGCATCGTCGGCGCACTCCGCCGGGACAACCGGCAGGACCGGACCGAACACCTCCTCCCGCCACGCCGCAGAGGCGACGGAGACCTCGGTGAGCACCGTCGGTTCGAAGAAGGTCGGTCCGAGATCCGGCCGTCGTTTCCCACCCGCGCGGACCCGCGCTCCGGCGCGTACCGTCTCCGCCAGCTGGCGCTCGAGTTCTTCGAGCTGCGACATTCGAATGATCGGGCCGACATCGACCCCCGGCCTCGAGCCCGGGCCCAGCCGAAGGGTCTGGACCTTGCGGACCAGGATGTCCACGAACCGGTCGTAGGCCGGGCGCTCGACGATCACCCGTTTGGCAGCAACGCAGGTCTGGCCGCCGTTGGTGTACCGCGCCCAGATAATGCCGCTGGCCGCGCGCTCGAGATCCGCATCGGCCAGCACGATGCAGGGATCGCTGCCGCCCAGCTCGAGGGTCACGGGAATGAAGCGCTCCGCGGCCGCGATCGACACCTTGCGCCCGGTGGCGACGCTCCCGGTGAAGTGCACCTTGTCCGGTCCGGCCGCGACCAACGCCGCCCCGACATCCCCCTCTCCGACCACGACCTGGCAGAGATCCTCCGGCAGTCCGGCTTCGCGAAGCAGATCGACACCGAAGAGCCCCGTGCGGGTGGTGACCTCGCTGGGCTTGAACACGACGGCGTTGCCGGCGAGCAGGGCGGGAATGATTTCCCCGAACGGCAGCAGCAGCGGGTAGTTCCACGGGGAGATGATCGCGATCACGCCGAGTGGATCCCAGTGGATCCAGCCCCGTTTGCCGCGCAGGGCCAGGTTGCCGTGCCGAACCCGTCTCGGGGCCAGGAACCGGCCGGCATTGGCCAGGTAGTAGCGAGCCACGTCGAGGGTGACCGCGACGTCGGTCAGCAGGGCTTCGCCCAGCGGCTTGCCATTCTCCCGGGTGACCAGCGCAGCGGCGTCCTGTCGCCGGCGATAGAGCAGGTGCTGGAAACGGCGAATTACCGCCTCCCGCCCTGCCAGCGGCCGCGCGGCCCAGGCCTTCTGGGCCACATGGGCACGGCGAACCGCCTCCGTCACCTGGTCCGGTGGAGTGGACGCGGTTTCGGCGAACAGCTCGCCAGTGGCCGGGTCAATCGCAGGGATGGAAGGCATTCATCCGAAAGGTAGCGGCCCATTCCGGCACGGCTCTAGCCACGGTGATGGCCGGTACCTACCTTTTCCATGGGCCAAATAACCGGTTGAGAATGCCTCTCATTTATCTGACCTTTCTGGTCGGGTTTGTCGCCGGTGGCAATCCACAGGTCGCCGCCGTTCAGAACGACCAGGGACCCACGGTTCGGCGTATCGCCGCGATCGCCGCGCTGGCGGCGCAGGAGTATGCGATCGGTGTGCGCGATGGAAAGGTGATCGCGGCCGCTGAGGTGGAAGAGGCCCGGCTCTTTTTCAGCGAGGCCCGGCGCAGCGCGCTGCTGCTGCCCGCGGCCGGCGGCAGCGCCGCCATCGCCGAGTTGGACCTGCTGACGGCAATGGTGAAGCGAACCGCTCCCGCCGATTCGGTCGCCGCCATCGCCGACCGCCTGGCGAGCGACCTCGCCACCCGGTTCGGGGTCTCGCTGGACGAGATTCCGGCGCAACCTCCCCGACTGGCGGCCGGAGCCGAGATCTACCGGGCCCAGTGCGCCCTCTGCCACGGAGCGCTGGGTCGGGGCGACGGGCCCGGGGCGCGGGGCCTCATCGCCGGTGCCGGCCGATCTCACCGATTTCCGCTTTCTGGCCGACGCCACTCCGCTGGATTTCTATCGCAGGATCACGCTCGGCGTCGCCGGGACATCGATGCCGGCCTACGAGAACAGTCTCAGCGTCGAGCAACGCTGGGCCGTCGCCGTCTATGCGACCACCCTCCGGTATCCCGTGGCCACGGGTGATGTGCCCGCCGGGATGAGGGAGTTCGCGACTACCGCCAGGATGAGCGACGCGGTCCTGGCCGCGGCGTTGCTTCCCGACGTCGACCCGGCTTCTCCGGCCGTCCGGGCCCGGGTGGCGGCGGTCCGGGCGTTCGGGACCGCGGACGGTGATGGGGTGGATGTCGGAAGGGTCTTCGGCGCGGTGCGCCGCCAGCTGGATACCGTCCTGAGCCTGGTCGCGGCCGGTCAACGGGAACGAGCCGGCGCCAGCGCGTTCGACGCGTACATGACCTTCGAACAGGTGGAGCGGCAGCTCCGGGCCCGGAATCCGGCCCTCGCCGGCGCGCTCGAGGCCGGCTTTGCGGCGCTCCGGTCGCGTGCGGGCGGCGGTGCTACCCAGGCTGAGCTGGCACGCGTCCACACCCGCCTGCTGGCCGATCTCGAGAACGCCGAACGGGCCGTCAGCGATCGCCCGTCGGCGTTCAACCTGTTCATGCAGTCGCTGATCCTGCTGCTCCGCGAAGGCCTGGAGGCCATCCTGATCGTCGGGGCGGTGCTGGCCTTCCTTACCAAGATGGGTGCCGGCAATCGCCGGCGCGACATTCACATCGGAGTGGGCGCGGCGCTCGGGGCCAGTGTGCTGACCGCCCTCGCCCTGGAGTCCGTGTTTCAGATAAGCCGGTCGAGTCAGGAGGTGATCGAGGGAGCGGTCATGCTGCTGGCCATGGGCATGCTGTTCTACGTGAGCTACTGGCTGCTCTCCAAGATGGAAGTCGCCAAGTGGAACCGGTTCGTGCGGGGAAAGGTGCAGGACGCCGTGTCGAGCGGCTCCGCCCTGGCGCTGGCCTCGGTGTCCTTCCTCGCGGTCTATCGCGAGGGTTTCGAGACCGTGCTGTTCTACAAGGCACTCCTGCTGGCGGGCGCCGGCTCGGTCGCCCCGGTGGTGGCCGGCATACTGGTGGGCGGGGCCGTTCTGGCCCTGCTGTACTACGCCATTCATCGCTGGGGGGTGCGGATTCCGCTCAAGCCGTTCTTCGGGGTCACCAGCGCCTTCCTCTACTACATGGCCTTCGTGTTCGCCGGCAAAGGCATCGCCGAATTGCAGGAGGGCGGGATCCTCGGCACGACTGTGCTGCCCTGGGCACCGCGCTTTCCGGCGCTGGGCATCTACCCGACGCTGGAGTCCCTTGGGCTGCAGGGCCTGCTGCTCCTGCTGCTGCTCGCCGGGCTGGTGTGGACCTTCGTGGTGGAACCCCGCCGACTCCCGGTGACCAGCCAGCTGGTGCCGCCGCCGGTGCCGCAGGGTGATCGCCCGGAGCCCTACACAGGGCGGGCGCCCGGGGTCGAGACCGACATGGTTCGCTCCCTCGAGCGGATGGACGCCGACCTGGCGGAATTACGGGCCGAGGTGGAGCGATTGAAAGGGCTGCTGCTGCGATCGGCCCGCGCACCGGACGGGCGGGGCCAGGGATGACAATGAAAAACCGCCCGCACAATGCGGGCGGTTCTTCGAAGTGGGTGGCAGACCGCCCCCTGAGTTGTAGACGGAAACGAACGGTGTGTTCGCTCCACTCTTCTTCGGCCTGCCACACTGAGCGGCACCGGACGGCATCGCCGATGCGTCGAGGGGTGATAGGCCGCCCCCTGAGTTTTGTTTGGAACGAACGGAGATGTCCGCCCCACTCTTCTTCGGCCTATCACTTTCCTGTCGGCGTTCTAGACGCCGTCACATTTCTCAATAGCAGGTGATATGCCACTCGGTGTTATTCAGTAAGTCGCATTGCATCAATCACTTACTGAAATCACGTTGTTGTTTCGACCAGGAAGAATCTTCCGGAACCGGAAAACTCTTCCGGCAGTAACTTCCGAACTGGATTACACACCGCCCTCTACGCCGCAGCCTTGGTCGTCAGGTAAGGTCCCGGGGCCACCTCGGCGCCCGCGCCCATTCGGGCGAGCATGATCGAACCGGCGGCGATCAGCATCAGGCTCGCCACTTGAGCGACGGTCAGCGGACCAAACAGCCTGTCATCCTTGGCCCTGAGGATCTCGATCAGGAACCGCTCCACCCCGGCGCACAGCAGGTAGATCCCGAACAGCCAGCCCACCGGCTTGGGCCTGAGACGGAGCCGCCAGAGCAGGGCGAATACCCCGAGCATGATGACCGTCTCGTACAGCTGGGTCGGGTGGACAGCCAGGACGGTGGCGGGGTCCGTTCCGGGTGGCACCGTGATACCGAACTGCAGCTGCATGTTTTCGGCGGTCGATGGGGGGAGTCCCTGCGGAAACTTCACCCCCCAGGGTAGCGCGGTCGGGTGGCCGTAGTCGTCGTTCACGATGAAGCACCCGATCCGGCCCAACGCATAAGCCGCGGCGAGTGCCGGTGCGCACAGATGAAAGGTCCACCGGAGGGGGACTTTCAGACGCCAGCCGTTGATCATCACCGCGAGGAATCCCCCGGCGAAGCCGCCGTACCATACCAGTCCGCCCCGGGAGAACAGACTGCCGCCGCTCATTACCCAGTACCAGAGCTTGGCGCCGACGATACCTCCGATCACCGCCGCCACCACGATGTCCGCCGCGTATTCCTCGTACAGATTGCGCCGGCGAAGCTCGAGCGCGATGAGCCAGCCGCCCACCAGGAAGCCGACCATCATCATGATGCCGTAGCCGGTGATTTCCAGCGTGCCGAGGCCGGGGAACGGGATTCGCCAGATCAGGGGATAGACATTCATCGGGGGGAGTCCAGGAGGTCTGAAGTGAGAACGAGGCCTGGGAACGGGAGGTCGGCTCGCGGTTCCAGCTCGGCGCCGGCGTGCTCGCCGAGCCCGAGCCGGAACAGCCCGGCGGCGCCGATCATGGCCGCGTTGTCGGTGTTGAGCCGTGGCGCGGCGGTGACCACCTCGGCGGTGCCGGCGAGACGGGCGGCGGCGGCTTCCTGCAGCGCCAGGTTGCAGGCCACGCCGCCGCCCAGCATCAGGGTGTCATACCCGGTGAGTTCGATCGCCTGGGCCGCCTTCTCGACCAGGACGGCGAGTACCGCGTCCTGGAAACCGCGAGCCAGGTCGGCCCGGTCGCGGGCCAGGTCGTCGCTCCGGGTGACCGCCCGCAGCACCGCGGTCTTGAGGCCGCTGAACGAGAAGTCGAACCCCGGGGCGGTCAGCATCGGCCGCGGGAAGGTGAATCGCCCGGGGGTACCCGTGCGGGCCAGCCGTTCCACCGCCGCTCCCCCGGGATACCCCAGGCCCAGCAGGGTCGCCACCTTGTCGAACGCCTCGCCGGCCGCGTCGTCGCGGGTAGCACCGAGGAGTCGGTAGCTGCCCCAGGCCGGAACGTCGAGCAACATGGTGTGGCCCCCGCTGACCAGCAGCGCGGCGAACGGTGGTCCAAACGCCGGGTGGTCGAGGGTGGGAGCAAACAGATGCCCCTCGAGATGATGCACGCCGATCAGGGGGAGGCCCAGCCGCCGCGCGAGGGTCTTGCCGTACATGACCCCGACCAGCAGGGCGCCGACCAGACCCGGCCCGGCGGTGACGGCGATCGCGTCGACCCGGTCGAGCCGGACCCGGGCCTCGTCGAGTGCCTGGTCCACCACGGGGACGATCGTGGCGAGATGGGCCCGGCTGGCCAGCTCCGGTACAACCCCGCCGAAGATCCGGTGGATATCCTGGGAGAGAATGACGCAGCTCAGCAGCGCGACCCCGTCCCGGTCCCGCTGGAGCACGGCCGCGGAAGTCTCATCGCAGGAGGTTTCGATGGCGAGCAGCGTCGTCATGGAATCATCTGGCGCCGTCACGATGGCGCTAGCGCCCGGGGGCAGGGGCGGGGGTCACGCGGCCCGCGGCCCGGGTGACGGTGCCGGTGTCGCCGAGCAACCGCTCCACCAGGGCACGGTTCGCGGCGGAGGCCCAATCGTGCGCGCCGATGACCCGTTTCATGATGACCCCGCTGGTGTCGAGCAGAAAACTCTCGGGCACCCCCGTCGTCTGGTACGCCTGCTGGATCTCGCCGCGCCGGTCGTGCAGGATGTCGAAGGTGAGACTGAGCTCGGCGGCGAACTCCCGGACCATCTCGGGGCCTTCGACATCGATGCTGACCGCCGCGATGCGGAACCCGCGCGGGCTGAGATCGTCGTATAGTCGCTGCATGGACGGCATTTCCACCTTGCAGGGGACGCACCAGGTGGCCCAGATGTTCACCAGCGTGACATGGCCGCGGTAGTGGTCCCGCAGGGAGAGGCTGTCCCCGGTGGTGAGATTCATGGTGCGGTAATTCGGCGCTCGGGCGCCGACCGCCACCGGCTGCACCTCGGGTCCGTACCAGACAAGCGCCGCCCCGCCGGTGATCAGGCCGGCGAGCACCGCCATCACGACCGCCCATTGCTTGCGCATGGTCAGGCTCTTTCGACGCAGGCCCGCTTGAGCGCCCAAACCGCCCCCGCGATGTCAGTTTCGCCGAACACGGCGGTGCCGGCCACGAAGGTGTCGGCCCCGGCGCGCCAGGGCGCCACGATCGTATCCACGGTGATGCCGCCGTCCACTTCGAGGGCGGCCCCCGCGGCGGCCCGTTCCAGCAGTGCCCGGGCCCGGGCGATCTTCGCGGTCACCGTCGGCAAGTACGATTGTCCGCCGAAACCCGGATTGACGCTCATCAGGAGCAGCAGGTCGAGATCGGCCAGCACTTCCTCCACCAGGGCAAGCGGGCTCGACGGATTGAGCGCCAGCCCGGCCATCATGCCCCGCCCCCGGACTTCCGCGAGATGGCGCTGCACGTGGACGGTGGCTTCGGGGTGAAAAGTGAACACGTTCACGCCGAGGTCGGCATACTCCTCGATATACCGTTCCGGCTCGACCACCATCAGGTGAACGTCGAGTGGGGCGTTGGTGAACCGCCGCAGCGCCCGGATGAGCGGGGCACCGAACGTGAGGTTGGGAACGAACCTGCCGTCCATGACGTCGATGTGCAACCACTCGGCGCCGCCGGCGAGCGCGGCCTCGACCTGTTCGCGCAGTCGGCCGAGGTCCGCCGAGAGCAGGCTGGGGGCGATGCGGACCGGCATCAAGGGCCCTTCTTCGTGACGACCAGATCGACATGGAACCCGCGGGACACTCTGGTGCCGCCGGTGGGCCGCTGATCCAGGACCAGCCCGTCCGCCTTTCCCGGGACGACCCGGCCCACGGTCGCTCCCACGACCAGGCCCGACGTTTCGAGGCGCTGGCGCGCCTGGCCGAACGTCAGTCCGACCACCGTCGGCACGGTAAGCTCCGCGGGTCCGGAACTGATCACCAGGTCCACCGCGCTGCCTGCGGGCCGTCCGACCCCGCTCCCCGGCCGGGTTTGCACGACAATGCCGGGCTCGCTGGCCGCGGGGAGACTGTCCCGCCGGCCGGTCGCGAATCCGGCGGCCTTGAGCACCTTTTCCGCCAGCGCGCGCGGGAACCCCGTCAGATCCGGCACCGCCACATCCGGCGGGCCCTCGCTGAGGACAACCGAGACCTGGCTGTTGGGAGGCATCACGGCGGCCGGCGGCGGGTCCTGCCACACCACCGAACCACGGGGCACACTGGGATCGGTCTGCTGCTCCTCGACCCGGAACCGGAATCCCTGCGCTTCCAGTTTCTCACGGGCCTCCGCGGCGCCGAGATCGAGCACCCGGGGCACGGCGTGTTCACTCGTGAAGAACGGCGCGGGGAACAGCCACAGTACTGTGAACAGGTACCCGAGCAGGAACGCGCCGACCAGCACGGCCGCCTGCCGGACGAGGCGCCGGCCGGCCATGGTCGAGAGGAACCCGGCGGAGGGGCTCGCCGAGCTGGGCCGCCGGAAGGCCATCAGGGCGATCTCCTCAGGCGTGCCGCGAAGGCCCCGTCGGTTCCATGCCGCTGGGGGAGCAGCCGCAGGTCGCCTGCCGGGGTCAGCAGCTCCGCCGGGACGGCGTGACCGGGGTCTCGGCGGAAATCGTGATGGCGGATGAGAAACGCGTCCACCTGATCTTCGTTCTCCTCGGGCTCGAGCGAGCAGGTGGCATAGACCAGCAGTCCGCCCGGGCGCACCACCGGGGCGACGCCGTCCAGCAGGTCGCGCTGCTGGGCCGCGAGCCGCTCGAGCGCCCCCTGGGTCACCCGCCAGCGGGCATCGGGATGACGGGCCAGCGTGCCGGTTCCGAGGCACGGGGCGTCGAGAACCACCACGTCGGCGCTTCGAACCGGCGGCGCCAATGCCGAAGCGATCACCGGAAACTCGCGGCCGCTGCCGGCGCGACCGAGATTCTCGGCGAGTCGGGGAACGCGATCCCGGCGCAACTCGCCCGCCACGACGATCGCCGCTCCCCGGCCGAGCGCGATGGCCTTGCCGCCCGGGGCGGCACAGGCGTCGAGGACGGTAGCGCCCTCCGGCACCGCCGCGAACCGAACGACCAACGCCTGCGCCGTGTCCTGTACGACGAACGCTCCCTCGTGAAATCCCGGCAGGTCGGCGGGACGCCCCCCGGTCAGGGTGAGCCCCGCATCGTAGGGCGAGCGCCTGGCGCCGACGCCATGCTCCCAGAGGCGACGCTGGAGCGACTCCAGCGAGTCGCGGACCGGCTGGAGCACGAGTGCAGGCCGGGTGTTGTTCCACTCCAGCAGGCGCTCGGTGTCGTCGAATCCGAACCGCTCCAGCCAGCGCCGGACCAGCCAGTCGGGATGGGAATACCGATCGGCCAGGTAAGCCTCGGGATGGGCGGAACTGGGTGCGGCGCGGCCGCCCGCCGCGCGCAGCAGGGCATTGGCGAACCTCGCCGCCTTCTCTCCCAGGACCGTGCGCGCCAGCTCGACTGTGGTCGAGACGGCGGCGTGCGGCGGAATCCGGTCGAGGGCGCTCAGCTGGTAGGCCCCGAGGCGCAGGATGTCGCGGAGCTCCGGTGTGACCGAGGCCCAGCCCCGATGAACCAGCGGCTGGAGCCGGGCGTCGAGATCGCCGCGTTGTCGGAGGACTCCGGCCGCCAGCTCGTGGGCCAGCCGCCGGTCGGGCTCCCCCAGGTTGCCGAGGGCCGGGCCGAGCGCCTGGTCGAAGGGTTGGCCCCCCCCGACCCCGCGCAGCACGCGGTAGGCCGCGAGGCGCGGTTCGAGGCCCGGCGCAGAGCCCGGTTCGCTCACTCGAGCATTCCGCTGGCGGGACTCGAGGGCACCGCGATCTCCCGGCGCGGCATCCGGCCCGCCAGGTAGGCCAGGCGGCCAGCCTCGACTGCGTGCCGCATTGCCTCCGCCATCAGGACCGGATCCCGGGCTTCCGCGATGGCGGTGTTCATGAGGATTCCGTCGACA
This sequence comes from uncultured Gemmatimonadales bacterium, assembly GCA_963709905.1. GTDB lineage: Bacteria > Gemmatimonadota > Gemmatimonadetes > Gemmatimonadales > GWC2-71-9 > JADJOM01. The sequence goes on from CAVPYI010000007.1 coordinate 244,313, forward strand.
CCCTGCTCCATGGTCACGCAGGCATCCGAGGCGGTCCCGACACCGGCATCCACCAGGACCGGGACAGTGAGCCGCTGTTTGATGTTCCGGATGGTATAGGGATTCACCAGGCCGAGGCCGCTGCCGATCGGGGAGGCGAGCGGCATGACGGCGGCGGCGCCCGCCTGTTCCAGCCGGAGGGCGGTGATCAGATCGTCGTTGGTGTAGGCCATCACCTGGAAGCCGTCCCGGGCCAGGGTGCGGGTCGCGGCGAGCAGCCCCTCGGTGTCGGGCAGCAGCGTGTCGCGGTCGCCGATGACCTCGAGCTTGATGAAGTCGTTGAACCCGGCCTCGCGGGCGAGGCGGGCGTACCGGATGGCCTCGTCGGCGGTGTAGCAGCCGGCGGTGTTCGCCAACAGGAAGAACCGGGATGGGTCGAGGTGGTACAGCACGCCCTCTTCCTTTGTGCGATCGAGATCGACCCGGCGGACGGCGACCGTCACGACCTCGGCTCCCGACGCCTCGATCGAGCGGACCATGACCGCATTGTCGCGGTACTTGCCGGTGCCCACGAGCAGGCGTGACCGGAAGCTGCGACCGCCGATGGTGAACGGGGCGTCGGTGAAGGAAAGGGCAGAGACCGAGGACATGGGTTAAAGATAAGCAGGGCAGGAGGAATGAAACGGACGCGGAAGGGTGAAGAGTGAAGGGTGAAAGGTGAAAGGGGGCAGTGTCCCGGGATCCTTCACCCTTCACCTTTCACCCTTCACCTCCAACCTCACCCTCCGCCGACGAAGTGCACCAGCTCGACCTGGTCACCGTTCTTGAGCGATACCTCGCCGAGGCGCGGTCGGCGGACGATGTCGCGGTTGTGCTCCACCACGACCATCCGCGGATCGAGCTCGAGGCTCCGCAGCAGATCGAGCAGAGTTGCGGGGCCGGAGAGACTGCGGCGCTCGCCGTTTACCATGAGCGTCAGGTCCGTCACGATCCGTCCGCCCACGGTTCGAGGAGCCGGGTGGCGGCGGTGGCCGGATCGTCGGCGCGCCAGAGCGCGGAGATGGCGGCAACGCCGTAAGCGCCGGCCCGTTTCATGATCAGCGCGCGCTCCGCCGTGATGCCGCCGATGGCGACGACCGGCAGATCCGTCCCGGTCAGCCGAGCCACCAGGTCCGGCCCCGCGGCGCCCTGGCCGGGATGCGAAGCCGTCTCGTACACGCTGCCGGCGACCAGAAAATCGGCGCCTGCGGCCTTGGCGCCTTCGGCCTCCTCCAGCGAATGCACCGACACGCCAATCCAGCCCTGCCACCCGGGACCGAACGCGGTTCGGATCTCGTTCGGGGGGAGATCGTCGCGTCCGAGCTGGACGCCTTGGGCATGCAGGGCACTGGCGATGTCGGGACGGGCGTTCACGAAGACCGACGCTTGCGGGGGTCTGGCGAGCGCGATCAGGCGCTCGGCGACCCGGGTAAGCTCGGCGGCGGTCGCCGTCCGGTCCCGGGCATGCAGGGCGACGCCCGGTCCGGCGGCCGCGATGGCGGCGGCGCGAACCGCGAAATCCTCGAGCCTGAGCACGGCGGCGTCGGTGTACGCGTGAAGCCGGGGAAGCGGTCTCATGCGAAGGAATGGCCGACGGCGACGCCGCGTCCGCGGACCCAGTCGCTCACCAGCATTCGCTTCTTTCCGGCGGGCTGCACCTCGGCGACTTCCAGCGCCCCGACCGAGGCGGCAATGCGCAGGGTCTGGTTGGCTTCAAGTACCTCCCCGGGTGTCCCGCCCACATTGGCAACCCGGCCGCCGAACAACTTCACGGCTTCGCCCCGCAACATCGCCCAGGCCCCGGGTTCGGGATCGAACGCGCGCACCTTGCGCGCCAGAGTTGCCCCGTCGCGGGACCATTCCAGCCGGGCTATCGTGCGATCCACCTTCGGCGCGTAGGTCGCCCGCGCCGGGTCCTGGGGGACGGGGCGAAGCGCTTCCGCCTCCAGCAGCGTCAGCGCCTCGATCAGCGCGCCGGCGCCCAGCTCGGCCAGCCGCTCGGTCAACTCCCCGCCGGTCTCATCGGCGGCCAGCTCGGTCTCGATCTGGTGCAGGATCGGGCCGGTGTCGAGTCCCGCTTCCATCTGCATCACGGTCACGCCGGTCATTTCGTCCCCGTTGAGAATGGCCCACTGGATGGGGGCCGCACCGCGGAGCCGGGGCAGGAGGGACGCGTGCAGATTGAGCATTCCCAGCCGGGGAATCGCCAGGATCTCCGGTTTGAGTATGTGGCCGTAGGCGACGACGATGCCGACGTCGGGCAGGAAGGCCCGAAGCTCATCCGCGAACGGGCCGACCGGCCGTTCGGGCTGGAGCACCGGCAACCCTTCGTCCAGGGCGACCACCTTCACTGGAGGTGGCACGGGACGACTCCGCGATCGGCCCTGGGGTCGATCCGGCTGGCAGACCACCGCCGCGACATCGAAGCCCTCCTCGAGCAGGGCCCGGAGCGACGGCACCGCGAAGTCGGGAGTGCCGAAGAAGACGAGGCGCATCAGATGGAGGGGGCCGCATCCGGCTTCACGGGCCGGACATAGCCCTGATCGTCGGCATGTTCCTTCCGCCACTTGGCCAGCAGCCGCTGCCGCTTGAACAGGCTCAGGTGATCGAGGAAGAGAATGCCGTCGAGGTGATCGATCTCGTGCTGGGCGACCCGTGCCAGCAGCCCGGCGAGTTCGGCGCGGTACGGATTGCCATCCGCATCCAGCGCCTCGAGCACCACCTGGTCGGGCCGGGTGACGTCGGCGAACATTTCCGGGATCGACAGGCAGCCCTCCTCGCCGGTCGATTCGCCGGAAGCCTCCATGATCCGGGGGTTGATGAGTACCAGGCGCTCGCCTTCCGCGTCGATCACTGCCACCCGCCGTGCCACGCCGACCTGGTTCGCGGCCAGACCGATGCCCCGAGCCGCCTGCATCGTCTCGAACAGGTCGGCCACCAGGCGCCGGACCTCGTCGTCCACCGCCGTGACCGGCTTCCCCGGTTCCCGGAGTACCGGCGACCCCAATACGTGGATGTCACGCACCGTCATCGATTGCTTCCCGGCGCGGTTTCGTCGCCCACCCGGACGATGCGGCCTCGCTCCACTACCACGGTGGAGGTCCCCGTCTCCAGGGTGACGCGGGTGTCTTTCACGTCCTTGACCTTCCCGATCAGCCCTCCGACGGTGGTGACCTCGTCGCCCTTCTTGAGGCCCTTGAGGAGCTCCTCGTGCTTCTTCCGGGCCTGCTGCTGCGGGCGCAGGATCAGGAAGTAGAACACCGCGCCGATCAAGGCGATCTGCAGGAGCAGCATCGACAACCCGGCGCCGGGGGCGTCGGTGGGAGCGATAAAGGTCAGCATGGAATGGGTCACGCGCTCTTCCCGTTGGTGATACCGCTCGAGCCATGCACGGCGCCAGCGGTCGAAGGTTCCGGTCAGGATCGCGGCCCGGGCCAACTCGCCCAGCCGGACCAGGAATCGAATGTTGTGGATCGAGACCAGCCGGAGCCCGAGCATCTCCTCGGCCATGAAGAGGTGCCGGAGATAGGCTCGCGAGAACCGGCTGCAGGTTTCGCAATCGCACGCCGGGTCGAGCGGTCCGTCACCGAAACGGAGCCCAGCCGCGCGGATGTTGACCTTGCCCTCGCTGGTCCAGGCGCTCCCGTGGCGTCCGTTGCGGGTGGCCGCGACGCAGTCGAACAGATCCACCCCCCGCCCGATCCCCTCGAGCAGATCGTCGGGGAAACCTACGCCCATAAGATAACGAGGCAATGTGGCGGGCAGCCCGGGGTTCAGCTCCTCGAGCACGCGGTGCATCACCGGTTTCGGCTCACCCACCGACAGGCCGCCTATGGCGACGCCCGTCCACGGCCCGCGCTCCAGGGTGCCTTCCAGCGACCGCGCTCGAAGGTCTCCATGGGTGCCGCCTTGAATGATGGGCCAGAGGGTTTGCCGGCGCGGGGGACCGGCGTCGTCTGTCCGCCCATCGACCAGCTCGGCGTGCTTCGACCGGCACCGTTCCAGCCAGCGGAGTGTCCGCTCCATGCCTTCGCACGCCACGTCCGGCGGGGCCTGGCCTGGCACGACCTGGTCGAAGGCCATCGCGATATCGGCGCCGAGGGCCCACTGGATCTCCATCGAGGACTCGGGGGTGATGGTCCGGGTCGAGCCGTCGATGTGGCTCACGAACTCGACCCCCTCTTCGGCGACCCGGCGCAGGGCCTGCAGCGAGAACACCTGGAAGCCGCCCGAATCGGTCAGCATGGGCCCGGGCCAGGTGGTGAAACGATGCAGTCCACCCAGCGCGCGGACCACGTCCTCTCCCGGACGAAGATGCAGATGGTAGGTGTTGCCCAGGATGATCTGCGCCCCCGTTCGGCGTACTTCCTCGGGATGCAGACCCCGGACGGTCCCGTGGGTGCCGACAGGCATGAAGGCAGGGGTCTGAATCGGACCGGCCGGCAGGATCAGGCGTCCGGCCCGTGCGGGCCCCTCAGTCGCGTCCAGCTCGAACTCAAACATCCTTGAGGCCGAGAATCCGGGCGATCTGGCGACGATGCACCAGGTCATGGCCCGCCGCAATCCGCATGTTGAGGTCGGCCGAGACGGGGCCACGCTCGGCGTGGGCGCCGACCCGCTGCCATTGCTCCGGTGTATGCCCGCGCCAGAGCTGGAGATTGGCATTCCGCACGGTTCGGAAGAGGACCAATGAATCGGCCACGGCCATCGACGCATACCGGAACTCCCGGGCCCAGGCATCCTGGTCGAACCCGGCAAGCGGCGAGCCAGGGTCTCCGACGATGAACCGTCCCCGTACTCCGATCACCAGCTCGGCGTCCGCCAGGTGGGCCACCACCATGGCCGCCGACCACTTGCCGGGCGCCTCGAGCCGCTCCAGCGCCGCCGGCGGCAGTCCGCCGATCGAGGCCTCAATCCAGGCCGGCGTTTCCGCCAGCACGCCGAGCGGCGGGCGATCGCCCAGGAGGTCCAGCAGCGCCTGGACGACCAGCGCCGCGTTGGCCGTCGCGCTACCGCGGGGGTTGGAATAAATGCTCATTGTGACCTCACAGGATGACCATGGCGTCGCCATATGAATAGAAACGGTACCGGGCCAGAACCGCATGCCGATATGCCGCCCGGACCTGCTCGTGGCCACCAAAGGCCGCGACCAGCATGAGCAGGGTCGAGCGAGGCAGGTGGAAGTTGGTCACCAGCCGGTCCACGGTCTGGAACCGATGCCCCGGGGTAATGAGCAGGCGGGTCTCCCCCGTTCCCGGGCGAACGGTCCCGTCGGGATTGGCGGCGCTCTCCAGCGCCCGGACCACCGTCGTCCCGACCGCCCACAGCCGGCCGGTGCCGCCGGCCCGCAGCGCCGCGATCTGTCGCGCGGCCGGTTCAGGGATCTCGAACCGTTCGGGATGCATCGCATGGTCGCGGGGATCCGCCGCTTCGACCGGCTTGAAGGTGCCCGGCCCGACTTCGAGCTCGATCCGCGCGATCCCTACCTCCCGCGCGGCCAGCGTGTCGAGCAGCGCCGGCGTGAAGTGCAGGCCTGCGGTGGGAGCGGCGACGCTGCCTTCGCGCTCGGCGTAAACCGTCTGGTAGCGGGACTCATCGGTCGCGGTCGGCTCGCGATCGATGTACGGAGGCAGCGGCAGTCGGCCGAAGCGCTCGATCGCTTCGGTGGCGGAAATACCGAGGAACCGGACCTCCCGAAGCCCGCCATCGAGGGTGGCCACGGTTTCGAGGTCGGCTCCCGGGCCAAGCCTTATCCGTCGCCCGGGACGAAGAGCCGAGCCCGGCTTCCCGATCGCGATCCACCGACCGTCCCGGGCGGGATGAACCAGCAGCACCTCGGCCGGCGCACCGCTGGGTCGGGTGCCAAGCAGTCGGGCGTGGCGAACCCGGGTGGTGTTGAGCACGAGCAGGTCGCCGGTGGGGATGAGCCGGGCCAGATCAGCGAACCGGCCATCCTCGAGGGCGGGCGCGCCCTGGCGACGTACCACGAGCAGCCGGCTCTGATCGCGCTCCGAGTTGGGTGTCTGGGCGATCAGGTCGGCCGGCAGGTCGTAGTCGAAGTCAGCCGTGCGGAGTGTCATGCGTATGCAGGGGGCGACCACGCCGGTGCGGGGTCGGTGCTGGGGAGGCCCGGGCCGCCTATTCGAAGATCGTCCGCTGGGGTCCCGGCGGGAGCGCGATCCCGTAGCGCTCGTACGCCTGAGGTGTGGCGACCCGCCCGCGCGCCGTCCGCTCCAGGAACCCCTGCTGGATCAGATAGGGCTCGTAGACCTCTTCCAACGTATCGCTGTCCTCGCCGATGGCGATAGCCAGCGAGGCCAGTCCGACCGGTCCTCCGCCGAACTTGCTGATGATCGTCGTCAGCAGCCGGGCATCCATGTCATCGAGACCAAGCTCGTCGACGTTGAGCCGGGCGAGGGCCTCCCGAGCCACGGCGGCGGTGACCACGCCATCGGCGCGGACCTGGGCATAATCCCGCACCCGCCGCAACAACCGATTGGCGATGCGGGGGGTGCCGCGGCTCCGTCTGGCGATCTCCAGCGTGCCGTCCTCCTCCGCCCGCACGCCGAGGATCCCGGCGGAGCGTTGTACGATGATCTTGAGGTCCTCCGGCGGGTAGAAGTGCAGCCGCTCCACCATGCCGAAACGGGCCCGCATCGGGGGCGTCAGCAGACCGAAGCGGGTCGTCGCCCCGACGAGGGTGAAGGGTTCGATGGCCATGGGGACGGTCTGGGCGTTGGGGCCGTCCGCGATCCGCACGTCGACGCGGAAGTCCTCCATGGCGGGATACAGGAATTCCTCGAGCACCGGGCGCAGACGGTGAATTTCGTCGATGAACAGGATGTCACCGGGCTCGAGCGTAGTGAGCACGCCCACGAGGTCTCCCGGCCGCTCCAGCACCGGTCCCGACGTGGTCCTGAGCTGCACGCCCATCTCCCGGGCGAGCAGCATCGCGAGGGTGGTCTTGCCGAGACCGGGCGGGCCGAAGAACAACAGGTGGTCCAGCGGTTCGCCCCGGCCCTTCGCGGCTTCGATGGCGATTCGCAGGGAGGTCTTCACCTGTTCCTGGCCGACGAAGTCCTCCAGACGGCCGGGCCGCAGAGCGGCTTCGGCGCCGGTCTCCTCGGGCAGCGGGTCGGGCGTGGTGATCTGGAGTCGCGTCATGGAGCGGGGACTAGTCCTTCAGGCGTGCGTCCCATCGCACCGGCCGTTGTCCGGGCTCGAGCACATGTCGGGCCCGACAATGGACGCACCGATCCAGCGTGCGGGTAGTGACCCGGGGGACCAGAATCCGATTGGTGCTTCCGCATCTGGTGCAGATCCACTCGGCGGTGGTCGCGGGAACGGTCATGATCGAACCTGCGGGCGACGGTTAGGTGACGGTGGTCGGTGACGAATCAACTCTTCCGGGCCGCCAGGCGCTGTAGCGAGTCCCGAATCAGCTTCGCGGTGTCGGTGACACCGTTGGCGAGCGCGCCGCGGACCGCGTCTTCGGCCTGGCTCGCATTGTACCCGAGGCGCACCAGGGCCTGCACCGCTTCCTCCCCCGGGCGCGGGCCGGCGCGGGCCAGGTCCGGGGGGACGTCCTTGAACCGGTCCGCCAGCTCCACAACCAGCTTTTCGGCTTTTTTCTTCCCGATGCCACTCACGGTGCTCAATGCCGCGATGTCGCGTGCCTGGATGCTGCGTACGGTCCGATCCGGGCCGAGGGTCGAGAGCAGCGCCAGCGCCAGCCGGGGTCCGAACCCGCTGGCGGTGAGCAATCGCTGGAAGATGGCACGCTCAGCCGAGCGGTCGAAGCCGTACAGCGCCCAGTCGTCCTCGCGCACCACCAGCTCGGTATGGAGTTCGACGCGCTCGCCTGAGGCGGGGAGCCGCTCCAGCACGCCCAGCGGCACGGTCACGGCATAGCCCACGCCGCTGGCGGTCTCCACCAGAACGATATCGCCCTGGCGCTCCCGCAGGGTCCCGCTCAGCCAGGCGATCACCGGGGGGCTCGACGGCCGGCGGGCCCGGCCAGGCGGCCCCGATGCCCGCCGTTCAACAAGTGGGTCAGCGCCACGGCGACCCCGTCGGCGGCGTCGGCCGGGTGGGGGGGCGAGGCGAGGCGGAGCAGCTTGGCCACCATGAAGCCCACCTGCGGTTTCAGGGCAGCCCCGCCGCCCGTGACGGTCTTCTTGATCACGGCGGGCGTGTACTCCGCGATGACCACGCCCGCTTCGGCCCCCGCGAGGAGAATCACCCCTCGCGCGTGGCCAAGCACGAGAGTGGTACGGGCATTCCGGGCATGAAAGGCTTCCTCGATGGCGAGCACGTCCGGCCGGTGCCGCTGGAGCAGTCGGGTCAACTCCTGGTGGATCTGGTGCAGACGCGCGGCCAGCTCCTGGCGGGCCGTCATCCGGATCACCCCGCATTCCACGAGATGAAAGCCGCGCTCCCGGGTCTCCACCACCCCGTAGCCCGTCGCCCCGGTGCCGGGGTCCACGCCCAGCACCTTCACCAGGGCCGGTCCCTCAGCTTGACGCCTCCGCCAGCTGACTCGCGTCGATGTCGAAGTTGGAGAACACCTTCGAGACGTCATCCAGCTCCTCGAGGGCTTCCAGCAGGCGGATCATCTGTTCCGCTGGCTTGCCCTCGATCTTCACCGTCGTCTTGGGGACCAGCGCGATCTCGGCCGACTCGATCTCCAGGCCACGGGCCCGCAGCGCGTCCTGAACGGCATGAAAGGTGGTGACGCTGGTCGACACCACGAACTGCTCCCCGTCCCGGGTGAAATCCTCGGCGCCGGCCTCCAGGGCCGCCTCCAGCGAGGCATCCTCGGGATACCTGGTGGCGTCGATGAGAATCTGCCCCTTGCGATCGAACATCCAGGCAACGGAGTTGTTGGCCCCGAGGTTGCCCCCGTTCCGGCTGAATGCATGCCGGATCTCGGCGACGGTCCGGGTCGAGTTGTCGGTGGTGGCCTCGATCATGATGGCGGCGCCGCCCGGACCGTACCCCTCGTAGGCGACTTCCTCGTAGACCGCGCCCTCGAGCTCCCCGGTTCCCTTCTTGATCGCCCGCTCGACGTTTTCGGCGGGCATGTTCACGGCCTTGGCCGCGTCGATCGCGGTGCGGAGCCGGGGATTCCCGCCGGGGTCGCCGCCGCCGGCCCTGGCCGCGACCGTGATTTCGCGGATGACCTTGGTCCAGGACGCTCCCCGCTTGGCGTCGGTGATGGCCTTCTTCCGTTTGATCTGCTTCCACTTGCTGTGACCGGCCATGGCCTCGCTCCCGCCTGGTTTCACGGAGAACAATAAGGGAAGGGTTGACCCCTCTCCATCCCCCAGGCTAGTCTCAACGCCCTATGCGCTGGATCCTGCTCGCCGCGCTGTTGGTCCTGCCGGGGTGCGGCGAGTCGCCGAAACCCCAGGTCCGCCTCAGCGAATCGATACCCAACATCCCGTTACCTCCCGGCGGGCAGTACCTGTCGCGGGAGACCGGCGAGGATGCGCTGCAGCTCCGGTTCCGCACCGCGATCGATGTCGACCAGGTCGCCACATACTACCGCAACGTGCTGGCTCAGCCGCCATGGACTCTGGTCCGCGATACCCCGATGCGGGACGGGTCGATCGCCCTCTACGCGGAACAGCAGGCCGGTCCCCCGCTGTGGGTGACGATCCGCAAGGCCGAGGGTGCGTCGGGTTCTCTGGTGGATCTGGCGGGGGCCAGGACGCGGTAGCTCCGGCCTACCGGTCAGGATCGAGCATGTCCTCGAAGCGCAGCCAATTGCGGTAGAAATAGAGGTCGAGGTAACCAGTCGGCCCGTTCCGGTTCTTGGCGAGAATGAGCTCGACCGCCCCCTCGACACCGTAGCCCGGCCGGTACATCTCCTCCCGATAGATCGCCAGCACCACATCCGCCACCTGTTTCACCACGCCCAGGCCGCCCAGATCATCGAGGGTGGGCCGCGGGTCGCGACGGCCGGCGCGGAACTTTGGCAATTGCGCCAGGGCCAGCAGCGCGACGTCCCGTTCGATCGCGAGGTTCTTGAGCGCGCGGGCGGTCTGGGCGGTGCGCTCGTCGCCGGAAGCCGGGGCCGTTGGGCTGGACGTCATCTGCAGGTCGTCGAGCACCAGCAGCCCGCGGCGGGGCACCGTGTCGAGGGTCTCGCCGACCTCCTCGAAGCGCTCGCCGGCCAGCGGCCTGATGTGCAGCGGCAGGTCGCGGAGCCGGATCGCCGCCGCCCCGACGGCGGATCGGCTGACGTCATCCAGCTCCCCGCTGCGGAGCAGGTCCACCGGCACGCGACTCTCCAGTGCGATGGCCCGTTCCATGAGCCGGGGCTCGGACATCTCCCCCGAGAGGTAGGTGACTGGGGTGCCCGCTCGGGCGCTCCGCAGCGCGAGCCCGAGCGCAAACGACGACTTCCCGCTGCCCACGTCTCCCGACAGGATCACCAGATCCTGGCGGCGGATGCCGCCGCCGAGCTGCCGATCCAGCGAGGCGAAGCCGGTGGGGACGGTGTCGCCGCTGAGCTCCGGGCCGAGCCGCGCATCGATGCGCTCGACGACCGCCTCGGCGGGGGACGACAGCCGGTTGGACCCGGAAGGGCGCGGGGGACGCATGGGTTCAAGATACGGCGCCGGCGGGCTCAGCGGGACGGGCTTACCGCCTGCCGGGCGGCCCGGGCCGCCCGCTGGACGGCGTCGCCCGCCTCGATCCCGGCGGTCTCGCGCGCCGGGGCGACGAGGGAACTCAGCGCCACCGGCACGCCCTGCGGTCCGGCCTCCCGCAGCTGGAGCAGGACGGCGGTCAGGGCCCGCCGCAGCGGCAGGGGAATCGTGAGGCTCGACAGCCGGGCCTCCAGCGCCCCGAGGCGTCGTCGGGCCGCGCGCTCTGCGATCGGGGGATCGAGCAGCAGGGCCTGGGCCACCCGGAGGGTGAGCCACAGCGCATAGACCCCTTCCCGTTTCGGACCGCGGCCGATGCGGGGCAGGAGTTCGACCAGCTCGAGTTCCGCCGGGTCCCAGCCGCTCACGCGCAGTGCTCGAGCAACCGTTCGAGGACTTCAGCCGGCACGATCTCCTCCAGACAGCCATGGTGGCCGAGAGGGCACCGCGGGCCGCCCTTGCTGCTGCAGGGCCGGCAGGGAAGTTCGCGCTGCAGCACAACCGCGCGCGCCCGGTACGGAAAGAAGCCGAATTGCTCAACGGTGGGTCCGAACAACGCCACCACCGGTGTCCCGACGGCCACCGCCAGGTGCATCGGTCCGGTGTCACCGGTCACCGCTACTCGGGCCCGGCGGAGCAGCGCGCCGCTGGCCTGCAGATCCAGCTCGCCAGCCGCACTGGCGGCCAACGGGCCAGCCGCGGCGACGATCTCATCCGCCAGGACCCGGTCGGTGGGGCCGCCGATCACGACGATCGACAGCGATCGGCTGGCGAGATCGGACGCGAGCTGGCGCCAATAGTGGACCGGCCAGCGCTTGGTGGCGTGGGCGGCCCCGGGCGCCATGGCGACCAGCGGACGGTCACTTTCCAGTCCCGCGCGTCCCAGCCAGGCCTCCGCCCTCGCCTCCGCCGCCGGACTGGTGAACAGTTCCAGGGAGCGCCCGTCCGGCACCACGTCGAGCTCGCGCGCGGCTTCGAAATACCGTTCCGCGACCGGCGACCGGTCGGGGTACACGTCCCGATGGTTCCGGATCAGCGTCACCCGGGCTCGGCGGCGAAGGTCGTACCCGGTCCACGGGCCGGGCACCAGCAGGCGGAGCACCCGCGTGCGCACGCTTCCGTGAAGGTCCAGGAGGTGCGTATACCGGGCCGAACGCAGTGCCCGGGCCAGCGGCACCAGGGACTGGGCCGGCGTCGCGACCACCTCGTCCAGGTGCGGGTTGGCCGAGAGCAGTGGCGCCCACATCTGTTTGGTGACGGCGGAGATTGTGGCGGCCGGATGTCGAGCCCGCAAGACCCGTATCAGGGGTGTCGCGAGCAGGATATCGCCGAGCGACCCGAATCGGACCAGCAGGATGCGAAGGGTGGACATGAGCAGCTGAATAGTAGTGAGGAGTGAGCGGTGAGCGGTAAGCGGTCGGCGGGTTCCAGCTGGGGCAGGGTATCATCCGCTGCCTGGCGCCACTGCCCGTCGCCCCGCTCCCGTTCCCAGCTCACCGTTCCCCGCTCCCCGCTCACCGCTTACCGCTCACCTCGTGCCAAGCCCATTCTCTCCGCGCTGTCCCCCCGTCTATCTTGCCCTCATGCCCCGTCCCCGCACTATCCTCTGGGTCGATGATGAGGTCGAGAGTCTCTCGTCGCACATTCTTTTCCTGGAGCAGCAGGGATTCAGTGTGGAGAAGGCGGCCCATGGGGATGACGCGCTGGTGTTGCTGCAACGCCAGCCGTACGGGGTGGTGCTGCTCGACGAGCAGATGCCCGGGCGGCGGGGGCTCGAGCTGTTCCGCGCGATTCGCAACATCGATTCCACCATGCCGGTGGTGATGGTCACCAAGAGCGAGGAGCCCGCCACGCTCAAGGACGCGATCGGCGTGGACATCTCCGATTATCTGGTGAAGCCGGTCAACCCGCGCCAGGTGCTCTCGGTGGTGACCCGGCTGCTCGAGGGCGACCGGATCCGGCAGCAACGGCTGTCGCGCGATTTCGCCACCCGGTTCCGGGAGCTGGAGGCGCTGCGGCGCCGCACCATGGGCTGGCGCGACTGGGCCGATCTGGTGGTGGAGTTGGCCGAGTGGGAGGTGCGGCTCAGCCTCGCTGACGAGCCGGGGTTGTCGGACGCCCTGAGGACGCTGCAGGAGAGTCTGCGCCAGGACTTCGCGCGGTTCGTCGAGGAGCGGTACGCCGGCTGGCTCAAGGGCAGTCGGGCGGACCGCCCGCCGCTGAGCGTCGATATCGTCCCGGAGTTCGTGGAGCCGGCGCTTCAGCAGCACGGCCGGGCGCTCCTGATCGTGGTGGATTGCCTGCGGATGGATCAGTGGGAGGCCATCCGCCCCCTGATCAGCACCCGGTTCGATGTCGAGACCTCCTATTACTTCTCGATCCTCCCTACGGCGACCCCGTTCGCCCGCAACGCCATTTTCAGCGGGCTGTTTCCGAAAGCCCTGGCGGCCACCTACCCCGCGTGGTGGCGCGACCAGGACGAGACCAGTCTCAACGCCCACGAGCTCGATCTGCTGTCCGCCCAGCTCGAGATCCGGCACGGCCGGCCGGTGCCGGTGCGGTACGAGAAGGTCTTCACCGCCGCGGATGGCGAGGCGCTGCTCACCCGGCTGCCGTCGCACCTGGCGGCCGATGGGCTCACGGCCCTGGTCTTCAACTTCATTGACCAGCTCACCCACGGGCGCACCGAGAACTCGACCCTGTTCGAGGTCGCCCGGGACACCCCGGCGCTCCGCAGTCTCACCCGCACCTGGTTCGAGCGTTCGCCGCTGTGGGATGCGCTCCGTGAGGCGGAGCGCCGAAACGTGCCGGTGCTCCTGACGACCGATCACGGCTCCATCCACTGCCATACGCCGGCAACCGTGTTTGCCCGCCGCGACGCGACCGCCAATCTGCGCTACAAGTTCGGCGAGGATCTCCGCGCCCAGGAGCGGGACGCGGCGCTGGCGGTCGACGACCTCGGCGCCTTCGGCCTGCCGGCCCGGACACCCGGGACGCGCCTGCTGCTGGCCACCGGCGACCGGTTCTTCGTGTATCCGACCAAGCTGCGGGAGTATCAGGCGCGCTATCGGGGGGCGTTCCTCCACGGCGGCGTGACGCCTGAGGAGATGATTCTCCCGATCGCGCTGCTCACCGCGAGGCGCAGTGCCTGAGCCCCGGCCGCGCGGCGACCGGGCGGCTCCCGGGAGTCGGCGGCGATCCCGCCGGGAGGCGGTCCGTCAGGGGGCTCGACGGCCCGGCAGCTGATGCGATGGCTGGTCCCGTGGCGGCCAACCCTGGTCGTGGGCGCGGTCGCCACCACCATCTCCTCGGTGCTGGATGGTCTGACGCTGCTCCTGCTGATTCCGCTGCTGCGGCATCTCTTCGGCAGTGCCGGCTCGCTTGCAGCCGGCGCGGGCGGGCTGGAGGACCTCGTCGACCGGGCGCTGGCGCCGCTGCTTTCGGGAGCTTCGTCTGCCGGCGTCACTGTCAGACTGGTGGGTCTGCTCTGGGCGGCGCTGGTGGCCAAGAACATCCTGGCCTATGCGGCGGGTCAACTCCGGGTCCGCGCCCAGGAGGGTCTGGTTCGGGATCTCCGGGCCGCGCTGTTCGAGCACCTGCTGCGGGTCGACCTGGGCTGGCTCGAGCGGACCCGCGGCGGTCAGGTCATCGGCCGGGTGATGCACGACGCCGACCAGACCAAGGGCGCGATCAGCGCCGGGCTGGCGTCATTCTTTCAGAACCTGGTGCTGATTCTCACCACGCTGCTGGTTCTGGCTCAGCTCTCGTGGCGACTCACCCTGATCACGCTGGCCGCCGCCCCGGTGCTGCTGATCGGGATCCGGGCCTTGCTCAGCCGTCTCCGGCGTCACGCCAGGGCGCGGGCCCAGGAAGCGGGCGAGATGACGGCCACCGTGGCCGAACGGCTCGGGGCGGTCAAGCTGATCCGCACCTACGGCGGCGAGGACGCCGAGGTCGACCGGTTTCGCCGGCAGGCCGATCGCTATCGGCGCCATGTTGCCCGGACCCAGCGCTATGCCGCGCTGACCGGACCGGTCAGCGAACTGTTCGGGGGCCTGCTCCTGGTGCTGCTGATCGCGGTCGGCGCGTCGCCGGGACTGGCGCGGGGGGGCCTCTCGCCCGAAGGGTTGCTGGTCTTCATCGTGGCCGCGCTCCGGGTCATGGCCCCGCTCAAGGCCATCACCCAATTCCCGGGGCAGATGGCCCAGGCGCTGGCCAGCGGCGACCGGGTCTTCGAGGTGCTCAACTTGCCCGCTCCCGAGGCCGCTGCCGTGGCTGGAGCGCCGGCCCGGTTCGAGAACGACATCCGGTTCGAGCACGTCTGGTTCTGGTATGAGGGAGACGGGGGCGGGCGCACCGATGAGCCTGGCGGCGGATCCGGGTGGATGCTGCGGGATGTGTCTTTCACCCTGCCGAAGGGCCGGACGGTGGCGCTGGTGGGCCCGTCCGGGGCCGGCAAGACGACGCTGGTCGAACTGGTACCCCGTCTGCGCGAACCTACCCGAGGGAGAATCCTGCTCGATGGCGTTCCCCTGGCGGAGTGCTCCCGCCGCTCGCTGCGGGCGCTGATCGGGTTCGTGGGGCAGGAGACGGTGGTGTTCAACGACACGGTCCATGCCAACATCGCCTACGGCCGTCCCGAGGCCAGCGCCGCGGAGGTCGAGGCAGCGGCACGCGCGGCCAACGCGCACGGATTCATTACCCAGCTGCGCGACGGCTACCGCACCCGCCTCGGCGAGCGCGGCACCCGGCTCTCGGGGGGGCAGCGCCAGCGGATCGCGATTGCCCGGGCCATCCTGCGCGACCCTCCCCTGCTGATTCTCGACGAGGCGACCAGCGCGCTCGATCGCGAGTCCGAACGGCTGGTACAGGAAGCGCTGATGCGCCTCATGCGCGATCGCACCGTGCTGGTCATCGCCCACCGCCTGGCGACCGTTCGCCACGCGGACGAGATCCTGGTGCTCGAGAACGGTCGCGTCGTCGAGCGGGGGACCCATGAGGGCCTGGTGCACGACGACGGTCTGTACCGGCGGCTGGCGGCGCACGCCGAGGGCCCCGCCGGAAAATCCCGGGCCCTGGCGTGACCAGGGAGGTCTGCGCGGTCCCGGGTGGCGCTGATAGATTGTCAGCCGGAAGCGTATGAAACCTCCGTTCTCGGGCCTGCGGGTCCTGTTCGTCGCGCCGGTGGACCATACCGATTTCGCCCACAATGCCCTGCGGTGCCGGGCGTTCGAGCGTCTCGGGGTCAACCTCCTCCACCTCGATCCCCAGCGGGCCGGCTGGCTCGAACGGCTGGTCCGGCGGGACCTGGATCGGCGGCTCGAGAGCGCCCTGGACCAGCACCGGCCGGACGTGGTGGTGGTGGCGGGGCAGGGAATCGTCCCGTCCGAGGTAATCGACCGGCTGCGGCCCGCGAGACCGGTGCGCTGGGTCCTGCTGCTCGGGGAGTCGGTCACCGATGTCAGGTCGGCGGCCACCGAGGCCATGGCCTACAGCGACGCGTTTGTGGGGGCCACCGGCATTCTCAATGCGTTCGACCGGCACGCCGTCAAGCACGCCCACTATCTCGCCGTGGGATGCGATCCCTCGGTGCACAAGCCACTCCGGGCGCGGGGACCGTTTCGCGCCAACGTAGTCTTCGCCGGGGCCGCGACACCGCGGCGGGAGCAGCTGTTGTCGGAGCTGGTGGAGTTCGGGCTCGCGATCTGGGGTCCGGGATGGCGCAAGACGTCGCTCAGGGACTACTCCCGGGGCGAGTTGCCGAACACCGAGGACTTTGTCCGGGCCTACGCCGGGGCCACCGTGGCGGTGAACATCCACCGCTCCGGGGCCGGGGAAAAGGGCGGCGATACGACCGGGGTCAACCGGCGCACCTTCGAGCTGGCGGCCATCGGGCTGCCGCAGGTCGTGGATACCCGCGGCGATCTGCCGCGGCATTTTGAAGACGGGTCGGAAATGCTGGTCTACAACGGTCCCGACCAGTTGAAGGGGCAGGTGAAACGCGCGCTGCAGGAAGACAAGTATCGCGACCGGCTCGCCGGGAACGCCCGGCAGCGGGCCCTGCGCGAACACACCTACATGCACCGGACCCACGAGCTTCTGACGACGGCCACAGGTGGCAGTGACCGGTGAGGGTGAGCAGTGAAGGGTGAAAGGTGAAAGGTGAAAGGTGAACGGTGAGGAGTGAGCGGAGATCTAAAGGCTGGGCGGATACGGGCGTTCACAGGGGCGCCCCGCTCACCTTTCACCTTTCACCTTTCACCCTTCACCCTTCGCCCTTCGCCCTTCACCTTTGACCTTTCACCGCTCACCTACTGCTCGGTTTTCGCTCCGTCGGGCAACTTCCCGCTCGCCAGGAATTCCTGGTAGAACCGCACGTATTCGCCTGCCATCCGCCGGTGGGTGAAGTAGCGCTCGGCCCGGGCGCGGCAGGCATGAGGGTCCTTGGCCGCCGCCGCCGGCACCCGGGCCACCAGCTGATCGACCGAATCGCCCAATTCGGCCACGGCCGGACTCAACACTTCCGGCAGCGCCCCCCGGGGCGTTCCCAGCACCGGCGTCCCGCTGAACAGCGCTTCGATCAGGGTGAGTCCGAAGGGCTCGTCCCAGAGCGCCGGCATCCAGAAGAGCCGGGCCCCGGCCAGCAGTTCGCGCTTCTCGTCGCCGTCCACCAGGCCCGCGAACCGCACATAGCGCGACAGGCTGGGTCGCCAGCCGCCCGCGACCACCAGTGACCGGCGGGCGGCCTTGGCTCCCGCGATCGCCCACTGGAACCCCTTGCTCGGATGCAGGCGGGCCAGGAACAGATCGTAATCTCCCTTTTCGGTCCGGAACTCGAAATCGGCCGGATCCAGACCGTTGTACACGAAGCTGCGGCTGTCATGGCGGGCGGCGTGATCGGCGCTGACGTAGATCGTGTTGGAAGGGCGGACCACCCCGGCCGGAGTGGTCCCTTCCAGCGTCCAGACCGCGGGACACGACGGTGCCCGGCGGAGCGGGAAGAAGGCGTGGACGATGTCGGTCCGCTCGGGCAGGTGCGGGGTCAGGTCGTGGGTGGCGGAGTTCAGCTCGCCCGCGGCAACCGCGATCACACCGGCCTCGGGGACGACCGTGCCGGGCGGCGCAATCAGCGACACCTCGTGGCCCAGCTCGGCCAGCCCCCGCGCGAGTGCGACCACGATCCGCTCGGTGCCGCCATAGCCACGGACGGGGAGTTTGGTGTGATGCACGAGCGTTACCCGCATATCTTTCCGGCCATCCTCTCTCCGCTTGTCACGATGCGCGTCGTCGGATTCAGCCTGGTCGCCAACGCGGTGCAGCTCGACTTCCCGATCCTGGAAGCGCTCCGTTCGATTCTGCCGCTGTGTGACGAACTCGTGGTGAACGTCGGGCCGTCACCGGACGGTACGCTCGAGCTGGTCCGCGGCCTGGGGGACCCCCGCCTGCGCATCATCGAGGGCCGCTGGGACCCGGCGCTGGGCGGGGCCGTGCTCGCAGTGGAAACCGATCGGGCGCTCGCAGCGTGCCAGGGAGACTGGGCAATCTACATCCAGGGCGATGAGGTGCTGCACGAAGCCGGTGTGGGGCCGCTTCGCACCGCCATGGAGCGCGCCCGCGGCGACCCGCGAGTCGACGGTCTGCTGGTGGACTTCGTCCACCTGTACGGTAACACCGAGTGGCGGGGCACCGGCCGGGCCTGGTACCGCCGCGAAGTGCGGGTGGTGCGGCCCGGGAGCGATACCCGCAGCTTCGAAGAAGCCCAGGGATTCCGGGTCGGACCGTCACACCGGAAACTCGGGGCACGGGCGAGCGGGGCCACGTACTATCACTATGGCTGGGCCAGGCCGGTGGAGGCGCTGGCCGCCAAACGGGAGGTCGACAATGCGCTCTTCCATCGGGGACGGCCACGGCGTGGGCCGGTGACGAGCCGCCTGCCATGGGACGTCGGGCTGCGGCCGTTCGACGGCACCCACCCCGAGCTCATGCGCCCGTGGATTGCCGCTCGACGGAAGCGGATGTCGGACGGGTTTGGTCCGCGTCCGTGGGACGCCAGGCGGTTGGCCCTGCTGGCGTCGCTCGGCATCGAGCGGCTGACCGGCTGGCGACCGTTCGAGTTCACCAACTACGTCGAGATATAACCCTGGCCGGCCAGCAATCGCGCCAGGCGATGGGCGTAGGTGTGCCGCGCCAGGGCATGGGCCCGGCCCGCCCGGGCGATCCGCCCGCGCGAGCCCGGGTCGTTCAGGTAGGCGCGCACGAGGTCGACGGCTTCCGCCGGCGTGCGATACCAGAGCGCGTGCTCGCCCGGGCGGGCGAAGGCCTCGATGCCCGGCACCGATTCGCCCAGGAAACACCCTCCGGCGCCGAGCACCCGCCACAGCCGGTTGGAAGTTCCGCCCAGTCGCTCCGCGCCCTGCTCGGCGAGCGCGTTGATGCCGAGCGACAGCGCGGCGCCCCGGACCACGCGGGCGAACGTCGCTCCCCGGACCGGTCCGCCGACGACCGGGAGCTCGCGGCTCGGCTGCTCCCAGTTGGGGCCGCGAATCTGCAGCCGGCAAGTGCCGGCCAGCAGCCGCAAGACCTCCCGGCGGCGCGGGTACTGCCCCGATCCAATGAACGATACGTCACAGTGAAAGGCGGCCGGCGCCGACCGGGCCGGCGCGTCAATCGCCGGGTCGAAGCCCTGGGGGAGAAAGTGCGCTTCGACCGCCCCGGCGGCCCGCAGGGCCTCGACCTGATACCCATAGGTGGCGAAGCTGCGGTCGGTGCACCGCGCCAGCAGGCTCGCGGCCGGCGGGAGCGGGGTCACCGCATCGAAGTACCAGAACGCGGATGGGCGCTGCTGGAGCAGCGCGGGCAGGCGATCGGACCCCGCCGAGACCGCGTGGCGCGTGCAGAGGACGAGGTCCGGCGCGAAGCGGTCCATCTGCCAGCGGACCACCCGGGCGCCGGCCGGGCCCAGGCGGCGCCGCCATCCGAGCGCATCGACGACCCGGGCCTGGTGGCCGAGCGTCACGGCCGCGCGTGCCAGCGAGGCCTCCGTCCGGCTGGCGCCGCCGGCGCCGAGGATGAGAAGTCGCATGAGTGAGTCGAAACTTCGAGTGCTCATTTCCCTGCATCAAGGCGGGGGCGCCGGATCGGTGAACTCCATCCTGCGCCTCGCGCTCGGTGTGGCGAGCCGGGGCGTTCATGTGCGGTTCGTCTGCCCCCCTGAGTCTCCGGTGGAAACGGAGGCCAGAGGCGGCGGGCTGGAGGTGCACCCTCTGCCCCTTGCCCGGGCCGGACGGCTTGCCAATGCCCGACGGCTGGCGGATTTGCTCAGCCGGCACCCGGTGGATCTGATCAACTCGCACGGCTCCCGGGACCGGGAAGCGTTCACCTGGCTGGGGCTCACCGGGCGGTTGCCGGCGCCCGCGATCTTCACCCGCCGTTCCTGGCCGCGCACCAGCCTGGTCGAAAACTGGCTCGCCGGCCGGGTGGCGCGGTTCGTCGTGACCCTGAGCGAGCCGGTGGCCCGGCGGCTGGGCGCCACGGGGATTCCCCGACGGAAGCTGCGGATCATCGAGAACGGCGTCCTGCTCGACCGCCTGGATCGCCCGGTGGCCGAGGCGGAAATCACCGAATGGCGGCAGCGGATCGGCTGGGACGCCGCCCGCCGGACCATCGCCATCGTGGCCCGGCCCAAGGATCAGCGAGTGGTGCTGCGCAGCCTGGCCCTGGTCACCACCCCGGTCCGGCTGGTCCTGGCAGGCCTCGATGGGGAAGCGCTCGACGGTCCACTACCGTCGGTGCCGGAGCGGCATGCGGTGGTGCGCCTGCCTTTCATTCCGGATGTTCGGCCGCTGTACGAGCTGGTGGAGCTGGTCCTGCATCCCTCCCGGTGGGACGCCCTCCCGCAGGCCGCGTTGGAAGCGATGGCGCTCGGCAAGCCGGTGATCGCGTCGGGGGCGACGGGGAACGCGGTGATCATCGAGGACGGTCGACACGGCCTGCTGGTCGACCCGGGCAGTCCCGGGGCGTGGGCCCGCGCCATCGAGCGCGTGCTGGGCGATCCGGTCCTGGCGCAACGCCTCGGCGCGGCCGGGCGACGCCGCGCGCGCGAGGATTTTCCTCTGGAACGGACCATCGAGCGGACCATCGCGCTCTACCGCGAATGCCTCGATCGCTCCTTCTGACGTACGATTTCCCGCCCATGGCCGGCGGCATCGCCCGTACCCTGGGCGAGCTGGCCCGCCACGCGCCTTCCGGCTCGCTGGTGATTTCGACCGGCCGGTTCGACGATAGCGATCGATTCGACCGTGCCTGCGCCACGCCGGTGGATCGGGTGGCCGTGCCGAGTGCCCGGCTTCGGACGCTATCCGGACTGGTTCGCTGGAGCTGGCGCGCGGACCGGCTGGTGCGCCAGCATGCCCCGGACTTCGTCTGGGCCGGCAACATCCGGCCCGCCGGACGGGTGGCGCGGTGGGTCGGGAGTCGCCGCCGCCTCCCCTACGGTCTCATCGTGTACGGTCTCGATGTCGTGCTGCTGGAGCGCCGGGCCGCGGCCTCGCCCGTTCAGGACCCGGGCCGTCCGGCGAATCCTGCGCGACTCCGCGGGCATCGTCGCCATCAGCCGCTGGACCGCGGGCCGGATCGCTGATCTCGCCCGGCAGCTCCATCTGGTCTGGCCGACCGAGCGCGTGCGGGTCGTTTCGCCGGGGGTGGACTCGGCCCGGTTCCGCCCCGGATTGGGGACGGATCTGGTGCGTGCCCGGTTCGGGCTGACAGCGCGACGGTGGCTGCTGACGGTCGCGCGGCTCATGCCGCACAAGGGTATCGATCGGGGTCTTGAAGCGCTGGCCGACCTCCGCCACGATGGCCTGGACGTCGGCTACATTGTCGCCGGCGACGGTCCGGCCCGGGCCGACCTGATCCGCCAGGCGGAACGCCTCGGCGTGACGGAGTTCGTGCGGTGGTGCGGGTTCGTGGCGGAAGAGGATCTGCCGGCCCTGTACGGGCTCGCCGACGTCTATCTCGGGCTGTCGCGCGAGGACGGCGCCGAGGTAGAAGGCTTCGGGCTGGCGCTCCTGGAGGCGCAGGCTTCGGGCCTGCCGGTGGTGGCCGGGGCGAGCGGTGGCACGGTCGACGCGCTGGTCCCGGGCATCAGCGGAGTCCTGGTGCCACCGTCCTCGCGCCGGGAGATCCATCAGGCGCTCACGGCCCTGTTGCAGGACCCGGCCCGGGCCCGGACGATGGGCGCGGCCGGCCGGGCACGGGCGGAACGGGAAGGCTCGTGGGCGAGAGTCGCGGCGGACCTCGAGGCCGCGGCGGAGGCGTTCAGGACCGCGGCGCCGTGGGGATCGCCAGCCGGGCGCTGATGGCGTAGGTGGGGCAGTTCCGCACGTAGCCGCCGTCGAGCGGGGACCAGGACTGGATCGGCTGACGCACCCGCGCCCGGCCGTCCTCGTCCAGCTCGAACACCCACGGCGCGTGCATCACGCAAGCGCCGCAGCCCACGCACCGATCCCGATCGACCCGGACCTCCACCCGACGCTGCGGGTGAATACCCTGACCCTCGGCGTCGAAGGCATCCTGCAGGCTGTCGAGCAGGTCCATCGTCGACCGGTATCCCTCCTCGATCAGCTCCCGGTTGTGCCCGAAGGCGAACATGGAAACGTGCTCCACCCGCGGGTGCACCAGCACCAGTGGCGGGGCCGTCCACTGCCGGAGGCGGCTTTCCATCATCGTCTGCATGACGATTTCGAGCCCGCGGATGTAGGTTGCGGCGAATCCCTCGTCCTGCACGTTGCTGCGGAGGGAGCTGGTGGAGCCCACATCCACGGCCAGCACCGGTCCGCGCCCGTGGGCGGCCGCCACCTGGGCCGGCATGTTCTCCACCACCGCCCCGTCGACATAGTACCGTCCGTCGATTTCCCGCGGCGGGAAGATGCCCGGCAGGGCGCAGGACGCGAAGACCGCGTCGGCCACTCTCACCCCGCGAAGTCCCGGCTGACCCCAGAGAACCTGCATGCCGGAGTTGAGTTCGACGGTATTGATGATGAGCGGGCGCTGGAGATCATGGAACGTGCGCTCGCCGACCAGGCTGGTGATCAACTCGTCCAGCGGCTCCCGGCGGTACACCGCGGGCGAGCGCATCCGCTTCAGCGCCATGTCCACGTGGGCCACCTGGAAGATGTCCCGCCGGCGGACGGCGAGTCCACGGTCGATCATCTCGCCGATCGGCATGCCAGCCGCCCAGGCCGCGGCGATGAGCGAACCCATGCTGCTGCCCACGATCAGCCCCGGCTGGAGGCCGCGTTCGTCGAGGGCCTTGAGCACGCCGATATGGGCGAGGCCCTTGAGGCCGCCGCCGCTCAGCACCAGCGTGAATGGGTTGCGAAAGGTCATCGCCTTGCTTGTCGCATTGTGACGCCAGTAACGTACGCGGCCAAGGGGAGGATTGAGAAGTGACCTATGACGTCGCCGCCCTCCGCCGGGAGGAGTTTTCCTGGGCCGACGGGACCGTCTATCTGGACCATGCATCGATCGGGCCGTTGCCCGAGCGGACCCGGCGCGCGGCGGACGAGATGAACTGGCGCCGTTCCCGACCGTTCGAGCTCCGTCACGAGGATCTCCTCGGCGGGCTGGCCGCGGCCCGGGTCGCCTTGGCCGGCCTGATCGACGCCGATCCCGCCGAGATCGCCCTCGCCACCAACACCGGGCACGGGCTCAGCATCGCCGCCCGGACCCTGCCGTTCCGCTCGGGCGATCTGGTGCTGGTGAGCGAGCGCGAGTTCCCGGCCAACGTCTATCCCTGGAAGCGGCTCGGCGACCGCGGCGTCGACCTCGAGCTGGTGCCGGTCACGCCCGAGGGGTGGCCCGACGAGGCCCGCATGCTCGAGCGCCTGGCCGACCCCCGGGTCCGGTGTCTTGCGGTCTCGCTGACCCAGTTCGCCAGCGGATACACCGTCGATATCGACCGGCTGTCGGTCGGAAACCCGGCGGCGGGGGCAATAC
The DNA here is from genome assembly GCA_963709905.1 of uncultured Gemmatimonadales bacterium. Classification (GTDB taxonomy): domain Bacteria; phylum Gemmatimonadota; class Gemmatimonadetes; order Gemmatimonadales; family GWC2-71-9; genus JADJOM01. The sequence continues at coordinate 267,979 of CAVPYI010000007.1, forward strand.
CTCGTGGTCGACGCCATCCAGGGGCTCGGCCAGCTCCCATTCGACGTACGCCGCACACCGGTGGACCTGCTCTCGTGCGGGGGGCAGAAGTGGCTGCTGTCCCCCTGGGGAAGCGGGTTCTTCTATGTTCGGCGGGCGCTCATTCCCGAGCTGGACCCGACGATCACGGGCTGGATGGCCTTCGAGGGCACCGACGATTTCACCCGGCTCACCGAGTACCGGGAGCATCTCCGCGGCGACGCCCGGCGGTTCGAGATGATCACCATCCCCTACCAGGACTTCGCAGGGCTGCTCCGCTCCGTGGGTCTGCTGGGCGAACTCGGCATCCCCGCCATCCGCGATCACCTGACCGGAATCCGGCAGCCGGTGACCGAATGGGCCGACCGGCGGGGAGTGCCGATCACCTCGCCGACCGGGCCCCGCGGCTCGGCCATCGTTTGCGTGGCGCCACCGAAAGTGGTGGAGGCCCACCGGGCGCTCCGGCGAGCCCGGATCTACGCCAGCCTCCGGGAGGGGTCGATCCGACTGAGTCCCCATTGCTACAATACCGTCGAGGAGATGGAGCGGGTCACGGCCGTCCTCGATACCCTTCTCTGACCCTTACCCATCAATCCCCATGCCAGCCTCATTCAAAGACGCGCCTGACCGCCGGCTACGGCTACACCGGCCCCAGCCTCACCCTGGGCGCGCGCGCTCGAGGGCGCCACCGTCCACCAGGAGCCCAAGGTCCGGATTCCCCTGGCCATGACCAACCGGCACGGCCTGGTGGCCGGGGCCACCGGGACCGGCAAGACCCGGACCCTGCAGCTGCTGGCCGAGCAGCTGGCGGCGGCGGGGGTTCCGGTGTTCGTCGCGGATATCAAGGGCGATCTCTCGGGCCTGGCGATGCCGGGACCGGCCGAGCGATCGGATCACCCAGCGGGCCAAGAACGTGGGCTGGACCTGGACGCCCCGCGGCGTGCCGGTCGAGTTCGTCAGCCTGAGCGGCAAGCTCGGTGTGCAGCTCCGGGCGACGGTATCGAGCTTCGGGCCGCTGCTGCTCGCCAAGGTGCTGGGACTCAACGACACCCAGACCAGCGTGCTGACCCTGGTCTTCAAGTACTGCGACGATCAGGGGCTGCCGCTGCTCGACTTCAGCGACCTCCGGGCCGTGCTGCAGTTCCTGTCCGGCGACGAGGGCAAGGACGCGCTCGCGGGCTACGGCGGCATGTCGGCCGCGACCGTGGGCGTCCTGTTCCGCAAGATGATCGAGCTGGAGGCCCAGGGGGCGGACGCGTTCTTCGGCGAGCCGGAATTCGACATCAACGACCTGCTGACCGTCACCAAGGATGGACAGGGCGTGGTGACGTGCCTCGAGCTGGCCGACGTGCAGGACAAGCCCCGGCTGTTCTCCACCTTCATGATGTGGCTGCTGGCCGAGCTGTATCACAGTCTGCCGGAGGCGGGCGATCTCGCGAAGCCGAAGCTGGTGTTCTTCTTCGACGAAGCGCACCTGCTGTTCGCCGACGCGTCGAAGGCGCTGCTCGAGCAGGTCGAGCAGGTGGTCCGGCTGATCCGGTCCAAGGGGGTCGGGGTCTACTTCGTGACCCAGACGCCCAAGGACGTGCCCGGCGACGTCCTGGCGCAACTCGTCCAACCGGGTCCAGCACGCGCTCCGCGCCCACACGCCGGATGACGACGCCGCCCTCAAGGCGACGGTCCGGACCTTTCCCAAGACCGAGTTCTACGACCTCGCCGAGACGCTGACCTCGCTCGGCATCGGCGAAGCGGTCGTCACGGTGCTGGATCCGCGCGGCGTCCCGACGCCGGTGGTGGCCACCCGGCTGATTCCTCCGGTCTCGCGCATGGCGCCGCTCACGTCCGAAGAGCTGCAGGCCGACATCCGCCAGTCCGACCTGCTGGCGGAGTACGGCAAGTCGATCGACCGGGAGAGCGCGCGGGAGATGCTGGCCGCGCGGCTCGCCAAGCCCGCGGCACCCGAACCGCGGCGCCGACACTCCTGCCCGAGCCGGCCCGGGCGAAGCGGCATGTCCACCGGGGCCAAGATCGGGGCGGCCGTGCTCGGGGCGCTGGGGACGACCATCGCGCGATCGGTCGGTCGGGAGCTGGTCCGCGGCCTGCTTGGCGGGCTGCTCGGCGGCAAGGCGCCACGGGGGACCAAGCGGACCCGGTGGTAGGGGGGCGACGCAGAGTCGGGTGTACGGTAAGGAAGTGAGAAGTAAGAAGTGAGAAGGAAGTAAGAAGTAGGAAGTGAGACGTGAGGAGTGAGCAGGGAGCAGCGTCGAAGCCCGGTACCCGTCACTGCTCCTGGCTCCCTTCTCCCCTCCTCACGTCTCACTTCTCACTTCTTACTTCTCACTTCTTCACCACCGACTCCTCCCGCAGCACCTTCTTCGCGAACCAGAACACCAGGAAGGCCACGACCACGAAGTTGATCAGGGCGCCCAGCACCGAACCGATGGCGAACGGGCCGACTGCCCAGGTCTGCCAGCCGCCCTCCGGCAGTACCATCCCGACGATCGGCATGAGGAGGCCGTCGACGATCGCCTTGATCAGTTCGTTGGCCTTGCCGCCGATAATGACGGCGATCGCGAGGCCGATGACTCCGTACTCTTTCAGAAACTTCATGAATTCGCCTTGCATATCCCGACTCCATTGCCAAAAGAGATGTAGCGGATCCCGCTCGCCGGAAATGGCGGCGAGAATATCCGGTCGGAGCGGTGTTCGCGCTAGTGTCGCCCGGGAAGGCGACGAGGCTTGGAGGGGCTCAGTCGGTGGTAGCGAGGAGCGCGTAGTGGCGGCGGCCCTTCTGCAGCAGCACGTACCCGCCCGCGAGGTGGTCTTCCGGCCGGAGCCGCCGATCCGCCTCGACGACGGGTGACCCCATTCACCGAGAACCCGTTCTGTTGAATGCCGCGCCGGGCCTCGGCCTTGGAACTCGCCAGGCCGGCCCGGACCAGGGCGTCGACCACCCCCAGGCCCTCGCACTCCGACCGCGGAAGCCGGACGGTCGGGATCTCAGCCGCCAGGATGTGGAACGTGTCCGGACCGGCGGCGGTCAGGTCGAGGCCGCCGAACAGCAGTTCGCTGGCCTTTACCACGCTTTCCGTGGTCGGGGCCCCGTGGACCCGCGCCGTGATCTCCTGCGCCAGGCGGCGCTGGGCGGGCCTCTTGCCGGAGTCGGCCTGGTGCTCCGCCATGAGCGAGGCGATTTCCTCGAGTGGCATGAAGGTGAAGAAGCGCAGCAGTCGGTCGACATCGCGGTCGTCGGTATTGAGCCAGAACTGGTAGAACTGGTAGGGTGAGGTCCGCGCGGGGTCGAGCCAGACGTTGCCGGCCTCGCTCTTGCCGAACTTGCCGCCGCCGGCCGTGGTGAGCAGCGGGAACACCAGCCCGTGGGCCTGCGCCCCTTCGCGGCGGGCGATCAGCTCCGTGCCGGCGGTGATGTTCCCCCACTGATCGCTTCCGCCCATCTGGAGCTCGCAGCGTTCGTGACGCCAGAGGTGCCAGAAGTCATACGCCTGGACCAGCATGTAGCTGAATTCGGTGTAGGAGATCCCGGTCTCCAGCCGGGACTTCACCGATTCCTTCTGCAGCATGTAACTCAGGGTGAAGTGCTTGCCGACGTCCCGGAGGAACTCCATCGCGCCGAGCGGTCGCAACCACTCGGCGTTGTTGCGGACCCGCGCGGCGTTGGCGCCCTCGAAGTGGAGAAAATGTTCCAGCTGGTGCCGGAGGCGTTCGGCGTTGCGGTCGATCTGCTCGACGGTGAGCATGGGGCGCTCCGACCGCTTGCCGCTCGGATCGCCCACCATTCCCGTGCCGCCGCCGACCAGAATGATCGGAGTACCGCCATGGCGCTGCAGCCAGGCCAGGCCCATGACCGGAACCAGATTGCCGACATGCAGCGAATCCCCGGTCGGATCGAAGCCGACATAGCCGGTCACGGGACCGTGCGACAGGCGTTCCGCCAGGCCGGGAGTGACGTCCTGCACGAAACCGCGTGCCTCGAGCGTGCTGAGGAACGACTGCATGGCGCGGAAGGTTAGGGTTGCCCGAAACCGGGGGCAAGGCTCGAGGCGGGCGGGGGCCGTGGGCAGGCGGTAGCCTGCCCGGCCACCCCGCGCCTAGATTTCCCGTATGGCTTCGACGGTGCTCAACACCCTGCGTCGGTGGTGGCACACCCCGCGGATCCGCAGCAATGCCATCACGGGATTCCTCGCGGTCGCCCTGCTGGGCGGCGGCGCGACGGTGGGGGCCTGGACGCGGGCCTGCGCCAACAACGCCTGTCCCTCGATCGTCAAGGTCACCCGCCGGTGGGATCCGGCGGAAGCCTCCAAGGTCTACGCCGCGGATGGACGGCTCATCACCGATCTGGGCGAGGAGCGGCGGACCGTCGTGCAGCTCGGGCAGGTGTCGCCGGAAGCGATCGCGGCGTTCGTGGTCGTCGAGGACAAGCGGTTCTACGAGCACAGCGGGGTCGACTGGATCCGGGCCCTGGGCGCGCTCCGGCGCACGGTGGTGTACGCCCTCACGCGCCAGGGGCGCATGCAGGGATTTTCCACCATCACGATGCAGCTGGCCCGGAACCTGTGGCCCGACGACATCTCGGGCACCGACCGGACCATCAAGCGCAAACTGCGCGAGATGCATGTGGCATTCGAGCTGGAACGCACGCTGCCGAAGGATCGGATCCTGGAGCTGTACCTCAATCAGATCAACCTCGGGAATGGCGCGCTGGGCATCGAGGCCGCGGCGCAGCGGTACTTCGGCAAGACCTCGCGCGACCTGAACGTGGCCGAAGCGGCGACCCTCGCCGGCATTCCACGCTCACCGACACGGTACAACCCCCGCCGCAATCCCGACCTTGCCGTGGAGCGCCGCAATCTCATTCTCGAGGTGATGACGGATGAGGGGGTCCTTTCCCGGGCGGACGCCGAGCGGTGGAAGGCCTACCCGCTGCTGTTGTCGTCCAGGTCGGACTTCAGCGAAGTGGCGCCGTATTTTGTCGAGGACGTCCGGCAACAGCTGCGGACCCGGTTCAGCTCGGAACTCTACCGGGGCGGGCTGAGGATCTACACCACCGTCGACCTCGACATCCAGCAGGCTGTGGAGCGGGCGCTGACCCGCCAGCTCGACGATATCGAGCGCAACACCAAGCGCTTCGGGAAGTACCCGCGTCCGACCTACCTCGACTACCTCGAGGCCCGGGCCGACGACGCCGCAGCGCCCACCGAGTCGCCCTACCTCCAGGGGCTCGCGCTCGTGATCGAGGCCCGGACCGGCAAGATCCTGGCGATGGTCGGCGGCCGCGACTTCAACGACAGCAAGTTCAACCGGGCCGTCCAGTCCACCCGGCAGCCGGGCTCCACCTTCAAGCCTATTGTGTACACGGCCGCGCTTCGGGCCGGCCACCCGTGGGCGGAAATTGTGGAGGATTCCCCGCTGAGCGTCGAGATGCTGCCCGGCGATCCGCCGTGGGAACCGCAGAACTACGACAACCGGTTCGCCGGGCTGATGTCGCTCAAGGAAGCCTTCTACGAGAGCCGGAACATCCCCGCGATCCGGATCGGGATGGAAATCCAGCCCCAGGCCGTGATCGGCGAGGCCGCCCGGTTCGGAATCACGACCCGGGTGCCGCCGTTCCCGTCGATCTACATCGGCTCGGCCGACGTGATCCCCCTGGAACTGATCTCGGCCTTCAGCGCCTTCGCGACCCTGGGCACCCGGACCGCGCCGTATTCGATCGAACGGGTAGAGGATCGGAACGGGAAGCTGCTCTGGCAGCCCCAGCCGCGCACCGAAGTGGTCATGGACTCGGCGCTCGCATGGCTGATGCTGGACGGTTTGCGCAACGTGGTCCGTCGGGGAACCGCGGCGGGCGCCGTTGGCAGCCAGATCGGCACCCTGCCATCCGGGGGCAAGACCGGCACCACCAACGACTATGCCGATGTATGGTATGTCGGCTTTACCCCCGACCTGGTGGGCGGCATCTGGATCGGCATGGACAAGCCCCAGCGGATCATGGACAACGCGCAAGGAGGCCGGCTCGCCGCCCCGGCGTGGACCGCCATGATGAAGGAGATCTACGAGCGCCGTCCGGTCCCGCGGGATTGGCCCCGCCCGGATGGACTGGTCATCGCCGACGTCGATCGCCAGACCGGCCAGAAGTACACCTACTTCTGTCCCAAGGATTCGCTCTCGGTCGAATCGTTCCTGCCCGGGACCGAGCCGCGGGAGTTCTGCCGGATACACAACCTCTGGGGCTCCGGCACCAGTCCGAACCCACTCAACAGCCCGCGGTGAGCGGGGCGCCTTGCCGGTACGCGGCCTCCTGGGTCCTGCCGGTCGAGTCGCCCCCGATCGCCAACGGCGCGGTGCTGATTTCCGTGGACGGCCGGCTGAGCGCCATCGGGGCCGACGCGGATGTGCCGGCTCCGCCAGGAGTGTCGACCAGCCGGCTGGATGGGGCCGTGCTGCTGCCCGGCCTGGTCAACACCCACACCCACCTCGAACTGACCGGTTTGGACGGCCTACCAGCCGAAGACGATTTCCCCACCTGGATCCGGGAGCTCATCGCCCTCAAGGCGACCCGGACTCACGCCGACTTCCTGGCGGCCGCGCGCCGCGGCGTGCAGGATTGTTGGGCAGGTGGGGTGACCACGCTGGGCGACACCGGCGATACCGGCGCGGTGATCGCGGCCCTGGCCGAGCTGGGCGGCAGCGGGATCGCGTTTCATGAGGTCTTCGGGCCGCACCCCACTCAGGCCATCGACGCCTTGGACGGGGCGGTCCGGCGCCTGAGCGAGCTCGGCCGATTCACCGGGCCGCGTGTCCGGCTGGGGATCTCGCCCCACGCGCCCTATTCCGTCAGTGGCGACCTCTATGCCCTGGTCGCCGAGTACGCCGAACGGCACGACCTGCCGGTGGCGGTTCATCTGGCCGAGTCGGATGACGAGTCCCGTCTTCTGTCGGACGGCAGCGGGGCATTCGCCCGTTCCCTCCGGGCGCGCGGGGTCCCGCTGCCCGGCCAACCGGGATGCACGCCGATCGACTGGCTCGAGCGCCACCACGTGCTGGGCTCGCGTACCCTCTGCATCCACGTCGTGCACGTCACCGGGACCGATCTCGACACCTTGGCACGCCGGGGCGCGGCCATCGCTCACTGCCCCCGTTCCAATCGCCGGCACCGCCACGGTACGGCGCCCCTTTCGGCAATGCTGGGGCGCGGGCTCCGGGTCGGGGTGGGCACCGATTCGGTGGCCAGTGTGAGCCCCCTCGACCTGCTGGCGGAGGCGCGCGCAGCACGAGAAATCGGGGCGCTATCCGCCGACCAGGCGGTTCGCCTGATCACCGCGGACGCGGCTCGGGCACTGGGACTCGAAGCGGAGTGCGGCGGTCTGGCGACGGGCAAGTGGGCGGACCTGGTTGCCCTGGATCTCCCGGGCGCGGTGGACGCATCGCGACTGACCGATACCGTATTGACGCGCTCGCCCGACGCGATACGACTGACCGTCCTCGGCGGCCGGGAGGTGTACCGGCAACCAGCGACCTTGAGCACCGCCTTCACCGACAGCTGAGACGACTCCAGGGAAGAGACCCCCACATGAAACTCCAGCGTCACGCCGCGATCCTCCGCATCGTCCGTGACCAGCGAATCGAGAGCCAGGATGGCTTGCGGGAGGCGCTGGCCGCCGAAGGGGTGAGAGTCACCCAGGCCACGCTGTCGCGCGACATCCGCGAGCTCGGCCTGGCCAAACTGGTCGATCCGCAGGGTGGCTCCTACTACGCCAACCCCAACGAGGGGTCGCTGCGTCCCGATCTGGGTCAGGTGCTGCAGACCCTGCTGGTGAGTGTGGAGGGAACCGGGCCCATCATCGTGATCAAGACGGCGACCGGGGGTGCGCCGGCGGTCGCCGCCGCGGTCGACCAGGCGGGCTGGAAGGAGATCATCGGGACCCTGGCCGGCGATGATACCCTGCTGATTATCGCGCGGAATCCGCGGATGCGTCAGCAGGTGGAGGCGCGCATCGCGGTGCTCACCCGCTAGCGGGCTCGCCTTGCTTGCGCCGACCGGACGGCCCAGCTACGATTGGAACGTTACACGCAAACTGGAGTGACCGGTGCGTTGTCTGGCGTTGAACGCGTCGTTCGAGCCCCTGACCATGGTGCCGGTACGACGCGCCCTCCGACTGGTGATCGAGGGCAAGGCGGAAATCGTCGAGGCGGAGGGGCCGGACGTGGTGCGCAGTGCGCGCCTCGTCCTTCCCAAACCGGCCATCATCCGCCTGGTCAGGTTCGTGCACGTCCCCCGCAGGTTCCGCCGTCAGGTCACCAACACATTCCTGTTTGCCCGCGACGGATACCGCTGCCAGTTCTGCCACCGCTCACAGCTGGATCTCCGTCACCGGGAGTGCCTGACGCGAGACCATCTGGTGCCGCTCTCGCGCGGGGGCCTGAATGAATGGACCAACGTGGTCACGGCGTGCTCGAGCTGCAACACCCGCAAGGGCAACCGGCTTCCGGAAGAGTGTGGCATGCATCCGCTGTCGCATCCCCACGAGCCGCATTTCGTCCATCTTTCGTGGGCGGTGCGCCGCCTGACGCTCACCCAGGCCAAGTACATCCGCCTCTTCTACGGCCCACAGGCCCTGAAGGCGCTGGGCGGCACGGGGGCACTCGAAGCGCTCGCGCGGTAGGCCGGCAACAGACTCAGGGTCCGCTCGGACGACCGAGGGGACCCTGTTGGCATTCACGCCGGGTCCATTCCGATCGCCGGCCGCCGTCAATCCCCAGCGAACCACCGCCTACTTCACCTCAAATACGTTCGAGCTCGCGCTCAGACTCAATGTCGGGAGCCCGGCGAGCCGCAACACCAGGCGACGGGCCCGGTCCGCCAGGCTCGCACCCTCCGGCGTTCGGGGATCCAGCTCCCCGCTGAGCACGCGGTCCAGTTTGTCGAGGTCCGAATCGGACAGGGTGGCCACGGTGAGCGAGGCGGCGTAGTAGTACCGGCCGGGATCACGCGGCGCGCCGCGAATGGCGTAGGCCCGGCCCAGCGCGCCGGCCAGCGCGCCTGGGGTGGCGTACACGTTTCGAAGCACCCGGTTCGGAGGCAGCAGCAGCACCACGGAGAACTGGTCGAGCAGTGGTTCGTGCCGAACCACCACGGTCCATTCAAACTGCCGCTGCACCTCGTCCAGCCAGGCATCCCTCGACCGCCACACTTCGAGCCGGTACTGCAGGCGTACCGGGAGCCCCTGACGGAGCGCGAACAGCCACGGCGTGTCGGCCAGCAGGTTCCTGGTGCGCACGACCGGGTCGCGTGTCAGGCTGTCGACCGAAACCTCCAGTCCTACGGCGGGGGTGCCCTGCGCCGCCAGCTGAACGGGCGCGAGCACCACCAGCACTGCGAGCAGCGTCAGTCCTGGGGGCCGTGGCGTCCGTGGCGTCCCTCCGATCCCCCGTCCGACGGGATCCTTGCCCGTGCTCGGGAACACGGCCCGCACCCTGCTCACCGAGCGCCGACGGCCATCAAAAGCGTCGTTCCAGCCGGAGGTACACCCGCACCGGCTCACCGTCGGTCACTGCCTTGACGAGGTAAACGGCCACACCGCCGGCGTCGATCCCGACCCCGGCATCGGCTTTCCATTCGCGGATGTCACGGATGCGGTCGCTGGGCACCCGGCCGGGACCGTCACCGGAGAGCCAAGCGGAGCCGGCGTCCACGAACGCAACGAGATCGGGGTCTTCAATGCCGAGGAACCGGTCCAGCTCCCGGTGCTCGGGGTCGCGGAAGGTGTACCCCGCTCGCAGTCGCAGGCGGTGGCGGAACTCCGCCTGGGTAATCAGTACCCGATCGCACAGCGCGGGCCGGGCCAGGGAGCGAGTCCCGGGTGGCGCACAGTCGAGCGCCCGGAAGGGGTAGCCCGGGAGGAGGTCGACGCCGCCCAGCGACACTCGGCGCTGCAGCGGCAACGGGTCACCGGACAACCACCCGCCGGCCCAGACCCGGAGGTTGAGCTGGGCTTCCGGCGACAGCCGGTTGTAGCGCCGGGCGTCCAGGGTGAACCGGTTGAAGCCGTAGCCGGAGGTCGGCACTGTGCTTCGCACGCTCCTGGGCAGGTCCACCGGGGCCACGTCGTCGCTCATGGAATGCTCGGCGCTGGCACGGAGCCACCATCCCGACGACGCCTCCCGGCGGGCGTTCCGGCTGTCGTACTCGGCGCTCAGGCCGAGGATGGTGAAGTGCCCATCGTCGATGAGGGGGTTGGGGCGCCAGCGCTCGTCGCCGCGGAACAGGCTCCACGGATCGTTGGCGCGGACCGACCCCTGTTTCTCGTAGCGCGCGCTGATATCCACTCGGAACCGCGGGGTGAGGTAGGAATAGGCGCTCCCGGCCACGCCTTCGCTCGCGAAATAGTCCCGGTTATCCCGATGAAAGAGGAAGGCGCTCCAGCCGATCTCGTCGCGCGGCAGGCTGTGCTCTTCGATGCCGGCGATCACCGAGTAGGCCCGGGCACCGAAGCCGAAGCCGCGGCTACCGCCAATCCGCCAGTCGGTGCGAATGATCCAGCCGAGGTCGCGCCGGAACGGGGAGTTGTCGGGTGCGGTCCGCAGGATCCCGCGGATGTCCAGGGTGGCCAACAACGAACTCGATGGGCGCCAGTCGACCGCCGGCCCAAATACCAGGCCGAGGCCTTCGATCCGGTTGTAGGTCTGGGTAGTGGTCAGTCGGATTGTGGTGCGGATCTGTCCCTGGCCGAGGGTCCGCTGCGCCGTCAGGTCCGCCAGCCGGCGGCGTTCCCGGGTGGCCAGGCTGCCATCGGATTGGCGCACTACGGAGGCCGCGTCCCAGAACACGCGGGGCTTCCCTTCGTGGATTGCTCCACCCTCGACCGTCATCCGGCCGCCGGCCACCAGCACATCGCCCCGCACCACCCCGCCCGGCAGGATCACCAGGTCGCCGTTGATGACCGTCAGGGTGCCGACGACCTCCCCTGCGACCCGGACGGTCCCGCGGTAGGCCGCGATCGTTCCGTTGAGTCTCGCGTTCCGAGGCAGGAACAGTCCACCCGGCAGGCGCACCGTCCCGCTGTCGTTCCAGATCTCGAGCAGCTCCGCCTGCACCGCGGGCGGCAAGCCCTGCGCCGAATCGTATCCGGGCGCATCCGGGTCGATCACGATCACGCTGTCCTGTCCCGCGAGCGGACCGGCGAGGGCGATCGGAATGAGGGCCAGAAGCGCAGAGCACCGGGGCCATCGCCGAGCCCGGTCTCCGGTTCTCCCGTTCACCGGTTCCGCGCTCCTAGCGCTCACCCACGGTCTCCCCGCGCGCCAGCAGGCCGAGCCGCTTCATCCGGCGGTAGAGATTGGCACGGTCGGTCACCAGGAGTCGGGCGGCCTCCGCCACGTTCCCCTCGGCCCGGGCGAGGGCCTGCGCGATCAGGTTCCGCTCGTAGTTGTCCAGCGCTTCCGAGAGGGGCGTTCCCTCGGCCGAGGGCGGCAGCGCATCCTCCGGCCACGCTCGCGATCCCGGCTCGGCCAATCGTGCCGGGAGCACCTGGGCAATCTCGGCCGGCCCGATGGTCTCGCCGGCGATGATCGCGAGCCGCTCGACCAGGTTGGCCAGCTCGCGCACGTTGCCCGGCCAGGGATACTGAGCCAGCGCCCGGAGCGCCTCCGGGGTGTACTCTTGCGGCCGCCCTGGCCGCGCCCGGCGCGCCAAGTGGGGGACCAGGGCAGGGATGTCCTCGGGGCGATCACGCAGCAGGGGGATGTGAATGGGGAAGATGTTGAGGCGGAAGAACAGGTCCTCGCGAAAACCACCGTTGGCGACCGTCTGGTCGAGCCGGCGGTTGGTCGCGGCGATCACCCGCACGTTCACCTTGGTGGGCTGTTCGGCGCCGAGGCGCTGGAGCACGCCGGTCTCAAGGGTTCGCAGGAGCTTGGCTTGGGCCTCGAGGTTGAGATCGCCCACTTCGTCAAGGAACAAGGTCCCGCCATCCGCGAGCTCGAAGCGACCCAACCGACGTTCGGAGGCGCCCGTGAACGCGCCGCGCTCGTGGCCGAACATCTCCGACTCGACCAGCTCGCGAGGGATCGCGGCGCAATTCACCGTGACGAAGGTTTCGTTGGCGCGCCTGCTTGCCCGATGAATGGCGGCCGCGACCAGCTCCTTGCCCGTGCCGGATCCGCCGGTGATGAGCACCCGGGCGTCGGTGGGCGCAACCTGGGCGATAAGCTGCCGAATCTGTTCCAGGGCCGGTGAGGATCCGACCATCTCATCCCGGGGCGCCAGTGCCTGTCGGAGCGCCCGATTCTCGGTACGCGTCCGGCGAAGCTCGATGGCCGACCGCAGGGTCACCAGAACAGCTTCGGGACTGAGCGGCTTCTCGAGGAACTGAAAGGCCCCGAGCTGGGTGGCGCGCACGGCGTCCGCCAGCTGGGCCTTGCCGCTCATCATGATCACGGGAGTCTCCGAGCCCCGGGCCCGAATCTGCCGCAGGGTTTCCAGGCCATCGGGGCCCGGTGGCATCAGCAGGTCGAGGAAAATCGCGTCCGGTTCGGTGCCGTCGAGCGCGATCAGCCCGGCGGGCCCGTTCCCCGCTTCGGCGACCTCGAAACCTTCGGCCCGGAGCAGTGCCGCAAGCATCCGCCGGATGTTGGCTTCGTCGTCGACGATGAGGACCTGGTGCGGCATGGCGCGAAAGATAGCCCGGGGCGGGGGGTTCGGTGAGCCGAAACGCGCGGTGGATGCGTCAGTTACGTCGTCCCCCGGGTAAGGGCGGGCGGCTCAGCCAGCCCCATTCCCCGCCGGTGGGAGCCCGGGCAGAATCACCACGAATGTGGCGCCCCCTCCGGGGGTCTCCTGGTGGTGTACCTCTCCCCCGTGGGACTCGACCGTCTGCCGGACCAGCGCCAGGCCGAGACCGGTTCCGCCATCCTTGCCGGCGGTCACATACGGGTCAAACAGCCGGTCCCGAAGGGACTCGGCGACACCGGGGCCATGATCGACGACCCGGATCTCGGCGCCGTCATCGCCGTGCGGGAGGCAACGCAGGGCCAGGCCGCCCGGGAGGGCGCCGGCCTCGACCGCGTTGCGGAGCAGATTGCTGAAGGCCCGGCGCAGCGGCTCATAGTATCCGGTGATTCGCGGGGTGGCGGGATCGATCTCGAGCCGCACCGACGCTTCCGGCGGCAGCGCGGTCCGGGCGAGTTCCGCCAGCAGCTCGCCCAGATCGACCTCCGCCGCCGGCCCCTCCGGCAGCCGGCCCATATCGGTGAACTCCCGGGCGAGCTGCTCCAGTCGGGCGGCCTCGGTCTGAAGCACGTCGAGCGATTCCCGCTGGTCCGGTTGGGCCGTCCGGGTCAGGGCGCTGACGGCGAAGCGGATCGGGGTCAGCGGGTTCTTCATTTCGTGGGCCACCCGCCGGGCGATGTCGCGAAACGCCCGCAAGCGCTCGGCCTCGAGCTGACGGGCCCGGGCCTCCTGGAGTCCGCTGGCCATGGTGCGCAGCGCACCGCGCAGGGCGGCAAACTCCGGCGCTCCCCCCTCGCGTTCGTCGGCCGGCAGGGTTTCCTCCCGCTGAATGCGTCGCGTCCAACCGATGAGCTCGTCGATCGGCCGGCTCAGTTGACGGGAGAGATAGCCGCTGACCCGGACGGAGGCATACAGGACCAGCGCCCCCAGGCCGAGAATCAGGGCCGCGAAGAACGCCGAGTAGGCCGTTGTCAGGGTTTCCTGACGCTTGACGCGCGAGAGCGCCTCGTTCAATGAATGACTGTGCTCCGCGAGCGCCCGTCGCTCCGCTACCGAGAGCCGGGTGGAGTCCACGGTTTCGACCAGCGTCCGGCCGGTCCGTCCGACCTCGTCAACCGCGGCGCGGGCTACCCGCGTGGGGTTGGCGGGCGTGCGCACCGCGAGCGCCCACCCGATCACCGCGATGGCGGTCGGGACGGTGCCCAGCGCGATCAGCGCGACCTGGATCCGGCGGCGATACGGGAGGGCCATGGGGTGTGGGCGGAACGCGGCATGATGTCTGCTATCGCTTGCGCAGGTGGCATCATAGCTGCAGTATCCCCTTTTCCGATAGTGGAACGTTTTCCCCGGAACTAAGGAAACGCGATGGCGGTTTTCAGGGTCTGCGCCAGGATCGCACAGGTGCTGGCGGGAGTCTCGGTCGTCGGTGTGGTCCTCCCCCTGCAAGCCGCCGGGCAAAGCCTAACCCAGGGGTCGCTCCGGGGAACGGTGATGCTGTCCGATCGGTTGCCGGTCGCCGATGCATCCTTGACGATCGAGGACGAAGGCGGTGGGGTGGTCCGTCGACTGCGGACGGATGCCGACGGCAGGTTCAACATCGCGCTTCTTACACCTGGCAGCTACGCGATCCTGGTCGAGAAGTCCGGGGTCCAGCCGCTCCGCCAGCGTGGCATCCTGGTGCTCGCCGACCAGCGCACCGACGTCCGGGTGAGTGTCACCCGCCGCCCTCCGCCGATCACCACCGTCGAAGAACTCGAGCTCGCCGATCAGCGCTTCACTCCGGGCGCACCCCGGGTCGCGGAGCTGCTCGGCGGGGCGGGTTTCGTCGGCGACGGGAACCGGCTCGACCTCGCCGAGTCCGGCCGCTTCGCCACCGGGGTCGTGACTCCCACCACCGCCCGCTGGGGCCTCGCTGATGTCATGGGCAGTCTGCCGCAGTCGCAGGGCCGCCTCCTCATCGACGGCCTGCCGGTAGTCTGGACCCGGCATCCGGGCCTGGAGACCGAACCGGCCGCCGGTCCGCTCCAGCCGCCGTTTTTGCAGCGGGAGGCGCGCCTGCTGGCGAACCAGTCCGACGCCGAACCGTCGGGCGCGCCCGCCGGGATGATCGGGGTCATTTCCCGCCCCACCACCCGGAGTCTCCGCATCGAGTCGTTCGTGAACCTCGGAGCCGGCGTGGGGCTGTCCGGCGTGCGGGACTCGTCCCTTCAGGCGCTGCAGGCCGGGGCGGTGATCTCCGGCACAATCGTCAAAGACAAGGCGCAGTTCATCGCCGGTGGCGGGCTCGAGAAACTGGATCTGCCCTCACCCCGGCCGTGGACCCGGGACAGCGCTCCCTTCAATGGGGCCGACACCCTGCTGGTGCCGGCGATTGCTGGCATCGCCCAGGACAGCTTCGGAGTCGATGTGGGGCGGTACACCCGCGCCCCACTCAGGACCTACCGCGGGGGTGTCGGATTGCTGGGGGTCGACTGGCTGCTGTCGCGCATCCATCGGGTCTCGGTCCGCGCCTTCGCCGCCCGCCATCGTGAAGGGAGCCCCGAGTTCGGCCGGGACGTGTTGAACGGTTCCGGCGGCCGGCTGGAGTCGCGCGATTTCCTGGGGACGATGACGCTCACGTCTACCGGGCCCAAGGTCAGCAACGAGTTCCGGATCGGCATCCAGTCCACCCGGCGCGATTGGCGAGGCCTCGCCCAGCCCACGACCTATCTCGTCGGTGAAGAGGTGGGGGTCGGATCGGTCCCGGCTTGGCCGGGACGATTCAAATGGAGTGGTTTCGACATGATCGAGACCTTCCAGGTCCAGTTCGGCAACGCCGGCGCTCATCGGCTGAAATTCGGCGTCTCCTACATCGACGGCACCTGGGATCACGACTACGTGTACGGTAGCCAGGGCATCTTCCAGTTCGGCAGTCTCGATGCCTTCGCGAACGGCGTCGGCACCTACTACGGCGTGACGGCCACGCGTACGGACGTCAGCTTCGGGGTCCGGCAATTCGGGCTGTTCACCCACCTCGACGCCCGATTGACACCGTCGCTGTCGTTGCTGACGGGTGTCCGCTGGGATCGCGAGCGATTGCCCAACGACCGGCTGGTCTTCGATACCGTGTTCGCCCCTTCCTTCGGGCTCCGCAACGAGAAGGTACCCACCGACAAGGTCAACCTGGCGCCGCGGTTGGGACTGCTGTGGGCGGGGGACCGCGAGCAGGGCTGGCGGGTGAGCCTGATCGGTTCGATCCAGCACGGCGGTGTGAGTCCCGGCAAGTTCGCCGAAGCGATGCTCAGCAACCGGCAGCTCACCGCCCAGCGGGCGGTCGGGACCTTCGCCACCTGGCCGACGCTCGATCCGACGATCACGCCGCTTCAGGCACGCCGTTTCGCGTTGTTCAGCCCGTCGGAACAGTACCGCGACCCCCGCGCGACCAAGCTGGATCTCGAGATCCGTCGGGAAGTGGCCGATGGACTCTCGCTCCGGCTCACCGGACGCTATCACCACACCGACTACCTGCTGCGCCGAACGGATCTCAATCTGCTTTCCACGCCCACCGGGGTCACGGCGGAAGGGGTCGACGGGAGTCGGCCGATCTACGGCACGCTGGCCAAGTCGGGTGCGATGGTGTTCGCGACTCCCGGGTCCAACCGCCAGCTGACGGGGTTCGATCTGGTGTCGGCCTTCTCTTCGACGGCGGGCCAGGACTTCTCCGAGGTGTCGGTCGGGGTGGATCGGGTCTTCATGCGCAGCCTGTCGGTTTCGGCGGTCTACGCCATCTCCCGCACCCGGGACAACTGGCCCCAGAGCTGGACCGGCGATCCGACCGACGAACTCTCGCCGTTCCCGGAGCAGCCGATCGGACGTGGCTGGGCGAAAGGGACCTCGGATTTCGACGTGCCGCACCGGGCTCTGGTCACGGCGTCTTGGCAGTCGCGCGGAAAACTCCCGCTGCGACTGCGTGGTCGCTATCGGTACCACTCGGGGCTTCCCTACACTCCCGGCTTTCAGCCCGGGGTGGACGTGAACGCGGACGGCTCCGGCCGGAACGATCCCGCCTTCGTCGATGCGACCATCCCCGGGATGCCGGCCCAGGTGCTGCGGAACGATTGCCTTGCGGACCAGGTCGGACTCATCGCCAGGCGGAACAGCTGTCGGGAGGATGGGCGACACGGGCTCGATCTTGGCGGCGCCATCGCCTTGCCGCTCCGGTCGCTGGGCGGCCGGGTGGAAGTCACCCTCGACATCGTGAATCTGGTCTCCTCGCGGACCGGGGTGGTCGATCGCGCGCTGGTACTGGTCGATCCCCAGGCGCCGCTGGTGACGGATGCCCAGGGCAATGTGACCCTGCCCCTGCTGGCTAATCCCCGATTCGGAAAGCTGCTGAGCCGCCGCGATGAACCACGGGTGGTCCGGCTCGGCCTTCGGTTTGGAAACTGGTGAGGTGTAACGTGAAACAGCACGGTTATCTCCTGCTCCTGGCGCTGGCAGCCACCCAGTCGAGCTGCGGCAACGCGGGCGAGGATCTCGGGTTCGGGGTCGGTCGGGCCCGGCCGCTCACGGCCATCGTCTATTTCGATCGCGATAACAGCGGGTCGCGCACCACCCTCGACACCACGGTCGCGGGTATCCTGGTGCGGCTGGCCCGGGTCGGTGTACCGGTCCCGCTGCGCGAGGCCACGACCGCCCTCGACGGCGCCATCGTGTTCCCGGGCTTGGATCCCGGCAGCTACGCCGCCGTGGTCGACAGTCTCTTTCTCTCGGATTCCATCGTCGCCGTGCGGGCGCCCTTCACGATCGTGGTCACGGCCGGCGGGGAGCCGGACACCATCGAAGTGAACCTTGCGCCGCCGGTGGTGACCGTCCAGCAACTCCGTAGCACGGCCGCGGGCCAGATCCGCATCGTGGCCGGGATCGTCCGGGCTGGCCGGCATCAGTATTCGGACCATGCGGTCTATATTGCCGACAGCACCGCCGCGCTCCGGCTCCAGAACGTCCGGAACCTGAACCTCAGCGCGGTCAACGAGCCCGGAGAAATCGTGCGGGCCCGGGGGAAGGTCGGGGTGGTAAACGGACAGGCCGTGCTCGATTCGGCGGTCATCTATATCGAGGACCTGGGACCGGAGCCCCTCCCCGATACGCTCACGACCGGCTTCGCGGCGAACGCGGCGGGAGGGCAGCGCGATGCGGCCCTGATCAATATCCGGAACGCCACCATCCTGGATACCACCACGGTCCTGGAAGTCTTCCGGGTCGGGGTCAACGATGGATCCGGGCGACTCGAACTGCAGCTCGATCCGCTCGGCTTCCCGGACCGGGGCTCGTTCGTCCTTGGCGGCCAGATCGATGCTACCGGGGTCCTGATCCCGATCAACCCCGGCGTCTGGCAGCTGTGGCCGCGGAGCTCCGGCGATTACGTGATCCGCTGACCCGAACACGGGGACGCGCGAGTGGCAACCTCCGAGCAGGTTCCGGACGGCCCGATCTGGCGGCTGCTGCTCGGGCTCGGCACGCTCTTCGTGATCGTCGGGGCACTCGAACTGGTCTCGCTCTGGATCCCGCCGGAATTCGCGGTCGAGGGCTGGCGCTTCGGCACCGCGACTGCTTTCCTCGATACCTTTCCCCTCCTGGGCCTCGGCGTCGTGTTTCTGCTGGCCGCGGTCGTGGCCCTTGGCCATCGCCGGACGACCCGGGCGCTCGCCGTGGTCTGCGTGGTGCTCGCCGTGTGCGTATGTTTGGCCGCGGTGCTCTACCTGAGCATCCTGCCCGCCGTCCTGCGGATAGCGAAGGATCCCGCGGTGCGCGGCCACATCATCGAAGGAACGGTGAAGGCGGGGCTGCAGGGGCTCCTGTACCCGACGGTGCTGATCCTGCTGTCGGTCGTTGCGTGGCGCACCACCAGGCCCCGGAGCCGCGGCAGGCGCTGACACCGGGTCGCCCCACCCGACCGGACGCGCTGGGTCCGGTGGCACTGAGCGAGGCCCGACGCAGATGCCCGGGCGACGACTCGCACGGAGGAACGGTGAGCCTGCCGCAGGTTCCGCGAACTTCCACTTTCCCGTTCGGGCTCATTGGCGGATCCCGGGAGGAGGCCTGATGTCGTCTCCCGTGCCCCGCACGGAACCGGAGATCGCCTGGAGTCTGCTGGGCGCCGCCGGCCTGGCCTTCGCCGTCGTGGCCGCCACCGATCTGGCGCTGGCGTGGATTCCTTCCCGATTCGATGATGGCGGATGGCTGTTCGACACCGTCACCGCCGAGCTGAGCGGGATGCCGCTGCTGGCCCTGGGATTGGGCCTCGCGTACGGCGCGGCGCAGGCCCGTCGGCGGCTGCTCGGCCTCCGGTTGCTGAGTGTGGTGTTCATCGTCCTGGCCCTGGTCGTGGCCGGGATGTTTGCGTTGTACCTGCTGCGCGTTCCGTCGGCTCTGGGATCGACCGAGAATCCTGAACGCCGGCTCGAACTACTGAAAGCGGTCGCCAAGACCGGGACTCAGGGCGTAGTGTACCCCGTCGCCTTCCTCTGGCTGGGCATCAAGGGCTGGATTGACGCCTCGCGCTTCTAGGATTTCCCGGGCCTCGATCGAGGCGCGGCTGCACCGCCGGCGCGGAACCCCCACGGTGGATGCGACGGACCGGCTCGAAGTTTGCTCCCCCCTTTCGCCTCCGGTGATATCGACTCTGCCGAGGCTTTCCGATTGATGCTGAGCCAGACCCCGCTCCCTCCGGTGCTCACGAGCCCGCATCTGTTCACGGTGGACGTGGAGGACTATTTCCAGGTCGTGGCATTCGAGCGCGTCGTCGATCGGGCCACCTGGGACAGCTACCCGTCCCGGGTCGAGGCCAACACCGATCGGCTGCTGGCTCTGCTCGACGACCACGGGGTTCGCGGGACCTTCTTCACGCTGGGATGGGTCGGGCGCCGGCATGCCGGGCTGGTGCGGCGGATCGCGGCGCAGGGGCATGAAATTGCGTCTCACGGCCAGTGGCATCGGCGGGTGACCACCCTCTCGCGGGAGCAGTTCCGCAGCGACCTCCGGGAATCGAAAGCCGTGCTCGAAGACCTGTCGGGTCACCCGTGCCTGGGATTCCGGGCTCCCAGCTTCTCGATCGTGCCCGGATTGGAATGGGCCTTCGATGTCCTGCTCGAGGAAGGCTTTCGGTACGACTCCAGCCTGTTCCCCATTCGCCGGCCCGATTACGGCTATCCGTCGGCTCACGATGCGCCGTTCCTGATCCAGCGGCCCGCCGGTGCGCTCCTGGAACTCCCCCTGGCAACGTCCAGCGTAGCGGGGTTCCGGCTTCCCGTGGCCGGCGGGGGGTATCTCCGCCAGTTGCCGTTCGGTTTCATCCGGCGGGCGTTTCGTTCCTGGGCGGCTCGCGGGGTGTCCGCCATGTTCTACATCCACCCGTGGGAGTACGACGTCGATCAGCCCCGGCTCGCCTGCGGTCGGCTGACTTCGCTCCGGCATTACCGCAATCTCGGCCGTACCTGGGGTCTGATGGAGCGCCTGCTCGGCGAGTTCCGCTTCACCAGTGTGCAGGAACGGTTCGCCGACCATCTCGGTTCCGCGGTGCCCTCACAACGGGAGCCGGTCAGGTGACGCTCGCGGTCGAGCCGTTTCAGGGCAGTGCGGACGAGTGGGATGGCTTCGTACGACGCCAGGCCGGCTGGAGCCACTTTCACCTGTTGGGGTGGCGCACCGTCTACCAGCGGGTCTCGGGCCATGAGTGTTTGTACTTCGCAGCCCGGGATCAGGCCGGCCGACTGGCCGGCGTGTTGCCGCTGGTCCGGGTTCGCAGCCTCCTGTTCGGACACTACCTCGTGTCACTGCCATTCGTGAACTACGGCGGACCGCTCGGCAGCGACGAGGCAGTGCGGCTCCTCGCTTCGGCGGCCGTGGACCGGGCCGATCAGGACGGCGTCAAGCTCCTGGAGTTCCGCAACCGCGGACCGCTGCCACTCGAGCTCCCCGCATCGCACCGGAAGATCACCGTGGTGCTCGACCTGCCGCCGGAGGGGCCCGACGCGCTGTTCAAGCGATTCGAGCCCAAGCTCCGCAGTCAGATTCGCCGGCCACAGAAGGAGGGGGTCAGCGTGCGCTTCGGCCCCGACCAGGTGGCGCCGTTCTTCGAGGTCTTCGCCGCGCACATGCGCGACCTCGGCACACCGACCCAGCCCCGGAAACTGTTCACCACGATCGCCGAGCTCTTTCCCGACGCTTGGTTCGGGTGTGCGTACCTCGGCGAGCGGCCGGTGGCCTGCGGAGCCGGCTTCCGGTGGGGCAGCGAATTCGAGATGACCTGGGCGTCGTCGCTCTCCGCCTACAACAAGGTCGCTCCCAACATGCTGCTCTACTGGTCGTTCATGGAGCGAGCCATGGCGGAGGGGGTGACGCTGTTCAACTTCGGCCGGTGTACGCCCGGCGCCGGGACCCATCGGTTCAAGAAGCAGTGGGGCTCCCGCGACGAACAGCTGTGGTGGTATCAGCGATCCCGCACTGCCACGGCCTCGACGCCGTCCCCCGACGACGGGGCCTATTCCTGGGGACCCCGGCTCTGGCGCAGGTTGCCGCTGTCCGTCGCGAACGCACTGGGGCCCAGGATCGTGCGCTCCATTCCGTGAGCCTGCGCGCTCAGCCACCCGTCCGCTCGCCGCTCACGCTGCGGGCGATCACCGCCGGGCTCGGCGCGACCATTCGAGGTGGCGCGGGTCCGCTGCAGCAGGTCGCCGAGGTAATCAGCACCCGGTTTCACCCGGCGGCCCTGGCCCTGACCGACAGCGGGACGACGGCTCTGGGGTTGGCGCTTCGCCTGGCCGCCGCCCGGCGGCCGGGGCGCCCGGTCCTGCTTCCCGCCTGGGGCTGCTACGACCTGGCGACCGCCGCCGACTTCGCCGACGCGCGAGTCGCGTGCTACGACCTGGATCCAGACACGCTCGGCCCCGACTGGGATTCACTGGCGCGGGCCCTCCAACTCGAGCCAGCCGCGGCGGTGGGCGTGCCCTTCTTCGGGGTGGCGATCGACTGGCCGAAGTTCGCGGCCCTGGTGACGTCGGCCGGCGCCGTCCCGATCGAAGATGCCGCCCAGGGGGCAGGGGGGACATCGGGCGGTCGACCGCTGGGAGGAATGGGCGATCTCGCCATCCTCAGCTTCGGCCGCGGCAAGGGGGTCACCGGCGGCAGCGGCGGAGCGCTCCTGGCCCACGACTCCGTCTGGGCGGCCGCGGTCGGTGCCCTCGAGCTGTCGGCGGGCCGGGGCGGGATCCGCGACGTGTTTGCATTGGGCGCGCAATGGATTCTGACCCGACCCTCGCTGTACGGCTTGCCGGCCGGCCTGCCATGGCTGGGCCTGGGCCAGACCGTGTACCACCCTCCGCACCCGGCCGAAGGACTCTCCGCCTTCGCCGCGGGAACTCTCTCCATCACCCTCGATCTCGCGGCCGCCGAGGCCGCGGCTCGCCGACGAAACGCGCAGGTCCTGCTCGAGCGATTGGCCGGAACGCGCGCTCGACTGGTGACGCCGCCGGCCGGCACCGAGGCCGGCTGGCTCAGAATGCCCGTGATCCTCCCAGGCGAAGCCAACGCCTCGGTCGCCGGAGACTCCCGGGCGCGCTCCCTCGGTATCTATCCAGGGTATCCGAAGACGCTGGGAGAGCTTCCGGGCTTCAGACGCCGAGTAACGGCGCTCGAGGTGGCGATGCCCGGGGCGCGGGTGCTGGCGCACGAACTCGTCACCCTGCCGACCCACGGGGGGGTTCGGAGATCGGATCTGGAACGGCTGGTACAGTGGGTACGGGACGTGGGATACGCCTGAACGCGATCACCCGCGCCGACGCCGGGCGGGAACGTCAGGTCCCGATCGTTTCATCCCGGCAGGTCGATTCCCCGGGCCAGTGCGCCGACGCAGCGGTCGAGCCGATCGTAGACCTCGGCGAAGGTTTCGGCCGCCCCGCCGACGGGGTCGGTGATCGACCTGGACACCACGGGCTCGGGGTCGAAATCGCCCAGGATGAAGAGCCGGGTGCGCGGCACGCCGAAGGCGCGCATCACCCGGGTGGCGTGCCACGGCTCCATCACGACCACCAGGCTTCCCCCGCGCAGATCATCCTTCACCAGGAATCGGGACCGGTGGCTTCCCAGGTTGATTCCCCGCGCCAGGGCCATGGATCTCCCGGGCTCGACCGAAGGCCGCCCGGGGCCGTGGAAGCCGCCCTGTTCGACCGGGATGGGTAGTCCGCGCTCCGCCAGGGCGCGGGTGAGCCGGGCGGCGGCGTACGGACTTCGATGGATGTTCGCGTAACACACCACGACGATACGCTCGATCAGGTCGAATCGGGCCAGTCGCCCCAGAGCACGCCGCCGCCGTCCGGAGTGCAGCAGGCGCTCGGCCGCCCGCTCGATCCGATGAGGCACCTGGCTGAGCACCAGGCGGGCCCGATCCCAGAGAGTCGGGGGCGGGTCGAGCGAGTCGTTCATCCCGCCACCGGAGTCGACCGGACTGCCGCCTTATCCCCGTGGACCCTCCCGAAGCGGCCCGCCAGGAGATACCCGGTGCCCAGCCCCGCGGCGGCCGCGAGCCACTCCGACCAGTGGATCGGGCGGAGCGCGAACACGGCCGGCACGAGCAGCAGCGTGAGGAGTACCCCGCCCGCCACGGCGGGCAGCGCCAGGCGGCGCCCGGTCTTCCGGGTCCAGTAGCCGATCGGCGCCAGCAGGCCGCCCAGCCAGAGCGCGGTGAGGGCGTAGACCTCGGGGCCGAGCGGATAGCGCTCGAACGGCATGACGTAACTCCAGACCCAGTTGGGAGAGGCGTCGAGGGTGCGTTCCAGCGTGCCGCGGCTGCTTTCGACTCGGACCACGTATCGCCCCCGCGCATATGACGCCGTCAGGTGCACCGGCTCCCCGGGTACGGTCGGCAGGGCGCCGGTAATTGCGATGGTGGTGGGACGCAGCTTGAGATCGCTGACCCCCGTTCGGACCCGGAACACCGCCTGGTCCCCATTCTGGCCGAGCATCAGGATCTCCCTGTAGCGCTCATCGAAAACGCTGAGAATCGGGGCCAGGTCACTGGGAGGCCGTCCAGTGATCGCCGACACGCTAAACGGCGCCTCGCCGTTGAGCAAACGCTGGCGGAACGCCTCGGCGTCAGCAATGCGGCCGGAAGCCAGGAAGCGTTCTCCGACCGATACCCCCTGCACCCGCCCCGTGAAGCGTTCCAGATGCGGAAGCGATGCCGCCCACTGGGTCCGGTACTGGGTGTGCGGGAGCGAGGGAGCGAGGCTCCACCCACCCAGAGTCTCGAGTCCGATCCAGACGATCAGGCCGGCGAGCGTAAGCCCGATCGCCTCCCGCGGCCGGGGCGATAGCAGCGAGCGCCGGCGCCAGACCAGAAACGCGGCCACGGTGGCGCCGGTCGTGTTGGTGAGCAAGTCGCTGAGGCTGGCATCCCGTCCCGGAATCCAGGCGATCTGCGCGGTCTCGATGCCGAGAGTGGTGATCCCGGCGATCAAGAAGACCTGTCCCGTGCGAAACCCCATCAGCGCCAGACCCGCGGCCATCGGGGTCAGGAGCAAGAGGTTGAGGACTATGTCGGTACCGCCGAGGTCACCGCACACGATGCAGCTGGCCGGGATGACATCGACCCGGTCGGACTGATCCGGCAAGGGCATCAGGGTCGCCAGCCCGGCCGCCAGGGCGCCGCTGATCGCCAGGGCGAGACCGAGCCGGCCGGACGATGACGATGGAGGTCGCATGAATGGCATCAGGCGGGCGGTCGCGCCGTCAATCTCGGGCGGAGCCGGCCATGGAGGCCGGAGGAACGGGTCGTCTCACCAAGGTCTGGCGTCCCCATCTGTTACGTAGCGAGGCTCCTGGCGCCGCGTGTGGCGATACCGCCTCACGTCGGGCGCCCGCAACACTCCTGGCCCCCCGGCGCCACAGAAACCGTCGGTGGGTCGCTCATCACATATCTTCGGCGGAACGTTCCGTGCAGGCGTGTAGCTGCCCTCACAGATTTCGCTCGGCGGGCCTGTAGCTTAGCGAGGCACGGGCGGCTTTATCCAGACGCACCGTGCACCGGCCCGCCATTGCACGCAGGTCGAGTCGATCAGCAGTCAGGACAGCCGCTGGCAGGTCCCCGTAGTCGAGGCATCTCCTCGCGGCGGGATCCACCATTCCGGGAAAAACTCGCAGCATGACGTTCCCCTTCACATTGTCGACCGTCGCGGCCCGTTCACGTACGTTGACCTGGCTGGCGCTGGCGCTGCTGGGCGGCAGCTGCGCGCCCGGTCAGTTCAAGGATGGCTTCGGCCCGCCGCCCGGCGACCTGGCGACCATCGCGCTCACGCCGGCCGCCATTACGATCGCCCCGAATCAGGCCCAGACCTTCCAGGTCAGCGGCACGCTCACCGACGGAACGCCGGTCAGCGATTTCGCCGTGAGCTGGTCCGCCACCGGCGGGACGATCTCGAGCAGCGGTCGGTACACTGCCGGCTCAGCGTCGGGCAATTTCGCCGTGGTCGCCAGCGAACCGCTCAGCGGGCTTGCCGACACCAGTGCGGTGACCGTGTCCGGGGCTACGGTGACCGCGCTCAGCCTCAGCCCGGCTTCCGTGACGCTCGCCAGCGGGGCCAGCCGACAGTTCACCGTCTCGGCAACGCTCAGCGACGGGTCCAACTCGAGTGTGCCGGTCACCTGGGACGCGACCGGAGGGACCATCACCAGTGGCGGGCGCTACACCGCCGGCACCACCGACGGCAGTTATCGGGTCATCGCCACCGCCGTCAATGGGGTGGCGGACACCAGCGCCGTGACCATCGCCACCCCTGCGATCACCGGCATTACGGTCACGCCGGCGAGTGTAACGCTCTTCGTCGGAGAACCACGGCCGTTCACCGCGCGGGCCACTCTGGCCGATGGCACCAGCCAGTCGAACCCCCCGGTCACCTGGACCGCCAGCGGTGGGGCGATCTCCGCGACCGGGCGCTACGTGGCGGGGACCGTCACCGGCGCATTCGCCGTGACGGCGACCGCGGCCAATGGCCTCGCCGGTGCCAGCGCGGTGACGATCATTCCTGCTCCTCCAGTCGATACCACCCTGGCCCACCTGCCTCCGGGGTTCGTCCCGATCATCGACGAGCCCTGGAACCAGGTGGCTCCGCCCAACTGGTCGCTGGCGTCGTACGGACAGAACCAGGTCTCCCTGTTCGACGATCCGACGGCCCCACGGAGCCCGGGCTCGGTGCTCCAGTTCCGCTACGAGGGCGCGGTCGGCGGCGACGGGGCCGGAGGGCGCACGTACCGCCATGGAGGCTATTCGAACTACTACATCGCGTTCTGGTACAAGCACTCGAGCAACTGGGTGTATCACGACTCCTGTTACAACAAGCTGCTCTACTTCGCCAACAACCAGAGCGGCGGAACCAACGAAGGAATCGTGCACGATGACTGCGGCGAGCTCAGCGTGACCCAGCAGAACGGCATCTCCCGCCGGATGCGATCCAACGTCGGCGGCAACTACACCATGACACTGGGCCAGTGGCATTTCGTGGAGATCCTCATGACCGGCAACACCGGCGGACTGGCCAACGGCCTGCTCGACTGGTGGATCGATGGCGTGCAGCGCGGTCATTACACCGACGTGCAGTGGAAGGCCAGCGGTGATGCCCTGTTCGACGCGATCAACCTGGATCCGATCTGGGGCGGCGGTCCGCAGACCGCGTCCGAGGCCCAGTACTACTGGCTGGATCACCTGATCGCGCAGGGCAAGAACTAGCGGCCCTCGCGGCGGACCGGCTGGAGCGCCCGGAGGCAGCCACTGGCTGTCCCCGGGCGCTTGGGCTTTCAGGGCTGGGCCCGTGCCGCTGTTGCGTCCTCACCACAGGCGAGGGCCGAGGTGTGGAGCCGGGCTAGGGGTCCGGGTCGTAAGTCACTGTGGGCGTTTGTCCTATACACTGATTGCGGGCCCTGACAAGGGCACAATTACTGCGAACTCCGAACCGGATGGGCACCGAATGCGGGGAGTTTCCTCCACGGACCGGTACTGGTAGGTTGATGAAACCGATCATGCTGGTACTCGCCTTTTCACTCGCCATCTTTGCCGCTGCCGCCGCTGGCTGCGGTGGCAGTGCCGCCGGGGGCTTCGCGCCGGATTCCGCGCTGCCCCACCTGCCGGCTGGATTCACCACGCTCATCGACGAGCCGTGGAACGAACTGGCTCCCCCCAACTGGTCGCTCGCCTCTTACGGGCAGAACCAGGTCTCGATCGTGCAGGACCAGACTGCGCCCCGCAGTCCCACCTCGGTGCTGCAGTTCCGGTATCAGGGGGCGGTCGGTGGCGATGGGGCCGGTGGGCGGACCTTTCGACACAGCGACTATTCGAGCTATTACATCGCGTTCTGGTACAAGCACTCGAGCAACTGGGATTATCACAGCTCGTGTTACAACAAGCTGCTCTATTTCGCCAATAACTCGAGCAGTGGCGACAACGAGGGGATCGTACACGACGACTGTGGCGAACTCAGCGTCACCCAACAGAATGACATCAGCCGCCGGATGTACTCCAATACCGGCGGCAACTATACCATGACGCTGGGGCAGTGGCATTTCGTCGAACTGCTGATGTCCGGGAGCACCAACGGCGGGGCCAACGGAATCCTCGAGTGGTGGATCGACGGCGTTCAGCGGGGCCGATACACCGATGTGCGGTGGAAGAGCAGCGGCAATGCCGTGTTCAATGGCATCGACCTCGATCCCATCTGGGGCGGCGGGCCCCAGACCGCTACGGTGGCGCAGTACTATTGGCTGGACCATCTGGTGGTGAAGGGCAAGAACTAACCTCCTATGACCAATCGACCAGGCGACCCGACCGATGGCTGACGCAGCCGGGAGGAGCAGTTTGGAGCTTACCCAGGTGGCCCCGTCCGGCAGGGCGCGACCTTCGAGCCGGCGCCAGGCGCTCAGCTACCTTCCGCTCAAGCTCGATGCTCTTCGTCTGGGGCTCAGCCTGCTGATCGTGATGAACGTCAGCCGGGTACACCAGGCCTTCGGGTTCCTCGAAAAAATCCGTCCGGCGTTGTTGCTGGTCCTCTTCTGCGGCGTCTACGTCCTGCTCAAGCCCGCCAAGGTCTCGGCCAGCGGGATCATGAAGACGACCGAAGGGAAGCTGATCCTGGCGCTGTTGGTCGCGGCCTGCGTTTCGGCGGTTTTCGGCATCTCCCTCGGGAGCAGTGGTGCCTTCATCATCGAGACGTTCATCAAGGTGGTGATCGGGGCGTTCCTGCTGCTGGTGGCGATCCGGCACGTGCACGACCTGTACGGTTTCATCTGGGCCTACGTCATTGCGTCCGGCATCCTGTCGTGGATGGCCATCTTCATGTTCAAGATGAGCCGCATCGACAGCGCCGCCACCCGGCTGAGCGGCCTGTACACCTGGGACGCCAACGACCTTGGCGTCGTCCTCATGGTGGGTCTGCCGCTCACGCTGCTGATGTTCCAGCAGTCCACCGGCGTGCGGAAGTGGATTTCCGCCATCATCGTGGCGGCCATCGGCGTCGCCCTGGCCCGCAGCGGCTCGCGCGGGGCGCTGCTCGGCCTGCTCGGCACCGCGGCGGTTCTATTGGTCGCCCTCAAGACGATTCCGGCTTGGAAACGGCTGGCGTTCGTGGGGGCGGTCGGCCTCGCCCTGGTGCTGGCGGCACCGCCCGGCTACTGGGAACAGATGAAGACCCTGGTGGGCATTGAGAAGGACTACAACTGGACCGACCCCAACGGCCGGCGGGCGCTCATCATGCGCGGGCTGAGCTACATCCAGTACAATCCGGTTACCGGTCTGGGGATCGCCAACTTCTCGCGCGCCGAGTGCATGAGCGATCTCTCGGAGAAGGTCCGCTCCCACGTACGTGGCACCGGGCTCTCCTGCTCGCCGCCGCACAACACCTATATCGAAGTCGCGTCGGAGACCGGGATAATTGGCCTGGGCATTTTCCTGAGCATCGTCTTCGGCGGGATCTGGCGGCTGCGCAAGCTCCGCCGGAAGATGCCACGTGCCTGGAGGAAAGGGGACGCCGAACAGCGCTTTCTGCTCGATGCCACGCTCTACCTGCCGGTGGCGATGGTGGGTTTCTCGATCACGTCCTTCTTCGTGAGCTTCGCCTGGATTGACATCGTCTACATTGTCGCGGTGTTCATGGCCGGTCTGACGATCGCGGTCCGCAAGCGGCTCGCCCACGACGCCCATACCCAGGTGGCTGCGTCGGTGGCCGCGCCGGCCCCTGGCCGCCGGTCCGTACCCGTCCCCATCTCCCTGCCAGCCAGCTGAGGTCGCGCGTGCGGGCGGTCGCAGAACGGATCCTCGGCCGGGCCGGCCGTGGTCTGCTACGCACGCCGGCGGTGCACGGGCGGGTCGCCATCCTCGCCTACCACAACATCGTCCCCGATGCGGTCGCACCGGCGGGCGATGACTCGCTTCACCTCCCGCTCAGCGCCTTCGCCCGGCAACTGGATTTCCTGCAGCGCTACTGCGCCGTGGTGCCGCTCGAGCGGGTGCTCACGGCCCCGGCGGAGGACCGGCTCGCGGTCGCCATCACCTTCGACGACGGCTACCGGGGGGCTCTCACTCTCGGCGCCCAGGAGCTGTCCCGGCGAGGACTCCCCGCCACGATGTTCGTCCCGCCCGGGCTGCTGGACGATCACCGATTCTGGTGGGATGATCTCGCCGATCCGGTGAACGGTCTGGCCGACGATCTCCGATCCCGTGCCCTCGGTGAACTGGGCGGGGTGGAGAGCGCGGTCCGGGCGGCGTTCCCGGCCCGGTCGCCATCGTACCCTCCGAGCATGCGGTCCGTCAGCCCTCAGGAACTGAGCCAGGCGGCGGACCAGGCCAGCTTCCGACTCGGGGCTCACAGCTGGAGCCATCCCAACCTGACGGCGCTCGGCCCGGCCGAGCTGGAGGCCGAGCTGGTCCGGCCACTGGCCTGGCTGCGAGAGCGCTTTGGCGCCTGGGCGATCCCCTGGATCGCCTATCCCTACGGCCTGAGCTCGGCGGCGGTCGAAGCCGCGGCGGCCGGGGCGGGCTACGTCGCCGGACTCATGGCGGAAGGGGGCAGGTTCCGCCGCGGCCGAGAAAAACCGTTGGCCATGCCACGGGTGAACGTGCCGGCGGGCGTCTCCCTCGAGGGGTTTGCGCTGCGCCTGTCGGGCGTCCCGCTCTGATGCCGGCAAGCGTCCTGATCACCGATGGCGAACAGCGGGCCGCGCTCGCGGCGGTGCGTTCTCTCGGGCGGGCCGGTCGGCGGGTCATCGTCGCGGCGGCGAGGCCGCGGTCGCTGGCCGGGGTTTCCCGGTACGCCGCGCGCCAGGTCCACGTTCCCGATCCGCTGACCCGCCCGGGAGAGTTCGTCGAGGCCATCGCCGGTGTCGTTCGCCAGGAAGGCGTCGAGGTACTCGTTCCGATCGCCGAGCCGGCCCTGCTCGCCGTGCTGGACCGGCGCGCTGCCTTCGGATCGTGCCGGATCCCTTTTCCATCGATCGATGTGTTCCGCCGGGTGAGCGACAAGGCGGCGGTACTCGGGTTGGCCCCGGACCTGGGCATCGCGGTGCCGAAACAGCGCACCGCCCGGTCGCGGGCGGACGCCCTGAGTCTGAGCCCGGACGAGCTGGGGTTCCCGCTGGTGCTGAAGCCGTGGCGCAGCGTGGCCGAGGGTCCCGAAGGCCGGCGCACTCTGACCGTGCTCCACGCTGCGGACGCGGCGGAACTCGAGTCCCGGATCGCGGGCCTGCCCGACGCGGCCTTCCCCCTGCTGGCCCAGCGCCGCATCACGGGACCGGGCGTCGGGATCTTCCTGCTCATGTGGGATGGCGAGATCCGGGCCCGGTTCGCTCACCGGCGCTTGCGCGAAAAGCCCCCGTCGGGAGGGGTCAGCGTCTACAGCGAGAGCATCGCCGCCGACGCCGACCTCGTGGCCCGCTCCCATCGCCTGCTCGAGCGGCTCGGCTGGCAGGGCGTGGCGATGGTGGAGTACAAGATCGACCGCGCCACCGGGACGCCCTACCTCATGGAGATCAACGGCCGCCTGTGGGGCTCGCTTCAACTGGCGATCGACGCGGGTGTCGACTTCCCGGCGGCGCTGGTCTCCTGCGCGCTGGGGGAGTGCCCGCCACCGGTGTCCGCCTGGCGCGCGGGTGTGCGGTTGCGCTGGGAATGGGGCAACGTCGACTATCTTGTCACCCGGCTCCGGCGGAGCAACACCGAGCTCTCCCTGCCACCGGGGGCTCCTGGTCGTTGGGGAAGTCTCCGGGAGGCCGGCCTGGTATGGCGGCCGGGCGACCGGCTGGAGGTGCTCCGTGCCGGAGATCCGGCACCATTCCTGCTCGAGAGCTTGCGCTGGTTCCGGGGCCAGTCATGACGGGAAATGGCGGCCCCTCCACTCCTGCCACGAGGACCCGTCGTGTCCGCTGAGCCCCGGGCCGCATCATCGCCGCTCAGAATCGCCATGATGCTGGAAACCAGCAGCCCGGGAGGGGCGGAGTACGTGCTGCTGCAGCTGTCCGAGGAGCTCAGGCGCCGGGGTCACGTCGTCTACCCGTTCGGCCCCGACGATCGTTCGGACTGGCTGGCCAACCGGTTTCGCGGGCTTGGATTCGAGCCCCAGCTGATCCGGCAGGTTCGCACCATCGATCCGGGGTGCGCCCGGCGCCTGGCCGCGCGGTTCCGTCAGCTCAAGATCGACGTGGTGCACAGTCACGAATTCACCATGGCGATCTACGGCGCGCTCGCGGCGCGCTGGTCGGGCCGGCGTCACATCATCACGTTTCACGGCAGCCAGACCATGACCCGCGCCCTCCGGCGGCGAATCGCGATTCGCTGGGCGATGCGCCAGAGCGCCGCCACTACGGCGGTGTCCGGCGAGACTCAGCGGCAGCTGGTCGAAGACCTGGGAGTCGCGCCCGAGGCGATCACGGTGATCCGCAACGGCATCCCGTTCCGCGGGGGTGACCGGGCCCGGATCCGGCAGGAGTTCGGTCTGCGCGAAGACGAGATCCTGGTGCTGGCGGTTGGCAATCTGGAAAAGCGGAAGGGACACCGGATCCTGCTCGAGGCTCTCCGGCAGGTGACCCAGCAATGGCCCGAAGCGCCCTGGCGGCTGATCATCGCGGGAGGTCGGGGCGGGGCGGAGCAGGAGCCGATCGAAGCCTTCCTTCGCGAGCACGGGCTGGAGCGGCGGGTCCACGTCGCGCTTCGGCGTGAGGACGTGCCGGACCTTCAGGCCGCGGCCGATCTGTTCGTGATGCCGTCCCTGTGGGAAGGCCTTCCACTGGCCCTGCTGGAAGCGATGCTGGCGGGCAAACCGATCATCGCTTCCGCGACCTCCGGGATTCCCGAAGCGATCGAGACCGAACGCGAGGGACTGTTGACACCGCCCGGCGACGCCGGTGCGTTGGCAGGCGCGCTGGGCCGCTTGCTGCGCGATCCGGCCGAACGACGCCGACTGGGTGCGGCGGCGCGGGCCCGCGGACAGCGTGAGTTCACCGTCGGCGTCATGACGGATGCCTACGAGCCGCTGCTGCGGGAGAACCCCCGATGAGCGCGGCGGCGTTGGCGCCCGAGCCATCGCCATCCCGGCCCAGGCGGATCCTGCTGGTCGAGAGCAACGAAGACGGTACCGTCGGGGGCTCGTACCAGGCCCTGTTCGATCTGGCCCGCCTGCTCGACCGGAACGTCTTCGAGCCGGTCGTGCTGTTCAATCAGGACAACGTGTTCGTGGCCCGGCTCCGGGCGCTGGGGATCGAAGTCCATCTGTTCGAAACCGAGCGCGCCATCGAACGGGCGGCCTATGGCAGTGGCCGGAAGGCGCGCAAGCTGGGCGAGATGGGACGGGCGATCCTGCGCCGGCGCCGGTTCCTGCAGACCCATCGGATCGACCTGCTGCATCTCAACAACCACCCGACCTTCACCTGCTACGACTGGCTGCCCGCCGCCCGGCTGGCCCGGATCCCGTGCGTGGTCAACGCCATGGGAGACGCCGTGGACGACCGGCTGCTCAGCCGGTTGCTCATGCCGCGCTACGACCGGGTGATCGCGATCAGCGAGTTCATGCGGGGGAGGATGCTCGAGCTCGGGATCGCGGGCCGGCGGGTCACGACCGTATACCTGGGCCTCGATGCCCGGGCCTACCGGGTCCGGGTGCGGCGCCCGCCGGACGAAGTGCGTCAGGAGGCCGGGGTCCCGCCGGACCGCATGCTGGCGGTGATGGTGGGGAATCTGAAGCAGTGGAAGGGACAGCACGTGGTGCTGGAGGCGCTGGCCCAACTGCCGGCCGAGACCCGGCACCGGCTCAAGGTCCTGTTCGTGGGAGCAACCGCCCCCTCGGACGCGCCGTATGCCGCGTCACTCCGGTCGATGGTGGAACGGGACCGGCTGGAGGACGTGGTGCAGTTCGTGGGCAGCCGGCAGGACGTCCCGGACCTGGTAAACGCGGCGGACTTCTGCCTGCACGCCTCCACCACGCCGGAGCCGTTCGGACTGGTGATCCTGGAGGCGATGGCGCTGGGCCGGCCGATCATCGCCGCGGCGATCGGCGGCCCGGCGGAGATCCTGACCCCGGACTCCGGCGTGCTGTTCGATCCGACCCGGCCGGCGGACCTCGCGGCGGCGCTCGCGCGGCTGGTGGCCGATCGGGGTGAGCGCGAGCGAATCGGTCAGGCCGCGCTCCGGCGGGTGGAACAGTTCTCCCTTGAGCGCAACGTCGCCGGGAACGTCCAGGTCTACCGGGAGCTGCTCGCCGAGTAGGACGCCACCGAGGCCTTGACCGCTAGGTCGGCCACCCCCGCCCAGGTCCGCAGTTCGTCTACCCGGAGCATGATGGCCGGGTTGCGGCGCGCCAGCAGGACGCCGGTGCCGGTCTCCGCCACATGAGTGTCGAAGTGATACTGGCCGCGGGTGACGGTGGCCGTGAGATCGAATCGCACGGTGACCGGCTCGTCGGCACGCCACTGGATCCCCAGCTCCTTGTCGGTGAAGTTCGCGTCGTACACCAGCAGACCGTCGGTGGTGCGGTGCAGCAGCAGGCCCACGTGCACGCCGATCATGTCGCGTATCGGGGTGTAGGTCACTTCCAGCTGCAGCGGCTGCCCGGAGGCGGTGGTGGTGATTTCATTGCCGGCCGCGTCGCGCAACACCACCGGGCCGATCCTGACGTCCGGGTTGCCGAGGGCGGCGGCCTCGCTGCCCATGGAGGTCACGTACGCCTGGATCACGTCCTGAGCGGAGCCGAACGCCTGCACCGACGATCGCAGGGAGATGGCGTGGTCACAGAGGTCGCTCACCGCCTGCATGTTGTGCGAGACGAAGATGATCGAAACCCCGCTGGCCTTGAACGACTTCATGCGGTTGATGCACTTCTCCTGGAACGCCATGTCCCCGACGGACAGCACCTCGTCGATCAGCAGAATGTCCGGATCCAGGTGCGCCGCGATGGCGAAGCCGAGCCGGGCGTTCATCCCCGACGAATAACGCTTGACCGGCGTGTCGATGAAGCGCTCGACTCCCGCGAAATCCACGATGCTGTCGAGCTTCCGGGCGATCTCGCTCCGCCGCATCCCGATGATCGCCCCCTGCAGGAAGATGTTCTCCCGCCCGGTGAGGTCGGGATGAAACCCCGCCGCGACCTCGATCAGGGCCGAGACCTTGCCCGTCAGGCGGATCGTTCCGGCGGTGGGACGGAGAATGCGGTTGAGCAGCTTGAGCATCGTCGATTTGCCGGCCCCGTTCGGGCCGATGATGCCCAGCGCCTTGCCTTCGCCCACCTCGAAGCTCACGTCCCGGACGGCCCAGAAGTCGTCGGTGCCCAGCTCCGGCTGCTTGCGCCCGGCACTCATCCGCCGGAGCAGGGCGGGGATGAGGTCGCGGAGGCTGTCCTGCCGTTCGCCGCGGTGAAAGCGCTTCCAGAGGCCGTCGACGACGATGCGCGGTTCGCCCATGCTCAGAGGTACTCCGCGAAGAGATACTGGACACGGTGGAAGATCATGGTCCCGATCACCAGGCCGAGCACGGCCCAGGTCCCGGAGTAGAACAGGTACCAGGGCGACCACATGTCGGTCAGGTTGCCGCCGATGCCCGGCGTGAGCGGCTGGAGCAGATTGTGTCCCTGCATCAGGACCAGCCGGGTGCCCTCGAGCAGCGGCGCCATGGGATTGAGCATCAGCAGCTCTCCGCGGTCTCCCAGCATGCCCGGCTCGAAAAACACCGGCGTGAAGAAGATGCCGAACATCAGCAGTACCTGCACCAGGTACTTCACGTCCCGGAAGAACAGGTTGGCGCAGCTCAGGAACAGGCAGCTGGCGGCGGTGAACATGAAGATCAGGAGCACCAGTGCCGGCAGCCACAGCAACGCCCAGGAGAGCTGAGCGCCCATGAACGGGATCGCAACGGCCACCGCCGACATCCCGACCAGGGTGTCGAATCCCTGGGCGAACACCGCCGAAAGCGGCAGGACCTCGCGCGGGAAATAGATCTTCGAGACCAGGCTGGTATTGCCGGTGAGGCTGGCGGTCGCGAAACTCACCGACCCGACGAAGAAGGCCCAGGGGATGGACTTGATGGTCACCCCGGCCAGGCTGGCGAGCGCGAAACCGTCCTCCTTCCCGCTCGAGATGACCAGCCGGATGATGAGGCCGGCGGAGACCACCAGGAGCGGCATGAGCAGCGCCCACCCGAACCCCATCACCGCCTGTTTGTAGCGCAGCTTGATGTCGCGGATGGTGAGCTGGGAAATCAGATCCCGCGAAGCGATCAGCTCCTGGGCCAGTTCGCGCAGCTCCGCCAGAATCGACCGACCACCCACTCCGCCGATGACGCGTACCGGAAGGCTGGAAGCCAAGACGTGCAATCCTCCGCTGGAGCGGTCTCCAGCCGGTTGGTGAACGGGCCGGCCACTTGGGGGCCCCGAATTGAGTGCCTGTTACGGTGCAACCTCCGTGCGGGATCGCACTGCGAGCCCGCACAGCCCTCCCCGCAGCCGGCTTGTCCCCGTCCCGGCTCGGTCGTCTACCGTGGTGACTGGCTGGAGAGCCACATCGTGTCGCTGCCGTGCTACGATTGTGTCGACCATGCGACAGCCAGTCATGGACCTTCGCCGACGCCCCCACCTTTCCCGGGGATTCCCCAACTCCGTTGCCGACCGTGGGCCTGAATGCTAAGATATTACTGATCAAGCAGTTGTGCTGCCACTACCCGGCCGATCTCCAACGAAGCGGTCGCGCCGGGTGACGGGGCGTTGAGCACATGCACCACCCCCGGCCCTTGGACCAGGTGAAAGTCGTCCAGGAGGCGCCCATCTCGACCGACAGCCTGCGCGCGGACCCCGCTGCCACCTGGGGCGATGTCCCCATCCGTGAGGGCTGGGAGCAGCGCTTGGAGCGAACGGAGGAACCGCTGCCGGCTCAGCGACCGGCGCATCTCCTCCAGCCCATTCCGCCATTGGGCTTGCGCCATACGCCAGAATCCGGGAAAAGCGACCCAATCCGCTACGTCCCGAAGTGCAACGTCGCCCCATCGGTACCCTTCCCGCTTGAAGGCCAGCACGGCGTTCGGGCCGGCCTCCACCACGTCGTCGATGCCCCGGGTGAAATGCACCCCGAGAAAGGGGAGTGCCGGGTTGGGCACGGGATAGATGAGCCCGCGGACGAGATGGGCCCGCTCGGGGCGGAGCACGTAGTACTCGCCTCGAAAAGGGACGATCCGCACATCGGCGTCGAACCCGGCCAACCGGGCCACCCGATCGCACTGGAGGCCAGCACAGGTGACGAGCCGCCTCGCCCGCACCACTCCCCCGGTGGTTTCCAGGACGATGTCCGCGCCGTCGCGCCTGATCGCCAGTACCCGGTGGCCGGTGCGGACCTCCCCGCCCCGCCGGGCCAGGCGACGGGCCATGGCCTCGGTGACCGCCCGGTAGTTCACGATGCCGGTGTCCTCCACCCAGAGGCCGGCGACTCCGGCGACTTCGGGTTCGTGCTCCTTGAGTTCCGGTGCGGACAGCCTTCTCAGCCTGACGCCGTTGGCGCGCCCCCGTTCCTCCAGCGTGGCCAGCCGGGGCAGCTCATCGGCCTCGACCGCCACGACCAGCTTGCCGAGTCGGCGATGGGGGATGTCCTCCTCCTCGCAGAACCGATACATCGCCTCGAGGCCGGTCCGGCAAGTCCGGGCTTTCACCGAGCCCGGCTTGTAGTAGAGCCCGGAGTGGATCACTCCGCTGTTGTGACCGGTCTGGTGCGCGGCAACCCGGTCCTCTGCCTCGAGGACGATCGGCGATTGGCCGCGATCCGCGAGCGCCAGGGCGGTGGCCATGCCTACGATTCCCCCACCGACGACCACGACCTTGTCACGTTCCGGGTGCATTTAACCAGGTTCCTTTTGGTCCAGAAAAGCGGGGCTGGGGGGAGCAGAATCGGTGCCAGCCAGTGGCCCCCCTCTCCCAGGGGGGTGGCGTGTAACTTGCCACCCGGGACCGTGTTCCGGTTGAGGGGTGTGAGCACCCCCGCCTGATCGCTTCCCGACCGACCATCCGCGAGCGTTGCGGCTGGCGCCAGACGTCAAGATTTCCGGAGGCTTCCGTGTCAGCTCCCAGCGTTCCCGACTCCGGTCTGGCATTCCCGCCGATCTCGGACGACGCCCGTGCGCTCCAGGAACGGGCCCACGAGCTCATTCCGGGCGCGGCCCACACCTATGCCAAGGGGGACGACCAGTATCCGATCGTGGCGCCGCCGTTCATCGCGCGCGGCCAGGGCTGCCACGTCTGGGATCTGGATGGCAACGAGTATATCGAATACGGGATGGGGCTGCGCGCGGTGACGCTGGGCCATGCCTTCCCCCGGGTGATCGAAGCGGCCCATCGGGCGATGGCCGACGGCACCAACTTCGGGCGTCCGAGCCCGCTGGAGGTCGCCTGCGCCGAGCAGTTCCTGGCCTGCGTACCTACCCAGGAGATGGTGAAGTTCGCCAAGAACGGGTCGGACGCCACGACCGCCGCGGTCAAGCTCGCCCGGGCGTACACCGGACGCGACCTGGTGGCCATCTGCGCGGACCATCCGTTCTTCTCGACCGACGACTGGTTCATCGGGACCACGCCGATGGCGGCCGGCATTCCCGCCGCCATTCGCGACCTGACGGTCAAGTTCCGCTACAACGACGCGGCCAGCCTGGACCGCCTGCTGCAGGAGCATCCCGGCCGGATCGCCTGCGTGGTGCTCGAGGCGGAGACCAGCGTGGCCCCGAAACCGGGCTTCCTGTCGGAAGTGCGCCGGCTGTGCGACCTCAATGGCGCGCTCCTGATCCTCGACGAGATGATCACCGGGTTTCGCTGGGATGTGGGTGGGGCGCAGCGGGTGTACGGCGTCGTGCCGGACCTCTCGACTTTCGGCAAGGCCGTCGCCAACGGCTTCGCGCTCGGCGTGCTGGCGGGCCGCCGCGAGATCATGGAACGGGGCGGCCTCCGGCATTTCCACGAACGGGTGTTCCTGCTCTCGACCACCCATGGCGCCGAGACCCATGCGCTCGCCGCCGGCATCGCGACCATGCGGATCTACCGCGAGGAGCCGGTGATCGAGACCCTGCACCGGCAGGGGGAACGGCTCCGCGAGGGGGTGAACCAGGTGATCCGGCGCCACCGGGTCGAGGGCTTCTTCGAGGTCGTGGGACGGGCCTCCAATCTGGTGTTCGCGACCCTCGGACCCGATCGCCAGCCCTCGCAGGCGTTCCGTACGCTGTTCATGCAGGAACTCATCCGGCGCGGCATTCTGGCCCCGTCGTTCGTCGTCAGTTACTCGCATTCCAACGACGATGTCGACCGGACGATCGAGGCGGTCGATGGCGCCCTCGAACTGTACCGGCGCGCCCTGGACGAGGGCGTCGAACCGCTGCTGGTCGGGCGCCCGGTGAAGCCCGTGTTCCGCACTCACAACTGAACGACAGGAGTCCGCTCGCGCATGTCCAGCACTTCCGCGGTCCTCGCTTCGCCCGACACCTGGCCCGCCGCCGCGCCCGGATCGCCCCGGGCCGGCTGCTGCCGGTTCTGCGGCACGACGCTCCGTCACACCATGGTGGACCTGGGGATGTCGCCGCTGTGCGAGAGCTTCGTTCCGGCCGACCGGGTGAACGCGATGGAGCCGTTCTACCCGCTGCACGCCTAGGTCTGCGAGCACTGCTTCCTGGTGCAGCTCGAGGAGTATGTCAGCGGCGAGGAGATCTTCACCGACTACGCCTACTTCTCCTCGTATTCCGACTCCTGGCTCGACCACTGCCGCAAGTACGTGGACCAGATGATCGACCAGCTGGGCCTCACCGACCAGAGCAGCGTGGTCGAGGTGGCCAGCAACGACGGCTACCTGCTGCAGTATTTCGTCCAGCGGGGCGTGTCCGCCCTCGGCATCGAACCGGCGGCCAACGTGGCCAAGGTCGCCGAGGAGAAGGGCGTTCCGACGCTGGTGAAGTTCTTCGGCCGCGAGACCGCGCGGGAACTGGTCGCCGCGGGCCACCGGCCGACCTGATCCTGGGCAACAACGTGCTGGCCCAGGTGCCCGACCTGAACGACTTCGTGGGCGGGCTGAAGATCCTGCTGGCGCCGCGGGGGTCATCACCGATCGAGTTCCCCCACCTGCACAAGACCGTGGTCGGGAACCAGTTCGACACGATCTACCACGAGCACTTCTCCTACTTCTCGCTGCACACCGCCGAACGGATCTTCGCCGCCCACGGGCTCACGCTGTTCGACGTCGAGGAGCTGCCGACCCACGGCGGTTCGCTCCGGATCTACGGCCGCCACGCCGAGGACGTCGGCCGGCCGCTGACCCGGCGGCTGCACGACCTGCGCTCGCGCGAGGCCGCCGCCGGGGTCGACACGCTGGCCTACTACGCCGAGTTCGAGGCGCAGGTACGCGAGACCAAGCGCAAGCTGCTGGAGTTCCTGATCGGCGCCCGGCGCGCGGGCAAGCGGGTGGTCGGCTACGGCGCGCCGGGGAAGGGGAACACCCTGCTGAACTACTGCGGCATCCGCACCGACTTTCTGGATTTCACCGTCGACCGCAATCCCCACAAGCACGGCAAGTTCACTCCCGGGCACCCACATCCCGATCCTGCACCCCGACCGGCTGCGCGAGGCCCGTCCCGACTACGTGCTGATTCTGCCCTGGAATCTCAAGGACGAGATCATGAACCAGCTGACGTTCATCCGGGAGTGGGGAGGGAAGTTCGTCGTGCCGATTCCCGAGGTGACGGTCGTCCCGTGATCTTCACCCCCACGTCGATCCCCGGCGCGGTCGTGGTCGAGCTGGAGCGCCGGGAGGATGAGCGGGGGTTCTTCGCGCGCAGCTTCTGCCGCCGGGAGTTCGAGGCCCAGGGCCTCGACCCCTGCGTGGCCCAGTGCAACATCTCCTTCAACCGCCGGCGCGCCACGCTCCGCGGCCTGCATTGGCAGGCGGCGCCGCACGCCGAGGCCAAACTGGTGCGCGTGACCCGGGGCGCTCTCTGGGACGTGATCGTGGACCTCCGGGCCGGGTCGCCGACCTTCCGGTGCTGGTTCGGGATCGAGCTGACCGCGGAGAACCGGCGGGCGCTCTACATCCCGGTCGGCCTGGCCCATGGCTTCCAGACCCTGGTGGACGAGGTGGAGGTGTTCTACCAGATGTCGACGTCCTACGTGCCTGAATCGCAGCGCGGGGCCCGGTGGGACGACCCGGCCTTCGGCATCGAATGGCCGGTCATGCCCCCATTCCTGAGCGAGCGCGACGCCGGGTATCCCGACTTCACCCCGGACCTCGCCTCGTGAGCGCCGCCTGGCCCGCCGGGACCGGCGCCGCGATGCATGCCCTGATGGCCGAGTTGTTCCCGATCTGTCGCAGTATCACAGGAGACGGGTTCCGCGCCTCCCTGCGGCGTCTGGGTGAGGTGGCACCGATCGCCCTGCACGAGGTCCCCACGGGTACGCGGGTGTTCGACTGGACGGTGCCCAAGGAGTGGAATATCCGCGAGGCGTGGATCGCCGACCCGGCGGGGCGCCGGGTGGTGGACTTCCGCGCTTCCAACCTCCACGTGGTCAACTACAGCGTCCCGGTTCGCCGCCGCATGACCCTCGAGGAACTGCGCCCCCGCCTGCATACCCTGCCCGACCAGCCCGATCTGGTGCCCTATCGGACCAGCTATTACGCCGAAGAGTGGGGCTTCTGTCTGAGCCAGCGCCAACTGGACTCGTTGCCGGCCGGGGAGTACGAGGTCTGCATCGATGCCACCCTGGCCCCGGGCCATCTCACCTACGGCGAGTGCGTGCTGCCCGGGGAGATCCCCGAGGAGATTCTGTTCAGCGTGCACAGCTGCCACCCGTCGCTCGCCAACGACAATCTGTCGGGGATGGTGACGGCGGCCTTTCTGGCCCGGCACCTCCAGTCCCAGTCGCGGCGTCATACCCTCCGCTTCCTGTTCATTCCGGGGACCATCGGGTCGATCACCTGGCTGGCGCTGCACGAGGCCGAGGCCGGGAGGATCCGCCACGGCCTGGTGCTGTCCTGCCTGGGTGACCCGGGGCCGTCGACCTACAAGCGCAGCCGCCGGGGAACCGCACTGGTCGATCGGGCTGCCGCCCACGTGCTCAAGCATGGCGGTCCCCACGTGGTGAGCGACTTCGTGCCCTACGGCTACGATGAGCGGCAATACTGTTCGCCGGGGTTCGACCTGGCGGTCGGATGTCTGACCCGGACCCCGAACGGCCGCTTCCCCGAGTACCACACCTCCGCCGACAACCTCGATTTCGTCCGGCCTGAGGCGCTGGAGGATTCGCTGGAAAAGTGCCTCCGGATCGTGGAGATCCTCGAGCGGGATCGGGCCTATCTCAGCCTCAATCCCCGGTGCGAACCCCAATTGGGCCGGCGGGGCCTGTACCGGGCCACAGGGGGGCATGAATTGCCGGGTCTCGAAATGGCCCTGCTCTGGGTCCTCAACCTGTCGGATGGCCGAAACAGCCTGCTCGATATCGCGGAGCGGGCCGGGGTCCCTTTCCGGGTGATTCTCGGTGCCGCCAACGCTTTAGAGGCCGGGGGCCTGCTCCGGCCGGCAGCCTGAAAGTCGGCACGGAAGC
Source organism: uncultured Gemmatimonadales bacterium (assembly GCA_963709905.1). Classification (GTDB taxonomy): domain Bacteria; phylum Gemmatimonadota; class Gemmatimonadetes; order Gemmatimonadales; family GWC2-71-9; genus JADJOM01. The sequence goes on from CAVPYI010000007.1 coordinate 309,847, forward strand.
TGCTGTCTGAGGGTGCCTAGGTATAAGCCAGACATGGGTTTCACGAGTTACCACGCGGAGGCGGCATGAGGGTTCTGGTGACGGGGCACAACGGGTACGTCGGGTCGGTGATGGTGCCCTTTCTTCAGCTCGGGGGGCATGAGGTCATCGGCCTCGATACTTACCTGTACGAGGACTGCACCTTCGGCCGGCCCATTCCGGACGTGACGTCGATGCGGATGGATCTGCGCGACATCACGCCCATGGATCTCGCCGGATTCGATGCGGTGATCCACCTCGCGGCCCTGTGCAACGACCCGCTCGGGAATCTCAATCCGGGTTCCACGTACGACATCAACCACCACGCCTCGGTTCGTCTGGCCAAGGCGGCCAAGGCGGCCGGAGTTCGGCGCTGGTTGTTCGCGTCTTCCTGCAGCCTGTACGGGACGGCCGGCGACGAGATGCTCACTGAGGAGGCGGCGTTCAACCCGATCACGCCCTACGGTGAGTCCAAGATCCTCACCGAGCGGGACGTCCGGCCCCTGGCCGACGAGACCTTCAGCCCGGTCTTTCTCCGCAACGCGACCGCGTACGGGATCTCCCCCCGGCTCCGCTGCGATATCGTGGTGAACAACCTGGTCGGGTACGCGATGACCCAGGGCGACGTCCTGATCCAGAGCGACGGTTCGCCGTGGCGTCCGCTGGTGCATGTCGAGGACATCGCACGGGCCTTCCTCGCGGTGCTCGAGGCCCCCCGGGCCCTGGTTCACAATCAGGCGTTCAACGTCGGCCGCAACGACGACAACCTGCGGGTCCGCGAGGTCGCCGACATGGTGGCGGCGGTGGTTCCCGATTGTTCCATCCGCTATGCCGAGGGCGGCGGGCCGGATCCGCGATGCTACCGCGTGGACTGCAGCAAGATTGCCCGGACCCTGCCGGCGTTCCGGCCGCTGTGGACGGTGCGCCGGGGCGTCGAGCAGCTCTACGGCGCGTTCACGACCGCGGGGCTCACGAGCGAGGAATTCCTGGGTCACCGGTACCTGCGGCTCAAGCAGATCAAGAAGCTCCAGGACGAGGGCCGGCTGAGCGAAGAGCTCCGCTGGGAGCGCGTTCCTCAGGCCGCGGTGCGCGTGTGACCGGCCCCGGCCCGAGGAGACTGCCATGAAGGTGGTGCTGTTCTGCGGCGGACTGGGGATGCGTCTCCGGGACTACGCCGACAACGTCCCCAAGCCGATGGTGCCTCTCGGCTATCGGCCGATGCTCTGGCACCTCATGAAGTACTACGCCCACTACGGCCACCGGGACTTCGTGCTCTGTCTCGGCTACCGCGGCGACATGATCAAGAACTACTTCCTGCACTATGAGGAGGGGCTCTCCAACGATTTCATCCTGTCGGACGGCGGGCGCAAGCGGGAACTGCTGGCCAGCGACATCGAGGACTGGCGCATCACGTTCGTGGAGACCGGGCTGACCAGCAACATCGGCTCGCGGCTGGTGGCGGTGAAGAAGCATCTCGCCGGAGAGGAGATGTTCCTGGCCAACTACAGCGACGGGTTGACCGACCTGCCGCTTCCCGAACAGATCGAGACCTTCCGCCGCAGCGGTGCCATCGGCTGCTTCCTCTCGGTCCGCCCCAATCTCAGCTACCACTTCGTCTCGGTGGACTCGAGCGGGCGGGTGCAGACCTTCCGGGACATCGCCCAGTCGGGCCTCCGGGTGAACGGCGGGTTCTTCGTCTTCCGGCGGGAAATCTTCGACTACATCCAGAAGGGCGAGGAGCTGGTGGAGCAGCCCTTCGGCCGGCTGGTCGAAGGGCAGAAGCTGCTGGCCTATCCGTATGATGGATTCTGGGTACCGATGGATACCGCCAAGGACAAGGCCAAGCTCGACGAGCTCCACGGCTCGGGACGGCCACCCTGGTACGTCTGGAAGAACGGCGTCAGTCCGCCGGGCGGCTGACCGCCCGCGACCGGAAACGAGCGTACGCGCAATGGGCTTGCTGAAATTTCGGACTGTGTGGCTTCTGGGACTGGCGGCGGCGATGACAGCCGCGGCCTCGCCCGGGGTCAAGGTGCGCCTGTACCTCATCGGACTCAAGGTTCGCGGCGACCTGCCTGAAGTCAGCAAGTGGGACATCCTCCCCCTGATGCGGCCCCGCACTGGCTTCGACCTCGAGGCCCTGGTGCACACCCACAGCCCGTTCGCGGCCCTCCAGCTGCCGCGGCAGCTGGCCGTGGACTCTGCCACGGGCGGCACGCTGTTCGCCCGGCGCTGCGCCACCTGCCACGGATCGCACGCCGAAGGGGGGATGGGTCCCGCGCTCATCGGCGGCGATCTGCGCCGCGGTGCCAGTGACTGGGCCATCTTCCGCTCGGTGCGGGACGGCGTGCCCGGCACTTCCATGCGTCCCCTCAGCCTCTCGTTCGATGACACCTGGCGGGTCATCGCCTACATCCGTTCGCTGCAGCGCGCCTCCACTGGCGGGCAGACCCAGGTGCCGGTCCGCGCCACGCCGGCGCCGGTCACCACCGCCGAGCTGGCCGCCGCCGACCGGGGGGACGATGAGTGGCTGTCGTACGCGGGGGGCTGGTCGGGCTGGCGCAACAAGAGCCTGCCGGAACTGACAGCCCGGAGCCTCGCCACGATGCGCCTGGCATGGGCGCACCAGCTTCGCGGAGATCCGCCCACGTCCCAGAGTACGCCGATCGCGGTGCGCGGTCTGCTGCTGATCAGCAGCGCGGAAGACGTCGTGGCGCTCAACCAGGAAACCGGCGAGATGGTCTGGCGGCACCACTGGGAGCTTCCCAGGGATCTCAAACTGTGCTGCCTGCGCGCCAACCGGGGTGTCGCGGTGTTCGGCCGGGCGGTGTTTGTTGGAACCCTCGATGCCCGACTCCTCGCGCTCGATCTCGAGACCGGCCGGCTTCTCTGGGACGCCCGGGTGGCCCGCGCCAAGGACGGTGCCAGCATCACCGGCGCTCCGCTGGTGGCGGACGGGCGGGTGCTCATCGGAGTTTCCGGCGGAGAGTTCGATTTCCGCGGTTTCCTCGACGCCTATGACGCGGCGACCGGTCGTCGTCTCTGGCGCTTCCAGACCATTCCCAACCCCGGTGAGCCCGGCGGCGAAACCTGGCCGACCGGACCCATCGCGCGGGCGGGTGGCGGCACCTGGGTTCCGGGTGCCTACGATCCGCAGCTGCAACTGGTGTACTGGGGCGTCGGCAATCCGGCCCCGGCCTACGCGGCCGATGTGCGCGAGGGGAGCAACCTGCACACCAACAGCGTGGTTGCGCTCGACGTGCGCACCGGTGAGCTCCGCTGGTCGTATCAGTTCACCCCCAATGACACCCACGACTGGGATTCCGCCCAGTCGCCGATGCTGGCCGACATCGACTGGCAGGGGGTGCGCCGCCCGCTGATCCTGTGGGCCAACCGGAACGGGTTCTTCTATGTGCTCGACCGGGTCACGGGCGAATTCCTCCGTGCCAGCCCCTTCGCCCGTCAGAACTGGAACGATGGATTCGACCCCAGCGGCCGTCCCCTGGTCCGGGCCGCGGTGCGGCCCACGGCCGAGGGTAGCCTGGTCTATCCCGGCGTAGCCGGGGCAACGAACTGGTGGCCGCCGAGCTACAGCGAGGCGCTCGGGCTGGTCTTCGTCCCGACCTGGGAGGGCGGCGGGTGGTTCTTCCGCGACCCCAAGCTCGATCGGGAAGACGGCCTCTACACCGGCGGTCGGGTGGTGGCCGTGCCGGGCGAGCAGGCGGAACACGCGGTGACCGCGCTGGAAGTCGCCACCGGAAAGATCCGGTGGCAGGCCCGGCTCGAGCCCCCGCGGCATGCGGCCCGGGCGGGGGGGTTGCTCTCGATCGGCTCGCGCCTGGTGCTGGGGTCCGAGGACAAGGTGCTGTTCGCCCTGGATGCCCGTTCCGGTCAGCGGGTCTGGGAGCGGAATCTCGGCGCCAGCATCGGGACCGCGCCCATCGTGTTCCGGGCCGGCGGGAAGCCGCGATTGGCGGTCACGGCAGGGTCGGTGCTCTTCGTGTTCGACGTGGACCAGAACGAACCGGAAGTGGTGAGGCTGCCGACCCCCCGCCCGGTGCGCCCGGGCAGCGGGGCCCTCAGTGGCGCGTCGGCCGGTCGGTGACGGCTCTCGCGCTGGGCGGAAAAATCGGGAAGGCGCCACGCGTGTTGTGCCTCGGCGCCCATTCCGATGATATCGAAATCGGGGCGGGAGCCACGGTGCTGGAGCTGCGCCGTTGCCGTCCGCGGGTGGATTTCCGCTGGGTCGTCTTCAGCGCGGCCGGGGTCCGGGCTCAGGAGGCCCGGGAGAGCGCCCGCCGTTTTCTCGGCGCCGGCCGGGAGGGCGCCATCAAGCTGTTCGGCTTTCGGGACGGATTCTTCCCGGCCCAGTTCGGGGAGATCAAGGAGGCGGTCGAACGCATCGCCCGCGAATTCCAGCCGGATATCGTGCTGACGCATACCCGCGACGACCGTCACCAGGACCATCGAACGGTGTCCGATCTGACCTGGAACACCTTTCGCCGCCACCTGGTGCTGGAATACGAAATCCCCAAGTGGGACGGCGACCTCGGTCGGCCCAACTGCTACGTCCCCGTGCCGGCGGCCGTCGCCCGTCGGAAAGCACGCCTTCTCATGCAGGGATTCGGCTCCCAGCGGAGCAAGGACTGGTTCTCGGAGGAGACGTTCCTTGGCCTCATGCGGCTGCGCGGCGTCGAGTGTCGCGCCCGGAGTGGATACGCGGAGGCCTTCACCGGACGGAAGGTGACCCTGGAGCTCTGATGACAACCGTGCAGCCGATCTCCTCACCGGTCTCGCGTCCCGGACCCCGTCGAACGGGTTCCCCCACGATTCTGCTGCTCAGTCCGAGCGGATGGGGCAATCTGGGCGACGCGGCCATTCTGGACTCGACCATTCACGCCATCCGCTCGCGCTGGCCGGACCCACGAATCGTCGGGGTCACGCTGTCGCCCCGGGATACCGAAGCCCGGCACGGCATCGAGGGATTCCTGCTCGCCGGCCGGTCGCTCTCGGGGTACGGGATGATCGGACGTCCCGAACGGGGCGAGCAACCGCTCGACAGCGATCTCCCCGGAATGACCCGGCTGTCGCGTCTGCCGTTCATGTTGCGCCCGGTCCGGGCCGTCAACAACGCCCTGCTCACCCTGCTGGGAGAGCCGCCGCACAGCCGCCAGGCGGCCCGGCTGATCGCCGAGAGTGACCTGGTGGTGGCCGCGGGTGGCGGACAGCTCGACGAGTTCTGGGGCGGTCCCTGGGGCCATCCCTATGCCCTGTACAAATGGGGACGCCTGGCGCAACGGGCCGGCGTGCCGTTCGCGCTTCTGAGCGTCGGGATGTGCGAGTTGGAGACCCGGCTGGGCCGCCGGTTCGTCCGCCGGGCCCTCGATCTGGCCAGCTATGCCTCGCTGCGCGACCGGCTCTCGGGCCGACGGGCCGACGCTCTCGGCCTGCGTGAGCCCTCCCGGATCGTCCCGGACCTGGCCTACGGCATCGTGTTGCCGGAGGTGCCGACGCCGGTCGGGACCTCACGCCAGCGCAAAGTCGGCATTAGCCCGATCGCCTACCGCGACCCGCGCAGCTGGCCCGGTGGAGATCCCGGATTCTTCCAGAATTACATCGCCCTCCTGGTCGGTTTCATCCGCGGTCTGCTGGCCGATCGTTGCGCGGTGTCGCTGTTCGCCACCGACTGGTGCGATTGGGCGGTCATCGACGACGTGCGCGCCGCGCTTTCCCCCGCCGAGCGGGACGCGGTCGAGGTGGCCGACACCCGTACCGTCCCCGACCTCCTGCGCCACATCGACAACCTCGATCTGGTGGTGGCCAGCCGCATGCATGGCCTGCTCCTGGCCCAGTGCGCCGGCCGGCCCACGATCGCCCTGTCCTACGATCGCAAGGTCGATACGCTGATGTCGGACATGGGTTTTTCCCATTTCTGCCTGCCGCTCGACTCGACCTCGCTCGAACAGGTCCGCGCCGCCTATCGCGCCATCGCGCCCGACCTGATGCTGGTCCAGCTCCAGGTGCAGCGCCGGGTCCAGGAGTACGCCCATCGCGTCGCCCTCCAGTTCGAGGAGATCTTCGGCGCCGACGGGCCGCTGGCGCGTCGATGAGCGCAGCGGCGGGACCGCTGGTCAGCGTGGTCACGCCGTTCTACAACACGGCGGCCTACCTGCGCGAGTGCATCGAGAGCGTGCTGGCGCAGTCCTTCCGCGACTTCGAATACCTGCTGGTCAACAACCACAGCACCGACGGATCGGACCAGATCGCGGCCGAGTTCGCCGCCCGGGATCCGCGCATCCGGCTGATCAACAATGCCGAGTTCGTGGGACAGGTAGAGAACTACAACGGCGCGCTGGCGCAGATCTCCCCGCACAGCCGGTATGTCAAGATCGTCCAGGCGGACGACTGGATCTTCCCCGAGTGCCTGGCCCGGATGGTGGCCGTGGCGGACGCCCACCCGACGGTGGCACTGGTCGGGTCCTACTACATCATGGGCGATCGGGTGATGGGATTCGGGGTTTCGCCCGGCACGGAGGTCATCGGCGGCCGCGAGACCTGCCGCGGCCACATGCTCGGGCGGATGGGGTTTTTCGGCACCCCCACGACGCTGATGTATCGCGCCGACCTGGTCCGCCGGCGCCAGCCACTGTACGCCGTCGGGCGCATGCACGAGGACAGCGAGCTGTGTTTCGAGGTCCTGCGGGACGCCGATTTCGGCTTCGTGCACCAGGTCCTGAGCTTCATGCGCATCGACAACGAGTCGATTCTGGGGGTGTCGTCCGCCTACGACCGGCTCGAGCTGGACGGTTATCTGCTGGTCCGCCTGTTCGGACCGGAGTATCTCACCGGCCCGGAATACCAGGCCACGCTCAGCCGGCGGCAGCGCCTGTACCGCCAGCGTCTCGGGGAGGCCGCTGTCCTGTTGCGTGACCGGAAATACTGGGACTACCACCGGCGCGGGCTGGCGACCATCGGGGAAACTCTCCAGCCGCTCGCCCTCGCGCCGTATGTGCTCGGCGCCGTCGGCCGGGCCGTGCTCAGGCCGGGAGCCGCCCTGCGGCTGCTCCGGGCCCGGCTCTTCGGCGGGGGCGACTGAGACTCCCGGCCGCCGCGACTGATTCCGCCACCGCGCGCCCTGCCACCACTCCAACTCGGGCCCGGGATGGTAGTATCATGCCGGGAGGCCGGCACCCTCGTGGCCAGCCGGATCACCGCCCCCGTCACCCTCAAACTGCCGACTCGAGAATGAGCGAAGCGCCGCTTCCTGCCCCGCCGGCTCCGGGGAACCCCGCCGTGGCCGTGGTGGTCGTGGACCGGCAGGGCGATCCGAACGCAGTCCCGGCCCTCGAGGCGCTGGCGGCGGTGTCGCGCGCCTATGGGATTGAGGTGATCGCCCTCCGCGCGGTCCCGCCGGGCGAGTCGGCCCCATCCGGCAGGCTACCCCTTCCGGTCCACCTGATCCGGGTGGAAGACGATCGGCCGGATGCCGTCTGGCGTGCGCGCGCGATGGCGGAGACCTCCGCCGACATCATCGAGTACGTGGATGCGGCCCGGGCCGGATCGGTGTCCTGGGACGACGTGGTTCCACGCCGGCTGGGCCTGGTCCGGTTGGACCGGGGAGGAGCCGTCGACCTGCGCGACCGACTGGTGCGGTCCGGCGTGCCGGAGCCGGTTCGCGGCCCGAGCGGGCATGGCTGAGCCGGAACGGCCGGCGGCCGGTCCGCCGCTCCTGTCCGTGATAGTGCCGGTGTGCGACGGCCGCCGGCTGCTGGAGCGGTGCCTGACTGCCCTCGTGGCGAGCGACCTGCCGCGAGCGCTGTGGGAACTGATCGTCGTCGACGACGGCAGTCTCGATGGTACCGCCCTGATCGCCGCCGGCTGGGCCGACGTGGTCGTTCGCCTGCCGGGTCCGCCGCACGGGCCGGCCTATGCCCGCAACCGGGGGGTCGAGGCGTCGATCGGCCCGATTCTGGTGTTCCTCGACGCCGATGTCTGCCTCCATCCCGATGCGCTCCGGCGCTTCGCGTGGGCGTTCGCCGACCGGCCCGATCTGGGGGCGGTGTTCGGCAGCTACGACGCCGATCCCGCGGAACGGAACGATTTCTCACAGTACCGAAACCTCCGACATCACTACGTCCACCAGCGGGAAGCGGGGACGGCCGAGACCTTCTGGGCCGCCTGCGGCGCGATCCGGCGGCACGCCTTCGCCGAGGCCGGACGGTTCGACGAGTGGCACTTTCTCCGGCCGCAGATCGAAGACATCGAGCTGGGCTACCGGCTCCGACGGCTGGGCTATGCCATCGAGCTCGATCCCGCGATCCAGGGCACCCACCTCAAGCGGTGGACCTTCGGCGAGCTGATGGTCGCCGACATGCGCGACCGCAGCGTCCCGTGGATCCGGCTGCAGCTGGCGCTGGGCACTGCCGGTCGGCCGGCCACGCTGCTCTTCCGGCGGCGCGAATGGATCAACAGCGCCCTCGTGGGGCTGGCCACGATCCTGCTGGTGGTTGCCGCGGTTTCCACCCAGCGGGGAGTCGGCTGGGTGGCCGCCGCGCTGTTGAGCATCGTGCTGCTCACCGACATCGGCCTCTATCGGTGCTTCGTTGCCCGGCGCGGCCTGCTCTTCGCGGTCAGGGTGGCGCCGCTGCATCTGCTGTACTACCTCATGAAGGGCGTGTCCGCGGTGTACGCCTGGATCGTCTATCAGCTGATCGGCCCCCCGGCACCATCGGCGGAGATCCAGGCCTACGCGGAGACCGGGCTCAAGCGGTGGCCCCCGCTACCGTCCAAGGTGCAGCCTGCCGCCAAGCCCGCCGGGCCGGCGGGCGAGCTGCGGTAGCACGGCCAGCGGTCTCGCAGTGGCGCGCCCACCACGCCCCGGCCAGATTTTACCGGCTCCGACCCGCGTCTCCACCTTGTCTCAGTCTCCTGGCCCCGCCGGCGGCACGACCCCGACCGACCCGGCACGCGAACGGATGCAGATCGTGATCGGCGGTCACGTCGATCACGGCAAGAGCACCGTGGTGGGCCGCCTGCTGGCGGACAGCGGGTCGCTCCCCGAGGGCAAGCTGGAACAGGTCCGGGCGCAGTGCGAGCGGACCTCGAGGCCGTTCGAGTATGCCTTCCTGCTCGACGCCCTCAAGGACGAGCAGGCACAGGGAATCACCATCGATGCGGCCCGGGTCTTCTTCCGAACGGCCCGGCGACACTACCTCCTCATCGACGCACCCGGTCACATCGAATTCCTCAAGAACATGGTGACCGGCGCGTCCCGGGCGGAAGCCGCCCTGCTGGTGATCGATGCGCAGGAGGGGGTCCAGGAGAACAGTCGGCGCCACGGCTACCTGATGTCGATGCTCGGCATCCGGCAGATCGCCGTGGTGGTGAACAAGATGGACCTGGTGCGCTATGACCGCGGGCGATTCGACCAGGTCGCGGGCGAGTACGGCGAGTTCCTCGGGCGCATCGGCATCCGTCCCGCCTCGTTCATCCCGGCCGCCGGCCGGCCGGGCGACAACATAGCGGTCCGGTCTCCCGCGATGTCCTGGTACACCGGCCCGACCGTGCTGGAGGCGCTCGACCGGTTCGAGTCGGCGGGACTGGCGCCCGACCAGCCCTTCCGCATGGCGGTCCAGGATGTCTACAAGTTCACCGCCCAGGGAGACGACCGGCGCATCATCGCGGGGACGGTCGAAACCGGTACCGTCCGAATCGGCGACGACGTCGTCTTCTACCCCTCCGGGAAGCGGGGGCGGGTACGCACCATCGAGGGGTTCAATCAGCCTGGGGCGGAAGAGGCGGGCCCCGGTGAGGCCACCGGATTCACCCTGGTGGAGCAGATCTACGTCGCCCGGGGAGAGCTGGCGGCCCGGGCCGAGCAGGGGAAGCCGCACGTCACGACCCGGCTGCGGGTGAACCTCTTCTGGCTGGGCCGGCAGCCGCTGGTGAAGAAGCGGGATTACCTGCTGAAGCTGGGGACGGCGCGGGTCGCCTGCCGGCTGGAGGCCGTCGAGCGGGTGATCGACGCCAGCAGTCTGGCGGCCTTCACGGCGCGCGAGCGCATCGATCGGCACGAGGTGGCGGAGTGCACGCTGGTGCTGAATCGGGCCGTCGCCTTCGACACCGCCGATGCGCTGGCCGGCACCAGCCGGTTCGTCCTGGTCGATGATTACGAGATCCGGGGCGGCGGCATCGTGCGGGAAGCGCTCCCGGACCGGCAGTCCGGGATCCGCGACAAGGTGCTGCTCCGCAACCTCAAGTGGGAGCCGAGCATCATCGGCGCCGATCGACGGGCGGAGAAATACAGCCAGCGGGCCGCGCTGCTGCTGATCACGGGCACCGAGGACGGCGACCGCAAGACCCTGGGCAAGGCGCTGGAGGCCCGGCTGTTCGAAGACGGCCGGGTGGTGTACTTCCTCGGGATGGCCAACGTACTCTACGGGGTCGATGCGGATCTCGAGCGGGGTGCCGGGAACCGGGGCGAGCATTTCCGGCGCCTGGCGGAAGTGGCCAACATCCTGCTCGACGCCGGGGCGATCCTGATCGTCACCGCCCGGGAGCTGACCCAGGAGGACCTCGAGATCATCAAGACCGCGGTCGATCCTGATCGCATCGAGCTGGTCTGGGTCGGGGATCGGGTCACGACCGACGTCACCTGCGATCTGGTGCTGGGGGGTCAGGAAGCCGGTGCCGACGGGGTCGATCGGGTGAAACGCTTGTTGCAGGACAAGGGGGTGCTGTTCCGGCCGTGGTAGCAGGCCACAACAGGAGGAGCCTGGTGAGCGGTCCAGACGTCAAGCAGCTCAAGGTGAGTGTGATCGTCCCGGTCTATAACGAGGAAGCGACGGTCGAGCAGTTGATCCGGCGGGTCCGGGCCGTGCCGCTCAACCTGGAGATCATCGCGGTGAACGATGCCTCCGGCGACGGCACCGGCCCCATCCTCGCCGCGCTGGCTACGGCCGGACTCATCGATGTGGTCCGTACCCACCCGCGGAATCGGGGCAAGGGCGCGGCGCTCAGAACCGGCATCGCGGCTTCGACCGGGGACGTCATCGTGGTCCAGGACGCCGACCTGGAATACGATCCGGCCGAGCTGCCCCGTCTCCTCCGTCCCATCGTGGACGGACGGGCGGACGCGGTGTACGGGTCCCGGTTCCTCGGCGGCGAGCACCGGGTCCTCTATTTCTGGCACTCCATCGGGAACCAGGTGCTCACCCTGCTGTCGAACATGCTGACCGACCTGAACCTGACGGACATGGAGACCTGCTACAAGCTGGTACGGGCCCCGCTCATGAAATCGCTGGTGCTCACCAGCGAGCGATTCGGGTTCGAGCCCGAGATCACGGCTCGACTCGCCCAGGCCGGTGCCCGGATCTGGGAGATGCCCATCTCGTACGCCGGCCGGACCTACGCCGAAGGCAAGAAGATCGGCTGGCGCGACGGCGTGGCCGCGTTCGTCCACATTCTGCGCTTCAATCTTTTTCCCCCGGCCAGGGTCTCGCCACAGGACTCCGCCCCATGAGCGGCGCGGTCCGGGCGTCACCGGACGCCCTGGTCAGGGTGGCGGCCATCGCCGTCGAAGCCGGACGGGCGACGCTCGAGCACTACCACGTCGGGGTGGTGGCGGAGACCAAGAGCGACAACTCTCCGGTGACCGCCGCGGATCGGGCGGCCCACCGGCTCATCCTCGACCGGCTGAGCAGCTGGGACGCCACGGTGCCGGTCATTTCGGAAGAAGGCGAGATGCCGGATCCCGCGCTCCGCCGGACGTGGAACCGGTTCTGGCTGGTCGACCCGCTGGACGGGACCAAGGAGTTCATCAGCCGTAATGGCGAGTTCACCGTCAACATCGCCCTGATCGAGTACGGGGCACCGGTCCTCGGCGCCGTCTACGCGCCGGCGCTCGGCGTGCTCTACTACGCCGCCCGCGGCCTGGGGAGCTGGAAACGCGAGGGCGACGGGCCGCCGGTGCGGATCGTCTCGGTTCCACCGTCAGCGGGGAAACCGCTCCGGATCGTGGAGAGTCGGTCCCATCCCTCCGCGGAGCTTGAGGAATTCCTGGCCACCCTGCCTGTGGCCGAGCGGATCCCGGCAGGGAGCTCGCTGAAATTCTGCCTGGTGGCCGAAGGGAAGGCGGACGTGTACCCCCGATTCGGGCCGACCATGGAATGGGACGTGGCCGCGGGGGACTGCGTGTTCCGCTGTTCCGGTGCCGGGCGGGAACGGCGCTCGCCCCTGACCTACAACACGCCGGCGCTCCGCAACGAAGGGTTCGTGATCGGCCTGCGGGACGGCGGCTCCGAAACGGCGTTAGGCGAGGGCCGGGTGCTGTGGTTCACCGGCCTCTCGGGATCGGGAAAGAGCACGATTGCCAGCCGGATCGTGCAGGTGCTCGTGGCAGGGGGCACGCCGGTGGAGTATCTCGACGGCGATGCCATCCGCGAACTCTTCCCCGCCACCGGCTTTACCCGGCCGGAGCGGGACGCGCACATCCGGCGGGTCGGCTGGCTGGCAAGCCGGCTCGAGCGGCACGGCGTTACGGTGGTGACGGCCCTGGTTTCCCCGTACGAAGAGTCCCGCCGGTTCGTGCGCGGGCTGTGCCGGCGGTTCACCGAAATCTGGGTGTCCACGCCGCTGGCCGAGTGCGAGCGCAGGGACGTGAAGGGGCTCTACGCCCGTGCCCGCGCCGGTGAGGTCCGGCATTTCACCGGCCTGGACGACGTCTACGAGCCGCCGGTCTCGGCGGAGATCACCATCGACACGACCGGCCTCAGCATCGAGGACGCGACCGGCATCGTGTTGCGATGCCTGGCGGAGGGCGCTACGGACGCCGGGCCGAGCCTGGCCGCCTCCCGACACCGGCAGCAGGCCACCGGATAAGGGGCCGGCCATGGATCACATCGATCAGCTGCAGCACCGGAGCGTGCACATCCTCCGCGAGGCATACGCGAACTTCAAGAGCCTGTGCATGCTCTGGTCCATCGGCAAGGACAGCACGGTCCTGCTCTGGCTGGCCCGCAAGGCGTTCTTCGGGCATGTGCCCTTTCCGCTGGTCCACATCGACACATCGTTCAAGATTCCCGAGATGATCCGCTACCGCGATCGTCTCGCGGCCGATTGGAACCTGACGCTGATCTACGGCCAGCACGAGGAGGCCCTGCGGGAGAAGCGGACCTTCCCCGATGGCGCCGTCGACCGGCTCACCTGCTGCGGGTTGCTCAAGACCGAGGCCTTGCGCAAGACCCTCTCCGGGGACGGACCGCGCTACCGGTTCAATCCGGCCCGCAAGGCGTACGAACGGGACCCGAGCAGCGATCCCTACACCGGCGTCATTGTGGGCGCCCGGGCGGACGAAGAGGGCAGCCGCTCCAAGGAGCGGTACTTCTCCCCCCGCGACCGGCAGTCCGCCTGGGACGTCGGTGATCAGCCGCCGGAGTTCTGGAATCAGTACAAGACCGAGTTTGCCCCGGGAACCCACGTCCGGATCCACCCGCTGCTGGACTGGACCGAGGTCAATATCTGGGAGTACATCGAGCGCGAGCGCATTCCCACGGTGTCCCTGTACTACGATCAGGGCACCGGGACCCGGTACCGCTCGCTGGGCTGCGCGCCGTGCACCAGAGCAGTCGAGTCGACGGCGCGCGATGTGCAGGAGATCCTCGTCGAACTCAAGACCGGGAAGTTCGCCCACGTCGCCGAACGGGCCGGGCGGGCGCAGGACAAGGATGACGGCGGCGGGCTGGAGACCCTCCGCCGCGACGGATACATGTGACCCTCGAGCCGATGACTGCCCTCGCCGTGTTCCTGGTCCTGCTGCCGGTGCTCCTGGTCGGCTACGCCTATTTTGCCTACCCGGCGCTGCTCAAGGTGGTGGGGGCCTTCCGGGCCCGACCGCCGCGCCCGGACCAACCGGCCGAATGGCCGACGATCAGCATCGTGGTACCCGCGTACAATGAGCAGCACGCCATCGGCCGGACGATCGAGTCGCTGCTGCTCCTCGACTATCCGGCGGACCGGCGCCAGATCCTGGTGCTGTCGGATGCGTCGACCGACGGCACCGACGCCGTCATCCGGGGATTCGCTGACCGGGGTGTCGAGTTGCTGCGCATGCCGGCCCGGGTCGGCAAGACGGCGATGGAGAACTCCGCCATCCCGAGTCTCCGGGGCGACATCATCGTCAATACCGACGCTGCCATCCGGATCCTTCCCCAGGCGCTCAAACCCCTGATCCGGGAATTCCAGGACCCCACGATCGGTGTCGCCTCGGGACGGGATGTGAGCGTGGGTGACGTCACGATCGAAGGGAATCAGGGCGAGTCCGGCTACGTCGGCTACGAGATGTGGGTCCGGGCCCTGGAAACCCGCGTCGGTTCGATTGTCGGCGCCAGCGGCTGCTTCTACGCCATCCGCCGGGACCTGCACCGTCACCCGCTGCCGGAAGCCCTGTCCCGCGACTTCGCCTCGGCCCTGACCGCTCGGGAGCACGGCTACCGGGCGGTCTCGGTCGACGAGGCGGTCTGCCTGGTCCCACGTACCGCCTCACTCGAGCGCGAATATCAGCGGAAGATCCGGACGATGGCCAGAGGACTCGGAACCCTGTGGTTCAAGCGGCGCCTGCTCAATCCGTTCCGGCACGGTGCGTTCGCGTGGATGCTCTGGTCCCACAAGCTGGTCCGCTGGCTGGCCTTCCTGGCGGCCCCCGTGGCCCTCGTCGCCCTGGCGGCCTTGAGCCTGAAATCTCTTCCTGCCCTTGCGCTGCTCGGACTCGCGCTCGCCGGGATCGGGATCGGCCTCGTTGCCATGCGCGCGCCCGAGGGCCGGAAGCTGCCCCGGCCGGTGGCCCTCTGCGGATTCGCCCTGGTGACCCACCTGGCCGGATTCCTGGCCTGGTGGCGGTTCTTCGAAGGCAAGCGCACCCCGATCTGGGAGCCGACCCGCCGGCCGGTATAAGGCGAGCCGGAGCGGTTCCGGGGAATGCGATACCAGCGGCGCGCCGGCACGGGCGCCGCTCGGCTTACGGAGATGACGGATCGGGAGGGGCGGGGCGCAACGGAACGGCCTGGTTACCAGCCGCCCCGCTTGAAGAGTATGACGGGCACGGTCTTGAGCATGATGCGGATGTCCTCGGCCAGGCCCTGACGGCCGATGTATTCCAGGTCGTACTGGACCTTGCTGCGCACATCGTCCAGGGAGGAGTCGTACTCCTGGCTGACCTGCGCCAGCCCGGTGATGCCGGGCCGCACCTGCTGGCGGTACTCGTAGGTCGGGATCGTCTTCCGAAGGTCCGCGAAGATGCTGGGCCGTTCCGGCCGGGGGCCGACGATGTTCATGTCGCCCAGCAGCACGTTCAGCAGCTGGGGCACCTCGTCCAGCCGGTATTTCCGCAGGGGCTTCCCGATGGGCGTCACCCGGGGGTCTGACTTCGACGCCCACACCGCGCCGGTCAGATGCTCGGCGTTCACGCACATCGTGCGGAACTTGTAGATGGTGAATGCCCGGCCGCCGATATCGTGCTGGCGGCGATGCTGGATTTCCGGGGGAACCGGCCGCCCGCGGCGGCGGTCGAGTCCGACCCGGGTCTGCGAGTAGAAGATGGGGCCGCGCGAAGTCGCCTTCACCAGAGCCGCGATGATCACCATCAACGGGGTCACGGCGACCAGGGCACCCAGTGCGAGGGTGAAATTGAGGATCCGACAGGCGAGTTCCGACCGCTCCCGCGGCTTGGCAATCGCCTCGACCTCCAGTGCCGGCCGGACCTGACCCTTGCCCACTGCGGGCGTGGCTACCCAGGGCGAGTTTGGTCCGGAGATCCGCGAGGTCATGGGAACGTGTTCCCTCACTGGTTCACCAGGCTCCTGCGAGTTTGCCGATCCCGTAGACGCCCAGGATCAGGCCGGGAATGAGTGCGATGGTCTGGACCGTCGCAAAGGTGTCGCGAGTCGGCTTCTGCCCGACCTCGATAACATCGCCCGCTCGGAGATTCAGCTGATCCACGGAGCGACCGTCCGCCAGTGCCCTGGTAAAGGCCTCGCCTTCGAGGATCTTGTCTGGGCCCCGATGGATGACGGAACGCTTGAATTCCGTGGCCGGCAGGACGCCGCCAGCGGCCGTGAGCGCGTCGCTGAGCATCAAGTCCGCATCGAGCTGGTAGAATCCCGGCTTGACCACGCCGCCGAGAATCGATAGCCGGATCATGCCGCGTGCCTTGACCTGCGCGTTCTTGATGTACCGCCCTACCTGATCTCGTAGAAACGGCTCGACCTCCGAGCGCAGCACACCGCGCAGCGGAATGTCGGGGAGGCCGGGCAGGGAAACCATCCGCCCGGGCGACACCGACTGAACGCCGGACGCCGTCGTTTCACCGACGATGGTGACCTGGATCTGATCGCCGACCTGGAAATCGCCCTCCTGCAGGCGTTCGCGGATCAGCCCGGCCTCCCGCGCCTTCGCTTCCCGGAAGGAACCGCTGTACCCGCCGCTGTTGGCGATCCGGTCGGCCTCGACCAGCGCCGCCTGGAGGTCTTCACGGGTGGCCACCGCGCGACGCCCATCGGGACTTAACTCCTGGGCCGCGGCCGGGCGGTGAGCCCCGAACACAGCTCCGACGAGCAAGCTCCATACCAACATTCGGGTGGCGCGGAGCAACGCTCCAGCGTCCTGGCCGCTCTGCATAGTTACGTACTCCTCCTCAGGGTTGTAAGCCCATGTGGCTCACGCGTGAGTCGCGACAGCCGCCACCGGCATTTTCCAGGCGATCCCGGTGGGCTGCGGCGGGGCTCGCCCACGCTTTGACGCCCCTGTTGCGGCGCCGATGCTACGCCTGTGTGGCGGTCACGCGCCCCACGCCAGGATCGATGATTCGTTCAGCTATTGCCACCGCTCTGGCGGCGTCGTATTCTGCTGTGTCTGCGTTGCCCCCTGCTAAAGGACCCGAGCGAAAAGTCGGCTCCCCGACGGCCCCAACTCGCCGAGTAACGTCCGGGCGGGGTCCTCACATCATACCCATATGACCGAGCGCGAGCCTTTCCGCCGTCCGCCGCTGGTGCTGGTCGCGAACGATCAGGAGTGGTCTGCCCGATCGCTCGAGAGCATTCTGGCACCCAACGGCTATGCCGTCCTGCGGGCGTATACCGGGCGCCAGGCGCTGGAACGTGCCCGCTCGGCCCACCCCGATCTGATCATCCTCGATGCCCAGATGCCCGATCTGCACGGGGTCGAGGTCTGTCGCCAACTGCGCGGCGACCCGCACTTCCCGGCCACCGTTCCCATCGTGATCACCACCGCCGGCCCCTCAGGCCGGGCCCAGCGGCTGGAAGCCTACCAGGCCGGAGCATGGGAATTCCTGGGCCAGCCCCTGGACGGCGAAAGTCTCCTGATGCGCCTGAGGACTTTCCTCTCCGCCAAGTTCGCGGCCGACAGCCTGCTCGAAGAAAGTCTGGTTGACCCGCTCACCGGACTCTACAATATGCGCGGGCTCTCCCGCCGCGCCCGGGAAGTCGGCAGCGAGGCCGTCCGTCGGCACTCGCCCCTGGCCTGCGTCGTCCTGACGGCAAACCCGAACGGTGACGGCCGAACTGCCGCCGCCGAGGACGAAGGCATCGCGCAGACGATCGGAAGCATCCTGCGCCAGCGGGGTCGGGCGTCCGACGTGATTGGCCGCCTGGCCAATGCCGAGTACGCCGTGATCGCCCCCAACACCGCGGCGAGCGGTGCGGTTCAAATGGTCGAGCGGCTCGAGCGTGCGATGCTGGAAGCCGCCAACGCTTCGACGGAAGCGATCCACCTGCGGGCCGGGTACTCCGCGATTCCCGACCTGTCGTCCTCGTCGCTCGATGCCTTGCAGATCCTGCTCCAGGCCACCACGGCCTTGCGGAGCCTGCAGGCCGAGGCCGGTTCCAGCGGAACCCGGGTGCGCAGTTTCGAGGAGATCCCGCAATCCGCCGGGGGCTGACGCCTCAGGCCGGCGCACCGCTGCCTTCCTCCGCCCCGGTGCTCTCCCCGCTGACCAGCTGCGCGGTCGGCTCCTCGTCGGAGGTATAGCCATAGATGTAGTTGTAGTACCGATACACCCCACCCGCCTCGACCTCGTTCAGCACCGCGCCCAGGATCCGCACCGGCAACCGCGACAACAGCGGCAGCTTTGCCTGGGCCATCTGGCGATCGGTCTCGCCGGCCCGGAAGGCCACGATGAGATGCCCGGTCACCGTGCCGAGCACGAACGGATCGATGCCTGCCCCGAGCGGGGGGCTGTCGATGATGATCACGTTGAAACGGCTCTTGAGCCACGCCATCAGGCCGGACATGGCGGCCGAACCCAGGAGTTCCGGCCCCTGGTGACGGCGGGTCCCGCACGGCACCACCCACAGGTTGTTCTGGGAGGTGGGACGGACCAACTCCTCGTAGCTGGCGTCGCCGCTCAGATAGTCGAGCAGGCCGGGGCGACGGTCCACGCTGAACATCCGGTGCAGCTCCCCCCGGCGGATGTCGCCGTCGATGAGGAGGGTGCGGTAGCCGGCCTGGGCAAATGAAACCGCCAGGTTCGAGCAGATGAAGGACTTGCCGTCCCCGGCTCCGGGGCTCGTGACCGTCAGCGTGACCGGGCCGGCCACCCCGTACGAATGGGCCAGGTTCAGCCGGATGGTGCGGAACGCCTCGACCACCTGCTGGGCCTGTTCCGGGGCGATCTCGCCCCGCCGGTTCTTCCGGCAGGCCGGTACCGCGCCGAGGATCGTGAGACCCAGCTCGTTGGTCACCTGCTCCGGATAGCGGAAGCGGCGGTCCAGCTGGTCCAGCACGAGCGCCAGGCCGGCAGCCAGGCCCAGGCTCCCCGCGAAGGCGAGGAAGATGATCCGCGGAGCCGTGTTCGTGCTGGGACGGGTCGGGGCCACGGCGTCTTCCAGCGTGCGGATATCCGGCAGCGCCCCGAGTTCCGCCAGACGGGCCTCTTCCCGGCGCGCCGCCAGCATCTTGTACAGATCGTTGGCCGCGTCGTACTCACGCTGCAGCCGCATCTCCGAGATCGTCACGGCCGGGACTTCCCGCAACGCCGTGCCGGAAGACGCGATCCGCGAGTTGAGATCTCCCTCCTGCGCCTTCAACTGATCGACCAGGGCCTGGGCCAGCGACGGCACCCGCTCGTTCCTGAGCTGCCGGATCTGCTGACCGAGCTGGACCATCAACGGATGCTCGGCGGTGTAGCGGCGGGTCGCGGCGGCGTAGTCGGCCTCGGCCTTGGTCAGGTCGGTCAGCGCCAGCGACAACTGGGGGGCACCCTTCACCGCGGCGATCGTCAGGAACGCGTCGGTGACCATCGCACCCGACTTTCCGCGGGCTAGAATCGACTCGAGCTGGCGGCGCTCGGCCCGAATCAGCTCCAACTGCCCCTTCTGATTGAAATACTCGGCGGTGGCCCCGGGTTGGGTGGCCACCAGCCCCGGCGCCACGGCCAGGGGGCTGTTCCGGGGCTGGGTAATGGTCGCCATCTGGAAGCTCCGCAGACGACCTTCCGTGTCGCGGAGACTGTTGTGCGCCTGGGTAACCTGGGAGTCGAGCGCGAGGCGGAATTCCTTCAGCTTGCGCTGCTTGAGATCCGCGGCAATCTCCACGAACTGCTGGGTGATCGCGTTCAGGACTGGCGCCACCCCCTTGCGATCGGTGCTCTCGAGGCTCACCCGAATGAAGTTGCCGTTCTCGGGCAGCGAGGCCGACAGCCGCTTGTTGAGCTCGGCCGAGACATCCCGTGGCAGCCGGACGGCGAACTTGATGTTCCGGCCCTTACCCAGCAGGCTCTTCGGTGGGACCCAGGTCCATCCCATGCCCTCGCCCACGGGCGCGCCGGCGTGACCGCGCATGATCTCCTGCCCCTCCTGGCGCAGGCTCCAGCTCTCGCCGTCCGGCGCCACCGACAGCACGAATTTCCCGGTCGCCGAGCGCGGGGCGACGATGAAATTCGCGAACAGCGCGGAATCGGCCGCCTCCTGCGCCTGGAGCACCATCCGGCGCTCCATGACGACGGAATCGAGCACCACGCTGGATCGAAGCAGGTCGATCCAGTTCTCGGCGTTCAACAGTTCCCGGGCGCGCAGCGGGCCTTCCTTCCCTCCCCCCGCCTGGGTGTTCTCCACCCAGATCGTGGCCTGCGCTTGGTACGAGGGCTTCATGAACCGGCTGACCAGGATACCGGCCGTCGTGCCGATCAGGACCACGATCGCCATCAGCCAGCTGTACCTCTTGAAGGCGGCCAGGTAGCGGCCCCAGTTCACCGCCTCCTCTTCGGGCTCCGCCAACTGGGGGAGGGTGGCCGAGGCCGATGCGGGGAGCCGGTTGCCGCCCCGATCGCCGAAATCGTCGGGTTGATTCGAGACTACGAGGTCGTGGCTTGCCATTCGTCAGTCTTACCCCGGCGGGTCAGTAGTGAAGTCCTGCACAGACCGGTCCTTGGAGCAAAGGGGATACCGCCGCCCGAGGACCCGGCCCCGGCTGCCTGCCCTTCCGTTGTGGGCGGATACCCCGGCTTGCGCCAATCCGATGGTGTGGCGCACATTATACACTGTGGCTGCAAAGCAACAGAAGGGGCCGTTGCTTCTGAGCCATCCTGTTTCCCCCACGCCATAGGGGTGTGGTATCAAAGATGCTACCCCAGCGGTGGGAAAGACGGGGAGCCGCCCCGGCATCGCCGGAAGGCGCATCTAACTGGCCATCACGCAGAAGGGACGCTCTCGATGGGTTCATCGTTAGCACATTCCGGTCGCCGGCCGGATGGCGGGCAGGTTGATCTAGGTGGGCGGGATCCACTGTCGATTCCGGCCGAGGTCAAGGCCAGCATTCGCATCCTGATTATCGACGACGAACGGACCCTCCGCGAGAGTTGCGCGAGCGTCCTTCAGATGGACGGCTATAACGTGACCCTGATCGGGCGCGGCGAGGAGGCGCTGGAGACGGTCCGGCGGCGGAAGTTCGACATTGTCCTGGTGGATCTCTACATGTCCCAGACGTCGGGCATGGACATCCTCCGGGCCGCGCTCGAATTCAACCGGGACACGATCGTCGTGGTGATGACCGGCAATCCGAGTGTCACCAGCAGCATCGAGGCCCTCCGCGCCGGAGCCTGGGATTACCTCCCCAAGCCGTTTTCGGCGACTCACCTTCAGGTTCTGATCGGGCGGGCCTCCCACGCCGTCATGGTCGCCCGGGAAACCCGGGATCTCAAGCAACAGCTGGCCAGTCAGGGCGGCCACAGCGACAAGGTTTCGCTGATCGGCATCTCTCCCACGTTCCGCAAGGCGGTCGATCTGGCCCGCAAGGTCGCCGCGACGGACGCCTCGGTGTTCATCTCGGGCGAGAGCGGCACCGGCAAGGAAGTGATCGCGCAGTTCATTCATCAGCACAGCCGCCGGGCCAGCCGGACGCTGGTGCCGATCAACTGCGCCGCCCTGCCCGAGCCGCTGCTCGAGTCCGAGATGTTCGGCCACCGGAAGGGCGCCTTCACCGGGGCCGACCGGGATAAGCCGGGGCTGCTGGAGACCGCCAACGGCGGGACCCTGTTCCTGGACGAGCTGACCGAGATGTCGATGCCGCTGCAGGCCAAGCTGCTTCGGGTCATCCAGGACGGCGTCGTCCGCCGGGTCGGCAGCGAAACCCAGGATGCCGTGGTGGACGTGCGGTATATCGCGGCCACCAACCGCGATCCGCAGGAAGCGGTCAATCAGGGCGTTTTGCGGGGCGACCTGTTCTACCGCCTCCGGGTCGTCCCCATCAAGTTGCCGCCGCTGCGCAAGCGGCCGGAAGACATTCCGCTGCTGACCAACCACTTCCTGACCTACTACTGGCAGCGGCACCGCCAGATGGGCGACCGGGTGCCCAAGCTCTCGGATGCCAGCATCGCGTTCCTCCGGTCGCGGCCCTGGCGCGGCAACGTCCGGGAGCTGCAGAATGTCATCGAGCACGTCGCCGTGCTGGCGGAGCCGGATCAGCTGATCCAGCCCAACGACATTCCCATCTACGAAGACCACGCCGAGTACTCCTCCGACCCGACGCTCTCCGCCCCGGCTCTGGACGAGGCCTACCACGTAGGGAAGGACCGGGTCGTGGCGCATTTCGAAAAGGAGTATCTTACCCGGTTGATTGGGCGGGCAGGAGGCAACATGTCCAAGGCCGCCCGGCTGGCCAACATCGACCGCACTACGCTCTACCGTCTCATGGATAAACACAGTTTTCACCGCGACGAGCTGTCGGGGCAGACTGAGTGACCCGGCCTGCGGGCGGCCGGGTCTCTGACCGTCTGTTGGGGCAACCCCCGGCGGAGGACGACCTCTGGGCCGCGTTCCACGCAGCGATCCTCGACGTCGAAGCCGATTGGCAGCGGGTGGCCGGAGACAGCCCCTCCCAGGAGGAGGTCAAGGGCCACCTCGACCAATTGGCCAGGGCGGTCCGGGCCGGGGCGGACGGGCGGTCCTTCACGGAGGATCTCCCCCGGACGGTGCTGGCGCGCCGCCTGATCGAACTGCTGCGCCGACGATTGCTCGAGCGGGCCGAAGGTCTGGCCCCGCCAGCCGATAGCGCGAGCCTGCTGGGACTGCTGCGTACCCTCGAGCGCGTCCACCAGACCCTCGAGCCGGACTGGACCCAGCATTTTGCCGACCGGCTGTCGGGCCCGGACGGGATGGAGCTGGTGGTCGAGGTCGCCCACGACCTCCGTTCCCCGCTCACCTCGATCCTGTTCCTGGCCGAGACCCTGTCCCGGGGCCGGAGCGGTCAGATCAACTCGGTCCAGGAGCGCCAGCTCGGTCTGATCTACTCCGCGGCCTTTGGGCTCTCGTCGCTGGCGAGCGACGTGATCGAACTCGCCCGGGGCGGGGACCGCCTCGTGGATCTCGATCCGCTGCCGTTCTCGGTCGCCGACATCTTCGAGTCCGTCCGGGACATCGTCCAGCCGATCGCCGAGGAAAAGGGGCTGCAGGTCCGGCTGCATTCGCCGGGCGACGACTTCCGCATCGGCCATCCGGTGGCCCTCTCCCGGGTGCTGCTCAACCTCACGACCAACGCGCTCAAGTTCACGTCCGAGGGTCACGTCGAGGTTCGCGGTGACCAGGGCGAGGGCACCAAGGTCGAATTCTCGGTGCGGGATACCGGCCGGGGAATCCCGCCGCACTCGATGCTGACGCTCTTCGAGCCGTTCCGGCGGCGACAGAAACAGGGGGAGTACGCCTTCTCCGGTGCCGGCCTGGGCCTTTCCATCTGCCGCAAGCTGGTCGAGGCGATGAACTCCACCCTGCGGGTGGAAACCGGGGCCGAGACCGGCACCCGTTTCTTCTTCGAGTTGAACTTGCCCCACAGCTCCGAACGTTTCTGACCCGGGCTTGGCCGGACACCGTCGGTCCCGGCACCTACCCGCAACCCCCGCTCCCGCCTACCTTTCGCACACGTCGCGCGTCCCGACCTGGCTTCCCGCCAGACCTCTCCCGCACCCGACCCGGTGGCCCGGGGAGACTCCAACCTTCACGGATTTCCGGCACTGCCGGAGTTCCGGCGGGGGGAGGAAGGGAAGCCCCGAACGAGGGGTGCCGCGATCATCCCGCGGTGGGCCGAGCGCCTGCCGCCCCAATGCAGCCGAGTGCACGGTCGATGGGACTGGGCTCGCGCGGCTTCCCGGCACCGGGTCCGGGCGGCCAGCGAGGGCGCCGGTCCGCCGGGCACGGAGAACTACTGGAAACGTGACCACACCGCACCTGCGTCACCTGCGCACGGGTGAACCCCCCGCGCACGCCCCCAACGCCGCCCTGCTGATCGACTTCGACAACGTCACGCTCGGCATCCGATCCGACCTCACGAAGGAACTGAAAAACCTCCTCAACAGCGACATCATCAAGGGCAAGGTCGCGGTCAGCCGGGCCTACGCCGACTGGCGGCGCTATCACCAGTACATCGTGCCGCTGTCGGAATCCTCGATCGATCTGATCTTCGCCCCGGCCTTCGGGACCAACAAGAAGAACGCCACCGACATCCGGCTCGCGATCGACGCCATGGAGCTGGTCTTCACGCGGCCGGAGATCGGCACGTTCATCCTGCTGTCCGGCGACAGCGATTTCTCGACCCTGGTCGTCAAGCTCAAGGAATACGGCAAGTACGTGATCGGGGTCGGGATCCGCGAGTCGGCCAGCGATCTGCTGATCCAGAATTGCGACGAGTACTTCTCCTACTCCGATCTCGTCGGCCTCACCAAGGAGGCGGAGGTCCCGTCGACTCAGAAGGATCCATGGCACCTGGTCAAGGAGGCCGTGGCCCAGATGGTCCGCGAGCGCGACGTCATGCGCTCCGACAGGCTCAAGCAGGTGATGCAGCAGATCGATCCCAATTTCGACGAGAAGAATGCCGGCTTCAGCCGCTTCAGCAAGTTCGTGATGGAGGCCGGGCACAAGGGGATCATCAAGCTCAGCAAGATGGACAACGGGCAGTACGAAGTCGCCCCCGCCGAGACCGAGGTGGCCGAGGGCGCCACCGCGGACAAACCGGCCCGCGGCAAGCCGGCTCGCGACGAGCCGAGCCCGGTTGCGGAACCGGCGCGGGAAGGGCGGGGCCGGCGAGGCCGGGGCCGGGGCCGGGGTCGAGGCGGGAGGAACGGCGAGGAACGGCAGGACGAGCGCAAGCCGGAGGAGCGCAAACCTGAGGAGCGTAAACCTGAGGAGCGGAAGCCTGAGGAACGACGCGGCCGCCCTGCCGCCCAGCGACCCGCTCGAAGTGCGGAAGGGCTCACCCTGGCGCGGGCGTTCGAACTGATGCGCCTGGCCCTGTCGGAGCTGCCCGGACCGGCCGGCGCCGAGGCGCTGCGTAATCGCATGGCCGCCCTGCACGGCAAGCTCGATCCGATGCTGGAGGCCGGTCCGTTCGCCCGACTCCTGCGTCAGGCCCATGATGCTGAAGTGGCCGATGTCAGGAAGATCTCCGAGGACGAATACGAGGTCGTCGGCCGTGGGGTCGAGCCGGCTCTGGCCGGGGTCGCTCCATCGGGTGCCGCTCCCGACCGGTCCACAACGGGGTCGGTCCCGGCGGTCCCGGCCATCGTACCGGTGGGAGATGGTGCCGCCGCAGGCCGGGGCGTACGCTTCCGACGGGGGGCCCGGGTCGGGGCGCCGCCGCCCGTGATTCCGATGATCGGGGTGGTGCAGCTGGACGACGAAACGGTCCAGCCGGAGCGGGCCAGACCGGCGCGGAAGAAGACCGCCGCCAAGAGTGGCGGTGCCAAGACTGCGGCAACCCCCAGGAAGAAGGCCGCCGGCCGGAGTAGGAAAAAGGTCGAGGGGTGAGCAGCGATCGACGGGCAGCGCTCCTGCCCGTTGAGTTTTTCCAGCAGGATGCCGTTACCGTCGCCTGCGGTCTCCTGGGGGCGACCCTGATGACCCGCATTCGCGGCGCCCGGGCGGTCGGCAGGATCGTCGAAGTCGAGGCGTATCTGGGGGCCGGCGACCCCGCCTCCCATGCCTACCGTTTCCGCCGCCACGCCCAGAACCAGGCCCTCTACGGCCCCGCCGGCACCTGGTACGTGTACCGATCCTACGGCATGCACTGGTGCGCCAATCTGGTGGTGGGACCGGAGGGCCGCGGCGCCGCGGTCCTGCTGCGGGCGGTGGAGCCCATCGACGGCCTCCCACTCATGCGCCGCCGCCGCCAGGTCCGGGACACCCGGCTCCTCGGCGCCGGCCCCGGTCGGCTCACGCAGGCGCTTGGCATCACCCGGGCGCTCGATGGTCGCGCCATGCAGGGGTCAGCCGCTCTCGTCATGGCCGGCCCACCGCTCACGGACCTCGACATCCAGACGACCCCCAGGATCGGGATCAGCCGGGCGACGGACTGGCCGCTCCGGTTCGTGATCCGCGGGAGTCCCTGGGAATCCCGCCCCCGGAAAGACTCAGGGGCGCCAGTGCTGGCGCCCCTGCGTTAGAGCTCAGTGCAAGCGGGCGCCATATCGGCGCCCGACTTCTGCGAGTCAGTCCGAGCCGCCACCTCGGCCCTCGACGCCCTCCCGTGCGGCGCCGAGTCCGATCCGCAGGCCACCGACCAGGGTGTGGGTTGGCCCGACGAAGAGCTTCCCGGCCCCCGCCGCCGTGGTCAGCTGATACTGACCGAACAGCACGAACGACGATACCCGGGCCTGCACGCCTCCGATCAGGGTTCCGAACCCGGTCGAGCCAGCCGACTCGGCAAGTCGCTGGGCGTCATCCGCATCAGCCTGGGTCGCGAACGGGCCGGTGGGGTATTCCTTGACTGTCTGCAGCCAGCCCAATCCCAGGCCGATGTATGGCTGGGCGACCGACTTGAGCGGGAAGGCGAGCAGTGCCACGGTGTACTTCCGGATGTCGTTGAACGCCACCCGTCGGCTCCCACCCGGCCCGGTGGCGTCCGCGAACGCACTGATCTGATTGCGCTTGATCCCCTCTTCCACGGAGAGCAGGAGACCAGTTCGCTTGGCGGTCACCAGAATGTGCCCACCGGCGGCAAAGATGCCGCCCCTGGTCTGGCTCTGGGTCTCGAAGATCGTCACGCCCGCCTGGCCCCCGATGTACCACTTGAACGTCTCAAAGCCGGTGACCCCTTGGGCGACGGCGGCCGGGACCTGCGCCAGGCAAGCCAGACCGAGCACCATGGCGGTGCGGCCGAGCATGCGCATCGGAATGCCTCCAGGAATTTGATCGTGACGCAGCTATAGGCTTTCGCTGCTTCTGCTTGTGGCTAGGAGCTCCCAAACTACTTGAAGTCCCTCGTTCCCACAAGCAGGAAAATAACCGAACATAAGCCGAAAGTGTGACGACCGTCACACCAATCCCAGCTGCCGGCCCACTTTCCGGATGGCGGCGATGGCCTGGTCCAGTTGGTCCCGGGTATGAGCGGCCGAGATCTGGCATCGGATCCGGGCCTGACCCTGCGGGACCACGGGATAGCCGAATCCGGTGACAAACACGCCCTCGGCGAGGAGCTCCCTGCTCATCGCGATTGCCTTGGCGGTCTCGCCGACGATCACCGGGATGATCGGGGTCTCGCCGGGGAGAGGGTGGAATCCGCTCGCCAGGAGCTGGTCGCGGAAATACCGGCTGTTCTGGCGAAGGGTTTCCACCAGGTCCGGATGGCGTTCGAGGTGCTCGATGCTGGCCAGGGCGCTGGCCGCGACCGTCGGGGGGAGGGCGTTGGAGAACAGCTGGGGTCGGGCCCGCTGAGTCAGGTAGTCACACGCGGCCTCCGTGGATGCGACGAACCCGCCGGCGGCGCCACCGAGGGCCTTGCCGAGCGTCGAGGTGATGATGTCCACCTCCCCGATCATGCCGAAATGCTCGGCGGTGCCCCTCCCGGTCCGACCGAGGACACCGGAGGCATGGGAGTCGTCGACCACGAGCACGGCGTCGTGTTTCCGGCACAGCTCGACCAGTTCGGGCAGCCGGGCGATGGCCCCCTCCATCGAGAACACCCCGTCGGTGATCACCATCCGCGTGCGTCGATCCCGGGCGGCGACGAGTTTGTCTCGAAGGTCACCGAGGTCGGCGTGCTTGTAGACCGCCGTCTGGCACTTGGTGATGGCCTTGGCAAGCCGGATCCCGTCGATGATGGACGCGTGGTTGAGCTGATCGCTGATGATGATATCGTCTTCGCCCAGCAGGGTTCCCGGCACGGCCTCGTTGGCGTTCCAGCAACTGACGAAGCTCAGGCTTGACGGGGTGCCCACCAGCCGGGCGCACGCCTCTTCCAGCGCCCGGTGCACCGTGAAGGTGCCGCAGATGAACCGGACCGAGGCGGTGCCCGCACCGAACCGGTCGAGCGCTGCCTTCCCCGCCTGCACGACCTCGGGGACGTCGCACAGCCCCAGGTAGTTGTTCGAGGAGAGCACGATGACGTCCCCATGGCCCTCGATCCGCACACGGGGCGCCTGCGGCCCGTCGAGGTAGAGCAGCTCCTTGTAGACGCCGTCTTTCCTGAATTGCGCGAGTTCGGCTTCCAGGCGTGAAAAGAGGGACATGGTCTGAAACCGGTTAGCGGTGCGCGGTGCGCGGTGAGAAGTGAGAAGTGAGAAGTGCGCGGTGAGCGGTGAGCGGTAAGCGGTGAGCAAGTCAGGGATCGTCCCGCTCACCGCTTACCGCTCACTGTTGACCACTCACCTCCAGAATCACCTTCCCCGCTACCCCGTCCTTGATCACCTGGATGGCCTCGGCGAACTGGTCCAGCCGGAAGCGGTGTGTGATAACGGGCCGCGGATCGAACTGGCCGGCGCGGAGCAGGCGGAACATCTGCTGCCAGGTGTCGTACATGCGGCGGCCGGTCACGCCGTACAGGGTGAGCCCCTTGAAGATGACGTCCCGGGCGAAATCCACCTCGGTCGTCCGGCTCGGGGTCCCGAGGAAGTTGATGCGCCCGCCGAGTCGCGCGGCGCGGAAGGCGGTCTGATGGCCGGTGGGGTGGCCGCTCATCTCGCATACCAGGTCGACGCCATCCCCGCCGGTCAGTTCGACGCACCGACCGACCACGTCCTCCGTGGCCGGGTTGAGGGTGACATGCGCACCCATCGTCCGGGCCAGTTCCAGCCGCCGGGGATTGAAGTCGCTGGCGATGACCAGCGAGGCCCCGACGGCGCGGGCGACCCCGACCGCGAAGCATCCGATCGGGCCGCATCCGAGCACCAGCACCGCGCTTCCCGGAACCCGGCCGCCCTCCAGCACCGTGTGGACGGCGTTGCCGGTCGGATCCATGATGGCCCCGATTTCAGCGGGAATGCCGTCGAGCTTCATCACGTTCGAGGCGGGCATCACGATGAAGTCGGCAAACGCGCCGTCACGATCGACCCCGATGATCCTGGTACGCTGGCAGACGTGGGCATCGCCGGTATGGCACGGGAGGCAGTGGCCGCACACGATATGCCCTTCGGCGGTGACCCGGTCGCCGACGGCGAGCAGCCCTTCGGCCCGTGCCTCGGCACCGACCTCGACGATCTCCCCTGCGAACTCGTGGCCGATGGTGAGCGGTGGCTTGAGTCGGCCGCTGGCCCAGGCGTCCCACTCCCAGATATGCAGGTCGGTGCCGCACACGCCGGCGAAATGCACCTTGATCAGCACGTCGCTGGGACCGCACGGCGGA
This sequence comes from uncultured Gemmatimonadales bacterium, assembly GCA_963709905.1. Lineage (GTDB taxonomy): Bacteria > Gemmatimonadota > Gemmatimonadetes > Gemmatimonadales > GWC2-71-9 > JADJOM01. Next base: position 338,977 of record CAVPYI010000007.1, read on the forward strand.
GTGGGGACCTCGCGGATCTCCATGCCAGGACCGGCGGTGACCTTCACGAGGGCGCGCATAGCGGGAGGGTAGGGAGACGACGAGGCGACAGGGTGATAAGGCGACAGGGCGACAGGGCCGCGACCGAAGGTAACGGACTAACCCGTTACGTGCACCTCGGTGTCGCCCTGTCGCCCTGTCGCCCCGTCGTCCCGTCGTCCCGTCGTCCCGTCGTCCGATCAGGCAGTTCGATCGGCGGGGCGGGGAGGTGGCGGTGGCGGTGTCAGCTCCGCCCGGTGGGTGTGGATCGCCTCCAGCACCAGCGGGTCGAGCCCCTCGCCACCCTTGGTGTCGACGTGCGCCAGGAGTGCCCGGCGCATCCGTGGGTCCCAGGACCGGCGGATATGGATGGCTGTTCCGCTCACCGCCTCGGCCCGGTTCGGCAGCGAGGCGTGGAAACCGCCGATCTGGTTGGCCATTCCCACGAGGTGATGGATGTCCATTGCGAGACTTCCCTAGCTCCTGCGATCCAGCAGCTCCAGCTGCTGCTCGGTGAAACGGCGGTGGCGCTTCTGCCACTCCGAGGAATGGAACACCGGTGTCACCTGCACGGCGGTGACCTTGTACTCGGGACAGTTGGTGGCCCAGTCCGAGTTCTCGGTCGTAATCACGTTGGCGCCGGACTCGGGGTGGTGGAAGGTGGTGTAGACCACGCCCGGCTGCACCCGCTCGGTGATGCTGGCCCGGAGCGTGGTTTCGCCGGCCCGGCTCGTGACTCCGACCCAGTCGCCGTCCTTGATCCCGCGATCCTCGGCATCGTGGGGGTGAATCTCGAGCCGGTCTTCGTCGTGCCAGTCGACGTTGGCGGTCCGACGGGTCTGGGCGCCCACGTTGTACTGCGACAGGATCCGTCCCGTGGTGAGGATGAGCGGGAAGCGCTGGTTGACCTTTTCTTCCGTCGCCACGTACTCGGTCAGGACGAACTTGCCCTTGCCGCGCACGAACTCGTCCCGATGCATGACCGGCGTTCCCTCGGGGTGCTGGTCGTTGCAGGGCCACTGGATGGTGCCCAGCCGCTCGAGCTTCTCGTAGCTCACGCCCGGTGAAGGTCGGGCGTCAGGCGGGCGATCTCGTCCATGATCTCGGACGCGTGGGTGTAGTGCATCGGATAGCCGAGCGCGTTGGAGATATCCATGGTGATCTCCCAGTCCTCCTTGCCCGCCATCGGCGGCAGGATCTTGCGGACCGGCGAAATCCGGCGTTCGGCGTTGGTGAAGGTGCCGTTCTTCTCCAGGAAGGACGAACCCGGGAGGAAGACGTGGGCGAACTTGGCGCTCTCGTTGAGGAACAGATCCTGGACCACGATGCACTCCATGGCCTCGAGCGCCTTGGTGACGTGCTGCGTGTTGGGGTCGGACTGGGCGATGTCCTCGCCCTCGAGGTACAGGCCCTTGAAGCTGCCGTCGAGAGCGGCATCGAACATGTTCGGGATGCGGAGGCCCGGCTCCTTCTCGAGCGGGACGTTCCAGGCGCTCTCGAAGGAGCCGCGGACATCGTCGTCCAGCACGTGGCGGTAGCCCGGAAACTCGTGGGGGAAGGACCCCATGTCGCACGATCCCTGCACGTTGTTCTGCCCGCGGAGCGGGTTCACGCCGACGCCCGCCCGCCCGATGTTGCCGGTGGCCATGGCGAGATTGGCGATCCCGATCACCGCGGTCGAGCCCTGGCTGTGTTCGGTGACACCCAGGCCGTAGTAGAAGGCCCCGTTGCCGCCGGTGGCGTAGAGCCGCGCCGCGCCGCGTACCTGGCCCGCCGGGACGCCGGTCACGGATTCGAGTGCCTCGGGGGAATGGTCCGGGCGGGCGACGAAGGCCTTCCACTGCTCCCAGCTGTCCACTTCGCACCGGGCCAGCGCGAACGCTTCGTCGGCCAGCCCCTCGGTCACGACGACGTGGGCAAGGCTGTTGAGCAGGGCGACGTTCGTGCCGGGCCGGAGCTTGAGGTGAAAGTCCGCCTCCACGTGGGGAGAGCGCACCAGATCGATCCGCCGGGGGTCGGCGACGATCAGCCTGGCCCCTTCCCGGAGGCGGCGCTTCATCTGGGAGGCGAACACCGGGTGGCCGTCGGTCGGGTTGGCCCCGATCACGAACACCACATCGGTCGCCAGGATCGAGTCGAAATCCTGGGTGCCGGCCGACTCGCCCAGGGTCTTCTTGAGGCCGTAGCCGGTCGGCGAATGGCAGACCCGGGCGCAGGTGTCGATGTTGTTGTTGCCGAAGGCCGCCCGCACCAGCTTCTGCATCAGGTACGTCTCTTCGTTGGAGCAGCGGGACGACGAGATGGCCCCGATCGAGTCCCGGCCGTACGTGGCCTGGAGCCGCTTGAATTCGCTGGCGGTGTAGCTGATCGCCTCTTCCCACGACACCACCTGCCACGGGTCCTTGATGCTCTTGCGGATCATCGGCGTGGTGATCCGGTCGGGATGGGTGGTGTAGCCCCAGGCAAACCGGCCCTTCACGCAGCTGTGGCCGTGATTGGCATGCCCGTCCTTGTTGGGGGTCATCCTCACGACCTGCGTGCCCTTCATCTCCGCCTTGAACGAACACCCCACGCCACAGTAGGCGCAGGTGGTCACCACCTCGTAGTCCGGCGTGCCCGCCTCGATGACCGTCTTCTCCATCAGGGTAGCGGTGGGGCAGGCCTGCACGCAGGCGCCGCAAGAGACGCACTCGGAGTCCATGAACGGCTCAAGCTGGCCCGCGGATACCTTGGAGTCGAAGCCGCGACCGTCGATCGTGAGCGCGTAGGTGCCCTGGACCTCTTCACAGGCACGGACGCAGCGCGAGCAGACGATGCACTTGCTGGGCTCGAAGGTGAAATAGGGGTTCGAGGTGTCCTTGGGCTCGCGCAGGTGGTTCAGGCCCTCGTAACCGTAGCGCACCTCGCGCAAGCCCACGGCGCCCGCCGTATCCTGCAACTCGCAATCGCCGTTGGCCGAACAGGTGAGGCAGTCCAGCGGGTGATCGGAGATGTACAGCTCCATCACGCCGCGGCGGAGGTCGGCCAGCTTCTCGTTCTGGGTGGTGACCCGCATTCCAGCTTCCGCCGGCGTCGTGCAGGACGCCGGGAATCCCTTGCGGCCATCGATCTGCACCAGGCAGAGCCGGCAGCTGCCGAAGGCCTCGAGGCTGTCGGTGGCGCACAGCTTCGGGATGCCGAGGCCGGCCGTGATCGCCGCCCGCATCACGGAAGTGCCATCGAGCACGGTCACCGACACGCCGTCTATGGTCAGGGTAACGGTCCTGGTCGAGACGGGAAGCGGTGTGCCGTAGTCGAGTTCGGCGATGGCAGTCATCGGGATACTCCGTTCTGAACGATCAGCGGCCGGTCCCGGCAAGGGCGCCGGCGGTCAGACCGAAGTCTTCTGGAAAATGGTTGAGGGCGCTCAAGACGGGGAAGGGGGCCATCCCGCCCAGGGCGCAGAGTGAACCATCGAGCATCGTGTCGCACAGGTCTCGGACCAGCTGGACGTTCGCCTCCCGGTTCTGGCCGGCGACGATCTTGTCGATGGTCTCGACTCCGCGGGTCGATCCGACCCGGCAGGGAGTGCATTTGCCGCACGACTCGATGGCGCAGAACTCCATGGCGTAGCGGGCCATGGCTGCCATGTCGACCGTATCGTCGAAGGCCACGATCCCGCCGTGCCCCAACATGGCCGAGATGCCGGCGAACGCCTCGTAGTCGATCGGGGTATCGAACTGGGACTCCGGCAGGTACGCCCCCAGCGGGCCGCCCACCTGCACCGCCCGCAGTGGCCGCCCGCTCAGTGAGCCGCCGCCGTAGTCGTAGAGCAGCTCGCGCAGCGTCACCCCGAAGGCCTTTTCCACCAGGCCGCCGTGTTTCAGGTTTCCGGCGAGCTGGATCGGCAAGGTGCCGCGCGAGCGCCCCATGCCATAGTCACGATAGTACTCCCCACCCTTGTCCAGGATGATCGGGACGGAGGCCAGGGAGATCACGTTGTTGACCACGGTGGGTTTGCCGAAAAGCCCGGCGATGGCCGGCAGCGGTGGCTTGAAACGAACCATGCCGCGCTTGCCTTCCAGGCTTTCCAGCATCGCGGTCTCCTCGCCGCAGATGTAGGCGCCGGCGCCCACCCGCACTTCCAGATCGAACCGCTTGCCGCTCCCCAGCACATCGGGGCCCAGGTACCCGCCGGCCGTCGCGGCGGCGATGGCCTGGTTCAGCGCCTGCCGGGAGTGGGGGTACTCCGAGCGCAGGTAGATGTAGCCCTGGGTGGCGCCGACCGCGACGCCGGCGATCGTCATCCCTTCGATCAGCACGAAGGGGTCGTCTTCCATGATCATCCGGTCGCTGAAGGTCCCGGAATCGCCCTCGTCGGCGTTGCACACGATGTACTTCTGGTCGCCCGTCGTGCCGAGGACCGTCTTCCATTTGATCCCGGTCGGGAAGGCCGCGCCGCCACGGCCGCGCAGGCCGGACAGGGTGACCATTTCGACAATCGCGGCGCCGGTCATGGTCAGCGCCCGCCGAAGCCCGCGATAACCCTCATGGGCCTCGTAGTCCTTGAGATCGACGGGATCGGTGATCCCGGCCCGCGCGAAGGTGAGCCGTTCCTGGCGCTTGAGGTAGGGGATCTCCTCCGTCGGACCCAGGGCCAGGCGATGGGGCTTGCCTTCGAGGAATCCCGCGGCGAACAGGCCGGAGAGGTCGGAGACCGCCACCGGCCCGTAGGCGACCCGGCCAGCGCGGGTCTCGACCTCGACCATTGGCTCGAGCCAGTACAGCCCGCGCGACCCATTGCGGATGACGGTCACGGCCGCGCCCCGCGCCGCCGCTTCGAGCGCGATCCCGCGCGCGACGGCCTCGGCGCCCACCGACAGGGCGCCGGAGTCCCGGGGCACGAACACCCGGATCATCGGGCCCCCCGGAGTTCGCCCACCAGGGTGTCGAACTTCGCCGGCGTCATCCGGCCACGGATCTCCTCACCGACCAGCAGGGCCGGGGACAGGGCACAGTTGCCCAGGCAGTAGACCGGCTCCAGGGTGATGGCGCCATCGCCGGTGGTTCCGTGGAAATCGACGCCCAGACTGGCCTTGGCATGGGCCACCAGGGCGTCGGCCCCGACGGCCTGGCAGGACTCGGCCCGGCAGATCTTGACCAGGTGACGGCCCGGCGGGTGGTCCCGAAAATCGTGATAGAAGGAGATCACCCCGTGCACTTCCGCCCGCGAAAGGTTCAGGGCGTTGGCCACCGCCGGTACCGCTTCCGCAGGGACATGGCCGAGACGCTCCTGGATTCCATGCAGGATCGGCAGCAGGGGGCCTGGCCGACCGACGTGCTCTGCCAGGGCCGCCGAGACGGCGGCCTCGCGAGCTTCAGCGGTGAGTCCAGGCTTGGCGGACATGGGCGGTCGGGAGTGCCGGCGAAGGCGAAAGCCGCTCGAGCAGGAATTGCACGACGGCCACGGGCTGGTTGAGATCGAGCAGGACCACGGGCGCCGCCACGGCAAGGGTCTCGTCACTGGCGACGGCGATCACCTGCGGATCGTCGGGCCAGCACTTGGGTGGCTCACCCTGCGACGGGCGATGCACTTCGATTTTGGGATACGGTTCCCGCGCAAACCCCTCGGCCAGGATCAGATCCACGCTGCTCCGATCGAACTGGTCGAGCAGCGCCCGGAACGCGGGCTCGTCCGACTGGGTCGACGTTTCGGTCATCAGCACCCAGCGGTCGCGGGAGGCGACCAGCACCTGGGCGGCACCCGCCGAGCGCATTCGATGGCTGTCCTTGCCCGGACGGTCCATGTCGAATCCGTGTCGGGCATGCTTGATGACGCCGATCCGGAGCCCCCGTTCGGACAAGTGTGGCAGCACCGCCGAAATGAGCGTGGTCTTTCCGGCCCCGCTGGCTCCCACGAATCCAATGACAGGAAGCGCGTGCCGCGAGTCCGAAACCTCGCGCCCGTGCCCAAAGTGCAGAAGCGACATAAACTCCGAGGGGGCTGGTCGTTGCGCCGACCACCGCTCCCTTATAAGAGACGTACCTGACGACAATCCGACTAGTCTGCTCAAGATCGGTCCCGCGGGGGCGGCTCGCAAATTGATCAGTTCAATTGTCTGATAGAGAGCATCAATCATGACGATTCCACAAGGGGGCCGGGCGCGCCAAGCCCGGCCGGCGATGTATCCTCATCCTGAGACCCCGCCGATGCCTACAACACCCGCGAGTCAGGAGTGCCGATGAGCGCCAACCTCGACAAGCTGAGCGACCGACTGGGCCTGGGGCGCCTTGGCTACGCCGAGCCGCTGCTCCGTCACGGCGCCCGCCGGTGGGTCGATGGGACTGAGGCGGAGTCGGAGGAGCGGATCGCGGAAGAGGTGCCGGTTGTCCTGGCCTACAATGGACTGGCCCATGTGGTCATGATGACCACCCCAGCCGACCTCGAGGACTTCGCGCTGGGCTTCAGCCTGACCGAGGAGCTGATCCGCTCGCCGGCCGAGCTGCTCGAAATTCAGGTCGTCCGGTATGGCCAGGGGATCGAGGTGCAGATGAGGGTATCCCGGGAGCGGGAGGCGGAAATCGCCGAGCGGAGCCGTCGGCTCTCGGGCCGCACCGGCTGCGGGATCTGCGGATCCGACAGCATCGCGTCGGTGCTCCGGCAGCCGCACGAGGTGCCCGCCGGTCCGGTCATCGAAGTCGCGGCGATTCACCGGGCCATGGATGAACTGGCTTCCCGCCAGACGCTCAATACGCAGGCGGGGACCGTGCACGCGGCGGGTTGGGCGACGCTGGCGGGCGGTATCGACCTGGCCCGGGAAGACGTCGGCCGGCATAACGCGCTGGACAAACTCCTCGGGGCGCTGTTCCGCGAACAGAAGAACCCCAGGCAGGGGTTCATCGTGCTGACGAGCCGGGCCAGTTTCGAAATGGTGCAGAAGGCGGTGGTGTTCGGCGCGCCGCTGGTCGCGTCGATCAGCGGGCCTACGGGGCTCGCGGTGCGGGTGGCAGAGCAGGCCGGGATCACCCTGGTGGGGTTCACCCGACCGGGCCGGCACACGGTGTACACTCACCCGGAACGTCTCGCACCCTGAACCCGGTGTAGCCCCGGCTCAGGGCGAGACGTTGAGCACCGATTCGATGTCGAGCTCGCCCACGATGCGCATCAGCTCCCGGGCCGAGGGGGTGGGGGGGTCGCGATCGGGGACGGCCAGTCCGATAGTGTGGCGGGCGGCCCCGCTTTCGAGCGGTATCGCCCGGATCCCATGGGGCTGGCCCAGAAGGTAGAGGAAGGGCTGCGGCAGGACGGTGGACCACTCACCGGTGCGCAGGTGAGCCCACAACGTGAGCACTGAGTTGGTTTCAATCGTGGCTTTCGGGATGGTGCCCGCCGCCTGGAACAGCGCATTCAGGATCCGGCGGTTCTGCATGTCCGGGGTCAGCAGCGAGAGCGGGAGTGCGGCCGCCTCCGCCCAGGTGAGGTTCTTCCGCCGCCCGACGGGCCCGGCGGCCGGGGTGAAGAGATAATAGCGTTCGTGGTAGAGCGCGGTGGTGCGGACGTGGGTCAGCGGCTCGTTGTCGAGATAGGTGACTCCGGCATCGAGGGTGAACTCGTCGAGGCCGCGCTGAATGTCCAACGATGACACCGACAGCACCGAGATCGCCACCCGGGGGTGCTGAGACGCGAACGGGCCGGTCAGCAGGGCGACGATCGGGAGGGCGGTTGGGATCGCTCCGATCCGCAGCCGGCCCATCAGGCCTTCCCGGAGTTCGCTCGCCTCCTGTTCCAGGCTCTCGCAATCCGCCAGAATCCGGCGGCTCCACTGCAGGACCCGAAGACCTTCGGCGGTGAATCCCTCGAAGCGCTGACCGCGCTGCACGATCAGCAGCCCGAGCTCCTCCTCGAGTTGCTTGATTCCGGCCGAGAGGGTTGGCTGGGTGACTTTGCAGACCGCCGCGGCCCGGGCGAAATGCTGTTCGCGCGACAGGGCCTCGAGGTACCTCAGGTATTGGAGCAGCATGACGCGGTGGGCGACGCCACCCGGATCAGGCCCGCAGTTCGCGCGAGGAGAGCGACGCCCGCGGCTCGTCTGCCTGGGGAGGCTTGGCCAGCAGCAGCCCGTGGGATCGGGCTGGCCGGCGCCTGTCCGGCGGGGCCGGCTCGCGAATCCACTCCGAATAGTGCGAGAGAAACGCATCCGGCGCGAGGGCATTCGGACTCGGCAGGATGAGATGGACCCCGCCCGGTGCGGTACGGGTGCAGAGGTTCTCAAGAATCTCGCGCCGATTCGCGGCCGATTCGCTCTCCAGGGTGCCGGTATCGACCACCACCACATGGACGGCTTCGGGACAGCTTTCGACGACCTGGCTGGTGGGCGTGACGTAGGTGAGGCAATGGAGGCCGAGTGCTTCTTCCGCCACCCGCGATTCCACCTGATCGACGAAGGTCATGTCGCTGCCGGTGAACACCACGTGCACGTTGTGGGCGGCGAGCAGGTAGGCGTACGACGCGGCATCTCCGCCGATGACCAGCGCGGTGTCACTGGGTTCCAGGCGGGGGAGCAGGCGGGTGACCGGGCTGCGGCGGTCGATTCCCCAGTGGGTCGGTTCACGCTGTGCGTCGCGCAGCTGTTTGAGCTGCCGGGACCAGCGACTGTAGGGCTGCAGTCGGAGTCGCTTGTGGATCAGGCGATCGACGCCTTCCGTGACCAGTACCTGCGTCAGCAGGAACTGATCTCCCGCCGCCTCGAGTTCGGCGACCGCCTGGTCGCCGAGTTTCAGCAGCTCACGGCGCGACAGGCTGTTCTTGTAGCTCTCGATCCGCTGCAGGATGTACTCGTGATACTGCTGCTTGAGCGAAGGCACGGCGCGACGCCGGCGCTGTTGCTGGAGTTGGATCGTGGTCAGCATGCAGGGTCGTGAGCCGGTCCGTCGCGCGAAAGTGAAGCGAACCCAACGGCCCTAGTAAGGTGCGGGGATCGGGGGTAGGGTGTCAATCAGGCCGCGTGACATGGCGACACACCCACTTCCCTCCGCCCCGTCCCGGGCTAGGTTCCCGCGGTCGCCTCACGGGGGCACTCATGCGAAAACTGTTGCCCGGGCTGCTCGGCCTGATGATCGCCGCCGGGTTCTCGTTCTGGGCCTATGCCCAGCTGCCGGCGCGGGTCACCACCCACTGGGGAATCGACGGCCGGGCCGACAGCTGGTCCTCCCCGCTGGTCGCCGCCCTCATGCTGCCGGCCATCGGGCTGGCCCTCGCGCTGGTGTTCCTGGTGCTGCCCAGAATCGACCCCCGACCGGAGGCCTACCAGGGAACACGGTCCCCCTACTGGATCCTCAGCAACGCGGTACTGGTGTTGCTGGTGATCATCCATACCCTGGTGCTCGGACACGGGCTCGGCTGGGTGATCAATGCCGTGCCGGTGGTGACCACCGCCGTCGGCGCGCTGTTCCTCCTGATCGGCGTCCTCATGCCGAGAATGCGGCCCAGCTGGTTCATGGGAATCCGCACCCCGTGGACGCTGTCGAGCGACCACGTATGGACGGAAACCCACCGGCTCGGCGGGAGATTGTTTGTGGTCGCCGGAGTGCTCATCGCGGTTTCGGGACTGCTGCCAGGCAACTGGTGGCTGGTTGGGGCGGTCGGGCTGGCGATTGTGCTGACGCTCGCGCCGGTGGGGTACTCGTGGTGGCTGTGGAGGGGCGTGAGAAGTGAGAAGGGAGAAGGGAGAAGGGAGCGATCCGAGTGAGGCGTCGGGTCACTCGGCCCGGGTAAGCACCGCACCCTTCAGATAGCCGGTCTCGGGAATGGTCAGGATCTCGGGATGGTCCGGACTCTGGCCCAGAAGCTGGGCCAGCACCAACCGCCGTCCGCTGTCGGCCGCGGCGTCGGCCAGCATCTCGAGAAAGGCCGCCCGCGAGACGTGATAGGAGCAGGACGCCGTGAGCAGCGTGCCACCGGGGGCCAGCAACCGCATGGCGCGGAGGTTGATCTCCTTGTAGCCGCGCAGGGCGCCGGCCACGGCGCTCCGGGTCTTGGCGAAGGCCGGCGGGTCCACCACGACGGTGTCGAACCGCTGCCGCTCCCGCTCGAAGCGCCGCAGCTCGTCGAACACGTCGGCCTCCACCCATTCCACCCGGGTTACCCCGTTGAGGGCCGCGTTCGCCCGCCCGCGAGCCAGGGCCTCGGCGCTGGCGTCGAGGGCCACGACCCGGGCGGACCGGACGGCGAGATGGAGCGCGAAGCTCCCGTGGTACGTGAAGCAGTCGAGGGCGGTTCCCCCGGGTTTCGCCCAGGCGCCCGCCAGCATTCGATTGGCCCGCTGGTCGAGGAAGGCGCCGGTCTTCTGCCCGGTCCACGGTGCCGCCAGATATCGGACGGACCCTTCGCGGATCTCGATTTCCTCCGGCACGGTTCCGAACGCCAGCACGACGTCCAGGGGAAGCCGCTCCAGTTTTCGCACCGCGACATCGTTGCGGAGCAGGATGCCCTGCGGCGCGCACACCTCGACCAGCGCGGTGATGATCTCGCTCCGCGCGGTCTCGAGGCCGGCGGAGAGCATCTGGACCACCAGCCACTGGTCGTATCGGTCCACGATCAGCCCCGGAAGTCCGTCGCCCTCGGCATGCACGAGGCGCCAGGCTGTGGCATCGATGCCGTCCCGGCGGGCGAGGCAGGCGGCGAGCCGGGCACGCCACCACTCCAGATCGATCGGCCGGTCCTCCCGCGAGAGCAGGCGGAGCCGGATTTCGGATCCTGGCGACCACAAGGCTACACCGTGGAATTTCCCCCGCCGGTCCAGGACCCGGATGACACACGGGATCTCGGGCCCATCGATCACATCGCTGCGATATATCCAGGGATGGCCGGCGTCCCAGCGGGCGACACCCTTGGGAGAGATCCGGGTAGTGGGGAGAGTCATTGGGAGACTGCTGAAGGGAAGGTGGGGTGAAAGGTGAAAGGTGAAGGGTGAAAGGTGAAAGGTGGAGGGGATCGGGGATCTCGGTCCCTTTCACCCTTCACCCTTCACCTTTCACTCCTGCATCTTCCACCGCCCGATCCGGTCTGAGGACCGTGGCCCCTCGCAGGTACAGGTGTCGGATCTCGGCATGGGTTCGGGGGGTGTAGGCGTGCACCAGCAGGCGGATGCAGCGCGGCAGCGACCCCGGGACCGGGATCTCGGTGGAGTGGAGCAGCGCGACGATATTCCAGCCATAGATCTCGGCCGCCCGGGCGGGAAAGGCGGCGTCGAGGTCGCTGGTCATCGTGAACAGGCCGCTGACCACGTCGTCGGGATGAATGCCGTTGGCCTCGATGAGCCGGCGCAGCAGCTCATCGGTGGCTTCGAGGATCTGCTGCGCGTCGTTGGCGTCCACCGTCGTGGCGCCGCGGATGCCCCGCAACCGGACCGATCGATCGTCGCTCATGGCCACCAATCTAGCGCGCCATCTCCGACTCATGCTGGTTACGGACGACCGCCTGCTGTCTGGTCGCGACGTGCTGGAGGTGTCCCGCGCGGCCGTCCGAGGCGGGGTGACATCGGTCCAGCTCCGGCTCAAACTCGCGGCGCCGACCGAGCTCCTGGGCCTCGCCCGGGCGCTTCGGGAGGATCTGGGGGTCCCGGTCATCATCAACGATCGCGCCGATGTGGCCGTCGCGGCCGGGTGCGGCGTTCATCTCGGCCCGGACGACCTGCCGGTTCGGCTGGCGCGGCGGATCCTCCGGCCCGGCCTGGCCGTCGGCGCCTCGGTGGGCGTGCTGGAGGAGGTGGTCCCCGCCGCCGAGGCCGACTACTGGGGGATCGGACCGTGGCGGGTGACGGGCACCAAGGCCGACGCGGGGGTCGCGCTCGGAGCGGATGGGTTCGGCCGGATCGTGGCTCTCGCCGGGGGGAGACCCTGCGTCGCCATCGGGGGCGTGCGCCCGGAGGACGTGCCGGCGGTCCGGGACGCGGGTGGCGCCGGTGTGGCGGTAGTCTCGGGAATCCTGGGAGCCCCCGACCCTGAGGCCGCTGCCCGGCGGTATGCCGATGCGGGTGGGTGGTAGGGGCAGGGGCGACCCTGCGGGGTCGGCCCTGCCCCTACCGTCCGCCTCCCCGAACCGCCGATGCGCCGAGCCGCCGGATCTCGGCAATGGCCCGGTTGTGCTCGACCAGGGTGCGACTGAAGACGTGATGTCCGTCCGGCCGGGCCACGAAATAGAGCCAGGGCACCTCGGCTGGATACAGCGCTGCCTGGATGCTCTCCAGGCCAGGTGAATTGACCGGCCCGGGGGGGAGACCGGGGTGGAGGTAGGTGTTGTAGGGCGACTCGATCTCGAGGTCCTTGAACAGCAGCCGCGTCTTCCGCTCGCCGGTGGCGAGCTGAATGGCGTACTGGACGGTCGGGTCGGCCTGCAGCGCCATCTCGCGCTGGAGCCGTCTGGTGTACACGCCCGCGATGGTGGCCCGCTCGTCGTCGTGCCGCGCCTCTCCTTCCACGATCGACGCCAGAGTCAGCAGCTGCCGTCGGGTCAGCCTGATCGAATCGAGCCGCCGATCCCACGCCGGATTCCAGCGCCGCTCGAACTCCGCCACCATGGCCTCGAGCAGCGCCTCGCCCGTGACCGGGAGCGGGAGGGTGTAGGTGTCCGGCAGCAGGAACCCCTCGAGACTTGGCTCGGTGACGCCGAAAACCGTTCGAACCGACGAGTCGTAGGCCGCGGCCAGCAGGGATTCGGCCGGAATGGCCAGCTTCGATTCGACCAGCTCGGCGAGTTCGAGCAGGGTCAGGCCCTCCGGCACCGTCAGGCGGACGGTTGCGACCCGACCCGCTTTCAGAATTTCGAGAGTCCGCCACGCCCCGGCCCCCGGGGGCAGGTCGTAGATGCCGGCCTTCACGGTCCGGTGGGTACCGGTCACCCTGGCCAGGGTGCGAAACCAGAACCTGGACTTGATGAGGCCGTGGGCGGCGACCGAATCGGTGACGGCCCGAAAGGTGGAACCGACGGGGATGGTCACGCGGACCCGCTCGGTGGACGGCGCGGGGACGGTGCAGGCGAGGGCCAGGAACACTGTGCCTAGTACCCAGGCCCCCGTGCCCAGTGAGGCGGAGCGACCGCCGGGCACCGGGCCCTGGGCACTGAGCACTCTATCCCTGCCGAGCCTTATCGCGGTCACATTGCCGTCCCGCGCCGCTGGTCGAGGAAACCCTGCAACAGGACGGCGGCCGCCAGGGAGTCGACGTCCTCCCGGCGGCCGCGGGTGCTTCCGCCCTGATCCCGGATCGCGCGGTGCGCCCGCGCCGTCGTCAGTCGCTCATCGAACAGTTCGACCGGCAGCGCGGCCTTCCGGGTGACGAGCTCGGCGAGCTCCCGCGCCTGCACCGCGCTGGTTCCCTCCTCGCCTCCCAGGGTGAGGGGGAGACCGACCACGATGCCCACCGGACGGTGCTGGTGCAGGTGTTCCAGGAAGGCCGGCATCGGAAAGCGTTTCCCCGCCCGCCGGACCAGGGTGTCCAGCGGAGAGGCGAGCACCTGGCCCTCATCGGAAAGGGCGAGGCCCAGACGGAGCTCGCCCCAGTCGATGGCGAGAATCCGGCCGGCAGAGGGGATGGCCATGCTGAAAGGTGAAAGGTGAACGGTGAAAGGTGAAGGGGACCGCACCCCTTCACCCTTCACCGTTCACCCTTCACCTCTACTGCGCCATCGTCGCGAAGAACTCCTTGTTCGTCTTCGTCCGCTTCATGCGCTCGAGCAGGAACTCCATCGCCTCGACCGGCGGCATGTCGCCAGGAAGTTGCGCAGCAGGTAGACCCGGTTGAGCTCGTCCTTGTCCATGAGCGAGCTCTTCCTTCCGGGTGCTGGTCCGCTGGATGTCGATGGCCGGGTAGATGCGGCGGTCGGCCAGGCGGCGGTCGAGCACCAGTTCCATGTTGCCGGTGCCCTTGAACTCCTCGAAGATCACCTCGTCCATGCGCAGCCGGTGTCGATCAGCGCGGTGGCGATGATCGTCAGCGAGCCGCCGCCCTCGATGTTGCGGGCCGCGCCGAAGAACCGCTTCGGCTTCTGCAGCGCGTTGGCGTCCACGCCGCCGGAGAGGATCTTGCCGGAGTGCGGGACGACCACGTTGTGGGCGCGCGCCAGGCGGGTGATGGAGTCGAGCAGGATGACGACGTCCTGGCCGTGCTCCACCAGGCGCTTCGCCTTCTCGATGACCATGTCGGCCACCTGCACGTGCCGGTCGGCCGGCTCGTCGAAGGTGGAGCGCGATGACCTCGGCCTTCGACGTTCTCCTGCATGTCGGTGACTTCCTCGGGCCGCTCGTCGATGAGCAGCACGATCAGCACGACTTCGGGGTGGTTCTCGGCGATCGCGTTGGCCAGCTTCTGCAGCAGGATCGTCTTGCCGGCCTTGGGCGGCGCGACGATCAGGCCGCGCTGCCCCTTGCCGATCGGGGCGAGCAGGTCGACGACCCGCATCGACAGGTCGCCGTTCTCGCGCTCGAGCCGGATCCGCTGGTCCGGGTAGCGCGGGCCGCAGGTTGTCGAAGGCGATCCGGTGCTTGGCCTTCTCCGGCTCCTCGTAGTTGACGCTCTCGACCTTGAGCAGGGCGAGGTAGCGCTCGCCCTCCTTCGGCGGGCGGACCTGGCCCATGACCGTGTCGCCGGTGCGCAGGTCGAACCGCTTGATCTGCGACGGCGAGACGTAGATGTCGTCGGGGCCGTAGAGGTAGTTCCAGTCCTGGCTGCGCAGGAAGCCGTAGCCCTCCGGCAGGATCTCGAGGACGCCCTCGCCGCGGATGACCGTGTCCTGGTCGAGCAGCGACTGCTCGATGCGGAAGATCAGGTCCTGCTTGCGCAGGCCGGAGTAGTTGGTGATGTTCAGCTCCTCGGCCAGCTCATGCAGCTCGGCGACGGACTTCTGTTTCAGTTCGGCGATGTCCACGGGGGTGGTACTCCGCTCGGTCGTACTCCGCTCGGGAGTGGGCCGCCGGTCAGCCGGCGGACGAGTCTTATTAGGGGCGGGCAAAGTGTTCGGGGTCGGAATTGCGCAACGCGCCGGTGGAGCCCGGCTGACGATTCCTATGTGTGTGAAGGGACGGCCAAGGGGAGATCGCGAAACGTCAGAAACCAGCAAGCGACTTCATAATAGGATAGGTGGCCCATGACCGTCAAGGGTCGGCGACCGCCGGCGGGCCGTGCCGGTCGGCCGGAACAGGCGGGCCGGGCGGCCGGCGCCAGCCGAGTCGGCGGTCGCGGCGCGCCGCAGGGGTCCGCACGGCCAAGAGGCCTGCACTGTTACGGGCGAACCTGATATACTCAGGCGCCGGCGCAGGCCGGACCCCCCTTCCTGCCAGGAACGCCGCCGTGACCACCGAGAGCGATCGGTTCCACAAGCTGCGCCACGACCTCTCCAATCCGCTCTCCGCGCTCCTGGCGGAGACCCAGCTTCTCCTGCTGAACGAAGCCCGACTCGATCCCGAAACCCTCACCAGTCTGCGGGAGATCGAGGCGCTGGCGGTCAGGATGCGTGGGATTCTGAAGGAAAGCTGAGCCTGGCCGCGTCCAGCGGACGCGGGACCGGCCGCCCGGTCCCTGCCTGCCGGAGGTGTGACCATCCGCTGGCCAGGTACGCGGCCAGAAACAGCAGGCTGGCGCCGCTCACCGCCAGGCGATAGGCCAGCGACTCGCTGCTGGCCGAGACGAATCCCTCGATCAGCCCCGCCACCACCAGCAGCAGGATGACCGCTCCGATCATGCGCATGGCGAGCCGCCCCGTCACCACCAGGGCCTCGCCCCGGGCGAGGTCCCCCGGCGCGATCAGCGCCCGGCCCAGCAGGAATCCGGCGGCCCCGGCCACCCAGATGGCGAACAGTTCGAGCACGCCGTGCCCGATGACGAACGTCCACAGGTAGCCCAGCAATCCCTGGTTGCCGAAGTGCCCCGACACCGCACCCATGGCCAGGCCGTTGTAGGCCAGCAGCACCAGCGAGCCGACGCCGAGGAAGATCCCCCCGGCAAAACAGTTGAACGCCACACCGATGTTGTTGGTCATGATGGTGGAGGCCATGACCGGCCGGTCGCCTTCCGCGGCCTCGTAATACCCCTGTCCGGCCCGTTTGCGCTCGGCGCCGGCTTCGGCGCGATCGAGGATGACCGCTGGAAGGGTCTCTTCGGCGATGCCGGGGCGTTCCTTCAGGAGGAGGTATCCGGCGATCGCGGGTAGCGTGAAGACCAGGAAGGCGAGAACCACCGTACGCCAGGCCTGGATGATCCCCGCCGGGCATTCGGCGATCACGAACCGCCAGATCCGGCCGGCCGTCCGGCGTTCGTCACGGTAGAGGCAATTGTGCCCGGCCGCGACCAGGCGTTCGAGGCGAGCGAGGACGGCCGGCGAGGCCCGGTAGGTACGGGCCCGGGCCAGGTCCGCGGCGACCTCACGGTACCGGGCCGCGAAGTCGGGCAACTCCGCCGCCTCGAAGCTGTCGAGGCCGGCGCTGGTGGCCCGGGTGGTGAGGACCTGGAACTCGTCCCACCGGGCGGATTTCCGCGCCACCATCCGTTCCACGACACCGCCCCCTGACTCCCGCCGCCCCTCGACCGCGCCGCTCCGGGCCCCGAAGCGGCCCCGCCGCCGGGCCAGCTCGTCGCGGTAGAGCGCCGCCACGAAGAGTGCCGAGTCGACCGGCCGGCTGGGGTACCGCCCGGCCAGCCGTTCCGCCAGCCGTCCGGCCAGGCGCGCCCGGACCTCCTCGGGGAGGGTGGGAGCCCGTTCGGCGTACTCGCGCAGGAAGTGGAACTCCTCGTCGCTCAGTTCCGGGACGCCGGCCGCCTCCTGCTCCCCGGTCGGCACGGGGATCGGGGCGGGGGCCACGGCATGGACAACGGGCTGATCCCGCACGACGACCGTGCCCGCCACGAGGTCGCCGAGGCGCTTGCCTCTCGGATGCAGGGCCACGAACAGGGCGCCTAACAGGTATGGTGGCGGGAGAAAATCGGCCACCCGCAGCAGGTTCCGCGTGGCGGCGGCGCCGATGGTGATCGCGTGTCCGGTATCCATGACCACCCGAATCCCGAGTCGGCGCTTCCCTGGCGTCTGGCCGTTCCGCAGGCCTTCGAAGAAGGTGAAGTACCCGAAGATGGACGCGAAGTAGGTCAGCCCGAAGATCGCGCCGGCCCACGATCCGAGGGCGGGGCCCAGGAGCGCGAGGGTGATCCCCAGGACGATCGTCCACAGCAGCAGGATCAGGGTGTCGGTAATCGCGGCGAGCGCGCGCGAGCCCAGCCCCGCAATCTCGTAGTCGAGCACGACATGCTCGGGAGTCTCGACCTCGAGATGCTGGCGGAAATCCGGGGGTCCGGTCATGAATGGGCTGGGCGGTGGTGGTCAGGACAAAGTAGGGGTGTTGTGGTTCACTTCCCAAGGGTCCGGCTGCGCTCCATCTTCTACCGTCCTCCCGCGGAGTCTCCGACATGGCCGGTCCCGTGCTGCGCCCGCTCTCGCTGGGCGAGATTCTGGATGTCGCGTTTGGCCTGTATCGGAGCCTGTTCATTCCCCTCCTGGTCGTCACCCTCGCCGCGGGGGCGATCCCGATGGCGCTGTCGGTCTACGTCGAAGCGTCGGGTGGCGTGCTGGTCAGCCCGGGGCTGTATCTGCTGAGTCTGGTCTTCAATGCGGTACTCGGCGCGATCGCGGCCGCGGCCTGTACGTTCATCGTCTCCGAGAGTTACCTGGGTCGCCGACTGAGCGCCGGTGAGGGCTTCAACCGGGCCGGACCGTTCGTCGGGCGCCTCATTCTGCTCGGGGTCGCGACCAGTCTGGTGGTCGTGATGGGCCTGCTGCTGCTGATCATCCCGGGCCTCATTCTGGTGAGCGGTCTCGCGCTGGCCACGCCGGCGCTGGTCCTCGAATCCCAGCCCTCCTCCACCGCCGCCATGGCGCGGTCCTGGTCCCTGACCCGGGACTACCGGGCCAAGATCTTCTCCGCCCTGTTCGTGGTCGGCCTGCTCCTGTACCTGCCGTTCATCGCGTTGGGGGGCATCGCCGCCGTCACCGTCGGCGCCGGCGGACCGGAGGCGGGCGACCAGGCGGTCTTTCTCGGCTTGACGATGGCGGCCGCCGTTCTGAGCGGCCTGATCTGGCCGCTGGTCTACTGCGTGCTCACCGTGGCCTACTACGATCTCCGGGTTCGGAAAGAGGCGTTCGACCTCGAAGTGCTCGCCGCGGGCCTCGCCAAGGCGTGACGGCCGGCCAGTCGCCGCCGACGGACTCGCTCCGGACCGTTCTCGATTCGGTCTTCGCGGCGCCCCATTACCAGTGGGTGGAACGGCCACATCCCCTGGAGTTCGTCGTCCGCTGGTGGGGTCTCCTGATTGAGTGGCTGGGCCGGCTGCAGGAGCGCCATCCGGATCTCTTCTGGCTGCTCTTCTGGGCGATGATCGCCGTGCTGGTAGCGATCTTCCTGCACGGGGTCTGGATCATGGCGCGCACCCTGCGCGCCGCCGCGGCGCCGTCCGGCGCCGACAGCAGCGGGCCGGGCCCGGAGCCTCGGGGCGCCACCTGGTATCGCCGGGAGGCCATGCGGCTCGCGGGGGAGGGGCGGTATCCCGAGGCGATGCAGGCCGATTTCCTGGCGCTGGTGCTCGAGCTTGACCAGCGGGCCCTGCTGCGGTTCCATCCCAGCAAGACTCCCAACGAGTATACCCGCGAGGCCCGGCTGGCCGAGCCGGCGCTCGAGGCCTTCCGCGACCTGGTCCGGGCGCTGTATGGCTACGCGTTCGCCCGGGTGCCGTGCGGCCCGGAGGAGTTCGCGCTCTGGCGGTCGCGCGCCAACCTGGAGCAGTATGCGGGCGCGAACTGAAGCCCTGGTTGGGGTCGCGGCGCTGGCGGCGGTGGTGACGTTGGCGGCGGCCCTGGGGATGCGGGGCAACACGGCTGCCGCCGCCGACTGGCGCGCCTCGGTCTTTCTGGCCGGTCCCGATGGCGCCCGTGCCCTGGCCGAAGCCCTCGAACGTATGGGCATCGACGTCCGGCGGTACCGGCGAGGCCTGCGGCAGCTGGCCCGCGACACGGCCGCGAACGGTGGTACCGCCCTGGTGCTGCTCGATCCGAGCAGCCCGATCGAGGGGACGGAGGTCGAACAGATTCGCGCCTGGGACGATGCCAATCGCGGCGGGCTGTTCCTGGCGGGGCGGGGCGCGTCGGCCGTGATGCGCTGTTACGGTTACGGACTCGACTGGCGCGGGTACGACAGTGTCGCGGTCGCGGCCCCCGGCGGCGAACCCGGTACCTGGCCCAGCACCGCCGCCGTCCTTGCCGGTATCAGCGACACCATCGTCGCCGACTCGAGCCGGTGGGGTGATGTGGGCGTCACCGAGTGCGTGGTTCCCCCGATCGCCCGGGTCGACACCCTGATCACCAGCGTGACCGGCCGCGTGGTGGCCCTGCGGCTCCATCGCGGGGATACCGGCGGAGAAGTGGTGATCGTGGCGGACGCCGGCTTCTTCCGTAACCGGGCGCTGCGCGAAACCCCGGCCGGTCCGTTCGCGCTGAGCCTGTTCGGCGGCCGGTACCGGCGGGTGATTTTCGAGGAGGCCCACCACGGGTTCCAGGAAGGCGGCTCGCTGGCGCGGGCCACGCTGGCGTGGAGCTTCCGGTCTCCGTGGGGCTGGGCGATGTGGCAAATGGCGGCCGTCGGACTCCTGGCGCTGCTCGCGGGGGCATTCCGCTTCGGTCCCGTCCGGCGGATCATCCAGCGCCGGCGCCGGTCCCCACTCGAGCACGTCCGTGCCCTGGCCACGGCGCTCGCCGCGGCCCGCGGTCACGACGTCGCCATCGGAACCATCGTCGAAGGACTGCGCCGTCGGCTGGCACCCGCCACCCCGCGCCCGCGGGGAGGGTGGCGCGAGTGGCTCGAGACTCTCGGCCAGAACCTGCGCACCGAGCGGGCGCGAAGCGCGGTGGCCACGCTCAAGACCCTGACGCGGCCGGGGCAATCCCCGGAGGGAGTGCTCAAGGCCGCCCATGCCGTGGAGGATGTGTGGGAGGAACTACGCCCCTGACTGCGGAAACAGTCCGCCACCAGTCGGAAGCCGCCCGGCGGCTGGTCGAGCAGCTACAGCGAGTGATCCTGGGACAGGAGGCGGTGCTGCGTGAGGCGGTCCTCGCCCTCATGGCCCGGGGGCACGTGCTGTTCGAGGGCGCGCCGGGAACGGCGAAGACCCTGCTGGTTCGCGCCTTGAGCCAGGCGATGGGACTGGAGTTCCGGCGCATTCAGTTCACCCCGGACCTGATGCCCAGCGACATCACCGGCGTCAATCTGCTCACCGGCCAGGGAGGATTCACCTTCCGGCCCGGTCCCCTGTTCGGGGACCTGATCCTCGGCGATGAGATCAACCGGGCTCCGGCCAAGACCCAGGCCGCGCTGCTCGAGGCGATGCAGGAACGCCAGGTAACGGTGGACGGCGCCAGTCATCCGCTCAGTATGAGCTTCACCGTCTTCGCGACCCAGAACCCGATCGAGTTCGAGGGAACCTATCCGCTGCCGGAAGCGGAACTGGATCGCTTCCTCATCAAGAGCCTCCTCGCCTATCCGGACCAGGACGCGGAGCGCGGTCTGCTGGGCCGCGTGCTGGAAGGCTTCGATGCTTCGGAGCCGGCCAGTTTCGGGGTCTCGCAGGTCATGGATGCGGCCGGGCTTGGCGCCCTCCGCGCGACCGTCCGGGGAGTGCGGGTGGAGCCCAGTCTCATCGCCTATATCACGTCACTGGTGCGGGCGACCCGGGGCGCACCGGCCCTCACACTGGGGGCGAGTCCCCGGGCCAGTGTGGCGCTGCTCAAGCTCGCCCAGGCCGCGGCACTGCTCGACGGGCGGGACTACGTCATCCCGGATGACGTGAAGAGCTTCGCTCCCCCGGTCCTGCGTCATCGCGTCGCCGTGGCTCCCGAGCTCGAACTCGAAGGGGTCACCCCCGATCAGGCCCTGCGCACCATCATCGAACGGGTGGAAGCACCGCGATGAGCGCCCGTCCGCCGGCCGATCGGGCCTGACCCGCGGTTCCCGATCGTGTTCTTCCCCGACCGCAACTGGTACCTGACGGCCCTGGCCCTGGCGCTGGTGGCTCCCGTGGCCCTGGTCTGGCCCGGGGCGGCGGTGCTGCTCCTGGCGCTCGATCTGCTGTGGTTGATTGCGCTGGGCATCGACGCCTGGCGGACGGCAGGAATCGATCTGCGCGACGTCGGTATCGTCCGGGAAGCACCGTCCGCGTTCTCGGTCGGACGAAACCTGCCGGTGACCTACCGATGGTCCAACGCCACCGGCCGTGATCTGGTCCTCCGGGTCCGCGAAGTGTTCCCGCCCGCGCTGGTCACCGAGTCGGGACCGGAGCGACGGCTGGCGCTTCCCGCCGGCACGGTCCGGTCCGAAGAAGTTGACGTCCGGCCCGTGCGCCGCGGCAAAGGGACCGGAGGGACCGTGTGGCTGCGGATCCGGGGACCATGGGGCCTTGGCTGGCGACAGGCCAAACGGGAATTACCCTGGCAGGCCGTGGTCTACCCCAACCTGATCGGCGCCTCGATGCGGTCGCTGCCGACCCAGACCCAGCGACGCCGAGAGGCAGGATTCAGGAGCGTCCGCCGGATCGGGGAAGGCCGGATGTTCGAGAGCCTCAAGGAATGGGTTCCGGGCGAGGACACGCGGACCATCGACTGGAAGGCCACGGCCCGGCGGGGCAAGGTCATGGCCCGGCAGTACGAAGACGAACGGCGGCAGCAGGTCCTGCTGGTCATCGATGCCGGCCGGATGCTGACCGCGGAAGTGGATGGTCAACCCCGGTTGGAGGCGGTGGTGGAGGCGGCCCTCCATCTTGCGCATAGCGCCGTCGAGCACGATGACAACGTCGGGCTGATGGTGTTCGCCGACGTGGTGCAGCAGTTCGTGCCACCGGCCCGCGGTCGCCGTGCGCTCCGCGCTGTGCTGGATGCCCTGGCCTCGATCGAGGGCAAGCTGGTGGAACCCGACTATCCCGCGGCGTTCGCCTACCTCGCTGCCCGCAACCGGAAGCGCGCCCTGACCGTGCTGTTCACCGACGTGATTGACCGGACGGCGAGCGAGGCGTTGGTGGCCCAGATCGGGACGCTGCGGCCCCGGCACCTGCCGCTGGCGGTGACCCTGCGCGATCCGGCGCTCGAACGCCGGGCCACCGAACGCCCCGGCACCGCGGCCCAGGCCTTCGAGCGGGCGGCGGCGGAGGAGCTGCTGCAGTCGCGCGAAATTGCGCTGGCCGAGATGCGCGGGCGTGGGGTGCTGGTGCTGGACGTGCCGCCGAGCGGCGCCAGTGCGGCGGTGGTGGAGCAGTACAACCGGCTGAAGAGAAGGGGAGTGCTTTAGGTGAGAAGTGAGAAGTGAGAAGTAAGAAGTGGGGCGGCCCCCGGGGTCACATCTCACCTCTCACTTCTTGCCCGGAAAGATGCTCTCCATCCCATGCCCCATCGCCTGCAGGTAGTTGCGGTCGAAGGCGGCCGAAACGGTCTCCCGGCGAGAGTAGGGGCCGGGGGTGTAGGCGGGCGAATTGATGCCGGCCTGGCTCAGTTCGCAGACGTGCCAGTCCTCGCGATTGGTCATGTCCCAGAACTTCACCCCGTCTTCGATGTCGAAGTCGGGATTGGCCAGCGAGGCGGGATTGAAGAGCCAGCTGCACAGCACCCTGGTCCGGTCCACCGCGACCGGCCAGAGTACGTGGAACATCACGTAATCCGGATGGAGGCTGAGCAGCATGTTGGGCATGATCGAGTAGTAGTACACCCGGTCATGATCCTCGGCGGGGAGGTCCGGATCGACCGGCAGGCCGCAGATCCGACCCGACATGGTCATGCTCTCCGCGTCCTTGGCCAGGATCATGTACCCGCCGAGATACGGCCCTTCGACCAGGTCGTTCTCGCCCAGCGTGGGCGGGGTCCGCTTGGTGAGGGTCGGGTGCACCAGCGGGCAATGGTAGCACTCCGAGTAGTTCTCGACGATCAGCTTCCAGTTGGCCTGGATGTCGTATTCGATGGTCTTGCCCAGCCGGAGGGTGGGCAGCTTGAAGCGGCTGAACCGGCCGATGATCGGGGCGTGGGTCTCCTCGAACGGCGCGGGCGCCTTGGCCAGGCTGATGAAGATGAACCCCTCCCACAGGGCGACCGGCACGCCGTGGAGCGGAAAGTCCTGTTTGCGGAACCCCTCGAGATCGTTGGTCGCGGGCGCGCCGATCAGGCGGCCGTCGAGCGCGTAGGTCCAGGCGTGGTACGGACACTGGATGGTCTCGGAAAACTGCCCCTGGTGCTCCTCGCAGATCCGGGTGCCGCGGTGCCGGCAGACATTGTGAAACGCCCGCACGGTGCCCTGCTGATCGCGCAGGATGATGACGCTGGCGCCGGCGACGTCGAGCCGGACGAAATCCCCCGGACGGGCGATCTTCTCCTCGCGATCGACGCACAGCCACTGGGTGGCGAACAGCCGGTCCATCTCCTCAGCCAGAATGCCGGGTGAAGTGAAGTACCGGCGAGGCAGGGTCGTCTGTCCGTGGGTCGGAAGGTCGCGGGACTTCCAGGCGGTCGAGGTCACGCGGAGAACCTTGTGGTCGGAGTGCCGCTGAAAGATGGCATCCGGCTGCAGGCGTGGGAAGGGTGTTGCGGTTGACGTCGCGATTACCATTCTCCCTGCATGCCGCGTCCTGTCGTTCACCTGATCCCGCACACCCACTGGGATCGCGAGTGGTACCTCCCGCTCGGGGCGTTCCGCGCGCGGTTGGTGGCCGCGCTGGACGAGCTGATCGACCTGCTCGAGCATGATGCCAGAATCACCACCTTCTATCTCGACGGCCAGGCGGTCCTGCTGGAGGATTACCTGGAGCTGCGCCCCGAGCGTGCCGCTGCCGCCGCCGCGCTGGTGCAGAACCGTCGGCTTCAGATCGGGCCGTGGTATGTCCTGGCCGACGAACAGATTCCGGCCGGCGAGTCGCTGGTCCGCAATCTGTTGCTTGGCGGCTCGGCCTCCCGGCGGCTCGGCGGGTCGGCCGGCGTTCTCTATTCGCCCGATGCCTTCGGCCACCCGGCCTGCCTTCCGGCGCTGGCCCACGAGTTCCGGCTGGTGGGCGGCGTGCTGTGGCGGGGCGTCGGTCCGAGCGCGACCGGTGGCCGGGATCTCGCCTGGTGGGAGTCCGCCTCGGGGGGCCGTGTCCTGGTCTATCACCTGCCCCCGGCCGGCTACGAGATCGGCTCGAACCTTCTGGTGCCGCGCCCGCGGCTGGCGGAGGCCTGGCGGCGGGTCGCCGGCCAGATCCTGCCGCGGGCCGCCACCCGCCACGTGGCGCTGCTGGTCGGCGCCGATCATCATGCCCCGGTCTCCGACCTGGGCGACCTGGCCGCGGCGCTCGCCGAGGTGGCGCCGGAGTGCGAGTTCCGGTTCTCCCGGCTGGATGACTTCCTCGAACTGGCCGCCCGGGAGGGGCGAGACCTGCCCGTGTTGCGGGGCGAGCAGCGCGATTCCTACGGGTACACCTGGACCCTGCAGGGCGTGCATGCCACCCGGGCCGCGATCAAGCGCCGGAACAGCGCGGTCGAACTCGCGCTAGGCCGGCTGGCGGAGCCGCTGGTCGCGGTGACGGAACGGCGTTCCGACCGGGGCGCGGCCGTTGTCAGGTACGCCTGGCGCGAGGTGGTGCAGTCCCAGTTCCACGACGCGATCGGTGGCTGTACCAGCGACGACGTGGCCCGGGCGGTGGCGGCCCGGTTCACCGAGGCCGAGTCGGCCGCCGCCGAGCTGATCCGCTCGGGCCTGGAGCGTCTGGCGGGGCACGATGCCGATCTGGCCCGACAGACCGGTTCCGAGCGACCATGCCTCCTGATCTGGAATCCGGCCGCTCGTCCCCGGGGCGGCGTCGTGCTGGCGGATCTCACCTTCTTCCGCCGCGACGTCATCGTCGGGCCTGCCGGACACCGCGTGCCCCGGACTGGCCCCGGGTTCGTGCCCTTCGTCCTCGGCCGCTCGACCGACGCGTCGGCGCCGGGTTCCGAGATCGCCCCGCAGATCCTGGCCGTCGACCCCGGACTCGAACGGCTCGACGCCCCGCGGCACTACCCCGAACAGGCCGAAGTGGATCGAGTACGGATCGCGTTCCACCTGGCGCAGCCCATCGGCGGTTTCGAGGCCCGGCGGCTCGGGGTGAAGTCCGGGGTCTCCCGCCCGGCCGAGACCCTGGCGACGGCCAGTGGGACGCGTGTCAGCAACGGCCGCCTGGAGGTGGCGGTCGCGGTGAACGGCACCGCCGCGATCCGCCCACCGGGTCGCGGGAAGGTGCTGACCGGGCTGTTCGGACTGGAGAGCGAGCCCGACGTGGGAGACTGCTACACGTTCTGTCCGGTACCCCGGACGCCGGTGGTCCGGGCCACCCGGTCCGGTCGCCCCCGCGTGACGGCCGCCGGGCCTCTGGTGGCGGGGCTCGAGTGGGGGCTTTCGCTGCGGACGGCGCGCGATCTTCAGCGCACGACGGGCCGGGTGTCGGCTCGGGTCGAGCTGCAGGTGATCGGTGATTCTCCGGTGGTCCGTTGCCGAGTCAGCCTGGAAAACCGGGCCAGGGACCACCGGCTCCGGCTTCGCTTCCCGACCGGGCTCACCCGGGCACCGGTCATCGCCGGCACCCAGTTCGGAGCCGTCGAGCGAGCCGCGGCCGCTCCGATCGGTGGTCGCCACACAATGGAAACGCCGGTGGCAACCGCACCCGCCCATCGGTTCGTGGCGGCTGCACGGGGGCGCCACGGGCTGGCGATCCTGGCGCCGGGATTCTTCGAATACGAGTGGACGGCGCGGGGCGACCTGCTGGTGACCCTGCTGCGATGCGTCGGCGAGCTCTCGCGTTCGGATCTCGCCACCCGGCCCGGCCACGCCGCATGGCCAATGCCCACCCCCGAGGCGCAGTGCCTGGGCACGGAAACGATCGCACTGGGCCTGGCTCCCATCACCGAGGAAGAGATCCGGACTCCTGGACTGCTGGAGCGCCTCTGGGAGGATACCTACGTCCCGCCGGTGGCCCACTGGATCCGATGCTACCAGGCCGCCGAGCCACTGCCTGACAGAGCGATCGGTTGCCATCTCGAGGGCGAAGGCCTGGTACTCTCAGCATTGAAGCCGGCGGAGGATGGGCGCGGCGCCGTCCTCCGGTGCTACAACGTGCGCCAGGACGTGGTCGGGGCCCGGCTCCGTCTCAGCCGACCGATCGCCCGCGCCACCATGATCAGGGCCGATGAGACACCGGTGGGCGAGCTGCCGCTGTCGGAATCGGGCCAGACGGTCGCTTTCACGGTGCCCGCATCCGGCATGACATCCGTACGTCTCGAGTGGGCGGACTGAATCAGGAGATCCTTCATGCGAATCGCGCTCTGGCTGGTGGCCCTCGTCGTCGCCCCGACCCTGGTGGCTCAGGAACGGGAAGTCCTCAAGGTGCCCGGGGCGGTGCAGGGCCTGCCGTTCTCCGCGGCGGTCCGGGTGGGGGACGTGATCTATCTCTCGGGGCAGATCGGCAACCGGATCGGGACCCGGGAGCTGGTGGCGGGCGGGATCGCCCCGGAAACCCGTCAGACGCTGGAGAACATCCGCACCATCCTCGAGGCCGCGGGCAGCTCGCTCGACCGGGTCTTCAAGTGCACTGTGTTCCTGGCGGATATCGCCGATTATGGTGCGATGAACGAGGTGTACGCCACGTTCTTCCCCGCCGATCCGCCGGCCCGCTCGACAGTCGCCGGCAGCGGCCTGGCTCTCGGCGCCAAGGTGGAGATCGAGTGTATGGCGGTGGGCGGAAGGCGTCAAGGCGTCAGGCGTTAGGCTATAGCCGTTAGATTCCGGCTGATAGCCGACGAGCTGATAGCTGATAGCTGATAGCCGACAGCCGACAGCCCCTCACCCTCGGTCCCTGACGGCACGAATCACATCCGGCCGGTTGGTCACGATTCCGTTGACGCCCCGGGTCCACAGGGCAATGGCCGTGTCAGGGTCATCCACGGTCCACACGTGGACCGTGCTCGACCGGCGCCGGGCTGCCCGCACGAAACGTCGGGTCGGAATCGGAAGTCCGCGGTACTTGTGCGGCACGGCATAGCACCGGCAGCGCTCGTCCGGGTGGCCGAATCCGAAGTACAGTCGCGTGATGTCCCGCCGGGAGGCCCCCAGCAGGTACGGTGGTGACGGGAACGCCTCGAGTGCTCTCCAATCCGATCCGGCGACGACCGAACGGTCGGTGGCCCCGCCTTCGCGCAGTACCCGCGCCACTGCCTCCCGGACCTCGACCTCCTTGATCTCGATCAACAGCGGCACGTCCCTGAGGCCCGCGATCACCTGCCGAAGGGTCGGAATCCGCACGCCGGTTCCGCGGAACGGGAACCGGCCCGCGTCATCGGTGTGCCGGAATCCGGCGTCGGCACGGGCGAGCGCCTGGGCGGTGTGGACCCCGATGGGGCCGGACATATCGGTGGTGCGGTCGAGGGTCGGGTCGTGGAACACCACCGGCTCGCCGTCCGCCGATCGCCGGACATCCAGCTCGATGGCCTCGGCACCCAGCTCGAGCGCCCGCCGGAAGCTCTCCATGGTATTCTCGGGGGCGTACGCCGCCGCGCCGCGGTGACCGATCACCGGGTGGGCGTCCAGATCGAGAAGTGGATTCACCCGTTACCGTTCGGCCGCCAGGCCGTCCCGCAGGGCATCTCCCAGCAGCGTGCAGGCCACCACCACCACCACCAGCGCCACCCCCGGAGCGATGGCCACCCATGGTGCGTTCACCAGCGTGTCCCTGCCGGAAGCGATCATGCCGCCCCAGGAAGGAGCCGGGGGCTGGATCCCCAGGCCCAGAAATGAGAGCCCGGCCTCGAGCGTGATCGCGTTCCCGACGCCGAGGGCCGCCGCGACGATCACCGGGGTCCAGCTGTTCGGCAGGACGTGCTCCAAGGCCAGCCGCGACCGGCTGGCGCCCAGGGCCGAGGCGGCGGCGACGTACGGATGGGCCATGACCGTGGTCGCCTCACCGTAGACCAGCCGGGCCACTCCCATCCAGCCCGTCAGACCGAGTACCAGGATCACCAGGAGACCGCTTGGCTCCCACAGCGCGGCGAGCAGCAGGAGCAGGACCACGCGGGGCACCGACAGGGCGAAATCGGTCACCGCCATCAGCGTGAGCCCGAGGATCCCCCGCCACACGCCAGCCAGAAGTCCAACGCCCACTCCGATGACGACCGCCAGCGCCGTCGCGAGGACGCCGGTCAGGAGGGAAACCCGAGCGCCGTAGACCAGCCTGCTCCACACATCCCGGCCGAACCGGTCCGTTCCTAGCAGATGGAAGGCTCCGAGTGCATCCTCCGTCAGCGGTGGAGTGAACCGGGTAGCGACCACGTCCGGCTGGGCAGCGGGGTCCAGGCGGGCGACCACCGGCGCGCCCAGGGCCAGCAGCACGACGACCAGAAGCGTGCTGAATCCCAGCCGCGCCCGGGTATCGGCGAGCATCGGGCGCCTAGGCACGACGCACCCGCGGATCGGTGTACTCCCGCAGCACATCGGCCAACAGGTTGCCGATCACCACCAGGATGGCGCTGACGGTCACGGCTGCCATCACCACCGGGTAGTCGCGGCCCTGTACGCCTTCGATCAGGACCCGGCCGACGCCGGGCCAGGCGAAGATCCCCTCCACGAACACCGCGCCCGAAAACAGCGCCGGCAGGGACAGTCCGAGCAGCGTCACGATCGGGCCGAAGGCGTTGCGAAGCAGGTGGCGGAGCAGCACCCTGGTCGTCGGCAGGCCCCGGGCGCGGGCAGCGAGGATGAAGGGGCTGTTTCGGACGTCGAACAACGCCCCGCGCGCGAACCGCGCCGCGCCACCCAGACCGATGAGAGCGAGGGTCGCCAGCGGCAGGATCAGGTGCCGGACCCCGTCGAGAATCCGGCCGGCCGGCGAAAGGAAGTCGGCATCCAGTCCCGCCGCCCCGAAGGCCGGCAGGAGTCGGAGCTGATAGGCGAAGACCCACACCAGCATCACCGCCAGCCAGTAGCCCGGCATGGCGAACAGGGCGACCGACACGACGGACAGGGTGGTGTCAGTCGAGCGTCGCCTGGCGCTGACCTGGGCCAGCGCGACGGCCACGCCGAGCAGGTAGCTGAGACCCAGGGAAAGACTGACCAGCAGCGCCGTCCATGGCCACGCCTCCCGCAGCATGGCGCCCACCGGCCGGCCGGTGGCCAGGCTGATCCCCCAGTCTCCCCTGATAGTCCGCCCGAGCCAGTGACCGAATTGAACCGGCAGCGGGCGGTCGAGGCCCAGTCGGCCGCGCAGCGCTTCCAGTTCCGCTGCCGTCGCCGACGGCCCCGCCAGGTGCACGGCCGGGTCGCCTGGAGCGAGGTGCAGCAGGAGGAAGGTCAGGAGGACGACGCCAAGGACCACCGCCAGACCGCTCAGCAGGCGCCAGACCGAACGGGAGAGCATGGCAGGGAATGTAGGTCTCACTCTGGCCGGAGGCACCCCGGACCGACGAGGGTGTGTTCCCGGGGCTGTGGCGCCGCCTCCACATGATCCAAGGGCAGTGAGACGGGTCACGGCAGGGCTTATTAAGTTGAGACAGGTTGAATGAACTAATCTCTCGGGAGTTGCTACATGAAGCGCGTTACCTCCGGCCTGGCCCTCGTGGCGACCGTCATCGCCGGTTGCAGCAGCGGCGACACCATCGCCCCGGGAACGGGCAATCCGCTCACCCAGGCGGAGGCACGGGTCATCGCCGAAGAAGTGCAGGGCGAGATGACCGCCATCACGGACGGCGCCGCCGTCGCGGATATTCTGGGACCCGGCTTTTCGGTGCCGCCCGGCGCCCTGCGGTACTTCGACGGACCAGTGGTCTTCCTGCCGCATGGCTCCGGTTGCCCGACGCCATCCGAGGACCCGCCGACCGACACCGATGGTGACGGTGTTCCCGACAATCTCATCCTGACCTTCGATCCGGCGCTCTGCACCTTCACCAACCCGCGCGGGAACATCTCGCACGTGCTGAGCGGCAGCGTCACGATCTCCGATCCCACGACGGAAGACCGTGGAGTCCACCTGGCCTGGGCGGACTTCGAGGCCCGGACGACCATCGACGGGACGATCTACTTCCTGCGGCGGATCAACGGGGACTGGCAACAGATCAAGTCGTCGACTGGATTCTCGCTGACCGATCGCACCACGGTCGACTATGAGTCGAGCGAGCGGGGAACGGCGTCGCTCGCCAAGGACTGGCAGGTGGACTTCGTGGCCGACGCCGGTGCCACCTTCAGCCACCACTGGCAGCTCCCCAGCGGGACCCTGACCATCAACGGATCCACCGAGCGTACCCGGGACGGCATCACGAGGAGCTTCTCGGTCGAGACGATCACACCGCTGCATTTCGACCAGAGCTGCGCGGTGCGGCCGCGGATCGATGCGGGCGAGCTTCGCATCGTCCACACCACCCCGGAGCGGACATCGACCATCACGATCGTGTTCACCGCCTGCGGGCAGGACCCGATCATCACCCTCGTCACTGGACCGACCACCTCCTGACCGGTTGGGTGCCACCAGTGGCACACCCGCGGGGTCATCCCCGCGGGTGTTTGCTTTCCGGGCCGGACGCCGCACCTTTCCGGCATGCCGAGGCGCCCGGCCGTTCTGTTTGCTGGCCTGATCGCTGCCTGCGCGCCGGCCGAGCGGCGGGGCGACACGGTGCTGTTCGCCTCCGGCGCCGATCTCCAGAGCATCAATCCGCTGTTCACCGTCCATCCGCTCGCCCGCCAGGTGCAACGCTACGTCCTGCTGACGACCCTGGTTCGCCGCGACAGCGCGATGACAATTGTCCCCTACCTCGCCCGGCGGTGGGGGTGGTCCGACGACGGGCGCCGCCTGACCTTCACGCTCTTCCCCGCTCTCCGATGGCATGACGGCGTGCTCACCACGGCGCGCGACGCCGCTTGGACGCTTGCCCAGGCCAGGGATCCGGCCACCGGCTATCCCCGCCACGCCGACCTGGACGGGCTCTCGCGCATCGAGGTTCGGGACGACACGACCCTTACGCTCGAGTTCGCCACTCCGCCGGGGGACCTCCCGGACTTTCTCACCGACCTGGCGATCCTTCCGGCCCATCTCCTGGACACCGTGCCGGCGCGCCGGCTGAGGCAGGCGGCGTGGCACCAGCGCCCGGTCGGCAACGGACCGTTTCGCTTCGTGCAACACGACCCCAATCGGCGCTGGGTCTTCGCCCGGAACGCCGACTTCCCGCCCGCGCTGGGCGGGCCGCCTTTGCTCGGACGCCTGGTGATTGCGGTGGTCGACGAACCGATGACCAAGCTGTCCGCGCTGACCTCGGGAGAAATCGATTTCGCCGGGATCCAGCCGGCCCATGCCTCGTTCGTGGCCCGTGACCCGGTGCTGGCGGTGCGCGACTACCCGATCCTGTTTACGACTGGCATCGTGTTCAACGCCCGCCGCCCACCGTTCACCGACCCGACCGCCCGCCGGCGGGTCGACGCCGCGCTCGACCGGCAGGCGCTGGTGGATGGCTTCGTGTACGGGTTCGGGACGGTGGCGACCGGACCGCTGCCGCCGGAACTCGGCGGCTCGGCGGCTCGGCGGGTTGACGGCTCGGCGCCCGGGTCGAGCTCACGCCAGCCGCCCAGCCGCCCAGCCGCCGAGCCGCCGAGCCTCGCCTTCGAGCTCCTCACCGTCGGCTCCGGCGAGGCGGCCCTCGAACAGATGATTCAGGCCCAGCTGGCCAGGCGCGGCATCGCCGTCACCATCCGGCAGCTCGAATTGTCCGCCTTCCTCGAGCGGGTGTACGGTGGGGCGCACGATTTCGAGGCCGCCGTGCTCGGTACACCGGGAGACTTCGGCCTGGGCTACCTCGGTCCGCTGGCGGCGCTCTCCGGGATGCCGGTGCCGAACGGCCTCGAGCCGCTGTTGCGGTTCTTCCGGGACTCCCTGCCGGTGGCATTCATCTACCACTCCCGCGGACTGCAGGGGGTGAATCGCCGGGTGCTCGGCGCCGACCTCGGTTTGCGTGGCGAGCTGGCCACGGTGACTCGCTGGAGTGTGCAATGATCCGCGCCCGGGCGCCGCTCCGACTCGATCTTGCCGGCGGCTGGACCGACGTGCCGCCGTTCTCGACCGAAGAGGGTGGCACGGTGGTCAACGCCGCGATCGGGCTGGGGGTCGAGGCCGAGTTCGAGCCCGGGCGCTCTGGCATCCTGATCGTGGCCGAGGATCTCAAGCTTGCGGCACGAGTGACCGGAGCCGCGGATCTTTCGGCCAACGGAACCCTCGCGCTCCACAAGGCGGCCGTCCGGATGTACCCCTGCGGGCCCGGCACATTGCGCACGCGCTCGGATGTGCCGCCGGGGTCCGGCCTGGGGAGCTCCGGCGCTCTCGACGTAGCCCTGGTCCGGGTGCTCACCTGGGCCCGCGGGGAGGAACCGACCCCCGAGGAGATCGCCGCCGAAGGCTGGCGGCTCGAAACGGTCGAGGCCGGGATCCCGGGGGGACGCCAGGACCAGTATGCCGCCGCGCTGGGCGGATTCCACCGGTTCACATTCCGGGGCGAGGAGGTTGAGGCCGAGCGCCTCACCCTCGACCCGGCATTCGCGGCCGAGCTCGAGCAGCGGATGGTGATCTGCTACACCGGGCGGAGTCGGGTCTCGGGCGATACCATCGCCCGGGTGATGCGGGCGTACGAGCGCGCCGACCCGATCGTGCGCGGCGCCCTGGTGGAGCTCAAGGCCCTCGCCGATCAGATGGCCGTGGCCCTCTCCCGGGGCGACCTGGTCCGCACCGGAGCACTGCTCTCCGCCAACTGGGCGTGCCAGCAGCGGCTCGATCCGGCCATGCGGACGGAGGAGATGGCCGCGCTCGAGGCCGCGATGCGCGACGCTGGGGCGCTGGGCGGCAAGGCGGCCGGCGCCGGCGCCGGCGGCTCGATGTTCTTCCTGATGGGGGACGATCCCGCCCTGGGCATCGAGGCCGCCCAGCGCGCCGGCGCAAGCGTGCTCCGGGCCGGGTGGTCGCGGGACGGAGTGGAACGATGCTGACCACCGAGGAACTGGACGGCCGGCGTGAGGCGCTGGCCCGGTCGCCCGATCTCCAAGCCCTGCTTCGCCATCTACTCGACCGTACCAAGGCGGTCGCCCGGCGCCGTCCGCCGGTCCCGGCTCACAAGGGAATGCTCACCGCGGACGGCGGAGTCTGCCCCGAGGACCGGACGGCACTGATCTTCGATCCGTGGTCGCCCGACCGGCACCGCTGTCCCCGCTGCCGGCAGGAATTCAGCGGGGAACGCCACGGGTGGCGGTGGGCCTGGCTGGCGCATCTCTGGTCCGGCGAGCGGATCGCCGAGGCGGCCCTGGTGGGCGCGCTGGCCGATGACGACCAGGTGCTGGGCTGGGCCGCGGAACAGGTTGCCGCATACGGGCGGAGTTATCTCGACTTTCCCAACGCCGACAACGTGCTGGGCCCCAGCCGGCTGTTCTCCTCGACCTATCTCGAGTCGATCTGGCTCACCAACTACCTGGCCGGCGCCTTCATGCTCAGGGAGTGCGGCGTGCTGGACGACGAGACCCTGGCCGCGAGTGGAGCGGTCGCCGAAGCGGCGGCCGACCTGATCGGCGAATTCGACGAGGGCCTGAGCAATCGCCAGACTTGGCACAACGCCGCCCTGGCCGCCGCCGCGGTCTGGTTCGAGGACGAGGAACTGGCGCGCCGGGCCCTCGAGGCCCCGCGGGGATTGGTGGGGCATTTCGTCGATGGATTCGGCCACGACGGGATGTGGTACGAAGGGGAGAACTATCACCTGTTCGCCCTGCGCGGATTGCTGGTCGGCGCCGGCTGGGCCCGCCTGGCCGGCATGGATCTGTTCGAGGAGGAAGCCAGCCAGGCGCACCTCGCGGCGGCGTTCCGCGCCCCGACCCTGTCGGCCCTGCCTGACGGGACATTCCCCGCCCGGAAGGATGCCCGCTTCGGGGTGTCCCTCGCCCAGCCGATGTACCTCGAGCTGTGGGAACACGGGGTCGCTGCGATGCAGGACGTCGGCCGGGACCGGGACGCGGCGGAGTTGAGCGGCTGGCTCCGGCATCTCTACGCATTGCCGTCTCTGGCAGCCGAGCCGTTCGATTCCTACCTGCACGAGGCGGGGGAGCCGGCTCCCCCGCAGCGGACCCGCTCCATGCTCAGCTGGTGGATGCTCGCCCGGATGGCACCCGAGCTGCCCGCGGGCGGCCCGGCCTGGGCGCCGGAGAGCGCCCTGCTCCCCGAGCAGGGCCTCGCGATTCTGCGCGACGGAGACCGCTACGCCTCGGTCGAATGTGGTGATTACGGTGGAGGACACGGGCACCCCGACCGGTTGCACCTGACGCTCCACGCCGGCGGCGTGCACTGGCTGGCGGATCCGGGCACCGGGTCGTACGTCTCGCGTGACCTGTTTTGGTATCGCTCCACGCTGGCCCATAACGCGCCCCGGGTGGACGGGGTCTCCCAGGCGCCGGTGGATGCCCGGGCGGAGATGTACGCCGTTTCGGGCCGCTGGGGCTGGGTCAGGGCGGTGGCCGAGCGGTTCACCCGGACCACGGTGGTGGGCCCGGCGCACCTGGTGGATGTGGTGGAGTTCGCCGACGAGCACGATCACCTGGTCGAACTGGCGTGGCATCCCGACGGCGAGGTCACCATCCAAAGCGGCGGGCGCTGGGAGCCGACTGAACTGCGCGACCGGTTCGCCCACGGGGCCGAGCGCTTCGTCCCCGGCACCCCGGGACCGGTGGCATGGCGCAGCGTGGATCGGAGCGGCCGGACCCTGGAAGGGATCTTCGACGGCGAGGGCGAGCTGCTCCGGGCCCGCGGGCCGGCTCGGCCCGGGCGAGGCGGCGAGGAGACTTTTCTCCTCCGGCGACAGCGGGGGCGCTACGTCCGCTTCGGGGCCGTCCTGGCGTTCGACGCCCCGGGCCTGACTGGGGCGCGGTTCACACCGGGGGAAATCGTGGTCGAAACGGGTACCGGCCGGGTCCGTCACCGGCAATCGAGCGATGGGTGGGAGGTCGAGGATGGCGGGGCGAGCGTCTCGCTCCGCGGGTTACGACGCGAGTTGCTGGGTTCGCGAATCGAGTTGCCGGTGGTCGGGGCGGAACTCCGCAAGTACACGCCACCGGTGGCCACCGCGTTTCGGGTCGCCGAACCGCCGCCGCTGGACGGCTCGCTGGCCGGTTTCCTGACGGACGCCCCGCTGGTGCTCGATCACGAAGATCAGTATCGCCGCACCGAGGAACCCTACCCCGGGCCGGAGGCGCTGTCGGCGCAGGGGTGGCTCGCCTGGGACGAAGCGAACCTGTACGTCGCCGTCGAGGTCGCCAAGCGCGACTGGGTGTTCGTCGCCCCGGACTCGCCGCCGCTCCAGCTGGACAATGAGACCGATCTGATCCACGCCGACGGACTGCAGCTCTACCTCCACGTGGCCGGCCAGACCCCGCGGGGCTGGCTGGTGGTCCCCGATCCCACCGACACCGGAATCGTGGTGCAGGGGATCGCCGGGATGGCGGGAGACGCCGCCCAGGTACGCGGTGCCTGGCGGAAGGGTGACGGGAGCTATGCGGTGACCCTGGCGCTCCGGGTCCCCGGGTGGCCGGGCGATGCGGAAGAGCCGCCGCGCTTCGATCTGATCGTGAACGAGATGCGTCCCGACCGCCTGCGGCGGCTGGGCCAGCTGGTGTGGACCGGTGGCGGCGGCTGGGCCTACCTCCGTGGGGACCGCCAGGACCCGTCACGATTCGGTACCCTCACACTCGCATGAGAATCCCGGGCTTCACTTCCACAGCGAGCAAGCGGCCCGAAGCGCTGTACGGGGCCGGGGCGCCCCGGGGGCTGCCGGTGCGCCTGATTCGGGCGTCGGGCGCCGAGGTGTGGGACAGCGAGGGTCGGCACTATCTCGATTTCATCATGGCGCTGGGGGCGGTCTCCCTGGGCTACGGCCATCCCGCGGTCAACACCGCCGCCCGCACCGCCATCGATGCCGGCGTGGTCGGGCCGCTGGCGCCGGTACTCGAGGAGCAGCTGGCCGAGCGGCTGGCTCGGCTCGTCCCCTGGATGGAGCGCACCCGCTTCCTCAAGACCGGCGCCGAGGCGGTGGCGGCGGCGGTCAGGCTGGCCCGGGCGCGAACGGGCAGAGAGGTGGTCCTGCGCTCCGGCTACCACGGCTGGCTCGACTGGTGCCAGCCGGCGGGAACATTGGGAGTGCCGGCGGCGGTCGCCGCGCTCAGCGAGGAACTTCCGTTCAACCAGGTCGAGCGGGGACGCGACCTCTTCCGACGGTGGGGCGACCGGCTGGCCGCCGTGGTGGTCGAGCCGGTTGTGGACGGCCCGCCGACGCCGGAGTGGCTCGCCATGCTGCGAGACGAAACCACCCGGGCCGGCGCCGTGCTGGTGCTGGACGAGATCAAGACCGGGTTCCGCCTCGCTATCGGAGGCGCGGCCGAGCGCTACGGGATCGCCCCCGACCTGGTGGTGGTGGGCAAGGCGCTCGCCAACGGGTTTCCGCTCGCGGCCGTGGCCGGCCGGCGCGAGGTGATGGAAGCTGCGCGGCACACCTGGATCTCCTCTACGCTGGCCACCGAGTTCGTAGCATTGGCGGCGGCCAATGCGACGCTGGGCGTGATCGCTGACCAGGGAGTGCCGGCCCATCTGGCGGCCGTGGGCCAGCGACTGTTCGACGGGTTGTCGCAGCTGGCGGTCCGGCACCCGGCGCTCATCGCGGGCACCGGCGGCCTGCCGGAGATGTGCTTCCTTCGGTTCACCAGCGAGGAAGCCGGGGTGCAGATCGCCCGGCGCGCCGCCGACCGCGGCCTGCTCTTCAAGCGCACGGCCTACAATTTCGTCTCGCTCGCCCACGACGCCGGCCAGCGTCGATCTCGCGCTGGGCCTGCTGGACGAGGCCTGCGGCGAAGCACGGTGAGGCCGGTGCCGGCCTAGCCGCCGGGAGCGATTCGACCCAGATTCCGCCATGCTCGTGGATGTCCACGCCCATTTCCTGCACGATCGGACCGGACGGAGCGACTGGCGCGAGCGCAACGCGAGCCGGCTCGCCGCCGGCGACCGTATCGGCGTCACCTGGCACGTGGCTTCCATTCTGGGCAGCTGGGGCCACACCTCGCCGACCTACTTCCCCTCGCCCGCCGATCTGACCCTGGCCAACGACCGGCTCCTGGCGCTGGCCCGCGAGCACGGCCGGATCAAGCGGGTACGTCGCCGTCAACCCCAACTTCACCGACCACGCCCTCGGCGAAATGAGACCGGGGCGCGCGGGCCGGGCTGATCGGGCTCAAGCTGGCCGCGAGCCGCCGGGCCGACGATCCGCTGCTCGACCCCGTGTGTGAGGCGGCCGCTCGGCCACGAGCTCCCCGTCCTGCACCACATCTGGCAGCACCGCCGCCGGGAGTGGCCTGGCCAGGAGGCCTCGGACGGGGTCGAGCTCTGCCGCCTGGCAGCGCGGCACCCCGGCGTCCCGTTCATCCTGGCCCACATCGGGGGCGGCGGCGACTGGCTGCACACCCTGCGGGCGGTCCGGCACGCAGCCCAATGTCTATCTCGATCTCTCCGGGAGCGGCGTGGACGGCGGCATGCTCGAGGGCGCGCTCCGCGCCGCCGGCGCCGAGCGGGTGCTCTGGGGGGCGGACATCACGCTGTGTACCGGCCTGGCCAAGCTCCGATACCTCGAGCGGATGCTGCCGCCGCAGGATTTCATCCTCGTGACTGGAGGAAACGCCTGCCGGATCTTCCCGCCCGGGAGCTTCGCGTGATCGACGTCAACGCCTTTGTTGGCGCCTACCCATGGCGCCGGGTCCCTGGCGCATCGCCGGAGGCGCTGCTGGCGGCGATGGACCGGGTCGGGATCGAGTCGGCCTGGGTCACCCACCTTCCCAGCCTGTTCTGGAAGGACCCCGCGGAAGGGAACGGATGGCTGTACGCGACCGTGGCGCAGACGCCACGGTTTCGGGCCGTGCCGGTCGTCCACCCGGGTCTCCCGGAGTGGGAAGAAGACTTGCAGGAGGCCGTAGATCATGGAGCGGTCGCGATCCGCTGCGACCCATCGGTCATGGGCCTCCCCCCGGCCGGCGCCGAGATGCTCCGACTGGTGGGTGCGGCGAGCGGGCTGGGGCTGCCACTCCTGGCGGCGGTGCGGCTCGAGGACGGCCGGGGCCGCCATCCGCTCGACGTGGCACCGGAACTCGCTCCCTGGGCGGTGCGGAGCTGGCTCCGGCACGACCAGGCGGCACGACTCGTGATCACCCATGCTGACCGGGGGTTCATCGAAGAGGTGCATTTCGGATCCACCCCGGCGGAAGCGGCGCGGGTGTGGTGGGACATCTCCTGGGTGTGGGGACCGCCGGAAGATCATCTGGAACACCTGCTTGCCACGATAGGGTCTTCGCGGTTCCTTTTCGGAAGCGGTCAGCCCTTGAGGCTGCCGGAGACTCCGGCGGCCCGACTCGATCTGCTCACCCTCGATCCGGCTGATCGCGCCCGGATACTCACCGGCAATGCGACCGGACTTGCTGCACGGAGGACCGCGTCCCGATGACCGAATCTTCGCGCCGGAACGTGGCGCGCCTGTCGTTCGCCGGTCGGCTGGCGCCGCGGCTGGAGACCACCGACCACCACAGTTATGAGGTGGTGGACCTCTCCCCGGAGGGGCTCCGCTTTCGCCTCACGACCCAGGATGGAAACGGGGTCACGATCGGCGACATCGTGCACGCTACCCTGCGTTTCCCGGCCGATCGGGCGGTCGAGATCGAGGGCGAAGTGCTGCGGGTCACGGGGAACGAAGCGGCGGTGCGCCTGATACGGGGGCAGGAGCGGCTGGCGGGCACGGTTCCCATGGGACCCGCGAGTCCACGGCGGACCGGGCTGCTCTGGTAGGGCAGCTGCTGATGACATCCTGGGCGCACGAACGGGCGCACTACCGGGTGGCCTACCCCACGGCGCTTAGACCCAAGCTGCTGGTGCAGGGACATACCTTCGAAGTCGTGGACGTCTCCGAGCGGGGCCTCCGCTTCCGGCTCGGTCAGGCGGCCTCGCCCGAACCCGGGTTCGAGGTGGTCGGAACGGTGCGGTTCAAGCGCGGCGAAACCTGCCACATCCGGGGCATCGTGCTGCGCGTAGTGCGCGCGGAGGTGGCCGTCAGGCTCGAAGAAGGCATTCCTCTCCGGGTGATCATGGACGAGCAGCGTTTTCTGCTCGACCGCCACCGCCACCTCGGCATGTAGGTGCCGGCCCGGGCCGACGTCGCGGTCATCGGTCTCGGGGCCGCCGGGAGCGCCGCCCTCCTCACCCTCGCCCGGCGCGGGGTCAGCGTGGTCGGCGTCGATCGCTACAGCCCGCCTCACCCGCACGGCTCCACCCACGGTCGTTCCCGTGTCATCCGCGAGGCCTACTACGAATCGCCGGTCTACGTCCCGCTGGTACGGCGGGCGGCGGAGCTGTGGGAGGCGCTCGAACGGGACAGCGGCCGCCGCCTCCTCCGCCGAACCGGCGGACTCATGCTGGGCCCGCCCGACGGCGAACTGGTGCGCGGCTCCCGCTCCAGCGCCGAGGTCCACGGCGTGCCGTTCGAACTGCTGGATGCTGCCGGCATCCGCGGCCGATTCCCGGCGTTCGAGGCCACGGCAGGCACGGTGGGCGTCCTGGAGCACCGGGCGGGGTTTCTCGACCCGGAGGGGTGCGTCGAGAGCTGCCTTGCGCTGGCGGTGCGCGCCGGGGCAAGCCTGCGACTCGAGACCATGGTAACGGGATGGCGGCGGTCGAGAGCCGGCCTGGTGCTCGCGACATCCGCGGGGACCATCGAGTGCGGCGCGGCCATACTCGCGGCCGGACCGGGGGCCGGGCCGCTCGTCGGCGCCGGAATCCCGCTCGCAGTCGAACGCCAGGTGATGTTCTGGTTCGAGCCGCGCCGGAATCCGGCGCAGTTCGGGGCCGATCGGCTCCCGGTCTTCATCTGGGAGTGGGCGCCCGGTCGCCTGTTCTACGGGGTGCCGGACCATGGTGCGGGATTCAAGGTGGCCAAACACCACGAGGGAGAAAACCTCGCCGTGGACGCACTGGTGCCGAGCGTCGCGGATGGTGAGATCGAGGATATGCGTCAGATCCTGCGGTCGACGATTCCGGATGCGGAAGGGACACTTCGGGAAGCCGTTACCTGCCTCTACACCAACACGCCGGACCAGCATTTCGTCCTGGGGTTTCATCCCGAGGAACCGCGGATGGTGCTGGCCAGCGCCTGCTCCGGCCACGGCTTCAAGTTCGCCAGCGCGATCGGAGAGGTCGTAGCCGACCTGGCGACGGTGGGGACGTCCCGGTTCGATCTCACGCCATTCCGGGTGGACCGGTTCCTGCCTGACGCCTGACTCCAGAGGAACCTGGAAGTGAGAAGTGAGAAGTGAGCGGCGAGCAGTGAGCGGTGAGCGGTGAGCGGTCGGCAGTGAGAATACTGTACCAGCCTCCACACTTCTCACCTCTCACTTCTCACTTCTCACTTCTCACTTCTCACTCCTCACTTCTCACTACTGCCACCGGAATATCCTGAGCGCCACCAGGAACGTCCCCACCAGCCAAGCCGCCAGGATGCCGAGGTAGCCGGTCACCGCGGCGAGCGACGCCCCTTCGAGCATCAGGAGCCGCAGGGCATCTACCAGGGCGGTAAGTGGCAGGGCCCGGATGAAGGGCTGGATGGCGTCGGGAAAGCGGGCTGCCGAGAAGAACACGCCGGACAGCACCCACATCGGCAGCAGCACCAGGTTCATGACGCCGGAGGCGCCCTCGATGGTGGTGGGCCGGGCGGCGGCGAGGACGCCCAGCGCACCGAATGTGAGTGACCCGACCAGGCACACCAGGGCCAGGGCCGCGAGCGAGCCCCTGACCGGCACGTCGAATACCAGCACGCCGAAGAGCAGGATGATTCCCACTTCTACCACCAGCAGAAGAATCTGGGCCAGCGGGAACGACAGCAGGTATTCCGCCCGCGACATCGGAGTGGCCCGCAGGCGCTTCAGCAGTTTCTTCCGCCGGGCGTCCACGATCGAGAATCCGGTTCCCCAGACCCCGCTCCCCATCAGGTTGAGGCCGATGAGCCCCGGGACCAGGAAATCGATGTACCGGGACCCTTTCTCACGCACGTGCTCGTCGGCGGCCGGCACGGGATCCCGCCGGCCGGCGGCCCGCTGGAGGGCATCGTCGACCCGGAGGCGTGCTGGCGCCGATTCGGGGCGGGTGTCATCGTAGCGGTAGCGGACGCCCTCGGGCGCGGGGATGACCAGGAGCGCGATCTTCCCGTTGCGGAGGGCCGCGGCGGCCGTGGTCGAGTCCCGGAACCCCTCGACCACGAGGCCGCTGTCGGCCACCAGCGCGGCTCGTACCGATCCGGTGTCGCCCATCCAGTCGGCCCACCCGACCGGCAGATGCTCGGCCGGCTGGCTT
The DNA here is from genome assembly GCA_963709905.1 of uncultured Gemmatimonadales bacterium. Classification (GTDB taxonomy): domain Bacteria; phylum Gemmatimonadota; class Gemmatimonadetes; order Gemmatimonadales; family GWC2-71-9; genus JADJOM01. Next base: position 380,473 of record CAVPYI010000007.1, read on the forward strand.
CGGAAGGCGATGCCCAGACCGCCGGCGAGCAGGATCGGGAAGACGTAGGTCCAGAACACCGCCTCCGGCTCGCGGAAAAATTCGCGCAGCCGCACCTGCACCAGCGCCCGGAGGCTGCCGCCGAACCTAGGCATCGCGGAGGTGTCTCCCGGTGAGCCCGACGAACACGTCCTCGAGGGTCGGGGCGTGGGTGCGGAGTTCCTCGAGCACCACGCCGCCGGTTCGGAGCACCCCGAGCAGGGCCGGGAGGGTCTCGTGCATTCGCGCCACCCGGCACGACAGCCGATCCTGCTCCTGTCGTACGTCGAGCACTCCGGCGAGGTCGCGGCAGGCCTGAGCCAGACCGGCGCCGGCGGTTCCTCCGGCGACGGCAACCTCGACCACCTGTTCGGCGCCGAGCGACGCAATCAGTTCGCGCGGCGTGCCCAGGGCGATCACTCTCCCGTGATCGATGATGGCGACGCGGTCGCACAGCCGCTCCGCTTCCTCCATGTAGTGAGTGGTGAGAATGACTGTGCGCCCAGCGGCCCGGAAATCTTCGATCAGCTCCCAGAGCTGGCGCCGGGACTGCGGATCCAGCCCGGTAGTCGGCTCGTCCAGGAACAGCAGCTCGGGCTCGCCCACCAGGGCACAGGCAAGCGCCAGCCGCTGTTTCTGTCCCCCGCTCAGCTGACCGACCCGGGCCTGCCGCTTCTCGGCGAGCTGGACCCGGTCGAGGACCATCGCCGGCGTCGGTCCGCGCTGGTAGAAGCTGCGGAACAACCGGACCGTTTCGAGAACGGTGAGCTTCTCGGAGAACTGGGTCTCCTGCAGCGACACCCCGACCCGGGCCCGAAGATCGGACTCGGCCTCGCTCCACCGGCGGCCCAGCACCCGCACCTCGCCTTCGTCGGCGGCGGTGAGGCCTTCACAGATTTCGATGGTCGTAGTCTTGCCTGCGCCGTTCGGCCCCAGCAGGCCGAAGCATTCGCCCGGGGAGACCTCGAGGTCGAGCCCGTCGACCGCCCGGACCTTCCCGTAGGATTTCCTCAGGGCCCGGATCAGGAGCGCGGGCGCCTGGCCGTCGCCGCCGCGCGGGGAGGGGGGACCGGTCACGGCCCGGCCTCCCTTCCGCCCCCGGCGGCGTGGAGCCGGTGCCAGAAGCGGAGCAGCTCGCGGCTGCTCTCGAACACCCGCACCGCGGGATCCGTAAGGGCCCGCTCACGCGGTTCCAGTTTGAGATCGAGATGGGGACGGGACCCGTTGCCGATGTGATACGCCTCTCGCGGCGCCCCCACCCGGACCCGGAGTGCATCCAGCTCGGCCAGGCTGTTGGTACTCGACAGCACGTGCGACCAGCCGGGCTTGAACAGGTTCTCGCGGTCCATCAGGAGCATGGGGAGGGAGGGAAGGCGTCAGGCGTGGCGCGTCAGGGTGTGAGGCTGCCCGGCGTAAGGTAATGACGCCCGACGCCCGACGCCTGACGCCCGACGCCCGAGGCCCTTACTTTTCAAGCTCGACCAGACGGCCACATCAATGCCCCGCGCACCGGTTCAGCTCGATGCAGTCCCCGTTCCCGTCCGGCCGGGAGAACGGGTGCTCGCCCGCGTGGGTAACGCCGAGATCCTGCTGGTGACCGACGGCTCCCCGGAAGCCGAGCGGTCCATGGCCGAGCAGGTGGCGCGACGGGCAATGCGCGACACCCCGTTCCACACCCCCGCCTACACCGTGGGCTCCAAGGAGGACAACAGGGTCTTCGTAGCGCGCGAGGCCGGGACGGCCGTGGGGCTGGCGGTGCTGCGCGCCCGGCCGCGCTGGGCGTGGTGGTCGTGGGATGACTGGGACGAGGAACGTCGGCCGGCTACCGGAGTGGCGCCCATGACCACCTGGACGGTGGAGACGATCTGGACCCATCCGGCGTGCCAGGCCCGCGGCCTGGCCAGGCACCTGGTCCGGGCGGCCAGCCAGGAAGTCGACCAGCCGGTTACTTCCTTCGCGTGGCGGCGGCCGTTCACCCCGTCCGGCGAGGCGTTCGTGCGGTCGTTGTGCCCGCTGGGGTTCTGGGTGCCGGGAGACTGATGATCGGCTGTCGGCTGTCGGCTGTCAGCTATCAGCTATCAGCTATCAGCTATCAGCTATCAGCTATCAGCTATCAGCTATCAGATCGGGGTCCGCGGTTGTTTCAACTTCGGAGTTGCTTCTCCTCTCCGCACTTCTCACTTCTCACCGCTCACTGCTCACCACTCACTTCACTCTTCACTCACACAAAGTTCCGCACCACGGGAATCGATTCCCGCCGGAGCCAGGCCACCAGCAGCGACGCAAGGAAGACCGTCACCGCCAGGCCAAAGAGCAGGCCGCCGTCGCCCTGGACGGAGATGCCCAGCTTGGTCAGGTGGGACAGGATGGCGCCCGCCATGACGCCGAGCGCGATCACGGCCCCGATCCCGGCGGTGGCGGGGACCAGGAGCATGAGCGCCGCCACCAGCTCGACCACGCCGCTGGCGATCCGTCCCCACGGCTCCATCCCGAGGGTGGTGAAGATGTAAACCGACTCGGGCGCGCCGGTGAACTTGAAGTACAGGGTCTGGAGCAGGATGGCGGCGGCGACGAGCTGGCCGATCCAGCTCAGGATGGCGGCCGTCCGCGGCAGCTCCATCGCCTCGATGTTGGGCATCGGGTTCGCTCCTTTCGGTGAAGTCCGCTTCAGCGTGCGGCGGACAGTCGGGCTTCGTGACTCCGGATCGCCGCCCCGTGGCGCCGGATCAGGCGAATCAGCTCGGCCAGGGTCGTCGGCTTCGTTCCGCGGGCCACGTTGGCCGCCGCGATCGTGAACAGGGCCCGCCATTGTTCGAACAGGGTCCGGTAGGCGGCCAGGAGCCCGTTCTTCGGATCGTAGATGTGGGTGGCTTCGGAGGTGGCCCCATTCAGCTCTACCACCCGGAACCCCGCACCGGACCGCAGCTGCTCCACGCTGACCGCTCGAATGTCGTACCGACCGAACCAGAAGCCCTCAAAGCCCCGGCTCAGGCGATCGATAGCCGCTTCGAGCGCCGGCGTCTTGACCCACTCGCCGTCGTAGAACGCCGCCCCCCGGCAATGGGTTCCCAGATCGACCAGGGGCACCGCCTCGCCGGCGGCGGGAACCCAGGTGAGCCGGCTGGCGTGGCGCCGGAGGTGCAGCGGGGCCATGCACACCGCCCGGTCGTCCTCGAGGATCAGTTCCTCCAGCGTCTGGTGCCCGTCGCCGCGTACCGCCGGGAACCGTTTCTCGGTGATCGAGAAGATCCTGCCGTGAGGCGCGTCCGGGTGCCGCATCCAGAACACCCCGAATTCCCCTCCGGGGGCGTAGGCCTGAACGATGGTGTCCCCCCCCGCCAGCTCCAGGTAGGCCTGGGCCTCCGCGGCCGACCAGATCATCGCGACGCCGGAGCCGCGCTCGCCGATGTCCGGCTTGAGCACCAGGGGCCAGCTGCTACCCTGGGCCTGGTGAAACGCCAGCACCTGCGCCACCCGCTTCGCGGCGGCCAACGACGCCGGAACCAGGGCCCACGGCGCTATCAACTCCGGGCTGTGAGACAGCCCGCGGAGGATGCCGGATTTCGATTCCCCGACGAACCCGCCGCCGGGAATGGCTGGATTGACGGCCGTAAAGAGCAGCGGCCGGCGGTGGCGCAGCGCGAGCCACGCGGCGTACAGCACCACCGGCGGGTAGAACGCCCACCGGGGCCAGAATTCCCACCGGGTAAGCCGTCTCCAGCGGGACAGGTGCAGCCGCCTTCCTCTCCACGTGGCGAGCGGGATCAGCAGCTTGAGCAGCACGAACAGGACCAGTGCCGTCGCCACCAGGTACAGCCCCGCGTGGTGGCGCATGACGTCGAACAGCCGCTGGACGATCTCGCCGAAGGCCGCCGACACCCCGACGATCACCGGCGTCCAGACTGCGCAGGCCACGAAGAAGTACAGGGCGAACTTCGCCAGGCTGGTGCGCAGCACGCCGGCCGCGAAGTAGGTCGGGAGCCGGGTGCCGGGCAGGACCCGGGTGGCGAACACCAGCGCCGCCCCTCGACGCTCGAGCCATTGCGAGCTCCAGGCGATCGCTTCGGGCGAGATGAACCACCGGACCGGTCCCCACCGCAGCACCCTCCGTCCCAGTTTCCGCCCCGCCAGGAAGACCAGCAGGTCGCCGACGAAGATCCCGAGGAAACACGCCAGGGTTCCCGTCCCGAACCCCAGCGTGCCTCGGGCGATCATCAGCCCGGCGGTGATGCAGGTCAGGTCCTCGCTGACCAGCGTGGCCGCCATGATGAGGGCGAAGACCACCACCAGCCCGAAGCCCTCGAGCCGGGGGAGGTCGCGGGGATCGAACGGCGGGGCGGCCTCCACCAGGCGGGCCCGATCGGCGGTGGCGCGGACCGTGGCCGTGCCCCGCTCCACCCGGTCGACGAAATCGCCGATCGCCCGCGCCACCTCGTCGGGGTGCTGGAAGGCGGCGAAGTGGTCTCCGTCGGTCATCTGCAGCTCGCTCTGCGGCACGATCCGGGCGTGCTCGCGGGCGACGGCCGGATTCACCAGCACGTCGCGCGACCCCTGCAGGATCAGCATCGGCCCGGCGTACCGGTCGAGGATGTGGCGCAGCGGGCGCTGATCGGTGTCGTAGAAGTTTCTGGCGTAGGCGACACTCAGAAACGCGTCGTCCAGCCAGCCGAAATGGGGCGTGGCCTCCGTGAGTAGCCACAGGCCGGCCAGCTGGAGACCGTGAATGCCGTGGTTGAGGTGATAGTCGCCGAGCAGCTCGTACTCCTGGGCCCCGATCGCCGCCAGCATGGTGATGGAGCGCACCCGCTCGGGAGCCAGGGCCTCGAGCTGCAGCGCCACTCCACCGCCCATGCTGAACCCCGCCAGATGGGCGCTCGAGATGTGGAGGCTGTCGAGCAGTTGCAGCAGATACCGCGCGTGGGCACGGTTGGAGTAGTCCGGCACGTCCCGCGTTGAGCCGCCGAACCCCACGAGGTCAGGCGCGAGGGCGCGATACCGGGCCCCGAGCAGCCGGGCCGCTTCGGACACCTCGCCGTTGTCTCCGGGACTACCGTGGATCAGCACGATGGTCGGAACCGATTCGCTGGTCGCCGCCGGGCCGAAGGCGGCGTAGGCGAGCCGGACCGGCCGATCGAGCTCCCGATCGCCATCGACCGCCCTGACCGTGACGATGGATTCGCCGGGATCGGGCTTGGGGTCGTAGGGATCGAGTCGACGGACGAGGTGGGATGCGGCCAGCAGCAACAGGTAGCCCCACAGGAACCAGCGCCGGCGGGGGCGGCGTGTACCGGGTGCCTCGTCCATCGGCAGGGTCAATTCGGGGTCGGGCAGGGTGCGGGGCGGCGTGCCAGGGACAGCGTCGGCAGGGCGGCGCCGCGGCATGGGGCGTCCGGGACATGGGTCAGCCGGATCGCCGCCCCCGTGACCACCACCTGGCTCAGGCTCTGGGTCTCGGCGTCTTCCCGGTGCATGCAGATCGAGAGCCGCCCCCGCTCCGGCAGATGGCTCCGGTGCAGGGCGAGGAGCGTCTCAGGGGTGACATGGTCGAGGGCCGTGAACAGGGCCCGCCGGTTGGCGGCCACCTCGGGCTCGGTCACGGAGGAGCTGGTGAGCAGCAGCCCGGGCGCCCGCTTGGCGGCCACGGTGAGCTGCTGACCATCCCACGCCGCCAGCCGAGCCGGCTGGCCCGGCTCGACCGCGAGCAGCGTGAACGGCTGCACCTCACCCAGCTCCTGCCGCTCCAGATCCGCGATGGCGTCCTGAGCGGCGGCGTATCCCACCAGATCCAGAACCACGAAGCCCCGGCTGCGAGGCCGGGAGGGCGGCGCGTAGCCAGGGATCCGGTACCGGTTGGTGATGCCCACAGTGAGGCCGAACTCGTTCACGGCCAGCCAGGTGCCGCCGAAGTCACCGTCCAGCGGCGAGAGATAGCGCACCGACCCGAGCTCCCGCTCCCGCGGCGGCTCGGCCGGCCGGCGGCTGAGCCGCTCATCCCGATTGAAGTACAGGGTGTAGGCGTCCGGCTCCGGCGCCCAGCTTACCGTGCACATGCCGGGTCGTGGCGCAGGGCGGCGATGGTCGACGGAGCGACGCCGAACCCGTCACCGGCGTCGAATCCGGTCCGGCGCAGGAGTTCCTTGATGAGCGCGTAGTGATGAACGGTGTGACTGACCAGGAACTGGAGCTCGCGCTTGAGCGAGGACTGGCTCCAGTCCGGCGCCGGATCATCACCCGCCACGCTGCGGAGCGTGATTCGGAGCGGCCGGTTGGCGATGGCGCCGTCGATCCGATCCAGATCGGCCAGGAAGCCCAGCGCGGTGGCCATGGCGAGGCGCCGGTCGGTCTCGAGCGGGCCCTCGCGGTTCCGCGCATCGTAGTCGATCTCATCGGTCGCCAGGCCCATCAGGAAGGCCCGGTAGTGATCGAACACGTGCCGGAAATGCACCCCGATCGCCGAGATCCCGGAGCCGCGCCACCACTTCGATAGGTCGGGTCGTCCATGCGCTCGAGCACCGTCACGGCCTGGCGCAGCAACAGGAGATTGCCTTCCACTGCTTCGAGTCGTTCCGCCATCGTCACTCCATGACCACGGGTATGAACTGCTCCGATACCGCCTGATGCAGCCGGTCGGCCAGGCGCTTCCGATCGCTTTCGGTGATCGGCGTGGCGCCGACCCGGATCGTCGTTTCGATCCAGGGCAGGCGGCACAGTCCGAGGAAGTGCCCGCCGAAAGGCATGTCACCCCACCAGCAGACCGCCCGGTGCGCCGGCTGGCCCTCCGGCGGCGTGCGATACCCGATGCTGGCATAGTGCACGGGATGCCCGCTCCGGGCGGCCCATTCCAGCAGCGCCGACCGGAACGGCAGGACGCCGTGCCCCGCCGTGCTGGTGGCCTCGGCGAAGACCACGACGCCATCGCCGTCCGCCACGGCCCGGGAGAGGTCGGCGAGTACCCGCACCGCGTCCCGCTTGACCTCCCGATCGATGAAGATCGTCCCGCCGGCCCGCGCCAGGACGCCCAGTCCCGGCCACCGCCGCACCTCCCGCTTGGCCACGAATCGGGCCGGCATCGTGGCCGCGTAGACCACGATATCGAGATAGCTCAGGTGGTTGGAGACGAGGAAGAAGGGCGCGTCAGGCACCGCTCCCTCGACCGCGATCCGGACCCCGAGCAGGCGGGCCGTGCCACGGGCCCACCAGCGAAGCACCCTCCGCCGGACCACCCGCCGCGCCGGCCGGAGCGGCGCCACCAGCAGCGTGCCTATGGCCACGGCCGCGAGGCTGCCCAGCGTCCAGGCGGCGAACAGGACGAGCCGCCGGAGCGCCCGGAGACTCCCGCGGTCAACGGAAGAAGAACCGATAGCTGTGGTCGTCGAGCTCGGCGACATCGAGCGCCACGAGGAAGTCGATCGTCTTGAACTGCCGGTCGATCGCCGGAGCGCCCAGCACCTTCGCCCCGAGGGTCAGGTAGCTCTGAAACAGCGGCGGAATGTGCACGGTGGCCCGAGCGACCGCATCGGGTCGGGCGTCCTCGCAGCCGAATCCCCTGAGCGGCGGGGCCTCCAGCGAAGGATGCCCATGTCCCGCCTTCCTGAGGAACGCCATGGTTGCCTGCCCCAGGGCGGGGTCCTGTGAGGTCAGCGAGCAGCAGCCGAAGAGATGGCGCTTGCGGTTCAGGACCATGTACCGGGCCAGTCCCCGCCACAACAGATTGAGCACCCGCCCGTTCCGGTGATCCCGGGCCACGCAGGCCCGCCCGACTTCCACCGCACGGGTGAGGAATTCCGGCGGCAACCCCCCGAGATCGAACTCCCCCGCCGAATAGAACCCCTGGTGCCGGGCGGCCATCTCCGAGGTCTGCAGCCGGTAAGTGCCGACCACCTCGTCCGTGGCCATGCAGGCGATGAGCAGATGGTGAAAATGGACGTCGAGCTCATCGTGGTCCCGACCGGTCGCAAAGGCGCTGTCGAGTCCCTCGCCCAGCTCGAGGTTGAACACCTCGAAGCGCAGCCGCTCGATCTGGTCGAGATCGTCCACCGAGCGCGCGAACCGCACGGCGTAGCGGCCCGCCCGGATCTCGTCACCCGGCAACAGCTCGGGGAAGCTCGGGTAGGGGGCGCCGAGGTCGCGAGCAGCAAACTCGGTCGGGGCACCGGGGAGACGGGGATCGGGTTCGATGGTCATGGCCCCCCCCGAAGTTCGAGGGGATATTGAATAGTTACAACGAAGCGGACGACCATTTGGTTCCGTCGTTCAGGATGATGGAACGAAGGCAGCCGCCGGTCACGGGTCCGACAAGGCCGGGTTTCCACCATGCTCGAACGCAAATCTCCATCGCCCGGGAGGAGACCGCTAGGGGCGGGGACTGGGGACTGGGGGCTGGACGGCCGGATGGTCGCGACGGTCCGGTTCCCGCCCCTCGCCAGGCGATGCCGGTTGCCCGGCCGGATCTCGCCGCCGGCCGCAATCGGGTTAACTTGCCCCGAATGAACTCCGTCCTGGACGATTTCGCGCGGGCCGTGGCGGCGGCCCGGGAGGGTTACACCCTCCCCGTCCAGGCGCATCGCTCGGCGGAGGAGTTCACCCACGCGGCGCTGAGCCTGCTGTTCCCCCACTTCGCGGCGTCCCAGAGTACCACGGCGCGAGAAATCAAAGCCGAGCTGGCGCAGCTGCGGTCGCGTCTCGCCACCTTCCTGATGGGGCAGGGAGTGAAGACGGCGCTGGCCACCGAGCTGAGCGGCCAGTTCCTGAGCTCCCTGCCCGAGCTCGCCGCCGCTCTCAAACTCGATGCCCAGGCCACCTGTGAGGCCGACCCGGCGGCCGGCAGTGTCGACGAGGTGCTGCTCGCCTATCCCGGGTTCTTCGCGCTGGCGTGCTTTCGGATCGCCCACAGGCTCTCGGGCCTGGGGGTGGCGCTGCTCCCCCGGCTCATCACCGAGTTCGCCCACCGCGAAACCGGGATCGACATCAACCCCGAGGCCCGGATCGGCCGGTCGCTGGCGATCGACCACGGCACCGGCATCGTGATCGGTGCCACCGCCCTGATCGGCGACCGGGTGCGGCTGTACCAGGGCGTGACGCTCGGCGCCCTGAGCGTCCGCAAGGAGCTGGCGCTGCACAAGCGCCACCCGACCATCGAGAACGATGTGGTGATCTACGCCAACGCGACGGTGCTGGGTGGCGAGACGGTCATCGGAGCCGGCAGCATCATCGGGGGCAACGTCTGGCTCACCCACAGCGTGCCCCCGGGCTCGGTGGTCACCCACGGCGCCGCGGTCGAACGGCCCCGAGCGATGGAAGATCCTGTTGGAGTACAATATCTAGTATGACGTTCCCCCATCCCGGCCAGTTCCGGTCCACCCTGCCAGGCCGATGTTGCGGGACCTGCTCCTGCCGTTGAGCCTGCCCGCGTGACCTCAGGTCCCGGGCCGTCGTCCAGGACCTTACGCGAACCCGAGGCCGAACCCATGAAAGCCCCAGCCATTCTCGAGACCATCGGTAACACGCCCCACGTCCGCATCAACCGGCTGTTCGACAAGAAGGTGGAGGTCTGGCTCAAGCTGGAACGGGCCAACCCCGGCGGCAGCATCAAGGACCGCATCGGGCTGGCCATGATCGAAGACGCCGAGAAGCGCGGCGTGCTCAAGCCGGGGATGCGTGATCATCGAGCCGACCACCGGCAACACCGGCATCGGGCTGGCCATGGTCGCCGCGGTGAAGGGCTACAAGCTGATTCTGGTCATGCCCGAGTCGATGACGATCGAGCGCCGGAGGATCATGACGGCCTACGGCGCCGAGCTCGATCTGACCCCGCGTGAGAAGGGCATGAAAGGCGCCATCGAGCGCGCCGGCGAGCTGATCGCGCCAGACGCCGGGGAGCTGGATGCCCCAGCAGTTCGAGAACCAGGCCAATACCGAGATCCACCGCCGCACCACGGCCCGCGAGATCCTGGCGGACTTCCCCGAAGGCTTCGACTACCTCATCACGGGGGTGGGGACCGGCGGGCATATCACCGGGGCGGCCGAGGTGTTGAAAGAGAAATTCCCCAAGCTCCAGGTCTTCGCCGTCGAGCCAGCCAAGTCGCCGGTGATCTCCGGTGGCACCCCCAGCCCGCACAAGATCCAGGGGATCGGCGCCGGCTTCATCCCGGCGATTCTCAACACCAAGATTCTCGACGGGACGATCCAGGTGACGGAAGAAGAAGCGTTCAGCTACGCCGTCCGCTCCGCCAAGGAGGAAGCCATCTTCGTCGGTCCGTCCTCCGGCGCGGCGCTGGCCGCCGTGGCCAAGAAGATCCCGGAGATGAAGGCGGGAAGCCGGGTGCTGGCGTTCTGCTACGACACCGGGGAGCGGTATCTGTCGGTCGAGGGGCTGTTCGGGTAGACGGTAGCGACGGCACGGTCCGACCGTCGCGACCGTCCGACCGTCGCGACCCCTCAGCAGATCCGCGGCAGCTGGTCCCCCGGCAGCATGTCGACGACCCGGGTGCCGCCGACCACGGTGTTGGTGACGACGTAGCCGGGATGGTCCGCCACGACCCGCCCGATAAATCGTGCCGCTATCCCCAGCGGGTGGGCCTTGAGCGCGGCGAGCGCCGTCTCCGCCGCGTCGGGGCGAACCAGGGCCACCAGCACCCCTTCGTTGGCCACGTACATCGGGTCGAGTCCCAGGATCTCGCACGCCGCGGCCACGTCCTCCGGGACCGGCAGGGCCGCCTCGTCCAGGACCATTCCCACCCGCGACGCCTGGGCGATTTCGTTCAGCGCGCTGGCCAGCCCGCCGCGGGTCGGGTCCCGCAGCGCCGCCACCCGGTTCCCCGCCTGTTCCCGGAGCCGGGCGACCAGCGGTGAGAGATCGGCCGTGTCGCTCTCGATGGTGCTCTCGAACGCCAGCCCCTCCCGCACGGCCATGACCGCCATGCCGTGACGGCCGATCGGCCCGCTCAGCAGGATCCGGTCGCCGGCCCGGGCCCGGTCCGGTCCCGGGCGGAAATCGCCATCCAGCAGCCCCAGCCCGGTGGTGTTGATGTACATGCCGTCCGCCTTGCCGCGCTCGACCACCTTGGTGTCTCCGGTGACCAGCTTCACGCCGGCCCGCTCCGCGGCGGTGGCCATGGTGCCGATGATCCGGTCGAGGATCTCGAACGGCAGCCCCTCCTCGAGCACGAATCCCGCCGTCAGGTACAGCGGAGATGCGCCCATCATTGCCACGTCGTTGAGCGTACCGTGGACCGCGAGGGCGCCGATGTTCCCGCCCGGGAACTCGAGCGGGCTCACCACGAAGGTGTCGGTCGAGACCACGACCTCAGTGCCGCCGAGCGGCACGATCGCACCGTCACCCAGCTGGGCCAGAAAGGGATTGGCGAAGCGCGGGAGGAACCGATCCCGGAGCAGCGCGGCGCTGAGCTTCCCGCCCGACCCGTGACCCAGCTGCACCCGCTCCAGGTCGGTGACGGGGAGTGGACAGGCCGGAGCGTCGAGGCGGACGGTGGTCATGTCAGCGCTCCTTCGCGACCGGTTCGCGGAACCGGGCGTAGTTGTAGTACGCCGCGCAGGCTCCCTCGGAGGAGACCATCGGCGCGCCCAGCGGATGCTCCGGCGTGCAGCGGCTGCCGAAGGCCGGGCACTGGGGTGGCTTGAGGTTTCCCCGCAGGACGTCACCGGCTCGGCATTCCGGCGGCTCGTTCACCGTCAGCGTCTCGAGGCCGAAGCGGACCTCGGCATCGAAATCGGCATACTCCTCCCGGAGCTGGAGGCCGCTCGACGGGATCACTCCGATGCCGCGCCACTGCCGGTCGGTGAGCCGGAACACCTTGCGCACCAGATCCTGGGCGGGGCGAGTGCCCTCCCGCCGCACCGAGCGCACGTACTGATTCTCGACTTCATGGCGGCCCTCTTCCAGCTGCCGCACCACCAGCAGCATCCCCTCGAGGATGTCCACCGGCTCGAATCCGGTGACGACGATCGGGACCCGGTACCGCGCCGCGATCGGCTCGTACTCGGTCCACCCCATGACGGAGCAGACATGCCCCGCGGCCAGGAAGCCCTGCACCCGGTTGTCGGGCGACTCCAGAATGGCGGTGATGGCGGGCGGAACCGTGACGTGCGAGACCAGCACGCTGAAGTTGGGGACGTCGAGCTCCTTGGCGCGCCAGACCGCCATGGCGTTGGCGGGGGCCGTGGTCTCGAACCCCACCGCGAAGAACACGACCTCCCGGTCGGGGGTCCGAAGGCCAGCTCCAGCGCGTCGAGCGGCGAGTAGACGACCCGGATGTTGCCGCCGCGGGCACGGACCTGCAGCAGGTCGCACTCGGAGCCCGGAACGCGCAGCATGTCGCCGAACGAGGTGAAGATCACGTCGGGCCGGGCCGCCAGGGCCAGCGCCTTGTCGATCTGCTCGAGCGGGGTCACGCACACCGGACAGCCCGGCCCGTGGATCATCTCGACGGCGCCCTCGAGCAGCTCGTCCAGTCCCTGGCGCACGATGGTGTGGGTCTGGCCGCCGCAGACTTCCATCAGCGTCCACGGGCGGGTGGCGGTGGCGCGGATCTTCGCGATCAGCGCCTGTGCCACACCCCGTCCCGGTACTCGGACAGGTACTTCATGCGGCACCTCCGCCCGCGGGGGACGCCAGGCTCTGCTCGGCGACCTCGCGCATCCAGTCCAGTTCCTCGAGCTGGCTCATCTCCCTCAGCACCTCGAAGGTGCGCCGGGCCTCGGCCTCGTCCACCCGCGTGATCGCGAACCCGACGTGCACGATCACGTAATCGCCCACCGCGATATCCGGCGCCACGTACGCCAGACAGACCTCGCGCCGAACCCCGCCGAAGTCCACGGTCCCCACCAGCAGCCCGCGGTCATCGCGGGTGTCCAGGACCCGACCGGGAATACCGAGGCACATTGTCGACCTCCGATACCGTTGAGGTTCAGCGCCCGCCGCGCCCGGCCAGGATCGCCGCGGCCATGGCCGCCTGTCCGAAACTGAGGCCGCCATCGTTGGGGGGCAGGTCCCGCGCGACCAGAACGCGGAAGCGGACGTGCTTGAGCCGCCAGCAAAGCGAAGTGAGCAGCCGGGCGTTCTGGAACACGCCGCCGCCCAGGACCACGGTGGAAATCCCGGTGCTCTCGGCGGCGCGTCGAAGCAGCAGTTCGGTCGCCCGGGCGACGCTGGCGTGGAAATCGGCGGCCAGCTCGCCCGGGTGCATTCCCTTCCGGTGGCGGAGGGCCAGCCGGATGAGTGCCGGAACGGGATCGAGCTGCCAGCCGCCGTGGCCGTCGTCCTCGATCGGCATGGGGTATTCCGCCGCGACGTGACTGCCCGCGAGGGCCTCCAGCTCCATCGCGGCCTGGCCCTCGTAGGCGGCCTCCCGGCGGATACCGAGGATGGCCGCGGCAGCGTCGAACAGCCGGCCCATCGACGACGCCAGCGGGGTGTTGATTCCGGCCTCGAGCTGTTGTGTGGCCAGCGCCAGCTCGTTCTCCGGCACCGCCTCGAACACCGGCGCCAGCGCTTCCCGGGCGGTTGCATCGAGAGAGGCGTACCCCAGGGCTGCACGCCACGGCCGCCGTACCGCGAGATCGCCGCCCGGCAGCGGGGCATACCGCAGATGCCCGAGGCGCCGGAATCCGGTGAGGTCCCCGGCCAGGATCTCCGCGCCCCACACCGCCCCATCGAGGCCGTACCCGGTCCCGTCGAACGCCACCCCGAGGACCGGTCCGGTCTCGCCGTGCTCGGCCATCACCGCGGCGATGTGCGCGTGATGGTGCTGGACCGCGATCGTCGCCGGCAGCCGGAATTCTTCCGCCACGCGGGTCGAGAGGTAGGCGGGATGGAGGTCGTGCACCACGGCCTCGGGCTCGATCCGGAAGAGCCGGCGATAGACCGCCAGCGTGTGCCGGAAGTGCTCGAGCCCTTCGAGGTTCTCGAGATCGCCGATGTGCGGGCTCACCCACGCCTGGTCGCCGTGCACCAGCGTGAAGGTGTTCTTGAGGTGCGGACCGACCGCCAGCAGCGGGACCGGGCTCGCCACCGGCAGGGTGAGCGGCAGCGGGGCGAACCCGCGGGCGCGACGGATCAACACCGGCCGGTCGCCCACAACCCGGAGGACCGAATCGTCGCAGCGGGAGAGGATCTCGCGATCGTGCATCAGGAAGGCATCGGCGATCGCGCCGAGCCGGTTCCGGGCCTCGTCGTTGCCGATGGCGATCGGTTCCTCGCTCCGGTTGCCGCTGGTCATGACCAGCGGGTGGCCGGCCGCTTCCAGGAGCAGGTGGTGCAGCGGGGTCGACGCCAGCATGAGCCCGACGGTATCGAGACCGGGCGCCACGCCCGGAGCCAGCGGATGTCCCGGCTTCACGCGGAGGAGTACGATGGGCCGCGCCTGCGACTCCAGCAGCGCCCCCTCCAGCTCGTGGACCTCGGCCAGCCGTTCCGCCTCCTTCCGGGACGCGACCATGACGGCCAGGGGCTTGGCGTCCCGCTGCTTGCGGGTGCGGAGCAGGTCCACGGCCGCCGGGTTGGTGGCATCGCAGGCAAGGTGGTACCCGCCGAACCCCCGGACCGCCAGGATGCCACCGCACCGGAGCAGCGCCGCCGCATCCTGCACGGCGCTGTCCCCGCGTGACGTCGGCCGGCTGCCCCCGCTCCCTTCCAGCCAGAGGACCGGCCCGCAGGTCGCACAGCTGTTGGTTTCCGAGTGGAGGCGCCGGTTGGCGGGCGTGTGATACTCGGCCTCACACGCGGCGCATTGCGTGAACGCCCGCATGGTGGTCCGCTCCCGGTCGTAGGGGAGCTGGTCGATCACGGTGTAGCGCGGCCCGCAGTCGGTGCAGGTGATGAACGGATAGCGGTAGCGGCGGTTCGCCGGGTCCAGCAGCTCGTGCTCGCAGCTGGGACAGAGCGCCACGTCCGGGGGCACCGGCAGGCGGCTGTCGGCGGCGTCGGCGCTTTCCTCGATGGCGAAGACGGCCAGCCCCAGCACTTCGGCGGGTTCGACCTCCACCCCTTCGATCCGGGCGAGCGGCGGCGCCTCGGTGCGCAGCTCGGCCAGGAAGCCGTCGATTTCCAGGCTCGGCCCTTCCAGCGCCAGTTGCACGTCACCCGACCCGTTCCGCACCCACCCGCCGAGCCCGTGCCTCAGGGCCAGCCGGTACACGAACGGCCGGAACCCGACGCCCTGTACCACGCCCCGAACCCGGACGCGGCAGGCAGCGTGGAGCCGGGGCGGGAGCGGGGCCTGGATCACAGGCTCGCCGGCACCTTCACCTGCTGGCGCAGGAAGTCGAACCAGCGATCGAGTCCCTCGCCGGTGCGGGCGGACGTCAGGAAGAACTCGAGCTCGGGATTGACCTCGCGGGCGCAGGCGATCGCCTGCTCGAGGTCGAACTCCAGGTGGGGCAGCAGGTCGATCTTGTTGAGCACCGCATAGCGCGCCATCCGGAACATCTTCGGATACTTGAGCGGCTTGTCCTCGCCCTCGGTGACCGAGAAGACCACGATCTTCGCGGCCTCGCCCAGATCCCAGCTGGCCGGGCAGACCAGGTTGCCCACGTTTTCGACGAACAGCAGGCGGGTTCGGCCGAGGTCGATCGCGTCGAGTGCATCGGCGACCTGGCTGGCGTCCAGATGGCAGGCGCCGCCGGTCACGACCGCCTGCACCAGGCGCTCCGTGCGGCGGGCCAGCCGATCGGCGTCGTTCTGGGTCTGGACGTCGCCGGTGACGACGGCGATGTCGAGCTCCTCACCCAGCAGCGTCGAGGGTGCGCTCCAGCAGGCTGGTCTTTCCGGAGCCCGGCGAGGACACCAGGTTGAACGCGGTGATGCCCGCACCGCTCAGACGCCGGCGCACCTGGCTCGCCAGCTCGTCATTCCGGGCCATCAGGCGTTCACGAACCGCAATCGTCCGGACGGCCATCATCCACCTCCAGGTAGTCCAGCCGGAGCGTGTCTCCGGCCACGCGGGTCAGGATCGGCCTCGGCTCCCCCGAACGGCGGCGGCGCCAGCACCGCCTCGAGGCAGAAGGCGAGGTTGGCCGGCTCGACCCCGGCCCCGTCACCGACCTCGACCCCGACCCGGAGCAGCCGACCGGGGTGGGCGGCGAGTTCCCGTTCCACCAGCCGCGCCACTTCGAGCGCGAGGCTCATCTCATGCATGGGCCGGCATCCGCGGACGGCAGCCCCGGTGACCCCACTGTTCCAGGCGGCGCGCGACGGCGCGGGCCACGTCGTCCACCCGCTGCTCGAGCGCCGGGGACAGCATGGTCGACAGCTCCAGCCGCCCCGGCTCCGCGCCAAGTGCGACCAGCCGGTAGGGCAGGGTGCCCCGGAGCTGGGCGAGCGCCAGCACTTCCTTCAGGTCGATCTGGTGCGGGGAGAGCTTGTGAGCGAGGTACTTCGGCAGCCGGTCGCGCTCGAGCTCGAGCACGGTGCCGGGAGCCGCGCCCGTGCGGATGGCATCGATGAGGATCACCTCCGCCGCGTCCTCGATGAGCGGCAGCAGGTTCATCCCCCAGGTGCCACCGTCCACCAGCTCCACCGACATGGGCAGCTCCCAGTCGCCCCGGAGCCGCGCCAGGACGGCGAGGCCGAATCCGTCGTCCCCCATCAGCGGATTGCCGAGTCCCAGGACCAGGGCGCGGTGCCGGCACGGGTCAGAGGTCTTCGCCATCGATGTATTTCTCGTCGGCCGGGACGAACCGCCCGCCGCTGATGATGGAGGAGATCACCCCGGTCCGTTCCAGGTGATCGGCCCGGATGGCGAGGTAGATGTGGATGGGGATGAAGGTCAGGAACAGCCAGGTGCACACATGGTGTATGAACCGCACCACTGGCATGCCGCCGAACAGCATGCCAACCCAGTTGAACGCCTTGTAGAAGAAGCCCGACGGGTCGGACTGGCCGTACATCGCGAAACCGGTCACCACCATCACGAGCGTGAGCCCGTACATCGCCGTGTAGCTCAGCTGTTGCAGCGGATTGTGGCCGAGATAGTGGGGCGCCTTCTCCGGCTGGATCATCAGGTAGTACTTGACCTGCTTCCACATGTTGACCCAGTCCCGGAAGCGGACCGGAAACAGCGCCGCCAGGCGCTCGAACTTGTTGCCGGCGAACAGCCAGTAGACCCGGATAATGCCGGTGGCGACCAGGAACGCCGCCGCGATGAAGTGGATGAAGCGCATCCACCCCATCAGGAAGGGCCGCCCGGTTTCGGTGCCGACGATGAAGTAGGGCTTGCCGATGTAGAGGCCGGTGATCACCAGGGCGACGATCGACAGCACCGCGATCCAGTGCATCGCACGGATGGGCCACTCCCACAGGTAGACCCAGTGGTAGTTTCCGCTCGGCGGCGGCACCCGGTGGGCCAGGGTGAACCCCTGACGCGCACCCGGGGGCTGTTTGCCAGGGATGGTCGTCATTGCACCTTGACCTCCGTGACCAGGTTGCCGTCGGCGTCGAGGACATGGACCCCGCACGCCATGCAGGGATCGAACGAGTGGATGGTCCGCAGGATCTCCAGGGGCTGGTCCGGCTTGAGCAGCGGGTGATTGTCCACCAGCGCCGCCTCGTACGGGCCGAGCTGGCCCTGGCCGTCACGGGGGGAGCAGTTCCAGGTGCTGGGCACGACGCACTGATACTTGGTGATCTTGCCGTCCTTGATCCTGACCCAGTGTCCCAGTCCGCCCCGGGGCGCGTCCAGGAAGCCGAAGCCCTTCACTTCCTCCTTGGGCCAGGTGGAAGGGTCCCACTTGTCCTTGGTGAAGGTCTGGGTGTCGCCGCTCTTGATCCGGGCGATGAGCTGGTCGTACCAGTGATTCATCCGCCGGGCCAGCAGGACCGTTTCGATCCCGCGCGCCGCGGTGCGGCCCAGGGTGGAGAACAGCACCGCCGGCCCGACCTGCAGCCGGTCCAGCACCTCCTTGACCATCCCCTGGATCTCCTCGTGGCCGCTGGCGAAACCGACCAGCATCCGGGAGAGCGGGCCGACCTGCATGGGCAGGCCGTCGTACCGCGGGGCCTTCATCCAGGTGTACTTCTTCTCTCCCTGGAGGTAGTGCCACGGCGTGGGCGGTCCGGTGTACTTGGCCTTGGTTTCCCCTTCGTACGGATGCAGCCCGACCTCGTCCCCGCCGGAGTACTCGTACCACGAGCTGTTGATGTACTCCTGCACCTTCTCCGGCTCGAAGGGGTGGACCTTGGAGAGATCACGGTTGAGGATGATGCCGCGGGGGAAGTACAACTTGTCGAGGTCGGTGATGTCCCCCTCGGGGAACTCGCCGTACGACAGGAAGTTCGGGACCCCGCCGCCGATCGCGCCCCATTCCTTGTAGAAGCCGGCGATGGCGACCAGATCGGGCCAGTACACCTCCTCCACGAACCGCTGGGCCCGGGTGATCATGTCGCGGATGTCGGTGAGTCGCTCCGCGTTGATCGTGGCGGTGTCGTCCAGGTTGATGGCCGAGGCCATGCCGCCGACCAGGAAGTTGGGGTGCGGGTTCTTGCCGCCGAAGATGGTGTGCAGCCGGATCACGTCGCGCTGCCAGTCGAGCGCCTCGAGGTAGTGCGCCACGGCCAGCAGGTTCACTTCGGGCGGCAGCTTGTAGGCCGGGTGGCCCCAGTAGCCGTTGGCGAAGATGCCGAGCTGCCCGCCCGATACGAACTTCTTGAGGCGATTCTGCACCTCGGCGAAGTAGGTCGCCGAGTTGTTGGGCCACGGCGACACCTGCCGGGCGATCCGCGCGGTACCCTCGGGATCCGCCTTCAGGGCGCTGACCACATCCACCCAGTCCAGCGCGTGCAGGTGGTAGAAGTGGATCACGTGATCCTGGATGAACTGCATCCCGTGGATCAGGTTGCGGATGATGTTGGCGTTGGGCGGGATCCGGATTCCGAGGGCGTCCTCCACCGCCCGGCAGGAGGCCACCGCGTGGACCACGGTGCACACGCCGCAGATCCGCTGGGTGAAGGCCCAGGCATCGCGCGGGTCGCGGCCCTCCATGATGATCTCGATCCCGCGAAACTGGGTGGACGACGCCCAGGAGTTGGTGATCCGGCCGTTCTCGGCCTGAACCTCGATCCGCAGGTGCCCCTCGATCCGCGTGATCGGATCGACGACGACTTTGGTCGCAGCCATGACGCTCTCCCTCCGTTACGCGTTCGGGGTTCCGGGATCGGACGGTTTGTCCACCACCGGCAATTGCCGCTTGCGTTCCCGCATCTGGTGCACGCCGGTGGCCGCCGCATGCGCCACCACGCCGGCCGTGGCGCCGAGCGCCAGGGCGGCCCCCAGGATGTCCACCCGCTGCTCGACCCCGAACCCGCCCACGTCGGGCAGCCGGTCGTAGAACGGCGACATGGTGTCCCAGAAGTTGGGTTCGGTGCAGCCGATGCACGGATGGCCCGCCCCGATGGGCCAGCTGGTGCGGGTGTTCCACTGGAAGATCGGGCAGGGCGAGAATGTCGCGGGGCCCTTGCAGCCCACGTGGTACAGGCACCAGCCCTTGCGGGCCGCCTCGTCGTCGAAGGTCTCGACGAACTGGCCGGCGTCGAAGTTGGCGCGCCGGGGACACTGATCGTGGATCCGGGCCCCGTAGGCGAACATCGGGCGGCCCTCCGCGTCGAGCTTCGGCAGGGCGCCGAAGGTGAGGAAGTGGACCACGGTCGCGGTCACCACGTCGCCGATCGGCGGGCAGCCGGCGATGTTGACGACCGGCTTGTCCTTGATGATCGACGAGACGCCGACGGCGCCGGTCGGGTTCGGCCGCGCGGCTTGCACGCTGCCCCAGTGGGCGCATGCCCCGATGGCCACCACCGCCGCGGCATTCTTCGCCGCCTCCCGCAGGATGACCTCCGCCGTCCGACCCCCCACCGTGCAATAGATGCCGCCGTCTTTGGTGGGGATGGAGCCGGTGACCATCAGGATGTACTTGCCGGCGTTGGCCTTCATCGAGTCCCGCATGGCCGATTCCGCCGCATGCCCGGCGCCGGCCATCAGGGTGTGCTGGTAGTCGAGCGAGATCACGTCGAGCACCAGGTCGCCGATGGTGGGCTCCGCGGTGCGCAACACGCTCTCCACGCAACCGGTGCATTCCTGGAGCTGGAGCCAGATCACGGGGGGGCGCTGCGTGGTGAGCAGGGCGCGGACCATCTTCGGGGCTTCGCTCTTCCCGACACCGAGGACGATGCAGAGGCTGCCACAATACTCCACGAAATCGCGCCGGCTCACGCCGCGGCGGATGAGACTGTCCTCAACGGGTTCGTCCGAGATCCAGCGGGGGCTGGTGGGGAGCGGCATCGGGATACCTCCGGTCCGGCAGGGGCGGAACCAGCGGCCCTGAGCGGGGAGGTGGGGCGGCCCGGAAATGGTCGTCCCAGCCTCTGGGGCCAGGATACGCGACCAACTTTGTCTTGGTGGTGTGAAGCGAGTTTGAAGGTGGGGTGAAAGGGCGGGCGGGGGCAGGCGGGCAGGCGGTCGGACGGTCGGACGGTCGCGGCGGTGTGCCGAGTGCGCCTCGCACCGCATCACCCCGACTCACGCCTGATCATCCCGCCCCACACCTCATCGTCCGCCTCTCACCTCATCATCCCGAGCGAAGCGAGGGCCAGTACGGGCGAGTAGATCCCTCGCTGACGCTCGGGATGATGAGGTGTGAGACGGGATGATGCGCCTAGGCGCTGGGATGATGAGCCTACGCACTCAGATGATATGTTCAGGCTCGAGCGTCGCTACCGTTGCTACCGTCGTTACCGTCGAGCCCGCCCATCCGCCCATCCGCCCATCCGCCTACCGACTCATCTCCTCCTCTTCCTCCTCCTCTTCCACGGGCGCTGGCGCTGGCGCTGGCACTGGCGCCGGCGCTCGCGACCGCACCGGTACCGGTGCCTGCCCGGCCGCCAGGAACCGGACGCTGTCGTCCCGGTCGCTGGCGTAGCGCGCCAGGGTGGCGACGGCATCGGGGTGGGGGATGCGCTTGAGGGCCATCGCGGCTGTGGCCCGGACCTCGCTGGGCCAGCGGCGGCCGAAGATCAGGAACCGCGGGGCGCCCAGCGCCCGGCCCAGCGCCTCGATGGCCACTGGATGATCGGCCTGTCCGAGCGCCTGGCAGCAGAGTTCCGCCAAGGCGGGCTCCTTGGCCGAGGCCAGCACCGAGGCCAACGCCTGGAGTGCGGACGGCGTCCGCAAGGACGCCAAGGCCCGGATCGCGGCCCGGGCCACTCCGGGAGCGGGGTGCCGCGCGTAGGGGAAGACCATGTCGATCAGCTCATCCTGCCCCAGGCGCTCGAACAGCCGAAACGCCGCCCGACGCACCTTGGGATTGCCGTCCCTGAGGCACTGCTGCAGTTCCGGCCGCAGATCGGTGGTGACCACGTCGATCACCTCCAGCATCCGGGCGCGCTGCTCGACGATGATTTCGGTGACCAGGGCTCGCTTGATCTGCGCGCCCGACTGGGGCCCGGCCTCGGCCAGGAGCCGTGCCGCCAGCTGGCGCCCCCGGAAATCGCTTTCCTGCTTGATCACGTCGATCAGCAGCGGAATGCCGGCCGGCCCCAGCGCGCCCAGGATCTGGGCCGCTCGCTCGTGCCGCTCGGGGTCGCCCGAACGCATGTCCTCGTCCAGCAGCGCCATCGCCTGCGGCTCGAGCCGCTTGTCGAACACCGCCACCAGGGTGTCGGCATTGAGCCGGCCCTCCTCCTGGAGCTGCCGCTGCCGCGCCCGCACATCGAGCAGCATCCGGCTGGCGAGTTGATGGTCGGCGAACTGGACTGCCGTCCCGGCCATGTCGTGCAGGATGCCGGAGAGTTCCCGCAGCACGATCGCTTCCTCCTCGACCGCCAACGCCTCCAGCAGGGAATCCGCCGCCAGCTGGGCGAACTTGTGCTGCAGCCCGAGGATCAGTCGTTCCAGTACCAGGCGACAGGCCTGCACCGCCTTCTCCCGGTTCGGTGCCGACTGGCCGGCGAACTCGTGTAGCAGCCGCCGGAGCAGCCGGCGCACCAGGGCATGCTCGCCTTTCACCAGCAGTTCACGCGCGACCCGCGGAAACGCCCGGCGCAGTTCCTCGAGCGGCTCGGCGGTGAGCCGATCGACCATGCCGGCGTCTGCGCCATCCCCGTCATCCTCCCCTTCACCTTCGCCGGCTCCGAGGAGGCCGTGGGCCAGCTGCAGCGCGTACTGCCGCTGGTTGAAGGCCAGGCCAACCAGCTCGTGGCGCCGGGCGAACCCGTCCCAGAATTCCTTCTCGGTGCCGACCGGCGGCGGGGAGCGGAACACTCCGAGGAACTGCCCCACATCGGCCAAAGGAATGCCGCTGAAGAAGGTCAGGCTCTCGAGGCCGACCGAACCGAACAGCTCCATCGTGGCGGTCGCCAGGCCCTGGAAACCGCTGGAGTCCACCCGGACACCGTTGGCGAGCAAGGCGCGTTCGACCGTGGCGATGGTCAGGGTCTCCCGTTTGCGCAGCACCTCCTGCACCGCCTCGTGCAGCTGGTCGGCGGCCCGAGCGGAGGGCTCGCTGTCGGCGGGGTAGAGCTTGATGGTCTTCACCGCGGCTTGGAGCGCACGCAGGATCTTGGGAAGCTCGACCTGGCTGGCGGGGTCCAGCGCCTGCTCCTCGGCGATGGCGCGATGGATCGCGGACGGACGGCGCCGCATGACCTTCGAATAGCGGACCTGCACCGGCACGATCCGCCCCAGCCGCCGCTCGCGGGTGAACCGCTTCCAGAAATCCGAGTCCATGACCTCGGGCTTGGGCCCTGCCAGCATCGTGACCAGGGTCTCTAGTGCGTCCTCGCTCAGGCCGCGCTGGAAGGTGAGCCCCGAGAGCTCGAACCGGTCCAGCAGCTCGACCAGCGAATCGGCCAGCGTCCCCCATTCGGTGACATCGATCCGCTGGCCGTTGCCGAGCAGGACCCGGCGGTCGTGCGACAGGTGGATCCAGGGGCTCCGGGCGAGGATCTCAGCCAGTGCCTGCGCCAGCACTTGCACCGACTGGGGAATGGCCGGGTTGTCGGATGGGTACAACTGGATATATCGCACGGAGGTCATGAAGCAGCGGACCAGGCCGGGAATCAGCGGCAGGCTTTCGGGGGCGAGGCGGCTCTCGGTTTCGGCCTCCTCCTCGAGCAGCTCCGTGGTGTAGCGCTCCGCCTCCTCGGGATCGAACACCGTGTGGGCGAAGGCCGCCTGCGCCTGCTCGTAGCGCCGGGCCTTTTCCTGATTGGCCGAACGCTTGAAGTGATAGGCGAGGAGCGAGGCCGAGGGCAGCAGCTTCTGTGCGAACAGACCTTCCTGGTAGGTGGCGACCCGCTCGTGCAGCCCCTCGCGGCGCTTCTCATCCATGGCATCGTAGGTGATCGCCAGCACCTGCTTGCCGAGGAACCGCATCACCTCGTCGTTGAGCTGGAAGTCGAGCGCCACCAGGCCGAGCGATTCGGCCCGGTCGAGGAACTCGAGCACCCGGTTCTCGTCCATCTCCGACGTGCCCGCCAGCACGCTCAAGGGCACGCCCTCGCCCAGGGTCGAGGCGTGCTCCAGCAGGCGCCGGCTCTCGGTGTCGAGGGCCGCGATCTTCTGGCGGACGATCTCCTCCAGCGAGCGAGGCAGGTATCCGGGCTCGAGGGCAGCGATTTCCCAGACCTGGCCGGTGAGCGTGACCCGGCGATCGGCGACCAGCTTGCGGATGATCTCGGCCAGAAAGAGCGGATTGCCCTGCGTCACCCGGGCCAGCTCCGCCTCGAAGCCTTCCGGTGTCCGGACGTGAGGGAACACGCTCCGCAGATATTCGCCGATGTGGTCCCGGGTGAGCGATGCGAGCTTGAACCGCCGGATGCCCAGCTCGCGGGCCCGGGCCCGGTAGAACCGTTCGATCGGCGCCGCGTCCGGTTCCCGGCCGGATGACATCGGCTCGATCGTCGTCCCCGCAATCAGCAGCGTCAGCTGGTGACTCGACAGCAGGGCCTGGAACAGGAGCAGCGTGGCCTCGTCGGCGAAGTGCAGATCGTCGATGAGCAGCACCAGGGGACGGTCCCCCACGATCCGGGGGACGAACCTCGCCAGCGACCCGAATGTCCGCTGGCGGCGCACGCTCTCCTCCTCCGCCGCCGCCGCCCGGCTGTCGCCGCCAACCTGGGGAACGATGAGCGCCAGGTGAGCCAGTTCGGCCGCTGAGAGTCCCTGAACCGCCGCGGCACCCTTGTCTTCGAGCTGGTCCAGCAGGGTCATCAGGATGCGGGTCACGAGCGAATAGGGGCGATAGCCCTCATGCGCGTCGCCCGCCGCCCGCGCCACGGCGAATGACTCGCCGGTGAGGTTCCGGCCAATGGTCTCGAGCAGGGTGGTCTTGCCGAGACCGGCCGGGCTCTCGAACAGCAGAAACTGACTCTGGCCGCGGCCCAGGCCGAGCAGCGCGTCGGAGACGGCGCGGAGTTCGGTGTCGCGGCCGGCGATACCGGAGAGCAGCAGCCGGTGGAGCGCGGTCCGCGGGAACACCTTCCGGGGATCGACCTCGGCGGCGGCGGTGGCCTGGTTCCGGCCCGACTGCTTGGAGTGGTAGAGCGCGGTGTCGGCCGCCTGCATCAGGCCCCGGGCGTCGGTCGCATCCGAGGGCGCCGTGGCGAAACCGACGCTGAGGGTCACCCGTACCGTCGCATCGGCCTCCCGGAGCCGGAACGGGCGGTCCCGGATCCGCTGCATCAGGCGGGCGGCCGCGTCCTCGGCGCCGTCCTGGTCGGTGTTGGGGAGCAGCAGGACGAACTCGTCTCCACCGAACCGGATCGGGAGGCCGCTGTCCCCGGCCACGTCGGCCAAAGCGGTGGCCACCCAGGTCAGGAGCTGGTCACCAGCGTCGTGGCCGTGGGTGTCGTTGACTTCCTTGAACTTGTCGAGATCGAACAGCAGAAGAGAGAAGGGAAAGTCCGCGCCGTCCTGCCATCGGACCTTGTGCTCGAGGTAGCTGTGGAGGTAGCGGCGGTTGTGGATCCCGGTGAGCTCGTCCTCGAAAATGAGGCGGGACGGATCCCGCCCAGCGTGCTGGAGAAAATTGAGCAGTTCCGCTGGTTGCATGAGACGGTAATATAGGGGGGGTAGGGGGGGCTGCGGGGAGGGGCGGTGCGGTGTCGGGGGCGGTCGCGGTGTCGGGCTCGACGGTCGCGCCGGTCACGACGGGGGGGAGGTATGCGGAGTGCGCCTCACGCCGCGTCTTCCTGCCTTCACACCTCATCATCCCGAGCGCCGCGAGGGATCTACCCGACCGTGCTGGAGGTCCGACCCGACCACCGAGTACCTTATAGCAGATCCCTCACCCGCTCCGCGGGTTCGGGATGAGGTGGGATAGCAGGATTGCCCGCCCGTCCGCCCGTCCGATCACGGGAACTAACCCCCACGACGGCCCCGACCGTCGGAGTCTCACATGTACCGTCTTGCCGTTGCCCTTGCCCTCGCCATCCTTCCCGCCAGCCTGCCAGCCCAGACTGCCGGTCTCGACCTCACCGAATGGACGGTTCCCTGGCCGGACACTCGACCCAGAGATCCATTCGCGGCGCCCGACGGTCGGGTGTGGTTCGTGGGGCAGGTGGGGAACTACATCGGCGTGCTGGATCCCCGATCCGGGGAATTCCGCCGCTACGAGATCGATCCCGGTACCCATCCCCACAACCTCATCGTGGCGAAGGACGGGATGGTGTGGTACGCCGGCAATCAGAACGGCATGATCGGCCGGCTCGATCCCGCCACCGGGGCCATCCAGCGCTATCCGGTCCCCGACAAGACGGTGGACGATCCCCACACCCTGGTGTTCGACTCGAAGGGCGACATCTGGTTCACGGCCCAGTCGAGCAACGCGGTGGGAAAGCTCAGCGTCGCCACCGGGAATTTCCAGCTGGTGCGACTGCCATTACTCGGGTCACGTCCCTATGGCATCGTGATGGACTCGAAGGACCGACCCTGGTTCGTGGAGTTCGGCGCCAACCGCTTTGGCACGGTGGACCCGGTGAGCTTCGAACTGAAGGAATACACGCTGTCCGACCCCGGGGCCCGGGCGCGCCGCCTGGTGATCACGCCGGACGACCGGATCTACATCGGAGACTACGCCCGCGGGACGCTGACCCGGTTCGATCCCGCCACCGGCCGCTTCACCGAGTGGGCCAATCCCGCCGGCAAGCGGTCGGCACCATATGCAATGTCGGGAGACGATCGGGGACGGGTGTGGCAGGTGGAGACCGGGCCGCAGCCCAACCAGTTCGTGGTGTTCGATCCGAAGACCGGGAAGTTCGGTACCCCGATTCAGATCGCCAAGAGCGGCGGCCGGGTGGTGCGCCACATGGCGTTCGACCCGAAGACCCGGAGCATCTGGTTCGGGACCGATGCGGGGACAATTGGCCAGGCGCGGGTGGGGGCGGTGGTGGCAGGAGAGGTGACGCCGTAGGGCCGGGCAGGCGGGCAGTCGGGCAGTCGGTCGCGACGGTCGAGCCAAAGGCTCATCATTCCGAGCGCAGCGAGGGACCTACTGTCCCGTCCCGGGAGCCCGATCCGGACCACCAGAACTCTCGATTAGATCGCTCACCTGCTGCGCGGGTTCGGGATGAGGTGCGATATCAGCCCGCCCAACGCCCAACGCCTGGACGCCTGACTCCTCCCCCCGTCCCGCTCGCCTACCCCCGACCATACTCCTTCATATAGGTGATTCCCGGCGCCAGCGCCTGTCGCCAGGCATCGCCGGTGGCAGGTGTGAACCCGGGATCGTGCTGCGATGCGGTCTCGATCAGGGCTTCGCAGAACGGGGCGTACCATTCGGGATTGATGTCCAGCCCCCCGGGCCCGTGTTTGACCGCCAGACGCGACAGCAGTGTTGGCTCCTTGGGGGGCCCCTTGGGGAAGGCGAGCAGCAGCCCAACGGCGTGCTGGAGCAGCCGGGCCTGGCGGGGCAGATCGACCTTGGCGAACAACGGCTCGGCGGGAGGGCAGGCGCGAAAGAAGTTGCCGTAAAAGGCCAGCAGGAACTCCGGCGCCCGGAGACAGCGGGCGTAGCTGGCCTTGGCGACCGCGACCGCGTCGTCAGTCATGAGCGTGCCTCCGTGTGGTCGACGAGAACATGGCCGGATTTCGAGGGGTAGGCAACTTGGGCGAGCGCTCAGGGCCCAGTTCCCAGGGCCCAGGGCCCAGTTGGTGCCGCGTACCGCACCCGCGTACTGCCCGCCTGACCGCCTGACCGTCGAGGACCCACGGAGATGCCAAGATCCCTCCTCATCGTCACCCTCGCCCTCGTCGCCGGCCTGCTGGCGGCTCTGTTCTACGGCGCCTACCGCTGGAACGCAGGCACCCGGGAACTGCGGGCGCGGCTGGATGCGGCCCGGGTGCCGGTTCGCCCGGCGGTCGTCGATTTCCGGGAACTCGAGGGCCTCCCGGCTCCGGCACAACGCTACTTCCGCACCGTGCTCAGAGAGGGGCAGCCGATGGTGGCCGAGGTGCGCATCCGGCACAGCGGCACCTTCAACATGGGGGAAGAGGCGGATCGCTGGAGTCCGTTCACGTCTGATCAGCTTGTCGTAACGCGACGACCGGGGTTCGACTGGGACGGTCGGATCACCATGCTGCCGGGTTTACACGTGCGCGTGCACGACGCCTACATGGCCGGGGAGGGCCTGCTGCACGCGTCGTTGCTCGGCCTCGTCTCCCTGGTCCACCGGCGCGGCACCGACGACCTGGCGGAGGGCGAACTGCTGCGGTTCTTCGCGGAGTCGGTCTGGTATCCCACAGCGCTGCTGCCCAGCCAGGGGGTTCGGTGGCAGGCGGTGGACGAACGCTCAGCTCATGGCACCCTCACCGATGACCGTACCAGCGTGACTCTGCTCTTCACTTTCACCCAAGAAGGGCTGATCGACACCGTGCGCGCCGAAGCGCGCGGGCGGACCGTGGGAGGCACGGTCATCCCCACCCCGTGGCTCGGTCGGTTCTGGAACTACGAAGAGCGCGGTAACATGCGGGTGCCGCTCGACGGCGAGGTGGCGTGGCTGCTGCCCACTGGCCCGAAGCCATACTGGCGTGGTCGCATCAGCCGGCTCGAGCACGAGCTGGCGCGCTGACTGGCAGGACCTGCCTGACGTCTGGTGGCCGGTACACGACGGCCCCCGAATTCGAGCGCCCTGCGACCTTCATGCAGTCCTCACGGTGCGTTCCTGATCCGGTAGCTACGATCCATGTGCCCCCTTCTGGAGTCGTCATGCTCCGCGAAGTTCAGCTGAAGCCCGCATTTGCCGACGAATATCCTGCGCTCACACCCGGTCGCTGGTACACTGCAGGTGCCATCACGGGGCTGGTCAAGGGCTGGCGGATCCTGCATGAGGGCCCCGACGTCCAGTTCACCCAGCGCATCCTGCACCAGGCTCATTTCGAGTTCAGGGGCGGCACCCCCCGCCGGGCCGGGTGGGTCGGCATGCGAACCCGTCGTCAGGATCGCCGGGTGTTCGCCGGCAGTGCTGGGGAGTCGGGTTGGGTCGTGTGAGGCCGTAGGGAGATAGGCGATCGTAGAGGTCGCGTCGGTTGCGACGGTGACTCGACGGTCAGATGGCCCAGGCATCGAATCCCGTCGGGATCCCGAGGCTCGGGCCGGCCCTCCGAGGCAAACATGACGGGCGCCTCTGCTGTAGGGCGGGCGCGGGGAGCGCCGGGGAATCGGAGCAGCAGCGCTCAGGAGGGGCGCCGCCGGCGGCACCGCACAAAAAAACCCGCACAACGGTGCGGGTAGATGACCGGACTCAATGCGCCCGAGACGATTCGAACGTCCGACCTCTTGCTCCGGAGGCAAGCGCTCTATCCAGCTGAGCTACGGGCGCGGATGACAGTTGGTGCGACTCGAGCCATCGAGCCGCCAGCCGCTGAGCCGTCCAGCCGCCGAGCCGTCCAACCGCCGAGCGACAAAAGTCGCCAGTTGACCGAGCTTACGCAACCACGGCCGCGTGGCCCGGACTCCAGATCGGGCGGCCATCGATGTCGGTCCGGGACCGATTCGCCCAGCCATTCGAGCATCGTTGGAAAGAGATCCACCGTGCGAACCGGCCCGTGTGGGACCGGTTCGCTGGCCCACACCGGCACCTGCATGTGGGTCTTGAACAGGCTGCCGTGCCCCGACTTGTGCTCGGGGACCTCGAACCGGCGGCGGAAGTCGTACCCCTCGCGCGCCACGACCATGAGATCGCCGGTGCGGGGAGCGCGGAACTGATCCAGCAGCTGAACGCAGGCGTCGGGGTAGGCCGGAGTCCCAGGTCCGCTCGAGCCACTCCGCCTCGGTGAGCGAAAGCGGACCACCGAGCTCAAGGGGATCGCCGGTGGTTGGCCGATAGGTGATCTCCGAGCCCTGCGCGACGGATCTCCGCTTCGCCATTGGCGGATAGGACGGACAAGGCGGACGAGGCGGACAGGTATGAACTTGCGGTCCTGTCCGTCCTGTCCGTCCTGTCCGTCCTGTCCGTCCTGTCCGTCCTGTCCGCCCTGTCCGTCTTGCCCGCCCTGTCCGTCTGTGCGGCCACGAAGGCAACGGCAGGCTCGGTGATCAGGGTCCCGACGACATCGTGCCTCACTCCGAAGGTCGCCGGGTCCCTGAGGCGGGCCATCGGCCAGCGCTCGCGCCGTGGCTCGTTGGGCCTCGCGTACACCATCGCCGACCCGTTGCCGGCGACCATGACGGCGGCCATGGGATCGCGCTCCCACAGGACCGGATGGGAGAGGGTCTTCACCCCCTGCCCGCGGAACCAGTCGGCCAGGTCGAGGTGCGTGTGCACCACCGACGACCCGTGGTCGCTGACCATGAGAATCAGGGTGTCCTCGAGTTCACCGCGAGCCTCGAGGCTGGCGCGGACCAGGCCGACCGTCGTGTCGACCTCACGCAGGGCGCGGAGGACCTTGGGCCCTTCTGGCGTACTCTGATGGGTGTAGCCGTCCACGGCCGGGAACTGGGCGAAGATGAACCGCCAGCCGGCGTCGATGCCCTTGAGCAGGTGTCGGCGCACGGCATCGTCTGAGGGCTGATGCCACATGGCGTAGTGGGCCAGGGCGCCCCAGAACTGGCGTTCGGCGCGGGAGGGGTCCCGGGCCGGGGTGAGCCCTTTCGACACCGGGGTGAAGATCCCGATGCTGTCGGGGACGATCTCGAAGATCGGTCCGGATGCCGGGCACGATGTCGGCGTTGAGCCGGCCGGCCTGGTAGCCGCAGTAGCTCCGCACGCTCTCGCGCTCCCGCCACCAGCGGCCGGCATACGCTTCGCGGTCGAGCCATCTGATGGAGGGCACGTTGCACGTGCCCGGCGTGCAACCGGTGAGGAAGGGGAGGTAGGCGACCGACGTAGTAGAAGGAAAGACGCTGACTCCACGCCCGATCCCGCCCGCCCCGGTCATGGCGGCGAGGTGTGGCAGCTCGCCCCGGCCCAGGGCGGCTTCGGCCACGTCTGGACGGAGTCCGTCCACCAGCAGGAGAATCACCCGTTTCATGATCGGTCCGTCGCTGCCTCAGGGATCGCGGAACTTGCGGAGTTCACTCTCGGGCAGCGACCAGCGGCGGCCGAGGGTGTCCTCGACAACGAGACTCGCGTAGTCGCGGTTGGCCAGGAAGTCAGCGTAGCTGTCGTGCGGAATGGTCAGACCGCGGCCTTCGGCGCCCAGCTCGAGCGGTGGGTCGAACTCGTGCCGGAACACCGGCTCGAGCGGTCGCCAGAGCCGCCTCCAGCTGGTGCCGCGACGGGCACCGAGGCGGCGGAGGAAGACATTGGCATTTCCACTGATTGACGGCGACCAGCACGGCCTTGGGGTCCCGGGGCGGCTGGCCGGCGCCCATCACCGAATACAGCATGCCGGTGGTCACGTCGAGCCGGAGCCGCACCTGGAAACGGCGGAACCACCAGCTGCGGGCCTGCAAGCTGGCGAGGACGGTCGAAAGGATACCGCCCCAGATTCCGAGCAGGGCGGCGAAGCCCTCCAGGGTCTCGGTTTGCGTGGTGGTACCCTCAGGTAGTGGTGAAGGAAGCCCCGCGCGTCTCGATTCGACGGCGGGGCTCCTTTTTCTCGTCAATCGGGGCGCCGGGATTTGAACCCGGGACCTCCTGCTCCCGAAGCAGGCGCGCTACCGAGCTGCGCTACGCCCCGTGGGGTATAGGCGTTCAAGGCGTTAGGCGTTAAGGCGTCGACGCGATGAAGCTGGTTGCTCCCAACGCCTTAACGCCTCAACGCCTGTCCTCCTTCACGGGCCCTGAGGGACTCGAACCCCCAACCTTCTGATCCGTAGTCAGATGCTCTATCCAATTGAGCTAAGGGCCCATGGGCGGTACAAGGCTCGAACTTGTGACCTCCACGATGTCAACGTGGCGCTCTAACCAACTGAGCTAACCGCCCGGGTGGGCGGACAGTCGGACGGGCGGCCAGGCGGTCGGTACTCCGCGGAATTGCCGGCATCCGTCGCTGTCGCCGTGCCTCGCGCGACAGCCGGAAGCGCGCCTTCCGCCGGAATCACCGTCCGCCCATCCGCCCGTCCGTCTGTCCGCCAATAGCGGGGGTGGGATTTGAACCCACGACCTCCGGGTTATGAGCCCGGCGAGCTACCAGACTGCTCCACCCCGCGACGATTTCCCTTCGTGCCCCACCGCATCACGGCGGCTTCAGCCGCCTCTAATCGTGAGTCAGAGCTTCAGCTACCCGGGGCTGAAGCCCCGGCTCGGCCCGGCGGCTAAAGCCGCAGTAAAACGGACTCCACCCTGCCATCGGATTCAGGCGGCTTCAGCCGCCTCTAATCGTGAGTCAGAGCTTCAGCTACCCGGGGCTGAAGCCCCGGCTCGGCCCGGCGGCTAAAGCCGCAGTAAAACGGACTCCACCCTGCCATCGGATCCAGGCGGCTTCAGCCGCCTCTAATCGTGAGTCAGAGCTTCAGCTCTGCCGCCGAGAGCGGGAAACGGGACTCGAACCCGCGACCCCAACCTTGGCAAGGTTGTGCTCTACCAACTGAGCTATTCCCGCGATTCGCGCCGGATCGTATCGTTCGGCCGCCCGGTCTGCAACCGCACTGTACTAATAAACGACGGATCCTGCCTCAATAACAGGCCGCTTGATCCTGCTTCGAGGCCGCGCGGCAGCGGCGTTCACGGGGCGTCGCCAATGGAGGCGAGGGGGATCGAACCCCTGACCTCGTGAATGCCATTCACGCGCTCTCCCAACTGAGCTACGCCCCCGTTATATTAGCGCGCCCCGACGCCCCCCAGGGGTCCGGGGAGCACGACAACCTAGCCAGCACGCCAAGGGCATGTCAAGCTGGCGCAGAGACTTCGAGGGTGCCGGAGGTGCACGGCGGCAATGACGAAGCGCACGCGAAAGAAACCCGCCAAGGCATCCCCCAAGGAGCCGAAGCTCTCGCCGGTTCAGCAGATCCTCGAGGACAATCAGCCGACCCGGAAACCCCGCAAGGCCCGGCGGGAGACCGCCCGGACCCTGGGCGTGTACGACGCCGACCGCGACAGCCTCGATCAGTACTTGCACGAAGTGAGCCTGACCCCGCTGCTCACCCATCCGCAGGAGATTGCGATCGCCAAGCTGGTGCGCGAGGGTGATCCGGAGGCGATGCAGGAGCTGGTGAAGCGCAACACGCGGTTCGTGATCTCGGTGGCCAAGAAATACCAGAACCGCGGACTGTCACTCCCCGACCTGATCGGCGAGGGCAATGTCGGCCTGTTGACGGCGGCCCGGAAATTCGATCCCGACCATGGAGTGAAGTTCATTTCCTACGCCGTCTGGTGGATCCGCCAGGCGATCCTGGCCTCGCTGGCCCGGCAGGGGCGGACGGTCCGGGTGCCGCTCAACCGGACGGCCGATCTCACCCGCATCGTCCGGGCGGCCGAGACCCTGCGTCAGGACCTCCGGCGCGAGCCCACCCCGGAAGAAATCGCCAAGGCCACCAGCCTCACGGTCGAGGTGGTGCAGAGCCTGGCCACGCTCAACACCGCCGAAGTGCGACTGGACGCGACCCTCGATCCCGCGGGGGACCGCTCGCTCATCGAGCGGTTCATGGTGGACGACCAGTCCAACGCCGAAGAGCAGGCGATGGACAAGTTCCTCACCGACGAGATCGAAACCGCGCTGGCCACCCTGCCGGCCCGGGACGCGAAGGTGCTCCGGCTGTACTTCGGGCTGGACGGCGGGCGCGAGCATACGCTGGAAGAGATCGGCGGGATGCTGGGCGTCACCCGGGAGCGCATCCGGCAGCTTCGGGACCGGGCGTTGAAACGGCTGCGGGAGGGCGAGGTCGGGCGGGCGTTGGCGAGCTTTGCGGCTTGATGGGGCCCAGGGCCCGGGGCCCAGTCTGTCGTCCATCCTGATAACTGGGCCCTCGGCCCTCGGCCCTGGGCCCGGTTTCTCCGACCGTCGCTTCTTTACACCCCTCCGCCCCAACCCTACCTTAGCCCCGTGACTTCCCCATCGGCCGTACACCCCGGCCGGCTGGCGCAGTTCGTCACCCGCTTGGGCGAGATCGCGGTGGCGACGGCGCGGGCCGCCGGTGACGTCCGCACCTGGGCCCCGCACGTGGTGCCGCAGATGCGGCGGCTCGGCGTGGACTCGGTGCCGATCGCGCTGTTCATCGCGACCTTCACCGGCATCGTGCTCGCTCTCCTCTCCAAATACATCTTCACCGGCGCCGTTCCGGTGTACTTCGTCGGCGCACTCGTCGGCAAGACCATCATGATGGAGCTGGGCCCGGTGCTGACCGGGCTCGCCCTGGCCGGCAGGGTCGGCGCCAACATCGCCGCCGAGCTCGGCACCATGCGGGTGACCGAGCAGGTCGACGCGCTGGAGACGCTGGCCTACGACCCGCGCGAGCTACCTGGTGGTGCCCCGGGTGCTCGCCGGCATCCTGATGTTTCCCGTGGTGACAGCCCTCGCGGTCGGTCTGGGGGTCGTCGCCGGCTGGGTCACCGCCGTCAACCTGCTCGACCTCTCGACCCTCGAGTTCGTCAAGGGCCTGCGGCTGTTCTACAAGTTCAAGGACATCTGGTTCGGGCTGGTAAAGGCCGCGAGCTTCGGGGCCGCGGTCACCCTCGGCCGGCTGCATCCTGGGCCTCGCCACGCGGGGCGGCGCCGAAGGGGTGGGGCGCAATACCACCCTCGCGGTAGTGCGAGGGTGCTCGGCGATCCTGGTGCTGGATGCGTTCTGGGCGCTGGTGCTGTTGTGACGGCTCGGCCGCTCGACGGCTCGGCGGCTCGGCCAGTGGGCGGCGTCTCGACGTGTCGAGCGCCGCGCCGCGAGACACGAGCCGCCGAGCCGCCGAGCCGCCGAGCCGCCGCCGAGCATGATCCGCTTCTCCGACGTTCACAAGTCCTTCGGTCCCAAGGTCGTGCTGGCCGGCATGACGCTCGACATCCCCGACGGCGAGACCACGGTGGTGATCGGCTTCTCGGGAACCGGCAAGAGCGTCGCGCTCAAGCATATCGTGGGGCTGCTGACGCCGGATGCCGGGGCGGTGGAGGTCGATGGCGAGGTGGTGGCCGACCTCGACCCGGACGGGCTGACCGGGCTCCGGGCGCGGATCGGGTACGTCTTCCAGTTCGCCGCCCTGTTCGACTCGCTCTCGGTGTCGGACAACATCCGCCTGGGGCTGGCGCGGCGCGGGCTGGCGGAGGGCGAGATCCGCGACCGGATCCACGAGAGCCTGGCGCTGGTGGATCTGGCCGGCGCGGAGGAGCGCTTCCCGGCCGAGCTGTCGGGCGGGATGCGGAAGCGTGTGGGCATCGCCCGGGCGATCGCGCTCAGGCCACACTACATTCTGTACGACGAACCGACGACCGGACTCGATCCGGTCACTTCCGCCGTGATTGACGAACTCATGGTGCGCGCCCGGCAGGAGCTGGGGGTGACCGGCGTGGTCGTGACCCACGACATGCGGAGCGCGTACACCGTCGGAGACCGAATCGCGATGCTGCATCAGGGCCGAATCCGGCAAGTGGGCACCATCGACGAGATCCGTTCCACCGACGATCCGGTGGTGCGGAACTTCATCGAGGGCCGGCCCACCGACCACGACCGGCACGCCGCGGTAGAGGTCCTCGCATGAAACGCCGGAACGAGTTCCTGGTCGGGGT
Organism: uncultured Gemmatimonadales bacterium; assembly: GCA_963709905.1. Taxonomy (GTDB): domain Bacteria; phylum Gemmatimonadota; class Gemmatimonadetes; order Gemmatimonadales; family GWC2-71-9; genus JADJOM01. Next base: position 415,593 of record CAVPYI010000007.1, read on the forward strand.
GGTGCTGCTCCTCAGCCTGGCCGCGGTGGTGGGCGGCGCGCTGTGGCTCTCCGAGGCGAACATCGGCCGCCAGGAGGCGAACCACGTAGCCCGGTTCCGCACGGTGGGCGGGCTGACGCCGGGCGCGCCGGTGACCTACCGCGGGGTCCGGGTCGGACGAGTCGAGGCGATCCGGCTGGCCGACCAGTTCGTCGAGGCCGACCTCCGGGTGTATCGCGGCGTCGAGCTGCCGGCCCGGCCGGCGGTGATCGCCGCCTCCCAGAGCCTGTTCGGGGAGTGGAGCGCAACGATCGTCCCCCGGGACCAGCCCCAGGACGATCCCAACGTGCGGATCATGCTGGCCGAAACCGCCCGGCCGGGCGGCGACCGCTGGCCGGGGGCGACGCTGCCGGACGTCGGGCAGCTCACCGCCCAGGCGGGCCGCATCGCCACCGACATCGCGACGGTCGCGGCCCGGGTACAGGAGACCTTCGACTCCTCCGCCGTGGCGTCGCTCCGCCGGAGCATCAAGGACTTCGGCGAGATCGCCAACAAGCTGGTCCAGTTCACCGAGAACCAGACCAGCCGGCTCAACCAGGTGACGGACAACTTCGAGCGCACCTCCGGCGCGGTGCTGGACGCCTCCACCCATCTCGAGAACACCCTCGCCCGGGTGGACTCCGCCACGGCGGAGAACCAGCTCCAGGACATCCTCAACAACGCCCGGGCCGGGACCGGCGATCTCAAAGACGCCTCGGCGGACCTGAAGCAGCTGCTGGCCACGCTCAGGAGCCAGGAAGCGAGCCTGGTGCGCACCCTCCTGGCCGCCGATTCGGCACTCACCCGGATCCAGGAAGGGGAGGGAACGCTGGGCCTGCTCTCCAAGAACCCGGCGATGTACAACGAGACCATCGAGACGATGCAGGAGCTGAGACGGTTGATCGCGGATATTCAGTCGAACCCGAGGAAGTATTTCAAGTTTTCGGTGTTTTGAGAGCTGTGAGCTGTCGGCTGTCCGTGCTGGCTTTCGGGACGGAGTCAGTCGCTGGTCACAAGTATCCTGATCTCAAGGAACCGATTGCCGACAGCCGACAGCCTTCTTCCCATGCCTAAGCCCAAACGCAAACCCGAACGCGAAGTCTCCGCCGGTGGAATCGTGTTCCGCCGGCAGCCGGAGCAGTCGGTGCATTTCCTGCTGATCCGGGATCCGTACGAGCATTGGGGTTTCCCGAAGGGGCACCTCGAGGGCGAGGAGACGCCAGCCGAGGCGGCGTTCCGGGAGAGCGCGGAAGAGACCGGGCTGAGCGACTTGTCGATGCACGGCCCGATCCGGATCATCGACTGGCATTTCCGGTTCAAGGGCCGCTACATCCACAAATTCTGTCACTTCTTCCTTTTCGAGAGCCCGGTGGCCGATGTGCTGCCGCAGCAGGACGAAGGGATCACCGACTTCCGCTGGCTGCCGCTGGACCAGGCGCTCGATCTGCTCTCCTACGACAACGCCCGGGGAGTGCTCAAGCGGGCGGGCGAGATGGCCCGGACGCTGGTGGCCGTGGGGGCTGGCCGGCCGCGGCGGGCCCCGCCGCCGGTCGTCAGCTCCGCGGGGTCTGGGGAGGCCTGAGTGCCCGCGGTGGTGGTCCTCGCGTCCAGCGTGGAAGTTGGCCAGAGTCTGAAAAGCTCGTTCCCGCCGCGCCAGTCGTGGACGCTGGTCCGCTGCTCGACCCTGGCCGGGCTCGAGCGGGCGCTGAAATCGCGGTTGGTGGACGCGGTGGTGTTCTCGCCTACCCGCACGCCGCTCACCGTTCTCGCCCCACTCCGGGCCGACTTCCCCAGAATCCCCTGGGTCGCGTACGCGCCGTTCCGGCCGGACGATGGCCCACTGCTGGTCGGCTGCCGGGCCGGGCAGGTCGCCCTCGTGCTGGTCGACGGCGTCGACAACGCGGTTGCCGGCGACCTTGTAGTGCGGCATTCAGCCGCCGCCGGCCGGCTCAAGGCGCTGAGCGACGCGCCGCGGGTGCTCCGGCTGGGCGAGCCGCTGCAGCGGGCGGTGTGGCAGCACCTGCTGGAGCGGGTGGACCAGCCGATCCGCACCACCGAAATCGCGCGCCGGCTGCGCTGCTCGCGCGAACATCTGTCGCGCCAGTTCGGGGCGGGAGGCGCGCCGAACCTTAAGCGGGTGATCGACCTCACCCGGATCGCCTGCGCGGCGTCGCTGCTCGGCAACCCGGGGTATGGTACCGCGGCCGTAGCCAGGATTCTCCGCTTTGCCACACCCAGCCACTTGAGCGCCACCGCCCGGCGGATCGCAGGGGTCTCTCCCGGTGGTCTGGGCGCGTTGGGCGCTCGGGGGGTGCTGGCCAATTTCGCTCGGGGGAAAACCAGGAGCCGGGGGTAGACCGAAAGGCGGACAAGGCGGACAAGGGATCCCTCAAGCTCCGCTCGGAGCGCACAGGGATCCCTCGCTGCGCTCGGGATGACAAATGGTCGGACGGTCGCGACGGGCGCGCCGCTCAGATCCCTCATCCTCCCGTTCGTCCACACTTCATCTTCCCGGGTGTCCAAACTGCATCATCCCGAGCGAAGCGAGGGATCGACCGTCAAGTCCTCAAAGACTGAATCTGGCCACTCGACCATTGCAGCGGATCCCGAATCTCCCTCGCGATGCTAGGAGCCTCCGCTGGGGCGATAGAACGAGGCGGCTTTTCAGCCGCCTCGTTCCATACTGCTCGCCGCCAGGAGCGGGGCGAATCAGGCCATCTAGTTCAGCGCCAACGGCAGATTGCCGCTCACGATCACGAACTCCGCTCGACGATTCATGGCCCACGCAGCTTCATCGCTGCCCGTGTCGATGGGTGACGTCTCACCGGAGGACATCTCGTCTAGCCGGCCGGCGTCGATCCCGCTCTCGACGAAATACTGCCGGACCGCGGCAGCCCGGCGTTCCCCGAGAGCCACGTTGTACAGGTCCGAGCCACGCTCATCACAGGCACCGGTGATCTGCAGGCGCACCGTGGGGTTGGCTTTGAGAATGGCCACCTTACGGTCGAGGGCGGTCCGGCCGTCCGGCAGAACCTGAGCCCGGGCAACATCAAAATGGATCATCACCCCCAGCTCCCGTTGGAGATCGGCGCTGGTCAGGGCCGCCTCATGGGCGAGATTGCCGCCAGAGGTCTCGCCCGCCAGACGTACCTGTTCGACCGAATCGAAGTAGGCGCGCTCGACGAGCTGGAGCTGACGGGCCCATTCGACCGAGTCGGCGCGACGCACGGCGTCGAGCGAATCCCGCGTTGGACCCTGAAGCGCGACCTCGGCGGTCGGCTCTGGGATGGGCGGTGCTGGTGGGGGTGCGCCGCCGCATGCCGCCAGCAGTCCGGCGCCAGCCAAAGTGAAAGTGAACAGGAATGAACTGTTACGCATGATGACTCCTGTGCCTCATTTGGGGGCCAGATACCCAGCCCCTCTCTCCGCGTGGTCCCGTAGACGCAGAGGGAGACCCGGAGCGAAAGATTCGTCCGGCGTTCAGATACGACTCAAGCACTGGTGCGACGCCCTGCAATGAAGTGCCACAAGATTGAGATGACCGCGACCAACAGCAGCAGGTGTATCAGTCCTCCCGCCACATGGAAAACGCTGACCCCGAGGAGCCAGGCCACGACCAGAATGACCGCCAGGACGCGAAACACGAGTTGTTCCTCCAGCGAATGGCCTACAGACTCTTCGTCACCAGGACCTTCACGATCAAGGGACGAGCCGGGACGGTTGCACACCGCCCCGGCTCGCATCTATGTACCGCACTGGCCGTGAGCGGCCGAGGGAAGTCTGGTGCAACTGCGAATTGTACCGCAAACGCCGCCTGAGAAGAATCGATCCTTCGACTGGAATGTGGCCTAGCTCGGAAGGACTACTCGACGGCGAAGTACCGCCTACCGGCGCTCCCCTGCCGCACCCATCTGCCTCGACGGCGAGCCTCCAAGGACCCGCTTCACAGTCTGACCGGATCGAACCTGGTCGGATATGCCGATGCCGTTGATGAGGGCCACCTCATCCGCCGAAATGCTCGAAGCGAATTGGGAGTTGAATTGCCCCAGCGTCATGGTACGGGGGGCCCGCTCGAGCTTGACCCGCATGGGCTGCACCGCGAGCGCCTTCGGGTCAGTCAGCCGATCGAAGCTGGTGAGGCTGCGTTGAAAGACGGGCCGGTAGCCGGTGAACTTCTCGCCCAGGCTGTAGGCCGTGATCTGGTAGGTGGTTCCGCCATACTCGATAAACGCCGCGGTCCCCCGTATCGTCCCCTGGTCGGTCTGGGCACTGAAATCGCCGGTCAGTGCCGGGAATCCATGGATGCTGGTCTGGGAAACGCTTCCGGCCTGAAGCCCCTCCTGGGCGAAGAAGTTCTGAGACGCGACGGCGGCGGTTCCGGGGGCGCCCCGAAGCTCGATCAGCGCATCCTGCGCCGGACTCCCGCCGACCACGGCGTCGCTTCCGTTCTGGGTCTTCCAGCCGTCAGGAAACCGGAACTGGAACTTGAGGTCCGGGTGCAGGAAGAGTGGTCCCCGGAAAAACCCCTGGCGCGGGTTTTCGCCGTATACCATCCCATCTATCATCTTCAGGAAATCGTCCCGGCCGACCCTCTTGCTGTTCAGATCCTCATGCACGGCCGCCAGGCGCTTCTCGGTCGCCTTGATCCGGTTTCCCGGGTCGGGGTGGGTTGCCTGCCACTCGGGCAACCGCCCGCCGCCACTCAGCCTGTTCTGTTGATCGAGCATCTGGAACACGCTGACCATCTGGCGAACGTCGTACCCATCGGCCAGGGCGTAGCGGAAGCCCAGCTGATCCGCCTGGGACTCGTCATCGCGGCCGAACTTCAGGAACAGCAGGCCCAGGCCGGCGCCCGCCACGTCGCTGTATTTCCGGATGTCAGACGAGAGCATCGACCCCAGGCCCAGCCCGAGCTGGGCCACCTGGGCGCGGCTGATCTGCTGCACGGTGTGCCGTGCGGCCACGTGCCCGCTTTCGTGGCCCAGGACGCTCGCCAGCGCTGCCTCGTTGCTGATGTGCGTCAGCAGGCCGCGGGTGACGAAGATGAACCCGCCGGGAAGCGCAAAGGCGTTTACGGTCGGGTCATCCACGACCTGGAATGCCCACGGCAGGCTGGGACGTTCGGTCCGGGCCGCGATGGCCAGCCCCAGGCGGCTCACATAGTCCTGCACGGCGTCGTTACCGTAGAGGCCGATGCTCTGCGCCACCTCGGCCGCGCCCTGCCTTCCCATGGCGATTTCTTGGGATTCCGATACCAAGGCCAGTTCGCTCCGGCCGGTCACCGGATTGGTGGCGCAGGTGGTGAGCAGGATCCCGGCGAGTGCGGCCCCGCTTCGAAGCGTCCGACGGGCGGTTTTCATTGTCATGAGCATTGCTCCGCTTGGAAGTAACCGGTCCGTGTGTTCCTGGGAGCGGGTCGAGGGCCCGGACCTCGGCGCCGTGTCCTCACCGCGCCCGGCTCGGGCGCACTGCACGCAGGACGAGCAGCAGCGCTACCGCGCCAACAAAGGCCACGAAGATGACGCCGACCAGGCCAGCAAACGGCACTCTGATGCCGAGCTGGGTGAACAGCCATCCACCGATGACGGCACCGACGATGCCGATGACGATGTCGCCCAGGAGGCCGTAGCCCACGCCGCCAATGACAAAGCTTGCGAGCAGACCTGCGATCAGGCCAACGATAAGCCAGGTGATAATGTCCATGTGATTCTCCAGTTGGTGAGCCCGGGGATCGGGCAGGGTCTAGGTACGTTTTCGCATGCCGGCCACGATGAGCGATATGCCTGCGACCATGACGGCGCCACCGACCCAGGGCGGGATCGATTGCTGTTCATCCGCCGTGATCTTGACGTCGCCCACGGTGAGCACGTTCCGCCGAGTGGTAAAGTTCGCTCCCCGAAGGAGCACGAAGCCGCCGATGAGGAGGATGACGATACCGACTATAGTGAAGGGACGCATGGACTTTCTCCTGCATACGTGGATGAGCGCGAGTACCTTCAGTCTCCGACCCTCAACCCGCCTTTCTCATCGCCAATGCCATGGGCCCTGCCACCGCGAGACCCGCGCGAATTGCCCGGTCATATTCCTCCAAACCTTCCTTGGATTCGCCAGTCGCGCCGGCGGCGCTATTTCGTGACCAGCAGCACGATAATGATTGTCACGAGCACCAGGGCCAGCGTCGAGAGAACGACCGTGTGCTTACCGCCCGCGGCCACCGCCGCCGCGCTCTCCGACCGGTCGCTTTGCGGCAGACTCGGCTCATACCGTTCGAGTGGTGGGACGATCCGGGGTCCAGCGCCGGGTGACACTGCCGGAGTCGCCATGTCGCCGGCTACGCCGGCGGTCGCGGCACTGACCGGGGCGGCGCTGGCTTGCGCCACCGCCGAGGACGCGGAGGATGCCGTGGCCTCCTGGGCGAGGAGCCGGGTGCTGGTCGCGACACCCGCGATGAGCAGCATGGCAGCCGCGAACAACCGCGGTACAGCGTTGCGACAGGACATCGTAGACTCCCCTTATTCAACCGTTAATTGGCGCGCCAGCGTGTCTGACATGCCGCTCTTCGACTTCGGGTCACCGGTTTCGGGTCGGGCCAAGGCGATAGACACGGCAGTGCACGCCCTGGATGCCGTCATTTGCACCTCGTGCCACGATGTGGAGTGCTCGACGGGGTCCGCCACGGCACAACTATACCCGGGTCGCCGAGGGCAACCTATCGATCAATTGAGCGGACTAAGAGCTAGTTCGGAGGGACCATGCCCCGGCCGTCCGGCGGACTCCGCCGCCGAAAGAAGGAAGGAGGGAGCAGGACAATCTGTGAGGTCTGCCCCCCTTTGGTACAGCGCGGATGGCGAATATTCTCGGGCGGGCTCGGTGGGACCATCGATCAAACGCGGGAAACCGATCGAGTTCGAAAAGACTAAGTGGAACGGTGGGGTCCGTGGAGTCTTGACCGGACGGTCGCGGAACCATTTCGGGAGCCGCCCCGGGTTGAGAAAAGGCGGCCACTTCGAGACGCCTGTTGACTGCCAGCTTCGACGGCACATTGTGAACGTGACTCGTGGCGGTGCGCAGCGCGATCGAGAGCCGGCCGGCGATCTGCCTGTTGCTCCATCCCAGGACGATCAGGTTGGCAACCTCCCGTTCCCGATGGGTGAGCCCATTGACGTCCAGCGCCCGCTTCGGGAGGCCCCCCGACTCCGTGTCGATTGAGCTGACCAAACAAGGAATGGGCAGTTCCAATGGCAGCACCCGAATCCCCTGGGCGACCGAGTGGAGGGCGTCGAGGAATGTGTCGAAACGACACGTCCGCCATGATGAACCCTGAGACCCCGGCCCGGACAAAGCTCGCCATATCCGCTTGAGGCAGCTCCAGGCCCATGACGATCACCAGGGCCCCCGGCGCTCCCCCAATGCAACGCGCCGGCCAGTGTCAGGCAGTCGTCGTCCTTCCACGGCAGATTCAGAACCACAATATCCGGCGTGGTCTCTCGCACCTTTTGCAGGGTCGCTTCGCTCTCTGCCGAAGCGGCGCGGATATGAAAATCCGGCTGGGCGCGGATGCGGGCCAGGACGTCCTCCCGCGCAGCCGAGTTGTCGTCGATGAGGACCATTGTGATGCGCTGCCGCACGTGAGCCATACGCCCCCCGCGATCGGAAACCGGCGACTGGGTCGCAGCATGGGTGCTGACCATCCCCAGCGGTCCCAGGTCAGATGGCGCCGATGGGAAGGGCTTGGACATGAGCGGCCTGCTCCAGGTCCGGAGGTCGTGGGCAATTGGATCAATCAGATCGTCCGGGACCGCATACGGCCAGCTGTGCGGCGAACGACGCAGTTACGGCCGATTCGCGGGGTTCAGCTGCGCGGTGACGGCACCCGATGAGCATCGGGGCACGCACCGATTCCCGGCCCGCTCATTGATGCGGAATCGAGAGACCATCTGACTGTGAATGTGGCACTGTGGGTGGGGCACAACCATCGCTCGTGCGGACCAGAGGGAACTCGCTCGAAAGAGCCGGTAGCCGATGTCCGTTCTCGATCCACCCGTTGCCGAGTCGGCTACGGCTGAGCCGGAGCGTACCCGACCGCGATCTCGAGGAGCTACGGATACGAGGGTCGTGACCCTCCCTGGGCATGGGAGAAGGCGGCCACTTCGAGGCGGCTGTGGAGCGCCAGCTTCTCCAGGACATTGTGCACGTGACTCTTGACCGTATGCACCGCGATGTGCAGCCGAATCGCGATCTCCTTGTTGCTCAGGCCCTCACCGAGGAGGTCAATGACCTGGCGTTCCCGGCTGGTCAGGCGCACCGACTCGAGTACCTGGGACCTTGCTCTGCCCGGCGACGCTGTTCCGGGCGATCTGCGAGAACAGCGAGTTGGTCAAGCGCCGGGGGCAGGACCTCGGCGCCACCGGCCACGGCGCGGATGGTCGCAAAGAACTCCGTCGAACGAGGCGTCCTTCATGATGAAGCCGGACGCTCCCGCGCTCGACGAAGTTGGCAATATCCTCTTGCAGTGGCAGGAGACCCATGACGATCACCCTGGCCGCGGGAACCTCGCCATGGACCGTCGCCGTCAGGCGCAGGCTATCGTGGTCCTCCAGCCCGAAATCCAGGAGGACAACGTCCGGCTTGGCTTCCCGCGACTTCTGCTGAGGGCCTCGTCGACATCCGCCGAGGCCGCCAGGACCTTGAATCCCGGCTGCTCGTGGATCATCGCCGCGAGCCCCTCGCGCAGCAGCCGGTTGTCGTCGATCAGCACCAGAGAAATGGGCTTGCCCTCAGTGGCCATGACACAGGATCTCCGATTGACCAGGGTCCAGAGCGCACTCCGATGGGTTCGTCCAGACAGCGGCGAGTTGGACACTCGAGAAGCAGCCTACGTCAAGCGCGCGACCGTGGGGCGATCGCGTTGGTTTAAGCCAACGAGCGTTGGCGGGAAACTCAGATTTGGATGGTACCAAAACCCGGAGTGGACATTCAGACCTCACGGGCGCGGCGAACTTGAGACGACCAGCTTGCTATGCGCCATCGAGGTGGCCAAGTGCTATCGCCGGAGTGAGAATACCGCTTGACGCACCTGACCGCTAGGCTCGATGCCAGAGACGGCCGGCTCAAAACCTAAGGAGTTCCATGGTACGGCTCCGGATCCACCAGGTCATGGAGGCGCGGCACATCTCCGCCTGGACGAGCAGGTCTGCCGGTTGTCCAATCGTCCATCGTCAATCCTCCATCGGCCTGACCCACGGTTCCGGGGGGCGGAGGGCACCGGTCCTGGCTCTTTGGAGCGAGGCCGGCCCACCCAACGACTGATGGCTTTCCCCCTTCCAATGCGGGACCTTTCAGCAGGGAGATTCTCCCGCCTCCGGCGAGAACACGCGGAGGCCGGGCGCCGCGTGTTGTGGGCGTCTGGCTGAGCGAAGGCCGGAGTAGAGCTTAACCGCGGAGGCGGCAATGGACGACAACAAGGTGGCTGTGGACGATGCGCGCCGGGTGGCGCAGCATGCATCGGTCAAGGCCCAGATCGAAGGGAATGTGAACGCCGAGATCAAGAGCCGGGCCCGATCGGCGTCCCCGGAGCAGTCCGAGCGGGTCGGACAGGTCGCCGAGGACCTTCGGGGACGGGCCATCGCCCAGACCGTGGCCAGCGAGCACGAAGTGGCCCGGTCCAGGGGTGCTGCCCGCGTCTCGCAGTATGTCGACTACGCCTTCTATCTGGTGTACGCCCTGCTGGCGATCCGCCTGGTGCTCTCCCTGATCGCCGCGCGCTCCAGCAGCGGCTTCGTGCAGTTCATCAATGGGGTGACCTACCCCCTGTATGTGCCGTTTCGCGGAATCGTGGCCAGTCCGACGACGGAAGAGGGCTTCACGCTGGCCCTGCCAGTCGGGATCGCGATTCTGGTCTACATGCTGCTGCACGCGGGCGTTAACGGCGTGCTCAGGCTGGCCGCTCACCGGAAGACCACGATCTGAGGCGCGGTCGGGCGGTCGGGCGGTCAGGCGCGACCGTCCGTCCGCCGCGATGCCGACTACCCCTCCCGCCGTCACCCCGCTTACTTCCCCGGTTGTCTCGAGGGTAGGCTTGTGATACTTTTCACAAGCTAAGTTCGATCCCTGTTTCTCCATAACCGCGAGTCATATGGCGACCGAATCCGTGCTCCGTCCGGGCGAGCTCAAGGACGTGCTGCTCAAGGAGATCGAGAAGGCCGACCTGGCGTCGGTGGACGTGACCGAAGTCGGTACGGTGCTGGAAGTGCGGGACGGCGTCGCCCGGATCTACGGCCTCGACAAGGCGGTGTCGGGCGAGATGCTCGAGTTCACGGCGACCGAATCGGGCGACGTGGTGACCGGGATGGCGCTCAACCTCGAGGAAGACAACGTCGGCGCGGTGATCCTGGGCGACTACCTCAAGCTCAAGGAAGGCGACGAGGTGCGCTGCACCGGTCGCCTGCTCGAGGTGCCGGTCGGTGCGGCCATGCTGGGACGGGTGGTGAACGCGCTGGGCCAGCCGGTGGACGGGCGGGGCCCGATCAAGACCAGCTCGGCGCCGGGCGGTGGAGATGGTGGCGCCGGGCATCATCGTGCGCCAGCCGGTGAAGGAGCCGCTGCAGACCGGCATCAAGGCGATCGACGCGATGATCCCGATCGGTCGGGGCCAGCGCGAGCTGATCATCGGCGACCGGGGCACCGGGAAGACGGCCATCGCGGTGGACACGATCATCAACCAGAAGGGCACCGGGGTCGTCTGCGTGTACGTGGCCATCGGCCAGAAGCGCTCGACCGTCGCCACGGTGGTGGAGAAGCTCAAGGAGCACGGCGCGATGGACTACACCATCGTGGTCGTGGCCAGCGCCTCGGAACCGGCGCCGCTGCAGTACATCGCGCCCTACTCCGGCTGCGCCATCGCCGAGTACTTCATGTACGAGGAGGGCAAGGCGACCCTCTGCGTGTACGACGATCTCTCCAAGCAGGCCGCGGCGTACCGCCAGCTGTCGCTGATTCTGCGGCGGCCGCCGGGGCGCGAGGCCTACCCGGGCGACGTGTTCTACCTCCACAGCCGCCTGCTCGAGCGAGCCGCCAAGCTCTCCGAGGACCCGAACGTGGTGAAGCTGGATGCCCGCATCAAGAAGCCGGGCGGATCGCTCACCGCCCTGCCGATCATCGAGACCCAGGCCGGCGACGTGTCCGCCTACATCCCGACCAACGTCATCTCGATCACCGACGGGCAGATCTTCCTGACCACCGATCTCTTCTATTCCAACGTCCGGCCGGCGGTCGATGCCGGCATCAGCGTGAGCCGGGTGGGCGGCAATGCGCAGGTGAAGGCGATGAAGCAGGTGGCCGGTCCGCTCCGGCTGTCGCTGGCGCAGTACCGCGAGCTGGAGGCGTTCGCGCAATTCGGGTCCGAGCTGGACGCCGCGACCCAGCGCCAGCTGGCCCGGGGCGCCCGGACGGTGGAGATCCTCAAGCAGCCGCAGTACGCTCCAGTGTCGGTGGAGCGCCAGGTCGCGGTCATCTACGCCGTGACCAACGGCTATCTCGACGACCTCGAGGTGAAACACATCCGCAAGTGGGAAGCGGATTTCCTGACCTATCTCGAGACCGCCAAGGGCAACGTCCTGGAAGCAATCAGGACCAAGAAGGCGCTGGACGACGAGACCACGGCGAAGCTCAAATCAGCGATCGCCGCCTTCAAGCCGATGTTCAAGGCCGAGTAGTCGCGCCATGGCCAAGGCCTCGCGCGCCCTGCGCGGACGGATGCGATCGGTCCAGAACACCCGGAAGATCACCCGGACGATGGAGCTGGTGTCCACGTCCAAGCTCAAACGGGCCCAGGATCGGGTGGTGGCGGCCCGGCCCTATGCCGGGGCGCTGGCCGAGGTCATCGCCGAGCTGGTGACGCCGGACCTCGCCGCCCGGTTCCCGCTGCTGCGCCGCCCGCCGCCGCCCGACAAGGGGGGACCCAGCCTGGCGGCGGTTCTGCTGATCACCTCCAACCGCGGGCTCTGCGGCGGATTCAACTCCAATCTGATCAAGGAAGCCCGGAAGCGGATCGAGGAGCTGGAAGGCAAGGGCTACCAGGTCGCCCTGCACCTGGTGGGCCGGAAGGGGATCGGGTTCTTCAAATACGTGGGCCGGACGGCCGCGTCCCAGCGGATGGACATCGGGGACAAGCCCACCGCGGCGCACGCCGTGGAGCTGGTGACGGGGCTGATCGAGGGGTTCGCCGCCGGCCGGCTGGCCAGCGTGGACGTGATCTGCGCCCGGTTCAACAGCCCGCTGTCGACTCCACCCATCACGCTGGGAGTCCTGCCCGTGCAGACGCCCCCCGCGAAAGCAGGTGGGGTGAAGGCGGACTACATCCTGAAACCCGGCGCGGACGAGATCCTGGAGCGACTGCTCCCGCTGTACGTCGAGAACCAGGTCTACCGCGGGCTGGTGGAGACCGCGGCGGCGGAACACGGCGCCCGGCGGACGGCGATGAAAAACGCCACCGACAACGCCGGCGAGATTTACGAGATCCTCAAGCGGACCTACAACCGCCAGCGTCAGGCCGCAATCACGCAGGAGATCGCGGAGATAGTGGGTGGGGCGGCGGCGCTCGAAGGGTAGGACGGTAGGACGGTGGCGACGGTACCGTCGTACCGTCGAAACGAACACGGAGGCAGGAATACAGCATGGCAACCGCGACCACGACGAAAAATGTCGGCAAGATCGTCCAGATCATCGGCCCGGTGCTCGACGTCGAGTTCGAGCCCGAGAAGCTGCCCGAGATCTACAACGCCCTGGTGCTGGACGACCCGGACGGCGGCCCAATGCCGGTCCGGCTCACGGCCGAGGTCCAGCAGCACATCGGCCAGAACCAGGTCCGGGCGGTGGCCATGTCCACCACCGACGGGGTGGTTCGCGGCATGCAGATGACCGACACCGGCGCCGCGATCGCGGTGCCGGTGGGGTCGGCGGCGCTGGGCCGGATCCTCAACGTGCTGGGCGAGCCGGTGGACGGTGGCGCCCCGATCCCGGCAAGCAACGAGCGCTGGCCGATCCACCGGCCGACGCCCAAGTTCGTGGATCTCGAGCCCAAGACCACGATCTTCGAGACCGGCATCAAGGTCATCGACCTGATCGCCCCGTTCGTCAAAGGCGGCAAGATCGGCCTGTTCGGCGGGGCCGGCGTGGGCAAGACCGTGGTCATCATGGAGCTGATCAACAACGTCGCCAAGGGCCACGGCGGCAAGTCGGTGTTCTGCGGCGTCGGTGAGCGCACCCGCGAGGGCAACGACCTCTATCTCGAAATGGAAGAGAGCGGGGTCATCAAGTCGTGCGCCCTGATCTACGGCCAGATGAACGAGCCGCCGGGGGCGCGGCTCCGGGTGGGCCTCTCCGGCCTGACGGTGGCGGAGTACTTCCGCGACATGGAAGGCCAGGACGTGTTGCTGTTCATCGACAACATCTTCCGATTCACCCAGGCGGGCTCGGAGGTCTCCGCGCTGCTCGGCCGGATGCCGAGCGCGGTGGGGTACCAGCCGACGCTGGCCACCGAGATGGGCGACCTGCAGGAGCGGATCACCTCGACCAAGAAGGGCTCGATCACGTCGGTGCAGGCGATCTACGTCCCGGCCGACGACCTCACCGATCCGGCGCCGGCCACGGCGTTCGCCCACCTCGACGCCACGGTGGTGCTCTCCCGGGCCATCTCGGAGCTGGGCATCTACCCGGCCGTCGATCCGCTGGACAGCTCGAGCCGGATCCTCGATCCCCAGTACATCGGGGAGCGGCACTACAACGTGGCGATCGGCGTGCAGCGCACCCTGCAGAAGTACAAGAGCCTGCAGGACATCATCGCCATCCTCGGCATGGACGAGCTGTCGGAGGAGGACAAGCTGGTCGTGGCCCGGGCTCGGCGCCTGCAGCGCTTCCTGTCGCAGCCGTTCTTCGTGGCCCAGCAGTTCACCGGCTTCGAAGGGAAGTACGTCAAGCTGCAGGAAACGATCGAGAGCTTCGAGCGGGTACTCTCGGGCGAGTTCGACGATCTGCCGGAACAGGCCTTCTACATGGTGGGCGGAGTGGAGGAAGCAGTGGAGAAAGCCAAGAAGCTGGCGTCCGCGTGATGCGGGTCACGGTGATCTCCCCGGAAGCGGCCATCTTCGACGGCGAGGCCGACGCCGTCACCGCGCCGGCCTACGACGGCCAGGTGGGGATTCTGCCCCGTCACGCGCCGTTTACCACCCTGCTGGGCCGGGGGCCGCTGGTGGTCCGCTCCGGCACCGCGACCCACCGATTTCAGGTCGCGGGCGGTTTCCTGCAGACTGTCAACAACACGGTCCGCATCGTCGCGGAACAGGTAAAGGGAGAATAGCACCATGCGTCCTGGCCTTCTGCTCGCCGTCTTGCTCGGAGTCTGTGGCACTGTCGCGCTGGAGGCGCAGACCCTCACCACTCCGGTATTCAAGAGCCCGTACGCGCCCTTCCGCCGGAGCGAGCTCGCGGGCTACATCTCCGATCCGGGCGCGGGGATCAGTGTCGCGGTGCAGGGCGAATACCGCCTGGCACGGCGGGGGTTCGATTTCGGCCTGACGTTCGGGTTCCTCGACGGTGCCGGAAGCAGCTTCAGCGTCTTCGGCGTCGGTCTCGACGGCCGGCTGCCGGTGGCGCGACACACCAAGGACTTCCCGCTCGACGCCTCGATGACGGCGGGCTTCGGGGCCCTGTTCGGCGACGGCCGGGCCGGGTTCATCGTGCCGTTCGGCGCCACCCTCGGCCGCCAGGTGCTGCTGGAGAACTCCAGCGTCAGCTTCACCCCCTATGTCCACCCCGTCATCGCGCCGACCTTTGGTGACCTGCTCCAGGATGTGCAGTTCGGCCTCGGGCTTGGCGTGGACATCGCCCTCACCAAGACCTTCGACATCCGGGTGAGCGGCTCTCTCGGCGACATCGAGGGGGTGGCCGTGGGGGTGGCGTGGCATAGGTAGGCGTTGAGGCGTTGAGGCGTCAGGCGTCAGACAGGTCTCAGGTTCTGGTGCGAAACGACCCTGCTCGTCGCCGGTTCCCGTGCTGACGCCTGACGCCTCAACGCCTTGACGCCTGCTGTCCCCAATTGACTCCCCCCCACCCCGACGATAGCTTGCTCCGCCTCGTATCCACCCGTGGTACCGGAGGTTTCATGCGTTTCACCGCGGTCGCTCTGTGTTCTCTGACATTGTTTGGTGTCGTCTCAGTCGAGCGCGGCTCGGCGCAGGTGACCGGCCTGCCGGTGCACAACAGCGGCGTCAGCAGCGGTCTCACCATCGGTGGTGAGGTCGGATTCCCTAACGCCGACTACGGCAAGGGAACGGCATTCGGCGGGCGGGGTGCCCTCGGGCTCGGCCCGTTCGGCATCAGCGCCGTGGTCTCGAGCTGGAACCCGCGCGGACCGGGCGACTCGCAGACGGGGTTAGGCGGATACCTGAACCTCAAGGTCTTCGGTGGGCCGCTCATCCCGCTCTCGGTGACCCTGCAGGGCGGAGCGGAGTACGTCAGCGTGGGTGGCGCCAAGCTGGTGCACGCCCCGATCGGACTGGGCATCGCCCTCAAGATTCCGAACCCCGCCCTGGCGATCAAACCGTGGGTCGCGCCCCGACTCGACCTGTTCCGGGTCACGGGGACGGGCATCCAGAGCACCACCGAGAAGAACTTCGGCATCAGCGGTGGGGTCGATTTCAGTCTGCTCGGCGGCCTGGGCTTTGGCGTTTCCTACGACCGCACCTGGGTGGGCAACGGAGTGAATCCCGGCGTGTTCAGCGTCGGCGCCAACTACTCCCTCAAGATCCCCGGGCTCTGAGCGGAATCCCCGTGAGCCCAGTGTCCAGCGGCCGCCGCCTGCTTCACGCCGGGCTGGCGGCCCTGCTGCTTGCCACCAGCGCTTGCTCCCTGACGCTCGATTCCACCCGTCTGGGCGTTCCGGTGTCGATGGCCTCTGATGCCGGGACGCCGCCGGTGTCGCCCGATTCGTTCAGCGTCACCAGCCGGGCCGTGTACGGCCTGTGGGGCGTGGTGAAGTTCTCCCAGCCCTCGCTCCGCAAGACGCTGGCATCGCAGCTGGTCGGCGGCAAGGCGGTGACCAACGTGCGGATCAAGGTGAGAAGCAAGTTCTCCGATCTGCTGATCACCGCCCTCACGCTGGGCCTGATCGTGCCGCGGGCCGTGACGGTGGAAGGGGTGATTGTGCAGCCGTAGGCGACGGAATCCCGAGTGGTCAAGAACTGAAATAACCACAGAGGCACAGAGGCACAGAGGTGTTCCTTCGTTGTGGACCCCCCCCCGGGCCCGGCACGAGTACTCTGTGTCTCTGTGGTTCGGTTTCTCAGCTCTAAGCTGAATCGTGTCTTTCCCCTGTGACCAACGCTTCCACCAGTTCCGCCGACCGATCTGCCGCTCCCGTTCCCAGCTCCAACGCCCGCCGCGCCCCCTCACCCGCCACCGACCGTCGCTCCGGTTGCAGGAGCCAGGTCCGCCAGCAGGCTTCAAGCGCCGAATCGGCGTTCCGGTAGGGCAGGCGGATCAGGCCCCCAGCCTCGAGCAGCGCTACGGCGTCCGGATTGGTCGCGGCATCCGGCCCCGCGATCACCGGTACCCGCCAGGCCGCCGGTTCGAGCACGGAGTGCAGTCCGCCGGGCCGGAATCCTCCGCCGACGTAAGCGATGACGCCGGTACCGTAGAGAAAAGCCAGGTCGCCCACTTCCTCCGTGATTACCAGTGGGTCCGCAGCAGAGGCCTGAGCCAGCGGACGAGGTGGGGCGAGGCCTTGGGTCGTAGCCCAGGCCGTGAGACGGGCCATGGTGCGGGGCGCCGGCTCATGCGGCGCGATCACCAGGCGGGCGTCAATGCCGGCCCGGCGCAGCCGGGCAAGGACTTCCACCAGCAGCTTCTCGTCCCTGGGCCAGGTCGAGCCCGCGATGAGCGTAGCAGCGTGGGGAGTCGGCGCTGGCCGGCCTGCAATGCGTTCGAGCACCGCGTCGTGGCGGGGATCGCCGATAACCCGGGTCACTTCCGGTCGGGTGCCGAGGCTCCGGAGGCGGGTCGCGTCGTCGGTGCCGGCGGCACCAACCAGGTCGAGCTTTCGGTACGCCGGCTTCAGGACGAGGCGCGCCGCCCAGCTCAGACGGCCGCTTCCCGGGCGCACCCGCCCGGCGATCAGCCCGAGCCGGACGCCACGGGCCGCGGCAATGCGGGCCAGGGTAGGCCACAGATCCAGTTTGGTCACGACCAGAACGGTGGGATCGAGCGCGTCGAGGAAGGCCTCGACTTCGTCAGTGAGATCGAGCGGTGAGAGCCCGGACGTGTCGGCAGGGAGACTCCGCGCGACTGGGAGCCCCGATGGACTGAAACAGGTCACGGCGAGCTGCCACTCCGGGTGTCGGTGCCGGACACGGCGCAGCACCGGCTCGGCCTGGCGCAGCTCGCCGGCGGAGGCGCCATGGAACACCACGAGGGGCCGAGTACGGTCGCGGTGGTCGCGCCCCCAGGCGGCGAATGCTACCGCGTTCGCCCCACGCTCGGCGACGGCCCGGGCGAGGGCCGGGGAGAACCGGGCGGCCAGGGGTGCGGCGCCACGAGCCGTGGCGAGCGCGGCCCCATAGACTGCTTCGGCGAGAGTCACGCTGCAAAGATGCAATGTCTTGCGGCTCGGGCCAGATGGTCCTAAAATGATGGCGTCCGCCCGCTGTTTCACCCTGTCGAGAGGAGGTGGTCCATTGTCTAGTGAGAGTTGCATCGGTGGCTCGAACAGGGCAGGCGATCGCCTGGTCAGCTGCTGATCCTGATGGGTGCCGGGGCCTAGCCCCGGCGGCACCGACCCCGGGATCGCCTCGAGGCCGATGCAAACCGACCGCGCCGGAGGGCAGAGAGTTGCCTGCTCCCGGCGCGGTCCACTTTTTAGGCGTTGAGGCGTTGAGGCGTTGAGGCGTTGAGGCGTTGAGGCGTTGAGGCGTTGAGGCGTCGAGGCGTTGAGGCGTCGAGGCGTCACGACCGTCCCAAACGCCCTAAACGCCCTAAACGCCCTAAACGCCCTAACGCCTCAACGCCTCAACGCCTCACCCAGCACTAAGTTCCCCCCATGGCCAACACCTACTGGTCCGCCACCCGAGCGCCGCGCTACAGTCTGCTGTTCGCCCTGCCACTGCTCCTGCTGTACGAGCTGCTCGCCTGGCTGATTTCGGGGGACGAGGGCATCCGCAACGGCGCCGACGTCCTGCTCAAGAGCCTCTTCAGCCTGCTCGGCGGGCGCCACGGGCTGACGATTTTCGCGATCGTTGTCCTGGGGACGGGACTGGCGTTCGTCGCCCGGGACTGGCGCCGGAGCGGCGCGCCGGAAGGGCGGTACTTCCTGGGAATGACCGCCGAATCGGTGGTGTACGCGCTGCTCTTCGGCGGGGTGACCAGCGTCCTGACCGGGCTGGTCCTGCACGGGCCCCGCATGCTGGCGATCACCCAGGGGACCGGCCTGAGCCTGCCCACCGAGATCATGGTTTCTCTGGGTGCGGGGATCTACGAGGAACTGGTGTTCCGGGTGATCCTGGTGGCCGGGCTGGCCAAGCTGGCCTTCGCCGGCTTTGGCTGGCGGCCGCTGGCTTCCGGGGCCTTCGCCACGGTGCTGGGCGCGTTGATCTTCAGCGCCTTTCACTACGTCGGTCCGCTGGGCGACCCGCTGGAGATGGGATCGTTCGTGTTCCGGATGGTGGCGGGCCTGCTCCTGAGCGGGCTGTTTCTGCTCCGCGGCTTCGGCATCGCGGCCTGGACGCATGCGCTGTATGATGTGTTTCTGGCGGTGCGGATGTAGACGGAGCCGGAGTTAGTGAAGGGGAGGGTGAAAGGTGAAAGGTGAAACGGGTACAGCCCCGGTCACCCTTCACCTTTTCACCCTTCACCCTTCACCCTTCACCTTTCACCGCTTCTCCGTCCTCTCCTTCCATATCGAATCCAGCACCTGCCGAAACACCTCGACCGGCGCCGCGCCCGGGAGCAGGCCGGCGCCTTCGATGTAAACAGTGGGTGTGCTCTGCACGCCGGACTTGGCGGCGCCCTCCGCCTCGGCCTGGACCAGGCGTTGCATCTCTCGGCTCTCCAGGCAGGGGAGGAGATCGCCACGGGGGATGCCCGCCGAATCCGCCAGCGTGATCAGAAACGGCGCCGGATCCTTGAGCGGCGCCCACTTCTTCTGGTGGAGGAACAGCAGATCGTGCACCGGCCAGAAGCGATCCACCTTGGCGGCGCACATGGCGAATTCCGAGGCGGCGACCGCGTTGGGATGCAGTTGGGTGAGCGGGAAGTTGATGAAGATCCAGCGGACCTTGCCGGTGGTGATGAACTCGCGCTCGAGGATCGGCAAGGTCTCGATCGCCTGCCGGCGGCAGTAGGGGCACTGGAAATCGGACAACTCGTAGACCGTCACCGGCGCCTTGGCGGCACCCTTGGTGCGCTGGGCGATGAGCGGGTCGCCCTGGGGGCCGGGCGTCAGGCGTTGGGCGTCAGGCGTCGGGGCGCGCACGGCTGGCTCCGACGCCTCACGCCCGAGGCCTGAGGCCGTCCAGGCTCCGACGACCACCGCCATGCACGCGGCGAACCCGTAAGCGTAAGGGCGGCGCACGCGGGTCGGGGTCAGTACCGTGGAGCCCGGCGGCCGCTGGCGCGGTCGAGCACCACCCGGTCGCCGGTCACGCGGACGTTCCAGTACCATTCGCTGTTGGGGTCCCAGGCGTCCCACGAGCGGGCGTAGATCCACCAGTCGCCGCGGGGGAGCCGGATGGTGGTGGTGCCATCCGCGCCGGTGCTGTCGCTGAAGGGCTCCCGCCCCAGGCCCGATCCCAGCGCCTTGGTGAGGCTGTCGTAGCCCCGATAGGCACTATCTTGCCAGCGCGCCATGAGCTGCCGCAGGGTGTCGATGCGCCCCGAGAGCTCGTTTCGCGCGACAGCGAGGTTCAGTTGAGTCTTGTCGCGCCGCCGGCGGGCGCTGGCCAGGCTGTCCGACGTTTCGGAGAATGCCAGATAGAGCGAATCGTACGCCAGGCTCGCCCTGGGAAGGGAGTCGAGCTGGCGGCGGAGCCGCCCCAGCGCCTGCTCGATCGACTGCGCGTGGTAAGCGTCGGCGGCGTAGACGACGAACGGTCCGCGGAACTCCTGAAACAGACTGTCGAGCTGCCGCGTAATCGCAGTCGGCCGCGGATTCGCCCCCTCGAGGACTGCGAGGATACTGTCGCGGTCGTACGGCAGGGCGACGAACCCCAGATGCGCCAGCGGCGCGTCCACGGAATCAGGACCCGGAATGGCAGCTTCGATGCGGACCTCGCGTCCGCCACAGGCGACGAGCGCGAGGAGAATGAACGACGACCAACGTCTCACGAGACCGAGGCTCCGGCAGAGGAGCGGGAAAGCTACCCGGCTTCTGTGGCTGCTTCAACTCGTGCCGGCACTGCTGCTGGCGCAGGATGCGTCGATTCGTCGGCTCTTTCCGGCGCAACCGTCCAACTATCTGACGGACGCGGCCGGGATCGTCGATCCGGCGACGGCCACCGCCATCAACGACTTTGCGGCGCGGCTCCGCACGGCGACTGGCGCCGAGCTGGCGGTGGTGACCCTGCCGACCATCGAGGACCGTGCCCCCGGAGACGTAGCCCTGGCCATCGGCCGGGCGTGGGGGGTCGGCGCCAAGGGAGCCATCGGCGACTCGGCCCGGAACGCCGGGATCGTGCTGTTGCTCGTCCCCCGGACCGCGGAGCACAAGGGAGAGATCTACCTTTCGACCGGGCGCGGGATCGAAGGCATCATCACCGACGCGATCGCGGGCCGAATCGCCGACCTCATGCTGCCGCTCCTGCGCGAGGGCCGCTGGGGTGATGCGCTCCTGCTCGGCACCAGGGCCGTCGTGGCCACCGTGGCCCGAGGATATGGTGTGTCGGATTCGACCCTGGCGGCCGCCGATCCGTTTCAGGGTGGCGAGGCGGATATCCAGATCAATCCGCTGCTGGTGCTGCTGGTCGTGATCGTCATCCTGTTGATCGCGTCGGCCCTGCTCCGCAGCGCGGGCCGGGCCGGCCGGGGTCGACCACGGCGCCGTGGGCCGAGGGTCTTCTGGGGCGGACCCGGTGGCGGCTGGTCTGGTGGGGGCGGCTGGGGCAGTGGGGGCTGGGGCGGTGGGGGTAGCGGGGGCTTCGGCGGATTCGGCGGCGGTGGCGGGTTCAGCGGCGGTGGCGCCGGAAGGAGCTTCTAGATGGACGACACCGAACGGCACATCAACCGATTGCTGGCCGACCTCGATTCCACCTGGTCCGGAGGGTACGTGGCGGCGCTCTTCGGATCGGCGGCCCGGGGGGAACACATCCCGGGGTGGTCGGACATCAACATTCTGCTGATCGCAGCGGAACTCAATCTGGATGCGCTGGCCGCTGCCCGGGAGCCGCTGGCGCGCTGGCGCGAGGCCGCCGAGGCCCTCCCGCTGCTTTTCAGTACGGCGGAATGGCGCAGGTCGGCCGACGCCTATCCGCTCGAAATCGCCGAGATGCGTACCAGCTACCGGGTGCTCCGGGGCCAGGATCCACTGGCCGGAATGGTGGTGCGCCCGGCCGACCTGCGGACGGCGCTGGAACGGGAGTTCCGCGGCAAGCTGATGCGGCTCCGCCAGGGGTACGCGCTGTACGGTGCGGCCCCCGCCGAGCTGACCGAGTTCCTGCGGCACAGCGCCTCCTCGGTGTTGTTGCTCTGCCGCGGCCTGCTGATCCTGCAGGGCGGATCGGTACCGGGAACGGCCCCGGGCGTCATCACCGCGGCGGCAGCGGTCGCCGGTTTCGACCCCGCCGCGGTCGAACGGGTCGTGGCCCACCGGGCGGACCAGGCCTGGCGCTGCAGCGAAAACGATGTGCGCGGGTATCTGGCGGCCGTCGAACGGGCGGCCCACTTTGTGGATCACTCTCAGACCGGAGTACCGACATGACGCGGACCCTTCGTGCGCTGCTGGTTGCGGCGCTCGCGCTCACGGCGAGTGGCTGTGGCTACAACCGCATCCAGGGGCTCGATGAGCAGGTGAACCAGGCCCGGGGCCAGATCGCGGCCCAGCTGCAGCGGCGGGCCGATCTCATCCCCAATCTGGTCGAGACCGTGAAAGGCTATGCCAAGCAGGAGTCGACCATTTTCACGGAGGTCGCCAACGCCCGGGCCCGGCTCAACAGCTCGGTGCAGGGCGGGAACCTCGAAGACATGGCCGCCGCCAACGAGGCCATGAACGCACCGCTGGGCCGGCTGCTGGCGATCGTAGAGAACTACCCCCAGCTCAAGTCGGACGCCAACTTCCGGGCGCTCCAGGACGAGCTGACCGGCACCGAGAACCGGATCGCCACTGCCCGACAGGATTACAACGAGGCGGTGAACCAGTACAACAGCTTCGTCCGGACCTTCCCCTACAACCTGACGGCCAAGATGTTCGGCGCCTCGACCCCGAAACCGTATTTCCAGGCCAAGGAGGGGGCGGAGGAGGTGCCGGCGGTGAAGTTCTAGGCGGGGGCGGACAGGGCGGACAGGGCGGAGGAGAAGGACGGTCCGGGACGTGGAAAAGGGCGGATCCGAATTGGAGCCGCCCTTTCACTTACGATCCTGTCCGTCTTGTCCGCCCTGTCCGCCTTGTCCGCGTTGTCCGTCCTGTCCGCCTTGTCCGCCTAGTCCACCACCACATCCGGCAGCACGTACCGCAGCGGATTCACCGGCTTGTTGTTCACGTGCACTTCGTAGTGGAGGTGCGGGCCGGTGGCGAGGCCGGTATTGCCTACTTCCGCAATGACCTGATTCCGCTTGACCCGCTGGCCGGTCCGGGCCAGCAGCTTCGAGCAGTGGGCGAACTTGGTCCGGATCCCGAACCCGTGGTCGATCTCGATCACGTTGCCGTAGCCACTCTCCCAGCCGGCCGTGACGACGATCCCGCCCGCAGGCGACTGGATCGGGGCGCCCATCGGAGCCGTCACATCGATGCCCTCGTGGGGGCGGGCGACGTGGAGGATCGGATGCTCGCGCATCGAGCTGAAGGCGCTGCTCAGCCAGCCCGCGGTCGGCATGATGGACGGCATGGCCGCCAGCCGGTCGCGGTGTTGCGCCAGGGAATCGTGGGCCTCGTTGAAGGAGGCGGCCAGCAGGTTGGCCCGACGGATCAGAGCCGCCAGATCGACCCGGATCTCATCCGCCCGCCGGCCCAGGACACCGGCCGTGAGCAGGCTGACGCGGGCGGTGTCTTTCGAGGATGGCCCGCCGATGCCGGCCTGCTGCACCGAAGGATCGTTGGGTTCGAGGTTCGCCAGCAGGCGGATACGGGCATCGCGCTTGGCGATGGTCTTCAGGGTGTCGGAAAGGGTCGAAAGCTCGCCGTGCAGCCGGCTCAACTCCTCGGCCAGGCGGGCGTTGTCGCGCTGCAGTCGCGCCGCCCGCTGCAAATCGAGCGAGCGTGACAGGGTGCCATATCCCAGCAGGATGGCACCCAGGAACAGCATGGAAGCAAACCCCGTCGTCACCTTCAGGACGCGCTGCGACACCCCCAGCACTTTGGAGGTGCCAGAGCCCGGTGGTACGACGACAACGGTCCACTTCCGCTCGGCCATGATGGGTCAATTCTCGGCAAAGGTCGCCGGTCCATTAAGAAAATCCCGTGCCCAACCGGCCCAGTCCCCGGACCCGGCTCGGAAAGGCGGGATAACATGCCGCCCGGGACGGGGGGTGTCAAGTGTAGAAACCCATGTATAAGTCTTTGACTGTCAAGGACTTGGCTGGAGTAATTTCGGGAAGAGGCCGGCGGGTTTCTGGATTGTCGTTCCAGCGGTTACGGGCGCAAGGGCGTGTCGCCAAGCGCCAGCAAGCGGGGCATCCTGCCCGAGGCAGCTCCAGAGCTCTGCCGCCTTTCCGGGCATGAAGGGGTGGCACAGGACCGCCAGCCGGAAAAGACAACGGGCGAGCGCCGCCAGGGCGGAGTCGAGTTCCGCCTCCTTGCCCTGCTTGGCGAGCACCCAGGGTGCGGTCTGCACGATGAACTGATTTGCCGCGGTGACCAGGGTCCAGGCGTGCTCGAGGCCACCGCGGAGGTCGAAGCCATCCATCGCGCGCGCGTACCCGTCCATGACCCCGGCTCCGGCTTCATCGAGGGAGGCGGCTCCGGCCGACGGCACCACCGCGCCGCGGTACTTCTCGATCATCGCCAGGGAGCGACTGGCGAGATTGCCCAGCCCGTCCGCCAGGTCGGACTGGTAGCGTTCGTCGAATCGCTCCCAGCTGAAAGCACCGTCGTTGGCGAAGCCGACCTCCCGCAGCAGGAAGTACCGGAGCGCATCCGGGCCGTAGCGCCGGATCGCGTCGCGCAGTTCCAGGGTGACCCCGGCACTTTTCGAGAACCGGTCGCCGCCAAAGTGGATGAAGCCGTGGGCCCACACCCGTTCCGGCAGTGCTTCCCCGGCCGACTGAAGCATGGCGGGCCAGATCAGGCAGTGAAATCGGGTAATGTCCTTGCCCACTACGTGCAGCTGGGCGGGCCACTGGGCGCGGGAGCCCGGGAATCGCGCGGCGGTCCAGTAATTGGGGAGCGCGTCGAACCAGACATAGGTGGTCTGCGCCTCCCCGTTGCTGGTGGGGCGGGGGAACGGGACTCCCCAGGTGAACCGGCTTCGGCTGGCCGAGACATCCTCCAACCCCTGGCGCAGCAGACCCAGGATCTCGTTGCGCCGGATGTCCGGCTGGACGAAGTTCGGGTTCTGGTTCACCAGGTCCGTGAGGAAGGTCTGATACCGGGTGAGCCGGAAGAACCAGTTCCGTTCTTCCACTTCCTCCAGGGTGCGGGTGGGGTGGAGCGCACACCGGCCGTCGACGATGTCGGCCCCGGTCTTGAACGCTTCACAGCCCACGCAATAGAGTCCGCGGTAGGCCTTCTCGTAGAAATCGTCCGGGTTGCGGGCGAAGATCTTCTCGATCAGATCCTGGACGCCGGCCTTGTGCTCGGGGGCGGTGGTTCGGATGAACTGGTCGTTGGAGATCAGCAATTCACGCCACACCGCCTGGAACGCGAGCGCCAGCTCGTCGGTGAGAGTCTGGGGCGGGATTCCGCGCTCGGCGGCCACCTGGGCGACCTTCTGCCCATGCTCGTCCATGCCGATCAGGAACCAGACGTCATCCCCGCGGAGGCGGTGATACCGGGCGATGCAGTCCGCGCCGATCTTCTCGAAGGCGTGCCCCATGTGGGGATCGCCGTTGGAGTAGTCGATCGCGGTGGTGACGAAGAACCGCGCCACCTACGCCTCGGACGGACCAGGAGACGGCGGTGGCCCTCCCTCGGGGCCGCGGCCGCCGCGCCGGCCCCGGCGTCGGCGGCGCTTGCGCGCTCCCTCGGCGGCTGGCCGGCTCGGCGGCTGGTTGGTCGGCTCGGGGGCTGGAACTTTCGGCGGCTCGGCGGCTCGGCGGCTCGGCGGCTGGCTGGTCGGCTCGGCGGCTCGGCGGCTCGGCGGCTCGGCTGGTACCCGGGGCTTTGTCACGTGACCTGACAGGGGTTCCGGAGTTTCTCCGGTCGCCGAGTCGTCGAGCCGCCGAGCCGTCAGATTGTCTTCCTCCTCCCGCAGCTGCACCAGCGGAATGATCCGCGACCCCTCCTCGTTGCGGAGAAAGACCCGCTCCCGGAAAATGTCGACGGCGATCACCTTCTCGGTTCCCCGGCTGGTCGTCAGGGTCTTCCCCTCGCGCGGAAAGCGCTTCCGGGCGGCGACGTAGAACTCGTGCTCGTATTTCAGGCAGCAGAGCAGGCGGCCGCAGCCTCCCGAGATCTGGGCCGGATTGAGCGACAGGTGCTGGTCCTTGGCCAGCGCGAGGCTGACCGGTGAGAGCTCCTTGAGCCAGGTCGAGCAGCAGTACTCCCGGCCGCAGCGACCCACCCCGGTGAGTCGGGCCGCCTCGTCCCGGACTCCGATCTGGCGGAGCTCGATCCGGGTGCGGAAGATCGCCGCCAGATCGCGCACCAGGGCCCGGAAATCGACCCGCTTCTCGGCGGTGAAATACAGTGTCAGCTTGCTACGGTCCCATTGCCATTCGGCGTCGCTCACCTTCATGTCCAGGCGGTGCTGGCGGACTTTTTCCATCGCCTGGCGGCGGGCGTCTTCTTCCGCGCGTCGCAGGCCGTCGGCGATGCGGATCTCGTCGGCAGTGGCGCGGTGGAGGACCGGGCGGAGCTCGGGGGTTTGGGGGCTCGGCGGCTCGGCGGCGGGTTCGGCGGGTTCGGCGGCTTGGTGGCTCAGCGGCTCGGCGGCCGGTTCGTCGGCTGGGCGGCTCGGCGGTTCGGCGGCTAGATCTGGGGCGGATGCATCGGTGCCAAGGGCGCTCGCCTGACTCTCCTCCTCGGCCGAGCCGCCGAGCGGCCCAGCCGACGAACCGGCCGGTTGAGTCGGCGCGCAACTGGTGCAGCCGCCGCACTTCTTCTCCGCCGTGGCGCCGGCCGTGTGTACGCGGCCGAGATCCTGGCCGCGTTCGACCTGCACCACCACGGCTTCGCGGGGGCGGAGGGGTTCGCGATCATCGGGCCAGAGAAAGAAGTCGCGCCGGATTCCCTTGAAACGGACTTCGACGGTCTGGGGCATCAGGCCTCGGAGTACGCGCCCATCGCGGCGAACTTCTCCGCGCGGCGACGGACCAGTTTCTCCGGACGAACCTTGCGGAGCTCGTTCATATGGCGGATCAGGGCCTCGCGCAGGGCCTCGCCGGTGGCGTCCGGATCGAGGTGGGCGCCGCCGAGGGGCTCGTCAATGATTTCGTCGACCAGTTTGGCGCGCAGCAGGTCCTGGGCGGTCAGCTTGAGGGCGTCGGCGGCCCGCTCCCTTTGACTGGCGTCCTTCCACAGAATGGCGGCGCATCCCTCCGGCGAAATTACCGAATAGACCGAGTTCTCGAACATCAGGATCCGGTCGGCCGTGCCGAGGGCGAGCGCGCCGCCCGAGCCGCCCTCGCCGATTACCACCGCGATGATCGCGGTGGGCAGGGCCGCCATTTCCAGGATGTTCCGGGCCAGCGCCTCGGACTGTCCCCGCTCCTCGGCGCCCAGGCCGGGATACGCTCCCGGGGTGTCGATCAGGGTGATCACCGGCGCGCTGAACTTGGCCGCCAGCTTCATCAGGCGCAGCGCCTTCCGATAACCCTCCGGATGCGCCATGCCGAAGTTCCGCTTGAGGTTGTCCTTGGTGTCGCGACCCTTCTGGTGGCCCACGACCATGACCGAGACCCCCGCCAGCCGGGCCCACCCGCCGACGATGGCGGGGTCGTCGCGGAAGGTGCGATCGCCATGCAGCTCGACGAAGTCGGTGAAGATCGTGCTCAGGTAGTCCAGCGGGTACGGCCGGCGGGGATGCCGGGCAACCTGGACTCGCTGCATCGGAGTGAGGTTGCTGTAAGTCTCGAGGCGCAGCGTGTTCAACCGGACCTGCAGCAGTCGCGCCTCTTCCGTGACGTCGATCTGCCGCTCCTCGCCCAGCCGCTGCAGGTCCTCGATCTGCCGCTCGAGCTCCTGGAGGGGCTTCTCGAAATCGAGTGCGTAGTTGGATGCCATGGGTGTGCGGTTGAGGAATCGGGATCAGCTATCGGCTGTCAGCTATCAGGTTCGGTCATGCCGTACGCGTCGCGTCGTCAAGATCTCCGCCATCCGTGGGGTACCACACCTGCCAGTCATAGCTGATGGCTGATAACTGATAGCTGTCGGCTGTCAGCTGCAGTTTCTGCTAACCTGCTCTCACGAACCCCACTGCCTCCGGTCCCAGCAGCTGTCTCAAGCCGGCCACCAATTCCTCGTTGGGGGTCACTCGGACGCGCCGGGACCTGGCCCGCAGCCGCTCGCCGTTGCCGTCGCTCCATTCAATATAGAGTGGGGCGGGACCGGGATGGGCCGAGCACAGGGCCAAGGCCTGCCGGAGCGTTTCGGCCGCCGGCGCCTCCGAGAGTTTCCAGCGGAGTGCCAGGCCCAGCGCGCCGGAGGCCTTGAGGTCCTCGAGGGCCCGGGCGCCCTCGATGACGAAGGGTGCCCGTTCCTCGCCCCGGTCCCGGGCGCTGTACCCGCCGGTGAGCAGCACGGCGAGGTCAACCTTGATCACCTGGTTGAGCCTGGCCCAGGCATCGGGAAACACGATCGCCTCGGCAGTGCCGTGGAAGTCCTCCAGCACCAGGCGAGCGTATTCCTTGCCGGTCTTCTTCGAGATCTGCCGCTTCACCATCGTGACCACCGCGGCGAGGGTGACCGAGTGTTCGCTCCACTCCTGCAGCGTCGCGGTGGTGCGCGATCCGAAGACCTCGACTTCGGCCCGGTACGGCTCCAGCGGGTGTCCCGAGATGAAGAACCCCAGCACCTCCTTCTCCTTCGCCAGCCGCTCCTGCTCGCTCCAGTCGGGGAGGTCGGGCAGGTCGGCGACCGGGGGGTGCGCGCCGGCCGAACCGCCGTCGCCGAAGAGCGAGGCCTGTCCCGCCTCCCGTTCCTGCTGGAGAACTTGGGCCTCGCGGAGCACGTCGTCCAGCGCCTGGGTCAGCTGGGCCCGGTGGCCGCCGAGTCCGTCCATCGCCCCGGCGGCGATGAGTGACTCGAGCACCCGCTTGTTGCCGAGGCGGAGATCGATGCGCTGCACGAAGTCGCGCAGGTCGGAAAACGGCTGCTCCCGCCGGGCCTGGATCAGCGATTCGATCACTCCGCGGCCGACATTGCGTACGGCGCCGAGGCCGAAGCGGAGACGGCGGTCGGCGACGACCGTGAACTTGAAGCCCGACTCGTTCACGTCCGGCGGG
Organism: uncultured Gemmatimonadales bacterium; assembly: GCA_963709905.1. Classification (GTDB taxonomy): domain Bacteria; phylum Gemmatimonadota; class Gemmatimonadetes; order Gemmatimonadales; family GWC2-71-9; genus JADJOM01. Next base: position 444,408 of record CAVPYI010000007.1, read on the forward strand.
AGGACCTCGAGACCGAGCTCCCGGGCCTCGTTGATGTACTGGACCACCTTGTCGGTGTTGCCGATTTCCGACGACAGCAGCGCGGCCATGAACTCGGCCGGGTAGTAGGTCTTGAGCCAGGCCGTCTGGTAGCTCAGGATCGAGTACGCGACCGAGTGCGACTTGTTGAAACCGTAACGCCCGAAGGTCTCGATCTGCTGGGCCAGCTCCTCGGCCAGTTTCCGGGGATGCCCGAGGGCGGTCACCCGCTCCACGAAGCGTTGCAGCTCCGAGCGGATCAGGTCGGCGTCCTTCTTGCCGACCGCCTTGCGGAGCACGTCGGCTTCGGCGAGGCTGAATCCGGCCAGCACGTTGGCGATCCGCATCACCTGTTCCTGGTAGGTGATGACGCCGTAGGTCGGCTCGAGCAGCTCCTTCAGGGCCGGGTGTGGATAGCTGACCGGCGACTGGCCCAGTTTCCGCCGGATGAACACCAGGTGCATCCCGGTGTCGAGCGGCCCCGGGCGGAGCAGGGCATTCGATGCGACCAGATCGTCGAACCGGTCGCACTTGAGGTTGCGGAGTGTCTCCGTGGCCAGCGGCGACTCGAACTGGAAGACGCCGGCCGTCCGTCCCTGCCGCAGCAGCTCGTACACCGCCGGGTCCTCGAGATCGAGGGTGTCCATGTCCACCTGGCGGCCGTGCCGCTCGCGGATCATCACCACCGCGTCGTGAATCACGGTCAGGGTCTTGAGGCCGAGCAGGTCCATCTTCAGCATGCCGACCTGTTCGAGCGGCCCCATCCCGAACTGGGTGATGATGGCGTCCTCGCCCTCGGCATTCTGGCCGGCGCCCTTGGTGGGGGCGGTACACACGGGGACGTACTCGCTCAGCGGGCCCGGCGCGATGACCACACCCGCGGCGTGCACCGAGGCGTGGCGACTGATCCCCTCGATCCGGCTCGCCAGCTTGACGCAGCGCTGGTACACTGGACTGGTCTCCACCAGTTCGCGGAACTCCGCCACCCGGTCCATCGCCTCGGCTACGGTCAGGGCGAACGCCGGCCCGGACGGAATCAGCCGTGTCAGCTTTTCGGCATCCGCCGGCGGGATCCGCAGCAGCCGGGCGACGTCCTTCATCGCGGCCCGGGCCTTGAGCGTTCCGAAGGTGACGATCTGCCCGACGCTGGTCTTTCCGTACCGCTGGCGGACGTACTCGATCACCTCGCCCCGACGCTCGAAGCAGAAATCGACGTCGATGTCGGGCATCGACACCCGCTCCGGGTTGAGGAACCGTTCGAACAGCAGGTCGAACCGGAGCGGATCGACGTTGGTGATGCCCAGGGCGTAGGCCACCAGCGATCCGGCCACCGACCCCCGGCCGGGGCCGACCGGAATGCCGCGGTCGCGGGCGGCCTGGATGAAGTCCTGCACGATCAGGAAGTAGCCGGCGTAACCGGCCCGGTTGATCACCCCCAGCTCGTAGCCGAGCCGTTCCTCGACCGCGGGCGACAGCGGGGTTCCGTACCGGGTCGCGGCGCCCCGGCGAGCCAGGTCCTCGAGCAGCGCCTCTTCGGTCTCGTATCCAGCGGGCCGCGGGAATGCGGGGACAAAGTACTTCTTCTCGAAGCTGAACTCGCACAGGTTGGCGACCGTCGCCGTGTTCGCCAGGGTCTCGGGATGGTCCGGGAACAGCCGGGCCATTTCCTTTTCCGACTTGACGTACGATTCCTCGCCGATGAAGCGAAACCGCTTGGGGTCGTCCAGCTCGGCCCCGGTCCCGATCGCCAGCAGGACGTCGTGGGCCTCGGCGTCGGTCCGCCGGAGATAATGGGCATCATTGGTCGCGACCACCCCCAGCCCAAGCTCCTGCCCGAGCCGGAACATGCCTTCGTTGACCGGCCCCTCTTCCGGGATCCCGTGGAGCTGGACCTCGAGCCAGAAGTGCTGCTCCCCGAAGGTCCGGGCGAACCACTCGGCCGATTTCCGGGCCTCCGCGTAATTCCCCTGCCGCAGGTACAGCGAGATCTCGCCTGACAGACAGGCGGCCAGCCCAATCAGCCCCTCGGAGTGCTGGGCCAGGACCTCCTTGTCGATCCGGGGCCGGCGATAGAACCCCTCGAGGAAGCCGATGGATGAAAGACGGACCAGGTTGCCGTAGCCTACCCGGTTCCGAGCGAGCAGGACCAGATGGCTGTAGGCTGCCGGCGCCCAGGATGGCTTCTGGACGGAGCCGCGTGGCCCAAAGGCGAGATACGCCTCGAAACCCAGGATGGGCCGGATCCCCCGGGACCGCGCTTCGTCATAGAAAGGCCAGGCGCAGTGCAGGTTGCCGTGGTCGGTGACGGCCAGGCTGTCCATGCCGAGCGACTGGACGTGCTGGACCAGCTCCGGGATGCGGTTCGCGCCATCGAGGAGGGAGTACTCGGAGTGGGTGTGGAGATGGACGAAAGGCATGTTTGTGGCTCGGCGGCTCGGCGGCTCGGCGGCTCGGCGGCTCGGCCGAGAGGCCGGGTCTCAGCGTTCGCGCTGCTCCAGAGTTCTCAGGACGTCATCCAGGGAGACGCCCCGGGCCTGAAGCAGCACCAGCAAGTGGTAGAGCAGGTCGGCCGATTCGGAGGCCAGCCGGGCGCCGTCCTGCGCGGTCGCTGCCACGACGACCTCCACCGCCTCCTCACCGACCTTCTGAGAGATCCCGGCGAGTCCCTTGGCGAGCAGCTTCGCGGTATACGAATCGCTGGGTCGCTCGGCCGCGCGCCGGGCGATCGTGGCGGCCAATCGGGTGAGCAGATGACCACCGGGATCGGCGCCCTGGTCCGTGGAGCCGTCAGGGCGGGCGATGGTGAAGAAACAGGTGGCTTCGCCGGTATGACACGCCGGCCCCACCTGGGCCACACGATATAGAATCGTGTCCCCATCGCAATCAAGGCGGACCTCGGTCACCCGCTGGTCGTGTCCGGAGGACTCGCCTTTCCGCCAGAGCGCCTGCCGCCGCCGGCTCCAGTAGTAGGCCTGTCCGGTCTCCTGGGTCCGCCCCAGCGCCTCGCGGTTGGCCCAGGCGAGCATCAATACATCGCCGTTCAGGAGGTCCTGGGCCACCACGGGCACCAGCCCGTCGGGGCCGAATCGTACCCGTTCGAGCCATTGGTCGCGAGACACGGCCGGAAGGTATGATTCGACCGATTGATTGTCAAAAACCGTTGTGGCGCTTTATGTTGGCGAGCGGTGAGGGAAGAGGTGACAGGTGACAGGTGACAGGTGAAAGGTGAAGGGTGAAAGGTGAAAGGTGAAAGGTGAATGGAGTCGAGTCCCGCTTCTTGGGGTGGCCTTCTTGCTGTGCCTGGAGGCTGTTTCACCTTTCACCCTTCACCTTTCACCTTTCACGCCTTCACAGCTCGTCGCCCAAACGGCACCGGCCCCCCTCATCCTCACCCTGCCGGTCTCGGTCCGCGCGGCCGGGTTGGGTGGTGCCGGGGCCGCCCTGAACGGCGATGCCAGTGCCACCTTCCTCAATCCGGCCGGCCTGGCAACCATCCGCAACATCGCCGTCGAGGGCGCCGTGCAACGCTACCCGGATGGCTCGCTCGAGGGCATGGCCGCGGGCGCCTTCCGGCTGTTCCAGTTCAATCTCGGCGGTGGCATTCATTACCTTCGGATGAGTGACACCGCCGCCGTGCGGGACAACCTTCAGTGGACCGCATCCGGGGTGTATCGCTTCGGGATGATCGCCCTGGGCAGCACGATCAAGTACGTCTCGCTCGCGGATTCGGCCGGGCAGGTCCGGCGTTCCGCGACGACCGATGCCGGAATGGGGATTCACATCTTCGACATCATGTCGCTGGCCCTCACCGTCCGCAATGTGGGCAGCTGGCGGGTCGCGGGCGGGCCGCTCCTGCTTCCCACGAGCACCCACGCGGCGTTCGCCTTCAATTTCGTCGATCCCCAGGCCACGGCCCGGCTGCTCACGACGGCCGAGGTGATCTGGACCAAACGGGCGGCCCGACGCACCATTCTCGGGCTGGAGGCCGGGGCCGTGGTCGGCAAGGTCGGACTGGTGGGCCGGTTCGGGTACGGCGCGCCCCCCGAAGGCGCGGGCCAGCGGGAGACCTCGGTCGGCGGTGGCGTGGTGCTGAGCCGGTTCAATATCGACTACGCCTGGCAGCGCCGAACCAAACTGGGCCGGGAGATCCATCGCCTCGGGCTCCGGTTCACCCTTTGATGCGTCGGCGGGGCTGCATGGTACTCCTGATCATCGTAGGCGTGCTGATGGCCGGATACGGCACGGCCTACCTGGCGAGCGATGACGTGCGGTACCTGACTCGGGCCGGCGTGGAGCAGACCAGGCTGCTCGAAGCGCGCGAGCCGATCGCGAACATGATCGCGGACCCGGGCACCGATCCCGAAACCCGGGCGCTGCTCCAGCTGGTCATCGACGCCCGGAACTTTGCGGCCGAGATCGGCTACCGCGCCGAGCAGACCTACACCACCTACGCCGACGTGGGGCGCGACACCCTGCTGCTGGTGCTCTCCGCCAGCCCGCGAAACTGCCTGTGCCCGCACATCTGGAAATATCCGATCGTCGGCCGGATTCCCTACAAGGGGTTCTTCGACCCGGCCATGGCGAGGCGGGAAGCCGGCCGTCTCGAGCGGCGGGGGTACGACATCTACCTCCGCCCGGCGGGGGCGTTCTCGACGCTGGGATGGTTCAACGACCCCTTGTATTCCACGGCCATGAGCCGCGACTCCGTGGAACTGGCCGCGACCGTCCTGCACGAGATCGCCCACAACACGCTGTACGTGAAGAGCGCCACGCCGTTCAATGAAAGCTTTGCCCAGATGGCCGGGTATCGCGGCGCGGAGGCCTTCTTTCGCCGGCGCGGTTCCCTGGTCGCCGCGGAGCAAGCCGCGAACCGCTGGAGCGATGAGGTCGTCCTGAGCGGGTACTACGCCGAGCTCAGCGCCCGGCTGGACAGCCTGTACACGAGGACGCAGGATTCGACGGCGGTCGACAGCGGTCGGGCCGAGCTCGGCCGCTGGGCCCGGGCCGAGCTGGAAGGACCGGTGGGGAAACGGCTGACGACGTATACGATCGGCCCCATGGCCGACCGGCCGATCAACAACGCCCGGCTCATCGCGGCCCGGATCTACCGCACCCGGTTGGCACTGTTCGAGGCCTGGTACCAGCGGCACGGTGCCGACATCCGGGCGGCGGTCAGCGCACTCGATTCCCTCACCGGACGCGTAGAGGGCGACAGCGCCTTCGCCCGCCTGGAACAGGCACTCACCGACCCGGCGTCCCCTTCAACGCCTTGACCGGAGAAGCGTATGTCCGAAGGAGATCTGAAGGCGAGGAATCCGGTTTTCGCGGGGCTCCTGTCGTTCCTGGTCCCCGGCCTCGGTCAGCTCTACAACGGGCAACCCCAACTGGCGGCGCTGTGCTTCGCGGGGGTGTGGGGTGCCACGCTCATGAGTGCCCTCCGCTTCGTCGGGGCCATCGGCGCGGCCTCCGATGCCCGGGCGGCGCTGGGCAGCACGCTGTTCTGGGGCGGGGTGGCCACGCTGCTCTGGTTGGGCGGCATCGTGCAGGCGGTGTTCGCCGCACTCGATCGCTCGGACTACTTCCTGCGGAAATACAACCACCCCCTGGTGTACGCCGGCGTGATTGCGCTCCTGTGGGTGGGGGTCCCGGTGCTGCTCAGCGAGCCGATCTTCCGCTGGCTCCTGGTCCGCAATGGCGTGGAGACGGAAGAACAGCTCACCCAGTGGATGATGCGGATGGGGACATTTCGCGGGGGCTCCACGCCCCCCGCCCCCGTGGCAGCGGAGAGCCTGCCGGCCATCCCTGAATTCCCTGACATTGACCGCCCCAAACAGCCGGACCCGGAGGTGGCGGCGCGCGGTGCGGCCACGGCGATACATCTCGTGCTGGTGGGCGGGCCGGACGGCGGCGTCTACGACATGCACACCCCGGTGCCGATCTGCACCTTCCGCCGCAAGCCGACGCCGAGCTGGACCAGCCTGTACGCCAATCCGGGGGACTCCCTCGGCGTGACCGCGTTCCAGTTCCGGGTGCCGGTGGATACCGGTCAGACCGCCAGGTTCCAGGTCAGCGTCAACGTCGGCAACCTGCCTCGGGGTCGGAGATACGTGGTCGACTCCCGGTCGGGCGAACCACCTCCCGGTGATGTCCTTCCCAATGCCACGGTGGAGCGGCGCGACGCCGGCGCGGTGATCCGGATCATCGGAGAATCGCCGGAACGGGTCCGGATCGAGGCCACGGTGCGCTGCCGCAAGTTTACCGGCGACTGACGCGGTCGGGGACCGCCCGCGCGCGGGCGTCCTCCGGCCGGGCCATCACTTGATCAGGCTGATGTCGCCCGATCCGGTTTCGATCTGGATCCGGCCGCGGCCATCCCCTACCCGTCCGCGCAGGGCTCCTTCGCTCTTGCGGACCAGTTCGAGCGGGAAATCGAGCGTGAAGTCGCCGCTGCCCGTGTCGAGATCCACCGTCGCCCCAAGCCCTTCCGGCAGCCGGATCGTCACATCGCCCGAGCCCGTAGACACCGAGACGTCCTCGATCGGTCCGGCGACGTCGGCCCGTACCGTGCCACTGCCGGTGTCGAGCAGGAGCCGTGGGGAGTTCACGGCATCGAGACGGATGTCTCCCGACCCGGTGTCGATGTTGAGCTCCCGGACCGAGAGCCGCGAGCCCATGACCGAGCCGCTTCCGGTGTCGATCGTGAGCGCACTCCCGCTCAGGCCGGTGATCGTCACGTCCCCCGAGCCGGTATCCAGGGAGACCGTGCCCTCGGCGGTCTCGACGCTCACGTTCCCGGAGCCGGTGTCGATGTCGAGGTTCCCCCGGATGGCGCGGGCGCTGACATCGGCGGCGGCCGCGTCCAGCCGAAGGTCACCCTCGACATTGCTGGCGTCGAGCCGGCCCACCCCCAGGTAGATGCCCACCTTCTTGCCCGCAGGCACGCTGATTCGGAGGGTCGCGGCGGCCTCCAGCCCCGAGCCATCGCCGCGGACGATGATTTTCCGGTCTTCCGACCGGCTGTGCCACCGGCCCCTGTAATCACCCCAGGTGCCGTCGTCGCGGATGGAGAAGCTGGTGTTGTTGCCGCGGCCCAGTGGGCGATAGACGATCCGGTCCTCGGGATACACCACGCGCAGGGTGGTGAGACCGCGCAGCTCACCCGAGGCCACCGTGAGGCGACCGGCATCTTTCCCGACAGTCGATACCTCGACCACGACGGCCGAGCCGGAGCCCCCCGTGACGGTGATCTCGCCGACCAGGTTGTAGATCGCAACCTCATTACCCGCAAGCGTATAGCTCTTGGCTCCCTGGGCCGGCAGGGATGTGGAGGCGAGCATGAGCAGCAGGCTCAGCACCGTGGACTTGGACACCGGCGAACTCCAAGGGTGGTTGGTGGCTGGTTGGACAGGTCGGTGGAAGACAAGGTTGGACAACCCCTTGCGGCTCCGGGCGCCGGGACCTTACTTAGCAATCCCTCACACGGAAGCACCGCGGAGCGCTCATGGCCCGCGATCTACTCCCATTGGTGCGCGAGGCGCTCAAGGGGAAGTACACAGTCGAGCGTGAGATCGGCCGCGGCGGGGCGGCGCGGGTCTTCCAGGCCCTGGACCCCGCAGGTGTCGTGGTCGCGCTCAAGGTGCTCCACCCGCAACTCGCCGCCAGTGTCACGGCCGACCGGTTCCTGCGGGAGATCCAGGTCATCTCCCGGCTGATACACCCGCGGATCGCGAGACTCATGGACTGGGGGGAAGGGGAGTGGTTGCTCTGGTACGTGATGGAGTACGTGCCGGGCCCCACCCTGCGACAGCATCTGGATCGAGCCCGCCGGGTGTCGGTCAACGACACGGTCCGGATCGCCCATGATCTGCTGGCCGCGCTGGGCGTGGCCCATGTCCAGCGGGTGGTGCACCGCGACGTCAAGCCGGACAATATCGTGCTTTCGCCGGCCGGCGCCGTCCTGGTCGATTTCGGCATCGCCAAGGCGATCGCGGAATCCGGGTCGGATCGCCTGACACGGTCCGGGTTCGCGGTCGGCACCTCGGCCTACATGAGCCCGGAGCAGATCGAAGGCGCCGCGGACATCGACGCCCGCTCCGATCTCTATTCGCTCGCCTGCGTCCTGTTTGAATGTCTGGCAGGCTCACCGCCTTTCGAGGATCCCTTCGAAGACATGGTGCTCACCAAGCATCGCACCGCGCCCGTCCCCGACCTCCGGGCCAAGCGAACCGACGCTCCGCCGGCCTTGGCCGAAGCCATCAGCCGCGCGCTCGCCAAGGCGCCGGACGAGCGCTGGGCCTCCGCCGAGGCGATGCTGGCGGTCCTGCCTGCGCTCGCCCCCGCCTGACACCTCGCGCTCGTGGATATTTTCGTCGCCCGGCAGCCGATCTTCGATCGGAGCCGCAACGTGGTCGCCTACGAGCTGCTGTTCCGATCGAGCCTCGAAAACGTGTTCGGGAAGAACGACCCGAACCGGGCCTCCCTCCAGATGATGGACACCACGCTGCTCGGGTTCGGGCTGGACAGCCTGCTCGGCGACAAGTCCGGGTTCTTCAACACCTCCCGCGAGGTGCTGGTGCGCCAGCAGTGGGCCGTGCTCCCGCCGGCCAGGACGGTCATCGAGGTCCTGGAGACGGTCGAGCCGGATGCGGAGGTGGAGGCCGCGTGCCGGGCGGCGCGGCAGGCCGGGTATCGGGTGGCGCTCGACGATTTCGTGTTCCGGCCCGAGTACGAGTCGCTGCTGCCGTTCGCCGATTATATCAAGATCGACTTCATCGTCACCAAGGGTCGCGAGCGGGAGGAAGTGGTCCGGCGGTTGGCGGGGCGGGGTACCTGCATGCTGGCGGAAAAGGTCGAGACCTACGAGGAATTCAACATCGGGCTCGCCGCGGGGTACGAACTCTTCCAGGGGTTCTTCTTCTGCCGTCCGGAAATGGTGACCGGCAAGGACGTCTCCGCCGCCAAGACCAACCTGGTGCGGCTCATCCAGGAGATCAACCGGCCCGAGATCGACTTTGACCGGCTCGAGGCACTGATCAAGCAGGACGTGGCGCTCTCCGTCCGACTGCTCCGCTACCTCCGATCCGCCGGCTTCGGGTGGCGTCATGAGGTCACCACCATCGGCCAGGCTCTTCGGGTACTGGGTGAACGGGACGCCCGGAAATGGGCCTCGCTGGTGGCCCTGACGATGATCGGCGAGGACAAGCCCCCGGAGTTGATCACGACCTCCCTGGTCCGGGCCCAGTTCTGCGAGGAACTGGGTGCGGACGGGGCGCTGCCGGACACCAAGGCCGATCTCTTCCTCACGGGCCTGCTCTCCACCCTGGAGGCGCTGCTCGACCGTCCGCTGGCCCAGACTCTGGAGCAGATGGCGATCAGCGATTCAATCCATCACGCGCTGCTCGGCGGCGACAACACGCTGGGCGATACTCTCGCCCTCGCGGTGGCATATGATCGCGCGGATTGGGACCGGGTCGGGACGCTGGCCAAACGGATCGATTACCGGGAGCGCGGAGTGCCCGAAGCCTACCGGCGGGCAGTGGAGTGGGTGACGAAGATTCGCGGCACCTAGCCGGGCGTCTCCCGTGGCCCCCGCCGCCATGCGTCCAGCCGGCGGGGGCAGGCGCCGCTCAGGCGAGCAGGCGGTTGCGGAGCAGGGCCTCGGGGTGTTGGGCGGCCTCGGTGGCGAAGGCGAGGTCGATACCATGGGGCGGGACCGCGGTGAGAAACCCCGTCAGGTCGGCAGGCGTGAGGTCAGGGGGTTGGTGCAAGGCGAGACTCGCACCGCGGCCCCGTTCGGCGGGAGCGCGGGCCTGAAACTCCCAGAGCGGCAGCGCAGCGGGATCGGTGACCGCCACCAGCGGAATGGCCGCGGGGTCGGGGGGGAGTTCGGTCGCGACCGGAACGCCAAGCCGCGCCGCCAGGCCCGACCACCCCGCCCATCGGTCGAGCGCGACCAGCGCGGTAAAGCGCCAATCGAGGTCGTTCGTCAGGCAGGCGAGCGCCTCCACCACCTCAGCCTCGCTCGGTTGGTCTCCGGCGCGTCCCGTAAGCGGGACGCTGCCCGTTTCCGCGAACCAGCGCCGCGGGGCGGGCAAGGTGTCCGGCTTGGATCCGGGAAAGGCGGCGTAACGCCGGGTGACCCGGATCTCCCGTTCGGCAGCCTCCCGCTGGATCGCGAACTCCGCTGCCTGCGCCGCTCCTTCAAACGACACCTCTGCCGCGAGGTACCGACCGGCCTGCCGCAGCACCTTGCCTCGCAGGTGCAGAGTGCCGCCATGCGGTTCGAGCGCGAAGGCCCGGTCCAGCGCCATCAGCGCCCGCGATAGCTCACCCAGCCGCCAGGCCGCGTAACCGGCCTCATGCCAGACCAGTCCCAGATCCGGGTTGTGCCGCGCCGCCTCGTCCAGTGCGGCCAGTCCTTCCCGAAAACGCCCCAGCTCTACCAGCGCCGCACCGCGCAGGGCCGCGGGGAGCGCGTCGTCGCCGAATTGAAGGGCCGCACGCTCCGCCAGTGCCAGGGCATCATCGTGCCGTCGGGCATGCCGCAGGAGCGCGAAGTACTCGGTCCACCCCTGCCTGAGGCCGGGCGACGAGGCCAGCAGGGTCTCGTAGGCCTGCTCGGCGTCGCGGATGCGCCCCTCCTGAAGCAGGCGTCTCGGCCGCGACAGGATGCGCTCATCCGGAGCGCCCGCGAAAACACGGAACTGATCGGTCGAGTACATGGCCGCGAATGTATCGCTGGGGGCCGCGAGCGCTAGGGGAGAAATACCGAGAACCGGCAACCGGGAACGGGGAACAGGGAACAGGGAGCGGGGTACGGTGAACGTTTGGCCGGCACTACTTCTCTTCGCGGAGCGTGCGAGGGATCACCCCAGGGCTTGGTGGCAAGATTCTGTCTCTCAGAGCCGACAGTAGATCCCTCGCTCCGCTCGGGATGATGACGTGCGGTTCCGCTGTAGTGCTCGCTCCCCGTTCTCGGTTCCCTGTTTCCCGTTCCCCGTTCCACGGCGTTTCACTCCCTTCTCTTTCCGTTGCTGCGCTGTAGCTTATCCCCCACTATGGACACCACATTCGTTGCCCGGGAACAGTCCCGGCTCTTGCGCGAGCTCACCGAGTTTCTGTCCATCCCCAGCATCAGCGCGTTGCCGGATCACGCGGCCGACTGTCGCCGGGCGGCCGAATGGCTCATGGCCGACCTCCAGCGGCTCGGGTGTCCGGTGGTGACGCTGATCGAGGGTACCGGGCATCCGGTCGTGTGGGCGGAAGGGCCGCCGGTGCCGGGTGCGCCGACACTGCTGATCTACGGCCACTACGATGTCCAGCCGGTGGACCCGCTGGACGAATGGCGGACCCCACCGTTCGAGCCGACCGTCCGGGACGGCAAGCTGTTCGCGCGCGGCACCGCCGATGACAAGGGACAGGTCTTCTGCCTGCTCCGGGCGTACGAGGCGATCCGCGACGCCGGGGGCCGGCCGCCACTCAACGTGCACTTCCTCTTCGAGGGCGAGGAAGAGTGCGGCGGGCACATGATCGACGACCTGCTCAAGCGCGAGCCCGAACGTACCACGGCGGATGCCGTGCTGGTCTGTGACATGTCGTACTTTGCGCCCGGGATTCCCGCCGTCTACACCGCGCTTCGCGGCCTGTGCTACGCCGAAATCACGGTCCGCACACTCCAGCGGGACCTCCACTCCGGCACTTACGGTGGTGTGGCGCCCAACGCGCTGGAGACTCTGACGCGGCTCCTCGGCGACCTCAAGGACGCCAGTGGCAGGATCAACATCCCGAAGCTCTACAAAGCGGTCATCCCGCCGACCAAAGCCGATCGACGGGCGTGGGCCGGGCTCCCGTTCCGCAAGAAGAGCTATATGAAGGATGAGGTCACCGCCAAGGCATTGACCGGCCTCAAGAAATACTCGGTCTTCGAGCGCACCTGGGCACTCCCGACGTTCGAGATCCACGGGATCAGGGGAGGCTTCGTCGGAGAAGGCGCCAAGACGGTGATACCGGCCGCGGCCACCGCCAAGGTCAGTCTGCGGCTGGTGCCCGGGCTGGGGTACGCGTCGGTCGCCAAATGGCTGAAGCGGGCCGTAAGCGCCGCCGCGCCCAAGTACGCGGACGTCGAGGTCAAGATCCTGCACGGCGGGGATCCGGTGGAGGTGGATGTGAACCACCCGGCATTCACGGTCCTGGATGAAGCGTTCCGGGAGATCGTCGGGAAACCCGCCGTGCGGGTTCGCGCCGGCGGCTCGATTCCCGTCATTCCCCGGCTGGGAACGAAGGGTGCACCGGTGCTGCTCACCGGTATCGGTCTCCCGGACGACGGCCTCCACTCGCCCAACGAGAAGCTGGACCTTCAGCAGCTGTGGGAGGGGATCACGATTTTCGGCCGGTTCATGGAGCGGCTGGCGGAGACCAAATAGGGCGGGAACGGGGGAACGGGAGAACGGGAGAACGGGACCAGAAAAAACGCCCTCTGGACGCGAGCCCGGGGCGTGTTCTCATTTTCCTGTTGCCCCGTTCCCCGTTACTCCTCCACCTCCTGCTGTTCGTTGCTCCGGCGTCCCCCAGGATACTGGGCTTCGGTCCGGGCTTGCAGTTCGTCAATACCGAGGACCGCCCGAACCGAGGCGATGACCCCCGCGACGACGTCATCCGCCCAATAGGGATCGGGCTGCTCGTCGCCGGCGACCTCGTTCGCGCACCGTTCGAGGTACTGCACGGCGGTGGAGACCCACTCTCCCTGGGCGGTGGGGACGAGTGCCCACGAAGTGGTCGAGGTGAGTTCCAGCTCGTTGAGCTGCGCCAGCTGCTGCTCGAGACCTTCGGCCACCGCTTCCGAGGCCAGCAGCTTCGCCACCAGGGCCAGGACCGCGGCCCGCTCCGCCTCCTGGGGACCCGGCAGGGGGCAAAGTAGTTCCGCTGATCGGCGACGAGTTCTCCCAGCCGGATGGTCACCGCCCGGACCGGCGGCTGCAGCGCGGGCGGTGCCTCCCGCGACCAGCCCTGGGCGGCCTTCAGAATGTCACGGACCAGATGGTCCGCTTGCGTCTCCGGTGAGCGACGCTCGGTCGGCGCGGTCATACGGAGAGAATGTCGGGGGAGCACGGGAAACGCAATGGCGGCACACCGGGCCGAATCCCGGGGCGCCGTTGACAAGGCCCTCCCGGCGCCGTACCCGGTGCGCCGGTCGTCATCCCGCCACTCAGCCCCTCGGCCCCCGCCGCATCCGGACCGGGTCGGGCCGACCGTACCGTTCCTCCGCCCACGGCTCGCCCCGCATGTGGTACCCGTTCTGCTCCCAGAAACCGGGGTAGTCCTCGTCGAGCAGTTCCACGCCGCGGACCCACTTGGCGCTCTTCCAGAAATACAGGTGCGGGACCAGCAGCCGAACCGGGCCGCCGTGCTCGGGGTCGAGGTCAACGCCGTTGTGCCGGACGGCGAGCAGATTGGCCGGCCGGCGGAGGTCATCGAGCGGCAGGTTGGTGGTGAAGCCATGCTCGGCGTGCACCAGCGCGAAGGCCGCGCCGGGGGTCGGCCGCGCCCGTTCGATCAGCGGCCACAGCGCCACACCCTCGAACCGGTTGTCGTACCGGCTCCAGCGGGTAACGCAGTGTATGTCGCACAGGCTTTCCTGGCGGGGCAGCGCCAGCAGTTCCGGCCAGCTCAAGGCGAACGGCGCCTCGACTGCTCCCGACACCGTGAACCGCCAGGTCGCCGTGTCCACCTGGGGGACGGTGCCGTAGTGCAGCACGGGCCACTTGGTCGTGATGATCTGGCCGGGAGGCAGACGTTCCCGGCCCACGGTTCGCGCGTCGATACGGTCGGTCATGATGACGCTATTACGTCGCGACGCGCTCGGCGGTTCCCTGAGGCCGAAGGGTATCCAGCGTGGCCGGCTGGGGCTCCAGGCGGAACACCCTCGCCAGGGTCGCCGAAACGGCGTCGACCGAACGCCGCCCACAAGTCCTGATCGGAGCCGCTCGAGCGGCCCAGCCGCCGAGCCGCCGAGTTCCCGGGCCACGGTTGTCATCTCGACACCGGAGATTCCACAGGGGACGATCAGCTCGAAATCCCGGAGCTCATTGCTGACATTGAGCGCGAACCCGTGCATCGTCACCCACTGGCGGACGTGGACACCGATGCTGGCGATCTTCCGTCCCCGGGTCCACACCCCGGTGTATCCGGGGTGCCGTTCGGCTGAAATACCGAGGGCGTCGAGCGCCTCGATGAGCGCCTGCTCAACCTGCCGCAGGTACCAGTGCAGGTCGCGCCGGTGGCCGCCCAGGTCGAGGATGGGGTACCCCACCAGTTGCCCGGGACCGTGCCAGGTGACGTCGCCGCCACGCTCCACTTCCACCACGGTGAGACCCCGCCGGCGCAGCTCGTCGGGAGGCACCGGCAGGCTCGCCGCCTTTGTGCCACGGCCCAGGGTCACGGCGGCTTCATGCTCGAGCAGCAGGAGCACGTCCCGGTCGAGCAGACCGGCGATGCGGCGCTCGCGCAGGTCGTGCTGCAGAGCGAGCCCGTCCCGGTAGGGCACGCGGCCGAGGTCGAGAATGGCGAGTGCGGCGGTCACGGAAGCCGGCGCTTTCGCCGCCGCCGCATGGCCAGCAGGAAGGCCAGGGCGGAGAGCGCCACGAGGCCGAGCAGGCCGGCCGGGCCGAGGAGACCGTCGACGGGAGCGGTCACGAAGGCCAGCAGCAGGGTGCCGAAGCCGGCCACCATGGCCAGTCCGCCTCGACGGTAGTTCGAGGGGATGGGGGCCATCAGCGTCCACGCGACGACGCCTGCCGGCGCATCCCGGCGCCGATCCAGCCGAACAGAATCAGGTTGGCGACGAAATCGGTCGGACCGGGCTCCCGCGGCGCAGCTCCTGTCGCCTGCAGGGTGCGCACCAGCCACAGCGCCGCGGAGACCAGACCCAGGCCCGCCATCGATCCGGCCGCCACGGAGCGCAGGGCGAGCCCGAGGTGTTCGGGGTCGACCGGTTCGCCGGTAATGGACGTGGGCGACGAAACGCCAGGCGACGCAACTGACCCCGATGAGGGGCCGGCCGCCTCCGAGACCCTGTTCTCCGACTCCTTCTCATGACCCAATCGCCCCATATCGTGGTCGCCTTGTCGCCTTGTCGCCTTGTCGCCCCGTCGCCCTATTGGCCTGACGCCTGACGCCTCGACGCCTGACGCCTCGACGCCTCGACGCCTGACGCCTCAACGCCTGACGCCTGGTCCCGTTGGCTCAGATGTGCATCACCCGTCCCATCGAATCGAGCGCCGCCTCGGCGATGGCCTCCGACAGCGTCGGGTGGGCGTGGATCGCGAGGTCGACTTCCTCGACGGTGTACTCGTTTTCCCGGGCGACGCCCAGCTCGTGGATCATCTCGGAGGCGTGGCCCCCGACGATGTGGGCCCCCAGGATCTCACCGTACTTCCTGTCCCGGATGATCTTGACGAATCCCTCGGTCTCGTTGGTGGCGCGAGCACGGCCGTTGGCGCTGAACGGGAAGCGTCCGACCTGGTAGTCGAGTTTCCTGTCCTTGCACTGTTCCTCCGTCAGCCCCACGCTGGCCACTTCCGGATGGCAGTAGGTGACCGACGGCACGTTGTCATAGCGGATGGCGTGTGGTTTCCGGCCGGCGATCCGCTCTGCCACCACCACCCCTTCGCGGCTCCCCTTGTGGGCCAGCATCGGCGGGCCGGCGACATCGCCGATGCAGTAGATGCCGGGAGCGGTGGTCTCGAGGGTCGCCTGGTTCACCTTGACCCAGCCACGGTCGGTGAGCTGGACGCCGGCCTCGGCGAAACCGATGTTCTCGGTGTTGACCGCGCGGCCTGCCGCCATGAGGACCTTGTCGGCTTCGATCTTCTGGGTCTTGCCCCCGGCCTCCAGCGTGAGACTCACCCGGTCCTTGCCGACCTCGGCTTTGGTGACCTTGGCTCCGGCAATGACCTCGATGCCTCGTTTCTTGAAGCTCTTGGCCACCGAGTCCGAGGCTTCGGCATCCTCGAATGGGAGGATCCGCGGCAGGGCCTCGATCAGCGTGACCTTGGAGCCGAAACTGCTGAAGATATCGGCAAACTCGCAGCCCACGGCGCCGGCACCGATGACCGCCAGCGAGCCCGGGGCCTTCTCGAGGAAGAGCGCCTCGTCCGAGCTGATCACCGTGGTCTTGTTGATCTCGAGCCCGATCTGAGGGATTCCCTTTACCCGGGATCCCGTCGCGATGACCACGGCCTTCGTTGCCTCATGCGTTTCCCCCCCGACCTTGACCTTGCGGCCCGGCGCGAGGATACCCTCTCCCTTGAGCACCGTGACCTTGTGCTTCTTCATCAGGAACTCGACGCCCTTCGAGTTCTGTTCCGAGACCCGGCGGGATCGCCTCATGGCGACGCCGTAGTCGGTCTTCACGGCTCCAACCTCGATGCCGAGGTCCTTGGCCTCGTGGGCCACGATCCCGGCCACCCGGGCGCTGTGCAACAGGGCCTTGGTCGGGATGCAGCCGATGTTCACGCACACGCCGCCGAGCTTGTCCTTTTCCACTACCGCCGTCGCGAGGCCCAGTTGTGCCGACCGGATCGCGCAGACGTAGCCCGCGGGTCCGCCACCCAGAATGATCACGTCGAAAGTCGCCACGATGGCCTCGAAGGAGGTCAGAAGGGTGAAGGGGGCATCAGAACCTGAACCCGGCAGTAAGGGCCCGTACCGGGTTCTTCACATCCGGGTTCCCGGCTTTCACCGATCACCTCCGCGGGGAACCGTGGGTCCTACCACACCAGGGCCAGCGGGTTCTCCAGCATCTGCTTGAGGGTGCGCAGGAATTGCGCGCCGGTAGCCCCGTCGATCACCCGGTGGTCGCAGGACATCGTGAGGCGCATCCGCTTGCGCGGCACCACCTGGCCATCGTGGATGGCGGGTTTCTCGACGATACTCCCGACGGCGAGGATCCCGGCCTCGGGTGGATTGATCACCGCCGTAAACTGGTCGATGTCGAACATGCCGAGGTTGGAGACGGAAAACGTACCGCCGGTGTATTCGTCGGGCTGCAGCCGCCGCTCTCGGGCCCGAGCCGCGAGATCGCGGATCTCGGCGCCGATCTCCCGCAGCGTCTTCTGGTCGGTGTACCTGATGACCGGTGTGATGAGGCCATCGTCGATGGCGACCGCAACGCTGACATGGATGTCGTGCCAGTAGCGGATCCGGTCGTCCTGCCACCAGGCGTTGCAGGCGGGATGCTGCCGCAATGTCGAGGCGGTCGCCTTGATGACGATATCGTTGAACGAGATCTTCGGTTCTCGGCCGGTCGGCCCGCCGTTCCGGCGTTCAACGCCGCCCGGGCATCGGCCATCCGTTCCATCTCCACTTCGGTGGTGAGGTAGAAAGTGGGAATTGGCCCGATTGACTGGGCGAGCCGCTTCGCGATCGTCTTGCGGAGCTGCGTCAGGGGGACGTCGGTGAAACCGGCGGTTCGGGGGCTCGGCGGCTCGGCGGCTCGACCCGGCAGGGCGGCGGGGACCGCCTCCAGGTCCCGAACGATGATCCGGCCTTCGGGGCCGGAACCCTGAATCCGGGCAAGGTCCACGCCTTTGTCGGCGGCGATGCGTTTCGCCAGCGGCGACGCCTTGATTCGCTGGCTCGGGGGCTCGGCGGCGAGACGGCTCGGCGGCTCGGTGGCGGCCGGGGCTGCTGCCGCTGCCGGTGCTGCCGCCGGGGTCGCGGCCGGCGCCGCCGAGCTGCCGGGCCGCCGAGCCGCCGAGCCGTCCGCCTTCGCCACCGTGCCGGCGAGTATCGCCGCGATATCCTCGCCCTGTGCGCCAATCACGCCGACCACAGCCCCGACGGCCACGGTGGTTCCCGGGGTGATCACCTGCTTGAGCAGGTTGCCGGCCGCGCGGGCCTGCAGGTCCATCACCGCCTTGTCGGTTTCGACCTCGGCCAGGATGTCGCCCACCGTGACGGGGTCGCCTTCCCGCTTCTTCCACTCGACCAGGCGGCCTTCTTCCATGGTCGGGGAGAGCGCTTCCATGAGGACTTTGGTTGCCATGCGGGTTCCCTTGTGGAGCTATCAGCTATGGGCCATCAGCTATCAGCCATCAGCTATTCGATCCGTGCTGGAGCTGTCCTTGTGTGTTCGGCCTGCCTCGATGAATCACGGCTCTAGCTGGTAGCTGATACCTTAGTCCACCGCCAGACCCTACTCCAGGTACAAGACCCTCTTCGCCGCCGCCACGATCTTCTCGGGCGACACCTTGGCGGCCTTCTCCAGGTGTTTGTTGTAGGGCATCGGGACATCGGCCCCGGTGACCCGCAGCACCGGGGCATCCAGCTCGTCGAAGAGGTCGCGCTGGATCTGGTCCACGACCTCGGCGCCGGCGCCGGCGAAGGGCCAGCCCTCCTCCGCCACGACCACCCGATGGGTCTTCGCACCGAGGCGAAGATGGCCTCGAGATCCAGCGGCCGGATGGTCCGCAGGTCCACGACCTCCGCGGATATGCCCTCGGCCGCCAGCTGATCGGCGGCCTTGAGGGACAGCGCCACGGTCTTGGAGTAGCAGAGAATGCTCACCTGGTCGCCCGGCCGCTTGACGTCGGCGACGCCGATCGGGACCAGGTGCTCGCCCTCCGGGACCTCGCCCTTCACGTTGTAGAGCATCTCGCCTTCCATGAAGACGATCGGATCGTCGTCCCGGATGGCGCTCTTGAGGAGGCCCTTGGCGTCGGCCGGCGTCGCCGGCATGACGACCTTGAGCCCGGGGATGTGGGCGTACATCGCCTCGAAGCACTGCGAGTGCTGCGCGGCGAGCTGCAGGGCCGCCCCGGCCGGGCCGCGGAACACGATCGGCACGCCGATCTGTCCGCCGGACATGTAGCGCATCTTGGCGGCGGAGTTGACGATCTGGTCGATCGCCAGCAGGGCGAAGTTCCAGGTCATGAACTCGATGATCGGCCGGAGCCCCACCATGGCGGCGCCGACCCCCACGCCGGCGAAGCCGAGTTCGGTGATCGGCGTGTCCACGACCCGGTTCGGGCCCGAACTCCTCCAGCAGCCCGCGGCTCACCTTGTAGGCGCCCTGATACACCCCGACTTCCTCGCCCATGAGGAAGACGTTGGGATCACGGGCCATCTCTTCGCGGAGGGCCTGGTTGAGGGCGTCGCGGTACGTGATGACCGGCATCAGGGAACTCAGCCTGCGGAGAGTCGGCCGGTGCATCCGAGCGGAGCGAGGGATCCCTGAGGCGTACCAGAGCGTCCGTCCCACGACCGGCGGTAGCGTCCGCGCGACACTTCCTCGGGATCCGGGTCGGCTCTGGTCCGCGAACTCGTAGGCGTCCTGCACCTCCGCTTTGACCTCCTCCTCCAGCTTGGCGATCGGCCTCGTCGTCGATCAGGCCCTCCGCCTTCAGCTGCTCGGCCCAGATCGACGATCGGGTCCCGCTTGCGGTGCGCTTCGACCTCTTCCTTGGTCCGGTAGTGCCCGTGAATCGGGTCGGACATCGAGTGGCCCACGAAGCGGTAGGTGCGGATCTCGAGCAGGGTCGGGGCGGCAGGTCGGCGGGCCCGCACCACGGCCCGGTCCATGGCGGCCATGACCTCGCTCAGGTCCTGGCCGTCCACGACCTCCCGTGACATGTCGTACGAGGCTGCCCGCTCGGAAATGTTCCAGGTCGCGGTGGCCCGGTCCAGCGCGGTGCCCATGCCGTAGCGGTTGTTCTCGCAGATGAAGATGCAGGGCAGCTTCCAGATCCCGGCCATGTTGAGCGCCTCGTGGAAGGCGCCGTTGTTGATGGCGGCCTCGCCGAAGAAACACACCGCGACCTGATCGCCCTGCCGGTACTTGATGGCGAACCCGATCCCCGCCGCGAGCGGAATGTGCCCGCCCACGATGCCGTGACCGCCGAGAAAGCCGAGCGACGCGTCGAACAGGTGCATCGAGCCGCCCTTGCCCTTCGAGCAGCCCGTCGCCTTGCCGAACAGCTCCGCCATGACCGTCCGGGCCGACATCCCGCGGGCCAGCGCCTGGCCGTGGTCGCGGTAGGTGGTGACGATGTAGTCGTCGGGACGCAGCTGGGACAGGCAGCCGACGCCGACCGCCTCCTGCCCGATATAGAGATGGCAGAAGCCGCCGATCTTGCCGAGGCTGTACGCCTCCCCGGCCTTCTCCTCGAAGTGCCGGATCAGCAGCATCTGCCGCAGGTAGAAGCGGTACTTCTCGGCGAGCTTGGTGTCGGCTTTGCGTGCGGTCTTGGTGGTCGCCATGGTCGAGTCCGCGTCATGCGCGTCAGCCGTCAGTCGGCCATCGGCAGGCCGCTCGAGGGCTGCGACTATGGCTGACGGCCGACGGCTGATGGCTGATGGCTGCTTCCGCCTGCTCCCACGCATGATAGCTCGACCGGGTCAGCGGGCTCGCCTGCACGTGGGTAAAGCCGAGCTCCCGGCCGATCTCGGCCAGCTCGTCGAATTCGGCCGGGGTGTAGTACCGGGCGATCGGAAGGTGGGCGTCCGTGGGCCGGAGGTACTGGCCGAGCGTGAGGATGTTGACGTCGCTCCGGCGGAGGTCCCGCAGGCAGGTGACCACCTCGTCCCATTCCTCGCCCATGCCGAGGATGATCCCGGACTTGGTCAGGCCATCGGGCGCGAGCCGCCGGGCAGTGGCCAGCAGGTCGAGCGCGCGGTCGTAGCGTCCTCCCGGCCGGGCCAGGCGGTACAGCCGTTCGCAGGTCTCGAGGTTGTGATTCAGGATGTCCGGCCGGGCCTCCATGACGATCGCCAGCGCCCGCTCGGATCCCTTGAAGTCCGGGATCAGGACCTCGACCGTGGTTCCCGGGAGGCGGGCCCGGATTTCGGTGATGCAGCCGGCGAACGCCTCGGCGCCGCCGTTGCTCGAGGTCGTCCCGGTCCACCGACGTGATGACCACGTGCTGGAGGCCCATCCGGGCCACGGCCTCGGCCAGGCGGACCGGCTCGCCCGGGTCGTAGGGAAGCGGAGTCCCGTGCGCCACGGCGCAGTAGGCGCAGTTCCGGGTGCAGACATCGCCCAGGATCATGAAGGTGGCGGCCTTGTGCTCCCAGCATTCCCCGATGTTGGGACAGCGGGCCTCCTCGCATACCGTGTGGAGGCCCAGCTCGCGCATCATCCCCTTGAGATGCAGGTAGGTCGCTCCTCCGGGCGCCTTCACCTTGAGCCAGGACGGCTTGCGGACCAGAGGCGTCAACGGCGAGGCCTGCCCGGGTGGAGCCGAGTCGCGCGTGAGCTGGACCAGCGGTGCCGCCATCCTGCGATAACTCCCGTGCGGAGAAGGGGGCGACCGGTCCCAAGCTAGTGGGGTACCTGAGGACGGGCTAGGGAGCGCGTGATGTTTTCAACCAAATGGTTGATCTTAACTCTGCGCCAGCATCGCTTTGGTTACCTGCTTCACAGGCTCTCGGCACATCCTGGTTTCATGATTCGGCCGAGGTACCGACGTCGCAACTCTCTCCGCGCCCGTGGGCACGACTACCGGACTCCGGGGGCGATACTTCCTCACCCTGTGCGTCGCCGCCAGGATGAGAGTGCTTTCGCGGGTGGTGCGGGGGCGGGTCTTACCCAGTGACCTCGGCAGGTTGGTGGAACGCGAATGGGTGGCCCTCCCACGTAGTCTGTCGGCCGTGGCGGCCGACGCGCTCGTCGTGATGCCCGATCACATCCACGGGATCCTTTGGGTCGTGGATCCTTTCGCCGGTGCCAGGCCCACGGCGAGGAGCGGCCCTCCAGCCCGGCGCATCTGCGCCGCGGTGGGGCAGTTCAAGTCGCGTATCACCAAGGCCGCCATCGCCGCGGGGATATGGTCCGCCTCGGAGCCATTGTGGCAACGTGGGTTCCATGATCGGATCCTGCGGACACCGGACGCGGTGTTTCGGGCCCGGCGGTACATCGCGTTGAATGCGGTGCGATGGGAACAACCCACGTAAGGGCGTCCCGGGTCGCCTGGTTGGCGTGCCACCCATTTGGTAGGGGCGACCCATCGGGTCGCCCTGAAATCCCCAGCCCGAAACGTGTCACCCGCGATCGATGGAACCATCCCGTTGTGTGCCACCCGATGGCATAGAACGACGAAGGGCGACCCACCCGGGTCGCCCCAATCACCATTCGTCGGCTGCGATTACAGCCTGAAGTTGACCCCGCCGCCGATGTCCAGGCGGTCGGCATTGCCGATCACCAGCCTGAGCTGCACGAACGGCCGCGGCTTGACCTTCTTGAAGTCCCAGCCGCTGAGCACCGATA
Organism: uncultured Gemmatimonadales bacterium; assembly: GCA_963709905.1. Taxonomy (GTDB): domain Bacteria; phylum Gemmatimonadota; class Gemmatimonadetes; order Gemmatimonadales; family GWC2-71-9; genus JADJOM01. The sequence goes on from CAVPYI010000007.1 coordinate 466,687, forward strand.
GACCCGCCTCGGTGCTGGATCGCGCTGAAGTTGCCGAATGGGGTATTCACGTCCACGCTGACGTGACTGATGTTCAACCCGCCACCGACGTACAGGCCGGAGTTCTGCATGTGGAGCTTCGGCCAGTAGCGCATGGTCCCATCGAGCGACCACACCTTTACGTTGTTGCCGGGGAAGTAGTAGTCAAAGGAGGGGTAGATATCGAACCGGTTGGCGACGGGCAGCGCAAACTGTGCACCGAAAAGAAATCGAGGCTCATTCGTAGCCGAAGCCCGCCCGGGGCCCCAGCAGCTTGTCCTGTCCCTGGGCAAACGCCTGCGATCGGGCCTGGGCGGAGCCTGCGGTCGAAACCAGCACGGTGGCCAAGGACGGCGAGGAACAGGGTTCGAATCGAAGCGCGCACGTTGTGACTCCTGATGTGGGTGTGGTGACCCAAGGCTGGGTCCGGTGCTATTTAGGTACCCGCGATTCGGTGACCGCAAGGGCGGAACCCCCGCACGCCGGGGGAGTGAGCCATCGTCACGCGCCGCGGATCGATCCGCGATGGGGCGGGGCGTGGGATGCCCCGCTACTGCGCGCACGCCTGCTGCAGCGCTCGCAGCTCGAGCTTGGCGCGTTCCGAGACCTTCCGTTCCGTGGCGATCGTCCCGCGGGTCGTGGTGAACTCGTCGTAGGTGTGTGACGTGAACTCGTGGTGCTGACCCCCGTGACGAATCCGGCCGCACCCGGACATCGATGACGTTCACGGTCTTGCGGTAGAGCGCGCTCGACACCCGGGACTCGGTGTCCTGCTTTCTCGGCGACATACCAGCGCTCGATGCTGTCATGCTGTGTCCGGCGATAGCCCTGTTTCTGCAGCTCATTGTGGACGCACAGCAAGACGTCGTCGGGCGCCGCGCTGGACTCGGCCCGGGTCGACTGGTACAGCGTACCCCCGCAGGCGGGGAGTAGAGCGGCGAGCAGCGAACACGGTACGGCGCATCGCGATAGGCCTCGGCAGAAGGGGTCAGAGGGGGAGGAATCTAGCAGTGGGGAGAGGACTCCGCGGCAGCACGGGCGACGCCGGCCGGACCGGGAGAAGCAGAACGGCCCCCCTCGGTGAGGGAGGCCGTCCCGAACTCTGAACCAGGCTGGCCGATCAGTAGAACAGCATCAGGCCATAGGCACCGGTGAACGCCTTGTTCTTGCCGCTGCCTTCCTTGTCCTTCGACCACATGTAGTCACCTTCGAACACCATCTTGAGCGACTTGGTGACCTGGTAGTACACGCCGCCGGAGACCAGGGTGTTCTCGGTCTTGAAGGTGCTGCCATCGTCCTTGACGAAGCTCGAACCGAAGCTACCGGCCACGGTGGCCTTGCCGGCGGTGTAGGTGAGCTGGCCGATGTAGCCGTACGAGGTCGTCAGTTCGGCGCCAATCTGGGGAACCAGCGTGAACATCAGGGTTGTGCCGATGCCCTTGCCGTAGTAGCCCGAGCCGGTGAGCGAGAACTGGCTCGCCTTGTACCCGATGACGGCGGCGGCGCCGACGGCGGTCTTCGACTGATCCGCAACCACGTCCTTACCGTTCTGGACCGCGCCGCTGACGTTGAACGTCACGCTGCTGGCCTTGAAGGTCACGTCGGCCTCGATCGCGCGGCGTCTTCAGCTCGGTGAAGCTGCCGAAGGTGCTGGGCTCCATGAGGCCGATGTTGAAGGTGGTCGACCGGCCGCCCGGCGAGGTGTAGGTGAACTGCGGCACGAAGTTCGGATAGACGTACCCGAAGCCGATGCGGCCCAGGGTGGTCCCGCCGGGGGCGATCCCGCCGCCGCCGACGCCGAACAGGGTCTGGTCGTTCAGGATGTTGGCCCGCTGGTAGACGCCGAGTTCCTTACCGGCGGTGATGGTGCCCCAGCTGCCGCCCGCGGTCAGGAACACCTGACGCATGTCGATCTGGGCGCCGAAGCAGTCGTGGGAGTTGCCGCCGCACTGGACCTGGGGCGCGAATCCGAACTGCACGCCGAGGTCGGTGTTGCCTTCCTTGCCCTTCGCGGTGAAGGTGGCGAAGGCCGGGAGCAGGCCGGTGCCGTAGTACAGGCCCTTCGCGGGACCCGCGGCCAACCAGCTGGCCCGGGGAGCCGGTGGCGTTGTTGCTGGCGCTGACCGACTGATACTGCGCGAAGATGTTCACGTTGCCGGCGAACCCGAAGGTCCAGCCGTTGCTCATCTGCATCGTGAGCGCCTGGGCGTTCGCCGCCGAGGTCGCGCCGAGCACGAGAGCCCCGAACAACAGAGCACTACGCTTCATAGGTGCTTCTCCTGACTAGAAGAGGACTGAACACGACCACGCTTCAGAGCTGCTTCCTGCCTGCACCTTCGTCGAAACTGCTTCTGACAACGCCTGCTGTGCTCACTGCCGCACACCACGGCGGCGAGTGACGCGGTTGTTCACCTCCCGGAAGAACGAAGAAGAAGGTTGGGGGACATTGTAGAGCGCTGCGACTAACCCGGCGGTACCGCTGGTACCCGCCGTGAGCGCCTGGGCCGCGACACCGCCGGCCAGGGAATCATGCGAGATAGGCCTGTTTCGCGTCCGGGTCGACTCTTCCCAGTCGCGGCCATCGCGACGGACGCATTTCGGATCCGCCCTTGGCTGAAGCGTCACTAAGATACCCTTCCGGGCTGGCTCCGCAACCCGAAATTTGGCAATGACGAGTCTTTTAGTCGGAATTATCTCGGACAGGGCGGACAGGCGGACGAGGCGGACAAGGCGGACAAGACGGACAGGGCGGACAGGGCGGGCACGACGAGCAGGACGGGGAGGACGGCTAGGAGCTGCCATGACCCTTAGAATCTGGAGTCCGTCTACCGCCTCACTTGTCCGCCCCGTCCGCCCCGTCCGCCCTGTCCGCCTGTCCGCCTGTCCGCCCTGTCCGCCTTGTCCCGCCTTGTCCGCCCTTAGCTTCCCGCCGGGGTCTCCAGCAGGGCCGGCGCTTCCCCGCCAGGGGCCACTTCCAGTCGGATCCACATCCCGGAAAGCCCGTGGCCAGGAACCCCGCAAAAGATGAGATATCGCCCGGTCGGGGCGGCCTTGAACCGGACCACATCGGTCCCGAACTGGGCGATGCCTTCGGCGGCGGCCCGGGTGTAGGCCCGGGGGATCGCCGACTGATCGGTCGCCATGTTCGGGAGCGGTCTGGTGTCCGCGATCACCTGGGCGCTGTGGGGGGTGCCGTCGTCGTTGACGAAATTCATCACGACGCCGGCGCCTTCCGGGACCCGCAGCGTCAGCTCTCCGTCGGTGTAGCCATTGAAATTGAACGGGCTCTTGGCCCGGCCCGGCACGCCGGCGATGAGCTTGAACGTCGCCGTCCCGGTAGCGGGGTTCCAGCCAAGCCAGGTGGAGTCGGGCCGGGCGGTCGTGCCGGGGCCCGGGCTCCCCGGTCGGCCGGCAGTCAGGATCGTCAGGCCGACGCTCATGGCCACGGCCGTGTACCACATCGCGGACATCCCTACCCCCACGTGAACGGAAAAGAGCGGGAGCGTCCGGTGGACGCTCCCGCCCCAAACCTACTGCCACTGCCGTACGGCTGGCTAGCGCGACGCTGCCGTGAACGGCTTCGGCTGGCCGAAGATGTAGACGGAATTGCCCAGCGGGAAGTTCAGCTGGAAATTGCCGCCACAGGCCACCGCAATGAACTGCTCCCCCTTGAACGAGAAGCTCATCGGGGCGCTATTGCAGCCGGCGCCGCCGTTGAACTGCCAGAGCAGCTTCCCGGTCCGGGAATCATAGGCGTTGAAATTCCCGTTGCCCTCACCGGTGAAGGTGAGCCCGCCGGCGGTTGCCAGCGCGCCACCCATCATCGGCTGCGCCACCTTGTTCTGCCAGGCGATCTTGCCGGTGGCCAGGTTGATGGCGCTGTAGAGCCCGTACTGTTCTTCGCCCGGAATGGCCACGAAGGCCGATCCCAGCCACAGCCGGCCCTTCTCGTACGGCGCGCTGTGAGTGATGTAGTTCATCGGCTGATGGAGACCGGCCACGAAGGCGTAGTTCAGCTTCGGATCGATCGCGATCGGCGACCACTCCGCTCCGCCGTTGGCGCCCGGCAGCATCCGGGTGCCCTCGGCGGTGGGCAGCGCGAACATGTTCTCCTGCGGGGTGAAGTTCTCGGTGCGGCGCACCAGCTTGCCGGTCGCGGCATCGAGCACATAGACCCAGGCGGTCTTGCCGGCATGCACCACGACCTTGCGGCCGCCGAGCATGGTCACAACGGGCGGCGAGACGGCATCGAGGTCCCAGACGTCGTGCGGCACCGTCTGGTAGTACCACCGCGTCTTGCCGGTGCTGGCGTCGATGGCGACCACGGCATCGGTGTACAGGTTGTCGCCGGGGCGGATACCGCCGTCGAGGTCCGGCGACGGGTTGCCCACCGCGACGTAGATCAGGTTGAGCGCCTTGTCGTAGGCGGGCGTCATCCACACGCCACCGCCGCCCCGCGTCCAGGCATCGGCATACTTGGCGCTGTCGGCCTTCTCCGCCGCGATGTCGCGATGCAGATCCGCGCCGTCGGGCGTATGGGTCGCCCAGGTGCCCCACCAGCCGTTGGGGGCGACCTCGTCGAAGGTCGGATCGCCCGCCGGGGCGGGAATCGAGTACCAGCGCCAGACCTGCTCGCCGCTCACCGCGTTGTAGGCGGTCACGTGACCACGGATACCGTACTCACCGCCGGACACGCCGACGATCACATTGTCGCCGATCACGAGCGGGGCGTGGGTGATGCTGTACCCGAACGCCGGATCGGACACCTCGATGTCCCAGACCACTTCGCCGGTCATCCGGTCGAGCGCGACCAGCCGGGAGTCCAGCGTGCCCATGTAGACGTGAGGACCGTGGAGGGCGACGCCGCGGTTGTTGGGGCCGCAGCAGGTGATGGTGCTGCCGAGCTTGTGCTCGTAGCGCCAGACCTGCTTGCCGGTGTTGAGATCGTAGCCGATGGCGGTGTTGAAGGGCGTCGTGACGTACATCATGTTGCCCACCACGATCGGCGTGTTCTCGAAGCTTCCCAGCCGGCTGATGCCGGTCTGGAAGACCATCCGCGGCACCAGGCTGCGGACGTTGGTCGGATTGATCTGGGCCAGGGTAGAGTACCGCTGGTTCCAGTCATTCCCCCCGTAGGTGGTCCAATTCGCCTGTGCCGAGAGGACACTTACACCTGCCCCGAGGAGCACCAGCGACAGACCCGCACGCACACTGCGACACATGAGGAGGCTCTCCTGAATGTGAGAGGAAGAACATGGAGGACTAATCAGCAACGCCCGGAGGGCGGAAGCTTTTCCCGTTGTCGCCGACCACCTTGGCCAGAGGCGGCGCCCGCTCACGCGGTCTCCCGCGCGGCAGGCCGGCAAAAGGTGCTACCAATATCCCGCTCGACCGGGCGCCGTCAAGTAGCGCCTACCGGAGGAGAAGGGCCGCTTTCTCGAAGGTGATGAAGATGCCCCAGAGCAGCGGCACACCCACCAGAATCCAGGCCACCGCGACGGCGAACCAGCTGGCCGTGCTGGGATGCATCTCGGGGGGTTGGTCGGTCATAGGCGATCCTCGCGGTGGCCGTCAGCCACCGGCTGTCGGTCTTGGGTGGGGAGTCCAATCGGCCGGCGCGAGTGATTCCCGGGTGGCTCACCGCTTCCCTCGCACAGCTGCCAGCTCCTCTTCGCTCATGAACCACTTCTCCTGCACCGGCCGGACGGCCAGGTTGCAGACCAGGCCGAGCACCAGCAGTGGCGGCCAGAATGTACATCGTGGTGTTGTACGCCTGGGCGTTCGGCACGCCACGGGCGATCTGGTATTCCCGGATGTAGTTGACCAGCACCGGGCCCAGTATGCCGGCGGTGGACCAGGCGGTCAGCAGCCGGCCGTGAATGGCGCCCACGAACTGGGTTCCGAACATATCGGCGAGATACGCCGGGATGGTGGCGAATCCCCCGCCGTACATCGTGAGAATCACGCAGAAGATCGCCGCGAAGACCGCCACGCCGCCCGCCCGCCCCACCCCCGGCGCCGAAGCATACAGGACGGTGCCGAGCAGGAAGAAGATCACATAGGTCCGCTTGCGGCCGATATAGTCGGAAAGGGAGGCCCAGAAGAACCGGCCGATGATGTTGAAGAAACTGAGCAGCGCAGCGAAGGCCGCGCCGATGGTCGCCACCTGGGCCTTTTGCTCGGTCGTGAGCTGGGCCAGGCTCCCTGGGACATCGATCAGCTTGCCGCCGAACACCTCCTGGATCATCGGCGAGGCCATGCCGATCACCCCGATTCCGGCGGTCACGTTGAGGGTGAGCACGCCCCACAGCAACCAGAATTGCCGGGTCTTCCAGGCGTCGCGCACATGCACGTGGCGGGTCGTGACCATGGCCCCGGCGCGGACCTTGGGCACCCAACCCGCCGGCTTCCAGTCCGGTGGCGGCACCCGGTAGCCGAACGCCCCGCACATCATCGCCACGAAGTAGATGGCCCCCATCGTGATAAAGGTCCCGAGCACCCCGACCGATGTCGGCGTGGCGAAGTGCCGCATCAGGACGTCGGCCAGAGGGGATCCGATCAAGGCACCGCCACCGAATCCCATGATCGCCATGCCCGTCGCCATGCCCCGGCGATCCGGAAACCATTTGATGAGAGTCGAGACCGGCGAGATATACCCGAGCCCGAGTCCGCACCCCCCGATCACCCCCGATCCGAGCCACATCAGCCACAGCTGATGGGTATACACGCCCAGGGCGGAGACCAGGAACCCGCCACCCCAGCAGAAGGCCGCGACGACCCCTGCCTTGCGCGGCCCTACCCGCTCGAGCCAACCGCCGAAGACCGCCGCCGAGCTTCCCAGGAACAGGAAAAACAGCGAGTACATCCAGCCCAGCATGCTGATCTTCCAGTCGCAGCTGGTGGTGACGAGCTGAACAAACACCCCCGTCCCTTCTGGGCACGGGATCGGCTGGGTGACGCCGAGGGCGCGGCTGAGCGGGAGCCAGAAGACACTGAAACCGTACGCCATCCCGATCGAGAGATGGATGGCGAGCGCGGCCGGGGGGACCAGCCACCGGTTGAAACCGGGTCCGGCGACGATCCGTTCGCGGTCGAGCAAACCAGCCATCGTGGCGCTCCGAGCGGTTGGGATGGGAGGAAGCGACCGCGTACATTACCGTTGGGCTGAATAAAACGCCAACACCGTCGTCCAGCCGGAGAGCTCGTGTCCCAGATCGTTCCTGGCGCGCTGTCGCTGATGGTCATCGCCCGCTTCATCGTCACCCTACCGTCGGGCGCCGCCGACCCGCTGCCCACGTGGGTCTCGGCGGATTCGGCGGCCAAGACCGTGACGCTCGAGCTCGAGATGCTCCCGGTCGGGCCGGGCTCGGCCGCGACGGCTACCCTCAATCACTACCACCATGGCAACGTGCAGCTCGTGGTCCCGCTCGGCTGGACGGTGAAATGGACGTGGGTCAACCGGGACAGCACCCAGAATCACAGCCTGGTGGTCATGGCCGAGCGCGAGAAACTCCCGATGGAGGGTGGGCGCCCGGCGCTCGAGAACGCGATGAGCCGCGCGGTCACTACCGGTCTCAAGCCCGGGCAGCGAGACCTCACCAGCTTCACCGCCGATCAGGCGGGATGGTACTGGATGCTCTGCGGGGTGCCCGGACACGCGGTCCGGGGTGAGTGGATCGGGCTCAAGGTGGACGGGGAGGTTGCCATGCCGATGGTAGTGGAGAAAGTGAAGGGTGAAAGGTGAACGTGAGTTCACCCTTCACCTTTCACCCCTTCACCCTTCATCCTTCACCTTCTCAGCTCACTCCTCACTCAACAGCCGCTCCACCTCCCGCCTGAACTCCGCCACCAGTGCGGTGTGCTGCTCCCCCGTCGCCGACCCGTAGAACCCGGCGTGGATGCGCCTCACCCGGCCGTTCCGGCCGAGAAAAATCGTGGTCGGAAACGCGGTGAAGCCATCGAGCTGCGGCAGGGCCGCGCTCACCGCCTCGGCGTCGCTCACGCCGCCAAGCAGCAGGGGGAACTCCAGCCCGAACTTGTCACGATATCGTCGGACCAGCGGGGCGTCCTGGGCGGAGTCGCCGGTGACTTCGAAGGCGACCCCCACGATTTCGAGGCCGCGGTCCCGGTACTCGCGGTGCAAGTGGCCGAGCGTCGGCGCCGCGTCGTGGCAGGTGGGGCACCAGGTACCGAAGATGTCGACCAGAATGACCTTCCCCTGAAACCGCGAGTCCGCATTCGATACGATCCGACCCTCGAGGTCGGGGAACCGGAATTCGAACCGGGCGCTGGTGTCGGCCCGGGTCATGGCGGTGGGTGGGGTGAGATGGGCTCGGCCGCTGCTTCGGGTGGCGATGAACGGGGTCTGGGTCCGAAGCCCCGCGTGGAAGACCCCGTGTAGCGTGTCTCCCTGAAGATGGCCTGTGAGCAGATAGACGAATGACCCGTCGAAGTGGGCGATGGCGACGCTGTCGCCGGTCATCCGGCCCCAGAAGAGGCCGTAATCGCCCGAGTTCGAAATGACGGTGCCTTCGAGACCCATCGGCCCGTTGCGGAACTCGAGCACCCGCGGCGTCTGGGCGAAACCGCTCAGGAACCAGGCATCCCAACGCCCCGGGATCCCGGATCGCACCGGCTCTGCCGGCCAGGTGCCCCGGCTGGCCCGAAACGGAATGATGCGTGGACCTCTCCGCCCGATGTTGGAGTAGCGGCCGATGAGAGAGTCGCCGCGAATCACCGCGGCGATCGACGCGGCGTAGTCGGCCAGACCGAGCACCAGGCTGTCGCCCCGCAGCTCGACCGAGGAAAACGGCCGGCATTCCGGGCCGTTGCACAACTGGCCGGTCCAGCGCCCGGGGGTCCCGGCGATCGTGATGGAGAACTCCAGCGGACCCCCTGCGAGCTCGAGGGCGGCTCGCCAGGGACCCGCGGGAGACCCGGGGGCGGCGAGGAGGAGAACGAGCGCGAGCATCGCGGGGCTAGCCGTCGGCCGGATATCGTTCGCCTGCCGGGATCCGGGCCGGGATCGTGTTACCTGGCCACGGCGCCGGACAAGGAAAGACGGTGCTATAGGCGCAGAACGGATTGCGCGCCCGGTTGAAATCGAGCCGGTAGGTGTGGCCGCCCTTGGGCCGGAGTTCGACGAAACGCCCGGCCGGATAGCTGCCGCGCCCGTTGGTGCTGTCGCGGAAGAAGATCATCAGTGGCGCTTCCTCATCGTCCGTTGCGCCGACTCGATACACCCGGAGCCGGGTGCGGGTCCGCCCGATGGCCACGGTCGCGAAGCCCGCCTCGACCGCTTCGGTCTCTGCGCCGTCCATCCCCAGGGTGCGAAACACCCCGCGTCGCTCCGGCGGCTCCAGCTTCACCGTGACGTCCAGGCCGGCCACGAATGGATAGTACGTCGGAGACTTGTAACGTCGGACCGCCCCGAACGCCGCCACGACTGCTCTTCCCGGTGAACCGCTCGCCACCAGCCGGTACTGCTCCAGTGTCACGGGCCGACCTCTGGGGAGCGCGAGCCGCTCGCTTCCCTGGTCCAGGACGACCCGAGCGCCTTCCTCCCGCGCGATTCCGCGGGTCCGAACGTTGAGTGGAACATCGGAGGGCTCGGAGCCGATGCTGATGCCCTTGCCGACCGGCTGCAGGGCGATGACCGCAAACGGTGACAGCGGCGCGGTCGCAAGCCATGAGGCGAAATCGCGGCGTTCCTGGTCGAGGTCCTTCGGAATCTGGCCAGCGAGTGCTGCACCGGGCACCGTGAACAGGGCCGCGGAGACGGCCAGGACTTTCGGCAGGATGGTCGCGTACGAAGCGTTCACGTTCACCTTCTCTCGCCCGCGGCCTTCGAGCCTGGATTGCGGGTCGGGCGTCGGACTACGCCCAGTCGTAGAATCGCTCTGGCCGGAGCGGCACCAGTTGCTCGTTCTCGTTCTCTCCCGAGAGCAGGTGCGTGAGCAGTACCCCCGTGATGCCCGCCAGCAGGACCCCGTTCCGGCCGTGGCCGGTGGCATACCACAGACCCTGGAGGCGGGGTTCCCGGCCCAGGATTGGAAGCCCGTCCGGCGTGACCGGGCGCAGGCCAGCCCAGGTCCGGAGCACGTCGCCCAGTGCCAGCGCCGGGCAGAGCGCGCTCACCCCGGTGAAGATCTCGGCCAGACCGGCGCCGGTGACTTCCGGGGTGAACCCGGCATGCTCCATAGTCGATCCCACGATGGCTTCGCCGTCGCGTGGTACCATATAGCTGCCGCGGCCCAGCACGATCGTCTGCGGCACACCGTCGGGCCAGGCGAGAGCGGCCATCTGCCCCCGGATGGGCTCGACCGGGATCGGGCGGGGAACACCGGCGATCTGTCGGGTCCACGGACCGGCGGCCAGTACCACGTCGGCCCCGGCGTAATGCTCCCGGCCCAGCACCCCCGTCACCCGGGCCCCGTGCCGCTCGACCGCGGTGGCCTGATCGCGGATAACCGTGACCCCGTGGCCGACGCCGTCCTTGATCAGGGCCTCGACGAGATGAACAGGATGGATGGCGCCGTCCCGCGGGGCCCAGAGTGCGCCGAAGCTGGAGCCGATCCAGGGCCATCTCGCCTTTACCTCTCCTGCATCAAACCAGTCGCAGATGTGGCCCTGCTGCCGCTGCGAGGCGACCTGCGACCTCAGCGCTCCGGCGTCGTTCTCGTCGGCGGCGATCCGGGCGACCCCTTCCTGCCAGAACCCGACATCCCGGCCGGTTCGTTCCTTGAGCAAGGGTGCCAGCTCGGCGTATCGCTCTCGACCGGCGATCCCGAGTTCGAACAGCGGGTCGTCCCCGGTCGCGCCGGCCTGAGCGGCCAGCATCCCGGCCGCGGCCCGCCAGCCCTCCCCCTGGTCGTCGCCCCGCTCCAACAGGAGGACCTTCCGGCCGGTCTCGGCCAGATCCCGGGCGCAGGCCGCCCCGACTGGGCCGCCACCGACCACGATCACATCGAAGGCTTGTGTCACGATGGGAGTTGGCGAAACTTTCTGAAACGTAACCCGTATAGGCAGCCGAGAGACCAGTCACCTGCTGGAGGAAAATAGCATGTTCCGCAGCCTCTTTGGGTTCGCCGTGCTGGCGGTCGTCGCGTGGATCGCGCTGCACTTCTTCTTCCGACTCTTCGGGATCATCGTGGGCCTGATGGGCACCCTGCTCTGGCTCGCGTTCCTGGGCTTCCTGGTCTACCTGGTGCTCCGGGTATTCGCCCCGGGCACGGCGGACCGAGTGAAGGAGATGATCTCAGGCAGGCCGTCCTCCGCCGTGTAGTCCGGAAACATACCCTTCGGGGAGGGGCTGGCCGAAACGGTCCTCCGGAAGAACTCCGGGGGGCCGTTTTCGTTGGGCCCAGGAGTTGGTGCGGAGAGCGCCGTCGGGCTGAGAGAGTACGACGGCTGTCGTACTCGGATTCAGTGAACTTCCGAGCTGTGGGCCGCCGCGATCCGCCAACCCCGACCATGGGGTGCGGGAATGAACACCAGCGTGGCCCAAGCCTCCCGGATCCGGTCCTGCCCGGGTGCGATCCACCGGTACTCGACCAGCGCCCACGCGAACCCACCGGCCACGTCGACGCGGGTGGAGCCGACCACGACCTGACCGCCGGCCTCGATACCGGCGAAGCGCGGGGCGGTACTCCGGCGGCGACCATCGGCGATGACGTCGGCATCGGGGGCAAAGACGCTGTCGACCTGACCGGGAATCGGGTCCCCTTCGATCACGGCGCCCGCCAGTTCGGCGAGTCGGTCCGCGACGGTCTGAGATCGGGTGGCCGCGACAGGCACTGGGAGCGCGACCGGGTGGGTGGGTCCGCAGCCCGCCAGGAGGACTCCGACTGGGAGGCTAATCGCGGTCCAACGCATCGCGCACCGCCCAGACGAGCAGGGGCAGCAGCAGCTCGTGGTGGCCGGTGAAGAGGAATCCGGCGCCCCCGGCCCTGGTGGGTCGTTCGACGACGTTCACCCTGGGCCGATAGTGTCGGATCATGTCGAAATCGGCGGCGAGGAACCCGGTTGGGTGTCCCCCGTCGAGATTGCGGGCAATGGCGAGGGCTTTAAGGAAAACCTCGGGGAGCATGACGGCGCTCCCCAGATTAAGGACCACGCCGCCGTCGTGCAGGTCCGGCAGCGAGGCGGCCAGTCGGCGGAAATCGCGATGGCTGGTGGCTCCGATGGCCGCTCCATCGGCGGAGGGATGCTGGTGAATCACCTCGGCCCCGATGGCGGCGTGTACAGTGACCGGGACGCTGTGCCGTTGGCAGGCACAGAGTACGGAGACGTCCCCGCCGGCCAGCTCGGTGCGGACCGCGAGCGCCTCGCCGAGCCCTTCGCCCAGGCCCCGGCCGGCGGCGTGCGCTGCGGTGATGGCGGCGTTCATGTCGCGGCCGGTTTCTTCAGCCATGCCGAAGGTGCCGTCGGCGATTCCGCTTTCGACGTCTTCGCTGGTGGCGCCCCCGGTGGCAACCTCGAAATCGTGGATGGCGGCCGCGCCGTTCATCGCGAGATGAGTGACGATGCCCTCGGCGCACCACTCGGCCAGCAGGGAGCCGAGCCCGGTCTTGATCACGTGACCCCCGAGGAGGAGTACGACGCCGCGGCGCGCCCGGTGGGCGGAAGCAATCGCGGCCGCCACGGTTCGGAGGTGGTCGGCCGCGAGCACGCGGGGAAGCCCGTCGAGGAAGGCGCGGAAGGACCGGTCGCTGCCCGGAGCCCGGGCGAAGAGAGTTCGGTCGACCTTGTTGGTCCGCTTCCCGATCGCGACCGTGCGCAGGCGTCGGAGATCGGGTTCGCGGTAACGGGTCATTGCGGATCTTCCTCCGTGCCTACTTTCTCCAGCCGCAGGGTTACCGTCCCGAACGGGAGCTTGGCCCGGATCTGCACCGGCAGCCGTTGGTCGTCGTCGGTGAGCCAGAGCATGGCCTGCGACCGCGGCGCGAACAGGCCGTCCTCGCCGACCACCGGGTTCAAGATGACGCAGTTGACGCGCTTCCCCCCCGGCACCTCCATCTTCTCGCGCTTGACCACTTTGATGGTGACGGGGTTCAGCTCCTTCTTGAAGTAGCGGTCGTATTTGTATGTCTTACCCACTTCCAGCGGGATGGTCCGCAGGAAATAGAAGAACGCGGCGTCGTCGAGGGGGTGGGCCACGCTGGGCTTGCTCCCCGGCCGCTGTTCCTGCACGTAGGTGAGCGAGTCGGGATAGATCTCGAAATACCGTTTGCGCTCCTTGCCGTTCTCGACCAGGTCCTGGTGGAACCGGCGCGAGATCAGGTCCTGGGTCCCGGTCCACGACTGCAGGACGTTCCGGCTCTTGTAGAACGGCGCGGAGGCGTCGAGTCCGAACTCGAACACGAACGACTCCGCCCCACGCACGGTATCGAGGCCGGTGACGCTCATCCACGCGGTGCCCAGCCGCAGAATCCCCAGTTTGGCGGCGAATTGGAGCCGCTCCCCCACCAGGAACGGGTAGGACACGGGATCGGGAGGGGGCGCCGCGACCGGGGTCGCGATCAATCCGGCTGAAACCACCAGCAGCAAGGCTTTCATGGGCTCACTTCCTCAAGTTCCGGGTCCACGGCCTCGCGCGGCGGGCCGCGCCGGTCCCCACCGACGGCGCCGCCCTGGATGCGGAGGCGACCGCCGTCCCGCCAGAGCGTCCGCGCCAGGGACCAGGGCTCGATCCGACTGGGGCGCTGACGCAGGTCCAGACGTTCCACGATCTCCACGGTTTCGATCCGCCGCGCATGACGGGATACGCGCGCGATCAGCTCGGCGTTGGCCGTCCAGCCGTCCGAGGTAATCAACCCGCCTTCGTTCGCCCGCATCGCATGCAGGAGGCTGATGAGCCGAACGGCGCAGAACCCCGAGACGATGTCCCGTACCCCGTCCACCCGGATGCCGCGTAGCAGCCAGCGGGCATGCCGCCGGACCAGCCGCGCGGCCCGACGAGGCTCCCCCCGCACGGTCGCTTCAGTCACGACCAGATCCGCGCCACTATCCATCCGGCGGACCAGTTCGGGCAGGTACTCGGGCTCGTGGGCGAAATCGGCGTGCATCACGATGGCGGTGTCGCGCCTGGGGCGATCGGTGCGCTCAACCGCCAGTCGCAGCAACTCCTCCACGGAACGGCCGTACCCCTGGCGTGTGGCGTGCCGCACCACCGTCAGCGGCAGCGACTTGGCGTAGGGTTCGAGGATCTCCGCGGTGGCATCAGTCGAGCCATCATCCGTGAGCAACAGCTCATACTCGCGGGGGAAGGCCTGAAAGGTCTTGCGGATCTTCCACAACAGCGGCCCGACGGTCGGTGCCTCGTTGTAGCTCGGAATGCAGCAGTAGAGCATTGTCAGTCAGCCCGTTCGTAGAGCGGAACGATAAACCTGTGCCACCCGCTCTGCCAATTCGAGCGCGTCGTACCCGGCGACTCTGGCCCGCGCGTTGCGCGTCAGCGTGTCCGCCAGTCCGGGGTCGGTGAGCACGCGCGCGAGGGCGCCGGCGAGCGCATCCGGATCGTCGGGGGGGACGAGCAGGCCGGCCTGGCTGCCTAACAGATCGACCAGGCCGCCCACCGCGCTGGCGACGATGGGAGTCCCGAGGGCCATGGCCTCGAGTACGGCCGTGCCGAGTGCCTCGCGCCGGGATGGCTGAGCCAGCACGTGCGCGGCGCGGATCTCGGGTGTGGCATCGGACCGCTCGCCCGTGAACTCCACCGCCGTGTCGACCCCCAGCCGTCGGGCCAGGGTCTCGAGCCCTTCGCGTTCGGGCCCATCTCCCACGAGCACGAGCCGGGTGCGGGGGAGACGATGGCGAAGCCGGGCGAAAGCGCGCACCAGCACCGCGTGCCCTTTCTCCGCTGTCAGCGCACCCACGGCCACGATCACCGGCATCGAATCCCCGCCCGGCCGGCCCGGTCGAGTGAGGTCGGCCAAGACGACGGCAGATGGGATCTGGACGATCCGGGAGCCCTCCACGCCGGCGTCACGCAGGGCGATCTCTACCGCCCCCGAGATGGCGATCACCCGGTCGGGCAAACGCCAGAGCCTTCCGGCCGGGGTATCGCTTCGGCGGGTGGCGACCAGGGGCAGGCGTGACAGGCGGGAGGACAGGGCACCGACCGCCAGGGCGTGGCTGTCGTGGGCGTGGATAACCAGATTGTCGGGGTGGTTGGTGCGAAGTCGCTGGAAGGCGACCAGGATGCCGGCGAGGGCGCGCGGATCCCAGGCCATCCTCCACGGAACGGTTTCCAGCGCTGCGCCACGACCCGCCACCGCGGTTGCCAGCGGAGTGCCTCGCCCGGTGAGCAGGTACTGCCTTACCCCGAACCGGCCGGCCAGGGTCTCGACCAGGAGGCGGACCTGCCGCTCCCCGCCCCGCCACTCGCGGCCGCGGCAAACATGCGCGACCACCACCCCGTCATTGCCGGGCCGCATCCCCGAGCAGGGCCCTCAGCTCGGCGAGGCTGAACGGCTTCTGCAGGCAGGGCCGTCCCTGCGCCTCCAGGAAGTCGAGCGTGTCGCCGCGAACGGTGTCCCCCGTGCTGAAGGCCACCCGGCGGGCGGCCTCCGGGTGGCGACGCACGAGCTGCTCGTACAGCTCCCGGCCCCCGGCCCGGGGCATGCGCAGGTCCGAGATGATCAGGTCGAACGATTCCGCGAGCGCCCGCTCCAGGCCGGTCTCCCCGTCGACCGCCGTCACCACGGTGTGGCCCCAGGCTTCGAGGGTCGCGCGTATGTAATGAAGGATGTGGGGCTCGTCATCCACGACCAGCACGTGCAGGGGACGGACCGCGGACTGCTCGACCGGCCGGACCGGGTGTTCGCCCGTCCGCACTCGGCCGGGGAGCTCCACGGTAAACGTGGCCCCGCGGTCCGGTACGGTGGTGAGCGTAATACGACCGCCGTGTTCTTTCACGATTCCCTGACTGATGGAGAGACCGAGGCCGGTGCCCTGGCCTTCCGGTTTGGTGGTAAAGAACGGCTCGAAGACGTGGGCGGCGACCTCGGCGGTCATGCCTGGGCCATCGTCGGCCACTTCGACCGATACGCCGTCGATCCACCGGCGGGCGACCAGGCGGATGGTGCCGGGCCGCCCGTTGGCGATGATCGCGTGGGCGGCGTTCTGAATCAGGTTGACGAACACCTGCTGGATCTGGGTCGGGTTCAGGTCCAGCTCCGGCAGGCCCGGCTCGTACTCCGCCAGCAGCGCCACCTGATCGGCGTTCAGGTTGTTGCGGAACAGGCCGACGGTCGCCTCGAGAATGGGCCGGAGCTGGGCTGGCTGACGGGTTTCCTGCCGGCGGGCAAAGCTGAGCAGGTTCTTGACGATCATGGAGGCCCGTTCGGCCTCCTGCTGGATGACCCGGAGGGGCTCCCGCACCCGGGCGGGTACGTCGGCCGACTCGGCCAGGAAGTCCGCGAAACCGACGACCGAGGTCAACGGATTGTTGAGATCGTGCGCCACGCCGGCGATCAGCTGCCCGATGGCGGTCAGTTTTTCGGACTGGATCAGCCGGTCCTGGAGTCGCCGCCGGTCGGTCTCGTCCTCGAACAGCAGAACGTGCCGGCTGGTCGGCCCAACGCCGGTACAAAAGGCCGTCACGGCGAGCGTCCGCTCCCCGATGCGCAGGTCCACCTGTGCGGCCCCGTCACCTGCCAGTACCGCGGCGATGCCGTCGCGCCACGCGGCAGGCAGGAGCCCGTCCCAGGGCCGTCCGGTGATCCCGCCGGGCGGCGAGCCCGCCAGGGTCGAGAAGGCCCGATTCCCCCGTTCCACCCTGCCAGACCGGTCGATGACACAGAGGGCGAGGCTCACGGCATCGGCCACGTCCTCCCACAGGTGATGGCGGCGGTCCGCCGCCTCCAGCAGGTGGGCGCTTTCCAGGGCCACCGCCGCGACCGCGGCGAGCGCCTCGAGCATCTTGAGATCTCTGGGCGTGGAGGCGCTCTGCCCCAGTACCGCGACCGCGCCGAGCAGCGCGCGACGGCCCCGGATCGGCACTCCGAGGGCGACGGCCCGGCCGGTGCGGCGGGTGGCCGTCGCTCCGGTCTGCAACACCTCCCGGAGCACCGTCACCAGGCCGGTCTTCCCGATGTCGCCGTTGGCACTCTCCTCGTGTCCCTGCTCATCGAGGGTGATGATGGCCGCTGGCCGCGGCCCAAAGGTTGCCTTGACTTCATGGAGGAGGCGGTCGAATACAGATTGCGGACGCAGCACGCCGGCCACGGCCTGAGCGAAGTCGCCGACGCGGTCGAGCGAGGGCACCCGAGCCGGCCGAAGCGCGGTGGGGTCGGTTAGAACGGGGGGGGGACGTCATGATTCTGGCGAACACCCGCGGGCGTCTGAAGCCGGGCGATCTGGAATTGGTCGTGCTGCTGCTGAGCCGGGGGTCGGCTTCGCGGCGGACCGCGCTGACCCGGCGACTGGAGGGCGAGGGTCCCGA
>CAVPYI010000008.1:0-54263 GCA_963709905.1 uncultured Gemmatimonadales bacterium
GCCGGAAGCACGGGTCGGGCGGGCCGTAGACCCTGCTTCCCCGGGCGGAAAGCGGGCTATGGCCGAGACGCTGGCGGAGCCGGAGCTGCCGGGCCGCCAGCCGCAGTCGACGAGGCGGACTTTTGCCGGAACCCCGATGCCTGCCTCACTGGTGAGCACGAAGGTGCTGTCGTTCCACCAGTCTACCGCCTCGCCTTGCACCTCCAACCCCTCAACCACGCAGCGGTTCGGCGCCGCAGCGGGGCGCAGCCGTCCACTGGAATCGCGGTCGAAGAGGAACAGGTCGTGGTAGGTGCGGATCACCACCTGGTCACCCCTGGGGGCCATCGCCGAGCTGGTCACCAGGTGACGGGTCGGGAGGTAATGATGGATGGGGAGTGTATCGACCCGCTCCGCCACGACCGAGTCACTCCCCCAACTCCCCGCCGGGATGCGATAAAGACCAATCGCGTCGGATCGGCCCTTCGAGACCAGCCAGGCCTCACCTTCCGGATCGACATGCATCGCCTCCACGTCGCGGGAGCGATCAGGGTACCGAACCCGGAGACTCTCCGGTGTCGGAAGCGGAGTGGTGGGCTGTCCGGGATTGGGCTCGGAAAGCCGGTAGAGGGTCACCGAGGTACGCCGCTCCGAGTTGTCCCCAACGTCGCCGATATAGAGGCAGCTCCCGGAGGGACACGGCCCGAGCGCCAGGTCTTCCCAATCGACATTGGTGGCATTCGGAACGCCCCAGACGCCGAGGATTGCGCCGGAGGTATCGGTCGCGACCAGCTGAGCAGCATTCCCGGAATCGTTCATGCTCCAGAGGACTCCCGGGTACTGCCGGCTCGTCACCACCCCGCTGCTCTCCGTCAGGCTTCGGTTGGCAAATGTCGCTTCGCCAAGGACGATCGGCTGGGGAGTGTCACTCCACGGGCCGCCCTCCGGAGCTGGGGTGGAACAGCCGGCGATGCCCAGCAGCACGACGACAACGTGGGTACGGTGTCCGGCTATCACCGGGGAGCCTCCGGGATGGGAAGGCCGAGGACCAGCGAGGAGTCCCGGAGTGGTGTTCGCCCAGTTGGGGACGCGACTGTCGCCGCATTGGCAAGACTGGGCCACCCCCCCAGTCCGAGCAGGACCGCCAGGTACTGTCGGCCATCGGGTCCCAGATAGGTCATCGGCGCCCCGATCGAGCCGGAGGGGAGTCGATAGCGGAGCCGCTCCCGTCCGTTCTGCTGGTCCACGGCCTTGAGCCAACCGTCGGTCGTGACATAGAACGCCAGCCCGGATGCGGTCGCCAGGACCCCGCCCAGGATCGGGTATGGCTCTCCGACTTCCCACCGTATTGCGCCCACGGCAGGGTCCCAGGCGATCAGCCGACCCATCGATGGCCCCGGTCCGGGGAGGAGCTTCCAGGTGGCGCCAAGGTACGGCTCCCCGGCAACGAGCACCGGGAGCGACGTGGTGACATCCATGCAGAGGTTGGTGAGCGGGGCGTAGAGGAGGCCGGTCGCCGGGCTGAATGCCGCTGCGCCGACCCCTTGAGCCCGATCGTCGCGGGACAGATCCCACGGGTGGTGCCGCTCGGCGTGGGGATGTAGCGTGGCTCCTTGGTCGGGATCCCGGTCGTGGGATCGACGTGGGACACCCAATTCACCGGTCCAGCGCGCTCCACCACCAGCAATCGACCGGACTGACGATCGAGGGTGTACGCGAACCCGTTGCGGCCGATGTGGAGCACCGCAGGGACTCGCTGGCCGCCGATGGTGAGGTCGGCGAGGATATTCTCGCCTTCGGCACCGTATCCCCAGGCGTCGCCGGTGGTGGCCTGGAACGCCCAGCGAACCTGGCCGGTAGCCAGGTCCCGCGCCAGGATCGAGGAGGTCCACTTGTTCTCGCCGGGCCGGGGCGATCCGTTCCACGGCGCCGGTGCTCCGGTACCGTGAAAGACCAGCCGCAGGGCGGGGTCCCATGTGAGCCAGCCATCGGTGGTGCCGCCGCCCTGCCGCCAGGCGTCGCCGGGCCAGGTCGACAGTCCCAAGCCGCGATACCGGGCCGCTGCGGGCCCCCCGAGCAGAAGGTCTGCGTCAGGCCCGGTCGAGTAGCCACGCCAGAGCAGCTTGCCGTTGTCGGCCTGGTAGGCGGTGAGGTATCCTCGCACGCCGTACTCCGATCCTGCCATCCCGATCAGGACGACGTCGCCCGCGACCAGTGGCGCACTGCTGATGGTGGCACCCAATCGCCAGTCCGCGTTGCGCACCCGCCAGATCTCCCGGCCGGTCGCGGCATCCAGGGCGGCGAGGTCCCCAGGGAGGATCGGCACATAGACGATCCCGTTCGGGTGCCAGGCCAGTCCCCTGGCCCCGGTGCCGCGAGCCGCGACCGGGGTGGGGCTGCGGCCAACCGGAGGGTCATACTGCCACAGTACCGTCCCGGGCTGCTTCAGGTCGAGTGCGATGACGCGGTTCGGAAACGGCGTGTGGAGGTACATCACCTCACCGATCACGAGGGGACCCCCCTCCCATCCTGCCGTGACCGGACCCTGGAAGCGCCAAGCCTCCTGGAGCGTCCCGACATTCCCGGCGTGATCTGCGTCAGGTTGCTGAACCGGGTGCCGGCGGCGTCGCGCAGGGCGGTTGGCCAGTCTCCTGCCGACGTGTCCGTCGATGGCGATGGTGCCGCCACGCTCCGGTTCTGCGCCGACGCCGGGCCACTCACGAGAACGCCCGCGACACCCAGGACCACGACTGCCATTCGCAGGGGCCGCCTGGGCCCTCCCTCGCGTGGGGCGACGCTCGGAGATGGTGGCGCGGGATGGGGCATCAAGGAAATCACCATTGACGCATGGGATGGCGCAAGGTGGCTGGCCGATCTTCGACCGACCTTGCGTGCTCGTGGCAGTGCGCTACGATTCGCGCGTGGTCTGGCGCTCACGAGGCGCATCGCTTCTGCATGCATCCCTGACGTCTGACCGCCGTGTTCTGGCACCACGTCCCGATTGCCTTCACCTGGGTCCCGATGCGAATCACGATCGAATACTGCGTCATTTGAAACTACGAACCTCGTGCTGTCGGTCTGGCAGCGGAGCTGCGTACGGAGTTTCCCGCTGCCGAGGTGGACCTGATCCCCTCGGGTGGTGGGGTCTTTGAGGTGACGTGCGACGGGAAACTGGTCTTCTCGAAGAAGGCGCTCAAGCGCCATGCCGAGCCGTTGGAGGTGGTCTCAGCGATTCAGGCCGCAGCGGGCTGACCCCGACGGCGCACCCTACCCGTCCGGGCGCCACCCGGATATGATCCGCCCCCATGATCCTCCTCAATGGCAGTGACGCCGTGACCCTCGGAGCCCGCTGATGCGGGTCGCCATCTCGACCGGTGGCGGGGACGCGCCGGGGCTCAACGCCGTCATCCGCGCGATCGTCCTCTCCTGTCACCAGCGGGGTTGGGAGTCCTTTGGGATCCGGCGGGGCTACGATGGCCTCTACCTCGCCGACAGCCATCTGGTACCGGCGATCCGCACTCCCGCCTTTCCGGTCGACCGGCGTGCCGGGACCAATGCCGGGGGCCTGATCCCACTCAATCCGGATGCAGTCCGGGGAATCACCCACCTTGGTGGCACGATCCTGGGCACCACCAATCGCGGCAATCCCTTTCGCTGGCCGGCGATTCAACCCGACGGCACCACCGCGGAGGTGGATCGGTCCGATGAGCTGGTGGAGTCGTTTCGTCGGCACCGGTTCGATGCGCTGATTGCCATCGGGGGCGACGGCAGCCTCTCGATCGCCCACCGGCTCTGGCAGAAGGGCATCCCGCTGGTCGGGGTGCCCAAGACGATCGACAACGACGTCTGGGGGACCGAGTCCACCTTCGGGTTCGATACTGCGGTGGCCACCGCCACCGATGCCATTGACAAGGTGCACTCCACTGCCGAGAGTCACGACCGCGTGATGGTGGTGGAACTGATGGGACGCCACGCGGGCTGGATCACCCTGCACAGCGGCCTCTCGGGCAGCGCGGACGTGATCCTGATCCCGGAGATCCCGTTCGACATCGAGAAGGTGTGCGCGAAGATCCGCGAACGCGATGCGCGGGGCCGACTCTTCTCGATCGTTGCGGTGGCCGAGGGGGCCCGCCCGATCGACGGGGCCCCCGTGCTACGCGAGACCGCTGGCGCTGGCACCGTCGAGCGCCTGGGCGGAATCGGGGCGATGGTGGCGGAGGGGATCGCGGAGCGGACGGGGAAGGAGACCCGAAGCCTGGTACTGGGGCACCTCCAACGCGGTGGGTCGCCCACCACCTTCGACCGCCTCCTCGGCCTGCGGTTCGGCTCGCATGCGGTGCGCACCGTGGCCGACGGCGAGTTCGGTCATGTGGTGGTGTCGCGGCCGCCGCTGGTCACCAGGATCCCGCTCGATGAGATGGTGGGGCGCACCAAGCTGGTGCCGCTGGACAGCGGGATCATCCTCACCGCCCGCAACCTGGGCGTCAGTCTCGGCGACTGAGCCTCGGCAGGGCACCTGATCGGAGGAGGGCACGATGGCACGAGTGGACGTGGCGCTGACCGAACCGGAGATTGCCGCCCAGTTGGCCTTCCTGCCGGCCTGGCGGCTTGCCGACGGTGCCATCCGCCGAACCTACATGACCGACGGCTGGCGCGGCTCGATGCTGGTTGCCAATGCCATCGCATTCATCTGCGAGGCCGCCGACCACCACGCCGACTTGACGGTGACCTGGCCGGCGGTGTCGGTGGCGCTCTCGACGCACAGCGCAGGGGGAATCACCAGCAAGGACTTCGAGGTGGCGGGGCTGATTGAGACGCAGGTGCTCTGGAAGCCCGGGGCGGGGAGCGATCTGACCGGACCGACCAAGCCGTTCGTGAAGCGGGAGGACTGAGCCTCCCGGCGTTTCCTACCGAGGTGGGCCCATCTGGATCCGGTAGCCCGCCGACTGTCCCACGCTCTCCTCCACCTCCAGCACCAGCTCTGAAACCGTCGCTGGGCCAGCCGCCGCCAGCCCCTCGCCGACCCGGCGCGCCAGGTATTCCGCCAGCAGCTCGGCGGTGGTGTCGGTCACCGGGACCATCGCCACGTGCGATCGGGGAAAGGTGAATCGGTGCTCCCCGCGGTAGGTCACCACCAGCAGCTCGCCGTCGTCGGCGAAACTCCAGCTTGGCATTGCGGCTGGGCAGGAGCACCCGGTGGTCCACCTCGGCGATGATCGGCTTCACGACCTGCTTGATCACCCCGAAATCGACCACGAATCCGCTCTCGGGGTCGACCGCCCCCGACACCGTGACCCCCACCCGATAATTGTGCCCATGCAGCGACTCGCACTGGTGGCCGGCCAGGGTGATGAAATGCGCGGCAGAAAAGGTCAGGTACTCCTTGGCGACCGTGACGCTGAAGGGGTGGGGCACTGGAATCCTGGGAAGCGAGTGCAGGCAGATCGGGGCGATGCCATCCCACCCGGATCACAACGGTCCATGGGAAACGATCCGGAAATATAGGCGATTCCCAATCGGCGGACGCCGTGTCCGAGAAAGCGGACACTTCGGGCGGACACCGGCCCGGCACGCTCTGGTCAAGTCGCTGCAACACATGGAGTTGTGATTTTGGCACAATGGTCGCTTTAGGGGGATGCGCAGTGGTGCAACGCAACCCCATCTGGAGGTGTTCCATGACGACTCAACGTGCTGCAACTGTGGCGCTGCCTGTCTTGATGCTCCTGCTTGCTGCCACCCCGACCCCCGCCCCAGCTCAGGATGTCCGCGCCGAGGTGCAGATCCGTACCGGACCGATCCTCGGCCGGATCCTCATCGGTGGCGATCGCCATCGGGTCGAACAGCGTGAGCGGGTGATAGTCGTGGAGCGAGCTCGCCGGCCGGGCGAGCGAATCGTGGTGGAACGTCGAAACACGCGCCGGGTGACGATCGTCGAGGACTTCCGCTCCAATACCCAGCGCTCCCATGCCGGGCACGACAATCGTCATGTTACGGCCTGGTGGGACCCCCGGACCGACCAGTACGGGTTCCAGCGGTGGCGGTCGGGGTTACAGCGGGTGACGCTCTGTGAGCACGGTGACAAGTTCTATGTCCTTGGCGATCGCTACGATGATGACCATGACCGGGGCTGGCGGCGTGACTGGAACTGATCGCCCACGGGAAGCACCAGCAGGCGAGCAGGATCGGGAGGCCGGCGCTCCGGCCTTCCGACTCTCGCTCCAGCCGACCATCTTCAAGCCATGCTTTCAGCCACCCTCCTTGCCCTCAGCCTTGCCGCCTCGCCGGTAGGGTGCACCCCGGCGCCCCAGGGCCGCGTCACCACCCCAGCCCCCTTCGCCTCTGACAGCCTGGCGATCCTGTACAGTCAGGGCCGGACCTGGGAGGAGTTCCTCGACAGCGCCAAGCAGCGCCGGCAGACCTGGCTCGACAACTACGCCAACGGCACGCCGGACCCGGACCAGGTGGCGCGGGCGACCGCTGTAGCCGGCCGGTGGCGCTTCCTGGTGGTGGCCGAGGATTGGTGTGGCGATTCGGCCAACACGATTCCGTACCTGGCGCGCCTGGTGGAACTGGTCCCATCCCTGGAATTGCGGATCATCAATTCGACGGTGGGCGGCCGGGGTGATGGAGGCCCACAAGACCGAGGATGGCCGTGGCGCGACACCGACCGTGGTGGTGCTCGACGAGGCGGGAGTGGAACGCGGCTGCTGGGTGGAGCGTCCCTACGCCCTCCGGAAGGTCGTGGCCGACCTGAAGGCAGGGGTCACCACCGGCAACCAGGTGCAGGTGATCACGGCCTGGCGGGCCGAGGACCAGGGCCACTCGACAGTCCGAGACCTGGTGGACCTCCTGGAATTGGTGGCGGCGGGCACCGCGCGCTGCCCCTGAGCGGCGCCGAGCCGCATGCATCCCGCCCGCGACCACTCCCTCCCGCCCGATCCCGCAGCCTACCGGGCCGCCCGCCATCCCCGCGGCCGGGTCATCGTCATCGCCCCCACCCGCGCCGCCTGCGAGACGATCGAGCTCGCGCTTGGGCGTCCAGGTCGACACCGTGCTGGAGCGGGAGCACGGCGCCGACCCTGCACGCCTGGGCCGAGGCCGGGCACCGCGTTCGGGATCGTGGCGGGAACCGGGACGGGCAAGACCTTGGCGATCCGGCCGATCGCCGAGGCGATCCTGCAGGAGTCGCTCCGCTACGGGGTGGTGAACCGCGAGCGCGAGGCCACGCCGGAGACGCCGACGCTGGAACGTGGTCATCGTCACCACCGGGATCGCCCGACGCTGGTTCCAGGACGACCTGATCACCGCGCGGGACACGCGTGGTCGTGGACGAGATCCACCAGACCTCCGCCGAGCTGGAGCTCTGCCTGGCGCTCGGCAAGCGGGCCGGGGTGCCGCTTCATCTGGCTCAGCGCCACGGTCGATCCCGCGTTCTACGCCAAGTACCTCGAGAGCCGGGAAGTGCTCGAGACCACCGCCTTCGATCCGGCGCTGGCGGCCACGGTGCGAGTGGTGCCGAAGGACCCCGAGGAGTTCCTCGACGACAAGGTGGTCCGGCGGATCCTCCGCGACCGGCGCGGCGTGGCGGTCTTCGTGCCGACCCGCGCGGAGGTGGAGCGGCTGGCGCGCGACCTGGGCGACCAGTGGCCGAAGCTCAACGCGGCGTTCTACCACGGCGGCGAGCCGATCCGCGTGATCCGGCCGTTCCTCGAGGGCGAGGTCGAGAAGCCGTTCCTGCTCGGCGATGACCGCGGCGGGCCAGTCGGCGCTCAACCTGCCGGGCCTCGACACGGTGGTGATCTACGACGCGCGCTACGGCAACGTGGTGGACCGCGGACGCAACGTGCTCCACCGGCTGTACCTGGGCGCCAACGAGATCCTCCAGATGGCGGGCCGGGTGCACGGCCGGGTCGCCAAGGGCGAGGTGACGATCCTGAGCGACCGGCCGCTCGACTTCGCGGCGCTGCGGCCGACCCCGCCGGAGTTCCAGCTGGCCGGCGACGCCGAGCGGGTGGCGATCACCTGCGCCGCGATCGGCGTCGATGCCACGGATCTCGACCTGCCGGTGCCGCTCGACAGGGCGGCCTACCGGCGGGCGGTGCGCGCTGCTGACCGAGCGCGGGCTGATCGCGGACGGGCGGCTGACCGACTACGGCCGCGAGGTCGAGGCGCTGCCGGTCGAGCGGCCGTGGGCCGAGCTGCTGGTGCACGCGGAGCCCGAGCTGGTGCCGTTCGTGGCGGTGGCGGCCAACATCGACTCGCTGCACCGGATGACCCGGGACGAGCGGGACCTGCACGGCGCGCGTGGTCAACGGCAGCGATCACCTGACGGCCTACAACCTCTACGCCGAGGCGGTGAACCAGCACGGCATCCTGGGCCAGGTGTACGGCCTGCCGCGGCACCTGTTCGAGGCGGAGGTGGAGGAGTGGGCCGAGCGCCGCGGCGTGCTGCTCAAGGCGATCGAGGATGCCGCCCTGGGCATCGCGGCGGTCTATCGCGCGCTCGAGCTGCCGCTGCCGCCGACGCTGCCGTACGCCAGCAAGGAGCTGCGTACGCCGGTTCGCCGACTTGCTGGCCGAGGTGATGCCGTTCGACCTGGTGATCGACGAGCACACCGCCGACGGCCAGGAGGCGCGGGTCTCCCGGACCTCGATGGCCGGAACCTGGGGCGCGGTGGCGGGCAACCTCCGCTATTTCGCCGATCGGTTCGGCACCCCGCGCGCCTCGATCGAGGGCACCACGCTCGGCTACGATCTGGTCCAGCGCTTTGCCAAGTGGGGCGAGCCGCGGGTCCTGGTGACGGGCCCTCGACGCAAGCAGCGCCTGGCGGTGGAACGGCGTCGCCACTACTTCGGATTCGAACTGGAAACCGGCGTGGAGCCCCTGGACGGCGTGATTCCGGCTGAACTGCTGGTGTCGGCGCGCGAGGCGTTGGCGGGCGCGCTGCTCGAGGGGGGACTCGAACACCCGGACCAGGGGAAGATCCGACGCGAGGTGCGGAGCGCCCGGGAGCTTTACCTCCGTTCCGGAGGCGCGCTGGCGGCGCTCTCGGATGCCGGCGCTTCGGGCGCTCCTGGTGGCCCAGCTGCGGGGAGGTCGATTCCTGGGCCACTTTCGAGCGGGCCCCGGTGGTGCTCGACCTGTCCGCGCTCGTTCCCGCCGCCGACCGGGCAGCGCTGGAGGCGCTGCCGGGGACGGTGCGCCTCAAGGGCGACACGGTCGCCATCGAATACGAGGTGGGGCGCAACGGTGAACCGGCGGCCCGGCTCCGGCTGCGCGAGGGCCAGGCACGTCAGTTGACGATGCTGGACCTCCCGCCGCTCGACCGACCAATTCGGTTTGTCGTGGCGCGGGGTGATGACCCCCCGCTGCTGGCCGACTCGCTGCCGGAACTGCAGGCGGAACTTCGCAAGCCGAGGCCGCAGCGGCGGCACCTCCGTCCCGATGGGCGGGGGGGAACAGGGCGCGGGGGCGGCAAAGGCGGCAGAGGCGGCAGAGGCGGCAAAGGTGGCGCGGATGGCAGGGGCGGGAGGCGGGGCGGGAAGCGACGCTGAGCCGCCACCCGCCCCCCAGAAAACACTACGGGGCGGGGTGCGCGCACCGGGCGGCCACCCTCTTTCCAGGTCGGCTTGGGTCCATCGGTCATGATCCGGGTGGCGCGTTCCGCCGCCTGAATGACCTCCACCATGTGCGGCCAGGTCCATCTTCTCGATCTCGTCGCTCGGCCGATGGTAGTCGGTGTGCAGGTTGAAGGTCGAGAGGGTGTGCGCGACGATCCCCTCGTACGCAAAGGCGATGTTGTCGCTGCGCATGAAGAAGTTCTGCGACAGCCGGGGATCGGCCACGATCGGGATGCCGCCTGCTGCCAGCATCTCACCCAGCGATGATCGCTCGTATCCCGTCAGCCAGGTCTTGCCGAAGCCACCGATCAGCGAGTCGGGTCGGCCGATCATCTCCACCTCGAGGTTGCCCACAATCTGGGTCAGCGGGCGCCAGGGATGGCGCACGAACCAGTTGGTGCCGAGCAGCCCGACCTCTTCGCCGGTCATGGCGGCGACGATGACGGTGCGGCGCGGGGCCGGGCCGCTCTCGAGCATCCGCGCGATCTCGAGGATGGCCACCACCCCGGAGGCGTCGTCGTCGGCGCCGTTGTTGATGGAGTCGCCGGCCACCGGCGCGCCAATGCCGATGTGGTCATAGTGGGCGGTGAGCAGGATGTACTCGTCGGCCGAGGGAGCGGTCCGACCCGGCGATGACCCCGATCACGTTGCCGCCCCACTGCCGCCGCTCGGCCGGGACGGTGTCCCAGTCGGCCCAGGAGGGAAGCAGCATCGGGCGACGGGCCCCATTGGCGGCGACGCGGGTGCCCAAGCGGCACCCGCTGGATGAAGCCGCTGTCGCCGGCGGGGGTGAGCCCGAGGCGTTGCATCTCGCCGGCAATGAACCGGGCGGCCTTCCAGGCGCCGGGCTGGCCGGTGCGCCGTCCCTCGAGGGAGTCGTGCGCCAGGCCGCCGAGCAAGCCGGGTGACCTGCGCCACCGGATCGACGGTCGGGGTGACGGCCGGGGTGGAGAGCCCTGGCCGCAGGCGGCCAAGGCCAGGAGGAGCAATGCAGGGCGCAGGCGAGGCATGAGGTCTTCCGGTAAGGGTCAGGTGCAGCTCGAATTCTAGTCGCGCACCGCAGTTCCGGGCCACGACCGACGAGGTATCTTTGCGGCATGTCCAAGACCTTCCATCCCCCGCTCATCATTGCCGTCGTTGGCGGTTCGGGCTCCGGCAAGACCACCGTGGCCCGTGCCATCCACGCTTCGCTCGGCCTCGATGCGGCGTTCCTCGACATGGATGCCTACTACCGCGACCAGCAGCACCTGTCGTTCGAGGAGCGGTTGCTGGTGAACTACGACCATCCCGATGCCTTTGACCTGGAATTGATGGTCGAGCACCTGGAGCAACTGAATCGGGGCGAGGCGATCGAGAAGCCCACGTACGACTTCGCGCACCACACCCGGGCCGCGCGGCGCGAACTGGTCGAGCCGCGGCAGGCGATCATCGTCGACGGGATCCTGCTGCTGGCGGAGACCGAGGCTGCGCGCGCTGTTCGACATCAAGGTGTTCGTGGACGTGGACGACGATGTCCGATTCATCCGGCGGCTGCAGCGTGACGTCGAGGAGCGGGGCCGGTCGATGACCGACGTGATCCGGCAGTACCTGAGCAGCGTGCGGCCGATGCACCTGGAATTCGTGGAGCCCTCGAAGCGGTATGCCGACATCATCATCCCCGAGGGGGGCCACAACCGGGTCGGGGTGGAGATGCTCCTGGCCCGGGTGCAGTTGGAAGTTGAACGGCAGGGGCGGGTCGGATGGTCAGGGGGTCGTGGCAGGGGGCCAGCAATAGGTTCGAGCGAGGCTTCGACCGGAGCGAGTCGCTCCCCAGGGATTCTGCCACCTCGGTCGCCCCCTGACCCCCTGACCCAGCGCCCCACTGACCACTCTGAGACTCACGGCTCCCCGACCGCCGGCCGGCTGTACCGCTGCAGGTACTCGAGGTCATCCTCGTCCATCCGACCGACATAGACGCTGGTCGCTCCGAACCCGACCACTCGGCTGCGGGCGGGCAATGACACCTTCCGCACCAGGCGCCCGGCGCTGTTGAAGACATCGTAGACGGGGATCTTGTCGCCGGCGGCGCGGGTGCGCAGGACCCAGACCTCGCCGTCGGGCGTGGCCAGCACCGAGTTCCCCCCGGTGAAGGCCGGCATCGTCTCTGCGAAGGTGGGCTCGGGCATCGCGGAGGCGGGGGGGGTGGACGTGGTGACACCACCTCCGCTGCCGCCGGAGGTCATCATGATCATGGTGGGCGGATTGGAGGCCTGCGCCGCGCGGTACTCGGCCTTGTCGGCCTCGGTGACGCGGCGCGGGGTGTAGGCGACGGTCGGTCCGGCGGTCGCGCGACGGTTGGCATCATACCAGATCACGCGGTACGGCTCCGCGGTGACCCGGGCGACCCGGCCGTTGCCGGCGACCGCCCACTGCTCCGCCGGCGCCCAGACGGTCGGCATCCCGACCGTCATCCGCATTCCCTGACTGCCGCCACTCCCGCCGGTCGAGGTCATCGTGGTGCGAGGGCCCTGCACCCACCCGACCGTATCCACCCGGCACTGCCGAGGGTCCAGCGCAGGACGGCCACCGAGTCGGGTGACTCCCCGCCCTGGCGAATGCCGAGGTCCTGGAAGTAGAGCCGACCCTGGGTGTCCACGCCGCGCGGGTTGACCAATCCGCCGATGCGCATCCCGCCGCCACCCGGCCCCGGCGGAGCTCAGGTCAGGCGGCGAGACGATCTCGCCTGGCTTGCCGTCGGGGCCGATCTTGAGGTAGCGCCGGTTGAGCAGGTCCACCAGCAGCGTCTGGTTGTTCGGCAGCGCGAACAGCCCCGTCGGCAGCGCATACTCGCCGGGACCCTGTCCCTCGCGCGAAATCTGCTGGGCGGCGCCAGTGCGCAGGTCCACCAGTTGCACGAGCTTCTCGCGCTGGTCGGCGACGATCACCTTGCCATCGGCGAGCTCGCGCATGCCGCTGATCCGGGTGAACGGTTCCGCGAATTCGGCGGCAGGGCGTCCGATCGGCTGAGGGGCCTGGGCGGCGAGTGCGGGCGTGAGCGACGCCAGTCCAGCGATGGCCAGTGCGGTGACTCGGCTTTGCACGATGTTGCTCCGGGGTGGATGGGTTGTTCTCGATGCAAAGATGCACGGGGGGCGGGAACGGTTGCAGGTCAGGGGGCAGCGAGGCAGCGGGGCAGCGGGGCCGGCACTCGGTCGGCGACATTTGCGAGGGGACGTGTGGGCGAGTGACTACCTTCCGATATGGATCTGAATTGGCTTGACGACCTCCCCTCCACTCCGATCACCCGGTTCGCGCCGAGCCCGACCGGCGAGTTGCACCTGGGGCACGTGGCCAACGCAATCTGGACCTGGGGTGTGGCGCGGGCCTGCGGTGGGACGGTGCTGCTCCGGATCGAGGATCACGACCGGGGCCGTTCGCGCCCGGAGCATGAGACCGAGATCCTGTCCGATCTGGAGTGGCTCGGGCTGGAGCCGGACGGGCCGAGCCTTGCCTCCCTTGGCGCCGCCGAGCCGTCGCCGTGGCGTCAGAGTGACTGCGACGCCGACTACCGCCGGGCGCTCGACCAGCTCTCGACCACGACCAGGCTGTACGGTTGCAGCTGCTCACGGTCACAGATTGCGCGCAGTGTGGATATGGGGCACCAGGAGCCGGGTCAGGAGGTTCGCTATCCGGGGTCGTGTCGCGATCGCAATCTGCCTCTCGGTGCGCCGGGTGTCGGGACTCGTGCGATCCTCCCCAAGGAGACGATCCGCTACACCGACCTGCGACTCGGCGAGCAGCGGCAGGACCCGGCCCGCCAGTGTGGCGACCTGCTGCTTCGGGACGCCATCGGGAACTGGACCTACCAGTTTGCCGTGGCCGCAGATGATCTGCGGCACGGCGTGACTCTCGTCGTGCGTGGCGAGGACCTGCTCGCCTCCACCGGTCGGCAGATCCTGCTTGCCCGCCTCCTGGGCCGGGTGTGCCGCCGGCCTTTCTCCATCACCCCCTGATCTTCGGCGAAACCGGAGCGAAGCTCAGCAAGCGGGACGGGTCGGTGACGCTCCGCACCATGCGCGAGGCGGGACAGACCGCGCGACAGGTGATGGACAAGGCCGCAGACGCGACTGGGTTTCCGGTGAAGTTGAGGTGGTGGTGACGGGTGAGAGGTAAGAGGTGAGAGGTAAGAGGTAAGAGGTGAGAGGAGAGGTGAGAGGTGAGAGGTAAGAGGTGAGAGGTAAGAGGTGAGAGGTAAGAGGTGAGAGGTGAGAGGAAACCCATCGACGATTGCGCATCGTGCGTCCTTTCCGAACCCCCAGCACAAACGCACCATGTCCTGCTGCAATCCACGTTCCTCTCACCTCTTACCGCTCACCTCTCACCTCTCGCCCCCATACAGCCCCTCATAGAATGCCGCATTCCGCAGCACCCGGCGGACATAGTTCCGGGTCTCGATGTAGGGAATCATCTCCAAGTACAGATCCGAATCCTCCAACACGCCAGGCCGCGTGTCCCACCGCTTGACCCTGGTGCCTCCCGCGTTGTAGGCCGCGAGGAAGCGGACCGGGTCCGGATACTGCCGTCGCATGTCCTGGAGGTGCAGCGTGCCGAGTGTCAGGCTGACTTCCGGCTGGTACAGCAGCACCGCATCCCAGTCCGTCCACCCCTGACGTCGTGCCAACTGGGCGCCGACGGACGGGATCACCTGCATCAATCCGCGCGCATCCGCGGCGGAACGGGCTCGAGGGTTGAAGCCTGACTCCTGCTTGATGAGTCCGGCGGTGAGCCAGGGGTCGAGTTGCCGGGAGGCGCGAGTGCCGGAAAGACGGCGGGCTCGGGAATCGGAAAGAGCAGCAGGTAGAGCTGCCGGGTTCTCGGGGCATCGGCGGCAAGTGCCCGCTGCGCCAGCCCGACCGAGCGCGAGGTGTGTCCCGCCAACGCGAGCGCCGTCGCCGCCACGACCAGGTCCGATGGGGTGCGGCCCGCCCGGCTGGCCAGGTGGTCCAGTTCCAGGAGTTGTTCTGGGACGAACCCGATCGAGTCGAGCAGTGCCGCCCGAGCCAGGGCCGCCATCGTCTCGGCGGGGACGATGATCTCCGGGCCAATGGAGTCAGGGGTCCAGGGAGACTCACCCAGGCGCTGCGCCGCGGCAAGGGCGTAGTACGAGTGGGGCGTGGCGGCGATGAGGGTGCGCCAGCGGGCGTTGGCGCGCGCCGTCGCGCCGCTCCTGGCGTCGAGTCGTCCCGCCCAGTAGAGCCCCGCAGAGCCTTCGTCTCGTTCAGGATACCGCTCGGCCAACGCCTCGAATGCGGAGAGGGCGACTTCTCGCTCGCCCAGCACATGGGAGAGAATGCCGACTTCGAGGAGGGCACGCGGGGCATGGGGGGAGGTCGGAAATTGTTCGGCGACCCGGCGGTAAGTGGTTCCGGGCGGTCCGGAAGTCCCCCTGGTCGGCGACAAGGTCGCCGGCCAGGTAGAGGGCGATCCCTGCGCTGGTGGTATCGATCGCCGCCACATCCGGCACCCGAAGCAGAGCGGGCAACGCAGCACTGGCCCCCGAGCGGGCCAGGATCAATCGGGCGCGCTGGTAGGCGGCCGCGCCGGTCGATGCGGGGTCCGTGATCGCCTCGAACTGGGAGATGGCGTTGGCAGATCGTCCCATCTGCGCGAGGCTGATCCCGTACCGCAGCCGATCGGCGTCCGAGAATCCCGCCTTGCCTTCTGCGGCGCCAAATCCGCGCACGGCTCGAGCGGCGTTGCCGATTGCCGCTGCGCGACGTGCGGCGGTGAGCTGTTCCTCGGTGGAGAGCGTCCCGGGCAACTGGTCGAGCAGCGCGAGGGCGGCCCGGCTCTCCTCGGCATTGAGTGGGCCCACGAGCATGGCCACGAGACTGCGCCGGACTGCTCTGCGGGCCGAGTCGGATGTGGCGGCCGCCCATCGGAGGCGAAGCGCGTCGATGCGGGCGCCGATGACCGCGTAACGGTCGGCAGCGGCATCGCGTGCGCCAGTGCGCTCGAGGGCCGCGGCCTCGACCCAGTCGGCGCGGGTTCGCGCCGGCTCGGCACCCACGGTGCGATAGAGGCGCGCACGCGCGGCACTGTCGGGCACCAGCGCGGCAGCTCGCAGCGTGAGCCACTCCGCCGCCTCGGGCAGGAGCGTCGCGGCTACCTGGTACTGGGATGGCGGCGCTGTCGAGGACTTCGAGCCGCTCGAGGGCGCGCGCCAGCAGTGCGGTGCGAATGCCACGGGTCCGGGGTTCAGGTGCCCGCGCGATCGCAAGGTGGAGTTGGTCTGCCGCTTCGCGATCGGCTCGGCGCTCCAACGCCGCACGGGCGAGCAGTTCACGTGCCGCGCCTTCGGAGGCGGAATCCGGCCAGCTCTGGGTGGACAGCAGTCGGGTCACACCGGTCCACCCCCCCCAGGCAGCTGCAGCGCGAGCCGCCAGCAAGGCAGTCGCCGGCGGGGTACGGGTCTGGTCCGCGACCGCCGGGCGGAGCAACTCGGTCGCGTGCCATGGCCGACCATCGGCGAGGGCATCCGGCGGCCATGGCGACGAGATCCTGTCCCCGCGTGCGGTGGCGGGGATGCACCAGGGACAGCAGGAACAGGCCGGCGACGTGCCGACAGGTGCAGGTCATGCTCGGAGTATAGCGGGGACTGGCCCGGCCGCAGACGCGGCCGGGTGGTGGATCCAACTCAGGAGGCCTTGCGCTGCTTGCCGTTCGGGAGCCGGTCGGCTCGCGGCCTCGTTGCGAGGGCGTGGACCGGCGCAGGAGGACGGTCCCTTCGCTGGGGCCAACAACCCGCGAGCTGCGCGGCAGGATGACGCACCCGACCGATTGGCCGTGCTCGTCGTACACCTCGTAGGTGATCACTGGCTTGTTGGTACGCAGCATGACCATCGTCTCCGCCCTCGTTCGAGTCACCCTGTTTGATGCGGTGATTCGGGAAATGGTTGCAGGGGGCGGGGAATGGGGAATGGGGAATAGGGAAAGGGGCAAGGGGCTAGGGGTTAGGGATCAGGGTTGATTGGGTCGCAAGCCGAGACCGCCGACGATGGGCTTTGGGCTTCGGTGACCCTCGGTGGTGCCAGCAGTTGATGGCCGGCCGGTATCCAAGGGAATGCTCGTGTCATTCACGACTGAGTGACTCCGCGGGTGCGGCTTCCTGGTTACAGTCGTCACGTTCCATCGTGAAACTCCCGGTTCCTTGGTGGCGTAGGCCCTTGTATCCCATCCACCGCGACACCCCGGAGGCTGCATGTCGCTGCTCATGGCGGATCTTCGCTACGCCTTCCGGTCGCTCCGGCAATCCCCTGGGTTGCTGCTCGTCGCTTCGCTTTCGCTTGGGCTCGGCATCGCCGTCAACGTGACGATGTTCGCCGGGGTC
This sequence comes from uncultured Gemmatimonadales bacterium, assembly GCA_963709905.1. GTDB lineage: Bacteria > Gemmatimonadota > Gemmatimonadetes > Gemmatimonadales > GWC2-71-9 > JADJOM01. The sequence continues at coordinate 16,970 of CAVPYI010000008.1, forward strand.
GACATTCTGATGCTGCGGCCGCTGCCTTATCCAGAGGCCGACCGGGTGGTCCAGCTCTGGTCGACGAACCCGACTCGCGGGTGGGATGAGAGCAGCGTCTCGGTCCCCGATTTCCAGGACTGGCGTGAGCAGCTACAGACCGTCGATATCGCCGCCTTCACCGGGGCGTCGTACAACCTGAGCGATCCCGATCGTCCCGAGCGGATGCAGGGGACGCGGATCTCCCCGACCGGTCTTCCGATGCTGGGCGCCACCCTGGTGACCGGGCGCCTCTTCCGGGAGGACGAGGCCGAGCCGGGGCAGGACCGGCGTGGTGATCCTCTCCGAGCGGTTCTGGAATCGGCGGTTCGATGCCGACTCCGCGATCGTGGGGACAGACCCTCCTGCTCAGTGGGGACCCCCACGTGGTGGTCGGGGTGATGCGCGATGCGTTCATGTTTCCGGACCAGCGCCAGGATTTCTGGGTGCCGTTCCCCCGGGACTTCAACACCGTGCGTGAGTCGCGATTCATCCAGGTCGTGGGTCGGATGCGTTCAGGCCAGAGCCTTGCCGCGGTGGACGCCGAGGTCAAGGCGGTGGCTCGTCGGCTGGAGGAGGGGTATCCGGTGAGCCAACGCGGGCATGTCGGCTCGCGCCAACACCCTCTACGATGAACTGATCCCGAGTGAGCCCCGGCAGGCGGCGATGATCACGATGGTGGCGGTTGGGTTTGTGCTGCTCATTGCCTGCGCCAATGTGGCCAACCTGTTGCTGGCCCGCGGAGCGGGGCGCGAGCGGGAGCTGGCGGTTCGCGCCGCCATGGGTGCCGGGCCGGTGGCGGCTCGTCGCGCCAGTTGCTGACCGAGAGCATGGTGCTGGCGCTGCTCGGTGGTGCCATCGGCATTCTGCTCTCGCTCTGGGGCATCAAGATGTTCGTCTCGGTGGTTCCCGCAGACATGCTGCGACTCGACCAGGTGGGGTTGGACGGCCGGGTGCTGGCGTATGCGATCCTGCTCACGGTGGGGTGCGGCTTGGTCTTCGGTACCGCGCCGGCGCTGCAGGGGACCGGCGGGGACTTGAGCGGCGGACTGCGGGACGGAGGGCGCACGGGGTCGGTGGGCCTCAAGCACGGCCGCCTCCGCAGCAGCCTGGTCATGGGCGAGATCGCCCTGGCGCTGGTGCTGCTGATCTCGGCCGGGCTGCTGGTCAAGGCGTCCCTTGGACTGACCCGCGTCGACCTCGGTTTCGACCAGTCCAACCTGCTGATGTTCCGGATGACCCTGGTCGAAAGCGAGTATCCGGACACCGTGCGCACGATCGGGGTTCAGGAGGCACTGGTCGCCGGCCTCGGCGCGCTGCCGGGAGTCGTCGAGGCCAGTGCCACCAACATCCTGCCGATGGCCGGGGGCACTGGCACCTACTACGAGGTGGAGGGACGCCCGCCCGCCAACGAAGGGGAGCGACCGGTCGCACAGTACCGCCTCGTCCTGCCTGCCTACTTCTCCACGATGCGCTCGGCGGTGGCGGAAGGCCGGGAGTTCAGCGCCCAGGACCGTGAGGGCACCGTCCCGGTGATGATGATCAACCAGGCGATGGCGCGGAACCTGTGGCCGGAGGAATCGGCCATCGGCAAGCGGCTGGTCTTTGCGAGTGGCGCCCGCGAGATCGTCGGGGTGGCCCAGGATACCCGGGAGTTCGGCCCCGAGGACGAGGTGCCCCACATGATGTTCTGGCCGGCCACCCAGCGGCTGGCGCGAGGCCTCTCGTTCGTGGTCCGGACCACCGGGGATCCCCTGGCGCTGGCGGAGGGGGTGCGCGAGGTGGCCCGCCAGGTGGCACCAGCCCAGCCGGTGTACTTCATGCAGAGCATGGAGCAGCATGTGGCGGAGGAGATGTCGGGCGAGACGGTGATGGGGAAGCTGCTGGGTGTGTTCGGGGCGATTGCCCTGTTGCTGGCCGTGATGGGTGTGTACGGCGTGATGGCCTACTCGGTGAGCCAGCGCACGCAGGAGATGGGCATCCGGCGGGCGCTGGGGGCACAGAACCCCGATATCCTCAAGCTGGTGCTCCGGCAGGGGGCCCTGCTGACCGGCATCGGGGCCGTAATCGGGCTGGCGCTGGCCGCGGCGGCCACCCGCGGCCTGGCCACGTTCCTGTACGGCGTCAGCGCCTTCGATCCGCTGATCTTTGCCGGGGTGACGGTAACGTTGGCGTCAGCAGCCCTGGCTGCCAGTGTCATCCCAGCCCGCCGGGCCACCACCGTGGATCCGATCGTGGCGTTGCGGGCAGAGTAGCGGGGGGCGGGGAATGGGGAATTGGGAATGGGGGGGGATCTTGCCGAAGGATAGCGCCGGAGATTACAATCAACCGATGCGGCCGACGCTGATCACTTCGAGCTATTACTACGCGACCCTTGTCCCGGGCCGCAGGCGGAGCCGTCAGCGCAACTAGCGCCAACGTTTTCAGTCTTCCCGAGCGGTCCGTGAATCTTCACGGGCCGCTTTTTTTGTACCCCCGAGCCGGAGAGCTACCATGCAGGACGCCGGGACAGCGCAGGATTGGTCTGCCTACACCGCCACCGACCATCAGGTCTGGGCCACGTTGTACCGGCGCCGCATGGAAACACTCCGGGGGACCGGCAGTCGCCTCTTCCTGGAGGGGATCGACGCCATTGGCCTGCGGGAGGATCGAGTCCCCGACCTGGACGAGGTGAACCGCCGATTGGCGCCGCGCACCGGATGGCGTGCCGTGCCGGTGGGCGGGTTCCTGCCGGCGGCGGAATTCTTCGCGTCGCTGGCCCGACGGGAGTTCCCGACCACGATCACCGTCCGGCCACCGGAGCAGCTCGACTACCTCCCGGAGCCGGACATCTTTCACGATGTCTTTGGCCATGTGCCCCTGCACGCCGATCCGGCGTTCGCGGATTTCCTCCAGGACTTCGGCGCCCAGGCTTCGGCGGCTGGCCCGGACGCCATGGACGGATTCACCCGGTTGTTCTGGTTCACGATTGAGTTCGGCCTGGTTCGCGAGGAGGGCGAGGTCCGCATCTACGGCAGCGGGCTCATCTCGTCGGAGAAGGACGCCGCCAATGCCCTCGGTCCAGCCTGCGACCGGCGCCCGTTCAGCCGGGCAGCAGTAATGGCGCAGGACTTCCGCATCGACGATATCCAGCCGGTGTTGTTTGTGGTGGATGGGTTCGGGGAGCTGTTGCGAGGGGAGAAGGGAGAAGCAAGAACTGAGAAGGAAGCAGTGAGAGGGGGGAGGTAGGAGGGGGGATCTGGCAGGTACGAGGGGAGCGCTCGGGCAGCCCCGCGGCCCCGCACCTCCCGCTATCTTTCACGCCATGGGCGCCTCCGACCTCTCGCCGTACCAGAACTTCAGCCATGTCGAGTGGGGTCGGCTGCGCGCCGCCACCCCATTGACGTTGACCGAAGAGGAGCTTGGCCGACTGCGGGGCCTCAACGACAAGGTCTCGCTGGACGAGGTGGCCGAGATCTACCTCCCGCTCTCCCGGCTGCTCAACCTGTATGTGGTCGCGACCCAGGGACTCCATGCCGCCAGCGCGACGTTCCTGGGGCAGCTGACCGCCAAGGTCCCGTTCGTCATCGGGATCGGCGGGAGCGTGGCGGTGGGCAAGAGCACGACCGCCCGCCTGCTGCAGGCACTCCTCGCCCGCTGGCCGAACCACCCCAAGGTCGACCTGGTGACGACCGACGGCTTCCTGCACCCCAATCGGGTGCTGGAGGAGCGCGGCATCATGCAACGGAAGGGGTTCCCGGAGAGTTACGACCATCGCGCCCTGTTGCAGTTCATGGCGGCGGTGAAGGCGGGCGAGCCAGAGGTGCGGGCCCCGGTCTACTCGCACGTGAGCTATGACATCGTGCCGGATCAGGCGCTGGTGGTGCGCCGCCCCGACATCGTGATCGTCGAGGGGCTCAACGTCCTCCAGACCGGCGACGGCGGCAGCGACCGGGCCCGGACCTTCGTCAGCGACTACTTCGATTTTGGGATCTATGTCGATGCCGAGGAGCGGGATGTGGAGCAGTGGTTCACCGACCGGTTCCTGGCGCTGCGAGACACCGTGTTCAAGGATCCCGGCTCGTACTTCCATCGATTCGCCGCACTCAGCCAGGCCGAGGCGCTCGCGATGGCGGCGAGGGTCTGGACCGAGATCAACGGGCTGAATCTTCGCGAGAACATCCTGCCCACCCGGGAGCGCGCCACGCTGATCCTCGAGAAGGGGACCGATCACCGAGTCCGGCAGGTGCGGCTTCGCAAATTGTAGCAGGCCCGGCCCGGCCCGCTCCCCACGGGGCGCCGTTGGCCGTATCTTACCGATTGCACCTCCATCACCCGTCCTCCATCCCCGGGCGTCCCATGTTCTCCGCTTCCCGTTCCCTCGTCCTGACGGTGCTGGCCCTGGCCATCACCACCTCCGCCGCCGCCCAGGTGGCCGCGCCGATCGATTCCGCCGCGTTCGCGGCCCTCAACTGGCGCAATGTCGGGCCGCTGCGCGGTGGCCGATCGGTGGCGGCCGCCGGTTCGGCGGCTCCGCCCCGACGAGTACTAGATGGGCACCACCGGCGGCGGCGTCTTCAAGACCACCGACGGCGGCGCGCAACTGGCAGCCGGTGACGGACGGTACTTCGGCGGCACGATCGGCGCGATCGCCGTGGCGCCGTCGAACCCGGACGTCGTCTACGTCGGCGGGGGCGAGTTCGCCATCCGCGGCAACGTCTCCCACGGCGACGGCGTGTACAAGACCACCGACGCCGGCAAGACCTGGACGTACATCGGGCCTGGTCGAGACGCGCTACATCCGCAAGTCCGGGTCCACCCCCGGAATCCCGACGTCGTGTACGTGGCGGCGCTCGGCCACGTGTTCGGCCCGACCAAGGAGCGCGGCGTCTACAAGACCGAGGACGGCGGCAAGACCTGGAAGAAGATCCTGTTCCGGAACGACTCCACCGGCGTGGTCGACCTGATGATGGACCCGAACAATCCCGAGGTGCTCTACGCCACCTTCTGGCAGGCGGGTCGCACGCCCGTGGAAGCTGGTGAGCGGCGGCGCGGGCAGCGGCATCTTCAAGACGCACCGACGGCGGTGACACCTGGAACGAGATCACGCGCAACCCGGGCCTGCCGCAGGGCCTGATCGGCAAGATCGGCATCACGGTGCAGCGGCGCCAACTCGAACCGGGTCTGGGCGATCATCGAGTCCGATTCCGGCGGGGTGTTCCGCTCCGACGATGCCGGCGCGACCTGGACCATGACCAAGAGGACCGCAACCTCCGGCAGCGCGCCTGGTACTACACCCGCATCTACGCCGATCCGAAGGACGAGAACAGTGGTGTACGTCCCGAACGTCGGCCCGTCCGCTCGACGGACGGCGGCAAGACCTTCCAGCGGCTTCGCCGCCGCACGGCGACAACCACGACCTCTGGATCGCCCCGGACAACGACCAGCGGATGATCGAGGCTGACGACGGTGGAGCTCGTCGGTGACCACCGACGGCGGCGCCAACTGGACCGACCAGGACTTGCCACGGCGCAGTTCTACCACGTCACCACGACCAACCACTTCCCGTACCGGATCTGCGGCGCCCAGCAGGACAACAGCACCGTCTGCATGCCGAGCCGGCCGCCAGGGCAGCACCGACCTGGCGGACTTCTGGGACGTCGGCGGCGGCGAGTCGGGGTACATCGTCGTCCGACCGGACGATCCGGACATCATGTACGGCGGCAGCTACGGCGGGCCTCCTCAACCGGCGGGACCTGCACACCGGGCTCGACCCGGAACTCGACCGCGTGGCCGCTCAACCCGATGGGCCACTCGGCCGATCGACATCAAGTACCGCTTCCAGTGGACCTTCCCGATCGTGATCTCGCCGCACGATCCGAACACGCTCTACGTCGGGCTCCAACGTCGTGTTCCGCTCCACCAATGAGGGCCAATCTTGGACGCCGATCAGCCGCGACCTGACGCGCAACGATCCGCGCACGCTCGGCCCGTCGGGCGGGCCGATCACCAAGGACCAGACCAGCGTCGAGTACTACGGCACGGTCTTCACGATGGCCGAGTCGCCGCTGACCCGGGGCGTGATCTGGACCGGCTCGGACGACGGGCTGGTGCATCTGAGCGCGACAACGGCGCGACCTGGAAGAACGTCACGCCGAAGGACATGCCCGAGTGGATGCGCTGATCAATCATCGAGGCGTCGCCGCACGCCGCGGGCACGGCCTACCTGGCCGGCAACCGCTACCAGATGGACGATCTTCACGCCGTATCTCTGCAGGACCACCGACTACGGCGCCACCTGGACCCGGATCGACGCGGCATCCCGGCGAGCGAGTTCACCCGCGCCATCCGCGAGGACCCGCACCGCCGCGGCATGCTGTACGCCGGCACCGAGCGCGGCGTGTGGGTGTCGTTCGACGACGGCGACGCCTGGCAGAGCCTGCAGAAGAACCTGCCGCCGGTGCCCGTGCACGACATGTGCGTGAGCGAGGACGACCTCGTGGCCGCGACGCACGGTCGCGCGTTCTGGGTGATGGAGAACCTCACGTCGCTCCGACAGGTGACGCCTGAGATCCTGGCCAAGGATGGCCATGTGTTCGCGCCGCAGACGGTCTACCGCGGGCAGGGCGGGGCAGCCATTCAGTACTGGCTGAAGACACCAAACCAGAAGCTGACCCTGGAGATCGTGGACGCGCGCGGGACCGTGGTTCGCCGGTTCAGCAGCGACGCCACGCCGCCGGCTGCCGGTCCGGTGGCCGCGCCGGCCCAGGCCACCGATCCGGCCGCCGCTCGTCAGCGGGTCGATAGCCTGACGGCGTTGGGCGTGATGCCAGCGGCGCTTCGCGCCGTTGCCGAGTGCGCGGAGGGGGAGGCGGCTTCGGCGGGGGCCGTGGTGGTTTCGGCGGGTGGCGGCTTCACCCAGCGGGTGCCGAATGCGGTCGGACTCAACACCTTCAACTGGAACCTCCAGCTCGAGGGCGGCACCACCTTCCCGGGCTTGATCATGTGGGCGGCCGGAGGCTCGGCCGGGCCAACCATCGTACCGGGGCAGTATACCGTCCACCTGAGCATCGGCGAACGGCACGAAACGGCGACCCTGGAAGTGCGCAAGGACCCCCGGAGCACGGCGACCGCGGCCGATTTCCAGGCCCAGTTCGACATGCTGGTCACGGTGCGCGACAAGACGTCGGTCGCCAATCAGATGGTGATCGACATCCGCGCCGCCAAGGAGGCGCTCACCGACCGGGTGGCAAAGGCGCCCGCCGCGCGCCGGGCCTCCTGCAGCGCGGCACCGTGCCTTGGCCGGCCGCCCTGAGCGCGGTCGAGGGAGAGGTCTACCAGGTGCAAGAACCAGAGCGGGCAGGATCCGCTGAACTATCCGATCCGCTGAACAACCAGATCGCAGCGCTGTACGGCGTCGTCGCCTCGGGCGATGGCCCGCCGACGGCCCAATCGCGCGAGGTGTTCCAGATCCTGTCGGACTCGCTGAATATCCAGGTGGGGCGGATGCGGACCGCTGTCGAGCGGCTCCTTCCCCCCGTCAATGCGGAACTGGGGCGGTTGGGGCTCGATCCTGTTCGGATCGAGGTTCCCCGGTGAGGCTGGCCCTCTGGCTGGCTGGCCTCGGCCTCACCGCCAGCATCGGGTGTGGGCCGACCGGAGTTCAGGAGCCACCGCCGGAGGAGCATGTTGGCGCCCTCACCGACACCGTCCTGACGCCGTTCGGGCAGGTGCCTGTGGCGGTGGCGATGGATCGGGACCGCTGGCTGGTCGTTGCGCCGGATTGGGATGCCGCCGTCGTCGTGGATTTCTCGACTGGCACCCATAGCCCGCTCGGCGGGGGGCCGGGAGTCGACTATCAACGGCCGGTCGATGTCTTTGCGGCGGGCGACTCGATCTACCTGGCCGACTGGGGCATGCGCCGACTGACCGCATGGACGCGGGACGGTAACCTGGCCGGGGTCGTGCCGCTGCCTGCACGCGTTGGAGCGCTGTTCCCCAAGGCGCGCGATGGCTCGGGGTGGTTCTACTTTGAGCGCCCGCTGCTGGCCGGGCCGGAGGGTGCCGGACTTCGCGATTCGACTGCGGTCTTCCGCGCCCGCCTGGATTCAGAGGCCGTGGACACCGTCCTGCAATTGGCTCCGCCGGATGTGCTGGAGGTGACCCGGGAGAATCGCACTCGGCTCGAGCGGGCCATTTTCGGGGGTCAGGATCGATGGGGTGTGCTGCCATCGGGAGAGCTATGGGTGGCGCGGCTGCTGCGCAATCGTGTCACGTGGATTCGCACCGACGGTCGGCGGATCACCGGGCGCGGACTTCCCGATCCGGTCTGGGAAGTGACCGACTATGATCGTGAGTCCTTTCTGGCCCAGTTCCCGCCAGACCTCCGGTCCACCGCCAGTGGCCTTCCGTTTGCCCTGGTCAAGCCGCCAGTCGAGCGTGCCTTCACGGGAGCCGACAACAATATCTGGCTCGAGAAGACCAAGCAGGGGCTCGATTCCCTCCGCCGGATGCACGTCGTGGACTCGGTCGGCAACTTGGCACGGGTGCTGGTGATCCCGACCAAGGGGAACATCATTGCGGTGGGGGATTCTGTCCTGCTGGTGGCCGAACAGTGGCGGGAGGGGGTTCGACTGTTGCGGGTCCGAACCCCCTGACGGTGATCGGGTCGGCGGCCGGCCCGATCAATGCCAGCGCTACGACTCCCGGGATTCGGCCTGCCGGACCGCCTCGGCCGCAGCCTCCCGGCGCTGCCGGCCCTCCTCGTACCAGCGCCGGGTGATCTCGCCCGCCAGATCGCGGTTCCCCAGCCCGAACGAGAGCCCCACCGCCAGCGCGACCGCGCCGAGGATCAGCGTGAACGCCGCCGTGACGATCTCTTCCGCGACACCTACCTGCTGCAGCGCCATGAAGATCGAGATCATGACCACGGCGGCCTTGGCCACCTTGGCCACCGTGGGGACACCCGCCACCCCGCCCGCCGAGGCAAGAATGAGCCCTCGGACAAACTCGCCGATGATCATGCCGAGGATGACAATGACCACGGCGGCGATCACCGTCGGGATGTAGGAGAGCATCAGGCCGAACATGTCGTTGATGCTCTCGAGGCCGAGCGCGGTGCTGGCCAGAAGAATGACCACGAGCATGAACAGCCAGAAGATCAGCTTGCCGATCGCGTGAGCCGGATCGAGGCGGCTGCCGGTCCGACCGACCGCCTCCGACAGGCCGCTGCCGCCGACCCGGTTGAAGTTGAGGCGGCCAAGCAGCTGTTCAACGGTCTTCTCCACCTGCCGGGCCAGGAAATAGCCGGCGATGAAGATGCCGCTGGCTGCCAGGAGTGGCAGGAGGATGACCCCGAGTTGCTCGGAGCCGCCGGTGAATCGGTTCCAGAAGTCGTTCACGAGTCCACCTCGATCACGAGTTTGCCCGCCTGCTGGCCGGAGGCCAGTCTCGCGAAGGCAGCCGGGGCCTCCGCCAGCGGTACCACGGAGTCTATCACGGGACGAAGCTCGCCCTGATGGGCGTGTTGCACAATGGCATCGAATTCGGCGTCATTGCCCATGGTGGATCCCAGCAGCGACCACTGAAACCAGAACAGCTTGCGGAGATCCAGCGCGACCTGGGGTCCGGAAGTGGCCCCGCAGGTGACCAGCCTCCCACCCGGCCGGAGCGCCCGGAGGGATTCAGGCCATGTGGCCTCGCCCACGCTGTCCACCACGACATCCGCACCCACGCCGGTCAGGGCACGCACCTGCCGTGCCACGTCGCCCTGGTCGTGCCGGATGGTGACGGCGGCACCCAGGCGGGTGGCGAGTGCCAGCTTGGCCGCCGAACTGCTGGTGGCGATCACCCTCGCGCCGGCCAGCCGGGCGATCTGGATGGCGGCCTGGGCCACCCCGCCACCGGCGCCCCAGATCAGGGCCGTCTCGCCCGATCGGAGCGCGGCCCGGGTCATCAGCATCCGCCAGGCGGTCAAGGTCGCCAGCCCGAATGCCGCCGCTTCAGGGTCGGAGAACCCGGCTGGGGCACGTCTCAGATTGGTTGCGGGCACCACCACCTGGTCGGCCAGGGTCCCGGGAAGGTGTTCGCCCAGGATCCGGTACTGGCGGCAGTAGGGCTGTTCTCCCGCCACGCAGGCTGGGCAGGACCGGCACGAAATCCCCGGATTGATGAGGACCCGGTCGCCCGGCTGCAGGTCGGAGACCGCCGGGCCCACTGCGGACACAATCCCCACTCCGTCGGAGCCCAGGATATGTGGCCAGATTGGCTTGGTGTGGGCGAGGCCGCCCACCACGAACAGGTCCAGCCTGTTGAGAGCCGCCGCCGTGATCCGGACCAATACGTCGGTGGGGGCATCGAGCGTTGGGGGCGCGATTTCCCGGAGCTCCAGCAGGTCGATTCCGCCTGGGCGTGGCAAGGTCAGGGCTCGCACCGGGCGGTTTCCTGGGTTCGGGGATTGGGAGGTTGGGCGGCGGGCTGGCTTGCAGAAGCTGCCGCGATGTGCAAGATATATCACACCCCACAAATCGGGCGTTTCAACGCCTGCCCCTGCGCGGCGGGTCCAGCCGCCCTCGAGCCTGGAGGAACACGCATGACGGAGTTCCGGAATCTGGAAATGGGTTGGTCGGGTTCGGGCTGGATGGACCCGATGCCTTCTTCACCGCCGCCGCCGCCCCCCCCGCCCCCTCCGCCGCCGCCTGTGCCAGCAGTGGCGGCGGTCCGGCCGGTTCCACGGCCCGAGCCCCGTCCGAAGCCCAAGGCGTCGGCTGCGCCGAAGCCCAAGGCGGCCGCGAAGCCAAAGGCCAAGAAGGTCGCCAAGAAGGCCAGGAAGGCCGCCAAGAAAGTGGTGAAGAAGGTCAAGAAGGCCACCAAGAAGGCGGCGAAGAAGGTGGCGAAGAAGGCCCGGCCGGTGGCCCGGAAGGTCAAGAAGGCAGCCAAGAAGGTGGTCAAGAAGGCGGCCAGGAAGGCCAGACCTGTGGCCCGGAAGGCCAAGAAGGTGGTGCGGAAGGCCAAGCCGGTGGTGCGGAAGGCCGTGGCCAGGGGGCGGAAGAAGCCGGCCGCCAAGAAGTAGGCATCTGCCAGCAGGCCAGATCGCCAGCGACCGGGTCCCCCATCTCCGGGGCGACCCGGTTTGCCTTATGCCCCGCTGATCGCCCTCAGGATCCACCACGCGCCAATGCTCATCCCGGCGCCTCCAGCCCAGATGCTGAGGTGCCGCCCCAGCGCGACCGACCGCTCGGCCGCGAACTGCATGGCCGCAGCGACCAGCATGGCGAAGGTAGTCATCGCCACGATGGTTCCCAGGCCGAACGCCAGCAAGTAGCCGATCCCGATCGAGACCCGATCGACCAGGGTGACGGGAACCAGGGCGATGACGGTCGTCGTGCCGACCAGCCCGTGGGCCAGGCCGACGAGGGTGATGGCGTGCCGATGGTCGTGGCGCCCGGCCGGGTCAGGCGGCCGATGGGCATGATCGTGGCTGGCTCCGGCTGGAGGGTGGACATGGACATGGGAATGGTCCCCGTGCTCCGCCGCAGGATGCAGGTGCAGTCGGCGGCTGGCGCGGATGGCCCATGCCCCGATGCCGACCAGCATCAAGCCCACCATCGCCTCCCCGACGGCCTGGAACCGATTGGACCATCCGAAATCCGGACGCCAGCAGGAGGCTCCCGGCCACGCAGACCGCCAGGGAGTGCCCGACGCCCCACCGGAGCCCAAACACCCCTGCCACCCGCACGGCAGGTCGGGTGGAGACGAATGCCGTGACCGCGATCATGTGGTCGACTTCCAGCGCGTGGATGAGCCCGAGCACAAATGCGGTGGCCAGCGGGAGCCATTCAGAAGCGGTCGGCATTGCTCTTCCTACCCCGGCGTGAGAGTTTTGCAGCTTGGCGTGGCGCCTGGTGCGGGGAGGTGTGTCCCGATCCTTCGGTACGCCATCGTCGCACCACCATTCCCGGAGGAGCCATGTCTCGTCAGGCCAATGCGCCCAGGACCCCGATCCGATTGACGTCGTTCTCCCACGGCGCTGGTTGAGCCTGCAAGCTCGGCCCGGCCGAACTGGCGCAGGTCCTGCGCCACCTCCCCGCCAGCGAGGATACCTCGATCCTCGTCGACGCCGCCACCCGCGACGATGCCGCCGTGTACCTGATCGCGCCGGATCGCGCGCTGGTCGCGACGGTGGACTTTTTCACGCCCATCGTCGATGATCCGGCAGCGTGGGGTGCGATCGCGGCCGCCAATGCGCTGAGCGATGTCTACGCCATGGGGGCTCGGCCGCTGTTTGCGCTGAACATGGTGGGGTGGCCCCGCGAGGCCCTGCCGTTCGAGCTGCTCGGCGAGGTCATCCGCGGTGCTGGGGAAGTCGCGCGCCGGGCGGGGTGCGCCGTGGTTGGCGGGCACTCGATCGACGATGCCGAGCCCAAGTTCGGAATGGCGGTGATCGGGGAGGTTCATCCCGATCGCATGCTGACGAATGCGGCGGCACGACCTGGGGACTTCCTGGTCCTCACCAAGCCGTTGGGAACGGGGATCCTGACCACCGCGCTCAAGCGGGGGGAGTTGTCGGAAGCGGACCTGGGCGAGGCAGTTGCGGTCATGACGACGCTGAACGATGGCGCGGCCCGAGCCGCGCTGGCGGCAGGGGCCGTGGCCGCCACAGATGTCACCGGATTTGGGTTGCTGGGTCACCTTGGCAACCTGCTGGCGGCGAGTGGGATTGGGGCCAGACTGAATGCGAGTGCCGTGCCGATCCTGGGCCGGGTCCGGGAACTGGCCGAGCGCGGGGTGATTCCCGGCGGAAGCCACCGCAACCGAGAGGCGGCGGGCGGCACCGAGTGGGACGATGCGGTGGGCGAAGTCGAGCGAGTGATCCTGACGGACGCCCAGACCTCCGGGGGATTGCTGTTGGCGGTGGGTCCCGAGCGGCTCGAGGCGATGCTGGGGCAGTTGGGTGTCGAGAACACCCCTTCGGCTGCCGTCATTGGTGTGTGCACGGCGGAGCCTGGGCGCGTGCAGGTCAGGGCCTGAGCGGTGGCGGGCGTGCGATGGACTCCGCAACGGATGGACCAGTTGGAGCGTGCTGCCCGGGATGGTCGGCGCGTTTCCCTGATGCGCCGTGGCACCGAGTATGTGATCATTGCCCGGCGCGTCACCGCGTCCGGCCGGCACGAGGCCCTGGTGGGACATCTGCCGATTACCGGCGAGGAGCTGGTCTTTCTGCTCCATGAACTCGAGGATTTCCAGGTGATTGGATGAGCAAGGCAAAGCTGCGTGTGGCGGTGGTCCATCTCGATGAGAGCTGTCTCGGCAACGGCCGGGTCGGAGACAACCCGGGCGGCGCCGGCGCGTTGATCGAGATTCGGACGGCGGAGGGGATCGTGCGGCGAGATTGCTACGTGGCCGCCCCGGCCACCACCAACAACCGGATGGCCCTGGCCGGGGCGATCGCGGTGCTCCAACTGCTGGCGCGAAAGGAAAAGAAACTGCAGGTGCTCCTCGTTTCGGACAGCGAGTACCTCGTCAAGGGCATCCGGGAATGGGTGCCGTCCTGGGCAGCGCGGAACTGGACCCGCAAGGGCGGTCCCATCGAGAATCTCCACCTCTGGAAGGCGTTGGTCCAGAGTGTGGACCTTCATGAAGCGCAGTTCACGTGGGTTCGGGGGCACGCCGGCCACCCCAAGAACGAATATGCCAATGACCTTGCCGTCCTCGCCGCCAGGGAACAGGTCACTTCGGATGGGGTGGTGGAGTCAGGCTTCGCGGCCTGGCTCGAGGCGGCCCGGAGCCGGAAGAAGTATCTCCAATACGATCCGGACATGAGCTTCACCGAACTGGAACAGCGGCTCGCCTCGGGCGAGCGAATTCCACGAGCGGATGCCGCATGAGTGACCTCCATGCCTTCGTGCGCCGCCTGGCCGAAGCGGTGGCCTCGCACGATCCCGCCGCGCTGCGGTCGCCCCTGGCCATCGGCGAGATCCAGGCCCGAATGATGCCCTATCGAGCCTGTCGCCGGGCCCTTCGCCTGGAGACGGCCGAGGAGTACGAACTCCTGTTGCTGCGGCTCGCGGCCGAGGAGTCGGGACTGGCGCGAACGTATCCACCGGAGAGCGCCGAGCGCGCTCGGGTCGAGGTGGGATCGGTATTGCCCGACTTGGCGTTCCTCCAGCAGCTTCAGGACGCCACCATCCTCCTGAACCTCGGACCCCTCGCCGCCGTACCCACCCCTTCCGTCCCGGCAAGCCCGACGGAAGACGAAGCCGGGGTGGATTCTGGCGGGGATGGGGCTGATTCGACCCCAATCAATGGGATGGAGCAGGACAGCCCCACCCTGGGAGGGGAGGCGGATGCCGGCAGTGGGACCGGGGAACCGGACCCCATCGACGAGCCCTACGGCCACACGTTTGACAGTGGGGAATTTGCCACCGCAGCTCCCGTCCAGCCCGTGGAGGCTATCGTGCCAGCGATCGATCCGACCCCTGCTCCCCCGGTGCCGACCGTCTCGCGGACGGAGCCGACGACCGATCCGGGGGGAACGACACCTCCGCTCGAGTGTCCCCACTGCGCGCGGACGCTTCCCCAGGGTCGACCAGTGCGATTCTGCCCGAGTTGTGGTCAGAATGTCCTGGTCCGCCTCTGTGCGTCGTGCCGATCGGAGATGGAGCTGGAATGGCGGCATTGCGTCGTGTGCGGCCACCAGGCGACCGATACCCATCGCTTTGCTTGAACCACCTCTCCCGTTCGGACATATTCCGGACCTCCCCCTGCCGGGCCGCACGCCTGGCGCCTGAGTGAGGAATCGGATGTCCACCTCCAATCCCAATCGCCTCGACCGGACCGCTCTGGACCGCGTGCTTCAGCGCGCGGCCGAGATGCAGGCCTCCGAGACCGATGTGGGCGAGGGGATGACGGAGCGCGAGGTCCTCGATCTCGGTCAGCAGGTCGGGATTCCCCAGCGCTACCTGCAGCAGGCGATGCTCGAGGAACGCTCGCGGGTTACGGTGGCTGAGCCGGGGCGACTTCTGGATCGACTCGCCGGTGCGCGAGAGGTGATGGCCCAGCGAGTCATGCCGGGCACCGTCGCCGCGGTGGAGCGTGGGCTGCTGGAGTGGATGCAAAAGCACGAGCTGATGACGATCCAGCGCCAGCAGCCGGGGCGCATCAGCTGGGAGCGGATGAGTGGCATGCAGGCCGCCCTCAAGCGTGGTGCGTCGGTCCTGCACGCGTCCACTGCACGGTTCATGCTGTCGCGCGCCAGCGTCGTGGTGGCGACGGTTTCGCCGCTGGAGGATGGCTATTGCCATGTCGCGCTGACGGCCGAGTTGGTCCAGGCCCGCAATTCGTTCGTCGGAGGGGCGGCGGCCTTGACCTCGATCGGCGTCGCGGGGACGGTGGTCCTTGGGGTCCTGGGTGCGGTGTCGATCCTGGTGCCGCTGCCGCTGGTCGCGAGTGGGGTGGCGGCCTATGCCACCCTGCGCAGCTACCGCCCGGTCGCCGAGCGCACCCAGCTCGGACTGGAACGCGTCCTCGATCATGTCGAGCGTGGGGCGGTCAAGCCGTCGCATGCACTGCCGGAGCGCCAGCCCGGGCTCCTCGAGGCGCTGGCCAGTGAAGTGCGTCGTGCCATTGCCCCGCCGGCCGCGAGCTCGCACCAATCGGAAGGATCCCAAGTGATGGCGATCCAGCGTGTCGGGGTGCTCGGGGCGGGGTTGATGGGCAGCGGGATTGCCCAGGTCGCGGCGGTGGCGGGCTATCAGGTCGTCGTGCGCGATACCCGACCGGAGTCGTTTCCGGAGGCCCGGGCGGCGATCGCGCGCTCGCTCGCCAAGCTGGTGGAGAAGGGCAAGCTTGCCGCCAGCCGACCAGGCCGCGGCCGTTGGGCGACTGCAGTTCACGACCGAACTCGCCGACCTGGACGCCAGCGACCTGATCGTCGAGGCGGTCACCGAGGACCTGGAGCTCAAGAACGCCCTCTGGCGGGAGCTGGATGCTCGGCTGCCAGCGACGGCGATCTTTGCCTCCAACACCTCCAGCCTTCCGATCGCGGCTATGGCGGCGGTGACGTCGCGCCCCGATCGGTTCGTTGGCCTGCATTTCTTCTCACCAGTGCCCATGATGCCGCTCGTGGAGGTGGTGCGGACCGTCGCCACCTCGGCGGAGACACTGCAGGCGGCGGATGCGTTTGCGCGCAGCCTTGGGAAGGAGACGGTGGCCGCACGGGATACCCCGGGGTTCATCGTCAACCTGCTCCTGATACCCTACCTGAACGACGCGGTGCGCGCGGTGGAGCGGGGCGTGGCCAGCACCGCCGACATCGACACCGCCATGCGACTCGGTGCCGGCCACCCGATGGGTCCGCTGGCACTCCTGGACCTGATCGGCCTCGACACCGGGACCCGGGTGGCTGAGATCATGTACCAGGAGTTCCGGGATGCCCACTACGCTCCGCCCCCGTTGCTCCGTCGCATGGTGGCACTCGGCTGGTTGGGACGAAAGAGCGGCAAGGGGTTCTACGATTACTCCGAGGTGCCTCCCGTGCCCACAGCCCTGGGGATCTGAATGCGTCTCTCCGGATCACCCCCGTGGTGCGCGATGGGATTGGCGGTGTTGCTTTCCCTCGGCTGCAACCCCAATACCAGCCGGCCTGCGTTCAGCCCATTGCCTGCGGCGACGCAGGCCGAGCTGGAACTCCCGGTGGCCGCAGCGGTCGAGGTGATCACGGCCGCGCTTATTGCCGACAGCATTCCGGTTTCCCTGGTGCAATCCCGGGATGGCTATCTGGAAACCGGTTGGTTCCTGGCGAGCGATGGAACGCCGACCCCTGCGCGGCCCCTGGGAGTCGAAATCGTGCGTGTGCGCGGCTGGATCACCCCGGGCCGCGCTGGCCACACCGACATCCAGGTGGAGGCGGTGTACCGCCCGATGGCCGACCCCTCCCGGATGGCTCGAGACCTCGAGCGGTTGGTCCCCGCCGAGCATCCTGTTGCCCGGCGACTCGAGGCTGCCATGGCCCGACTGGTCACAGAGTACGGCCACCCGGAGCAATTGGCGACCCGTCCCCAGCCGGTCGAGGTGCCCGGATACCGCCGGGCGGAAACCGCCCCCCGCCCGTCCCGATACCACCGCCAAGCCGGACACGATGCCGGTGGGTCCAGCACGATCCCTGTCCGGAACGCGGCCACCGGCGCCGTGACCTCCCCGGTAGTCCCGAGCGATCACCAGCTCCTGCTCGACCTGCTGCCGCGCGTGTCGCGGACCTTTGCGATGGGGATCCGACTGCTCCCCGTGGAACTGTCGCACGCGGTGAGTACGGCCTACCTGCTCTGCCGGATTGCCGATACCATCGAGGACGATGCCACGCTCCCCGCCGCCGTACGCCGCGACCTCCTCCTGGAGTACGGGGGCTGGCTCGACGGGGTGGGGCACGATCCCACCCGGCTGGTGGCCCAGTTCGCATCTTCGACCGGAGACGATGCGGCCCTGGTGCGGGCGACCGGCCTCGTGCTGACCGATTTCGCAAACCTCCCCGCAGAAGTCCGAGCCGCCATTCGCCCGCCGGTGGAGGAGATGTGTCGGGGGATGGCGAGCTACGTAGCGCGCGCCATCGAGTCGGGCCGCACACCGCAGCCGACCGACCTCGACGACCTGGAGGCGTACTGCTGGTACGTCGCCGGCACCGTCGGGTGGATGCTGACGGACCTCTTTCGGCTGAGTGGCACCGGGTGGAGCGAGGCGGGGTACGACCAGATGCGACAACTCAGCCGGAGCTTCGGACTCGGGCTCCAGCTCACCAATGTCATCCGGGACATGGGCGAGGATCATCGCCGCGGGGCGACCTTCGTGCCCGCGGATCTCTGTGCACGAGTCAGGTGCCCGGCGTGGGAGCTGTTCACTCCCGGCAGGGAAGCGGCGACGGCGATCGTGCTCGCGACGTTGACCGACCGGGCGCTCGTCCACCTGACCGCGGCGCGCGACTATACCACCCTGCTCCCCCGACGCCAGCTCCGCATTCGGCTCTTCTGCCTGGTGCCACTCTTCCTGGCGGCGGGCACGCTCAGCCGCATATCCAGGAAGGATGCCTATCGCACCGGGTGGGTTCGCATCAAGCTGACCCGTCCCGTGGTTCGGCTGACCGTGATCCTGGCGGCGCTGGTCGCGCCGAGCAATACCCTGATTCGCCTGGCGTTTCGGTGGCTCGCCCCGTTCCGCAGTGGCGGTCTGTGTCGTGAAGGCCCCGACCTTTCTCCGTACCGATCTCCGCAGCCGCGCTGCCTACTCAGAAGGAGCCGGGATCTACCGGATCGTGCCGCGTGGGGTGGCGCTTCCGGAAACTACCGAGCAGCTCCAGGCGCTGGTTCGGTGGGCGGCACGGACGAGTACACCCCTGATTCCTCGCGGCGCCGGCACCGGCATGCCGGGGGGAATGTCGGGCCCGGTGTCGTGGTGGACCTTACCCGGCTCGATGGAGCGCCCCTGGCCGTGGCCGCTGACGGTCGAGCCCACGCCGGCGCCGCCGTTACCTGGGCTGCGATCGAGGCGGCGGCGCGGCCGAGTCGGCTGCGGATCCTCCCCGACCCCTCGAGCGGCAAGTGGGCGACTGTCGGGGGGATGATTGCCACCAATGCCGGCCGGGCCGCGAACCATGGCTCACGGGCCGGTCCGGCAATGGGTGGATGCCGCGACCATCGTCACCGCTGACGGCCAGTTGACCGAACTGCGTCGCGGCCATCGTCCGGATCTGAGCATCCGGGCGGTGCGGCGGTTCTACGATGACGTGCACGAGCAGCTCCGTGCCGAGTACGCCGCCATTCAGGCTCGCTGGGACCGGGGCGTACGCAAGAACACCGCGGGGTATGCGCTGCAGGCCTACCTCGAGAGCGGCGACCTGCTCGACCTCGTCATCGGGAGCGAGGGGACTCTGGGAATCGTGACTGGTGCGGAGTGGCGACTCGATCCCCTGCCTGCGGCCACCCGTGGCCTGCGGGTGGCGCTGCGCCGTCGGCAGGATCTGGTGAAGGCCGTGGCCCTGCTGATGCCCACGGGCCCGGTCGCGGTGGAGCTCCTCGACACGACCTTCCTCCGGTTCGTGGCCGACACTGCCCAACTCCCCGGGAGGGCCGGGCTGGCGCAGGAGGCCGCAGCGCTCCTGCTGGTCGAATACGAGGGGCCGGACGTCGATGCCCTGGACGCCGCACTCGCCCAGGCGATGGCCGCGCTCAGGCCGCTTGCCCTGGACCTCCACAGCGCCACGACCGCTGGCGAGCACGACGAACTCTGGGCGGTGCGACACGCCGCGAGTCCGCTCCTACTCCGGCTTGGCGAAAGCCGGCGCTCGCTCCAGGTGATCGAAGACGCCTGCCTGCCTCCCGAGGCCCTGGGGGAGTATCTCGAGCAGGTCGAGGAGTCCTCCCGGCGGCATGCGATCCCCTCGGTGGCGTTCGGCCACGCCGGGGACGGGCATGTCCACGTGAACCTGATGCCGGACATGGCCCGGAAGGGCTGGGAGGACGAAGTTGCAGCGATTTACGACGAGGTCAACCACACCGCCCTTCGGCTCGGTGGGGTCCTGTCGGGTGAGCATGGTGATGGGCGCCTCCGTGCCCCCCTGTTGGAGGCAACCTTCGGCTCGGCGATGATGATGCTCTTCCGCGCCGTGAAGGCGGCGTTCGACCCCCACGGGATCCTCAATCCCGGGGTCAAGCTTCCTGACGGTTCGCACCCGATCGAGCGGCTCAAGGTGGGAGCCGGTGCGGTGGAGTTGCCCCAGGACATTGCCGCCGGCCTGCGGGAGATCGAGTTCCTGGGTGACTATGGGCGGTGGCGGATGGAGTTGGTGGAGGGGTAGGGCATGGGTGTCGGGTGTCGGGTGCCGGGTTTCGGCGGCTCCGATGTCGGCCTGGGCCATTGACTCCCGCTGGCGATTGCGCACCTTCCGGACCGACACCCGACACCCGACACCCGACACCCGACACCCGACACCCGACACCCGACACCCGACACCCGACACCCGACACCCGACACCCGACACCATGCACCAATACCTCGCCCTCGCCTCCCACATCCTCCATCACGGCCGGCCGAAGCACGACCGGACCGGCACGGGGACGCTGAGCGTGTTTGGCTGGCAGTCGCGCTACGACCTGGCCGAGGGATTTCCGCTGGTCACGACCAAGAAGGTCCACGTCAAGTCGATCATCCATGAACTGCTCTGGTTCCTGCGGGGCGAGACCAATGTCCGGTCGCTCCAGGCGGAGGGGGTCAAGATCTGGGATGAGTGGGCCAGCGCGGAGGGCGACCTGGGGCCAGTGTACGGCAAGCAATGGCGGTCGTGGGCGGCGCCCGGATGGCCGGGTCATCGACCAGATTGCCGATGTCGAGGCACAGATCCGGTCCAACCCCGACTCGCGGCGGTTGATCGTCAGCGCCTGGAACCCGGCCGACCTCCCGGCGATGGCGCTCTCGCCATGCCATGCGTTGTTCCAGTTCTACGTCCTCGACGGCCGGCTCTCCTGCCAGCTCTACCAGCGGAGCGCCGATGTCTTCCTCGGCGTGCCCTTCAACATCGCCTCCTATGCGCTGCTGACGATGATGCTGGCCCAGGTGACCGGCCTGCAGGCGGGGGAGTTCATCCACACCTTTGGCGATGCCCACCTGTACCAGAACCACCTGGACCAGGTCCGGCTTCAGCTGAGCCGGGAACCGCGGCCGCTGCCGACCATGCAGATCAATCCCGATGTGCGCTCGATCTTCGATTTTCGCTTTTCCGATTTTTCCCTGCAGAACTACGATCCGCATCCGCACATCCCGGCGCCGGTGGCGGTGTGATCGTCTCCCTGATCGCCGCGGTCTCGGACAATGGCATCATCGGGCGCGACGGCGGTTTGCCATGGCGGCTGCCGGCCGATCTCCGGTTCTTCAAGCTGACGACGCTCGGCCACACCGTCATCATGGGGCGGAAGACCTGGGATGAACTCGGCAAGCCGCTGCCCAACCGGCGCAACATCGTGGTTACCCGGAACAAGGGGCTCGAGTTTCCCGGGGCGGAGCGGGCGCCATTCCTGGGGACGGCGCTGGCGATGGCGCGTGGCCGAGGACGAGGTTTTCGTGATCGGGGGCGGGAAGATCTACACCGAGGCGCTGCCACTGGCCGAACGGATGTACCTGACCCACGTCCACGCGGTGATCGAAGGGGATACACGCTTTCCCGAGTGGGACCCCACCGAGTGGGAGGTCACCTCCGAGGAGCGCCACGAGGCCGATGATCGGCATGCGCATGCGTTTACGATCCGGCGGTATGATCGAAGGGAGAAGGGAGAAGGGGGAAGCGAGAAGTGACCAGCCGGTGGTGAGGTCGCTCCGCCCCAGTGCCGCCATGGGTATTGCCCCGGGGAGGTCGCAATGAATCATGCGCATCGTCGCCACGGACAACGGAAGGCTGCTGTGGTCTTGGTGGGTGCCACATTGGCCTTTGGCTCCGGGTGTGGGCCCGCGGGTCGCGGGGCGGATGACTCGACCCCGATCCAGTGGGCCGTCGACTCCACGCCGAGTCTGATTGTGGGCGCGAGTGTGGACGACACCACCCAGCTCTTTGAGGTTGTCGTCGGCGCAACTCGGCTTCCGGACGGCCAGGTCCTGGTGGTCGACCGACAGGAACAGACGCTGCACCTCTACTCTGCCGATGGAACACGGGTGCGAAGCTTCGGTCGGCGGGGGTCTGGCCCGGGGGAGTACCGATACCCGGCGCGTTTCTGGCGATGTGGAGACTCGGTGCTGGTCAATGACATCGACGGCGCGGTGACTTCGGTCTTGAGCCTGGAGGGGGACTACGGCCGCGCCTTCCGGTTCGGGGGATCAGGCGGTCAGCAGGTGGGAGTCGGCACCCCCTATCAGTCCAGCTGCAACGCTTCGGGACTGTTCGCGCACTACGGGTGGGAGGACATGCGTGCCGGCCCGCCGCCGGGGCCCGTGTATCAGACCCGCGGGTGCCGTCCTGGCTGAGCCGGGCCGGACTCACGGTATCGTGGGCATGCTGGACAGCTTTCCAGGCTCGGAACGCGTCGCCCAGATCGATCGGGCGACGGGGGCGGTGGTGGGATCGGGGCCACGCATGTTCGGGCAGCAGACCGCGATCGCTTTGGGGAGCGGACCGGGTGTACATCGGAGCGGCCGATCGGCCCGAGATCGTCGCGGTCTCCCTGGGGAGCCTGGCCACCGACACGCTGGTGTTGCCCTTGAACTCGGAGCCGTTGACGCAGGTGGATATCGACGCAGAGAAGGCGATCCGCCTCGCGGCAGCGCCGACCGACCGGCATGCCGGAATCGAATCCCAGTTCGCGACCCACCCGTTCCCTGAGATGCTGCCGCCCTATGCGGCGCTGCTGGTCGACGCCGACGATCTCCTCTGGGTCCAGGAGTACCCCCGGGCCAGCGCTCCAATGGTTCGCTGGTGGGTCATTTCCAAGGAACGGCAGGGTGATCGCACATGCACTGCTGCCCACCTACCTCCAGGTGTTCGGAAGGTGTTCGAGATCGGTCGGATTACGTGCTGGGCCGGTACCTCGATCCAGTCGAGGCGATTCCCCAGGTGCGGCTCTACTCCTTGCGTCGGGGCTGACCCCCACTCCGTATATTTCGTTCCGCCCTGTCCGCCCTGTCCGCCCTGTCCGCCCTGTCCGCCCTGTCCGCCCCGTTCGCCCGTCCGCCCTGTCCGCCCTACCGCGCCCACAACCCCGGATTGCCGTAGTTCACCGCCCGCCCCACCGCCGCGACATACGCCTCCCATCGTCCTTGAGCCGGGCAGCGCCTGCCGTCCCGCCGAGGTGAGGGTGTAGAACCGCGCCCGTCGCCCCGCCTCCGACCGTCCCCACTCGCTCTCGATCAAGCCCCGCCGCTCCAGCCGGTGCAGGGCGGGGTAGAGGGTCCCCTCCTCCAGCGGAAAGGCTCCGTCGGTCACCAGGCGGATCCATTCGCCGACCCCGGCACCATGGGTCGGTTCCCACCGCAGGGCGCGGAGGATCAGGAGTTCCAGGGTGCCGGGGAGGAGGTCCATGGCCGGAAGGTACGATGTTTACCCCTAGAGCCGCTAGGGGAGGCTGTTGGCGTGGGCCACGGGGGGCCTTAAGATCGGCGATGCCCCGGGGCGCACCGGGGTGCGCCCCGACGACCCCCAACCCCGAGACCCCACCGCCATGCCCACAACCCTCGAAATGAAGATCACCGAAATCTTCGGCGCCGATGTGTTCTCGCGCCGGGTCATGCGCCAGCGCCTGCCCAAGGAAATCTTCAAGAGCCTGGTCCGGACCATGGACGACGGCGAGCCGCTCGACGCCGCGGTGGCCGACGTCGTGGCCGCCACCATGAAGGACTGGGCGATCGAGCACGGCGCGACCCACTACACCCACTGGTTCCAGCCGCTGACCGGCTCCACCGCCGAGAAGCACGACTCGCTGATCGCCCCCGACGGCATGGGCGGGGTGATCTTCAACTTCTCCGGCGACGAGCTGGTGCAGGGCGAGCCCGACGCGTCGAGCTTCCCGTCCGGCGGCCTCCGCGGCACCTTCGAGGCCCGCGGCTACACCGCCTGGGACCCGACCAGCCCGGCGTTCCTGGTCCGCGGTGACGCCACCGTCACCCTCTGCATCCCGACCGCCTTCGTCTCCTGGACCGGCGAGGCGCTCGACAAGAAGATCCCGCTGCTCCGCTCGATGGAGGCCCTCTCCCGCCAGGCGATGCGGATCCTCAAGCTCTTCGGCACCGACACCGGCGTGAGCCGCGTCATCACCACGGTCGGGCCGCGAGCAGGAGTACTTCCTCGTCGACCGGGAGCTCTACTTCGAGCGCCCCGACCTGATGACCTGCGAGCGCACGCTCTTCGGCGCCAAGCCGCCCAAGGGCCAGCAGCTCGAGGACCACTACTTCGGCGCGATCCCGCCGCGCGTCCTGGCGTTCATGACCGAGGTCGAGCGCGAGCTCTGCGCGCTCGGCGTGCCGGTCAAGACCCGGCACAACGAGGTGGCGCCGGGCCAGTACGAGATCGCCCCGCTCTTCGAGGTCGCCAACATCGCGCAGCGACCACCAGATGCTGATGATGGAGACCCTCAAGCGGGTCGCCCCGCGCCACGGCCTGCAGGCGCTGCTGCACGAGAAGCCGTTCGCCGGCGTCAACGGCTGCGGCAAGCACAACAACTGGTCGATGGCCACCGACACCGGCGTCAACCTGCTCGATCCGCAGGACGAGACCCACACCAACATGCAGTTCCTGGTCTTCCTCTGCGCCGTGATCCGGGCGGTCGACCTCCACGCCGACCTGCTGCGCGCCTCGATCGCCGCCGCGGGCAACGACCACCGCCTCGGCGCCAACGAGGCGCCGCCGGCGATCATCTCGATCTTCCTCGGCGACATGCTCACCGACATCCTCGACCAGGTCGAGAAGGGGCTCCCCAAGCGCACCCTCCGCGGCGGTACGCATCGACCTCGGCGCCAAGTCGCTGCCGCAGATCCCGCGCCACTCGGGCGACCGCAACCGCACCTCGCCGTTCGCGTTCACCGGCAACAAGTTCGAGTTCCGCGCCGTCGGCAGCACCGCCAGCATCGCCTGGCCCAACACCGTGCTCAACACGATCGTCGCCGAGTCGCTCGACTACATGGCGACGGAGCTCGAGAAGGCGGCGGGTCGCAACCCGACCGCCGCCAAGCTGCAGTCCGCCGCGCTGGGCGTGCTCCAGAAGGTGATCAAGACCCACAAGCGGGTGATCTTCGACGGCGACGGCTATAGCGCCGAATGGCACGCCGAAGCGGCCAGGCGCGGGTTGCCGATCATGCAGGATTCGGTCTCGGCCTTCCCGGTCATCAAGGCCAAGAAGATGGTCGACCTGTTCAAGAAGTACGGCGTGCTCAGCAAGGCCGAGATCGACTCACGCCACCACATCCTGGTGGAGAAGTGGGTCAAGCAGGTGAGCATCGAGGCCGAGATGATGGTGACCATCGGCCGGACCCAGATCCTGCCGGCCGCCATCGAGCACCAGGCGCTCCTGGCCGATGCGGTGACGTCCACCGAGGCGGCCGGCGTCGAGTGCCCGGGAACCAAGGCGGCCCTCAAGGACTTTGTCGGGTACGTCCGAAACTTCCGGGATCCGCTGGTCGCGCTGGAGAAGGCGATCGCCCATGAGACCGCAGACCTCGAGAAGCACGCGATCTACATCCGCGACAAGGTCCGGCCAGTCATGGGGACGCTGCGTGCCGCCGCCGACCTGCTCGAAAACCACATGGCCGCCGACCTGTGGCCACTGCCGACCTACCGGGAGCTGTTGGTGCTCAAGTAGGGCCCGCCCGGCGTGATTCGAGCCCTCGTTCGGCCTGGCCGGGCGGGGGCTTCGTTTTCGCCCCTGACTAGATTCAGGCCATGACATCCTCCCCGAGTCCCGCCCCCGTCGCCCTCATTACCGGCGCCACGCTCGGCATTGGTCGAGCCCTCGCCTTTGCCCTCGGCCGCGCCGGCTGGGCGGTCGGGGTCTGCTCCCGCAGTCCCGAACGGGTCGGGGAACTGGTCGAGGAGTTGGGGGCGGCAGGAATCGCGGCGGCGGGCGCGGCCGGTGACGTCGGGGTCGAAGCCGATGTGGATCGAATCCATGCTGCCATCGCCGGTGCGCTCGGCCCGGTCGATACCCTGGTCAACAATGCGGGCGTCCTGGTCGGGAAGCGGATCGAGGAACTGACGCTTGAGGAGTGGGACGCAACGATGTCCACCAACCTGCGCAGCCTCTTCCTGACCACGCGCGCAGTCCTGCCTGGGATGCGGTTGGTGGCTCGGGGGATGTCGTGAACATCGCCAGCTTGGCGGGACGCAATGGATTTGTCGGCGGCACCGCGTATTGTGCCAGCAAGCATGCCGTCCTCGGGTTCAGCAAGGCGCTGATGGCCGAAGTGCGAAAGGATGGGATTCGGGTCATCGCAATCTGCCCCGGCAGCGTGGATACGGGCATGCTGGTGGATCAACCCAACCTCAAGAGCAATCTCGCAAGGGCGTTGCAGCCGGAGGATGTGGCCGAGACGGTGCTGCACGCACTCCGACTCCCCCGCCAGGCAATGCTCAGCGAAATCGACATCCGCCCCTCAAATCCGTGACCAGGCCCGCGGTGGGTCTGCAAATCGATCGGTGCGTGTGTCGGGGACGGCTGTTCGGGGAGCTGCTGCTGGCGGCCCGGGAAGCCGGGTGGGGCCTCGATCAACTCACTGCGGCGACTGGGTGTGGAGGACAGTGCGGGCTCTGTCGCCCCTACCTCAGGCGAATGCTGGAGACCGATGAGACCGTCTTTTCGGAGATCCTCATCGAACGCTGAAGTTGTTGCGGTTCTACCCTCCTCGATTTCCCCACCTCCCACCTCCCACCTCCCACCTCTTACCATTTGCCTATTAGCTCTTCCTCCCCACTTTTCTTCTCTCTTCTCCCTTTTCGCTTCTACCGCCCGCTCTTCGCCTCTGCGCCCGCCTCCCTCCGCACCAGCTCGAGGTGCGGCGCGACGATATCCGCCACTTGCTGGGCGGTGAGTGTCACTGCTGCGAGGCGTCCCCCAGCGGGGCCGGAGAGCACCATGACGCCGAACGGCTTCCCGCCGACTCGAAGGGGGAGGATCAGCTGCTCATCCTCCACGCCGGGACGCAGGAGAAACGGGGCCTCTCCCAGTAGCACCGCAGCGAATGGGGTTCCCTCGATCGGTATCAGCGGCAGGTCCAGCAGCGGCCGCGACTCACCCGGCTCCAGGGCCACCGCCTCGGTGGTCCCCATCCTGAGGATGAATCGGCAGGTTTGGCTACCGGTCAGGACCCTCAGCAAGGCGGCAATACTCTGGGTGGCCGAGGAGAAGTTGGAGGTGGCGGCCAGCAGGCGAGCAGCCCGAGCAAGCGCGCTGCCTGGTCCTTCGAGGGCGGTCACTGTGCGCCGGAGGGCCTCCACTTCCGTCTGGGCGCGGAGGTCGGCGGCATGGACCGCCACCACGGGCGCGATTCCGCGGAGCAGAACTTCATCGGCAGGCCGGTACAAGTCAGTCGCCGCGCTGCCAAGGTAGAGGAATCCCGTCGTCGCGCCGCGTCCGGGAAGGCGTGCCACCAGCATGGCGTGGGGACGTGGCCCATCGGTTCCGTCCTGGCGGAATGGCCAGTGCAGCGCTCGGTCCGCGGCCAGATCCGGGACGATGACGGTGCCCGCATCACCCATACGTTCCTGGATCGCCTCTAGCCCTCGCGGGGTGGCGGCGGTGGTGGTTCGCTGGCCCGGTGGGTCCTTGCCCCAGCGCCGGGCTGGCTTTTCGCGTCCCACGAATTCCCAATCATCCATGCCGCCCTCCGGGCGGTGCAGGACGATTTCGAGATGGTCATGGGGCAGGAGGTCCTGCACAGCTGCCGAGAGTCGGGTGACCAGTTCCGCCCCGGTCCGCGCGGCGGCGGCGGTTCGCACCACCAGGTCCAGCAGTTCCTCGGCTTCACGCGCCCGTGGCAGGATCGTCGCGCCTGGCTCGGAGGGCATCCGGTCCGCCAGGCGCTGGAACGGGGGGATGAAGTCCTTCAGGAGTTCAAACAAGCGAATCGCCTGGATGGCGCCAAAGCGACCCGAGGCGATGGCCGCCAGCAGGAGCAATCCCAGGTCACGCTGCTCACCACGAATTGGTGAAGCGATGACGCTGGCGTAGCCGGCCTGGCGAAATCGATCCTCGAGAGCCAGCAGCTGTTCCTGCCCCAGGAATGGTGCGGGTCGCGGAACCACGACATCGTCCTCCGCGAGGGCCGCTGGCCCCAGCAAGACCACTCCACCGGACTCCGGGAAGAGCCAGAGCGCCAGCAGGTCGTGGGGGAGCTCGGCACCCAACGCATCGGAGGCCGCCATCTGCCAGGTGGCGATGGCGACCGGATCCGGGGGCCCGGCGCCAGCTGGCAGCACGGGAAGCAGGAAGTCCCGCCGATTCCCTGGGGGGGAGCCGGGTGACGGGGGTACCGAGGTCATGGCGGGATTCAATGGCAGGATACATGCCGGATTCCCCCAGATACCCCAATTCTGGTCAGCCGGTCGGGCTGGTTTGGCCTGCAGGTGAGGTTCCGGGCTGGCTCCGACTACTTGTCATACCCCTCCCCCCTATGCAATATTGAGAGATACGTACTTGGTCGGGGCACTTCCTGGGGGTAGAACGATGAAAGAACTGACCCTTCACATTGAGGGGATGAGCTGTTCCCACTGCCTCAACGCTGTGAACAAGGCGATCGGCAGCCAGCCTGGGCTGGAGGTGGGCAGCGTGACGATGGGGCGCGCCGAGCTGCGCTATGACCCCAGTGCGACCGATCCGGCGCGGATCGTCGCCGCGGTGGAGGAGGCTGGATATCATGCGGTGGCCGGTGGTTCCTGACGGATCCGCCCGGACCCGGGACACGGAGGAAAACGCGATGGATACTGAAGCTCTTGCCGCATGCGCGTGTGGAGTTTCCGATGACACTGGTGAACGGCACGCCACGGCAGTGGACCCGCAAATCAAGACCGGGGTCCTCCACCGGCTCCGTCGAATCGAGGGGCAGGTGCGGGGGCTGCAACGGATGGTGGACGAGGAGCGGTATTGCGCCGATGTGATGACCCAGGTCGCCTCCGTCCAGGAGGCGCTCCGCGGCGTCAGCAAGGCCCTGCTGCAGAACCATCTGCGTCACTGCGCCACCCAGGCGATCCGCTCCGGCGATCCCGACCGCGCCGAGGCGATGTACGCGGAGTTGATCGACCTGATGCAACGCGGATCGCGCTAGCGCGCCCGGTGCGAGGGGCGGGTCAGGCGGTGTTCGGCGCGGCCAATCGCTGCATGTCCTGCTTGACGGTCAATGCCGCGCCCAGCACCACGAGCCCACCGAAGAACGCCACCGCCGGCAGAATGAACATCGCCCGGGAGAGGCCGAAGCGATCCGACAGCAGGCCGACCAGTGGAAACGCCAGCGCATCTCCCGCCAGGTGAATGAACAGAAAATACGCCCCCACCACGGTGCTGCCGATCGTACTCGGAACCACGTCGAAGATGACGGCGGTGAGGGGGCCGACATACCACGACAGGAAGAAGAACGCGACTGCGAAGACCGGGAGGAATACGGCAAGCTCCCGGACGGTGATCAGGTACATGATCAGCGCCGCGCCGACGAGGATTCCCATTCCTGCCACCACGGTCCGCCCGGTCGGCATGCGGTGGCGGAGGGCATCTGCCAGGAACCCGCCGACCAGGGTGCCGGCGACGCCGAAGGGCAGTCCCCACTGGGCCAGGAGGATCGCCACCCGGTCGATCGGGATGCTGAGTTCGCGCGCCATGTAGGTGGGCGCCCATCCTGCCAGGCCGTTGACGCCGAACGAGATCATCGCCCCCCCGAGAAAGACGAAGATCAGGGTCGGGACGCTGCGGACCATCTGGGTACTCTGCCAGAGTCCCGCGAGAGTCAGCGGGGCCCGGTGGCCGCCGGGGCCTGGGGGTTCGCGCAGCAGGAGGAGGATTGCGGCGAGGACGAGGAACGGCAGCCCGAGGTAGGCCAGGGTCGGGCGCCAGCCGAACATGGTCACCAGCTGCCCCCCGGCGACGATCCCCAGCACCCCTCCGAGCGGTGGCCCGGCCATGAAGATGGCCATCGCGATTGCCCGTCGCGGTCCAGGGTAGAAGTCGGCGACCAGCGAGGCGGCAGGGCTGCCGGCGGCCGCTCCGCCGGTGCCGATCAGGGCACGGCACACCAACAGGGCGCCAAAGCCGCCGACGAGTGCGCTCGCCGAGGAGAAGGTGGCCATGAGGACGACGCCGCCGGCCACCACGAGCTTGCGGGAGCGGAGGTCGCCGAGGATCCCCAGGGGCAGGGCAGCCAACGAGTAGACCAGGATGTATGCGGACGCAAACAGGCCAAGCTGGGCATCGTTGAGTCCCAGGTCGGCCTTGATGGGATCGAACAGCGCGAACACCACGCTGCGCTGCAGGTAGCTGAGGAGATTGACGGCGGTCAGCAGACCCAGGGCCAGCGCCGCGTGCCCGCGCGTAGGTGACTTCACTCGTGCAGCAGGTAACCGAAGATCAGCGGCGCCACGATGGTGGCGTCCGACTGGATCATGTACTTCGGCGTCTCGGCGTCCAGCTTGCCCCAGGTGATCTTCTCATTCGGAACGGCTCCGGAATATCCGCCATAGCTGGTGGCGGCATCCGAGATCTGGCAGAAGTAGCCCCAGAACGGCAGGTCCTCCATGCCGAGGTCCTGGATCATCGTGGGGACGGCACAGATGGCGAAGTCCCCGGCAATGCCGCCACCGATCTGGAAGAAGCCGACGCTCGGGTGGGTCGGCGTGGCATCGCCCTCGCCAGAGATCGCCTTGGCGGCGGCGTAGCCACTCGCCTCCTGGTACCAGCGGAGCAGGTGCTCCATCTGCTCGGTGCCGCTCTTGATGCACTGATGGTGCGGAACGGCGCCGCGGTAGACTGCCGCCGCGAACATGTTCCCGGTGGTCGAATCCTCCCATCCCGGGTGATACACCGGGATGCCCATTTCCCAGGCCGCGAGCAGCCAGGAGTTCTCGGCGCCGATCTGGTAGTGCTCCTCCATGGCGCCGCTGCGGAACAGGTCCTGGAGGAATTCGCTCTCGAACTGGCGCTCCCCCTGCTCGCAGGCCAGGCGCCAGCGCTCGATCAGCCGCCGCTCCAGGTGCCGCATCACGGTCTCGGGAATCGCGGTATCGGTGACCCGATTGAAGCCATCCTCGTAGAGCGCCACTTCGTCGGCGGCGCTCAGGGCGCGCCAGTCCTCGATGATCCTGTAATCGTTGTAGGCGAGGAGGTTGAAGAGGTCTTCCTCGAGGTTGGCCCCGGTGCAGGAAATGGCATGCACCTGCCCAGTCCGGATCATCCGCGCCAGCAGGGTGCCCAGCTTTGCCGTGCTCATCGCCCCTGCAAGACTGACGAGCATCTTTCCCCCGCCGGCGATGTGCGCCTCATAGGCACGGGCCGCGGCCAGCGTCTCACGGGCGTTGAAGTGCCGGAAGTGGTCCTCGAGGAAACTGCGAATCGTGGCCATGTCGGGGAGGTCCGGGAAAGCGGAAACGGTGACGGGCGAAGGGGGTGCCGGGTGTCGGAAGGCCGAAATATAGGCGGAGGCGGGGCCGCACCCTATCTTTGGGGCCAGCCATGAACCGTTCCCCCACCTCCTGGACCAGCCTGGTCCTGCGCCTCGCCCTGCGGGCGCTGCTCTCGCCCCGGCTCGGTGTGGATCTTCTGCGCACCGGATGGGCATTCCGCCGCCGCGATTGGTGGCGCCGATCGCCGTTCCTCCCGCTGCCAGACCGCACCTATCTCCGTTGGCGAATGGACACCGCCTATGGTGATCCCGGCGCGATCCCGCCGCTCGACGATGTCATCAGCTTTGCGCGGTGGCGTCGGGAAACGATGCGGCTGTGAAGCGGGTGGTGATCGTGGGCGGGGGATTCGT
This sequence comes from uncultured Gemmatimonadales bacterium, assembly GCA_963709905.1. Lineage (GTDB taxonomy): Bacteria > Gemmatimonadota > Gemmatimonadetes > Gemmatimonadales > GWC2-71-9 > JADJOM01. The sequence continues at coordinate 48,434 of CAVPYI010000008.1, forward strand.
GGGCATCTACCTGGCCAAGGCCCTGGCCAGGCTGCCGGTCGAGGTGACGGTCATCGACCGTCGGAATCACCACCTCTTCCAGCCACTCCTCTATCAGGTTGCGGCCGCCGAGCTCAGTGCGGCTGACATCGCGGCACCGATCCGGTCGGTGCTGCGGCGGAACCGCCGCACCGAGGTGCTGCTGGGCGAAGTGGTGGGAGTGGATGTGGACGCCCGCGAGGTCCAGTTGGCCGACGGGGCTCGCTTTGGCTACGACTGGCTGGTCCTGGCACCCGGTACCAGGCATTCCTACTTCCGGCACCCGGAGTGGGAGTCGTTGGCACCGGGTCTCAAGAGCCTGGAGGATGCCCACGAGATCCGACGCCGGGTCCTGATGGCCTTCGAACTCGCCGAGCGCGAACCTGACCTGACGCGGCGGCAGGCCCTGTTGACCTTCGTGGTGATTGGGGGCGGCCCGACCGGGGTCGAGCTGGCGGGCGCCCTCGCCGAGATCCGTCGATTTGCGCTGGCCCGCGACTTCCGTCGGATCGACCCACGCGAGGCGACGGTGGTGCTCCTCGAGGGGGGGCCGCGCATCCTGACGGCATATTCCGAGGCGCTCAGCAACCGGGCCAAGCGGGACCTCCGCAAGAAGGGCGTGGAGGTGCGCCTGGAGATGCTGGTCGAGGACATCCAGCCGGGCTGCGTCCGGGCAGGCGGGTGGACGATTCCCACCCAGACGGTGGTGTGGGCCGCCGGCAACCAGGCCAGCCCGCTGTTGGCGACGCTCGGTGTACCGCTGGAGCGCGACGGCCGGGTCGTGGTGGAGCCCGACTGCAGCATCCCAGGGCATCCTGAGGTGTTCGTGATGGGTGATGCCGCATCGTTTCGGCATGATCCCAGGTTTCCGATCCTTCCGGGGCTGTGCCCCGTGGCCATCCAGCAGGGCCAGTACGCGGCCAGGGCCATCGGCGCCGACTTGGCCGGCCAGCCGCGGAAGCCGTTCCGGTATCGCAACAAGGGCCAGGCGGCGGTGATCGGGAGGGCTGGCGGGATCTGCGACATCGGTCCGTTCCACTTCGGCGGCTTTCCGGCGTGGCTGGTCTGGCTCTTCGTGCACCTGTTCTTCCTGATCGGATTCCGCAACCGGGTGCTGGTCCTCGTCCAGTGGGCGTTCTCGTTCGTCACATTGCAGCGTGGGGCCCGGTTGATTCCCGACGGGTCGGCACCGACCGCCGCGCTACCGGCGCCGGTTCCCGCCCGCCGCTCCCTCCAGCGGATGACTCGCGAGGCTCGGCTCAAGACCCAGGCACTCGACCGGGATTCCTCGCGTGCGGGATCACCTCGCTCGGTCCCAGTGAGCGCGGTGCCGAGCTCGATGCATGGCTGGCAGCGGGGTATGGCGGGACCATGCGGTACCTGCACCGACAGGCCGCGCGGCGGAAGGAGCCCGCATCGATCGTCCCCGGCGCCGTCCGCGCCGTCGTGGTGCTGGACAACTACTTCGCCCCCGACCAGGGCGGAAATGGGGCGAGCGGCCTGGGTGTCTCCACGGCACGCTATGCGGCGGGCACTGACTACCACCTGGTGACGACCCTCCGGCTCCAGCGGCTGGCCGACTGGCTGGTGGCGGAGGGAGCGAGCATCGCACGGGTGTTCGTCGATGCCGGTCCGGTGCCGGAACGGGAACTCGGTCGGCGGGCTGGATTGGGATGGATCGGAAAGAACACGATGCTGATCCGCCCAGGCGCCGGTTCGTTCTTCTTCATTGGGACCATCCTGACCGACCTGCCCCTGGAGGTGGATACTCCGTTCGAGGAAGACCGATGCGGAAGCTGCACGCGGTGCCTCGACGCCTGTCCCACCGAGGCCTTTGTGGAGCCAGGGGTCCTCAACGCCACCCGCTGCATTTCGTTCCTGACGATCGAGCACCGGGGTGCGATTCCCGAGGCGCTGGCACCGCAGCTGGAGGGGCTGGGCATTTGGCTGCGACATCTGCAATGACGTGTGCCCCTGGAACCAGCGGTTTGCGGAGCCGACACCGTCCGAGGAATTCCAGCCCCGGCCGGCGCCCGATCGCCATCGATCCGGCAGTACTTCGCCCGGATGGGGCCGGAGGAGTTTGCCGCACGATTTGCTGATACCCCGTTCGAACGACCCGGGCTCGAGGGGATGCGACGGAACTGGGCCGCCGCCTTTGCCACGGTGGCGGATCCAGGGCTGAGGGGCGGCCGTCGACGAGTGAGTGGAGCCACCGCTCGCCGGGCGGGCGACTACCTTTCCCTAGTCCCCAGTCCCCAGTCCCTAGTCCCTAGTCCCTAGTCTGAGCAACCGGGGAGATAGCTGACACCGTAAACCGGGTACATGGTTGACACTTGCAGGAGCTGCCGGTCAGCTCCGGAGAATGTGATCTCGTTCGGTGAAGCGTGCAATCAGGACGTTGCAGAAGTAGATCGACCAGACACCATCCTCGATCTCATCGAGGCCTACGTCGTAGCCCTCGAGTGGGGTGGCCAGGAAGAGGAGCCGACGCCCGAAGCGAAAGGTGCCGCCGCTCGTGATGCGTTTCACGAGGTAGTGTCCGGGATACTCGATGGGCGGCAAGCGCTTGGGATAGGGTCGTGAAGAGGCGTGGTACACCGACGCGGGGGTCTGTCCCTGCAGCGAATCGTGAGGCCGCACCTCGTTGTACTCGGTGCGAAAGCCATCGAAGGCGCGCTGCTGGGCCGGCAGGGTGGCGCGTGGCGGCCGAATCGCCCCCGCTTTGAGTGTCTTGTGCACCCTCTTCCCCATTCCCCGTCCCCATGATCGCCTCACTCTACAGCATCGCCATCTTCGTGAACGACATCGACCGTGCCCTGCACTTCTACGGCGACGTGCTCGGCTTCCCGCTCGAGAAGAGCGGGTCATTCGGAGGTGAGTTCTTTGCGGAGGGCACCCATCTCTCGGTGCATCCGGCCAATCATCCCGACGCCAAGGCGCTGGTCGGGCGCCACACCGGCATCACGGTGCGGGTGGAGGGGCTGCTGCATTTCTGCGGGGAGCTGCACGATCACGGCGTGCAGTTCGTGTCCGAGCCGACCCAGCAGGCCTGGGGCATCATGGCGATGATCAAGGATCCGGACGGCAATGTCCTGGCGCTGTGGGAGGACAAGCTCCCGGATTCTGGAGACCCGGACACCCCGGCATGACGGCCCGGCCGAGTTTCTCGTCGGACAACCACTTCGGGGCGCACCCGGCGGTGCTGGCTGCGATGGCTGAAGCAAATCGCCGGCCCGGCCACCGCCTACGGCGCCGACACCATCACGGAACGGGCCGTGGCCCGCCTCCGCGAGCTGTTTGGCACCGACGCCGGGGTCTTTTTGGTCTTCAACGGAACCGCCGCGAACGTCCTCGGGCTTCAGGCGCTGCTGCGGCCGTGGGAGGCCGTCATCTGTGCGGACGGGGCGCACATCGCGGTGGATGAGTGCGGGGCACCGGAGCGATTTGCCACCGCCAAGCTCCTGACGGTGGAGGCGCCAAACGGCAAGGTGACGCCCGAGGCGCTGTGTCAGCACCTCCGGCGGGTCGGCGACCAGCACGCAGTCCAGCCCCGTGTGCTGTCCATCTCCCAAACCACCGAATACGGCACCGTCTATACGCTCGAAGAACTCCGCGCCCTCTCGGCCGTGGTCCGCGCCAACCACCTCCGGCTCCACATGGATGGGGCCCGCCTTGCGAACGCAGCGGCGGCACTCGGCTGCACCCTCAAGGCAGTTACCGCCGAGGTCGGCGTGGACGTCCTGACCTTCGGGGGCACCAAGAACGGGGCGGTTGGAGCGGAGGCCGTCATCCTGCTCGATCCATCCCTCGGGTCCAGCTTCCCGTTCGCCCGGAAGCAGGGGATGCAGCTGGCGTCCAAGATGCGGTTCCTCGCGGCGCAGTTCCTGGCATTGCTGGAGGACGATCGGTACCTCCACCTGGCGCGCCATGCCAACGCGATGGCCGGTCGACTGGCGAGCGGCATCGAGGGGCTCGATGCCGTGCGGCTGACCCAACGGGTCGAGGCGAACGGCGTCTTCGTGGCGCTGCCGGAACGCCTGCGGTTGGCGCTGCAGGCGGAGTTCCGATTCGAGTTGTGGGATGAGACCAAGGATGAGGTGCGCTGGATGACCTCGTGGGCAACCACCGAGGCCGACGTGGACCATTTCGTGGGGCGGATCAGGGCGCTGGCCCAGACGTAGGAGCTGCAGTGGCGAGCGCATCCACGGCCGTGCCTCCTCCCTCTACTCCCACATTTCACTGCTCGTTTCTCGCTTCTTACTTCCTATCCCATTGGCCCCGCTCCCAATACCGCACGGATCGCCGCAGCACCCTCCACCAACCGAGGACCCGGGCGCGAAGTAAAGGCATTGCCGTCCACGAACCGCACGTGGGCGGAACCGATCATCGCACCACCACGGGGTTGGCACGTGCGAACGATGCCCACTCATCCTGGGCGCGCCGGATCCCGAAGCCGCAGAGCATGATGAGCACCACGTCCGGCTGCATCGCCGCCACTTCTGCCCAGGCCCGCCGAGTCGACGGCTCGCCCCGGACGGCCCCGACCTCGATCCCGCCGGCGGCCTCGACCAGCTCGGGCACCCAGTGGCCGGCGAGGTAGAGCGGGTCGAGCCACTCCACCGATACCACTCGGGGCGCCGGGTCTGGTGCCTCCCCCGGCAGGTGGGCCAGCCCGTGCCGCATCTCCGCAATCAGCTCTCGACGCCTCCGCTTCGCGCGCGAGGGCATGGCCCACGCGCTGGATGTCGTCGTATACCCCTTCCATGGTCCGGCCGTGCAGCTGCAGGATCTCGGGGGGGGGGTCGATTGCGTCTGCGAGTGGCTGGGTCCGATCCGCCCCGACGGCGCACACCTCGCACAGATCCTGGGTCAGGATCAGCGTGGGCCGAAGCGTCTCGACCAGGGGGCCATCGACGCCGACAACCGTAGCATCACTTGCCTGTAGCCGTCGGACCGCTGCGTCGATCGCGGCACTCGACTCGGATGGGTCAACAGCAGAGGTTGTGACGCGTGGAAGGTGTTGCACGTCGGGGGGATGGTCGCACTCGTGGGTAATGCCGACCAGCAAACTCCCGGCGCCAAGTGCGGCAACGATTTCAGTCGCGGCGGGGAGGAGCGAGATGACGCGCGTCACAGCGGCGGCGGTGGCCGGAGCGGGGTGGTCATCGGATCGTCACCCAGTTGGGAACCGGCGATCGCGCTCCCGGTTGGCACCAGCACGCCATCGGCGCCGAGCAGGCGAAACAGGCGCCACTGCTCCTCGCGGGCGGCGGTGGGACGCGTACCGTTGTACAGCATGGAAATCACGAGTACGCCATCGCGCCGCCCCAGGTAGCCGGTCACCGAGGCGACGTTGCCCAGGGTGCCGGTCTTGGCGCGGACCACCCCGGGAGCCGGCAGCCCGGTCGCGAGACTCCTGAGCGTGCCCTCTCCATTGGCTGGCAGCAGGGAGGGAAAGTCTCGGCCACCGGCCAGGTAGGGGAACCGGGCCAGGTACGCGACAAAGGTCCAGGCGCTGGCCCGGTCGTCCTCCGAGAGGCCGCTGCCGTCGACCAGGGCCACTCCTCGCGGGTCCCCGGTGACACTGCGGACATGATCGGTCAGGCGCGCCGCAGCGACCGCCGCGTCGCCCCCTGCCGCCCACCGGAGCAGCAGTTCCGCGCCCAGGTTGCTGCTTCGGGAATTCACTTCAGCGGCGATCGAATCGAACGGCTGGGAGGTCACTTCTGCCAGCACCCTCTGGGTCAGGGTAGCGGCTGGGGCGACCAGCGCCGGGGCGAGGTTCCACTCGATTCCGGCTTCCAGCAGG
>CAVPYI010000009.1:0-699537 GCA_963709905.1 uncultured Gemmatimonadales bacterium
CGATCCGAACCCAACGTGGCGGTGGGGTTTCGCGGCGTCGGTGGGTGTGCTGGCCCTGGGCATGTCGAATCACCACCTGACCCTGACCCTGGTCCCACTCCCCGTCGGCGTCCTCGTCATGCTCCGTCCCGATGGCTGGCAGGAAGAGCTCTCTGGGACGGTGCTTGCGTCCTTGGCAATTCTCTACGGTTGGTCGACGCTGTCCGGTGATCCCGGTGTGATGGCACTCTTTCTTCGACCCCTCGGAGTCGTTTATGTCGGGGCGATCATCGTTCTCGTGCTCCGGCGGCAACCGCGCGCCTGGCTCTCCGCCGGACGACCGGTCACTCTCCTCGTGATCGGGCTACTGCCGCATCTGTATCTCCCGTTGGCGGCAGCGGGTCATCCACCGGTTTGCTGGAATTGTCCAACGACCGGGGCGGCGTTCTTTCATCTGACCAATCTCACGACCTATTGGGGATCCCATACCGCAGCGTTCTACGGTTTCGCCGGGAAGGCGTTCGGTGTGACCGTCCCGGACTGGGCGTTGGGCGCCACCGAGCAGGTCCAGACCGGTCGGCGGCCTTTTCCGCTGGTTGCTCGGCGAAGCATCGAGCTGGGTCACCCTACCCGTTGCCTGTCTCGCGGTCATCGCGATGCTCATTGCGGTCATGAGGTCGCCCGTGCAGCGCCGGTGGATCTTCACGCTCGGTATCGCGGTAGTACTCACCGGATTTGTCCTCCCGATGTCGATCGGATTCGATGCGACCCTGGAACACCAGAAGGTGTTGCGGACCTACTTCGGCGTTCAGCCGGTGCGCTCGCGCTACTCGGAACCGCTGGTGCCGCCATCTTCTCGGTGGCGGTCAAACGGCACATTGGCGGGAGGGCGGTATGGCTCTATCCCGCCGTGGTCGCGGCTGCCATTTTGACGACGGGGTGGATCAACCAACCGTGGTGCAGCCGCAGAGGCAACAATCTCACCGAGGAGCTGATGCACGAGCTGCTCGACCCGTTGCCAAAGGACGCGGTCGTTCTGGCGGTTTCCGACACCACCTTCTTTGGCGCTGACGCGGTGGTGGAGGTGCTGAGTCGGCGTGGAATCAGCGGGTTTGATCGGTCCGACCTGGCCGTGATCACCCCGGCGAGGATCGCCACGACCTCCTACCATCTTCAACTCCACCGAAACTACGGGAGTCACTCGCCGGATCGGACAACGGACCATCCCGGCTCTCCCGGGAGAACCGTCGAGCTGCCGACGGTGGTGGAACGCTACGGCTCGCCGCTCAGTTCCAGTCCGGTAGGGGGAGCTCCGCCGGGTTCGAGCTCTCCAGCGCGCTGACCCGGATCGTGGTGGACCGCAACATCGATGACAGAGCCATCATGATCGAGATGCCGCTGCCGTTTCCGTGGGCGCTGTATCGTCTCGTGCCCGACGGGCTCTGGCTTCGTTTCGAGCCGGCTCCTATCGATGGAATCCCGCGTGATGTGATCGAAGCCGATCTTCGCCGGTGGGATCGGGCGCTCGAGACCTTTGAATCCAGACCCGGGTGGGCGGGAGATCTCGATCTTCGGCAGTCGTTGGTCGATCGAGGGTTGTGGTGGATGCGTCCATCGCCATCACGGGCTCTGCAGGGAATCAGTACAAGCTGCCCATCAGGCGCTACGAGCGGCGCCGGAGTCGGCCAAGGCCAACGCCATGCTCATCAATACACTCGTCCTTTGCGGCCAACCGGGTGCGGCGCTGGGCATCGCCGAGGCCGCGGTCGAGCGGGATCCGTGGAACCCCCATCTGGCTGAAATGCTCGAGGGGCTCAGGTCCGTTGGATCCCAGCAGTGAACGAGATCGAGTTTCGAAAGCCGTTTCGGTTTTGGTAGAGTAGGGGAACAGAAATCCTATCTTCGTCCAACATGCACCACGTGCCGGGGGTGGAAGCTCGGGAGCGTCGGCAGCAGGTTTTGAGAAGGGATCTGATATGAAGTCGCAGAATTCAACCGGCCACAGAAGTGGCGTTAGGTCTGTTGGCTGGCTGCTGGTGGTGGGTGCCGTGGTCGCTCTCGTCTATGTCCCCGCCATTCTGACCGGAGAAGGCGGCCCCATGCCGCAGGCGCCGCCTTGGCGGAAAATCTCCGTTGTCTCGCCCTTCCAGATTGTGGACCAGTTCCCTGTCGACGGACCGTTTCGGTCGGGCGCCAGCCTAGAAGTGCTGTCGACGAAACGGCGCAACTGCGGCGCCGTACCTTCTCGTCGGCGCACCAACCGGATCGGCGCCAAATCAATACCGGCTCGGGTCGGCCGAGACATCCCGTTACCTATGGCTCCGATATTGGCTTTCGCGCGATATCTGTCCACGATGCATGGAGCGATGAACGGCATCGTCTCCGGCCTGGCGGCGGGCGCTGCACCGCCCACGAAGGATCGGTAGACGGCGACTTGTTTCACACCGCGCTGACCTTTCCGGTTTCAACACTCAGGCGACCAGCTTCGAAGTAGGGAACGCCGTTCACCGTGTTCGTCAGTATTTTGGAGCGGTCTGACGATCCGTGTGGATTGAGTACACCGACCGCGTGCTTGCGTCGAGCTCAACACAACGCAGAACACGTTCGACGTGTTCACTCAGGAGGTCCTGGGTCTCGAACAGTATTGCAGCGGTGCCCATCGACAGCCCCTTTGACGGAGTGCATTGGGGCCAGGCCAGTAGCCGTGACGGTGACAAGAACCTGGATCGTCGGCCGGAACGGAGGCCCGGTCCAGGCCGTGCAGATTGACAGCGTCACCGGCGATACAGATTCGAACAGCAGGTCGACTTTCTTTCCACGTTTCCGACGGGCTTTGTTTACCAGCAGGTCGTCCTCCTCGAGGACATCGACCTTCCGGACGGGAGCACGGGAGACGCGCTCGCGATACTCTCGCCAGATGACACGAGCCTGGACCTGAGCATCATCGGCGCCGTCGGCGGCACGGTCCCCCCGCCTATTTCGAGACGATTCAGTTCCAGGGAGCCGTGAGCGACCGCCAGGCGCTCTTCGCGAGCGGACCCATGGTCTACGTCCACTGGCCCGACCCGGACGCGACCGGGTTCTCACGTCGGTGCGTCAACGCCGACGGGCTCGAGAATCTGACTGCGGTCACGCAGGAGGACGATTCCCGGAACATGATCTTCTCGGGGCCTTCCCGGATGATGTGCTGATCCAGGGGACGAAGTACCCGATCCACAATGTACGACCACTCCTGGTGGAGACCACCCCGACCAATATGACCATTGGGACCCTTGACCTTCCGGGAATCCGGCACGATATGGAGGGGGGCGTTCTCCAGTGGGACAACGTGGTTGGCAAGGCCCCGTAATGCAAAATTCGATGACGTGAGGTGATCGGCTTGAATGAACCTGTACCGTTCCTCGGGAGCGCCGGGAAGCGACAGGTGGATGAGTGCGCGCCGCGCCGCCGTTGTTTCGGCCCTCGACCCGGTCAAACCCCGAATCGGAGCACTCGGCCCCGACGTGATCCGAAGAACCGAAGACCTTCCGTCTCGGTGGTCGTTCCGACATTCCGAGAAGCGGACAACATCGTCGAGTTGATCGCACAGGTGGGGGTGCTCGCTGATCTGCATCGGCTCGATCTGGAGTTGATCGTCGTGGACGACGCGAGCGATGACGGCACCGCCGACATGGTCGAGGCCATGGATGGAGACCATTGGATTCGACTGATCCGCAGAACCGGACAGAGAAGCCTGAGCTGCTCGGTCCTCGACGGATTGCGTGTCGCAAAGGGTCGGGTCCTCGTCGTCATGGATGCCGATCTCAGCCACCCCCCGGCCGCCATCCCGAAGCTCGTGAGCGCCATCAGGAACGGGGGATCGGACTTTGTGGTCGGCTCGAGATTCGTCGAGGGGGCGACCATCGATGAACAGTGGTCGGGATTCCGTCGATTCAACAGCCTGGCCGCCCGAATCCTGGCCAGACCGCTGGTCCCGGTCGCCGACAGCACCAGCGGTTTCTTCGCGATTTCCAGAGATCGCTTCGAGTCGGCCGCTGCATTGAATCCGGTCGGCTACAAGATCGGGCTCGAGCTGATGGTCAAATGCGGATGTCGATCGATCTCCGAGATCCCGATTCGTTTTCGTGATCGTGTCCACGGCACGACGAAACTGGGTTGGCGGCAGCAGATCGAGTATCTGGCGCATCTCGGCCGGCTCGCGTCCTATCGGTGCATGACCCGACTTCGATCCACGTTGCGCAATCGTGCACCGGCGGACCATCCGGTTCCGGCCGTTCCTTTCCAGAGGGAAACCGCGAGCGGCGAGGTGTGACAGAAAGACGTTGTCTTTCACGCATCCAAAGCACCCTGCCCTGCGGGCAGGACCTGTGCAATCATCGAGGTCGATGATCCGCCGACTCTACGTTCTCACTCTGATCTGCGTCGTGGCGTTCGGTTGCGATGCGGAAGCGACAGGTGGAGCGAGGAGACGCATCCCCACCCGCGCCGAGTTCAGAGGGATCTGCTTCATCGATCCCGACCGTGGCTTTGTCGTCGGCGGCAATTACTTCATCGATGGCGGGCTCATCGGCGCGACCGAAAACGGCGGCCGCACATGGTCATTCCAAAGCGACCTGGTCCGGGCCAAGGCCGGTTTCAGCCTCAACGACGTGGTCTTTCTCGACCGCTTTGTCGGGGTCGCGGCGGGAAGCCACGGGGTGATTCTGAGAACCACCGACCGGGGCCGAAACTGGCATGTGGCGAGACCATACACCGGGGGCACCGATCACTTCCACGATCTCTTCTTCCTCGACGAGTTCCACGGCTGGGCGGTGGGCTTCAACGGAATCGTTCACACCACGGATGGTGGTCAGAGCTGGTCGTGGCTCGGTGAGCGCCGGACAATCTCGGGCGACGCCATCCATTTCTTCGATTCCGAGTTCGGTCTGGTTGCCGGAAAGCACGGGCGGATCTTGATGACCTCCGATGGTGGTGAGACGTGGTTCCCGGTCACCGACACCGAAAACACCGGAACCGCCGATCTCCTTTCCATGACCTTTGTCGGCGCCATGCGAGGTTGGACCGGAGGGACCGACGGCGCCATCCTCCACACCAACGACGGCGGTCGAAGCTGGAGACGACAGTCCAGCGGAGCGCGGGGCCGGATCACAGACATGGCGTTTGTCGATCCCCATCGAGGGCTGGGCCTTGGCCTCCGATCGGTCCACGTCGAGTTCGGCGATCCTCCACACCACCGACGGCGGCGAGAACTGGCGTGAGGCGCGCAGGGTCGATGGCGAACTTCTCAATGCTCTGACGTTCTTCGACGAGACCCGTGGGTTGGGCGGTCGGCGAACGGCCGGAGCACGGACCGCAGGTTTTGATGCGCTATCGGGTCGACTGAGCTTCGGGTTCGACAAAGATCACCGATCGCACGACGGCGTCAAACGCCGGTCCGAGGAGTTCGTCGGGACCCATCGCCGTCCGGATCACCAACAGATTTCCATGGTTGACGACAAAGACGTGCCGTCGCCGGCCGACGTGGGTCAGCCGCTGCCAGGTGAGAATTCGGTACGCCTGCCTGCCGTCGAGAACCAGACGCCCCCGACGCTCGATGTCGCGTCGCGGTCCGTGATCGAAGTCCGCGAGCGCGACCGACGCGAGGGTCGCGAGATCCGGCTCCGGGAGCCGGTCGAGCTGGTCGAGGAGAGAGGCGAAAGCCGCTTCCATCGTGGCGAGAGACTCGACTCTCCAGACGGCGTCGAGGCACTCTTCGAGCGCGGTCCTCAGCGAATCATTGCCGACCGCAAGCTCCCCTGCGGGCCGGTTGAGAAGCTGTTTCGCATCTTCCAGCCGGCCTCTCCTGGCGAGGTCGCGCGCCTCTAAGATCACAGTGCGGTATCCGTCGGCCGCCACCGGTCCCAGATCCGCGAGGACGAGGCCCCCCTCGCCGGTCTCCAACCGATGTTCCCGACCGTGATCGTAGTGCTGCCACCCATCGGGGACGACCAACGAGACCCGGTGGACACCGATGTCGAAGGTCACGGGTTCCGGTGCACGTCCGCAGGCGAGAATCAGACCCGCCACCACGACCGCACCGACACCCGCCCTCAATGCTCGCACTCGCCGGGCGGGAAGACGATGGAGTCGATCATCCCTTCAAAAAGCGGCAGGTTTTCAGCAAGCCCGTGAAAGTGGGCGACGAAGAGACGGTTGTTGTGCATGAAAAAGAGTTCGCGGCCGATGAAGAGATGTCGATAGTCAAAAGTGTACTCGCGGCGCACCGCAGGGTGGCCGGCCACTTCAGTGCGGCTCGTCCCGAGAAGGGTGAATGATCCGGCCGGCGCAAGGCGCCCGGTGCGAAACACCACGAGGTCTTTCTCGGGAACATCGTCGATGGAAAAAACGATCCGGCTCGCCTGCTCCCTCGCGGTCTCGAGTTCGCGGCATACCGTGAGGCCGTCTCCATCGCGGGCCGCCTCCACCGCGCGGTCCATCGAGTCGTTGACGTGGCCCCCCAGGTACTCTTCCTGGTCGGTGACGGGATTCCACACGTTGATCTGCGACTTCCGGACCTTCTTCTTCAGGTCGTGCAACGCGATTTCGTTGCACTGAGCGAGGAGATCGTCGATTTCGGCGCAGCGGTCGTGATCGCTGTAGTGATAGGCCTCGGCCATGGTGATCCCCTCACCCACCGAACCGGTCTTGACGAAACGCAAGCCCAGGAGCCCACCGCTGGTGGTCTTCTCCCGTCGCCAATCGGGTGGCGCCGGTGAGAATCGAATCGGCTGACCTCCACCCCAGTCGAATCGTTCGGGTGGCGGGAGATCTGCCACCTCGGGGGTCGCCCCACACCCGAGGACGATGGACAATGGCACAACACGCAGCAGCAACCGCAGAGTCCCCATGAATCAAGAATACCTGGAATCAATATTGTCGGTCGCACGGTCTCGTCTCGTTGGTACTGTTCTCGTCGAAGTCAAGTCCCCCCTCGACATGTCGGCTGATCTGCCTGAGCAGAAAACCGATCACACCAGCCGTCCGCCTCCTCAGAGATCCGTTCAGTTATCAGATCTCTTGGAATCTGAATCAGCCGATCCAGAAGGGGCGTTCACTCCAGGCCCGTATGCTCTATTGAATGGCCGGAAAGACGATCCAAACGACAAAGAGCCCGATGAGGAATTCCGCCTAACTGAATCTGCGCAACTGGACGTGAAGATACCTGTTGACAGAGATACCGAAATCGAAGCCGACAACGAGCCCCAACACCAGCGTGCTGATTGCCGCATAGATACGATCGAGCGGCTTCGTTCGCTCCATCTCTCGTTCAAACTTGGCGTCGAATTCATCGATCAACTTCACGCTTCTCGTTGTGACATCAGAAAGCTGCTTCCACCAGATTCGTTTGAGCGAGCGTCCTCCGGGCCGCAGACGGCAAGATCGCCGAGCACTGGGACACCATCGATACCATCCCGCCTCGCGATCAGTGGCGCAACGACAACGGCAAGTTCTGAGACCCTGACCGGCCGTTGAAGAATGGCCCATGACGTGACCGGGCCTCTGATGGATGGGCGCCCATGACGAAAACATGCAGTATGACCGTGGTACCGATCGCGGCCCAGGTCGCCGGTGAACGGTGTTGTACCCTGGGCAGAGACGATCTTGGCCCGCGCTTGGTCCGACTCTACAGTCAATGAAGACACGACCACGACCCTCGATGGCCGCAACGGCTCTCATGCTGGCAGCACTGCTCGTCCTGAGCACCACCGCCGGTGGTGACGGCTTTGTCGTCTGTACTGACGTTAGCGGCCCAACGGTTGCCGACAGGTGGTCGTGCGGTTGCTGCTCTGATGCTGTTTCACACGACGATGAACATTCCGAGCGGGTGCCCGCGAGCCCGTCCTGCAACGACTGTGTCGATGTGCCGATGAGTGTGCCGTCCGTTGAGTCGAGAGCCCCCGTTCTCTCCGTTTCACACACCACCATCGATGCAACCGCCGTCACCCCGGAATCGGCCGCGGGTTGCGGCGCCGGTTCTGTGGTCGCCGAACACCGCTCAGACCAGCACTGGCGCCTGCTCACCCCCCTCTCCACGATCGTCCTTCTGACCTAGATCTCCCCACAGCGGTCCGCGTCCGGTCAGACCGAGTGTCTGTCCGTCTGGCTGTCTATCCGTTTCTCATCAATACGAGAACCATCAGGGAGACGATCAATGAAAGACTCACCCAAGCTCATCACGATCACCGTGTCGCTTGCCCTGTTGACCCTCGCGGCCACTGGTTGCGGGAGAAACCCGGCCCCTGAACGAGTGCCCGAAACCACGGCCGTCAGCGACAAACAGGCGGATACCCGAGTTGACCGCTGTAGCCGTCACGGTCTTCCCTCGGTGGCGTGCTTCATCTGCGAGCCGACCCTACGGGATCCCGATCGCTTGTGGTGCGCCGGTCACGATCGCTACGAGGACCGCTGTTTTCTCTGCCACCCCGAGATCGAGGACCCGGACCGGTTGTGGTGCGCGGAGCACAGTCTTTATGAGGACGAGTGCTTTCTCTGCCACCCCGAACTCCGGGAATCCGCGACTGCTGCGGCCCATGCGGTGGCGGGCCTTTACTGCGGGGAGCACGAGGTGCCGGAGAGCGAGTGCGGGATCTGCCATCCGGAGCTCGCGGCCTCCCTCGAGCCGGGATCGGGCCTCAAGATCCGCTTCGAATCCGCCAGATCAGCGCGGCGAGCGGGTGTCGAGACCGCCCGACCGATCGTCGATGGCGGTGTTCCCGAGGCTGCATTCCTGGCCCGGGTGACCTGGGACCAGAATCACTTCGCCCGGGTGACCCCTCTTGCAGGAGGAGTGCTGCGACGGGTGGAGTCGGATGTCGGTCAGACGGTGTCCAAAGGCGATCGCATGGCGACCCTGAGCTCACAGGAAGTCTCCCGGGTCAAGAGCGACTATCTCTCCGCGCGTGCCGACGAAGAGCTCAAGCTCATCGTCCTCGACCGTGAAAAGAGACTGGTCGCAAAGCGGATCTCCGCCCAGCAAGACGCTCGACCAGGCGCGCGCCGAGCACGAGATCGCGAGGAACGCGACAGCCAGGAATCACCAGCAGCTGCTCGAACTTCGGGCTCACCGCCGAGGCGGTCCATTCAATCGAGGAGACCGGTTCGACCTCATCGGAGCTCGAGATCCTCGCCCCGCTGTCCGGCACGATCGTCGATCGCACACGCCGTGCCGGGCGAGGCTGTCGAGACGGGCGATCCGTTGTTCAAGATCGCACGGCTGTCGTCCATGTGGTTCGAGCTGTCCATCCCCGAGCACGAGGTCGCCCTGGTGTCTGTCGGCCAGTCCGTCGTCGTGACCTTTGACGCCCAGCAGGGGTTGGAGGCCGACGGCCGGGTGACGTGGGTCGGCTCGAGCGTTGACGAGCAGACGCGCATGGTCACGGGCCGGGCCGTGGTACCCAACCCCGACCGGCTGCTGAGACACGGCATGTTCGGCCAGGCCCATCTTCAGATGGACATGACCGCTGATGGCCTTTCTGTGCCGGCCGGCGCGGTGCAGCACATCGACGAACAGGCCTTTGTGTTTGCTCGTCTGGACGACGATCTGTACGAGCTGCGAAGGGTCTCTCTGGGCGCCACGGTCGTGACCGCGTGTCTGTCACGGAGGGCTCGGTCCGGCGGACGAGATCGTCGTGACGCACAGCTTTACGTTGAAATCCGAGTTCCTCAAGTCCCGGCTCGGCGCCGGCTGCGTCGACGACTAGGCCAGGGGATACGGACATGCTTGAACGCCTCATCGACCTCGTCTTGAAGAACCGACTGCTGGTCGTTCTGGTCTTCGTCGGTCTGCACCGCTACCGGAATCTGGAGGATGACTCGCACACCGCCGTCGATGCCTTTCCGGACACCACCCCGGTTCAGGTGCAGATCAACGCCGTGCGCCGGCTCTGAGTCCGGCCGAGATCGAAAGCCAGATCACCCTGCCGGTGGAGCTGGCCGATCTCCGGCCTGCCCGGGCTGGACAACGTGCGCTCCATCTCCAAGTTCGGCTTTTGCCCAGGTCGTCGCGACCTTCGACGACGACACCCACATCTACGACGCCCGCCAGCTCGTCATGGAACGGGTGGCAAGCGTCGCGCTGCCCGCCGGGATCGAACGCCCGACGCTGGGACCGATATCCACCGGGCTCGGCGAGGTCTTCCACTACATGCTGCAGCTCGACCAGTCCGGATCGCGACCCTCGATGAACTGCGAACCCTGCACGACTGGGTGGTCAAACCCGAGCTGCGCAAGGTCGCCGGGGTCGCCGAGATCAACTCGTGGGGCGGTCTGGAACGGCAGTACCACGTCATCGTCAACCCGAAGCGCTGATCAAGTACGATCTGTCGATTCAGCGATGTCTTCACCGCCCTCGAGCAGAACAACCACAACGTCGGCGGCGGCCAGGTCAGTATCGATCGGGCCAGTCCCTGCTGGTCCACGGCGTGGGTCGCGTCACCACTCTCGACGAGATCGGCAGCATCGTCCTCGCCGCCCAGCGAGGGCGCCCCGGTGCGGATCCGCGACGTCGGCGAGGTGCGCATCGGGCACGAGATCCGACGCGGCGCGGTCACGGCGCACAGGGCGAGGGAGAGGTGGTCCTCGGCCTCGGCTTCATGCTGATGGGTGAGAACAGCAAGGAAGTGGCACGAGGATCTGCAGCGAGCGCCTGGAACCGGTCCGCGCGTCGCTGCCCGACGATGTCGTGCTGACGACGGTCTACGATCGCACCGAACTGGTGCGATCAGGTGATCGGCACGGTCACCCACAACCTCGTCGCTCGGGGCCGTGCTGGTCATTGTGGTGCTCTTCGTGCTCCTCGGCAAGCTCCGCGCGGGGCTGATCGTGGCCTCCGCCATCCCGATGGCGATGCTCTTCGCCGTGCTGGGGATGTACGAACTGGCCATCGCCGCCAGTCTGCTTGAGCCTCGGCGCCATCGACTTCGGCATCATCGTCGACGGCTCCGTGGTCATGACCGAGACCAACCTGCGCTCGCTGGCCGAAGACGAAGCAGAAGCTCGGTCGGCCGCTGCGCGACACCGAGCGCCTCCTGACCATCATCGACGTCCAGCAAAGAGGTCGTGCGCCCAATCGTCTTCGGCATGGGGATCATCCTCGTTCGTCTTTCTTCCGATCCTGACCCTGCAGGGCATCGAGGGGAAGATGTTCCGGCCGATGGCCTGGACCTTTATCTTCGCCATGCTCGGAGCACTGGCGGTCGCGATCACGTTCTCGCCGATTCTCTCGTATTACTTTCTTCCGCGAGACCTCAGCCGCCACGAAGGGCCGCGATCACGGGCGCTCCAACGCGCCTACCGCGGCGGTGCTGGCAACCGCCCTTCGCCGGCAGGCTTGGCTCTACGGGCTCTTGACCGTTCTGCTCGCATCGACCGTCCTCATCGCGACCCGGCTGGGTGGGGAGTTCGTGCCCGAGACTCACCGAAGGCTCGATTGTCATCAACACGATTCGCCTCGCCGGGGTTTCGATCGACGAGGCCGCGGCCTACAACAGCCAGATCGAGCGCATGCTGCTGGATGAATTTCCGGACGAGATCCGTCACGTCTGGAGCCGTATCGGCACCGCCGAGGTCGCCACCGATCCCATGGGAATCGAGCTGACGGACATCTTCATCGCGCTGCATCCACGCGATGAGTGGAAGCGCGCGAAATCCCAGACCGAGCTGCGCGCGGGTCATGCAGAAGGCGCTGGACGATCTTCCGGCCCTCAACATGGTTTTCACCCAACCGATCGAGATGCGGATCAACGAGATGGTCTCCGGCATCCGCTCCGATGTCGGGATCAAGATCGTCGGTGACGACTTCGACGAACTGGGGCGTCTGAGCGACGAGCTTCAGGAGATTCTCCTGACCATCGAAGGCGCCGCCGATGTGGCGGGTGAGCAGATCACCGGACAACCGACCCTGCGAGATCCGGTCGACAGGACCAGTTGGCCCGCCACGGCATCCCGGCCGCGACGTTCTCGATGTTCATCGAGGCGGTCGGATCCCTCCGGTCGGCGAGATCTTCGAGGGCCAGCGACGCTTTCCTCTGGTCGTGCGCCTGCCCGACGAGCTGCGGTCCGATGTCGGCGCCCTCGCCGACACGACTGATTCCCACCCGAGCGGGGCAGCTCCTGGCGCTTCGGTCTGCTGGCGGAGGTGAGGAAACCGAGGGCCCCGCCACGATCAACCGTGAGTGGGGACGTCGACTCATCAAGGTCCAGTGCAATGTGCGCGACCGCGACGTCGCGTCGTTTGTCGAGGAGGCCCGCCATCGAATCGACAGCGATGTCAAGCTCGCCGGAAGGCTATGTCATCGAATGGGGCGGGCAGTTCGAGCACCTCCAGCGCTCCAAGCTCCGGTTTTCGATCGTCGTCCCGGTCACGCTGACCCTTGTCTTCTTTCTCTTGTATTTCAGCCTCAAGAGCCTGCGGGATGTCCTGCTCATCTACACCGCCATCCCATTCGCGGTGATCGGCGGGGTGTTCTCGCCTCTGGTTGCGTGGCATGCCGTTCAGTGTCAGCGCGGCGATCGGCTTCATCGCACTCTCCGGCATCGCCGTGTTCAACGGGCAGGTGCTGGTCTCGGCCATCCGCGACGATCCGAAATCAAGGTGCGCCGCCAGTCGAGGCCGTGATGACAGGCGGCCAACCAGCGGCTGCGCCCGGTTCTGGCGACAGCGATCACCGACGCGGTGGGTTTTCTTCCGATGGCCATCTCGACCGGCGTCGGCGCCGAAGTCCAGCGGCCCCTGGCCACCGTGGTGATCGGCGGCGTGTTCACGACGACCCTTGCTGACCCTGTTGGTGCTGCCGGCGATCTACTCTCGGATTCCGGAATCGCGGTCCGAGATCCACCGGTGAATGACGCAACCCCGACCCGAATCGCGTCAGACCGGTGTCACGCCCGATCTGACAGATCAACGATTGTTGAAGACATTACCTATGGGAGCCGATCCTCATCGTCCTTTTCGAGCCCGTACCGTTCTCGAAGGGCGGCGGACAGCGAGAACAGGAGGCCCGAGCCGAGGGTGAAGAAGGCCACGCTCCCGAGAATCAGGGCAAGCCGGGTCCGACGGTTGGTCCAATTCACGGCGTTGAGCGACAAAGACGAGGAGCGTCCTGACCCACTCGAGCCCCCCAAGGACAAGAGGACGAGCTGTGCCAACCGGGCGGCCCACGGACGTTTTACCAGAAGCACCGCAGGGAACAACACCAGCATGACCGCGGGGACGGCAAGACCGGTCCGGCAAGAAGTGTGCTCCGAGAAGGAGAGTGCTGAGGATCACCGGAAGCAGGCGAACGAAGGTCATTACGTACCCCTTTGATGCTGCGCTCAATCTAACAGGTCGAGAGGGAGGGGTCTGTCCTTCGTGTCCCGTCCGGTGGCGCTCCGGGTGGAGCAGACCGACACCGCGTTCACCAGTGCCTACCGGCCCGGGCAGATCCTGCGCATGCCGGTGGCCCACGGCGACGGGCGGTTCACGTCGGACGAGCGAACGCTGCGTGCGCTCGAAGCCACCGGCCGGGTCGTGGTGCGCTACGTCGAACTCGATGGCGGCGAGCTGGAGGTGCCCATCAACGGGTCGCTCAACGACATCGCCGGCATCGCCAACGCCGAAGGCAACGTGGTGGGGCTCATGCCCACCCCGATCGTGCGGCGGACCCCGCGATCGGAAACACCGACGGGCTGGGGTTCTTCAGCTCGGTCCTGTCGTGGGCGGGCGCCGCCAGGTGATGCCGGACGCGGGCAGCGCACCGATCCCGGAGTGCAGTCGTTCAACCGAAACCCGACAACCGATACCAGGCCAATGACGACCGAAAACAAACCCAGCCGCAACGAGGAAGAGTACTTCGCCAAGCTCGAAGCGGAGCGGCTCGAACGGAAGCGCCAGGAGCAGACCCGGCTGGCGACCGACGCCGAGCGCAAGAGTCATTATCTGCGCTGTCCCAAGTGCGGCGGGCATCTGGTGACGGAGCAGTTCCATCGCCTCCAGGTCGACCGCTGTCCGGACTGCGATGGGGTGTGGCTCGACGCCGGCGAGATCGACGCGGTGATGCAGCTCGAGGAACGGGGGATCATGAGCCGGGCGCTGGGAGAGTTCATGGGGAGCTTGCGCGGGAAGAAGAAATAGCCCGACGCGATCCGACCGACTCGTGGCTCACACCTGGACTGAGAACGGATTCGTGACCGACACCGCCGCGCCGACCCGACCTGCGACCACCGCCCATCCGCTCCCGGGCGAGCGTCCGGTCACGGCCGAGATGGTGCGCGAGCACAATCTGACCGAGTTCGAGTACCAGCGGATCCTGGCCCTGCTGGGCCGGACGCCGACGTTCACCGAGCTCGGCATCTTCAGCGCGCTCTGGTCGGAGCACTGCTCCTACAAGCACTCGCAAGCCCGTCCTCCGCACCTTTCCCACCACCGGGCCGCAGGTGATCCAGGGACCCGGGGAGAACGCCGGGGTGCTCCGGCTGCCCCGGGCTGGGCGGTCGCCTTCAAGATCGAGTCGCACAATCACCCATCGGCGGTCGAGCCGTACCAGGGCGCGGCGACCGGCGTGGGCGGAATTCTGCGCGATGTCTTCACGATGGGCGCCCGCCCGGTCGCGGTGCTCAACAGCCTCCGGTTCGGTCCGCTCGACACCGCGCGCAACCGCTACCTGTTCGCGGGCGTCGTCCGGGGCGTGGGCGACTACGGCAACTGCGTGGGCGTCCCGACGCTGGGCGGCGAGGTGGACTTCGCACCCGGCTACAGCGGCAACCCGCTGGTCAATGCCATGTGCGTGGGCCTCCTCAGGGAACAGGATCTGACGCTGGCCCGGGCGCACGGCGTGGGGAACATCCTCCTGGCCATGGGATCGCGCACCGGCCGCGACGGCATTCACGGCGCCAGCTTCGCGTCGGAGGATCTGTCCGAGCGCAGTGCGAAGCCCGGCGCCCGCAGGTGCAGGTCGGCGATCCGTTCACCGAAAAGCTGCTGCTCGAGGCGACCCTCGAACTGATCGAGAAGCAAGCTCGTGGTCGCCATCCAGGATATGGGCGCGGCCGGCCTCACCAGCTCCTCGGCGGAGATGGCCGCGCGGGGCGGCGTGGGTGTCGAGATCGAGACCGACAAGGTGCCCGTGCGCGAGGCCGGGATGACGCCCTACGAGATCATGCTGAGCGAATCCCAGGAGCGCATGCTGGTCGTGGCCGAGCCCCATCGGGTCGGCGACATCCAGACCGTCTGCGCCAACTGGGAGCTGGCTGCGACACCGATTGGCCGGATCACCGACGACGGCCTGTACCGCATCCGCCATCAGGGGACCGTGGTGGCCGAGATCCCGGGGCAGCGGTTGATCGAGGATGTCCCGATCTACACCCCGGAGGCCCGCGAGGCCCCCGAAGCTGTGGCTCGCCGAGCCGCCAGGCCGCGTCCCCAGCCTGAAGACCTGCAGGCCGCGCTGCCCAGGCTGCTGGACGAGCCGAGTCTCGCTTCCAAGCGCTGGGTGTTCGAGCAGTACGACTCCACCGTGCAGGCGGCCACCGTGATCGGTCCCGGCGGCGATGCCGGTGTGCTGCGGGTGGCCGACACCGATTTCGGCCTGGCGGTGACGGTCGACTGCAACAGTCGGCTGGTGGCGCTCGATCCGTACGAGGGTGGGAAGGCCACGGTCGCCGAGGCGGCCCGCAACATCGCCTGCGCCGGAGCCGTTCCGCTGGGAGTCACCGATTGCCTGAACTTCGGCAATCCCGAGCGGCCGGAAATCTTCTTCCAGTTCCGCGAAGCCTGCCGCGGCATGGCGGACGCCTGTCGGGCATTCAACACGCCGGTGACCGGCGGCAACGTCAGTCTCTATAATGAGAGTCCCGCCGGCGCCGTGGATCCGACGCCGACCGTGGGCATGGTCGGCCTGCTGGAGCGGCTGGATCACCGGGTCGGGAGTCACTTTCAGCAGGCCGGAGACCGGATCGTCCTCCTGGGCGACTCCCCGGCTCGCCAGCTCGGCGGCTCGGCGTACTGGGCCTTCGTGCTCGATTTCGTCGGCGGGGAGCCGCCGGCGGTCGATCTGCCCGCGGAGGCGGCGCTCCAGAGGCTGCTGATCGAGGCGGCCCGGCGGAACCTGCTCCGGTCCGCCCACGACTGTTCGGCCGGCGGCCTCGCCGTGACCCTGGCCGAGGCGGCGATGGGCGGACCGTACGCCACCGAGTGGTTCGGTGCGGAGGTGACGGTCGGCGGATCGGCGGCGCAGCGACCCGAGCACCGCGACCACGGAGGCGGCCCTGCTGTACGGCGAGGACCACGGCCGAGTGGTGGCGTCGTGTGCTCCCGGGAACCAACCGGCTCTGGTCGCGCTCGCCCGGGAGCTCGGCGTGCCCGTCGCCGCGGCCGGGACGGTCGGGCCGGTCCACGGCGAGCTGATCATCGCCACGCCGACGGGCCGGTACTCCTGGCCGGTCGACCACTTGCGGGAGGTGTATTTTTCAGCCATCCCGAGGCGGATGAGCCACGTGGACGAAGATCGGGGGCGGTGTGAGGAGAACAGGCGACTAGGAGCAGCTCATGTGCGGGGTCTTCGGTGTCTCGGGCGTGGCCGATGCGGCGCGACTGTCCTACCTCGGCCTCTATGCCCTGCAGCACCGCGGGCAGGAGTCGGCGGGCATCGTCGCTGTCGACGAGCACGGCCACGCCCGCGTCCACCGGGGGATGGGCCTGGTCTCGGAGACCTTCGGCGATCCCACCCTCGCCCGGCTGCTCGGGGACGTGGCGGTCGGGCACACCCGGTATTCGACGACGGGAAGCTCGGTGCTGGCCAATGCCCAGCCGCTGCTCAAGGACTTGCGGGGGACGCCGATCAGCATCGCCCATAACGGCAATCTGACCAACGCCCCGGCCCTCCGGCGTGAGCTCGAGGAGCAGGGCGCGTTGTTCGATACCACGACCGACACCGAGGTGATCCTGCACCTCATCGCCCGGTCGCGGAAGGCCGCGCCGGAGGACCAGCTCCGCGAGGCCCTGGAGAAATGCGAGGGCGCCTTCACCCTGCTGATGAGTCTCGGCCGGGTGATTTACGCCGTGGTCGATCCGCGGGGTTTCCGGCCGCTGGTGCTGGGCCGGCTCCAGGGCGGGGTGATCATCTCCTCGGAGACCTGCGCGCTGGATCTGGTCGGCGCCTCCATGGTGTGTGAGCTCATGCCTGGGCAGTTCCTCAAGATCGAAGACGGGCACATCACCGAACTGCCCCGGCTCCAGCCCCGGCCGGAGAGCCGGTGTGTCTTCGAGCTGGTGTATTTCGCCCGGCCCGACAGCCGGATCTTCGGCGAGTCGGTGGACCGGGTGCGCCGCGAGCTCGGCCGGGAGCTGGCGCGGGAACACCCGGCACCGGGCGCGCAGGTGGTCTTCAGTGTCCCGGACAGCTCCAACGCCATGGCCCTCGGTTTCGCGGAAGCCACGGGGATCAAGCTGGAAAACGGCCTGATCCGCAACCACTACGTCGGCCGCACGTTCATCAACCCCAGCCAGGCGCTCCGCGTGGCCAAGGTCAAGATCAAGTTCAACCCGGTCCGCGGCGTGATCGAAGGGAAGTCGGTGGCCATCGTCGACGACAGCCTGGTGCGCGGCACCACCAGCAAGGGGCTGGTCCAGATGATCCGCGCCGTCGGAGCGCGCGAGGTGCATCTCAGACTGGGCAGCCCGCCGATCACCGGGCCGTGCCATTACGGCATCGATACGCCGACCCGGGAGGAGCTCATCGGCGCCACCCACTCGATCGAGGATATCCGCCAGTACCTCGGCGTCGACACGCTCGGGTACCTGTCCCTGGACGGCATGCTCCGGGCCGCGGGCGAGCGCAGCCGGTTCTGTCACGCCTGTTTCTCGGGTCAATACCCGACCGAAATCTCGGAGAGTCCAGTGACGCTGCGTCACGCGGCCCAGTCCATCGCCACGCCCGCATGACCGGCACCTACTCGCAGGCTTCGGTCTACTTCTTCGGGCAGGGGCGCGCCGACGGCACGTCGGCGATGAAGGAGATTCTGGGTGGTAAAGGCGCCGGCCTGGCCGAGATGACCAACCTCGGGATTCCGGTGCCGCCGGGGTTCACCATCGCCGCCAGCCTCTGCATCACCTATCTCGAAACCCGCCAGTTTCCGCCGTGGCTGCGCTCCCAGGTGGAAACCAGCCTGCAACGACTCGAGGCGGCGACCAATCGGCATTTCGGCGGGCAGGAACGACCGTTACTGGTCTCGGTGCGCTCCGGAGCCGCGGTGTCGATGCCGGGGATGATGGACACCATCCTCAATCTGGGGCTCAACGACGCCACCGTCGCGGGACTCACGACCGAGACCGGCAACGCGCAGTTCGCCTGGGACAGCTACCGCCGGTTCGTGCAGATGTACGCGACGGTGGTCTTCGACCTGCCCAAGGCGCCGTTCGAGCGGTTGCTGGAGGAACGCAAGCAGGCGGCGGGTGTCACCCGCGACATCGACCTGCCGGCCGACCAGATGGAGCTGCTGGTGACGGCCTTCAAGAATCACATCGAGAAGGCGGCCGGACGGCCGTTCCCCGACGATCCGATCGAGCAGCTGTGGGGCGCGATCGCGGCGGTATTCGAGAGCTGGAACACCCGCCGGGCGATCGACTACCGGAAGCTGCACAACATCCCGGACACCATGGGCACCGGGGTGAACATCGTGACCATGGTGTTCGGCAATCTGGGCGACGATTCGGGGACCGGCGTGGCGTTCACCCGTGACCCGTCGACCGGGGAGCGCAAGCTCTACGGCGAGTACCTCCTCAATGCCCAGGGCGAGGACGTGGTCTCGGGCACCCGCAATGTGGTCGAGATCGCCCGGCTCAAGGAGGACATGCCCCAGGCCTTCGCCGAACTCGAACGACTGGCCCGGATCCTGGAACGCCACTTCCGCGATGTGCAGGACATGGAATTCACCATCGAGCGCGGCAAGCTGTTCATGCTGCAGACCCGGCGTGGCCAGCGATCGGGCCACGCCGCAGTGCGCATCGCCTGCGAGATGGTGGACGAGGGCCTGATCGACGAGAGCGAGGCGCTCGCCCGGATCCCGCCCAACGATCTCAACCAGTTGCTCCATCCCACCATCGACCCCGACAGCCATGTCGACCTGCTGACCACCGGGCTCCCGGCGTCCCCGGGCGCGGCGGCCGGGACGGCCGTGTTCGACGCCGACCTGGCCGAGCGGCTGGCGCGCCAGGGCGAAGCCGTCATCCTGGTCCGCCGGGAGACCTCGCCCGAGGACTTCCACGGCATGGTCGCGGCCCGGGGAATCCTCACCGCCCGGGGCGGCATGACCAGTCACGCCGCGGTGGTTGCCCGCGGCCTGGGCAAGCCCTGCGTCGCGAGCGCCAAGGAGCTCGACGTCGACGAGGATCGGCAGCAATTCCGGGTCAGCGGCCGGGCCATTGCCCAGGGCGAATGGATCACGATCGACGGCGGCAGCGGGAAGGTGTTCGCCGGTCAGGCCAAGCTGAAGGAGCCGGAGCTGTCGGGCAATTTCAACCGCCTGATGCAATGGGCCGACAAGGTCCGGCACCTGCGCGTACGGGTCAACGCCGACACCCCGGCGGACGCCCACCGGGGCCGCGATTTCGGGGCGGAAGGCATCGGTCTCTGTCGTACCGAGCACATGTTCTTCGAGGGCAACCGGCTGATCGCCGTGCGCGAGATGATCCTGGCCCAGGATACCGAGGGCCGGAAGCGTGCGCTGGCCAAGCTGCTCCCGATGCAACGCGGAGACTTCGAGGCCATCTTCCGCGCGATGGAGGGCTTCCCCGTCACCATCCGCCTGCTCGATCCGCCGCTCCACGAGTTCCTCCCCAGGGAGCAAAGCGAGGTGGAGGAGATGGCCCGGGCCATCGGCAAACCGTTCGAGGAGGTCCAGCGCATCGTCGATGGACTGCAGGAGGCGAATCCCATGCTGGGCCTCCGCGGCTGCCGGTTGGGGATCATCTACCCGGAGATCACCGCGATGCAGGCCCGGGCGATCTTCGAAGCCGCGTGCGCGGTCGCCAGCCGGAAGGGCCGGGTCCAGCCGGAAGTCATGGTGCCGCTGGTCGCCAACGTGGTCGAGTTCCGCAAGCAGGCCCTGATCGTTCGCCAGGTGGCCGAGGAAGTCTTCCGCGAAAAGCAGATCACCGTGCCTTACCTGCTCGGGACCATGATCGAGCTCCCGCGGGCCGCGCTCACCGCCGACGAGATCGCCCGCGAGGCCCAGTTCTTCTCCTTCGGGACCAACGACCTCACCCAGACCACGTGGGGGCTCTCCCGCGACGATTCGGGACGGTTTCTGCCGTATTACCTCGAGCACGGCATCGTGGAAGACGATCCGTTTCAGGTGCTGGATCAGAACGGGGTCGGCCGGCTCATCGAGATGGCCTGCCAGCTCGGCCGGAAGACCCGGGCCGACCTCAAGCTGGGCATCTGCGGCGAGCACGGCGGCGAGCCACGATCGGTGGCCTTCTGCGACAGTCTCGGCATGAATTACGTCAGCTGCTCACCGTTCCGGGTCCCCATCGCCCGGCTGGCGGCAGGCCAGTCGGCCCTGACGGAACGGGGCACCGTGGACCGCACCCGGGCCACGGTTTGAAACGCAACCTGGGTGACACCGGCGCTCGCCCGACGCCGTAGGCACAGCCAGCACCTGGCCATCCCTTCCACTCTTCCGTGATTCCGATGACGCCTTCGCGCACTGCCGCCCTTGCGGTCGCGGTCGCCCTGCTCCCCACGCTGCTCCGGGCGCAAGCCCCCCAGACCGCCGGCCCACCGATCGCGGCGATCATCCCCAGGGTCGACACCCTGCACGGCGATATCCGGGTCGACAATTACTACTGGCTCCGGGAAAAGACCAATCCCGCCGTGCGGACCTATCTCGAAGCCGAGAACGCCTACACCGAGACCCAAACAGCCCACACCGGGCCCCTCAGGGAGTCCCTGTATAAGGAAATGCTGGGGCGCATCCGGGAAACCGACTTTTCCGTGCCCACGCCGGATCACGGTTGGCTGTACTACACCCGGACCGAGCAGGGCAAGGCCTACCCGATCTACTGCCGCAGGCGCACCACGGCAGGTGCCGAGCAGATCTATTTCGACCAGAACCAGGCGGCGGAGGGAAAGGGATTCCACGCCCTCGGTGGCCTGGACGTGAGTCCGGACGGCCGGCTGCTCATTTATCTCGAGGACACGACCGCGTTCCGGTCGTACACGCTGTATGTGAAGGACCTCGAGAGCGGTCAGATCCTGGACCGGATTTCGGACGTGTGGAACGGCACCGCCTGGGCGGACGACAACCGGACCTTCTTCTACCTGACCGCCGACTCCGCCAAGCGCGGCAACACCATCTGGCGGCACGAGCTCGGGACCCCGTCCACTCAGGACGTGAAGGTCTTTCAGGAAGACAATGTCCTCAACGACGCCGGCGTGTTCCGGTCGCGGAGCGGCAAGTTCGTCTTCATCCTCGCCGACGGGTACACCTCATCCGAGTGGCGGCTGATCCCGACCGCCGACCCGACCGCGGCTCCAGTGGT
Organism: uncultured Gemmatimonadales bacterium; assembly: GCA_963709905.1. Lineage (GTDB taxonomy): Bacteria > Gemmatimonadota > Gemmatimonadetes > Gemmatimonadales > GWC2-71-9 > JADJOM01. Next base: position 21,539 of record CAVPYI010000009.1, read on the forward strand.
CATCGCCCCCCGGCGGGAGGGGGTCGAGTATGCGATCGACCATGCCGACGGCTGGTTCCTCATGTACACCAACGACGGGGCGACCAATTTCAAGGTGGTCCGCGCCCCCGACTCCGATCCTTCGCCGGCGGCCTGGACCGACTGGCTGCCGCACCGTGACTCGGTGTTCGTGGAGGGCATCGACGCGTTCAGGCGCTATGTCGTGGTGAGCGAACGGTCGCGAGGGCTGCGCCGTCTGCGAGTCACCCACCTGCAGAGCGGCATCAGCAGGTACATCAGCTTCCCGGACCAGGCCTACGGCGTGTTCCCGGGCGGGAATCCCGACTACGACCTCGAGGTGTTTCGGTTCAGCTACTCCAGCCTGGCCGCGCCCAGCTCGGTCTACGACTACAACCTGCGCACGGGGAAGCGGGTGCTGCGCAAGCGCCAGGAGATCCCCAGCGGATTCCAGCCGGCCCGCTATGAGGTCCGCCGCCTGCTCGCGCCGGCGCGGGACGGCGTCCGGGTGCCGGTGTCGATCCTGCTCAAGCGGGGCACCCGTCTGGACGGCACCAGCCCGCTGTTGCTGTACGCCTACGGTTCCTACGGAGCCACCACGGAACCGACCTTCAACAGCAACGTCCTGAGCCTGGTCGATCGGGGCTTCGTGTACGCCATCGCCCACATCCGTGGCGGTCAGGAGATGGGTCGCCGCTGGTATGACCACGGCAAGATGATGAACAAGCTGAACACCTTCAACGATTTCATCGACGTGGCCGAGGAGCTCGTGCGGCAGAAGTACACCAGCGCCGACCGGCTGGTGGCCAACGGGGCGAGCGCGGGTGGGCTGCTCATCGGCGCGGTGACCAACATGCGTCCCGATCTGTTCCGGGCCGTCGTGGCCGACGTCCCGTTCGTCGATGTGATCAATACGATGTTGGACGCGTCGGTGCCCCTGACTGCCCAGGAATGGCTGCAGTGGGGCAACCCGCACCACGAGGCCGAGTACCGCTACATGCTGCAGTACTCCCCGTACGACAACATCGCGGCGAAGGAGTACCCCTGGATGCTGGTCACCACATCCTTCAACGACTCGCAGGTGATGTACTGGGAGCCGGCGAAATACGTGGCCCGCCTTCGGGCCACCAAGACCGACAATCATCCGCTGATCTTCAAGATCAACCTGGCCGGTGGCCATGGCGGCTCATCCGGCCGCTACGACCGGCTGAGAGAAGCCGCGTTCCGTTACGCGTTCATGCTGGATGCGGTAGGGATGGCGCCAAACGCCACGCCGTGAGGGCGAGGTGGGGCGGGGAGGGAGAATGGAAAGGGGAGAACGGAGAAGGGAGAAAGAGAAGGAGAAGGGAGACGGCGCGCAGCGCCCGCGGTGGTCCCGCCGCTATCGGATGTTGGGTTGCCCTGGTCGGGTGGGTTCGGGCGCCGGGCAAGGCTCGACCGGCGACCGACCAGTCGTCGCCAGACTTGAATTCGCTCCGACCTTTTCACCCTGGCCGCGACCGGTTGTGGTCGGCGTCCGGACCACCGTGCTCCGGTCGGGACGGTCCACCGGTCGAGGGCAGCCCAGTCGAGCGTCGTCCCGCCGTTCTCCTGGGTCGGGGAGCATTCCCCGCCATCCGACGCTGCTCGCGGTCGGGGCCGGCACATCCTGCCGTCCCGGCGACGGGTCGCTCTGGGAAGCGAGGATCAGCAACGGCAACACCATGACGGACGACCGCATCGGTGACTCCGCCTGCAGGGTGCGGGGGACCTGGACGAGTCGATGACTTCAGTTTCGATGCCCCGCCCGCCGGAACGGTTGCAGTCGCGCCCGGCCGGGCGGTCTCACGGGACCTGCCGGCGTTCGAGGAAAGTCACCAGACGCCGACATACACCCGGCCAGCCATTCTGGTACTCGCGACGCGCACCCAGCGCGGTGCCGAACTTCGAGTGGGTGAGCCGGAGCCGGGTCCCCGACCCGTTCGGACTGAGCTGATACCGCACGCTGGTGCCCTCGAGTGTCTTGGCGGCGGAATGCTCCGCCCAGGAGTAGGCCAGAACCCGCGGCGGATCCAGTTCGAGGATCTCCCCGCTCAGCACCCACTCGCCGCAGGAGGCGTCCCGTCCGGTCGCCCACCACCGGCCGCCGATTCTGAGATCCAGCTCCCAGGTGACCGGATCCTGGCCCATGCTCCACCACACGCCGAGCTGCTCCGGGTCGGTCAGCGCCGCGAAGACGCTGGTCGGTGGGGCGCCGATGTCGATGTCCAGAACGATGGCGTCGTCTGAACGCGGTACGGTGGTCATTGAGCGGACTTCCGGGTTTCGACGAACGTCTTGAGCCGCGCCAGCCGCGCGGTCCAGAACTGCCGGTACTCTTCCAGCCACCGATCCACATCCCTGAGGGGCTCGGCGTTCAGGGCGTAGAGTCGAGACCGGCCCTGCCGTTCCTCTACCACGAGCCGGGCGCGGCGCAACACCCTGAGGTGGCGGGACACGGCGGGGCGGCTCACCGGAAACCGGCCGGCAATCTCGCCGACCGGCCGGCGCCCGGTGCGCAACGTGTCCAGGATGGCGCGACGGGTCGGATCCGCGAGGGCGCGGAAGACCGCGGCCGCCCCCGACCTAGTAGCTGACGCCATGCTCGAGGTTGAATTTGAGCAGGGTCAGAACGCAGCCCCAGCCCGTGGCCCGGTTGAGCAGGTCCTGAAGCCCGGCCTCATCGTCGGCGTAGTTCCCCTCGACCAGACTCACCAGCGTGTCCGACCCGCGGGCTGCGATGGCGATCTCGACCGTGGTTTCGTGCCGGCCAGAGTCGACCAACCAACGGAACACGAACCGGGTTGGCCGCACGGCTTCGATGACCGGCCCGCCGTTCTCGCCGGTGTAGGCCGTTGGGCCCCAGTCCTTCCAGCGGAACCGGATGCGTCCACCGGCTCTGGGCTCTACCGACGCGCCGGCGGTAAACCACGAATCGAGCCCGCTCGACGTGGTGAGTGCATCGTAGACCCGCTCCGGACCGGTGTTGCGGATGAGGGTACTGAAGGAAACCCGGCGTGGGGTAGCCATAGACGCCTCCCCTGTCAGCGGCTGGTGGTGCTGGATATAGGTAACCGTTGTGTTACACAATATGAACGTGGTGCGGGTCTGTCAAGACCAACCGTGGAGTCCGCCCCCGAACGAGGCTGCCGCTCCCCCAACCCCCGTCTGCTAGATTCCGGCGGATCATGGACGCGGCATCCTATTCGGCTGAGGAGCGTCTTCGAGATGGGGCACGGCTCTGGCTCCGGGCCATTCGACCGGACGACCGGCCGGCCATTCGGAGAGCGTTTTCCCGCCAGTCCCAGGAGACCATCTACTATCGTTTCTTCCAGACCAAGACCGCGCTCACCGACCCGGAGCTCCGCTACCTCACCGAACTGGATTTTCGGGATCACGTCGCGCTGGTGGCCGAGATCGTCTCGGAGGACGGCGGGCGGGAAGGGGTCGGCGTGGGACGGTTTGTGCGAGTCCGTCGGCCGGAGGCGGCAAATCACGCCGAGGTGGCGTTCCTGGTCGATGACCACCACCAGGGCCGCGGGGTTGCCACCCACCTGCTCGAACATCTGGCGCGGATCGCCCGAGCGCTCGGCTATGTCGCTTTCGAGGCGGACGTGCTGCCGGACAACCGTCAGATGTTGGAGGTGTTCCAGCACAGCAGCCTGCCGGTGCGGGAGAAGCTCACGGACGGAGTCGTGAAAGTCGCGTTCGAGTTGTGAGCCGTTCCGCGCCACGCCGGCGCGAGCCGAGGAGAGCCACCCGTTCTTCCCGACCTCATCGCTGATGCGTCCCTGAGCGATCGTGATGGATCCCCGGTGGCAGGGGGAATGGACGGGCAGTACATTCCCGCCGATGCAGCGTCACTCCCGCGGCCTGGCATTCACGGCCGGACTCCTGCTCGCGGCTCCATCCCTGGGCGCGCAGACCGCCGTTTCCGACACTGGGCCAGGCGATCGTCTCCCTGCGTTCCAGTCGCGCCCGGTTCAGTACACCCCCCAAGGCCTCGAGGGACAGGACGGTTTCGTGCTGCTCCAGTTCGTGGTGGACACCGGCGGCCGGGTCGACACCGCCACGATTCAGATCGTGCGGGCGACCGACGGCCGGTTCATCGAGGCGGCGAGGCTCATGGCCGGGGAGTCCAGCTACGAGTCCGGAATCGAAGGCGGAAGTCCGGCCCGCGTGATGATCCAGCAGATGTATCGCTTCAACGCCGGCACGGCGAAGTGTGCCCGGGTGATCACGCCGCACCGGCGCCCGCTGTGCGCGGATTCCGTCGCGGCCCCGGAGGGCGGTGACGGCGGGGCACCCCCGCGACCGGAGGACCCCCGCCAGTGACCCAGCAGCCGGCTCCGCTCCCCCCGGACTGGACCCCAATTACGTGTTCGGCGAACTGATGCCGCTGATCGCGATTGTCACCATCATTCTCGCGGCCGCGGTCGGGCTCCGGTGGGTCTTCCGATCCCCGGTCGGCGAGGCCCTGGCGCAGCGCCTGCGCGAAGGCCGCCGGCACGCGGGCACCCAGGCCGGATCGAGGGACCGGGCGGACCTCGAGGATCGCGTAGCCCAGTTGCAGGAGCACGTCGTGGAGCTGACGGAACGAGTCGACTTCGCGGAGCGCCTCCTGTCGGAGCAGCGGCAGCGTCAGGTGCGCGGCGGCGACTAGGAGACCCTCCGGTCCTCCGCCTGGCTGTGATCCCCACATCCCACACCACCCGCGATCGATGGCAGTTTCCCCCACCTTTCGTGCATTCGTCCTTGATCAGCTGAGCCGGGTGGCCACGGGCGTGCGCGGGAGGGCGATGTTTGGCGGACTCGGGATCTACGCCAACGAACAGTTCTTCGCGTTGATCGATGACGATACCCTGTACCTCAAGGTGGACGACCTGACCCGCCGTGAATTCGAGGACCGGGGGATGACGCCGTTTCAACCTGCCGGGGCGGGAGGAGAGACCATGAGCTACTATGGGGTTCCCGGTGATCTGCTCGAAGACGTCGAAGCCCTGGGACCGTGGGTCGAACGGGCGTTGGCCGCGGCCGGCCGCAAACGCCGCAAGCGGCGCTGAGCAGGGGCCATTTGCTCCTTCCGGCTCCCGGTGGGGCAGACGGGGTGTACCTTAAGGAACACTCTACTCCCGGGCACGGCCTCTGACTTCGACCAACCCCGCCATGGCGACCTTCAGGAAACAGGCAGCCAGCCTGTACGAGATTCCAGTCAAGACCATCGCGGGTGAGATGACCACGCTCGCTCCTCATGATGGCCAGGTCCTGCTGATCGTCAACGTCGCGAGCGGCTGCGGCTTTACCCCACAGTACGCCGGCCTGGAAGCCTTGTACCGGAGACATCGCGCCCGGGGGTTTGCGGTGCTCGGGTTTCCGTGCGACCAGTTTGGTCACCAGGAGCCTGGCTCCGAGGCCGAGATCCAGGCATTCTGTGCCCGCGAATACAGTGTGACTTTCCCGCTGTTCGCCAAGATTTCCGTGAATGGAGCCGAGGCCCATCCACTCTACGAACTGCTCAAGGAGGCTCAGCCCGGCGCGCTGGGCACCACGTCGATCAAGTGGAATTTCACCAAGTTTCTGGTGGGCCGGGATGGTACCGTGCTCCGGCGCTACGCCCCGAAGGCCACCCCCGAGGACCTCGAGGCCGATGTCAGCCAGTCGTGCGCCACCCCGTTGCTCTGAGCCCCCCGATCCGCCGTCAGGGCCGGATGTCCACCCGTCTCCCCCCACCCCGGCAGCTGACTACCGCCACTCTCCGGCGGGGCATCAGGGTCCTGTGTGCCCGTGATCCGGACCTCGCGGCCGTCGTGCGGCGTTTCGGCCCGCCACCGCTCTGGGGCCGGCGTCCGGGGTTCTCGACTCTGGTCCGGATCGTCCTCGAGCAACAGGTATCGCTGGCCGCCGCCGAAACGATGTACCACCGGCTTCGGAAGCACGCCGGAGCGATCACGCCGGACGCACTCGCCGGCCTGGGCGTCGTCGGGTTGCGACGTCTGGGCTTCACCCGTCAGAAGGCCTCCTACTGTCATGAGCTGGCGCAGAAGGTCGGGCAGGGTCTGGTCGATCTCCGGGCTGTCGCTCGGGCGGAGGATGCGGCCGGTCGCCTCACCCTGCTCCAGGTGAGAGGGCTCGGGCCATGGAGCGTCGACATCTACTACCTCATGGCGCTCCGCCGTCCCGATATCTGGCCCCAGGGGGATCTGGCCCTGGCCGACGCGGTTCATCGTGTGAAGCGGCTCCGGGCTCGCCCGCACCCAACGGCGATGGCCCGCCTGGCCGCCGAGTGGGCACCGTGGCGTTCGGTGGCCGCCCGAGTCTTGTGGCACTATTACCTGTCGATCCGCCGCTCCAAGGCCCGGGCAACATGACCGGCACACACGGTGTCCCGGAATGATCCGGCTCGAACCCATTGCGCCAGCGCATGCACCAGCGCTGCAGCCGCTGTTGGAGGATCCCGCCATCTCGGAGACCACCCCTTTCCCCTTTCCCTATCCGCCTGAGGGTGCCCGGGACTGGATCACGGAAGCCCTTGCCCTCCAGGCCCTCGGAACCAGGTATGCCTTTGCCGTGTGCGATCCCGACGGCAAGCCGGTGGGCGTATCGCTGCTCAAGGACGTGAATCCGGCCACGCGGGAAGCGGAACTCGGCTACTGGATCGGGCGACCCTACTGTGGCAGCGGCCGGGCGACGGCCGCCGCCGCAGCGACCCTGCACTTCGGCTTCGAGACGTTGGCGCTGTTGGCAACCATGGCGGTGTCCCTCGAAGCCAACCCCGCATCATTGCGAGTGCTGCTGAAGCTGGGATTCATGGAGACCGGCCGGCTGAGCTGGGACTTGCCCAAGTGGCCCGTGCCGCGCCCGAGCATCGCCTATCGGTTAACGGTGGAGAGTTGGCGCCGATCGCTCGCTGTATCCTTCAGGGGACTTCATTGACCGCTGGCGGCCAGGCCGCCCACCTCGGAATTCAGACCCTTCGCCCGACCAGCCATGCCACGAACCGCTGCGTTCATCCCAGTCCATGTCGAGCACACCGGCACGTTCGCCCTCCACCTCCCGTTGGGGCATGTGTTCCCGCTGTTCTCCCCGGAAGGCGAGCGCGCCTGGGTCACGGGATGGGATCCCGAGTATCTCCACCCGCTGCACCCGTCCAACGATCCCGGCACCGTATTTCGGACCACTCATGGCGACGAAAAGACGATCTGGCTGGTGCTCCAGTATGATCCCCACCTGGCCGTGGCTCAGTACGGCTGTTTCACCCCCCGGTCCAGGGTGGGGACGGTGCTGGTGAACTGTCAGGGGGATGGGCCGGACCACACCCGGGTCACCGTGACGCAGTCGCTTACCGGCCTCACCCGCGCCGGTAATGCCACGCTCAAGCAACTGACCGCGGCGAGCTATGCCGACTTGATGACCGCTTGGCAGGCATCGATCACCCGCTCCCAGCACGCTCCCCCCGAGTTATGACTTCCCCGCCACGCGCAACGAGCGATCAGGGTCGCCCGGAATCCGGACTTGCCATTCGGCGCGCACTCAGCGACCCTAGGTTGTAGTCCGTCGTCCTCGTCACGCCCCGGCGTGATGTCTACCCAGTACCTTATCGTCCGGCCGGCCCGATGCTCGACGCGATACGCAGTTTCGTTGCCAAGAAGATCACGCCCTCACCATCGCCCTCGCCCTCGACCCCGCAGGCGCCTGGACGACTCCCGGGCGTGCAGGTGGCGGCCTGCGCCCTGCTGCTCGAACTGGCCCACGCCGATGGGGAGTTCACCGATGCCGAGCGCGCGCACATCGAAGGGGCGCTGGGACGCCACCTGGCGCTGGATGAGGCCACGGTTCAGGAACTGCTGACGCTGGCCGCCGAGGAACGCCAGCGGTCTGTCGATCACTTCCAGTTTACCCGGCTCATCGCCGACCAGTATGACCTTGGTCAGAAGCTGCTGCTCGCCGAGGTCATGTGGGGGGTCATTCTGGCGGACGGCCACATCGCCGAGCATGAGGCCTACCTGGTCCGCAAGCTCGCCAATCTGCTCGATCTCGAGCCGGGCTATCTCGCCCAGGCCCGACGGGCCGCGTCGCCCGGTGGCTGAGCCACCGCCCCTCCGGGTCCGCCCTCGGCGCCCGGCTCGCCCGATCGGACGGATCTGCATGGTGTTCGCCGCCCTGCTCACGGGATGTCACACCTGGCGGGTCGCCGGGTCGACTCCGGCCGAGTACGTACGCGAGCACTCCCCGGATCAGATCCTGGTGCGCCGGACGGATGATTCGAAGCTGCTGCTGCTGGACCCGAGTGTGCAGGGGGATTCGTTGTGGGGCTTTGCAACCACGGGAGGCCGCCCGGGAATCGCGCTGACCGACGTGCAGAGCGTCTCGGTCCGACGCACGTCGTGGACGCGCACGATCGGCCTCGTCGCCGCCGTGGGCGGCGGTGTCGCCCTCGCCCTGCTGCTCAGCCAGTGCTCCAGCGGCGATGCCTACTGTTAGCACGGCGTAGATCCTGGGTCTACCCCGTCCACCCGGGCCGAGTGTCCCATGCACGGACTCGCCTACCTCTTTGTCGTGGCTTTGCCCGGCAGTATCGCGGCAGCCCTCTGGACGCTCGCGCTCCGGGTAGCGGGGAGCCCCGGTTCCCTGGTGGCCCGCCTCAGTAGCGTGTGTGGCGGTTCCGGCTTCCGGGTGCTGGGCCTCGTGCTGGCGGTGCTCGGGCAGCTCTACGTCGCGCTGGCGTTCGCCGCGTTCGTGGTCCGTTCCACCGCCCACCACACTCCGGGGATGGCCGCCTGGGCTCGATGGCTCACCTGGACCGTGAGCGTGATCGTGGCGAGCGCCCCTCCGTTGATTGCCGCCCTCGATTGGGCCCGCCAGCCGCCCAAGGCGACCCAATGTCTCGCGGCACAGATTACCTGGCCGCTGACCATACTCGGCGCGCTGCTGTTCGCCTTGTATCCCGCGGCCTTGCGCCTGGGTTGGGCCTGGGTCCCGCGGGTATAGCGGCGGCGACATGTCCCTCGTGACCACGCTCTCCCGAACCCTGGTCATCACCCTGGCGGCGGTGATGGTGGGAATGGGACTCACCACCTATACGTTTCCGATTCTGGGCGGTCCTGCCAGCGGGGAGCTGCACGATCTCCTCGCTCGCGCGCTGGGCGACTCAGACGCTCGCCTGCCGGGCCCCCCGGCGACCCTTGCGATTGGTCCCCTGCCCATCGCCCCCCCGGGGATTTCAGCAGATTCGAGCGCGGGAGTCGCCCAACCCCAGCTCGGGACCCAGCCGGAGGCTTGGGCGACGGAAGCCGTTGCCCGCGACTCGGCCGCGCTCCGCGGGTGGCTGGGGCCCGGTGTCCTGCCCGCCGCCGTCGTGATGGGCGACACGGTGCGCACCACCTTGTACCGGATCACCCTGCACCGGGGGTGCCCGCTGCTTAGCCGACTCCAGGCCACCTCGGTCGGGCAGGTCTCCCGGCAACTGCGGATCGTGTCGGTGCGGACGGATTGCCCACCCATGACCATGCCGGAGGAATCGGCCGCACGGTAGTTAGGGCTTCGACGGCCCCCGCCGGCCGCCTGGACACCATGCCACGTCTGATCGCGTTTCTTCGGGCCATCAATGTCGGCGGACACGTCGTGTCCATGGCCGAACTGCGCCGCATTGTCGGCAACGCCGGATTCACCGGGGTTGAAACTTTCATTGCCAGCGGCAACGTCATCTTCGATTCGCACGCCACTAACATCCAGGCCCTCGAACGCCGGATCGAACGGGGCCTCGCCACCGCGCTCGGATACGAGGTCAAGACGTTCATTCGCACCGAAGCCGAGGTGGCGGCGATCGCCTGCTACTCCCCCTTTCCCGCGTCCCGGGTGCGCAGCGCGGGAGCGTTCACGGTGGGCTTCCTCGCCCGGCCCCTCGCGCCTCCCGCCGTCAAGGCGCTGATGGCTCTCAGGACCCCGATCGACGATTTCCGTGTTCATGGCCGCGAGGTGTACTGGCTCTGCCGGAAGAAACAGAGCGAGTCGACCTTCTCGAACTCGCTGCTGGAGAAGACCCTCAAGACCAACGCCACCTTTCGAGGCCTGCGCACCGTGTCGCGGCTCGTGGCCAAGTACGCCTTCAAGTCCACCTAGCACCCCGAGGACCCGATGACCGCCGTTGGAGGCCTTTCGCGCATCGGCCAGATCGCGATGACCGCCCGCGATCTCGATCGCGCCATCCGGTTCTACCGCGACACGCTCGGCATCCCGTTCCTGTTCACCGCCCCGCCGCAGCTGGCCTTCTTCGACTGCGCCGGTGTGCGGCTACTGCTCGACGTGCCGCAAGACCCGGAATTCGCCCATCCGGGCTCGATCGTCTATTTCAGCGTGACGGATATCCAGGAGACCCATCGCCTGCTGGTCTCGCGCGGCGTAGGGTTTCGTCAGGAGCCACATCTCTTGGCGCGGTTGCCCGATCGGGAGGTGTGGATGGCGTTCTTCGACGACACCGAAGGCAACACCCTGGCCCTGATGTCGGAACCGCGGATCTGATCGCGGCCGCGGCCGCGCGCCGACCTCGGTGCCGATTTGCCTACCGGGGTCCGACCGCCTAGCTTACATGGCCTCGACCCCCCCACCCCCAACTCAATTTGGAGAACATGATGCGTAAGATCATTGCCTGCGGTTGCATGCTCCTGCTGGCCGCGTGCGCCAAGTCCGACAAGCAGGCCGCCAGCGACGGGGCCATGTCGGCGGGAGCCGTGACCCCGGTCGCGCTCAGCGACGTGGCAGGAACATGGAACGTCCGCAGCTCGGCCCAGACCGACGGCCGCACCCTGGTGGAATTCCAGATGGTGACCACTTCGAGCACCGACGGTTGGAGCTTCAACTTCCCCGACCGCAAGCCGATTCCAGTTCGGGTGGTAGCGGTGGACGCCGACAGCATCGTGACCGAGACCGGCCCCTATGAGAGCGTCCTGCGGAAGGGCGTCCAGGTCAGCGTCACCAACGTGACCCGCCTGCAGGACGGCAAGCTGGTTGGCACCTCCGTCGCGCGGTACCAGACCACTGGCGCCGATTCGGTGGTGTACCTCCGGTTCGAGGGCACTCGCGCCAACTGAGCCGCACCGGACTGTGGCGTTACCGGCGCTCCCCGGCGGCCTGTGCCACCTGGGAGCGTCCGGCTTTCTCGCGCAGGAGCCCGGCGACCGGCGGGCCTGCGCTCCCCATCCGTTTCGTGGAGTGCTCGGTGCGACCGAACTCCGCGCCCTGTGACCTCGCCCCCCTTCGCCGTTCGGCCGGCTCACAACGACGATCACCCGGCGATCGCCGTTCTGCTGGGTGAACTCGGGTACCCCACCTCCCCCGAAGAGGTCGCCAGCCGTCTCCGTACGCTGCGGCAGGATCCCCACTCGGAAGCGCTGGTGGCCGCGCGCGGTCCCGACGTCATCGGCCTCGTGACGCTGCATTGTTTTCCAGCCATCCACGCCGAGACCCCCGTGGCCCTGTTGACGTCCCTGGTCGTCGGTGAGACTGCTCGCGGCCAGGGCGCGGGCCGGCAACTGGTGGCGGCCGCCGAGGCATTCGCCCGACAGCGGGGCTCGGGCCGGATCATTGTCACCACGGCCGAGCTCCGCTCCGGCGCGCATGCGTTCTACCGGAGCCTGGGCTGGGAATACACCGGCCGACGATTCGCTCGAACCCTCGCCGGGTCCTGATCGGTTCCGGCATGCGCGCGCTCGGGTCGTCTTCCCTCGCCGCAGGGCTGCTGATGCTGGCGAACTGCGCGCTGGACCTTCCGCCGCCCGAGATCGCCGAAACGACTCTTCTGGGGTACCTCGACGCGCAGCTCGCGTTCGGACCGCGGAGCCCGGAGAGCGCGGGGCACCGCCGGATGGGCCGCTGGCTGGATTCCCTGCTGCGGGAACGGGCGGACTCCGTCACGGTCGATGATTGGGCGCATGTAACGGGGCGCGGGGACACGCTCCGGCTACGCAACCTCGTGGCGCACTTCCGGCCGGACCTCGGAAACCGGATTCTGTTCGTCGCCCACTGGGATACCCGCCCGCACGCCAACCCGCCGGAGTCCGACGCAGCCGGTCCCGGGCGCCAACGACGGCGCCTCCGGCGTCGCTCTGCTCCTGGGTGTCGCCGATGCGCTCCGCCGGCGCGCTCCCGATGTCGGCGTCGATCTGCTGTTCGTCGATGGCGAGGACTACGGATCTTTTCGTGACACCACCGAGACCCTGATTGGATCGCGTCGGTACGCCCGAGCGCAGGCCGGCCGCCCGCCGCCGACCATGGCCGTGGTCTGGGACATGGTCGCCGACCGCGACCCGCTCTTTCTTCAGGAGGACCACTCCCTGCTCGCCGCACCCCAGACCGTCGCCTGGATCTGGCGGCTGGCACACGGGCTCGGCTATGGCGAGTTCTTTCCGCTCCGATCGGGCGAGGGACTCATCGACGACCATCGTTCCCTGCAGCAGGCCGGCATTCCGGCCGTTCTGGTCATCGATATGGAATACGGGCCGGGCCATCGATGGCACCACACCAGCGAGGATACCCGCGACAAGGTCAGCGGCGAGACACTGGGAATGGTCACCCACCTGGCGACGAGTCTGATCCGGCGGCCGAGAAGGCCCTAGCCGTCCGACCTGCTTCCATCGCGGTCTCCGCGTCCCTACCTTGTTCCAGGGCGGGGGACGTGCCCCCGGACAGCGAACCTCTCAATCGATGCTCTTGATGCCACGAACCGCGGGGAAACGCCTGGCGCGCCGGGCCGCCGTCCTGATGCTGGGAAGTGTCCTGTTCACGAGCCTCGGACCAGCGCCCAGTCAGGCACAGGTTTCGAGCGCCGACTCGGTGCTCATCAGGGGGTTCGAGGACTCGCTCTGGGCCACATCGCGCGACCGCCGGGTCGAGGCGTTCGCCACCTTTCTGGCCCCGGGGTATCGCGGGGTCTACCCGGACGGCGTGCATGACAAGGCCCGGGAGCTGGCCACATTCGCCGACGTCCATTACCGGTCGTATCAGCTCAACGACTTCATCATCCAGTCCGCTCGGGCCGGGACTGTTTGCGGTGACGTATCGGGCGACTGTCCGAGGGAACTATCAGGGCTACGACCTGCGCGGTGACTACTGGTGCGCAACGGTATGGAAGCGGACGCAAGACTTCGTGCCAGGCCGTCCTGCACAGCGAAACGAAAGCGCCGCAGAAGTAGCCTGACACCAGACAAGCCGGCGGCCTGTACGACCGAGCGTCGCCGCAGTCCGCGATTCGCTGTTACGTCATGTGACCCTGCCCTGCCCCTCGAATCCCCTCGAACCTGGAGCCGTACGGGGGAACGCGCCCGGATCCCATCCACCCTGCTGTTCCCCTGCGCCATCGAGAATCGGAATGTCACTGTTCCGGATGATCAGCCCTGCCGCTGTGCGTCGCCCTCACGATGCGGCCGGCGTCGGCCCAGACCCCGGCTCAGCTGGCGGAGCAGGTCCGCGAAGCGGAGACCGCGCTTCGCCGCCACCATGGCGAGACGGGACTTCACGGCGTTCGCGACCTACCTGCGTCGAGGAAAGTGTCTTCTTCGGTCGCCGGGCCCGCGAGGGGCAAGTCCGCGGTGCTCGCTGACTGGAAGGCTTTCTTCGATGGGCCAGACCGCCCCGTTTTCCTGGCAGCCCGAAGTGGTCGAGGTACTCGCCTCCGGTACCCTCGCCCTGAGCAGCGGCCCCGTCTGGGATCCGACGGCAAAGCGGATCGGTACCTTCAATTCGGTCTGGCGTCGCGAGCCCGGAGGGCAGTGGCGAGTGGTGTTCGACAAGGGCTGTCCGGTGTGCGAGTGCACCCCCGGCCCTTGACGCCCCCGTCGCCCATCCCGGGCAATCAGTCAGTCCGGACCGGCCATTCCACCCGCGCCATGAAGCATCCGGCTTCGCCAATTCCTGGCGTGCACGTACTCGACCCCGCCGATGGCAAAGAGCCGGGACAGGCACTGCCTTCAGCGGCGTCGACCCGACGCGTTCCTTGGCGACCAGCCGCCACGGCTCCGATCCCGCGCGCACCAGCGGAGGCTGCTCCGTCGGCTGGGCAAGGTCGAGGCCCGTCATCCGCTGGCACTGGCGGCGTGATGAACACCGGCCCTGGCGCTGGGAGATCTACCCGGGTCCTGAAAGGGCTGGTGGTCAAGAGGATGCGTGCTCCTGACCGCGACGAACGTCCTCGGAACGATCGGCACGGTCCAGACCCTGCGCAGCCTCGCGATGCGCCGGGTGGCCGTACTCGGTGATCGTGGGTGGCGCGAACCTCCGACGCCAGCACTTCAGGGATGCCGAGATAACGAAAGACCGTCATCGATCTGCCTCCGCCAGGGGTGGAGGCAACCTATCGATGGCGGATCCACGATGATATCCGGATCTGCGTCCGGATCCGGCTCCCATCCTCGCGGGCCTGATGCTCTCACCGGTCGTGCACAGGTGCAGGAGCCCCAGTGCCCTCAGCACCGTCGAGTCGTCGGCCGTGCCGTGAGTCGAACCAACCGGTCGGGTTTGCTCGACCGGTCGGCACCGTTCGATGTGCTGTCCGGTGACAGGTGTGTCGCACAGGCTCCACACGATTTCGTAACGACCCCGATCGGCCTGGCCCTCGGCTCGCCTACGGTGTTTCACCGATATTGACAGCGCGCCATTCCCGCTGCAAGATTGACCGCTTACACGCGGTACCCCGTGCCTTTGCCCGCTTCCCGACTCCACACCCACCCCCGGTTCAGACGCAACGCCGTAAGTGCGTCTGCCATGCGCTTTAGCGCCGTTGTCCCCCTCCCGACATTCGCGACCGCACCACCTGCTCCATCGGACCTAACTAGCGCAGGGCCGGCCTCCCGCGTCCGATGCACGGCGGTCGCGGATCTCCGCGCCGGTTCGACCCGGCCGGGCCAGGCCTGGGTATGGCTCTTGCGCCCTACCGACGCTGGATTGGTCTGCCCGAAACAGGTTTCCGAGCCAGAAGATGATTCCGCAACCACCGTCGAGGTCTCAGTATGGCCTGCTACGGCCGCCCGACGAGTGTGGACGATCAGGGTCTAGCGCGACAACTATGGAATCTGTAGTCTGGTGCCGCGCCGATGATGTGTGGCGTTTCCGGAGTCGAGACCCATCGGTCCGGCAAACCGTCGGCAAAGCAGGAGCGCCTGCGGCAGGGCCGCGGGACATGTCGGCGCACCAAATGACCGTCCGGCCCCACCGGGCCCGCAGGGTCAAGAGCAAACCTCTCGTAACCGTTTCCTCTGGAGGACCTCAGTCGTGATACCCGGACTTACCAGGTTGAGCGTGCTCTCGTGCGCCGGGCTGGTCCTGGCCTGTGGCGCAGGTCGTGACAGCATTCCCGCCGCGGCTCAAACCAGCGATCAGCCCTTGGAAACCTTCGACGCCGGCAGCTTCGGCCGTTCGACCGAGATCGACAACGCCTGGATGCCGCTCAAGCCGGGAACCCGGCTGGTATACGAGGGAACGACCATCGAGGATGACGGGACCGCCGTGCCGCATCGAGTGGAAATCCACGTCACCGATCTGACCAAGGTCATCGGCGGCGTGCGCTCCCTGGTCACCTGGGACCTGGACTACAGTGACGGGGAGCTGGTGGAGGCGGAGCTGGCTTTCTTCGCGCAGGACACCAACGGCACCGTCTGGCGCATGGGCGAATATCCGGAGGAGTACGACGGCGGCAAATTCCTCGCGGCGCCAGCCTGGATCCACGGCTTCGAGGAGGCCCGGGCGGGGATCATGATGCCGGCCGATCCGCAAGCTCGACACGCCGAGCTACGCCCAGGGCTGGGGACCGGCCGTGGGCTGGACCGACCGCGGTCAGGTGGATCAGATGGGTCAGCAGACCTGCGTCCCCGTGAAGTGCTACGAGGACGTGCTGGTGATCGCGGAGACCAGCGCCTCGGAGAAGGACGCCCAGCAGCTCAAGTACTTCGCCCGCGGGGTCGGGAACATCCGGGTCGGGTGGCGGGGAGCGGGCGAGAAGACCAAGGAGACCCTCGAACTGACTCGTCTCGAGCAGCTCGACGCGGCCGGGATAGCGGCCGTCCGCGAGAAGGCGCTGGCGATGGAGCGTGACGCCTACAAGCGCAGTGCGGCGGTGTACGGCCAGACCCCACCGGTGGAACCGATGTCGGGGCCACTGCGAGTGAATAGCCGTTCCGCACCCTCGGGTGCGGGGCGGCTTTGATGTTCGCGGGATCTGGCCCGATTGACGGCAGTGCCGCCGTTGCGCACAGAGCCCGAAGGCCTGTGTAGAAGCGTCGGTTGGTCTCTGACTCCACACCGAGGTTGCCAGCCATGTTGCGTCGGATCATAGAAGCAAGCCTGCGGCTCCGGGTCCTGGTAGATCGCCGCCGCGGCAGCGGTCATGGTCGTCGGTATCGGGGAACTCCGGCAGATGCCGGTCGACGTGCTCCCCGAGTTCGCGCCGCCGTACGTCGAGATCCAGACCGAAGCCCTGGGGTTGTCGGCCAACGGGGTCGAAGACCTGGTCACGCTGAACGTCGAGGAGCTGGTGGCCGGAGTGCCGTGGCTCCAGACGATGCGGTCCCGGTCGATTCCCGGGCTCTCCTCCGTGATCATGATTTTCCGGCCCGGCACCGATCTCATGCGGGCGCGGCAGATGGTGCAGGAGCGGCTTACGGGGGCGTACGCCTTACCCAATGCGTCCAAGCCGCCGGTCATGATGCAACCGCTGTCCGCGACCAGCCGGATGGCCATGATCGGGATGTCCTCGAAGAAGCTGTCGCTGATGGAGATGTCGGTTCTGGCGCGGTGGACCATCCGGCCCCGGTTGCTGGGTGTTCCCGGGGTGGCCAACGTGGCGGTCTGGGGGGACCGGGACCGGCAGCTGCAGGTCCAGCTTGATCCGGAGCGGCTGCGCGCCCGGCAAGTGACCCAGAGTCAGATCATCAAGACCGCCGGTAACGCGTTGTGGATCTCGCCGCTGACCTTCCTGGAAGCATCCCACCCCGGAGCGGGCGGGTGGATCGATGGCCCCAATCAGCGGCTCGAGATCCGGCACGTCCTGCCCATTTCGTCGCCCGAGGACCTGGCCAAAGTGGTGGTCGAGGGCACCTCCGTGCGGTTGGGGGACGTGGCGACCGTGGTGGAAGGGCACCCGCCGCTCATCGGCGACGCCATCCTCACTGACGGTCCCGGCCTGCTGCTGGTCGTCGAAAAGCGACCGGGGGCCAATACCCTGGACGTGAGCCGTGGAGTCGAGGCCGCGCTGGCCGAGTTGCATCCCGGCCTTCCTGGCGTGGAGCTGGATGGCTCGCTGTTCCGGGCGGCCACCTTCATCGAGGTGGCGTTCGCCAATCTGACCCAGGCGCTGGTGGTCGCCGCGGTGCTGGCCGTCTTGCTGCTGGTGGTGCTGCTGCGCGACTGGCGCTCGGCCCTGATCGCGCTCATCGTGATCCCGCTGGCCCTGGTCACCGCAACGGCGCTGGTTGGGCTGGTCGGTGGAACCCTCAACACGATGGTGCTGGCGGGACTGGTAATCGCCCTCGCGGTCGTGGT
The DNA here is from genome assembly GCA_963709905.1 of uncultured Gemmatimonadales bacterium. Lineage (GTDB taxonomy): Bacteria > Gemmatimonadota > Gemmatimonadetes > Gemmatimonadales > GWC2-71-9 > JADJOM01. The sequence goes on from CAVPYI010000009.1 coordinate 39,080, forward strand.
CGATGACGCCGTCATCAGCGTGGATGCCATGCTGGAGCGCCTCCGGGCGCGTCGGGAGGCCGGGACCCACGAGTCAACCGCCCGGATCGCCATCCAGGCGGCCTCCGAGACCCGTGGTCCCATGCTGTACGCCACGCTCATACTGCTCCTCGCCCTGGTTCCCGTGTTCATGATGGAGGGCCTGGCCGGTGCGTTCTTCCGGCCGCTCGCCCTCTCGGTCAGCCTCGCGCTGGTGGCCGCCATGGTCATCGCGATGCTGGTCACCCCGGTACTGGGGCTGCTGATCTTCCGCGGCGCGCCGCTCAGTCAGCGGCCGTCCCCGATCATCCAATGGCTGCGGCGCGGCTACGAGGGCGCGCTCGAGCGGGGCCTCGGGGCCCCGCGCGCCGCCCTGATCACGGCGCTGGTGGTCCTGGCAGCGGGCGTCGCGGTGTGGGCGTCGCTGGGAGAGTCACTGCTCCCGTCCTTCAAGGAGCGGCATATCCGCATCGAGTGGGCCGGGGCCCCAGGCACATCCCATCCCGCCATGCTGCGGATGATGACGCGTGCCAGCGAGGAGTTGCGGTCCCTTCCGGGCGTCAGCAGCGCCCACGTCCATCTGGGACGAGCGGTGACCGGAGATCAGATCGTGGATGTGAATCACAGCCAGCTGTGGGTCGGCATCGAACCCACGGCCGACTACGACGCCACCGTGGCCGCCGTTCAGCAGGTGGTGGACGGCTATCCGGGGTTCTCCCGGAGCGCCCAGAGTTACCTGACCGAGCGGATCCGGGAGGTGCTGGCGGGTGCGGGGCAGCCGATCGTTGTCCGGCTCTACGGTAAGAAGCGCGACGTACTCATCACCAAGGCGGAGGAGGTCCGGCAGGCGCTGGTGGGTATCGAGGGGATCACCGGTGTGCGGGTGGATGGCTACGTGGAGCAGCCCCAGGTGCAGATCCAGGTGGACCTCGCCGCCGCGGAACCGTACGGACTCAAGCCGGGCGACGTGCGCCGGGCGGCCGCCACCATGTTCGCCGGCCTGAGCGTCGGTTCCGTGTTCGAGGAACAGAAGGTCTACGACGTCGTGGTATGGGGCACGCCGGCCAGCCGGAACAGCGTGAGCGACGTGGGCGATCTCCTGCTCGACACCCCTCGCGGCGGGCACGTGCGTCTCGGCGACGTGGCTACCGTGGTGATCGCGCCCACACCCACCGTGATCCACCACGAGGCCCTGCAGAATCGGATCGACATCCTCGCCGATGTCCGTGGGCGCGACCTGGCGTTGGTCGAGGACGACATCGACAGCCGGCTGGCCGAGATCGACTTTCCAGTCGAGTACTACCCCGCGCTGCTGGGCGAGACCGCCGAGCGTGAGGCCGCCGAGGATCGGCTGGTGAGCTTCGCCCTCGCGGTCGCGGTCGGGATCATCCTGCTGCTTCAGGCGGCGTTCCGGAGCTGGCGGCTGGCGCTGCTCTTCTTCCTGAGTCTGCCGGTGGCCCTGTCGGGCGGTGCCTTCGGTGCGCTGATCGACGGAGGCATGCTCTCACTCGGGTCGCTCATGGGCTTCCTCGGCGTGCTGGCCATCGCGGTGCGCCAGGGCATCATGCTGATCCGGCACTACGAACATCTCGAGGAGGACCACCGGGAACCGTTCGGGCCCGGACTCATCCTGCGCGGGACGCGGGAGCGATTTGAGTCGATCGTGGTGACGGCGCTGACCACCGCCGCGGCCATGGTGCCGCTGGTAGTGCTCGGAAGCATCGCGGGGCTCGAGATCGTTCACCCGATCGCCATGGTGGTCCTCGGGGGTCTCATCACATCGACGCTGTTCAATCTCCACCTCGTGCCGGCCCTGTACCTGCGCTTCGGCGGGCGGCGTGAGCCCGAGCTCGAACTGGCTCCCGCCGCCGGAGGCGAAGCGGTATGACAACCAGCACTGGGCAAACATCGCCGGTCCTGGTGGCCGAAGGGGTCCGCAAATCCTACGGGCCCAGGGCGGCGGTCAAGGGCCTCTCCTTTACCCTGGGCGCCGGCCGGATCCTGGGCTTCCTGGGCCCGAACGGCGCCGGGAAGACCACCTCGATCCGCGTGCTCACGACCATGCTGGAACCGGATGACGGTCGGTTCGAGGTGGATGGCATCAGCTGCGAGCACCCGGAACTGATCCGCCGGAGGATCGGCGTGCTACCAGAGACCTTCGGGCTGCCCAAGCAGATGACCGGGATCGAGTATGTGACGTTTTTCGGCCAGCTCTATGGGCGTTCGGCCAAAGACGCCCGAGCGCGGGGCATGGCCCTGCTCGGCGAAGTGGGTCTCGGCCAGCGCACCAAGTCGCTGGTGGGCAGCTACAGTCACGGGATGCGGCAGCGCCTGGGCATTGCGCGGGCGCTGGTCAACGACCCCGCCGTCGTGTTCCTCGATGAGCCCACCCTGGGCCTGGACCCCAGGGGTCAGCAAGAGCTGCGTGAGCTGGTGAAGCAGATTGCCCGGGACCGCCACGCCGGCGTGGTGCTGTGCAGCCACCTCCTGCCGGAGGTCGAGACCGTCTGCGACGACGTCCTGATCCTGAGTCTGGGTGAGGTCGTGGCCCGGGGCCCGGTGGCCCAGGTCATCGGGACGGCGGAGCAGAACATGGTCCGGGTCCGGGTGCCGGCGGAGATGGTGGAAGCCGGCGAGCGGGCGCTGGCGGCGGTCCCGTTCATCCGGCGGGTGACGATGGCGGACGGCATGCCGGGGTGGCTCCGCGTGGAGCTGGATGCTCCTGCCGCCAACGGCACCAACAACAAGATTCTCGAGGCCCTGATCCGGGCCGACGTCCCGATTCTGAGCTTCGAGCCTCAGGGCGGCCGGTTGCAGGACGTGTTCCTCAATCTGACGGCCCAGGCGATCAAATGAGCGACCACCATTCCGTCGCGGCCAGACCCGGCCGACCTCCGGCGGGCGGGTGGCCCACGTGGTGGGTCATCTTCTGGAGCGAGTTCCGGAGCCTCTGGCTCGGGGGCAAAGCCCTGCACCTGATCCTGATCTACACCGTGCTGCTGGGACTGTACTCGTTCCTGTTTGCCAGCAATGCCGAATTGAGTTTGCTCACCCGTGGTGAGCTGATGTTCGAGGTGGTGAAGGCCTCGATCGCCTTCAGCCTGTTCATCACCCTGATCATCGGTGCCGAGAGCCTCAGCGGAGAGCGGGAACGGGGGACCCTCGAAGCGCTGCTGCTGACGCCCACCAGCCGCCGCCAGATCGTGCTGGGGAAGTTACTGGCCGCCCTTTCGCCCTGGCCGGTGGCTCTGGGCATCAGCATCCCCTACTGGGTGGTGCTGGCCAAGGGCGACCCCGTGCTGGTCCCCGCGCTGATCTGGAGCCTGCCCCTGGGAGCCCTGCTGGCGGTGGCGCTGGCCGGGCTGGGGATGCTGGTCAGCATGTGGTGCAGCACCAACCGGACCAGCATGCTGGTGAGCATCGGTCTGTACCTGCTGCTGCTGCTCCCGACCCATCTGGCCCGGCCGGGCAAGGTGGTGACCGCCGCCGAGATCAAGCGGGTCGCGGTGCTGCAAACAGTGAATCCCTTCGATGCCTTTTCGGTGTTCCTGGCCGAGGTCATCGTGCACAACGGAGATCCGGGACAAGCCCGGTCTCTGCTGGTGATGCCGACGGTCTTTCTGGTTGTCGTCATCGCGCTGCTGTTCCTCTCCACCGGCCCCGCGCTACGGCTGCACATGGCGCCACCTGGGGCCTGGCTCCGGGCCTTCAGGGGGAGCCGGCAGCGGGACGGAAGATTGGTCGTGACGGGCAAGTAGAGGCACCGATTGCAGCTGTGGCAACGATCGTGTTTGACAACGGAGGCAGCTCGATGAACGAAGTGCACGCGGGAACCGGAACGGGGCCAGGACCATCTGGGCCGACGCCGGGCACGTGGTGGATCGTGCTCCGCAAGGAACTCCGCGACCTGTGGCTGGGCGGGAAGGCGCTGAACCTCACGATCGTCTACTGCATCGTGCTGGGGCTCTTCGCGTACACCATTACCCGGGACAGTGCGCTGAGCCTGACCCCGCCCAAGGAGATGGTGGTCGAGATGCTCGAGATCGCGCTCGCGTCCAGCATCTTCATCTGCCTGATTCTCGGCGCCGACAGCATCAGCGGGGAGCGGGAACGGGGCACGCTCGAGGCGTTGCTGCTCACGCCGACCAGCCGGAGGCAGATCGTGGTGGGCAAACTGCTGGCCGCCGTGTCCCCCTGGCCTGTCGCCCTGGCGCTGACGATCCCGTACTCCATCGTGCTCGCCCAGGGGGATGAAGTCTTCCACCAGGCGCTGCTCTGGGGCTCGATCATGGGAGGTCTCCTGGCGCCGGCCATGGCCGGGATCGGGCTGCTGGTGAGCATCCGCTGCGCCTCCAACAAGACCAGCCTGTTCGTCAGCCTGGGGCTGTACCTGTTCCTGCTGCTGCCGACGCAGCTCCCCGGCACGCTCCAGACCGGCCTCTTGGGGGCCATGCTCCAGCAAGTCACCCCGATCGCGGCCACCACTCATTTCCTGGGCAAGATCCTCGTGAACAACTCGACCTTCGAGAGAATGTGGCCCTGGTTTGCCTCGCCCGCACTCCTCTTCCTGCTGGTTGTCGGTTCGCTGGTCCTGATTGTCGGGCCACGGCTCCATTTCGACGCCGCCCGCCGGGGCCGGTTGCGAGCCGCCCTGACCAGCGCCGCGGCCATCGCCGGCCTCGCGTTGACGCTCGGCGCAACACCGGCGCTCGCCCAGGAAGCGCCGCCGGTGCAGATCACGATTGATGTGGGGGCCAAGGCGGTGAAGGCGGGGGACGCCGTCCTCTTCAACAGCTCCATCACCAACGCTGGTGCGGAGAACTCCCCCCGGCTCACGGTGGCGATGAACATCATCAACCTCGACGCCAAGGGTGACGTGGTCGATCCCGAAGACTGGGCACCCCAGCGCACCCAGTACATCGAGACCATCGAGGCCGGCCAGTCCGCCGACGCTGTCCTGGCGGGTGAACGCGATTCTGGCGGGCGACTACATGGTGTACATGGTCGTCATCCCGAAGCCTGCCGACCAGGATGCCACCAGCCACCCAGTGGCCAGTTCGGGCATTCACCTCACGGTGGCGCCGTTCACCAGGCTCAACCCCGGCGGCGTACTGCCGTTCGCGATTGGCGTACCGATCCTCCTGTTGCTGGGTATCGTGTTCCTGTATCGCCACCGGAACAGGCAGGTTGACGCGGGGGAGGGCCAGTGAGCCGACATCACCATTCCGATTTCTCCGGATCGTCCCGGGGATGCGTTCCGACCCATCGAGGTGGAGGGAGTCGTATGTCGTCCGGTAACCGTTGGTTGGGCGTCTTCCTGATCGCGGCCACACTGCCGCTCCTGGCCTGCCGCGGGGGGACCCCCGGCAAAGTGGAGAAGGTCAAGCCGGCGGTCATCGAGCACATCGAAGGCAGCGAGCTCAGCAAGGTCACCCTGACCGAGAAGGCCATGGAGCGGCTCGATATCGCTACCGCGCCGGTTCGAGATGCCATGGTCAAGCGCGCGGCCTCGCCGCGCCGGGTGGTGCCCTATGCGGCGGTGCTGTACGACGCCCACGGCGAGACCTGGGTGTATACCAGCCCGGAGACCCGCACCTTCGTCCGGCATCAGATCGGGGTCGACTACATCGACGGCGACCTCGCGGTGTTGTCCAACGGACCGCCGACCGGCACCCTGGTGGTGACCGTCGGGGCCGCCGAGCTGTTCGGGGCCGAATTCGAGATCGGCCACTGACTCCTGACGGAGATCGCCTCCAATGATGCAGTGGATCGTAGCGTCGAGCCTGAGGTTCCGGTACCTCGTGATGGCCAGCGCCGCCGCGCTGGTGTTCTTCGGCATCGCCAAGTTGCGCGACATGCCGGTGGACGTCTTTCCCGAGTTCGCTCCGCCCCGGGTGGAAATTCAGACCGAGGGCCAGGGCATGTCCTCCGCCGAGGTGGAGGACCTGATCACCAATCCGATGGAGCAGGTGCTCCGAGGCACGCCGGGGCTGGAAGTGATGCGCTCCCGGTCGGTCAACGGATTGTCGCAGATCGTGCTGCTGTTCAAGCGCGGCACCGACCTCCTGGATGCCCGGCAACTGGCCCAGGAACGCCTGCAGCTGGCCATCGCCAACCTGCCGGCCGCGGCCGCGACCCCACCGGTGATGCTCCAGCCGCTGTCGGCCACCAGCCGGGTGATGAAGATCGGGCTGTCCTCGACCACGGTCGACCTCAAAGACCTGTCGATGATCGGCTACTGGACCGTCCGGTTCCGGCTGCTCCAGGTCCCCGGTGTCGCCAACGTGCCGATCTGGGGCGAGCGGATCAAGATGTTCACGATCCAGGTGGACCCGGAAAAGGCCCGCCGGCATGGGGTGTCGCTCAACCGGATCCACGAGGTCACCTCGGAGACCCTGGACTTCGGGCTGTTGCCGTTCTCGAGTTCGTCGAAGACCCAGACCGAGGGGTTCATCGACACTCCCAATCAGCGGCTCTCGATGCAGCACCTCCAGCCGCTGTTCGAGCCGGAAGATGTGGCCCGGGTGCCGGTCCAGGTGGTCAACGGCAAGACGGTCCGGATCGGGGACGTCGCCAACGTGCTGTGGGATACGTGGCCCATGGTCGGAGACGCCGTCATCAACGACGGTCCCGGCCTCATGCTGATTGTCGAGAAACTCCCGTGGGCCAACACCCTCGAGGTGACGCACGGGGTGGAAGCGGCGCTGGCGGAACTCGAGCCCGGCCTGAAGGGGATCGAGATCGACTCGAAGATCTTCCGGCCGGCCACGTTCATCGAATTGTCCCTGCACAACCTCACGCGGGCGCTGCTGCTCGGCTGCCTGATGGTGATCGTGGTGCTGGTGTTCTTCCTGTACGATTGGCGGTCGGCGGTGATCAGCGTGGTGGCGATCCCGCTGTCGCTGATGGGCGGCGCGATGGTGCTGTACCTCCGCGACACCACCATCAACACGATGATCCTGGCGGGGTTCGTCATCGCGGTCGGCGTGGTGGTCGACGACGCCATCATCGACGTCGAGAATATCGTGCGACGATTGCGGCTCTACCGGCTGGAGGGGAGCCAGAAGTCCTTCGCGCAGATCATCCTCGAGGCCTCGCTCGAGGTCCGCAGCGCCATCGTGTACGCCACGCTGATCGACGTCGTGGCGCTGCTACCGGTGTTCTTCATGGAGGGCCTCTCCGGCGCCTTCTTCCGGCCGCTGGCGATCTCCTACGCCCTCGCCATGCTGGCCTCGATGGTGGTGGCGCTGACCGTGACCCCGGCGATGGCCTTCATGCTGCTGAAGAATGCGTCGCTGGAGAAGCACCAGTCCCCCCTGGTGCGGTGGCTCCAGGACCGCTACCAGGCCCTGCTGGCGAAGATCATCCAGGTGCCGAAGCGGGCATACGCCATGGTGGGCATCGTGGCGCTCGCCGGGGTCGGCGTGGCGCCGCAGCTCGGAGAGGAGCTGCTGCCGTCGTTCAAGGAGCGCGACTTCCTGATGCACTGGCTCACCAAGCCCGGCACCTCGCACCCGGAGATGTACCGGATCACGGTCGAAGCCAGCAAGGAACTGCGTTCCATCCCCGGCGTTCGCAACTTCGGCGCCCACATCGGGCGGGCCCTGGTGGCCGACGAGCCGGTGGGAATGAACTTCACGGAGAACTGGGTCAGTGTGGATCCCAAGGCGGACTACGACTCCACCCTGCACGCCATCCAGGAAACGGTGGAGGGATACCCGGGCATCTACCGCGACGTGCAGACGTATCTGAAAGAACGCATCCGGGAGGTGCTCACCGGCGGTGGGGAGGCGATCATCGTGCGCCTCTATGGGCCGGACCTGGATGTGCTCCGCGCCACGGCGGAGAAGATCAAGGCCGCACCATGCAGGGCATCGAGGGACTGGTGGACCTGCACGTGCAGCTCCAGACCATGATCCCCTTCGTAGAGGTCAAGGTGGACCTCGACGCCGCTGAGCGCTATCGGACTCAAGCCAGGCGACGTGCTACGGTCGGCCAACCAGATCATGACCGGCGCCGAAGTGAGCGACATCCACAAGGACGGCTGGGTGTACGACGTGCAGGTCTGGGCCATCCCCGAAGCGCGCCAGAACCTCACCAACGTCCGCGAGATGCTGATCGACACCCCGGGCGGCGGTCATGTGCGGCTGATGGATGTGGCCAGCGTGCGGGTGAAGCCGACCCCCAACATGATCCAGCGGGAGAACGCCGCCCGGCGCCTCGACGTGCAGGCCAACGTCCGGGGACGCCCGCTCGGTGCCGTCGTCAAGGACGTCGAGGCCCGGCTCGCCGGGGTGGAGTTGCCGCTCGGGTACATCGGCTCACCTGCTCGGTGAGTGGGCCGAACGACAGAACGCCCAGAAGCACCTCCTGCTGCTGGCGATCGTCGCGGCGATCGGCATTCTCTTCCTGCTGGAGACCTCGTTCAAGAGCTGGCGCCTGGGCATCCTGTCGTTCGTGACCCTGCCGGCCGGCGCTGGTCGGCGGCGTGCTGGCCGCGTACCTGAGCACCGGGATCATCTCGCTCGGTTCCCTGGTCGGGTTCCTCACGATCCTGGGCATCGCGGCCCGAAACGGCATCATGATGATCAACCACTTCCAGCACCTGGAACGGTATCGAAGGCGAGACGCTTCGGCCCCGCGCTGGTGCTGCGCGGCGCCCGTGAGCGGCTGTCGCCGATCCTGATGACCACGCTCGCCTGCGGGCTGGCACTGGTCCCGCTGGTGGTCGCCGGCAGCATTCCGGGGCACGAGATCGAACATCCGATGGCGGTGGTGATTCTGGGCGGGCTGGTCACCTCGACCATGCTGAACCTGTTCGTGGTGCCGAGCCTGTACTTGCGATTCGGTGGTCACTCGCAGACTGCCGCGGCGACCAGCCGGTAACCGAGAGAGAAAGCTGACGCGAGTGACTACGGGCCTTGGCCCGTGCGTTGAATGAGTGAGAGTAGTCGAGCCGATGGTTCTGCCCCGGAAGGGGGAGCATCCGCCTTGAGCGGCCACTACCACTTCCGGGGCACCATTGTCCCTGAGGGCACGAACGACAGGACCGCCGCGCCGACGGGCGCCGCAACCGGCGCACGCCGGGATGGTACCAAACCCCACTCTGCAGGGGAGACTGAGCATGACGCTGGGTACGCTACTGCTGATGGTGACCGGACTGGCCACCGGGAGTCAGACCCAGGACCCGCCCAAGCTCCGCTTCGGCGGAGACTTCCGGCTCCGGTACGAGCACACCAGCGAAGGCAACGGCGCCCCGTCGTTCGGTAAGGAGGTCATCCGTTTCCGGGCCGGCCTCAGTTACGCGCTGCGCGAGGATGTGACCATCCGGACGCGCCTCGCCACCGGCTCGGCAGGCGACCCGAACTCGACCGACATTACCGTGGGATCGTTCGTCGACGACTTGGCGGTGAGCCTCGATATCGCGTCGATCGAGCTCAGTCGCAAACGCTGGGCGCTGTATGGCGGCAAGTTCCTGAACCCGCTGCTCTCCACCGAGCTGGTCTGGGATGGAGACGTGAATCCGTCGGGCGTGGCGGGACGGGTGACGGCCGGGAACCCGGCTCGGGCGGCTGCCACTCTCACGGCGCTGTATTTCATGATCGATGCGCAGCCGGGCGATTCCAGCAGTGACATGGGAGGCGGACAAATCGCGCTGACGGCTACAACCGGCAAGTGGCGGCTAACTACCGCTGCCGCTTACTACGACTACAACATCCGAAGTCTGGTGAACACCGATGCAGGAGATCATCCGCGGCAATCGCCTGGCGCCGGGCGGGGGCAGCTACCTCTCCGATTTCGATCTGCTCGACGCGATCGGGACCGTCGACTACACCGGGTTCGGAGAGCGGTTCCCGGTGCGAGTCGCTGGGCGAGTACCTGCACAACTTCGGCGCCGACGGTCCCAACACCGGCTGGGAGGCCGACCTGTACGTCGGCCGGAGCCAGAAGGCCGGCGACGCCCGGTTCCGCTACGGCTACGCGCTGGCGGAGACCGACGCCATCCTGGCCGCCTTCGCGCACGACAACACCTCGCTGGGCACCAACTCGGAGACTCATACCCTCTCGGTGGATGCGATTCCGATCCCCGGGATGCTGCTCAATGCGACGTTCTACATCTACCGCCCCCACGAGGTGCCGGCCGGGGTGCGGCGCGAGTTCCAGAACCGGCTCCGCCTCAATGCCACGGTGAGTTTCTGACCAGGTGGGACGCCCACCGGAGGAGAGTATGCTGAAAGATCCCAACGTGATCACGAGGTCCGGGCTGCCGTTCGTGGTCTCCGCGGTGGCGGCGCTGGGGTTCCTGGGGTTCGCCGAGCTGGCGGTGCCTTCCCTGACGGGGAAGCCCCAGCTTCCCCGGGCTATTCGTCCGGCCTGGGCCGGGCTCGGGCTCATGCAGAACCCGGCCCCCGAAGTCATCGTCTACGCGTCCGAGTTGCCCAACGGCGCGCTCTCCGAGTTCTCCTTCCGCAGCGATCCGGCCGCGGCCGGGGGCAAGTTCGCCGTGACCCCCAACACGGGGGGGATTCTCGACCCTCCGCCGGAAGATGACCCTCACGTCACGTTCAAGGTGCCGGTGCAGGCGGGCGTGCCCTACCGTTGCTGGATTCACATGAAAGTCGGCACGCCCAAGGGCGACTCGCAGGCCAACATGCTCTGGGTGCAATTCTCCGACGCGATCGACACGTCGAACAAGCCGGTGCTCAAGATCGGCACCAAGAGCTACCTCACCGCCCGCGGGCCGACCCAGTCCGGCTGGGCGTGGGTCGGCTGCGACATGGCGGACAGCCCGTCCTCCGCCGCGATGGTCACCTTCAAGACCGCCGGCGACGTCACCGTCCGCCTGCAGGCGGGAATGGAAGGAGTCGGGTTCGATCAGTTCGTGCTCAGCCCGGCCCGGTTTCTCACGCAGCCGCCTACCGAGGCGGTGGTGAAGAAGTCCTAGACGACACTCCACCGGAGGCTCTGATGGCGAGTTCCAGAATCCTGGCTCGGTCTCGATACCCCGACCGAATGGGCCCCGCTGTTCCTCCGCGCCGGGAAGATCGCGGTGATCGGCTTCGTGGTGCTGCAGACCAAGGAGTACTTCGATGCCGGCTCGTTCGACACGCAGGCCACATCGGTGGATGCGGCCCTGATCGCCGCGGACCACGTTGCTGCTGGAGGCGATTCTCAAATGGGCAAGAGTCTGACCGCGGCGAATCGTCGCCACGGTCTTCCTCCAACATCGGGAGTCGGGATGACGGGATCGGCATACGTGCTCGCAGGGCTGGCGCTGCTGGTGGGCCTCGATGGAACGGCGGCGGCCTTCGACCGCGAACGCCCCGGATCCACGGCGCCCTTTGCCGTGGCCAACCTCCGCCTCGAACAGAACGTCACCGACGACGATTTCGAGATCGTCCTCGAGGCCAAGGGCGGGGCGACCGGGCTGGCGCAGCTGATCGGTGGCGTCTCCCGACGGACGCACCATCGTCAGGTGACCGCGCCCGATACCTCCACCCTGGGCATGCGCCAGTTCCGGTTCGAGTCGCCGGAACCGAAGAGCGCGGCCAGCCTGAAGGCCGCCTATCCCGAGGGTGTGTACGCCTTCACCGGTGCCACCGCTGCCGGGGCCAAGCTCCAGCGGAGAATCCCGCCTCAGTCACGCGCTCCCAGCGCCGGGCGCGTTTCTTCGTCCCAAGCCCGACGCGAAGGGTGTCCCGATTCGCGGCCTGGAGATCGCCTGGACCCCGATCAAGAACCTCGCGGCCTACATCGTCTACATCGAGCAGGCCGAACTGGGAGTCGAGATCACGGCCCGGGTGCCGGGATCGTCTACGACCTTCGCGGTGCCGGACGGGTTTCTCCGCCCCGGCACGGAGTATCAGCTTGGTATCGGTACCGTCGGCTTGAATGGCAACATCTCGTACGTGGAAACCTCCTTCACGACCGCAGAGTAGGGCTGGCACCGTGATTCGACCAACCGTCTGGAAGCGCCTGATTCAGTCCTGCCTGGTCGCCGAGCTACTCGCGCTCGGCGCCGGGCCGGCGCTCGCCCAGGACACGCGAGGTATCACCGTTATGGTGACCGAACTGCTGCCTCGCCTCGAGGACAGCGCCCGCTATCAGGTCACCTGGACCCCCGCCGAGGACGCCCAGAACGTGGGGCATTACCTGGTGCAGCCGATGCAGGGCTCCGTACCGCTCGAGCGGCGAGAGGTCCCGGCGCCGCGCACGACGGACACGCTATCACTTGCGCTACCAGCCGTGGGCGACTCGCTCGGCCCACTCTTGATTCAGGTGCAGGGCGGTGGACCGCTCGGGTGATGCCTCCGCATGGGTCGCCAGCCGCAGCTGGTGGCTTCACCCGGGCGGGGAAAAAGTGGCAGCGGACGGAGGCGAGCCGGCGGTGGCCGCTGAGGCGGAGGCCATCCCCGACGCGGCCGCCGAACCGGGCGACACCCTGGCCGAGGTCGCGGGTGAACCGGCCGATACGATGGCCGAAGCCCCCGAGGCCGAGGCGGCTGAGCCCGCGGTGGTCCACCCCGAGCTCCGCGCCGGGACGCTGGCGGACAGCAGGATCGTGCTCGACGGGATCCTGTCGGAGGAGGCCTGGGCGACCGCGGATTCAATCTCCAACCTGGTCACGATCGAGCCGGAGGAAGGCGGCGTTCCGGCCGGAAGGACGGTGGTCAAGGTGCTGGTGGGCAGGAACGCGATCTACATCAGCGCGCGGTGCGACGACCCCGATCCCAAGGGGATCGTCGTCGTTCTCCAAGGCGCGGGACACGGAGCTCGACGAGGAAGACCACCTGCTGTTCATTCTCGATACCTTCCGCGATGGCCGCTCCGGCTATGTGTTCGCGGTCAATCCGACCGGCTCCCGATTCGACGGCCTGGTCATCGCCCAGGGAACGGACGTCAACAGCAACTGGGACGCGATCTGGGAGGCGCGGACCGCGATCGGCAAGACCGGCTGGGCGGTCGAGATCCGGATTCCGATCGAGAGCATCAGCTTCAGGAAGGGCCTGCATACCTGGGGATTCAACGTCGAGCGGCGGGTGCAGCGGTTGCAGGAAAGCAGCCGGTGGGCCGGCGTCAACGTCGATTACGAGATCTTCCAGACCAACCACGCCGGCCTGTTGACCGACCTCGGGACGTTTGACCTGGGGCTCGGGCTCACCGTTCGTCCCGCGCTCATCGGCGATGGCACCCGGCCCGAGCCCGGATCGAGCACCGACGTCACGGGCGACCTCAGCCTCGATGTGACCCAGCGATTCGGGTCGAATTTCCTGGCCTCCCTGACTGTCAACACCGATTTCGCCGAAACCGAGATCGATGCCCGCCAGACCAACCTCACCCGTTTCGAGATCGAGTTCCCGGAGAAGCGCACCTTCTTCCTTGAGGGGACCGACATCTTCGATTTCGGACTGGGACTGGACGAAGCCAACCTGGTACCGTTCTTCAGCCGGCGGATCGGCCTGGTCGATCCCGTGGAAGGAGAAAGTGCCAAGATCCCCATTCTCGGCGGCCTCAAGATGAATGGCCGGGCGGGCAATACCAATCTGGGCGGCCTCGTCATGCGCACCAACAACGTGGACAATCTCGGCGTGCCCGAGGCCACGATGGGAGCGGTGCGTGTCAAGCAGAACGTGCTGGAGCAATCCTCCGTGGGCATGATCGCGACCTTCGGTGATCCCCTGAGTCGCGGTGGCAGCTGGCTGGCCGGGGTCGATGCGACGTATCGGACCTCGGCATTCCGGGGCGACAAGAATCTCCTGGTCGGGGTCTGGGGACTCAGAAACAACCGCGATGGCCTCGATGGCAACAAGTACGCCTACGGCCTGCGGGTCGATTATCCCAACGACCTGGTGGGCGTCAGCCTTACCTCCATCACCATCGGTGACGGGGTCGAGCCCTCGCTCGGGTTCGCGCCGCGGACCGGGGTGCGGCTGTGGCAAGCTGGAGTCGACTACAACCCGCGGCCGTCCTGGGGCTTCGTCCGGCAGATGTTCCACGAGCTGCGGGCGTCGGTCTACACCGACCTGGACAACCGGTGGGAGAGTTACGCGCTGGAGATCAACCCCTTCGACTGGCAGCTGGAGAGCGGCGACCAGGTGACCTTGAAGATCCTGCCGACAGGGGACCGGCCGCCCGAGGATTTCGACGTCTTCGAGAGCCCGTCCCAGACCGTGGCCATCTCCGCCGGTTCCTACCAGTGGACCCGGTTCCAGCTGACGGGCACCACGGCGCAGAAACGCGCCGTCAACGGCGAGCTGACCTACGAGTTCGGGCGATTCTACGACGGTCACCTGAAAACGGTCTCGGGCGCACTGGCGCTCAGGCCGTGGCCGGTCCTCACCGTCGAGCTCAGCGCCGAGCGCAACCGCGGCACCTTGTCGGACGGGGAATTCACCCAGTATCTCTTCGGCACCCGGGTGGAGGTCAAACCGACCGCCGATTTCCAGGTCAGCAGTTTCGTCCAATACGACAACGAAAGCCGGTCGCTCGGAACCAACACCCGCCTGCGCTGGACATTCCACCCGCTGGGCGACCTCTTCGTGGTGTACAATCACAACCTGCTCCGGTCGCTGGGCCAGCGCCAGCGTTTCGATTTCGAATCCAGCCAACTCCTGGTGAAGGTCCAGTACGCCTTCCGCTACTGACGCCGGATGGGCCGCGGACGGACATCCGCGGCCCTGACCCGGCGGCCTGGACACAAATCCCGCATCGACTTTCGACGCGCTGCAACCGGTTGCAGCCCGGGGCCCGCTCGACCAAATTGCCAGAACGTCCCCGCCGGCCTGACGTGACCGGGCGGCCTCACTTCATTCCGGAGACTGATCGCCATGCGAGCAGCAGCACGCTCCGCACTCGTTCTGGCCCTGCTCGCGGCCCTGGTTTCCGACTCACGAGCCCAGGCGCCCCCGGTCGAAGCCGGGATCATCGCGGCGCTGGAGGACTCGCTCTGGGCCACTTCCCGCGACGATCGGGCCCGGGCCTTCGCCAGCTACCTGGCGCCAGGGTTCCGCGGCGTGTACGCCGATGGGGTGCACAACCGGGCCAGGGAGATCGTCACCCTCAACGACGTCACGATCGAGTCGTATCAACTCAAGGATCTCCAGGTCCGGCCCCTCGCACCGGATATCTACTCGGTGACCTACCGGGCGACGGTGACCGGCACCTACCTGAACTACAACCTCGCGGGGGAGTACTGGTGCTCCACTATCTGGGAACGCAGAAGCGGGATCTGGCAGGCCCTCATGCACACCGAGACCAAGGCACCCTGAGGCGCGCCAGCCGGCTGCTCGGCCTGGCTTGCCTGGCCGCGGGTCCACTCACTGCCCAGCGCGCAGGGCCCCCCGGCCCCGAAGACCCCGCCGCCCCGGTCGCCGTGCTCACCGCCGCCATGTACAACGATCAGGCGAACGTGCGGGAGGCCACCGACTCCGCCAAGGCGGATCTCGCCACCGAGGTGCTGCGCGCTCGCCTGCGTGACCGGCTCGGCCCCCAGATCCGCCCGTTCCCCCTGGTCGATTCCCTGGCGCGGAGCCCCGCGATCCTCGAGACCGCTGGGGGCGTCCCCTGCAACGTCAAGGTCGCCTGCGCCCGGGCCGTCGCCGAGGCAGCTGGCGCCCGCTGGGTGGTGCTCGCGAAAGTCAGCAAGACCAGCAACCTCATCTGGCTGCTCTCGGCCCAGCTCATTCGGGCAAGCACCGGAGACCTGATCCTCGACGATTCGACGGAACTGAAAGGTGAGCCGAACGCCATGATCCGGGTCGGGGTTCGAAGCTTCGCCGATCGGGTGGTTCGCACCGTTCGGGCGGGTGGCTTCGCGACCGATTTCCCTGAATAGGGCTCGCGCCCGCGTTGGCCACGGTCGCACCCCGGCCCCGGCTGCTCTTCCGGGCGTTCGCGCGCGAACGTAGTTTGGGTCCGCACTGGGCACCAGCGGTCGTACCGCCCGCTCGGAGCAGGTCACCCCATCCCTCTCCCCGCATCGACGATGCGTCGCCTTGTTGTTGCCGGGGTTCTGGTTCTGGGCACGGTCGCCGGCCCCTCCGGCTCCGCAGCCCAGGTGCCGGATACGGTCATGGGCGATACCCTGCTCGCCTACCGGGAGGTGACGGCGGCGAGCCAGGACTCGCTGGTCGTCTTTCTCAGGCGGCATGGCCAGTACCGGGTGCTGCTGTCGCGGTCGCTGCTGTCGATCGTGGTGAACCCGCTGAAGCGCGGGCGACCGGCGTTCGTGGCCGCGGTAACGCCCGGTCAGTCCGCCCCCTATACCATCCTCGAGATCCATCCGTACGCCACCGGAGCGCACAACCTTACCGTCACCGACCTGGTCCCCGAGGACACGGTGCGGTTCTGGTTATTTGCCGACCAGCAGGAGGAATTAGGCTTCCGAGAGCGCCGGGATCGACTGTGGGGGATTGGTGTCCTGATCGGTGCGGGATATCACACCGGTTATCGCGTCCGGCCCATTGATCCTGCGCCTCCCGGGTCCAGCGGTGATATCGAAGCCGGTCTCCTGTTGGGTTCGAGCGGAGTCCTCAGCGGCCTGCTCGGCGTGACGTACCAGACGCGCTATGCCGGGGCGGAGAACGTGACGTGGGTGTTTGCGGAGCCGCGGGTCCGAGTCTACCGAGCCAAGACCCGTGGATCGCCGGTCGACGTCGATCTGGCGGTCCGCATCGGACAGGGCAACTCCGCGCGGACCACCAACGATCCCAGCCTGCTCGGAATCGGCGCGGTCGCGTCCCGGGCCCTCGACCAGCGACCGGGGGCCCGCGGCTGGCGCGTCGCTCTGAGTCTGATGTATGCCCGGCTCGGGAACGTCGCGGCCGGCGGCGATCGCGCGTTCCTGCGCGCCGGCCTGGCGCTGTCGTGGCTCCCCTGACGCGGTCGTTCCATGGGCGACTTCCTGCAACACGCCTTGATTCCGTTCACCGCGATCCTGTTCATCGTGGATCCGCTCGCCGCGGTTCCTGCCTACCTGGTCGTCACTCAGGACGAGAGTCCGGCCCAGCGCCGCCGCACCGCCCTCAGGGCCTGCGTCAGCATGGCGTTGCTCCTGGTGGTGTTCGCGGCGGCCGGGGAGGCGATTTTCAGGGCGTTCGGCATCACGCTCCCCGCCTTTCGAATCGCCGGCGGACTGATCCTGTGGCTCGTCGCCCTCGACATGCTGCGGGCCCAGCGCAGTACCCAGGAGAGCGGCGAGGAGCTGGCGGAGGGACAGGCCAAGGACGATGTCGCCCTGACGCCGCTGGCGATTCCCATCCTCGCCGGCCCCGGCGCCATCTCGACGGTGATCGTCCTGGCCAGCCAGGCGGAGGGGTTCTCGCAATCCGCTGCGGTCTACGGCGCCATTCTTCTGACCGCGGGAATTTCGTACGTCGCGCTGCTCCTCGGCGAGCGGCTGGTGACCTTGCTTGGCCACACGGGCATCCGGGTCCTGACCCGGATCATGGGGCTCCTGCTGGCGGCGGTTGCCACCCAGTTCGTGCTCACGGGGCTGCGTGATGGACTCGGGCTCTAAGGTGCCGCCGGGCCAACCCGGCGATCCGGCCGCGCCGGCGCCCCTTCCCTTCACCCTGAAGGTGCCCGGCAAGGACGATATCACCGGCGCCGATATCTCCAGCACGACGTTCCGTTTTCACGGCCTGCTGCGTTTCGACGGCCAGGAACTGCTGCTCGAGTGGGCCGGTACGGCCGACATCGACGAGGTCAGCGGGCTGGACGTGCGGTCCGAGACGATTTCGCTGCCGGCCGAGTCCCTTGCGGTTCCGATCGAGCGAATCCGAACGGTGGAGCTGCACCCGGGCTGGTGGCGTCCACACCTCGAGGTGACCGGGTCGGACCTGGGTGCGCTGGCGACCGTCCCGAGCGAACAGCGCGGGCGGGTCCGGTTCTGGCTCAGCCGGCCCGATCGGCCGCTGGCGGCCCGGGTCGCCGACGCCATCCGCCTCGCACTGCTCCGGCCCGGTGACTCCGGCCACGCCGACCCGCGCCAACCGTAGGACGCCACGCCTTGCGATCCCCGGTGATCGCCCGCAAGCGCCTTGACGCATGGTTCGCGGACGTCATCTCGCCAGCCCTCTGTTCGGCAGGTAGCTTGGGACCAGACGGGTTTCCGCTACGTTTCCATTCTGAACTGCGGGGGGAGTCATGAATCGCCTGCGCTCGATCGCCCTCTGCGCCATCGCCGGAATCTCACTGGCCTGCGGTGACGGGACCGGCCCGCCAGACGTCTCGGGCACCTATGATCTCACCCAGGCGAACCAGGCTCCACCCCCCGCCCTGGTACAGGCCACGCTCTCCTGCGACGTCTTCCTCGATGCGGCCACCGCGGTACTCGCGTCGGATGGCGGCTTCTCGCTCGATTTCCAGCAGACCACCGACTGCACGCGGGGCGGCGGCCAGGTAACCACCGACGGATTCACTCTCAACGGGAGCTACACCGCCCGGCGGGATGAGGTCACCTTCGTCATTCCCGGGTCGATCCCGCTGGTCGCGGTAGTGTCCGGGGCTCAGATCCTGGCGACACTGCCCGCCAGTCCGTTCACGTTTCCGAATCCCGTCGCCCTGGTCTTTACCCGGCGGACATAACCACCCGGCGGCGGAGGCGCACCTTCGGCATCCCTTCACGATGGAGGTCGACATGCCGTTCAAGGCACTGCTCACCATCGCCGGCCTGCTGGGCCTCGGTTTCGGCGCCGCGTTCTTTGTGCTCCCCGCCGCCACGCTGAGGGTCTACGGGGCCAGTACCGGTGAAGTAGGCTACCTCATGACCCGCTTCGCGGGTGCGGCTCTCTTTCAGGTCGGGCTGGTGTACCTGATGATCCGGGATGTGTCGGATGCGGTGCTTGTCCGCCGCATATCGGTGGCGTCCGTGCTTGGGGCACTGGCCGGACTCCGGGTGGCGCTGTATGCGGTCCGCAATGATCTCGTCAACCCGCGCGGCTGGTCTACGGTCATGATCTACGGGTTGCTGGTTCTCGGCTTTGCCTGGTTTGCCTACCGGCCGGCTGCGCCGGCCCGCTCGTAGCATGGAGGGGTCCGGCCCCACGCGGGACCGAAGCCAACGGCACTGCGCTGTCTTCCCATCCTCGGCTTTGGCCGGCCCGTACCCCACGCCCGGGATCGCGACATGACGGATCAAGCGGCATTCCCGTACGATACGCGCCTCAACATCGAGTTCGGACCGCTCCAACTGGTCGACATCCCGCGCCTGGTCGAGTCCTGCACTCATCCCTGGTACAACCAGACGCTCTGCAGGGTGAACGATTCGGTGGTGCGGCTAGGCGTGGTGCAGGGCGAATATCACTGGCACAAGCACGACGACGAGGACGAATTCTTCTACGTGGTCGAGGGGTGCTTCATCATCGATTTCGAGGACCGTGCCGTCGAGCTTCGAGCTGGCCACGGCTTCGTGGTGCCCAAGGGGATTCGGCATCGCCCTCGGGCGCCCGAGCGTACCGTGATCCTGATGGTCGAAGGCGCGGGCATCGTTCCAACGGGTGACTAGCCGGGGGCCATTGGCCGGTGGGGGCTGTGCTCAGGGCGATTGTGCGGGCCGTGACGGGGTGATCGTCATATTCCGGGAAGCGCAGGTTGATCTGGTGACACCGCGGGCAAGACTCCAATCGGGAGAGGCGTATGCGTCGTTTCCTGGCCCCAGCCATGCTGGCTCAGGCCCTGGCGCTCTCCGCCTGTGAGAGCGGAGACCAGGGGACGTTCCAAGGCGTCTTTTTCTGGGGATTCGAGACCAGCTCCTTCCGCGCCTGCGGGACCACTGAATTCTGGTGGGCAAGCGGCGAGATCCAGCCGTTGATCGACGTACAACCGGCTCCGGGCGCGCCAGGCGTGTATGCGGTGGTCGAGGGCGAGGTAAGCCTGCCGGGGTCGTACGGTCACCTCGGCGCCTATCCGCGCCAGATCGAGATCCGACAGGTGCAGAGGGTGGAGCCAGCCCCGCCCGGTTCCTGCCCCTGAGTCCCGGGTAGGGCTGCCCGCTAGTTGGCGGACAGTCTCAAGAGATCGTCGCCGATCGCCCCGACGGCCTCGAAGGTCTCCTGAGCGGCCGCGATGAGTTCCGGCACGTCGCCCGACTGGGACCGCTGTCTGGAGGGCGGTTTTGAACTCCCGCCACCGGTCGGGCTGCTGCTCCCCGTACGGATCCAGAAAAGCCAGCCCGAGTCCATCCCCGAGGTCGTAGGCCTTCCTGAGGCTCCTGGCAATGAACCGGGAGCCGTTGGTGCTCCCCTCGAGCACGTACAGCGCGCCCAGCAGCGCGGGCGCGCGGCTTTGAGCCCAGGTCCCGATCCGATCGAGAAAGGCCTGGGTGGCTGGCACGGGAACCGGCGACACCGTCGGCCGGCCGAAGTGCTTGAGATCGCGCTCCAGCTCCGGGCTCCGTTTCCAGGACTGCAGCAGGAATCCGTCGTAGCGACCGTTGCGGGACGTACCCTGCAGGTGTCCCTCCAGCGCGCGGTAGACGCAGAGCATCTGCTCGAGCCACCCGACATACAGGGCGACCGGCAGCCGGCCGGCGATGAACTGCCGCTGAAAGTCGGACCGTTCGGCCCGCTTGTGGTGCTCGGCTGTGTGATCACGCAATGCCACCGCAATGGCCAGCTCCGGTGCCGACTCAGCCTGCCCGGAGGCGGCCGGTGGGTGGGCAGTCATTTAGAAGCACCCTTTCATGGCGAGCACGAGTGGAATGGACAACCAGGCTAGCCCCTTGATGAGGAAGAAGAGGAAGCCTGCGACTCCCAACTTTTTGGCCCAGTCCGGCCGGTGCAGATGGTTGAGAATCATTTTCACCTGATTTGAGATGCGCCAAAGTTCGCATCTCCGACGGAAACTGTCAAGATTCCTCCAACCACATCCACTAACTCATAGTACACGAAGAGCCCTTAGCCAATGCTGTGCAGGATTCTGGCCGATCTCCTGGTGGCGATTCATGCAGGATTCGTGCTGTTCGTGCTGCTCGGCGGCCTGCTGGTGGCGTGGCGCCGCTGGGTGGCCTGGCTTCACATCCCGGCCGCCATCTGGGGAGCGCTGATCGAATTCAACAGCTGGATCTGCCCGCTCACCCCGCTCGAGCAGCGGCTGCGGCAGTGCGCCGGCCTGGGTGGCTATAGCGGCGGCTTCATTGAACGGTATCTGCTCCCGCTGCTGTATCCGGGTGGGCTCACCCCCGGGCTCCAGCGCCTGCTGGGCATCGTCGTGGTCGCCGTGAACGCGATGGTGTACGGCGCCGTGATCTGGCGCCTTCGCCGGCCGGGCCGGGCCGGGCCCGCATGAAGCTGGCGGCCCCAGTCCGACACCACGTCGTCGCACACGCTTGCCCCCGTGGGGTGGCCCGGGCAGCTTTCACTCGGGTCGGGTAGCCGCTGGTCTCACTCTCACCCGGGGTGTGTCATGCTGGTTCTCCAGGCCGTTCCCGCCGGGAAGCTGGATGCCTTCAAGCTCCTGCGCGGCAGGATTCGCCGGGCCCCCACCTGGTCCTGGGGCAACAAGAAGAAGACCCGTCTCAAACACGCCCAGCGGCCCAAGGGCGGTTATATCGAGATCGGTGGAGCCGGCGGCGTCCTGATCGCCCATATCCACCCCAAGACGCCGAGCGACCAGTTCTACCTGACCGAGAAGTTTACCGGCCGTCTCGTGGCCTGGTTCGAAGGTCAGTTGCTCGCCATCAATCTGCAGTTCGTCCCCGATCCTCCGGCGCCCAAGCGTCGGCGCCGTCGCCGCTGAGGCGTAGCGGCCGGGGCTCCAGTGGCACGGTTCGATCTCGCCCTCGCGCTTCCCATCCTCGAGCGCACGCCCCGCGTCCTCGACGGCTGGCTTCGCGGTTTGCCGGCCGACTGGACCTCCGCTCGCGAAGGGCCGGAGACCTGGAGCCCGTTTGACATCGTCGGGCACCTGATCGACGGCGAGCAGGCCGACTGGATCCCCCGCGCCCGCATCATCCTGAGTGAGCGAGAGGACCGGCGGTTCGAGCCCTTCGACCGCTTCCGGCACCTGAGCCGGAATCACGGCCGACCGCTCGGCGACCTCCTCGGGGAGTTTGCCTCGCTCCGACAGGCGAACGTGCGGGCCCTTGGCGATTTCAATCTCACACCGACCGACCTTCGGCGCACAGCCATCCACCCCGAACTCGGCCGCGTGACGCTGGAGCAGCACCTGGCCACCTGGGTCGCCCACGACCTCGGGCATCTCGCCCAGATCGCCAGGGTGATGGCAAGGCAGTATGCCGACGCGGTCGGCCCCTGGGTGGCCTACCTCACCATCCTCAACCGAACGACCTAGTGTCAGCCGGCCGACCTTGCGGCCCCGCGGCCGACGACGTCAGTTACCCAGACTGCTGATCTCCGAGTCACCCTCCCCTGCACGGCAATTCCACGGCCGGAGGAGGCCCTATGGACCCCTCAGGATTGTTCCGCAGCTGCGTTCTGCTCGCCGGTGTCGCCGCGCTCGCCTGCGGCAAGCCGGACCGGCCACCTCTCCAGAGCGGCTTCGTCGAAGCCCTCGCCGCGCTCCCCTGGGAAACCGATCCAGGCGGCTGGCGGGCATTCTGTACCACGGCTGCTCCGTGCGACACGGTACTCGTCGAACCTCGGGTGGTTCGGCTTCCCCACCCCGCCCCGGTGTTCTTCGTGCCGAGCGCCCGACCAATGCTGCTCAATCTGGCCAACCCGCCGGCCGCCGACCTCGGCGGGCTCGGCCGGCCGTACCGCTACGCCGATTGGGGTGAATGCCTGTCCGAGCGACACAATCCCGAGTGGCGCAGCCGCCGCACCGCCTGCATCGCCCTCGGGGTGGCGGGTGATTCAGCCGCCGGCGACACCGTGCACCTCGCGGTGCTGGCCCTGGCGCCCGGAACCGGGCTGGCCTGGCCGCGCATCCGACTGGTAGCGCAGCGGGGACGGTGGCGGGCAGAACTGGCGTCCAACGCTGGGGAGTAGGGCCACGCCCATGTGCGGGGTTCGCCGATGGGCGCGTGTACCACCTCACTCCCGGAATGCTCTTTCACATCCCACCCGAACCCCACGACAGCTGGGTCGTAGGCGACAAAGAGTACGTCTCACTGCACTTCCTGGGCGCCGCCGGCTACGCCCGGTAGTTGTGGTCAGCATCCAGCGAATCGGCGACTCCACGCCTCGATCCGCGAACCCGCCTGTCAGGCACGGCCAGGGCACGAGCCGGCCCCTGCGTCATATATGTGAGTTGATTGCAGCGGCTTACGATAGTATCCAACCGTGGGCGGGGGACGGGATCATTCCGTTCCAGTTGCACGCCGCTGTGTAGCCCCGTTCTTGCGGCGAAATCTGGCTCGGGTCGATCTGGCCCGGTGCAAGGAGAGTTAGTGTCGCGCATTCTGAGGCCGGTTGTCCTGGTGGCCATCGGCCTCGCCTGTTCCAGTCCGACCACCGGTGACGGGGGTGGTGGCGACCCCCAGCCTACCGTCACGGTCACGGCCAACCCTGGAAGTATCAACGCCGGTCAGTCGAGCACGCTCAGCTGGTCGAGCACCGATGCCACGGGGTGCACCGCCAGTGGCGGCTGGAGCGGCGGCAAGGGCACCGGCGGTACCCAGAACGTCACACCTTCCAACACCACGAGCTACACGCTGACGTGTACGGGACCGGGCGGCAGCGCCACGGCATCGGCGACGGTCACCGTCACGCCGGTCGGCGGACTGACCCTGGCCTTCAATGCGACTCCCACATTCATCGTCTCGGGACAGTCGAGCACGCTGGCCTGGAGCACCACCGGCGCCACCGCCTGCACGGCCTATGACGGTTGGACCGGGCCCAAGGGGACGGCCGGCTCGGAGCAGGTGAGCCCGGCCGTGACGACCACCTATTCACTCAGCTGCGACGGCTCCGGCGGTAGCACCGCGCAGTCGGTCACCGTGGCGGTGAGCGCTCCTCCGACCGGCCCGTACGTCTACCCGCTCACCGTCGGCCCCACCTCGCGCTACCTGGTGGACCAGAACGGACAGCCGTTCTTCCTCGCCGGCGATGCCGCCTGGTCGCTGATCGTCCAACTTTCCGATCAGGAGGTCGAGACCTATCTCGGCAACCGGCAGCAGCTCGGCTTCACCCTGGTGATGGTGAACCTGATCGAGCACGCATTCAGCACCAATCCGCCCCAGAATTTCTACGGCGAGCGCCCGTTTACCGGGGCGAACTTTACCACGCCCACCGAGGCCTATTTCGCCCACGCCGATGCCGTGATCCAGTCCGCGGCCCAGAAAGGCATCGTTGTGATGCTGGCGCCGCTGTACCTCGGCGCAGGATGCGGCAGCGAGGGCTGGTGCGCCGAAGTGCAGGCCGCGACGACCCAGGCGATGACCCAGTGGGGGGTGTACGTCGGCAACCGCTACAAGAACTACGACAACATCATCTGGATGATCGGAGGCGATACCGACCCCAGCCAGGTGACCGGGGTGCAGGCGAGAGTCCAGGCGATGGTCGATGGCATCCTGTCCCAGGATACCCGCCATCTCTTCACTGCCCACAACGCCCCGAGCCAGATGGCGATCGACCCGTGGGGGCGGCCGGCCTGGCTTCAGATCAACAACGTCTACACCTACAACGACCTCCTCTGGCAGTACCTGCAGGTCGCGTATGATGTGTCGCCTGCGATGCCCTACTTCTTCCTCGAAACCAAGTACGAGCACGAATGGAGCCCGACGCCGACCCCGCAGCAGCTCCGGGCCCAGAGTTACTGGGCGGTGACCTCCGGTGCATTCGGGCACGTGTTCGGCAACTGCCCCATCTGGCACTTCGGCTCGAGCCAGGGCTACTGCACCGAGACCGACTGGCAGGCGGAGCTCAACGCGCCGGGATCGATCAACATCCAGTACTGGCAGAAGCTCTTCAGGTCGCGCCATTGGCACACGTTGGTTCCCAATCAGAACACGCTGAGCTCCGGTGCCCTGACCGGGACGAGCCATGCGACCGCCGCGGTGGCGTCCGATGGATCGTCCATCATCGTGTACCTGCCCACCACGCGGGCGGTGACCGTGAACCCCAGCGGGCTCCAGTCCGGGGCGCTGACCGTCTGGTGGTATGACCCCGCCACCGGCCAGGCGACCCAGGACGCCGGCAGCTACTCGACCGCCGCGCCGCTCAGCCTGACCCCTCCTGCCGGGGGCACGGACTGGGTACTCGTTGTGGACGCGGCGGGTTTCGGCTTCCCACCCCCGGGCACCTAGCTCCCTTCCATGAGCCGGTCGCTCTCCCTGGCGTCGCGCCGGGCCGGCCGCCGGCTCGCCGGCTTCGGCGCGGTCCTGGTCCTGGGTATCGCGATCCATACCGCCGTCACCATGGCCGACCCGGTACTCCGGCTCTACGACGGACTGTGGATGCTGGCGGGGGCGGCGCTCGCGACCGGGCTGGTCGGCCCGCTGGTCTGGGGCTGGCCCCGGGAACGGGCCCTGATCGCCCTCGCGGCGGCCACGGCGCTCGGTGCCTGGCTGCCCCTGGTGGTGTTGGCCGTGCATGCCGGGATGCCCGTTCTGGTCCGCCTCAAGGGGGCGATCTTCTTCAGCAGCGCCGACGTGATCGGTGTGGCCCTGCCGGTCGGCGTGGTACTCGCCTGGCTGACCTTCAAGGAGTACGACCCCGGCGCGAAGTGATGGGGTACCTTGCGGGCCGGGCCCTACTAACGTCACTTATCGGTCGGTACACTTCGGTCGCCGCCGGGACTCGGGCAGGGGGCGGGCCTTGGCGTTCAAGCAGAAGGACGGACCGTGTCGGAAATCCCTGACTCAGGCACCTCGAGCGATACTGGCGGCCGAGCGCAGCACACCGCAGTCAAGCTCCTGCTCTGGCTGGCGGCGGTGGCACTGCTGGTCCTGCCCCTCATCCGCGGCCTGCCCCTGGGAGACACGACCCGCGCCGGGCTGCTCACCTTCCTGCTGCTGTGCCTGGCGTTGTACTGGCTGTTTACCGACATGGGCTACCGACCCCTGCTGCTGTTCCAGCTGGTGTTCTTCTCCACCGCGCTGGTCTTTCTCAGCGCCAAGGTGTTTCTGGTGGGGATCGGCGTGACCAGCCTGAGCATCCTCCGGCGCACTGCCATCTGGCTCGACATCCTCGGCGCTGCCTGCGCCGGCATCAACGTCATCCTGCTGTTGATCGATCTCGTCCGCCATCGGTCGCGGCCCTCGACCCCCACGGCTAACCCGCCCGATCGCTAGCACGGTCGGAATGCCGGGCCGTCGAAATCACTTGCCCCAGCAGCCGGGACCGCGCGCGAATGAGTGACGCGGCCCCGGCGGCAGATGCAACCATCGGGATTCATCGGGCCCCATCGCGGAGGGCAGGCCATGGCACGGGTCAGCGGAATCGGTGGGATATTCTTCAAGGCCAGAGACCCGGAGGCGCTGGGCGCCTGGTATCGCCGGCACCTGGGCCTCGACATCAAGGACTGGGGTGGCGTGACCTTCCACTGGAAGGACCCGGAGGGTCATGAGGGAGAGGGGGCCACGGTCTGGAGTCTGTTCCCCGCGACCTCGACCTACTTCGACCCCAGCCCCGCGGGGTTCATGATCAACTACCGGGTCGCGGACCTGCTTCGCGTACGGGCCGAGCTGCGGGCCGAAGGGTGCACGGTCGACGACAAGGTGGAGGAATCGGAATTCGGGAAGTTCGGCTGGGTGATGGATCCCGAGGGCAACCGGCTGGAGCTGTGGGAACCTCCCCCCGGACGTTTCCCCGGCTGACCGTCGCCCGGCCCAACGGCGTCGGCGTTGCGACCGCGCGGCGGGGCTCGTACGTTGCCCCGATGCTCGGCGCTCCGTTCTTTCCGATCCCTCTGGCCCGACGGCAGCTCTGCCCGCTCTGCCGCGAAGCCATCGGCCTGACCGACGACACCGTCGCCATACCCGATTTCCTGGCGGATGAGAGCGATCCCCTGTGGCCGTACTCCGACGCCTTGTACCACCGTGCCTGCTTCCTGCTCTGGGATCGCCGCCGGGAGCTGCTCGGCCGGTTCAACACGCTCGCCCGCGCGCGGAGCGGTGACTGGCACATGGCGGCGGACGGCACACTCCTTCTGGGAGCAACGTCCGGTGCCGGATCGCCGGCTTTCCCGCTCCGGCTGACCGGGGTCCAGCTGCACTAGTGCGGCAACCGCCCGCGGCGCGGGATGCATCCTCGATGGCACGATTCCACCTCGCCCAGGTCGATGTCGCGCGGATGCCGATGCCCGCGTCCGGGCTGGACTGGCGCTTCCAGACGGAGGACGGCGACGCGGTGTGTGTAGCAGCGATCGGAACTTGAGTAAACGCTTCACTAGACGACGATCATTCGACCCCGAGCTCTCCCACAACAATCCGCGCCATGCCCAAGGCCTACGTAGTCGTCGAGATCGACGTGCAGGACGCCGCGGCGTACGAGCGCTACAAGGCGCTCGCCCCCGCGGCGATCGCGGCGCATGGCGGCCGGTACCTGGTGAGAGGCGGGTCCACTGAAACGCTCGAGGGCGGCTGGGCCCCGCCGCGGTTCGTCATCCTCGAATTCCCTTCCGCCGCGGCTGGCCGCGCATGGTGGGGGTCCCGGGAGTACGCGTCCGCCCGGGCCATTCGGCACGCCAGCGCCCACTCCAGGATGGTGCTGGCGGAAGGGCTCGAGCCGGACGCCGACCCCGCCAGCGCGGCCCGGCGGTCCTCCAGATAGAATTCGGATCACGCTCCACCCCCAGACTCGGCGACGGAGGTCCCTGTGGCCCATATCAACGATTGCATCCCCGGCCTTTCCGCCAAGGTGCTCCGCTCCGGTGTCGCCCGGGTTCAGGGCCGTACCGGAGTCATTGTAGAGGTCTCCCGGGTCCGCCGTCCCCCCACCGGGGCCCTGGTGGACCACGTGACCGTCGACATCCCCGGCCACGGCGAAGTCGTCGTCGCACCCGGCGATCTCGAGCTTCAGGCCGGGTCGTAGCCGTCCGAGCTGTCCGATTGCTCGCGCGCCTCAAGGAGAGTCCCGGATGGTGGCCCTCGTCATCGTAGCCGTTCTCGTTGGACTGCTGCTCCCGGTCCAGGCCGGGATCAACGCGCAGCTCCGGTGGACTGTCGGGCATCCGCTCACGGCGGCCTTCGTTTCCTTCCTGGTCGGGACAATTGGGCTCGGCCTGCTCCTGCTGCTGGCGCGGGTACCTGGCTTGCCGAGCCGGGCCCTGATCGAGGCGCCGGCCTGGCACTGGGTGGGCGGGCTGCTGGGCGCGGTCTACGTCGCCGCGGCTGTGGTGCTCGCGCCGCGGCTCGGCGCCGCCACCCTGATTGCGAGCATCGTCACCGGGCAGATGCTGACGTCGATCGCGCTCGACCATTTCGGCTGGGTGGGCTTCGCCCAACACCCGGCGAGCCTACCCCGGTTGGTCGGCGGGGCGCTTATCGTCATCGGCGTCGTGCTGATCCGGAAGTAGACCGGGATGCCGACCCGCCGACCGCCGGTGGGGGTAACCGTGACCGCCGCCCGCGCTCTCGCGTTGGCGCTGCCGGACGCCCTCGAGGGTGAGCACATGGGGCATCCGGATTTCCGGGTGCGGAACCGGATCTTCGCCACCCTGTCGCCGGACGGACGGAGGATGAACATGCGAACCACCGCGGTCAATCTCGACGCCCTCGCTCGCTCCGACCCCGACACCTACCTCAAGGTGTGGGGCGGACGCTGGCTGGGTGTCGAGCTCGATCGAGTCACCCGGGTGGTCCTCCGCGCTCTCCTGGCCGAGGCCCGGACGCTGACCGCGCCCAAGGCCAGGGTAGCGACCGGACGAACGCGCCGGCCGGCGGGCAAGCGGAGATGACGTCGATGACGCGGCCCGGTACCCGCGGTCTCACCCCACCGGGGTTCGGACGATGTCACTGACCCGCGAGGCCGTGCGGGCCGCCGTCGAGCGGGCCGGCGACCAGCATTGGAATGCACTCATCAAGCACCACGAGGATCCTTACCCACGGCCGACCCCGACCCCGGGCGATATCTGCCGGGCAGAGGCGGAGCGCCTGGGCCGGCTGGGCCTGGCGGATCGTGCCGACCTGGTCCTGCGCGAATCGCGGGTGACGCGGGTAGGAGAAGAAGTGGAACTGGTGCACATCTTCACCCGGAACGGGGGCAGCGGCGAGGTCGTGACCGAACCCTTCCGGAACTACGCCCCTTCGCCACCCGACTGAGTGTGCCCGCGGTTGCATCGTTGGCGATTCGGCTCGCGACGGAGCAGGACCTCCCGGCGCTGCGGGTCCTGATCGAAGCATCGGTGCGGGGTCTCAGTCAGGGCATCTACACGCCCGCCCAGATCGAGAGCGCCCTCCGATTCGTGTTCGGGCCCGATACGAGCCTCATTGCCGACCGCACTTACTACGTCGTCGCCGGCCCGTCAGAGGAATTGGTGGCGGCCGGGGGCTGGAGCCGGCGGCGAACCCTGTATGGCGGAGACCAGATGAAGGGTGGGGACGATCCGGTCCTCGACCCCGAAACCGAACCGGCGCGGATCAGGGCTTTCTTCGTGCACCCGGATTTGGCCCGCCAGGGACTGGGCCGGCGCCTGTTTGAGCGCTGCGCCGCCGACGCGCTGCGCGCGGGATTCCAGGCGTTCGAACTCATGGCCACGCTGCCCGGCGAACCGCTGTACCGGACACTCGGCTTTCGGGTCCTGGATCGCCTCGAGGCACCCTTGCCTGACGGGGTCCTCCTCCCGGTCGTCCGCATGACTCGACCCCTGGCTGGCACCGAGTCGCGCTGACCAGAGGTTCAACCGGGCTCCCCGTTCTGGACGCCGGTGGCCCCGTCCGGTAGCTTGGCGGCCATCCTCACTGGCGCAAGCTTCCTCCTGCGGCTTCTGGAGGCATCATGGTCCGGCCCGTCGCGGGTCTCGTGCTCCTTGCCACCCTGGCCTGCCGGGACGACAAACCAGCAGTGTCCGGGGCGGGCACCCAGGCAGCCGTAACCCTGCCGGCCGGTGAGGCCCTCCTGGCCGTGGACGACGGACGAATCTGGTACAAGGTCTCGGGCTCGGGTCTGGCGACTCCGGTCGTCCTGCTCCACGGTGGACCCGGCTTTTCGAGTTTCTACCTCAAGCCGCTCGAGGCCCTTGGGACGGACCGGCCAGTGGTTCGTTATGATCAGCTGGGCGGCGGGAAGTCCGATCCAATCAGCGACACCACGCTGTTCACGATCGCGCACTTCGTGCGCGAACTGGACTCGCTCCGATCCCACCTGGGGTATCCGACCGTGCATCTGGTCGGGCACTCGTGGGGCACGATCCTGGCCGTGGAGTACTATCGGGCCCATCCCGAGCACGTCACCAGCCTCACGCTCGGCAGCGCCGCCCTCGATATCCCCGCCTGGGAGCGCAACGCCCGGCGCCTCGTTCGAACACTGTCGGATTCGGCCCAGCGGGCGATTCGGGAGCGCGAGGCGCAGGGACAATTCGACGCGCCGGACTACCAGGCGGCCCTGAATGAGTTCTACGGCCTGTACGTCTGGCGGCGTCCGGTCCCGGCCGATCTCGACAGCACCATGGGCACCGTCAACGTCGGCATCTACAACTACATGCAGGGACCGAGCGAATTCACCATCACCGGGACGCTGAAGACTTACGATGCGACCCCGGTTCTGCCGCGGATCAGGGTCCCGACCCTGTACACGGTCGGTGAGTTCGACGAGGCGGATCCATCCACCATCAAGCGATTCGCCGCGCAGACCCCCGGCGCGGAAGTCGCCATCCTGGCCGGGGCGGCGCACATCACCACCTGGGACGCGCCCGAGGAGACGGTGCGGGTGGTGCGGGAGTTCCTGCGCCGGGTGGACGCCAGGCCCGAGCGGCCCTGAAGACTGACCTCTCCTTCCACCGCGGACGCTTCCCGCCATGGAACTGTTCGCCGTGAACCTGACAGACGAGTCCTGCTGCTTCTGCGGCCGTCCGTTCGACTCCGCCGGGGCCCCGGTGGCCCGGGTCTGGCTCGAAACTCCGGGACCGGCCCGGACCCACGTGATGCGGGAACACTTCTGTCACGAGGGATGTTTTCAGCAGGCCCTCGTACCTGACCACCGCTCCGGCTCCGGCCGTCCCATCCAGCGCACGCCCGATGGGGTGATTCTGAACGCCGCCGAGCTGACTCCGGATGATCTGGTGCATCAGCGGGTGCTGTGCCCTGGTTGCGGTCAGAAGACCTTCGCCCGCTGGCCCGAGGGGTGGGACGCGCACGCCGCGCACCGCTGCGCCGGACTCACGGATGCCTCTTCCACGACACGGAAAACCACCTACAAGACCCGGTTCGGGCACCTGTTTCGATGACTCGCCTTCCCCGCACTACCCGGCTCGCCCTGGCGATCGTCACGGTCCTGACAACTGCTCCGGTCGGTGGGTGCGGCACGTCCGCCGACCTCGGGCCGCTCCGGGCCTCACCCGAACGGCTGCCGCACGCCGTGGCTGTCCGCGACTGCGCGCCCTGGGACGGGCCGGCGGTGACCATCTACCTGAGTGCGGCCTCTGCCGACAGCACGCCACCGCCGCCGCCCCACCTCCAGCTGTCGCTCTGGCGATCGGCCACCGAGCTCGAACGGAACACCTTCGCGTGGCCGGCGGAGACCCAGGAGGCCGCGGCGACCTGGTGTGAGACCGACGATGCGTGCCGAGCGGCACCGACGGGTCGGGTCCGGATTCGGCGGGTCTGGCCGGACAGTCTGATCGAGGGCGAGTTCGACCTGCAATTCGACGGGAGGATATCGGTGGGCGGCGGATTCCGGGCGGTGTGGCTTGAAACCCGGATCATGTGCGGGTGAACCGCAGCCCCAACCTGGCGTTGCGGAGCCGAAAACGGCCCACTTACTTGAAGCATGGAGCCTCTCGTCCGGTCCGGCCGGTTTTCCGCCAGGGTCACGTTTCCTTCCGTCGGCGGGTACGTTGTCCGCCTCGTCTGAACCACCATCCCCGACCCGGATGCGGCGGGTCCTCCGGCGAGCCTTTCTGGGTATCACGTTCATCCAGGCGATCCTCGCGGTGATCGTCTACCTGCGCGGGTTTCCCTTCTTCGGCACCCACCTCGTCTCCAACGCTCCGCTGTGGGAAGCCCCGGTCGCCCTCTTCCATCTGCCCGGCATCCTGGCACTCTCGCTGGTCGGATTGTGCTGTGGTTTTCGGAACAGTCTGGTGCTCGGCCCCAAGATCGCCGCCGGCCACATCGCGATGACGCCGTCGGGCTCCCTCATCCTGACGGCGACGAACTGGTCGGTATGGGCATTGCTGGTTGTCATGCTGGCCATCATCGGGTATCGGCGCGCTCGCAGAGAACGCACCCCCGACCCGGACGCCGTGGCTGCGGCCGCCGCAACCACCGGATCCCTGACCCCTACCTTCCATCGTGGAACTACGCATGGCATTGGCTGAATCGCTCGGTCCCGCGCACCAGGAGTTCTGGCTTCGGGTCGGCACCGCCGTGCTCTGCGGTGCCGTCATCGGCTTCGAACGCCAACTGCGGGGCAAGGTGGCCGGAGTCCGCACCAGCTGCCTCATCTGTCTGGGCACCGCCATTTTCGTCGACCTGGGCGCGACATTGGCGCCGGATCGGGCCGATCCGACCCGGGTGCTCGGGCAGGTCGTGACCGGGATCGGGTTTCTCGGAGCCGGAGTCATTCTCGCCCGCGAAGGCCGCATCCTGGGCGTGACCACGGCGGCGGTGATCTGGGTGCTGGCGGCAATCGGCGGTCTGATCGGGCTGGGCCTGCTGTCGACTGCGCTGGCGATCACCGCGGTCACGATGCTGGTGCTGCTCGGTGTCGAGGGCGTGGAATCCTTGTGGGAACGGCGCCGCGGCAAGCGGGTCGTGCGGGAACTCGAGGGGATCGACGTCGACGAGGGGCCACTCCCTGGCGCATCGGCTCGACACCCCCCGTCCGCTGATGGGCACTGAGCCGCTGGTGATCCGGTTCGGCCCGACCCGGGCGGAATACGAGCGCCAGCCGGACCACGCCGGCAGCCGGTCCTGATGCCCGCCGAGCGCGCGCGGCTGATCGATGTGAGTCACACGGTCGAGCACGGGATGATCACCTACAAGGGGCTCCCCGCTCCCGTCATCTGCGACTTCCTGAGTCGCGAGGCCTCCCGCGCCCGTTACGCGGCCGGCACCGAGTTTCAGATCGGCAAGATCGAGATGGTGGCGAACACTGGCACGTACGTCGACAGCCCGTTTCACCGCTACCCCGACGGGAAGGACCTGGCGGCACTTCCGCTCAGCTCCCTCGCCAATCTGGACTGCCTGATCGCCCCCTGCCCCACGGATCGTGGCCGCCCCATTGACCGCCTGCCCTTCACGCCGGCTGAGGTTCGAGGCCGGGCCGTGATCATTCAGACCGGGTGGGACCGTCATTGGCGGACCGATCAGTACTTCGAGGGCCATCCCTATCTCACCGGAGAGCTGGCGGAGTGGTTGGTGCGGGCCGGCGCGGCGCTGGTGGGCATCGATTCGTTCAACATCGATTGCGTCGACACCGGTGAACGTCCCGTGCATTCGATTCTGCTGCGTAACGAGATTCCGATTGCGGAACATCTCTGCGGTCTGGCGGCGGCCCCGCCGCGCGGAGGGCGCTTCTTCGCCGTGCCGGTGAAGGTGGCCGGATTTGGAACCTTTCCGGTCCGGGCGTTCGTCCTGGCGTAGACCGGCCGGCCTGAAAACCACCGATCGAGCGTGCAGTCCACGACCACCATCTGCCCAGCCTCGGACATGCCCGGCCTGACAATCACCCTCGAGACCACCCCCGCCAAGGCCGACCGCGACGCCATCGTGGCCGGTCTCCGGGTGCACAACCGGCGCAACGCCCCGGCGCCGGACTGGACCCCGCTCACACTCCTGCTGCGCGATGCCGGCGGCGTCCTCCGCGGCGGGCTCATCGGCGAGTCCGGCTGGCGCTGGCTGCACGTGTATTTCCTGTGGGTGTCGGACCCGGTGCAGCGCCAGGGATATGGCCGGGCGCTGCTCGAGCGGGCGGAGTCCGAGGCCAGGGCCAGAGACTGCCTCGGGATTCACCTGGACACACACGATTTCCAGGCACCGGCGTTCTACGAGGCCCTCGGCTACCGGGCGTTCGGTGTCCTGGAGAATTATCCGCCTGGGTACCAGCGCTATTTTCTGCGCAAAGACCTGGCTGTGTCCGCCGCCGCTTCAACCCGAAGCAGTGAGTGATGCGGCCGCCTTCGACCTCGTGATGCCAGCACGCCAGTCCCGCGTCGACGCGGATCTGCAGCAGATTCCCGGTGTCGGGCCGAGCATCGCACGAGACCTCCGTGACCTGGGAGTCCGGTCCGTGGCGGGGCTCCGGCAGCGCGACCCCGAGCGCTTGTACGTCGCGCTCAACCGGCTGCGGGGCGTTCGTCAGGATCCGTGCGTGCTGTACACCTTCCGTTGCGCGGTGTACTTCGCCCGCACACCGCGACCGGTCCCCCGGCTGCTCAAGTGGTGGAACTGGAAGGATCGACGCCTGAGTCGCTGATGCGCCTGGAAGCCTGCCGGACCGACATCACGACCCTCGCCGTAGACGCCATCGTCAACGCGGCCAACTCGGAACTTGCGCCCGGCGGCGGTGTCTGCGGCGCGATCCACCGCGCCGCGGGGCCCGAACTCGCCGTCGCCTGCGCCCACCTGGCGCCCTGCCCGGCCGGACAAGCCCGGATCACCCCAGGGTTCGGTCTGCCGGCCCGCTACGTGATTCACGCGGTCGGACCGGTGTGGCGGGGCGGCGAATCCGGTGAGGCTGAACTCCTGGCCTCGGCCTATGCCTCGAGTCTCCGGCTGGCAGGCGAGCACGCCCTCGACAGCATCGCCTTTCCGGCCATCAGCACCGGGATCTACGGCTACCCCCTCGCGGCCGCGACCTCGGTGGCGGTGTCCGCGGTTCGCGCCGCTGGTTCACTGGCTCCCAGGCTCAAGCGGGTCGTGTTCGCGTGCTTCAGCGAGGAGGTGCTCCAGGCGTACGCAAGCGAGGGCGTCACGGTCTGACCGGCCCGCCAGGCCCCCCCCGTCGGCCGGAGGATGGCGCGGGCGGCGGCGGCGACTGTATTCTCAGCGGGTCCCGTCACGGAGCACCACCGGTGCGATCCCCTGCCCTTCCGCCCGTTTCGCTCGACGGCCCGCCGCCGGAGCGGATGGCCGGACGGCTTCACCGACTCCGCGCGTTCGCTCGCGGGCAATGGCGAAGCACCATCCGGCGCTTCCGCGCGATCACTCCGGAACAGTGGTTCGGTCTCCTGTTCAGCCTGCTGCTGCTCGGCTTCTTTCTGGCGCTGCTGCTCGAGCCCGGGTCCGTGGGTCGGGGCGGCCGGTAAACCGATCACTCCCTGGCGCGGCCGGAGCCAGACCGGCGCCTCACCTTCTCCCGCCCATGCCGCGCATTCTGGTCGAGACTATCGTCGTCCCGGAAGCAGCCATCGACGTCAATCGCCATGTGAGCAACCTCGCGTATCTGCGGTGGATGCAGGACGTGGCGATCGCCCACTCGACCGCGCAGGGTTGGCCGGTCGAACGCTATGTAGAGCGCCGTGAGGGCTGGGTCGTTCGTTCGCACTTCATCGAGTACCTGCTCCCCGCGTTCGCGCTGGAGTCCCTCGCCCTGCTCACCTGGGTGGCGGACCTGCGCGAACAACGCTCGCGACGGCGGTACCTGTTCTGGAGAGCCCGCGACTCCCAGGTGATCGCCAAGGCCGAGACGCTCTGGGTCTACGTCGATGCCCGCACCGGACGCGGCCGCCCGATTCCGCCGGAGCTCCGGTCGGCGTTCGACGTGGTACCAGACGAAGAAGACGTGCTCGAGATCACCGGACTCCGCAGCGGAGCGTAGCCGGCCGGGGCCGAGCACCGGAGAGGTTGCACCGCGCAGTCCGGCCGCGTTACCGTTCGCTCTTGCGTTTGCCGCCGGGCACACACCGGTGAAGGCAACGGGCGGCGGCCAGGCAGACGACCAGCCGTCGGCACCGGCCCACCGGTGGCAGGAGGAATCGCTGCAATGAGCGACGGCTCGGCCGGTCAAGACGCCCTGGTAGCCGCCCTGGCGGCCGCCTGCACGCTTGCCCTGGCCACGCTGGTTTGGCTCGCGCTGGGACGGCGCCGCGGCGGGGGCCGGACGGGTACCCTGCTCGGACGGCTGGCGCGATCCGCGACTTCCATCAGCATCTTCCTTCGCGGCATGTTCGTGCCGAACGGCGAGTTCTTCTCCCGGGAGCCCGAGTACCCCGCCGGTTCCTCGGGAGAACTGACGGTGCGAAAATGGGTGGACATTCCGGAGGTCTACCCCGCCGCGGACGTTCGGGCCGCCTCCGATCTGCTCTACCTGCTCTCGGCGACGAACCCGGACGCCAGCATCGCCTTCCGGTCGATTGAACGGGAGCGCTCCGGCTGGGGAGAGGACAGCCTGTCGGTCGGCACTCACTTCCGATCGATTCAGATCCTCGAAACCTGCGAGCCCCGGCTGGTCGCGTTCCGCAACCCCGACGCCTTTCGCAATCTCGTTACCCGCGAAATATTCGAGGCCAGGGGTGGGAGTGACTTCGGCCTGATCTACAAGGGCAATCATCCGGCGACCCACCGCGCCTGCTGGGTCGTGATGGGGATCGGCGATCTCGGGACCGAGACCGCCGCGCGGTTCCTCCGGCGGCACGCATCTCGCCTGGGCGCCCTGACCGGTCCGGGGCCGTTCGCGGCGATCATCTCCGTCGACCGCTCGCGTGGGCCGGACGGCGGTTCCCTGCACTCGCTCCAGCCGCCGCCGAGCTGGTGGCGGAGGCTGTTGCACCGGAAGACCCTGCGGCTGCTCGGCGCCCGGCCGGGTGTGGCCGCCTGACCCGCCCCCCTTGTGACCCGTCCTCCCGGGCTGCAACCTTGTCTCCGACGACCACCATCAGTCAGGAGCAATCACTCATGCACTCGACCCGGCCATGAGAGGCGCGGGAGGCACCCCGGGAGGGGTCGGCACGTTCCTGGCCGGCGCCGCGATGGTGGTGGCAGGTGGGTACCTCCTGCTCACCCATGTCACCGTGACCAGCGGCGGCTGGCGGTTCTTCGGCTACAGCGCCTTTGGCTTGTCGCTGTTTCCGTTGCTGATCGGCATCGGGGTGCTGTTCTTCAACGGCCGTTCGGTCGCCGGCTGGCTGCTGACCGCAGCCGGGGCCCTGATCATCGTGGTCGGCATCGTGGCTAACCTCGGGGTCTACTTCCAGCCGACCTCGCTGTTCGACACGCTGATGATCCTCGGGCTGATCACCGGGGGTATCGGCCTGGTGGCACGCGCCATCCAGGCGTCCACGCAGGCGGGAGACGCCGGCTGAGGGTGGCCGCTGCTCCGGCGGCTCGAGGTTTGGCGCATGGTCCACGACTCGCTCGAACGGACGGGGAGTCAGTATGCCCCCACCAGCCGTCCTCGTGATCACCGGGGCCTCCGGGTCGGGCAAGACGGCGCTGACCGATGCGGTCGAGGCCCGGAAGCTCCCCGGAGTTCGCTGCTATCACTTCGACACGGTCGGCGTGCCTACGGTCGGTCGCATGGTCGAGGAGTTCGGTTCTCCGCAGGCATGGCAGGTGGCCACGACCCATCGGTGGATCGATACCCTCGCGACCAATGCCGACGACGCCCGACTGGCGATTCTCGAAGGACAGATGCGCCCTGACGTGGTCCGGGATGCGTTCGCCTCGGTCGGCGTGCGGCGGGGCGGCATTCTGCTGGTGGACTGCGCCCATGAAGTACGGGCGGAGCGACTCCGAGGCTCGGTGGACCAGGCGGAGCGCATCGGCCAGCAGATGAACACCTGGGCGGCCTACCTGCGGGGGCAGGCGGACGCCCTCCACGTCCCGGTGCTGGATTCCACGGGCCTTTCGGTCGAGGAGGCGGCCGACCGGATGGCCGTGCACGCGCTCGCCCTGCTCGAGGTCGACGGCCCGTGACCACGTCGCCAACCCACTGAGTCCGCGACGCGCGTCCCGCAGCCCCTTTGGCAACCGACGCCCTGACCCTGAGTCACCCCTGTCACCCTCTCACCCGCGACGAGCCATGCCCCGGCGCACCTCCCGTTCGACCCGCTTCTCCTCCCGACGACAGCCCAAGCGCTACGGTGGCGCGGCATACCGGAAGGGGAGCGACAATTTCGCGGCCAAGCTCACCGAACGTGACGTCCGGATGGCCCGGCGGCTCTATAAGGCGGGGACGCCGATCAAGACACTGGCCAGGCGGTTCCGGGTGAATCCCTCCACGATGTCGCTGGCCGTCCGCCGCCTGACGTTCCGCCACGTGCGTTAACGGCTCGCCGGACGACGCTGGAGACGGACTGGGTCGTACCGATGGCGTTCAAGGATCACTTCTCGTCTCGCGCCGCCGCCTATGCCCGCGCGCGGCCGACCTACCCGCCGCGGCTGTTCGAGGAACTGGCCGGGCTGGCCCGACGCCGGGATCTGGCCTGGGATTGCGGAACCGGGAACGGGCAGGCGGCCGCCGGCCTGGCGGCGCACTTCATGGCCGTGCTGGCCACCGACCCGAGCGCCGCCCAGCTGGCCGAGACGATCCCGCATCCGCGGATCACCTACCAACAGCGGCCCGAAGGCTCGAGCGGCCTCGACCCCGGCTCGGCGGATCTGGTGAGCGCGGCACAGGCCGCCCACTGGTTCGATCTCGACTCCTTCTACAGCGAGGCGACTCGCGTCCTGCGACCGGGCGGCCTGCTGGCCGTGTGGTGCTATGGGCTTTGCCGGATCGAACCCGCGATCGACCGTCAGCCTCTCGGATTTCTATCACGACACCGTCGGACCGTGGTGGCCCGAGGAGCGGCGGCACATCGACGCCGAGTACCGCACCCTGTCGTTCCCGTGGCCCGAGCTGGCCTTCCCCAGTCTCGCCATCGAACGACTGTGGAACCTGGACCAGCTCCTGGACTATGTGCGGACCTGGTCCGCGGTCGTTCGCTGTGCCGCTGCAGGCGGGGAGGACCCCGTGTCGGCGTTGGGCGCGCTCATCGCCGGCGCGTGGGGTCCGACCGACCGCCAGCGGCCGGTGGTGTGGCCGCTCGCGATGCGCCTGGGCCGTGCCCCGTGACGCGGCCTGAGCCGGTTGGCGATCGCGGAGCCTGGGAGGGCCGGTGACGGGCCCGGCGGGCCATGGCATCCGGGCCGGTCAGAGAGTAGAATGAAGGCAGGCCCCCGACCCTGGAGAGCCCCCTGATGTCCACCGATCCCCGCGCCTACCGTCGACACGAAATCGCCGTGCGGGCGCGTGCGTTCTTCGAGGGGTTGATCCCTCGCAGCACGGTGCTGGAGGACCTCGAGGCGGCCGACTGGGAGGATCCGAAGCTGCACCAGCTGCTCGAAATGATCCAGAACATTCCCAAGAAATCGCGATTTTCGGGTCTGTGGGGGAAGGCCTACGACGCCTACGTGGCCAAGGCGCGAGAGCTGATCGCCGCCGCGGACCAGTAGCCCGGTGCCGCCGGTGCAGAATTCCCGACCCGAGAGCGGTCCCTTCGTGGCGCGCTGGCTGCTGGCCGGCGCGACCATGCTGACCCTGCTCTCGGCCTGCGAGTCCGCCGCCGTTCGCCGCCTCACCGGGCGGGCCGCCGATTCGTCCGCCCAGTCGGCGGCGGGCCGCCCGTCCACCGAATCCCCGACCACCGTGTCCGCCCTCCCGACTCCCGTCGACACCACTGTCGCCTGGTCGGAACTGGTCGGCGCCCTGCGACGGAATCCAGACGCCGTTCGGGCGGTGATGCAGACCCACGCGCGCAAGGTCACGATGGTCATGAAGGACGGCCGTCGCTACCACACCACCGAACCGGCGCTGGATGCCGTGCTCACGGTTCTGCGTGAAGTCGACCCCGCCGGCCAGATCCTCGTCGCCACCGAGTAGCGGCCGCCCACCGGCGGTCGAGATCGTGCCGTTCGAGCCCAGGCTGGCGGCGGACTTCGAGCGTCTCAAT
This sequence comes from uncultured Gemmatimonadales bacterium, assembly GCA_963709905.1. Lineage (GTDB taxonomy): Bacteria > Gemmatimonadota > Gemmatimonadetes > Gemmatimonadales > GWC2-71-9 > JADJOM01. The sequence continues at coordinate 79,034 of CAVPYI010000009.1, forward strand.
CGGGCCTGGATCGAGCGGCACTTCACGCTGGAAGATGCCGATCGCCGGGTGTTCGCGGACCCGGCCGGGGTGATCGTCCGGCCCGGCGGTCAGGTGTACTTCGCCCGGCTGGGCGAGCGCATCGTCGGGACGTGCGCCGCCATTCGGCATTCACCGACCGTGTATGAGCTGGCCAAGATGGCGGTCGAGCCGGACCTCCAGGGACAGGGCATCGGCCGCCGGCTCGGCCTGGCGGTGATCGCCTTCGCCCGGGACGCCGGAGCGACCACGCTGACCCTGTTGTCGAGCAGCCGGCTCCCGACCGCCCTGGCCCTGTACCGGGACCTCGGCTTCGTAGACCGGCCGCTTCCCGAAACGACCGGATACACCCGGGCGGACGTCTACATGGAACTCGCGCTCCAGCGGAACAGCTGACCCGGCGCCGTCTTCCGACGCTCACCCGGCCCTCGCGCCGATGCGACTCCACCCTTACTCCGCGCCGCATGCAGCTGACCCGCTCCGTTTCCGTACTCACGCTGGCCGCGGCGAAGCGACTGGCCGCGGCCGCCGAAGACGAAGCCGTGAAGCGCGGCTGGACGATCGCCGTTGCCGTGGTCGACCCCGCCGGCGGCCTGATCCTGGTGCACGTGCTCGACGGGACCCAGCCGGCCAGTCAGGAAGTGGCCATCCTCAAGGCTCGCACCGCTGCCCGGCTCCGGCGCTCGACCAAGGTGTTGGAGGATGGGGTTGCCGGCGCGCGCCCCGGCCTGGCCACCCTCCCCGGCGCCATCACCCTGGAGGGCGGTGTGCCGCTGTTCGAGAATGGCCTGGTCGTCGGCGCCCTCGGTATCAGCGGAATGTCCTCGGTGCAGGACGGGGTCCTGGTGGCCGCCACCCTTGCCGCAACCGGACTGAGCCAGTGATCCGGAGCCCAGCCCGGTGATCACGCCGCCCATCATCATCGAGGCCCGGGGCGACCTCCTGGTCTTCGCCGACCTCGCAGCGGCGCAGCGCGAGCTCGCGCCGGAGGACATCAGGGCGGGGGCCTACCCCGTGGCGTACGATGTCCAGGGACGCCTGCTCAGGATCGAGGTGTACGTCCGCGAGCGCCGATTCCTCGGTGTCTTTCGGGAAGTCAGCGAACACGTCCGGATCGTAGCCTACGAGCACATCCCCACCCACGAGCACGCGCTCCAGGCGCTCCTGACCCGCTTCATCGCGCCGACCGCCACCCCCGTCCTCGTCGGGGCCACCCGGACCAGCCCGGCGACCAGGGCGCGCTGAGCCGGTGCCTCCCGCGGCGGGCCCTCCGTCCCCGATTCACCCGTCGGTGCGGATCGGCCATGTCCACCTCAAGGTGGCCGACCTCGAGCGGGCGCTCGCGTTCTACTGCGGGGTCCTCGGCTTTACCCTGACGCAGCGCTATGGGCCCCAGGCGGCATTCGTGAGCGCCGGGGGCTACCATCATCACATCGGGCTCAACACCTGGGAAAGCCGGGACGGCCCGCCGCCCCCGGCCGGCACGACCGGGCTGTACCACGTCGCGATACTCTTCCCCGACCGGCGCACGCTCGCCGACGCGCTCCGTCGGGTGCTGGCGGCGGGAATCCGGCTCGACGGGGCGAGCGACCATGGGGTGAGCGAAGCGCTGTACCTCCGGGACCCGGATGGCAACGGCGTCGAGCTGTACCGCGATCGCGACCCCGCCGATTGGCCGCGCGACACCGATGGCTCGCTGGCCATGAGCACCGGACCGCTCGATCTCGACGGACTCCTGCGCGAACCGGCCTGACGCCATGCCCGAGGTGCCCACTCGCCAGGCGATGCTCGAGGACCTGGATCGCGTCGCCCCGCTGTTCGACAGCTACCGGCAGTTCTACCGGCTGCCGCCGGACGCCGGGATGGCGCGAGAGTTCATCGCCGAACGCCTGCGGCACCGGGACTCGGTCATCTTCCTCGCCGAACAGGGGGCCGTAGCCGTCGGCTTCGTGCAGCTCTACCCCCTGTTCTCGTCCACCGCCGCCCGACCGGGCCGACTCTGGCTGTTGAACGACCTGTACGTGGTTCCGGCTGCGCGGGGAACCGGGGCCGGCCGCGCCCTGATGGAGCGGGCCCGCGCGCACGCGGTCGAGACCGGGGCCACCGGCCTCTTCCTGCAGACGGCCCGGGACAACACGGCGGCCCAGCGATTGTACCAGTCGCTGGGCTACCGGCGGGACGAGCTGTTCGTAGTGTACGAGTTCCCGGTGGAGTAGCCCGTTCCGGCGCCGTCCTCTATACTGACCCGATGCTGCCCGCTTTCGACCCTGGTGAACCAGCTTCCGGCGCCGAACTGAGTCAGGCACTGGGCGCCCTGAACGCATCGGGCACCGCGTACCTCTCGAACCTGCCGGACGATGCCTTCTTCGCCCCGCAAGGAGCGGCATGGTCCCCCGCTACCCACGTCCGGCACCTGCGTCAGACCACCCGCCCCCTGGTGCCGGCGCTTCGACTCCCTCGCTGGATGATCCGCCTCCGGTTCGGCCGGGCCGGCGGGTCCTCGCGCGGCTTTACCGAAATCCGGGACACCTATCGTCAAGCGCTGGCCCGGGGCGCGAGGGCCGGCAGCTACACGCCGCGTCCGGAGGGCATCCCGACCGACCCCCTGGCGCGGCGACCGGAGATCATGCGCGCCTGGACGGCGGCCGTCATCGGGGTTCAGAATGCCGTGGCCGGGTGGTCGGAGGATGCCCTCGACCGTCACCGGCTGCCGCATCCCGTTCTGGGTCTGCTCACGGTTCGCGAAATGCTCGCCTTTACCGTGTATCACACGGCCCATCACCTGCGCCGGGTCGCCGAGCGCGCCGCCTGAAACAGCCGTGTCGAGCCGGGCCTACGCCACGATCTACGCCGTCGTGCGACGGATCCCCCGCGGCCGCGTGGCCACCTATGGCCAGGTGGCCAGGCTGGCTGGACTCACCAATGCGGCCCGGCAAGTGGGATACGCACTGCATGCGCTCAAAGGACCAACCGCCGTCCCCTGGCACCGGGTGATCAACAGCGGGGGACGGATCAGTCTTCCCCCCGGGGCCGGCGGCGTGGACCAGCGGTTGCGATTGCTGGCCGAAGGGGTGGTGGTCGCAGAATCGGGCCGGATCTCACTGCGCCAGTTCCAGTGGCGCCCCGCCGGCCGGGCCCGGTAACCGCCGGCGCCCGGGCCAGACCTGAGTCACCTCGGCTCCTCATGCCGCTCTCGCTGCTCATCGCCATTGGCCTGCTGGGCATCTACCTCATGCTGCGAGCGCGGTCGCAGGAGGCCGCCGCGCGGCTGGCCGATCCCGACCAGGTAACGCTGAACGAGCTGAGGCGGGCGGGATCCAGCCTCGACCGGGTGCACGAGGTGGAGTTCTTCCTCTACCTGCCGGACCGCGAGCAGGCCGCGGCGGTACGGGACCAGCTGGAAGGCGAGGGGTTCCAGGTGGAGCTTCGGGCCGATGGCGCGGGTGCTGACTGGCTCTGCGTCGCCACCCGGGCACTGACCCCGACTCTGAGCGAGCTTCGCCGGCTGCGCTCGCACTTCACCGAGGTGGCCGAGTCGAGGAACGGCGCTTACGACGGCTGGGGAACCACGGTGGTGTCCCCCGAGGACGGGTGAGCACGCTCCCGGTTCATGTCCGCGCCGCGCGACCCGAGGACGCCCCCCGGCTCGCCGACCTCGCCGCCCGCACCTTCCGGGACGCGTTCGGACCCGAGAACAAGCCGGCCGACCTCGCGCTGCACCTCGCGACCCACTACACGGCGGATCGGATGGAGGCCGAGATCCGGGATCCAGGCTGCACCACCCTGCTCGCCGAGGTGGATGGAACCCTCGTCGGCTATGCCCAGCTCTTCGACAAGGCCTCGCCCGTTCCCGGCGCCAGCCGGAACGGACCGGGCCGGATGCTGCATCGGTTCTATCTCGAACAGGCCTGGATCGGCCGGGGCATTGCCCAGCAGCTGATGGCGGCGGTGAAGGAGGATGGGATGCGACGGGGTGCCGGCTTCCTCTGGCTCACGGTATGGCAGCGGAACCCCCGGGCCGTTGCCTTCTACCGGAAGTGCGGGTTTACCGTGGCCGGGGACACTACCTTCATGGTCGGAACCGATGCGCAGCGGGACTGGGTGATGAGCTGCCCGCTGTGACCCGCCGTCTGGCGCGATGCCGCCCATGTCGGTACAATCGCAATACCCCTATTGTCCGGGAGCTTGCCATGACAACCGTCCGCGACATTCTCGATCGCAAGGGTTCCGCCGTGGTGACGCTCGATCCCGAGAGCACCGTGCTCGAGGCCGCCCAGCTCATGAATGCCCGTGGGATCGGGGCGGTGCTGATCCTCGAGCACGGGAAGCTCACGGGGATCTTCACCGAGCGAGACGTCATGCGCCGCGTCGTGGCCGCGGAGCGCCCCCCGGCCGGGACCCGCGTCGGCGAGGTGATGACCACCGAGCTGGTGACGACCCGGGTCGACGCCAAGATCGAGGACTGTGGCGCGCTCATGACCACGCGCCGGATCCGCCACCTCCCCGTACTAGGCCCGGAAGGACTCGTCGGCGTCGTCACTATCGGGGACCTGATGGCCTACCAGGTCGCCGACCAGGCCGTGATGATCGCGCAGCTCAACAGCTACGTCTACGACAACCGCTGAGCCCGCCGTGTCGAGGGTCGTGCTGCTCGCCTTGCTCGCCCTCCCCGGCGCCCTCCCAGCCCAGCAGGCCGGCTCCCCCTCCCTCCCGGGATGGATGGCCGGCTGCTGGCGCCAGGTGCAGGCCGGCCGGGTCATCGAAGAGGTATGGCTCCCGCCCGCGGGAGGGGCCCTCGTCGGCGTGAGTCGCACGGTGGAAGGCGACAGCCTGCGGAGCTGGGAGCTGATGGTGGTACGCGCCGGACCCAACGGCCTGGTGTTCGAGGCCACCCCGTCGGGCCAGCCACCCGCCGCCTTCCTCGCGTCGGCGGTCTCCGATACGATGGTCGCCTTCGAGAACCTGACCCACGATTTCCCCCAGGTGGTGCGGTACGCCCGTTATGGCGAGGACTCCCTGCTCGCCACCATCAGCGGCGTTGTCCGCGACCGCCAGCGGACCATCAATTTCACCTACGCCCGCGCCCGCTGTCCCGGACCATGACGTCCGGGTCGGCAATCATCTATTCGGTGACGGTCCAGGTGGACAGCGCCCTCGCGGCGGAGTGGCTCGGCTGGATGCGGTCGGTGCACATCCCGGAGGTCCTGGCCACCGGCTGTTTCCGGCGATGTACCGTCGGTCAGGTGCTCGAACCGCGAGTCGGGCACCGGGAGGCGTTCGTGCTCGAGTACGAGGCAACTTCCGGCGAGGCGCTCCAGGAATATCGCGCCCGCCACGCCGAAGCCCTTCAGCGGGCGCACACCGAGCGCTACGCCGGACGATTCGAAGCCTCCCGAAGCGTGCGAGAACTGCTCGCGATCCACCCTGGCGCTTGAGTCGCATGCACCCGTCCGTTCACGACCTGGCCCGGACCACGCCGCGGCGTCCGTCTGCCCATGGATGACCCGATCGACGAAAGTGCCGTGCTTGCGGACACCGGGCCCGCTGGTCTGCCCCAAGTGCAAGGGGGCCTTGGCGCCGGTGGCGTTCGGCGAGGTGGTGATCGACCGCTGCCTCACCTGTGGCGGGCTCTGGTTCGATATGCTGGAACACGAGGATCTGCGGACCGCCGCGGGCGCCGAGGCGATCGATTCCGGGGATCCGGGCCTCGGCGCCCGCTACGACCACGTCGGACTGATCCGCTGCCCGGTGGACGACGCGCTCATGGTGCGGATGGTGGACAAGGCCCAACCCAGGCTGTGGTTCGAGTCCTGCCCGCTGTGCTTCGGGGTGTTCTTCGACGCCGGTGAATTCAGCGACTTCCGGGACGAGAGTCTCCGCCACCTCATCCTCCGCCATCGCCGCCGGCGGCCGCTATGACGGTCGGGGCGGGACCGGGACCGCCCCCCGGCGGCCGGGCCCTCGGCGCGCACTCGACCTTCGCGCCGGTCCCGACTACCTTTCAGATTCGTTGCCGGGAAACCTCTTGCGGAGAGCGTTTATGGATTGGCGTGCCAAGTGGCAGGAGGTCCTTTCGGACCTCGAGCGCGAACGGGATGAGCTCAAGCTCAAGCTCCACCTCGCCAAGGCGGAGGGGCGGGACGAGTGGGCCCGCCTCGATCAGAAGATATCGGAGCTGCGCCTGCGGGCCGACGCGGCCGGCACCGAGGCCAGGGACGCAATGGATGATGTAAGTGGGGCGGCCAGGAAGCTGGTCGAGGAGATCAAGGCCGGGCTCGACCGCGTCCGCAAGACACTCTGACCAACGCTCAGGGGCAAGGCTCATGACGGACGATACGCTCAGTCAACAGGTCGCCCAGCTCCGCAGCCAGCTCACCACCGTCGATGCCCAGCTCGCCAAGAGCGGGAGCAATGCCGAAGGCCTCGAGGACCTCAAAGCGGCGGTGGACAATCTCCGGACCAGCGTATGGGCCGTGCTCTCGGCCTCGCGCTCGAGCAACTATCCGGGCTTCATCACCCGGTTTCGGCTCCGGCGCGCCATCGATATTCTCCGGCAGGTGCTGGCCGACATCGAGACCGACGGCGGCAAGGTCGCCCATCCCGAGTATTCGGAGCTCCAGATCCTCATGGAGCAGATCAACGACCGGATCGGGCGGAGCAAGAAGGGGGGGTAGCCAACGCAGCCGGGACCGGGCATGTCGCTCACGCTGACTTCCGCCTCGTTCGCACACGGCGAGGCCATCCCCGCCGTACACACCTGTGACGGCTCCGATCGCTCACCACCCCTCGCCTGGAGCGGGGCGCCGTCCGGGACGCGGAGCCTGGCGCTGATCGTCGACGATCCGGACGCCCCTGATCCGGCGGCGCCGACGACGACATGGGTACACTGGGTCCTGTACAACATCCCGCCGACGACTGCTTCGCTCGCCGAGGGGCTGACGCCGGCCGCCCTCCCGCCGGGCACCGTGGCGGGCTCCACGGACTACCGGCGCCGCACCTGGAACGGGCCCTGCCCGCCGATCGGCCGGCACCGCTACTTCTTCAAGTTGTATGCGCTGGATGCCCCGCTCCCCGTGCTGCCGCAGGGGACCAAAGCGGAGCTGGAACGGGCGATGACCGGCCACGTGCTGGCCCGGGCCGAGCTGATGGGGACGTACGAGAAGGGTCGCTAGTCGACGTTGTCAGTGTCGAGCTGACCGCTCATCTTCCGACTCAAGTGGGACCACGACATCCCGATGGCGAGGACCAGCACCATCGCCAGCAGGATCAGGTGCGCGATCGCCTTGCTGCTGCTGGGCGAGAGCACCCCGTAGTAGATCATCGCCCAGATGGCGCAGCCGAACAGCGCCAGCACCAGCAGGGTTCCCCCCACCCCAAGGGAGCGCCGGGTCGCCTGCACAAAGACGATCCATGCCGCCAGGAGCGCGATGGCGGCGAGGCCCTTGAGCGGGGTGAATCCATGCAGGTAGCCTCCCAGCCCGCTCTCGCCCGGCGCCGGCTTCACCACCCAGTGAAAGAAGGAAACCCCCTCTGGATTGTAAGTCGCGTACACCAGCACCAGAGCGGCGCCGAGGCGGAGCAGGAAGCCACTCCACGAAAAGCGGTCCAGGGCCATCGCTGCTCCCGTATCCTGGTTGAAGATCGAGTGCCGCCAAAGTAGCCACCGCCTGCCGGCGGCGCCAGCGATCCTCGGACGGTAGTGCCAGGTACGCCGCCCTGCCCCGATTGCCGCCTGCCCCAGGGCCGGTGATATTCCTGCCGTCCTTCTTCGCTTTCCTGTGAGGTGGGCATGGCGGATCCGCTGGTCGGGATCGTGATGGGCAGCGACTCAGACTGGGAAGTCATGCAGAACGCGGCCCGGCAGCTCGATGCCTTCGGCATTCCGTACGAGTCCCGGATCGTATCCGCCCACCGCACGCCGGATCTGCTGTACCAGTACGCCGAGGCGGCCGCCGCGCGCGGGCTCGCCTGCATCATCGCCGGTGCCGGCGGCGCGGCACACCTGCCGGGGATGCTCGCCGCCAAGACCACGGTGCCGATCCTCGGCGTGCCGGTGCCATCCCGTCACCTCAACGGGCTCGATTCCCTGCTCTCGATCGTCCAAATGCCCGGCGGCGTGCCGGTAGCCACTTTCGCCATCGGAGAGGCCGGTGCCAAGAACGCCGGCCTCTTCGCCGTCGCCATACTGGCACGCGCGGACCCGGCTCTCACGGCCAGGCTGGCGGCCTTTCGCAAGAGCCAGACCGACACCGTCCTCGGTCTTACCCTGCCGGAGAGCACGTGATACAGCCGGGGGCTACCCTTGGGCTGTTGGGTGGAGGACAGCTGGGGCGGATGTTCACACAGGCCGCGCAACGAATGGGGTTCGAGGTCCATGTCCTGGATCCCGACCCCGGGAGCCCGGCAGGCCGGATTGCCGCCCGGCACATCCAGGCCGCCTATACCGACCCCGCCGCACTGGCCGAGCTCGGGCGGGCCTCCCGGGCGGTCACCACGGAGTTCGAGAACGTTCCCGCGGAATCGCTGGCGGCGCTCAGGGCGTACTGCCCCGTTCGACCAGGCCCCGAGGCGGTCCAGCTCACCCAGGATCGGCTCATCGAAAAACGCTTCGCCCGTGCCAACGGCCTCGCGACCGCCGAATACCACGCGATCCTCTCCGAAGGGGACTGCGCCCCTGCCCTGGCTGCGGTCGGACTCCCGGCCCTGATCAAGACGGCCCGCCTGGGGTATGATGGCAAGGGCCAAGCCGCGGTGAACAGCGCCGAAGACGCCCGGGCGGCGTTCCGTCGCTTCGGGGGTCAAGCCTGCATTCTCGAGGAACGACTGACACTCGATCTCGAGATCTCCGTAGTCCTTACCAGGGGAGAAGATGGCCGGGTGGTAGCCTTTCCAGTGGCCGAGAACCGGCACCTGTCCGGCGTCCTGGACGCCACGGTGGCACCGGCCCGGATTGCGGACGACCTGGCTCGGAGGGCTCGCGACGCGGCCGGAGTGATGGCGGCGGCCATGAAGTACACCGGCACGATGGCCGTGGAGTTTTTCATCGCCGGCGGGCGCCTGCTGGTCAATGAGTTGGCACCCCGACCCCACAACAGCGGTCACTATACGCTTGACGCCTGCGCCACCGACCAGTTCGAGCAGCAAGTCCGGGCCCTCGCGGGCTTGCCGCTGGGAGAGCCGGCCATGCTTTCGCCCGCCGCGATGGTGAACCTGCTGGGCGATCTCTGGCGCGAGGGCGAGCCCCGCTGGGACCAGGCCCTCACCGACCCGCGCATCCATCTGCACTTGTACGGCAAACTCGAACCCCGCCCCGGCCGGAAAATGGGGCACCTCACGGCACTGGCACCGTCGCCGGACGAAGCCCTGGCTGCGGCCTTGGCCGCCCGGCAGCGCCTCAGTCGGTGCTGACGCCTCCCACGCTCTCGACGAGGACCCACAGATGCTGTCGCTGATTCTCACTGCAACGATGCTCCTGCCGGGCGGTCACGCTGCTCCGGTCCAGGATCCGCTCGCCTGCCGGACGATGAATACCGCGGGCCTGCCGCTCGCGACCCGAAAGAGTCCGCTGGACTCGATTTCCTTCACCGTCGGCACCGCTCAGGTAAAGCTGTGTTATGGGCGCCCGTCGGCCGCCGGCCGCACGATGATCGGCGGGAAGGCCATCCCCTTCGGGCGGCTCTGGCGGACCGGTGCCAACGAGCCCACCATGATCCACACCACCGGCCCGCTGGTGATTGCCGGGGTCGAGGTGCCGGCCGGCTCCTACTCCATCTACACGATTCCGGACCCCAAGACCTGGCACGTGATCGTGAACCGGTCGATCACCCAGTGGGGCCACGAGAACAGTTATTCGGCCGAGGTGAAGGCCCAGGAGGTCGGGCACGGCATGGCCCCGAGTTCCGCGCTGCCGGCTCCAGTCGAGACCTTCACCATCCGCTCCGAACCCGGCAAGGCCGGCGCCGTGAATGTGCTGCTCGAATGGGAGAAGACCCGGGTGACGATCCCGGTGACGGCGGGGAAGTAGGGCAATCTGGCATCAGCCGTCAGCCATCAGCCATCAGCCATCAGCTGATAACTGATAGCTGAGAGCTGATAACTGATCGCTCCCGCAGAGCCAGCGCCCCGCCCCCGGGAGGGGACGGGGCGTTTCGGTGACTCGTCAGGGAGTGGGACCGACGGGATAATTCGTGGGCAAGTTGGTGCCCCTCGTCGAGTCGGCCGCCCCGCCCAGGCACGTCGGATGGCCGAAGCCGCTAGCACTTCTGCCGTCTGAGCCGATATCGAAGATGATGTTGTCCGTTCCCGATGCGACCCCAGCCGGAACGTTGTCCATATTGAGTGCGTGGCGCACCCGCCACGCGATGTTGTGATCGGCGCAGGAGGTGTCGCCGCTCAAGCCCACGCCACCGATCACCTGGCCGCTCGAGGCGTCATACAGCGCGAGCCCGCCGCCGAAGACGTTGACCCCACCCGGCTTTCTGCCGACCATGAAATCCTTCCTGGTGCCGTAATCGCTCGGCTTGCCGCCATAGACCACGAGGGGGTTCACCGGGTTGCTCTCCTGCAGGCCGAACAGGCTGCCACCCGGCTGTACGGCGCTGAACAGATTGGCCGACGACAGGGCGAAGATGTCCAGGCTGAAGGCGTTGGCGGTGTTGGCCTTCTGGGCGGAAATGGCGCGGCTGCCGAGCCACTGATCGTCCACCTCGGCGCCGCTGAAGGCTACTGCCACGACCACACCTTCACGGTCCACCACCGTGGCCCACATCGGGAAGTCGAGCCCGCCGTTACCGCCGACGAGCGCGGTGCCCAGTGCTGCCCGCAGCTCGTTGTGGCTCACGATCCGGTCGGGATGGTACATGCGGAGCTGCGGGTCCTCCGGTACGCTCGTGATGTTGTCGCCGCAGCCGGTCGCGGCGAGCAGTGCGCAAGCGGCAAGGCCGCCCCGCACAGCCCGAAAGGAGAGAACGAGACGCATCATGGGAAAGTCCTCCGTAAGGGGGAATGGGAGACAAACCATCGCCGAGCTGCCACTGCCGCGGCTCGGCGGTCCTGGGATTCTTCGGGGAGTCAGGCGAGGGCGAGGACCCGTGCCTTGAGTCCCCGGGCTGAGGCCGGTCTTGCTTTTCTCAGAGTGTTAGGTTGAGCTACAGCGCAGTCACTGCCGGTGTCAAGGAAGGAAAACGAGCAGCGGCGCCCATTGCTGGACGCCGCTGGAGTACTGCGCTGTTTCAAAGTGGAGGCGGAGGGAATCGAACCCTCGTCCGAATAAGCTTCCAGAGCCACTTCTACGTGCGTAGGCGCATCTTCTGGCGTGGATCCGGGCCGGCGATGCACCGGCCTTCCCGGACTCTATCTCCTGAGATCTCGCAGCCGCCGTCGGAGCGCCGGTGGCCACCAGCCCGGATTTTCTTCCAGTGGCGGCGCCCCAGGCGGGCTCCGTTCACTGGTGGTGCGTTAAGCGAGCGCGAAGCTCAGCTTACGCAGCCATCGCCAATTCAGTGTTGGCAGTTAGTGCTTTCCAGACGGTTTTACCAGGAACCTGGACCTGGGCACGCAGCGATTCCTTCATCAAACCCGTCGAAGCCAGTCGCCCCCGGGTTGTCATAAATATAGTCGAAAATCCGCCTTCTGTGGTCCGCGGCGCTGGGTCACCCCGTCAGGGGCCGAGCCGACTCCACCCGGTTCCTGCCCTGCCGTTTGGCTTCCATGAGCGCCGCGTCGGCCTGGGCCGGGAGGTTGTCGAGGCTCTTGGTGGTGTCGGGGACGGCGGCCACCCCGAAGCTCGCGCTCAGCGGCCACGACCGTCCCTGCCAATCCCACGACACGGTGCCCAGCTTGACCCTGATCCGATCGGCCACCTTGGCGCCGTACATCAGCGAGGCCCCCGGCAACCAGATGGCGAACTCCTCTCCGCCAATCCGGGCCGCTGAATCGCCACCCCGGATCATGTCGTACACCAGCCGGGCGAAATGGACCAGCGCCGCGTCGCCCGCTTGGTGGCCGAGCTGATCATTCAGGAGCTTGAACTTGTCGAAGTCGGCGTAGATGAGGGTGCCGTTGGTGGCGCCCAGACGGCGCATGGCGTCCTCGAGCCCGCGCCGGTTCTTGAGGCCGGTGAGCGGATCGCTCACCGCCGCGTTGCCGAGTTCCTCGGTCTTGCGGGCCCGCGCGATCCGGGGCCCGGCGTTCCGCAACGCTTCCTGGACCTCGGCGATCACCGGTCCGATCGGTGCTCCGTCGTCGTCGGTCCAGAGCGCGACGGCTCCGACGGGCTCTTCCCGATACCGGATGGGGTAGATGATGGCCGGCGTGAAGTGGGTGCGGCGGTCGTGCACGATGCCGCCGAGCGGGTCGGCGATGCTGGTCAGGGAGGCGACTTCGCCCCGGGCGACCTGGTAGATCGGACTGCCGGGCTGGGCGAACGAATCGAGCAGACGGCGGTCGGCGCGGCTCGAGGTGCCGATCACCCGCACGTGCCCCTGCACTTCCACCGCGACGATGACCTCCGCATTGAGTACCCGCTCGAGCTGATACGCCAATCGGAGCCCGATGCTCCCCAGCGACTCGCCCGGCCCATCATCCTCGGCCAGCGCCCGGTCCACCAGTGGACGCCGGGCCAGCGCATCCAGCAGAACTACCAGATCGTCACCGGCCGCGCGCAGCGGCTCTGCCGCCGAATCGCCGGCAAGCAGCATCCCCACGATCAGTCCGCTCCCCGACGCATACAACAGCACCCCAGCCTGCAGCCGCTCCGCCCCGGACGCAGCCTGAGTACGGAGCGCACCGAGCCGGGATTCTACGGCGTCGGCGCCGCTGGCTGACAACCGGCCTCCCGGGAGCACCCGCTGCCACCGCGGGGCATCGTCGCCGCTGATCGGGGTGGAGACCCAGGCGCCGAGCGCCTGATGGGCCCGGGCGAACCACTTGAGGGCGGGATCGGGCACCAGGTTCGGATCGACCCCGGGTTCGCTGCCGCCGGGATCACTCCGACGCCGCCAGATGAGCGCCCCAGCAGCGCCCGCGGCCATGCCTCCGAACAGCCAGCCGATGGCGCTCATCACATCCACCCCCGGCGCCGGAACCAGGCCCAGATGACTGTGACGACCGCCAGCATCAACAACAGAATGGCGGGATATCCCAGCGGATGCGGCAACTCCGGCATGTGAGCGAAGTTCATCCCGTATACCCCTACGATAAAGGTGAGGGGCAGAAAGAAGGCCGAAAACACGGTGAGTACCTTGACGACCTCGTTGGTGCGGTGGGTCGCCAGGGCCAGCTGCATGTTGAGCAGGTTGTTGACGTCCTGGAGCAGTTCGTCGGCGTAGAAGTGCATGCTCTCGGCATTTTCCTTGAGATCCTGCATCAGCGACCCATCCCGCGGCCCGGTCACCGGCAGCCTTACCGTCATGTGGACCGTCCGCAGGAGCAGCCGGGTGGTCAGGGTAACCCGGCGCTTGGTACGGTACATCTCCGGCAGGGAGACGGCCAGGTCGCTCTGACGGAGCAGCTCCGCCTCGAACGTATCGATGCGGCTCTCGGCATCGATCAGTGGAGGCTCGTAGCTCTGCACGACCGCGTGGGCGATCTCCACCACCAGGCTCGCCGCCAGGGCCGGCTCGTCTTCCCCGGGGGGGTGCCGCACCTTCCATTGCGCCATCAGAGAATCGAGATAGGGCTGATCCTTGCGGTGAATGGTGATCAGGATCTCGCTCCCCCAGAAGACCGCGACTTTCCGGGTCAGGGCCTGTACGGTGTCGGCGTCCGCCCGGCAGTTCTCATCATAGGCCCTGAGAATGAGGAAGCTGGTCCCGTCGAAGCGCTCGTACTTGGGAAGATGCTCGGGATCGAGACAATCCTGTACCGCCGTTGCCGGCAGGCCATACAGATGAGCGATCTCGTCGAGGTCGTGTCGCGTGGGCTCGACCAGGTCAATCCAGGTAAAACCCGGCGATTCGCTCTGGAAGATCGTGCGCAGCATGGGATCAGGCGTCGGGCGTCAGGCGATGGGCGTCAGGTGGCTGCGGCTGAACTCGGGGCACCTCCAAACGAGACGCGAGGGCGAGCGCCGCCCCGATCCCCGACGCCGGACGCCTGATGCCTCCCCGAGAGATCACTCCCCGGTCCCCTGAAGAATCCGCATCGCCGCCATGGCCGCTCCGAACCCGTTGTCGATGTTCACCACCGTGATCCCCGCCGCACACGAGTTCAGCATGGCCAGCAGGGCCGCCAACCCACCGAACGATGCCCCGTAACCGACGCTGGTTGGCACCGCGATCACCGGCGTCGACACCAGTCCGCCGACCACGCTGGGCAGGGCCCCTTCCATCCCGGCCACGACGATCAGCACCCGGGCCGAGCGCAGCGACTCGCCGGCGTTGAGCAGGCGATGGATGCCGGCCACCCCGACGTCGATCAGCCGTTCGACTCGGCAGCCGAAGGCGTCGGCGGTGGCCGCGGCTTCCTCGGCGACCGGGAGATCGCTGGTCCCGGCACAGACCACCAGGACAGTGCCGGGAACCACCGCGGCCTGGCGTGCGGGATGGCGGAGCAGGACCGTGCGGCCGACGGGATTCCACTCCACCTGGTCGAACCGCTGCTTGAGAGCCGCTGCCTGCTCCGGACTCGCCCGGGTACCGAGGAATCCGCCCGACGCGGCGGCCAGTCGCTCGCAGATGGTGACGACCTGCTCCACCGTCTTGCCCTCGCAGAACACCACCTCGGGCTGACCTTGCCGCAATGGACGGTGGTGATCGAGCTGCGCGAATCCCAGCTGCTCGGTTGGGAAATGCCGGAGCTCGTCCAGCGCCGCGCCCGGTGCCACATCACCCCGGGCGACCGCCGCCAGCAGTCGCGCCAGGTGGTCAGCAATCACGCGACCTCGGCGACCTGTGCCCGCGGGGCCAGGTAAGCGCCGAAGATGGCCTCGGCCTCCGCCATCGACTCCACCTGGAAGAGCCGGCCCCGGAGTTCGCTCGCTCCGTGGAGCCCCTTCGTGTACCAGCCAAAGTGCTTGCGAAACTCCACCACGGTCTTCCGGGTGTCGCCCTGCAGCCGGATGGCGAGCTGGGCGTGCTCCAGCGCGACCGCGAACCGCTCCGCCGCCGTCGGGGGGTCGAGTCGGGGCTCGCTCGACAGCAGGGCCCGCGCCTCGCGGAAAAGCCATGGGTTCCCGAACGCTCCGCGGCCGATCATCACGCCGGCACAGCCGGTGTGATGCGCCAGGCGGACCACGTCGGTAGCGGTCATGACATCGCCGTTACCGATCACCGGAACCTCCAGCGCTTCCACCACCCGCGCGATCTCGTCCCAATCGGCCCGACCCGAGAACATCTGAGTCCGGGTGCGGGCGTGGAGGGTGAACGCCCGGGCGCCAGCATCCTGCATCCGCAGCGCGATCCCCACGGGATCCCGGGTCTCGTCGTTCCATCCGCTCCGGGTCTTCACCGTCACCGGCAGGTGGGTCGCGGCCACACACGCCCGGATGATTCGCTCGACCAGATCCATGTCCCGCAGGCAGCCGGACCCGCCGTTCCGCTGCACCACCTTCTTGACTGGGCAGCCGAAGTTGATGTCGATGAACTCCGGCTGGTAGGACTCGGTGATCAAAGCCGTGGCCTCGGCCATCGCGCCCGGCTCCGAGCCGTAGATCTGGATCCCGATCGGCCGTTCGCATTCTTCGAAGTCGGCCCCTTCGAGCGTCTTACGGATCCGCCGCCGGATGGCCTCCGAGCTCAGGAACTCGGACAACACCACATCCGCCCCCATCCGCCGGGAGATCTGCCGATAGGGGGCCTCCGACACCCCCGCCATGGGAGCGAGGATGAGCTTGACCGGCGGCTGGGTCGAAAAGGGCAACTGCATGGTAGCGAACAATATACTGTGGCGTCCGACGGCGCGGGGGGCTGGCCCCGGCAGGTATTTTGACAGCGCCTCCGGCGGGCCATCAGCTTCCCGCCCCATGCGCCTGCGTGAGTTCTTCGCTCCCGAACGGATCGCCCTGCCCCTCAAGGCCACCTCGGCAGAGGCGGTCCTGCCCGAGCTGCTCGGCCTGCTGGGCCTAGACGACCGGTCGAACACCGCCCTGCTCAGGATCCTGGAGCGGCGGGAGGAGCTGGGGACCACCGGCGTGGGTCGCGGCATCGCCATTCCCCACGGCCGGTCCCTGACCGTCAACCGGGTCCACCTGGCGTTCGGCCATGCCCCCGCGGGCATTGCCTGCGCGCCCTGGACGACCGGCCAGCCCATCACTTCTTCCTGATCGTTGCACCCCCGATCGAAGTCAGCAATCAGTACCTCCCCATCCTGGGCAGGATCGCGACCTTCGCCAAGGACCCCGACGTCCCCGAACGGCTTTCCCAGCTCGAGAATGCCGAGGCGTTCTTCCGGCTGCTGGACGAGAAAGGCGCCTGAGCCGGCGTCGATGGGCATGGGAACCTTTGGTCCCGTCGGTGCATTACGGGTCAAGTCGACCATACGCACCCGGCCTCACGGGGAGGTCATGTGCCGGATCGGGATACCGGAGGAACCGAATGAGAAAGCTGAATCAGATCGTCGCGTTACTGCCGCTGGTGCTCCTTGCGGCATGCGGCGGGCGGGGCGAATCGGAAGGGATGGATGGTCCACGCCGGCTGATCAACGTGGACGACCGCGGCGTCGCCCTGCAGGGCTACGATCCGGTGGCTTACTTCACCGACAACAAGCCGGTCAAGGGCGACGCGATGTGGGCCTCAACCTCCAATGGCGGCACCTATCACTTCGCGTCGGCCGAGCACAAGACGATGTTCGATGCCGACCCGGGCCGCTACGAGCCCCAGTTCGGCGGCTATTGCGGCTACGCCGCGTCCATCAACAAGGTCTCTCCGATCGAAGTCGAGTGGTTCGAGATCCTGGATGGCCGGCTGGTGCTGCAGCACAACGCCAAGGCTCTGAATGGCAGAATGGGTGAATGGCCGAATGGCGGAATGAGCGACTCGTTCCGCCATTCCGCCATTCCTCCATTCCTCCATTGGCCTCATTCCCACTCGATCGTCGCCGGAGGCTTCGAGCTCACGTCGTACACCACCCGATTCACGCCGTCCACCTCATTGGCGATCCGGTTTGCCACCCGAGCCAACACCTCCGGTGGGAAAGCGAACCAGTCGGCCGTCATGCCGTCCCGGCTGGTGACGGCGCGCAGGCCTACCACCTGATCGTAGGTGCGCCCGTCTCCCTGGACCCCGACCGAGCGGATCGGCAGCAGGACGGCAAACGCCTGCCAGATATCGTCGTACAGCCCGGCTGCACGGATCTCCTCGATGTAGATGTGGTCCGCCTTGCGGAGCACTTCGAGCTGGGAGTTGGTGACCTCCCCAAGAATGCGGATGGCGAGACCGGGACCAGGAAACGGATGCCGACCCACGATCTCCTCCGGCAATCCCAGCTCCCGGCCCACCTGGCGGACCTCGTCCTTGAAGAGCTCCCGGAGCGGCTCGATCAGCTTGAACGGTAGGCGCTCGGGCAGGCCGCCGACATTGTGGTGGGTCTTGATGGTCACCGACGGGCCGCCGAGCGGCGACATCGATTCGATGACGTCCGGGTACAGCGTCCCCTGCACCAGGAATCCGATGTCCGGCCCAACCTTCCGGGCTTCCTGCTCGAATACGTCGATGAACCGGTGGCCGATGCGCCGGCGCTTGAGTTCGGGCTCGGTGACCCCTGCGAGGTCCGCGAGGAACGCCTCGGTCGCGTCGACGACCCGGAGATCGATTCCGTAGTGCCGGCGGAAGGTCTGCTCGACCTGGTCCCGCTCATGCAGCCGGAGCAGGCCATGATCCACGAAGATGCAGGTGAGACGATCGCCCACCGCCCGGTGCACCAGCACCGCCGCCACCGAGCTGTCGACCCCACCGGAGAGCCCACAGATGACCCGGTTCTGCTCCCCGACCAGGGCGCGGACCCGGGCGACCTCACTCTCGACGAAATGCCCCGGGGTCCAGTCCGGCGTGCAGCCGCACACATCGAACAGGAAGTTGTGGAGGATCTCCCCCCGCGCGGCGTGTGGGCGACTTCCGGGTGGAACTGGACCCCGAACAGCGCCTTGGTGCGGTGTTCGAAGGCGGCGATCGGAGCGTTGCTGCTGGACGCGGTGACGGTGAAGCCGGCGGGCGGCGTGTCGACGTGATCGCCATGGCTCATCCAGACCGGGGTCTCCTCGCCGGCCCCGAACCCGCGAAACAGTCTGCCGCCATGCACTTCCACCATCGCCCGACCGTACTCCCGCCGGTCGGCCCGCTCGACCTTGCCCCCGGAGAGATGCGCCAGCAGCTGCATGCCGTAGCACAGCCCCAGGATCGGCGTCCCCAACTCGAGCAGCCCGGGCTCGGCCGTCGGCACGTTCTCGCCGTACACCGAGTTCGGTCCGCCGGAGAGGATGATTCCCCTGGGCTTCCATTCCCGAATCCACTGCACGGTCCGGGACGGGGGGTGGATCTCGCAGTACACATGCGCCTCACGCACCCGGCGTGCGATGAGCTGGGTGTATTGGGAGCCGAAATCGATGATCAGGATGCCGTCGTGGTGGGTCGTCATCAATTCATCGCTCTGAGGGCCCTGGGCACTCAATCACCGCCACTCCGGCTCCACCCGCTCTCCCGCAAACAGATCCTCCACCCGCTCTCGCGGCCGGACCACCGCCCAGCGTCCGCCGTCTACCAGCACTTCCGCCGGCCGGGGGCGGCCGTTGTAGGTCGACGCCATCACGAAGCCATACGCCCCGGCGCCGAGCACCGCCAGCCGTTCCCCGGCCAGCACCCCGGGCAGGGTGCGATCGCGTGCCAGGAAGTCCCCGGTCTCACACACCGGCCCCACCACATCCACCAGTCCCTCCGGGCGGCCCCGGGCCTCGAGCTCCACGATGTCGTGGTAGGCCATGTAGTGGCTGGGCCGGACCAGGTCGTTCATGCCGGCGTCCACCAGCACCAGTTCCTTGCCACCGGAGTGCTTGCGCGACAGCACCGTGGTCAGCAGCAGGCCGGCGCTGCCCACCAGGAATCGCCCCGGCTCGAGGACGATCGTGAGTCCGGTCTCCCGGGCCAGCGGCAGGATCGTTTCCGCCAACCGTGCCGGATCCATCGGGGTCTCGTCGTGGTACCGGATGCCCAGGCCACCACCGACATCGAGGGTCTTGAGCGTCGTGATCCCGGCTTCGCGGATGAGGCGTACCAGCCCCGCCAGCTTGGCCACGCCTTCCCGATACGGAGCGGGGTCGAGAATCTGGCTTCCGATGTGCATCGCGATGCTCTCGAGCCGCAGCCGTCCGCTGCGATGCACGGCCAGGGCGAGTTCCAGCACCTGATCGAACGGGACCCCGAACTTGATGCCCCCCTGCCCGGTGGCGATGTAGGGGTGAGTCTCGGCAGAGACATCCGGGTTGACCCGGATCCCGACGGTCACCGTCGCTTGGCGCCGCTCGGCGATGGCCGTCAGGCGAGCCAGCTCATCGGCCGATTCCAGGTGGATATGGCCTACGCCCGCTTCCAGCGCCGCCTCCAGTTCGGTCGTGGACTTCCCCACTCCGCTGAACACGATCCGGTTCCCGGCAAACCCGGCCGCCAGGGTCCGGCTGAGCTCGCCACCGGACACGATGTCGGCCCCCGCCCCCAGGTCACGAAACACCCGAAGCACCGCCAGGTTGCCGTTCGCCTTGACCGCGAAGCAGATGCGATGGGGAGCCGGGGCCAGGGCTTCGTCCAGCCGCCGGTACTGGCGCCGCATGATCTCGGCGTTGTAGATGTAGACCGGGGTTCCCACCCGCTCCGCGATCGCGGACAGCGGAACGCCGCCCAGCGTGAGCGACGAGCCCCGGTAATGCAGTCCGGCATCCTCGAAGAGCAACTGCCGAGCCGCCGCGCCAGCAGGCTTCCGGGGCGCGGTCAATACGCTCTCGCCCATACGGCCTCCGCCACCGAATCCCGGCCGCACCACATGCAGGTCGTGGGCGGCTGTGGCGAACGGAATTCCTCGTCCGGCAGACAGCGGATGGTGGCCTTGGTCTGGTCCTTGATGTCGGCCTCACACACGGGGTCCCCGCACCACCCGCCGTACGCGAAGCCGCCGTCCCGTTCGATGAAGTCGATGAACGACTCCTTGCTGACCCCCCGGATGCTGTGTCGCTCGCGCCGGGCCCTGGCCGCTTCGAGCAGCTCCTGCTGCATGGCATCCATCTCGATCCGCAGCGTACGCACCAACCCATTGGTCTCGACCGGGGTCTTCCGACCCCCGGTCCGCCGGG
This sequence comes from uncultured Gemmatimonadales bacterium, assembly GCA_963709905.1. Taxonomy (GTDB): domain Bacteria; phylum Gemmatimonadota; class Gemmatimonadetes; order Gemmatimonadales; family GWC2-71-9; genus JADJOM01. Next base: position 99,324 of record CAVPYI010000009.1, read on the forward strand.
CAAGCATCACCGACCCCGCCGCCACGTCCCGGGGACCGATCTCGAGGCGGAAGGGAACACCGCGCCCTTCCCATTCGTAGTACTTGGCGCCGGGCTTGACGCCATCGCGGGCATCGAGATGGGCGCGAATCCCGCCGTTCTTGAGCTCGCGGAGCACGTGCTGGGCCGCCTCCAGCACGGTGGCCCGCTCCTGGTCGGTCTTGTAGATCGGCACGACCACGGCCTGATACTGGGCCAGCCTCGGCGGCACCACCAGCCCGGTATCATCCCCGTGCATCATCACCAGCGCGCCCACCAGGCGGGTCGACACACCCCACGACGTGTTCCAGGCGTAGTCCAGTCCCCCTTCCGCGTTCTGGTAGTTCACCTGGAAGGCCTTGGAGAAATTCTGGCCCAGATTGTGACTGGTGCCGGCCTGCAGGGACTTGTTGTCCTGCATCAGGCCCTCGATACAGTAGGTGCGGAGCGCGCCGGCGAATCGCTCGCTGTCGGTCTTCCGCCCGGTGAGCACGGGCATCGCCATCCACTCTTCGGAGAAGGTCCGGTAGACCTTCAGGATGGCCCGCGTGAATTGCTCCGCCTCCGCCTCGGTCGCGTGCGCCGTGTGTCCTTCCTGCCACAGGAACTCCGCCGTGCGGAGGAAGAGCCGGGTCCGCATCTCCCAGCGCAGCACGTTGCACCATTGGTTCATGAGCACCGGCAGATCCCGGTAACTCTGAATCCACTTGGCGTACATCGAGTAGATGATGGTCTCCGACGTCGGCCGGATCACCAGGGGCTCCTCCAGCTCCTTGCCCCCGGCATGGGTGACGACCGCCAGCTCCGGTGCGAATCCTTCGACGTGCTCGGCTTCCTTGGAAAAGAAGCTCTGGGGAATCAGCAGCGGGAAGTACGCGTTCTGCACCCCCAGCTCCTTGAACATCCCGTCGAGCCCACGCTGCATTTCCTCCCAGATCGCGTACCCGTTCGGACGGATGACCATGCATCCGCGCACCGGGCTGTAGTCCGCCAGCTCGGCACGGATGATCACCTCGTTGTACCAGGCGCTGAAGTCGTCGGCGCGGGTGGTCAGTTTCTTGTCGTCAGCCATGGACCTTCTGCGTGTTGGGCGATTGCTGTTTGCTGATCGGTGGCCACTAACTCCCGGCACCTGCCAGCAATCGCTTGAGTTCCCCTGCCACATCGGACGCCTTCACCGCCCGCTGGACCTTCCCGGCGAGATCCTTGAGCTGGACCTCCCCACGGGCCCGGTCATCGGGACCGATCACGACCGCGAAAGCCGCGTTCCGGGCGTCCGCCAGTTTGAACTGCTTGCCGACGGCCTCATAGCGAAGCGCGTATTCTACGCGTATCCCGGCGTCGCGGAGGTCGTGCGCCATCGCGAGCACGTGAGGCCGGTCCTCGGCGGTCACGCCCGCGACGAACACGTCGATCGTGGCCACCTCCGCCGGCGCCCGTCCCCGCTCGCGAAGCAGTTCGCCCAGGACGACGTCGCCCATGCCGAAACCGACGGCCGGCAAGTCGACGCCCCCGAGGGTGCCGAGCAGCTGATCATACCGGCCGCCGCCACAGATCGCCCGCAAGGTCTTGCCCGCATCAAACAGTTCGAACACCGTGCCGGTATAGTACGCCAGGCCCCGCACGATGCTCAGATCGAAATCGATGAACTCGCCCAGACCCATGGCCCGGATCGCCATGATGCATTCACGCAGCGATTGGCCTTCCGTTACCGCTGCCGGGTAACCGCTCATGGCGGCTTCGAACTGCTCCCAGGTGCGGATCTCCAGCAGCGACTCGACCCGGTCCAGGGTGCCGGCGTCGAGCCCAAGATCGACCGCCCGCTTTCGCTGCTCGGCGTAGTCCCGCCGTCCCAGTTTGTCGAGCACCTGATAGGCCAGAGGCAGCTGAGCCTGCGTGACCTTCAGCGCGGCCAGCACGGCGTTCAGCACCCGGCGATCTGACACCCGGACCCGCACCTCGCGGGCTGTCAGTCCGAAGGCCCGCATGATGTCGATCGCCAGCGCGACGATCTCCGCATCAGCCAGCGGCCCGGGCTCGCCAATCAGGTCGCAATTCAGCTGGAAATGTTCCCGCAAACGCCCCCGCTGTTGCCGCTCGTACCGGAACAGCTGCGGAATGGCATACCAGCGGATCGGCTTGCGGAGCCCGTTCGCCCGGGCTGCGACCACCCGTGCCAGGGTCGGCGTCAGCTCCGGCCGAAGCGCCACCTCCCGGTCCCCCCTGTCGGTGAAGCTGTAGAGCTGGCCGACGATTTCATCTCCGCTCTTGGCGGTATACAGCTCCAGTGGCTCCAGCGGCGGGCCATCCCACTCCTCAAAACCGTAGCGCGCCGCGACGGCGCGCCAGGTCTCGAAAATATGGGCTCGAAACGCGAAATCGGCTGGGTAGAAGTCCCGAAAGCCCGGCAGGGGCTGGGGTTGCATGGCGGGAGAATCTAGCGGGTGGGGGAGATGATTCAAAGAATCCCTTGGGGATGGCGCGTGGTAGAATGGACGAATGGCGGAATGGGGCAATGGCCGAATGGGGGAATGGCGGAATGGCGGAATTGGTCGGAGGCGGGTTCCTGACTAGGGCCATTCGGCCATTCCCCCATTCCCCCATTCCCCCCATTCCCCCATTCCGCCATTCCGCCATTGTTACGGCTCCATCCCCAGCGTCGCCAGCACGTCCCCCACCGTATGAAAGGAACCGGTGACGAGGATCGTGGCCGCTCCCTGTTGTACCCGGTGCAGCGCTTTCTGGAAATCGGGCTCGAGGCTCCATTGCGCCTTCGCTGGTGGACGGTCGGGATCCCGGAGCCAGGCATCCAGCCACGCCATGTCCCACCGCCGGCCGGTGGCGGACGGGGCCACGGTCAGAACCCCCCGGTCGACCGCCGCATCGAGCCGGACCAGCATTTCGGGCCACGCCTTGTCGCCCAGGATGGAGACCAGTGCGTGAATCGGTCTCGGGATCGCCATGTCGCCGAGCGCCTTGCCCAGGGCCCGCATCCCGTCCGGGTTGTGGGCAACATCGAACAGCCATTTGCCTCGCCGGTCGAACCGGCCGGGCACGCGGGCAACTGCAAAACCCCGTTCGATCGCGCATCGGTCGGGGCGATAAGGGGCGGGAAGCACCATGAGCACCCCGTGCGCCACCGCGGCGTTCCGCCGCTGGAACGGCCCCTCCAATGCCAGCGGCCCGCGCCACAGATAGTCCGGGGGCAGCACCCGCACATCGGTCGCGCCCCCGAGTTTCCTCGCCACCGCCCGGGCTTCGGCCCGCAAGACCTCCACCAGCCGCGGCCGGGTTTCGCCGATCACGAACGGTACGCCCGGCTTGGCGATGCCGGCTTTCTCCCGGGCGATACGCTCCAGCGTACCTCCCAGGTACTTCATGTGGTCCTTCTCGATCTTGGTTACCGCACTGACCAGGGGGAGGAGCACGTTGGTGCTGTCGAGCCGCCCGCCGAGCCCGACCTCGACGACTGCGATATCCACCCCCCGGGCCGCGAAATCGGCCAGCGCGATCGCGGTCGTGGTCTCGAAGAACGTGGCTTGTCGCTCCCGGATCAACGGCTCGAGGCGTTCGGTCCACCCCGCCACCGCCGATTCGCTGATCGGGACACCATCGACCTGGATCCGCTCCAGGAAGGAGATCAGATGGGGTGAGGTGTACAGGCCCACCCGCAGTCCGGTTTCACGCAGTGCTTCAGCGACCAGGGTGCAGACGCTGCCCTTGCCGTTGGTTCCCCCGATGTGGATCGAAGGGTAGACCGTGTGGGGATCGCCGACTTCCGCCAGCAGCGCACGGGTCGTGTCGAGCCCGAACTTGATGGTGGTGATCCGCGGAAACAGGAACTCGAGTGCCGCCGTGTAGCTCAATGCCAAGGGAGGCCTGTGCGGAAATAGGGTATCGGTAGCCGGACGCCTCACCAACTCAGCCGGTCACGCACGGCAGAAGTCGACGGGCGGTCCTTCCCGCGGTGTTCCACGACTGACCAATAAGGGATTCGCCCCCGCGCGCCGTCCGAAACTGGGCAGCGCCGTCAGCGCATATCGATCAGGCCGATGATGCTCGCGATTCCATCCAGACTCTCGACCGCCAGAAGGTAGTCTCCGTCAGGCGACATACGTAGGAACTGCGCATGGAGGGACAGCAGACTCCGGTCCGACAGGTCGCCGTCACTGACGCGGGAACGCGCGAGGCTGGAGGCCCGGAAGCCGTAGATCAGGAACTGGCCGTCCGCCGAAATCACCGAGATCGGCACACTTTGCGCGAAGTTCGACCGTATCTGCTGCACCAACTGCAACGATCGATTGTATATCCGGGTATGGATTGCGATGTTCTGACCGGCGCTGTCGATTGAGACGAACTGATTTGGGATCCCCACCGTAGTGAGGGATCCGAAGCTGTCACTCGCGGCACTGTATGTCTGCATCGTAGCGAGATCGCTGCCGACCAGAACAAGGCTGTGATCATGCGAGCGGGCGACGACGCCCGTGCTGTTGCCGGCACCCGCCTCAAGGCGGAGTCGCTCGGCTCCAGTGGTGAGGTCCAGCTCCAGCACTCGATATGCGGATTCCGTATTGCCTTCAAGCGAGATCAGGGCTTTCCGGTTCGCCGCCGTCAGAACCGAATACGGTCGCTGGGCGTTGGAGGAGTCCAGTCCCTCCAGCGGCACCGTCACTCCCGTCGGGGGGCTCTGCGTAAGGTCGAAGATGCTGAGCGCCCGCAGTGTCGGGTGGACCAGGATCAGGCTGTCGCCCCCCGGAACGAGGTCGAGTCCCGTGGCATACCCCGGCAGTGGAAAGGTGCCCACGAGGCCGAGCGCCCCGACCGCGACTACCGCCACTCGCTGCTGGTTGGCTTGGAGCAGGTAGAGCACCTGGCGCCGCGTATCGAACACGGCGTCTCTCACCTCACCATGCAAACCGAGGTACGAAGTGGGCCGGGCGATCGTGGGGTAAACCCTGAGGCTGTCCGGCTGTGACACCCGCGGGATGCTCGAATTGCCGGCGCCATCGCGGGCGTAGAGCCGGAGTTCGATGGATCCGACCCACTCGGCGGGTACTGGGATGGTCACGTCACGTACTGCGTGCGTCCCGGTCACCTGGAGCGAGTCGCGCCGCCCGCCCGGGGCCACTTCCCAGATCAGGGCATCGAGCCGGTTGTTATCGGTCCCGATGAGCCGGAAGGAGAGCGACTCACCGACGAAGAAGTCCCCGGCGGCGACCCCCTCCAGCACTCGGTCGGGCGTGAAAAATATGAAAGAGAGCTCGGGGGGCTGATTGTCCACGAACGTGAACTGGGTGAACGATGGCCGACTGGCAGTTTCGATGGCCGCATCGACCGCCACCACGGTGACGTACAGAGAGGCTTCATGGACGCATCCGGACGGGACAGGCACAGCCGCCGTGCGGGTTACGCTAGTGACCAGCCGCTCCGGGAAGAATCGGATGGTATCGCAGGCGCCGGAGAGAACTATGAGCGTTTGCCAGAGCCCGACGGGGGCGGTCGCGGTGTAGGTAACAAACAGGGTATCCCCAACCTGAATGTCGCCTCCGAAGGGGGAGATGGTCACGGGCGACACGGACGGTGCCTGTGCACCCGCTGGAATCGCGGGGCTGCAGGTGAGTTCGACTTCTGTAGCCTTCGTAACGCCGTCTGCCTGATACCGATAAGCCAGCGCGGTTGAGAATGGAATCGTGGCTGTGAACTGCCATCGGGCGGACAGGGGCTCAGCGCTGGTGATATTCTGCTGACCCCACGAATCTCGCACATCGGAGGCCGGAATCACGACGGAATCGAAGGGGGTCGTAAGGACACGACCCGCGTAGAACCGGAAAACGGCGTCCTCCCATGTCGCGATTCCGGGTCCTTCCGCCCTGGCCCTGAGGTCCACCAGACAGGCGATCGTTGCGATGCCTTCGGGGGTTTCGTCCAGCACCGGTGGGCTCAGCGCGGCGACGCCAACGGCCACCGTGAGCGGGCCTGTTGCGGGGGGCCCAGCCGCGTCCTCACCGCAGCCGATGAGGAGGAGGATCCCCCAGCAGCAGACAAGGCCGGTCACCGGAGACAGGGGCAGGACCAGACGCACAAAACAGTACCGGCTTGTACCGTGGGATGGATCGGACAACAGCAACGCAGCCTGACCCGGTGCTATCGGGGCCGGAATCACCCTAGGGCCCGGCAAATAGCAAGAGGGCAGTCATCCATCCACCGCCCTCATGAAATGGCCTAGCGGGTCCTGGTCATTTCATTCCACCTGTTCCTCCGTCAGCCGCTGTCCCCGCATGTGCCGCAGCAGCCGGGCCGTCGTTTCCCGGAGCGAGGCCCGCGGGACGACGTCGTCGATCTGCCCCTTCTCGAGCAGAAATTCGGCCGTCTGGAACCCTTCGGGCAGATCCTGCCCGATCGTCTGCTTGATCACCCGCTGCCCGGCGAAGCCGATCACGGCCCCCGGCTCTGCCAGGATGACGTCTCCCTGCATCGCGAAGGAGGCGGAAACGCCTCCGGTGGTCGGATTGGTCAGAATGGTGATATAGGGGACCGACAGCTGGTACAGTTGAGCGATGGCGGCGGAGGTCTTGGCCATCTGCATGAGGGAGAACACCCCCTCCTGCATGCGGGCCCCGCCCGAGGTGCACACCATGACCATCGGTACTCGCTTCTCGGCCGATCGCCGTGCCAGCCGGGCGATCTTCTCGCCGACCACCGACCCCATCGATCCGCCCATGAAGGCGAAGTTCATGACGCCGAGGTGCAGCGGAATGTTCTCGAGCTTCCCCGCCCCGGTGTAGATGGCGTCCGAGGCGCCGACCTTTTTCTGCGCCGCCGCCAGCCGTTGCCGGTAATGCTCGAACCCGAGCGGGTCCGCCGAACGAAGGGTGGAGTAGAGTTCCCGCCAGCTTCCCTCATCGGTCAGGAGCTCGACGTACTCCTCCGCCGAGAACCGCCGATGATGCCCGCATTCTGGACAGACGTTGAGCGCCCGTTCGAACTTGTCCCGGATGTCGATGTACCCGCACGCGTCGCATTTCTCCCACGCGTCGGGCGGTATCTCGAGGCGCTCCCGGACCGAGGCACGGGGCTTCCGCTCTTTCTTGAACCAGGCCATGACTGCCATTGGTGGGGTTCGGGAAGAGTTGTGAAGCTGCCACAGGACCCGATGACCAGTCCAACAATCTGTGTCAGGGGGTCTCCCCGCGCCAGACCGTCATTCCTAACATGTTGTCACACATCGAGATAGCCACCAAGGCGCGCGTCCCACGCGGCTCGCAGGCTGAGCCCCACCCCGACCGCAGTGACGATCAGGAACGACCCCCCGTAGGAGAAGAACGGTAAGGGGATCCCGGTGATCGGCATTACGTTCACGGTCATTCCGACATTTTCGAAGACGTGGGTGAACAGCAGGCCGAATATTCCGAAGACCACCATGCTGGTGAACGGGTCGGTGGCCCGGCGGGCGATCCGGACCAGCACCACGAACAGGGCGAAGAACAGCACCAGGGCGCCCAGCACCCCCAGGAAGCCCAGCTCCTCGCCCACCACGGCGAAGATGAAGTCGGTGTGCTGCTCGGGAAGGAATGCGAGGCGCTTCTGGGGCCCCTCCAGGAAGCCGTTTCCGAACCAGCCGCCGGAGCCGATGGCCACCTTGGACTGGATCGCATGATATCCGGTCTTCTGGGGATCGACCTCGGGATTCAGGAAGGTCAACAGCCGGTTCTGCTGGTAGGGAGCCAAACCGCGCCAGATCGGGAGGGCGATGAACCCCATGACCGAGTTCACGACTGCGACCGAGACTCCCTCCCAGAAGTAGGGTCGCCAGACAGCGAGCAGCACGAGGAGCAGGATCATCCAGCCGACCCAGGTCCAGAGTTTGAACGCCAGCAGCAGGCTGCCCACCGGGGAGGCGAGAAGGAACAGCAGCGATGGTGAGGTCCCGGCCCAGAACAGCATCGCGAAGAGCACGCCGACGAACACCAGGGCGCTGCCGAGATCGGGCTGGAGCAGCACCAGAAGGGCCGGCACGCCGGCGATGGCGCAGGCTGGGAGCAGTTCGTACAGGCTCTCGGGGGCCTCCCGGCGTCCGGAGAGGTATCGGGCCAGCATGAGTACCACGGCCACTTTGGCGAATTCGGCCGGCTGCCCGATCGCGTGGCCGCCGATGTAGATCCAGCTCCGGCTGCTGGCGGCGGTCCCCGCGCCGCCGCCGAAGGCCAATGCCGACAGGAGCAGCAGGAGGGAGAACACGTAGACCGGCGGCGCCGCCCATTCCAGCAGGCGGGGCGAGAGTCGGAAGGCGATGGCCGCCACCAGCGCGCCACCGGCGAGCCACACCAGCTGCCGGCGCCAGGCGCCGGCGGCAGCGAAGCTCGGCACGTCGGTCTGGCCGGCGGAATAGAGCACCAGGACGCCGAACACCAGCAGTAACCCGATCAGGATCAGCAGCGGCCGATCCAGGCCAAGGCTGCGCGGCATCAGGTGCCGTCCGCCGGTGCCGGGACCGGCGCTCCGGGTTGACGCCGATCAGCCGCGGGGACCGGTGCTTGCCCGGAGTCCGGCGCCGGCGCGGTCTCCGCTGGAGCAGGGCGGCGCTCTCGGGGAGCATCACCGGGCAGGTCGAGGCGCAGTCGTTTCGGGGCGTCACCGACGCTGTCGGGACCCAGCAAATAACGTCGAATGGTCTGCACCACGTAGGGAGCCACTTCGCTGCCGTGGCCGCCGAATTCGAAGATCGCTCCAACGATGATCTCGGGGTTTTCCGCCGGCGCGAATCCGATGAACCAGCCGTGGTCGTTCCCGTGGGGATTCTGGGCCGTGCCGGTCTTGCCGGCCACGACGAACTCCTTGAGCCGGCTCCGCACCGCCGTCCCCCGTTCCACGACGGCCACGAGCGAGGCCCGCAGGCCCGCAAGCTGGTCGGCGGTGAGTCCGAGCTCGTAGTCCTGGGTGCTGTCGGGGGTCACGATATAAGGCGTTCGCGCTCGACCGTCGCCGGCCAGGGCACCGTAAAAGCGGACCATGTTGATCAGGGTCTGGGTATTCTCTCCCTGACCGATGGCGAGGTTGAGGACCGTGGCGTTGGTCCAGCCGCTCGGCCCGTAGCGCCGGTCGTAATAGTCGATGGAAGAAGGCCAGATCGGCGCCACCTCGTTGACCAGGTCAAGGCGGGTCCGCTGACCGAATCCCATCGCCACCCCGTCCGCCAGCAGATTGGCGAGCTGCACCCGGAGACCGAGCTGGTAGAAATACACGTCGCAGCTCTGGGCCACCGCGGCGACCAGGTCGAGGGAGCCGTGACCCGACGCTTTCCAGCACTTGAACGCCCGGTTACCGAATTGGAAGTACCCTCGGCACGAGTGGGGCATGTGGGTGTGCAGATCCACCAGGCCGCGACGGAGCGCCGACGCGGCGGTCGCCAGCTTGAAGGGCGAGCCCGGCGGGTACTTCACCTGCAGCGCCCGGTTGAGCAATGGGAGTGCCGGGTCGGTGTTGAGCCGCGACCATTCGCCCGTGGCGATCCCGCCGATGAACGCGTTGGGGTCGTAGGCCGGCGTCGAATACAACGCCCGGATTTCTCCTTTGGGGGTCATGGCGATCATCGCCCCGGAATACCGCTTGGGCCAGATACTGTCGATGTAGACCTGGAGATCGAGATCGACCGTGGTGTGGAGTGGGCGTCCGGGGATCGAAGGCAGAGTCGGAGCCGCCCCCTGTTCGCGGACCAGACGGCCGCGGGCATCGACTTCGATGAACCGCATCCCAGATCTGCCGCGGAGGGTGTCGTCATACTGTTGTTCCAGCCCCGAGCGTCCCACCAGCGAACCCAGCCGGGCCCCGGGATACCGGCGCTCGTCGAGGTCGCCCGGGTCGACCTCCCCCACGTACCCCACCAGGTGGGCCACCGCCAGGCCGCTCGGGTAGGTCCGCCTCGGCTCCATCTGGATGACCAGCCCCGGGAGCACCGTCCGGTGTTCCTCCAGCCGGGCCACCTGCGCCCGGGTGGCGTTCCCCAATACGACGGCGGGCTGATAGCGAGCCTGGAGATATCGGTCGACCACCTGCTCGACATCGGCCGAATCCAGTGGCACCACGCGCCGAAAACGCTTGAGCACCTGACGGAGCGAATCGGGTGACGAGGCGAACAGCCCAACCGAAAAGCCCGGCACCGTTTCGGCGATGACCTTCCCGTTCCGATCGTACACCGTCCCGCGTGCGGGCCGGGTCGGCACCGGTCGCAGGCGGTTGTTCTCGGCGCGCAGACGGTATTGGTCGACCTGGAGGATCTGGGTCCGGAAGAAGGCGCTGATCAGCACCAGAAAGGCCACCCCCAGGATCCAGCGCGCCTGGATCGACCGGGTGCGGAGCCGGGTCGGATGGAACTCGTTCATGTCTCGAGCCGGATGTCGAGCCAGCGCTGAAACAGGACCAGCACCAGCGCCGCCGTCAGGGCGGTCGTCACGGCCTGCAAGGGAGCCCAGACCAGGAGCCGGGTGGTGAACCCCCCGACTCCGGGCCCACTGGCCAGGAGCTGGATCGCATTGCGCACCCAGACGCCCAGAGCGATCACGATCCCGTTGATGAGCAGGTTGTCCGGAAAGAACACCGCCCGTCCCCACGCCGCCAGGTAACCCACGATTGTATGGGCCAGGGCCCCCGCGCCTACCCGGGCCGGGGTCACCGCGTCACCGACCAGGCCCACCACGAAGCCGGCAAGGGCGGCGGCGCCGGGCCGGCTGCGGATGGCGTACAGCATGAGGGCGAGCAGCAGGAAGTCCGGCGCCACAGCCGGGTGCCCGAGCCTGGGGCGCACCGCGAAATGGAGGACGACCAGGAGTCCGAGCACCGTCCACAGCCGGCCCCGGTCGGCGCGGATCGAGATCATGGCACGCTGTCCCGCCCGAAGGCCCCGGGGACGGCCGCACCGCTGGCATTGCGCAGGACCAGCACCTGCGCTGCGTTCTCGGGGTTGGCCGCCGGCCGGACCAGGTAGATCCGCTCCCAGCCGGTTTCCTCACGCGCCTGTCCCACCACCTGACCGACGGGAATGCCTTGCGGGTACACCCCGCCGAGGCCCGAGGTGACCACCATGGTCCCGTCGGGCACGGAATCCCGGATCGCCACACCGCGGAGCTGGAGCAGCTGATCACTACTGGTCACCTGCAGGGACGGCGCGATCACTCCGAAGACCTCCCCCGGGAGGGCGAAGGCGCTGGCCCGGAAATCGGGATGGGCCCAGGTCATGGCAATGCTCGAAGAGGTCCCCACTTCCCGGATGACGCCCAGCAGGCCTTCGGCCGAGACCACGGGGTCGAACTCCTTCACGCCGGCCTCCCGGCCCACCGAGAGTATCAGGGTGCGTCCGTCGGTCGGCAGCGATTGATGCAGCACATCGGCCGCCACATAGGGGACGGGGAGCCGGGCGCCCAGACGGAGCAGGTCGCGGAGCCGCTGATTCTCGCTGCGGAGCGACGGCAGGAACTGCGCGGCGTAAGCCGCCGAGTCACGCTCGGCGCGCAGACGTTCGAACGTGGACCGGCTGGTGCGGGACTGCTCCGCGCGAAGCTGCATCCACAGGAACGGCCGGAGGACGGACTGCCGGATGAGCCCGGTGACATGGCTGCCGATCTCGGGCTTGATCAGCATCGCGATGGACAGGACCACGCACACCAGAAAGAGCGCGTTGTCCCGCCGGGAAAAGGAACGGCCCGACCCGAACACCATTACTTGTAGAGCACGTTCTGGTACTTCTCGTAGTCGTCCAGGATCCGGCCGGCGCCGCGAACGACACAGGTCATCGGGTCCTCGTCGACGTGAATCGGCAGCCCCGTCTCCTGGGCCAGCAGGATGTCCAGGCCACGAATCAGGGCGCCGCCACCCGTCATGATGATACCGCGGTCGACGATGTCGCTTGCCAGCTCGGGGGGCGTGATTTCGAGCGCCCGCCGGACCGCGTCCACGATCTGCTGCACCGGTTCCTGCACCGCCTCGCGGATCTCGCTCGAATGCACCCGCACCGTCTTGGGGATGCCGGAGACCAGATCCCGTCCCTTGACCTCCATTTCGCGCTCATCGCCGGTCGGTGCCGCCGAGCCGATCTTGATCTTGATCGCCTCCGCCGTGGGCTCTCCCACCAGGAGATTGTAGTTCTTGCGCATGAATTGGACGATGGCCTGGTCCAGTTCGTCGCCACCCACCCGGATCGATGTGTCGGACACGATCCCGGAAAGCGCGATCACCGCGATTTCGGTCGTGCCCCCACCGATGTCGATCACCATGTTCCCGGTCGGGGTCTCCACCGGCAGTCCGACCCCGATCGCGGCCGCCATCGGTTCGGCGACCATGTCCACCTGCTTCGCCCCCGCCGTCTCGGCCGAATCCCGCACGGCACGGCGCTCCACTTCGGTGATCCCGGACGGCACACACACGATCACCTTCGGCCGTACCCGGAAGACGTGCTTGTCGATGATGGTCTTGAGGAAGTACCGCAGCATCTTCTCGGTCACGTCGAAATCGGCGATGACCCCGTCCTTGAGCGGTCGCACGGCCAGAATCCCGTCGGGAGTCCGCCCCAGCATCCGTTTCGCTTCCAGCCCGATGCCCTTGATCCTCCCGGTCGGTTTTTCGATCGCCACCACCGACGGCTCGTTCAGCACGATGCCTTCCCCCTTCACGTAGATCAGGGTGTTGGCCGTGCCCAGGTCGACCGCGATTTCATTCGCGGGAAGAAACGACCCGAATTTTATGTTCGAAAACTTCATCACGGGAGCCAGACGATCGAATTGGGGCCAAAGCTAACGGAGGCCCTAAGATGGGACAAGACGGGCATTTAGACGCTCGGCGGCTCGGCGGCTCGGCGGCGCGGCGGCTGGCGTCCTCGCCGGGGAACCGGTCCGAGTCTCGACCGTCGGTTCACACTCGAGCCGCCGAGCCGCCGAGCCGCCGAGCCGCCTAACCGGTCCCCGTGCTTCCGAACCCACCGGCCCCGCGGTCGGTGGGTGGCAACACCGTTACTTCCTGCCAGGACACCTGCTCGACCCGGGCGAACACCAGCTGCGCGATCCGCATGCCGCGAGCGACCTCGAACGGCTCCGCGCCCAGGTTCACCAGCGCCACCATCAGTTCCCCGCGGTAGTCGCTGTCGATGGTCGCCGGCGAATTCGGCAGTGTGATTCCGTGCTTCAGGGCCAGACCGGAACGGGGCCGAATCTGACACTCGTGCCCAACCGGGACGGCGATCGCGAATCCGGTACGAAACAGACGGCGCTCCAGCGGGCCCAGGACAGCCTGATCCGCGCTGGCGATGTCGTATCCGGCCGAGCCGGCGGTGGCCAGCGCCGGCACCGGGAGGCCGGCACCATGTTCGAGGCGGGTAAAGCGGAGGTCGAGCATCGGGGGATCAGGGTTCGGGTGGGAACGGCGCACACCCCTCAGGCCACGGGGCTGAATCCGAAGCCCTGAGACCCGGACTCCGCCCCTGTAGCCTGAGCGCCGTACTCCGAAACCCCCGCGATACTCAAAGCAACGTCTCCACCGGCACCAGCGGCAGCCCGAACGCCTCGGCGACCCCGGGATAGACGACCTTGCCCTCCACTACATTGAGCCCCAGACAGAGCGGCCGTTCCTCCCGGCAGGCCGCTTTCCAGCCGTCCCGGGCCAGTCGGAGGCCGAACGAGAGCGTCGCGTTGGTGAGGGCGAGGGTCGAAGTCCGCGGCACGCCTCCGGGCATGTTGGCCACCGCGTAATGCAGGATCCCGTCCACGAAGTAGGTGGGGTTTTCGTGCGTGGTCGGCTTGATGGTCTCGACACATCCACCCTGGTCCACGGCAACGTCCACGATCACCGATCCCGGCTTCATGAACTTGAGGTCGTCGCGCTTGACGAGATGGGGTGCCTTGGCGCCGGGCAGGAGAACGGCGCCCACCACGAGGTCGGCCCGTCGAATCGCGTCCAGGATGTTGTGGCGGTTGGAGTACAGGGTGGTCACATTGGCCGGAAGCACGTCGTCCAGGTATCGGAGCCGCTCCAGCGAGATATCCAGGATGGTGACCCGCGCCCCCATCCCCGCCGCCATCTTGGCGGCGTTGATGCCGACCACGCCGCCGCCGATGATGACCACCTCGGCCGGCGGCACCCCCGGAACTCCGCCCAACAGCACGCCGCTCCCGCCGAAGACCTTCTCCAGATACTTGGCTCCTTCCTGCACGGCCATCCGGCCCGCCACTTCCGACATCGGAGTGAGCAGCGGCAGTTCCCCGTTCGGGAGCTGCACCGTCTCGTAGGCCACGGCAATCGCGTTGGACTTGAGGACCGCCCGGGTGAGCTCCTCGGAGGCCGCGAAATGGAAGTAGGTGTAGATCACCTGGCTCTTCCGCATCCGGGGCCATTCCGCCGCGATCGGCTCCTTGACCTTCATGATCATGTCGGCCTGGGCCCAGACCTCATCGGCGGTCGGCAGAATCCTGGCTCCGGCGGCGACGTAGGCCTCGTCCGCAAAGCCGCTCCCCAGGCCCGCGTCCCGTTCGATGTACACCTGATGCCCGCGGGTTGCGAAAGCCTCCGCGCCCGCGGGGACCAGCGCCACCCGATTCTCGTTGGTCTTGATTTCCTTCGGCACGCCGATGTTCATGGGGTTCTCAGGTCTGAGGGTCGGTCCAGCACTCGGCGGTGAGCGTCCGGCTTTCGGCGTTCACGGCACGCGGACTCCTCTCCCGGCCGCCGGCGGGCGCGCCGCCGGGTGGCTCGCCGGCGGATTTCCTATCCCGGGCCCAGCCGGACCACCGTCTGTCGTTCAGGCTGGAAGAACTCCGCCGCGATCGCCGCCACCTCGTCGATGGTCACCGCCTCGATCTCCGCCAGAATCGCGTCGAGGGGGCGATAGGGCTCCTCGTGGAGCGCCAGGGTGGCGAGCCGGCTCATGCGGCTTCCCGGGCTCTCCAGGGACAGCATGACCTGCCCTTTCAGCTGCTGCTTCCCCAGGGCGAGTTCCTCGGCGTTCAACGCCTCCCGGGCCAGCCGCCCATACTCCTCCCGGACCGCGGCCTCCGCCTGGGCCGCCGTCCGGGGTTGGGTCCCCACGTACACCCCCTCGACGCCGGCCGACTGGAAGAACTGCTGGTAAGCGTACACAGAATAGGCCAATCCCAGCTCCTCGCGGATCCGCTGGAAGAGCCGGCTGGACATCCCGCCGCCGAAGGTGTTCGTAATGATCGACAGGGCGAAGCGGCGGCGATCCCGGTAGCGGAAGGTGTCCGACCCGAACACCAGGTGGGTCTGGGCCGAGTCGCGCCGGACCTGATGCACCTCTCCCCGGCGGGCGGCGCTTGCCGGCACCGCCGGGCGGGGCGCGGCGGGCTCCGGGGCCTCGAGCCACCCTTCGCGTTCGAGCAGGGACAGCACGTCCTCGTGGTCCAGTCGGCCCGCGGCGGCGACGATACAGTTGGCGGGATAGTACCCCTGGTGGACGGCCCGGAGGTCACCGGCGGAGAGTCCGCCCACGGTGTCCCGGGTACCCAGGATCGAATAGCCGTACGGATGCTCGGGCCAGAGCCGTTCACTGAACAGCTCGAACACCTGGTCGTCCGGGGTGTCTTCTACGGTGGCGATCTCCTCGAGCACCACGTTGCGCTCGAGGGCCAGATCCTCCTGCCGGAGCAGCGGCCGGCGCACCAGATCGGTCAGGACATCCAGGGCCCGGGGGAGATCCGCGTCGAGGACGTGGGCCTGGTAATTGGTGTGGTCCCGACTGGTGTAGGCGTCCAGCGACCCGCCCCGCACCTCGAGCTCCAGCGCCAGCTGGCGGGCGCTGCGCCGTTCGGTGCCCTTGAACACCATGTGCTCGAGCAGATGGGACACTCCCATCTTGGCCCGTGGCTCGTGGGCGCTGGCGGTGCGCACCCAGACCCCGACCGCCACCGATCGCACGCCGGGCAGCAGCTCCGTCAGAACGGTGAGGCCGTTCGGGACGACGCTCTGAAGCAGGCCCTGGTCGAGGCGGCTGGTCTGCACGCGGCCTGCAATCACTCCTTCGGGATGAGCGCCTTCCGGGACAGCTTCATGCGACCCTTGTCGTCCACCTCGAGCAGCTTGACCTTCACCACCTCACCCTTCTTGACCACGTCCTCGGTCTTTTCCGTCCGGGCGTGCTGCAGCTCGCTGATGTGGAGCAGCCCTTCGACGCCGGGCAGGATCTCCACGAACGCGCCGAAGGCGGTGGTGCTCTTGACCGGGCCCTCGTACACCTTGCCCACCTCGGGCTCCATGACCATGGACTCGATCATCTGGCGGGCCCGCTCGCCGGCTTCGCCACCCACCGCCGCGATGGTCACCTGGCCGGAGTCCTCGATGTTGATCTTGGCGCCGGTGGCGTCCTGAATGCCGCGGATGGTCTTGCCCTTCGGGCCGATCACGTCACCGATCTTGTCGGGCTTGATCATGATCGTGATGATCCGGGGGGCGTATTTCGACATTTCCGCCCGCGGTTCGGCCAGCGCCTTGGCCATTTCCTTGAGGATGTGCAGGCGGCCCTTCCGGGCCTTCTCCAGCGCCTCCTCCATGATCTTCAGTTCCAGCCCCTCGGTCTTGATGTCCATCTGGATCGAGGTGATGCCCGTCGTGGTCCCGGCCACCTTGAAGTCCATGTCGCCCAGGTGGTCCTCGGAGCCGAGGATGTCGGTCAGCACCGCGACCTTCTTCCCTTCCTTGATCAGGCCCATCGCCACGCCCGCACAGGCGGCCTTCATCGGCACCCCGGCGTCCATCAGGGCCAGCGAGCCGCCGCACACGGTGGCCATCGAGGACGATCCGTTGGACTCCAGAATCTCGGAGACCACCCGAACGGTATAGGGAAACTTGTCGTAGTCGGGAAGCAGGGGCTGCAGCGCCCGTTCGGCGAGGGCCCCATGGCCGATCTCTCGCCGGCTGGTGCCCCGCATCGGTTTGACCTCACCGGTCGAGTAGGGCGGGAAATTGTAGTGCAACATGAAGGACTTGGACGATTCGGCGGAGGTGTCGATGCTGTCGATCCGCTGTTCGTCGTCCTGGGTGCCGAGGGTCACGGCGACCAGGCCCTGGGTCTCACCCCGCTGGAACAGCGCCGAGCCGTGGGCCCGGGGCAGCATGCCGGCCTCGATGCTGATGGGGCGGATGGTGTCGCAGTCCCGCCCGTCGACCCGCTCGCCCTTCTCGAGCACCTGGGCTCGCATCACCCGGTACTCGATGTCTTCGAGCACGCTGGACACCAGCTTGGCCGAATCGGGGAATTCCACCGCCAGGGTCTCCCGGACCCGGGTCTTGAGCGCCGCCGCGGCGGCGCCGCGGGCCTGCTTGTCCTTCGCGTTGATGGCCTTGGCCATCTCGTCCTCGGCCAGGGCAACCGCCCGGCTCACCAGGGCGGGATCGATCTCCTCCTTGGCCCACGCCAGCTTTTCCTTGGCCACCTTGGCGATCACCTTCTCTTCGTGGCCCAGCAGTTCCCGGAGCCCTTTCTGCGCCACCTTGAGGGCTTCCAGGATCTCGGCCTCGGAAACCTCGAGCGCACCGCCTTCGACCATCATGATCGAGTCGCTGGTGCCGCTCACCGTCATGTCGACGCTGGAGAACTCCAACTGCTGAAAGGTCGGATTGAGGATCCAGTTCCCGTCGACCCGCCCCACTCGGACGGCCGCGATCGGTCCATTCCAGGGGACCGTCGACACCGACAGGGCCAGGGACGCCGCCACCACAGCCAGGACGTCGGCGTCGTTTTCCTGATCGGCCGAGACCACCGTGACGAAGACCTGGACCTCGTTCTTGAACCCCTCCGGGAAGAGCGGGCGGATCGAGCGGTCCACCCCACGGGCCGCCAGAATCTCCTTGTCGCTCGGCCGGCCTTCCCGCTTGAGGAAGCCCCCGGGAATCTTGCCCGCCGCGTACGTGCGCTCGCGGTATTCCACCGTGAGCGGGAAGAACGGGAGCGATGATCGGGACGAGGCGACGGTGATGGCGGCGACGACGGCGGTGTCTCCGAACTGAAGGTAGGCCGATCCGGCGGCCTGCTTCGCCAGCCGACCCGATTCCAGAATGAGCCGGCGGCCGGCGAACTGCGTTTCGATGCGATGGTGGGTCACGACCTGTTCCTGTCCATGGTACCCCAATAGGTTGAAGGGCGTCCCGGCCGTGGTTGGCTGAGACGCCTTGGCTCGTACTGCCCGGCTAGTGCCTGAGCCCGAGTTGATCGATCAACGCCCGGTAGGTGGCCAGGTCGTTTTGCTTCAGGTAGTTCAGCAGCCGACGGCGAGTTCCGACCATCTTGAGCAGGCCGCGCCGGCCGTGATGATCCTTGGCGTGGGTGCGGAAGTGGTCGGTGAGAGAGTTGATCCGCTCGGTGAGCAGCGCGATCTGGACCTTGGTGCTGCCGGTGTCGGTGTCGTGGGATCGCTGCTTGGCGATCACCGCCTGCTTGTCAAAAGCCATGCTGCGAGTATCCTCATTGGCACCGCGTAATTACTGCCTGTGCGTGTAATCGTCTATAGCACAACAATCTAACCCGCCGTTCCCGGCTCGAGCAACCCCGGCATGACCACTGAAGTTCCCGTTCCTGGCCAGCGCCTCGGCCACTACACTCTCGACCGGCTGCTCGGTCAGGGAGGGTTCGCCTGGGTGTACTCGGCTCGGCGCCAGGACGGCAACTCCTTCGCGCTCAAGGTGTTGAAGCCGAGGTACGCGACCGATCCGGCGTTCGAGAGCCGATTCCGGCAGGAGGCCGCGTTTGCCGCCGGTCTGGTGCACCCCAACATCGTGCATATCGAGGAGGTTGGGTTCGAGGAGGGGATGGCCTACTTCGCCATGGACCTCTACCCCGATAGCCTGAGCGCCCGCCTGGCGCGCGAGAATATCCTCCCCGAGGCCGATGCCGTGCAGATCGCGATCGGGGTGGCCAAGGCGCTGGCCTTTGCCCATGAGCGCAGCCTGGTTCATCGCGACATCAAGCCGGACAACATCCTGCTTGCCACCGAGGGGCGCCCGGTCCTCGCCGATTTCGGGATCGCCCGGGCCGTCAGCGGGTACGTCGCCGCCACCGGTTTCATGATGACGGTCGGTACGCCCGCGTACATTTCGCCGGAGCAGGCCCAGGGGCGCCCGTTCGACGGACGGTCCGACCTCTATGCCCTCGGCATTACGCTGTACCGCATGCTCACGGGTGACGTGCCCTTCAAGTCGAAGGACTGGTTCGAGCTGGCCCGGATGCATGTCGAAGACCGGCCCGAACCGCCTCGAAACCGCCGGCCGGAAATCTCCAAGCGCCTGGAGCGCATCGTGCTGCGGCTGCTGGCCAAGCACCCCGACGATCGGCACCCCGCCGCGCCCGCCCTGCTGGACGACCTGGCCGACATCACAGTCAAGAAACACCCCACCGCGGACATTCCAGTGCCCGAGGGCTACCTGCGCGACTCCAAGACCCTCAAAGGCGAGGCGGAGGCGAAACAGCGGGGCTGGTGGAAGAAGTGGTAGGCCGGGAATAGCGGGAGAAGGGAGAAGGGAGAAGGGAGAAGGAGAAGGGGACGGAGATAGTGCTCCCTTTCTCCTCTTCTCCCTTCTCCCTTCTCCCTTCTCCCTTCTCCCTTCTCCCTTCTCACTTCTCACTTCTCACTTCTTTTGAGGGTACTCTCCGCCGGCGTTGCCAGCTCGGTCGCCCGTCCATCGATCCGATATACCGGACCGTCCGAGGCTGCCCGTACCCAGAAGGCCCCGCCGCTGGTCGAATCGAACACCAGCGCGAGCAGCGGCTGGCCCGCGGCGCCGAACAGCGTGACCGCGCGATCCGGCGGATCGAAGCGGATCGAATCGAGCTCTTCCGGTCCCGGGAACCCGGTCGCCCGGAGGTCGTCGAAGTGAGCCAGAAACCGCGCCACTCCGGCGGAATCGGCGGGGCCGCGTGACAGCGCCCACGCCGCCCCGTTTTTCCTCAGGGTCCAGGTGGTGCGACCCCGCGTGACCTCGACCCGCGCCACGCTGTCCGGCACGACCGCCGCCACCTGTTTGTCGCGCCAATCGCTGAGTCCCTGCCCCGTCAACTCGGCGAACTGGCCGCGTAGCAGGTACACCTCGTCCGAGCCTTCGGGCCGGGTGTAGAATCCCTCGAAGTCCGGCCCACGGTTTCCCACCCGCAGATCGAGCACCGTCTTCCCGGCGGATTCGATCGTGAGCCGGCGACTGCCGGAATCGACACCGAGCCGTTGATGGGACGCCGCGCTCCGGGCGATCAGCTCGCTGCGGAGCGTGCTGTCGCCGAGGGCATCGAGAAACGCCTTCACGTTCCGGGTGCTGGCCGGCAAGCCGTTCACGCTCCAGCGCTCCCCCTGCCGCACGAGGACCACCGTATCATCCCCCCGGCGGAAGGCGACCTTCTCCGCGGCCGCGTGCGCCACCCGTGGCAGCACGAGCGCGCCGGCGTCGTCCCGCCGGGTTCGCGCCAGGAGCGCGAACCCGCCCCACGCCAGGAGTAGAAGGCCTAGAGCCAGCGCGATCCGCTTGAGGACCGTCGGGCTCATGCGGCCTCCCGGGCCGGCCCCGCCAGCGGGGTCCACGGGCGGAGCGAACGCCGCCGACGGCCCACCAGCCGCACCAGCCCCAGCAGGGCGATCAGCAGCGGCAGCAGGGCCACGTTGAAGTACTTGACTCCCTGCTGCAGGGTCGGGCTCGAGAACAACAGCCGCGGGGGTCGGCGGTCCCGGCTGCGGATCGTGATCAAGGCCTCGTCCTGCGCCAACCAGTCGATTGCATTGAGGGCGAAGACGGCATTCTCCGTCGCGCTGCTGGCGTAGCGGTCGGTGGCGAACTCCATGTTGCCGACCACCACCACCCGGCCGCGGCTGGTTCCGGTGTCGCCCGGCGCGACGGACAGGGCCAGGATTCTCGGTTTCAGATCGACGGGCGGGAATTGCCGCGCCGGCGAAAGATCGATGTCGCCTTCGGCCACCCCGGCAACCCGGCTCGACATCAGCAGCGGGGTCACCCGGGTCGTCGCTTCCGGGAGGATCTCGAGCGAGCTGGCCCACGGCAGGAACACCTCCCCCACGCCTTCCGTCATCACGCTATTGCCACCGGACTGGGCCCTGACCCAGAACGGATACGGCCGGTACACCGAGCCGCCGCCTTCCCCCGGGAGGGGAACGATCTGGTTGGAGGCAAGGTCGTAGACCAGGTCCGGGCGCACCCGCACGCCGAGCGGCTTGAGCAACTCGTTCCAGATCGGCTCCTTGCCGCTCGCGCGGGGCATCCGTCCGGCGATCGGCGCGCCGGTCGTCATGATCAGGGCGCTGCCGCCGCGGCCGAAAAACGCTTCGAGCCGGCGGCGCACTTCGGGCCGGAGGCTATCGGGCTGACCGGCGATGATGAGCGTGCCGATGGAGTCCGCCGGCGCCATGGAATCCGCCAGCGACAGCGGGACCACGGTGTAGCTCTTGGCCAGCTGCTCCTGGACCAGGTCCAGCCGCCGGCCCTCGCGCCCCCACTCCTCCATGGCCGCGATCAGTCCGATCACCGGCCGCCGGGTCCGCGTGAGCCCGCGGATCGCCGATGCCAGCCGGTACTCGAGGTCGTCGGTTCGCCTGACAAACGGGATAGACTCGTGACCATCGGCGTACTGCACCGCCAGGCCGAGATAGCCCTCCTTCACCTGCAGCTCGGACTTGCCGACCACGTTGAATTGCACCGGCTGAATCCCGAGCGCCTGGGCGTCGCGCCGGGCATCGGCATTCTCGGCCGGGTCCCGCTCGGTGATCCGGATCTTCCCCTTGCCCGCCGAACGCAGATCGCCGAGCAGGTCGTCCAGATCCCGCTTCATCAGGGCGACCTCGGCCGGCAGTTCGCGCGACGCGAACAGCTTGATAGTGACGATATCGTCGAGGCCGCGCACCAGGCTCCGCGTGGCCGGGGCGATGGTGTACGCCCGGCCCGGCGTGAGGTCGAGCCGCCCGCCGATGTAGCTCCCCAGCAGGTTGGCCACGATCAGCGTGCCGGTGAGCAGGAACACTCCGAGCCGCAGCCGGCGGACCTCGGCCTGACCCCGGGCCAGTTTCCGGGTCATGAGCGCGCCGTAGGCCAGCGTCAGGAAGATGGCTGCCAGCGACAGGAAGTAGATCGCGTCCCGCAGATCGATGACGCCCCGGCCCAGGCTGTCAAAGTGGGACAGCACGCCGAGCCGGGCCGCCATCGCGCCCAGCGCGGGCGGCAGTCCCACCACCAGCGGATTGAGCCCGACCAGTACCAGCACGAACATCACCGCCACCGCCACGATGAAGGCGGTGATCTGGCTCCGGGTCACCGACGACGCCCACACCCCGACGCCGGCAAGGCCGGCCGTGAGCAGGAGCGTGCCGGTGTACTGCGCCACGATCGATCCCCAGGCCAGCTCGGCGCCCAGGGACAGCCCCAGCGGGATCGGCAGGGTCAGCAGGAGCGCCACCCAGAGGAAGAACACCGCGCCCAGGTATTTGCCCAGCAGCAGCTCCAATTCCGTAATCGGCTGGGAGAGCACCACCTCCAGCTGGCCGCCCCGGGTATCCTCGGCCAGGGTTCGCATGGCTACCGCCGGCACGAAGAACAGCAGCAGCCAGGGCAGCATGTCCAGCATCGGCCGCAGGGTGGCGCTGCTGGTGAGGTACGCCGCCCTGAAGTACAGGAAGGCATTCACCACCAGGAACACCAGCAGCAGGACGTAGCCGGCCGGGTTGTCGAACAGCGCCTTGAGTTCCCGCCGGGCAATCGTCAGGATCGCCTTCATGCCGCCTCCCCCTTGCCCGTCAACTGGCGGAAGAGATCCTCGAGGCTGCCCGCTTCCTGATGCAGCTCGTAGAGGGTCCATCCCGACCGCGCCGCCAGCCTGAAGATCTCCGGGCGGAGGTCTGTCGTCCCGCCGGCGATCAGCCGCACCCGCAGCCGGCCCGCCGATGCCTCCCCCGCTTCGGCTGCCTCGACTCCAGGAAGGGCGCGCAGGCGCTCGAGCACCCCGGTACCCTCGACCTCCACCGACAGGCGTACCCTGCTGCCCGCCCGGTCCAGGAGTTCGTCCACCGGCCCGTCGGCCACCAGCTTCCCCTGGTTGATGATGAGCAGACGCGACGCGACGTGACGCACCTCGGACAGCACGTGGGTGGAGAGCAGCACCGTACGATCTTTCCCGAGATGCCCGATCAGATGGCGGATCTCGACCCGCTGGTTCGGATCGAGGCCCTCGGTCGGCTCGTCGAGGACCAGCAGGTCCGGCTTGTGGAGGATTGCCGCGGCGAGGCCTACCCGCTGCCGGTACCCCTTGGACAGCTCGCCGATCGGCCGATAGAAGACCGGCTCGATCCCGGTGGCCCCGACCGCGTCGTCGGTCGCGACCGCGAGGGCGGTGCCGCTCAGCTCGCGCATCCGGCCGATGAACGCGACATACTCCGCCACCAGCATCTCGGTGTACAGCGGGTTGTTCTCCGGCAGGTAGCCGACCCGGCGCTTCGCCTCCCGCCCGGCCTCCGCCAGGGGCACACCGTCGAACAGGATCCGACCGGCATCGGGATCATGATACTGGGTGATCATCCGCATGGTGGTGGACTTCCCCGCGCCGTTCGGGCCCAGGAAGCCGACCACCTGGCCACGGTCCACGGAAAAGGTCACCCCATCCACGGCGGTAACGTCGCCATAGCGTTTGGTTACGGTTTCGAGTGTGAGCAATGTCATGATGGTTTGATACAGTCGTGAACAGGACCCACGTTGGTTGATTGCAGGGGACAAAATGTCGCCAAGGACAGAATGGCACGCCAGTCCCGTCCCCGATCCGCCCCTGACCAGGGCACCGGCCGCCCGTTGAGTCCGTCGGGGCCGAGCCGGCAGACTGCGTGCCAGTTCCGGGGGACTAGAGTGAGAACAGCTGCCGGAAGAACCCCACGATGACTTCCCAGTTCCGGGCGATATCGTTCTTGAAGGCGAGCACCATGAGCATGACGATCAGGACCAATCCCACCACGGTGAGCCGCTCCCGGATCTTGTACGAGAGCGGGCGCCGGAGCACCCCTTCCGCCAGCAGGAACAGGAACTGTCCGCCGTCCAGAATGGGGATGGGGAGGAGGTTCAGCACCGCGAGGTTGACCGACACCAGGCCCATGAAGGACAGAAACCACTCCATGCCGAGCTGGGCGGCCTGGGCCGCGACCTGGCCGATCATGATCGGGCCGCCGACCTCGCGGCTCGAGATCCTGGCCGACAGCAGCCCCTGAACCGTCCGCACGATCTTGGTGGACGCCGACAGGGTCTCGCGCCAGCCCGCGGCCAGCGATTGCAGGAGCGACAGTGGCCGGTGCACGACCGGCTCGGCGGGCCGCACCCCGATTTTACCGACGGTGATCGTCGTGCCATCCGGCTGCTTCTCCTCCTCGCCGCGTGGTGTCAGTCGCACCTCGCGGCGGCCCTTTGCATTGCCCACCTCCAGCACGATTTCCTGGTCGGCATTCTGCCGGACCAGGTCGAAGAGCACCCACCAGTCCCGGATCGAGTCTCCCTTGATGCGCAGCACCGTGTCGCCGACCTCGAGACCGGCCTTGGCCGCCGGATACCCGGGGACCACCTCTCCCATGATGGCCGGGGCGGCGTAGGTGATGCTGAACGCGGCCGTCGCCCGCTCGACCAGCGCCGACCGGTGGATCGGGAGGACCACCCGCCGGCCGTCGGCCACGGCGATGAACACGGAATCGTCGGGAGCGCTCAGGATGCCCTCGACCACGTCTTCCCACGTGCCGACCGCCCGGCCGTTCACACTTTCGATCCGATCTCCGGGGCGCAGCGCCAGGATCGGCTGAACCGCTGGAGGCAGGCTGTCTGCCACGATCCGTCCGACGGTCGTCACCGGGTTGAGCGCTTCGCCGTACCGGTACTTGACCGCCGAGTAGACCACCCAGGCGAACAGCACGTTCATGGCGACGCCGGCGAGAATCACCACCATCCGGTGCCAGACCGGCTTGGACTCGAAGTACTCGTGCGGCTCCACCGGCGGCGCACCCTCGGACCCGGTATCGGGGCCGCCTTCGAGGGCGCTCGACGTCGCACCTTCTTCCCGGCTCGCCATCTTGACGTAGCCGCCGAGCGGGAACCAGCAGATCGCGTATTCGGTCGGGCCGTGGCGGAATGAGAGGCCGGGAATGGGATTTCCGATGCCCAACGCGAACCGGTGTACCCGGATGCCCGCCCACTTGGCCGCCAGAAAGTGCCCCAGCTCGTGGACGAAGATCAGCACACCCAGGGTGACGACCAGCGGCCAGAGGCTGTTAATCAGGGTCATGCCAGCACCTCGCGCGCGGTGGCCCGCGCCCACCGGTCCGCGGCGCGTACGGTCTCGAGATCGCGCACCGGCTCCACCCGATGCGCGTCCAGGACCCGGGTGACGGTCTCCGCGATGCGACCCAGCGGAATGCTGCCACCCAGGAACGCCTCCACGGCGACCTCGTTGGCGGCGTTGAACGCCGCCGGGGCGGTGCCGCCGGCGCGCCCGGCGGCCACGCCGGCGCCATACGCCCCGAACACTTCGGTGCGCACCGGCTCGAATGTCAGGGCACCAACCGCCAACGGATCGAACCGGCGCACGCCGTCGTCCGCCAGCCGTTCGGGATGGGTCAGGGCGTAGAGAATCGGCAACTCCATTGAGGGGAACCCGAGCTGGGCGATGACACTGCCATCGCAGAACTCGACGAACGCGTGCACGATGCTCTGCGGGTGCACCACGACATCCAGGGCATCGTAGTCCAGCCCGAAAAGGTGGTGCGCTTCGATCACCTCGAGCGCCTTGTTGGCCAGGGTGGCGCTGTCCACGCTGACCTTGTTCCCCATCCGCCAGGTGGGATGATTCAGCGCCTCCGACACGGTGGCGTGGGCGATCCGCTCGGGGCTCCAGTCCCGGAACGGCCCGCCCGAGGCAGTCAGGATGAGCCGGGCCAGCCCGTCCTCCCGGCCGGCGATGCACTGCAGGACGGCACTGTGCTCGGAATCGACCGGTACCAGCTCCCCGCCGCCCGCGGCGGCGGCGGCGCGCACCAGGTCGCCGGCCATCACCAGCGTCTCCTTGTTGGCCAGGGCCACCCGCTTGCCCGCGCGGAGCGCGGCCAGCGTCGCATCCAGTCCCGCCGACCCCACCACGGCGTTGATCACGATGCTCACGTCGGGGTGGGTGGCCGCTTCCACCAGGAGGTCCGGGCCGCAGACGCTCACCAGGCCGGCGAGCCGCGGACTCCACTCCGCCGACTGGCGGCGGAGCGCCGCCTCGTTGTCCCGCGCCGTGAGCGCCACGACCCGGAACCGGTCGCGCTGGCGGCGGAGCACGACCAGCGCGCTCTTCCCGATCGATCCGGTGGAGCCCAGAATCGCCACTCCGCGGGTCGGCGGCAGGGAATCCGGTCGGGGCTTGAGCGGCTGTGCGATGCCCATCAAATCACCCCGAACAGGCGATACAGCACTGCCGACACCGGGAGCACGAAGTAGAGGGAATCCAACCGATCGAGGATGCCGCCGTGCCCGGGGATCAGCGAGGAGGAATCCTTCACGCCGACCTCGCGCTTGTAGAGCGATTCGGCCAGATCACCGACCTGGCCCACGATGCCCAGGACGCCGGCGAACACCAACCCCCGCCCCAGAGGGAGGGCGACACCCACCCGCTCCAGCACAGCGGCGTTGAGGAGCGGGACGGCCAGGAGCGCCCCCGCCACGCCCGCCAGCGACCCAGCCCAGGTCTTCCCCGGGCTGATCGCCGGCCACAGCTTGGGGCCGCCGATGGCCCGGCCGGCGAACATCGCCGCCGTGTCGCAGACCCAGGTGATGACCAGCGGAAAGAACACCAGCCAGGCCCCCGACCAGGATGACGTGCCATACGTGGCGTGGCGGATCGGAATCAGGAAGGCGGCGAGGCCCGCGGGATAGAGCACCCCGAGTGCGGTCGCCGCGGTGACGGCCAGGGGATGCTCGGTCGGCCGCCGACGCCAGAGGGCCGCGGTGAGCAGCCCGACCACCCACAGTCCGCCCAGGAACCAGCCCCAATCCGCCAGCGCCGGATTGGTGACGTTCAGATAGACCAGTGGGGCGAGCGCCAGGGCGGAGAGCACCCCGATCGGCTCCAGTGGTTCGACGCCCTGATGCCGGGAGAATCCGTACAATTCGCGGGCCCCGAGGGCCCCGGCGATGGCCACTACCGCGACCAGCACCCACCCACCCCAGTACACCAGCCCCAGGGCCGCCGGGATGGCGATAGCGGCAACGACGACGCGTTGGGTGAGGTTGGAAGCCATGGGAGGCGCTGTCAGCTGACGGCTGTCGGCTGGCGGCTTTCTCCCCATCCGCAGGTGGGCCGGGAGGCGCGGAGCCCGCTACCGTCCGGTCTTTCAGTCCGACAGCGGACGGCCGACGGCGGACAGCCTCTCATACCGACACCCGCCCGAACCGCCGATCCCGCCGCTGATACTCGAGGATCGCTTCCCACAGATGCTGGCGCCCGAAATCCGGCCAGAGCACGGGGGTGACGAACAGCTCGGCGTAGGCCAGCTGCCACAGCAGGAAATTGGAGAGCCGGAGCTCCCCGGAGGTGCGGATCAGCAAGTCGGGATCGGGGAATGCGGCGGTGTACAGCCGCCCGGCCAACAGCTCCTCGTCGATATCGGCGGGATCCAGCTCGCCGGCGCGCACTGCCTCCGCCAGCAGCCGGGCCGCCCGGGTCAGCTCCGCCCGGGCGCCGTAGGAGATACAGATGTTGAGCGCCAGGCGATCGCCGCCTTCGGTGTGGGCCATCAGGCGATCGACCGCCGCCCGCTGGTTCGCCGGCAGCCGGTCGAGATCGCCGAGGAACCGCACCGTGACGCCCTGGGCCTTGAGCTCGGCCATCTCCCGGGCGATGTACTCCTCGAGCAGCTCCATCAGCGCGCCGATCTCATCGGCGGGGCGCTGCCAGTTCTCGTTGCTGAACGCGAACAGCGTCAGGATTTCGACCCCGGCGGCCAGCGCTCCCTCGACCACTTCGCGCACCGACCGCATCCCGGCCTTGTGGCCGAACGGCCGCGGGAGCGCCCGCCCGCGGGCCCAGCGGCCGTTGCCATCCATGATGATCGCGATGTGGGCCGGGACCGAGCCGTTGGCCCGCACTTGGCCGAGCAGCTTGTCGCTCATCCGTTCAGACTTCCATGATCTCCGCCTCTTTGGCGGTGATCAGCTGATCGATCTGCTTGATATGCTCGTCGGTGACCTTCTGCAGGTCCTTTTCCCCGCGGATCCGGTCGTCCTCGGCGATCTTGTCCAGTTTCTTGATCTTGCCGTGAGCGTCGCCCCGGGCATGCCGAACCGCCACTTTGCCTTCTTCAGCCAGCTTGTGCACCACTTTGACCAGGTCCTTGCGGCGCTCTTCGGTGAGCGTCGGGATCGGTACCCGGATCAGCCCGCCCTGGCTGGCCGGGTTGAGACCCAGGTCGGAGTCCCGGATCGCCTTTTCGATGGCCTGGGTGAGACCCTTGTCGAACGGCTGCACCGTCAACAACCGCGGCTCCGGGGCGGCGACCAGTCCGACCTGATTGAGCGGCACGTGACCGCCGTAGGCGTCGACCCGCACCGTGTCCAGCAAGGCGGTCGTCGCCTTCCCGCTGCGGATCCCCGATAGTTCCCGGCGGGTGTTTTCGACCGCCTTGTGCATCAGCTCTTTGGCGTGCTTGAGCAGCTCAGGAATCGTGTTCATTGGACGATGGTCCCGACCGGTTCGCCCTGGAGCACCCGGTCCAGGTTGCCCGGAATGTTCATGTTGAAGACCACGATGGGAAGTTTGTTCGTCTGGCAGAGCCCGAAGGCGCTGCGGTCCATCACTTCGTAACCGTTGACCAGCGCATCCTGAAAGGTGAGCTCCGGGATGAGTCTCGCGTCGGCCGCCTTACGCGGGTCGGCCGTGAAGATCCCCTCCACGTTGGTCCCCTTGAGGATGACCTCCGATTCCACCTCCAGCGCGCGGAGCACCGCGGCGGTATCGGTGGAGAAGTACGGGTTGCCGGTGCCTCCGGCGAAGATAACCAGCCGGCCCTTCTCCATATGACGCAGGGCCCGCCGCCGGATGTAGGGCTCCGCCAGCGACTCCATGCGGATTGCCGTCATGACGCGGGTCTGCACGCCCTTGCGCTCCAGGATATCCTGCACCGCGAGGGCGTTGATGACGGTGGCGAGCATCCCCATGTAATCGGCGGAGACCCGGTCGAGACCCTGCTGGCTCGCCGCGGTCCCCCGCAGGATGTTCCCGCCGCCGACCACCAGCGCCAGCTGGATGCCGCGCGCGTGGACCCGCTGGAGCTCGTCGGCAAACGCCTCCACGACCCGGTAGTCCAGGCCGTAGCCGCGCTCACCGGCGAGCGCCTCGCCGGAGAGCTTGAGCAGCGCGCGCCGATACGCGCGCCGCATCAGCCGTCCCCGATCCGGAACCGGGCGAGCCGCTTCACCGTGACTTCCCCGCCCGCGGCCTTGGCCGCCTCCTGTACCAGCTGGAGTACCGATTTCTTGTCGTCCTTCACGAACGGCTGGCCCAGCAGCGTGCGCTCGGCGACGAACTTCTTCACCTTCCCCTCCACGATCTTGGCCCGGATGTTCTCGGGCTTGCCTTCCTGAACCACCTGCTCTTCGGCGATGCGGCGCTCGCGGGCGATGAGCTCCGCGGGAATGTCGGCCTCGCTCACCCCGATCGGGTCCGTGGCGGTGATGTGCTGCGCCAGCTCGCGGCCCAGTGCGGTGATCGCTTCGCCCCGGATGCCGGCGATGTCGACCAGGGCGCCGCTCTGGCTGTTGTGGTGCAGGTAGTGGCCAACGGTGCCCCCAGCCTGCTGGAAGCGGGCCACACGTTGGAGCAGCATCGCTTCGCCGGTCTTGCCGGACGTTTCCTTCACCGCCTCGCCCACGGTCTTGCCGCGGAACGGCTGGGTTTCGATGGCGCTTCCCGGGTGGACGCCGAGCGGCGCCTGGCGGAGGGCGTGGGCGGCGAGCTCCCGGGCCAAGGTGAGGAAGTCCTGGTTGCGGGCGACGAAGTCGGTCTCGCAGTTGAGCTCGATCATCGCGGCATCCTGCCCGCTGGGCGAGGCCTCGATCACGACCAGGCCCTGGGAGGCGCTGCGGTCGGCCCGCTTGTCCGCCTTGGCCACGCCCTTCTTCCGGAGGATCTCGACCGCCTTCTCCATGTCGCCATCGGCCTCCTGCAGGGCCGTCTTGCAGTCCATCATGCCGGCGCCCGTCCGGGCCCGCAGCTCCGCCACCTGCTTCGCGGAAATCGTGGTGCTCATCGACCTCGTCCCTTCCCGTGTGCGGGGGCGACCCGGCGGGTCGCCCCGGTGCGTTTGGTCATAGAAAGCCGCCGTCCAGGGCCGGGGGCCGGGGACGGCGGCGGTGCGCGCTCTGCCCAGTCGGCCCGGGTCAGGCTTCCTCGGTGGTCGCCGCCGCGGGGTCGGCCACCGCCTCGCCCTCGTCTCCGTGCTTGATGCGCGCCGCGATGGCCTCCGGCTTCGGCCGCCGCTTGCGGCGCGGGCGTCTCCGCTTGCGGTCGGCGTCGGGGTCGCCCTCGGAGCCGCCATCGGTGCTGTAGGTCTCGGCCTCGGCGTCCTCGACCGCTTCACCCCGGAGCGGGGTCTGGGCGCGGGCCTCGCGGATCACCTCCGACAGCGCCGACGTGATCAGCGACACCGAGCGGATCGCGTCGTCATTCCCGGGGATCGGCACGGTGATCACATCCGGATCGGCGTTGGTGTCCACGATGGCCACGACCGGCACACCCAGCTTGTTGGCCTCCTGCACCGCGATCTTTTCCTTCTTGGCGTCCACCACGAACAGCGCGCCCGGCAGCCGGCCCATCTGCTTGATGCCCTCGAGGTTGCGGAGCAGCTTCTCGCGCTCGCGATCGAAGAGCAGTTTTTCCTTCTTGGTGTAATTCTCGAATTCGCCGTCGGCCGCGCCCTGTTCCAGGTCGCGCAGGCGGCGAATCTGCTTCTTGATGGTCTGGAAATTGGTGAGCATCCCACCCAGCCAGCGCTCCGTCACCCAGAACGACCCGGAGGCGGCCGCTTCCGCCTGGACGACCCCCTTGAGCTGTTTCTTGGTGCAGACGAACAGCACGCCCTCGCCCCGGAGAACGACGGTCTTGAGCAGCTCCTGCGCGGCCTGGATCTGCCGGAGGGTCTTCTGCAGGTCGATGATGTAGATCCCGGACCGCTCGGCGAAGATGAACCGGCGCATCTTGGGATTCCAGCGGCGGGTCTGGTGGCCGAAGTGAACGCCGGCCTCGAGGAGGTCCTGCACCTGGGGCTGAGCCATCGGGGTCATGCCGTCCTTTTCTCGGCGCGCCGAGCGCGCAGTTGGGTTGGGGTCGTCCGCCGCGTTCGTCTCGTCGCCGAACCCCGCAGGGCACCCCGGCGCCGATCCCGCAGCGTGCGTAGTCAGGCGGTCCGGCGGGTGGGCGGACGGGCGGACCGCCCGCCGATCCGCCCGTCCGCTCGTCCGCCTATCGCTTGCTGAACTGGAACCGCTTCCGGGCGCCCGAGCGGCCCGGCTTCTTGCGCTCCACGGCTCGTGGATCGCGGGTGAGGAGCCCGTTGGTCCGCAGCTTGGTCCGGTGCTGCCCGTCGGCGCTCACCAGCGCCCGGGCGATCGCCAGCCGCAAAGCTCCCGCCTGGCCCGACTGGCCGCCACCCTCGACATGGGCCCGGACGTCAAACGCACCCAGGGTGTCGGTGGTCGAGAACGACTGCTGGATGTGCAGCACCAGCGACGGCCTCGGAAAATAGTCGCCCAGCGTCCGGCCGTTGATGTCCCACTTGCCGGTCCCCGGGGTGAGATAGACCCGGGCGACACTGGTCTTGCGGCGGCCGATGGCCTGCCACCGGAATTCGGGGTTGCCGCTCATGTCACTTGGCCTTCGGGGTCACGGAGTACGAAACCGGCAGCTGGGCCTGATGGGGGTGCTGGTCGCCAGCATACACCTTGAGCTTCTTGCGCAGCTTCTGTTTCGACAGGGCGTTCTTCGGGAGCATGCCGAACACTGCGTGCTCGATGACGCGCTCGGGATGCTTGCCCTGCAGCAGGTTCTTTACCGGCGTGAACCGCTCGTGCCCCATGTACCCGGTGTGCCGGAAGTGCCGCTTCTGCTCCAGCTTCCGGCCGGTGAGCCGGACCTTGGCCGCATTGACGACGACCACGAAATCGCCCCCGTCCATGTGGGGCGTGAACGTGGGCTTGTGCTTCCCCCGAATGAGCTGCGCTACCCGGCTGGCGAGCCGGCCCAGCGGGACATCGGCCGCATCGACCACGTGCCACTGGTGGCTGATGTCCGCAGGCCTGGCAGAAAATGTGTTCATCGACCCTGATGCCCGGGAAAAGTTCCAAAACCAAGACAGACTTGAAACCTAGCTTGCCAGAACAGGTTAGGTCAAGGCGCGAACTCCACGAGCGGCTGGCCCTTCTCGACCGGTTGACCGGCCTCGACCGCGAGCCGTTGAACCACGCCGGCGGTCGTCGCCCGGAGCTCGTTCTCCATCTTCATCGCTTCCAGCACCACCAGGCCAGAGCCGGGCTCGACCGTCTGACCGGGTGTCACCAGGATCCGCACGACCAGTCCGGGCATGGGCGCCTTGAGGATTGCCGGTCCCTTCCGCGTGCCGGCGGATCCGGCCAGGGCGGCGATGTGGCGGGTGCGCTGGTCCACGACGGTGATCTCGTGTCGAACGCCCTCCACCGACAGCTGCCACGTCCCCGTCTCGCCCCGCTCGACGATGATAGGGAGGGACACGGTGCCGAGCAGGAGCTGCCGCATGGGCGTGCCGGGAACCGGCCACAGGTGGGCCGGCATCTGGCGTCCATCAACGGTCACCTGGTCGCCGTCGACCTGGACGGCAATCTCGCGGCCGGCGATCGTCACGAAGTATTTCACTCACGCCTCGAGCAGCGCGACGGTTTCCACGTGCGCCGTCTGCGGAAAGAGGTCGAAAGGCTGGACCAGGGAGAGGCGGAACGGCTCGGCCGCCGGACTCGCGGGCGCCGCGGCTCGGGGGTCCGGCGGCCCGGCGATGGACCGGCACAATCGCCCGAGATCGCGAGCGAGGGTCGCAGGATCGCAGGAGACGTACACCAGGCGGGCCGGACGCCGGTCGAGCAGGGCCTGGACCACCCGGCCGTCGATTCCCGCCCGCGGCGGGTTGGCGATGACCGCCCCCGGGCAGGCCAGGGTACCCACCAGCTCCTCGACCCTTCCGGTATGCCGGACGATGGTGGCCGGCTCCGGGCGCTGCGAGTCCGGCGCGGCGCCCGCGGCGGCTCGCCAACGACGCTCCGCCACCTCGACGGCCCGGCGGTCGAGTTCCATACTCTCGACCGTCGCGCCCAGCGCCACCAGGCGGTCAGTGGTGTCGCCGGTCCCCGAGTACAGGTCCCACACATGGACGCCTCGAAGGTCGCCGAGTCGCTCGATCGCGAAGTCGCGGATCCGGTCTCCGAGTTGCGGGTTGACCTGCTCGAACACGGTGGCCGGAAACGCATCCGGCGCCCCGGCCAGGACCCGCGCCGCCCCGCCTGCCGGTTGCCACCAGATCGTGGCGGACACCCCGGAGTCCGCGATTCGGCCCGCCAGTTCGCCGGCCCGGGCCCAGACCTGTTCGCCGGCCGCCCGGACGACGACATGAAGCCGCTGGTCCCGATCGAGCCGGAGCACCAGCTGTTCGACATCCGGCGGGAGCAGGGTCAGGCGGCGCTTGAGGGCCGCCCAGAGCGTCATGAGCGGCGGGGCGGCGAGATCGCAATGGTCCAGCGGAAAGACCCGGGTCGCCTGTTCCAGCGGATGGAAGCCCGCGTAACGCCGGCCCGGACCGACCGCCAGGGTGATCCGGGTCCGGTAGCCCCAGTCCGCGTCGCCCGCCACCACGGGCGCGACCGGCGGGTCGAGCCTGGCGATCCGCCGCAGCGCATCCGCGACGATGACCCGCTTGGCTTCGCGCTGGGCGCCCGGGTCGAGATGCTGCCACTGGCAGCCACCGCAATCATCGCGGATGTAGTGCCCGCACCGGGGCACCACCCGGTCCGACCCAGGCGCGAGCACCTGGGCCAGGCGGGCACGGGCGAATCGCGCGTGATTCCTCGGGGGACTCAGCTCGACCAGGTCGCCGGGCGCGGTCCGGGGCACGAACACGGTCCGGCCGTCATCGAGCTTTCCGACCCCATCACCGCCGGCGGCCAGCCTGAGGATCTGGACGGTGTTCACCGCAACCCTTCGATCCGGGCCGCCCGCTGCCAGGCCGTGCCAACCTCGGGGTCGTCCGCCACCACCGGGCGCCGGCTCTGGCGGGCCTCGTCTTCGGCCAGCGCCGCCGCCACGGCCAGCGCTTCGACGCGGCGGTCGTCGGGAGCGAACCCGAGCAGATCCGATCGGCGCTCCAGAAACTGGCTGTCGATCTCACCGGCGAGGAAGGCCGGGTCGCCGAGCAGCCGGAGGTGAAAGGCCTGGTTGGTCGCCACCCCGGCGATGATCAGCTCTTCCAGGGCGCGGCGCATCCGCCGGATGGCGGTGCCGCGATCGGGCGCCCAGGTGATGATCTTGCCGAGCAACGAATCGTAGAACAGGCTCACCTCGTCGCCGGCCTCGAATCCTCCGTCCCACCGCACGCCCGGGCCGCCGGGGAGACGGAGGTATTCGATCCGGCCGGTCGAGGGCAGGAAGCCGTTCCCCGGATCCTCGCTCGTGATGCGGCACTCGATCGCCCAGCCTGACGGGCTCCCCGGGGCGGCCGGCACGCTCATCGGGAGTCCCTGCGCGATCCGCAGCTGTTCCCGGACGAGGTCCACCCCATAGAGCAGCTCGGTGACGGGGTGCTCCACCTGAATCCGGGTGTTCATCTCGAGAAAGTAGAACCCGCCGTCGGCCGTCAGCAGGAACTCGCAGGTCCCCGCGCTGCGGTAGCCGACCGCCACGGCGGCTGTCACGGCGGCTTGTCCCATCTGGTCCCGCAACGCCGGCGTCACCGCGACGGAGGGCGCCTCTTCCACCAGCTTCTGATGGCGGCGCTGGATCGAGCACTCGCGTTCACCGAGATGGATGGCGCGCTCGCGATCGGCCAGCACCTGGATTTCGACGTGGCGGGGGCGTTCCAGGTACTTCTCGAGGTAGACGGAGGAGTCTCCGAACGCCTTGCCGGCCTCGGAGGCCGCGGTTGCGAGGGCCGCGTCGAGCTCCTCCACCCGGCGCACCACCCGCATGCCCCGCCCGCCCCCGCCGGCCGCGGCCTTGACCAGGACCGGGTAGCCGACCCGGGCGGCCGCCGCCGCAGCGGCGGTCGCGTCGGTCACCGGGAGCGTCAGGCCGGGGACGATCGGTACGCCGGCGCGCTCCATCCGGCGCCGGGCTTCGGTCTTGTCGCCCATGGCGCTGATCGCGCTCGCCGGCGGGCCGATGAAGACCAGCCCGGCCTGCTCCACCGCCTCGGCGAACGCAGCGCGTTCCGCCAGGAATCCGTAGCCGGGGTGGATCGCCTCGGCGCCGGTCGCCCGGGCGGCGGCCAGCAGCTTGTCGATTCGGAGATAGCTCTCGGCGGGAACCGACGGGCCCAGCGGAACCGCGTAGTCCGCGGCCCGGACCGAGGCGGAGAGCCGGTCCGCGTCGGAGAAGACCGCCACCGCCTCGAGCCCTTCCTCGTGGCACGCGCGGATGACGCGCAAGGCGATCTCGCCCCGGTTGGCGACGAGGACGCGGCGGAACCCGGCCATCAGGGAACGGGGAGGACGACGACTACCGGCCGCACCCTTCGCGCGGGTGCGTACCCAGGGGAGCGAGCAGCGAGGAGCAGAGCAGCGGGTTGAATCTGGCGGCCGCGCGGTAGAGGGCGAGCACCTCACCACTCACCGGATCGGGCCGCGACCATACCACCTGGAGCAATTCGACGACACTCATCGGACCAGCCATGTCCCCGCTCACGGGCCCGACGACCCGTACCAGGCGATCCGGGATCAGGTCGAGCCGCGGGCCGGCCGCGGTATCGACCGCCGGCGAGAGGCAGACCGGCCGACGCGCGGCCACGCTGGTGAGCGCATCCCGCAGGCTTTCCGTCTGCGGCACGTTCATGGTCTCCGCCATCTTCGCCCGGTAGGCCGAATCCTCCCGGTACCGGACCGGAAGCAGCAGGACCAGATCGGCCCGCTGACGGTCGGACAACACCACGTTCCACACGCCTGCCGCCTCGATGTCGCTTCCAGTGACGAGGATTCCACCGACCGGACAGGAATTCACCAGGTTGCGCCCGATTTCGGAGACGTACGCCGGCGGGCCGATCCGGGTCGGCATGACGAATCGGGCACGGAGAGTTGACCAGCCGATCTGTTCGACCAGCTGGACCGCCCGATCAACCTCGACCAGGGCCCGGAGCAGGCTGCTGGAGTCGGTGGGGAGGCGCAGGGACTGATCGAGCGCCGTGGCGGAAAAATCGAGGAACAGGGCACCCGCCGGCTCGCCGGTGTGCCCGCCCCGATGCCACTCGCGACTGTCGAGCAGGTAAAAGCGACCGAGTTGGAGCCAGGCCGAGCCGTCGTCCGGCGCCGTCGCGAGGTACCGCCCCAGCATCTCGGTCGCACCCGGACGGTCGCCCATCCGGGCCAGCTGAGCGGCGCGGGGTGCCACGGACGGATCCACCGCCGCCTGCCCCAACAGCCCGGCCGGGCAAGCGGCAAACCCAAGGAGGGTGGTCAGAATACGGAGGCGGGGGTAACCCATTCGCCGAGCAAAGTATGGCGGGGTACGGACCTGCGCTAGAGCGACGTTCGCAGGCGGAACGGCGGGCCGGCAATGGCCGAATGGGGGATTGGCGGAATGGCGGATCGGGGGATTGGGTGAGTGGGGGATTGGGGGATTGGGGGATTGGGGGATTGGGGGATTGATGAAAGAGGACAATTTCGCCATTCCACCATTCCGCCATTCCGCAACTTCTACCGGCTCGACCTACAACGGAATATTGCCGTGTTTTCGGGCCGGATTCCGGTCCCGCTTGGTGGCCAGGGTGCGCAGCGCATCGATCAGCCGGGGCCGGGTGTCCCGGGGGTCGATCACATCGTCGACGAAGCCGCGCGCGGCGGCGAGGTAGGGGTTGGCGAAGGTCTCGGTGTATTCGGCCAGTCTCCGGGCGGTCTCCGCTTCCCGATCGGGCGCCTGGTCGATCTCCTTGCGGAACAGGATTTCGACCGCGCCCTTGGGGCCCATCACGGCAATTTCGGCGCTGGGCCAGGCCAGATTGATGTCCCCGCGGATGTGTTTCGAGCTCATCACGTCGTAGGCGCCGCCATACGCTTTCCGGGTGATCACCGTGAGTTTGGGCACGGTCGCCTCACAATATGCGTAGAGCAGCTTGGCGCCATGCTTGATGATCCCGCCGTGCTCCTGCCCGACGCCGGGAAGAAAGCCCGGGACGTCCACGAACGTGACCACGGGGAGGTTGAAACAGTCGCAGAAACGGATGAACCGGGCCGCCTTGAGCGAGGCGCTGATGTCGAGCACGCCCGCCAGCACCGCCGGCTGATTGGCCACGACCCCGACCGGCCGCCCGCCCAGCCGAGCGAACCCGGTGAGGATGTTCCCGGCGTACTCGGCCTGGACCTCGAGGAACGAGCCCTGGTCCGTCACCAGCCGGAGCACCTCGTGCATGTCGTACGGCTTGTTGGGGCTGTCGGGGATGACGTCGAGCAGTCGCTCGTCCCGCCGCTCCGGGGGATCCTCCGTGCCCGTCGCCTCCGGGGCGCGGCGACCGGGAGGTTCGTCGAGGTTGTTCTGGGGCAGGTATTCGAGCAGCGAACGGACGGCGTTCAGGCACTCGGGCTCGGAATCGTGCACGAAGTGACCGATCCCCGAGGTGCTGCCGTGCACGTCGGCGCCGCCCAACTGATCGAAGGTCACGTCCTCGTGGGTGACCGTCTTCACCACGTTGGGACCGGTCACGAACATGTAGCTCACCCCCCGCACCATGAAGATGAAATCCGTGATGGCGGGACTGTAGACCGCTCCGCCGGCGCAGGGGCCCAGAATGACCGAGATCTGCGGGATGACCCCGGAGGCCAGCGTGTTCCTCAGGAAAATGTCCGCGTAACCACCCAGGGAGGCGACGCCTTCCTGGATCCGCGCTCCACCGGAGTCGTTCAGGCCGACGATCGGAGCCCCGTTGCGGAGCGCGAGATCCATCACCTTGCAGATCTTCTCCGCGAACGTCTCCGAGAGCGAACCGCCGAAGACGGTGAAGTCCTGTGAGAAGACGTAGACCAGCCGGCCGTGTACCCGACCGTAGCCGGTGACCACGCCGTCGCCCAGCACCTTCTGCCGGTCGAGGTCGAAGTCGGTGCACCGGTGGGTCACGAACCGATCCAGCTCGACGAAGCTGCCGGGATCGAGCAGCAGGTCGAGCCGCTCCCGGGCGGAGAGCTTCCCCTTCCGGTGCTGCTGCGCCAGGCGCTCCGGCCCGCCGCCCTGTTCCGCCTGCGCCTGCTTGTGGTGGAGCTGGTCGAGAAGATCGCGCTGGGTGGGCATGGGGCGGTTGGACGGGTGGTCAGTTCGACGGTTGGGCGGTTCGCTGCCCGCCCACGGAAACCGCACATAAGGTAAGCGTAGAGGGCGGGTCTGGCGAAGGCTCGGCGGCTCGGCGGCTCGGCGGCTCGGCGGCTCGGCGGCTCGGCGGCTCGGCGGCTCGGCGGCTCGGCGGCTCGGCGGCTCGGCGGCTCGGCGGCTCGGCGGCTCGGCGGCTCGGCGGCTCGGCGGCTCGGCGGACGGAAGTGGAAGCCGGGCGCCGGGTCAAGCCGCGACGGAACCGGGGCGGTGGCGGGGTGGTATCCGTCGCGGCGGCGACCCGGCGCCCGGCGAACACTCATGGATACGACCATCGCGCGCGGGTCGCGACCGCGCCACACGCTTCACCGGCGCCCCGGTCGTACGGCGGGAGCGCCTCGGGGTTGGGGACAAAGCAAACGGCGACGGAGAATCTCCGCCGCCGCTGTGGTGGTCGGGTGAACCGAGGGTCAGCGTCTGGCCGACGTTACCGGCTGGGCGCCGGCCTTTCGCCAGATCACCTCGTGCTGATTCTTGAACCGGATGAGCGGGCTGCCACCGCCGTAGAACCAGAAAGTGAACTCGGCGGTCTTGTTGTCCTGCTTGTACGTAACGGTATACAGGGTCGAGTCGGCCACCTGGCGGCCCCGCACCGATTCAATGGCATGGCGGGTGTAGTCCGGCGACTCGGCGCTGGTCTTGAAGCCGATGGACTGCTCGCTGATTTCGAACATCCGGCCCGCATACTTGCCCTTGCCCGCCTCCCACGATCCGTAGACCGGGGTCAGATCGGCTCCGCCGCCGCTCGCGCCGAGCACCAGCGGCTTGATGACCAGTACGACCACGCCCAGCAGGAACGCGGCGACCAGGAGCCCCGAAGGAATCCGGACCCGATCCAGCACGGCGAGGACCTGAACGCCGCCCGGAGTGTTTTGGGCAGCCTTCTCGACCTTGCGGCGGACCTTGGGAGGCAGCCGCATCACCGTGTTCAGCGACCCGAAGTAGTCCTCTAGTGACCATGTGGTGGCAAGCTCGCCGTCCACAATAGAGCGGTATTCTGGCCCCTGGTCCGTCGGCCGGGCGGGTGCGCCGGCCGCGGGGGCTGGACGGGCGGTTGTCAGCGAGGAATTCTGGCTCATGGCGTCTCCGTAGTGACCCTCAGAATCTCGAGCCCGCGCCCAGAAAGCCGCCGTCGTTGGCCCGTACCACATCGTCGAGACTGACGCCGGAGCTGAGCGAGCCGGACGTCGAGCCGTCCTTGCCGACACTATAGAGGTCGTAGGCGGTGTTCAAGGCCACCCCGAACCGGTCGACGCGCGGCGTGCCGGCGGGGAACTTCACATAGACGTATGGATTGCCCCACGGGTCGACGAGGTTCTGCCCGATGGCTACGAGGTTATCCGGCAGCGAATCCCGGGTCTCGAGGGTCGTCTGAATGGCGGAGATGTCGCCGATCGCCTGGGTGACGCGGGCGGCATCGGCGATCTCGTGGTACTTAGGCAATGCAATCCCGGCGAGCGACCCGACGATTGCCAGCGTGGCCATGAGCTCGATCAAGGTCATTCCCGCCTGCCGTTTCCGGCGGGCTTGGCGGCCCAGTTCAAGCTCGAGCTTGCGGATGTCCATCTTGACTCCCGAATTGTTGCCCGGGAACGCCTAACGCAAGAGCCGTGCTCTCCAGCTAAGACGCTGTTTCATAAACAGTTACGCCGAACACGGCCGACCGGCTTTGGCCCAGGGGTCGTGCAGGGTGCCGCAAGGACCGGGGCAGGCGAGACTGGGAAGATCCAGGCGGATCGGCGTCATCACGAAAAAAAGGGGCCCGGCGTCACGCGCCGGGCCCTCGATTTCGGGACAGAGACTCCGATATCCAAAGCCCGCTATTCCTCGGCGGGGCTCTCGTCGATGATGATCTTCTTCGGCGGGATGATCGGAAGGTCGGGATACCCGACCACGGCCAGCACGATCCGATGATGGATCGGGTCGACCTCCAGCACCTTCATATCGACCGCCTGCCCCTCCTTCACCGCCTGGGCGGGATCCTCGATCTCGGCGACACCGAGTTGCGACATCGGCACGAAGCCCTCGATATCGTTCCCCAGATCGACTACGACGCCCTTGTCCATCATCCGGACCACTCGACCCTGGATTTCGGTCTCGATCGGGAAGGTCTCGCCGATCTTGAGCCAGGGATCCTCTTCGGCCTGCTTGAGACCGAGCGAGATCCGCTTGTTGTCGCCGTCGATGTTGAGAATGACGACGTTGACTCCGTCGCCCTTCTTGACGACCTCCGACGGGTGCTGCACCCGTTTGGTCCAGGACATGTCCGAGATGTGGATCAGGCCGTCGATCCCGGGCTCGATCTCGACGAATGCCCCGAAGCTGGTAAGGTTGCGGACCTTGCCCTGGAGCCGAGTGCCCACCGGATACTTGAGCGGCAGGACGGTCCAGGGATCCTGTTCGGTCTGCTTCATGCCGAGCGAGATCTTCTCCTCGCCTTCGTCCACCTTGAGCACCACGGCCTCGATGGTCTCCCCGATGGAGACGATCTTGGACGGGTGGCGGACATTGCGGGTCCACGACATCTCGGAGATGTGGACCAGACCCTCGATGCCCGGTTCGAGTTCGACGAAGGCGCCGTAATTGGTGATCGAGACGACCTTGCCCTGCACCCGGGTGCCCACCGGATAGCGCTCGGCCACCTTCTGCCACGGGTAGGGCTGGAGCTGCTTCATGCCGAGACTGATACGCTCCCGCTGCCAGTCGATGTCGAGGATCTTGACCTCGACTTCGCGGCCGATCCCCACCATTTCCGTGGGATGCGAGACCCGGCCGTAGGACATATCCGTGATGTGGAGCAGGCCGTCCACGCCGCCGAGATCGATGAAGGCCCCGAAGTCGGTGATGTTCTTGACGACGCCCTTCCGCACCTGACCGACGGCGAGCTCCTTCATCAGGTGCTCCCGCTTGTGGGCGCGTTCGTTCTCGAGGATCACCCGGCGGCTCACCACGATGTTGCGCCGGCGCTTGTTGAGCTTGATGATCTTGAATTCGTAGGACTGTCCCAGCAGCTCGTCGATGTTGGGGACCCGGCGGAGCGCGATCTGGCTGCCGGGCAGGAAGGCATCGACGCCCATCAGGTTCACCACCACGCCGCCCTTGATCTTCTTCACCAGGGTGCCCTGCACCGGCTGGTCGGACTCGTGCGCCAGCTTGATCTTCTCCCACACCCGCATGAAGTCGGCCTTCTTCTTGGAGAGCACGACCGCGCCCTCCTGATCCTCGAGATGCTCGAGGAAGACCTCGACTTCGTCGCCGGGCTCCGGGCGATCCTTGAACTCGTCCAGGGGCACGGAGCCCTCGGACTTGAAGCCGACATCCAGAATGACCGCGCTCTCGGTGATGCGAAGCACCTTCGACTTGACGATCTCGCCTTCGACGATCTGGGACATGGTCCCTTCGTACATCGAAAGCATCTGCTCGTATTCGCTGTCGCTGTATTCCTCGTCGTACAGGTCGGCACGGACGCGAAGGCCGGCGGCGGTGGCGCTGAGGGCGGTGGGAGTGATCGTGGAATGGTCGCTGGTCACGACGTACCTCGGGATGGCCGCGCCGACGGGGCCGCGGGGCAGAGGGTGAAGGTCCCGGATCCGGCGGAGGTGCCGGAACGGGGAGCCAAACCTAGCCGGTGGTCTTGGCTGGAACAAGGCAGCTGGTTGGGACCGGTACCGAGTACCGGGTACCAAGTACCGCTCACCGCTTACTGCTCACCGCTCACCGCTCGGACCCCCATCCGCTCCCGCGCCAGCGCGACGATTCGATCGACTTGCTCGGGGAACGTGAGACTGGTGCCGTCGAGCGGCACCGCGTCCGGGGCCATTTTCAGTGGAGCGACGGGCCGCCGGGAATCGGCGGCGTCCCGCGCCCCGAGACGGGCCGTTTCCCGGTCGAGCACGGCGGGATTCACCGGCTCTCCCCGCTGCTCCAGCCGGCGGGAGGCACGGGTCCGGGCCGACGCCGTCAGGAAGATCTTGAGGGTCGCGTCCGGAAACACCACAGTCCCGATGTCCCGACCGTCGACGACTACCGAGACCCCGGCGCGGGCCAGGCTGCGGAGGCGTTCATTCACCCATTCCCGGACCTCCGGGAGGGCGGAGACCCGGGAGACGAGCGCGGTCACTTCGGGCGACCGGATCTCCGCGTCGGCCGGGCGCCCCTTCAGGTACACCGCGTAGCCCGTGCCATCGAAATGGAGGGCCAGTCCCCGGCGCTCCGCGGCACGGAGAATGGCGTTGGCGTCCAGCGGGGTCGCGGGACCGGCGCCGTGCTCGCGGATGGCGACCAGGGTCACCCCCCGGTAGAGCGCCCCCGAATCGAGATGCGCAAACGCCAGGGCCCTGGCCACCGCCGCCGCCGTACTGGACTTGCCCGATGCCGCCGGGCCATCGATGGCGATCACCGTGGCCGTAGGGCGGCGAGGAGACGGGTCGGCGGGGTCAGTCATCGCCGGATGGCCTTGAGGAACTCCGGGAAACCGGGAAAACTCACTGCCGCACAGGCCAGATCGTCCACCTTCACCCGAGCCCCGGGCAGTGTCCCCAGTACGGCGAACGCCATCGCCAGACGGTGATCGCCAGCGGTCCGCACCCGGCCCGCCGGCGGCGCCTCGCCTCCCTCCACGTGCAGGTCGTCGCCGGAGATTTCGGCGGTCCCGCCGATGGCTCGGATATTCT
Source organism: uncultured Gemmatimonadales bacterium (assembly GCA_963709905.1). Classification (GTDB taxonomy): domain Bacteria; phylum Gemmatimonadota; class Gemmatimonadetes; order Gemmatimonadales; family GWC2-71-9; genus JADJOM01. The sequence continues at coordinate 142,629 of CAVPYI010000009.1, forward strand.
CGGCGATCAGCGCCAATCGATCGCTCTCCTTCACTCGCAGTTCGCCCACCTCGCGGAAGATGGTGGTCCCCTCCGCCCGGCTGGCGACGGCAGCCAGGATCGGGACCTCATCAATGAGTGATGGGATCTCTCCGGGGTGCACCTCCGTGGCCCGCAGCCGGGACGGGGTGGCGCTGACCGTGCCGACCGGCTCGTCGAACTGTTCCGCGCGGTCCTCGATCCGGATCCGGGCCCCCATCCGGTCCAGGACGGCGAGGAATCCGATCCGGGTCGGATTGACGCACACCGCGGGGATGCTGAGCGAGCCACCCTCCGCGAGCACGGCGGCGGCTACCGCGAAGGCCGCCGATGAGGGATCTCCGGGTACCTGCATGTCGAACGGCACCAGCCGGCCGGTCGGCTCGAAATGGATCCATCCGTCGGCTTCTTCCACGCGGTAGCCGAACGCCCGGAGCAGGCGCTCGCTGTGATCGCGCGATCGACCGTGCGGCTCTCGAACCGAAATCGCCACTTCGCCGGCGGCGCCCGCCAGGAGCAGGCAGCCCTTGATCTGGGCGCTCGAGACCGGCATCTCGTGCCGGATCGGGCGGAGCCGGCCACCATGGATGGTGAGCGGCAGAGTCCCGCGGTCGTTCCCCTTGGTGATCCGGGCCCCCATTTCCGTCAGGGGAACCGTGACCCGTCGCATGGGACGCCGACGGAGTGAGGCGTCACCGGTCAGACCGGCACTGAAGGGATGCGCGGCGAGCAGGCCGAGCAGGAGCCGGGTCGTCGTGCCGGAGTTGCCGCAGTCGAGCACAGCGCGAGGCGATCGCAGCCGGCCCCGACCGGTGACGGCGACCGCGCGGTCGGCGGCCACCGGCGTGATCTCCGCCCCCAGTTGACGGAGCACCCGAGCTGATGAGCGGATGTCCAGCGAGGTGAGCAGACCGCCGATATGGCTCGTGCCTTTCGCCATGGCCGCCAGCAGCAGCGCCCGATGGGAGAGGCTCTTGTCACCGGGCACACGAATCGTTCCGCCGACATGCATGGACACCTCGAGACGGCTCAGGAGTGGCTCAGGTCCCGGTCTCGGAGGGTGGCATGCCGCTGGCGTCGCCCTCCAGTCGCCGGCGGAAGATCGCCGCCTCCTCGAGAAAGGCGTACAGCGCCGGCCGGTCCTCTCGTTCGAGCAGCCCGCGCAGCGTCCCCAGCTCTCCTTCCAACCGGGTGAGTGCCGTCACGATCGGCCCCCGGTTCATCAGCAGGATATCCACCCACATATCGGCGGGACTGGCGGCGAGGCGGGTGGTGTCTCTCATCCCACCGCCGAATGAGGCGCCGCGGAGCGACGGCTCCTGGCCCAGGACGAATGCCAGCGCGCTCGCCGTCGCCTGGGGGAGGTGACTGGTCCAGGCCAGCTGCGCGTCGTGTGTCCGGGCGTCGACCAGAACCGGGTGGGCCCCCAGGACGCTGGCCCAGAAGTTCATGATCTCCCGTGCCGCCCGTTCGCCCTGGGGGCCGGTCGGCGATACATACACGACCGCGTTGGTGAACCGATCAGGTTGAGCGCCGGCCCAGCCCGCCAGGTGGGTGCCGGTGAAGGGGTGGCTGCCAGCGAAGCGATCGCCCAACCCGGCCTCGAGGGCGGCAGCGATCACCGGGGCCTTGATGCTGGCGACATCGGTGACCAGCGCCTCGGGCGACAGGTGTCTGCCGATGGCCGCCAACAGGTCCAGAACAGCCTGGGGTGGAGCGGCGAGGACTACCAGGTCCGCCCCGTGAACGGCCCGGGCCGGAGTATCGGCTATGTCGTGCACCGCGGCGGCTTTGAGGGCATGGACGCTGTCCGTGCGATCGGGCGCGAACCCGATCACCGAAGGGACGCCCGCCCGCCGGGCCTGCCAGGCGACGGAGCCGCCGATGGCCCCAAGACCGATCACCGCCAGCGCGCGAGGTCGCATTCAGGTTCCGGGTGGAAACCGCCGATACTCAAGCCGAACAGGAGGTTACGTGCAGGCTGGCTCAAAACGTAGCGCCCCGGAGGAGGCTCCTCAACCGCGGCTGAATCACCCCGGCTCGACCCGGGGAGGGGCGAGTTCGCTCGTGATCGAACAGATTACCTGGGTGCTCACCGTTCCCGATAGCTGGCTGGCCCAGACCCTCATCGATGCCGGGCTCCTGACCAAAGCCCAGGTCGCCGAATTGGCGCCGGAGACGTCGCTGTGGCAGGCAGTTGTCGATGGGAAACTGACCCAGGACCAGGACATCGTTCAGGCGATCGCGCGGCAATTCCGGGTCAAGGTGGCCGATCTGAGCCTGGCCGACCCACGGGCGGCGCTGCTGGTGCCGGAATCGTTGGCTCGCCGTCACCGGGTGCTGCCGATGTCGGCGGACGATCGCCAGATCCGGCTGGCGACCACGGATCCGCGTGATCTGGACGCGGAACAGGCCCTCGGTTTCATGACCGGACGAGACGTCGAATTCCAGGTGACGTCCCCCGCCGAGCTGCTGGAAAAAATCGATGCTGTCTACCGCCCCGAGCGCAGCATCGAGCGGCTGCTGGAACGGCTGGAGCCCGCCCAGGTCGAGACTTTCGTCGAGGAGGCGCTCACCGAATCGCGCGACCCGGTCCTGGACGGGCCGGTGGCGCGCCTGGTCGACGCCATGATCTCCGAAGGCGTGCTGCAGGGCGCGAGCGACATCCACGCCGAGCCGGAAGAGGGCGCGACCGTGGTGCGGTTCCGGGTGGATGGCGTCCTCCGAGAGGTCATGCGATTACCGGGTTCGGCGGGCGGCGCCCTGGTGCGCCGGGCCAAGATCTTCGCCAAGCTGGACGTCACCGACCCGCTGCATCCCCACGATGGCCGGGCCGCCATCCGGGTCAGCGGTCAGCACGTCGACCTCCGGGTGTCGACCATTCCGATCGCCCGCCGGGGCGAGAAGGTGGTCATCCGCATCCTCGACAAGACCAACCTGCGGTCTACGATCGGGGAACTGGGGCTGAGCGCGTCCGAACTCGAGCTGCTGGCCCGGCTGCTGGGACACCGGGAGGGGATGCTGCTGGTCACCGGCCCGACCGGCAGCGGCAAGACTACCACGCTGTACGCCGCGATCAACCAGCTCAAGACCGGGCGGGTGAACATCGTGACGGTCGAGGATCCGGTTGAATACGACCTCCCCGGGGTGTCGCAGATCCAGGTCAACGAGGCCCAGGGTCTGACCTTCGCCACCGCCCTCCGATCGGTCCTGCGACAGGACCCGGACATCGTGCTGGTGGGCGAGATCCGCGACCTCGAAGCCGCCACCACCGCGATTCAGGCCGGCCTCTCCGGGCACTTTGTGCTCTCGACCCTGCATACCAACGACGCGCCCAGCGCGATCGTGCGCCTGCGCGACATGGGAATCGACGGCTTCAAGCTGGCCGCGGTACTCCGGGGCGTGCTCGCTCAGCGGCTGGTCCGGCGGGTCTGCCCGCACTGCGCCACGGAAATCACGCCTGGCGACCTGCCGGTGGACGCGCGACCGCCGCACGGATGGCCGGGCACGGTCCGGTTGTTGCAGGCCAACGGATGTAAACAGTGTAGCGGTACCGGGTACCGCGGGCGACTCGGGGTGGTGGAGATCATGCCGGTGGACGAGCAGGTCGCCCGGCTGATCGACAGCGGTGCGTCACCGGATACCATCGGGCAAGCGGCCCGCAAGATCGGGATGCAGAGCCTGTGGGACAGCGGACTCGATCGCATGTGGCAGGGGCTCACCACGCTCGACGAACTGGTCCGGGTGCTGGGCGAGCGGGTGCAGGAGGATGGTTCGACCCTGCCCGACCGGGCCAGCGTCATGATCGTCCCAGCGGACGTCCGTCGAGCGCTCGCCACCGTGCCCGAGGTCCCAGCCCCAACCGGCGCGAGCGCCCGGGCGGGTGACGGACCGCCCACCGTCCTGGTGGCCGACGATGATCCCCAGATGCGGCGCCTGGTGAAAGCCGTGCTGGAACGGGACGGCATGCGGGTTTGCGAAGCGGCCGACGGCCTGGACGCCCTGGATCTGATCTCCCAACAGCGATTCGACCTGATCGTGCTGGATGTGGACATGCCCCGGCTCGACGGGCTCGGGGTGCTGGAAGAACTCGGCACCAGTGTCTCCACGGCCCAGATCCCGGTTATTGTCCTGACGGCCCGCTCGGACGAAACCGAGAGTCGCGCCCTCGATCTCGGGGCCCAGGACTACCTGACGAAACCGGTGCGCCCGACGGCGCTGTCGGCGAGGGTCAGGGCGGTGTTGAAACGGGTGAAGGCGTGATGACGGTGAAAGGTGGAGGGTGAAGGGTGAAAGGTGAAAGGTGAATAGGCGGTGGAAGTGCCCTCGGCCGTCCGTTACCCTTCACCTTTCACCCTTCACCCGGGGAGCCACGGATGGCGACTATCCTGATCGTCGAAGACAGCCCCGACAACATGAAACTGTTCCGCACCCTGCTCACGCTGCGCAAGCACGCGGTGATCGAGTTGACCAGCGGAGAGGGCCTGCTGCCGGCGATCGAGTCCGGCCAGCCCGCGCTGGTCCTGATGGACATCCAGCTCCCCGGCAAGGACGGCTTCGAGCTGCTGCGGGAGATCCGGGCGTCGCCGCATCGCGCGCTTCGGGTCGTGGCCCTGACCGCCCACGCCATGGCCGGCGACCGGGAACGGGCCCTTGAGGCGGGCTTTGATGGCTATATTACCAAGCCGATCGAAATCCGAAGTTTCCCCGATCAGGTGGCCAGAGCCCTCGAAGGAGAGCGAGTAACCAACTGATGGCTCAATCCCAGCCAGGTACCAGCAACCAGCCGTCCGGACCACCGGACCGCCGTGCGCTGCTCGAGGCCTTTCAGGATGTGGTCAAGTCGGAGCGGGACAAGCGCGGCGGCGAGCTCCGGGCAGTCCCGGCCAGCCGGCCGGTGTTTCTGTTCGTGATGGGCCTTCTGCTCGTCGCCTTGACCGCCGTCCTGGTCAGCCAACCCCGGTGGCTGTTTCCCGGTCCCCCGGAAGAAACGCCCGCGCTCCGGGAAGCCAGCCTGCGGGTGAGGATGTACGTCGAGATCGAGCGGATCGAGCAGTTCCGGGCCGCGAATGGGCGGTATCCGGCGTCGCTGCTCGAGGCGGGCGGAGATACCACGGCCCTGACGTACAACACCGGCCCGACCGGCTATTCGCTCACCGGCCAGAACCGGGGCGCCACCGCGACGTTCGCGGCGGGCTCCAACCCGCGCGAGTTCCTGGGCAACAGCTACCAATTAATCGCTCAGAGGAGACAGCGATGACGAACCGCCGCGGCTGGACCATGATCGAGTTGCTGGTCACGATGGTCGTCATGTCTGTGCTCGCGGGCATTGCCGCGCTCAAGTACATCGACCTCACCCGCACGGCCTATGCCGCGAAGATCGCCGGAGAGTTCGTCACCGTCCGGTTGGCCGCCTACAACTACGAAGCGGACCACAACAACGAGTGGCCCGCCGAGACGGGGCCGGGGATCACGCCGCCCGAGCTGATTCCATACCTGCCCACCGGGTTCGAATTCACCCTGCCGAGTTATCAGCTCGACTGGGAGAACCGCGGCACCAGCACGACGCCGTACCAGCTGGCCATCGCGATGACCACCCCCGACCAGCGACTGATGAACGCCCTGGTCCAGAATCTGGGCAGCAAGGCGCCTTATTATTTCGCGGGGAACCGGCTGACGTACGTGCTGATCGACGAGAACGGGAACTGGTGAACCGGCTGGAAGGGGCGACCCGCGGGGTCGCCCCGGGGAATGGGGAACAGGGAGGAGTAGAGGCGACCCGCAGGGTCGCCCCTACTCCTCCACCCGTTTCCGGGCCGTCGATTCCCGTTCCCATTGCCGCGCGATCTTGAGCACGTCCGGGTCGACCCTGGGGAACGTGGGGTTCATCCGCTCGAGCGTCTCCACCACCACTTCGGCCACCAGGACGTCGCGGGTCTTCTTGCGGTCGGCCGGCACGACGTACCAGGGCGCCGCGGCGGTACTGCACCGCTCCAGCGCATGCTCGTAAGCCTCGGTGTACTGCTCCCAGTACTTCCGCTCCTCGAGATCTCCCACCTGGAATTTCCAGTTCTTGAGCGGATCGTGAATCCGCTCCAGCAGCCGTTCCCGCTGTTCGTCCTTCGAGATGTGCAGGAAAAACTTGAGGATCGTCACGCCGTTCTCCGTCAGGATCCGCTCGAACGCGTTGATCTGGTCGTAGCGCTTCGCCCAGACCTCCTTCGGCACCAGGTTGTGCACCCGCACGACCAGGACGTCCTCGTAGTGCGATCGGTTGAAGATGCCGATCGTCCCCTTGGGGGGCACTGCCTGATGGACCCGCCAGAGGTAATCCCGCGCCAGCTCGTATTCCGTGGGGCGCTTGAAGTTGCTCACCACGCAGCCCTGCGAATTGAGCGGACCGAATACCTTGCGGGTGAGTCCGTCCTTTCCTGACGCATCCCGCCCCTGCAGTACGATGAGCAGAGCCCGCCGGGACTCGGCGTACAGCGCAGTCTGCAGCTCCGCGAGGCGGTCGACGAGGGGCTCCAGTCGCTTTTCGGCCTCGCCTCCTCTGGGCGCGCCGTCATCGACCGCTGACTGATCGGAAAGCTGCACCTTCTTGCCGGGTTCGACGGCCCTGAGCGGCATCGGGCTCTCGTGGAAGGCGGACGGGCGGACAGGCGGACAGGCGGACGGCGGAAAGGTGGGCAGGAGACCGGGGACGGACAAGGCGGACGGGACGGACAAGACGGACAGGGCGGACAGGGCGGACAGGGCGGCGACCGAGCGCCCTTGGGAGCGCGTCAGCGCGACCCGGCGCGAGGGAGTGGGCGGACAGGGCGAGCATGTGCGATGCCGATTCCGGCGTCAAGCCGTTCTAGGGCGCGAGGCACGCGCCCCCGACGAATGCGTCCACCAGTTCGGGATCGAAATGGGTGCCCCGGCCTCGCGCCAGTTGCTCCACCACTCTCGGCATGGGCCACGCCTGCCGGTACGGGCGGTCGTGACTCAGGGCATCGAACACATCGGACACCGCCACGATCCTCGCGACCAGCGGGATCTCGTCACCGGCGCGCCCCTCGGGATACCCGGCTCCGTCCCAGCGCTCGTGGTGGCTCAGGGCGATCTCCTCGGCCATGCGGATGAGATCCGACCGACCTCCCCGGAGGATCACGGCGCCGATGGTGGTGTGCTTGCGCATGATCTCCGACTCCTCGGGGGCGAGGGCGCCGGGCTTGAGCAGCACCCGGTCGGGGATCCCGATCTTGCCGACGTCGTGGAGGGGGGCCGCCCGCATGAGCAGGTCGATGTCGGGCTCGCCCAGCCCGATGGCGCGGGCCAGGCGGGCCGCCGCCACGGCCACGCGGTGGGTGTGCTGTCCGGTGTTGTCGTCCCGGAACTCGGCCGCCCCAGCCAGCCGCTCGAGGATCTCGATCTGAGCCGCGTCCAGTTCACGGGTCCGCTCCATGACCCGGGCTTCGAGGTCCCGGTTCTGTTCCTGGAGCTGGCAGTGCAGCCATCGGGTCTGCAGCAGGTTGCGGATGCGGAGCAGGACCTCCGAGACCTCGAACGGTTTGGCGATGAAGTCCGTGGCCCCCAGGCCGAGGGCCTGCTGTCGGGCCTCGGGCGTATCGTGCCCCGTCAGCATCACGACCGGGACATAGGTCCCCGGTTCCGCCATGCGCCGAAGCTCCCGGAGGACTGCGATGCCGTCCATGCCGGGCATATGCAGATCCAGCAGCACCAGGTCGGGCTCCTGGGCCCGGTACAGTTCCAACGCCTCACGGGGATCGGTGCTGGCGTACACCCGCCGATAGCCGGTGCGGGTGAGAATCCGCGTGAGATAGCGGATGTTCTCGGTCTGATCGTCCACGATGAGCAGCCGGGCGTCGGAAGGATGGCCGGTCGACCCGGAGAGAGCGCTGAGCGCACGCCGGCCCTGACCATCGGCGGGTGCCAGCCGACCATCGGCGGCGAGGACCGGGCCGTTGGGATCGTCATCCCCAATGGGTCGCTTGAATTCCATCTGATCCTGCCCCTTCCGAAGCTTGGGGTGCGCGGCACGGCGGGCGTCGCTGCGCCGGGCCGGGTCCCGTTATGGACCCGCGGCGGCACCTTCGACCGTCGGCCGTCTGACGTCCAGCGCCCGCCGGACGGCGTGCGCCAGCGCCTGCAGGCCGTATGGCTTGGGCAGCACGTCCGCGGGTAAGGTCCTGAGTGGCTCTATCTGGGACGTCCCGGGACTGTACCCGGTCGTGAAAATGACCCGGAGCCCGGGATGCGAAATCTGGATGTGGTCGAAGACCTGGCGCCCGCCGATCCCCGGCATGACCACATCGATGATGGCCAGCTGGATCGTATCGCCTCTGGCCTCCAGCACCCTGAGCGCCTCTTCGCCGCTCGCCACGGCGACCACCGGGTACCCCAGGCTCTCCAGCAGCCTGGTGGTCGTGGTTCGCAGGACGGAGTCGTCTTCAGCCAGCAGGATGGTCTCGTCGCCGCCTACCACTTCCGCCACATCGTCGGCGGCGATCGCCTCGGGGTCCCCTGAGTAGATCGGGAGGTAGACGCGGAAGATCGTGCCCTGACCCGGCTCGCTGTACACGTGGATCAGGCCGCCGTGCTGCTTGACGATGCCGTAGACCACGGCCAGGCCGAGACCGGTCCCCCGACCCAGGGCCTTGGTGGTGAAGAACGGCTCGAACACCCGTTCCAGGGTGGCGGCGTCCATACCTGTCCCGGTGTCGCTGAGCACCAGCAGGGCGTACTCCCCCGGTCGGGACCATGGGTGGGTCTCGGCGAAGCGGTCGTCGAGGACCACCCGGTCCGTCTGAATGGCGACCTCACCTCCGTGCGGCATGGCGTCCCGGGCGTTGGCACAGAGGTTCACCACGACTTGTTCGAGCTGGCCAGGGTCGGCGTGTACCGTAAGCGGCCGGGTCGCGGTGTCGAGCGCCAGTCGGATGTCCTCCCCCATGATCCGCTCGACCATCTTGAGTGTCCCGGCCACCAGGGTATTCAGGTCGAGGGGCTGGGGCTCGAGCACCTGCTTCCGCCCGAAGGCGAGCAGCTGCCGGGTCAGCGCGCTCGCCCGATCGACCGTGGCCGAGATCTCCCGCAGATCTTCCCGCACCGAGGTCCAGTCACTCGTGGTCGAGAGGGCCAGGTCCGCGGTTCCCTTGATGATCGCGAGGATGTTGTTGAAGTCGTGAGCGACCCCGCCGGCGAGGGTGCCGATGGCTTCAATCTTCTGAGCCAACCGGACCTGTTCGCCCAGCTTGCGTTCATCGGTGATATCGACCCGGGCGCCGACGACCTCCACCGGATCTCCCGTCGCGGAACGCACCAGCTGACAATCGTCCCGGAACCAGCGGTAGGTCCCATCCCGGGTGCGGAAGCGGTACTCGACCAGCAGCCGGCCGACCGCCTCGAGGGCGGCCAGCTCATTCAGCACGCGGGGCCTGTCCTCGGGATAGAGGTGATCGTTCCACCATTCCGGCACGAGCGCTTCGTCCACACTGAAGCCCGTGAAACGGCTCACGCTTTCGCTGATCCAGGTCGGGATGAAGCGACCGCCTTTGACCCGCGAGGCGTAGATGATCGCGGGAGTCGAGGCCAGCACGTGTTGCAGGCGCGTCTGGAGGCTGCCCGCATAGGTCGCCAGCTCCTGGCGGGCCACCTCGAGTTCTTCCTCCCGCCGCCGGAGTTCGCGATTCTGGCGCACGGCGTCCTCGAAGGTCGCGACCAGCAGATCGAGAATCTGCTCCCGGCCCGAATTGATGGTGAACGTCCGTCCCATGAAAAACACGTCCACGCCTACCCGGAGCTTGGACTGCACCCGGCTTTCGTGGGTGAGGAGCAGCGTCTGGAGGCGCGCCAGCAGGTGATCGGGCTCGTAGGGTTTGGTGAGGAAATTGTCGGCACCGCATTCCAGGCCGCGGATGATGTCGAGCGGATCGGCGAGGCTGGTCAGCAGGATCACGGGCAGGTTGCGACGCGGGCCCTCCTTGATCTGGCGGCACAGCTCGTAGCCGTCGATCGCCCCGGGCATCACGACATCGCTGATGACCACGTCGACCGGCCCCTGGAGAGTGCGCTGCCGGCCCTCCTCGCCCGAGGCGGCGACCTCGACCTGATAACCGGCGCCGCGCAGCAGCTCGCTGAGCGCGGCCGCCTGGGTCCGGCTGTCTTCGACGATCAGCACCCGCTTCATCCCGGCCTCCCCGCCGTCGCCAGCTCGACCAACCGGGGAGCAATCTCGTCGATGCCCAGCACCGCGTCGGCCCCGCCGGTCGCGATGGCCTCGCGGGGCATCCCGAAGACGACCGAGGTCGCCTCGTCCTGTACCAGGACGCGGCCTCCGGCGGCTTTGACCGCCGGGAGGCCATCGACGCCGTCGTTCCCCATCCCGGTAAGCACCACGGCGACGACCCCGGCACCCTGCGCCAGGGCCGCCGATTCGAACAGATACGTTCCCGAGGGACGCATCCCCCCGACCAGCGGAGCGTCCACCACCATCGCCCGTCGGTCCAGGCCCACGCCGAGGTGATGCCCATCGGGCGCCAGCAGCACGGTGCCCGCCCGGAGCGGTTCGCCGTGCCGCGCCACGTCGACCCGGAGGGAACACCCCCGGCCGAGCCAGTCCGCCAGTCCGGCTACGAACCCCGCGGCCATGTGCTGGACGATCAGGATTGGCGCCGCAAAGTCCGCCGGCAGCCCGGCCAGCAGTCGCTGCAGCGCCGCGGGCCCGCCGGTCGACGCCGCGATCGCGACCAGCCGCGCGGGGCCACCGGGGATCGCCGGGCGGTACGGCACCGGAGCGCGGGATTTCACCGGCCACCGGCGCACGACCTTCACGCGGGCCATGGCCTTGGCCATGTTCAGGAACTCGAACCGGCTGGAGTCGAACCTGAGCGAGAGCGGATCCTCGGGTTTGGGCACGACCATCAGCGCCCCGGCCCGGATGGCGTTGAGCGAGTACTCCACCTCCCGGCCAACCGTGCAGGAGGACACCATGAGAATCGGGGTCGGGGTCTGCACCATGATCCGGCTGGTGGCCTCGAACCCGTCCAGCACCGGCATGTGAGCATCCATGGTGACGAGGTCGGGCAGGAGCCGGGTAATGACCTCCACCGCCTCGGCGCCGTCGCGCGCCTGGCCGACCACCTGGAATTCAGGGTCGCTCTCCAGGATGTCGACCAGGAGCTGGCGCACCGTCGGGGAGTCCTCCGCCACCACCACCCGGATCATGCGGCCCCCTGGCCAACCAGCTGGCGGATGGTGTCCAGCAGCTGTTGCTGGTCGAACGCCGACTTGCCGATGTAGGCGTCCGCGCCCACTCGCAGGCCTCGGGCCCGGTCGTCCGATGTCTCCAGCGCGGTTACCAGGACCACGGGGAGGGCCTTGAACCGGGTGGATCCCCGCACGGCCTCACACAGGGCGAACCCGTCCATGCGCGGCATCTCGATATCGCTCAGGAGCAGGTCGCAGCCCCGCTCCTGCACCGTCTTCCAGGCGTCGGCCCCATCCACCGCGGTGATGACGTCGTAGCCTGCCGATTCCAGGATGCTCTGCTCCAGGGTCCGGGTGGTGATCGAATCGTCCACCACCAGGATCCGTTGCCGCGCGCCCCGCGTGGCTCCGGCTGTAGCCACGGTCGCGTCCCGGTCGGGGCCAAGATCCAGGCTGGCGGTGACGATCGCGGCCGGGTTCAGCACCAGCACGACGTGACCTACGCCGTGCAGAGCCGCACCGCTCACCAGCGGAAGGGATCGCCGGGTGCGGGCCACCGGCTGCAGCACGACGGTCTGCTCCGCCAGCAGCTCGTCCACGATCACGCCGACGCGCCGGTCGCCGGCCCGGAGCAAGACCACCGACAGCGTTTCCGCCGGCGGGCGCGCCACCAACGGCGGCAGCAGTCGCGCGAGCGCGACCAGGGGCACCGGGCCGTCCGAAGTCGACAGGCCGTCCCGGCCTCCGGCCTGCCGGACCTCCTGCCGACGGACGCGGACCAGCCGCTCGACGCTGGCCGTGGGGAAGGCAAGGCGCTGGGTGCCGATCACGGCGAGGACGGCGCGAATGGCCGCGAGGGTCGGCGGGCATTCTACCGTGAAGGTGGTGCCGCCTCCGGGAATCCAGGACACGTCCACCGATCCACGAATCCGTTCGAGTGTCGCCCGCACGATGTCGAGCCCCACTCCGCGGCCGGAGATCTCCGTGGTCACGGCCAGGGTCGAAAGCCCGGCACCGAACAGGGCCCGCGCCAGATCGCGGTCCTCCACCGGCATTGCCACACCGTGGCGCGCGAGCTGGGCCCGGATCGCGACGGCATCGAGTCCGTTACCGTCATCGGCAACCGTCACGGTGAGACGATCCCCGGCCAGTGCCGCCGCGACCCGTACCTTGCCGCGATCCGGCTTCCCCCGCTGCTTACGCACCGCGGGAACCTCGATACCATGGTCGACGGCGTTGCGGATCAGGGGAACGAGCAGTTCTCTCAGTCCGGCGAGTACACCGCGGTCCACTCCGATCTCGCCCCCGGTGAGCTCGAAATCGACCTCCTTTCCCGCGGCGGCAGCGAGATCCCGGACCATCCTGGGCAGGGCCTCGCCGGCCTCCGCGAACGGCCGGACGCGCACCTGCCCGACGCGGTCGGCTACTTCCTCGCTCGCCTGCACCAGCGATCGGGCGTCACTGGCGCCGCCCGCGGCCAAGCGGCCCAGTTCGGAGGAAAGCCGCCGGAACCCCTCGCGCATGGCGCTCAACGCGGGGACCAGTGCCGGGGCCGCCTCGCCTCGCTCGAGCGCCAGCCGGACGCGGCGGTCGGTCCGGCTCCACTCGGCGACATGCTGATCGGTCCACTCACGCAGCAGCTCCAGTTCCCGGGTCCGGCTCGAGACCCGGCTGGTGGCAACCTGCAATTGGCCGCTGCTGGCAAGCAGCGCGTCGAGCTGTGCCGCCTGCACTCGCAGCTGACCGGCGGGCCTTTCGGCGCTGGAAGCGGGACTCGGACCCGAGGTCCGCACGATCCGGGGGCCGATAGTGTCCGGGGTGGCGGCGGCCTTGAGCCGGGACCGAATCTCGCCGAGCAGCGAGCCTGAGAGGCTCTGGCCCGATCGGAGCTGGCGGGCCGAATCGCCAAGGGCATCCGCCGCGGCGAACAACAGCGGCAGATCGTCCGGCGTGATTTCCCGTCCGCCGTCCCGGACCTGCACCAGCAGCGATTCCAGGGCATGGCATGCCTGCTCGACGGGCGAAACGCCGACGGCCCGGGCGGCACCCTTGATGGTGTGCGCCGCCCGGAACAGGGCGTGGACTCGTTCTGGATCGTCCGGGCACGCTTCCAGCGCCAGGAGGTCCGCGTTCATCGCGGACACCTGTTCCTCGAGCTCGCCGACGAAGGTCGCGAGCAGGCGGGTGGCCAGTTCCTGCCGGTTCATCCCGTCGTTCTGCCTTTGGGGCCCCGACCCACGAGCGCCAGCAGCCGAGTGCCCTGGTTGTTGAGATCCTGGGCCGCGCGCTCGGCCTGCCGGGTCGAAGCCACGGTCTGATGGGTGGCCTGTTGAATGTTGGCCATCGCCAGTCGAACCTGGGACATTCCGGCCGCTTGCTGACCGGCCGAGGCGACGATCTGCGCCGCGGTCTGGGCCGCCTCCGCCGCCGCCCGGGCCAGGGCCCGGATGGTCTCGCCGGCCTCGGCGACCTGGCGGGTGGTGATAGCGACCTGCTTTGTGCCCTGCTCGGTACTCATCACCGCCGCGCCGGTGGCCCGCTGGATCTCTCCGAGGATCTGCCGCACCTGCCCGGTGGCTTTCTTGGACTGATCAGCCAGGTTCTTCACCTCACCCGCGACCACGGCGAAGCCCCGGCCCTGTTCGCCGGCCCGGGCCGCTTCGACTGCGGCGTTCAAGGCCAGCAGGTTGGTCTGTTCGGCGATGTCGTTCACCGAGGCAATGATCTCGCCGATCGCTTGCGCTTGTTCGGCCAGCGTCACGATGCTTTCGGCGATCGATTCCACCTGGTCCTTCACCGCCGCCATCGCCGTCGTGGAGGCTTCGACCGCCTCCTGGCCCGTCTTCCCGATTTCTGCCGTCCGCTGGGCGGTGTCGGCCACCGCCTTGGCGCGTTGCGCGGCCTGATCTGCGGTCTGGGTCACCTCATCCACGGTGGTCACGGTCTGGGCGATGGCCGCGGAGGTCTCGGCCGCTCCCGACACCTGCTGAGTCGCCGCGGCGAGGATTTCGGCCGCGCTCGAGGCCAGGACACCGGTCGTGTCTGCCAATGTCCGGCTCACCGAGCGGTACAGCGTGAACCCGGCGACCACTCCCACGCCGACCGCGAGCAGGGCCACCAGCAGCAGCGTGGCGCGAGCCTGTTCCGCGGAACGGACCGTGAGCTTGACGTTGTCGGTCATCCTCCGGCGGGCCGCGGCGACCTCCTGATCCAGATCATCCCGGAATTTCTCAAACAGCCCGGCGGTGGCTTGCCGGTCACGGACCTTCCGCGCTTCCGCGACGCCACCCTGGGTGCCCGCCTGCACGACGGCGTCGGTGAGCCTCCGCCATTCACGGAATGTGGCCGCGACCCCCTCGAGGGCCCGGGCTTGATCCGCCAGCAGCGGCTCGTCATGCATCGCCTGGATCGACTTCTGAGTCTCGTCGAGTTTCCGTTCCCGAATGGCGAGCTGGGCCGGGTCGCCGGTGAGCAGGTACTCCAGCAGCGCCCGCACGGCGTCCCGGCTGCTGGCCCTGGCCACCATGGTCTCGCCGAGTAGCACTTCGCTCAGGCGGTCGGCCTCCGCCAGTTGGTCCGCGAGATTGTGTACGGCGCGATAGCCGACGCCGGCCACCACGGCAAGGAGGCCGAGCACAAGGGTGAGTCCGGCGATGAGCCGGCGCCCGACAGTCCACGTCATACCGCGACTCCTTCCTTCAGATGGAATCGGCCTCGATGAACCGGGCCAGTTGCTGGTCGTCGAGCAGTTGCAGGCCTCCCGCTGTCATCCCCCGTACCAGTTCCGCCCGTCCCCGCTCGTCCACGCCACGGGTTCGGACCTCCGCAACCGGCAGGATGAGCCGCTCCGGCGCCACGTCGGCCAGCACGCCGAGGGCTCCTCGTCCGGCGCCGACCACGAGCACGAACTGCCGGGTGGTTTCGCTCTGACCCGAGGCGTCCAGTACACCCGCGAGATCGAGAACGGTCAGGAGGTCGCCGCGCCACACCGTGAGGCCGACCACCGGCGGCTCAGCCCCGGGGAGCGGTGACAGCTCCGCCAGCCGGAACACGGCGAGGACCGCTCGACACTCCATGGCGAAGGTCTCTCTGCCCCGCGTGAAGGTCACCAGTTCCAGACCGTCGCCGGCCTCTTCCACCAGGGGTCGGGCCAGGATCCGGGCACGCCGCAGCAGGAGATCGCGCTCCGCCTCGGGCGGCGCGTCGACGGCAGCCGCATGGGCGCCGACGGCGGCCAACCGCCCACGGATCTCCGCCCAGTCGATGGGCCCTTTCGGTTTCAGCCGGCTGCGCATGCCCAGGTTCCCTGTCCGTCCAATAACCGCAGCTGGGCCCGGATCATCTCCCCGAGCCGTCCGGCCGATTCGCCGTCGGAGGCCGGCACGATGGCTTCGGCCGGCATCGCGGCGAGTAGCTGTGCGGCATTGTTCAGGGCACGGCGAGCGCCGCGCGCATCATCGAGGCGGTTGAGGGCCATGCCGTGGGCCACGTGAGCGACCACCATCGTGCGGTCGAGGTAGAGGGCCCGGCGCGCGGCGGTGGCGGCGGGCTCGTGATAGCCCGCCTGCCCGAGCAGCAGCGCCTGGAGATAGTGGAGCTCGGCGGAATCGGGATGGCGGTCGACGCCGGCCGCACTCGCCCGGCCGGCCTCTTCCAGTCGCCCCTGGTTGGAAAGTGACCGCACCAGCGCGATCCACGGTTCGGGACGAGCGCCGTCCTGGAAGGTCAGGTCGACGGCGGCCCGGGCCGCCTGGTCGTAATCGGCGCCAGCATACCGCGTTGCTGCGATCGAGTCCTGGTCACTGACCCGGGTCTCGGTCACCAGCCCCGCCAGCGGCGGGGCAACGCATGGAAACTCCTGCGGCGGTTCTGCCACTGCGGCGATTCCAAGGGCTGTGCCGATGGTGCGCCGTGGGTTGGCGCCCGGGCGCCGATAGGCCAGCCCAGCCGCCGTCATCTCCACGTCGCAGCGAACCAGGTCCGAGAGCACCGGGTCGGAGCTGCCCAGAAAGAGCCAGCCATCGCTGCTCAGCGAGTCGATCAGACGTCCGGCAATTCGGACGATGGTGTCCCGGTCGAGGTAGATCAGGACGTTGCGGCAGAGAATCAGGTCCATTGCCCAGACCCCCGACGCAAAGGAGGGCCAGGTGTCTTCCGCCAGGTTCAGGTAGCCGAAGCGCACCGCCTGCCGGATCTCGGGAGCCACCGTGTAGTGGTCCCCCGCCGGTTGAAAACGCGAAGCCAGCATGTCAGGCGGGACCCCGCGGAAAGACCAGCGGCGGTACCGGGCCCGGTGGGCCCAGGCCAGCGCCGCCCGGGAAAGATCCGTGCCCAGCACCTGGGCGGTCGAGAGACTGCCCAGCTCCGCCAGCAGGAGGGCCAGGGTATACGGTTCCTCTCCGGTGGCGCAGCCGGCACTCCAGCACAGCACCGGCTGCTTCGGAGGCCGGGAGGCCAGGAGGGTGGGCAGGACCTCGTCCCGGATGACCGCCAGTTGCTGGGGCTCACGGAAGAAATAGGTCTCGCCGACCGTGACTTCCCCGACCAGCTCGTCGAGCAGCTCCGGCTCCGCGGCCACCCGAGCGAGGTACTCCTCGGGCGAGATCGAGTCCTGCCCGCCGGCGCACCCGCGTGAGTGCCGCCCGAAAGGCCGGCCGTCGCGACTCGCTGAACACCAGGCCGGTCCGCCGGCGCAGCAGTTCCGCCACCCCGTTGACGACCTTCGGCGGCGCCGTCACGCGTACTCCTCCAGCAGGGCCCCTGCCGGGTGCCGGAGGGCCGCATCGACCCGGCCGGCCTCCTCAAGCGAGAGAAAGGCTTCGAGGTCGTGAATCACCAGCAATCCGTCCGTCAGCCTCACCAGACCCGCGACGTGCTCAGCCCCGGGGGCGATCGGCGCCACCGGCTCGATGGCGTCCCTCGGGATTTCCAGCACATCCACCACCCGATCCACCCGGAGCGCCACCACCCGCGCACCGGCATCCGCGATCAGGAAATGCTGATCCGGGGTCAGTGCCCGCGCCGGCACCCGGAACCGACGGCGGATATCCAGCACCGGCACCAGCAGCCCCCGCACGTTGATCACCCCCTCGATGATCGGCGGGGCGCTTGGCAGGGCCGAGATGGCCACCGCCAGGGTCACCTCGCGCACCAGGTGGCCCGGCAGAGCGAGACGCCGCCCGGCGACGTCGAATCGAAGCATGAGCAGGCCACGCGAGTCTAACGAGTGCGCGGCCGCGGGGTCCCGGCTCGGTGAGAGCATGGAACACGTTGCAAGGGGGGCAGATCAGGTATCGGCAGGGGGAGGCACGACCTGTAGTGGGATGTCGAAATGACACGGGGGGGGGACGGGAGGGGCGTCGGGGCGTCAGGCGTCAGGGCGTAGGGCGTCAGGCGACAAGGCGTCAGGCGTCAAGGCGTCAGGCGTCAAGGCGTTGGGCGTTAGGCGTTGGGCGTTGGGCGTTGGGCGGGGCGACAAGGACGAGGCGACAGGGGGTGCCCGTCGCCTCGTCGTCCCGTCGTCCCGTCGCCTGGTTGCCCCCGCTTACGACCCCGTGGGCGCCGCCACCTTGATCCACTCGGCGCCTTCCTTCTTCGCCGGGTCGAGGTA
Organism: uncultured Gemmatimonadales bacterium; assembly: GCA_963709905.1. Lineage (GTDB taxonomy): Bacteria > Gemmatimonadota > Gemmatimonadetes > Gemmatimonadales > GWC2-71-9 > JADJOM01. The sequence goes on from CAVPYI010000009.1 coordinate 160,471, forward strand.
TTTCACTTCTGCCATCCAGCCAACCTTGAGGTCGCTGAGTTTCACGACCGTTGTGGGTTTGTGTTGGATGGACCGATCCAGCCAGCACGAGGTGCTGTCGGTCACCGTGATCGTGCGCTCGCCCTGTGGCCCGGCGATGGTCACGGTGTTCTGCGCAGAATCCACCGCTTTGATGCTCCCCAAATAGGCCGAGATCCCCGAGACCCCGGGGGACTGGCCCAGCGGGATGAACTGCTCGGTCCCACGCTGGGCGCTAGCGGGGATGGCCAGGGCCATCGCCAGCAGGCCGGCCAGCGCCGTGGTTCTTCCAGTCGTCATATCCATTGTGGCCCTCCCTGTCATTCATCCATCCTACCGCATCCGGCATCGACCCCTGGGACTCATTCCCGCCATGGAGCGATGCAACACCCTCCCCTCCTCACCACCTTAATCTACGCAATCTGCGACGGCGGCGGTTTCATCCGTGGACTCCGCTAGCTCGCGAGCGTGCCGCGAGCGCGTCCCAGCGCGGCAATCGCGTCACGCAACGCGGAGGCCTTGAACCCGGTTTCCAGCGCCTGCACGGTGGCCGCACGGGCCGCCCGGAGATGCGGGATGGCCTCGGCGTGGAGACCGCCGCCGGCCAGCACGGTGATGGCGTCGTCGATGTCGGCCAGGACGATCTTGAGGTCGTCGCGCGAGAAGAAGTGCTGGCGGGCAGCCGTCTTGTTCAGCCGCGCCACGCTCTGATCGATGTTGTCGAGCGCATTGAGCACCCGGAGAAATGCCGCGACGGCCACGATCTGGGTGGCATCGAGCTCGATGCCGCCTCCGGTCGCGCCCGCTATGAGCTGTCCGGCTGGGGAGTTGTTGAACGACTCGCCGTCGTAGAACCCCACCGCCCCCTCGATCGTTTCGACCGAGTTGTTGTGGAAGAAGGGGCCGGTGTCTCCCGACTCGACCAGCGACGGGGTGTTGAACTCGCCGTTGCCGGGCACCCCGAAGCCGTCGTCGGGCGGGTTCAGCTCGCCGCTGAGATCGGCCGGCTGGTCCGGCAGGTCCTCGACCCCGGTATTGAAGTTGAGGTTGCCGGCGCCGGCCCCGAATATCGCGGGATTGGCGTTGGCGCCGGCGTTGAAGTGGCAGGCGTTGCACTTGCCCAGGGTGTTGTCCAGGAAAATCAGCTGCCCGCGCGCCGGGACCACGCCCTTGAGCGCTAACGGCAGCGTCGGGTCCGCCTGGCGGCCGAGGCTGAGTTGGAAGGCCTCGAGCGCATCGAGTTCCGCGTCAGTTGGCAGCCGGAAGTCCACTCCGGCGACCCGATTGAGCGTCTTGGTGAAATGCTGGATCACCGCACCGGTCGCGAACGACCGCAGCGTGCCGTCGCCCGGGGCGCCGTCGCCCGACCAGCCGGTGCGCGGCCCGACCCGGCTCGCCACCGAGGTGCGGAGCGCCAGGGTGTGGGGGATGCCGCGCATGACGAACTTGTTGGGCAGATCGGCGAACCCGTCCAGATTCTCGAGGATCAGCGAGAACGGCCGCATGAGCTTCGGGTTCTCGAAGTTCCGGGCCAGCGCCGGGTTGGTTTCGGCGATGAACAGCGGGTCGTTTGGCGGGAGCGTCGCGATGAAGGCGGGGCTCAACCCCATGTTCTCTTCGGCGCGGTGGCAGGTGCCGCAGGTGCGGCCGTTCCCGCCGAAGGTCTCGTTGAAGAACAGTTGTCGCCCGCGGGCGACCGGATCGCCGGGGTCCGGTGCCGGTGCCGGCGGAGGACATCCTGTGAGTAGCATCACCACCGCCAGGCTCAAGCCAACGATCCGCATGAGGCCGCCTCCGTGAGCGATCAGTGTCGGATCATAGGAAGGTGGAGGGTGGATGGGTAGGGGGCGGGAATGAGGCGACGGGGCGACGAGGCGACGGGGCGAGAGGCGACGAGTCCGCGGCTGAAGCTGGGGTTCGGCGTCGTCAGTCCGCGGCTGAAGCCGCGGCTCGGCGACTGTCAGTCCGCGGCTGAAGCCGCGGCTCGGCAACTGTCAGTAAACTGACCTTTGGGGCGGAGAGGTAGCCGGCCAATTCGCAGGGTGGTGTCGGCCAAGTCGGGCCCGCGAGCACGCAACCCGGATGGTGGGCGGCGTGTGGTACGTATCGCGGGCCAGGTCGCTAGGCCATCAGCTCGAGCAACACCCTGGGATCCCTGGCCGCCACGCGAAGCAACTGGCGCGCGGGCCCTTCAGGCTGCCGGCGGCCCTGCTCCCAGCCCTGCAGCGTGCGCAGACTGATGCCCAGGAGCTCAGCGAACTTGGCCTGGCTCACGCCGAGCCGTTTCCGGACGGCGCCGGCGTCGATCGTCTCGAGGCCGAGATCCTTCGCCCTGGTGACCTTGGCCTTGAGCGCTCCCTTCCGAATCTTCTTCATCTGACGGATACTCTCCTCGAGCTCCGCCAACAGGTCCTTCCGCATTTTTCTCCCGGCCACCCCTCCGGCGGCAGTTGGGGTCACGTTATTTCAGCATCGTCGCCCCTTAGCGGCGATGGTCCTGCCTCCTTCTCAGTCCTCCTCGATCAGGTCCCTGAGTCTGGCGATCTCCGCCTTCGACAAATCGTCCTGCCGGTGCTTGTCGTACGCGAGCAGCAGATAGAGCTGGTGCGCGTCCACGTACCAGTAGTAGATCACCCGCACCCCGCCCCGCTTGCCCCGGCCCTGGATTCCCCAACGGACTTTCCGCAGCCCGCCACTGCCGGGGATGATGGCGCCCATATCCGGGCGGAGACCAACGCAGTCTGAAACGCCCGGTACTCCTCCGGCGTCCAGAGGGTCGTGGCTTGTCGCGTAAACACCGGGGTTTCGACGAGCTCCATGGCCCCAATATACGCCATTGACGTAGCTACTTCAATGGCGTACGTACGCCATTGCAGGATACGGGATTGACTGCCGGCTGTCGAGGGGGGCCGCCTCGACCGGCAGGAGGGTGGGCAAGCACATGCTTGGTCCAGAGCGCGCCCATCCTGGGCGACGAGTCCGCGGCAGGAGCTGGGCCCGACGCTTGTCAGTCCGCGGCTGAAGCCGCGGCTCAGGGCTATCAGTCCGCGGCTGAAGCCGCGGCTCGGCGCCTGTCAGTCCGCGGCTGAAGCCGCGGCTCGGCAACTGTCAGTAAACTGACCTTTGGGGGCGGAGAGCTAGGTTGGCCAATTCGCAGGGTGCCGTGGTGGCAGGCGGGGGTCCACGGGGAGTGAAGAGACATCCGGCGCAAGGGATCGGGCGGTCGAACCGCCTCGGGCGCACGGTACTGATCTCCACGCCTCGCCCGAGGACGCCGCGGCCATCCTTCAGCACCTCGGCTTCGCTCTTGCCCCAGGCTCGGGTGGAAGCCATCGTAAGTGGCGCATTCGCATGGCAGACGGCACGGTGTTGGTAGTTGGCCTCGTTCATACGGGATCGGGAACCCTGAAGCCCTACCTGATCCGCGACATGATCGCACAGCTCAAAGCCGCCGGTTTGATTCCGGACGATCTCCTGGATGGCTGACCCGATGACCGATAGCTCGAAACTCGACTACCTGCTGCGACTCCCATGGACCTTCGTTCGCGAGGTCACGCCGGATGGCGACTGTATTCTTCGGATCGCCGAAATCCCGAGCGCGGTGGGAACGGGAGACACCGATGCCGCGCTGGAAGCGGATACCTGGGCCTCGCTCCGTGCTTCCCTTGAAGCCTACCTCCATTTTGGAGATCCTCTCCCGCTCCCGAAGGGCACGGTTCTGCCCTGGGACCCCGACGCGCCCCGGAGGGAGGGCCCGTCCACGGTGATCCTGCGCCGTCAGCTACGACTGACCTACCCCACCGAGACCGCTGGCACGGCCTCTCCGATCGCCTCGTATTGATGACGGTTACGGCCTGGATCACCGGCCGTCGGATGAGCGAGCGGCGAAGTGGGCGGGTGGTCCTGGACTAGGCCGGGAAGAAAGTGGGGCCGGCGCCTTCCTCGCCGACCCCACTCCCGACCGTCCCGACCGTCGTGACCGTCGTGACCGTCGCGACCATCGCCCCTACGCCGCAACCTCCTCACTGCCACCGGACGGCGGTCCGCCCCCCGGTCCAGTCCGCGCCGGCCCCACCACATCCCTGGCGCTTCTCCAGGCCGCCAGCAACTCGCCGTTCTTGCGGAAGCGTAGGGTGTTGAGCCGGTCCAGAAGATGGATGATCAGCATGATCTCGCGGACCACCGCGTCGAGAGCGGCGTTGGCGCCGACGTGCGCACTGGTGCCGGCCTGCTTCTCCTCGACCGCATCCTCGTAGTGCCTCACCAGGGCGGTAAGATCCTCGAGCAGGGTGGCCGACATCCCATGGGCGATGAACGGCTCCTTCCGTCCTTCGGCCTGGGCCAGCACCGTCCGGGTGGAGGCCAGGAAGGCCTGATGACTCACGCTGGCATGCGGCAGCTTGAACCGCGCGTGCATTCCCGGCTCATCGACGGCCATCAGATCGGCGATCCCCGAGAGGATGAGCAGGTCCTTGCGGATCAGGGCCCGGACCTCATCCTTGTTGTCGACCGAGGCATGCACCGTGAGACGGCCGGTGAACTCCTGCATGGCCAGCGCCCGGGCACGGCCCAGCCGGTCGCCGAGTCGGGTGACGAGCCCGGCCTGCCCGGGATCGTCGGAGGGATGCGCCAGGCTGAACCCGTGGACGCGGTCCCCCGTGTCGAGTTTGCTGCGGATGATGCGGTTCATACAACCCTCCTTGTGATGGTGACAGGTTCCTTTCTCGAGGCCTCGCGGTTGGGCGCGGGCCCGCGTGCAGGGGTACTGACGACCGATCCGTACCCAACCACCGACCGGTACGACGGGGGTGTAAAGCGAAGAGTGTGCCATGCACGCGTGGTATCCCAGTCAGGCTCGAACACCGCCAATGGCACCGCGGGCATGCTCAGGAATGGCAGCGAGTTAGGCGACGGCATCGTGGCAAGGCGGATTCGGAACGGGCCCGGTCCCGGGGCTGATCCCTGCCTCCTGAACATGTCTACCGCGAAGTACGCGAAGACACCCACGCGGGTTCCCAGTTCTGTTTTTCAGTGAAGTCGGATCCGTTGTCCCACCGATCTCCACTGTCCTGCTGGCGCGCGGATGCTCGAACGGCCCGTCCGATGCGGATTCCGAAGTCTTCGTCCCGGTGCCGGTCCCAGCCTCGTGAAATGTCCACCGCGAAGCGCGCGAAGACGCTCGCCCGGATGGTGATGCTGATCCGTTAGTGATGTGGCATCGGTCGTCCCACCGATCCGGCCACCTTGTTGCTCGTCGTGCCGGCTACAACGAGTCGTGGGATCATGGTGTCGGCTTGTGGGACCGTGCTCTCGAAGGGTACGAGCTACCGATCACCTGGTGGCAGCCGGCTCCGGTCAGTGGTACCAGGGACTGGACCGGTGGCACCAGGCGCTCGCCCGGTGGCACATGGCACGCAATCGGTGGGAGGAGCCGCTTGACCGGTGGCAGGGGGCGCCCGACCGGTGGCTCGAGACGCTCGACCGGTGGCTCGAGTCGCGAGATCGGTGGCACGAAGCACTCAATCGGTGGCGGGAGGCGCTAGTCGGGTGGCACGACACGCTCGATCGGTGGCAGTAGGCGGTTGACCGGTGGCACCAGGCGCTCGACGGGTGGCACGAGGCGCCCGACCGGTGGCTCGCGACGCTCGACCTGTGGCTCGCGGGGCTCGATCGGTGGCACGAAGCGCTCAATCGGTGACGGGAGGCGCTGGTCCGGTGGCACGACCAACTCGATCGGTGGCAGCAGGCGCTCGACCCGCGGCTCTTGGCGCTCGACGGGTGGCTTAAGGCGCTCCACCGGTGGCACGAAGGGCTCAATCGGTGGCGGGAGGCGCTTGTTGGGTAGCACGACCCACTTGATTGGTGGCAGGAGGCGCTCGACCCGTGGGTCGTGGCGCTCGACCGGTGGCACGAGGCGCGTGATCCGTGGCACGAGGCACCCGAGCGGTGGGGGACCCTCGGTTGCCGGGGGCACCGCCAACGGACGGGCAGCAACCCCTGCGTCATCCGGACCAGGCGATTCCAAGCTGGCCGAGGATGGGGAACCGGATCACGGAGGCAGGTGTCGCTTGAGCGACAGGGGCCGAGCCGCAGCTTCAGCCGCGGAATTGCTCGGGGCGGGATCAGGCGATTCCAGGTTGGCCAAGAACAAGCGATTGGATCACCGAGGCAGGTGTCGCTTGAGCGACAGTGGCCGAGCCGCGGCTTCAGCCGCGGAATGCCGGATCAGGCGATTCCAGGTTGGCCAAGAACAAGCGTTTGGATTACCGAGGCAGGTGTCGCTTAAGCGACAGGGGCCGAGCCGCGGCTTCAGCCGCGGAATGCCGGATCAGGCGATTCCAGGCTGGCCAAGGATGGGCGACCGGATGACGGAGGCAGGTGTCACTTGAGCGACAGTGGCCGAGCCGCGGCTTCAGCTGCGGAATGCTCGGGGCGGGGATCGAACCCACACGGGGCTTGCGCCCCAAGGGATTTTAAGTCCCTTGCGTCTGCCAGTTTCGCCACCCGAGCTTAGGGCTGCAACTTCAACCCTTCCCGCGACTTCTGCAACGTCTCGCCTTCCCCAGGCGGCAGGGCGTTACCGTGCTTTGTGCCTGTCTTGTGGCTTTCTGGGCGGCCGCCCCCAAGGTATCCAGCGAGCCTCGCCACCGCCTCGTCGGTCTCGCTCCGCGTGACGATGTTGTAGCGGCGGACAACGGCGGCAGTTTGTGCCCGGTCAACTTCATCGCGGTACACTGCGGGACGCCCGCATTGACGAGGTTCGTACCGCCGAGCGCCGGAGATCGTGCGGATCACCCGCTGCGGTGGCTTGAACTCGACGAGCCTACCCCTCCGGCACCTCCAGGTGGTCGGCGAATACAAACCGACACCCAGCCGTCGGAAACGGATCGCAAGCTAGCACCCCTCTCACATCGACAGCGCTTGCTCGCAACATTAGGCGCCAAAGCCCCGGTGTGACATCCAGACCGCCCGTCTGATGCTAGGCTAAAGGGATCCGCTCGGACTCGAGTGATTCTGGGCTGTCAGCCGACCTGCACGGATTTGCGTCGATTGCAGTCCTGGCAAAGGAGTTGAACGTTGCGGTAAGTGCTAGCCCCTCCCTTTGAGAAGGGGATGACATGGTCGAACTCCAGCCGGTCTTGGCTCCGGCAAACGGTGCACCGTCCCGCGTCTCGTCGCCAAACGGCATCGCGCACCGCTTGGGGAATCGTCCTGGTTGCTGGGTCGCCGCTGGGATCGACGTCTCCGGCAGTTGAGGACCACTGGACCTCTAAGGTTGCCGGGTCGAGTGGAATTACGGTGTTAAGGAGCTGGAGACGTCTCGTGACGTCGTCCCTGAGCTTCCTCGGTATGTATTCCTTCCCCCGGAGTTCATCCAGAAGTTTTTCCACCATCGGTCGTACGCGGGGCTCAATGAGGTCAAGAAATTGGTCGTATCCGAGGTCCAAAGCCTGTTGCAGGTGGACCTGGTGGAGCGACTCCGCGGCGTCGACCTGCGCATCCCGGAGAATCAGCCCCATTTCGGCAAGTAGGAGTTCCGTGACGGACTCTCGCTGGAGGCGCAGGAGGTCACCCTCCTCAAGTCCGAAGTATCGCTTCAGCCAACGAATCCTCGCTTGCTCCGCTTCCGAGAGACTATGGTCGTCTAGGGCGAGCGCGATATAGTGGATCAGAAAAGCCGCCGCTGCCCGCAATTCCTCAGGATCCGGTTCGGTATTCTCCCCCGGTGGCAGCGCACCCGTGGGACCTCGGCCCTCGAGATTCCTGAGGCGGGCGGCGAATGCGGGGGTCGCCGGGTACTCCTCCAAAAAACTCTTGCTTGCCGCCTCCAGGGGCGGCGGGTTTCCCGGCATTTAGCGAACTCGCAATGAGGGAGGGCTACGAGGGGCCGAACACATTACGCCCGCAATGCTTGCAGATCATTGCGTCAGGCTTCACCCATTCGGCGCAATGAGGACACTTTCTGAGGTCCGACGACACCAGATACAGCAGAGGTGAGAGAATCCCGAGAATAAGGCCACCTATTGCGCCAGCAATGGGAGAGAACCCCTTCTTCTGGGCTGCGCCAACACCCACAAGAATCCCAAGCAGCATCCAAAACACAGCGAAGAGCGCCACGGTGACCTCCTCCGCTTGCCTTCCCTCGCCCGAAACGTCGTGCGGAGGACTGATCTGAGGCAAGCAACCCTAAGCTAACGCTAAGGCACGCTCTGGCTAGGCGCAGTGGCCCAAGAACACTGGAGGGGGTACACCCTGTACCGTGTGTCAATCTTGTGCCCATCTCATCAGCGGACATGGCGGAAGCCCCCGGTCATGAAGCACCGGGGGGTGGGTCAACTCGTTGATAGGCGTGGATGGGCGGCGATGATCGTAGGCGGGTAAAGGCTCTTAAGTCCCTTGCGCCTGCCAGTTTCGCCACCCGAGCAGCTCAATGAAGTTCGCGGAGCTCAATGACTTGAGCAAGCTCGGCATCTCAGCCGCACTCCTGAATGGATGGCGATGGGGGCAGAATTGGTGGCAGGATCCATCCCGACCCTTGGTAGTGCGCTTTGGCAGAATAGACCTAGGGACCAGGCCTCGCCCTTGGCTCTCCCAAGCTCCGTTCCATCTCGCTGAAAGCCTTGGAACTCGGAAAGGTGTCCGCGCTGAGGCCATACTCCGCAAATCAGTCTGTCCCGTTGTTCGGCCATAGTCCCCACGACCCTGCGATTCAATCCCTTCACGACAGCTCCCGTCCAGAGCATCCGCGTACGGAAAGCAAGTCGGTGACCTGGCATTCAGTATCAACCCTGCCAGGCTCTCGACGAACTGGTAACGATCCAGAGTATCATCTACCGGGTCATCCACAGGCTCATCGAGTGCAGTTGGATCAGACCGAACACTGGTCCCTTATGTGTCTGTCATGCCACACCCATTCCGCGCCGCGCGACTTCCGCCCGGGCAGCGGTCTCCTGGTCCGTCGTCGCACTCATGTGCGCAGCGATTTTCGCCCCGTCCTCCTCGAGGTAGGCCTCGGGCGCGTGCCGCATGTACCGGAGCGTCATCGCCGGCGTCGCGTGACCCATCAACTTCTGCAGGTGTCCGTGAGCGACCTGACCGGGTCTGGCGCTTCATGGCTGGCCGGCCGCACGGATCCGGGCGCTCGAGATAGTTCAGGACCTCGTGCCGTGCGACCACCCAGTCACGGCCGCGCTTCTCGCCGACGAGCTTTCCGGCCTGGAGCTGCTTCTTGAGCGTGTCCGGCGATAGCCGCTCTCCTTTCCGGCCTCGGCCAGGCTGAGCCAGGTCACCGGCGTGCCCGAGCTGGGCGAGCGCGGCCGCGCTGTAGGTGGCCGGGGCATTCAGGATCTCGAGACTTAGGATCCGCCCCCCCCGGCGTCGAGGTCGAGGCTGGCGAGGGGCGAGAGCTGACGGGTGCTGGCGACGGGCGTCTCGCCGTCGAGCTCCACCAAGACCGCATCCGCCTGCGATGAATAGGTGATCCTCATGTGGTCGGCAGTGGGGCCGGTTCGGCCAGGACGTCGGGAAACTCGCTTGCCGGAGGAGTGGCCGCCGGTGTCGAGGGAGCGGCGAGTCGTTGCTGCTCGACGGTCCACGTGGTTTGTCGGTATTCCTTAGCTTCTGCGAGGCGAACGAACTCCGCCTTGACGCCCCGCTGGCGTACGAAGGTCTCAACGTCTTCCAGGGTCGCGCGGAAAAACTCCTTGCGATCGTTGGCGAGGTTGATCCGTTTTGCCCACAGAAACTCATGGAGGGCCGTCTCCAAGTCCGGCGCGTCTTCGGTGTAGATGAGGGCATGCACGTCGAAGGGGAACGGCACGGACGCGTCGCCGAGCTCCGCGACCCGCTCCAGGGGCTCGAGACGACGGGTCATGCCGACCTTGATCACCCCGTCACCGAAGGACCCCATATTGGAGAGCACATACACGTGGCCGCACCTCGTCAGCTGCGCCTGGGCGATCGCCCGCTCCTTCCGTGCGTGCGCCTCGGCGAGTTGGTTCTCGAGCTCCGCGATGCGCGCTGCGAGCGCTTCTCGCGCGGCTCCCTCCGAGCGCTCAGCCTCCCGCCTGGCCTTCTCGAGGGCCTTGTTGAACCCGCGTTCGCTTTGCTCAGCCTCCTGCTGCGCTGTGGCCAGTTCTCGCTGGACTCGTTCTTCCTCGCGCCTCTGTTCACGGACTCGGCGCTGTTCCTCACGCTCCTGCTGACGCTTTTCCTCCTCTTCATGCGTGAACTGGAGCTCGCGTAGGCGCAGCTGGAGATACGGCTCGGTGATCTCCATCTGCATGACGCTGCCGAGCTTGTTCAGGGTCTCAAAGGTCTTCCGTATCCGCTCCTCCATCTTGGCCAGATTGTTCCAACTGACCTTGGCCACCGCCGCGTCGCACTCACCGTTAAAGGCGCGAAGCATGAGCTTGACGTATTGCTTGGTCATCCTCTCCCCTTCACGGGAGCTTCCCCCCACTTCCCATTTGGCATGGCAGACTGCGGCCCTGCCGTCGCGGATCATGGTGCGCTCGTCGCCCTGCAATTGTTCGAGCACGCGCTTGTAGTCAGCGGAGGATTGGAACGTAAAATGCGGCCGATACAGTCCGTAGGAGAGATCCTCGAGATTCTCCTCCAGGAGGCCGACTTCATGCTTGAGGCGATCGTAGGTCGACTTCGCCTGACCATAATCCGAGCTGAGCTGACGCACCTGCTGCTCCCACCGAGCTCGTTCTGCGGCCTGTGCTGCGACGAAAGCCTCCGCCTCAGAACGAAGACGGCTGGCGTCGTCCTTGGCCGCCGCGGTGACCTGGGCGCCAGCCTCCCGTACCCGGGCGGCCTCCTGATTGGCGTGCCCACGCACACGGGTGGAGTACTCTTCGGCTTCGCGACGGAGCCTGGTGGCTTCTGCCTCGGCGCGAATGATCGGTGCGAATCGATGCTGCAATTCGGCCAGCTTAGCCCGGGCGCGCGTCCACGCCAACCCGAATCCCAAGGCAATGGCGCCCAGTACTCCGAGGAGCAGGATGTCCGAACCGGGCATGGACTACCTCCATGCTACACGAGAAACTGTACCCAATGCTCCTCAGGGATGATTCTGATCACGTCCCCGTTCGCCCTGCGGTCGACAGCTTCCTCGATCTTGCGACCGTAGGCACCGTGGATCCATGCTTGCGTCGCGACCGTGCCGACTACCAGGTAGTCCGCGCGCCAGACCGTCTTGACCGGGATGCCGCCTCGTACAGCCACGGCCTCCATGCACCGAGCTCGGGTCCCGTAGAGGAACTTGCCGGTGAAGCAGAACGCACTCTTGGGGATCAGGACATGTGGCGGGGGGTCGTCGATCGGCAGGCGGATGGCCAGGTTCTTGGCGAGGGCAGCTTCGGGTGGCCCGCCGACGATTCGCTCAAGGAGGTCGCGGAGCTCGGAGCGCTCCTCATCGGTCACCATGCCGTCGGCGAAGACGGCGCGCAGTCGATCGGCAAGAACGGTCGCAGGCCATTCCGACGCTATGGCCGGGTTGGCCCGGCACCACTCGTCGAGGGCGATCGCTTCCAGCTCGACGACCACCCCGTCGGCGATCAGCCCCTTGCAGATGCCAAGCAGCTCATCGACGTTACGGCTCTTGATGTACCCCTGGGCAAACCGTCCTTCGCGGGCCGCGTCCTCCGGGTCGACATCGTCCGGTGAACCGAACTCGGCGAGCGACCGCGCGGACGCCCACGTCACCATCCCCTCACAACAGATCGGCATATCGCCGAGATCCCGGAGCAGGGTCTCGAGCATGCCTTTACTCACCGGGCCCTGCACCTGGTTGAGGTAGTCGAGGTAATACCAGTCGTCAGCCATGGGACGGCTTGGAAGAGTGTTGGGCAGGAGGCTAGGGAGAAGGTACGCGTGGGACCCTAGGGCGCTAGTCAGGCGGGCGACAGGCCCTTGCTGGTCTACCTGGTGGCAGAAATGGTGGCGATGGAGCGGTCGGAGAGGGACGGAGCCGGACGACGACGAGGACGGCGCGCAGAGTGGGCGGGAGGCAAACGGACGCAGGCGGACGGACGCGGAAAGGAGCGATGGCCCTTCTAAGTCCCTTGCGTCTGCCAGTTTCGCCACCCGAGCCAGCGCAAGGAACTTCACCCTGCACCGCGGGTTGGGCAACTCCGCCCGCGGTGCCACCGAGGGGTTCAACGGCCCGCGATCTCCAGGAGACATCAAGCGGGGAAGAAAGGACCGGACAACGACCCCCGCGAACTGCCGGAGATCCCCCTGTCATCCAAGTCCCCCTCCCCCGCTTTTTTCACGTTCCGGTCCAACCTCAACGCGCCCTCATTCGTCAGTCGGCCGCCGCGGTCACCGGCACGAGGGCAGGCTGAGCAGCTGGGTGGGTTCGTCGCCGTCGGCGACGGTCTTGAGGTATTTGCTACCGGAATGGCTCACGTCCACCACGACCCTGACCGAGCGACCCTCCCGGGTGATGTAGAACACCCAATTGCAGGTCTCCATCCCCGCGATCGCTTCTTCCTGGGTCAGCGTCCATCGGGTGTTGTTGGTGTCCCCCCCACCGATGTGGGTGATGCGATCCCGCGGGTCGACATTGCCCGCCTTCCTCACGCACTGGATCTGCACGCTGACGGCCATGCCACCTCCGGTTGGGAGCGACCAGTGATTTGCCCGGGCGTCGGACGGGACGGCCGAACGGCCCAAGGCGCTTCTGAGGCAGCGACTCACGTATGCGTCAGGAACCAGCGGAGAACAACTGGGGGAAACCCTAGGCGCGGCTGACCTTCTCGGCGTAACGGGTTGCCACGCGATACAGCCCGGCCTGGGACGCGATTGCCAGGGCCTGCCGAATGCCCGACCGGTGATACTCGATGGCTTTGGCCGAGACGCCGAGTCGGGTGGCGATCTCCTGGCTGGTGCATCCCTGACCCACCAGGAGGAGGACCTGCCGCTGGCGTTCGGTGAGCTGGCCCACGGCCGCCAGTTCTCCGTCGAGTGGCAACGAAGGTTGATGCGCCGGGCCATCGGGCGGGCCGGATCGCGGTGGCCGAAGCTCGGGCGTGACATACCGCCGTCCCGCGAGCACCTCGTTCAACGCCTCCCGCAGCTCGGCGGTCCTGGCGGTCTTGAGCAGAAACCCGTCGGCCCCGGCGTGCAGGGCCTCGTCCACATACACCCGGTCCGCGTGCATGGTCACCACCACCACCCTCGGCTTCTCGCCCAGCGCCTTGAGTTGACGGGTAAGGACCAGGCCGTTCCGGCCGGGGAGCGACAAATCCATCAGCACGAGATCCGGGCCATGACGTGCCACCGTGCCCATGACGTCGACGCCGTCATGCACCATCGCAACCACCGTGTAACCGGGCTCCAGCATGGCCTTGAGCCCGGTGCAGACCAGCGGGTGATCGTCCGCCAGCACGATGGTGGCGCGAGGATTCACTGCCCGGCTCCATTCCCTCGCGGCACCCAGGCGCGGAGCCCCGTCCCCTGGCCCGGAGTCGAGGAGATGCTGAACTCGCCCCCGACCAGCCGCAGCCGTTCCCGCATGCTCGTCAAGCCGAGCTCGCCGGCCTGCGGCCCGGCGAGTGGCAGAAACCCGACCCCATCGTCCGAGATCTCAAGGGTGGTGCCGCCATCGGACTCGGAGACCCGCACCAGCACGTTGGTGGCCCGGGCGTGCTTGCGGGCGTTGTGGAGGGCCTCCTGGGCAACCCGGTAGAGGGTGAGCGCGTGGAGGGATCCGAGCTCCGGGTCCTGGGCTACATCGACCCGGATCTCCAGCCCGGTTCCCACGGCGGTCTCCTGTGCGAGGCTTCTCAGGGCCGGGCCCAGACCGAGGTGATCGAGTGCGGACGGGTGCATCCGGTGGGCCAAGGCCCGCACCGTAGTGGCAAGGTCTCGGAGCCCTTCACCGACGGTATCGGTGGCGGTCAACATCCCGGGGTCGACCCCGCCAGCGTGGGCCGACTCCTGAATGGCCTCGAGCCGCTGACTCAGGATGGCGATCTGCTGGCTCACGTCGTCGTGCAGCTCCCGCGCAACGCGACCGCGTTCTTCCTCCAGCGCGGCCACCTGCCGGGCGGCGTAGTCGCGGGTGGCCGCGGTGATCTTGCGCTGGCCCACGATTACCGCCGCGCCGACCGCCAGGACCAGGATGGCAGCCACGACGGCCGCGGAGAGGTAGAAGGCCCAAAGCTCTGCCGGCTGGGCGGGCATCGCATCCCGTGGTAGTAGAACACGTTGGCGAGGACCTGGACGCCGCCGCGGACGGCGAAGACCGCAAACGCCGTCGGGGGCGAATACTTCATAAGGTAATTGCTCAGCGGGCTGATGAGGGCGTAGGTGGCGAAGTACAGCATGATGCCGGCGCTCATCCAGAACCAGTCGTGGTCGGCGCTGGAGCCTTCGGTCTCGAGGAACCGGCGCACCACCGTATATGCCGCGATGGCCACGCACAGGATTCCCTGGAGGGAATCGATGGCGATGCTGAAATCGTCCATCGGCTCCCATCCGATGAGCGGCGGCAGCCAGAAGAGCAGCATGAGAGGTGAACCCAGGCGGAGGACGAGCCGCATCCGCGGATCCACCTGCCAAGCCGCGAAGGCACGGACGATGAGCGCGGTTTCGATCGGCACCACCACCAGGGGGAGCCACAGATTGTGGAGACTCAGCCGGCCCAGGACAAAGGACACCACGGACACCAGCAGTTCCAGCAGCAGGTAGACCGCGAATATCCTTTGCCCTTCGGAGAGCGTGTCCCAACGCTGGCGCGCCGGCCAGAGCGGGAGCAGGAGACTGAGCGTCGAAAGTGACGTCAGGACATAGGAGGCGCCATGGAACGCCATGTCCTCGTCTACGCCTCAGAGCACGGATGCGGCGGCGCACATCGGCGGACACGGCCAGGCGCGTTCGGCCACCAGGCCGGACTCCTTCACGGTCTTGGGCAGCAAATCGTTGCCCTGAGCGTCGGTGCCCACCAGGACTAGTTGGAGATCGCCGTTTTCCGCCTGGGCCCGGTAGATCCGGAGCCCGCCGCAGCCTGCCTGACTCAGCAGGGCATCGAGCGCGCTCCGATGGAAGTACCATGCCCGGGTTGCCGCCGCGTTCTGAGACCGGAAGCGCGCGGTCATGGCCGCTGCGTCCGCCACGGAGATCAGGTGGTCACCGCTCGGATAGGTCTTGCCGCCGCCAGGGTTGGTCATAGGACCCTCGGGTCAGGAGTGAGGATGTCGAAACAGGGCGTGTCCGATCAAGACGTGAGACTTTCATGGTTGCCCGGGATAGGCCACTAGGGGAACCCCTAGGAGGGAACGGGGAACGGGGAACGGGGAACGGGAACGGGGAGCGGGAGAACGGGGGAACGGGGGAACGGGGAACGGGGAACGGGAGAACAGGGGGATCGGGGAACGGGGAACGGGGAACGGGGGGCCGAGGTTCGGGTCGTGAATGAGCGATCATCGACGGTTGAGGGTCACCCCCCAAATTGATGGTCTCACCCCACGAATCATTCAATCCCCCAATCCCGAATCCCCAATCCCTCAATCCCCAATCCGCTCACTTCCGCTCCGCTCTCACCCCCGCCCCGGCCCGCGTCGCCCAGGCGGCCGGGATCCGGCCGAAGTGCGCCCGGAAAGCGTCCTGCACCTCGGCCACGGCCCGGGCCTCCCGGTCCGGCGGCAGCAGCGCGATGACCGCTCCGCCCCATCCGCCGCCGGTGAGCCGGGCCCCGTGGGCGCCCGCTCGTACCAGCGTTTCCACCAGCCAATCGGCTTCCGGACAACTGGATTCGTAGTCCCGACGCAGCGACTCGTGGCCCTCCACCAGTAGCCGGCCGAGTGCCGGCAGGTTCCGGGCGGCGAGCAGGCGGGCGGCGGCGCGGGTGCGAGCGGTTTCGGTCACCACATGGCGGAGGCGCGGCCCCCAGGGCACGGGGATGGCCCGAAGCAGCGCCGGCAGGTCGGCTACGTCTATTTCGGCCAGATTTGCGACCCGCACTCCCTGCTCACCGGCGAGGCCGAGCGCCGTCTCGCATTCCTGCCTGCGCTGGTTGTACTGTCCGCCCACCAGCCGGTGTTCGACGCCGGTCTCGATCACCCAGACGCGCCCGGGCAGCGGTACGTGGGTGATAGCTCCGGTCGCCGTCTCGAACAGCAAGGCATGACCGGCACGGGCCGTCGCGACCGCCGTCTGGTCCATCCGGCCGCAGCGCACTCCGACCTCATCGTGTTCGGCCTGCCAGGCGAGATCCGCGACCGTGGCGGCTGATAGCCGCCGGCCGGCCAGTCCGAGCAGTGCCCTGATCACCGCGACCGTCAGCGCGGCAGAGGACGAGAGTCCCGCTCCGACCGGGAGGTCACTGGCCACCGCGATGCGGGCGCCGGGCGGCGCCAGACGGCGACGGCGCAGCACCCGGATGGCTCCCACGACATACGCGGTCCAGTGGCCGCGCTCCAGCAGCTCGGGATCGATCACCCGCCCTGCCCCGTCCATGGTCGATGCCGCTTCCCACCGGCCGCCGGGACCGGCGGCGACCACGGTGCGCCGCTCCACCGCGAACGGCAACACCGGCCCACCGTTGTAGTCGGTGTGCTCACCGATCAGGTTGACCCGACCGGGGGCCGATACCAGCGCCGCCGGCCCGCTTCCAAACCGTTCCCGAAAGAGCGATGTTGCCTGTCGCTTGGGCGACGCCTGAGTCACGCGTTTCCGTCCTTCCGCGGAGGGGTCTTGCCTCGGTTCTTGCGGCTCGGTGTGGCGCTCCTTCCGTTCATCACGCTTTCGGTCTCGGCCCAGCTCGCACCGGTGGGAGTCCCCAAGGGGACCCTGCGGCTCGACGTGCGCGGTGCCTTCGAAAGCGCCGACCAGCGGATCTTCGACGGTACCACGGAAGACTACCTCGCCGATTTCGGAAGTCCGGCCTTCGGCAGCGATCGGATCGCTTCGCTCCGGTCGACTGATTCGCTGGTGAGTGTGGTGCTGGGGCAGCCTACCTACCGTCTCAACCTCGGAAATCAACAGGCCAACGGCCAGCTCACGATCGGGGCGG
Source organism: uncultured Gemmatimonadales bacterium (assembly GCA_963709905.1). Lineage (GTDB taxonomy): Bacteria > Gemmatimonadota > Gemmatimonadetes > Gemmatimonadales > GWC2-71-9 > JADJOM01. Next base: position 177,515 of record CAVPYI010000009.1, read on the forward strand.
GCACCATCGGGGCCGCGCTCGGCATCACGAGCCGGCTCACGCTGTTCGCCACCGTGCCGCTGGTCACGACCCGGGTGCAGGCCCGGTTACGGCTCGATTCCACCACCTCCGACGGCGGCCTCAACCCTGCCCACCCGGCGCTGGGCAACCCCAACGACGCGGCCGCCGCGGATGCGTTCTTCGGTGCGTTCAACACCGCGCTGACCACGCTCGAAACCCGGATCGCGAATGGAACCTACGCCGGCAATCCCAGCCTCGACAGCCTCGCCCGGGCGGTCGCCGCGAGGGGCGGCTCCATGCGCGACGCCCTCTTCGCTCTGACCCGGGACCCGGTCCAAGCCTCACCGTTCCTTCCAAGCTCGGCGAGCGCCACCGGGCAGCAGATCGGGACCCTGATCGACGGACTCCAGGACACGCTGGCCAATACCCTCGGCGTGCCCGGCTTCACCAGCGATCCGGTGCTCGCCCAGAGCCGGCTCACCGGCGGGGAATTCGCCAACCTGCTCACCGACCCCGCAGGCCCGTTCCTCGCGTTTCCGCTGGCGGAATCCAAGATCTCCCGGATGGGAGACATGGAGGTCGGCGCCATATTCACGGTGGTCGACCGGTTTGACCGGCCAGGGTCCACCGGCGGCTTCCGGCTGGCGATCACCGGGCTGGCCCGGCTCCCCACCGGACAACGCGACAATCCCGCCAACCTGATCGACGTCGGCACCGGGAACGGCCGGTACGAAGCCGGCGTGTCCGGCACCGCCGATCTGGGTGTCGGTGCGATAGGCGCCCGCCTGCGCGGGGGCTACCTGGTCAGGCTGCCTACGCTTCGGGTCCGCCGCGTCACCGCTCCCAGCCAGCCGTACGCCGACGCTTCCCGCCTGACGAATGTCCGCTACAACGCGGGTGACGTGCTCACCCTCGGCGCCCAGCCGTTCCTCCGCCTGGCGCGGAACATCGCGGTGCACGGGCAGGCCGACTACACCCGCATCGGTGCCGATGCGGCGTCCTATTATTCGTCTGGCGACGTGATTCCGGGGCTCTCCGCCGGGGTCCTGGACGAGTCCGCCCGGACGGCCCTGGCCCTGGGCGGCGGCATCAGTTACGTCGGCCGCGCGGCGCACGAATGCGAGCCCGGAAGGAAATGCGGTTGGCCCATCGAGGCGTCCTGGACCTACACCACGGTCGTGCGGGCAACCGGCGGCCGGGTGGAGAAGTTCAGGACGACCAGGCTGGAGATCCGGTGGTATCAGAGACTGTGGAGGTGAGAAGGGGAACGAGGAACGGTGGAACGGTAGAACGGGGGAACGGGGGAACGGGAACAGACGGGAAAGGGCGTTTTCCCGTTCTACCGTTCCACCGTTCCCCCGTTCCCCGTTCCGTCCACCGTTCCACCGTTCCCCCGTTCTACCGTTCTAGCCCTCACCCCGCAGCAACACCTCCGCATGCCGCCGCGCCGTATCGGCATCCGCATCTCCCAGCATCCGTGCCAGTTCGCCGATGCGGTCTTCGCCGTGGATCACCTGCACGTCGCTGGTCGCGATCCCCTTGCGGGCGGCCTTGGAGACGACGAGGTGCCGTTGGGCGCGGGCGGCGATCTGCGGCAGGTGGGTGATCACCAGCACCTGGCGGCGGGCGGCGACCTCCTCCAGCGCCGCGCCGATTCGGGCTCCCACTTCTCCGCCGATCCCCTGATCGATCTCGTCGAAGACCAGCGTCGGCACGGCGTCGTGTCGGGTGAGCACCACTTTGAGCGCGAGCATGATCCGGGACAACTCGCCCCCCGACGCGGCGCGCGCCAGAGGACGCGGCTCGAGCCCGGCGTTGAGCCGGACCATGAGGGTGATGGTCTCCTGGCCGGTGGCGTCGATCCGGCCGAGCGGTTTGAGCTCCACGTCCAGGCTTCCGCCAGCGAGGCCCAGGCTCGGGAGCAGCCGGGTGACGGCGCGCGCCAGCCGGCTCGCCGCGTCCCGGCGCTTGGCGGAGAGCGCATCGGCGGCCGCCGCAGAGGCGCCTTCGGCCGCGACCCGCCGCGCTCCGAGCTGGCGCAAGTCCAGGTCGGCGGTATCCAGCAGGTCCAGTTCTGCCGCGGCGCCGGCCCGGGTCTCCAGCACGGCCTCGATGGTGGCGCCGTGCTTCTGCTTGAGCCGGTACACCACATCCCGCCGCCGCTCCACGTCGGCGAGGCGGCTGGGGTCTTCCTCGAGATCGATGGCGTAGCTGCTGGCCAGCCGGGCCAGCTCGCTCAGGTTGGCATAGGCGCCGTCGAGGAGTTCGCGCCAGGCGGCGGTAGCCGGGTCGATCCGCTCGAGGTTGCCGATCAGCCGGTTGGCCGCGCCGAGCGCCGGCAGCGCCCCGCCCTCTTCGCCGTCGAGGAGCCCGCTGAGGTGCCGGGCCTGCTCGGCCAGCGTGCCGGCATGCCCGAGCCGCCGGGCCTCGAGGTCGAGGGCTTCGTCCTCACCTGGCCGGAGTGAGGCGGCGTCGATCTCCTGCACCACATGCCGCAGATAATCCGCCCGCCGCCGCACCTCGTCCCGGCGCGCCGTCAGGGTCGTTTCCTCGTCTCGCAGCATCTCGACCACGGCATGCGCCTCGGCCAGCGCGGCCCGCTCGGGTAGCGCGCCCGCATAGGCATCGAGGATCTCGCGCTGGGCTTCGGCGTGAAGCAGCGACTGGGTTTCGTGCTGGCCGTGCAAATCGACCAGGACGCTGCCCAGCCGGGCCAGGACCGCGAGCGTCGTCGGACTGCCGTTCACCCAGGCTTTCGACCGGCCGTCGGCACCGACTTCGCGCCGAATGACCACCTTCCCTTCTTCGGCGTCCAGTCCCTGGGCCTCGAGCCTGCGCCGGACACCAATGTCTTCGAGATCGAACGCGCCCTCGATGATCGCCCGGGACGCCCCGGGACGGACCAGGGCGCTCTCGGACCGTTCTCCCAGCAGCAGGGCGACGGCATCAACCAGCATGGACTTGCCGGCCCCGGTCTCGCCGGTGAGCACATTGAGCCCCGGGCCGACCTCGAGGGTGACATCGGCGATGGTGACCAGATCGCGGATACGCAGCTCGGTGATCACCGGATCGCTTCCCGTTCGGGAAGGTCGCCCCAATTGAGCTTGTTGCGCATCCGGGTGAAGTAGCCTTCCGACCCGAGCCGGATCAGGAGGACCGCATTCCGGGCCCGGCGGATGTAGACCTTGTCTCCCGGCGCGAGCGTGGTGCCGAGCTGGCCGTCGAAGGAGACCAGCAGGTCGTCGGCGCCCGGGGACATCGGCTCGGCGCAAATGGTGGAATCGGGCGGCACCACCACCGGCCGGACCGCCAGCGTGTGGGCGCAGACGGGAGTGACGATCATCGCCTCGACCCCCGGGGCGACGATCGGCCCGCCGGCCGAGAGGGAGTAGGCAGTGGAGCCGGTCGGGCTGGCTACCACCAGCCCGTCGGAGCTGTAAGGCCCCAGCTCCTCGCCGTCCACGCTGATCCGGATCCGGACCACCCGGGCGACGCCCGACTTGTGGATGACGACATCATTCAGCGCCATCTGCTCGCCGCGGACACCGCCTTCGTCGCTGATGATGGTCGCGTGCAGCGACAGCCGCCGTTCCAGCACGTATCGGCCGGAGACCAGGGCGTCGAACGCCTCGGGGAGCTGGTCGCGGGTCGCGGTCGTGAGAAACCCCACCCGGCCCAGATTGATGCCCAGCATGGGGATTTCGCGGTGGTGGACCAGGCGGGCGCCCCGGAGGAGAGTACCGTCGCCGCCAAAGCTGAGTATGGCGTCGGGCACCTCGTGGTCGAGCGTTGGTAAGGCCGGCTCCCAGAGCGGCATCAGGCTCGGCTCGGTGAGCAAGCGCACGCCGCGGGCCGGCGCGAGCTCTACCAGCTCACGGAGCACCGCCTTGAGATCCGCGTAGCGGGGATTCCCGACGACCCCGACGATCATCGGGCCTCGACGCTCTCCTCGCTGTGCAGGGCCCGGAGCCGCCGGGCGATGCCATCCGCGGTGAGGCCGCAGGACTCGAGTTGCTGGCCCCGGGGAGCCTGCTCGATGAGCCGATCCGGGACACCGAGCGCGATCAACCGCACCTCGGGGTTGGTGGTCTGCAGGGTTTCGGCGAGGCTGGCGCCGAAGCCGTTGATGATCGTGCCTTCCTCGACCGTGACCAGCGTCCGATGCTGGGCCGCCAGCAGCTGCAGCATGCCGTGGTCGAGCGGCTTGAGAAACCGGCAGTTGACCACCGCGCAGTCGATCCCCTCGGCAGCCAGTTGCTCGGCCGCCCGGCGGCTCGGCGCTACCATGGTTCCGACGGCCAGGATGGCCAGATCTTTCCCATCCCGGAGCAGCTCCCAGGTGCCGTAGGGCACCGGCTCGATCTCCGCCGCGGGGCGCGGCGCGGCCGGGGCCTTGTCGCGCGGATAGCGGGTGCAGAACGGGCCGTGGGTCGTGGCCAGCGCGGTCTTGAGCAGGCCGATCAGCTCGTCGCCGTCCTTGGGCGCGGTGACGGTCATGCCCGGAACCGCCAGCATGTACGCGATATCGTAGAGTCCCATGTGGGTCTGGCCGTCCTCGCCCACCAGCCCCGCGCGATCCATGCAGAAGATCACCGGCAACTCCTGCACGGCGATGTCGTGGATCACGTTGTCATAGGCCCGCTGCAGGAACGTGCTGTAGATCGCGACCACGGGCCGAATCCCCTCCGTCGCCAAGCCGCCGGCGAACGTCACGGCGTGCCCTTCCGCGATCCCGACGTCGAAGAATCGTTCCGGCCACTTCTTCTGAAAGATGTTGGTGCCGGTACCGCTCGGCATCGCGGCGGTGATCGCCACCATCTCGGGGTGGGTGGCGGCCAGTGCGGTGATGCCCTCGCCGAACACCTGGGTCCAGGTGGGCGGGCCACTCGACTTCTGGCGCGGCTCGCCGGTTTCCGGATCGTACGCGGCCAGGCCGTGCCATTTCTCCTTGTTGGCTTCGGCGTGGGCAAAGCCCTTCCCCTTTTCGGTGAGCACGTGGATCACCCGGGGTCCGCTCATCGACTTCACGAAATGGAAGGTGTCGACCAGCTTGCGGACATCGTGTCCGTCGATCGGCCCGAAGTAGCGAAAGCCCAGCTCCTCGAAGAACATGCCGTTGGAGAACAGGTTCTTGGCGCTCTCCTCGAGGTTCTTGGCGAACTCGACCACCTCCGGCCCGAACACCTTGCCGAGCCGGATGGTCCACTGCTTGATGTGCTCGCGCAGCCGGTTGGTGGTGGGACTGGCCACGATCGTGCCCAGCGTCTTGCTGATGGCGCCGACGTTGGGCGAGATCGACATCCCGTTGTCGTTCACCACCAGGATGATGTCCCGTTCGGAGTGCCCGGCGTTGTTCATCCCCTCGTACGAGAGCCCGCAGGTGAGGGCGCCGTCGCCCACGACCGCCACGACCTTGTGATTCCGGCCGGTCAGGTCGCGCGCCGTCGCGGCACCCAGCGCCGCCGACATCGCGGTCCCGGCGTGGCCGGCGCCAAAGCGATCGTGCTCGCTCTCGGAGCGCTTCAGGAAGCCGGACAGCCCGTCGGTCTGGCGCAGGGTGGGGAACGCCGCGTTCCGGCCGGTGAGCAGCTTCCAGGCGTAGGCCTGATGTCCCACGTCCCAGAAGATCCGGTCGCGGGGCGAGTCGAACTCGTACAGCAGGGCGATCGCCAGCTCCACCACGCCCAGGCTCGCCCCGATGTGACCGCCGGTCTCCGAGCAGCAGTCGATCAACCGCTCGCGGATCTCGCCGGCCAGCTCGGGCAGCTGGTCGCGCGACAGCCGCTTGAGGTCGGCGGGGGAGTGGATGGCGGGGAGGAGGGGCATGGTATGGGCGTTGGGCGTTGGGCGTTGGGCGTTGGGCGTCGAGGCGTCGAGGCGTCGAGGCGTCGAGGCGTCGAGGCGTTAAGGCGTTAAGGCGTTAAGGCGTCAAGGCGTTAAGGCATTAAGGCGTCAAGAATCTGGGATCGGCTCTCAAGATCCGGCCCTCGGCGGGGTCGTTACCTGACGCCCTGACGCCTCAACGCCTGACGCCTCGACGCCTCGACGCCTCGACGCCTCGCTCACGATTCTCGACTTACAATATACTGCGCCAACGCCCCAAGAGAGTCCGTCGGAATCCCCGCTTGCTCGAGGTGCCGGATGGCATGACTCGAGAGCGCCATGGCCTCGGAACGAGCCCGGTCGACCCCCAGCACGCTGACGTAGGTCGACTTCGCCAGGGCCGCGTCCCGGCCGGCGGTCTTGCCGAGCTGGGCGCTGGTGGCGGTGACGTCAAGCAGATCGTCGGCGATCTGGAAGGCCAGGCCGATCTCATGACCGTACCCGGCCAGGGCCTCGATCGCCGGTGGAGGGGCTTCGGCCGCCACTCCGCCCAGAATGCACGCCGCCCGGATGAGGGCGCCGGTCTTGCCACGGTGGACGGCGACCAGCCCGTCGAGATCGAGCACCCGCCCCTCGGCTTCGAGATCGAGCCACTGGCCGCCGACCATCCCCTCGATGCCGCCGGATTCGAACAGCTCCCGCGCCATCCGGCCGAGGACCGCGGGAGGGAGCACCAGGTCGCGGGCAGCCTGCGAGAGCACCAGCGCCGCCACGGGCACGAGCAGGAATCCCACCCGGGTAGCGGTCGGCACATCGAAGGCCCGGTGGGTCGTGGGACGGCCGCGGCGGAGATCGTCGTTGTCCATGCACGGCAGATCGTCGTGGACCAGCGAGTAGGTGTGCACCGTCTCGACGGCGGCGGCAACGGCGGCGATCGCCGGCGATCCGCCGCCGACGGAGCGGTAGGCTCCCATGACCAGCGCCGCCCGGACCCGTTTCCCGGGCGTGTTCAGGGAATAGCCGAGGGCTTCGCCGGTGCGCCCCGGAACGATGGTCTGGACCCGCACACTCCACGCACTCAACAGGCTGTCGACCCGCTCACGGGCTTCGGCCAGCAGACCGCCCGCCTCAGGTCCCATCGTCGAGGTCCTCCGTGCGCAGGGCACCCTGCGAGTCCTCGAGCACTTTCTTTACGCGGGCCTCCGCCTGCCCCAGCCGGTCCCGGGCGGTACGGAGCCTGGCGACACCCTCCTCGAACAGCGCCAGCGAACGGTCGAGGTCGCCTTCTTCGCTTTCGAGCAGGCGGACGATCTCCTCCAAACGGCGGAGATCATCCGCCAGCGACGGCGCCGACCCCGGATCCTGCTTCATCGCGACCGCTCCACCCGGGCGGGCACGTCGCCGTCCGAGACCCGCAGGCTGAAGCCGAGATCCGGCGTGAACTGCGCCGCGCGGCGGAGGACCCTGCCCTCGCCATCCCGGGCCACGCTGTACCCGCGCTCCAGCACTCGAAGCGGGGACAGGGCATCCAGTTGGGCGCCCAACCGTTCGATCGCCCGTCGGGGATCGTCGAGCCGGCGGTCGAGCGAGCTTTCGAGCCGGTCGGCGGCACGGGCCAGGCGCTCCCCGGCGAGCCGCGTGCCCCGGCCCAGCGCGTTGCCCAGCCGGAAGCCCAGCGCGGCGACCCGGCGGCCCAGGTCGGCCCGATCCGGAATGGCCATCTCGATGGCGGCTGAGGGGGTCGGGGCGCGGACGTCAGCGACGAAATCAGTCAGCGACACGTCGGTCTCATGGCCGACCGCGGAGATCGTCGGCACCCGCACCTGGGCAAGGGCGCGGCAGACCGCTTCGCTGTTGAAGATCGCCAGGTCCTCGCGGCCACCACCGCCCCGGCCCACGATACAGAGATCCAGTCCGGGAATCCGATTCACCAGTTGGAGGGCATGAACCAGGTCGGTCTCCGCCTCGGACCCCTGGACCCGGGCGCCCACCACCATCAGCTGGACGGCGGGCCACCGCCGCCGGGTGACGGTGATGATGTCGTGAAGCGCCGCGCCGTCCAGGCTGGTCACCACGGCGACCCGCTCCGGCAGCGGAGGCAGCGACCGTTTGCGGGCGGCATCGAAGAGACCGTCCTTCTCGAGCAGCAGCCGCACCCGCTCCAGCTCCCGCTGTTGCCGGCCGATCTGGTCGGTGACCAGGAGTTCGCTCACCGTGAAACGGAAGTCGCCCCGCTCTTCCCAGACCGTCGGCATTCCGTGGACGAAGACCTGGGTCCCGTCCGCCGGCGGCGCTTTCACCCGCATGGCCTGCTTCCGCCACATCACCGCGCGGATCTGGGCTCCGGCATCCCGCAGGGTGAAGTACCAGTGCCCGCTCCGGTACACCTTGAGTCCCGACAGCTCCGCCCGCACCCAGAGCGGCCCGATCCCGCCCTCGAGCATCCGGCGCGCCGCCCGGGCGAGGAGCGTCGGCGTCCAGGGGGCGTCGTCGGGCTGGGAGAAGAGGTCGGGCATGAGAGAGGCGTTGAGGCGTTAGGCGTTGAGGCGTTGCGGTCGAGGATGTGGGACCTGACGCCTGACGCCTTGACGCCTTGACGCCTCCAGGCCTCGCCGCCTCAATCGCCCATCCCCTGCTTCACCGCCTGCACCGTATTCGCCAGCAGCATCGCGATGGTCATCGGGCCGACGCCGCCGGGGACCGGGGTGATGGCGGAGGCGATCTCGGCGCACTCGGCGTAGGCGACGTCGCCGGTCAGGCGATACCCCTTGGGTTTGCTCGGGTCGTCCACCCGGTTGATCCCCACATCGATGATGACCGCGCCGGGTTTGACCATGTCGCGGGTCACGAACTCCGGCTTGCCGATCGCGGCGACCAGGATGTCCGCCGTCCGGCAGACGGCGGGCAGGTCCCGGGTCTTGGAGTGGCAGACGGTCACGGTGGCGTCCCCACCCGGCCCCTGCTGGATGAGCAGATTGGCCATCGGCTTGCCCACGATCGTACTGCGACCGACGATCACGGCATTGGCGCCCCGAGTCTCGATCCCGTTGCGGAGCAGCATCTGGATGATGCCCCAGGGCGTGCAGGGGCGGAGTGCGGTCGAATCGCCGATCACCAGCTTGCCGACGTTGACGGGATGGAACCCGTCGACGTCCTTGGCGGGGTCGACCCGGAGCAGGACCTTCTCGGTGTTGATGTGCTTGGGAAGCGGCAGCTGCACCAGGATGCCGTGAATCCGGGAATCGCGGTTCAACTGATCCACGATGCCGAGCAGCTCGGATTCGCTGATCCCGGCCTCGCGCTCGATCTTGGCCGAGTGCATGCCGGCTTCGCGGCAGGCCTTCTCCTTGCTCCCCACGTAGGCCTTCGAGGCGGGGTTCTCGCCCACCAGGACCGCCGCCAGCCCGGGGACAACGCCTCGGGTCTTGAGCCGCGCGGTCTCCTCGGCCACTTCCTGCCGAATGGTGCGGCCGAGCGCGACCCCATCCAGGATGCGGGCAGTCATCGAGCAATCCCTACGGCGCGGGTTTCCCGGATGACGACCACCTTGATCTGTCCGGGGTACTGCAGCTCGTTCTCGATCCGTCGGGCGATCTGGTCGGAGAGCGCCGTGGCCTGGGCGTCGTCGATCCGTTCGGGGAGCACGATGACCCGGACCTCGCGTCCGGCCTGGATCACGCTGGACTTCTCGACACCCTGGAAGCTGTTGGCGATCTCCTCCAGCCGGGTCAACCGCTTGACGTAGGTCTCGAACGCCTCGCGCCTGGCGCCCGGACGCGAGCCGCTGATGGCGTCCGCGGCCTGGACCAGGACCGACTCGGCGGTCTCGTGCGGCACGTCGTCGTGGTGGGCGTGAATGCAGTTCACCACCAGCGGCGTCTCCCCGTACTTCCGGGTGACTTCGACGCCCAGCTCGACGTGGGTGCCCTCGTTCTCGTGGGTCAGCACCTTGCCGATGTCGTGCAGCAGGGCGCCGCGCTTGGCCAGTTGCACGTCGAGCTTGAGCTCCCCCGCCATCATGCCCGCCAGCCAGGCCACTTCCTTGGAATGGTCGTAGATGTTCTGGCCGTACGAGGTCCGATAGCGCATCCGGCCGAGCAGCTTGATCAACTCGGGGTGCAAGCCGTGGACCCCGGTCTCGAAGGCGGCCTTTTCGCCCAACTCCTGCATTTCGGCCGTGAGCTCGGTCTGGGCCTTGGCCACCAGCTCCTCGATCCGGCCCGGATGGATCCGGCCGTCGGTAATGAGGGCTTCGAGTGACCGCCGTGCCACTTCGCGGCGGACCGGATCGAAGCAGCTGATGATGACGGTGTCGGGCGTATCGTCGATGATCACATCCACTCCGGTCGCCTGCTCGAAGGCCCGGATGTTCCGGCCTTCGCGGCCGATGATCCGGCCTTTCATCTCGTCATTCGGCAGCGCGACCGCCGAGACGGTCGTCTCCGAGGTATGCTCGGCGGCCAGCCGCTGTACCGCGAGCGAGACGATCTTGCGCGCCTCCTTGTCGGCCGCCCGCTTGGCCTGCTCGCGGATGTCGCGTGCCAGGGCCTGGGCCGCGCTCCGGGCCTCGTCCTCGGCCCGTTGCAGCACTTCGCGACGGGCCTCCTCGGCGGTGAGCCCCGCCACCCGCTCGAGCCGCTGGCGCTGTTCGGTCACCAACCCTTCGATCTCATGCTCCCGGCCCCGGACGCCCTCCTCGCGCTTCGCGACGGTCGCCTCCCGCACCCCGAAGCCCTGCTCCTGCTTGCGGACCTCCTCGAGTTTCTCCTCGAGCGAGCGGTCGCGCTGCTCGGCCCGGCGCTCGAACCGCTCCCACTCCTCCCGGCGCCGCTGGGCCTCCTTGTCGAGGTCCTCCCGCAAGCGCAGGGTCTCCATCTTGCCCTCGAGGAGGATCTGATTGCGGGCTTCGGTGGCCTTGGTCGAGGCCTCGGTGACCAGGGTCTCGGCTTCCCGACGCGCGGCCACCAGCGTGCGGGCGGCACTCTGGCGCTGGGTCCGGCTGTAAACGAGGAAGAGCAGCGTAGCGGCGACGAGACCGGCGGCGAGCCCCTCCAGGAGGGGCAGCAGGAATGACGACATGCGATCTATCTCCAAGGCGCGGCGCGCGGGCGCCGGCGACTGCTATTGTGGTGCCGCGGGCGGAGTCGCGCTCCGCCTCGATTTACTCAGCCCGATACACCCTGCGGCCCGCTGGCCCGCCGGCCGCGTTTGGCGGGCGGGAGCAACCTGGCGAGATCGTCCGCCATGGCGTGCAGCCGCAGGGAGTGCTCCCGGTCTCCCCGGCGGGCCTGGAACAGCTCATCCGTGATGGCCAGCGCGGCCAGAATGGCCGCCTTGTGAGTTTCCACCAGCGGCAGCATCTCCCGGATGCGACGGAGCGCCGCGTCCACGTACGCCGCCACCTCCCGGGTGTACTCCGGCGGGAGTTCCGAACGGACCGTGTAGTCCTCGCCGCCGATCGTCACCCGGACGGCGTGCTTCGGCGTGTTCATGCGGCCCCTTCGTCGGCGTCCTGCTCCAGGAAGCTCAGCCGATTGGCCAGCAACCGCAGCCGGTCGCGGGCCGCGTCCACCCGTTCCCGCAGGGCCTGGCTCTCGACCTCGACTGCGAGCACCCGCTGCCGGGCCTGGGTCAGCTCGGGGCCGGCCATCACTCCGCCCTTGGCCCGGGCCTCGCCCAGCTCGGCCTCGGCCTTGAGCGACCGGCGTCGCCAGACCGCGAGCTCCTCACCCACGTGCTGCAGGAGATCACCCAGTTCCTGCAGGGCCCGCGCGTCAGGCCGTTCGTAGCTTTGCGTCAAGTTCGGTCTCCAGCGTCTTGATCAGGCGGGTGACCGCGGCGTCCACTTCCTCGTCCCGAATGGTCCGGTCCGGTGCCCGGAATACCAGCCGGAATTGCACCGCCCGCCGGCCTTCCCCCAGCCGCTCGGCCCGGAACTCGCTCATCACGTCCACCGCTTCGAGCAGCGGCCCGCCGGAACGCCGCATGAGGCGGACAACATCTCCTGCCGTCGTCCCCGGTGGCAGCACCAGGTTCACGTCGCGCCACGACGCCGGGGTCGCGGGAAGCGGGGAATATCGCGGCGGCGCTCGCCGCTCCGGGCTGACGTCCAGCTCGAACCCGTACACCGCGCCGGCCCAGACCGGGGTGTCGAGGGTCAGGCGTTCGGCTCGGCCGACCGGCCGGCCGTCGGGTGCCGCTGCGATCCAGGCGTTTGCATCAACTTGTAACGACGCGCCCGGATATGCCAGAGCCACCGCGCTTTGGAACAGCGCCTTGAGATCCCACAGATCGAGATCCGTGGACTTGCCGCCGTCGGTCCAGTGGATCGGAGCGCGGGCCCCGGTCAGCACCGCCGCCACGCGAATGATCTCGATCGGCCGGGCGCTCGCTGTTCCCTGCCGGAAGACGGTGCCGATCTCGAACAGCCGGACATCGCGGCTCTGGCGGGACCAGTTGGTGCTCACGGCCCGCCCCAGCCCGGCCAGCAGCGACTGGCGCAGCCACGCCTCCTCGGCCGACAGCGGATTCCGCAGCCGGACCGCCCCGTCCCCGTGCTCGGGGACGAGCGGCAGAGTCTGGGCCTCATACAGGCCCATCCCGGCGAGCCCCTCGCGCACTCCCCGAATGGCCAGCTCCATCGGCTCATCGCCGAGCCGGCCGACCCGGTAGGGACGCAGGTCGGTCGGAAAGCTGTCGTAGCCGTGCAACCGGGCGATCTCTTCAATGAGGTCGATTTCCCCGGTCAGGTCGGGTCGCCAGCCAGGGAGGTCGACCGCCAGCCGGCCGTCGTCCGGTTTGTTGAGCACCGTGCAGCCGACAGCGACCAGATGCTGCTCGACGCTGGTGACCGGCAGTTCCGCCCCAAGCACCTGGGCAACTCGTCCAGGACGGAGGAAGATCCGCGGTGGATTGCCCGGGCCCCGCCACACGTCTACGGCATCCTCGACCCTGCCGCCGGCGGTCGCCAGGATCAGCTCGGCGGCCCGGCGCTGGGCCTCGGGAAGGCCCCAGCGATCGACCCCGCGCTCGAAGCGATACGATGCATCGGTCGACAGACCCAGGGCCTTGCGGGTCCGCCGGACGCGGGGAGGATCGAAGAACGCGCATTCCACGACCAGGTCGGTGGTGGTGTCGCGCACTTCGGTATTCTCCGCCCCCATCACGCCGCCGACGCCGATCACCCGCTCCCGGTCGGCGATGACGGTCATGCCGGTGGCGAGGTCGCGGGCCACCCCGTCGAGCGTGACCACCCGCTCGCTCGCCCGGGCGGGTCGGGCCACGACCTCGGATCCGGCCAGGGCGGCGAGGTCGTAGGCGTGCATGGGATGATTCAGCTCGAGCATCACGTAGTTGGTGGCGTCGACCACGTTGTTGATGCTCCGCGCTCCGACCGCCTCGAGCCGGGCCTTGAGCCAGGCCGGGGACGGCGCCACTTTCACGCCGCGGATGACCACGGCCGTGAAGCGCGGGCAGCCCTCGGCGTCGTCGGTGCCCACCGTGACGCCGCCGACCGTCGCGCGCGCCCCCTCCGCGCGGCGCAGCGTTCCCAGCCCCGCCGCCGGGGCGCCCGGGATCTCCGGCAACCGGAACTGCACCCCGTAGCTCCGGGCCAGCTCGCGGGCCACGCCCTTGTGGCCGAGCAGATCGGGACGGTTGGGGGAGACATCGAGCACCAGGCGATCGTCCGAGACCGGCAACACGTCCGGCAGCGGCGTCCCGGGCATCGCTTCGGTGGACAGCTCGAGAATCCCCTCATGGTCCTGCCCCAGGCCCAGCTCCTTCGCAGAACAGAGCATGCCTTCGGAGGTCTCGCCGCGGATGGCGCGGCGGGCGAGCGTCAGGCCGCCGGGCAGCGTCACACCGATGCGGGCGAAGGGGTACTTCTTCCCGGCGGCTACGTTCGGCGCCCCACAGACGACGTGCAGGCGGCTCGCGCTCCCGTCGTCGACATCGCACAGCCGAAGCCGATCGGCGTTGGGATGCGGGCGGACCGACTCGACCAGACCCACCACCACCTGGTCGAGTCCAGGATGGAGCGGCACGATGGCATCGCAGGTCACGCCCAGCATCGCCAGCCGGGCGGCGAGGTCGTTCGCTTCGAGCGGGCGCCGGAGGAAGGCCTCGAGCCAGCGGCGGGAGACGTTCATGGGCGTTGCTCGGTGGCTCGGCGGCTCGGCGGCTCGGCGACCGGAGCGCTGGCTGGCTCGGTCGAGCCGCCGAGTCGTCGAGCCGCCGAGCCGCCGAGTTCAAACTGCCGCAGGAACCGCACGTCACTCTCGTATAACAGTCGAATGTCCGTGATCCCGTGCCGGGTCATCGCGATCCGGCCCGGGCCCATGCCGAAGGCGAACCCGGTGTAGCGCTCGGGATCGAGCCCGCAATTGGCGAGCACGCTCGGGTGCACCATTCCCGACCCGAGAATCTCCATCCACCCGGTACCCTTGCAGGCCGGACACCCGGTTCCGCCACACACGCCGCAACTCACGTCCATCTCGGCCGATGGTTCGGTGAAGGGGAAAGTACGAGGGGCGGAACCGGACCGTGGTCCTGGCGCCGAAGAACTCGCGGGCGAAATGGGTGAGGGTCGCCTTGAGATCGACGAACGAGATCCCCTCGTCTACGACGAGGCCCTCGATCTGGGAAAACACGGGGGCGTGGGAGGCATCGAACGGGTCCTTGCGGTACACCCATCCCGGGATCACTACCCGGATCGGCGGTGGCTCGTTGAGCATCACCCGGATCTGCACCGGCGACGTATGGGTCCGCAGCAGCCAGCGGCCTTCATCGCGAGTCCGGCGCTCATGCTCCGCCGGCACCCCCGACGAGCGGTTCGCCCGGCGGTCCGGGACGTCGAGGTAGAGCGTGTCGTGCATGTCCATCGCCGGGTGGTCCGGCGGGAAATTGAGCGCGCCGAAGTTGTACCACTCGGTCTCGGCTTCGGGCCCGGTGGCCCGGGCGAAGCCCGAGCCCATGGAAGATCCCGACGATCTCCTCGAGCACCTGGGTGACCGGATGCGATGCCGCCCTGCCAGCGGTCGCGGCCGGGCATCGTGAGATCGATACCCTGCTGCGCCTGGGCGGCCGCCGCCGCGTTCAAGGCGGCGCGGCGGGCCGCTGATGGCGGCCTCGAGCTCCTGCTTGAGGGCATTGGCCTGCCCGCCCACCGCGCGCTTGGCGTCGGCGGCCAGACCAGGCAGCTGCTTCATGATCTCGGTGATGGCGCCCTGCTTCCGGCCGAGGAGCCGCACCTCGGCCGCCTCGAGCGCCGGGGCATCGAGGGCGGCGAGCCGGGGAAGCTCGGCCTTGAGCTCCTCCAGTCTCGCGGTGAGGACTTTCAGGGCATCAGCCATGCAGCGTCCGGCGACGTGCGCCGTAGAACGAAATCGCGAGGGATCCCGGCGGAGCGTCTCCCCGAGGGACCCCTCGCGCGACCGGGGATGGTACGGACCACCGTCGGCGCGGCCGCCTACTGCGCGGCGCGCGCCACCTCGGCAATCCTGGCGAATGCGTCCATGTCCTTCACGGCCAGGTCGGCCAGGACCTTCCGGTTGACGTCGACGCCCGCCTTGCGGAGCGCCGCCATGAACCCGCTGTAGTTGAAGCCGTGCATCCGCGCTGCCGCGTTGATCCGGGTGATCCACAGGCTGCGGAACTCGCTCTTCTTCTTGCGCCGGTCGCGGTAGGCGTACTGCATCCCCCGCTCCACTGTTTCCTTGGCCGGCTTGTAGAGCTTGCTCCGGGCGCCGCGCGCGCCCTTGGCGGCGCGCATGATCTTCTTCTTCCGGGCGTGGTGAGCGACGTTGCTCTTGACGCGAGGCATGGTTCCTCCCTACGCCTGGAGCAGGCGGTTCACCCGCGGGAAATCGGCCGACGACACCAGGGCGCTCTTCTTCAGCCGGTTCTTCCGCTTGCGGGTCTTCTTGGTCAGGATGTGAGTGTGATTGGCGTGCCACCGCTTCAGCTTGCCGGACCCCGTCCGCTTGAAGCGTTTCATGGCCGCCCGCTTGGTCTTTTGCTTAGGCATTCCTCGTTCCTCGTTCCTCGTTCCTCGGCGGCTCGGCGGCTCGGCGGCTCAAACCGCCACCGCCCCACCCCGTCCGCTGCGTGCTTCAGTGAATCCTGTCCGCCCTGTCCGCCTTGTCCGCCCTTATTTCGGTCCCATGACCATCACCATGTTGCGGCCTTCGAGCTTGGCCTCCTGCTCGATCTTCCCGATGTCCGCCAGGCCGCTCGCGAACCGGTCCAGGACCGCGCGCCCCAACTCCACGTGCGCGATCTGCCGTCCGCGGTACATCATCGTCACCTTCACCTTGTTGCCTTCGACCAGGAATTCCCTGGCGTGGCGGCTCTTGAACTCGAAATCGTGCTCTTCAATCCCCGGGCGGACCTTGATCTCCTTCAGGTGAATCACGTGCTGCTTCTTCTTCGCCGCGCGGGCCGCCTTGGCCTCCTCGAACTTGAACTTCCCGTAGTCCATGATCTTGACGACCGGCGGACGGGCGGTCGGGGCCACCTCCACCAGATCGAGCCCCCGTTCCTGCGACGCAGCAAGGGCCTCCTCGATCGGCAGTACACCCAACTGCTCGCCCCCGGGGCCGATTACCCTGACAGGGCTGATCCGGATCTGGCGATTGACGCGAACCCGGCGTTCCCGCTCGTTGGTGGACAGTCTGGCTTTCCTCCCCAAGAAAAAGAACCGGACACCCAAGTGACCCCCCGGGTGTCCGGCAACAGTCGGGTGAGAGCGTTTTGGCGCTCCCACCGAGTTCGCTGTGTGCTGGACCCTGTCGCGCCGACCATCCGCCGGGCTGGGGGTGGGGGGTAAAGACAGCCCCCGCTTGCTCTGGAACAGCGGTAAAGCTAGCCCGGGCCGCCTGTTCGGGTCAACCGGGCGGTTGTCTCCCGGTATCTGGCGCGAGAGATTGGACTATGCCCGACACGCCCCTTCCCGCCCGCCGCTATGATGAGAAGCATACCGATGCCATCCTGCGACGGGCGGCCGAGTTACAGGCGTCAGGCGGAGTGGGGGCGACTGGTGACCGCGGCCTCACGCTGGCCGAGATGGAAGCGATCGCCCGGGAAGCCGGCATCGATCCGGCCCTGATCCGGCGGGCCGCGACGGAGGTCGATCATCGAGCCGCGGCCAAGTCCTCGTCCTTTTTCGGCGCCCCGCTCCGGCTGGGGTTGGAACGGGTGGTCCCCGGCGAAGTCACCGACGAGGCCTGGGGCGAGATGGTCATAGACATTCAGGGGACTCTGGGCCCTGGACAGGTCTCCCAGGTCGGCCGCCTGCGCACGTGGTCGGTGCTCCTTCGCGGCGGGCAGGCTCCCCCGCGACCGGTCAGCATCTCCGCCACGGTTCACCAGAACCGGACCGTGCTTCGAGTCGACGAGCCGCAGGGCCCACTGGCCGGCGGGCTGTTCGGGGGAATCATGGGCGGACTGGGCGGGGGCGGGCTCGGCGTCTCAATAGGAGTGGGTATCGGAACGTTCCAGTCGCCCCTGCTGGCGGTGGGACTGGCGGCGGCGCTGGTTGCCGGTTCCTACCTGCTCGCCAGGACGATCTACGGATCGGTTGTGAGGCGGCGCTCCGCGCAGTTGAACGCCCTGCTGGACCGGATGGCCGCCAACATCTCGCGTCCCGAGATGCCCTAGGATCGGGTCCCCACGACCCCAGGGCGCCGTCCGGCCAGCACCGGCCCACGCCCGGCGAGACGACTACGGGCAGTTCCCCGTCGTTCGCGGGTTAGTGAGCGTCGCAGTGTACGATGCGACGTCCCGGACCGCATACCCATCGGCCTGGCCGCCGGCGACCTCGATCACATCGGCCTGAAAATCGGCCAGATCCTCGATGTTGTCGACGCAGATCGTGGCCAGCTTCGCCGCGGTTCCGGTGAAGGCCCCCCGCGAGATGACCTGCGCCACGGGCGTGTCTTCGCCCACCGCCCGGAACTGCGGCCCGGCGGATTGCACGGTCCGCACGGTGCCGCCGCTCACGACGACCAGCGCGATACCGTCGGTCACCCCGGCCGGCACCCGCAGTTCAATATCGGCGAGCCCGGTGCCGCTCGGCCCGCCTCCGCCGCCCCCGCCGTTACCACCCCCGCACCCGCCGATGACGGCCAGCGTGGCCAGAACGCTCGCCCCAAGAGTCCATCCCGATGTGATTCGCATGTTCAGTTCCCCCTCTTGGCGCGGTCGATCTGGCCGGCGGCAGATGGCCGGGCCTGCTCCATGGCGGATCGATACAGGATTGCGGTCATGACCTCGGGTGCCAGGGTCAGCCCCGGGTTGTTGTCGAGATAGCAGAGCAGGTCGCCGACGTCCAACGTCGAGGTGGCGTTGCAATCCAGGCGCTGGATTTCCTCGAGCGTCAGCGTCGGCGTGCCGGTCAGCTCAGCCACCATGTTGGTCACCTCGGCCGGAGGATGGCTGAAGGTCGCGGTGACATTCCGGACCCCGGTCACCAGGAGCTGGCAGGTCCCGGTCCCGGTACAGTCTCCGGCCCAGCCGCTGAATCGCTGGCTGGCTCCGGGTGCCGCGGTCAGCGTGACCGCGGTGTTCGAATCCAGGGCCGCCGCGCAGGTGCCGGTCGCTCCTCCGGCCGCGATGGCGCAGCTGAGGCCGCCACCCGTCACCGTGCCCGATCCCGTACCGTGACCCGTGACGGTCACCGCGTACTGCGGAACCGCGACGGAGTAGGTCGCCGTCAGCGTGACGCCGGCGTAGGTGCCGAAGCCGCGGAGCAGCACATACCAGTTGCCCGCGGCCGGCGCGTTGAAGCCGCAGGTCTCTTCGTTGGTGAACTCAAAGGACCGACAGTCGAAGCTCCCGGTGGTCGGGAGCGAGCCGAACCGCACATACAGATCGGCGTCCCCGCTGCCGCCGGTGGTGACGACCGTGAGCCCCGCCTGGCCAGCTGGAACCGCGATGACGAAGAACACCTGGCTCCCCGCCGCTCCGCCAAGCCCGGTCACCGACACCCCGTTCGTCAGGGTGGTCGGTGTCGACCCGGTCACCGTAAACGGGTCGGACACCACCGAGGTGACATTGGGTGCCGAGAACACCAGCTGGTGATCCGCGGTCGCCAGCGACGTCACGAACAGGTTGGAGAACACCGCCTGGCCATTGGCGTCGGTCTGCACCGTTGACGTCGCGGGCTGGACCGGCGACCGCTTGGCCCGCCCTGCGGAGGCGCCGGCCGGCAGCACCGACACCTGCCCCGGCCCACTGGAGATCGCCGCCGTGACAGACACCCCCGCCTGTGCAATGGGCTGGTTGGCGGCGCCCCGGAGCTGCACCACCGGCGCCGGCACAAGCGGCACGGCGGAGTTGGTATTCTGCGGTTGCTGCACCAGCGCCAGCTGCGTTGCGACGGCGGCGTAGGTCGCGGTCAGGGTGACCCCGGTAAACGGATCAAAGCCCCGGACCAGGACATACCACTCGCCCGCATCCGGGGACGCGATGGTGCAGCTCTCATCGTTGGTGAAGGTGAAGGAACGGCAGGTGAAGCTCGCGGTGGTCGGCAGCGCGCCGAACTTCACATACAGGTCCGCGTCTCCGGTCCCGCCGGCGGTCGTGACGGTCAGGCTGCCCTGGCCGGCCGGCACTGTCAGGCTGAAGAAGGTCGCGCTCCCCGCGGCGCCGCTGAGTCCCGCAACCGGCACGCCGTTGGTCAATGGGGTCGGCGTGGTCCCCGTCACGGTGAACGGATTCGAAACCAGGGGAGTGACATTGGGGGCCGAGAACACCAGCTCGTGATCCGCGGTGGCCAGCGAGGTGACCGTCAGATCGGTGAACACCGCCTGCCCGTTGGCATTGGTCACCACGGTTGTGACGAGGGGGCGGACCGGAGATCTGTCGGCGCCAGCCGCGCCGGGCTTGCCGGTGCGGCGTCCCGGCATCACCGATACCTGTCCCGGCCCGCTGGAGATCGCGGCGGTCACCGCTACGCCCGCCAGGGCCACCGGCTGACTCTGGGCGTCCAGGAGCTGCACGGCGGGAGCCGGCGCCAGCGGCTGGCCCGAGGTGGCGTTCTGGGGCTGCTGGAGCAGCGACATCTGGGTCGCACCGACGCCCGATGCGGTGGCCGTCAGGCTTGCCCCGGCGTACTCCTCATACGCGAAGAGCATGACATACCAGTCACCAGCGGAGGGATTGCTGATGCTGCAGAGCTCGTCGTTGCCGATGGCGGCGGAGGCGCAGTCGTAACTCCCCAGCGTCGGCGGCACGCCGAATTGCACGGCCAGGTCCGCGTCGCCGGTGCCGCCCGTCGTCGTGACGTTCAGAACGCCGAGTCCGGCGGGGACGGTGAGCACAAAGTACTTGAGGCTGTTGTATGCCCCGCTGAGGTTGGACACCGTCACGCCGTTGGCCAGCGTCGTCACCGAGCCGGTCACGGAAAACGGATCGGAGACCGCCGGCGTCAGGTTTCCGGCGGTGAAGGTCAGTTCATGCTGGGCGGTGAGCACGGTGTGGATGGTGAGACTGGAGAACACCGCCTGCCCGCTGGCGTTGGTTACGACCGCCGTCGTGGCGGGTTCTACTGGCAACCGCTTCGACTCCTCCGCGGTGCCGCTCTTCTTGAGCCTCCGGCCCAGAATGCTGAGCACCCCCGGTCCGCTGGAGATCGTGGCGGTCACCACGACGCCGGCCTGGAGGACGGGCTGGTTCTGCGGGTCCCGCAGTTCCACGGTCGGCGCCGGCGCCAGCGGCTGCCCCGAGGTACCGGCCCCGGGTTGCTGCACCAGGGCGAGCTGGGTCGCGGATGTAGCCTGCTGGGTCGCGAGGTTGACCGAGTTGAGCGCATCGATGCGCCCTTCGCCGAAGAGATCGTCCCGGCCGGCGGTCCCCAGATCGATGGCGCCCACGGCCAGGAGACCGCGGAGCGATGCGTTGGAGAGCGTGGGATCCAGCGCCAGCAACAGGGCCGCCAGACCGGTGACATGGGGGGCCGACATCGACGTGCCGTTGTAGTCGGCGTAGGTGTTCCCAGGCAGCGTGCTGGTGACGCCGACGCCCGGAGCGGAGACCAACACCTCGGGACCGGAGTTCGAGAACGAGGCCCAGCTGTCGTTCATGTCGGTGGCCGAGACCGCGATTACTTCCGGATACGACGCCGGGGTGAAGCCCGAAGCCGGCAGGCCCGAATTCCCCGAAGCCGCGATGAGGTGGACCCCTGCCGCGGCCGCCGCCTGGTAGGCCGCGTGCTCGGCGGGGTCGAAACCGAGCCCGCCGTAGCTCATGTTCAGCACCTGCATCCCATTGGTCACGGCCCAGTCGACGCCGGCGAGAATGTCACTGGTGAACGCGCCGCACTGGGGGAAGCCGAAGACCGGGTCGGGAAACTCGACGAAGATCTGAATCGCGTAGACGCTGGCGCCGGGCGCCACGCCGACGACCCCGAGGCCGTTGCCTCGGACCGCGCCGACGGTGCCGGCGACATGGGTGCCGTGGCCCTCGCACACGGCGATGTTGTCGTCCCAGTCCGCCGGCGCGGTGCTGCCGAGGACGGCATCGAAGCCGCCGGCGAAGGCCAGGTCCACGTGGTCGAAATCGCCACCGGTATCGAGAATCCCCAGTTTCACCCCGGCCCCGTAATTAGCCGGATTGATCGCGGCCCAGGCTTCCGGGGCCCGGATCTTGGCGACCCCGTAGGGTATCGTCTCCACCATGGCCCCCATGGTCCCGGGCGCCGTACGGCGCGGCCCGCGCTCGTCCTGCAGCGTGTGGATCCGGTCCGGGACCACATACTCGACGTTGGGATCCTTGAGGAGTGCCGCGATGGCCGCGTCCGTCGCCACACCGGCGATCGCAGTGATGAGGCCGTAGTTCCGGGTGACCCGGAGTCCCGAGCCCGCGAGCCGCCGGGAGATGGATTCCACCTGGGACTTGGTCAGGGCACGCACACCGGGGCGCACCATGCCGCGCCGCGCGTCCGCCGGTTTGATGCCTACGATCACGCGCCCGCCGACGCGGGCGACCTCCTGTCGGAGGGCGGCGAGATCCTGAGCCGCGACCGGCGTTGAGGATGCCAGCAGTCCGAACAGGCCGAGACCGATGGCGACGCAACGAAGCGGAGACGTAGGCATGACGGCTTCCGTGTGAAGGACGGAGGACCACTCCGGCAGCTGTGCTCTCGGATCAGCTGTGTGCGTGCAGGGTGCTAAAGATGCAGGCCGGTAGCCGGGCCCGCCAGAGTGGGCCGAGTCCGGCAGTGACGCGCTGTGGCGCCGACCCCACATCGCCGCCGATGGGCCCGCGGTCTTCGAGGAATCCGCAGCAGGGAAGTTACGCGGCGTGAGACCGACAGCTGCCTGCCGCCACCTGGGTACCGGTTCACTGCGGACTGAACCGCACCTCCTGGAGCCCGATCCCCTTCCCTTCGGTGGCCGCGCGGCCCATGGCCACCCGTGGATCGTGCTCGAAGATCAGCCACCACTCGCCTTGCAGCGCGTCGCGGTACAGCGCCCGCTTCGCCTCCAGCGTCCGGAGTGGCTCGAGGTCGTACCCCATGATGTAGACCAGCGGCAGATGGGCGCTCGTCGGAACGACGTCGCCCAGGAAGACGCCGGTCTCACCGGCGCTGCTCACCACGATGCTCTGGTGCCAGGGGACGTGCCCCGGCGTGAGTCGGGCGCGGATGCCGGGAACGATCTCTTCCTCACCGTCCAGCAGCCGCCAGCGGCTGGCCGCGGCGATCGGCTCGAAGTTAGGCGGCAGGTAGCTCGCCCGGGTGCGCTCGTTGGGGTGGCGGGCAAACTCGAGTTCGTTGCGCTGGACCACGTAGGTGGCGTTGGGAAAAGCAAGGCGGCTCGGCGGCTCGGCGGCTCGGTGGCTCGGCGGCTCGGCGGCTCGGTGGCTCGGCGGCTCGGCGGCTCGGCGGCTCGGCGGCTTGGCCGTCGCATCCGCCCTCCTGTCCGCCTTGTCCGCCTTGTCCGCCTTGTCCGCCCTGACCGTGTTCCCCCCCGCGTGATCGAAATGGAGGTGGGTATTGATCACCCAGCGCACGTCGTCGGGACGGTGACCGGTCTCGCGCAATGCGTCTTCCAGCCGGGTGGGCCCGGGGTCGCCGCGGTTATCGACCCCGTAGATATCCAGGAACTTGGGCTCCTCCTTGTCACCCAGCCCGGTGTCGACCAGTACCAGGCCGTCGGGATGCTCGATGAGGAGGCAGCGCATGGCGAGGAGGATGCGGTTTCGTTCGTCAGGCGGGGCGACCCGCGACCAGAGTGGCTTGGGCACGACGCCGAACATCGCTCCACCGTCGAGCCGCTGCCAGCCGGCCTCGAGGAGGTGGCAGCGGAGCGAACCGAGGGTGAAGGACTGCGTCAGGGGCATCAATCAGCTCCGGTGCCGAGTGCCCAGGGCCCGGGGCCCAGGGCCCAGGGCCCAGATGATCACGATGAAGCCCTCACTGGGCACTGGGCACTCGGCACTGGGCCCTCACGGGGCGGCCGATCTTCGCCTGGTGAGGTATTCCAGATCGGCCACCGTCCTCGCTCCCTGTTCGCGGGCGTAAGGCAGCAGCCGTTCCAGCAGCTGGGCGGTGGCGAGGGCGTCGCCGGCAGCGCGATGGCGGGCTGGATTCTCGAGGCAGAAAAACTCAGTCAGCCGGTCGAGGCTCCCCGACTCGAGCTGCGGCAGGAGCCGGCGCGCCAGCCGCACGGTACACAGCCGGGGGGACGACAGGCCGAGCCCCCTGGTCCGGCGCACCTCGGCGGACAGAAAGGCCCAGTCGAAGCGGGCGTTGTGGGCCACGAAGACCCGACCGGCCAGGGCCGCCAGCAACGCATCGGCGATCTCCTCGAAGCCGGGGGCGCGGGCCACCATTTCGCGGGTGATTCCGGTGATCGCGCCGATCCGGGGCGGGATCGGCATGCCGGGATTGACCAGCGAGTCGAACACCAGCTCCCGGCGCGGGCCCTGCACCACCACGACCGCGATTTCCATGACCCGGTCGCCGCGCCAGGCGCTCATGCCGGTGGTTTCGACATCCACCACCGCAAAGGCGGTCTCCTCGATCAGCGGGGAGCCCGACGCTTCGGCCACCAGGGCCCAGCGGCCGTCGCCGAGCTGCGCGACGCGCGGGTCGGCGGCGAACAGCGCGACCGCCAGCCGCTCCGCCACCGCGGCCGGTGCGCCGACCAGGCCCAGCACTTCCCGCGCCAGCCGGTCGGCGGGGAGCGGGCCCGCGGCCATGAGGTCCATGGCGCGGTCGACCAGCGTGCGCTCGGGGAAGGTCGCGAACCCGATCACAGGGGCCCGCGCCGAAGCGGGAGTGTCAGGCACCGCGGCCCGCCGCCACCCCGCACCAGCTCGTCCCCATCGATCGTGATCACGGTGCGGTGTTTGGTGTCGAGCCAGTCGTCGAAGGCCACGAAGTCCGTGCTCGACACCACCCGGAACCCGGCCTGCTTGAGTCCTTCGAGCGTCTCCTCGTTCCGGCGGTAAGTCACCACCATGCCGGGTTTGACCGCGAGGAAGTTGCAACCCGAGGTCCACTGCTCGCGGTCCTGGGTGGCGCGGTGGCCGCCGCCGGCGAAGATCGGCTCCAGCGGGCAGGATACCTCGCGGAGCGCGGTAAAGAGACTGGGCATCTCCCGCACGCCGTCGACGCCCTTCTTCCGGTGCAGCACCGCCCGGCGCTCCGGGCCCACGAAGTACGGCGGGTAGACCACGCACAGGTCCCGGTCCACCTGGGTGAAGAGCATGTCGAGATGGATCGCGGTGGGTTCCTTGGGCATCACCACCACCAGGACGTCGGTGACCTCGGTCTTCTGAAACAGCACCTCGATCAGATGATCGATGGCCGCCGGCGAGGATCGCTCACTGAACCCCATCAGCATCAGGTCGGACCGGAGCACGTGGAGGTCGCCGCCCTCGAGCGTGTAGTCGCTGCGGCGCTCCTCGGAGCCGTCATACAGCAGCCCGGCGTTGGCCAGGCTGGGGTGGAAGGCGAAGATCGTCTTGATGAGCAGCTCTTCCGTCCAGCGGACGCCGTGCCGCATCGAGCCGACCACCGCGTGGCGGCCGATCACCACGCCGATGTCCCGCGGGAAGCACAGATTCGGGAGGGGGGCAGCACGTAGCCCACCGAGTTGAGCGCCCGGGCCACGGCGCCCCCCGGTTCCTCGACCCCCTCCACGATCAGCCGGGCCAGGGCCTTGGGCTCGAGGTCGTGCAGCGTGTTGCCGAGCAGACTCGGCGGCACCACGTCGAGCGTGCCCTTGATGAAATACTCGCGCCCTTCCCGGCGCTGCAGCGCCTGCGCCAGGAGATCACCGACCTGATGCACCACGGCGAACCGCTCCAGCACCGCCACGAACCGGCGGTGCTCCCGCTGGGCGGCATCGACCTGGATGATGTCGTCGTAGAGGTAGTCGCCCTTGTTGCCGGGTGTCACGGCCCGCAGCTCCGCCCCCGGCGTGTGAACCAGGACCGCCTGCAGCAGGCCGATCTCGGAGGTGACGTCGAGGGGGGGCATGGTGGGAAGTCTAATAGGCGATAGGCGTTGAGGCGTTGGGCGTTGAGGCGTTGGGCGTTGAGGCGTTGAGGCGTTGAGGCGTCAGGGCGTCGGGTAGGGCCACCTGCTCGCGTAGAAAGGATGCGCGGAGCGTAAAGCCGGTACCTCGATCCTCCCGCCAGTCCCCAACTTCGCTTCGATGCACTTTCGGCAACTCATCGTCTGGCAGAGAGCCATGGATCTGACCGAGCGGGTGTACCAGATAACACGGCTCCTGCCTGCGGATGAGCGTTACGGATTGGTAAGCCAGATGCGGCGTTCCGCTCGATCCGTCGCGGCCAACATCGCTGAGGGATACGGACGGTCACGAACCGGCGAGTATCGCTGCTTTCTCGGAATCGCCTTCGGGTCCCTGCTGGAGCTCGAGACAGACCTCGAACTGGTCTCCCGGCTCGGCCTGATTCCAGGCCATGATCTGGAACCCGTGAAAGCGCTCAGCACGGAGGTCGGACGGCTCCTGGCCGGGTTGCGACGAAGCCTTCGCCAAGCCAAGTCCACCTCCAGCGGTCCCGATTCCTGACGCCCAACGCCTCAACGCCTGACGCCTCAACGCCTGACGCCTCAACGCCCAACGCCTCGACGCCTGACGCCTGACGCCTGACGCCTCAACGCCTCAACGCCTCAACGCCTATCGATTCGTCAACGCATAACTCAACGTCTCCAGCTCCAGCGCCAGATTCACCGTCTTGACCACCACGTCATCCGGCACCGCGAGTTGGACCGGCGCAAAATTGAGAATCGCCTTCACGCCCAGCGCGACACACCGGTCGGTGACCGCCTGGGCCGCGTCGCCCGGCGTGACGACCACGGCGATGTCTACCGGCTGGCGCCGGAGTTCCTTCTCGAGGTCCCGCACGTCCCGGACGGTGAGTCCGTTCCACGCGGTGCCGATCTTGCCGGAGTCGGCATCGAAGATCGAGACGATCTCGAATCCGCGCTGCTGAAAGCCCCGGTACTGCACCAGGGCGCTCCCGACCTTGCCTGCCCCGATCACCGTCACCCGATAGGTCCGCCCCAGACCGAGGATCTCGCGCAGCTTCTGCACCAGCTCGGTCACCGAGTAGCCCAGTCCCCGCTTGCCGAACGAGCCGAAGAACGACAGGTCCTTGCGGACCTGGGCCGAGGTGGTCCCGCCCCGCGCGGCCAGCGCTTCGGAACTCACCGTATCCATCCCCTGCTGCTCGAATTGCTCGAGAAACCGGAGATACAGCGACAGACGACGGACGGTGGAATCGGCGATTTTCCGCATCGGCTTTTGTGAAAGATTTCACAAATCTAGCCGAGACGGCCGGAGAATGGGTAGAGGCGGGCATTATGGCCGGGTCAGCGGCCGGGCAAGCGGGTGGCGGTGTGAAAGAGCCGGACGAACGTCGCGGGGTCGAGCGTCCCGGGACGCGTGGACTCCGGGATACCAGCGGCGGCGAGCCAGGACGCGGTCTCGGACGGACCGGCCCCGGTCAGTTCCCGGAGCCCGCGACCCAGTTGTTTCCGGCGAAACGAGAACAGCCCGACCACGAAGTGGCGAAAGGGCGAAACCTCCGCATCGGGGATCAGCGGGGTCGCGAGGGGGATCAGGCGGATGAGGGCCGAATCCACCCTGGGACGGGGACGGAAGGCTCCGGCAGGCACGTTGAACAGCCGCTCGACCCGGGCGACGCTCTGGATGCCGACCGAGAGCGCGCCGTAGGCCGCGGTTCCGGGCATCGACGCGATCCGTTCGGCCACCTCCTTCTGGACCAGAAAGACCACGGCCCCCGGCCGCGGCGGAAGCAGCGCCCGTTCCAGCAGCGGCGAGGTGATGTTGTACGGGATATTCCCGACGACCCGAAACGGGCCCGGGCCGACCAGCGCATGCCAGTCGAGCGCCAGGGCGTCGCCCTGAACGATCGTGGCCTGGGGGAATCGCCGCCTGAGGGCCGGTACGAGATCGCGGTCCTTTTCGATCGCCACGACCCGCGAGGCCCGCGCCACCAGTTCCGCGGTGAGGCCGCCGGGGCCCGGACCGATCTCCAGCACCGTCTCGGCCGGAGCGGCCTCGAGCGCCTCCGCGATCCGGCGGAGGATGCCGGGATCGTGGAGGAAGTGCTGGCCCAGTCGCTTCTTCGGATGTGACATGGGGGAACGGGGAACAGGGAACGGGAATGGGCGTTCCGGCTCCCGTTCCCCGTTCACCGTTCCCCGCGGTTCAGGTCCGCATCACCAGCAACGTCCGATCATCAACCGGCTGGATGGTGGCCTTGTCGGCCTCGATGAACACGGCGCGGACGATCTCGGCGGGCGACTCCTGACGGCGCCGGGTGATTTCCTCGAGCAGCCGTTCCTCGGTGAACGGGGCGGCGGCGGTATTGTCCGCCAGCCCGTCGGTCCACAGGCAGAGCAGATCGCCTCCGGCCCAGGGCACCTGGTGGCGCTGAATGCTCGCCGCGGTCGACAGCCCGAGCGGAGGGGCGGTCGTGGGCAGGCGCTCCGGGTCTCCTTGCCGCGGCACCCGGAAGGCGTGCGGGTGACCGGCGCTGGCGTAGACCAGCTGGTCGTTGCGAGGGTCGAGGACGCCGTAGAAGACCGAGAGAAACATCTCGGTCGAGGCGAGTTCGTCGCCCAGACTCTCGAGCATCGAGGCCAGCACGGCATCGGGGGTACTGCCGGCGCCGGCGTGAATGCCCGCGGCCGACATCACCAGCGCCATCACCAGCGCGGCAGAGAACCCGTGGGAGGAGACGTCGCCGAGCATCACGCCGACCCGGCCGTTGCCGAGGCGGGTGAAGGTGTAGAAATCGCCGCCCACGCTGTCGACCGGGCGGCAGATGGCCGCCACGTCGGCGTCGCCCTGGAGCACACCCGGCGCGGGGAGCAGCTTGAGCTGCAGGTCGTGGGCCAGCTCGATCTCGCGCTGGAGCCGTTGCCGGCGCAGATCGCGTTGCACCAGCCGGGCGTTCTCGATCGCGGCGCCGATCTGATTGGCGACGGCCGAGACCAGTTTGGCATCGGAGGGGGTGAAACTGTCCCCGAGCAGCCGGTCGGTCAGGTTGATCACGCCGACGCAGCGACCGCCGGGGCCGTAACAGATCGGGATGCTGAGGAACGCCTGGCCGAGATAGGAGCGCGGATCCTGGGAGCCCGGGTTCTGGGCCAGCGGATCGGCGGGATCGAACACCGTGATCCGCTTTTCCCGGAAGACCCGCGCCGCGACCGAGCCGGTGTCGTCGGTGGTGACCGGTTGCAGACCGTTGGCCGAGAAGCCGCGGGCGGCGACGGTGCGGAGCAGCCCGGTCTCCTCCTCGTACACCATGATCGACGCCCGGCGCGCTCCCACCACGTCGGCGACTTCGTTCACGATGGTCGGCGCCGCCTCTTCGAGCCGGGTCGTGTGACCCAGGATCTCGCTGATCGCGTACAGCAGGTCGATTTCCTTGTAGACCCCGGTGAGCTCCTCCACCACGCCGGCGGTCTCTCGTTCGGCGGTGAAGAAGGCGCCGACGATTCCGGCCAGCTGTGGGGCCAGTTCGCTGCACCGGGCCTCGGGGAGTCCGGCCAGCTCCAGCCAGAAACCGTCGACGCCCGGGATCGGAGCCAGCCAAACGCTTCCCGTCGGGGTGGGGACCAGACCGGCGCTGACCGGGATCGGGGGCGTAAAGCCGGGATCGGGCGCCGTGCCGAACTTGCGCAGCGCCCGCCCGTCATACCGCCATAGCCGCACCCGGGCGCCCGCGAGGGCCCCGAGCGCGTCCGCCACGGACTCGAGGTCCGTTAGCGGCGGCGCAGCGTCATGCAGATGGAATTCCCTTGCTCGTTGAAGCGGACGTCATCCACCAACTGCTTGATCAGGAAGAGGCCCCGGCCGTTGGGCCGATCGAGTTCCTCCGGGAGGAGCGGCGGCAGGATGGAGCCGGGGTCGAACCCGGTGCCCTGGTCGGTCACCTCGATACGAATCTGGTCGCCGCATACTTCGGCCCGCACCTGCACCCACTTGGAGCGATCCTCGAGATTGCCCGCCACGATGGCGTTGGCCAGCGCCTCCGCGATGGCCACCCGGAGATTGAACCGGAGCCGGCGGCACAGCCACCCGCTCGAGCAGCAGTGCCGCATGAGCAGGTCGACGACCTGCTCGATGCAGGACACCTCGCTCGGGACCCGGAGCGAGACCTGCACCGTGGCGCCGGACGCGTTCGGTACCCGGCGCCGCCAGACGCACAGCCGGAGCGAAGCCGGGACCGGGGCCGTCATCCGGGGAAGCTCGCGGCCGCCCGTTCGGCCGTGTCGCTGATGGCGAACAGGGTATCGAGCTTGGTGAGTTCGAAGAGGGAGCGCAGGTCCTCGTTCAGACCCGACAGCCGGAGTTCACCACCCTGCTCGCGCACCCGCTTGGAAATGGAGACCAGGGCGCCGAGCCCCGAGGAATCGATGTAGCCGGTCCGGGAAAAGTCGATCACGAACCGGCGCTCGTTGTTGTCCAGGGCCGTCTGCACGGCGGTCTTGAGTTCCTGTCGGTTGCCCACGATGAGCTGGCCCTCGACCCGGATCACGTAGACGCCCGTCTTGTCTTTGGTGGCAGTGAAGGCCATGGGCTTCCTCGAAAATGGGCGAACGGGATTGAAGCTATCAGCTATCAGCCATCAGCTATCAGGCAACGCCCTACGGACCTACCGCGCCTCCCCCTGCAACAGCACCATCGCCGCTACCTCCACAATATCCTCCGGACTGGCCCCGCGCGAGAGGTCGCTCATCGGCAGGGCGAGTCCCTGCAACAGGGGGCCGAGGGCGGCGGCGCCGCCAAGGCGCTGGACCAATTTGTAGCCGATATTGCCGCTGTCGAGATCCGGGAAGACCAGCACGTTCGCCCGGCCGGCGAGCGGAGAGCCGGGGGCCTTGCGGGCAGCCACGGCGGGTTCGACCGCGGCATCGACCTGCAGCTCGCCATCGGCCTCGATCGAAGGCGCCAGGGACCGGAAGCGATCGACCGCCTCACGCACCCGGCTGGCGGCGCCGTTTTCGGCGCTGCCGTGGGTGCTGAAGGACAGGAACGCGACCCGGGGCTCATCCCCGACCAGTCGGGCTCGGTCGTGCGCGGCGGCGAGGGCTATCTCGGCCAGTTGCGCCGGGTCGGGCCGGGGGACGACGGCACAATCGGCGAAGGTGAACACCCGCCCATCCGGCAAGGCCATGTAGAAGGCGGAGCTGACGGTCTTGCTTCCGGGCGCCGGGCCGATCGCCCACAGCGCTGCCCGGACCACATCGGAGGTGGTGGCGACGGCGCCGGCGACACAGCCTTCCGCCTCGCCCAGTGCCACCAGGGAGGCGGCGAAACGCAGCGGGTCGGTGGCGAGATCGAGGGCGTGGACCGCGTCGTTGACCCGGTCGGGACGCCGGTCGCGCAGGTGTTGGGCCACCCGGCCATGGCGGGGGTCGGCCCCCGGATCCACCGCGCCGCCGCCGATCACGATCGGTTCGGCGATCCCTTCGCGCCGGAGCCGCTCCGCCGCCTCGGCCACCCGCGGGTCGCCCCCCTCGGCCAGCACCACCCGGCCCTTGCGGCGGGCTGCCCGGCGGAGCAACTCGGTGCGGAAACTCATCTCAGCTTCCGAACCGGCGACGAAGGGCCTCGAGCACCACGGGGTGGACGAAGCTCGAGACGTCGCCGCCGTAGCGCGCCACCTCCCGCACCAGACTCGAGCTCAGATACGTGGCGTCCTCCGGCGGCACCAGGAAGACGGTCTCGAGGCCGGGAAGCAGGTGGCGGTTCATCATTGCCATCTGGAATTCGTACTCGAAATCGCTCACCGCGCGCAGCCCGCGGATGATGAGCGTGCCGCCGACCCGCCGGGCAAAGTCCACCAGCAGCCCATCGAACGATTCATACCCGATCCGGGGGTCCTCGCCGATCGCGGTGCGCAGCATCGCCAGCCGATCCTCGAGGCGGAAGAGCGGCTGCTTGTCCGGATTCCGCGCCACCGCGACGATCACCCGGTCGGCCAGGGCGAGGCTCCGCGCCACGAGGTCGGTATGGCCGCGCGTGGGCGGGTCGAAGGAGCCTGGATAGACGGCGATTCGGGTCATGGAGCGTAGCAGAAGGTGATCGCGGTATCGCCGTAGCGGCGGGTATCGTCGCCGGGGAGCCCCATGCCCGCCGGATGTTCCACCGCCAGAATGCGCCCAAATGGGGCCTGACGGAAGAGGGCGACCAATTGTCCCGCGTCATCCCGGGCATAGGGCGGATCGGCCAGGACGATATCGTAGGAGCCCGGTGGGAGCCGACCGGCGAACCGGAGCGCGTCGGCCCGGTGCACCGTCGCCCGCGATTCGACGCCGAGGCCCGCGATGTTGGCGCGAAGCGCCGCCAGCGCCGGCAGGCTGGTCTCGACGAAATCCACGGTGATCGCCCCGCGGGACAGCGCCTCGAGACCCAGCGCGCCGGTCCCGGCATAGAGATCCAGGACCCGGGCTCCCGGCAGCGCATCCTGCAGGATGCTCATCCAGGCTTCGCGCACCCGGTCGGCGGTAGGCCGGATGCGACGGTCCTTCGGGGCCGCCAGGCGGCGACCGCGGAATGTGCCTCCGACGATGCGCATTCCCAGGCGTCAGGCGTCAGGCGTCGGGCGTCGGGGCAGGCGTCAGCGGCTGGGATTCCACCCCTGACGCCTGACGCCCGACGCCTGACGCCTCCGCGGCCGCCGTCATCGCCACGATCCTCGCCTGCAGCGACACGATGCCCTGCCATTCGTTCTGTTCCAGCCGGAAGGCCACGTCCAGGGCTTCGCTCTGCGGAGCGCGATCGGCCCAGCCGAATCCGATGGCCGGCAGCCGGCCGCCCGGGCCTGCCAGGGTCCCCTTGAGATGTCCGGGACCGACCCGGCGAGCGCCGTCGAGCCGTACCGCCCGGGCCCCGAAGACCGGGGTTGGATTGCCCATTCCGCAGGGCTCCAGGTACCGGCACAGCCGTTCCAGACCCTCGTCTGCCTCGGCCAGATCGAGCACCAGGTCGACCCGTTGCTCGGGGCCGAGGTCGTCCTCACTGAGGGTTTCGCGGGCGACCTCCGCGAAGCGCTCCCGGAACGCGGCCAGCCGGTCGCGGCGGAGGGTCAGGCCGGCGGCCATGCGGTGTCCGCCGAACCGTTCCAGCAGGTCGCCGCACCGGCACAGCGCCGCGTGCAGGTCGAAGCGCGAAATGCTGCGCCCACTGCCCTTGCCCACGTCCCCGTCCAGGGCGATGAGAAACGCCGGGCGGCCGAACCGTTCGACCACCCGCGAGGCGACGATTCCGACCACCCCCGGGTGCCACGACTCCGAGGCCAGCACCAGGGCGGCATCGCGGACCGGATCGCATTCCCGTTCCACCTGGATCAGGGCCTCCTCCAGGATTCGCTGGTCCAGTGCCTGGCGCTCGACGTTCATCCGCTCCAGCTGCAACGCCAGCCGCGTCGCCACGGCTTCATCGTCGGTCAGCAGCAGCGTCAGTCCGTCTCCCGCGTCACCGACTCGCCCCGCGGCATTGAGCCGGGGACCGAGAATGAAGCCGATCTGGCCGGCCCGAATCTCCCGTCCCTCGAGTCCGCTGGCCCGGATGAGGGCACGGAGTCCGGGCCACCGGGTCTCCTGGAGGAGCTTGAGCCCGTGACGGACCAGGATGCGGTTCTCACCGGTGAGCGGGACGATGTCGGCGACGGTCGCCAGGGCCACGAGATCGAGCAGGTGATATGGGAGGTTGGCGGGCAGGCCGAGCGCCGGCACCAGCGCCTGCACCAGCTTGAACGCGACTCCGGTGCCGCACAACTGGCGCAGTCCCGAGGTGTCGTCGTTCCGTTGGGGATCGACGATCGCGTTGGCGGCGGGCAGGGTGGCGCCGGGGAGATGGTGATCGGTGATGACCACCTCGATCCCCTGCGCGCGAGCCGCCGCCACGGCGTCGAGCGCGGTGATCCCGCAATCGCAGGTCACAATGAGGCCCGCCCCCGCCTCCCGTGCCGCGGTGACGCCGGCCGGCCCGAGGTCGTAGCCGTCGCGCAGCCGGTGGGGCACGAACGGGACGACGCGGGCGCCGGCGGCGGTGAGGGCCCGGGTGAGCAGGGCGGTGCCGCATTGGCCATCGACATCGTAGTCGCCGTGCACCAGGATACCGCGCCCGGCGCGCACCGCCCGGGTGATGGTGTCGACCGCGTCGGCCATTCCGGCGAGCATCATCGGGTCGGCCAGTTGGGCGAGTCCCGGGCGAAGGAATCCCCTGGCGATCTCCGGAGTGTCGAGGCCCCGCTGGGCCAGCAGCATGGCCAGCGGCGCCTGGACCCCCAGCTCCCGGGCCAGCAGCATGACGGTGGGGCGGTCCGGCGCGGGCTCCACGATCCAGCGGAGCGGCGGCACCGGGAAGGCGCTAGTCAATGATGTCCTCGGCGTAGAGGATCACCCCGCAGCTTTCGCACGAATCGATCAGCGTGCCGGCGCGGATCTGGCTGCGGCGGTTGAGGGGCACGGTCGTGAAGCAGGCGCCACAGGCGGGCCCGCTCAGGGCCACTACGACGGCCACCGATTTCACGCTGCGCAGCCGCTCGTACCGGGTGCGGAGCGCCCGGTTGACTTCGGCTGCCGTTGCGTCACGGGCGGCCAGCGCCGCGTCCCGCGCGACGTCCGCGTCGCGGCGACGCAGATCGATTTCGCCCCGTTCGGCCTGCTGGGACTCCCGCATTTGCTGCAGTCCATTGGTCGCCTCCAGCAGCGCCGCCTCCAGGCCGGTGATCTGCTCGGACAGTTTGAGCCAGTCGGCCTCTTCCCGGACCAGCACCGAC
Source organism: uncultured Gemmatimonadales bacterium (assembly GCA_963709905.1). Taxonomy (GTDB): domain Bacteria; phylum Gemmatimonadota; class Gemmatimonadetes; order Gemmatimonadales; family GWC2-71-9; genus JADJOM01. The sequence continues at coordinate 211,640 of CAVPYI010000009.1, forward strand.
CGGGCCAGGTCCAGCTCGATGTTCACCGCCTGCAATTCCTTGGGGGTGCGCACCTGGTCGAGCCGTAACCGCCCCCGTTCCTCCAGCTTCTTGTAGGTCTCGATCTTTCCATCGACCTCCTGCCGCCGTCGGATCGCCTCGGCCAGGGCCCGCTTGCCCTGCTCCACCACCCCTTCCTGGTCGGTGAGCTGCTGATCGAGGGCCTGCAACTCGGCCAGAATGAGGTCGAGGCTGCGATCGGCGGCAAGCAACTCAGCGTCTCTGGTCTGCAGTTCCAGGAGTTTCACGAGGTCAGCATGCATGCGTGGTCCTTGGGTGGTGGCTGGGTCTGTCGATATCAGTTATCAGCTATCAGTGATCAGCTATCGGTCGCGCGTAAGGTCCGTTGGTCCGGTCAGCCGACGGTCGGCGGAGCCACGGCCTTCAATTCCGCCGACTGGTCCGGGCTCCCCGAATCAGCGGGTAGTACGTCCGATACGGCTTTCGGGTACCGGCTCTCCAGCAGCGTCTTGAGCTGCCGCTGTTCGGTCATCAGCGCGGCGATCTGCTCCCCGACCGCCGCGGGAAGCGCCCGGGCCAGCTGACGCATCCGCTCCAGGTGGGGCCGGGCTTCCAGCGCGCTCAACGCGTCGGCGTAGAGCTGGTCCATGGCGGCCTCCCCGACCGGCGGTCCGGCCTCGAGGTACGCCTGCCAGCGCTGCCGCACCGCTTCCGGGGCATCCTCCGGGGCGCCGCCGTCCCGCCGGGAGAGGCCCGGCGCAGCAGCTCGTACATCTGGCCGGTGGACCGGCTCCCGGAACAGACTCGGGCGGACAGCCCCGCGGCGGCGGTAGCCCGCCAGGCCTCCGAGGTCAGCAGCAGCCGCAGGAGTTTCGTCTCGGTGCGGCCCACTCCGTCCGGACGGGCTCGGCGGCTCGGCGGCTCGGCGGCTCGGCGGCTCGGGCGACTCGGCGGGGCTGGCGGGCTCGGGGCGTTGGCCACCTCCTGCTCCGAGGACCGCCTTGTCCCACCCCCGAGCGTTCGGCCACCAGCGACAGGTAGAGCTCGCGCTGAATCGGGTCCTTGGTGGCCCGAATCGTCGGCAGCAGCCGGTCGAGCGCATCCCGTCGGTGCTCGATTCCGGCGAACCAGCCCTTGCGATCGAGGAGCTGGATCTTCCGCTCGATCACGTCCACGGCGTCCCTGAGGATCGGCTCGAGCGCGGCCGCGCCGCCCCGCCGCACCAGCGTGTCCGGATCCTCTCCCGGCGGCAGGCGTGGCGACCCGCACCCGCACCTCGTGGCGCAGCAACTCGTCCCCGGCGCGGAACGTGGCGCGGAGCCCGGCCGATGTCGCTGTCGAGCAGCAGGATGGCGTTGGAGGTAAAGCGCCGGAGGAGCGTGGCCTGGTCGGGCGTGAGTGCGGTGCCCAGCGGCGCCACCACGTGCTCGATCCCGGCCAGCACCAGCCGCAGGACGTCGAAGTACCCCTCGACGAGGAATACCGCGCCCTCCTTGCGGATAGCGTTCTTCGCGGCGTGCAGGTTGTAGAGGGTGCCGCCCTTGTGGAACACCGCGCTCTCGGGCGAGTTGAGGTACTTCGGCTCCCCCGGACCGAGCAGCCGTCCGCCGAACCCGACGACGCGCCCGCGCAGGTCGTGGATCGGGAACAGCAACCGCCCCCGGAAGCGCGGCACGACGGTCCCGTCCTCGCGCCGGGCCAGCAGGCCGGCCTCGAGCAGCACGCCCTCGTCGATCCCGAGCGCGGCCATCGCCGGGCTGAAGAGCGGCGCCCGCGGGGCGAATCCCAGCTCGAACGGCCCCGCCAGGTCCAGATCGAGTCCCCGGCCCAGCAGGTACTTGCGGGCCGGTTCGGCATCCGGCGCTTCGCGCAGCTGCCGGGCATACCAGTCGTGGGCGACCGATACCGCCTGGAACAGCGGCTCGCGCGGATCGGGCCCGGACCGTTCGGCGGACTCGGGGATGACGATTCCGATTTTCCGGGCGACTTCGCGTACCGCGGTGGGATAGTCGAACCCCGAGCCGCTTCATGTACCAGGTGAAGACATCGCCGGACGCCTTGCAGACAAAGCAGTAGTAGCGCCCCTTCTTCGGAATGACGGCGAAGTTGCGGTGCTGGCCGCCGTGGAACGGACAACAGCCCCGATAGTCAGAGCCGGTGCGCTTGAGGTCCACCGAGTCGCCGATGATCGAGACCAGGTCGGCGCCGTCGCGCACCTGTTCGATGACCTCATCAGGGATCATGCTCATTCGGCGAACTCGGCCACGGTCACGCCCGTCCCGCCCTGGTTCGAAGGCGCGAAGGCATGGCTCCTGACGCGGCGGTCCCTACGGCAGCACCTGCTGCACCCGCTCCCGGACGACCCCGGTCCCCTTCCCGTGGATGATCCGCAGGAAGGGATGTTCCGCCAGGATGGCCCGGTCGAGAGCGGAGACCACGACCTGCTCGGCTTCATCACCCGTGAGGCCGCGGAGGTCGACCTCGTACGGCGGCTCGGAGGCTGGGCGGCTCGGCGGCTGGGCGGCTCGGCGGCTGGGCGGCTCGGCGGCCGGATGACTCGGAAAGGGAACGAGTCGGGATGGGTCGGCGAGCAGCTTGAGCGAGCCGACGCGGACCACGACTTCGTCGCCGCGAATCTCGAGCACTTCTCCAGCCGACCCGCTTTCCAGCCGTACTCGCTGACCGACCTCCAGACTGGCCACTTCGCCGGACGAGCCGTCCAGTCGCCGAGCCGCCGAGCCGAGGCCCTTCAGCGCTTCCGCCTCGGCCGCCGCCGCATCCTCCACGACCCGCCGCGCGTCGCGGGCGGCGGTGTCGTCACCGCTGGTCGCCTTGGTGAGGGCGGCCTCCACCGTCTCCCGGGCTTCGAGCAGGTACTTCCGGGCTTGCTCCCTTCCGACTCGTTCCGCTTCGCGCTCCCGGCGTGCAAGCGTCGTCTCCCGCGTCGACTGGGCCTCAGCCTGAGCGGCCAGCGCCTGCGCCCGGGCCTCCGCCTGTTCGAGCCGGGCTGTCAGCTCCTGCTCGCGTACCAACTGGTCGCGCTCGCGCTGCTCCACGACCGCCAGCAGGGCGTCGAGGCTCCGCTCCGCCTCCGGCACGTAGGCCTCGGCCTCCGCCAGGACGTCGCTCCCGAGTCCCAGCCGCTTCGCGATCGCCAGGCCATAGGACCGGCCCGGAACGCCCTTGATCAGGCGATAGGTTGGCTGGAGCGTCGCCGCGTCGAACTGGAGCGAGGCATTCACGATCCCCGCGGCTTCGGCCGCGAGCCGCTTGAGAGCGCCCAGATGGGTCGTCGCAACGGTGACGGTGCCGCGCCGGGTCAACGCCAGCAGGGCCGCGCGCGCCAGCGCGGCACCTTCCGCCGGATCGGTCCCGCTCCCGATCTCGTCGAGCAGCACCAGGGAAGACGCGTCCGCCTCCTCGAGGATGACCCGTAGCAGGGTCAGATGGGCGCTGAACGTGGACAGGCTCGCGGCGATGGACTGGTGGTCGCCGATATCGGCGAAGACCCGGCCGAAGACCGGGAACCTGCTGCCGGGGCCGACCGGCGGAATGATGCCACTCTGGGCCAGCACCACGTGCAGGCCGACCGCCTTGAGCAGGACTGATTTACCGCCGGTGTTGGGACCGGAGAGCAGGACGGTGCGTTCCCCGCTCTCGAACACCAGGTCAAACGGGACGGCGGCTCCCGACGGCCGCTCGGTCGCCGGGCCGCTGAGCAACAACGGATGTCGACCATTGAAGATGCGAAGTTCCCCCGGCGCTTCCGCCACCTCGGGTGCGTACCCGTCGATGTCGACCGCCCATTTGGCCCGGGCGACGAGATCGTCCACCGCAACGCACATCGCGTGCAGGGCCGCGAGCTCGGCGTGCGATGGACGGAGCAGATCGGTCAGGTCTCTGAGGACCTTGAGTTCTTCCCGGGCCGCCCGGGCCTCGGCTTCCCGCATGGCGTTGGCCAGGGGAATCACCGCCGATGGCTCGACATAGAGAGTGGCGCCGCTGGCGGACTCATCGCGCACGATGCCCTCGGGCCGGCTGCGGAGGTCCCGCGGGATCGGGATGACGTAACGGCCGTCGCGCAGGGTCACTCCCCCTTCCCCGCCCGTCCCGCGAAGCATCGCTTCCAGCTTCTGCACCAGCTGTTCCCGGGCGGTCCGCACTTCGCTCCGCGCGGCCGCCAGCGCGGTGCTGGCGCCGTCCCGGACCGCCCCGTCGTCGTCCAGGGCCTGGTCCAGCCGCCGTTCAAAGGGCTTCTCGGGCGCGGGGGCCTGGAGCTGAGCAGCGAGCGGTGCGTCGTCCGCCACCCGGCGCAATTCGGTCAGCACCAGGCGGGAGGCGGCGAGGGTGCGCCGGATGGCCAGCAGCTCCTGCCCATCGAGCACGCTTCCCGGGATCCGCAGCCGGGCCAGCTGCGGGGCGAGCTCGGGCACCCGCTCCGCCGCCACGCCCTTTCCGCCCCGCGCCAGCGTGGCCAGTTCCTCGACCCGGGCCAGTTCCTCGCGAATCAACCCGCTATCGGTCAGGGGCCGGCGCGCGAGGATGCTCTCGCCGCCGAGCGGGCCGGCCGCGCGGGCCGCCACACCGGCGAGAACGCTGCTGAATTCGAGGGCGTCGAGGGTGCTGGACCAGGAGTCTTCCGCTCCGGCTGGACCGTCGGGCCGAGCCGCCGAGCCGCCGAGACGCCGGGGCCCAGAAACGGCGGACGGGGTACCAGCGTCCGCGGACACTAGCACCCCGTCAGGGTATCCCGTGTGATTCGGGTCGGTCATCCGGCCTGCTTTCCAGCCTGGGGCGCGGAGCCGAACGTCAGAAGGATCATGGAACCAGTCTAAATGCGTGGTACTCGGGGATACGTCCGGCGACTCTTCCGCTGAGCCGCGTTTTGCTTCCGCTTGCGTTTCTCGCTCGGTTTCTCGTAGTGGCGATGCTTGCGCAGATCGGAGAGGATCCCCGCCTTTTCGCACTTCTTCTTGAACCGCTTGAGCGCGCGCTCGAAGCTTTCGTCATCGTGGATGATGACTTCCGACATTCCTGGACTCACCCCTCTCGATCAGCCTGAGCCGTATGGTGTTGGCGTGGTGGAACTTAGGGGGTGGCGGAGGGAAAGACAAGGCAGTCGGCTCGGCGGCTCGGCGGCTCGGCGGCTCGGCGGCTCGGCGGCTCGAAGCAGAAATGCGAGCTCGTCGCACCGCAACTCGACTTACGCAAAAACGGCGCCTCCAAGTTCGAACTCCGACCTCGATCGAGTCACGAGTCACAAGCCGCCGAGCCGCCGAGCCGCCGAGCCGCCGAGCCGCCGAGTCACTCCAGCGTAAACCACTGCACCTCCACCCGGCGGTTCTGTTCGGGATCAGGGCCCGCGGGCTCGTCCCAGCCCCGACCGATGATCTCCAGCCGCTTGGCATCGACGGTGTGTTTCTGGATCAGGACCCGCCGGATCTCGGCGGCGCGGTCGCGGGACAGCTCCACTGCCTTGAGCGCCATCTGCCGGACGAAGGACTCCCCGCCCCGCTTGCGGAACTCCTCGACCAGCGAGTTGTCGACATGTCCGCGCAGCAGGATGGTCGAGCCCGGGCTCACCGTGAGCAGCTGCTTGATGGCCTCGAGGTTCTTGAGGTTCTCCGCCTGGGCCAGATCGAGCGCGGCGGAGTTGGGCTGGAACAGGAACCGGATGTCCTTCGAGAGCAGCGGGTCGTTTTCGACGCTGCCGGGCCCGCCGCTGCGGATCGGGGCGATGGCGATCTTCTGATCCCGGAACAGCCCGGCCCGGTCGAGCGCGGTGAGCGCCGCGAGGTCGGTGAATCGCGACGGGTCGGCCGGGTCCTTGATGAGTTCGCTGCCGTAGGCGTAGACCGCCGACTGGAAGATCCCGTTGAAGCTGCCGGCCGCGTCGATCGCTCCGCTGAAGAAGGCCAGGTTCTCCGGCAGGTTCGACAGGTGCACCTTGCCCAGCTCGACCCGGGCCTGGTCGGGCGTCCACTTGAACGCCTGGGCGATCACGGCGAGCTGGCTTTCGGGATTGTCCCGCACCAGCCGATTCCCCTCGAGCAGCCCCCGCACCAGGCCCTCGACGATCCGGGGGTGCTGCTCGGCGAAGCCCTGATTCAGCACCAGCACATCCGCGATGATCAGCAGGTTCCGGTTGGTGGTCAGGATCCGGGCCTTGTTGTTGCTCTCGGCCACCACCTCCGAGGTCTTCGGCTCCCAGGTCACGGCCCCGGCCAGGTGCGGCCGACTGCCCTTGAGGTCGGCGAGGAACAGGTCGCCCGCGGCGAAGCCGTCGTCGGTGTACACCAGGTTCACCCGGTCGGGACTCGGCGGCGCGTCCACGCTGGCGAGCGCCTGCACGCCCAGCCCCGCCTCCTGCGCGAGGTACCGAATGAAGAAATCGGTCTCGGTGAACTGGGCCGCAGCGACCACTTTGCCTTTGAGCGCGTTGACCCGTCGCACGTCGGTCAGCACCACCAGGCCGTCGGCGCCGCGCGAGAATCCGATCTGGACCGGCACCTTCACCTTGAACTGCCGGCCGTAGACGGCCAGCACGTCGGTCGTGGTCACCGATCCGGCGAGCCGTCCGCTGTTGAGCGCCGACCAGCTCTCCTCCTCGCTGATGCTCAGCCGGACCCGGCAGCCACAGTATTTCGAGAACAGGGAGCCGGCTCCCGGTTCGAGACCGCCGTTGGCCGCGATCAGCCCCGCATACCCGGCGTACTCGCTGATCTCGATGGGGACCACGCTGTCGGCTTTGAGCTCGAACGGCGCCGCGGGCGAGAGCGTCGGCACTTCGTACTGCACCTCGCTCACCTGGGCCGCGTCCGCCTTCTGGCCCGGCAGGGTGGGGAGCTTGAGCTCTTTCCCGCGGAGCAGCTGGGCCCCGAAGTAGACCAACGCCCCGATCAGGGCGAGGGAGATCAGCTTGCCGAGAAAAGTGACGCGGGGTTGGTCGGCCATGGGAATGAGATGATGTGGGATTGTTGACTGGGGGATTGTTGACTAGGGGATTGTTGATTGGGGGATTGAGGGATTGGGGATGGGGGCTTTCGGGGATCGAGAGATTGGAGAATCCGTCATGGCGAGGGACGGTTAGCGCAACCATCACTTGTAAATCCCTCAATCCTCCCATCCCTCAACCCCACAATCGCTCAATCCCCCTCTCCGTCAGTTCCCCGGCCCCATCTCCTTCTGGGCCGTGGGTCCCTGCGGCGTGGCGGCGGCCTGGATCCCCTGGGTCGCGAGGAACTCCGCCAGAGCCGCCTGCTCCAGGGCCTTGCTCTCCGATTCCTTCTCGCGAACCTGGTCCATGTCCACCATGTCCTTGGCGACCCGGGCCTTCCCGGCCGCCTTCTCGAAGCGCTTCTGCAGGACCTCGTCCACCGTCTTCATGGTGTCACCGAGGTCGCCCACCTTGAACGTGGCGCTGCTCAGGGCCCCCGCGGCTTCGGCCTGGGCTTCCTTGATCTTGACCTGGTCGAGCTGCTTCTCGAGCCGCTTGACCTTGGCCTCGAACTCCTTCTGGACGATCTTCGCCTGCCGGAGATTCGCCGTGTACGCCTCCTCGGTCTCGGTCAGCTCTGACATGTCGGTGGTGAGATCGGCCTTGAGCTCCTGAAGCTCGCGGGCCAGGCTGCCTGCCAGATCGAGGTTGCCGGCCTGATGGTTGGCCAGGATCCGGCGTTCCAGCTCCTGGGCCTTGCTGGACTTGCCCTTCACCTGACCCTTGAGCCGCTCCGCCACGCCGGCCATCCGCGCCAGCGCCATGTTGTACTGGGCCATCTTGTCCCGGAATTCCTGGCGGGCGGCGTCCATCAGCGCTTCGGGATTCGATTCCTCGAGCCCGCTGATAAAGAGACCCAAGAACCCCCTGAACAAGCGGCCGATCCGGGCGACGAGGCCCATGGTACCCCCGTGGTCTGACGGTGAGGGTTGGAAGATTGGTGGGTGGGCGAGAAGTGTCAAAGGGCGGACAAGACGGACAGGGCGGACAGGTTGGCACCCGCCGTGAGTCCCGCTTGTTTCGGTGGCCACAGTGCCCTTACCGTCCGTCCCGCCCTGTCCGCCCTGTCCGCCCTGTCCGCCCTGTCCGCCCTGTCCGCCCTGTCCGCCCTGTCCGCCCTGTCCGCCTTGTCCGCCTTGTCCGCCTTCGCCCTACACGAACCGCCGCAGCTCCTCAATCCGCCGCTCGATCTCCTCCGGCCCGAGATCCCGGTACCGGGGGGGCAGGAAGCGGGCGTCGGTGCACTCCCTGACCGCGACCAGGTCCATGAACTCGAGCTTCCGGGTATGGGCGCTGGGCCGGACCTCGCGGAACACATCGAGCAGGATCTCCTTGAGCGACGGGCGGGGATCGGTGGACAGCTCCCAGACCCGGAGACCGCGTACCAACACCCCTTCGATCTCGTTCCCGCCCAGAACCACGTTTTCGGGCAGCTCCGGGAGATCCGCCTCGCCGACCGGGACCTTGATCTTCTTGGCGACCGCCAAGAGCAACGCTCGTCGCTCGGCCGGAGTTTCCGGCGGGAAGAGCGGGATGTGCACATCCAGCCGGCCCTGGCGCTTGAGGTCCACTTCCAGCAGATCGGGCCGGGATGTGGCGAACACCCAGATGATCCGGCCGCGGTTCCGGGTATCCGACATCTCCTTGGCGAGCATCGAGTACACACGGCCGGACAATCCGCTGTCGCCGTCCCCGCCCTCGCGCTTGCCCGCGGCCTGGTCGGCCTCGTCCACGAACACCAGCACCTGTCCCAGCGCCCGAAGCACGCCGAAGATCTTCTCGAGATTGGACTCCGTTGCCCCGACCCAGCGATCGCGAAAATTCTTGAACACCACACAGGGGATGCCGAGCTCGCCCGCCCAGCAGGTCACCAGAAAGGTCTTGCCGGTGCCGATCCGGCCGGCGATGAGATACCCCATCGGCAGGGCGTGCAGGGCGCCGCGCCGGAGCAGCTCGGCGTCCTCACGCAGCCAGCCCCGGACGGCATCCAGGCCCGCCACGTGGTCGAGGGTGAAATCCGACTCGATGAACTCGAGCAGGCCCTGGCACTCCCGCTCGATGGCATCCTTCTTCATGCGGGTGAGCCAGGCCCCGGTGATCCGCTCTCCGTTCTTGAGTGCCAGGGCGAGCACCCGTCGCGCGCCGACCCGCGAGAGGCCGGTGAGCCGCCGCGCCAGCGCCTCCGGCGGCACATCGGTGTTGGCCGGAAGGTCGGGCAGCTCGGATGCGACCAGGGCGGTGAGATACGCCTGCATATCGGCTTCGTTCGGGAGCGGCACCCGGAGGGCGACGGCGTGCGGGTTCTCGACCACCAGCTCGTTCAGGTCGTGGAGACCCTCGGTCAGGAGCACGGTTACGATGTTGGCGTGCAGCACCGCCGGATCATTGGCCCAGCCAAGCAGCTTGACCACGTTGACGCTGAACGGACCGCCGAGCGTCACCGGGTCGCCCCGGGGCACCACGAACTCGGCGAAGTCGATCACGACCGCGATCTTCCTGGAGGCGGCCCCCGGATCGCGGATGGCCTGCAGATTGAGCGTCCGCAGCAGGTAGCGGTCGATCAGCTCGAGTGCGGCGCCCGGCTCCCGCAGGTAAGTCTGATTACGGGCCTCATCGCCCAGGGCCGTGCGCAGCCATTCGCCCCAGTCCTCGCCGCCGCGCACCGCCCGGATCCCCCGGCTCCGATCGTAGTGCAGCACCACGTCGTAGCCCGTGAACATCGCCTCGTCGAGGAACGCCCGGAGGGACAGCATCTTGCCCGCGTGGGGCACGGCATCGAACACGTTGCCATGCAACAGGAACTGGGAGCAGGACCCGGAGCGGAACAGGTCCCGCATCTCGCGGGCCCAGCCGGGAAGCTGGGCCGTCATTGCGCCTCCCGGATCGCGGCCCGGGCCACCGCGGGCGGCGGTTCCTCGAGCAGGTCGTCGAGGGTGCCGTAGAGCCGCTGCTGATCGGTGATCCACTGGGAGGCGCCACCCAGGCTGCCGGTGATCTCATCCAGCCGGGCGGAGAGACCTTCGGCGTCCGCCGACAGCGCGGCCTGCTCTCGCAGGAGCTCCACCTGCTCCTGGATCCGCAGAATCTCGGCCTCGAGGAAGTCCAGCTTCTCACGACCGTCACGCCGCTGCGCCACTCGCTGCTCGAGGATCTCCGCCTGGCTGGTGAGGCTGCGGCGGAGGTCGTCGCCCATGCCGGCAGCGTCGAGCTTCTGCTTGAGTTCCGCCAGCCGCGCCTCCAGTTCCCGGGTCTCACCCATCATCGGCTCCTTGAGCACCCGGCTCATGCCCCGGCGCGCGACCAGCAACCGCAGGTAGACCCAGGTCAGCCGGCTGAGGTTTTCGGCCTGCACGTCGACGGCGGACCCGCTCGGGTCGTGTTGGGCAAACTGGTCGAGAATGGTCCGGCAGCGCGAGACGAAAGCGACATACCGCGCCTGATCGGTGTCCGAGAGCCGCCGCACCATGGCGTCGATCTTCTGCTGCCATTCCCGGGCGCTGCCCTGGGTCTGCCGGGCCGCGATGGCCCGCTGGAAGCGGCGGTTGCCGGCCAGTCCCAGCAGGTACGCCAGCTCCAGCCCGGCGCCCACCAGCCAGAAGCCAGGGTTGGTAAGGCCGAGGATTCCGACGGCCGCGAGCCCGATCCAGTTCGGGGCGACGAACATGCCGAACGGTCGGGCGTTGAAGGCCGCCTTGAGGTAGGTCCAGAAGGACGGTTTCATCGCGGGATCATTTTGGATCGCCGGTGGGTAGGGGCGACCCACCGGGTCGTCCCTACCCCGGTGGCCATGCCAGGCGCCGCCCGCCGAGCAGATGGAAGTGCAGGTGAAACACCGACTGGCCCGCATCGGGCCCGGTATTGGTCACGAGGCGATACCCCGACTTGTCCAGTCCCAGTTCCGTCGCCACCTGGGCCGAAAAGGCCAGCAGCTTGCCCAGGACCGCCTCGCCCTCCGCACCGGTCGCGTCCCGGAGCGACCCAAAATGCCGGGTGGGAATGATCAGCACATGGGTCGGGGCCTGGGGGGTCAAGTCGTGAAAGGCGACCGCATCCGGGCTCTTGCGTACCACCTGGGCCGGGATTTCGCCGTTCGCGATTCTGCAGAAGATGCAGTCAGCCATGCCGGTCTCGCTGGCGTAGGAACCACGCCGTGGTGAGGGCGGCGAGCGCCGCCGTTTCGAATCGGAGCAGATGGGGTCCGAACTGCACGGCGAGGAACCCCGCGCTCTCGAGCAACCCGCGTTCGTCGGCCGTGAAGCCCCCTTCGGGTCCAACCGCCACGACCAGCGGTTCCGCCGGCCCCAGCGTCGCCGGCAACCCGCCATCCCGTTCGGCCAGCCAGCGGGCACCGGCGGGTGCGTGGGCCAGAAATCCCTCCAGGGACACCGGATCCGAGATCGTCGGGGCCCAGGCGGTACCGCTCTGCTTGATCGCCTCGCGGGCGCGCCGGCGGACTCGCGCAAGATGGGAGTCCTTGAGCCGGCTCGCCACGCTGGCGGTATGGGCCGTCTGGAGCGGGACGACGGCGGTGGCGCCGAGCTGGGCGGCTTGTTCCGCGAGCACACCGAAGCGGTCGCGATCCCCCGCGCCCACGGCCAGGATCACGGCGACGGGCGCGGGCTCCCGCTCGAGCTGCTCGACCTGCACCGCGAGGCGTCCTCCCGAGCTGAGGAGCTGACCCTCTGCCCAGGTCCCGGCGCCGTCCAGCAACCGGACCCGTCCCCCGGCCTGGGCCCGGCGTACCTCGAGATGGCGCTCCTCCTCCGGCTCGATCGCAATACGCTGGCCCGCCACCAGGCTCCCCGCGCTGGCGAGGACGGTGATCATGCCGGCGTCGCAGCCACCGCCCACCAGGTCTCGTCGGTGTGCTCGGCCACCACCCGGAAACCCATCTCGCTCAGCGCCGTCCGGAACACCGGGGCCTCGCCGACCTCCATGCCCGAGAAGATGGCGGTGCCGCCCGGGACCAGCGCGGCGTGGACCTCGGGCAGCAGGGCGATGTTGATCAGCCGGAGAATGTTGGAGACGATCACGTTCGCCGGCGCGAGCAGCGGGGTGATCTGGGCCGCGTCGCCCTCGAGGAAGGTGACCAGCTCGGTCACGCCGTTGCGATCGGCGTTCCCCGCGGCGACCGGCAGCGAGTCCGGATCCACCTCGATCCCCACCGCCGGCGCCGCGCCCAGCCGGGCGGCGGCGACTGTGAGAATGCCGCTGCCGCAACCGAGATCGAGCACCGTGTCGCCCGGCTGGACGAAGCGATCGAGCAGCGCCAGCGCGGCCCGGGTGGATCCATGCTCGCCGCTGCCGAACGCCATCTCGGGATCGATCGTGAGCAGCTGCTCCCCGGGGGCGGCACGATAGGCCAGGAACGACGGGACGATGGTGAACCGTCCCACCCGCCGCACCCCGAGCCCCTGCCGCCAGGCCACCGCCCAGTCCACCTCGGGGTGTTCCCGCCGCGCCACCGGGATCCCCGGCCCGTGGTCCCGGGCCAGGTCCCGCTCGAGCGCTTCGGCGGCCGGAATGGTGCGGGCGAACGAGACCAGCGTCCCGTCCGCCCGCTCCTCGATCGCTTCACCGGTGCGGTCGATCAACCACGCCGCGACGGCGTCGCGGCGGTCGGCATCCGGCTGAACCTCGATCGCATACCAGGTCACGCGCCCAGCGCCTCCTTGATTTTGGTCCAGAAGCCGGCGGCCCGTTTGGGAGGCGCCCCCTCGTGCTTGGCCAGCTCCCGGAGGAGGCGGGTCTGCTCTTCGGTCAGCTCCTCCGGCGTCCAGACGTGGGCCCGGATCAGGAGGTCACCCCGCCCGCCCTGCCCGAGGCGTGGCAGACCCTTGCCCCGCAGCTTGAGGATCGTGCCCCCCTGGGTGCCGGCGGGGATCGTGATCCGCTCCTCCCCGTGAGGCGTCGGTACGGTGATGGTGAGTCCCAGCGCGGCTTGCGAGAAGGACAGCGGCAGGTCCATGACCAGATTCTCGCCGTCGCGCTCGAACTGCTCGTCGTCCTTGACCTCGATCATGACCAGCAGGTCGCCGGCCGGACTGTTGCGCGCTCCGACGGCGCCCTGGTTGCGGAGCGTCAGATAGTTGTTTTCCGACACGCCCGGCGGAATCTCCACCTGCACGGTCTTCTCGGCCCGGACCCGGCCTTCGCCCCGGCACTCGTCGCACGGGGAACGGATCACCACGCCATCGCCGGCGCAGGTGGGACAGGGACTCACCGAGACGAACTGGCCGAACATGCTGCGGGCCGCGCGGCGCACCTCCCCGGTGCCGCTGCACGTCCCGCACGGCGTGGCACGCGTCCCCTTGCGGGCGCCGGTGCCTTCGCAGGGCGGGCAGCGATCGAGGGTCTTGAGCTTGATGGACCGTTTGGCCCCGGTGGCCACTTCGGCCAGCGAGATCTTCACGCTCACCCGGATGTCCTGCCCCCGTCGCGGCTCCGAACGGGCTGCCTGCCCGAAGATCGATTCGAAGCCGCCGAAATCCCGCATGAAGATGTTCAGCGCTTCGGTGAGATCCACGTGGTGGAAGCCGTGGTAGCCCTTGCCGCCGGCCCCGCTCAGCCCGGCCTTCCCGTATCGGTCGTAGCGGGCCCGCTGGTCGGGATCCTTGAGGACTTCATAGGCCTCGGTGATCTCCTTGAACCGCTCCTCGGCGTCGGCGGCGCGGTTCCGATCCGGATGGTACTCCATCGCCAGCTTCCGATAGGCCTTCTTGATCTCGGCCTCGGACGCCTCACGCGGGATTCCCAGCAGATCGTAGTACTCGCTCATTCCATCAATCCTTCCACCAGCCGGGTCGTGTGGTCCACCAGGCCGATGATCTTGTCGTACGGCATCCGGGTGGGACCAATGACGCCGATGACACCGCTCAGATCGCCGGAGTGATACGCCGAGGTGACCAGCGTGAACCCGGCCAGCCGGCTGTCGCTGTGCTCGCCGCCGATCGTGACGGACAGCCCGTCGGACCGCCGGGTCGACAGGGCCAACTGCAGGATGTCGCGCCGCTCGGTCAGGTGCAGCAGATCGCGGATCCGGCCGCTCGAGGCAAACTCGGGCTGGTCAGCCAGCATCTGGGCACTCCCCAGCACCACGGCGTCCGGTCCGCTCGGCAGGCCGAAGATCTCCTCGCCTTCCTCGATGAAGATGTTGAGCAATTCCCGCTCGTGCGGATCGCGCTCGGCATCGCGCAGGCGCTGGGCCAGGGTGGTCCGGATTTCCTGGAGCGTGAGGCCGGCCAGTCGCTCGTTGAGGGTCTGCGATACCCGCTGCAGCACATCCGCAGCCATCGTCCCGGAGACCTGGACGAAGATGGTCCGAACGGCGCCGCTCTTGAGGTGAAAAACCAGCAGCAGCCGTTCGGAGGATACCTGCACCAGATCCAGCTTCTCCAGCACCACCCGGTCGAACGCCGGCGCGATCGCCACCCCCAGCTCCTGGGTCAGGACCCCGAGGACCTGGGCAGCCCGCCGGAGGATCTCCTCCAGGGCGCTGCGCGAGGGGCGCAGCTCCGCATCGATCGTGCGCTGCTCCTCATGGCTGGGCGGGGCCAGCCGCATCAGATTGTCGACGTACCACCGGTAGGCCCGGTCGGTGGGAATCCGGCCGGCCGAAGTGTGGGGATGATACAGGAACCCCTTCTCCTCCAACTCACTCATCGTGCTGCGGATGGTGGCCGAGGAGACGCCGAGCGGAAAGCGCTGGGCAACCGTTTGGCTCCCAGCGGGTTCCGCCGTCTGGATGTAGACCTGGATCACCGCCTCCAGAACGCGGGTTTCCCGGTCCGACAGGCCGTCCGTAGACATGGCTGAAATCTAGCAGATACTCGGCGGCTCGGCGGCTCGGCGGCTCGACGGCTCGGCGGCTCGACGGCTCGGCGACTCGGCGACTCGGCGACTCGGCGGGCAGGGCCGGGAGGCGGGATGCCTAGAGCGAGCATTGGCGAGCGGTTTCGAGTGTGAGCAGCCGAATGCTCAGGCGAACCACAGCGCGCGGGGCATTCCGGCTCCGGGGCCCGAGGTCGAGGCGCGGCGGTGGGGCGAGTCGGCGCTCGCCCTTTACTTGAGCCCCGATGCCACCAGCGCGTCGAGGCGGAGCCACCCTTCAGGCGTTAGCCGGGCCCGGCCGTCCTTCCGTTCCGCCCAGCCCGCCGATTCCCAGGTGCGCAGATCGACTTCATCGATCAGCTCCTGATCAACACCTCGGTCGGTGCGAAGACCGAGATAGAGCGTCTCTGTCGCGACCGCCCAAGGGTCGAGCAGCTCCTCCCCCTCCACGCCCGGGCGCCCTCCGGCGATGGCTCGGCTCCAGGCCTCCCAGTCACGCAGGTTCCACCACCGCGACGTACCGATCCCGCTGTGCGCCGAAGGTCCGAGCCCAAGGTAGGGGGCACGCGCCCAGTAGGCGCTGTTGTGGACGGCCTCCTGGCCGGGACGCGCGTAGTTCGACACCTCGTAATGCCGAAACCCCGCCCCAGTCAGCCGGGCGTGCGCCTGCAGGAACTCCGCCGCCTGGCTCTCGTCCGGCGCCGGGTCGGCGATGCCTCGGGCGACCCATCGGGCCAGCGGCGTCCGGGCCTCCACGGTCAGGCCGTAGAGCGACAGATGATCGGGCTTGAGGGCGAGCGCGGAATCGAGATCGTGGCCCCAATCCCGAGCCAGGCTCGACGGCAATCCGTAGATCAGGTCCAGGGAAATGCTCGCGAGGCCCGCCGCACGCAGGACCTCCACCGCCCGCGGCACCTGCTCCGCCGAATGCGTCCGGTGCATCCAGCGGAGCACGGCCGGATCGAACGACTGGGCGCCGAGCGACACGCGGGTGATCCCCGCTGCCTGCCAGGCGCGGGCGGCGGTGGGGGTGACGTCCTCGGGGTTGGCCTCCAGAGTGACCTCCGCCCCTTCCCGAAGCGGCCAATGAGCGGTGATGGTCTCGAGAATCCGTGCCAGGGAGTCGGTGGCGAGGCGCGATGGCGTGCCGCCACCGAAGTAGACCGTCGCCAGCTCCGCCACCGTCCCCAGACGCGGATCCTCCCGCCACCCACGCCACTCCGCCAGGATCCGATCGGCGTAGCTGGCGGACGGCGTGCTGCGCCGCACCGCAATCGCGAAATCGCAGTAACTGCAGCGCCGGGCGCAGAACGGGACGTGGAGGTAGAGGTGCACCGGTCTAAGGTAAGCGGTGAGCGGTGAGCGGTGAGCGGGACAAGCATGTCATCCCGAACCGAGCGCAGCGAGGGAGGGATCCCTTCCGGTGCGCACCGACAGGGATTCCTCGGTCGCTCCGCTCCCTCGGAATGACAGGCGGTGCCGGGACACTGCGCATTCCTCATTCCCCGTTCCCCCGTTCCCCCGTTCCCCCATTCTCCCGTTCTCCCGTTCTCCCGTTCTCCCGTTCTCCCGTTCCCGGTTCCCCACAGTTGACAGCCCCCTCGCCGGTGGGCATAGTACCCCCGTCCCACGGCAACCTGTCCCGGATAGTCCGATTCCTCTCCTAAGGGGGTTGTGTGCCGCATACTTCGTCCGTGCGCCGGCGGCTTTCGATTGCGATGGTCGTCGCGGCGCTTGCCGGTCCGTCGCTGCTCTCGGCGCAGAACCGTTTCGAGGTGACGCCCTGGATCGGCAGCTTCTTCTCGATGTCCGATTACTACAACGACGATTTCGACCTGGCGACGCTGGGCGGCGGCTTCAGCGGGCTGACGAACATCACCGTGTCGCAGGAGAACACCGCGATGTTCGGTCTGCGGGTCAAGATTCCGCTCGGCGCTACACTGGGCGCCGAAGGGTCCTTCGGCTTCGCCCAGAGCAACATCCGATTCGTGGTGGCCGACCCCAACCAGAACAACGGGGCCGACCTCGCGATCACCGGAAAGGGCAACGTGATCATCGGCAGCCTGCGGGCCGTGATCGTACCCAGGCGCAGCAACCTGAGCCTGGTTCTCGGCGGGATCATCGTCAACCATGGTGGCGATTTCTGGAATGACCCGGCGATCGACGGCAAGCTGACCAGTTTCGGCGGCGTGGCCGGCATCGGACTCCGTGCCAACGTCACCCCGCGCTTCCCCATCACCATCCGGGCCGAGGGCAACTTCTACAGCTTCGATCCGGATAAGGGTGATAACGCACGGGTCGGGTTCTACCCCGGCAAGTTCCAGACCGATCTGGTCTTCAGCGTGGGCGTGCCGCTCGGCAAGCAGTAGGACGGTACGACGGTTACGACGGTTGGACGGTAGACGAAAGGCAGGGCGCGGGTGACACACCGCTGCCCTGCCTTTTCGCGTGCACCCCTACCGTCGCTACCGTCCTACCGCCTACTCCTTCACCGGCCCCGGCAGTCCTCGTCCGGTGATGGTACCATCTCCCAGCTGGCCACGCTCGTTTCGTCCCCAGCATTGCGCCCCGGCGCTGGTCATTCCGCAGGTGTAGCCCTCGCCAGCCGAGATCGACGTGAACGACAGACCGCCGCTCACCGCGAACGGCTTGGTGCGGTCGCTCTTGCCGCCGTCGCCGAGCTGGCCGAACCGGTCCTCCCCCCAGCAGAAAGCCTCGCCGCCGGAGGTCACGGCACAGGTATGATTGGCGCCGGCGCTGATGCTGGCGTAGGTCTGGGCGCCGCTCACCTCCTGGGGAGTCGCGCGGTCCGACTTGGACCCGTCGCCGAGTTGCCCGGATTCGTTGGAGCCCCAGCAGTAGGCCTTCCCGCCATCAGTGAGCGCGCAGGTGTGCTTCCCGCCCAGGGCGATGCGGGTGAGTTTCTGACTCCCCGAGACATCGATCGGTTCGGTCTGCTGCTCCAGGCCGCCGAAGCCGAGCTGGCCTGAGAAGCCGTCGCCCCAGCAGTAGGCCTTACCCGCCGCGGTGAGCGCGCAGCTGTGGTCGCCGCCGGCGCTGATCGCCACGAACGATTGCCCGGTCTTCACCGCCACCGGCCGCCTCCGGTCGCTGCGCGACCGGTCACCAAGCTGGCCTTCCTTGCCCTTGCCCCAGCAATAGGCCTTGCCGCCCGCGATGCCGCAGGTGTGCGCCGCGCCGGCGGAGATCGTCGAGAAACTCAGGTCGCCTGCCACCGGCACGGCACTCGGGCTGGTGGTGGCCGAGCCGTCGCCGAGCTGGCCGAGCCGGTTGTCCCCCCAGCAGACGGCCCGCCCACCGGCCAGGAGGCCGCAGCCATGGGCTCGCCCCATCGTGATGCTGGACAGACCGGCGGTGCCCTCGATGGCGACGATCCCGGACTGCCCCGCGCCCCAGCAGACGGCGCCGCTCTGGCCGATGCCGCAGGAGAACCCGCCTCCCGCCTCGACGGCGCGCCGCGGCAGCAGCGACGCGGCGGCGGCCGGCGGCGTGACCGGGCCGGGAGTCGGCGTGACCGGCCCCGGGGTTGGTGGCGGCGGGGCGGCTGCCACGGTAATGCGCTCGGACGTGGTCTTCCCTTCCGATTCCGCCCGGATGTCGGCCGTGCCGGCTGCGACTGCCGTGATCACGCCGCGGTCATTCACGCTCGCGACCTGGGGCGCGCTCGAGGACCACTTGATTCCGCGATCGCTCAACTCCCGGCCTCTCGGATCGCGGGCCACCGCCCGCCAGGTGGCCGTCTCACCCACCTTGAGGGACCGGCTGGTCGGCGTCATGACGACCGCCGTCACCGGCACGGTGGCCTCGTTCACCGTGACCCGGGCGCTGGCCGACTTGCCCTCGACAGTCGCCGTGATCGTCGCGAGGCCCTTGGCAACACCGGTCACCGTGCCGTCGTCCACCCGGGCGATGCGGTCATCGCTCGACTTCCAGGTGACAGCGCGGTCGGTGAGGGCGTTCCGCTTGGCGTCGACCGGCGCCGCGCTCAGCTCGACGAAGCCTCCGGCCACGATCGTCGCGGTCTCCGGGGTCAAGGACACGCTCGCCACCGCCACCGGCGCGGCGGGCGTGGGCGGCTTTGGCTCGGGCTCCACCGGTTTGGGAGCCGGCTTGGGCGCATTGACGGTGACCCGGGTGTTGCCGCTCTTCCCTTCGCTGCTGGCACTGATCGTGGCGGTGCCGGGACCGGCCGCGGTCACCAGACCGGTGGACGAGACCAGCGTCACCTGAGGATCCGCAGTGGTCCACACCACTCGGCGGTCCGTCAGCAGGGCCTCTTTCGCGTCCTTCACCGTCACCGACAGCTGCAACGTCTCACCCACGTCAAGAGCCCGGCCACCGCCGGCCACCGTCACCGTGGCCACCGCCGCGGGGAGGTTGCTCGTGGGTTCTTCGACGCTCACGGTCAGAGAGCCCGTTTTGCCTTCGCTCGCGGCGCTGATGGTTACGGTCCCCGGCTTGAGGCCGGTGATGGCGCCGAGCGGCGATACCTCGGCGACCGACGGATCGCTCGACGTCCAGGCCAGCGACCGGCCGGACAACTCGACTCCGCCCGCATCCCGGAGCAGGGCAGCCAACTGGCGCGTGCGCCCGACCGGCACGGCCCCAGCCTCGCCCGAGATGGTCACCGTGGCCACGGCGACGGCGGCGGTCGGCAGCGGGACCGACGGCGGAGCGGTGTCTCCCCCACCGCCCCGCCCCAGCATTGCGAACGCGGCAACGGCGACGATGGCCAGGCCGACCACCGCGCCGATCAATTTGCCCTTGCTGCTGGTCGGCTCGGCGGCGACCGAGCGGCCCTCGGGAGCCGCAGGCGACCCGGCCGCGAGGGAGTCCTTCAGGGCTGGACGGCTCGGCGGCTCGGCGACTCGGCGGCTCGGCGGCGCGGCCGTCTCGGGAATGCGCCGGTGGGCACCAGTAGAAGGCGGCGGCGGAAGGACCTCGGTCCTGGCTTCGGCAACCGGTGGCACCGGCGTCGACAGCACTTCGGTCCGGTCTTCCGCGACCGCCGGCGCCGCGACGGTCACCCGGAACTCGGCCTTCTTGCCCTCAATCGCCGCGGTGATTCCCGCGCTGCCGGGAGCCTTGGCGGTCACCCGGCCCTCGCCGTCCACCGAGGCGACCTTCACCGCGCTCGACTCCCACATGACCGGGCGACCGGACAGCACATTGCCCTTCGCGTCCTTCGCCGTCGCCTTGAGCGCGAGCTTACCGCCAACCAGGAGAGGATCGGTCTTGCCCTCGATCGTTACCGAGACGACCGGGACCGGGAGCACCGTCGCGGTCACGGTGCCGCTCTTCTTTTCGCATTCGGCCGTGATCCTGGCGGTGCCCGGTGCCATCCCGGTGAGCTGGCCGTCCTTCATCACGGTGGCCACGCCGGGCGAGGACGAGCTCCACTTCACCTCCCGGCCGGTGAGCGGCAGGTCCCGACCGTCCTTGACCACCGCGACCAGCTGAACCCGTTCCCCCGCAATGAACGGTTTCGGCTCCACGACCGTCACCGACGCCACCGCGGCGGGAGTTACCAGGACCCTGGCCGACGCCTCCTTGCCACCCGCCTCGGCGATGATCTCGGCGGTGCCTTCCGATTCGCCGGTCACCACGCCGTGCTTCGAAACCGACGCCACCTTGTCCGCCGCGGACCGCCAGGTCACGTCGCGCCCGGTGAGCTTCTTCCCGCCCTTGTCGGTGACCGTGGCCTCGAGCGACACCGCCTGACCGGCCGCGACGGTCGCCTGGGCGGGTGAGAGCGTCACGTTGGCCACCGGCGCCGCAGTCACCAGCAGACGGACGCTGGCCTTCACGCCTTCGCTCTCGGCCTGAATCTCTCCGGCGCCTTCCTTCTTACCGGTCACCAGGCCCCGTTCGTTCACTGCGGCGAGGTTCGCGGGAGCGACGGTCCACTTCACTTCACGATCCTCGAGCGTGGCATGGTGCTGGTCCTGGAGGGTCGCCCGCATCTGGAGTTCGTCGCCCACGGACACCTCGGGCGTCGCGGGCGCGAGCAGCACCGAGGCGACCGGCACCCGGCTCACGGTGATCTGCGACGTCCCGTTCACCCCCTCGCAGGTCGCGGTGATGGCGGTCGCGCCGGGGGCGAGCGCCGTCACCAGTCCGGCGGCCGAGATGGTGGCGATCGCGCTGTCGCTCGACTTCCAGCTCACTCTTCCGCCCGCCGACGTGCCGCCGGCCGCGCGCGGGGTCGCGGTCAGTTGCATGGTGTCGCCGACGTGCAGGTCGCTCTTGGCCGGCGTGACGGCCAGACTGATGATCTTCGGGCTCGGGATCGGCGTGGTCGGCGCCTCGACCACCTGCCGGGTCTTGGCCGGCGGGACCGGACTGGTGGGCGGCGGCGTCACCTGCTTGAGGATCTCGCGGGTGCTGCCCTTCTTGGCGATCTCGATGAGGCGGCGCCGGTTGGGATCGTCGTGGGCGAGCTGCTGGGCGCCCATCGCGGCCACCGCATCCTCGATCGACTGGAATCGGGTGTCGGGCGCCTTCTCCAGCATCCGCATGACCGCCGCCGAGATCTCGGCCGGGCAGTCCGCCCGCTTCTCCGTGAGCGCCTTGGGCTGCTCGTGGAAATGGGCGAACATGATGGCCATCGCCGAGTCGCCCTCGAACGGCTGCTTCCCGGTCAGCATTTCGTAGGCGACCACCCCGAGCGAATACTGGTCCGACTTGCCGGTGATGTCCTTGGCGGCGCACTGCTCGGGGCTCATGTAGGACGGGGTCCCCACCGCGATGCCGGTCATCGTGAGACCGCGATTCTCGGCCACCTTGGCGATGCCGAAGTCGGTGACCACCGACCAGCCCTCCTCGTCGATCATGATGTTGGCCGGCTTCACGTCCCGGTGCACGATCCCGTGGCGGTGAGCGTAGCCGAGCGCACCGCCAACCTGGTGCAGGATGCCCTTGACCATCGGGATCGGCATCGGGCCCAGGTCCTTGATGATCGCCTCCAGCGACCGGCCCGCGATGAACTTCATCACGAAGAACAGCGACTTGCCGCTGCTCTTCACGGTGTAGATCGGGATGATGTGCGGGTGACTCAGGTTGGCGGCGGTGCGGGCCTCGCGCTTGAAGCGCTCGGTCATCCCCTCGCCCATGAGCAGCAGCGCCGGCGACATGACCTTGATGGCCACCTTGCGGTCGAGGGCGATGTCGTGGGCCAGGTACACCGTCGCCATGCCGCCCCGGCCCAGCTCCCGCAGGATCTCGTACTCGCCCAGGGTGGCGTGTTTGAGCGCCTCGAGCACGGCGTCATTGGCGTCCCGCTCCTGGGCCGCGGGCATCAGGGCCGTCGCCACGCCACTCTGCTCTCCCGAGACATCCGACCCGCACTTCATGCAGAACCGCGCACCCGGGGTGATGGGTTCGCCGCAGCGGACGCACGTGGGGCTGGAGGGAGCAGTCATTGAAGGTCGAAGGCCTAGACGACTCAACTTAACGGGGGAAGCGGGAACGGGGAACCGGGCGGACGGGCGGACAGGGCGGACAAGACGGACGGGGCGGACGAGGCGGACAAGACGGACGGGGCGGATAGGGCGGACAGGGCGGACAAGGCGGACAGGGCGGACAAGGCGGACAGGGCGGACAAGGCGGACAAGGCGGACAAGGCGGACAGGGCGGACAGGGCGGACAGGAAGTCGAGGTCAATGGCTAACGGCTAGTGGCTCACGGCTCACGGCTCACGGCTGACGGCTGACGGCTGACGGCTAATTGTTACCCGGCCGCAACCAGAACCTCCCCGGAACCGGCCGTCCATCACAATTCGTCAGCCACCCCGGGTAGATCACCCGGCTGATGGAATCCACGGGCGCAGTGAACCGCCAGTCGGGACAGCTGGGGTTGAGCGTGTCCGTCAGCTCGAGAAGCAGGGTGGTCTTCTGGAGGTCTCCCGCGAACACCCCATATCGAGACCCGATGGTGGCACTGAACCCGAGATCCCAGTGACCGAATACCGAGTCGGCCAGACTATCGATGTTGAGATTCAGGTACAGCCAGCCGAAATCCGTTCCGATACCGCAGAAACCACCGGGGGTAATGGCTGGGAGCGGCCGGGAGCGGAGCACGACCTCGAACTCCACCGTGTCGTCGATGATCCTCGCTGGTCGCTGGTATGGCTGCACCCAGCCGGAATCCTCGAACGCCCTGCACGGTCCATCGAACCCGTGTTCCAGTCAGCGTAAACGCAATGGTGCCGCTGAAATCGCGCTGGAGAGCCGGACTCTCCTCGTAGAAGGTCCGGTTGATCATGCCGTCTCCGTTTATCTGCCACCCCGTCCCGAACAAGCCGGTGGCGTCGCCGGTCGCCGCGACGTGCGTGCGAAGCAAGACCCCGCCAAACGGCACGCCGAGCGAATCCCCCACCCGACCACGGATCGTGAGCGATCGCAACCCCGTCGGCGGCTGCTGAGGGTCAGGCTCAGTCTGCCCAGCCGTGCAGGCGAGGACGGCGAGGAGCATCCCTGCGCTGGATGGCGGCAGGCGTCGGCACGTGGTGGCGACGAGGTTCAGCATGCGACGGACGGGTGAGTGCCCACTTGGGCTAACCTATGGCACGGGCGAGGTGGGGGCCAGCGCCAGGGTCGCGCGCTCATGCCGCCTGGCGGTCTTCTAATCGGCGAGACCGCCTGCCCGCCACCAAGCGCGTCACCTGAAGGTCTGGGGCTCCGGCTCGGGTCTAAGGCGAGGCAGGCGTCAACGCCACCAGGCCGTTCACCTCACCGAGAACCCCGCGCAGCTCGAGCGCGCTGACCGCCGTGAGGGTCTCCGACACCGAGACCCCGGCGTGCCTCACAAGGTCATCGAGCGACGCCGGCCCCGCAGTCAGCGCGCCGTAGATCGACGACTCGACCGGCTTGAGACCGACGGGGACGCAGTTCGTTTGGGCCGCCTGCACCTCTTTCACCACGCCGAGCCGCCGAGCCGCCGAGCCGCCGAGTTCCGGATAGTGCGCCAGCAGATCGTCCACCTCCAGCAGCGGCTCTGCCCCATCCCGGATCAGTCGGTTGGTGCCGATGGAGGTCGGGCTCGAGATGTTACCGGGAACGGCCATGACGTCTCGGCCCTGGGCCAGCGCGGCCGCGACCGTGATCAGCGTGCCGGAACCGCCGGCGGCTTCGACCACCACCGTGACTCGGGCCATGGCACTGATCAGCCGGTTCCGCCTCGGGAATGACCCTGCACCCGGTCGCTCGCCCGGCGGAAACTCGGTGAGCAGCAGCCCCCGCTCGGCCATGTCGCGGTAAAGGGTGCGGTTGGCCGCCGGATAGATCACACCGAGCCCGTTGCCGAGAATGCCGATGGTCGTACCGCCGGCCGCCAGCGCGGTCACGTGCGCGATCGCATCCAGTCCGCGCGCCATCCCGCTCACGACCGCGAGGCCGGCTTCGGCCGCTCCCCGGGCGACGGCCCGGCACACTTCAGCGCCGTAGGCGGTGTGATCCCGGCTGCCTACGATCGCGACCGCCGGCATTTTCAGATGATCGAGATCGCCCAGTGCGAACAGCAGCGTCGGGGGATCGGGGATTTCGCGGAACGCTTCAGGGAACCCCGGGTCCGATGGCAACAGGCACTCGCCCCTCAGCGCCCGCGCCTGATCGATGGCCGTCTCCCCATCGGCGACCGTCCGCTCCTTGATCGCCGTGGCAGCCGCTGGGGAGATGCCGCGAATCGAGCGGAGATTGTCGAGCGAGGCCGCCAGCACACCGCCCGCCGTGCGGAACCCGGCCAGGAGCGCGGCCAGGCGCACCGCCCCGATGCCTGGCGTGAGGGCGAGGGAGACGTAGGCCGCGCGGTCGACGTCGTGCATTCAGGCAGCTCGCCCGCATGCCCACGCCGTGGCGTCGGAGCCGGGATGCCCCTCCGCGCGCTCCGATGCGGGAAGGATCGCCCGGTTGTTCCGAACCTCTGCGGCTCTGCTCATGGGCGGTCGGCGGCTCGAACCGCTCCCACGGCCTTCCAGAGGTACTCTTTCAGTTCCTCGAGTCCCACACTGCTCACCGCGGAAAACGCCAGTATGCCGATGGCGTCCGGGGCGTTGACCGCCGGCAGCGGGGCGGCGGGAGGGAGCAGGTCGCGCTTGGAGAGCAGCACCACGTGCGGTTTGCCCGCCAGCTCCTCGCTGTAAGCCCGGATCTCGTGACGGAGTTGGTCGTACACCGCCTGCAGATCCGTCCGATCCAGTGGCAGGAGCAGGGCCAGCAGTCGAGTGCGCTCCACGTGCCGCAGGAATTGGAGGCCGAGCCCCTTCCCCGCGTGCGCCCCTTCGATGATCCCGGGGATATCGGCAACCACGAATGTCCGGCTATCGGACAGCGCCGCCACCCCCAGATTTGGCTCCAGCGTGGTGAACGGATACTCGGCGATCTTGGGGCGCGCCGCGGAGATCACCGACAGCAGCGTGCTCTTTCCCGCGTTCGGCTCACCGACCAGACCCACGTCGGCGATCAGCTTGAGCACCAGGGCCAGCTCGCGGTCTTCACCCGCTTCCCCCGGCTCCCACTCTCTCGGGGCGCGGTGGGTGGGTGTTGCGAAGCGGGCGTTGCCCCGGCCTCCCCGCCCACCCTTGGCGACCAGCAGAGTATCTCCAGCATCGAGCACTTCGCCGATGAGCGCGCCGCCCAGGGACTCGCGGATCTCGGTGCCGGAAGGAACGGGGAGGTAGAGGTCCTCGCCCGAGCGGCCGGTCATCGTCTTTCCTTTACCGTGCAGCCCCCGCTGGGCCTTCCAGCCACTCTTGTATCGGTAGTCGAGCAGGGTGGCGAGGTTCGGGTCGGCTTTGATGTATATCGAACCGCCATGCCCACCATCCCCGCCGTCCGGCCCGCCCTTGGGCTTGTACTTGAACCGGGCGAACGACGCGGCGCCGGAGCCGCCGGTCCCGGCGGTGACGCGGATGGTGACGTGGTCGATGAACATGGGGTGGGTGGCTGTGGGCTGTCGGGTGTCGGCTGTCGGCTGTCGGCTGTCAGCTATCAGTTATCAGTATGAGACCTGTCCGCCCTGTCCGCCTTGTCCGCCTTGTCCGTCTTGTCCGCCTTGTCCGCCTTGTCCGCCCTGTCCGCCCTGTCCGCCCTGTCCGCCCTGTCCGCCCTGTCCGCCCTGTCCCGGATCCGCGCCCACAGACTCCTTGCCCGCTCCAACTGCCCGCCGGACACGAAGGGACCGACCGCCGCGAGTACCGCGTCCACGGCGCCCGGGGCGGCGCCGGCGTGGAGCGCACCGTGCAGATGGGAGTGCAGCTGGCGGGGAGTGTCGAGCACCGCCGTCTGGGCCACGACGCACAGCTCCCGGCGGAGCAGATCCAGCCCCGGCCGGGACAGGGTGCGCCCGTATCCTTCGGTGATCATCCAGCTGTCCACCGCCGGATGCAGGGCGCGCACGTGGTCGCGCAGCCGGTCATAGTTATCGCCGTACACAACCCGGCAGGTGGCGTCCCCGCGCATGGTCCACTCGTCTGCTCGGTCGTAGCTCGCATCGGCGTCATCGGGCGGCGCCGCCACCCGGCCCACCTTTCGCCAGGTGGCCAGCCCGACCAGGGTCCGGGGGTAGCCGACGATCAGCAGCGACTGCAGCAGCAGTTCTTCCACCCACTCCAGCGGCACCGCCTGTTCCCGGCACCGGGCGGCCTGCTCCCGGAGCTGGGATTCGTCTCCCTTGGCGATAGCGGCGGCGAAACCGACCAGGGTGAGTGTCGCCGAGTCGAGCTGGTCCTGCCTGGCCATGAGTGTACGGTCTCCCTGTTGGTTCAGCGGTGTTCTATCCGCGCACGACTAGTCGCGGAAACGCAGGGCCTGGTGCCCCCACTCCATCATCCTGACCCCGCGAAGCAGGTGCCGTCATGCCGAGCCAGCGGAGCGGGCCTTGTCATCCCGAGCCCGTGGAGCGGGTGCTGTCATGCCGAGCCAGCGGAGCGGGCCTTGTCATCCCGAGCCCGTGGAGCGGGTGCTGTCATCCCGAGCCGGCCGACAAGTGCTGTCATCCCGAGCCCGTGGAGCGGGCGAGGGATCCCTATAAGTGCGCACCTACAGGGGTTCCTCGCGCGCTTCGCTCGCTCGGAATGACAATGGGGCCCACCCGCTCGTCACAGTTCTGTTCCCCGTTCCCCCGTTCCCCCGTTCCCTGTTCCCCGTTCCCCGTTCCCCGTTCCACGCATTAATCCCTGAATCCCAACCCCCCGGCCGGGCGCAGCACCCCGGTGGTGATCCCCCGGGTGTTGACGGTCGGCAGCTCCGCATGGCGTGTCACTGTCGGGGGCAGCGTATCGGGGTCGAACCCGATGGCTGAGCGCTCCGCGATGGCCCGCAACACCGCCAGCAGGGCCGGAGACGAGCTGCGCATGTCGCCGTCTTCCACTTTGAGCGCGATGCCGAGACCGGGCTCCGGGAGCAGTGCGCAGAAGATACCGTCCGCCCCCACCTTGGCGATCGCCTTGCCGGGGACGGCCCGGCCGAGGTCGGTCTCGAGCCTGTCCTCGCCGGCGATCAGGTCGGGATGCAGAGTCATCGCGTCGCGCAGCCGCTGCGCCGACGGCTCCGCCGTCACCGCGAGCCGGCCGTAGGCCAGCGCCATCGCAGCGAGTGGCAAGCCGAAGCAGACGGTGGTGCAGCCATCGACTCCCAGAGCGATGTCCCTCGCCGCGGTGTCCGTCCAGCGCTCCACTTCGCTCAGGATGCGAGCCTGCACCGGGTGACCGGTCGACGCGTACCCCGCCACCGGCCAGCCGTTATTGAGGGCGAGGGCAATCATGCTGGCGTGTTTCCCCGAGCAGTTGCTCCACCGCGGCGACATCGCGATGTCGTGGCGGATCACCTGCTCCGCGACCACCGCCGAGAGCGGCTGGTGTGGCCCGCAGGCGAGCGCGGACTCCGGCTGTCCCAGCTTCTTGAGCATCGCCGCGGCGGTCTCGAGATGCACCGGCTCACTGGAATGGGAGGCACATGCCAGGGCCAGGTCCCGGGACTCGAAGCCGAAGCGGTCCGCCGCGCCGTCGGCGACCATGGCGGCGGCCTGAAATGGCTTCGCCGCCGAGCGCCAGAAGGTCACCAGCGCCGGATCTCCCGCACTGGCCACCAGCCGTCCGTCGCGATCGACCACCGCGACCGAGACCCGGTGCACCGATTCGACCCGGCCTCCCCTGGTCGATTCCACCCGGAACTGGTCGGACATGCGGGGAAGATAGTGGTAGGGGGAACGGGGGACGGGGAACGGGGAACGGGGAACGGGGGAACGGGGGAACGGGCGTAAGGTTGCGATGGGCCCGTCCCCCGCCACCTCATCCTGAGACCGCGAAGGCGGTGCTGTCATCCCGAGCCCGCGAAGCGGGCGAGGGATCCCTATAGAGGCCGACCTAGAGGGATTCCTCGCTCGCCTCGCTGGCTCGGAATGACAACGGTCGCGGGGCGGCCCGCTCTTCCCCGCCCCCGTTCCCCTTCCCCGTTCCCCCGTTCCCCCGTTCCCCCGTTCTACCGTTTCCACTGCTCCCGTTCTCCCGTTCTCCCGCTCCCCAGTTCCCCGTTCCCTGCGGTCCCCGCCCCCCTATAATTCGCGGATGCCCTTCCGCACCGCCTGGCTCACGGCGCTTGTCTTCCTGAGCGCGACGTCACTCGGGGCCCAGGCCTCTCCTTATATATCCCTCGACGATCCCGCGCTGCCGCTGCTCGAGCACCTCATCGCGCTCGGTGACGTGGACGACCCCTCGCCCTTCGTCCGGCCGTTCCGGCGGGCGGATGCGGTCCGGGTCCTCGACTCGGCGCTTGCCCGGGGCGAGGCGCGCGACCCGCAACTGCTCACCGAATTGAGCCGACAATGGACCGACGACCCCTCGGACCAGCGTTGGGAAGCCGCCGGGCGCGCCGGACTCCAGGCCTACACCCACGCCCGGCGCGATCCGCTGCATCCGGCCGGCCCCGGCGCGGGCAAACCGTTCACCGAACTGGGACTCAAGGCGGTGTTCGGCGACGTGGTGCTGGCGAGCCGGCCGGCCCTGGAGCCCAGCATCATCAAAGACCCCGACTGGCCGGGGCGAAAGGATCTCGAGGTCGCCGGCCGACACCGGGAGGGCTATCTCTCCGCCCAGTTCAAGTTCGTCCGTCTCTATTACGGCGAGATGGATCAGAACTGGGGTCCGGTCGGCCTGCCGGGAATCGGGCTCAGCGACTACGGCTACCCGCATCCGCGGTTCGCGTTCGAGGTGGGCAACGATCGGTTGCGACTCTCCGCCCAGGCGTCGACCCTGGCCGACACCGACACCTCGGCTTCGGTGGTCCATCGATATTTCTTTGCCCATCGGCTCGATCTCCGGCTCTCCCGCCGGTTTAGCCTGGGCCTGTGGGAGACCGTGGTGCTCTCGGGTCCTTCCCGCTCATTCGACGCCCGGTACCGGAACCCGGTGACGCTGCTCCTGCTCGCCAACGAGTACGGCATCGGTGACCGCGGCAACCTCCTGCTCGGGCTCGACGTCGCCTGGCGGGTGAGCCGCCGGATCACGCTCTCCGGTCAGCTCGGTCTGGACGATTTCCAGTACCAGAACACCTCGGGTCCGACCCGGGTACCCAACCGCTACGCATTTACTCTGATGGGCACCGGCCCGCTCGCCGGGCAGGTCGCCTGGCGCGCCGCCTATACCCAGGCGTCGAGTCTGGCGCTGCTGGCCGGCGATCCGTTCGAAAGTTTCGTCGACCAGGGGGTTGGGCTGGGGCGTTCTTTCGTCGACAACGACCAGATCACGCTGACCGTCACCGCGCCGGTCGCCCGGCGCTGGCTGGTGACGCCGGAACTCACCCTGCTCCGCCAGGGCGAGGGACGGATTACCGACGCGTTCCCGCAGGGCACAGCCCGGGGAGATACGCCGACACTCTTCATCGGCACCGTCGAGCGCACCTGGCGGATCGCCGTCGGCGTAAGTGGCCGGCAGGGCCCGCTGCAGATCCGGGGAAGCGGCGGGCTGCATTACATCCAGAACCGGTTCCACGTGAGCGGCGACGACCGTACCCGGTTCGAGGGGCGGATCGAGGCGACACTCGGACTCGGCGCCAAGGGACGGTTCTAGCGTGGAGCTGGCGGCCGACCGACTCAAGGATCTCCTCGGGCGGATGCGGGGCCGGCGGATTGCCGTCGTGGGCGACGCCATCCTCGATCGTTACCTGATCGGCGACAGCGAGCGGCTCTCCCCCGAGGCCCCGGTGCCGGTGGTCACCGTCGCGGAGCGCCGCGCGTCGCCGGGCGGCGCCGCCAATGTCGCGGCCAACATCGCGGCCCTCGGCGCCCTCCCGGCGCTCACCGCTGTCATTGGAGACGATGCCGACGGGGCCCTGCTCCGGCGAGTGTGTCGTGAAGCTGGCTTCGCGGATGATGGCTTGATCGCCCTTCCCGGGCGCCCGACCACCGTCAAAACCCGAGTCATTGCCGGCGGGCAGCAGGTGGTGCGGATCGATGAGGAGGAGGATTCCCCGCTCGATCCGGCAACGGCCGAGCTGGTGGTCGCCGCCGGGCGGTCGGCGATCGACGGGGCCGACGCCCTGGTGCTGGAGGACTATGACAAGGGCGTCCTCGCTCCGGCAGTTATCGCGCCGCTCATCGCGGCGGCGCGGGCGCGCGGCATTCCGGTGATAGTGGATCCGCGGTACCGGAACTTCCTGGCCTACGCCGGTGCCACCGTATTCAAGCCCAACCGCCGTGAGCTGTCGACCGCGCTGGGACCGGGCGCCGACCTCGCACGGCCCGACACACTGCAGGACGCCGTCACCCGGCTCGGCGTGGAGCACATGCTGCTCACCCTCGGTGGCGAGGGGATGGTGCTGGTGAGCCCTGGCCGGACCGACCGGATCTCCGCCCGGGCCCGCGCGGTGTTCGATGTTTCGGGGGCCGGCGACACCGTCGCCGCCTGGTGCGCCGCGGCGCTGAGCGCCGGGGCCTCGGTGCTCGAGGCGACGATCGTTGCCAACCTGGCGGCAGGGGTCGAGGTGGGGAAAGCGGGAGTCGCGGTAGTACGGCCCGAGGAGCTACTCGAAGCGGACTAGTCGCCTCGGTGCCGGTGGTTGATTTTCACGAACGTCACCGTACCTTGCGGCCTCGCTCCCGCCTCAACGCCCCCAATCTCGTCCCCGCCGCGGATACCGCCGACTGAAACTCCGGGTCAGCGTCCTTCCAGAGATCGACGAACCGCGAATATTGCTCGGCCGCCTCGGTGATCGGCTGTCGTTGTGGGTCAGGCGCCTCAGTGTGGCCGCGAGCCTATCTTGCGCCTCGCGTTCCGCACGGCCGCGTGAGGGGGATTGACTCCGACGACGGTGGCGGCAAGTGACTGCCTTACAACGAATTCCGGCGGGATCAGAACGGCCGCAGGCTCGGGCTGGGTGAGCCACCGGGAGGCGGCACGATTCGGGCGGTCAAAAATGGTGAGCAGAGAAGATGTCCTGGGCTTGTTTCCCCCCCACCACTTGGGCCCTGAGCCCGGATCATGCACGCCGACGCCCGGCTCTTGAGCCCGACGGTCCGGCACGCCTACGACCCTGCCTGCCGCGGCCGGAGGCTCACTGGGTAAACTCAGACGGAGTCCTGCCATGAAAACCCCCAACCACGGTCTCCTGTGCTGCGGCTTGCTCCTGGTCATCGGCGCCGTCAGCGGATGCGACGAATCACAAAGGCTGCCAACCCAACCGGCTCTCTACGAGGCGTCGCCCGCGCTCGCCCCGGCTCTCCGCATCCGGGACGGCGACTATGTCTTCCGATCCATCAACCCGTTTTCCTCACAGCAGACCAACGGCTATGGGATCAACTCGGAAGTCGAAGTCGTGGGCACGTTCGCCGCCCAGCCCGAC
Organism: uncultured Gemmatimonadales bacterium; assembly: GCA_963709905.1. GTDB lineage: Bacteria > Gemmatimonadota > Gemmatimonadetes > Gemmatimonadales > GWC2-71-9 > JADJOM01. Next base: position 243,320 of record CAVPYI010000009.1, read on the forward strand.
TCCACCATTGCGGGATCCATTGGCTATCATTTTGAGGACGGAGAGTTTTCGAGGATCAGAGTCCCGCGCAGCATCGGCACCGCCCCACAGGACATCAATGATCATGGCGTCATTGTGGGGTTCTTCGCGGAACGGGAACCGGACGGAACCGTGGGACCCCATCACGGCTTCCGGCTCAAGGACCATCGGTACACCAGGCTTCCCGACCCGCCGGCCGCCAGCAGTGTGGAAGCCACCGCCATCAACACCAGGGGCCACATCGTGGGGACGATGGCCACGCCGGATGGGGATCGCGGGTTCCTGTTCCGGCACGCGACCTATACCCTGATCGACTGCGGTGATGAAAGCACCCAAATCGAGGGGATCAACCGCGGGGGCGACATCGTCGGCCAATGCGGTGATAACCACGGCTTCCTGCTGCACGACGGAGAGTTCACCGAAGTCGACTATCCCGGTGCCGTAGAGACCGTGGCCCGGGGAATCAACGATCAGGGCGACATCGTGGGAATCTACGCGCTCGAATCCGACGGCGCGGACCACGGCTTCCTGCGGGATCGCGATGGCAATTTCAAGACCATCGACTTCCCCGGGGCGGAGGAAACCAAGATCGCGGGGATCAACAACCGGGGCGATCTGGTCGGCACGTGGGTCGACGAAGAAGGCCGGGAGCGAGGCTTCAGGGCGAAACTGCGCCGGGGTTCGGAGGTCGATGACCGATAGGCTGGTCACCGGCCTAGACTCGCGGTGCATGTCACCGCTGCACCCCCCAGGCATGGGAGTGCCTCCGAGACTGGGGAACGCGGCGGTCGGAGGCTCAGGTCTCGGTCCAAAACGCCTGCGCAGCCTCTTTGGGACGATTGGGAGCTCAAGCTCATCACCCAGAACGTGGCCGCATCATTCGACTACCTGGCGGCCTGGGTCGATTGGGCTCGGCGGCCTCCGTGCTCCGGCCCATTGCCCAGCACCCAGCCCCGGACTTAGCTTTTCGACCCCACATCCGGGCGATTAGCTCAGCTGGTTAGAGCGCGCGCCTCACATGCGCGAGGTCGGGGGTTCGAGCCCCTCATCGCCCATTGCCCCAAAGACAAAGCCCCGCCTGCGGTTCCCCGCGAGCGGGGCTTCTGCGCGGTCGTCCTGCATTGCTCTGTCTCGTTGTCCCTTGCAAGGGGGCCCGATGATGCGCGGCCCCGGACACGCTATTCCGTCTCGGCTCGAAATGGTATAACATTGACATCCGCAGTGGGTATGCGTTGAATCGGGCCGGCTTTGCCCTTCCTATATGGTAGAGGAGTGCCCCCATGGCAATGGAGTTCACCAGACTCACCGAGCCCCTCATCCGGGAAAACGGCACGTTTCGCCCCGCGAGTTGGGATGAGGCTCTCGACCGTGCGGCGGAGGGCTTCCGCAAGGTCATCAAGGCGCACGGTGGTGATGCGATTGGCACATTCAGCTGTTCGAAGGCGAGCAACGAGATGAACTACCTGGCTCAGAAGCTGAGCCGGGTCGCCTTCGGCACGCACAATATCGACAGCTGCAACCGAACGTGACACGCTCCTAGCGTCGTCGGTCTGGCGACGGTCTTCGGTGCCGGTGGGGGAACCAGCTCCTACCGAGAAGTGGAAGAGACGGACGTCGTCTTCCTCTGGGGAGCGAACGCCCGCGAAAACCACCCCATCTTCTTCCACCACGTCCTCAAGGCAGTTCACCGGGGGGCCAAGCTCTACGCGGTGGACCCGCGGCGCACTGCCTCGGCACAGTGGGCAGACGATTGGCTCGGGGTGAACGTGGGCTCGGACATCGCCTTGGCGAACGCCATGGCCCGCGAGATCATCCACGCGGGGCTCGCCAACGAGGCCTTCATCCGGCGGGCGACCACGGGCTTCGAGGCCTACCGGGCGTGCGTCGAGCGCTACACGCTCGACTATGCCGAGCGGGAGACTGGAGTGCCAGCCGCCGTGATCCGGCGGGCGGCCCATGCCTATGCCCGGGCCGACCGAGCCGTGATCTGCTGGACCCTCGGCATCACCGAGCACCACAACGCCGTGGATAACGTCCTGTCCCTGATCAACCTCGCCCTCCTCACCGGTCACATCGGTCGTTACGGCTCCGGCGTCAACCCCCTGCGGGGCCAGAACAACGTACAGGGCGGCGGGGATATGGGCGCCATCCCGAACCGGCTGGTGGGCTTCCAGGACTGGACGACCGACCCCGCCGTCCGCGCCAAGTTCGAGCGGGCCTGGGGCGTGACACTCAAGCCCCAGTACGGCAAGCACCTCAGCGAGATGTTCGAGGCCATGAAACACGGGGAACTCCGGGCGATATACGCCATTGGAGAGAATCCCGCGCACTCCGAGGCCAACCAGGCAGAGGCGCAACACCTGCTCGGCGGGCTCGACCACGTGGTCGTCCAGGACATCTTCATGACCCGGACGGCGGAGTTCGCCCATGTCGTGCTTCCAGCCACCTCGAGCTGGTGTGAGGCGGAAGGGACCGTCGTCAACAGCGAGCGCCGGGTCCAGCGCGTGCGGAAGGCGTTGGAACCGCCCGGCAACGCCCGCGACGACATGTGGATCATCTGCGAACTGGCCCGACGCCTGGGCCACGATTGGGGCACGCCGACCGCGGAGCAGGTGTGGAACGAGGTCCGCAGCCTGGCGCCGATGTTCGCCGGAATGAGTTACGAGCGGCTGGAGAAAGAGGGCGGCCTGCACTGGCCGTGCTACGACGAGCAGCATCCGGGCGAGCTGTTCCTGCACAGTCGGCTGTGGAAGGATCCGGTCGAAGGTCCGCCGGCACCCTTCTCCGTGGTGGAGCACGACCCGCCGCTGGAGATGCCCGACGCGGAATATCCGTTCCAGCTCACCACCGGCCGACGCCTCGACTCGTACAACACCGGAGTACAAACCGGCGGGTACACTTCGCCGCTCAGGCGGGGCGAGTCGCTGGACCTGTCGCCGGAGGACGCCACCCGCCTCGGGCTGCTGGACGGCGACGCGGTGCGGATCACCTCACGCCGCGGAAGCGTCGTGGCACCTGCCCGTATCGATCCCTCGCTCCGGCCCGGCCTGGTCTTCATGACGCTGCACTTCCAGGACGAAGTGCAGACCAACGTGCTCACTGTGGACTACACCGACCCCAAGTCCGGCACCGCCGAGTTCAAGGCGTGCGCGGTGAAGGTGGAGCCGGTGAAGGCCAAGGCCCGGAAGCCCGCCGCGGTGCGGTCTCCCGATATCCCGTAAGGAACCGGAGCCTCCGTGGACCTTCATTTACTCGACGCGGAACCCACATCCGAAGAGCGGGCGGCGCTTGACGCCTTCCTGGGCGCTCCGGCATCCGGCTGGGACGGAGGCGAACGAAGTCCCGCCGACGCCCACACGGCGTCCGGAGGCCACGCCGCCCGCGGACGCCGTCACCTCCTCCTGCCCGCCTTCCACGCGGTGCAGTCGCGGGTCGGCTGGATCAGCGAGGGGGCGCTCAACTACATCTGCGAGCGGTTGACAATCCCCCCTGCCGACGCGTACGGGGTCGCCACCTTCTATTCCCTGCTGTCCACCGTTCCCCGCCCGAAGCGGGTCCTGCACGTCTGCGATGACATCGCCTGCCGCTGCCGGGGGGCGGAGCAGCTCTGCGCCGAGCTGGAGCGGAAGGTCGGGCCTGCCTACCACCACGGCCCGGACGGCGACCGTCATGAGATCCCGCCCGACGGAGCCGCCTGGCTCAGGAGCCCATGCCTCGGCCTTTGCGAACAGGCGCCGGCCGCCCTCGTGACCGTCGCCGGACAGACGCCAGTCGAGACGCTTTTCGGGAACCTGACGGTAGACAGTGCCGCCAAAGTGCTGCGGGGCGATCTCCGCCCGGCCGCGATCGAGCGCCCCCGGCTCCCGCAGGCGGGCGATCCTTCCTTGCGACTGCTCCGGCGGGTAGGAGTGGCCAGGCCGGACAGCCTCGACGCCTACCGGGCGAACGGCGGCTATCAGGCGCTGCGCCGCGCCGTTGACATAGGACCGGAGGCCGTCATTCGGGAAGTCACGGATGCGAAGCTGCTGGGCCGGGGCGGTGCGGCCTTCCCCACCGGCAGGAAATGGGACGCTGTGGCGCGGCAACCAGTTCGCCCCCACTACCTGATCTGCAACGCCGACGAATCCGAGCCGGGGACGTTCAAGGATCGCGTCATCATGGAAGAGGACCCATTCGCCGTCGTTGAGGCGATGACGATCGCCGCGTATGCCACCGGATGTGCCCAGGGGTTCATCTACCTGCGGGGCGAATACCCGCTGGCCCAGGAGCGGCTGCAGAATGCCCTCGACGTCGCCCGGGCGCGCGGCTTGCTGGGCGCCGACGTGATGAGCTCTGGCTTCGCCTTCGACATCGAGATCCGCAAGGGTGGCGGCGCCTACATCTGCGGTGAAGAGACCGCCATCTTCAACTCCATCGAAGGCTTTCGAGGCGAACCGCGGAACAAGCCGCCATACCCGGTCCAGGCGGGCGTGTTCGGCAAGCCCACCTTGATCAACAACGTCGAGACCCTGGTCAATGTGCAGGAGATTTTGCGGATCGGTGGCCCCGCCTACGCCAAGATCGGGACCGACGGATCCGCGGGTCCGCGACTGTTCTGCCTGTCCGGCTGTGTGACCCGGCCCGGGGTCTACGAGGTGCCGTTCGGTGCCACCCTCCGACAGCTGCTGGAGCTGGCCGGCGGCGTGGCGGGAGGCCGGCCCCTCAAGGCGATACTCCTTGGGGGCGCGGCGGGTGGCTTTCTCCGGCCCGACGAGCTCGATGTGCCGCTCACCTTCGAGGGCGCACGGGCGGCGCAGACCACACTGGGGTCAGGGGTCATCATGGTCTTCGATGACACCGTTGACCTGCTCGACATCATCCTGCGGATCGCCGCCTTCTTCCGGGACGAGTCGTGCGGGCAGTGCGTCCCGTGCCGGGTCGGAACCGTGCGGCAGGAGGAGGCCCTGCGCCGGCTCCAGGCGAACAGCGCCCGCGGCGGAACAGGCGGGGAGCTGGCGCTGCTCGAGGAGATCGGGCTGGCGATGAAGGACGCTTCCATCTGCGGCCTCGGGCAGACTGCGTACAGCGCGGTCGAATCTGCGGTCAAGCGACTCCACCTATTCCCTGGAGCAACCGCGCAATGACCGCTCTCGTGCAGCTGCAGCCGCCCCGCCGGGCCGTCGGGCTCAAGATCGATGGCAAGCCGGTCGAGGTACCCGAGGGCACCACGATCCTCGATGCCTGCGTTCAGCAGGGCACGGCGATTCCGACGCTCTGCTATCTCCCGACCCTCCACCCGGTGAACGCCTGCCGGGTCTGCGTGGTCGAGGTCGAGGGATCCCGGGTCCTCGTCCCCTCCTGCTCGCGGCCCGTCGAGCCGGGCATGGTCGTCCTGACCGATTCGCCACGGGTCCGGCACAGCCGGAAGATGGTGCTGGAGTTCCTGGCCTCGTCGGTCGATCTCTCGACCACTCCGGGTGTCGGGGAGTGGGTCGAGGAGTACGGGGCGTCGGCAGATCGCTACGGACCAGCTGCTCCACCGGCACCGGCCGGTTACCGCGACAGTCTCCAGCCTGGCCACCACGACTCGCCCGACCCGCGGTACCGGGCGACGGTGGCCCAGCCGACCAAGATCGACAACGACCTCTATGTCCGCGATTACGGCAAGTGCATCCTGTGCTACAAGTGCGTCGAGGCCTGCGGCAAGGATTGGCAGAACACGTTCGCGCTGACGGTTGCTGGAAGGGGCTTCGATGCCAGGATTTCGACGGAGTTCGCGGTGGGTCTGCCAGAATCCGCCTGCGTCTACTGCGGTAACTGCATCGCCGTCTGCCCGACCGGGGCGCTGATGTTCAAGTCGGAGTACGACCGGCGACAGGCCGGAACCTGGGACGAGACCCAGCAGACCGTCACCCAGACCGTCTGCCCCTATTGCGGCGTCGGCTGCAACCTCGAGTTGCACGTCCAGGACAACGAAATCGTGAAGGTCATGTCTCCGCTCGATCACGACGTGACTAGCGGCAACCTCTGCATCAAGGGGCGCTTCGGCTGGCGGTACGTCCAGAACCGTGGCCCGGCCGCACCGGAAAAGGGCGTCACCCGGGCCAAGGAGCGCAAGAAAAGCAAGGCGTAACACCCGCCAGCTCCGACACCCGTGGCAGAAACACCAAGCCCCGTCAGCTTGTGCGACTGACGGGGCTTGCTTGTTGTGACGTCGGTGGAGGGCTAAAGGCTGACGGCTGACGCCTGACGCCCGACGCCCGACGCCCGACGCCCGACGCCCGACGCCCGACGCCTGACGCCTGACGCCCGTGTGCCACGGGCTCGCCTCCTCACGGCATCAGCACCACCTTCCCCGTCGTCTGCCTCCCTTCCAGCGCTCGATGGGCGTCGGCCGCCGCTGCGAGCGGTAGCTCGCGATCAATCCGCACCCGGAGACTCCCGTCAGTCACCCAGCCGAACAGCTCGTTGGCTCGGCCCCACAGCTCGTCCTGGGTGGCGATGTAATGGGTGAGCGTCGGACGGGTGAGATAGAGCGAGCCCTTCCGGTTGAGCAGTTGCGGGTCGATCGGCGGCGCCGGCCCGCTGGACTGCCCGAACAGCACCAGCATCCCGCGGGGCGCCAGGCAGTCGAGGCTCTTCTCGAACGTCGTCTTCCCCACTGAGTCGAACACCACGGCAACCCTCGCGCCCGAGGTCAGCCGATGCACCTCCTTCACCAGGTCCTGTTCGGTGTAGAGGATCACCTCATGGGCGCCGGCCTCGCGCGCGCGGGCGGCCTTCTCAGGCGTGGAGGTCGTGCCGATGATCCAGGCCCCGCGCCGCGCCGCAATCTGACAGAGCAGCAGGCCGGTTCCTCCGGCCGCGGCGTGAATCAGGCAGCGATCGCCCTGCTTCAACGGATAGGTGGAGACGGCGAGGTAGTGCGCGGTGATGCCCTGCAGCAGGACTGCCGCCGCGTCCCGGAAACCGAGTCCCGGGGGGAGCGGTACCAGACGATCGGCGCTCACCAGGGCCCGCTCCGCGTAGGCGCCGGCAAACGCGGTCGAGGCCACCCGATCGCCGCGTCGCACCGTCGTGACGCCGGGACCCACCGCGACGACCACGCCCGCGGCCTCGTTGCCCGGTGTGTGCGGCATGGGCACCTGATACAGGCCGGTGCGCTGGTAGATCTCGATGAAGTTGACCCCGATGGCCTTGATGTCCACCAGCACCTGGCCCGCACCCGGTACGGGGTCCGGCACTTCTTCCAGGCGCAGGACCTCGGCACCACCGGGTGCTTGTACCCTGATTGCCCGCATCGGAGTCGTCCTCGTTCGTATCGTGTCGCGCCCCGCGATCAAGGGCTACCGATAGTCCTCGCGAACCGGCTGGAACACGTCGAGCACCTGGCAGGGGATCGGCGCCCGCGCCGAATGCGGCACGTGCGAGGGGATATACACCAGCTGGCCAGGCTGAAGTACGTGCAGGGTGCCGGCCACGGAGAGTTCGAGTGTGCCAAAGAGCACCAGGGTCCACTGCTCGTGCAGATGCGAATGTTCGGGGATGGTGGCGCCGGCATCGATGTCCACTCGCCCCTGAGTCACCCGGTCCGAATGCACGTAACGGCCGTGGAAGCCGGGGGCGACCTCTCGAGGCGCGACAGTGGCGTAGTCGACGAAACGCATTCAAACCCCTGCTGGAGCGAGTGGTGCCCAATGCGACCGGCGGATCGGGATGACGGTTTGGGGCGGCCCGGTCAACCGCTGCGAAAACGACCCGCGAGCTGCTGGCCCTGTGGCCGTCCTGAACGTATCCAGGGGTCGGTAATCCGCCAACACCCCGAGGAAGCCGCCAGGCACTCCGTGAATCGCGTGCATTGTTCTCGGCGGGCACGATTCCTGGCGAAGCGACCCGCGTTCACAGGCGCGGAAGCCACCGCCGTACCCTCGCCCGGTAGGCCACATACTCACTGCCGAACAGCCGCCTCAGGGTGGGCTCCTCGTACCCGACGACGAACAGGTGGGTCGCGAGCAGGAACATGGCCGCGTAGATCAACAGCGCTCCCGACCGGTAGAACAGGGCGGCGCCGAGGAGCGCCAGCACCGCGCCGAGGTACATCGGGTTGCGGAGATGCCGGTAGGGTCCGCTCACCACCAGCCGGCGGGGCGGGTCGAAGGGCGCCGGCGTGCCCTTTCCTACCAGCGCGAAGGTGAGGATGCACCATACGGCCAGCAATCCGCCCGCGATCCCCAGCAGGATGCCGGCGATTTCCAGCAGACCGATGGCCGCTGGCCGCGCCAGACCCGAGCCCGCCAGGATACGCCCGGGCAGGTACACCAGCAGCAGGCCGATGAACACGGTAGCGTAGGTGATGGCGCGAGCGAGCGTGAACGTGGCACGGCTCCGGGTCGGATGCTCAGCCCGTGGCCGTCCCCACGAGCGCGCTGTTGTCGAACGCCAGCATTCTGCCGTCCGAATATCGCGGCAGCAAGTGTCCTCCCGGGTAGACGCATGGACACGGAGACGCGGGTGTCAAGGTCGGCTTCGGCCGGTGCGCACTTCATCATCCTGCGTTCACACGGTATTCAGGGCTCGGCGTCTACCTTGCCGGTGCAACCTGGTACCGGAGGTAAAGTTGAACGCCAATACGAGCAGGTGGTCAGGGATACGGCAGGTGGGCTATCTGGCCGCCGCAGTGGGGTTGTCCCTGGGGTGCGCCTCGATGGGGGTCCGAGCCGACTACGATCGCGAAGTCGCCTTCGGAGCCTTCAAGAGCTACACCTGGACCGACTCCGCGCGCCTAGCGCGCGACAGCGCCGCGAGTCCGTTTCTCGAGCGCCGGGTGCGGCGCGCCGTGGATCGGGCCCTGACTGCCCGCGGCTTCGCCGCCGATTCGGCCAACCCGGACTTCCTGGTCATCGCGTTCGTGATCGGCCCGACCTCCGAAGCAGGCCGGTGGCGGTACTGGAACACCGCGCCCTGTGGCCCGGCGGTCTCGATTTCCTTCGGCTTTGGATATCCCTACGGCTATGGCCTGCGGCATCCCCGGTGGCCGTGGCGGAGCCCCTACTTCCACTATCCATGGGGCTATGCCTGCAGCTACCGGGTGGGCTTCGGGTACCTCTGGATTCCGGTCTACCAGGAACCCGGCGATCGGCTGGCGGGCACGCTGGTGATCGACATCCTGGATGCCGGGACCCGCGACCTGGTGTGGCGGGGATCGGCCGAAGGGGCGGTGCTGCGCTACGACGGCGAAACGGCGTCCCAGGAGGAACTGGACGACGTCGCCGCGCGGATCCTCGGGGAGTTCCCGCCGGGCTCACGCCGCTGACCGCCCGGGTCCGACTCGGTCAGACCGTTCCCGGTTTCCGCCAGTAGAACTCCGCGCATTCCGGCTCCCGGCCGCGGACCACCCTGCGCCCCGACATGAGCCCGGTGCGCGCCGTCACCACGGTCGCCTGATGTTCCTCCCGGTCGCCGTCGCCGTAGATGACGACCCAGTCCCGGGTACGCCCCAGCCGGTGGGCCTGGGCGGTGTTTGAGAACAACGCGGTGTAGTGCCGAGATCCCCGGCTGGTGTGCAGCACGGGCAGCCAGGCCCGGCGCTCGGGATTGAACCGGCGCGGGGCGATTCGCGGCAGCCGTTCAGCCATCGCCGATTCGAGATACTCCCGGTCCACATCGAGCAGCTCCTCGACGGAGGGAGAGACCGTCGATTCGGGCACCGGTCCCGGGATTCGTCCAAGGTGGCGGTGCAGCGCGCTGATGACCGCGTCGACCCGCCTGGGACCGAATCCCGGGAGGGCCGCGAGCCGGCCGTCGTGAGCCGCCAGTTCCAGCTCCTCCAGCGTGTCGAGGCCGAGTTCCCGGTGCAGCCGTTCGGCCAGCCGGGGCCCGACGCCGGGCAGGGTGGCGAAGAGCAGTACGGGATCGGTCTCACCTCGCAGGCGCTCCAGCATCGGAAGCCGGCCGGTGAGCACCACCTGGCGGATGGCCCGGGCGATGGCGGGACCGACGCCGGGAATGCGCTGCAGCTCCTCGAGCCCGCCGTCCTGGTGCAGTGCCGCTACCGAGACCGGCAGGGTGCGAATGGCGGCGGCGGCGTTCCGATACGCGCCCACGCGAAACGGATTGGCGTGCTGCAGCTCCAGCAGGGCGGCGACCTGCTCCAGTCGCCGGGCGACCCGCGGGTTGGGGGCCGGACCTTCCGCCGGCAGCGCGGGCAGGTGGGGGAACTGGGAGGCTTCCAGCGCCTGCCCCTGCTCACCCGGATGGACCGTGGTCACCATGAATCCCTCCCTCAGCCCTTGATCACACCGAGGGGCCGGAGCCGGGCGACTTTCCGCGCCAGTCCTGCCTGATGCACCACCTCGACCACCCGCTCCACATCCTTGTAGGCCTGAGGCGCTTCCTCCGCCAGCCCGCGGGCCGATGGGCAGCGCACCACGATGCCCTGCTCTTCCAGGGCGCGCCGGACCTCGGCACCGGATTGCGCCGCGCGAGCCGCGGTACGGCTCAATGCCCGGCCGGCACCGTGGCAGGTGCTGCCGAAGCTGAGCGTCAACGCTTCGTCGGTCCCGGCCAGGACCCAGGACCCGGTGCCCATGCTGCCGGGGATGAACACCGGCTGACCGACGGCTCGGTACTCCGCGGGTGTCTCCGGATTCGCCGGGCCGAAGGCGCGGGTCGCACCCTTGCGGTGCACGCACAGCTCCACCCCGCCGTAACGCTCCATCTTGGCGGTGTTGTGGCCGACGTCGTAACAGACCCGGAGACCGGCTGCGGGACCGAGGGTGGCGCGAAAGGCGTCGCGCACGGCCGCGGTGATCGCCTGGCGGTTGGCGAACGCGAAATTCGCCGCCGCACACATCGCGGCGAAGTAGCGCTGGCCTTCGGGGGTGCCCAGCGGGGCGCAGGCGAGCTGTCGGTCCGCGAGGTGGATCCCCCATCCCGGCAACAGACCCAACAACAGGCGGACATAGTCGGTGCAGACCTGGTGGCCGAGCCCGCGCGATCCGGTGTGGATCAGCACCGCCAGCCGTCCCTGGACCAGTCCGTAGGCGCGGGCGGCGACGGGGTCGTGCACCTCGTCGACCACTTCGACCTCGACGAAGTGGTTGCCCGACCCGATGGTCCCGAGCTGGTCGCGTCCGCGCTGCTTCGCCCGCTCCGAAACGACCCCGGGATCCGCCGCGTCGAGCGCGCCGCCGGACTCGGTGTGGGCCAGGTCGTCCGCCGTCACCAGGCCCCAAGGCAAGAGGCTCCGACTCCCCTCGCGCAGGACCCGATCGAGGTCCGCCGGCTCGAGCCGGAGTTGCGGGTTGGCGGATCGGCCCGACGGGATGCTGCGACTGAGTTCGTGCACCAGCGCTTCGAGGCGGGCAGCCGCCGTCGCATGGGCGAGCTCCGAGGTCAGCAGTCGGACGCCGCAGTTGATGTCGTATCCGACGCCACCGGGAGAGATGACCCCGTCGGTGGCCCGCATCGCGGCGACACCGCCCACCGGGAAGCCGTATCCCTCGTGCATGTCCGGCATCCCGTAGACCCGCTCCTCCACCCCAGGCAACGTGGCCACGTTGCACAGCTGGTCGAGCGCCTGGCCCGCCGCGATCTCGCGCCACAGCGCGTCGTCGCAGTACACCCGCGCGGGCACCAGCATCCCGGGACGGCTCCCAATGGGCAGCTCGTGGACCAGGGATTCGGTGAAGGGCGTCTGGGCAGTCATCGTCCGTCTCAGATATCCAGCAGGACTTCGGCCTCGAACCCGTCCTCCCGGGCATCGAACCGGAGCCCGTGCCAGGTCGCCGCCTTCACCAGCGAGGGCGCTTCGTCCAGCACCGGGCCCCGGACGGTAGCGCGGAGACCGGTCTCGGTGGCCTCGAGCAGATCGACGTGGGCGGGGAGCCAGCAGTCACGCTCGGCGAGAAACAGCAACTCATTGAGCCAATCGACCAGGAGCGAGGCCCGGTCCGGCGCGTCCAGCACGATCTCGTGGACCCGCACCGAATCGGCGGGCGGGCTCGCGGGCCGGAGCAGCTCGGCCAGCGCCAGCGCCGCCTGCCCCAGGACGTCGGCGATGCCCGACCCGCGGAGCCGGAGCCGCAACTCACCGACGTGTGGCAGGAACTCGAAGGAAGAACGGGGACTGAACGCCATGGTCATCCGGCCCGGACACTGTGCCGCGGCAGGTGAGGGCGCATGCCACCCGGCGCTCCCGGCCGAGCCGCCACGCCGTTCGGGGCCTGCCGCCTGCAAGGCCATGTCGGCCTCCCGCCTCGGTTCCGCTGCCTGAACCACCACGTTCAAGCTAGGCTGAACGGATTAAGCAGGATCTGAATCAAAGGTGAAGATCAGGGAGACGTGGCCGGTACGCCCAGTCGCCCCGCCAGGTACTCCACGCAGGCGTCGAGCGAGGAGAGTCTCCCGTATTCCGTTTCGGGGACGTCCACGCCGAGCCGTTCGTCCAGCGCGATGACGAAGTTCATGAAGTCCATCGAGTCGATGTCGAGTTGCTCCCGAAGCGGGGTCGCCGGGTCGATCTCGGCTGGCCGGACCTCCGGTGCGATCGTGAGCAGCGCATCGAGCACGGACTGCCGCACCTCCGCGCGCGTCATAGTCCCTCCGGTGACTGAAGCAGGCGATCGATGGTAGCCAGGAACGCCGCACCGCGGTGCCCGTCGGAGGCCCGGTGATCGGCCGCGAGCGAGGCCTTGACCGCCGGCCGCGGCGCCACGCCGCCACCCACCACCCACGGCCGCACAATCACCGAGCCGAAGCCGACGATCGCCGTCTGCGGGGGGTAGATCACGCCCAGGACCAGGTCCGCCCCGCCCTCGCCGAGGCTGGTCACCGTGATCGTCCCGTCGGCCAGGTCGGAACTGCGCAGGCTCCCGGTCCGGGCCCGCTGCACCACGTCGCGCAGCTCCTGCATCAGCGGTGGGAGGGGTTTCCGGTCGACATGGTGAATCGCCGGCACGATGAGTCCGCCGCCGCGGAGCGAGGCCACGATGCCGATGTGAATGGCCTCGACCAGCTGGACCCGTTCATCCTCCCAGCGGGCATTGAGCTCGGGAAACTCGGGCAGCGCGAGCGCGGTGGCCTTGAGCAGAAGCACCGCCGGCAGCAGTCGCTCGGCGGGTTTGCGGTCGGCGTTCCAGCGCGCGAGCCAGTCGCTCGCCAGCCCGAAGTCGATGGTGCGCGCAAGGTAGAAGTGGGGAATCTCCCGCTTCGAGCGGCTCATCGCTGCCGCGATCGCACGCCGCATCCGCGCCTGGCGGTCGGTGGCGCCCGGCGCCGCCGCCTCGACGTCCGCCCGGAGAATGGCCCCGCCGGCGCCGGACCCCCTGATCGTCGCGGGGTCCACGCCCAGCTCCATCGCCCGGCGGCGGGCCAGCGGCGAGACCCGCAGTCGCGGGGCCGTAGGTCGCAGTTCCGACGGGGCCGCGGAGACGGCGGCGGTGGCCGGGATCTTGGCCGGCTCCGTCGGGCGTAGCGGTGCAGGGATTGCGGGCGCGGAGGGCGCCGCCGGCTCCGTCGAACCGATCACGGCCAGCAGGGTCCCGACTGGGACCTTCTGCCCCTCTGCCACGACGACCCGCTCCAGGACGCCGTCCTCGAAGACCTCGATGTCGATGGAGCCCTTGTCGGTATCCACGGCGGCGATGATGTCGCCCCGGCGTACCGCCTCTCCCGGGTGCTTGTACCACTCCGTGAGCGTCCCGGCCACCATGTCCGCCCCGAGCAACGGCATCCGGAATTCCCCCATACCGTCTACATCTCCCCCGCCGGGAACCGGCCCGGTTTGGGTTCCGGGATCTCAGTCAGCGTGGCCTCGGTGAGCAGCAGCACGCTCGCGACCGACACCGCGTTCTCGAGCCCCAGGCGCACCACCTTGGTGGGATCCACGATCCCCGCCTCCACGAGATCGACGTAGCTCCCCGCCGCGGCGTCGAAGCCGTAATTGCCGGTGCCGCTCCTCATCTTCTCGATCACCACACCGCCGTCTACCCCGGAGTTCTCGGCCAACTGGCGGGTCGGCGCTTCCAGCGCCCGGCGGAGAATCTGTATCCCGGTCCGTTCGTCGCCCTCGACCTTCGCTTCCTCCGCCCGCACCGGGACGATCGCGCGGAGCAGGGCCAGGCCGGCACCCGGCACCAGCCCCTCGGCGGTGGCGGCCTTGGTGGCGTTGATCGCGTCCTCGAAGGCCTCCTTCCGGTTCTTGAGTTCCGTCTCCGATGGTGCGCCGACCCGGATGACCGCTACACCACCCGCGAGCTTGGCCAGCCGTTCGCGCAGTTTCTCCTTGTCGTAATCGGATGTGGCCTTCTCGATCTGGTGGCGGAGCTCCTGGCAACGCCCTTCGATGGCGGCACGCTTCCCTGCCCCGCCGACCAGGGTGGTGTCGTCCCGGGTGACGACCACGCGCTTGGCGCTCCCGAGATCCTCGAGGGTCAGGTGTTCCAATTTGACGCCCAGTTCCTCCGCGATCAGCCGGCCTCCGGTCAGGATCGCGATGTCCTCCAGCATCGCCTTGCGCCGGTCGCCGAAGCCCGGAGCCTTGACGGCGGCGCAGGGGAGGAGGCCCCGGACGCGATTGACCACCAGCGTCGCCAGCGCTTCCCCCTCGACATCCTCGGCCACCACCAGCAGCGGACGGCCCGATTTCGCTACCTGCTCCAGCAGCGGCAGGAGGTCCTTCATGACCAGGATCCGCTTTTCGTACAGCAGGATGTACGGCTCCTCGAGCACCGCCCGCATCTTCTCGGCGTCGGTCACGAAGTAGGGCGAGATGAACCCGCGGTCGAACTGCAGCCCCTCCACCACTTCGAGGACGGTCTCGGTGGTCTTGGCCTCCTCCACGGTGATGACGCCTTCGGTGCCGACCTTTTCGACCGCGTCTGCGACGAGCTGTCCGATGGTGGCGTCGTTGTGGGCCGAGATGGTCGCGACCTGCATCCGCTCCCGCGGCGTGACCACGGGCCGGGACATCTGGCGGATGGCGTCGACCGCGACCTTCACGGCGCGGTCGAGGCCGCGCTTGAGGTCGATCGCGGAGGCGCCGGCGGCCACGTTGCGCAGCCCCTCGCTGAGGAGGGCGTGAGCGAGAATCGTGGCGGTGGTGGTGCCGTCGCCCACCGCTTCGCCGGTCTTCTCCGCCGCCTCACGAAGCACCTGGAGGCCCATCTGCTCCTCAGGGTCCTTGAGGCTCATCTCCTTGGCGATGGTGACCCCGTCGTTGCACACCAGCGGCTTACCATACTTGCGCTCGACCAGGACGCACTTGGACTTGGGACCCAGCGTCATGCGGACGGCGTCGGTCAGAGCAGCGGCGCCCTGCAGGATCTTCTCGCGGGCAGCGCTCCGAACCGACAGCTGTTTGGGGTTCATACGATCGCTCCCGGCACGGGCTTCAGCACGCCCCGGACGGCGGCGCAGATCTGATCAGGCTGAGGCAACGCCGCGTCTTCCAGGTGCTTGGGATAGGGAATGGGCACTTCGGCGGTGCATACCCGGGCCACCGGGGCATCGAGGTCGAAGAAGGCGGCCTCGCTGATCCGGCTGGCGATCTCCGCCGCCAGGCTGCCGCTGCGCCAGCCTTCGTCCACTACGACGGCCCGATGGCAGCGTCGGACGGACTCCAGAATCGTGGTATCGTCCAGCGGCCGGAGGCACCGGAGATCGATCACTTCCGCCTCGACGCCCTCCAGCGCGAGCCGCTGCGCCGCCTGCAGAGCCTTCCCGACGGAACCGCCATGGGCGATCACGGTGACGTCCCGGCCGGGGCGGCGGATGGCCGCCCGGAAGAGCGGCAGCGGTCCGGGCTCCTCGCCAACCTCGCCCTCTTCCGGGTAGAGCATCGCGTGCTCGAAGATGAACACGGGATCCGGTTCTTGGAGTGCGGCGGGAAGCATCCAGCGAGCGTCGTGGGGGGTCGCCGGCGCCACCACGCGGATGCCGGGCACATGGGCGTACCAACCCTCCAGGCTGTGGGAATGCTGCGCGGCGACCTGCCGGCCCGCTCCGGTGGCCATGCGCACTACCAGCGGCACCGCGATCTGGCCGCCGGACATATGACGGAGCGTCGCGGCGCTATTCACCACCTGGTCCAGCGCGAGCAGGCTGAAGTTGACGGTCATGACCTCCACGATCGGCCGCAGGCCACCCAGCGCCGCGCCGATCCCGGCGCCGACAAAGGCCGACTCCGACAACGGCGTGTCCCGCACCCGGTCCGGCCCGAACTGCTCGAGCAGCCCCTTGCTGACCGCGTAGGCGCCGCCGTACCGGCCCACGTCTTCGCCCATCAGAAAGACCCGCGGATCGGAGTGCAGCGCCTCCTCGATCGCGGCGCGCAGTGCCTCCCGATAGGTCATGCGCATGGCGTGTCCCCGGCGTAGACGTCTTTCAGCAGGTCCGCGACCGGTTCCCACTCCCCCGCCTCCGCCCAAGCCACCGCCTCGTCGGTGGTGTCCCGAGCGGCCTGGTCGAGCGCCTCCGCCTGCACCGGGGTCAGCAGGCCATCCCGCTCGAGCCGGGCCCGGAACAGGGCGATCGGATCGCGGCGCTTCCACTGCGCCACTTCTTCCCTGGAGCGATACAGTTCGGGGTCGTACATCGAATGCGCCCGGAACCGGTAGGTCCGGCACTCGAGCAGAAAGGGTCCGCCGCTGCGACGGACCTGACCTGCCGCGTCGCCCGCCGCCGCCGCGGTGGCGAGCAGGTCCATCCCGTCCACCGCGGCGGCGGGGATCCCATAGGCCACTCCCTTGCGGCTGATGTCGGTCTCCGCCTGGTGTCGGGCCAGGGCCGTGCCCATGGCGTAGTAGTTGTTCTCGCAGAGGAACAGCACCGGCAGCCGCCAGAGCGCGGCGAGATTGAGCGACTCGTGGAACTCCCCTTCGGCGACCGCGCCATCCCCGAACAGACAGGCGGTGATCGCCGACCGGCCCTGCAGCCGGTCCGCCAGGGCGAGACCCACGGCGAGGGGCAGGCCTCCGCCCACGATGGCATTGCCGCCGTAGAACCGGCGAGACACATCGAAGATGTGCATGGAGCCGCCCCGTCCCCGGCTCGATCCGTTCGACTTGCCGAACAGCTCGGCCATGACGGAGCCGGGCGGCAGGCCACGGGCCAGCGCGTGGCCATGCTCCCGGTATGTGGACACGACGTTGTCGGCCTCGGTGAGCGCCCCCATGGCGGCCACCGAGACCGCCTCTTCGCCGATGCTGAGATGGAGGAACCCGCGGATCTTGCCCTGGCCGTACAGCTCGGCGGCCTTCTCCTCGAATCGCCGGATCAGGAGCATCTGCCCGAGCCAGCGCTGGGCCGTTGCCAGGTCGATGGCACCGCCGGCCCGGTAGACGGGCGCGCTGGGCGCCTCACGCGTTGCCATGGGCTGGCTCCTCCAGCGTGGAGGTGTCTCCTTCCGGCAGGCGGAGCTCCCGGGCCCTCAGCAGCCGGCGCATGATCTTGCCGCTGCGGGTTCTGGGCAACGCCGGCAGGAAGGCAATCTCCTTCGGGGCGACGACCGCACCGAGCCTGGTGCGGGCAAAGCCGAGCAACTCGCGGCGGAGTGCGTCGTCTGGCTGGCGATCGCCCTTGAGGGCGACGAACGCCTTTACCAGCTCTCCCGCCACCGGGTCCGGCTTGCCGATCACGGCGGCCTCCGCGACGGCAGGATGCTGCAGGAGGGCGCTCTCGACCTCGAACGGCCCGATGAGATGCCCCATCGTCTTGATGACGTCGTCGGAGCGGCCGACGAACCAGAAGTAGCCGTCGGCGTCCCGCCGGACGAGGTCGCCGGTCAGGTAGAACCCGCCGCCGAAGCACTTGGCGTAGCGCTCGGGCTCCCCCCAGTAGGCGCGGAACATGGACGGCCAGCCCGGGCGGAGCGCCAGTTCCCCCACGATATCTGGTTGAGGGATCTCCTTTGCCCCGCCCTCCTCGGTGCGCCGGGCGATCACCGCGTCGATGCCGGGCAACGGACGGCCCATCGAACCCGGTCGGACCTCCATCGCCGCGAAATTGGCGATCATGATCCCGCCGGTTTCGGTCTGCCACCAGTTGTCGTGGAAGCAGCGGCCGAACGCCGCCTGGCTCCAGACTACCGCTTCCGGGTTGAGCGGCTCGCCGACACTGGCAAGGAACCGCAGGGCGGAGAGATCGTATTCGCGGGCCAGCGCAATACCGGCTTTCATCAGCATCCGGATGGCGGTCGGCGCGGTGTACCACACGGTCACCCGCTCGGCGGCCAGCAGCTGGTACCACCGTCGGGCGTCGAAGTCGGCCTCATCGAGGACGCACGTCACCCCGTTGCTGAGCGGGGCGATGACGCCGTACGAAATACCGGTGACCCATCCCGGGTCGGCGGTGCACCAGAAGATGTCCCCGGGTTGCAGGTCGAGGGCCAGCCGGCCGGTGACATGGTGGGCCAGGACCGCGCCGTGCACGTGGAGCGCGCCCTTGGGCATGCCGGTCGTGCCACTGGTGAAGTGGAGGATCGCCGGGGTCTCTGGATCGGTCGGCGGAATGGTGAACGCGGGACTCGCCGCGGCAAGGAGCGGTGACCAGGCGTGGAGGCCCGGCTCCATGGTGGCGGCATCGTCTCCACCAACCAGGATGATGTGCTCGAGCGCGGGCAGCGCGGCACGACTGGCCTCCACCTTCCGGCCGTACAGCTCGCCCGTGGTCACCAGCACCCTCGCGCCGCTCTTCTCCAGCCGGGTCCTGATCGGTTCGGGACCGAAGGCCGAGAACAACGGGCAGAAGACCGCCCCCGCTTTCCAGGTCCCGAGGGCGGCGATGTGAAGTTCCGGCACTCGACCAAGCAGGCTCACCACCCGGTCACCAGGTGCGACCCCGAGCCCACGCAGGGTGTTGGCGAACCGATTGGAGACCTGGGCGAGTTCGGTGTAGGTGAACTCCCGCCTGGTGCCGCCGCGCCCGAGCCAGCGCAGCGCTACCACATCGGCGCGGGAACCGGCCACATGCCGGTCGACCGCTTCGTGGGCGATGTTGAGCCCCGTGCCCCCGGGCAGACCCTCCAGTTCCCGGCGCGCGGACGCCCAGCTGAAGCCGCGACGGGCCGCCTCGTAGTCTGGCAGATTGGGCGGCCGCGTGTCCGACGCGGGAGGCGCGATCCGGGCCCCGACCGGCAGCGCGAAGGTCGGCGTGACGATGCTGTTCACATCCACCTCCTGGGGATTCTCAACCTCGCTCCCGTGACCTGAATCGAGGTTGAGCATCTCGTGAAGCATCGTTCAGGGGGATCGGTGTCACCAATCCTTACTCCTACCTTCAGAGGCCATTGGCTAGATACAGACAGCCGCTATCTGCGATACCACGACTGGAGGGCACCATGACCGCCGACACCCGCAGGCCCCGCGACGCCACCGCGAAGGCGGAGACCCAGGAGGCTCTGGTCGATCTGCTGGTGGCCCACGTCGACCGGGCCTACGTCACCGCGGGCCAGCCCGGGGCGCTCACCGCGGTACGCGAGATGTTCCGCGAGATGGACCGGCCCGCCCTCACCGCGCTGGTCCACCAGCTGGGGCTGGCGGCCGAACCGGCCCGCGAAGGGGAGCCGGAGCACGGCCGACCGGAGCCGGAGCGATCATGAGTCCCGGCACTTCGGCCTATGTCGTCCCGCTGTCCAGCGTCACCCTGGCGGACGTCGAACGGGTCGGAGGCAAGAACGCCTCGCTCGGCGAGATGCTGCAGGCGCTGGACCGGAAGGGCGTGCGGGTCCCGCAGGGCTTTGTGGTCACGGCGGAGGCGTTCCGGCTCCACCTGCGCGAGGCCGGTCTGACGAAGTGGATCGACCAGGTCCTGGCCCCGGTCGACGTCCGCGACGTCCGGGCGGTGGCGGAGGCCGGTCAGGCGATCCGGGCCCGGGTGCGCGAGGCCCCGCTCCCCCAGGTGCTGGTGCCCGCGGTGACGGCGGCCTACGCCGAGCTGTCGCGATTGTACGGGGAGACCGCCACCGACGTAGCGGTGCGCTCCAGCGCCACCGCGGAAGACCTTCCGGGTGCCTCCTTCGCCGGCCAGCACGAGACCTATCTCAACGTCCGGGGCCTCGCGGCCCTCGATGCCGCCATCCGGGCCTGCTTCGCCTCGCTCTACACCGACCGGGCCATCGTGTACCGGACCGAGCGCGGTTTCGCCCACAGCCAGGTGGCGCTGTCGGTCGGCGTGCAGAAGATGGTCCGCAGCGACCTCGGCTCGGCCGGCGTGATCTTCACGCTCGACACCGAGAGCGGCTTCCGGGATGTGGTGCTGATTACCGGCGCCTGGGGAATCGCGGAGAGCCTGGTCCAGGGCCGGGTGGTCCCGGACGAGTTCTGGGTGCACAAGCCGACGGTGCGGGCAGGCTTCCGCTCCGTCCTTCGGCGGGAATGCGGCACCAAGGCGGTGAAGCTGGTTTACGCCGAAGGCGGCCTGCGAGCCGTGCGGGAGGTGCGGGTCCCCGAGGCGGACCGGCGCCGCCTGGTGCTGACGGACGACGAGCTGCTCAGCCTGACGCACTGGGCGCTGGCGATCGAGGAACACTATTCCGCCGTCGCCGGCGAGCCTACGCCGATGGACATCGAGTGGGCGAAGGACGGCCTGAGCGGCGAGTTGTTTATCGTGCAGGCCCGGCCGGAAACGGTGCACGCGCTCAAACGCGGTGCCCGGCTCGAGCTGTTCCGCCGGAGGGGGACGGGACGGGTGCTCCTGTCAGGCAAGAGCGTTGGCCAGCGGGTGGGCACCGGCCCCGTCCGCCTGGTGCGCGGCGCCGAGGAGCTGCCCCGGGTCCAGCCCGGGGATGTGCTGGTGACCCGGATGACAGACCCCGACTGGGAGCCGGTCCTGCAGCACGTCGCCGCGGTGGTGACCGACGAGGGGGGCCGCACCTGCCACGCCGCGATCGTGTCGCGCGAGCTGGGGATTCCCTGTGTGGTCGGCACCGGATCCGCGACGACCACGCTGCCCGCCGGCAAGGTGGTAACCGTCTCCTGTGCCGAAGGCGACGAGGGCCGGGTCTACGAGGGCACGGTCGAATTCGACCGGGAGGAGATCGACCCAGCCACGACGCCACGCTCGCCCGTGCCGCTGCTGCTCAACGTGGCGAATCCCGATCTTGCCTTCGGACTGGCGCAGTTGCCCGCCGCCGGGGTCGGCCTGTTGCGGATCGAGTTCGTGATCTCCGGCTGGATCGGCATTCACCCGATGGCCGCGGCGCACCCGGAACGGCTCGACGACCCGGCGGTGCGGGCCAGGATCCTGGAGCGCACCCGCGGGATCGACCCAGCCGAATTCTTCGTCGAGCGTCTGGCCTCGGGCGTGGGATTGATCGCGGCGGCCTTCTACCCGCGACCGGTGATCGTCCGATTCTCCGACTTCAAGACCAACGAATACGCTCATCTCCTGGGCGGCGCGGGATTCGAGCCGACCGAGTCCAACCCCATGATCGGGTTCCGGGGTGCGTCCCGCTATTACGACGACCGGTACCGGGACGGATTCGCTCTGGAATGCGCCGCCGTCCGCCGGGTGCGGGAGGTCATGGGGCTCACCAACCTCAAACTCATGATCCCCTTCTGCCGCACGCTCGGCGAGGGACACCGGGTGCTGGCCGAGCTGGAGCGCAACGGACTGCGCCGCGGCGAGAACGGCCTCGAGCTGTACGTCATGTGCGAGATTCCGAACAACGTCATCCTCGCCACCGAGTTCGCGGCGCTGTTCGACGGTTTCTCGATCGGCTCGAACGACCTCACCCAGCTCACCCTCGGTGTCGACCGCGATTCCGAGCTGCTGGCGCCGCTGTTCGACGAGCGGGATCCGGGCGTGAAACGCCTGATCGCCATGGTGGTAAATGACGCCCACCGCGCCGGACGGCCGGTCGGCATCTGCGGCCAGGCGCCCAGCGATTATCCTGACTTCGCCGAGTACCTGGCCGGGCTGGGTATCGATAGCATCTCGCTCAACCCCGACGCCCTGCTGGGCGTCGCCACCCGGCTCAGCGCCGCGGAGGCCGGGGGCGTACCGGTCGCGGTACTCGCCACGGCGCCTATGGGGAGGTGACGGTCCCCGACGCTGCCACAACTCACGGAAAGCGCTCAACCAGCCCCCCAGCTCCGTCACAGTCCGCAGCAATAAGGCGATTCGCGTCGCTCAACGATGCCGGTCGATGCCGGTGAATTGCTTCACTCTCGGTTCACAGGCCTTTCAGCGGCATGGTCCCAGATTATCAGGTGGCCCCGTGAGGCCCAGGTGCCCAGACATTCCGGCGTGGGGGGCCTCCGCAGAGCGCCGGCGCGATCCGAGGGAGGGGCGGGCCCGACGCGGCCCCGAGGAGGTGGCCATGGACGTCAGGTTTGCCGATCGAGAGGAGGCGGGCCGGCAGCTCGCTGCCCGGCTCGGGCAGCTGGGCGGGTGGCCGAATCTGGTCGTACTCGGGCTACCGCGCGGAGGCGTTCCGGTCGCCGCCCAGGTGGCCAGCGCCCTGGGTGGCCAGTTGGACGTGTTCGTGGTGCGGAAACTCGGCCTGCCGGGCCAGGAGGAACTGGCCATGGGCGCCGTAGCCAGCGGTGGAGTCCGCGTACTCAACGCCGAGGTGGTCGACGCGCTGGACATCCCGCGGCGGGTGATCGACGACGTCACCGACCGTGAGCGGCGGGAAGTCGAACGCCGCGAGCGGGCGTACCGTGGCGATCGGCCGTTCCCCGATCTCACCAACACCACCGTCCTGCTGGTCGACGATGGCGTGGCCACGGGATCCACCATGATCGCCGCGATTCGGGCGCTCAGGCAGCAGCACCCCGCCCGGTTGGTAGCCGCTGCTCCCGTCATGTCCGAGTCAGCAGAGCGGCTCATCGCCGCCGAGGCGGACGCCTGCGTTACGCTGGCGACCCCGGAGCCGTTCCGTGGCGTGGGTGCCTGGTACCGCGACTTCACCCAGACCAGCGACGCGGCCGTGCTCGAGCTGCTGGACCGGGCGGCGGCGGCGCGGCCCGGCGTGGAGGTGCCGAGTGCCACCGCTTCCTGAGGCGAGGGCCGTTCGGGCAGTCACGGCGGCGATTCATCCCCTCCACGGAGCGCCAGAAGATTTCGATCCTCTGCTGGCGCTGATCGGAGACGCCCCCGTCGTGCTGCTGGGCGAAGCGTCGCACGGGACCCATGATTTCTACCGGGTGCGGGCCGAGATCACCAAGCGGCTCATCCGCACCCGGGGATTCCGGGCGGTGGCGGTCGAGGCGGACTGGCCGGATGCGTACCGGGTCAACCGCTACGTCCGGGGTCGTCCTGGAGACGCCGACGCGGAGGAGGCGCTGGGGGGCTTCCAGCGGTTTCCCCAATGGATGTGGCGCAACGCGGACGTGCTCGACTTCGTGGGCTGGCTGAGAGCGCACAACGAGACGATCGCCGACGACGATGATCGGGTAGGATTCTACGGCCTGGACCTGTACAGCCTGCACGCCTCAATGGCGGCGGTCCTCGACTACCTGCGGGTGGTGGATCCCGACGCGGCGGCCCGGGCCGCCCGTCGCTACGCCTGTTTCGACCACTTCGGCGCCGATCCTCAGCAGTACGGCTATGCCACCTCGCTCGGTCTCTCACCCTCCTGCGAGCGTGAGGTGGTCGGCCAGCTGGTTGAACTCCGCCGGGCAGCTGCCGAATACGCCCGCCGCGACGGCCGGGTGGCCCCAGACGACCAGTTCTTTGCCGAGCGCAATGCCCACGTGGTGGCCGTGGCGGAGCGGTACTATCGCATCATGTTCCAGAGCGGCGTGGCCTCGTGGAATCTCCGGGATTCTCACATGGCTGACACGCTGGTCGCCCTGTGCGGCTTCCTCGAAACCCGTGGCCAGCCTCCCAAGGTCGTAGTCTGGGCCCACAACTCCCATCAGGGCGACGCCCGAGCGACCGACCGCGCCGAGCGCGGCGAGCTGAACCTGGGCCAGCTGGCCCGCGAGCGCTGGGGACCTGGAGCGGTGCTGGTCGGCTTCACGACGTACGCCGGCACGGTTACCGCGGCGTCCGACTGGGGAGCGCGAGTCGAGCGCAAGCGGGTTCGCCCCGCCCTGCCGGGGAGCTACGAGGCCCTGTTCCATGAATGCGGACCCAACTTCTACCTCGACCTGCGCCAACCGGGGGAGGCGGTGAGCACCCTCTCGGCGCCGCGCCTCGAGCGCGCCATCGGCGTGATCTATCGCCCCGAGACCGAGCGCCTGAGCCACTACTTCCATGCCTCCCTGCCGCGGCAGTTCGACGCGGTGTTCCACTACGATCGCACCCGCGCCGTCGAGCCCCTGGAACGGACCCCGGTGTGGGAGCGGGGCGAGAGCGAGTTGCCGGAGACCTTCCCCTCCGCGCTTTAGCCGGAACCGGCCGAGCGGGGAGGAGAACGAGACAGGAGGGCGAGACCCTATGATGGCCACCGATTCCAGCGTGCGTCCGGCGGAGATCCCGGCCGGGCGTCTCCTGCTCCCGGGCGAACTCACCATCCCGGCCGCGGCGATCGGGCTGGTTGCCTTTGCGCATGGAAGCGGCAGCAGCCGGTTCAGCCCGCGGAACCAGGCCGTCGCCCGGACGCTGCATCAGGCCGGCCTCGGCACTCTGCTGTTCGACCTGCTGTCGGACGAGGAGAGCCGGGTCCGGGCGAATGTCTTCGACTTGCCACTGCTGGCAGAGCGCCTGCTTGCCGCCACCGACTGGCTGGCGCGGCAGCCCGGGGCCGACCCGCTCCCACTGGGGTATTTCGGGGCCAGCACCGGCGCCGGCGCGGCATTAATCGCAGCGGCCGAGGCGGGCAATCGCGTTCGGGCGATCGTATCCCGTGGCGGCCGCCCGGACCTGGCCCGCGACTGGCTGCTACGGGTCCACGCGCCGACACTGCTCATCGTCGGCGGTCGAGACACCACGGTGCTGAGCCTCAATCAGTTGGCGCTGGACGAGCTGCGCTGCCGGAAGCAACTGGTGGTGGTCCCGGGCGCGACCCACCTCTTCGAGGAGCCGGGAGCAATGGAGCGGGTCAGCCGGCTCGCCTGCGAGTGGTTTACCCAGCATCTGCGGCGGCCCGAGGGCGCCACGGCGCTTCAACTATAGAGAACGGACATCCGGCAAGGCCGGTGGTGGGAACAGACCCGCGCAGGCTCACCCGCCTTGGCGCCGGCTCCGCGACGACCAGTGAATGGCCCTGATCCGCCATCCCGCGGAGTCCCGGCTCAGCACCACCAGCTCGACGTTCTGGCTGTTGACGGGCCGGCCTTGGAAGTTTCCTTCCGTCCGGCTGGTCGAGGTCACCCAGGCGACATCCCCGGACACAGCGATGTGGGTGGACTTGCCGCCGGTGGGCACGGCGCGCGCGAAAGCGATGTCGGCCGGCAAATGGTGGGAACGGTACTCCTCCCGGGTCTCGAACTCCCCGCTCTCGAGAATGACCGCGTCCGCCGCGAGCAGCGCCAGGGCCGCTGCGCTGTCTCCACCGGCCAGCGCCGCATGAAACGCGACGACCGCGGCCGCGGCGGAATCGCTTGCGGTCTGGGCTGTGGCGCGCCCGGGGAGGAGCCCGACCGGTACGAAAAGCGCGAGCGCGAGGGTCCACGGCGAGTGTGACGTCATGCGGGCCATTGAGCCGGAGCCTGGTCGGAGATGAATGACATTCTGGCGACGGGGTGGAGACCGGGCAACCCCGTCACCCCGTGACTCAATGCCTGTGCGGGGCCGGGGCCGCGGGCGGGATGTCCTGCAGGATCCCGGTCGCGGGTCCTCCCATCAGTCCGATCCCGCCCATCATCTCGCCCATGTTCCGCCACTGCGTCCATGGTCATGACGTCCCGGCTCGAGTCCTGCATCCGGTCCAGCGCGGTGTAGATCTCCTGCGCGCTTCCTGTTTGCCGGAACTGTGTCCGCGGCGAGGATATCGGAGATGATGTCGTGGGTCATGTGCAGGTTGTCGAAGATGACCGCCGCCCGCGGGTGGCGCCGCGCTGAAAAGGGGCGCGATGGCGGAGGTCATCGGCATCACGCGGGGGAACCGGGCGGGAGCATCCGGCACCATGCTCCAGAACCGCCCGATCGCGGCCTGCACGCCCGCCTTCCGCTCGGCCGGTGTGCGACCCTCGATGAGCGGCTCGTACAGCCCCACCTGCAGCCAGTGATAGGCCCAGATGAGTCCGTTGAACTTGGGGTAGCCCCGGCGGAAGACCTGGCTGTAGTACTGGTCGTCCATCAGCGCCATGGACTTGGGCACCGCCACGAAGGCCAGCCGGCGATTGGACAGGTAGTAGTCGGTGACCCGCTCGATCAGCGAATCCTGGGTCGGTCGCGACAGCCGCGGGTCGGCGTAGATGTCGTAGATCTGGCGGTGCAGCAGATGGGCCCAATCGAACATCAGCTTCGCCCGCCAGGCGGTCTTGGCGTAGCCCGGTTCGATGGCCTCCTCGGCCACCGCAAAGCGGGGCGGCCGGATGAGCAGGTCCGTTGTCAGGTAGTCGAACTGGCGCTGCTCCAGTTCACCCATCAGGTCGCGCGGCCGGGTGAGCAGCTTCTCGTACAGCACCGCGTGGCCGTAGTCGAAGGCGTTGAAGAGCCGGCCACCCTCGGGGTAGCGCTTCAGGAACTGCCAGTTGAAGCTCCCCGGGTAGTAGAACTGCTCGTTGCGCTGTTCCTGTGCTGCGAGGGAGCCTGCCAGGGTCGTGAGCAGGCCAAACGCCAGTCCGATGCGTGTATGGGTCATTGCAGTTTGCCTCCTGGCTCAGCGCCCTACACCACGTGGCATGAGCCAAGGCAGCGCGAAGGCGTGCGAGAATCCCACGGTGACCGCGATATCCGGCCCGGCAACCTGGCGCAGCCGGCGGCGCAGGCCGACGTCGAACACCGTTGTCGTCGTCCACTGATAGCGAGCGCCAAGGGCCGCATTCACCTCGACCGGCGCGCCACGCACGGAACGGAGTGCCACCACCTCCGCGATGAGCAGGGCGCTCTGGCGGAACAACGTGCGATCCACCGCCAGGCTGTAACTCCAGCGGTTCCCCGGCTCCACGGCGGCGAGTGGCCGTTCCTTGCCCAACGTCCATGCGGCGTTGGCGTGGAGTCGGGTCCGGCCCCAGGAGCGTGTGGCAATGGCCTTGAGGACTACCCGGGTCGCATCGCCCCCGAGTGCACCCACCGGCAACAGGAGATCCGCCCGGGCCGAGAGCGCCGGCAGGGTGTGACTTTCGGTGTTGAGGTTGTAGAGCCCGAAGACCCGGACACCGGCCAGACCCCAATCGGTGTTTCCGGCACTGCGCGCGCCTCCGATGGGGAGCTTGATGCCAAGCTGGCCGTTGCGGATGATCCCGTATGCCAGCTCCGGGACGAAGGCGTGGAGCTGCTCACCGCCCTGCTCCGCCTCGAAGGCGTAGGGCACCAGGAACTCGAAGGCGTACCGTTCGACGGGATAGGCATCCTCGGTGACCACCGGGCGGTCGTCGTCCAGGTTGCGGTAGTCGATCTGGGCCGCGAGTGGCGCTCGCGAGACGGTCAGCAGCCCCCCGGCAACGACGACCCGGGCGAGTGTGATAGATACGAGCAGGCGTTCCCTGGTGAGCATTGGCCGAATCTACGGTGCCCGGGTTACCTCAGTCTAAAAGAGGGATTAGGGTTTCTTGAGGATTGGCCGAACCCAGCTTGAGTGTGGTAGTCTATTCCGGCCCAGTGGAGGGAGGCCCAATGCGCGTGCTGGTGGTCGAGGACGAGGCGAAGGTCGCTCGCTTCCTCCGGCAGGCCCTCGAAGAAGAAGGCCACGCCGTGGACACCGCGGACGACGGGATCGAGGCCGGGAATCTGGCCCACGTCAACCCGTACGATCTCATTCTGCTCGACGTGCAGCTGCCCCGGATGGACGGGCTCCAGGTCGCAGCGGAGCTCCGGCGCAACGGGCTGCAGTGTCCCATCCTGATGCTCACCTCCCGGGACTCGACCCAGGACGTGGTCCGCGGACTCAACGCGGGCGCCGACGATTATCTCACCAAGCCCTTCGCTCTGGAAGAACTGCTCGCCCGGGTGAACGCCCTCACCCGTCGGCAGCTCGGGCCCGCCACTGGCATCCTGCGGTACCAGGAACTGGAGATGGATCGACTGCGACGGGTAGTCAAGCGCGGGGGTCATTCCCTGGACCTGTCCCCCCGCGAGTTCCGCCTGCTGGAGTTCTTCCTGCTCAATCCCGAACGGGTCGTCGGCCGAACCACGCTGCTGGAGAAAGTCTGGGACATGTCTTTCGACCCCGAAACCAACGTGGTCGACGCCCATATCTCCAACCTCCGCAAGAAGCTGGAAGAGGGGGAACGGCCGCGTCTGATCCAGACCGTACGCGGCGCCGGCTACACGCTGCGGGCCGGCGCGGAAGGATGATGCGCTCCTTTCGCCTCGCCCTGGCGGTCCGCACCGCGGGGAGCGTGCTGGCATTGATGCTCGTGATGGGCGTGGTCAGTGCATTCGCCCTTCGCACCATTCTGTACCGCCAGCTCGACGGCACCCTGGTGCATCTCGCGGAAGTGGAGGCTCAGGCGGGCGCGGCCCACACCAGCTCCCAATTCGAGTTCCATGAGGGGGTCTTCCTCTCCGCCAGCCCCGGGTCGAGTGCGGAGCTGACCCGCTACGCCCAGCTGTGGACCAACCAGGGTGAGCCCCTGACCCGGAGCCGAAACCTCCCCGCAGATCTCCGGCTGCCGGCCGATGCGGTCGAGGCCGCCAGAGACGGCCGAATCACCTGGGACACCCATCTCTGGCGGGGTGAGCGGCTCCGCTGCGTGGTGTATCCCCTGCAGCTTGTCGGAGCCGTTCACGGGGTGCACCTGCTCCAGGTAGCGGCCCCATTGGTCCCACTCGAGCGGACCCTGAGGGACTTTGTTCTGCTCGGCCTGCTGCTGACCCTTCTGGCGGTGGGCGCGGCCTTCGGGATCGGGTGGCGCATCGCCGGGGCCGCCCTCCATCCCACGGCGGAAATCACTGCCCAGGCGGAGGCCATCCGCGAGGGGACCACGGCGCCGAGGATTACCGCCAACGCCGACGTGGACGAGTTTGCCCGGCTGGTCCAGGTGCTGAACGCCATGCTCGGCCGACTGGACCGGGCGTCGGCGGTGCAGCGCAGGTTCACCGCCGACGCCAGCCACGAGCTGCGGGGCCCGCTCACCGCGCTTCGCGGAGAGCTCGATCTCGCGCTCAAACGCGCCCGGTCTCCGGAGGAATACCAGGCCACCCTGGCGCGGTGCCGGGAAGAGGTGATCCGGCTGACCCGGGTCGCCACCGATCTGCTCACGCTGGCCCGCAACGAGGCGGGACTGACGCCGCAGGACACGACCGACGTCGACCTGCGCCTCGTGGCCGAGCGGGTGGTCGGCCGGTCCCAGGCAGTGGCGGGGGAGCGAGGAGTGCGCATCGTGCTCACCGGTCCGCCAGCCACCGTGCGAGGCGACCCGGCGATGCTGGAGCGGGTGGTCGGCAACCTGCTCGACAACGCGGTCAAGCATTCCCCTGATGGTGGGGCAGTCGCCATCGATCTCGAGGCGCACGACACGGTGCTGCTCACCGTACGCGATCAGGGTTCCGGGATTTCGCTCGAGGATCAGGCTCAGCTGTTCAACCGGTTCTTCCGGGGCAATCGGCAGCGCCGCGATGGCGAGAGCACCGGCCTGGGACTCGCCATCGCGAAGGCGGCCGCCGAAGCCCACGACGGCCGCCTCGAATTCGTCGGGAACAACCCCGGCGCGGTATTCCGGCTGGTCCTCCCCCGCGACGTCACGCCATCGTGACGGCGACCGGGCCGCCCGACATCATGGCTTGCCGCGGGGCACGATCACCTTCCGTGGCGCGCGCTGGGCCGGGACCGGGAACAGCGCCTCCAGCCGTGCCTGCTGGTCGAGCGTGAGGAAGGCCACGGCGCGATCGTAGGCTTGCTGCCGGGTCACCATCGGCACGTGTCGGGTGAAATGCGACTTGCCGCCCCGGTGGGTGAAGCGGTGCTTCTCGGTCCGGATCGCCACGCTCAGGTCCCCCAGCCGGGCGTACTGCTCAAGGGTCAGGTCCAGGACCACACCCTGCGTCATGATCTGCTCCACCACCTTGTAAGGCTTGAGACTCCGGAAGGCCTGGGGCACGGGGCCGTCCGCGCCGGCCGCGGCGGCGGTGCTGAGCAGCAGAGCAGCGGTGAGACCAAGCACGGTACGGGCAGACATCGGGTCCTCCTGGGGCTGGATCAGCGGCTCGGCTGATCGCGGTGGTGTTGACTCGTCAGGCCAACCTTCGCGATCAATATTCGTCCGAGGTGCTGAGACGGCTTTGAGGCCCACCTTAGCAAAGGTTGAACTCTGCCCCTCCGCCGCCTTCCCACCGCGGCTCCATAAGGCGCGGTGAGGAACAGGTTATGGCCGCTTGAGAATCGGCCATCCGCCGACGGGAGAACACTCACCCGGTGGCGGCGATCGTTGGGCGCTGCTGTGTTCGCGGCACCGCGGACGCCGCGGCGCGTCGGACCACGCGCTCCTTCCATAGCGCGTAGACCGCCGGAATCACGATCAGGGTCAGGATGGTACTGCTGATCATCCCGCCCACCATCGGGGCCGCGATCCGCTTCATGACGCTGGCGCCGGCGCCGCCGCCCCACAGAATCGGGAGCAACCCGGCCATGATCGCCGTGACGGTCATCATGAGCGGGCGCACCCGCTCCACCGCCCCTTCTATCACGGCGTCGTAGACGTCCCGCAGGGTCGGCGGGTGGCCCCGGGCGAGCCGGGTCGCCCAGGCGTGATTGATGAAGATCAGCATCACCACGCCGGTCTCCGCCGCGACACCGGCCAGGGCAATGAAGCCGATCGCGACGGCCACCGACCAGTTGTACCCCAGCAGCCAGATGAACCAGATCCCGCCCACCAGCGCGAACGGCAGGGACAGCATGACGATCAGGGTTTCGCCGAGACTCTTGAAGTTGAAGTACAGCAGCAGGAAGATGATCCCGAGGGTCGCGGGCACGACGAGCGTGAGCCTGGCTGCGGCGCGCTGCATGTACTCGTACTGCCCGCTCCATACCATGCGGTACCCAGACGGCATGGGCACCATCTGGGCCACGACGCGCTGGGCCTCCGCCACGTAGCTGCCGATATCGCGGCCGGACACGTCCACGTACACCCAGGCGGTGGGTATCGCGTCCTCGGTCCGGACCACCATCGGACCCGCCACCTGTCGGATGTTCGCCACCTGGCCCAGCGGCACCACCGCTTCGCGCCGACCCGTCAGGTTCATGGCCCCGCCACCCATGGGGTCGCGCACCCCTGCCACCAGCACCCGAGCCGTGGGCCACCGGCACCAGCACCGAGGCGAGGCGTTCCGGTGTGCCCCGGAGTTCCTGCGGGTAGCGGATCCGCACCCCGTACCGTTCTCGGCCCTCGACCGTCTGCGTGACAGTCATCCCGCCAACCGCGGTCGCGATCACCGTCTGGACGTCACCCACATTGAGGCCGTGGCGGGCGGCGGCCGCTCGATCGATGTCGATGTCGAGGTAGTAGCCGGACACGGCGCGCTCGGCGAACGCGGTCCGGGTACCGGGGACCATCCGGACCGCCTGCTCTACCGCCTTTCCGAGCCGCTCGAGCTCCGCCAGGTCCGGCCCGAACAGCTTGATGCCGACCGGCGTGCGGATACCGGTCGCGAGCATGTCGATCCGGCCCTTGATCGGCATGGTCCAGGCGTTGGTGATCCCCGGCAGCCGCACCGCCGAGTCCATTTCGGCGACCAGCTCGTCGTACGTCATGCCGGGACGCCACTCGCTCTCCGGCTTGAGGGTGATGGTGGTCTCGATCATGTCGAGCCCCGCGGGATCGGTGGCCGTCCCGGCCCGCCCCGCCTTGCCCCAGACATGGTCCACTTCCGGGAATCGCTTGAGGATCGCGTCCTGGACCCGGAGAATCTCCCGCGCGCGCGCCACGCTGACCCCGGGCAGGGTGGTCGGCATATAAAGGATGGTGCCTTCGTCCAGCGGCGGCATGAACTCGCTGCCGATGCGCTTCCACGGAAACCAGGTGACGATGAGCACCACGAGCGCGGCCCAGATCACCGGCCACCGGTGGCGCAGCACGAACCGGATGACCGGTCGGTACAACCGGATCAGCGCCCGGTTGACCGGGTTGGCCCGCTCCCGGTACAGCGTCCCCCGGACGAAGAGGCCCATCGCGACCGGGACCAGGGTCACGGACAGCAGGCTGGCCGCGGCCATGGCGAAGGTCTTGGTGAAGGCCAGCGGCTTGAACAGCCTGCCTTCCTGCCCCTCCAGGGTGAACACCGGCAGGAACGACACAGTGATGATCAGCAGGGAGAAGAACAGCGCCGGGCCCACTTCCTTGGCCGAGGCGATCACGATACTCCAGCGCTGGTCCAGGGAGAGCTGGCCGGTGTCCAGCTTGCGGGCGGCGGGCGGAGTTCCGGCGGCGGCTGCCTGGGCGTCAAGCGCCCGCTCCAGGTGCTTGTGCATGTTCTCGATCATCACGATCGCCGCATCGATCATGGCGCCGATGGCGATGGCGATGCCGCCCAACGACATGATGTCGGCACCCACGTTCACCCACCGCATGGCGATGAACGCCATCAGGATGCCGATGGGCAGGGTCAGGATCGCGACCAGCGCGGAGCGGGCATGCAGCAGGAAGACGAGGCAGACCAGTGCGACGATGAGGCTCTCCTCGATCAGCTTGCCCCGGAGATTCTCGATCGCCCGTTGGATGAGGTCGCTCCGGTCGTACACCGGGGTGATCACCACGCCCGCGGGGAGGGCGCTCTCGATTTCGACCAGCTTGGCCCGCACCTTGGCGATCGTCGTGAGCGCGTTCTCGCCGAACCGCATGATCACGATGCCGCCGACCGCGTCGCCGCGGCCGTCGAGTTCCGCGATGCCGCGCCGAACCGCTGGACCGATCGTAACCCGGCCGAGTTCCGCCACCCGGATCGGCGTGGCGCTCGCGGTGGCCCCGACCACGACGTTCTCGATGTCGCCGATGGATTTGAGGTAGCCGAGCCCCCGGACCATGTACTCCCGCTCCGACAGCTCGATCACCATCGCGCCGACGTCCGCGTTGGCGTTCTGGATCGCCGACATGACCCGGGTGATGGGGATGTTGTAGGCCAGCAGCTTCGCCGGATCGAGGTCCACCTGGTACTGCTTCTCGAACCCGCCGATGCTGGCGACCTCGGAGACGCCGGGCACGGCGGTCAGGGCGTACCGGAGGTTCCAGTCCTGGATCGAGCGCAGATCGGCCAGCGTCCGGGTGCCGGTCGTGTCCTCGAGCGCATACTGGAAGATCCAGCCCAGCCCGGTGGCATCGGGCCCCAGGGTCGGCGTCACGCTGGCGGGGAGCTTGCCACTGATGCCGTTCAGGTACTCCAGCACCCGGGAGCGTGCCCAGTAGAGATCGGTGCCGTCCTCGAAGATCACGTAGACGAACGAGACGCCGAAGAACGAATACCCCCGCACCGTCCGCGCGCCGGGCACCTTGAGCATCTCCGCCGCGATCGGATAGGTGACCTGGTCTTCGACGATCCGCGGGGCCTGCTCGTTGTACTCGGCCTGCACGATGACCTGGACGTCGCTCAGGTCGGGCAGCGCCTCGAGCGGGGTCCGCTTGAGCGCCGTGATGCCGGCGAACACCGCGCCCACCGCTCCGAGGAGCACGATCAGGCGGTTGGCCACCGACCATTCGATCACCTTGCGGAGCATGGCCCCTCACTCTCCGCCGGCGGTGTCGCCGCCGTGGGTCATGCCGGGCATGTCGGGCATCTCCGTTGCGCCGGCGGCTGGCGCGGCGGGAACGGGCGTGACTGGCGACTGATCGTGGCCCTGGTGCTCAGGTGGCGTCGTCACCTCCATGCCGGGCATGTTCGCCATGCCGCTCAGCGCCGACCCCAGGTTGGATTCCGCGTCCACCAGGAAGGTGGCGGACGCGACGACGGTCTCCCCATCCTGAAGGCCGCTCAGGATCTCGATCCGGTCGTCCGTGGCACGACCCGGAACGACCTCGCGCGGAGTGAGAGTGCCGATGCGAATCCCTGCACGAAGACCAGGGCCCGCTTCCCGGTCACCAGCACCGCCGAGCGCGGCACGTTGACGACCCGTTCCGTTACGGCCGAGAAATAGAACGTGGCGTACATCCCCGGTTTGAGCCGAAGGGCCGGATTCGCCATCTCCACTCGCACCCGAGCGGTCCGGGTCTCCGGGTTGAGCGTGGGATAGACGTAGCTGATGCGGCCCGAGCGCTGTTCCCCCGGCAGGGCCGGGAACTCGATGTTGACCCGCTGCCCGACGTGCACCGACGGGAGATCGGGCTCGAAGACCTCGCCTTCAATCCACACCCGACTGAGGTCGACGATCTGGTAGGCGGCCTCGCCGGCCATCAGCCGCTGCCCCGCCAGCACCGACTTCTCCATCACTACCCCGGAAACCGGGGACCGCATGGTGACGGTACGCTGGATCGCTCCGGTCCGAAGCACTTCCGCAATGATCTCCGGCGGCACCTCCCAGTAGAGCAGCCGGGTGCGGGCGGACTCCAGCAGCGACGCCGCCCCCTGCACCGCATCCGGCGTTCCGCCGGCCACCTGCTCCGTGAGGCGGCGGGCCAGGAGCAGCTCCTGCTGGGTGGTCACCAGCATGGGTGAGTAGATCGCGAACAGCGGCTGTCCCTGCTTCACCGGCTGGCCGACGGTATTGACGTAGAGCTGTTCCACGTAGCCGTCGACCCGGAGTACAACCCGGTTCACCCTGGTCTCGTCGTACGTGACCTGCGCCACCGTCCGCACCAGGCGGTCGAGGGGCGAACGCTCGACCCGGGTGAAGGTCACGCCGATGCGCCGGCGGTCGGCGTCGGAGAGCGAGACCGGCCTCGCCGAGTCCGCCACCGGAGCCGCCGCATGGTTGTGGCCTGCTTCGGTTGAGTCTTCCCGGCGGGAGTCGCCACCGAGGCTGATTACCGCCGCGGCGCTGGCGGCGAGTCCCAGGCCGGCCCCGACCGCGATGAGCAGCCGACGCCGCCCGCGTGGCCGCGGCCCGAACGGGCTCTCGCCGGGGTCGCGGAGATGCGATTCAGTGGAGGGGCTCATCGTGGCTCCGTCTCGCGGTTCTGGATCCGGTCGGGGTCGAGCAGCTCGGTGCCGACGAGCATCTCCAGCTCCGCCCAGCTCCGCCCTTCGGCGGCTTCCAGACGGTACACCTCCTGCTGGTACCGGTTGACGGTCATCTGCGCGTCGAGGAGGGTCATGAGATTGATGTCGCCCACCTGGTAGGCCGCGAGCGACGAGGTGACGGTCGCCCGCGCCTGAGGAAGCAGCGTCACCCGATAGAGCTCCCGGAGCTGGCGGGCCTGGCGGAGATCCGCATAGGCCACGCCCACCCGGCCGCGGGTGTCCGCCTCCATCGTAGCCAGGTCCGCCCGAGCCATGTCGCGCATCGCCTGGGTTTCCTGCCGCATCTTGAACTGACGGCTGCCCGCAAAGACCGGCAGGTTGAACCCGAGCATGAAGCTCGCCATCCGGTCGGTGCCGCCGTCGGGCATCGGACGCTGTCCGTAGCTCACGCCCAGCTGCAGATCGGGCCAGATCTCGCGCCGGGCGAGGGTGTGAGCGGCCTCCGCCGCGCGCACCTCCTCCTCGCCGGCCTTCAGCATGGGGCGATGCCCGAGGGCCAGGCCGACCAGCGCATCCAGCGCCGGCAACTCGGCGGGAAAGACGGGGATCTGCATGTCGCCGACCGCCGCGTCAGGCGATCGGTCGAGCAGCGCATTCAGGCGGGCGATGAGCGCGTACCGCATCGTGCGCATCCGCACGATCTCCTCGGTCATCCGGTCGATTTCGACCTGGGTCCGCAACGCATCGGGCTGCCGTCCATCCCCGACCGCGTACATGCGCCTGGCGGTTCCCGCGATGTCCCGGACCAGCTGCTGGGTCGCCAGCGCGACCGTGATCGACAGGTCGGTGCCGTAGATCTCGTAGAACGCCATCGCGACCTGGCTGCGGAGCTCCCAGCCCAGCTCTTCCGCCCGCCAGCGACTCGCGTCCGCCTGGGCCACCGCAGCGCGCCCCGCCGCCCCCAGCTTGCCGGGAAACGGGATCATCTGCATGAGCTGGATCTGGTTCATGCCGAGTGGATCGCCGATTCCGAGGCCCGGCAGATTCCGGTTCATCAGTGCCAGCTGGAGCTGCGGATCCGGCAGGGTGCGGGCCGGCGCCACCCGGAAGGTCGCGGCCCGGGCCCCCGCCCGGGCCGCCGCGAGCCGCGGGCTGACGGTTTCGAGCCGCCGGTACAGCTCACCGAGTGTCAGCGCCTGGCCGGCTTCCTGGCTCTGAACCGGAGACGCATCGCCGCCGAGCAGCAGCGCCGCGGCGAGGAGGCGTCCGAACCCACCCGGGAATCGCATGTGGCGTTCTATGGGCGTGCAGCCAACACCGCCGCCTGTCGTTCATGCGGTGCCGGCGTGCGGATGGCGAGGAGGTAGAGCCGCAGAAGATCCTCCCAGGTCGACGTTGCTGATGCGCTTTCCGGTGCAGCGGCCGCCTTGGACGCCCCGGCTCCCGCATTCGATGGCTCGCATGATAGAGGAAAGCCCGTGAACACTCGATGAGCCATCGCTCAACGTTTCTTGAGAGAGACCTGAATCGGTCTTATGGTGAGGTCGAGATTATGGTTCCTTGAGACTCATGTCGTTCGGCCGGGACGATCATTACGCTTGATTCCTCCAACATCCGGCCCGTAGCGCCAGGAGCGCATGCCACCACACGAGCACCACCACCACCATTCCACTGCTGACGCGTCGCCGGCTCCGGGCCACGCCGTCCAGCATGACGCACCACGAGCCGCGCCGAGTCCCGACGCAGGCGCGCACCACGACCACGCCTCCGCCATGGCCGATCCGGCGATGGCCCGGGCGATGGAAGCGGACATGCGGCGCCGGTTCTGGTTCGCGCTGGCGTTCACGATCCCCGTGACGATCATCGCCGGCCACCTCCCCGGCGTGCCCATGCTGGTGCATCCACCGCTGGCCAACTGGCTCGGCCTGCTCCTCGCGACGCCGGTGGTCTGGTGGAGCGGCTGGGTGTTCATCTCGGGCAGCTACTGGGCCCTCAAGCGGCGCCGGCTCGACATGTCGGTCCTGATCGCCACGGGCGTGCTGGCGGCCTATTTCAGCAGCGTGTACCTGACGGTGATCGGCCAGCCGACGGCCTACTACGAGGCCGCGTCCATGCTGGTCACCTTCGTGCTGTTCGGGCACTGGATGGAAATGCGGTCGCGGCGGGGAACGTCCGACGCGCTCCGGGCGCTATTCGATCTGGTACCCCCGACCGCACGGGTCCTGAGGAACGGGGTCGAGGTCGTGCTCAGCACCTCGGAGGTAGTGGTCGGCGATCGGCTGCGGCTGCGCCCGGGCGACAAGGTCCCGGTGGACGGCGACCTGATCGAAGGCGCGACCGACGTGGACGAGGCCCTCGTGACCGGCGAGAGCCGTCCGGTGCGCAAGGGGCCGGGCGATGCCCTGATCGGCGGCGCCATCAATATCAGCGGCGCCGTCACCATGCGGGCGACCAAAGTCGGAAGTGACACCGTCCTGGCCCAGATCGCCGCCCTGGTGGCGCGGGCGCAGAACTCGAAGGCTCCACGGCAACGGCTGGCGGACCGCGCCGCCGCGGTGCTGGTGGTGGTCGCGGTCGGCGCGGGGGTGCTGACCTTCGTCGGCTGGACCCTGTTGGCGGGCGCGCCGTTCCTCACGGCCCTGACTTTCGCCATTTCGGCGGTGGTGATCGCCTGCCCGGACGCCCTGGGCCTGGCCACCCCGACTGCGGTGGCGGTCGGCACCGGACTCGGTGCCCGGCACAACATCCTCATCAAGGACGCCGCGACGCTGGAGGGAGTGAGCCGGATCCAGACGGTCATCCTCGACAAGACCGGGACCCTGACCGCGGGGAAACCGAGCGTGACCGACATCGTGCCCGTCCCGGGCACCACGGCGGAAGCCATGCTGCGGCTGGCGTCCCCGGTGGCCGGCCAGTCCACCCATCCGCTGTCTCAGGCGATCGTGGCCGCGGCGGCCGAACGTGGTCTCGCTCCAGAGGGCCGACCGGACCAGGTCTCGAACGTGCCGGGCCAGGGGCTCCGGGGAGTGGTCGCCGGCACTCCGGTCCTGGTCGGCAACGCGGCCTTGCTGCGTGAGGCGGGCGTGGAGGTCACAACGGTGCAAGCGGAGCGCGATCGGCTGGCGGGAGCCGGCCGGTCGCTGGTCTATGTCGCCGGCGGGGGCCGGCTGCTGGGGCTCCTCGGCATCACCGATCCTATCCGGCCGACGGCGCGCCCGGCGATCGCCGAACTCCGCCGGATGGGAATTCGTCCGGTGCTGCTGAGTGGCGACCTCGAGGCTACCGCGCGGCGGGTCGCGGCAGGTGGTCCTGATGCGGTCCGACCCGATGGACATCTCGCGAGCCGTCCGGCTCAGCCAGGCCACGGTGCGGAAGATGAAGCAGAACCTGGTCTGGGCCAGCGTCTACAACCTGTTGGCCATCCCCGTGGCGGCCGGTGTGTTCTACCCGTCGCTGGGCTGGTCGCTCAGGCCGGAAGTCTCCGCCCTGCTGATGTCGCTTTCGTCGATTATCGTCGCGCTCAATGCCGTCTCGTTGCGACGCGCGAAGATCTGAGCGTCCAAGCCGCCGACAGATTTGTCCCATCACCCCGAACGCGGGCCGACCCTCACCGGGTCAGCGCGATTGCGCCGACCAAAGACAGGATGCTGAACACGGTGATGAGCAGGGCCTCGAGCCGCGGCGCCTCCTTCGGGGCCGTGCCGGCACCGGTCGGGTGAGCGGCGTGCTGTGAGGCTCCGGAGGGAGCCGCGTTCGGCGCCTGCGGTTCCGCTCCGGCTGCCCGGACGGTGATCATGCCGTGCTTGAGCCCGCGCGCGACGAGCCACCAGTTTACCGGAAACGCGAGCACGAATCCGGCGAGCAGGGCCATGGACATGACGAACCAGAATGGCAGGGCCGACGGATCGCCGGCCCCCGGGAGGTGAGGCCTGAGCAGGCGCATCGTAAGGACCATGCCGGCCATCAGGAAGTTCATCGAGACAAACTCGGGGAAGAACGTCAGCCTGAGGGATTTCAGGTAGGAGCCCCCGGCCATCTCCCGCATCGCGAACGCCTGGAAGAAGGCCCAGCCGAAGCCAAAACCGAGGACATACTCGAGCGAGAGATCGCCCCAACGGGACAGATGCCACTGGGCGGCGATGGCGGCGCCCACAATGATCCCCAGCCCATCCCCGGCGGCACAGTGCATGGTCGATCCCAGCACCTGGCGCCAGCGGGCCGTCACGTAGTCCTCGTGGGCGCCCCGGAGTGGTTCGCGGCAGCCGAGCACATAGAAGAATGCGCCAAACGGGCCGGTAAAGACCGTGAGGATGACGAAGGCCCATTTCAGGACCGGATGTGCCGGAGTGCTGCGGATGTCGAGGGCCACATAGACCAACGACACGGCCGTGAGAAGGAACCAGATGTTCACCGGCTCAAGTCCGTAGGCATGGCATGGGTCGTAGCCCGACACCCGTCGCTGGCCGGCCGGTGCCTCGGCCAGTGTGAGTCACTTGACCGACTCACGTGATTCGAGGGACCGGGCCATGCGCTCGAGGTGCGTCGCAATGCCCTCATGCGCCCTCATCGCCCGCCAGAGGGCCGCGAGGGTTACCACGACGATCACCAGACAGATGAGTCCATAGAGTGCCATGACACCAGCCATACCGCCGGCCATAGGCCACATAACTCCTCCTCTTTATCGGATGCTCCGCCTGCACGGGGCAAATCCGGCCACCGTGATCGAAACGAGCCCTGCGGCGACTGCGCCGGAACAACCGCTTGTCACCCGGACGCCCGGGCTGCCTCCCCTGAGTTGACCTCCGTCCGCCCTGCCATACTGTGGTGGCACCGGCACCACGTGCAGTCACACTCTTCGACCGCGCACTCGCGCTGGTGCTGGCTCGACCGCACCGATCGGCGCGCAATCGGATAGAGCAGCGTCTTGAGAGCCGACGGGCGATACAGCCGGCCCAGCCAGCTCCTCGGGTCCGCCGTGCGACCGAGCAACCACGCCAGCCCGGTGTACCCTACGTCACCGAGCTTGCCGTACAGGAAGCGATTCACGACGCCGGCGCGGAGCAGCCCGCCGAAACGGCTCTCCCACAGGTGATCGTAATCCTCCCGCCCGTCGCTCAGCAGTGCGCGCGCCGCCAGGCTCCCGGACAGCATAGCGTAGCGCAGTCCGAAGCCCCAGAGGGCGTCCTGAAACCCGGCCGCCTCTCCCACGAAAAGCAGCCGACCACGCCGAGCGGTTCTGGGCACACTGAAGTTGCCGCCCCCCCCAAAGCGCTGCGGATGCTCCATATCGAAGCCGACCCTCTCCCGGAAGAACGCCACCGTGCGCTCGAGATAGAGCGCTGAATGGCGAAAGTCGTCGAACATGCACGAGGCGATGGTTCCGCGGCCCTGGCATACCAGGAGATATGAATAGCCCTTGGGGGCCAGCCGGTCGCTGAGGGCTCCGTAGACCCCGTCGGCGGCGCTGGTCCTGAAGACGTAGCCCACCGCGATTGCCTCCCCACCGTGCGGGCCGCCCGCGACGATACCGCCCTCCGGCAGGTGACGCCGGGCCTCTCCGAAGCGGATCTCGATCCCCCGCGCGAGTGCCTGCGCCTTGAGGCTGGTGTCGAGGCTGCCCGGAGTGGGGCCTCGGCGTACCAGATAGAAGAGGGGCCGTGAGGACCGATACCGGTACTCCCGACCACGGGCATCGAAGAGCAGCACCTCACGGAAGGGCGTATGGTCGAACGTGGGATCGATCCCCAGCGAGGACATCTCCTCGATCACGTCACCATCGGTGGTCCAGTTCTCGAGTCCCTGAAAGTCATCGTGAAAGCGATGTCCCACGCCCGACGATCGTTCGTGGACGACAACCGGGCGCCCGGCGTGACGCGCCACCAGCGCCGCGGCCAGTCCCGACGGACCCGCGCCCGAGACGTGGATGGGGGCAACGAGGCTGCCCTTGCCCAGGTGCGGCTCGATCGTTGTGATCATCGGCATGAGAGGAGCCTCTTCAGTGGGTGGCCAGAAGTGGTCGCGCCCCT
Source organism: uncultured Gemmatimonadales bacterium (assembly GCA_963709905.1). Classification (GTDB taxonomy): domain Bacteria; phylum Gemmatimonadota; class Gemmatimonadetes; order Gemmatimonadales; family GWC2-71-9; genus JADJOM01. Next base: position 284,443 of record CAVPYI010000009.1, read on the forward strand.
AACTGCAGGAGCGGGTCGCGTCGGCGACCTCGCGGACGAACAGCGACCGATGCCGCTCCAGAACGGCGGTAATCTCCGGCAGCACGGCCTCGGCGGCGCGCTCACCGGCCGCTATCAGCTCGGCCGGCTCGCTGAAATCGGCAAAGTGCTTCACCGTGCACTGTGGGCGGACGACGAAATCCGCCTCCCGGAGTTGCCTCTCCTCCAGCAGCTGACGCGCGAGGGCGTCGGCCAGCAGCGCCGTCGACACCGCGCCGCGCGCGGTCTCGTGCGTGCGGGGCTCCGAGACGTCTATCGCCACGATGTGAATCGCGCCGAGGTGGTGACAGGTGTTCACCGGAACCGGCTCGGCCCAGCCTCCGTCCACCAGCACGTGGTCGTCAACCGGCAGCGGCTCGAAGAGGCCCGGAATGGCGGAAGACGCGTACACCCCATCGACGAGCGGCCCTCCAGCGAAGATTACCCGGCGACCCGAAACCAGGTCGAGCGCCGTCGTGGCGAACGGCAGCCGAGTGTCCGCAAACGTGGCCTCGCCAAGCAGGTGACGTAACGAGTCGCGCATCTCGTCGCCACCGATCAGCCCGCCTCCCGGCCGGGAGGCACGCCACAGGGTACCCAACATTCCAAGGAAACCGCTGGGGTGGCGGGCGTTCGAGGCCGCCAGGGCCTCGAACGTTTCGACGTTGAATCCGGTTCCTGTCGTGGTCAAGTGGGCCAGGATGCGCTCGACGGCCTGCACCGCCGAGTCGGAAGTCGCGTAAACCGCGCCGATGACGGCTCCGGCACTGGTTCCCGCAACGTACGAAACCGGGATTCCCTCCCGGTCCAGCACTTTCAACACGCCGAGCTGTGTCATGGCTCGCGCGCCACCGCCCGAAAGCGCGATACCGAGTTCGCCGCCAGGCCTGCACGTGCAGTCACCCATGTGCTCTCCTGTGAGGGGGCCGCGGGATCCGCCGGCCGTCACGGTCCAGCCCGGCTCGCGGCCATGTCCGGCTGGTCCTCGTGTTTCCACCCTTTCACCAGGAAGAAATTGTACAGCGGCGCGAACACCAGCCCGAAGAAGATCCCGTAGCCCACTGTCTCCACCAGACCAAGCAGGAAGCTCCCCCAGGAGATCCAGTGGAACCCGGGCAGGAGATCGACCCAGGCGCGATACATCTGCGCGCCAAACACGAGGTCGTAGGCCACACAGAGAACGTATCCGATCGCGAGGAAGCTGGCCGTCGCCGAGCCGAGCACTCTCCAGTCGAGTCGCATTGATCCCTCCTTCACCCGCCGTGGTGTTGATGATGTTCCCGCCCCGGCGATGCCGCGGTCGACGGGGCGCGTTTCGCGTACCCTTCCGGGTCACGGTCGAACTTCGCGACGCAGGCTGCCGAGCAGAGATAGAAGGTACGCCCCATCACGGTGCGCTTCGCGGCCGCCCGCGCGGGGGCGACCTCCATACCGCAGACAGGGTCCCTGGTGGAGATCGATGGTCCACCTCCACCCTCCTTCATCCCGCCCCCGCCCGCGTGATCGCCGTGCCCTCCATGCCCATGCGAGTGCATGCCACAGCCTCCTTTCTTCATCATCCAGTGGAACAGGAACCCAAAGGCCAGAAAATAGGCCAGACTGGTCAAGGTGTCGGTGGTCATTGGTGACCTCTTCTTTCCTGCGGGTCGCCGAGAAGGGCGACACGCCGTCGCGTCGCCGACTCGGGGTTCGGCCCGCTGGTGCCCAGGGGACGTGTCGGTCGAACCCGGCGTCCGATCCGGGGAAGCCAGCGCGGGGTCACGGCGGCGTACCGGGTCCAGGCGTCGCCAAACTCCATGGCCACGTCGCGCTCCTCGCGATGGGCCAGCCGCACGTAGACGGTGACGAGGACCGGAAACATCAACAGGGTGATGAATGTCGGCCATTGCAGCAGGAAGCCGAACATGATGAGGATGAAGCCGGCATACTGTGGGTGCCGCAGGTAACGATAGGGCCCCGCGGCTGCCAGCGTACTTTCCCGCTGCGCCTGGTACAGGACGCGCCACGCAGAGGACAGGAGCAGGAAGCCGCCGACGATGATGAGGTTGCTCGCGATGTGGATCGGATTGAGGTGCGGATTGCCCTTGAAGCCGAGCAGCGTGTACCAGAGGTGACCGACGTCGTGGCCCAGCGGGTCGACGCCCGGGAACTTCCGGGTGAGCCATCCGGCAATGAGGTAGACGGTAAGCGGGAAGCCGTACATCTCGACGAACAGCGCGACGATGAAAGCGGAGAAGCCGCCGAGTGTCCGCCAGTCGCGCCTGGTCTTCGGTTTGAAGAAACTGAACGCGAACAGGATGAACACCGCCGAGTTGATGACCACGAGCGACCAGAGCCCGTACGCCGGGATGTCGTGATTCATGACCGGCCTCCCGTGTTGCCGCCATGTCCGCCGTGCATGAAACGGTGAAAGACGATGCACAGCAGCAGGAGCCCGTATGGCAGCACCCCGAGGATGTGCACCCGGTGTTCTCCCCAGAGAAGCACCAGCGCAATCGCCAGGAACAGGCCGAACCCCAGGCCCAGCGGGAGCCGGAACGGTTTGGAGCCGGCCTTGGAGCCACTGGCGGCATGCATGTGTGTAGCCTCCTTCACTCTGGTGACGCTCGTTCCGTGACACCGTCGCGCCCGCCCAGGTCGGTTGACGTGACCAGTTCTCCCGTCCGCACGTGATAGAGTGCCTCCACCGGGAGCACCGCCACGATGCCGTCGCCGGGGTCCCCGGTGCGGGCGGCCGTCACGATCGTTTGCGCAATCGCCTCGGCTCGCTCGCGGGTCACGAAGATCTCGATCCGCACGTGCTCCACCAGCCAGTCCCGCGCGAAGAAGTTCGCGTACTCGCCGTAGCCCTTGACCTTGGTCACACTCAGGCCCGGGACGCACTGGTCGTGGAGCCGCCGCTCGACCCGTTCCAGGACGCTGGCGCGGACGATGGCGGTGACCTTTCTGAACTCGGCACTGTTCATGACACCCTCACCTGCCGGCTATGGTGCTGCTCCTGGTATCGCAGTCGAGTCGGCATTACACCGGGACACGGCGCAGCCGCAGGGCGTTGGCGACCACCGAGACAGAGCTGAAGCTCATGGCGGCCGCCGCGATTATCGGGGACAGGAGCAGTCCGAACACCGGGTACAACACTCCCGCCGCGATCGGCACGCCGGCCGCGTTGTAGACGAACGCAAAGAACAGGTTCTGCCTGATGTTCCGCATGGTGCGGCGGCTGAGACGCCGCGCCCGGACGATCCCCCGGAGATCGCCCTTCACCAGCGTGACCGAGGCGCTCTCCATCGCGACGTCCGTCCCGGTGCCCATGGCGATGCCGACCTGTGCCTGGGCAAGCGCGGGGGCGTCGTTGATGCCGTCCCCGGCCATGGCGACGAACCGGCCCTCGGCCTGAAACCGCTTCACCGCATCCACCTTCTGGTCCGGCAGCACCTCCGCGACGACGTCGTCGATACCGAGCGTGCGAGCCACTGCCTGCGCGGTAGTCGTGCTGTCGCCCGTAAGCATGACGATCCGGATGCCTTCGCGATGCAGCGCACGAACCGCTTCCGGGGTGCTCTCCTTGATGGGATCCGCGACGCCGAGCAGTCCGGCAAGCGTTCCGTCGATCGCCACGAACATCACCGTCTGGCCCTCGGCCCGCAGCGTTTCCGCCTCCGCGGCGCTCCCCCCGAGCTCCACCCCCAAGTCCCGCATCAGGGCACGGTTCCCCAGCGCCACCGCCCGACCGTCCACCCTGCCCCGGACACCTTTGCCGGTGAGTCCCTCGAAGTCCCGCGCCTCGACGAGCGCCGCGCCGCGCTGCTCGGCACCGCGGACGATCGCTTCGGCCAGCGGATGCTCGCTGCCGCGTTCCAGGCTCGCGGCCAGGGACAGAACCGCCCGCTCCTCCTGACCGGGGCCCGGCCGGACAGTGACCAGCCGTGGTTTGCCCTCGGTCAGCGTTCCGGTCTTGTCGACCACAAGCGTGTCCACCTTCCGCATCACCTCGATAGCCTCGGCGTTCCGGAACAGAACGCCCATCGTCGCCCCTTTGCCGGTTGCGACCATGATCGACATCGGGGTCGCCAACCCGAGGGCGCAGGGACAGGCGATGATCAGGACGGCGACCGCGTTGATGAGGGCGTGGGCCATCCGCGGCTCCGGGCCCACGAGGCTCCACACCACGAAGGTGATCACCGCGATCACTACCACGATCGGGACGAAGTAGCCGGACACGACGTCCGCCAGCTTCTGAATGGGCGCCCGGCTCCGCTGGGCCTCGGCGACCATGGCGACGATGCGGGAAAGCAGCGTGTCCGCTCCGACCTTCTCGGCCCGCATGATGAACGAGCCCGTCCCATTCACCGTGGCGCCGACGACGCGATCTCCCGGCTGTTTCTGCACCGGGATGGGCTCACCCGACACCATGGACTCGTCGATGGAACTGGTTCCTTCAGCCACCACACCGTCCACCGGGACCTTCTCACCGGGGCGGACCCGTAACCGATCGCCGGGCTGAATCGTTTCGAGCGGCACATCCTGTTCCGTGCCGTCGCTCTGGATGCGGCGGGCCGACTTGGGGGCCATGCCGAGCAGCTTCTTGATCGCCGAACTCGTCTGGCTGCGCGCTCGAAGCTCCAGCACCTGCCCCAGCAGGATGAGCGTGACGATGACTCCCGCGGCCTCGAAGTACGGGGCCACTCCGCCTTCGGCGTCACGGAACGAGCCCGGAAAGATCTCGGGAAAGAGGGTCGCGACGACGCTGTAGGCGTAGGCCACGAAGACGCCCAGCCCGATGAGGGTGAACATGTTCAGGCTGCGGTTCTTCACCGACAACACCGCGCGAGTGTAGAACGGCCAGGCCGCCCACACGCACACCGGGGTCGCGAGCCCGAGTTCCAGGAACATCCGCGTGGGAGTGGAAACGAGTCGGGACAACCAGGGACTGCCCAAGGCATCACCCATGGCGAGGAGCACCAGCGGGAGGGTGAGCACCGCCGCGAACCAGAAGCGGCGGGTCATGTCGCGCAACTCGAGATTCTCCTCCTCCCCCTCGGTCGCTGCCCGTGGCTCGAGCGCCATCCCACAGATCGGACAGGCTCCGGGCCGGTCTCGCACGATCTCGGGGTGCATCGGACAGACCCACTCGGTCACCGCTTTTGGCGAGGGCGCCGCCACGGGCTCGAGAGCCATCCCGCACATCTGACAGAAGCCCGGCTTTCCCTGCCTGATCTCGAGATGCATGGGGCAGGTGTAGAGGGCCTGCGGAACCCGCCCAGCAACCGCGGGCTCGGTCATGAGCGTACCGAAAGGTTGTAGATCCACGCCGTCAGCCACGCAGCGATTGCGGTGAACCCGCTCCAGAACAGCAGGCCCGCCACGAAGCTGCCGATACCCACCCGAGGAGTCAGACCGCCAAGGTCGACGTGGAGTACGTCGCCGAACAGGGCCATCGCCGCTCCAGGGGCAACCGCGACGAACAAGAAGCAGGCGACGTAGCTCAAGGCCATCACGACAACGGTGGCGCCAGCCAGCGCCCTGGGATCGAGTCTCACGGACACCTCCTAGGATGATGAAGCAGTTGAGCTTTCGAGCCGGGATCTGCGTTCCTCGAATTGCTGAGTGGTAAGCTCACCCGCGGCATAGCGTCGCTGGAGCAGCTCGAGTGGCGTCTCGCGTCCGGGGCCACGGCGGCTCAGCGTCGATACTCCGTATCGAAACGCCCACACCAGCAGCACGATCCAGAAGACCCACCACAACGCATGCATTCCCAGGAACCACCATGACCCGATATGCATCTTCGCTCCTCACTCTCTCTGACCGGCGGCCGCGTTGGTGGGGTGGTCATTAACCCAACCACTGTCGCCGTGAAGCCAAGACCGAACCGGCCGTCCGCATATTATTTCCATCTCGATGAACTCCGAGTGAGCGGTTGATTAACGGTCGTTGAGTGACCACGTTGCTTGCTGGTCGATTCCATGAGGCGGGTGAACGTCCGCGGGTTGAGTCCGCGTTGGTGGGCTGACCATTCGATCGATCTGGTATTGAACATCAGAGTCCCGCGGCCGGCCGGGGGCCCAGTCGTGTCGTCATGGCCTGCTCCGCGCCGGGGGCCAGTGCATTGGCCGGCGAACCGCGGCGTCGTATCATCGTCGCGGATGCCATGACTGCGGACATCCTCGCGCACCACGTCGCCCGGATACGGGCGCTCGACCACGATTGGCTCGCCGCCCTGGGGCGGCGGGACCTGGATAGCATGATGGCTATCTACGCGGCGGACGCGGAGGAGTTGCTGCCGGACATGCAGGCCCTGGTTGGTCGCGAAGCGATCCGTGCCTTCTATGCCGGCCTGCTGGCGCAGTTTCCCCGCTTTCGACACCAGTTCCAGCCGGAGCGGATCACGCTGGCCGACTCCGGTGACCTGGCGGTGGCGCGTGGGTGCTACCAGTTCACCCCGGACGCCAACGAGCCCGATCTGGTGTTCCGGGGAAAGTTCATCGGGGTCTGGCGGCACGTCGATGGTGACTGGCGCCTGCAGTACAACATCTCCAACGCCGACCCGTCCGAGCCGGTCTAGATACCACGGCTCCGAAAAGGGCACCGACCCACGCACGCTCGGCAACCCTGCAAGCCAACCCGCCAACTGGATATCTTGCCCCTTCGCGGGCCTGCCTCGATTGGCTGCGGCAGCCCCAGCATGGCCCACATTCGGCTTCGAGCCCATGGCTTACGACGAGAATCTGGCGACCCGAGTCCGGGAGCAGCTCTCGAACACCTCCGAGTTTGAGGAGCGGAAGATGTTCGGCGGGCTCTGTTTCATGGTAGGCGGGCACATGTGCGCCGGCATCGTGGGACCGACCCTGATGGTCCGGGTCGGACCGGCGATGTACGAGGAAGCCCTGGCCCGGCCACATGCCCGGAAAATGGACTTCACCGGGCGGCCGCTCACCGGCATGGTGTACGTCGACCCCCCCGGTATCGCCGGCGAGGGTGACCTGGTGGAGTGGATCCGGATGGCGTTTGACTTCGTTTCGACCCTGGAGCCCGGGGCCCCTGGCCGTCCCAGGTCGCGGGGCACCGCCCGGCGCACCCGCCGGGGCGGGCGCCGTTAGCCCGACCACCCGGGAGCCAAACCGCCGACCCGAGCAGAATCCGGTGCGGGGCCGGCCCGCGCGCGCTCCAGCCGCCCGATCATCATCGCTGGCCGGGTGTAACAACCTCGCCCTTCAGGACAACTACTCCCATCGCGCTCCGAACCGGCGCGGGCGGGAACGTAGCCGACCCCGCCGGACTTGGGCCCACACCATCCCGTCAGAGAATCCCTGGAGGCCGCAGTGATCGTCCTTGAAGACCGAACCACCCTCCATCTCCCCGATCTGCACCTGTTCGACGATGACGGGCTGACCTACGCCGTCGATGGAGCCGCTCCCAACTGGGTGGTCGTCGATCGCGCCGGCCGATCTCTCATCGATACCCTGCTGGAGCCGGGGCAGGTCATGACCTTCGGCGAGCTGATCGCCCGCTACGCCAGCCGGCACGGCCTGGGCGTCGGAAAGGCGTGGCTCCACGTCCACGACTTCCTCACCTCCCTTGAGCGGGCGGGGCTACTGGCCGACCGACCGTTCGTCGCGACACCCTACCCCGGCCGCGCCGAGCTGATCCGACCGGAAGGGCTGCGCGAACTCTGGCTCCAGCTCAACAACAACTGCAATCTCTCCTGCGGCCACTGCCTGGTGGGCTCCGGGCCCGGCAAGGAGATCGGCCTGCCGCTCGCTCAGCAGCTCGCCATAGTGGACCGGGCGGTGGAGCTGGGGACGGAACGGCTGTACATCACCGGTGGAGAGCCATTCGTCAGGCGTGACATCTTCAACCTCCTCCACCACGCCTCGGAGACCAGGGGCCTTGAAGTCATCGTCCTGACCAACGCCACCGTGTTCCAGGGCCCGGTTCGGCAGGGGCTCGACGACCTCGACCGGGCCATGATCCGTTTTCAGGTCTCGATCGACGGAGCGACGGCCGGGACCAACGACCCGGTCCGCGGACCGGGAACGTTCGACCGGGCCCTCGACGGTGCCCGGCTGCTCTCGGATCTGGGCTTCGAGGTCTCGCTTACCACGGTGACCACCAGGGAGAACCTGACCGAGCTGCCGATGATCCCGGCGATCGTTCGGTCGGTGGGCGCCACCAGCCAGCACTTGATGTGGACCCATCGGAGAGGTCGGGCCGCGGCCAGCCAGAACGGCTACTTCCCCGAGACGATGGATCTGGTCGACGCGGTGCTCCGAACCGTTGCCACCGCCGAAGCGGAGGGCACGGTGCTCGACAACCTCGAGGCCGTGAAGCGCCGGGTGAACGGCGTCCCCGGCGTGAAGTACGATTTCGGCAACGGCGCGTGGGACTCGCTGTGCGTGAACTTCGACGGCTTGGTCTACCCCACCCCAGCGCTGGCCAACGAGCCGGCGCTCTTGTGCGGCGATGCGACGCGGCAGGACCTGGCCGACATCCTCGCCTCGTCGGCGGTGGTGCGGACGCTCCGAAGCGCGAGCGTTGCCGGCAAGCACTCCATGCAGGGTGATCCGTTCCGATTCCTGACCGGCGGCGGCGACTGGGAGCACGCCTGGTGCTTCTCCGGCGGGGATCCTCTCGCTCCCGACCCCTACTACCCGATTCAGCTGGCGCTGGTCCGACGAGTCATGACCACCCTCGGACGCGAGAAGCGGGACCGCCGCAACCGCCGCTCCGGCTACGATGCTCCGCTGGTACTCCACGCCATGGGCGAAGGCGCGGTGGCGTGCGGAACGGCCGACGGACGATTGGCCGAGCAGCCGGTGCTGACGCTGCACTCCAACTGCGTGCTCTCATTCGACGTCGATCGTCCCCGGGCGGCGGTCCGGGAGTATCTACGCCAACGCCGCCGAGAATCCCCAGCCGGATCTGTGCTGCCCGACCCGGTACGACGACGGGCTCACGGCCCACATCCCCCAGGACGTGATCGACCGCTTCTACGGCTGCGGATCGCCCATCGCGCTGGCCGCTATCACGCCTGGCGAGCGGGTGGTCGATCTGGGCTCCGGGGCCGGGATCGACGTGTTCATCGCCGCGAAGGCTCACCGGCCCCGCCGGCCGGGCGATCGGCGTGGACATGACCGACGCGATGCTGGCCGTGGCCAACCAGAATCGGCCCCGGGTGGCCGCCGCGCTCGGCTACGACGCGGTGGAGTTCCGCAAGGGGTACCTGGAGCAGGTGCCGGTGGAAGACCAGAGCGTGGATGTGGTGACCTCCAACTGCGTCGTCAACCTCTCGCCCGACAAGGCCCGGGTGTTCGAAGAGACCTGGCGAATCCTCAAGGACCACGGTCGCTTCGTCTTGTCGGACATCGTGAGCGAGCGGGAGGTGCCGCCCCACCTCAAGGTCAATCCGGAACTGTGGGGCGAATGCCTGGTCGGCGCCCTCACCGAGGCGGAGCTGCTGGCGCAGCTCGAGCGAGCCGGCTTCTACGGCCTCACCGTCCTTCGAAAGAGCTACTGGCAGGATGTCGAGGGCTACCCGTTCTTCTCGATCACCGTGCGGGGCTACAAGCACGAGAAGACGGCCGGCTGCGTGTTCCAGGGCCACCGGGCGATCTACCTCGGGCCCGGGAAGGCGTTCCTCGACGAGGAGGGTCATCTCTTCCCGCGGAACGAGCCGGTGGAGGTGTGCACCGACACCCTGGCCAGGCTCACCCGGCCGCCGTACCGGGACTCATTCGCGGTGCTGGAGCCGGGAGCGGAGCGGACCGGCTATGCCTGCTGCACCACGGATGGGGCGTGCTGCTGATGGCCGTCGTGCTGATCGCCCTGATGCTGGGGGTGGCCTTCGCCAACGGGGCGAACGATGTCTCGAAAGGGGTGGCGACCCTGGTCGGAGCCGGCCTGACCACAGAGCGCCGGGCGATCCTCTGGGGTGCGGTCTGGACCGTTTTAGGCGTTGCGGGCGCGATGTACGTATCGCAGGGCCTGATCCAGATGTTTTCCGGCAAGGGCCTCCTGGTCGCGGCACCGACGACTCTGGCCTGGCCCATCGCGGCGACCGCCGGCGTCATCGGGTGGCTGGCGATCGCGACCCGCGCCGGCCTGCCCGTCTCGACCACGCACGCGCTGGTGGGAGCGATCGTCGGGGCCGGCCTGGTCGCGGCCGGTCCCGGAGGAGTCCGCTGGTCGGCGCTGTCTCAGACCGTGGCACTGCCGCTGCTCCTGTCACCGCTCCTCGCCCTCGGTCTGGTGTTCGGCTCGTTGCCGCCCGTGGGCGCGCTGTTCCGTCGTCTGGGAGGCTACTGCGTGTGCCTGGAACGGACCGCGACCGCCCTCGCCCCCGCGGGCCCCGGCCTCTCCCAACCCGTGGACCGGGGACTGCGCGTCATGTCCGGTACCGACTGCCCGCCGCAGGTGCTGACCCGGCTGAACGCCCTGGATGCGCTGCACTGGCTCACGGCGGGCCTGACGAGCTTCGCGCGCGGCATCAACGATTCCCCGAAAATCGTGGGCCTGGGTCTGGTCGCGGGCGCCACGCTCGAAATCGGCACGGCTGCGATGATGGCGCTGGTCGCCGGCGCCATGGGCGCGGGCAGCTACCTCGCGGGGCGGCGGGTGACGGGGACGCTCGCCACCCGAGTCACCCCGATGTCCGGCGCCGAGGCGCTGACGGCAAACGCGGCGACCTCGGCGCTGGTCGGCCTGGCCTCGGTCTACGGCATGCCCGTCTCGACGACCCATGTCTCGACCGGCACCGTGGTGGCCGTGGGGCTGCATCGCCGCGAGGTGCGGTGGCGCCTGGTGGGCGAGATGCTGCTCGCCTGGGTTGTGACCCTTCCGGTCGCGGCGGTCCTGGCCGCGGCGGCGTACGCGGTGATCCGGTGACTGCCCCCCGACTCTCGGTGGTCATCCCAGCCCTCGACGAGGCCGAAGGGCTGGCGCTCCTGCTCCGGGATCTCCGAGGGCTCGATGGGCTGGGCGCCGAGGTCCTGGTGGTCGATGGCGGATCCACGGACAACACCGCCCGGATCGCGGAAGCCGAAGGAGTGCGCGTACTCTCCTCCGCCCGCGGCCGGGCGCGCCAGCTGGCAACGGGAGCTGCTGCCGCCCAGGGTGACTGGCTGCTCTTCCTGCACGCCGACTCGAGGCTCGGACCGGATGCGATCGCCGCCCTCCGGCTAGCCCTCGACCAGCCAGAGCCGTGGGACGCGGCCGTTTTCCGATTCGCGATCGACCTGCCGCGGGGATGGCGGAGGTTCATCGAGCGGGGCCAGGCGCTGCGTGAGGCGCTGCTGGGCCTGCCCTACGGTGACCAGGGGCTCCTGGTCCGCCGGGAGATCTATGAGGCAGCTGGCGGGTACCCCGATCTCCCGATCATGGAGGACGTGGCCCTGATCCGGACGCTGCGCCGACAGCATCGCATTCGGCGGCTGCCCGCGCCGCTGCTCACCTCCGGGCGGCGGTACCGTCGGAGCGGAGTGATCCGAACCTGGCTGAAGCACTCGGTCCTGCTGTTCCTCTATAGCGCTGGCGTGTCTCCCGCCCGCCTGGCGACTTGGCGCCGATGACCCGTCACTCCCGTCGCGCCGACATCCTGGCGGTCTTCGTGAAGGCACCGGAGCCCGGCCTGGTCAAGACCCGGCTCGCCCGGGAGATCGGTGAGGCCGAGGCCGCCCGGCTCTTCGCCCGGCTCGCTCGAGCGGTGATCGGGTCGAGTTCCTCGCCGGACGACTACCAGACTTCGATCTGGTTCGCCCCGGCCGAGCGCGGCGAAGCGATCCGGGCCTGGCTGCACGATCTCGGGGTGGCGGACTTCCTCCCCCAGACGGAGGGCGGCCTCGGGGAGCGGATGTCGGCCGCCTTCGACCGGCATTTCGTGGACGGGGCTTCACGCGTCGTGGTGATCGGCTCCGACTGCCCCGGCATCACCCGGCCGCTGCTGTGCCAGGCCTTCGCCGCGCTGGACCAGAACGATGTGACGCTGGGTCCGAGCGAGGATGGCGGTTTCTATCTGATCGGGCTGGCCGCCCCCGCCCCGGGGTTGTTCCAGGGGATCGCCTGGTCGACGCCGGCAGTTTACGGTCAAACCGTCACCAACGCTCGGCGGCTCGGCCTGAGCGTCGCCCCGCTGCCTGGTCTCCGTGACATCGACACCGCCGAGGATGCGCGAGCGCTCGGCTGGCTGGCCGCGCTACCGGCGAGGTCGCCGGCCGCTGGTTAGCCCGGTTCAGGAGCGGAGAACTCCGCCAGGACGGGGGGGTGAGGGAGGGATCTTCCAGCAGGGCGAACGCCGCCTCGATGACCTGAAGCTGCAGCGCCGGGTCGTCCGGCCGTCCAAGCGGGTAGCCGTGCCGGAAGGGGACCAGCAGGGCTCGCGGCGGCTCGACCCGCTCCGCCGGGAGTCGAAGCAGTTGCAGCGCCACCGTCGTGACCCCCTGACGTTCCAGTTCAGCTCCGACCAGACTCACGGTCTGGTTGCACATGGGTCACACGGGGACCAGCAACGCCACGTCGGTCTGGTCCTTCACGAGATGTCCGGCGCCTTCGACGGCCGTATCGCGGATCAGCCGCCCTGGCGCGGTGATCGACCCCATGTAGGAAAGGTGTCGTGGCGCTACCGAACCGATCCGGCCTTGGGCGGCGAGTTCCCGGAGCCGGTCGAGCGGAAAGGCCAGGTTGGGGTCCCGACGCATGCCGGAGTGGTCGAACGACTCGCTCCGCTGGGTGTCGATCAGATCGCCTACCGCCGTATCGGCGGGGATGACTCGGTAGCTGGTATCCCCTCCGCGAATGCGGCCGTCGAAGGGTTGCTGCCCCGGCAACACGAAGCCGGCGCTGGTCACCAGGGCGACCCGGCACTGGTTGAGCGGCCGGCGGAGCGGGGACCACGGCACGGGCCGCACTCGCCTCCAGGGGTAGGCCTGGAGGAACAGCCGATAGGTAAGCGAAAACTCGCCGAGGTCTCCCATCCTAGCGGTCGGGCTACCCTGCCCCGGTGGTTCCGCCAGCGGCCCGCTGCAGGATGATGCGCTCGAGGGCGACCAGTCGTTCGGGATCCAGCGGCTGGCGCAGGGCCTCGCGCGCCGCCTGGCCGAGGCCTTTGAGTTCGCGGGCGTACCGGCCGCATTCGTCGCACATCAGGAGATGCAGGCGGACCAGGGCCTTTCGCACCAGCCCGGCGTCTTCCAGCTCATCGCTGGCGAGCAGCCGGGCGATTTCCCTACAGGTCGGCATCATGTCGGCCCCTCAGCCCCTTGGTCTCGAGACACTCCCGGAGCCCATTCCGGGCCCGAAAGAGCAGCACTCCGAGGTTATTCGGGGACACGTCGAGGACCTTACAGACCTCCTCGGTGGTGAGCTCCTCCACCTCGCGGAGTACAAACGCCATCCGCCGGCGGTCGGGGAGGCCCTCCAGGCACACCTGCAGCCAGGCCCGGACCCGCTCCCGGTCCGCGCCGGCGTCGGGGCCCCGCGGCGGTCTGGCCCAACCACCGGCCTGGGTGAACCGGCTCTCGACCACGGCGTCGATTTCCTCGGTTTCCTGGGCCCGGCGAACGCCCTCGAAGGCGCGCGACAGCTTCTTGAGCAGAATCCCGTACAGCCAGGTGCGGACCCTGGCCCGGCCGTCGAAATCCGGGGCTCGCGTCACAAAGGTGAGCAAGGTCTCCTGGACGGCGTCCTCGGCCCGGTCGGGAGAGAGTCCCGCCCCGCGGGCCGCGCGGAGCAGCATCGGCAGGTTCTCCCGGACCACCGCCCGCAGGGTCTCGGGATTGCGGGCCCGGATGCCTTCGGTGCGGGCCGGGTCTTCGATGCTTCGCCTGGTGGAGGGCACGGTTGTGCGTGGCAATCCCGTCCGGATATGGGGTAATCACTCCAGGTGCTCCGGAGATTCTTGAAACCCAGGCCTGTCCGACGAGAAACAGGTGGGGAGCTCACGTCGAGCAAGATATCACCGGCTGTGGCCACCCTGGTGCAGATCCCCGGGGCCAGAAGCGCTGGCCCGCCTGTCCGACCGGACCAGCAGGGCCCAGAAACGGTTGTAGGGATGCACGGCCGTGGCGACACCCGTGTCCGTCACCAGGGGACGGCCCTCGTTCGCCCAGCGGAAGATGCTGCCATCGAGATTCCGCACGCCGGTAAAGCCTGCGGCCTTGAGGTCACTGGCGAACGCCGCGCTTCGACGTCCCACGGCGCAGTAGGTCACGATCGGCGTCTCCCGGGACATCGCCAGGAGTTCCGCGGGGATCGGTGCCCCGGGCTCGACCCGGCGGGCACCGGGAAGGTGGCTCACCTCGAATTCCGCCCCTTCTCTCACGTCCAGCAGCAACGGGGCGGGCTGCAGCTCCGCCAGCTCGGTTGCCGATACCACTGGGACTCCGGGGAATTCCAGCCGGACCAGCGCCGTGATCAGAACCAGGGTCACGGCCCTCCCGTTCAACGCGATGACCAGCGTGATCGAGGCGAGAACGACCGCGAGAGCCACCCCGAGGCGTCGCCGGACCGCGCTCACGTGCGGCCCAGCCAACGCCGTCCGTTGGCCCCGGCGACCTTGGGGGCGCCGGCGGCGGCCACGGGCCCCTCCGGTGGGTGGTGGCCGGCGCGTAGCTCCTCATAAAACTGATCCCGCACCCCCATCGCATTCGCCTCACACATGGGTACGAGCCGGTCCCCGATCGGGACGTGGAAGACGCAGAGCCCCAGCCGTTCCTGTCCCCGCGGTGTGAGCGCTTGCTCGCGGCTCATGAAATGATGACTGATGACCACCAGGCTCCGCAGCGTGACCCGTCCCCGCAGGAGCCGCCAGCCGAAACGCCACGGGCGCTCGGCGTCGAGACGGCGGAGCCAGGTTCGGCCGAACGCTGCGAGGCTGCCGAGCACGAAGCGCGGCTGGTGCAGCAGGAGGGCGAGCGCCCGGGTGATCCGCTCCGCCCGGTCATCCAGCCGGAAGCTGATGCCTCCGAACCGGGCCAGGAAGCCATCCACGAAGCGCTGATCCAGCGGGTCGCCTTCGGTCCGCACCGGATGAAACCTGGGCGTCGACAAGTGCTCGGCGGTGACCACCCCGGCCAGGTACCGGCTGCAATCGGGGTGTCCGACCCACATCTGGCCCCGGGTAAATCTGGCCGGGTCCGCATCAGGCCCGTCGAACCCGATGGCGATCTGCCGCCAGAGCGATTCCACGCTCACGGCGCCCCCGATCCCGGGCTCGGTGCGCCCCACCTGCGCCACGGGTTGAAAGCTCACCACCCGGAACACATCCGCGTTCCGGGCGATCCAGCGGATCACCGCCGGGACGCCGGAGAGATTGTCGGCGGTGACCGTCATGGTTGTGGCGCCGCGGAGCGGCCGTCCGGTCCGGCGCACAACGTCGCGCAATAGCCCGGCGAACCCCTCCCGCAGCGGGGTGAGTTCCTCCTCGGTCCGGGCGTTGCGGTAGGCGGCGCCTAGCCGGCCACGCTGGGTGGTGTCGATGTGGATGCTCACCTCCACCAGTCCCCCTTCGACCACCAGCCGCTCCAGCAGGCCGGGCCGGCGGCGGAAGGCGTCGCCGTGGGTCATGAGCATGGGAATCAGGTCGAGGGAGCGGGCGTAGCGCAACAGCTCGATCAGCTCCTCCACCGGACGGAGGGTGACCTCTCCGTCGGTCAACTGGAGGTTGCCGGCGTGTCCCAGGGTCGGGCGCAGCCGGCGCAGCTGTGCTTTCACCTGCTCCAGCGACAAGGCCGGAACGCGGTTGGCCTCATCCCCCAGGTAACACCCGGTGCAGGCGAAATCGCACCGCGGCATCGCGCCGATGGTTGCACCGCAGCCGTTCCCCGCTCGGCCGAGCATCTGACGGGGGACGCGCAGCGTCTGGGGCACGCGGGCCCAGGACCGGGCCAGGTTGGCGCGGGTGTCGGCGCGGACCGGTTCACACAGGATGTCGAGCAGCCGCAGGATCGAAGGCATGTATTCCCGGCCGTGCACGGCGCGAGATACCTACCGGCTGGTGCTCTGCCGGCCGGCGTTCTCCTGGCTGTTGAGCGTCCAGTCGTAGTCGGTGTATTCCCAGCGCTTCCAGCGGCCGCCCTCGAGCAGGTCCTTTTCCGGACCGCCGGGGTAGTAGCCGGCGATGAACCTCGCCACGGCCTCCCTGCTCCCCCCGAAGTCCTTCTCATAATCCCGGAACTTGAACACCTGGCTCACGAAGATGGTGCGCGCCCCGACATCCACCCGGTTGTTGTCGGGCGACTGCAGCAGGAACGTTCGAGCCTGGTCATCCAGCTGCTGCTCCAGCCGGGACCCGGTGTAAGCCTCGCTCCGAAGTGGCGGGCACCCCATGGCGGCGCAGACCAGGGCGAAGTGGATCCGGGGTTCGTTGAACCCGGGCCGGATGATCTTCTGCTCGATGTGGTCCAGCCCGTAGGCGGTATCGCCGACGACCGCCAGCTTCTCCTTCCAGGGCCCGTAGCCTTTGATGAAGCCGATGGATTTGTTGATGTTGCGGATCGACGAGCGTTCCTCGTGCTTGAGGATGAGCTTGATGGTGTAGGCGTTGTAGGCGTTGATCCAGAAAGCCAGCTGCTCGTCCCGCGGCAGCGACCGCGGATCAAACGCGGCCAGCGCCTGGAGATAGACCTCGAACTCCGCCGCGTTCGCGAAGCCGTCGTAGTCCACCAGGCCCTGAGCGACGTGATCCTTGAGCAGGGCGTCGAACCCGGAGTGATCGAAGGTCTGCGCCCGCGCCTGCCTGGAGATCGCGACAGCGAGGCCGGCGGTGAGGGCGAGACTAGTGAATCGTCGAACGGTCATCGAGCAGCTCCCGAAATGGCGCGAACAGACCCCGCCCGAACGCGAGGACCTGAAGTGCTACGAACCGGGGCGCATCCCGGTTCCATCCGACGTTGCTTCCCCTTACCGAATCGCCCGGAACCACCAGCCGAGCACCCGCCGGACGAACGGGGTCAGTTTGCGCCTTCGCCACGTATCGGCCGCCTTGCGGTACGCCTCGGCGATGGTCGGGTAGGGATGGATGGTCTTCCCAAGGGCACCGAGGCCAAGACTGTTAGTCATGGCCAGGGCCGCCTCCCCGATCAGGTCGCCGGCGTGGGCGGCCACCACGGTGACGCCGACCAGCCGGTCGGTCCCCTTCCGCAGGTTCACCCGAAGGAAGCCGTCGGTTTCACCGGCGAGCACCGCGCGGTCCACCTCGTGGAGTGGCACCGTCACGGTGTCGATCGCGACGCCTTGCCGTTCCGCCTCCTCGACGGTGAGACCGACCTGGGCAACCTCCGGGCTGGTGTAGGTGCTCCAGGGAACCACGAGGCGGCTTGCCCGTCCCCGGCCGAAGAACAGGGCGTTGGCCAGGACCAGCCGCGCCTGGAAGTCGGCCGCATGGGTGAACTGGTACCGGGAGGCGACATCCCCGATGGCGTAGACCCTCGGATTGCTGGTGCGGAGCCGGTCATCGACCACGACACCGCGCCGGTCGGCCTGGACTCCCGCGAGATCCAGATCGAGGTCGTTCACGTTCGGGGTCCGCCCGGCGGCGACCAGGAGAGCGTCCCCCTGGAGGGCGAACGGCTTGCCGTCCCGCGAGAGGGCGATTCGGGTCAGTCCACCGTGGCGCTCGACCCCGGTGATCTCTACGCCGAGCTCGAGAATGACACCATCCGCTTGCAGCGCCTCCTGCAGCACCCGGGCGGCGTCCGGGTCATCCCGGGGCAGGATCCGGGTCTCACGATCGAGCAGGGTAACCGCACTCCCGAGCCGCGCGAAGCTCTGGGCCAGCTCACATCCAATGGGGCCCGCGCCAATCACGATGAGCTTCTCGGGCCGTTCAGTGAGCGAGAAAATGGTCTCGTTGGTGTAGTAGCCCGCCTCCTCGATCCCCGGGATCGGCGGCACCGACGGTCGGCCGCCGGTGGCGATCACGGCGCGCCGGAAGCGCAGAGTGGCACCGTCAACTGCAATCCGGTCCCGCCCGGTGAACCGGCCGTGTCCGAAGAAGACATCCACTCCGAGTTCGGAGAAACGCCTGGCGCTGTCGATGGGGCTGAGATCCGCCCGGAGACGGCGCATCCGGCGCATCGCCGCGGCAAAATCGCCGTCCCCGGAGACCGGCGGGCCGCCGAACCGGCGGGCTGCTTCCCGCGCCTCATGCCAGGCCCGCGCGGCCGAGATCACCCCCTTCGAGGGGACGCAGCCGACGTTCAGGCAGTCCCCCCCCATCAGATGCCTTTCAATGAGGGCCACTTTGGCGCCGAGGCCCGCCGCCCCGGCCGCGGAGACCAGACCCGCGGTGCCGGCACCGATGACCACGAGATGGTAGCCGTCGCGGGGGGTCGGATTGACCCAGTCCGGGGGGTGGACGTTGGTGATGAGGCGGGCATCGTGCTCGTCGCGTAGGGCGACGCCGGCAGGTGCGATCGTCACGTGGTGGACTCTCCAGCGGAGGCGGTGAGAGCCTGACGCGCGATTCGGGTAATCAGCACCGTGACACCCACCGTAGCCAGGAGGCCCACGATCAGCACCGCGTAATAGCCCGGTCCCCGCGCCGGACCGCTGCCGGCCGCAAGCTCCGCGAGATCGCCGGCGACCTTGCCGGAGTAGGCGTAGAGCAGGGTTCCGGGCAGCATGCCGATCGAGGCCACCAGGAAATCGCCGAAACGAATGCGGGTGAGTCCCAGCGCGTAATTCAGCAGGGTGAACGGGAACACCGGTGAGAGACGGAGCAGGAAGACCACCTTTCGGCCTTGGCCCGCGATCGCCCGGTCGATGGCGGCGAACCGTGGGTTGGTGCCGAGGCGGCGCTCGAACGGGGCTCTTGCCACATGCCGGGAGATGAGGAACGCGGCCGCCGAGCCGAGGGTCGCGCCGATCAGGACGTACCCGGTCCCGGCGAACACCCCGAAGACCGCCCCAGCGGCCAGGGTCAGCAGCGACCCGGGCACGAACGCCACCACAGCGAGGGCGTACCCGGCCATGAAGACCACGGGGCCCACCGGTCCAAGGTCACGCACCCAGCCGGTGAACGCCGGCACCAGCCCGGCCAGCTGCCGCCCGCCGGCGATGACCCCGACCAGCACCAGCCCCGCGACGAGAATCCAGCCCCAGCGGGCGGCTGCCGCAGCTTCGACGGGGACTGTTTCCGCGGGCTGATCGCCCGGGGTCTGCGACATGGGATTATCTGGCCTCGCTGGTGGCTCGTGAGGGCGCCGCTTGCCTCTGCCAATCGAGAGTGATTCCGGCGTGGGCTTTGTTCCTTACATCCCGCACGAGCGGTTGCCCGGCCGATGGAGGGGGGGCTGATAGAAGATGAAAAACGGCCCTCCGGATGCCGCTCCGGAGGGCCGTTTCCCTGCGCTCTGATGGCTGATAGCTGTTAGCTGCCAGCCTCCCGTCCTACCGGCTCAGTTCTCCACCAGGATCAGGTACTTCGATCCTGCCCAGAACTGCTCGGGCTGGCTGATCCGGAGGTCGCCGTGGAGCTTGCCGTCCTTGACGCTGGCCGAATCGGCAAAGGCGAGGTCCTGGCGCGAGACGATCTTGTACTGCCGGTTCTCCGGCAGGTCGATCGCCATGGCGGCGTTCTTGTCCACCGCGGTGAAGTCCGCAGGATCGAGACTCCGCGCCGGGTGCAGCTGCTTGCCGCCGAAGAACAGGAACTTCTTGCCTTCCTTCACGACCACGCCCTTCTTGATCAGCTCTTCCTCGGTCCCGGCGATGTAGTACACCGTATTCCGGTAGACCGTCAGGTTGGTCACGGTGTCCTTGAGGGCAACGTTCTCGCCCGACAGCTTGGTGTTCGCGGCCCGGGTCGTATCGAGGTCCTGGCTGAGGCCGGCGATCTGGACCGCCTGGGCATCGATCACGCCGCGGAGCTCGTTCTCGGTCCGCTGGGCGGTGGCCTGGAGGCTGTCCACGCTGGCCTTGTACTCCTCGATCTGGCGGAGCAGCGTGGTGTTGCGGCCCGACAGCGAGCGGGCGCGCTGGCTGCTCTGTTCCAGGCGCTGTTCGGTTTCGTTCAGGCGCGACACCAGCGCGGTCACCCGCTCGAGCGCCGCGGCCCGCGCCGCACGATCCCGCTCGGCCGGGGTGCCCGCATCGGTGTTGGCGGCCCCGGTGACCAGCGCGGTCCGGGCCTTGGACAGCTCTTCATTGACGCCATTGACGAATTTCGAGGTCTCGAGGACCTCGGTGATCAGGCTGTCTTTCTCGGCCGCGAGGGCCTGCGCGTCGGCCAGCGCCTTGGTCAGCTCCTCCTTGTGCTGATTGCAGCCAATCGCCAGCACCAGCGGCACTACCCACAGGATGCGACGCATCCGGAACCTCCAGCAAGGGGACTCGACAGCCCGCGCGGGGGAAGGGGGCCGCGACGGGTGTTCGAATGCTAACCGACCGGAATCTGAACGGAAGTGACCGCTCTCACAGGGCGCATGACAACCCTGTCATGGAGCTGTTAAGCAGCCGCTACCCGGGCCCGGCGGTCAGCGGGCGACCGCTGGCGGCGCGGCCGGGACCGGGGGGCGAGTGCTGTCGCGCTCGGGCCGGGTGAGGCCGTATTTTTCTGGGTTGCTGCACACAATTGCCGCCGCCAGGATCTTGGGGACGTATTCGCGGGTTTCCTCGGGTAGCAGCTTGAGCCGGTAGAGGTGCCAGAAGTCCCGCTTGCTCTTCTTGAACCCACCCGGTGTCTGGGCCACCTTGCGCAATACCCGCCGCACCCCGTTCTCTCCCTTGTTGTAGCTCGCCATGGCCAGCATGAACGCGTCCTCGCCGAATTCGGCGAGCAGGCCGGCCAGATACTTGGCCGCCGCCCGGGTCTGCTTGGGCACGTTGGTCCGTTCGTCCACCGTGCCATCCACCTGGAGGCCCAGGCTCTGGGCGGTGGTGCGGGTCATCTGCCACATCCCGCGGGCGCCGGCACTGCTGCGGGCAAGCGGATCGAACTGCGATTCGGTCCAGGCCACGTAGGCCATGACCTCCGGCAGCTCCAGCGCCTTGAATTCGGCGGTAATCTGCGGCCAGTAGCGGACCTTGCGGCGGTAGATCACCCGGGCAGTCGGGCCCGCTCGCTGCAGCTCGCTGATGTGGAAGGCCAGCCGCTCCTTGAAGATCGGCGGCACGGCGTAGGTCGCAGCGTCGAACTGTTTGAGGATATCCCGGATCTCCCGGTCGAGCTCGTCGCCGCTGGCGGCTACTTCGGCGGCCTTGGCCTTGTCGGTCCGCGCCAGGTCGGCGAGGGTCTTCACCGCATTGGCCGTCACCTCCTGGAGCTGGCGATCGAGCGACGCCAGCCGGGCCGAGTCGCGCTCGGCGTCCATCCGGATCTGGATGCTGCGGATCTGCTCGTCGAAGCGGCCCTTGGCGTCGAGCAGCGCGTTGATCTCCTGCTGCTTCCGGTAGATGATCAGGCCCTGCACCCCGATGATCAGCACGGCCACCCCCACCACCGCTCCCACGATCTTGACCCACCGCGTCCGGGTCTGGGTCCGCATGAGATCGCCCACTTCGTGCATCGTGTGGGCCATCACTTCCATGGTGCGGCGCGACTTGGTGCCCCCGGCTTTGGCACGCTCCTCAGCCACCCGTTCCGCGGCCGCCTCGACCAGCTTGAGCGCCTTGGTCTCCCGGGTGCGCCCCTTGAACGCCTGTACCATCTCCTGGGCGTCCTTGGCGGCGTCATAGTTGGCGTCGATCACCACCGCGATTTCCGCCTCTGGGCCGCCCTCAGCCCCGAACCGGACCCGGTCCCCGCTCTTGAGGACCCGGCTTTGGGTCCGCTCGCCGTTGACCCAGACCCCCCCCGCCTGACCCAGGTCGAGCAGGTGGTAGGCGTTTTCCTTCATTACGACCGCGGCGTGATACCGCCCCACCTCGGGGTCCTTGTCGAGGTCGTAGCGCACGTCACAGTCGCCGCTCGTACCGACGCGGATCGACCGCTTCTCGAACTCGCCCGTGGAGCCCGCGAGGCTGCCGGTGACATGGTTGAAGCGGATCATGGAATTGGGTGGGAGATTACCGACCACCGCCCCGGGACGCCAGAGTGGCCCGGGTGCAACAGCGTCGCGGGGATGGGGTGGCGGGAAATGGGCCCTGCTGGATTCGAACCAGCGACCTATGGATTATGAGTCCACTGCTCTAACCGGCTGAGCTAAGGGCCCGGCTGACGTTCTGAGTCATTCTGCGGACCACCAGGGCCCGGGGCCCAGGGCCCAGGGCCCGTCGAAACCGTCTAAGCGGAGCCGCGGAGACGATCTCAGCACTCCGCCACTGGGCACTGGGCCCTGGGCCCTCGGCCCTCGGCCCTCGGCCCTGGGCCCCACTTTCACCCCTCCGGACTACTCTGACTATAGGCCAGGACCCGCTCGTACAGTGCCAAATGCCGCTCCGCCATGAGCTGGCGGGTGAAGAACTTTTCGACCCGCGCCCGTCCGGCATCCCCCATCTTTTCCCGCATGTAGGGATCGCGGGCCAGGGTGTCCAGCGCCTCCGCCAGCGACCGCACGTCGTGCACCGGGACCTCGAGCCCGGTTTCGCCCGGCACGTTGACCTCCCGAACGCCGGTGGGCACCGCCGTGGTGAGCACCGGCCGGCCCGCCGCCATGGCTTCGAGTACGACCAGCCCGAACATCTCGTCGATGGTGACCGAGGGCAGGACCAGGAAGTCCGCCTCCTGCATCCGTCGTGGCAGATCGTCGTCCGGGTATTCGCCGAAGAACCGCACCCGGTCCGCGAGAGCCAGGGCCTGGGTCAGGGTCTTGAGCCGCGGACCCTCCGGACCGGCGCCGACGATGTCGAGCCTGAGGTCCGGCACTCGCTCCAGCGCCCGGAGCAGAACGTCCAGTCCCTTCCACCGCAGCAGTCGGCCGATGAAGAGCGCCTTCGGCTGGGCGTCCACCGGCCGGCGAGGTAGATCCGCCCAGCGCGACTCGTCAATGCCGAAGGGGATGACCTCGGTCTTGTTTTCGAATCCGTCCAGCTCCTGCGACAACGCCATGTGCGCCCGGCTGGGCACCACCACCGCGGCGGCGCGCCGGAGCACCGCCCGGGCCAGGAGCCGGTAGGCCGGCCGCTTGCCGTCCGCATGCTGGGTGACCACCAATGGGGTACGCCGGCTGCGCAGCAGGCTGGCCACGTCGGCCAGCGGATGGGGATGGTGGAGGTGGATGATGTCCGCCCGGCGCCGGGCGGCCGCCAGGTATCCGGGGGCGATCTCCTCGGAGCCCAGTGCGCCAAACGAGAACACCCGGGTGATGGTCGAGCGCTGCCGTCCGCCGACCCGCCCACCGACCCGGCTCTCCACCGCGACCACCGAGACCTCGTGGCCGAGGGCGGCGGCCCCCTCCGCAAGATCCTGGACCACGCGCTCCATCCCGCCGGAGCGCGGCCAGTAGTACTTGGCGAGTTGGAGAATACGCATCGGGTGCCGCAAGTTGAGGGGGTCGGTTGGGAGAGTCAATCAGACGGCTCGGCGGCTCGGCGGCTCTCCGGCTCGGCCCTTCCTTTTCAGTACCCAGCCCTTATTCTGACCCAGTCTCCACACCGAGAGCTCCATTTCCGCGACCAGGCGACCGGCGCCGAGCCGCCGAGCCGCCGAGCCGCGGAGCCGCCCAATCATGCGCGCTGTCATCGTGTCGCACACCTACATCGATCCCGCCACCCGGGGGAAGCTCAAGGCGCTGGTGAGCCTCGGCTGTACCCTGAGTGTGGCGGTGCCGGCGCGGTGGTCGCCCGCGGCCCGGGGGGCCTTGCTCGAGGCCGCCTGGGGGACGGACGGCGGAGTGCGCATCATCCCCATCCGGGTCTCTGACACTCGCGGGGAAGACGTTCGTTGGCGTGCCCGCGACCTCCATCGGCTGCTGAGCGACTTCCGGCCCCAACTGGTGCAGATCGAGGCCGAGCCCTGGACCGCCGCCGCCGCCACGGCCAGCGCCCGTGCCGACCGGCTGAACATCCTGTCGACCCTGTTCGCCTGGGAGAGCGTCCCGCGGCCCTTTTCCTTCAGAGAGCGCTGGCGCCGGAGTCGTACGCTCGGCCGGGCTCAGGCGCTCATCGGCGGGAACAAGCTCGCGGCTGCGCTGCTGACACGCGCCCGCCCGGGAGTACCGGTGGCGGTCATTCCCCAGCTCGGGCTGGCCACACCGGTCGAGACCGAACGGCCAGACCAGGCCGAACTCGGCATCGGATTCGTCGGCCGGCTGGTGCCGGAAAAGGGGCTCGATACCCTGTTCCGCGCCTGCGTGAAGCTGCTGGGCCGCTGGAAGCTCACCGTCGTCGGGAGTGGGCCGGCGCAGGAACAACTGGAAGCCCTGGCCGAGCGCCTGGGGATCGCATCCCGGATCACCTGGCGGGGGGCACTCCCCCAGGAGTCGCTTTCGGACCTCTGGCCCACCCTGGATTGCCTGGTGGCACCTTCTCGAAGCACCCCGGCGTGGGTGGAGTCGTTTCACCCCCCGCTGGTCGAGGCGATGGGACACGGAGTGACGGTGATCGGCACCGATTCCGGGGCGTTGCCGGAGTTGATCGCCAGCGCCGGGCTCGTGGTCCCTGAGGACGACGTCACCGCGCTCACCTCCGCCATCCAGCGCCTGGCCGATACTCCCCGCGAACGCCTCCGGCTCGGCCGTGAGGCCCGGCTTCGGGTGATGAACGAGTTCGTGGATCATGCCGTCGCCCGGCGGACGATGGAGTTCTGGCAGAAGGTGGTGGGGAGACGGGGGTGAGGGGTGAAGGGTGAAGGGTGAAGGGGTGAGCGGTGAGGGTGTGTAGGTGGGTGTCCCTTTCACCTTTCACCCTTCACCGTCCGTCCTCCTTCCTCCCCCTACCTCCGGGTTGACCCGCCCCCCCACCCCCTCCATCTTCCGGGCGATGCTGGCGACCTCCCTGCGTACGCAGCTCCGCGCCCTGCCACTCTCGCTCAGCCTCCTTGCCATGTCGGCGGTTGCCTCGCCGGCACAGGAACCGGTGCCTGGCCAGCCGATGCCCTCGCCGGCCCAGGCCGAGGAGCTTCTCCGCACCCGACCCGACCTCGTCCGCCCAACTTCGTGACCGGATCGGAACCTCCGGTCTCTCCCGCGAACAGATCCGCTCCCGCTTGCGGGCCGCCGGGTACTCGGAGACTCTGCTCGACCGGTATCTCGACGCCAGCGACACGACCAAGGCCCCGACCCCCGGCACCGACGTGATCGACGCGGTCCGGGTACTCGGGCTCATCGGTGGTGAGTCGGTCGATACCCTGCTCGCGCTCACCGATTCGGCCCAGGCGGTGCTCGATTCGCTGCGCGCCGATTCGCTGACCGACACCACCCGCACTCTGCGGATCTTCGGTTTCTCGTTCTTCCGACGCGTCAATACGTTGTTCCAGCCGTCTCTGGCGGGACCGGTCGACCCGAGCTACCGGCTCGGCCCCGGCGACGGTCTGGTGCTGATCCTCACGGGGGACGTGGAGATCTCGCACGAGTTGACGGTGACCCGTGAGGGGTTCATCGCGATCCGGCAGGTCGGACAGATCTACGTCGCCAACCTCACCCTCGGACAGCTCGAGGATCTGCTGTACACTCGCCTGGGCCGGGTGTACTCCGGCGTCCGGCGCGGTCCCGGGGCGACCACCCATTTTCACGTCACCGTGGCCCGCCTCCGCACCATCCAGGTCTATGTCACGGGTGAGGTGGCCCGGCCCGGGTCCTTCATGATCTCCGCCGCCGGCACGGCCATGACCGCACTCTATGCCGCCGGCGGCCCTGGTCTCAACGGATCGTTTCGCCGGGTGGAGATCCGGCGCGGTGGTCAGCTGGTCGACTCGCTGGACCTGTACGACTACCTGCTTCGTGGCGACAACAGCCATGACGCCCGGCTGCAGAACGGCGACGTGGTCTTCGTACCCGGCGCGCTTCATCCGGGTGAAGATCACCGGGGAAGTGATCCGGCCGGCGATCTACGAGCTTCGACCCGGGGAGACCCTGCGCGACATGCTGGCGGCAGCCGGCGGCTTTGCCCACGATGCGCTCCGGCGACGGGTGCAGATCGATCGCATCCTGCCTCCGGCCCAGCGCGAGCCGGGCGGTCGCGACCGGGTGGTGCTGAGTCTGGAGAGCGACCAGTTCGTCGACGGGCTCGGCCCGGCGTTCGCGCTGGTCCCCGGCGACTCAGTCACCGTCCTGGCCGTGGCGACCCGCCGCCGGAATCTGATCGAGGTAAAGGGCAATGTGTGGACCCCGGGAGACATCGGCTGGACACCCGGGATGCGGCTTGGTGAGGCGATCCGACTGGCCGGAGGCCCGAAGCCGGATGTGTACCTGGACCGGATCCTGCTAACCCGGTTGCAGAGCGATTCCACCAGGCTCCAGCTCCGGTCCGCCTTCCGGGACTCGACTGGCCAGGTCACCGACGACCTGGTGCTGCAGGAAGACGATGAAATCACGGTCTACTCGCGGGTCACCTTCCGACCGGTGCGCTACGTGGCGGTGACCGGCGCCGTACGGAAAGGTGGTCGCGTACCCTTCAGGGAAGGCATGACCCTCCGGGACGCGCTGCTCCAAGTGGAAGGAATCACAGAAGACGCCTTGCTCACGGAAGCGGAGGTGGCCCGGTTCCCCAATGACAGCGCCAGGGCCGCCGGCCAGATGGCCACCACCTCCCGGGTGGCACTCGACTCCACCTATCTCTTTGACCGCGGTCCCGACGGCCGCTACCTCGGCCCGCCGGGGCTGCCCGCGCCCCGGTCCGGAGCGGAGGAGGTTGAGCTCAGGGCCTATGACAACGTGCTGGTGTTCCGTCAGCCGGATTGGGAGCTGCAGCGAACGGTGGCTATCGTGGGCCAGGTTCGCTTCCCGGGCCGCTACGCCCTGCTCACCCGGACCGACCGACTGCTCGATCTGGTGCAACGCGCCGGGGGCCTGACCAAGGAAGCCTACCCGGCCGGCATCAAGTTCTTCCGATCGGTGGATCGCGGCGGGCGGATCGGGGTCGACCTGCCCCGCATCATCGAGAACCCCAAGGTCCTCGACAATCTGATTCTCGCCGCGGGCGACTCGATCGTCATCCCGGAGTACATCCCGGTGGTCTACGTGAACGGTGCAGTGAACGCGCCGACCACGGTCACCTACGCCCCCGGTCGCAACGTCGACTACTACGTCGCCGCTGCCGGCGGGTACACCAGGCGGGCCGACCGGAGCCGGGCCTACGTGACCCAGCCGAACGGCAAGGTGGAGAGCGTTCATGCCCGCTGGTTCATCATTGCCGACGGCAAGCCACGCCCCAACGCGGGTGGGGCCATCTTCGTGCCGGAACGGGACCCCGCCGACAAGCGCGACTTCCTGGGGACCGCGTCGGCGTTGGCTCAGATCATTGCGGGCCTGGCGACCACGGTGCTGGTGATCAGGAACCTCAAATAATACGGCGGGGCGCATCGGTTGATGCGCCCCGCCGTGGGTGTATTGTTGCCCGTTTGCGTGGGGTTCGGGGCGACCCGGTGGGTCGGGTTCCGGGCGACCCGGTGGGGCGACCCGGTGGGTCGCCCCTACCGGTTTATCGGGCGCGTTACGGGTCGTCGACGCGCGGCCGTCCGCCGCTGTCGCGGGTCCGTTGTTCCTGCCGGACCGGCATCCCGGCCAGCGACGGCTCGTAATCCGGCACCAGCCGTTTGAGGAGGTTACGGATCTCCTCGTCGCTCCAGGCGTCCTGGGCCGCCACAACAAGATCCGAAATGACCGTGGCCATCCCCACCGGCAGCGCGGCGTTCCTGGCCCGGAGCACTTTGGGATGCTCGGTCGGCTCCGCCACCTCGGCGCTGAAGAACAGCTCTTCGTACAACTTCTCGCCGGGCCGGGTGCCACTGAAGCGGATCTCGATATCCCGCCCAACTTCCTTCCCTGAAAGCCGGATCAGGTCCGCCGCCAGATCGGCGATCCGGACCGGCTCGCCCATGTCGAGCACGAACACCTCGCCGCCCTTACCGAGGGCGCCGGCCTGGAGCACCAGCTGGACCGACTCCGGGATGGTCATGAAGTAGCGGCGCATCTCGGGGTGGGTGACCGTGACCGGGCCGCCTTCCTGGATCTGCTTGAGGAAGGTCGGCACCACGCTGCCCCGGCTGCCGAGCACGTTGCCGAAGCGCACCGCCACGAAATTCGCGCCGGTACTCTTCCGCCACGTGCTGCACGATCTGCTCGGCCACCCGCTTGGTGGCGCCCATGACGCTGGTGGGACGCACCGCCTTGTCGGTCGAGATCAGGACGAGGTGCTCCACTCCGCTGCCCGTGGCGGCCTCGACGAGGCTCCGGGTGCCGAGCACGTTGTTGAGCACCGCTTCGGCGAGGTTCTCCTCCATGAGCGGTACGTGCTTGTGCGCGGCGGCATGAAACACGGTGGTCGGCTCGTAGCGCTCGAACACCCGTTCCATCTGGGCGGGGTTCTTCACGTCGGCGATCACGGCGTGCATCGGAATCCCCGAGAACTTCCGGGCCAGTTCCTGCTGGATACTGAAGATCGAGTTCTCTCCGTGGCCGAGGAGTACCAGCCGTTTCGGCTCCAGGGCGCAGACCTGCCGGCAGAGTTCAGCTCCGATCGACCCCCCGGCGCCGGTCACCAGGACGGTCCGCTCGGTAATCAGGTCCTGCACCTCGGTCATTTCGGTCCGCACCAGGTCTCGGCGCAGGAGGTCCTGGATCTCGACCTCCCGGAGCACGCCCGGCCTGAGCCGACCGGAGATGATGTCGGAGAACCCTGGCAGGGTCCGGGTGTGCACGCCGGCCGCGGTGGCCGCTTGGACCAGTTCGCGGACCACGGAACCCGGGGCGTCCGGCATGGCGATCAGCACCTCGGACACCTTGAGTTCGCGGCACAGCGCGGTCACGTTCTTGAGCGGTCCGAGTACGCGCAAGCCATGGAGGCGGTGACCCCGCTTGGCCGGGTCGTCGTCCACGAAACCCACCGGCTCGAGACCGAGTTGCGGGTGGCTTTCGATCTGCTTGATGAGCATGCCACCGGCGCTCCCGGCCCCGGCGATGAGCACCCGGCGGGAGGTCGTCGGCCGGTCGTTGAAGTGCCAGACCAGCGAGCGCAACCCCAGTCGTGGCAGAGCCACGAACGCCGCCGTGAGCAGCCCGTCGAGAGTCAGGATCGAGAGCGGCATCCCGGACCGGCAGCACGCCGGCGGCCGGCAGCAGCCAGCCGCCCAGCACGAAGCACAGCGCTCCCGAGGTGGCGGTGGCGAATAGAATGCTCTCCAGCTCGGACACGCTGGCGAAGCGCCAGAGTCTGCGGTAGAGGCCGAAGACCAGCAGGAGCGTCAGCTTGAGTGGAACCGTCACCAGCAGGTAGGCCTCTGCCGTTGCCCTGTACGGCACAGGCCATTCGAACCCCTCGAACCGCGCCGCGAGCGCCAGCACCGTGGCCAGCGGAAGCAGCACCAGATCGAGTGCCAGAAGGTACCGGTTACGGAGGTCGGTCCTGTGGAAGAAAGGCATGTGGGCTCAGTTGTGAACTTGCCACACGGGCCGTGGAAGGGCCCCGATCCCTGTCAAGGTAACGATCGGTTCCAGAGAGTCAACTGGCTGTGATTGCATAAGTTAGGGCTCTTGTAACGGCCCGGATTCACGTCAGGTCGTGGACTGCAATCTGCGGCTCGGCACCATCCGGTGGCTGGCCGACTGGGCCACATCAGCAAGAAAGAGTCCGATGGAGCACGGAATCCCCGCGGAAGAAGTCGTGCGCCGGCACCTGAATGAGTCGGCCGGCGTGATGGGCCGGGTCTCGGAAAGCTGCACCAGCTCCATCAGCAAGGCGGCCGCAATCCTCGTGGCCTCACTGAAGAGCGGGGGCAAGTTGCTGCTCTGCGGCAACGGGGGTAGCGCCGCGGACTGCCATCACCTCGCTGCCGAGTTCGTGAACACCCTCACCCGGGCGGTCCCCCGCCCGCCGCTGCCGGCCATTGCGCTCACGACCGACGGTGCCCTGCTCACGGCGGTCGCGAACGACCACGGCTTCGATCAGATCTTTACGCGCCAGGTCACTGGCTCTCGGGCGGCCCGGGGACGTTCTGGTTGCGATCAGCACAAGCGGTGACTCCCCCAATGTCCTCCGCGCATTGGAAACCGCCCGAACCGCCGCTCTCCACACCATCCTGCTGAGCGGCGAAACCGGTGGGAGGGCCAGGGATCTCGCGGACGTGGCCGTCCTCGTTCCCAGCGCCGATACCCAACGGATCCAGGAGGCGCACATCGCCGTTGGCCATGTTCTCTGTGACCTGGTTGAGCGGACGCTCTTCCCGGAGGCCGGGCCCCGCCGCTAGCCGATCCCCGACCGAACCGGGACGCCGTCGGCGAACCGGGACAGGGCCAGGCCTGTCAGGGTAACGATCACGAGATACGCTGCGATGACCGGCCTTTGATAGGGAACCGGTGATACGGCCGCCACGACGGCCAGGGCGGCTGCGGCCCCGTAGGCGAGGGTTACCCGCGCGTGCCCCCAGCCCCCGTTGGCGAGACGCTGGTAGAGGTGGCTGCGATGGGCCTGGGTGATGCGTTCACGCCTTCGAGCCCTCGCGGCCAGGGTCAGGGTTGCGTCGAGGAAGATCGGATACAGCGGCAGAAACGTCGTCACCAGGCCACTGCCGTCCCGGAGCACCAGGATGCCCCCGACCGCCGCGGCAAGGCCCAGCGCGCCCGACCCTGAATCACCCAGGAAGATCCTGGCTGGCGCCCAGTTCCACCAGAGAAACCCGAGGGCCGACCCACACAGCGCCGCAGCATAGAGCAGTGTGTCGGGGCGCTGGCCACCGACCAGCGCCAGGTGGATGCCGAACACCGCCATCTGGGAGCCGATCAGGCCATCAATGCCGTCCATGAAGTTCACGACGTTGATTGCCGAGACCCCCCAGAACAGCCACCAGGCCAGCACGAAGCCGGCCGCAGGCCCGCCCGCCCCCGGCAGCGTGGCGGCCAGCGGGAGAGCCGCCGCGGCAGAGGCGACGTGCGCCACGAGGCGTGGCCCTACCTGGAGCGAACGCCGGTCATCGAGCCAGCCGACCCAGGCGACGAATCCGATCCCGGCCAGCGCGGACCCAAGGCGCCAGCCTGCTCCGGTGGTTCCGAGGATGATGGCCCCGCCCGCGAGCAGGGCGAGGACCACCCCGGCTCCTGCCCCTCGTGGCGTCGGTATCGTGTGTGAGGCTCGCGGTCCCGGCTCATCGAGAATCTGCCGCCGAAGGGCGTACCGGCGTACGGCGGCTACCAACAGCCAGGACAGGACGGCGGTCACGGCCGCTGCCTCGAGAAATCGGAGGGTCGCCGTCACCGGGCGTCACCTGTCTTGCGACCGAGCCACCAGGCCGTGGTGTCGGCAATCGCTTCCGCCACGGTCTGGGGCGGCCGCCACCCGAGCTCCCCTCGGATGCGCGCCGAATCCACCGTCAGCGACCCCAGAAGTCGCTCCACCTCGGCGCTCCGGCCCAGGAGCCGACCGGTCAGCCGGAGCATCGCGGTGGGACATGGGAGCAGTCGCGGCGTGATACCGAGCCCTCGCGCGAGCCGGGTGAACAGCTCGGTGGTGGAGAGATCCTCGCCGTCGGAAACAAGGTAGGTGTGGTCGGCCGCTGCGGGGTGTACGGCGGCGGTCTCGATGGCGCTGGCGAGATTGGTCGCGGATATCAGGCTGCGGCGGTTGGAGATCTTCCCCAGCGGCAGCGGCAGCCGGCGGGTCAGCGCGGCCAGCCGCAGCAACCTTCTGATGTTGCCGCCGACGCCCGGTCCGTAGACCACCGTCGGCCGCAGGACCACGAATTCGATGCCGCCGAGACGGCGCGCGGTCGCGAGCGCCTGTTCGGCTTCCAGCTTCGAGATGCCGTAGGGATCACCGGGCCGGGGCGGGTCCGATTCACGATACGGCTCGGGACCGCCCTCACCCATCGTCTTGACCGAGCTCAGGTAGACCAACCTCTTCGCTCCGGCGTCGCGTGCCGCCGCGTGCACCACACGGGTACCCTCGACATTGGCTTGCCGGAACGCTGCCAGCGGATTCGCGCTGGTTTCACGCATGACGTGGACCCGCGCCGCCAGGTGCACCACGACATCGGCGGTGCGGAATGCCTGACGCAACGCCGCGGCATCCTCCAGTCCGCCGATGGTGCACCACTCGACCGGGGGGTCGGG
Organism: uncultured Gemmatimonadales bacterium; assembly: GCA_963709905.1. Classification (GTDB taxonomy): domain Bacteria; phylum Gemmatimonadota; class Gemmatimonadetes; order Gemmatimonadales; family GWC2-71-9; genus JADJOM01. The sequence goes on from CAVPYI010000009.1 coordinate 316,590, forward strand.
GCGCCCCTCGCGCCGCGCTACGCCGATCACCCCGTGGCCCCGGGCCGTCAGCCACCGGATCAGTGCCGAACCGACGAATCCCGCCGCGCCGGTTACCGCGACGCGCATGATGGAGAGTCGGGACTGTCCGGGCGATTCACCTTGTGCCGCGGCGCAGGAGCAGCCAGGGGCGTCTGAGCTCGCCTCTGAGCGCGCGCAACTCGGCCTCGACGGCGAGCATGTCGCCGGCGCTCCCGGCGCGCTCACGTTCCAGCGCCGCCAGGAGTATCGCGATCAGGGCACCGAGCAGCCCGCCGCTGAACAGCGCCACGATCGTGGCGCGCAGGGCACCCCGTCTGTCCGGTCGGGCCGGGACTTCGGGCGCCTCCACAACCGTGAGCACCGGCGTATCACGGACCTCCTCGATCTTGGCCTGCTCGTACGCCTGCGCCAGGGAGGTGTAGACCTGCTGGCGCATCTGGACCTCGCGCGCCAGCCGCTCCTGCTGAAAGCTCAACTCCGGAGAGTTGCGGTACTCCCGGTTCCGCTGCAGGAAACCCTGCAACCGATCTTCCGCCGTACGCAGCTCTTCCCGGGCTTCATCGAGCCGGCCTTCCATGAAGCGGCGCTCGGCGCCCGCCTGCGATTGCCGGGTGACGAGGTTGAACCAGTTGAGCCGGTCGAGGATGAAGCTCGTCATCTGGCGGGCCAGCTCCGGATTCGGGGCGGCAACCCGGACCCGGACTACCCCGGTCTTGAGCATGGGTACCGCCGTGATGCGCGCGGACAGTTTCCGAATCAGCGCGTCACGGCGCCGGGCATCCGTGGCGCCCGTCGCACGGTAGACGTCCGCCAGGCTGGTCGGTACCGGTCCCGCATCGCCCGGAATGTCGAACGTCGTGTCGGCCAGGGCGCCGAGCATGGTACGCGAGGTGACGAAGTCGGCGTAAAAGGCGGGACCCTGACCGGCATCCAGCGTCGGCACGCTGATGCCCAGTTGAGCGGCCAGCCCGCTGAGCCCAGCCGCCGGGGTGCGCCGCGTCTGCGGCATGAACGTGGCGGCGGACGTCCACGTTCTGGCGGTGAGCAGGCCCAGAATGCCCGTCACGAATGCAAGGGCCAGCGCGATCCCGATGATCAGCCGCCGCCGACTGAGCAGTACCCGCATGAGGCCGGCCAGGGAGAACTCCGGGGCCGGAGCCGACCCGGTGTGCCGTGCAGGCGCTGTCATCGAAGGTCCTCCGCCGGAATCGCAAAGCTCCGGCCGACCGCACCCGCCGCCCAGGCAGGATTGCTGAGCAGGATGCGCACGATCTTGTCCGACACGTTCCGTTCGAGATACTCGGCCGGCGGCGCCCACTGTCCGCGCGGACCCCGGGCACGGAGAAACCCGGCCGCGGCCGCGATCCGGTCGGGATCGGTCGACGCCACGATGTTGCTCCCCGCCTCGATCGTCTCGGGCCGTTCGGTCGTGTCGCGGATGGTGATCACCGGCACCCGGAGAATGGCGCATTCCTCCTGCACCGTGCCGCTGTCCGTGAGCACCAGGGCGGCGTGCTTCTCCAGCTTGACGAATTCGAAGAACCCCATCGCCGGCACGGGCCTCACGCGCGTGCCGGCGAAGACCTCCTGGGCGAGTCGTCGCTCCACCCGGGGGTGCACGCTCAGGATCAGTGGCAGTTCATACAGATTGGCTACCTGGATCAGGGCCCGGCACAAGTCGTAGAGCACCGCTTCACGGTCGACGTTTTCGGCGCGGTGCATCGTCGCGAGCAGGTAGCGCCCAGGCTCGACACCGAAGGGTCCCAGGGCGTTGGTTCCGTCGATCCGAGGGCCGTAGTGTTCCAGCACCTCGTTGATGGGATTGCCAATCACGAAGATCCGGTGCCGCGCGATGCCCTCCCGCTCCAGGTTGGCGGCGCTGCGGTGCGTGTACGGCATCAACACCGCGCTCGAGTGATCGATGACCCGGCGATTCACCTCCTCCGGCACCCGGTCGTCGTAGCATCGATTGCCCGCTTCCATGTGATAGACCGGCACGCCCCGCCGGCAGCAGTTGAAGGCTACCAGCCCCGAGTTGGTGTCGCCCAGGATCAGCACCCGGTCGGGGCGGTGCTCGTCGAGCAGCTGCTCGAAGCCTTCGAACAGGGTCGCCAGCTGGCGGCCCAGTGTGCTGGTGTCCACGCCGAGGTGCACGTCCGGCGCGCGGATACCCAGCTGCCCGAAGAAGATGTCGCTCAGATTCCCGGCAAAATTCTGCCCCGTGTGGACGACAACATGGTCCGACACCGAGTCCAGCGCCGGGATCACCCGGGACAGCCGGATGATCTCGGGCCGGGTGCCCAGCACGGTCAGGATCCGGAGGCGATCCGTCACTTATAGAACTCCACCCCGGCAGGCGCCGTCCGGGCGGTGAGTCGGTTGCCGGAGAGCAGGCGGCAGAGCGCTTCGTACCCGAGGGTGTCCGCTCCGGACGAGTACTCACCCACGAACGGCAGCGGCCCGCTGGGCGGCCGCTCGCTGCGCAGCTCCGGCAGGATCGGCTGGATGACCAGAAACGACGGGGCGAGCACGGTGCGCGGGGTTTCCTCCTCACTGACGAGGATCTCGTGAATCTTCTCCCCGGGCCGGATCCCCGACACGGTCAGCGGCCACTTCGGATCCTCGGCGACGGCGCGGGCAATGTCCACCACCCTGGCGGACGGAACCAGCGGGAGCCAGGTCTCGCCCGGTTGGCCGGAGCGCAAGGCCGCGAAGATCAGGTCGACCGACTGGTCGAGGGTCATGAGAAACCGGGTCATGCGCTCGTCGGTGATCGGCACCGGCTGACCCTGGCGAACCCGGCTCACGAACAGCGGGATCGCCGAGCCGCGGGAGGCCATGACGTTACCGTAGCGGACGTTGACGAACCGGACCCAGGGCGCCTCCAGGCTCCCCTGCACCAGCACTCGCTCCTGCAGCGCCTTGGTCATGCCCATGACGTTGACCGGTTTGCAGGCCTTGTCAGTGGAGATGCCCACCACCACCCTGGTGCGCCGGGATCCTTCCCGGAGCGCGCGCACCAGGTTGAGGGCGCCGTACACGTTGGTATCGACCGCGGCGCCGGCGAAATACTCGCAGGCCGGGACCTGCTTGTACGCCGCCGCGTGGAAAATCACGTCGGCCCGATCCGCGGCCCGGCGGACGTCCTCGAGTCGGCGCACATCGCCGATGGCGAACCGGACCTGCTTGGCGCTCTCCCGGTAGATGACATCGTCCGTCGCCGATGCCGCGTTGAGGAATTCGAGCCGCATGTAGTGCTGCTTCGCTTCGTCCCGGGAAAGCACTGTCAGGGACGCCGGCTGCCCGCACTCGCCGGTGAGGATGCGCTGGAAGAGGCGCTGCCCCAGCGACCCGGTGCCACCCAGGATGCAGACCTCGGTCCCCTCGAGCGACGTCTCCTGGCTCATGCGGAGACGGCTCCGGCGGCGGGCCGCAAAGCGGCGTAGATGTCGGCGTAGGGCCACCGCTTCCAGTCGGCCAGCAGGTCATCCACGAGGGCGCTCCAGTCGGGCCGGGCGGTGCCCGTCAGCCGCCGCCACGGCGAGTCATCCAGCGTGCGATCCATCGAAACCGTCTCGTCAGGCACCAGCGTGTGCCCCAGCCCGAAGGCGGCGTTGAGCCGGGACAGCAGGTCGAACTTGGAGACCGGGGTCGAGGCCAGATGCCAGACCCCGGTTGGAATCCTGGGGCCGGCAAGCAGCTCAGCGATACAGCGGCTCAGCGCCCCCGTGGTGAGGCCGCTGTACCGCGCCCGGGTGTATCCGGGAACGCGGGAGCCTGGTGCCTGGCGGAAGAACCACGACACCAAGCCCAGGTGGCCCGCCAGCTCGAAGCCGATGATCGAGGTGCGGAGCGTGAGGTGGCGGCCGTATGCCAGCTCTCCCACCGCCTTCGACCGCCCGTACAGATCCTCGGCGTCGGGCGGCTCCTCCTGGCGGTATCCGCCTCGGTCTCCCCGGAACACGCAGTCGGTGGACACGTGAATCACCCGTGCCGCCGGGTTCGGATTGAGCAACGCCAGCGCGTGGGGCAGGGTCCCGTTCAGAAAAAAAGCCTGGTCGATGTTCGAGCCCAGGTCCTTCTGCTTGATGGCCCCGACGGCATTCAACACGATATCGGGAGATAGTTCCTGGAGCAGCCGGGCGACCGGGGCCGTTCCGGCTGTCAGGTCGACCCCCTGATGGTACCGCGCCCCGGATGCCCGAAACGGCTCGGGGACCTGGCGCCGCAGCGTCACGTGGAGGTCCAGCCCGGCCTGTTCCGCGAGCTCCAGCGCCAGGCGATGCCCCAGCATGCCGGAGCCGCCGACGATCAGCACCCGGGTCATTGCGCCGCCGCCTGACGCGCCTCGGCCATCAGCAGCGTCCGATACTGGTCGAGCAGCTTGCGGCGGGCGAAGTGAGCCGAATAGTAGCGGCCCAGGGCCGCGCGCATGGCGGAACGCTCCTCGGAAGATCGCTGGCGCAGGGTCAGGACGGCCGAGACCAGGGTCATCGGATCCTCGGGGTCGAAGACTATCCCCCCTCCCGACTGGGCCGCAATGTGGGCGGCTTCCCCTTCCAGACCATACAGGATCGGCGACCCCGCGGCAAAGCAGAACGCCAGCTTGGACGGGACCGTCATGGCGAACAGCGGCGAGGGCCGCAGGGAGACCAGCTGGGCGAAGGCGCCGGCCGATACCCGGAGGGCATCCTCCGGGGCCACCCGGCCGTGGAACACCACATTCGGGGCGGGGATCGCGGCCGCCAAGGCACGGAGCTCGGCCTCCGCGGCCCCCGAGCCATACAAGTGCACCTCGATCTTCATCCCCCGGGCGTGGAGCTCGGCTGCTGCCCGCACCACGGTGTCGAGCCGCTGTGCCGGCCCGAGGTTTCCGGCGTAGACGATTCGGGGCACGCCATCGGGTTCACCCGGTGGCTCGACCGGCGCCTCCGGCGCCGCGTCCACCCAGACGGGGATGTGCCGGAGGCGGTCCCGCGGGATGCCGTCCCCGGCGTAACGCTCGAGGGTCCCCTCGGTAGACGTGACGATGCGATGTGCGGGCCGGTTGATCCACCGGCTGTAGGCGAACAGGGCCCGCATCAGCGGCCCCGGACCGGCGACCCGGGCCGCCAGCATGCTCTCGGGCCAGAGGTCGGCCGCGGTGTAGACCAGTCGCGCACCGCGCAGGTAGCGTGCGCCCAGGGAAGCCAGCGCGGTCGTAAACGGGGTCTGATAGACCCAGACGACGTCGGGCCTTCCACCTACCAGCGGCGCCAGCACGAGGGAGCCCAGGGTGAACGACCCGTAGCACAGCCCCCGCCGCCAGAGCGAACCACCGTGATAAGGCAGCACCGGCAGCCGCCAGACCGTCACCTTGCCTTCCTGTCGCCGGGTTGGGGTCCAGCCGCCCCAGCCCTCGTAATACCGGCCCAGCGGGTAGTTGGGGCGGGCGCAGACCACCGTCACGTCGAGATCGTCACTCAGCGCCTCCGCCACGTCAGCGGTGATGAAATTGGGCTCTGGCCGGTAGTACTGCGTCAGGATGAGGAGGCGCGGCCGGCGGCGGGTCATGAGATGGCGCGCTGGAGCTCCGCCACGGTTTCCTTCGCAGCGCCGGGCCAGGTGTACGTCTGCGCCCGGTGGCCGGCGGCTGCCCGCCGCTCGGCGCGAACCGCCGCCGGGACCGACCAGGCGGTTTCGATCGCCCTGGCCAGGCCGGCCGCATCCCCCGGGGCGTAATACCACGCCGCGTCCCCGAAGAACTCGGGCATCGGCGGCTGGGTGGTCGAGATGGCAAGGGCACCGTGGGCCAGGGCTTCCAGCACGGTGTTGGGGCAGGCCTCCGCCCGGCTGGTCATGACGAATGCCCCGGCATGCCGGAAGCACCATCCCATTTCCGCCGCGGATACCCGTCCCAGCCATCGGACCTGACGTTCCAGGCCCATGGCACGCGATCGCCGCTTGAGCCGTTCGGCGAACCGCTCCGTAGCTGGATCGGGGGCGCCCGCAATCGCCAGCGTCGGGTGCCGGCCCCGCCGGGCAAGCAGGGCCAGCGCGTGCAAAGCGTCCTCCAGCCCGCGGGCCGGGCGAAGGGAGCCGGCGGTGAACAGCCACTCGGCGTCGTCAAGATCCCTGAGCGCGGCGGGGGGGGTGAGTGCCCCGGGCGGGATGTCGTGATCGACCCCATGGCGCACGACACCAATTCGCGTCGGGAGGACCCCCCAACGATCAACCAGGAAGCTGCGGACGAAGTCCGACACCGCCACGATCCGGTCGGCGCTCCGGCAGGCCCGCCGGGCCACCTCGCGCCGGGCCAGGTTACGCAGGGCCTCGAGCGGGGGGTTGCCGCGGACGGGGCACAGGAGCGGCTCCATGTTGCGGACCATCACGACGGTGGGAACATCCTTGAAGCGGAATTTCCGGGCGGTGGGGACGAACACGACGTCGGGTCGGAACTCTTCCAGCTCGCGCCGGATCCACGGAGTCGGGTCCCGCTGATCGGCGGGCCGCCACGCCCGCACCAGGTCCGCGGCGCCGATTAACTCATCCACTCCCGCGGGAGGCACGAATACCCGCATGACCGCCACCCCTGGCTGGCGGGCCAATCGCGGCAGCAAGTGGCGAAGATAGGAGCGGTACCCCCCGCTCAGCCCGCCGCTCGTGAGGTTCACGACCGCGAGCCGCATCCCGCCTCTCGCCGACGACTTGTCAGGCAGCCGACCCCCCCGGCAGGCCGATTCCATACTCCCGCCGCCACAGCTCGAGCATGGTCAGCGCGAAGAGTCGCGCCTGATTCGAGAGCCCGCGTTCCTGCGCGGCGATGAGCCGTTCCACGACCCTGGGATCGAACAGGCCCGGCTCTGCCGTTCGAATGGTCTCGCGCATGAAGTCACCCCAGGACCCGCGCATCCAGGCCCGGAGCGGAATGGAGAATCCCCGCTTGCGGGTGACGTCCAGGTCGGGAGGCAGCAGCCGCTTGGCCAGCAGACGCAGCAGGATCTTGCGCCGTCGCACCGACACCTTGAGACGGTCGGGCACCCGGCCGAAGGCGAATTGGATGATCCGCTGGTCGAGGAACGGGGCCCGCATCTCGAGCGAGGCCAGCATGCTTGCCCGGTCCACCTTCACCAGGATGTCGTCCACCATGTACGACCCGAAGTCCGCTCGCGTCATCTGCTGCACCAGTGTCCGGCCCTCGGCGGCCCGCGCCGTCCGGAAGGCCTCCGGGACGCCCGACGGCAGGTCGCATAGCAGGGGTACCAGCGCCCGGCGGGTCGGCTCGTCGAAATAGAGCCCCGCCCGGGCCACCGCGGTGAGCGGAGCGGCGTCGAGCCCGCTCAGGTAGGTGCGGCCCCGGAACCCGACCGGCAGCCGGGCGGCGAGAGTGCTGACCCCTCGCCGTGCCACACCGGGCAGCACCGTGCGGACGGCCTGCTGAGCCAGGACCACGTTGTAGAGGTGATATCCGCCGAACAGCTCGTCGCCGCCATCGCCACCCAGGCCCACGGTGCAGCTCTGCCGGACCAGCCGCGACACGAGGTAGGTCGGGACCATCGAGGAATCGGCGATCGGCTCATCGTACTGGCGGGCCAGCGTCGGTAGCAGATCGACGGTCGCCGGCTCGGCCTCGAGTTCGGTGTGCTCGGTCCCGAAGTGGGTCGCGACCGTTCGCGCAAACGGCGCTTCGTCGAACTTCCCCTGTCCTGGAAACGAGATGGTGTAGGTCCGTACCGGCCCCGAGGCCACCCGGGCCGCCGTGGCGGTTACCAGGCTCGAATCCACTCCACCGCTGAGCAGGATGCCGACCGGGACGTCGGCGACGAGCTGCTCCCGGACACTCGCCCCCAGCAGCTCCTCCAGCTCGGTCACCAATTCGTCGGCCGGCTCGGGCCGCGCCACGCTGGCCTCGGGAACGCGCCAGTACGGCCACACCTTCGATGCGCCGTTCACCAGCGAGAAGCGGAGGACGTGGCCAGGGAGGAGCTTCTGGGTGCCCTGCAGCAGGCAGCGATCACCGGGGACATAGCCGTAGGCCAGGAAGTGCTCCAGCGCCTCCGGGTCGAGACGGCGCGGGATCGCCTCCCAGGCGAGCAGCGCCTTCAGCTCCGACGCGAAGGCCAGCCGGTTCGCGGTGAGCGAGACGAAGAGTGGTTTCTCTCCGGCGCGGTCACGAGCCAGCAGCAGGCACTGCTCTCGAGCATCGTACAGGGCGAAGGCGAACATCCCTCGCAGGCGTTCGACGCACCCGGCCCCCCATTCCCGGTAGGCCGCGAGCAGCACTTCGGTATCACTGCGGCCACGAAACGTGTGGCCCCGCGGCGCGAGCGTCCGGCGGAGTTCCTCGAAATTGTAGATCTCGCCATTGATGATCAGGACGTCATTCCCGTCCGGGCTCACCATGGGCTGGTGGCCGAGCGGTGACAGGTCGATGATCGAGAGGCGGCGGTGGCCTAGTGCCACCCGGCCATCGGGAGACACCCACAAACCGATATCGTCCGGTCCACGATGGCGGAGCGTATCGCGCATAGCCTCGATTGGCGGCAGGATCGCCGGAGACCGGACATGCACGACACCAACGATTCCGCACATGCTACGCGCACCTCCTCACGGCCTGATACACCTCGTCATACGCGTCTGCCATCCCGTCGATTCTGAGGGGCTCGACCAGCCTTTGCGCCGCCCGTGCTCTCGCCTGGGCCCGTTCCGGAGCGGCCAGTGCCGCGTGGAGCGCCTCGGCGAGACCGGCGTCATCATCCGCGGCTACCAGTAGCGCGGTGCCCGGATCCAGGAACTCGCGATGTTCGGCGATGTCCGAGACGATCAGCGGGGTGCCGCAGGCCACCGCTTCCAGAACCACGTTGGGATGCCCTTCAAAACGACTCGGACTCACGAACAGGGTCGCCGTCTTCATGAGGCCCCACAGATCCTCGCGATATCCGCCAAAGCGGACCATGCCACCGAGTCCTGACTCAGCCACCAGAGCCTCCGCAGCCGCGGTCTCCGGCCCGTCGCCCAGAATCAGGGCCGAGAACGACTGGCGAGCCCTGAGTCGGGCCAGCGCCGTGATGAACGTAAGCACGTTCTTCTGGGACGCGAGCCGTCCCGCGAACAGCAGGCGTGGCTGGACCATACCGTCGGGCCAGTCGGCGACAGGGGCGGCTCGAATCGCTTCGAGATCGAGCGCATTGCGGATCACCCGACGCACCAGATGATGCCCGCCCTTCCCGCTCCAGTACTGCAGCCCCGCCTCGGAGTTGGCGACGATCGCATCGGCCAGCCCGCCGAGTCGCCGTCGCACCACGCGGTCCAGCCAGCGCTCCGTGTAGGCCCGCGCGGAAGCCCGCTCGGACAGCACCCACGGGACCCCAAAGGCGCGCGCGGCGGACCCGCCGAGTAAGTCCATCATGGGCATCCAGCTGTGCAGGACGTCAGGGCGGGTCCGCCGGACCAGCGCGATGGTCCAGGCAGCCAACCGGGGGTCGTAGTGGCCGACGGCCGGAGCCTGGTGCAACCGGACCGCCTGGGCATTGAGCAGCCGACCATGGGGGCCCAGCCTGAGCAATCCGAGGTGTGCCTCATGTCCTCGCCGGGCCTGCGCGTTGATCAGCAGGACGAGCTGCCGTTCCGCTCCTCCGCCTTCGAGCGTGGGAATCAGGTGAAGAATCCGGGAGGGGCGGTGATGTCACGTCACCCCGCTCGCTTCGGTCGGCTGAGACCCAGTTCTCCGAACAAGGATCAGCGCCACGACCGTCAGCATCGTCCAGACGATTCCCAGACGCAGCAGATCGCGTACCAGACTGCTGGGGGCCTGCAGCGTGAATTCAAAAGTGGGATAGGAAAGCAGGGAAAAGGCGAACGCTCCCGGTACGATCGTTCCGGTGCGCAGCCAGGCCTCGACCAGCCAGAGCACCAGGACGTTGGTCACCACGAACAGGCCCAGTCCCATCCACCCGAATTCCCATACCGTGACTGCCGCGGGCGACACCGGGACCACCATTCCGGCTTCGATGGCCCCGAACCGCTGAGCCGCGCGCACGAACGGAAGGCCGGACTGCTCGCCGTCGGCGCTGATGGGTACGGGCTTCGACGGGAGCAGCACCCTGGGGATCGGCGAGAGCAGCGCTGACGCGAGCGGCCGCAGTCCGCCACCCCCGGCTCCATCCAGCGCCAGCAGAGTCGCGCCGGTGGTTAGACCGTCGAACTTGAGGTTGGCCGCCCCGGCGAAGAGGCGGGCCCTGTCGGCTGGCTCCAGTTGGGCGAAGGCCTCCAGGGCGTTGCTCGCGACTTCGCTTTCGACGGCGTCCGGCCGTACTCGTGTCACGCCCAGTATCAAGGCGGCCACGGGAACCAGGGCTACGGCCACGGCACCCGCGCCCCAGGCCACGCCCCACAAGCGCCGGCGCGGCCCTGGTTCGGCGTTTCCCGCCAGCAGGAAGAGGCCCCAGAACGGCAGCAGGAGGAACGCCCGCAAGCCGATCACGACGCTCTGCAGGGATACCGCCATCACACATAGCCAGGCGACGAACCGCGTCCCCAGGGAAACGCCGCGCCCGGACGCCACGGTCGCAAGCGCCACGCTCAGATACGCCGAGGCCAGCGCCGTGACCAGCGTGAAACCGCCGATGGTCTCCCGTTCCCGGGAGATGTTGAGCGCGACCAGACTGGCGAAATCGCCGCCGGCCGAACGCACCTGCCAGACCCGGACTGCGGCAATCAGTACCGCGCCAACCGGCAGCGCCACGGTCAGGAACCGCGGGCTGAGTGCCCACGTGGCCAGCCGGCCACCGGCGACGATTCGCGCGAAGGGCGACGGCACGGCGAGCACCATCAGGATCGTGGCTGTGATTCCCACGGCGTGGGCCAGCACGACCGGGGTATACCAGCGATCCGTGTCGTCTCCCAGTGGGTCGACCCCGGCCCACCAGCGGTAGGCGAGGGGAATGACCAGCCAGAACACGACGTAACCGATCAGCGCGAGTCGCAGAGAGAAGGACGCCCGTCGCGCCAGCGCAATGCTCGAAAGAATGAGGCCGGCAAGGATAAGAGCCACGACCATCATGCTTGCCCCGTGCGGTTCCGGGCCGCCAGCGCGGCCAGGGGCCGGCGACCGAGCAGGCCAGCGGCGAGGACCAGCCATACGCGGTAGGCGGCCGGCTGCCTCCCGACGACTGCGAGGCTATGTCGAACCCCGCGCATTCGATCCCCGTTGAGAAAACGAAAGAGCGCTGCCTGCCGCGCGCTCATCATCCATCGCCGTGGGGCCAGCCGTGAGAGAGCCTCGCCGTGCTCGCGCAACACCGCCTCGGCATGGGCAGCAAAGTCCGCTGCCTGGGCTAGCAACCGGCTCCGGTCCGGGGCCATTACCCGATTGGTAGCATCCAGGTGGTACAATCGCACCACCTCGGGACAGAGCTGCAGCGGCCAGCGTGCAGCGAAATCGAGCTCGTGAATCCCTTCCTGCCAGTGGCGGCCCTCAGGATAGGGACATTCCAGGAATGCCTCGCGACGGACACACGGAAGCGCTTCAGCACGCCCAGAACTGGTCTCCTCCAGCCACCGGAGGTACCCCTCGTAGTCGATCTGCCGCCCGTCGAGCGGGGGGTCGGGCGAGGTAAGGCCAGCGTCGTCGCGGCACATGAATAGCAGTTTCCCCACGATCGCTGGAGCGGCCGCGACACGCCGGCGGATCAGCTTCAGCCCGCCCGCGACAAGTTCATCGTCGCTGTCGAGAAAAACCAGCCACTTGCCGGTGGCCGCGCGAGCGCCGGTATTGCGCGCCGGGCACCGTCCCCGGTTCTGTGGGTGGCGAATCAGCCGCAACCGCGGGTCCGACAGCCCCGCTACGACCTCGACGCTCCGATCGCTCGAGCCGTCATCCACGACCACGACCTCGAGATCAGTCGACGGATCGGCGAGTGCGCTCCGCACGGCCCGGAGCGCCAGTTGTTCCCGGTTGAACACCGGGATCACTATCGAGAGAAAGCGGCCTTCGGTCATGCCATCATCCCGGCACAGGAGCATCGGCGTGGGCGACGCGCAAGCTGCGCACGAGCAGCAGCATACAACCCACTGCGAGAATCCGTCCCGCCAGGTAGGCCGTCGCGCCGCCGAGTGCGCCGTACATCGGTGTCAACACCGCCGCAAGCACGGGCATCAGCAGATCACGGGGGAGGTTAATGGCCAGCAGGGCATGCCACATCTTGGCACGAGTCTGCAGCAGCTGGTTGAGCGCGATCGTCAGGGACTCGGGGAGTGTCGCCGCCAGCAGCATCAACAGCACCGGGTAGCCGGCCCGGAACCCCTCGCCAAAGAGATCCAGCAAGACCGGACCGCTTAGCCCCACCACAGCGAGCCCGGACAGGACGCACAGCAGGGTCACCTGGATGTTGTCGCGGAACAGGCGCGCGAACCCTCCGGCGTCATCCGCGCCGCGCCGCTCGTTGAGCAACGGGGTACCGACGCTGTTGACAATGTTCGGGAGCAGGAGCACGGCGGTCATCAGGTTGCTGGCGACCAGGAAGCTGCCGAGTTGCACCAGCCCCCCGGGCTGCCGCACGATCGCGGCCTGGACCAGCCAGATCGCCGGAGCCGCGGTCAGGCTGCTCAGCGCCCCGGGCAGACCGAAGGTCTTCCAGATTCCGCGGTCCTCCGGCGCCAGGCGTACGCCGAACACCAACCCCTGCCTGCGGGCCTCGAGGAGGAGGAGGCGGAGACCGAGAGCTGCCTGCACGCCGGCTGCCCCACCAATGCCGAGCACCGCACCTGGCGTCCCTGCGGTGAGAAGGCCCGCAACAACGAATGTCACGTAAATGGCACCGCTCCAGGCCCCCAGTCTACCCAGTGTTCGAAACGCCAGGAGCCCGGCAAGGGCGCCAGCGACAGTGAGGTTGCCCGTCACAAAAACCAGGGCGGGAGCCGCGAGTCGAAGCAGTGGTGTAAGTTCTGGCCTACCTAGCACCCGAAAAGCCAGCACGGGCGCGACCGCGAGCAGGACCGCCCCACCCAGTACTGCTATTCCCCACGATGCAACCAGGCAGTGGCCAAGCACACGCCCCGCGCGCTTCGGGGCGGTTGCGCCGAGTTCCGCCACATACTTCGTGGCCATATATCCCAGACCGAACGTCAGAACGGTGCCGCCGAGCTGCACGGTTGCCAGCGTGGCGGCGTAGGCACCGAACGCCTCGCGATCGAGCAGCCGGGCCGCCGCGAAGGTACCCAGTAGCGTGCTGCCTTGGGCGAAGACCAGTGACAATCCGCTCCAGAAGCTGCCCTCCAGCAGGCGCCGCCAGGGGGAAGCGTGAGCCGTCTTAGCCACTGTGTGAGCGGTTCCTTCCATTCGCGGTAAACACCGCCTCGATGAACAGTCCCTGGCCCACAAGGGAGAGAGCGCGCCAGACCGCCCATTTGGCTCGCTGGGACAGGGTCTCCAAAGGGTACCGCTGGGGCGGCGTCAGGGTCAGGTGACGGCAGTCAAAGCCGTGGTGTTGGAACAGCGCGCGCAGCGTGGTGGGCCGGAAGAAGAGCCGATGGTGCACGGAGAAGATGTTGAAGGGCTGCCGACGGCCACCAAGGTGATGCAGCCTCTCGGCCCAGTTCCACTGGAAGGGGACCTCGACGTAGATGACGCCCCGCGGAGACAGCAGTTCACGCAGCCGCCCGATGGAACGATGGGGTTCGGGCAGGTGCTCAAGGACATGGCTCAGGTGAATCACATCGAAGGTGTTCGGGGCCTCATAGGACTCGAGCGTTCCGACGAATAGGTCAAGGTCGAAGCGGTTCCGGGCCTCGTCTGCGGCGAACCTGGAGAGCTCGATCCCGGCGACTTCGTAGCCCGCCTGCCTGCCTAGGTCCAGGAACTCGCCGGTCGCAGCACCAACATCGAGAAGCCGTGCCGGGGGCGGAACAAACCCGCGCAGGAGGTCCAGGGTTGCCGAGAACTTGCCGAGGCGCTGGCGCGCGAATCCGGTGTACTCCGCGTCCGAGCCTGGCAGGCCGAGCGCGGTGGAGCTGTCACCGGTGAAGTAGCTCTCGGAATACAGCTGCTCGAGCTCAGCCGGCTCGGGGTACGGTTCCAGAAAAAGCATCCGGCACGCCCGGCACCGCCGCACTCGCGCTTCCGAACGGGCCGGCAAGCCCAGGTATTCGGAGAAGCGCCGTTGCTCCGCCGTCGCCGGGCCACCGCAGAGAACACAAGGTCCCCTCGGCACGCTGTCAACGGACACGGCTCCAGATCCAGCGTAATCTGCCACTGGGGTTGTCATCAGCCTGTGTGAGTTCGAGTGAAACATATCTTCGCGGCGTCGCACGCCAAAGTCTCGCTGGACCCGAGGAGGATTCTCGCAGAGGGCCATGATCCGTGCGCGCGGACCCTCCCCAACGGCGCTGGCGCAGTGCAGTATTCCGGCGTCCACTTCCCACCACCTCTCACACCCCGCTGTTTGAACTTCGAGGCTCGATTGCGACTAGCGCCATGATCAGTCAGCATCTCAAACGGATCCGCGAGTACGAGGCCGGGGAGGTACTACCCTGGCTCCCCGCACGCGGGAACATGCTCGAGATCGGGGCCGGGGCGGGATGGCAGGCGGGCCGCTTCGCCCAGGCCGGGCTGCGCGTATTCGCGGTCGAACTCGCCGGCAGCGAGTACCTCCCGCACACCCGCTTCCCGACGATTCGCTACGACGGCCACACGTTGCCCTTCGCCGACGGGACGTTCGATGTGGTGTACAGCTCCAATGTCCTCGAACATGTCCCACACATCGAGGCCTTCCAGCAGGAGATCCTCAGGGTTCTGCGACCCGCAGGCAGGGTGATTCACGTCCTCCCCACCCCGGCGTGGCGACTTGCCACCAGCCTGGCCCACTATCTGTTCGCGGCCAGGTATCTCCTGTCACCGACGCGGCGGCGGCACGGAACTCCGCGCCCGGCGGACACCACGACCGTGCCCCCACCGCGGACCCGGTCGCGCCTTCGCTCCCTCTTGCCGAGCCGGCATGGCGAATTCGGCAACTGGGTCACGGAGCTCTACTATTTTTCGAAGAGCCGATGGGAGGGCCAGTTCAGTAGAGCCGGCTTCAGGGTCGACGCCTGCAGATCGATCGGGCTGTTCTATACCGGCTACGATGTGATGAGTGACCGTCTCTCGCTCAGTGCCCGGCGGCGTCTCAGTCGGCTCTTCGGGTCAGCCTGCCGTCTGTTCGTCCTTCGTCCAAAGGATGCTGACGCCGGACCCCATCTCCAACACCCAGATCGCTCAGTGTCCGATCGTCAGGAGGCGATCCAGGAGGGCAGCTAACGCGTCATAGCCCGCCGCCGAAAGGCCGTGCGCGGCAACATTCGAGACCACGGTGGTGATCTGGGAAACTCCGTCCTGCGACTGGTCCCGCAGCCACTGCACGAACGGATCGCTGGCCGTCTTCCGAAAACAGCAGCCATCGCGCTCGTTGTAGGTTACAAGCAGGGGGCGGGTCGCCGCGAGCTTCACGATATCCGTGTAGTCGAGCACTCCGAACACCGATGGCGCCGTCTGCTCCCAGTCCCCGAGATCAACGCCGTCGGCCATGAGTCGCTGGCTCAGGGGCTCGAACCCGCTCACCACGACCGTAGCATCGATCCGCGGATCCAGCGCACCATAGAGGAGGGTGGACCACCCGCCGCCCGACCGGCCGATGGCCACCACCACCGGGTCTCGTCCCGGCGCCCAGCTCCGGTGAATCCACTCGGTGACCTGTCCGATGCCGTACAGCATGCGCCACAGCGAGCTGGTTTCGCCGGCATGCCGGTCCCGCAGGTCCATGTGCAGCATCCGCGGCATGTTGAGCGCGACCACCGACCAGCCGCGCGCCAGCAGCCATGAGATCGTCTCAGCCCCGATCTCGGTGGACTCACCGCCGTGGCCTTCGTGGTAGATAGCGATGGCCCCGTTCGGCGCCGGCGACTCGAACCACGTGATGGTGCCCACCGCGTTGGAGTCGGTTCGCCAGGAGACGGCCGTACGGTATCCCTGCACCAACCCCACCCGAGTCTCGGGCCCGGGCCGGCCGATCCCCGGATCGGGTCGCCACACAGTGGCCGCTGGAGTGGTCTCTCCGAACAGGAGCCGCTGGTACGCGCCCCGGACGTCCGCAATCGGCGCCTGCAGCCTGGCCCGGAACTGATCGTCGAGACCGCGAAGGAGGAGCAGTCGCTCATTCCCCGCCTGCCAGACGCAGTTGGGGAGATCATCCGCGGCAGCGGTCAGCGACAACCTGCCGCAGAGAACGGTGTTGGGGGCAAACCCCGGCCTTCGATCCAGGCATAGAGCTCGCCCGCAGTGCAGAAGACCCGCGAGTCGGCGATCCGCTCGCCCGCCAGGCGTCGACAGATGACACCGTCACCCGCGGTGACGGTGTCAACCCGGAAGCGACGACCCAACCTGAGGAGTCGGCCAGCGCGAGCGCCACCTCGAGACCGGTACCCGGAAGCTGACCAGGGAGGGTGCGCCACGATTGGCCGCTGGGGACATCGGTCCGATTCCACGTCGAGACCCCGACCGGTCGGGTCCAGACGGTAGCCACTGGCGCCCGATTACCGGGTGACGCCCAGGAAATGAAAGTCTCGTCCGGCCCGGCCGTCACCCGCGCTACAACAGGTTCACCGCCGAGTTGTTCGGGATCGACCACCGACAGGTTGGCCGACAGCGCCACCGCCCCGACAACGGCGGTCACCTGAGCCGCCCCGGCGCGGTGGGCGGTGACCCTGCCCGCGGAGTCGACCGACAGCACGCTCGGGTTTTCCGTACGCCACTTCACCCTCAGGGCCGCCCTCGGGCCGTTCGCTGCTCCGGCGGCCTCCTGGTTGCCTACTTCGGTTACCACTGCGCTCAGCGACGCCTGATCGCCGGTTGCGATGAGCGCCACCCGCGGAGTGACTTCCAGCTCCACGGCAAGACACGCGTACAGCGCGCCGACCCGGCTGGCGGCGGAATCATCGGCGATGAGCTGCAGGGAGTCACAGGGACCAGCCGTCAGCGTTGGGGTCCAACTCTCGACAAACACGGCGCCGACGGAATCGAGCGTGGAGGTCGAAGGAGTGACTCCGGCGCCTTTGCTCGATCGCAAGAGCACCCTGCCCTGCGGCCGTCGGCCCTCGGGAACCTCGAGACGCAGCGGGCCGACCCTTCGGCCGGTCACTGTGATCATGGTATCCCCAGCGGGAATTACTGCCGCGGAGTTCGGTGCCGGATGCACCCCTGACCCACCGCCCTCCGACATGTCCGGGCCCTGATCCGGATCCGGCATCGCCCGGCAATTGGCCAGCAGGCCCCCGGCAAGGAGAATTGCAACCTGCCGGTGCCAGCTGAATCTGCGCCATTGCCGAACCGGTCCAGCCATTCGCATCTCTCCTCGAAGAAGCGGAGGCCCGGACGGGCCCCATCACCCCACGCATACCATCGGTCGACGACCTCGGGTCGTCTCCGCTGGTTAGCGGCGCGCGCCGGGCGCTGCCCTTCGAGAACTGCTCGGAGAGCCGAAGCAAGCGTGGCCGGCACAACCACAGCCGGCACCGGTGACATGGGCCGGGGTGACCAGAGAACGACAGTGAAGAGGGGTGGGGGCAAACGGTATGCCAGCTGACTAGCGCCGTGCGTTCGGCGCCGGGGGGCCAGTTGTAGTGCTGTTTACGACCCGAGGTCCTGTGATGCAGGACACGCGGAAGGACGGTCACGGCATACGGACCTGACACGCCCGCCGTTCCCGCCGGACGGGTCAGGTCCGCAGTTGGGGCACGACCCTATAGGGTAGGAGATCGATACTGATGTGATTAGCGGAGACCGACGACGCAGGACGGCGTGGTCAGCGTGGGGCTGACGGCCCGGTAAGGTGCGGCGGGAGTGGCTCGGACCGGACCAGGTGGGTTAGGCGACCTGGGTGGGCTCCGCGGTGCGCGGAAACCCTTCGGCATTGCGCATCGCCTCGACCGTCAGGCGAAGTCCATCGGCGAATCCGACGCTCGGGACATAGCCGAGCGCCTCACGCGCCGCACTGACGTCGGCGTACGAATGCGGCACGTCGCCCATTCGCGACGGGATGAATTCCGGCTCCACCTCGCAACCGATGACCCGCTCGAGGGCCGCCAGCATGTCCAGCAGCGACACCCGGTGCCCGGCGGCGATGTTGAACACCCGGCCCGCCGCCGCCGGAGCGGAACAGGCGGCGAGGTTGGCCTGGACCACGTTGGCGACGTAGGTGAAGTCCCGGGTCTGCGAGCCATCGCCGTTCACCAGCGGGCGCTCGCCCCGGAGCAACAGATGGGTGAACTTGGGGATCACCGCGGAGTACTGCGACTCCGGGTCCTGCCGCGGCCCGAAGACGTTGAAGTACCGGAGCATCACCGTCTCGAAGCGGTACAGCTCGAAGAAGGCCCGGCAGTAGTGCTCACCCGCCAGCTTGCTCACCGCGTAGGGCGAGATCGGCTGAGGCATCATCGCCTCGCGCTTGGGCAGCTCGGGATTCTGGCCGTAGATCGAAGAGCTGCTGGCGTACACCAGACGCCGGACCCCGGCATCCCGCGCGGCATTCAGCACATTGAGCGTCCCGACCACGTTCACCTCGTTCGACGTGATCGGGTCCTTCACCGACCGGGGTACCGACGGCAACGCCGCCTGGTGCAGGACGTATTCGCAGCCCTCCACCGCATCCCGCACGACGTGATAGCTTCGCACATCGCCCTCGACCACCTCGGCGCCCTGCACCGCATGCAGGTTCTCCCGCCGGCCGGTCGAGAAGTTGTCGAGGATCCGCACCTGATCGCCGCGGGCCAGGAGTTCCGCCGCGATGTGCGATCCGATGAATCCGGCACCACCCGTAACGAGGAATCGGGTCATTCATCTCCTCCAGAGAACTCGGCGGCTCGGCGACTCGGCGACTCGACGACTCGACCTGGAAAGAGCCTGAGAGGATTGAACCTCAAACTCGAGCCGACCAGCCGACCAGCCGCCGAGCCGCCGAGCTACAACTCCAGCGGCAGCCCCACCGGCCGTCCGTCCCGCGCCGACAGGTACATCCCGATCAGCAGCTCGAGCGACCGCAGCCCTTCCCGGCCGTCGGTGTCGGCCTGGCCCTCGCCGCGCAGCGCCCCGATCACGTTGTCGATAGTAGAGCGGATGCCCGAATCCGTAGACCGACGGCGTCTTGTAGCTGGCGCTCGTGACCTGGGCGTCATCCGCATCGGGCTCGGCGAACTCCCAGTGCTGGATCTCGTTCACCGCTACCCCGCCGATCCGGACCGTGCCCTTTTCGCCCAGCACGGTGATCGAGCCCTCGAAGTTCTTCCCGTGGGTCAGCATGGTGACGTTGACCGAGCCGAGGGCGCCGTTCCGCCACCGCACGATCGCCGACGCCGGTGTCCTCGACCTCGATGTGCCGCGCCAGGGTGGCGGTGTAGGCCGTGCACGCTCTCCACCGGCCCGACCAGCCAGTCGAGCAGGTCCACATAGTGGCTTGCCTGGTTCATGAAGGCGCCGCCGTCGAACTCCCAGGTGCCGCGCCAGGCGGCGCTGTCGTAGTACTCCTGCGGCCGGCTCCAGAAGACGTTCACCGTCACCATGTAGATCCGCCCGAAGCGGCGCCGGTCGATCGCCCGCTTGAGCAGCTGAATGGTGGCGTTCTGACGATTCTGCTTGACCACGAAGAGCCGGACGCCCGCCTCGTCGCAGGCCGCGACCATCGCCTGGCCGTCGTGCCACCGGGTCGCCATCGGCTTCTCGGTCACCACGTGACGCCCCGCCCCGGCCGCCTGGATGGTCTGGCCGGCATGCAGGCCGCTCGGCGTCGCCAGCACGATCACGTCGGCGTTCGACTTGGCGAGCAGCACATCCAGCGACTCGAAACCGGCGGCCCGGGTCCGCCCGACCGCCGCGTTCAGCGCCCGGGGATCGCTGTCGGCCACCGCCACCAGCTCCGCCCGGTCCGCGTGCCGTTCGAGCGCCTCGAAGTGCTTGGCCGCGATTCGGCCGCAGCCGATCAGGCCGAAACGAATGCGACGATTGGAGATCGGGACGGGAGCGAGGGGCATTGGCGTTGAGTATACTCGGGGGAAGACAACGGTGGAACGGGGGAACGGGGGAACGGGGGAACGGGGGAACGGGGGAACGGGGGAACGGGGGAACGGGGGAACGGGGGAACGGGGGAACGGGCCGGAAGGTCGCGCCCCCGTGCCGATCCCGCCACTCCTCATCCCGAACCCGCGAAGCGGGTGAGGAATCTACATTCCAGGTGCTGGTGGTATCGGTCAGGCTCCCGGGACGGGACAGGTAGTTCCCTCGCTCTGCTCGGGATGATGAGAGGCAGGGCAGGTCCCGTTCCCCCGTTCCCCCGTTCCCCCGTTCCACCGTTCCACCGTTCTACCGTTCTGCCGTGTCCCCCGCCCTCCGCACCGCCTACGGCCGAGCCCCGTCCACGGTGGTCCCGGACAGCCTGACCAGTTTCCCCTTGCCATCCCCCCGGATCACGCCTCTGGTGTCGAGGACCAGCGGCGCCTCACGGAGGACGAGATCATAATCCAGCCCAACGTGATCCGTGACGATCACCACCAGGTCCGTCGAGTTGAGCTGCTCCCGGTTGAGCGGAACACTCGCCAGCGGCAGGTCCCGGAGCGGCGTGTGCCCGTCGTCCTTGATCACCGGCACGAAGGGATCATGATACGAGACCAGGGCCCCCTTCTCCTGCAGCAGCCGGATGATGTCGAGGGCCGGACTCTCCCGGAGGTCGCCGATGTCCTTTTTGTACGCCACGCCGATCACCAGGACCCGGCTCCCCTTCATCGCCTTGGTGCGCTGGTTGAGCGCGTCGGCCGCCTTGTTCACCACGTAGCCCGGCATCTCGGCGTTGATTTCGCTCGCCAGTTCGATCATGCGGGTGCGGAACTGCAGCGTACGCATCTTCCACGACAGGTAGTGCGGGTCCAGCGGAATGCAGTGGCCGCCCAGGCCGGGACCCGGCGTGAACTTCATGAAGCCGAACGGCTTGGTCGCGGCCGCGTCGATCACGCCCCAGACGTCGAGGCCGAGCTTGTCGCAGGCCTGGGCCAGCTCGTTGACCAGCGCGATGTTGATCATCCGGAAGGTGTTCTCGTATACCTTGACCAGTTCGGCCGCCTCTGTGCTCTCCACCGGAACCAGGGTGTCGAACACCTTCCCGTACAGCAGCTGGCCCAGCTCGCTGCAGCGTTTGGTCACGCCGCCGATCACCTTCGGGGTATTCCGGGTCTGCCACACGGGGTTGCCCGGGTCCACCCGCTCGGGGCTGAAGCACAGGGCGAAATCCACGCCGACCTTGAGCCCGGTCGACTCGAGGATCGGCAGCAGCACCTCCCGTGTGGTACCCGGATAGGTGGTGCTCTCCAGAATGATGAGCTGCCCCGGCCGGAGCACTGCCTTGCAGGACTCCGCCGCGGCCACCACGTAGGAGAGGTCCGGGTCCTTGGTCTTGTTGAGCGGGGTCGGCACGCAGATGGAAATGGCGTCACACTTGGCCAATGCGCCGAAATCGGTCGTCGCCGACAGCACCCCCTGCTTCACGTACCCCGCGAGGGACTGCGTCGGCACGTCCTCCACATGGCTTTTCCCGGCGTTGATCCCGGCGCACACCGGTTCGCTGATGTCGCACCCGATCACCCGGAAACCGCTCCGGGCGAGTTCAACGGCCAAGGGGAGACCGACGTACCCGAGCCCCACCACGCCGATTGTGGCATGAGCCCGTTGAATCCGCTCCTCCAGCTGGTCCAGACCGTCCGCCATGACTTCTCCGCGAAGATGAAAGCGTCTGCAGGACAACAACATCCAACGAAGGCTCGAAGCTACCCAGAGAGGGGGGGCTCGTGCCAGACGGGCCTGAGCAAGAGCCGTGCGCTTCCCCACCCGCGCCCCGCGGCCGCTGGCCGGCCGGCACCTACAGGCCGCCAGTCCGCTGCTCCTGCCCTTGTGAAAGTTTTCACATTTGATAATTATACCAGCCGCCAAGCCGTGGAAGGGACGGCGCCCCCGGCCGGGGCGTTGCGGCCGGGTCTGCCCGGTGCCCATTATCCTTGCGGCCAGTGCCACAGGTCCACGACCGCACCACCGGGATCACCCTCAGGAGGAAGTCAATGGCCACCGCTATGCCGCCCGCGAGCAAAGACGCCCTTTACCCGCGCGATGACATCGCCCGCCTGCTGGCGCCGCCTGAACAGGAGCATCCCGGAACCAAGCTCCGGCGGCTGCTGCATGAGGCCCGCGACAAGGGCTCGTATCTCCATACGGCAGGCGCCTACGATGGATACACCGGTGCGATCATGACCCGGCTCGGCTTCAAGGCGCTGTATGGCAGCGGCTGGCAGCTGGCGGCGGTCAAGAACATGTACCCGGATATCGGGGTCTATCACTCCCACCAGATGGTCGAGCTGGTGGCGGAGCTGTGGAAGGGCATCGAGGGAGCCCGTCATACGCACTACTACGACACCGAGGGCAAGGAACTGCTCTCGGTGCCCCCGATCTTCGTCGACATGGAAGCGGGGTTCGGCGGTCCGACCCAGACCTTCGCGCTGGCCACCGAGCTGGTCCGGGCCCGGGTTGGCGGCGTGCACCTGGAGAACCAGGACCCTGCCGACCGGACCTGCGGCCATATCGTGAATGTCGGGAAGGCCAAGCGGGACAAGGTCCTGGTCCCCCGGAAGACATGGCTCGCCAAGCTCAAGGCGATCCGGGCGGCCGCGGAGGCGGGCGGGACCGACCTGGTGACCATCGCCCGGACCGATTCGATCGACGGCGCGCTGCCGGGTCAGTCGGCCGGCGGGATTCGCATGGCGATCGAGGATGGGTGGGAGGCGGCGGAGATGGGGTGCGACGTGATCTGGGCGGAGTTCAACAACGTCGACCTGGAGCAGCCGCAGGCGTTCGCCGAAGGGGTGCGGAAGCATTACCCCAAGCAGATGCTGGGCTTCAACCTCTCGCCCTCGCTGTACTGGGGGAAGGCCAAGCAGGCCGGCACCCTCATCACCAACAAGCAGCTGGCCGACCTGGGCTACACCCTCCAGTTCTCGACCCTCTTCAACTTCCGCACCGCCGGGCTCGCCCTGGACAAGGGCCTCAGGAAATTCGCGGCCCGCGGTCTGGAGGCCCTCGCCGATCTCCAGATCGAGGAGGACGAGGCCTCGGGCGGGCCGCCCATCACCAAGATGCACCAGAAGTTCGCGGGGATGACCCGCTGGCTGATCCTGGAGCAGGTGTTGTCAGGGAAGGCGTAAGAATGGGGGAACGGGGGAACGGGGAACGGGGGAACGGGGGACGGAGGGAGGAAGCAACCGGACAAGTCAAGCCTCCACCTCATCCCGAGCGAAGCGAGGGATCTACCGTTCCGGCCTGGGAGCCTGTTCCCGACCACCTGTACGGGTGAGCAGATCCTCACCCGCTGCGCAGGTTCGGGATGAGGTGCGATGCCTCGCTTCTCAGGGCGTTCCCGTTCCCCCGTTCTCCCGTTCCCCGTTCCCCCTAGCCGGCCATCCGTTCCTCCACAGAGCTCGCGGTCACCTCCAGCCCCTCCCGCCTGAGCTGCTGCACCTGCCATGGCGCCAGTCGCACCTGCACGACATGGTGATCACCGACGACGGTCTGGCCCACCACTTCGCCGATCCGGTACAACGAGGCCAGCCGGGCTCCGTCGGCGAGCGGAACCAGGACGGTGACGGGCGGTCGGAGGGCCCGTTCGCGTTGCCGGAGCTCCGCCTTCACCGCCCCGAGCCCGTCCAGCCGGAGGGTGCTCGCCAGCAGGGCCTCCGGGTACAGCTCCCGGGCCCGGGCGGCGAAGGCGGCCGGATCGGTCACGGTGTCCATCTTGTTGA
Source organism: uncultured Gemmatimonadales bacterium (assembly GCA_963709905.1). Taxonomy (GTDB): domain Bacteria; phylum Gemmatimonadota; class Gemmatimonadetes; order Gemmatimonadales; family GWC2-71-9; genus JADJOM01. The sequence goes on from CAVPYI010000009.1 coordinate 340,446, forward strand.
ACACCGGTACCACCGGGCGGTCTCCAATGCCGATCTCCCCCAGGACCTGATCCACCACCCGCATCTGCTCCTCCCATTCCGGGTGGCCGGCGTCGATCACGTGCAGCAGAACGTCGCCCATCCGGACCTCTTCGAGCGTCGCCCGGAAGCTGGCCACCAGGTGATGGGGCAGTTTCCGGATGAATCCCACCGTATCGGAAACCCGGGCCCGGCAGCCTTCGCCGAGATCGACCTCCCGGGTCAGCGTGTCGAGTGTCGCGAAGAGCCGGTCCTCCACGAAGATCTCGTGCTCGCCGGAGAGCATGCGGAGGATGCTCGACTTGCCGGCGTTGGTGTATCCTACCAGCGCCACGTCCAGCATCGGCGACCGGCCGGAACGGAGCACCTCCCGATGCCGCTCCCATTCGCGCAGCTTCTCCCGCAAGGCCTGGATCTTCCGCCGGATGATGCGCCGATCGGTTTCGAGCTGAGTCTCGCCCGGACCGCGGAGCCCGATGCCGCCGCGGATCCGGGAGAGGTGGGTCCACATCCGGGCCAGGCGGGGGAGCAGGTACTCGAGCTGGGCCAGCTCCACCTGCAGCTTCGCTTCGTGGGTGCGGGCCCGGGTCGAGAAGATGTCGAGGATCAGCTCGGCCCGGTCCATCACCCGGAGGCCGAGCTCGTGCTCGAGGTTGGCGCCCTGGTTGGGCGTCAGCTCCTCGTCGAAGAGAATGAGGGTGGCCCGCTCCGACTGCGCCAGCGACCGCAGCTCCTCCACCTTCCCTTCCCCGATCAGCGTGGCGGCATTGGGTGATACGACCTGCTGTGAGAGCCGCCCCACGACGTCGGCACCCGCCGTGTCGGCCAGCTGCGCGAGCTCGTCCAGATGCTCTGTGAGATGCTGGGCATCGTCGGACCCCTTGCGAGGAGCCCCGACCAGGATGGCGCGCTCGACTGGCGGCTCAATCGCGATTAGTTGGCGAATAGCGTTCTCCTCGAATGCACGGTAAGAGGCGGGGGTTGTCGGAGAGTGCCCAGGGCCCGGGGCCCAGGGCCCAGTGTCTGGCACCCCTGCTCCTACGAAATGGGTTCCCTCAACCTCGACACTGGGCACCGGGCACTGGGCACTGAGCACGGGCACTCAACCAATCGCGATCACCCGTCCTATGGCCGCAGCAGCGGCACATTCCCCTGACCGGTGAACGGAACCTCGAGTGGCGTGTTGAGCACCGGCGCGGTGACCGTGAAGCTCCCCTTGATGGCATAGTTCACGGCGCCGTACTCGATCGCCGACCGGGCGGCTCGTGCCAGCCCCGACCATCGGAAACTGAGCGGCAGGGTCAGCACCGTCGTATCCCGCCCAGCCAGGGAGAATGGCTCCGTCAGGTCCACATCGCCGAAGTGGGACCCTTCGATTTCGAGTCCGGCCGCCAGCTTGGCCCCCTCAAGGGTGATCCGGTTCGGATTGTGGAAGGCGAGGGCGAGGTCGACCGTGCCCCCGGAGAGCCCGACATTCTTGAGCGCCAGATGATGCACCCGGACGTCAGGCTGGAGAATGCTGGCCGGATTCACGCCGCCCGGCGCGCAGCCGGCCAGAGCCAGGATCAAGCAGATGGAGTGGAGTCTGGTCATGGAGGGAATATAGGGAGGGTGACGCAGGGAGCGGAGAACGGGGGAACGGGGACTAGAAGGAGAACGGGAGAACGGGGGAAACGGTGGAACGGGGGAACGGGGGAACGGGGGAAGGGGAGGCGATGCTCGAGCTACATGGGCCGCTCCCGTTTCAGGAGCCCGATCAGGAGCCGCTGGCTGCGGCGGTTGTCGCGGATCAGCGTGGTGAGGGCCTCGGACGGCACCGCCGCGATTGTGAGGGCGATCCCCAGCAGCTCGCCAGTCTCGACGGACGAGCCATAGGCGATTCCGAGGTGGCGGGTGTAGGTCGGCGAGCGGTTGAAGCTCCAGCCCTCCGCGATGTTCAGCTGCACCGAGAGGGCCGCCCGCTGTAACTGCCCGAACAAGGCAGCCGCCCACGGCTTCCAGTAGTCTCGGGCGATGAGGAAGCAGCCACACGAGACTTGCCGAGCGACCTTCCACGCCTCCAACGAGGTGTGCCTGAGCATCATCGGACGGTACGGCCACCGAGTGGGGTCACGGCGTACCAGGAAACGCACCATGGACCCAAATCCCGTTCCCCCGTTCCACCGTTCCACCGTTCTCCCGTTCTCCCGTTCCCCCGTTCCCCCGTTCCCCCGTTCCACCGTTCCACCGTTCCACCGTTCTACAGTGGTTCCCCGCCCTTCTGCCGTTCCCACCACTCCATCCGTTCGCGCAGCCGTTTCTCGAACCCCATATCACCCGGGACGTAGAATGCCTCTCCCCGCAGCCGATCCGGGAGATACTCCTGTCGGATGAAGCCGGTCGGCGAGTCGTGGGCGTAGCGGTACCCGGCCCCGTAGCCGAGCTCCTTCATCAGCGGGGTCGGCGCGTTGCGGATATGGAGAGGCACCGGTTCGGCCGGAGTGCGCTGGGCCGCCGCCAGGGCCGCGCCCAGGGCGACCTTGGCGCGATTCGACTTGGGGGCGGTGGCGAGGTAGATGGTCATTTCCGCCAGCGGGAGATACCCCTCCGGGGGCCCGAGCATGTGGTAGGCGTCGCGCGCGGCCACGGCGAGTTGCAGCGCCTGCGGATCGGCCAGGCCGATGTCTTCCGCGGCCATGGCGAAGGCCCGCCGGAACAGCGTCATCGGATCCTCGCCGCCCTCGATCATCCGCGCCATCCAGTACAGCGCCCCCTGGGGATCGCTGCCCCGGAGCGACTTGTGATACGCGGAGAGCATGTTGAAATGCTCCTCGCGGTTCTTGTCATAGGCCGGGACCCGGCGGCCCAGCGCCTCGACGATCACCTCCGGGGTCAGGGGTCCCTTCGGCCCCACCAGCCGGGCCGCGTTCTCGAGAACCGTCAGGGCCCGCCTGGCATCGCCGTCGGACTGTTCGGCCGCGAGGGCGAGTGCGCCCGGCGCCGGCATGAGGCCGAGCGTTCCCAGCCCGCGTTCGGAATCTTCCAGCGCCCGTTGCAGCAGCGTTTCGATGACCGCGGGCGTGAGCGGCTCCAGGACGTACACCTGGCACCGGGAGAGCAGGGAGCTGTTCAGCTCGAAGCTGGGATTCTCGGTCGTGGCCCCGACCAGGCTCACTGTCCCGCGCTCGACGTGGGGCAGGAAGGCATCCTGCTGCGCCCGGTTGAACCGGTGGATCTCGTCGCAGAACAGCACCGTGCCTCGCCCCAGGACGCGCCGCTGTTCCGCTTCCCGGACGATCTCCTTGACCCGTGGCACGCCGTCGAGCACGGCGGACAGCTCCACGAATTCCCGATCCGTGTGTCGGGCGATGAGCCGGGCGATGGTGGTCTTCCCGGTGCCGGGTGGTCCCCAGAAGATGCAGCTGCCCACGTCGCCGCGGCGGATCGCGTCGCCGAGCGGGTGCCCCGGCGCCAGCAGCCGCTCTTGCCCGAGACACTCCTCGAGCGAGCGCGGCCGCATGCGGGCGGCGAGCGGCTCGACGGCAGGAAACAGAGAGGGGGCGGGCATGGGCGAAAACTAAGACAGCGGGGAACGGGGAACAGGGAACGGGACCGCGTGGGCCCGGCAGCGGAAGGGTCGCTTCCCGTTCCCCGTTCCCTGTTCCCCGTTCCCCGTTCCCCGTAGCACCCTATCCGAGCCGCTCCAGCAGCGCCCGGGTTACGAAGAACACTGCGGCGCCACTGAAGAAAGCCGCGGTCATGCTCCAGCCCCGGCGGGCCTGGAACTCGGGGACCAGATTGGAGGCTGCAACGTAGATGGTCACGCCGGCCGAGATCGCGAGCCCGTGGGTGACCAGGACGGCCGTCACCTCGGTGAGCGCGACGCCCACGACGGTCGCCAGCCCGAGCAGGCCGGAGGCGGCCACCGCCCGACGAGGCCCCTGCCCGCCGGCAAGCATGACGCTGGCCATGGCCACGCCCTCAGGGAGCTTGTGCAGGAACACCGCCAGGAACAGCAGCACACCGAGCTGACCCGAAACCAGGAATCCGCTGGCGATCGCCACCCCATCGAAGAAAGTATGGAGCAGGAGCCCCACCAGCGCACTCAGGCCCTGGCCCGGGCTCACCCGGTGGGTCTCCTCCCCGAAATGGAAGTGCGGGGCGAGGACGTGCTGTGCCAGATGCACCGAGAAGTAGCCCAGGAGAATGAACACCGGCGCGTCATTCCCCCGGGCGATCGCCTCCGGCGCCACTTCGAGTAGAGCCACCGCGAGCATGAAGCCGGCGCCGAACGCAAGCGACAGGTGGATGACCGCGAGACTCCGTCTGGCGCCGCGGGCCACGGCGATCCCACCCGCCAGGTTGGCGACCGCCGCCATCAGCGCAAAGCCAAGGGCGTTCATGTGAGCGACCGCACCCGCGCCAGCAGGATCTCCCGCCTGTTGAGCGACGGATCGTCGACCACCAGCGCCAGCAGGTGATCGAGGGTGGAGCCCATCTGCGGCCCGGCCGGAATGCCGAGCCGCTGGAGATCGGTCCCCGAGATCGCGAGCTGGCGTCGGGTCAGCGGCTCCCCCCGCTCGCGGATGCCGCGCATGACCGGTTCCCACAGGGCCGGCGCGCCGTGACGCAGTTGCCAGAACAGCGCCAGGTCATCGGCCGCGTCGCCGACGGCGGCCATCCAGCGCCGGACCTCGATCTGCCCCGTGCCCGCAGGTTCGGATGGCCCGGTGAGCATGGCGGTCGCACGGGCGATTTCCGCGTTCGATGCCTTGAGCCGTACCAGCACGGCCACCGGGTCGAGGCACAGCAGGGTGGTGAGCAGGACCGGATCGCGAGGCATCTCCGACTGCCATTTCCCCACCAGGGCGGCGAGCGCCGCGGCGCGTTCCGGGAGCCGTCCGACGTGCGGGTGGCGCGGCACCGGCGAGGCCGGCTGCGGGGAAGTCCGCGGCATCGCCCCCACCGGGCGCTCACTGAGCAATTCCGGCAGCCAGACGTGCGCCGCACCGCTGGCCGTCCAGAGCTCGAGCAGCCGGTACAGATCCCGCGCCGTCCGCAGTCCCTTGAACCATTCTTCGCGCACCCGTTCGGCGGACAGCTGGGACAGGCCGTCGGCCGTCGTCCGCATCGCGTCCCAGGTCGGCGGATCGATCTCGAAGCCGAATCGCGCGGCGAACCGGATAGCGCGCAGAATCCGCAGATAGTCCTCGCGGAACCGCCGCTCGGCGTCGCCCACGGCACGGATCACCCGGCCCTCGAGGTCCCGAGCGCCGGAGAACGGGTCACGCCACTCGTGGCGCAGGGGATGGTAGGCGATGGCGTTGATGGTGAAGTCCCGGCGCGCGAGATCGTCCTCGAGGGACACCCCGAAGGCTACCGTCGCGTGCCGTCCGTCGGTCGCGACGTCTTGACGGAAGGTGGTGACTTCGTGATGCCGCCGTCGGGTACGAACCGCGACGGTACCGAACCGTTCCCCGACCGCCACGGTGTGCTGGAACAGCTGCTGCACTAGGTCCGGGGTCGCCGAAGTCGCGATGTCGTAGTCGGTGTTCGGCTCACCCAGCAGCGTATCCCGGATCGCCCCGCCGACACACCAGGCCGCGTACCCGGCGCCCTCGAGTACCCGGGCGATCTCGAGCACGTCAGCGGGGATGTCGAGCCGGGCAGGGAAGGACATGGTCTGAGTCCTGGTGTCGGGCTGGTCCAGCGATGAGGAGGTGAAAGGTGAAAGGTGAAAGGTGAAAGGTGAAGGGTGATGGGTGAAGGGGCAGGGTGAAGGGGAGGTGACTGTCGCCCCTCCTCGCCCGTCATCTTTCACCTTTCACCTTTCACCGTTCACCTTTTTTCACACTTCACCTTGCACCTTTCACCCTTCACCTTTCACCGTGCCCCCCATACCCCACCCCCGCGGAAAGACCAATAATCAGCTCCATCCGCGCCTGACTGGGCGTCCGGGGGCCGGCGGGGATGACCCCCTCACGCACCAGGGTCGCGCCCCCACCGGGGAAGGCATACACCGGAGTCACTTCGCCATACAGGCACCGGCTGGCGAGCACGACCGGCTTCCCGTCCGCGATCCACCGCCGGATGGCGGGTAGGGCGCCTGGCGGGAGGTTGCCACTGCCGAACGCCACCAGGACCACACCGTCGTGGGTCGGACGGGCAAGGTCGAGCAGCTCGCCCTGATCCCCCGTGACCATCGAGATCATGGCCACTCGTGCAGAGAGTGACGCCGGAACAACCGGCCGGATCGAAGGCGCGGGCGCAACGTAGCGCACCTCGCCTCCGACGACGCTCCCGAGCGGGGCTCCGTGCGGCGCCGCGAACGACTCGAGGGCCGTGGCCTGCACCTTGGCGACCTGCAGCCCGGAGAACATCCGGCTCGAGAACACCACCATGGTCCCCCGGCCGCGGCTCGCGGGGCTGGCGGCGACCCGGGCGGAATCGGTCAGGTTCCTGGGGCCGTCCCAGCCGGCGTCGCCGGCCGTCAGCATGGCGCCGGTGATGACGACGGGCATCGCCGGGTCCAGCGTGCGGGCCAGCAGGTACGCCGTCTCCTCGATGGTATCGGTGCCGTGGGTGATCACCACCCCCTGGCATTCCCCGCTCCGGGCCACGGCGTCCACCCGGTCGCGGAGCTCCCAGAGCTTGTCGTGACCCATGTGGCTGGCCGGGTAGCGGCCCCAGTCGTCGACCCGGAACGGGCTGACCGCGGGCAGCTCGGGCACGAGTTTCACCAGCGCCTCGCCGCCGTGGGTGGGGACATTCCCGCCCGCGCCTTCGTCGCGCTGCATGGAGATCGTGCCGCCGGTGAAGAGCAGGTGGATCATGGGATCGTCTCGGAGGGCCCTGGGCCCGGGGCACTCCTCCTACCCACAGAGCACACTCCCCCCATTCACGTTGAGTACCTCTCCGGTCACGTGCCGGGCGAGGTCGCTCAGCAGAAAGACGATCGGTCCCGCCACATCGTCGGCGCTGGCGACCCGGCCGAGCGGGATGGTGGCCGCGATCCGGTCGCGCCCGCCGCCGGTGAGCGCCGACTCCGCCATCTCGGTATCCACCCACCCGGGCGCCACGCAGTTGACGGTGACGCCCGGAGCGCATTCAATGCAGAGCGACTTCACGAAGGCGATCATCGCGCCCTTGGTCGCGGCGTAGTCGGCGTGGAAGGCCTCGCCCCGCTGTCCGGCGGTGCTGCCTACCAGCACGATCCCGCCGGGCTGCCGCATCCGGCGCAGGGCGGCGCGGGTGGTGAAGAAGATGGCGTCGAGGTTGGCCCGCCGGGTCGCGTCCCAGCGCGCATCGCCGAGGTCGCGCACCGGGGTCTCCTCCGCCGGCCAGATCCCGGCGTTGCCGACGAATCCGTCGAGCGGCCCCAGCGCCTCCACCGCCGCGTCGAAGATCCGCTCCACCTCGGCCCGCTCGCCCAGGTCGCCGGCTCCTACCCACGCCCTCCGGCCGACGGACCGGATCCGCGCGGCCACTGCTTCGGCGTCGCCGCGCCGCGTGTGACAGGTCAGCGCGACGTCCGCCCCGGCCCGCGCGAGCAACAGCGCGGTCGCGCCCCCGATGCCCCGCGAGGCGCCAGTCACCAGGATGGTCTTCCCCGCCATCGAAATCACGCTCGGTCCTCCGTGTCGTTACGCCGGAGGAAGGCGCGGACCCGGTCGGCGACGGAGAACCGCCAGCTGAGCGGGGGCACCGGCTCGATCGTCCGGTCTTCGATGATGGCCCGCGGATTGTCACTCAGAAGCAGCCTGGCCTGCAAGGCCCCGACGTGGTCGTCGAGGACATGCCGGGCGGATTGCAGGGAGCGATCGTCTCCATGGTTATCCGCGGCGGCGATGTCCGCCAGCCCGAGCTCCACCAGTTGCCGCGCCCGGCTTCCCCGGGGCCGGGGTGACAGTAGAGTCGGCCCGTCCACCTGCATGAGCGCACCGGCGGCCTTCCAGCGCGTGACCGCATCCGGCTGGCAGCAGCGATAGCGCTCGGGATGGGCCAGCACGGGCACCAGCCCGATCGCCACCACCAGCGCCAGCGCATGATCCACCGTCTGGGCTGCGACCAGCCGCTGGAACTCGACCAGTATGTACCGGCTGCCGTTGAGCGTCACCGATCGATCCGACGCGACGTTCGTGTCGAGCGGACGATCGAGCATGATTTCCGCGCCACGGTACAGCCGGAGGCCGTCAGGCACAGCCATGCCGAGTGCCGCAAAGGCCAGGTCGTGCGCGGCTGGCGGACCGCTGGCGGCCTGGCTGGCGAGGAGATGGGGCGTGAGACACAGGCCGGTTACGCCCTGCGCCGCGAATCGCGTGAGCACCTCGACGGATTGCTCGATGCTCCGCGACCCGTCGTCCACCCGGGGGAGCAGATGGCTGTGGAGGTCGATCACTCAGACCACGCGTTCCGCCGCCAGCAGCTGTTCCGCAAACTCTCCCAGCCCCTCGGGGGCCGTCTCGGCCTCGGCCAGCAGCGCCAGGGTGATCAAGGCATCGGCGGCCAGGAGATCGAGTGCGACGGAGCGGTCTCCAGGATGCTCCTCGACGATCGCCAGCACCCGTTCGGCGGCCAGCGCCAGATGTTCGGCCCGCGGACCGCTCTCGACCACGGCCTCCGCGTGCTCCAGGACCCGGGCCCGCAGTGCCGCCGGGCCGCGCGAGGTGTGCGCTACCAGCCAGCTCCGGGTGTCGGCCGGTTCCTCCCCGGGGAGTGTCACGCCGAAAGCCACGCTTCGATCAGGGTCGGGGTGGCGTCTCGAGCCGCGCCGAGGCGGGCCGGTTCGCCCAGGCCGGCAGAGGCGAACCCGGGACGGCCGCCACCCTTTCCCCCGGCGACCTGGGCGATGCGGTTCACCAGATCACCGGCCTTGCGGCCGCCTCGCACCAGGTCGTCCGTCACGGCGACATGAACGGCCCCCCGACCGGTCTCGGAGAACAGCACCAGCACCGCCTGCTTTTTCCCCTCCCGGAATCGATCGGCCAGGGCGGCCACTTCGTCGCGGCTCTCCGCCTCGACCGCCCCGACCGTCACGCTGACGCCGCGGATTTCCAGGACCTCGCCGGTCACCGGCCCGCCACCACCGCCACTCTTCAGGAGCTGAGCCAGACGAGCCTCGAGTTTTTCCTTTTCCTGCCGCACCTGATCGAGTCGCTTGAGCACCTGATCGGGCTGCGCCTTGAGGGTTTCCGCGATCTGTCCCAGCAGCGCCTCCTCCCGTTCGATCCGGGCGTAGGCCTCCGGTCCGGTGATCGCCTCGACCCGGCGGACCCCGGCGGCGACGCCACCCTGCCCCGCGATCTGGAACAGGCCCAGCTGACCAGTGCTGCGGACGTGGGTGCCCCCGCACAGTTCGAGCGAAGGACCCATCTGCACGACCCGCACCCGGTCGCCGTACTTTTCGGAGAAGAAGGCCATGGCCCCGAGCTTGATCGCGTCCTGGTACGGCAGCTCGCGGGTTTCGACCGGCCAGTTCTCCAGCACCTGATCGTACACCTCGCGTTCGATGGCATCGAGCAGCTTGGGCTCGATCGGCCCATGATGGGAGAAGTCGAACCGGAGCCGCCCCGGCTCCACCAGCGAGCCCTGCTGCCGGACGTGCGTGCCGAGATGCTTGCGCAGCGCCCAGTGCACCAGGTGGGTGGCGCTGTGGTTCCGCTCGATGTCGCGGCGGCGCTGCCGATCCACGCGCGCGGCAATCACGCGGCCGCGCGCGAAATCGCCCCCGGACCCGGCCGACGAGCACCCGGTCCCATTGGGGATCCTTGCGCACACTCTCCACGCTGGCCGACCAGCCCTCACCCTCGAGGGTGCCGGTGTCGCTGACCTGACCGCCCGACTCGGCGTAGAACGGATTCTCCGCCAGCACGATTTCCGTGAGATCCGCCACCTGGCGAACGGCAACGACCTCGGTGCTCGCTTCGGTCTCCGCATACCCGATGAAGCGCGGCTCGGTCCGCTGTAGAATCGTCCACTCTCCGTCCCCGGCGGCCGTAGCACTGGCGCCGAGGCCCTTGCTGGCCTTGTGCACCTCGCGCGACCGCTCCCGCTGTTCCGACAGCGCCTCCTCGAACCCCGCCAGATCGACGGTCAGGCCGCGCTCGCCGGCGATGATCTCGGTGAGGTCGATGGGAAAACCGAAGGTGTCGTACAGCCGGAACGCTTCCGCACCGGAGACCGACTGCTGTCCGGTCGCCACCAGCTCCTCCAGCCGCTTGAGGCCACCCTCGATGGTCTCGAGGAAGCGCTCCTCCTCCTGGCGGGTGACGTCGGCGACGTAGTCCGCCTTGGCCCGGATCTCTGGATACGCGTCCCCCATTTCCCGGACTACGACCTCGGTAAGCGGCGCCAGGGTCGGCTCCCGCTGTCCCAGCAACCAGGCGTGCCGCACGCCGCGCCGCAGGATCCGGCGCAGCACGTAGCCCCGGCCCTCGTTCGACGGATACACCCCGTCGGCGAGCAGGAAGGTGACCGCCCGCGCATGGTCGGCCAGGACCCGGAAGGAGCCCCCGGCCGCCCCGCGATCGTAGGGCGTGCCGACCAGCTCGGCCACCCGGTCGATCAGCGGCATGAACAGGTCGGTGTGGAAATTGGAGTCCTGTCCCTGCAGCACCGCCGCGATCCGCTCCAGGCCGGCGCCGGTGTCCACCGACGGCTTGGGCAGGGGCGTGAGGGTGCCATCGGACGCGCGATCGAACTGCATGAACACCAGATTCCAGATTTCGAGCATCTCGCCCGACTCGGCCAGTTCCTCGAACTCCGCCTGCGCGAGCTATGCTCGTTCCGCCGGTCCGCCGATCCGACTCCCTGCCTCAAGTCGACGTAGATCTCGGTACACGGCCCGCACGGCCCGGTGTCGCCCATCTGCCAGAAGTTGTCCTTGTCCCCCAGGCCGTAGATGCGGTGGTCGGGCAGGCCGGCGATCTCCCGCCAGAGCTTCCGGGCCTCGTCGTCGGTGTGGTGCACCGTGACTCGCAGCCGATCGGCCGAGATGCCGAGGTACTGCTTGCCGGTAACGAACTCCCAGGCGTACGCGATCGCTTCCCGCTTGAAGTAGTCGCCGAAGGAGAAGTTCCCGAGCATCTCGAAGAAGGTGTGATGCCGGGTGGTGTGGCCCACCTGCTCGAGATCGTTGTGCTTGCCGCCGGCCCGGACGCACTTCTGGCAGGTGGTGGCCCGCCGATAGTCGCGCTGCTCCAGCCCGAGGAAGACCCCCTTGAACTGGTTCATCCCGGCGTTGGTGAACAGCAGCGTCGGGTCGTCGGCCGGGCAGGAGCGACGAAGAAGGCACCTCGCGGTGCCCTTGGGCGACGAAGTAGTCGAGGAAGAGACGACGGATCTGCGCGGCTTTCATGGCCGAGGAATATACGGACCGTGCCACCCTAGAGCCAAGGCGCGTTTGGACTTAGCCGTCTCGCAGCACCCGGGTGACGAGCTCGGCGACCCGGTAACCGGTGAACCCGCGGCGTCCCAGGTACGCCAGCAGCCGGCGCCGCCGGGTTTCGGGCGGCAGATCGCTGAGTTGCCGGGCGCGCTTCCGGGCCAGGTCGGCGGCCAGGGAAAGCGCCGCGTCGGGCTCGGCCCACTGCGCTCCCACCGCGGCATCGATGTGGGCCCGGGCTACACCCAGCGCCGCGAGGTCTCGGCGCAAGCGGGCCGGACCCCGGCCGCGGGCCGAGCGCGACTCGACGAACTGGCGGGCAAACGCCGCGTCATCCAGCAGGCCCAGCTCCTGAGCCCGGGCGATGGCGTATTCAGCCGCGGCCGGTGGGTGTCCTTTCTGAACCAGCCGCCGGGTGAGCTCGCTGGTCGCGTGGGCCCGCCGCTCGAGGGCTCTGAGCACCGCTCGCCACGCGGCTTCCTCGTCGGCGGCCCGGCCCGCCGACTCCGCCCGGCGCTCGTCCCACTCCGCCCCGACGACCAGCTCGCCCCCGACAGCGCCGGTCTCGTGGACGGTACAAAAGAGCTTGCCGTCCACCAGGATCCGAACGGCTCCCTCTCGCCGGGGATCGGGCTCGAGCGCGGTGATCCGGGCCATCCGGCTACTCCTCCTCCTCCCCGGCCACCGCCACGACCGCCCCGCCCTTCATGCCGAGGAAATCCTTGACCTTGGCTTCCACCTCGGTGAGCAGGGCCGGGTTGTCCTTCAGGAAGAGCTTGGCGTTCTCCCGACCCTGTCCGATCCGCTGATCGCCGTACGAGTACCAGGCGCCCGACTTCTGGATGATGTTCGCCTCGGCGGCGATATCGACCACCAGCGAGACGTGGCTGATGCCCTCGTCGAACATCACGTCGAATTCGGCCTGCTTGAACGGCGGCGCCACCTTGTTCTTGACCACCTTCACCCGCACGTGGTTGCCGATCACGGCCTCCCGTTCCTTCACCGGGCCGATCCGCCGGATGTCCAGCCGGAGCGAGGCGTAGAACTTGAGCGCCTTGCCGCCGGTGGTGGTCTCGGGATTGCCGAACATCACGCCGATCTTCTCGCGCAGCTGATTGATGAACACCACCGCACAGTTGGACCGGTTGATGGCGCCGGCCAGCTTGCGAAGCGCCTGGCTCATGAGTCGGGCCTGCAGGCCCATGTGGCTGTCGCCCATTTCTCCTTCGATTTCCGCCTTGGGCACCAGCGCCGCGACCGAGTCGATCACCACCAGATCCACCGCCCCGGAGCGGACCAGGATCTCGACGATCTCGAGCGCCTGCTCACCGGTATCCGGCTGGGACACCAGCAGGTTCTCGAGGTCCACGCCAAGCTTCTTGGCGTACTCGATATCCAGGGCGTGCTCGGCATCCACATACGCGGCGACCCCGCCGCCCTTCTGCACGTTCCCGACGAGGTGCAGGCAGAGCGTCGTCTTGCCGGAGGATTCAGGGCCGTAGATCTCGGTGATCCGGCCCCGGGGCACCCCGCCGATTCCGATCGCCGCGTCGAGGTTGATCGCCCCGGTCGGGATCGAGGCCACCCGCACCCGCGGGCTCTCCGTGCCCATCCGCATGATGGAGCCCTTGCCGAGCTGCTTCTCGATCTGGGAGATGGCGAGGTTCAGGGCTTTGCGGCGTTCGGAATCGAGCTTGGTTTCATCGGGGTTGGCCATTGGGGCGCCTCTATCGAAGTGAATGATTTCAAGTCACTCTGGTACCGATGATAATCTAAAACCGAATAACTACCGAATCAAGATGCAATAGTGGCTCATTTTGAGTCACAAAGAGCCCATCTGACCGATCCAGGTCAGGCAAAGGAGAAGATACGAGGGCTGTCGCACAGCCCCGACCCCGGCCGACGCACGCCTCATCCCGGAAACGCAGAATCGCCCGGGGCGCATTGTCCCGGGCGATTCGCGTGACGCCCCCCAGACGCGTGCTAGACCGCGCCTTCGGTGCGCCAGGCCGCCGTTGCGGCTCACGGACACAGGGACCCGCTCCATGTCCCGGTGGAGCCCTGCTGGTCGTCGTAGGTGCCGGAGACGTTGTTTCCGCTCCGGGTCCCGGTCGCCAGCGGCGTCGTGGTGCCGGGGAAGTAGATGGAGATCGTGGTGCCGCTCAGGACCCCGTCGAGCGGAATGTGCGAGGCATCGAAACTCGAGACCGCCTCCCCGCTGATGGTGTTGCCGGCGACCACGATGCTGAAGGTGCCGGAATCGCTCTGATCATCGGCGTCATAGGTGCCGCAGTACGCCACCGCCCCGCTGTTGCCTGAGGTCACGAAGGTCCCGGAGGTACCGCCGGGACCGGTCCAGAAGCCCTCGAGGCGGTCCACCCCGTCGAACCCGCCCCCGAAGTCGTACCCACCGCCGGTGAGGGCGAGGGCGTCCAGATCCGGGTCGTAGGCACCGGTGAGAGGCGTCTGCACCCCACCGAGGGAGAGTGTCCCGGTCGCATTCACCGGGTCCCGCACGTTCGGCTCGGTGACGGCCGGCGGCGCGAGGGTGGAGGTCGCGACTGTGATGGTGATCGAACCACTGAGCAGCCCGTCGTCCGAGGCGACGATGCCCACGAAGCTGCTGGTCTGCGAGCCGCCGCCACCACCACCACCACTGCTACCACAGGCCGCGCCAACCAGAATGGTGGTGGTGGCAAGCAAGGCGCCGACTGCATTCTTCGCGACTCTCTGCATGAGGCCTCCGTTGGACTGTGGACGGGACGGGATTGCCCCACGGGTCCGTGGGGCTCCCGGGTAGCGGTGCAGTTCTACCCGGGACTCAAGATAGGCAGCGAGCCGGAACGGCGTAAAGCAGGTGGGTGCGGGCGGGCTGCGGATCGACCCGGGCCCCGGCGTGGACCCATCAAGGGGTCAGTCGCCAGGCATCCTCGATGTGCTCGATCCGGGTCTCCCCGCGGGCCTGAACCACGTCTACCACGTCGAAGCGGAAGCTGTCGTCCGGACGCCCATGGCGAAGGCGCCACACTTCGGCGACCCGTCCCAGGGCCCGCCGCTTCCGCCACCCGATCGCCTCACGCCCCAGCCCGTACCCGTCCCCCCGGCGAGTCTTCACTTCGACAAAGGCCACGAGCGAGCCCCGCCGGACGATCAGATCGATGTCGTTCCGGCCCACCCGGAATCGATGGGCCTCGAGCGCCCAGCCATCGTCGATCAGGTAGGCGATGGCCTGGTCCTCCCCGTCGAGGCCAAGCCGGTGGCGGGGATCGCTCCAGGCAGGTGACGAACTTCGAGGAGGGCGTGGCATCGGCCCCAGGATAGGAGCCCTGCCACGCCCCCCGGGGCGCGAATCAGCGCGCGGCGGGAAGGAAGAATCGCGACTAGGCCAGCGCGGCGTCCAGAAAGCTCTTGAGGTCCACTTCGTTGACCTCGGGCTCCCCCGGCTGAAGGTTGTCGAGCAGGCCCGCATCCAGCCGCTTTTCGAGGTCGTGCACGAGGTAGAAGAGGTGTTCGAAATCCTCGATCACGAACAGCAACGGCTGGTAGTGGTGGATCTCGAAATACTGGTTGAGGATCCACTCCGTCTGGGCCGGAAACCGCTGGACGTCGGAGGACTCCACGCACCGGGCCAGCTCGCCGAAGCTCGACAAGAGACCGCTGCCGTACGCCCGGACCCGACCGGGCGCGATCGGGGCGCCCGGGTGGTCGCGCATCAGCCCGAATTCGACCGTGAACCAGAAGAACCGCGCCAGCCCCTTCACATTGCTGGTCAGCACGCTGATGCGCTGGTGCTCTCGTCCTTGATGTCTCCGGCGCGGCGGGCGGCCCGCTCTGCGAACTGGCCGAACTTCACCAGGGCGTCGGCGAAGGCGCGGTCGGTGTGCATCGGCACGTGCCCGGCGATATCGTGGAAGATGTCGGGCTCGGGCAGGTAGTCCAGCGAGGCGCCGTCCCGCACGGTGATCGTGGTGGGGAACTCCTTGCGCTTGAGGCAGTCGAAGAAGAGGTAGGCCGGCACGTAGCCGCTCACCGGCTTGGCCCGGAAGCCGGTCCGGGGCTCGAGGAACCGGTTGATATCGGTGCAGCGCGGCACGTGATCCGGATCGAGCCGCAAGGTTTCCACCCCTTCGAGAAACCGGGGATTGGCGTACTGCTCCCAGCGCGGGCGGATCCGCTCGAGCAGTCGGCTCCAGGTACGGTGGTTCTCCTCGCTGTACAGCTCGTAGGGCTGGTCGATGTACAGCTGACCCCCCGCCTGGGCCGCCTCGATGAACGGTGCGCGGGTCGTGGTCAGACCGGGGGCGATGCCCGCGGTCGAGAGGGTTCCCGTCATGTTCGCTCCTTTGCGCCCTGATCAATTGCCGCGAAGATCGTGCCCCGACACTCGCCGAGACCGATTCGAACCGCGCCAGGCCGTTCGGCAAAGCCCGTCATGACCACCTCGTCCCCGTCCTCCAGGAAGGCGCGGGTTTCGCCGCCGGGCAGGGTCAGCGGCTCCTTCCCCCGCCAGGTGAGCTCGAGCAGGCATCCGCGCTCGTCCCTGGTCGGGCCGGACACCGTACCGCTCCCCAGCAGGTCGCCCGGCCGGAGATTGCATCCGTTGCTAGTGTGGTGGGCGACCAGCTGACCGAGGGTCCAGTACATCCGGTCGAAACCGGACCGACTCACCCGGGCGGCGGCCAGCCCCTGCTCGCGCATCCGGGCGGTCTGGATAGCCACCTCGAACGTGATCTGGACTCCGCCGTGTCGGCGATTCCACTCCCCGTCGAGGTACGCCAGCGGCGCCGGGTCCTCCGGCGCCCGCGCCCAGGCCGGCACCCGGAACGGCGCCAGCGCGTCCATGGTCACCACCCACGGCGAAACCGTGGTCGCGAAATTCTTGGCCAGAAACGGCCCGAGCGGCTGGTACTCCCACGCCTGGATATCGCGCGCCGACCAGTCGTTGAGGAGCGCGACACCGAAGAGATGACGTTCGACGTCCTCCATCGGGATCGCGCTGCCGGGCGCGTTCCCTTCGGCGATCCACAGCCCCAGTTCCAGTTCGTAGTCGAGCTGACGGCTCGGCCCGAATCCCGGCGCGACCGCGTCCCCGGTCCGGGTCTGGCCGTGCGGGCGCCGAACCGACGTACCGCTGGCGACCATCGACGACGCCCGACCGTGGTAACCGATCGGCACCCACTTGTAGTTCGGCAGCAAAGGGTTGTCGGGCCGGAACATCGAGCCGACATTGGTGGCGTGGAACAGGCTGGCGTAAAAATCCGTGTAATCACCGATATCGGCGGGCAGCAGCAGGTGCACATCCCGCATGTCCCGAAAGACCCGCTCGTGCGCCGTCCGGTCCCCGGCGAGACGACTCCCTTCGGTGAGCAGATCGGCCAGCGCCAGCCGCAATCCCCGGCGAGCCTCCGGCGGCAGCGCCATCAAGGCGTTGAGCCGCGGTGCATGGCAGGCCGACGCCGTTCGCTCCGGGATCTCCAACGCCCCGATCTCCAGGACAGCAGTCAGATCGAGCACCCGGTCGCCGATGGCGACGCCGATCCGGGGGCGCTCCGCGGCCGAGGTCCGGTAGACGCCGAACGGAAGATTCTGGACCGGATACTCGGTTCCCGGCGCGTTGGCGGAGGGCACCCAGCTCCGTCGTGCGGGGTCGTGGGTCTGATCGAGGCCACTCACGGCGAGTCGATCTCCTCGAGCGGCTCGGTAAACGAGCAGGAACCGATCGCCAGCACGAACTCCCGGCGCGCCTGTTCGATGGCATCCCGCGAGATCCGCTCACCGGCCCAGCCGATCTCGGTCTCACCCAGCACAAGGGTGTGGCGGTCCACGGCCGTGAGCAGCGTGAGGGCGGAGTCGCGCCCCTGGCCGTCCCAGAGCGCAGTCGCCGCGAGGATGAGGTTGAGGTACCCGTACATGGTGGCGCAGGCGCTGCCCGGCTCACAGGTCAGCGGCATCAGCCCGCGCACCGGGTGATGCAGCCCTGCGGTAGCCTTGAACGGCACCCTCGCGGTCGCGGTGCGCTCCAGAAACGCCAGCACCGCCTCCGGTTCCGGAATGTCCGCCGCGTTCACGCCACCCGTCCGGATCTTGGCCCGCACGCCGAGCTTTCCAGCGGCGGTGACCAGCTCCGGGAGGTCATGTCCCAGGGGCAGCTCCAGGAAAAGCTCGAACCGGGAAGACACGGCGGTTCCAAGCGCGCTGACCTGACGCGGGGAACCCGCCCGGGCCTCGAGGGCGTGCACCCGCGGACCGGCGTGTTCATGGCGGGAATTGAAGGCCGTGACCGCCTCGATCTCCGCGTCGGCGTCTGTTCCCAACAACGCCGTGATGGGCCAGCGGGTGCCCAGCCGCTCGGCCTCCGGCAGCCCTTCCAGCGCATCCTCGAACTCGGCCAACCGGGTCACCGGCACCACCAGGCGGCCCAGCGCCCAGGAATCCGGTCGCCGCTGATAGCCGGCGTAGTTGCGAACCGTCTCCGCCATGCCGAGACCGGCCGGCGGAAACAGCCCGGCATAATCGATCAGGCCGTCCAGCACGCTGCGGATCGCGCCCAGCCGCGGCTCGGCGGGTGTGTGCACGGCAGGTCGGCGGTTGGGCATGGAATTCACGTCGCGAGTTCGGCGAGGTCGCGGAAGAGATCGAGGGAGCTCGGGTTAGCGAGGGCGTCGGCGTTCCCCACCGCACGGCCGTGGATGACGGCACGCACGGCCAGTTCCGAAAGCTTGCCGTTGATGGTCCGGGGCAGGTCCGCCACCTGGAGGATCTTCTTCGGGACGTGATGGGGACTGGCCTGGCTGCGGATTTCGGCCCGGATCCGATCGCGCAGCCCATCGTCGAGCATCGTACCGTCCCGCAGCCGCACGAACAGAATCACCCGGACGTCGCCGTCCCACTCCTGGGCCACCACCAGACTCTCCGCCACCTCCGGCAGTCGTTCCACCTGCCGGTAGATCTCCGCGGTCCCGATCCTGATCCCGCCCGGATTCAGGGTGGCATCGCTCCGCCCATGGATGATCAGGCCATCGTGCGCGGTGCGCTCGGCCCAGTCCCCATGCCGCCAGGTGTTGGAAAAGTGCTCGAAATAGGCCGCCCGATACCGGCGGCCGTCGGAGTCGTCCCAGAAGGCCACCGGCATGCTCGGGAATGGACGGGTGCAAACCAGCTCGCCGGGCTCGCCGACGACCGGCCGTCCCTCGGGATCGACCACGTCAACGGCCATGCCCAGCCCCCGGCTCTGCAGCTCGCCCCGCCAGACCGGAGCCGTCGGGTTTCCCAGCGCAAAGCACGAAATGATGTCGGTCCCGCCGCTGATGCTGGCGAGATGGAGATCGCGCTTGATCCGGCCGTAGACGTAATCGTAGCTGTGGACGGCGAGCGGGCTGCCGGTCGAGAGGATGCTGCGGAGGCTGGACAGATCCCGCTGCGCTCCGGGCGCGAGGTTTTCCTGCTCGGCGGCGGCCAGGTACCGGGCGCTGGTGCCGAACACCGTCACCCGCTCCGCCTCGGCCATCCGCCAGAGGATGTCCTTCTCCGGCGCCATCGGGGCCCCGTCGTAGAGCACGACGGTTGCACCGACCGCGAGGCTCGAGACCAGCCAGTTCCACATCATCCAGCCACAGGTCGTGAAATAGAAGATCCGGTCCTCGCGGGTGAGATCGGTATGCAGCACCAGCTCCTTCAAATGCTGCAGCAGGGTCCCGCCGGCGCCGTGCACGATGCACTTCGGCAGACCGGTGGTGCCGGAGGAGTACATGATGTACAGGGGATGATCGAAGGGGAGGCGTTTCGGCGGCTCGGCGGCTCGGCGGCTCGAACCAGCCGCGGAGGCCAGCCAGCCCGACAGGGCTTCGGCCCGGGGAATGCTCGCGGCAGCCGATTCTTCGAGCCGCCCAGCCGCCGAGCCGCCCAGGTACGGCACCACCACCACCCGCTCGGTCTCCGGCAAGGCCTGCGCGAGGCGCGCGACCCGCTCCGTCAGGTCGATCACCTTGCCGGCGTAGCGGTACTGGTCCGCCGCGAACAGCACCCGCGGCCGGATCTGGCCGAAGCGGTCGAGCACGGCCCGCTCGCCAAAATCGGGCGAACAACTGGACCAGACCGCGCCGAGCGTCGCCGTGGCGAGCATGGCGATGACCGTCTCCGGCTGGTTGGGCATGAGGCCGGCCACCCGGTCACCGGGCCGTACGCCGGATGCCGCCAGTGCCCGGGCGTAGCCATCGACTTCGACGCCGAGCGCCGCATACGTCAGCGAGCGCTGCCGGCCCAGCTCGTTCCAGAACACCAGGGCTTCACGCTCGTCGGCATGACGGAGCAGGTTCTCGGCGAAGTTGAGGCGGGCGCCGGTGAACCACCGCGGGCCCAGCACCGGGTCCGGCGGCGCGACCCGCCCAGCGCCGACGACGACCGCATCCCACGGGAGCCGGCCCGGTCGCGGCTCGGCGATCATTCCGGTGAACGCCCAGACCGCCGGCCAGAACTCGTCGGGCCGGTCAACCGACCACTGCCAGAGTTCCGGGTAGCTCGCGCCCGGACGGTGCTGGGCGACGAACCGCGTGAGGTTGGCGCGGGCGATGGCCTCAGTGGAGGGCGACCAGACGGGGGCGGTCATGGGCGTCAGCCGTCAGGCGTCAGGCGTTGGGCGTCGGGCCGCAGGAAGGAACGGGCTCCCTGACGCCTGACGGCTGACGCCCTGGTCACGTCGTCGGCGGGTTGAATTGCGCGTGCTGGGCATCCAGCCAGCTCCGGTGGTACTCCGGGTCCTCGATGGTCAGCGCGCTCGAGGCGACCTTGAGCGGCCGGAACGAGTCCATCATGACCGCCAGTTCATTGGTGGCCTTGGCGCCGATCGAGGCCTCGGCCCGCCCGGGGTGGGGCCCGTGGGGCAGCCCGTCGGGGTGGTGGGTGATGGAACCGTACTCGATCCCCTTCCGGCTCATGAACTCGCTCGAGGCGTAGAACAGCACCTCGTCCGAATCCACGTTGCTGTGGTTGTAGGGGGCGGGCAGCGCGTTGGGATCGAAGTCGTACGGCCGGGGGCAGAACGAGCAGATCACGAAGCCGTCGCCCTGGAACGTCTGGTGCACCGGGGGCGGCTGGTGGATGCGGCCGACGATGGGCTCGAAGTCATGGATGTTGAAGATCCAGGGATAGAAATACCCGTCCCAGCCCACGACGTCGAAGGGATGGTGATCCAGGATCAGCTCGTTGATGGCATTGTACTGCTTGACCAGCAGCGGGAAATCGCCCTTCTCGTCGCGAGGCCGGAGCTCGAGCGGCCGCCGGATGTCCCGCTCGCTGAACGGCGCTCCCTCGAGCAGCTGGCCGAAATCGTTGCGGTAGCGCCGGGGAAAGCGGATGTGCCCCCGGCTCTCGAAGACCAGGAACTTCGCCGGGCCGGCGGACAGATCGAGCCGCCACCGGTGCAGAATGTTGCGATGGATGACGACGTAATCGCCCGGCTGGAAGGGGAGGTCGCCGAAGACCGACTCGAGCACCCCCTTACCCTCGACGACGTAGACGCACTCATCCGCCTGGGAATTCCGGTAGCAGTGGGCATCGTTCTGGTCGGGCTCCACGTAGAGCATGCCGATGTCGTGGTTGAAGAGCAGCGGCGTGCGGTCCAGCGTCGGGCTCCCGCCCTTCCTGGCCCGGGCGGTGCGGAAATGCCGGTGCCGGAGCGAGGTGGTCTCGTCCGCCTCCCAGATTACGTCCCGCACCTTTCGCGCGGACTTGACGGTCGTCGGGGGATGCGTGTGGTAGAGCAGCGAAGAGGTCCCGACGAATCCTTCGTGACCCATCAACTCCTCCGCGTACAACCCACCATCCGGCCGCCGGAATACGGTGTGGCGCTTGCGGGGGATTTCGCCGAGGGTGTGGTAGATGGGCATGCTGCTGGTCTCCCGTGGTCGGGCGTTGAGGCGTCGGGCGTTCAGGCGTCGGGCGTTCAGGCGTTGGGCGTTGGGCGTTGGGTCGAGTACCAAACGCCTGACGCCTCAACGCCTGGTGTCTACAGATTCCCCCGCGCCGCCTGTTCCCGCTCGATCGACTCGAACAGCGCCTTGAAGTTGCCCTTGCCGAAGCTGCGGGCGCCTTTGCGCTGGATGATCTCGTAGAACAGCGTCGGACGGTCCTGCACCGGCTTGGTGAAGATCTGCAGCAGGTAGCCCTCGTCGTCCCGGTCCACCAGGATGCCGAGTTCGCGGAGCGGCGCCATGTCCTCGTCGATCTTGCCGACGCGCGCCCCGAGTTCGTCGTAGTAGCTGCCGGGCACCGAGAGGAACTCGACCCCCCGGGCGCGAAGCGCTCCGACCGTTTCGATGATGTTCCCCGTCGTGATGGCCACGTGCTGGACGCCGGGCCCGTGGTAGAACTCGAGGTACTCCTCGATCTGCGATTTCTTCTTGCCGGAGGCGGGTTCGTTGATGGGGAACTTGATCCGCTCGTTCCCGCTGGACATGACCTTGGACATCAGCGCCGAGTACTCGGTGGAGATGTCCTTGTCGTCGAAGGAAATCAGGTTCTTGAACCCCATCACCCGCTCATAGAACCCGACCCACTCGTTCATCTTGCCGAGCTCGACATTACCCACACAGTGGTCGACGTAACGCAGTCCCACTGGCGCCGGCTGGTAGACCGGGGTCACCGGGCGGAATCCCGGGAGAAAGAGCCCCCGGTACTTCCGCCGTTCCACCAGGCTGTGGATGGTGTCGCCGTAGGTGCGGATCGCCGCGATGACGACCTCGCCGTCGTCGTCGCGCAGCAGCTCCGGCTCGGACACCGCCACGGCGCCATGCGCGGTGGCGTAGGCGAAGGACTCACGGCAGTCATCGACCCACAGGGCAAGGTCACGCACCCCGTCGCCGTGGCGGCGGTGGTGCTCCGCGATGGGGGAGTCGGGGTGGAGCGGTGAGGTGAGGACGAATCGGACTTTGTCCTGGACCATCAGATAGCTGGCGCGGTCCCGGACACCGGTCTCCGGCCCGCGATATCCCACCAGCTGAAAGCCGAACGCCGCGCGGTAGAAGTGACTCGCCTGCTTGGCATTGCCGACGTAGAACTCGACGTGGTCCGTGCCGTTGATCGGGAACGGATCGGCCACGGACGTGGCGGCGGAAGAAGCGACCTGAGTGGCCATGGGAGGGCTCCGGGCTGGCGGCAGACGGCTGGGTTTTCAAACTAGCGGGGTGGAACCAATATGTCCAATACGCGCAATCTGCTATATTGATATCTTACGCATATGATTGACCAGCTCGAGCTGCGCCACCTCCGGTATTTCACTACCCTCGCCGAAGAACTGCACTTCGGCCGGGCCGCCGCCCGTCTGGGAATAGCCCAACCCCCGCTCTCCCAGCAGATCCGGCGGCTGGAATCCCTGCTGGGCTCCCGGCTGTTCGACCGGACGAGCCGGCGGGTCCAGCTGACCGACGCCGGCCGCGCCTTCCTGGCGGAAGCCAAACGGGTGTTGCTGGGGGTCGAGGGGGCGATCGAAGCGGCCCGCAGAGCGGGCCGCGGCGAAACGGGCGAGCTGCGGGTGGCCTTTGCCGCCACGGTAATGTTCCTCGAGCTGCCGCGGATCATCCGGGAGTTCCGTGACCGCTTTCCGCAGGTTCACCTCGACCTGCGGGAAATGCCCACCGGGCCCCAGTTCACCGCCCTTCGAACCGGCGAGATCGACCTCGGTTTCGTGCGCGAACCCGGGCCGGAGCCGGAACTCGAGATCGTGACCGTGATGCGGGAACCGCTCCGCATCGCCGTGCCCAAAGGTCATCCCCTGGCCTCCCGGGCGACCCTGGCCGTCCGGCATCTGGCGGAGGAGCCGTTCGTGCTGTTTCCCGAGGAACTGGCCCCCGGGCTGTATGCCCAGGTCATCGGGCTGTGCCGCTCCGCCGGATTCACCCCCCGAGTGGTGGAGGAGAGCAGGGAGCTTTACACCAGCGTCAGCCTGGTCGAGGCCGGGGTAGGAGTATCGATTCTGCCGGCGTCCGTGGAAAAGCTCGGTTGGAAGGGCGTCCGTTACCGGCCGATCCCCTCGGCCGCCGCCGAGACCCGGATCGCGGCCGCGTGGCGGCGTGACCGGATCCGCCCGGTGCTCGATTCCTTCATGGGTGTGGTGCGGGAGATAACCGGGAGCCCCGAAGTCCCGAAGGTCGCCGGGCACCTCTGAGGCGGAGGCGGATAGGCGGGTCAGTGCGCACGGCTCGCTCCGCGCCTCGAAGCTTCAGGGGCAGTACTCGTCCAGCTGGTCGATCCCGATGAGTACTTCGCGGGGCTTGCTCGAACCGGCCGGTTGCGGGCCGAGGATGCCGGCCATGTGCAGCTGGTCAACGATGCGCGCGGCCCGGCCGTAGCCGATGGACAGCCGCCGCTGCAGCAGCGAGGTCGACCCGCCCTGGTTCTGGATGCAGACGCTGGCGGCCTCGCGGAACAGCTGGTCGCGGTCCCCGTCGAAGCCGCCGGTTCCCCCGCCCTCTTCCTCCGCCGCCTCGAGAGCGCGGACCACCGCCAGGATGTCCGCTTCGTGCGACACCGGTGGGGCCGCGGCCGCCGCCACCCGCGCCTCTCGCCGGGCCTCGAACCAGCTCATGACGCGCTCGCTCTCCTCGGTCGCGATGAACGCGCCCTGGAGCCGCATCGGCTCGCTCTTTCCCGGGGGGAGGAACAGCATGTCGCCGTTGCCGAGCAGGGCTTCGGCTCCGTTCTGATCGAGGATGGTGCGGCTGTCGACCTTGGATGCCACCCGGAAGGCGATCCGGCTCGGGAAGTTCGCCTTGATGAGGCCGGTGAGCACGTTCACCGAGGGGCGCTGGGTCGCCAGGATGATGTGGATGCCGATGGCCCGCGCCTTCTGCGCCAGGATGGCCAGCGGGGTCTCCACCTCCGACTGCACCGTCATCATCAGGTCGGCCAGCTCGTCCACGATCATCACGATGAGCGGAAGCGGGCCCTCGCGATACACCCCGTCGGTCGCGACAACGGGCGCCGTGGTCTCGGCCTCGGCGCTGATGGTCTGCAGCGTGGCCCGCGCGGCCGGCGGCGTGTGCAGGGGTTTCCCCTCTTCCACCTTGCGGTTGAAGTCGGCGAGGTTCCGGGCGCCGTTGGCATGCAGCAGCTCATAGCGGCGCTGCATCTCGAGCACCGCCCACTTCAGCATGGCCGCCGCGTCGTGGTTGTTGGTCACCACCTTGTGCCGCAGATGGGGGAGCGCGTTGTACATCGACAGCTCCACCATTTTCGGATCGACCATGAGCAGGCGGAGCTGCTTCGGCGTGTAGCGGTAGGTGAGACTGGTGATGATGGTGTTGATCGCCACCGACTTGCCCGATCCGGTAGCCCCGGCGATGAGCAGGTGCGGCATCTTGCTGAGGTCGGCGATGACGGGCTGGCCTTCGAGGTCGCGGCCCAGCGCGATCGGCAGTGCCGCCCGCGACCCTTCCCAGGCCGGCGCCTCGAGCAGCTCACGCAGGGTCACGATTCGCGCGGTGGGGTTCGGGATCTCGACCCCGACGGCTCCCCGTCCGGGGATAGGCGCCACCCGGATCGACTGGGCCCGCATCGTGATCGCCATGTCGTCGGCGAGGGCCGCGATCCGGCCGACCTTGACGCCCGGTGCCGGGACGACCTCGAATTGGGTCACGACCGGCCCGGTGGTCCGCCCGGCGATCGAGCCCTCGACCTTGAAGGTCCGCAGGGTCTCCAGCAGGACCTGTCCCAGCCGGTCGAGCTCCGCCTGGCCCGCGTCCCGGTCGTGGGCGGGGGGCGGCGCCAGCAGCTCGATCGGCGGCAGCATCTCCTCATCGCTGGGATCGCCGATGACGGCATCCGACGGTCGCGCCGCCTTTCCGGGTTTCTTCTCCCGTTTTGGCACTCGCACCGGTGGAGGCTCCTCCACGGGCTCGAGGACCGACTCGGTGTTCCCGCGCCGCGGGCGAGTGGCCTCGGGCACCGGGGGCGCCGCGGCGGCGGACGGGGCGGTCGCGAGCCGGCGAAGCGGATGCCACGCGATCGTGCCAATGGTGAGGGCGCAGAGCAGCGCGAACCCCAGCAGCAGCCCTCCGGCAAGGCCAATGGCCTGCACCACGTAGAACGACGCAAACCCGAAGACCACCCCCGTCAGCCGTTCGGGCAGGTCGCCGATGTCGTAGGTCTGTGGCCGGACATCGGTCACCACCCCGATCAGGAACGGAATGAGCGCCGCCAGCCCGGCGACCAGCACGGCCACGCGCTTCATGTCGAGTGCGGGGAGCCGGTTGAAACCGGCGAGCGCCAGCCCGAGTCCGAGCAGCGGGAACCCGAGGGCGCCCACCCCGAGCGCCTGCCACAACGCGTTCCCCAGCCACTCGCCGATCGGGCCGGTGAGATGGACGGGAAGCAGGGTCAGCCCCGTGAAGCTCCCCAGCACGAGCGCGATGATCGCGCCCAGATGGCGCCGGCCTTCTTCACTCATGCCATGGAAGATGTCGGGTCCGCCACCGGAGTGGGAGCGGCGCTGATTCGGCCATCCAGGAAGCGGGGGAGGACGGGAAAGGCGTCGACCCGCGCCGCCTCGTCGATGTCGCGCCCGAGACCGAGGGACGCCAGGTGGCGTCCTCCCAGGCTGGCCGTGAGCGGGCGGTCCCAGCGGTCGCCATACCGGCGGACGAGATCGAGGGCGGCGATGGCCGCGTCGTTGAGCCCCCGCCTTCCGCGTCCGCCACCCATGGCCGCCGACACCAGGCGGCCGGCGGCGTAGGCGTCGTCCAGCGCGAACGCCTGTTCCCGGCCGGCGCAGACTACGACGATCGGCTCGGACGCGACCCAGGCGCGGCGGGCCCGCGCGCCGGCCAGGCTGAAATTGACGGCGGCGCCTACGTACACCTCGTGGGCGCCGGCGCTGGCCAGCAGGGCGCCGGTTCCGTTAGTCGTCGTCAGGATGATGGTCTTCCCGCGCACGGCGCCGGGAGTCATGTCCCCCGGGGAGTTCCCCAGCGCGAACCCCTCGATCCGCAGACAATTCCGTTCCCCGGCCAGCAGCGTTTCCTCGCGGCCGAGGGTCTCCGCGAGGCGCAGCGCCTCGGCGGTGCCGGCGACCGGAATCACGGCCCGCGCCCCGTGATGGAGCGCGGCGCAGATGGTGGTGCCGGCGCGCAGGATGTCGATGACGAAGACGACCCGGTCCTGCACCTCGCCGGGCGTAAGGCCGGCGGGGGTGAACCGCACGTCCACGGTCATGCGAGAGGACGGAGCAGCTCCGGGTGGCGTTCGAGGAACTTGGTATCCACCTGGCCGGCGACGAACTCCGGGTGCCGGATGATGCGGGCGAGGAAGGGGATCGTGGTTGTCACACCCTCGATGATGAAGCTGTCCAGCGCCTGCCCCATACGCGACAGCGCTTCCACCCGGTTGTTGCCGTGCACGATCACCTTGGCGATGAGGGAGTCGTAATACGGCGGCACCGCATACCCGGCGTACACGTGGGTGTCGAGCCGGACCCCCGGGCCACCCGGCGGATGATAGGCGGTGATGAGCCCCGGGGAGGGCTGGAAATTCCGGTACGGGTCTTCGGCGTTGATCCGGCACTCGATCGCATGACCGCGGAGCATTCCCCCGATGCCGCGAAAGCTGATCGGCGCCCCGGCCGCGACCGAGATCTGTTCCTTCACCAGGTCGAAACTCTGGACCATTTCGGTCACGGGATGCTCGACCTGGATCCGGGTGTTCATCTCCATGAAGTAGAAGCTGCCGTCGGCATCGAGCAGGAACTCGACGGTCCCGGCGCCGACGTACTGGATCGCCGCCGACAACCGGACGGCCGCCTCGCCCATCTGCTGTCTCAGCTCCGGTGTGAGTGCCGGGCTCGGGCTCTCCTCGATCAGTTTCTGGTGCCGACGCTGGACCGAACAGTCCCGTTCGCCGAAGTGGATCACCCTGCCGTGGGTGTCGCCCATGACCTGGATCTCGACGTGTCGCGGCCGGGCCAGGTACTTCTCCACGTACACGTCGCCGTTTCCAAACGCGGAGAGCGCCTCGTTCTGGGCGAGCGAGAACGATTGGGCGAACTGCTCGGCATCCAGGGCCACCCGCATCCCCTTCCCGCCCCCGCCGGCCGTCGCCTTGATGATGACCGGATAGCCGATCTCCTCGACCAGCCGGAGGGCCTCGTCGAGATCCTGGATGGTGCCGGGGGTGCCGGGGACCGTGGGAACGCCGGCCTCCTTCGCCAGGCGCTTGGCCGTGGCCTTGTCGCCCATGGCCCGAATCTGGTCTCCGGTGGGGCCGATGAAGGCGATCCCCGAGGCCTTGCAGGTGTCCGCGAACTCCGCGTTTTCGGCCAGGAATCCGTAGCCGGGGTGAATGGCGTCGGCCCCGGTGATCTCGGCGGCCGCGATCAGGCTGGGGATGCGCAGGTAGGACTGTCGGCTGGGCGGCGGGCCGATGCAGACGTCGTCATCCGCGAACCGGACGTGCAGCGATTCCCGGTCGGCCTCGGAGTAGACCGCGACCGTCTCGATCCCGAGCTCGCGGCAGGCCCGGATCACCCGCAGGGCGATCTCGCCACGGTTCGCGATCAGCACCTTCTTAAACACGGGCGGACTCCGTGGCGGGCCACCCGCAGGCTGGCAACGACCGCGGAGCGCCGCCGAAGGGAACGGCGCGGCGGGCGGCGCCTGCCCAGGCAGGCATCAGGGCGAGAGGTCCGGCGAGATGCCGCCCGACCCGCTGCTCCTGAGCCCGGTGAAGGTCCGGTCCGACGCGGAGCTGATGCCCGAGGCCCGCAGGGCGAACTCGCTCGGATTGGTCGAGAAGAACAGCGCGCTCTCGTAGGAGATCGCACCCTCCTGGTACCAGGTCATCAACGACTGATCGAAGCTCTGCATGCCGTACGCTTCGGTCCCTTCGGCGATGAGATCGGGGATGTTGAGCTGCTTTTCGATGTCCCGGATGTTGTCGGCCACGGCGGCGGTGTTGATGAGCACCTCCGCCGCGGGAACCCGCCCCTTGCCGTCCTTGCGGGGCACCAGCCGGAGGCAGACCACGGCCTGCAGCGCGGTGGAGAGCAGCGAGCGGATCTCCTGGTGCTGGTGCGGGGGATAGAAGGAAATCACCCGGTTGATCGTCTGGGTCGCGTCGGTGGTGTGGAGGGTGGAGAACACCAGATGGCCGGTGTCGGCCGCCTTGAGGGCCACGTCGAGCGTTTCCTGGTCGCGGACTTCGCCGATGAGGATCACGTCCGGGTCCTGGCGCAGCACGTGGCGCAGCGCCGTGCCGAACGACAGAGTGTCGCTGCCGACCTCGCGCTGAGAGATGTTGGCCATGACGTCCCGGTGCAGAAACTCGATCGGGTCCTCGATGGTGATGATGTTGACCCGGCGGTTCTGATTCACGTGGTTGATCATCGCGGCCAGCGACGTCGACTTGCCCGAGCCGGTCACCCCGGTCACCAGGATCAGCCCCCGCGGCTTGAGCGACATTTCCTCGAGGATCTCCGGCAGCGCCAGCTCCCGGACGGTCTTCACTTCGTAGGGAATCGCCCGGAAGGCGAACGCCAGGGTCCCCCGCTGCTGGTAGATGTTGGTGCGGAACCGCCCGACGCCCGGCACACCGATGGCGAAGTCGGCCTCTTTCTTCTCGGCGAATTCCTTCACCTGGCGCGGCGTCATGATCTGCTCGGCCAGGAGTTTCAGGTCCTCCGGCTTGAGCGGCTGCATCTCGAGGGTGGCCAGATCCCCGTTGACCCGGATGGTGGGCGGCCGACCGACCTTGAGGTGCAGGTCCGAGCCGTTCCGTTGCACCATCAGCGAGATGGCCTGTTTGAAGTTGAATGGCGGCTGCGCCGCGCCGGGACCGGCCGAATCACCCATTGGAGTCTATCCGGTAGAGTACCGTGCCGAACTCGACCGGCTGGGCGTCCTCGACCAGGATCTCCCGCACCACCCCAGCCACCTCGGCCTCGATTTCGTTCATGATCTTCATCGCCTCGATGATGCACACCGTCTGCCCGACGGTCACCCGCGACCCGATCTTGAGGTAGGCCTCGGCCCCCGGCTCCGGGGACTTGTAAAACGTACCTACCATCGGCGACCTGATCTCCTTGAGCGTCGAAGCGGGGGGCGAGGGCGCCGCGGCAGCGGGGACCGGGCTGGCAACAGGGGGCACATGCGCGGGCGTGTGCACCGACGCGGAGTGGTGGGCGGCGGCCGTTCCCTCGCCGGTGCGCGTGATCACGACGCCGGTGTCGAGGTACCCCTTGACCTCGATCGACCCGATCTCGGGGAACTGATGCATCAGCTCGGCGAGTTCGCGCACGTTCTTGAGTTCCACCGGTTTGACCCCCGGCATGGTGCCGAGCAACCGGGCGATTTCCTGCACTTCCTTGGGCGTCATTGCAGAATGAGGGTTCAGGGTTCGGCGTTCAGTCGTCAGTGCGGTGTCGGATTCGGAACGTGACTGACGCGCCGAACGCCGCTCCCGCAGGCTGTTCCCTCTAGACCAGTTCCACCAGCTCAACCGCGTTGTCCGACAACAGCACCGGGCCATCCGGGCTCAGGTGCACATCGTCCTCCAATCGCACGCCTCCCCAGCCCGGCAGGTAGATGCCCGGCTCGACCGTGACGACGGCCCCGGCCGGCAACGGCTGATCGGCGGTGGGGGACAGCCGGGGGGCCTCGTGCACTTCGAGGCCGAGACCGTGTCCGAGCGAATGACCGAAGGCCTCGCCGAAGCCCTGCCGGGTGATCCCCTCCCGGGCCAGCGCGTCGGCCTCTCTTCCGCTCATGCCGACCCGGATCTGCTCGAGGGCGCGGCCCTGGGCCTGACGCACGGTTTCGTACACGGCGCGCTGCCGGCCATCCGCCCGGGCCCCCACCACCACGGTCCTTGTCAGATCGGCACAGTATCCGTCCACCTGCGCGCCGAAGTCAAGCAGGAGCCAGTCGCCCCGCCGAAGGGTCCGATCGCTGGTCCGACCATGCGGGAGCGCGGCACGTTCGCCCGACGCGACGATCGTTGGGAACGGGTGCCACTCGCTCCCGCGCCGGCGGAGTGCCGCCTCGAGCCGCGCGGCGACCTCCGTTTCCGTCTCTCCGGTCCGCACCGAGGGCAGGACCTCGGCCAGGGCCTCGCTTGCCAGGGCGGCAGCCCGGGCCACCGCCCCGACTTCGCCGGCGTCCTTCACCAGTCGCAGCCGTTCGACCAGGTCGCTGGTCGCTTCCCATCGGGTGACGGGTGCGAGTTGACCGAGCCGCTCCCGGTCGCGCACCGTGGCGATGTGGGCCTCGAAGCCGACCGCCTCCGTGGGCCGCTCCCCGAGCACGACTTTGAGCCGGTCCCAGAGGTTCACCTGGTCGATCTCCACCCGCGCCGCCCCTTTCACCTCCCGGGGAGCCTGCGAAGCATAGCGGAAATCGGTGACCAGCACGGTGTCACCGGGGCGGATCAGCAGCAGAGCGGATGTCCCGGTAAACCCGGTCAGATAACGGACGTTCGGGAGCGACTGAACGACCAGCCCATCCAGCCCCTGCGCCACCAGCCGTTCGTGAAGCGCGGCCTGGCGTGCCTCCCGCCGATCAGTTGTCACGGAGCTTCGCCACCAGGGCGCGGAGCCCCAGAGCGTAGCCGGCGGGGCCGAAGCCCGCCACGATCCCCAAGGCGAGGTCGGCGAGGCGGGAGTGCCGCCGTTCGGGTTCACGGGCGAAGATATTCGAGAGGTGCACTTCCACGAACGGTACCCTCACCGCCAGGAACGCATCCCGAATGGCGAGACTGGTGTGGGTGAAGGCGCCGGCGTTGACCAGGGCGCCCTCCGCCTGACCGCGCAGCCCCTGCACCGCCTCCACGAAGTCGCCCTCGTGGTTGGTCTGCAGCCAGGTCACATCCACCCCGAGGGCGCTGGCCTCGGCGCGCACCTGTTGTTCGAGCTCCCCCAGCGTCAACCGGCCATAGAGCTCAGGTTCGCGGGTCCCCAGGAGATTGAGATTCGGTCCGTTGAGGACGGCAATGCGCATCAGCGCTTGAGGCTCTTGAGCCAGTTCTGGAACTGGTCCAGATCCTCGTCCGACGGCATCGCCTGGCGGGGCCCGGTCCCCGATGGCGAGGGCGAATTACCGCCGAAGAACTGATCGAACGAGAACGACCCTGGCCCCGATGGCGGTGGTGGGTCGCCGGGAGAGGCCACGGCGGGGGCCGCTTCCTCTCCGAAGATGGCGCTGAGGGAGAGCGGATCGGTGGTCGGTCGGGTTGGTGCCGCCCGCCCGGCGTCATCGCCCTCGGACCCTTCAACCGTTGGACGCGCGCCGGCCAGGGTGCGGAAGAACGACTCGACGGATTCTCCGCCGGTGTCCACGGCCACATAGGACATCCGCCGGCTTCCGGCAGCCTGCGCCGTCTCGAGCTCGCGGATGCGCCGCGTCAGCCGGGCATCGTTGGGGAGCCGGAGGGCGAGAACCCGGTAGACGTTCAGGGCCTCGGCGAGATGCCCCTGTCGGGCATAGAGTTCGGCCATCGTCTCGGTAACAACCGGAACCGGCTCGGCCACGTCCCTACCCCGCAGCACCCCGGCCTCCTCCGAAACCCGTCGAATCCTCTGGGGTTCGGGCTGATCGGCCTCGTCCGGGAAGATCAGCCGGAGATCGGTCGTTGGGACCCCAGCGGCCATCTCGCCCTCGGCGCCGACAGCGCCGGTCACCGATTCGGGAACCGGCGGCGCCCCGGCCCCTTCCGCCGCAGCCGCGAGGGTATCGATCACCGATAGCGCCTCCACGGGGTCGGGGGCCGTGTCTGCCTCCGCAGCGGGCTCCGGCCGGGTAGACAGTTCCTCGGTCGGCATCAGGCTGATGGCCGCGAACCCGCTCGTCATGACCGGGGCGATCGGAGGCAGGTCCGGTGTTGGTGGCGCCGGTTCGGGTTTGCTGGGCTCCGCTTTTGCCGAATCCTTGATCGATTCGAGCAGCTCCTCAGCCCCGCTTGCCGTTTGATATTCGGCCCCTCCCGCACCCGAGAACGCCAAGTCCGACATGGCCGGTTCCTGGAACTCGGCTCGCCCCCCACCCAGCTCGAGCAATTGGGCGCTGTCATCAGGCGACTGGAACTCGCTGGCCCCGGACGGCTTCAATTCGATGCTGCCGGCCTCCTCCATCCAGTTTGCGAATGCATCCGTACCGGTGTCGGACTTGGGCTTCGGGGGCTCGGCCGGGCCCTCGGGGACCAGGTCGGCCAGCGGCGAGACCTCCAGGGAGCGGGTCGCGGCGGGGAGATCGAGCTCGCCGGGCACGAGGTCGAGCATCGGCGCGCGTTCGATGTCGAGATTCACCGGCGCGGCGGCGGCCAGGTCAATCGCCGGGACGACTCGCGTCGGGGTGGGGGCCGGCTCCTCGATCCCGCCGAGAATGGAGTCGACAGCCGCATCGAGGTCCACTACCTCCTCCTCGACGGCGGCGGGCTCGCTCCCTGGTTTCTCCAACGCAGGCGGTGTGGGCGGCTGGACCACCGCCACGACCTCAGTGGTCGCCGATTCCGCCGGGACCGGGGCCGGGGCCGGGGAACTCATGGCCGCCGAGGCGGCCTCCCGTGCCAACGCAACCCGGGCGTGCTGTTCGCGCGCCTCATCGTTGCTGGGATCAACGGTCATGAGCCGGTTGAGCCATCCGGCCGACTCCATGAGGCGTCCCTGCCGTTCCGTGATGTCCGCTAGAGCCTTGAGGGCGATGACGTTCTCGGAATCCAGGTCGAGGACGTGGTTGAACGCCGCCTCGGCCGGCCCCTCCTCCCCCAGGTCCAGGCAGCATCGGCCGAGGACGATATTGCCGGGTATGTGGTCGGGGTGGAGCTCCAAACCCTGACGCAGCACGTCTTTGGCCATCGGGTGGTCGCCGTGCTTACGCAGCACCTCGGCATAAGGGGCGAATACCGTTCCCTTGGGATTTTCCTTCCACCGGCGTTCGAGCTTCTCGATTTCGCTGTTTGGTGGCATCCCTAGCCTGACCTAAGTTGTTGTGGCAATTGGATAAAGATTAGATCCCACCGGCGGGACTGTCAACAGGCAGGGGGCACCTCGGCTTGAGATTCCACGTTGCTGGACTTAGACTTAGCCCTCTTTTCGCCAGACCTCAGCAGCCGGGCCCCTCGCATATGATGCAAGTCTTCCGCAGCATGGTCGGGAAAGTGGCGGCGGTGGTGTTCGCCATCCTGATGCTCCTGTTCCTCTGGACCAGCGTCGACTGGAGCCAGATCGAGGGGGGATCGCGCTCCAGCGTCGGGGAGATCGACGGGGTGTCCGTCCCGCTCCGCACCTACCAGCAGATGGTCCAGAACGTCATGGAGTCACGCCAGCGCCAGGGGGGCCGATCGCTGAGCGCCGAGGAGGTCGAGGAAGTCCGCAATTCGGTCTGGGAGGAGATCGTCCAGCAGCGCACCCTCGAGCGGGAGTACCAGGCACGGCGGATCGAGGTCACGGCCGAGGAAATCGCCACGGCGATCAAGGAGAGCCCCCTGCCGGAGTTCCACGATCGGCCGGAGTTCCAGACCGACGGCAAGTTCGATCCGGCGAAGTACCAGCGCTGGCTCAGTTCCAGCGCCGCCGCGCAGTTCGTGCCCTTGCTGGAGCAGCAATACGCCGAGCAGATCCGTCAGGCGAAGCTGCTCCGGGTCGTCACGGCGGACGTCTATGTGTCGGACCCGGCCCTCTGGGAAAGCTGGCGGGACGGCAACGAACGGGTGACCATCGAGCTGGCGGCGATCGTGCCGAGAAACGCGGTGCCGGATTCCGCGGTAACGGTGAGCGAGGCCGAACTGCGCGCCTACTACGAGAGCCACCCGGACGAGTTCAAGCGGCCGGCCGTGGCGTTTCTGAGCTACGTCGAGATCCTCCGAGTCGCGGACGCCAGGGACAGTATCGCGGCCCGCCAGCGGGCGCTCGGCCTGCGCAAGGAGATCCTCGCCGGCGCGCCCTTCAACGAGGTCGCGACACGGGAGTCGTCCGATTCCGCCTCCGCCCAGCAGGGCGGCGACCTGGGCGAATTCGGGAAGGGCGCCATGGACCCGGCCTTCGAGCGGGCGGCGTTCAGCCTCCCCCTCGGGGAGGTCTCGGAGCCGGTACTGTCAGCCTTCGGATATCATCTCCTCAAGGTCGAGAAACGTACCGCAGGAAAGGTCCGCGCCCGCCACATCCTCATCCCGGTCGAGATCGTCGGCGAGCATCGCGACGAACTGGACGAGCGGGCCGACAGTCTCGAGCTGCTCGGCGCGGAGAAATTCGACCCGGCGGCGCTGGACACGGCGGCCCGGGCACTGGGGCTCCGCATCGGGCGGGCCGAGCCGCTGCAGAAGGGGAGCCGGGTTCAGGTGGACGTGCGCGTCGTTCCGGACGCCGGCGTGTGGGCATTCCGGGCCAAGCCGGGTGAAACCAGCCGGATCATCGAGGTCCCGTACGCCTACTTCCTGTTCCGGCTGGATAGCCTGCAGGCGGAAGGAGCCCCGCCACTGGACCGGATCAAGGAAGCGGTCGCCGCCGCGGTCCGGGATCAGAAGAAGCGCGATCTGGCCCGCGGCATCGGCGCCGACCTGGTCCGGCGGATCGGCGAGGGCAGCACCCTCAGCCAGGCGGCGACCGCTCTGGGGCTGCCGCACAAGGAGTTTCCCCCCTTTACCCGGACCGAGCCCCCACTTCCGAATCCGCCCGTGATCGGCGCCGCGTTCGGGCTCGAGGTTGGCAAGACCAGTGGTGTCCTCGACACCGACGAGGGTCTGTACGTATTGCGGGTGGTGAAGCGGCAGGCAGCGGATTCAGCCGAATTCAGTCAGAGGATCGACCAGTTTCGAGCCCGGCAGATTCAACTGGCACGGCAGGAGCGGGTCCGGAATTACCTCGCGGCGCTCAAGTCGGCGGCGAAGGTCAGGGACCGGCGCGCCATATTCTACCCCACCGAGGCCCAGGCGGCGCAGGCGGGTGGAGGCTAGGCTGGTTGTGCCCGCGGTACACGCTGCCAACCCACCAGCCGGCTCACCGCCCTATCGGTCGCCTACTGCGACAACCGCTTGGGCTCGCCTCCAGTGGGAGGCGTCGCGCCGGTCTTAGTGTCGATCTGACGCCCCGCGGGCGCCGACGGCGAGTCGTTCCCGGTCACCGCGTCCTGCGTTTCGGTCAAACTCCGTTTGAACTCCCGGATCCCCTTCCCGAAGGACGCACCGATCTCCGGC
This sequence comes from uncultured Gemmatimonadales bacterium, assembly GCA_963709905.1. Classification (GTDB taxonomy): domain Bacteria; phylum Gemmatimonadota; class Gemmatimonadetes; order Gemmatimonadales; family GWC2-71-9; genus JADJOM01. The sequence goes on from CAVPYI010000009.1 coordinate 375,991, forward strand.
AGTCGCCGCGAGCCAAATATCAGGAGACAGATCACCAGGATTCCGACGATTTCCCCGAAGCCAAGATTGCCGAGCATAGACGCCCCGACCTAAAAGAGTGAGCGCGCGATCAGGTAGGCGATCAGCACACCAAGAATCGCGAGCGGAGAGACGTTCACCGCGAACGGCCCCAACGTGAGACTGAATACCAGCAGGTTGAGCGACACCGGCCCGACGCTCGCGCTGGCTGTGAATGTAAACACCTGCTTGGCCACGCTGTCGGGCATGACCGCTTTCACCAGGGCGTTCAGAAACCCGCCCAGGATGAAGCCCGAGACCAGCACGCCGAGGTGGAACAGGGGCCGCCGGGGTCCACTGGCCATCAGCGCCGCCGATCGAGCACGTAGGTGATGCTATCCCGCAGGACTTCCCGGGCCGGGCTGGCGGGCAGCGCGTCCAGCTCCCGGTCGGCCTGTTCCGCCAGGTGTTGTGCCCGGGTGCGGGCGTAGTCGAGCCCTCCCGTTTCGCTGACCAGTTCGATCACCCGGCTGATCTGCTGGTCGGAGGGCTCCGGGGTCGCCATCAGAGTGGCGACTTCACGCCGGGCCGCCGGCTCGAAGCGCTCCAGGGCGTAGATGAGCGGGAGGGTTACCTTGTGCTCCCGCAGGTCGTTCCCGGACGGCTTGCCCGTCACCGCCTCCTCCTCCGTGTAATCCAGCAAATCGTCCACGATCTGAAACGCCATTCCCAGCGCGTCGCCGAAGGCCCGGAGCGCCTGGCGTTCGCCGGAGGGGGCACGCAGGGCACCGACTTCGCAGGCCCCTGACACCAGCGACGCGGTCTTGGCCCGGATCAGGAGATCGTATTCCTGTTCCGAGAAATTCAGGGGCTCGTGGGCCATCAGCTGGCGCATCTCGCCCACCGTCATTTCGTTGGTCACGCGGGACATGACCCGGAGCGGCTCGATGTCGCCGAGCCGGGTCAGCTCGACCACGGCCCGGGAATAGAGATAGTCACCCATGATCACCGACACCTGATGGCTGAACAGCGCGTTGATCGTGGGCATCCCGCGCCGCAGCACCGAGTGGTCGACCGAATCGTCGTGGACCAGGGTGGCCAGGTGGATCAGTTCCACCACCGCGGCGTGAATCTCGGCTCGTTCGTCGCGCGCCCCTGAGGCTTCTTCCGCCAGCAGGAGCAGGGTGGGCCGGAACATCTTGCCCTGCATCTGCAGCAGATGGCCGTTCACTTCGGCGATCAACCCGAAGTCGCTCCGAATGATCCGGCGCAACTCCCCCTGCACTGCTTCCAGGCGGGGCCTGAGGGAGGCTTGCAGGGAGGCGAGCGTGATGCCCGCGGCTCGTGAGGTCACCGGCCCCGGCCCTGCGCCAGCTTGCCGATCCGGCTGCCGGCATCCATGAAACCGATGTCCACGGCCAGGACCCGTTCGAAGGTCGTGATGGCGACGTCGGTCTTGCCCTGGGCCTCCTGCGAGCGTCCCAGCCAGTAGATCAACCCGATCTGCTCGTCGTCGCTGGCGCCCAGGCTTTCCACCGCCCGACGCAGGATCGCCTCGGCGATGGCAAACTGGCCCTTTTCGAAGAAGGCGCTGCCCAGCGCTTCCGAGGTCTTGAGCCGTACCTCGGGGGCCCGCAACGCCTTCTGGAACTCGGCGATCGCCTCGTCCAGCAGGCCCATCTCCTTGAAGGCCACACCAAGATCGTAGTGGGCCTCGAAGTCCTCGGCGTCGATGTTTTCGTCGATGCCGCGCTTGAACTGCACCAGCATCTCCTGGAAGTCCTTCTGCTCATCGCCCGTCGGTTCTTCGTCCTCGACCCGCATCCGGGTGTCTTTCACCCGGTCGTCGTCGAGAATAAAGGCGCCGAGATCGATGAAACTGTCTGACGGCTCCGGCTCCCGCGGCTTGGGGGACGCCGTCGACTTCCGGCCTTTCGCCGCCGGGGGGGGGCGGGGGCGTCCTGCGCCTCGAACATCGCATCCACGGCGAACTCCCCCTCCTCGGCGACGCTATCGAGGCGGGAACCGGCCGGTGCGGGCGGGATCGGCGGAAAGCTCTCTTCGACCGGCGACAGGGCGTCCAGCGCGGCCAGGGCCCGCTGGTTGCCGGGATCGTGCTCCGAGACCCGGCGGTAGACCGCCAGCCCCTTGTCCAGCGCGCCGACCCGGAGCAGCGCATCGGCCAGCTCCAGATAGGCATCGATCAGCCGGGCCCGGTCGCCGCTTCTGAAGCCGATCTCGACCCGCTTCTGATGGTAGCGGACGCCGTTCGGGTCGAGGCGGATCAACTCGTTGATCAAGCTGCTGGCCCGCGGCCAGTCCTCGCGTCCCTCGAAGCCGGCCAACGCCAGCTCGAGTTCCTCCTGGCCCCGGAGCTGTTCGCCCGTGGCGATCAGGGCCTCGCCAAGCGCCCGGTGGGCCTCGGGATCTTCGGGATCCTCGAGCACCCGATCCTCGAGGTCCGGGATGGTGGGCTCGGTAGGGAAACCCACGTCGAGGAAGGTGACTTCATCGTCCGCCGCACCGCCCCAGGTCTCCGGCGATCGAACCGGATCACCGAAGCTCGAGTCCGCATCAGCGACGAGTTCCGGCTCGACATCGAGCGGATTGATCGTGATCAGGTTGTCGTCGCCGAGCGGGTCCGTCTCATCATGCGATTCGCTGACGCGCTCGATCTCCAAGCCGTGGTATGAAGCGGACAGCTCGACGCCCTCCGACCCCGTCTGGTCGAGCTCGAGACCCTCCAGAGGCTGCACCCCGAGGTCCCCCAGGTCTTCCGCGGAAGTTGGTTCGAAGCCGAGGGTCTTGGCCACGTCGGCGGAGGCGTTGGCCTCGAGCTGCGCCTCGTCGGATATTGGCTGCACCGACTCGAGATCCATTGAAGCTTCGATGAGGCTCGAGGTTTCGATCGTCAGCGGAGCGGGATCGGGGGCCGCGGGGCCGGTCGGCGGCGCTTCGGGCGCCTCGATCAGCGGCAGGCCCGGAGCAGGCCGGGTGGAGCGGAGCGTCGGGCTCGGCACGGCGCGCGTTTTCCGTGAGTTGCGATCCGCCGCCGGAGGCCGGGCCGCCGAAGTTGAGCCGGTATCGAGGAACACCAGGTCACCGGAGCGCGGCTTGGGCCCCGGCTTGGGCTCGGCCAGGGTGCCGCCCTCCGCGTCCAGGGCCTGGAGACGCATGAGCGTCTTGCGCGCACCCACGGTGTCGCCCCGCGCCTCGAGGTCGTTGGCGAGCTTCTCGAGTTGCTCCCGCGCTTCGTCGTTTCGCGACGAGGCCCGGAGCAGCTCGCTCAGCATCAGCCGGATTTCCTTGTTGTTGGGGAACTGGTCGGCAAATTCCTTTACCGACTTGAACGCCTCGTCGAGCTGGTTCAGGGCATTCATCCGCTCGAGGTACTCGAGCAGATTCTTCTTGGCCTCGATGACCACGTTCTTCCGGGCGTGAAGCTGGGCCAGCTTGAGGTAGGTCTGGATGCGGCCGGGATTGACTCGCAGGATCTTGCCGCAGAGCGCAATGGCGTTGTTGTAGAAGCCCTGTTCGCCGTACAGGTCCGCCGCGCGTTCGTAGGCCTGGACCGCCGCCCCCGGCTCGCTGGCCTTGAGGTAGAGATCGCCGATCCGGTTGTAGACCGACAGATCCGGAACCGGATCATTGCCGGCCTCAAACTCCCGGATCGCCTGGAGATAGACCTCGATGGCCCGCCGCCACTCTTCCTTCTGCTCGTATTTCCGGGCGGTCTCTTTCAGCTTCTCGAAGTTCATCCACCGGGGCGGGTGAAGGGTGGAGGCCTATGAAATACCGTCACTTACACATAATACCGGCCCGCTCAGGCCCTAGCAAGGCAAACCGGGCCAAGGATCGAGCTCCCCCAAGGCTACCAGCCGCTCCACCCGGGCCAGATCCGGCGCGGGCGGGCGATCATTGGTGAGGGTGGGCACGGCATCGGCTGCCCGGATCCGGCGGTGCAGCAGCTCCACCCCGCGGCCGGGGCGGAGCGGGAGCAGGAAATCGAGCGCCTGGGCTCCACACAGCAGTTCGGCCGCCACGACCATACGCGCGTTGGCCAGGATGCGACGGGTCTTGAGGGCCGCGGCCATGCCCATGGGGACGAAGTCCTCCTGATTCGCGTCGGTCGGAATCGAGCCGATGCTCGCGGGCATCGCCTGAGTGCGGGACTCCGCCACCAGGGACGCGGCCGTGATCTGGACCATCATCAGGCCCGACGACAGGCCCGGATCGGCGGTCAGGAACGCGGGCAGGCCCTGGGACAGGTCGGGATTGACCAGGCGTTCCACCCGCCGTTCGGCGATCGCCTGCAGCGTGGTGAGCGCCACGCCGAGGAAGTCGAGAGCCTGCGCCACGGGCTGGCCGTGGAAATTGCCGCCTGACAGCACGTCTCCGTTCTCGAAGACCAGCGGGTTGTCGGTCGAGGCATTGAGCTCGATGGCGGCGGTGTCCCGCGCAAAGCGAATCGCGTCGGCCACGGCGCCCAGCACCTGGGGCGTACAGCGCAGGCTGTAAGCGTCCTGGACCCGATCGTCGTTCTTGCGGTGCGATTCGCGGATCTCGCTCGCTTCCAGCAGGCCCCGCATCAGTTCCGCCGCCCGAAGCTGGCCCGCGTGCGGCCGGGCCTCGTGGATCCGGGGGTCGAGGGGCGTGGGGGTGCCGCGCAAGGCCTCGAGACTCATCGCCGCCGCAGCCACGCCGGTTCGCCACAGGCATTCGGAATCGTGCACGAGCAGCGCCAGCAGCGCGGTCTGCGCCTGGGTCCCATTGATAAAGCTGATGCCCTCTTTCGGGGCGAACCGGAAGGGCGCCAGCCCCGCCGCTTCGAGCGCCGAGCGAGCGGGGCGCGTTCCCGGCCCGGCGGCCAGCACCTCCCCCTCACCGATCAGCGCCATCGCCATGTGGCTGAGCGGAGCCAGGTCGCCGCTCGCGCCGACGCTTCCCTGCTCTGGCACGGCCGGCACGATCCCGGCGTTGAGCAAGTCGACCAGCGACCGCACCAGCTCGGGCCGGACCCCGCTGGTCGGCCGCAGCAGGACGTTGGCCCGGAGCAGCATCGCCGCCCGCACGACGTCGGCGGCCAGCAGGTCGCCCACGCCCGCCGCGTGGCTTCGAATCAGGTTGACCTGCAGGCGATCCAGCTGATCGGCCGGAATCCGCACGTTGGCCAGCTTGCCGAATCCGGTGTTGATGCCGTAAATCGTGTCACCCCGCCCGATTGCCTGATCGACCAGCGCCCGGCTCTCGGCGAGCCGGGCCATCGCCCCCTCATCGAGGGTAGCGGTGGCGTCACGGGTTCGCGCGATCCTGACGACATCGGTGATGGTGAGAGAGCGGCCCGTCAGCGTCAGCGTAGGAGTCGCCATGCCGACAACGTAACCGAGGGAGCGACGAACGGTAAGCCGGGTTTGCGCTGCCCTGGAGTGACGATTGCTGATTGCCGATTCGGTCGCTCACCAGCACTCGGCAATCAACAATCGTCCTCGTCCCTCCCGGCAGGCTCAGGCCTGCGCACTCCCGTCGATCACCGCGTGGCCAGACTCGGCAGCCCTTGCCGGAGCAACTCCGGATTGCCGAAATCGGTCTGGAACGACCAGTCCAGGAGCAGAAAGTCCTGACCCACGTGCGTGATCCGCACCGCGCCGTACCGGGCGAAGCCATCGCCGCCGTCGGTCTCGAACACATAGCCCCAGCCGGGCAGTGCTTCGATCCCACTGGGGGAGTACGGGCCGATCGGGGCCACGTCGATGCCGGTCAAGTCGTAGATCGGGGCGCTGCCGTACACCAGGACGCCGGTCCCGCTGCGCACCGGTGTCAGGAAGATGGTTCCGCCCGGGTCGCGCTCGACCGAAAAGTCGTTCAGACCGGACGAGCCGTTCAGAACCAGACCGATCTCCCCGGGCTCCGCCACGCGGTTGCCGTTCACGTCGCGCCAGAAGCGGAAGCCGCTGGCCGCATCCTGCACCTGGCGGGCATACAGCAGCACGTTCCGGGCGTCCGGACGCGGGGTGTCGTTACGCAACGGGGACCACAGACTTTCCCAGCCTTCCCGGCTCTCCGCCGAAACGCCGAAACAGCGAGAGACGCCGTTGGTGAGCGCCGAGGCGACGAACTCCGGGGCCACGGTCGTCCCCTCCAGCGACCAGGCCGAGCCACAGAGATTGGCATCGAGGTCGTAGGACGCGCTGTACACCCGGTAGATCCTGAACCCGGAGGGATTGGTCCGGTAGGGATTGTCAGACCAGGTCAGGGCGATCGCGCCGTTCAAGGTGGTACTGGTGAGCGTCGCGGGCCGTTCCAGGGCCAGGCGCTCGTCTACCGTGACGACGTTGCTGGGGCCACTTTCGGCTCCCGTCACGTCTTCCGCCGTCAAATGGTACTGGAGATGCGGGATACCTTCGTCGTGGAACGAGTTGGACGTGGTGGTCGCGCGGAGGCGATACGATTCCGTCGTGGAACCTCTCGAATACACGTGCCAGGCTGCCAGATTGGGATCGCTGTCGAAATCCCACTGCAGCAGGACTCCGCTGGGCGAACCCGGCGTGCCGCTCGCCTCGACGGTGTAGATCAGGTTGGCCGGCGGGGACAGCAGGCTCCCGTTACCGACCAGTCGGGTCTCGGTGCAGGCAGCGGCCATCGCCACCATCGGCACCAGCTTCCAGGACGAGCGCATCGCAGGCTCCGAGCTGAGGAACGCTTGCCTCTGATGCAGACCTGGTGCCATTCGGTCATGGCCAGCTAACCAGTTGTGGGACAATGCTTTAGGCTTACAGGCTCGCCGCGGGAATGTCCCCTGGAGGGGACACGGACGCGCTGGGAACGCGGCCGGCTAGCGCTCGATCGACGTCTGGTTGTAGTCGAACTTGATGTCGGGCAGGTCGCTGAGATAGACCGAGAAGAAGAACGCGAAGTTGCCGTTCGGATTGCGCACGAAGTTGAACCCCGCGCGCCACTCATGCAGCACCCGCTCGAGCCGTACGACGTGCGACTCGAACTTGCTGTCGGTGAAGTTGTACTGGCTCGACCACGAAACGGTCCAGAACGGCGTCGGGGCGAAGCTGGTGCTGAACATGACACTCTGGAGCGGCCGCGACGTGGTGGTGCCGCTGGCCGTGGCGATCGGTCGCTGGCGGGAGAGACTGTAGTCGAAGTTCGCGGTGAACCGGCGGTTGGTGGAGAGCCCCAGTGTCTGGTCCGATCCGTATCCGTAGAACGAGGGCGGACGACCGAAGCGGCTCTGGCTCGCCGCGGCGGAGAGCGGCGGCGGCTCTCCGCTCCGTGCCGTGTCCCGACTCCCGGCCAGTCCGAACAGGCCGAGCACCGAACGTATGGTGTTGCCGGAGATGGCGAAGCTGGCCGTGACCGATTGCAGGAAGGGATCGAACTGCGAGGTGTCGACCCCGACTTCTCCCCGCCACAGGTCGTGGGACAGGCTGAGACTGAATCCCGGCAGCAGGTCGCTCTGAAACTGATTGCTGATGGACCGGGTCCGCCAGCCGGTCCGGCCAGGCAGTTTGGCCTGCTCGAAATCGTACTGGATCTGACTGGTCTGGATTCCCAGAATCCGGAATCGACGGGCATTGTCCTGGGAGGTCGTATCTCCCGCCGCGGGGCGCGATTTTCCTTCGATATTCTGGGACAGCCCCACGCTCAGCAGCTGGCTGGGATCGCTCCGCAGGCGCAGCGGCTCCCCTGGCCGGGCGAGGGCCCGGGCATACTCGGGGTTGATGGAGGCGCTGGGACTGTAGCTGTACGTCACGACCGGCGACACGCGAATGCCGGATCCGTGAGACCGGGCCGAAGCCGGGGAAGAAACCGAAGAACGTTGGCGACGCCGTGAGACCGAGGTTGAATCGTTTGCCCTGGCGTACCCAGCGACCCTGGGTGTTCCGATTGCGGATCATGAAAGCACCACCCGAGGTCGCGTTGGCGATCCCGAGGCTGGGCTGCAGCTTCCAGGTGCCTCGAAAGACCGTGGGAAGATTGATCCCGGTCTCCCAATTGAGGTCGCTGGCGAAGTCGCCCACCGTGACCTGCCCCACCGTGATGGAGTCGGTCGGATCGGGCGTGGTCGGGTCGGGAACCTTGATGGGCCCGCCGCCGACGACGGTGCGTCCGTTGTCCTGTCGGTCGTTGTAGGCGAAGCTGTTGCGCCAGTTGAACCCGCCGAAACGGAGCGGGGTGTCGAAGTTGGCCGCGGTGGTGCGCCGGTCGCGCGTGCCGCCGAGGCTGTCGAGGACGCCGCCAGGCAGGATCAGCACCGGCACCGGGACCAGCGCGAAAGTTGTTCTCGAAAGTGGTGGTGAAGCTCAGGCCGGGCGACCAGGTCACATTGCGGGCGATATCGATCGGCTTGGGGCTGATCGAGAGGGACGGCAGTTGCATCGAGACGCTGTTGTCCGACAGGTTCTGCCGCCGGTTGCCGCCGAGGGCCACGGAACCCCAGCCGAAGCGTTTGGAGAAGTTCGCCGCGCTCACGATCTGCTGGGTCGACTGCAGCGGATCGATGGCGTTCCGCTGCTGCACGAAACCGCTGCTGGTGTAGTTGAGGCTCAGATTGAGCGAGGTGGACAGATCGAAGTTCTGCCGGTGATCCCACCGGATGTTGGTGGACCGTCGTCCGCCGGTCTCCACCGTCCGCCGGTACCCGATGGCCCCGCTGAGGAACCGGTTGAGCCAGCGATACTGGGCGGCGCCACCGTATTCCACATAGCGGTCGGAGAACCAGTCGAGTTTCGCGGTGACGTCGAAATAGTCGTTCGGCGCCCAGTAGTAGCCGATGTTGGTGATCTGGCGGTTGTATCCCGGGTTCTGCCGGACGATATCGTTGAGCCCGAATCGCGGAATCAGGATGCCGGAGCGACGGCCGGTCCGGGCGTCCTGGAATACGAAGGGCAGCCACAGGACGGGGACGTCCCGGACGTAGAGCACGGCGGGCCGGGCGACCATCACGGTCTTCGAGATCCACTTCACCTCGCGCGCCGAAAAGTGATAGTGGGGCACCGGCAAATCGCAGCTGGTGATCTCGCCCTCCGAGGCGTACAGCCGGGCGGCGCTCGAATCCTGGGCCAGGTTGCCGCGCAGAAACCAGTCGGTGCTGCCCTGTTTGAAGCTGGTCAGGGCGTCGGTGACGATGCCGCGACGGATGCAGGTGTTGTAGCGGATGCCGCCGAAGCCCGTCAGCACCGTTTCCCGGTCGAAGAGGGCCGGGTCCCCCGTGGCGCGAATGAGGCAGTCCGCCTCCTGATACGCGATCGAGTCGGCTTCGAGCGTGGTCTGCTCCCGTCGGGTGCTGGCCTCGCCGCGGAGGAAGATCCGGCGCTCTTCAGCGAACACCAGTGCCGAATCGGACCGGAACCGGGTGGCCTGGAACCCGGACCGCTTGAGCAACCCCGCGAGGACCGAGTCGTCGGGGGGGAAGGTCCGCCGGGGGCCGCTGGGCAGGCCCAACCGCCTCGCGTCCGCCGTGTCGAGGGCCTGGCCCGGGCGCGGGAGCAGCGAGTCCCGGGCGAGGGAATCGACCCGGCGGAGCGCACTCCGGGCTTCACGGGAACCGGCTTCTCCGGCTCCTGCGCGGCCACACCCCCGGCGCACAACGCCAGGGCCAGCAGGGTGGCGACGGACGTGGCGGCACGCCGCGCCAGGCGCCGGTGGATGACCCACGATCCCAGGAAACCGATCTCGTACAGCAGCATGATCGGCACGGTCATGAGGGTCATCGAGAGCAGGTCTCCGCCCGGCGAAAGCACGGCACCCGCCACGGCCGACAGCACGACCGCGTACCGCCGGAAGCGGTTGAGCGACGACGGGGTCACCACGCCAAGGCCGGTGAGCAGCATGATGACGAGTGGGATCTCGAACGCGAGACCCATCGCCAGCACCACCTGCAGGGTGAAGCCGAAGTACTCCGAGAAAGTGATCAGGTTCTCCAGCCCCTCGGTCTGGAAGCTGAAGAGAATCGGGAGGGACTTCGGCAGCAGGACCGCGAACCCGAAGACCGCGCCACCTGCGAACATCAGGGTGCCGGCCAGCAGCGCAGGGATGACGAGCCGCTTCTCCCGGGCGTAGAGCGCCGGCGAGAGAAAGGCCCATGTCTGATAGATGATGTAGGGAGAGACCAGGACCAGCCCGACCACCAGGGCGAGCTTGAGCGTGATCATCACGGGCTCGGTGGGACTCGTCACCACGAGCTTGCCGCCCGTGACCTGTAGAAAGGGAGCGATCGGCTCCTTGAGCAACTGGACGACGTGAAACCGCTGGACCACCCAGTAGCCCACACCGAAGCCCGCCACCAGCGCTGCCAGCACCCGCAGCAGCCGGACCCGAAGCTCTTCCAGATGCTCCAGGAACGGCATTTCCCCGCCGGGACCCGTCATCGTCGCCCCTGCCGGAGCCTACCGACCCAGCGTCTTCAGGCGGTCGCGGGCGAGCGCGGCTTCGTCAGAGCGGGGGTAGTCTCGGGTAACCCGCTGGTAGTACGCGCGAGCGCCGTCGACGTCCTTCCTGCGCTCGGCGAGCAGGCCGAGCTTGTAGAGCGAGCTGGACGCCCGGGCCGATTGCGGGAAACTCTCGATCACCTTGGCGTAGTACAGCGCGGCGGAGTCGGGCGACTCGGCGGCGAAGGTCTCGCCTACAAAGTACGTCGCGTCCGAGGCCCGGGCGTGAGTGGGGTAGAGCCGGAGCAGTTCCCGGAACCCCATCCGCGCGGTGGTGGTGCTGCCGCGGCGGAGCTGCTGCAGCGAAGCCAGGTAGACCTGCTCCGCCGAGGGTGCGGCCCCCGGTGGCGCGCCGGCAGGAGCCGGCGCGGCGCTGTCCAGCCACGGGCGCGGGCGGCGGCAGGGCGTTGAGCTGTTCACTGCGCGCCTCGAGCTGGGTCTGGAACTCGGTGAGACGCTGCTGGCTCTGCCCGGTCAGCGCCTGCACCTGAACGAGCTGCTGCTGGATGCTGATGAGATCGTTCGCGACATCGCCCTTGAGTCCTGTGACCTGGGCACCGACCTCCCTGAGGTTGGCGGCTCGCGCCCTCGAGGGAATCCTGGATGCGCCGCTGCAGCCCGACGATCTCGGCGAGTTGGGCGGCCCGCGCCGAGTCGGACCGGAGGTTCTCGGCCCGGCTCAGCAGCACCTGCTCCTCCACCCGGCGCAGGTCGCCCTTGGAGGCACAGCCCCCAAGGGCGACCAGGACGAGCCCCGGCAGAACCGGGAGGAACCGGATCCTCACGGCTCGCGCAGGTTGGTGCCGCCGGCGATGACGTCAAACTCGGCGCGGCGGTTCTGGAACCAGGAGTCTTCGTCGTGGCCCATGGCGATCGGCTGCTCCTCACCGATAGGAGACCACATCGAGCCGGAAACGTCTCGATCCCCTTGTTGCCGAGGTAGGTCTTTACCGAGGCCGCGCGCCGCGTCCCGAGGGCGAGGTTGTACTCGTCCGACCCGCGCTCGTCGGCGTGGCCGCTGATGCGGAGCCGCAGGCCGCAATTGGCACCGAGGATCGCCGCCTTGCGGTCGAGGGTCGGCCGGTCTTCGGGACGGATGTCCGACTTGTCGAACTCGAAGTGCACCATCACCCGTACTTCATCGAGCAGGGCCGGCCGTGATGCGGGCGGCGGCGACGGCGGGGTCCTCGCCCGACGGGCGGCGGCGGCGGCGGCGGCGGCAACGGAGCCGGCTCGGGCGCCGGGGCCGGGGCCGGGGCCGGGGCCGGCTCGGGCAGCCGGCTCCTCGGGCGCCGGCTTGCCACCGCAGGCAGCCAGGACAAGGAGGGTCGCGACAGCGGCGAACGCGCGAAGCTGGGTAGACATGACGCCTCCGATAAACCTCAGTGAGAAGCTGTGGTGGACCCCGCCAGCCGGCGGGACCACGCGGGAAGTCGGACCTGGCTCGTGAACGTGAGCTGGCGGATCCGTCCGGTCATCGTGTCGATCACCCAGAGCTGCCGCTGGCCGCTGCGGTCCGAGACGAACGCGATGTGGCGTCCGTCGGGGGCCCAGGTCGGATCCTCGTTCCGTCCCGCCGAAGTGAGCTGTCGAACCCGCCGGCTGGCCACATCGAGGACGAAGACCTGGGGACTGCGGTTCACGTCACGGTGAAAAACCACGCTGGCGCCGTCCGGGGACCATTCGGGGGCGTGGGAACTGCCGGTAGCGCCGAAATCGAACGGCGCCAGACAGCTCCTGATCGGTCCCGTCCGCCGCCATGACGTAGATCTGCGGCTGGCCGGCGCGGGTGGAGACAAACGCCAACCTCCGCCCATCGGGGGCGAAGGTGGGGGAAAGATTATCGGCATACCTCCCCACGGTCAACCGCTGCACACAGCAGTTCTGGACCACATCGGCGGTATACACGTCGGTGCCGTCTTCGGTGGAGCGGGCGTAGGCGACCAGCCGGCCGTCGGGGGAGAAGGTCGGGGTGATGTTCAGGGCGGTACCGGTGCCCGCCACCGTCACCCGCTGGCCCGTCGCCAGGACCTGCACCACGATACTCCCGGCGCCGGCCCCGAATCGCATGAAGGCGATCCGCCCGCCGTCCGGACTCCAGGCCGGCGACAGGATCTGCTCGCTCGGGGCAGTGAGCGCTGCCGGCGCGGCGCCGTCGCTGTCGACCCGATACAGCTGCCGGCCCACGAGGAACAGCAGCTGTGACGCCGCATACCCCGGCGTGCCAGTGATCCAGCGCACCATTTCGTCGGCCATGCGGTGCACGCGCCAGCCGGAAGCCCACGTCGAACACTGCCGGAAAGGTGAAGTGCTGCTCCCGCCGAAGCGTTCCGGCCGTGATATCGTGGAGCCGGACCACCGTGCCCGGCCCGTCCGCCGCCACCTCGACCGCGTATTCGGCCCCCAGGGTGCGTAACAGGGCGTAGTTCAGGGCGTTCGAGCCGCCGTTCGTGGCCGCGGCCCCGCCGTCCCGCCGCGCCCAGAGTGATCACCTCGAAGCGGTCGCTGAAGTCGAGATCGCGCGCCAGAATCGCGCGAACCGAGTCGAGCCCCCGCCCGGGGAGCACCACGATCGTCGGGCGCACGCCCGGCCGGTATTCGATGCCGACCCGGACACCATCGGGCGGTCGGAGCGTGTCCTGGGCGGCGATCGTGCCCGGCAGGGCGAGGAGCAGCGCGGGCCAGACACGGCGGAATGCAGTCATTGCGTACGCGGCGTGAAGTAGAAGGAGACCGGCAGAACGTCCGCCGGGTACCCGTCGGGAAGCGGCCCAAACGCCCGGGTGGTGCCGGCAGCCTCGATCGCGCCCTGAGATGAGAGATCGAAAGAGAAACTGCCAGACGGGCGCGTGAGACGAATTTCGCGCACGCGTCCCGTCCCGGAGGATGAGGAAGCTCACCTCCGCCCGGAGCGCCGCGTTACCGAGCGGCCGTTGCCAGCGGCGATAGACCTCCTGCACGATGTTACGCAGGTAATCGGGATAGGGAAACTCGAGCCCGGGGTGCTGACCGTGACGGCGTCGTTCCCGGTGCTGGGCGTCTCGCCGGGCAATGGGGCTCTCTCGCGACCGCGCGGCCGGATTGGGCTCGGTGCGCTCCGGGTCGGCGACCGTGGGCTTTGCCGGCTGCGGGGTCGGCTTGGGCGGGCTCGTGCTTGACCGGCGCCGGGGACTCCGCCGGCGGCCGAGTCGCCGCTTCCGGGACCGGCCGGGGACGGCCACCGGGGCGGGCGCCGCCACCAGCTCTACGGCGTACACTGGCGGACCAAGGTCGGCCGCCTTCACGGTGGTCCAGAACATCGCGAGAGCCGCAACGTGGACCAGCACCGTCCCCAGCAGGCCGACTGCGATTCCGCTACGGTCGCGCCTCGGCCCCCGGGACGTCACGGCCGCTCTTCCTCCTCGGCCACGAGACCGACGTCGGTGACGCCGGAGGTGCGAATCGTCGCCAGCACCCGGACCACCTCACCGTAGGGGACCCGGCGGTCGGCCCGGAGGTACACCGACCGGGGCTTCCGGGCCTTCACCAGGGCGCCGAAGGTCATCTGGAAGTCGCGGTAGGAAACCGACGTCTGGTCGATGAAGATCCGGCCTTCGCGGTCCACGCTCACCACCATGCCTTCCTTGGCGTTCATGGGCCGGGCTTCCGCCCGCGGCAGCTGAACGTCCACGCCGCCCTGCATGATGGGCGCGGTGATCATGAAGACGATGAGCAACACGAAAGCCACGTCGACCAGGGCAGTCACGTTGATTTCGGCGGCCAGCGGCAGCTCACCGTGGCCCCGCAGCCCTCCGCCCCGGCCGATGCCCGCGGCCATCTAGAGCATCCCCTCGCGGGCCATCGTGCCGATCAGCTCGTTGGCGAACCCCTCCAGCTCGCCGGCGAAGAGACCGAGCCGGTTGACGAAGATGTTATACCCGATGACCGCGGGGATGGCCGTCGCTAGGCCCGCCACCGTGGTCACCAGGGCCTCGGCGACGCCCGGAGCGACGGCGCCAATGTTGCCCGATCCCTTGGTGGCGATGCCGATAAAGGCATCCATCACGCCCAGCACGGTGCCCAGCAATCCCAGCAGCGGACTCACCGCCCCGATCGTCGCCAGCCAGGTGACGAACCGGGCCATGACGTCGCGTTCGGCGGCGACCTCCTTGCCGAGAACCATCTTGAGCGCCTCGAGCTGGGTGACGGAGAGGGTCTCGCCCACCGGCGTCCGGCCCTCGTCCCGGAGCGAACCGGGCCGGAGCTCCGAGAAGAAATTAAGCCCTTCCCGAAACAGCCGGCTGTAGGGGGACGGGGGCAGTTTCATGACGGCGTGGTAGGCCTCGCGCAGCCGGGTGGTCCGTTCCAGCTGGCTGAAGAACCGGTTGGAGTGTCGGCGGGCGCCGCGGAACTGCCACCACTTGAGGCCAATCACGAACCACGAGATCAGCGAGAACACCACGGTGATCCCGAGGACCACCTTGGTTTCGGGACCCGAGTGAACGACCAGATCCCATGAGGTGGAAGGCAGCGAGAGTCCGTCCTGGAGGAGCATCAGGAAATTCCCTGGAAAAGACCCGGCTCAGAAAGGAGCCGGGCCCGTCCGTTTGGCGGCCGCTTGCGACGGCACCTGAAGGCGGGCCCGGGAGGAGACGTGCGCGGCGAGGCCGGTCGCACGCCGGATCACGACGGCAGCTTGGCGACCTGACGGGCCTCCGTACCAGGGCGGACAACCGGCTGCACCACCGAAATCACGCTGGCGGTCGCCGTGCGTTCGCCGACATGGACCACCTGCACCGTGGCCATGGCCTGATCGATCACGGTCGCGGCGTCGGGGCGAGCCCGTGGGGCCTGGCGGAGCTCGAACAGATCGCCGAGGGCCACCCCGTCCTTACGACCCTTGTCGAGGAAGACCACATCCTGGGGACCGGTAAGCGGTTGCCGGTCGCGGTGCGCCACGACCGTGCCGCGCACACCGTCCGAGATCGGGACCGGACGGACATTGCCCGGATCGGTGAACTTCTCGGCCGGCAGTACGCTTTGACGGTCTCGGACCGCGCCGTAGGCGGCGACGACCTCGGCCAGATTCTCGGGCCGGCTCACGTCGAGCACTCTCAGGAGTCCGGTCGGCACGATGACCCGACCCTGTCCCTCGATCTCCCGCCCGATGATGACCACCAGCAGGGTGTCGCCGACCTGATACTTGCCGCCCGGCGGTGGCGTAACGGCCACCCGGTCGAACAGTTGCGCGGTGCTGCGGCTGGAGACCTCCTCGATCTGCAGCGGGGTCACCGTTCCGAGCACGCGCCCGAAGGGGAGCGCCCGGTTTTCGGTGAGGAAGCCCGAGCTGAAGAACTCGCTCCGGCGAACCGGCCGGTACGCCCGCGCCAGAGCGACCTCGAGGCTGGGCCCCGTCTGGGTCACCCGGCTGCGATCGCCGACCAGCGGTGTCAGGTCGACGTCGTCCCGGTTATCCCCGCCGCCGTCCTGCTCGGCGAGATCACCCACCAGGGGTTCGGCCAGGTCTGGTCCTGGGGCCGCCGCATCCTCATCAGGAGCCGCCTGATCCGGGGGCGGCGGGGTGTCCTGGAAGGGGACAGCACTGACCTCGGCGCCTGCCCCGAGCCGAAGCACTTCTCCGGGGTAGATCCAGTGCGGATCCTCCACCACGCCGGTGTTGATCCGGTAGATCTCGGGCCACAGGAACGGGTCCCCGAGGTACCGGCCGGCGAGATCCCACAGGGTGTCGCCAGGTCGAACCGTATGGGTCTCCGGTCGAGCCTGTGCCGACAGCGCACCGGGCGCGAGTCCCAGCGCGAGCAGAACCGCCAAACGAGTCCGAATGATACTGGTCATCAGGCTGCCCTCTACGGGTGCGAATCGTGGTAAGCCAATATATGACATGGAACTCCACCGCGCCACTCAGAGACTGGATGAGCCCGATGCTGCTAAGTCAAAGCCAGGGGTGATGTTGGAGTTGGTGATCCGACTCACAGGCCGGTCACCGATCACGCCGACGCGATGGGAAAACGGGGGTCGACATCGGGGTGCGGGTCGACGTCCCGACACCAGCGAGGCCGCATCGCTGCGGCCTCCGGCAACACCACGTAATCCCTGGAATCAGAAGGGAAGATCGTCGTCCTCCCCATCCAGTGCCTCGGGGAAGTCTTCGAACGATTCCTTCCCTTCCTTTCCCTCCTTGCGGGCTGGCGTGGCGGCCGCACCGGCCTTCGCGGGGGAGAAGCCACCCTCGCCCGCCCCACCCTTGCCGCCGAGCATGATGATCTCGTTGGCAATCACCTCGGTGGTATAGCGGGTCTGACCGTCCTTGTCCTGCCAGGAGCGGTATTCGATGCGGCCCTCGACGTAGAGCTTGTCGCCCTTCTTGCAGTACTTCTCCACGATGTCGGCCAGTCCGGTCCCGGTGCCACGACTGCTGTTCCAGGCGACGATCCGATGCCACTCGGTCTTTTCCTGCTTGTCACCGCCCTGAGCGGTCCACTGGCGGCTGGTGGCAAGGCTGAAGTTGGCGACGCGGCCGCCGCCACTGGTACTGCGCACTTCGGGGTCCTGGCCGATATTCCCGATCAGGATGGCTTTGTTCAGGCTGCGACTCACGAGAACCTCCACAGCTCATGGTGAAGAGGGCGGGCGGACGTCCCCGACTATAGCGGGCGCGTCGCTCGTCGATTAGCCAGAATGTAGCAGCGCGGTGCGGAATCACGCGCCTGCCGGGTGTGCCAAGCGGAGGACAATGGCGTCCTCGACCGGATTCCGGTAGTACCGGGCCCGGAGACCCACCGGCCGGAACCCGCGCCGCTGGTACAGACCCAGCGCCGGCAGGTTGTGCTCGCGGACCTCGAGGAAGGTTTCCCGTGCTCCGGCCCGAGTGACGGCGGCGAGGCCCGCCTCCAGGAGATCCTGCCCCAAGCCCCGGCGCCGAACCTCCGGCAGCACCGCGAGGTTGAGAATCTCGGCTTCCCCGGCGACCACCCGGGCGACGAGATAGCCGAGGATGTCCTGGTCCCGTTCGGCCACGATTCCGATTCCGGTCGGGGATCGAAAGATGTCCTCGAACGCGGCCGCGCTCCACGGGTCGCCAAAGCAGCGGCGCTCGATCGCCGCCAGCAGAGGGCCGTCAGCGGGCCGGGCCGGCCGGATCCGCCAGGGGGCGTCCATGGTCGCGTTCCCATTTGGCCTGCGCCTCGGCGGGGCGGCCGTAGTCCGGCTCCCAGCGAGTCGGATCGGCCACCGCCCTCACCCCTCCTGCCACCCCGACGAGACCGAGCAGATGGCCGGCGGCGGGCCAGCGCGGTTCACCGCCGAGACTCCCTGCTGCCGGGCCGGTCAGCCGGTACGGCGGGTTGATCCGGCGCTGGAGCTCCTCGGGTCTGACGACGACCGGCGGGAGCAGGGTCTGCACCACCCCGGTCCGGAATTGGTACGCCGCGGCAAAAAGCTCCCCGCGGAGCGCGTTGCTGACGGCGAGTACCGTCTCGTCGGGGCGTGCCGGGACGCCGGCGGCGCAGACGAGGAGCGAGGGGGCGACCCAGAGTGGCATCGGTCGGGCGCGGAGCAACGCCCGAGCCACTGCGGCTCCGACGCGGAGCCCGGTGAAGCTGCCGGGTCCGTCCGCGAGCACGACGCCTTCGATGTCGCCGTAGCCCGCCCCGGCCCGGGCCAGTCCGGCCTCGATCGCCGGGAGCAGCGCGGCGGCGTGCCGGCGGGCACCGACGATGGTCTCTTCCGCGAGCAGTTCATCGCCGCTGCCCAGCGCCACGGATGCGCGGTCGGTGGCGGTATCGATCGCGAGCCACATCAGCTGATCACTTCGAGCCCGCGGCGCGATTCGTCCGGCAGGTGGTGCAGGCGGAAGCGGTGGGTGGGCCGCGGCAGCCAGGGGCCCGATCGTTCGGGCCACTCGATGATCAGCGCATCCCCGTCCTCGAGCAGGGTTTCCCAGTCCAGATCGAGCGCCTCCTCCGCCCGCCGCAGGCGATAGCAGTCGAGGTGGAAGACGGGCCCCCGCGAGCCGGCATGGCGGTGAACCAGGGCGAACGTGGGGCTGGTCGCCTGGCCGCTCACTCCCAGCCCGCGGGCGATCGCCCGGGCGAAGGTGGTCTTGCCGGCCCCCAGGTCCCCCTCCACCGCCACTACCGACCGGGGCGGCAGCGCCTGTCCAAGCGATTCACCTTCAGCCACGAGCTCCGGCTCCGTCAACTGGCGGATCATGCCCGCCGACGGACCGCCCCCGTCCCGCGCGAGACGTCGGGCGCGTCCAGGGCACGGAGCTCATTGACCTGGTCGCGGAGCAGAGCCGCCAGCTCGAACTCGAGGTTGGCCGCGGCTTCCTTCATCTGGCGCTCGAGCGCCAGAATCGTCTGGGCCCGTTTGGCGGGATCCCGGAAATCGAGCGGCACCAGCCGGTCGTCCTTCTTCTTCTCCGATCGTTCGGTCCGGGCGTCGGCCACGCGCGTGGTGAGCCGCACCTCTTCGAGCGATTTCACGATCGAACGCGGAGTGATGCCATGCTCCCGGTTATGGGCAAGCTGGCGTTCCCGACGGCGCTCCATTTCCTTGAGCGCCCGGTCCATCGACCCCGTGACCCGATCGGCGTACAGAATGGCGCGGCCGTTCAGGTTGCGGGCGGCGCGTCCCACGGTCTGGATCAGTGAGCGGTCCGATCGCAGAAACCCCTCCTGATCGGCGTCCAGGATGGCAACCAGAGACACTTCGGGCAGGTCCAGTCCCTCCCGGAGGAGATTGATGCCGACCAGCACGTCGAAGTCCCCCAGTCGCAGGCCCCGCAGGATTTCCATCCGCTCGATCGCGTCGATATCCGAGTGGAGATAGCGCACCCGCACGCCGGTCTGCTGGAGGTAGTCCGTCAGGTCTTCCGCCATCCGCTTGGTGAGGGTGGTGACGAGGACCCGCTCATGCACTTTCTCCCGCTCGCGGATCTCGCCCAGCAGGTCATCGACCTGGCCTTTCACCGGACGGATCACCACCTCCGGATCGACCAGGCCGGTGGGCCGGATGATCTGCTCGACCACATGCCCCGCGGCCAGGCCGAGCTCGAGCTCACCCGGAGTCGCGGACACCGTGAGCACCTGCGGCGCCAGCGCCATGAACTCCTCGAACCGGAGCGGCCGGTTGTCGAGCGCCGAGGGGAGTCTGAATCCGTATTCGACCAGAGTCTCCTTGCGGGCCCGGTCGCCGTTGTACATCCCGCCCAACTGCGGGAGGGTGACGTGGGATTCGTCCACCACGACGAGATAGTCGGGCGGGAAGTAATCCAGGAGGCAGGCCGGACGTTCGCCCTCACGGCGGCCCGAAAAGTGTCGCGAATAGTTCTCGATCCCGGCGCAGGTGCCGACCTCGAGGAGCATCTCAACGTCGAACGTGGTGCGCGATTCGAGCCGTTGCGCCTCGAGCAGCTTCCCCGCCTGGCGCAGCAGCGGCAGCCGTTCGGCCAGTTCCGCGCGAATCAGCCCGACCGCACGCTCGATGGCCGGACGCTCGGTCACGAAGTGCTTCGCCGGGTAGATGGCGCACCGGTCGAGTGCCGCGTTCGCCCGGCCGGTCAGCGGGTCGATCTTGGTGATCCGCTCGACCTCGTCGCCGAAGAACTCCACCCGGATCGCCTGTTCGGCGTAGGCCGGGAAGATCTCCACCGTATCGCCGCGGACCCGGAAGCTGCCCTGGTCGAAGCTGATATCGTTGCGGCTGTACTGGATCCGTACCAGGTCCGCCAGGAGATTGTTCCGTCCGCGCGACTCGCCCCGCTCGGCGGTGACCAGCAGCTTGCGATACTCCACCGGGTCGCCCAGACCGTAGATGGCACTCACCGTCGCCACGATTACGACATCGTCGCGCTCCATGAGGCTGGAGGTGGCGCGGAGCCGCAGGCTCTCGATATCCGCGTTGATCGACGCGTCCTTTTCGATATAGACGTCGGTCTGCGGAACGTAGGCCTCCGGCTGGTAGTAGTCGTAGTACGAAACGAAGTACTCGACGGCGTTTTGAGGCAGGAATTGGCGGAGTTCGCCGTACAGCTGCGCCGCCAGGGTCTTGTTGTGGGAGAGCACCAGCGTAGGCCGGCCGTGGTTTGCGATGACGTGTGCCAGGGTCATCGTCTTGCCCGATCCCGTGACCCCGAGCAGGGTCTGGTGCCGCAAGCCGCGCCGGAGCCCGTCGGTGAGGCGCACAATGGCCTGAGGCTGGTCACCGGCCGGCGCGAACGGCGCCACGACCTCGAACGAGGGGCTTGGCATGGGCCGAAGTATATCGGCTTCGGCTAATGTTCGGGAGGGCCCCGGTCAGTCCTTTCCGCTGCCCAGTTGGAGGATCCGCTTCCACTGATCTGGGGGAACCGGCATGACGGAAAGCCGCGGCAGGCGGATCAGGGGAAGTCCGGCGAACGCCGGGTCAGCCTTGATCGTGGCCAGAGTGACGGGCCGCGCCAGGCGGGTATCCGCGGCGATATCGACGACCACCAGGCGGGGATCATCCTGGGTCGGGTCCGGGTAGGCGGCGGCGACCACGTTGGCCGTGCCGACGACGGCCTTTTCGCTCCCGGTGTGGTAGATCAGGAGTCGGTCCCCGACTTTCATGGCGCGGAGGTGCTGGAGCGCGAGACTGTTGCGGACCCCGTCCCAAACGGCCCGGCCTTCCCTCAGCAGCCGGTCGAGGGAGTAGGTGGACGGCTCGGTCTTGAGCAACCAGTGGTTCGGCATGGCGGAGGGGGGCAAACGATACCGTCCCGCGGGGCGGCGTCAATGCGGGGGCAGCCCGCTGTTACAATCGCCGGCTCAGGCGTGCGGGCTGGGCACGTCCCGGCGCTCGACGTCGGTAATGCCCTTCACCTTGCGGACCGCCTTGATGACCTCGGCCAGGTGGGCCCGGTTGTCGACCTCGACAACGATGGTGCTGAAGACCGTCCCGTCCCGGGTCGAGAGCTCGGCGGCCTTCACGTTGGTGCCGCTCTGGCTGATGGCCTGCATGACATCGGCGTACAGGCCCCGTCGGTCCTCCCCGCTCACAGCCAGGCGCACCGCGAAGGCTTCTCCTTTCGATTCCTGCCAGTCGATCTCGACCCGCCGCCCCTCGCCGGAGAGGGTGAGCAGGTTCGGGCAGTCGGCCCGGTGAATCGAAATTCCCCGGCCCTGGGTCACGTATCCCACGACCGCGTCGCCCGGCACCGGCTGGCAGCACTGGGCGTAGCGCACCATCAGGCCCGAGAGGCCCTGGATCCGAATTCCCGAACCGAGCCGGATGCGGTCGATCACTCGTCCGATCACGCTGGGTTTCTGATCCAGCAGGTCGTCCTGGGGGACCTCGGGGTAGACCGCCCGGATGACCGGGACGATGGTGACGTCGCCGCGACCCAGGGCGATCTCCAGTAACCGGGCGTCGGCAAGCCCCAGCGACTCGGCGACCCGGTCGAGCTGGTCTTTCTCCGGCACCAGCAGCCGGCGTCGCTTGCATTCCCGCACCAGCAGCTCGTGGCCGAGCGCCTGGGCCTCCTGATCCTCCTGATGGCGGATCCAGGCCTTGATCTTGTGCCGGGCCCGCGCCGTCTTGACGTGGGCGAGCCAGTCCCGGCTCGGCCTGGGCGTCGAGCCGGTGAAGATCTCCACGGTGTCGCCGTTCCGGAGCTCCCGGTGCAGCGGCGCGATGCGGCCGTTCACCTTGGCGCCCTGGCAGCCGAGCCCCACGTCGGTGTGCACCATGAACGCGAGGTCGATGGGCGTCGCCCCCTTGGGGAGCTGCTTGACGTCGCCCTTGGGGGTGAACACGAAGATCTCGTCCTGGAAGAGATCGACTTTCAGGAACTCGAGGAACTCTTCCGGCGTGTGGGCATCCTGCTGCAGCTCGAGCAGCTGCCGGAACCAGCCGAAGTGAGCTTCGACGTCGCTGCCCTTCTTGGCGTCGGTCTTGTACAGCCAGTGCGCCGCGATACCGTACTCGGCGGTGCGGTGCATGTCCTGGGTGCGGATCTGTACCTCGAACAGATGGCCACCGGGACCGAACACGGTCGTATGGAGCGACTGATAGGCGTTCGACTTCGGGGACGCGATGTAGTCCTTGATCCGCTCCTGGAGCGGCGTCCAGTTGTGGTGGATGATCCCCAGGACGTGGTAGCACTCCTGCACCGATTTCACGATCACCCGGACCGCCAGCTGGTCGTAGATCTCGTCGGATGGCTTGTTCCGCTTCTTCATCTTCTGGTAGATGGACCAGAGATGCTTGGGGCGCCCGGTGACGTCGTACCAGGAGATTCCGGCCTGCTCGAGCTCGTGCTCCAGCGGCACCTGGAGTTTCTCGATCATCTGTTCCCGCTCCGCCCGCTTGGCGGCGATCTGGGCGACCAGACTCTGGTAGTCCTCGGGCTCCAGGTACTTGAACGCCAGATCTTCCAGTTCCGCCTTGATGCCGGCCATGCCGAAGCGGTGGGCCAGCGGCGCGTAGATCTCCCGGGTCTCGGTGGCGATCCGCAGCTGCTTCTCGGCCGGCAGCGGGTCCAGGGTCCGCATGTTGTGCAGCCGGTCGGCGAGCTTGATGATGATGACCCGGGCGTCCTTGGCGATCGAGAGCAGGAACTTCCGGTAGTTCTCCACCTGCTGCTCGGCCGTGGACCGGAAGGTCAGGCTGCCGAGCTTGGTGAGGCCGTCGACGATCCCGGCGACCTCGGCCCCGAACTCGCGGGCGATGTCCTCGGCCCGGATATCGGAGTCCTCCACCACGTCGTGCAGCAGCGCCGCCACGATCGAGGTGGTATCCAGCAGCTGCTCCACCAGGGTCCGCGCCACGGCGATCGAGTGCTGAATGAAGTCTTCGCCCGACATCCGCTTCTGGCCCCGGTGCGCCGACGCGCTGAAGCGCAGGGCGCGATCGATCTGCTCGAGGTCCAGCCGGTCGGCGTGGAGCTCGAGCAGGGTGCGGAAATCCGGGGCGATGTCGGGCAGGGTTCCAGTCACAGACCACCTTCACAGAACATGCGCAAGCCTCCCCGGGGCGCGCCGGGGAAGTCGTCGAGCACCTCACATGTCCCTAATTCCGCACGGCGGAGCCCGATTCGCAAGTGCCTGGCGCCGGGCGCTTAGAGCAGCCCCGCCGCCACGAAGCTGAGAAATCGGTCGCCCGCCAGAATGACGTGGTCATAGACCGGCAGATCGAGCAGCCGGCCCGCCTCGACCAGTTGCCGGGTGGCGGCCCGGTCTTCGGGGGAGGGAGTGGGATCCCCGCTGGGATGGTTGTGGACCACGATGATGCCGGCGGCGGCTTCGGCGATGGCGGCGCGGAACACCTCGCGCGGGTGGACCAGGGCGCTGTTGAGGAGCCCCCGGGTGACCAGCACGTCGCGCATCACCCGGCTCTGACTATCGAGGGCCAGCACGTGGAACTCTTCCACCGTGAGGTCGCGGAGCCGGGGGCCGAGCAGCGCCGCTACGTCGCCGGGCTCACGCACTCGTGGCAGGACGGGCCGCTGTTCCTGGAGCAGCCGGCCGGCGAGCTCGAAAGCCGCCAGGAGGCGGGCCCCCTTCGCCGCACCGACGCCCGGGGTCTGGGTCAGTTCCGCCGCTGGGCGCGCGGCCAGGGCTCGGAGAGAGCCTCCAGCACGATCGAGCAGAGCGGCGGCCAGGTCCGGGGCGGGCTGGCCGGCGCCTCCGGTGCCGAGCAGGATGGCGAGTAATTCGGTGGACGTCAGGGCGGCGGGCCCAAGGGCCCAGAGCCGTTCACGTGGGCGATCGAGCGGTGGGTGGAGCTGGGCGGAAGGGCGCATTCAGCCAGAATAGCGGGTGCCGGCCTCCGGCCTGACAACCCGGAAAACGCAGCCCCTCCACTCCGCCTGGACCGTGGGGATCAAGGAAGCCCCAACCGGTCGTAGCGCTTCCCGGATCGCCCCGATCCGGGCGTCGTGTTCCTGGCGTGCCGGAGAGTACCGAGCCGTTTAGCGCGCTACCCCATGACACTTCTTGTACTTCTTCCCTGACCCGCAGGGGCAGGGCTCGTTTCGCCCGACCTCCGGCCCCCCACGGGCCATCGGTTCGATGGGCCCACGGTTGGTGGTGACGCGCGGTGGCGCCGGCAGTTGGGGACCGACAGCCGGTTGGAGCATCGCCGGGACGCCCCGGGCCTCCGGGGCGAAGAGCTCGTCGGCCCCGGTGGGGACCGGAGGCGCGGGCCGGGGCGCCGGCCCTGCGCGGGACGGGGCCCGGCCGCCCGGCGGGCCCGACGGTTCGGCCGTCACCTGGATCTTGAGGAACCGCTCGGTGAAGGTCGCGTGGACATCGCGCATGAGGTCTTCGAACATCTCGAAGGCCTCCTTCTTGTATTCCACCAGCGGATCCCGCTGACCGTAGGCGCGATACTGAATCGCGTTCCGCAGCTGGTCGAGATCGTACAGATGGTCTTTCCACTTCTCGTCCAGAACGGTGAGCATCACCGTGGAAAGCACCTGGCCGTCCACGCCCACCGCGCCGATCTGCCGGCCGAACTCCTGGAGGTAGTCGACCTTCCGGTGAAAGGTCGCGTGCCCCGCGTCCTTCACGGCCGCCACGATCCGTGCCTGAGTCGGCGTCTTGCCAGGATCCGTGACATCGTCGGCCGAGATCAGAAATTGCTGCAGCAGGGCGCTCTGCAGCCCCTCCCGGTCGTACTCCTCCGGCCGATCCGCGTCGGCAAGCATCAGGGCGACCGTGCGCTCCACCGCCTGGTCCACCATACGGGTGGCTTCGGCCTTGAGCTGCTCGCCCCGCTCGAGGGCGAACAGCCGGAGCGAATAGACCACTTCCCGCTGCTGATTCATGACGTCGTCGTATTCGAGCAGCCGCTTCCGGGACTGGAAGTTCTGCAGCTCGACCCGCTTCTGGGCCTGGCTGATGGCGCCGGTCACCCAGCGGTGGGAGATCACCTCCCCCTCCTCCGCCCCGCCCTTGTCCATCCAGCCCGCGATGCGGTCGGAACCGAACAACCGCATCAGGTCGTCCTCGAGCGAGAGGAAGAACACCGAGCGGCCGGGATCACCCTGGCGGCCCGCACGGCCGCGCAGCTGGCGGTCGATCCGCCGGGACTCGTGCCGTTCGGTGCCGACGATCTGCAGCCCGGTGGAATCCTCGTGCTTGGGCACGTCGGGGCCCAGTTTGATGTCGGTGCCGCGGCCGGCCATGTTGGTCGCGATGGTGATCGCGCCGCGTTGTCCGGCCAGGGCGACGATCTCGGCCTCCCGCTGATGGTACTTCGCGTTGAGGACCTCGTGACGCAGGCCGCGGCGTTTGAGCAGGCGGGACAGGGTCTCCGACACTTCAACGGTCACCGTGCCGATCAGCACCGGCAATCCGAGGCCGTGGATCCGCTCCACTTCGTCGACGATCGCGTTGTACTTCTCCCGCCGGGTCTTGTAGATCCGGTCCTCCTCGTCGGCGCGCCGGACCGGCCGATTGGTCGGGATGACGGCGACGTCCAGCGAGTAGATACTGAAGAACTCCTGTTCCTCGGTTTCGGCGGTGCCGGTCATGCCGGCGAGTTTGTCGAACATCCGGAAGTAGTTCTGGATCGTGATGGTCGCGAGCGTCTGGGTTTCGCCCTTGACCTGGACCGCCTCCTTGGCCTCCACCGCCTGGTGCAGGCCGTCGGCCCACCGCCGGCCGGGCATGACGCGGCCGGTGAACTCATCGACGATGACGACCTGACCGTCCTGGACCAGGTAATCCACCTCTTTTTCGTACAGGACGTGCGCCTGCACCAGCTTGTGGATGATGTGCAGCTTCTCGCTCTTGAGGGCGTACTCGCCTTCGACCTCCCGACGCTTGGTGATCCGTTCCTCCGGAGTGAGCGAGGCATCGCGGTCGATGGCGTGGACCAGTTCCGAGATGTCCGGCACCAGGAAGAGTCCGGGGTCGTCCGGCGACATCTGGGTCGCGCCCCGATCCGTCAGGTGCACGGCATGGCCCTTCTCGTCGGACACGAAATACAGGGCTTCCTCGACCTCGCGCATCGCCTGCTGCCGCATCGGCAGCTTGCGGTCGGCAATGTGATCGAGCTCCACCCGCTGCACCGCGCTCTTCACCCCCGATTCGTTGAGCAGCTTGAGCAACTTCCGGTTCTTGGGCATGCCGAGCCGGGCGATATACAGCTTCACCGCCGCGTCGGCTACGGTCTTCGGATCGTCGAGCAGTGGCTCGGCCTCGGCGAGCAGGCCGCTCACGACCGTGTTCTGCCGTCGCACCAGCTCCACCACCTGGCGGTTGAACTGGCCGTATTTCTCGTCTTTTTCGTTGCCGACCGGACCCGAGATGATGAGCGGCGTGCGGGCTTCGTCGATCAGGATCGAGTCGACCTCGTCGATGATCGCGTAGGCGTGCTCGCGCTGGACCCGGTGGTCCAGCGAGAACACCATGTTGTCACGGAGGTAGTCGAACCCGAATTCGTTGTTGGTGCCGTAGGTGATGTCCGCGTTGTAGGCGGCACGGCGTTCGAGTGAGGAGGGCTCGGTATCGTCGAGGCAGCCGACGGTGAGCCCCAGGTACTTGTAGACCAGGCCCATCCACTGGGAGTCGCGCCGGGCCAGATAGTTGTTGACGGTCACCAGGTGGGCGCCCCGTCCGGCCAGGGCGTTCAGATACAGCGGCAGGGTCGCCACCAGGGTCTTGCCTTCGCCGGTCGCCATCTCGGCGATCCGCCCCTGGTGCAGCACGATCCCGCCGATGAGCTGCACGTCATACGGCACCATGTCCCAGGCCACCTCGCGCCCGGTTACCATGAACTTGGTGCCCAGCAGGCGCCGACAGGCCTCCCGCACGGTGGCGAACGCCTCGGGCAGGAGGTCGTTCAGGGTAGCGGCCAGCGCCTTCTTGTAGTCGGCTTCAAGGCGATGGTAGCGGTCTTCCAGCCGGTCGCGCTCCGCCGGATCGGCGCAGTCGTGCCTGGCCTGCCGCACCTGGTCCAGGTCCGCCTTGACGGCACCGGTGCGTTCGGCGATCCGGGCGCGGAACTTGGCCGTTTGGGCCCGGAACTCCTCCTCGCTGTACTGCTTGAGGTCCTCCTCGTGACGCTTGATGGCGTCCACGATGGGCTGGACCTTCTTGACTTCACGTTGAAAGCGGGTTCCGAAGACCTTGGTCAGCAGCGTCGTCAGCATCGGCCAAATATAATCGCTCGGTCGCGATAACCCGGGCTACGGCGTCAGGCACCCAGTAGCGGATGGAACGGCCCGCGGCCACCCGTCGGCGGATCTCGGTCGCCGAGATGTCGACCGCCGGGGTTTCCACCGCCTCGAAGGGCCACGGCAGCGCCGGCGGCGCCACTCCGGGGCGGCCAAATACGACCAGCCGCGCCAGGTCCGACAGCACGCCCGCCTCGCGCCACTGGGGGAGATCCCGGGCCGCGTCCGCGCCGAGGAGGAGCGCGAAGGCCCGGCCCGGTTCCCGCCGGCGGAGCTCGCGCAGGGTGTCGACCGTGTAGGAGGGCCCCGGCCGGTCGATCTCGGCCCGCTCGAGCGCGAAGCCCTTCTCGCCTTCGATCGCCAGCGACACCATGCGTGCCCGGGTCTCGGCGGGGGCGACATGGCGTCCGACCTTGAACGGCTGCTCCCGGGCGGGCACGAACCGGAGCCCCTCGAGCTCCAGCGCTTCGACCACGGCTCGGGCGGTGATCAGATGACCGTGATGGATCGGGTCGAACGACCCGCCGAAAAGGGCGATCATGGCGCGGCCCGGGCTGGGGGCGCTAGCGAGTCCCTGCCGCTCCCGCCGTCGTGTCGCGCGGGGCTGGACAGGCGGCATCCACCCCCGCGGTCGCGGGATGGAAGCGGCGCAGGTACCCGCAGGTCTCCTGAAGGTCCTCCGCGTACCCAACGGTCCGATATGCGGCCACCAGCTTGAGCAGGACCTGCGGGGTGACCGTGGCCCGGGGATAGCTGGCCGCAATGCCCTTGAGATAGAGGATCGCCGAGTCGTACGCCTTCAAGCGGTAGTAGTACAAGGCGGACTTGAAATCCTTGCGGGCGAACCACTCTTCCAGGTCCGCGATCCGTTGCCGGGCCCGGGCCGCCGCTGGCGTATCCGGATAGCGGTTGAGCAGTTCCTGGTACGTGCTGAGAGCGGTCTGGCCGTAGGTCGGATCCAGCTCTGGCCGTCGCCAGAGATCGGCGTACGCGTCCCCGACCCGGAGCAGCGCTTCGGGCGCGAACCTGGTATTGGGGGCATCGTCCGCGACTTTGCGGAACTCCCGCGCGGCCTGGAGCTGGTTGCGCTGGCCGAAGTAGCACTCCGCCAGGCGGAACCGCGCTTCGGTCGCCAGCGTGTCCCCCGCCGGGAGTTCGAGAACCACTCGTTCCAGCTGGGTGGTCGCCTTGCCCCAGTTCCCCTGGCGGTAGTACCCGAGAGCCCGATTCCACAGTTCCGAAATCTCCGCGGCCGAGGCCCCGGTGGGGGTCGGGGTCGGAGCGACTCGCGGACCACCCTTGCCCCCGCCACAGGCCAGGCAGACCGCCACCAGCGGGACCCATAAGAACAGACGCACAGTCATCCTTTCAGCGTGCGGAATCCGCGGTCCCGACGGAGGCGCCCAATCGCCCCATGCGCTCAGTCGCGACCGCGGTGATCGAGTCGGCGGCCCCGGGCCGCATGGCATCCTGATAGGCGATGGTGGCGCCGAGCAGGTCGCCCAGCGCGACCCGGGCATCTCCCAGCCCGACCAGTGCCCGTCGGCCGCGGTCGGAATTCGGATCTACTGCCACCACGCGGGAGAACCAGGCGTGAGCCAGGTCCGGCCGTTCCACTAGCAGGGCCTCGAATCCCAACTGGACCCCGCACGTCCCCAGGCCCTCGACGGCGCGCGCCCGCACCTTGGCGTCACGGGACCGGCGCAAGGCGGTCAGAAAGACATCGGCCGCCTCGGCGCACGCGGTGGTGCTTTCCAGAGCGGTGCCGTACTGGATCAGCATCTGGTCCACCCCGGAGGGTTCGCCGGCCGCCGCCAGGGCCAGCGGGCCGAGCCCCGCGGCCTCGGTCGGCTCGAGCCGGCCACCGCGGACCAGCGCCAGGGTGTGGCGTGGGCTCACCCGCTCCGGGGCCAGCCGGCGCAGCCCGTCGACCGCCTCCTGGAGCGCGACCGCGGCGCCCGCCCGATCGGCCTCGCGCGCCACCACTTCCAGGCCCCGGGCCGCCTCACTGCCACGGGTGGGGTCGGCGGCTGCGAGCTTGTCATAGGCCTCGACGGCCTCGCGGTACTCCCCGGCCCTGAGCGCGGCCAGACCCAGTTTGGCCCAGACCCGGGCGTCTGATTTCCGCACGGCCGTACGGTACTCCCCGAGCGCGGTTCCGAAATCGCCCTCCGCGTAGGCCGCGTCCCCCAGGCGCTCGTGATCGGCGGCCGAGCCGGAGCAGCCCCACAGCAACGCCAGGAGCGGGACCCAGATCCTCACTCGGCCGCGCGCTCCAGCATGGCCAGGTAGGCCTCGACCCGGGCGTTCTTGGGCCGGGCCAGCAGGCACTGGTGCCAGACCTCCTGGGCGCCCGAGGCGTCACCCGACAGGTACCGGGCGAGCCCGAGCGACGCCAGGGCGTCGATGAAATTGGGTCGTTCGGCGACGACCCGTTCCAGTTCCTCGCGGGCGGCCAGTACGTCGCCGGACTCGAGCAGCGCCCGCGCCAGCTTGTATCGGATATCCGCGAAGTTGGGCCCCAGGTCGACCGCCCGGCGATACTGCTCGATGGCCTCCGCGAGGCCCCCGACTCGGCGTACGCCGAGGCCAGCAGGGCATGATGATTGGCGAGGCTGGCCGCGACATGGACCGGGAACCCGGACGATTGCGGGATGTTATGGGCCGCCGCATGGCGGAACGCGTCCTCGGCCTCGTCGGTCCGGCCCAGATCGTTGAGCAGGATCCCGCGGTGGATGTGGGCCTCGATGTAACGCGGGTTGAGCTCGAGCGCCCGCCCGAACTGCTCCAGCGCCCGCTGCGGCTGCCCCAGCATGGCATAGCTGAGACCGAGGAGGTGGTGGCAATCGGCGAAGCTGCGACCCGACTCCACGATCTCCAGGAGCAGGTGGATCGCGCCGTAGTAATCCTGCAGCGCGAAGCGCTCGCGGGCCCGATTGATCAGCGGTTCATCACTGACGCGCATGGGTCTCCCGGTACCAGTCGACAAACCGGTGAATTCCCGCAGGGAAAGGAACGGTGGGACGATATCCCAGGACCCGGCCCGATTTCGACAGATCGGCCGACGTCAGGCGCACGTCCCCGGGCTGTCGTGGCGCCCGGGTGATCGACGGCGTCACCCCGAGCGTCTCGGCGATCGTGGCGATCATGCGGGACAGCGCGACCGTCTCGTTGCCGCCGAGGTTGAACGGCTCCAACCCCGCCGGGGCGGTCGCGGTCCATTCGACCGCCGCCACGATCCCCGCCGTGATGTCATCAATATAGGTGTAGTCCCGTGCCTCGTTCCCGTCCCCGAACATGACGATCGGCTCCCCGGCCAGGAGCCGCCGGGTGAAACTGTGAATCGCCAGATCGGGCCGCTGGCGGGGACCGTAGACGGTGAACAACCGGACCGCGGCGACCCGGAGGCCCCAGTGCGGCGCCAGCGCCTCGATTACCAGCTCGGCCGCCCGCTTGGTCGCTGCGTAGGGCGAGATCGGGTGGACGGCGGCGGCGGTCTCGGCAAACGGCGGAGGGGTGTCGTCGCCGTAGACCGAGGAGGACGATCCGAAGACGATTCGCTGCACTCCCGCGCCCCGGGCCGCGTCCAGCAGCGCCTGGGTGGCGGTGACGTTGACCCGGAGGTAACCGGCCGGGTCCTGGAGCGACGGCCGAACACCCGCCTTGGCCGCGAGGTGAACGATGACCGTGTCGGAAGTCAGCAGCCGCTCCAGCGCCCCGGTATCTGTCACATCGAGCTCGACGAACTTGAATCCCGGATTCCGTCTGGCGACCTCGAGGTTGCGTTCTTTCACCGCCCGGGCATAGAACGCGTCGAAGTTGTCTACCCCCACCACCTCGTCGCCGCGGGCCAGCAGCCGCTCGCTCAGGTGCGAGCCGATGAACCCGGCCGCACCGGTCACCAGCACTCGCGTCACGAGGCGAGCCGGGCCTGGAAGTAGGCGATGGTCTGCCGCAATCCCTCCTCCAGCTGGACTTTCGGTTCCCAGCCCAGCAGTGCCCGGGCCTTGGTGATGTCAGGCTGGCGGATCTTGGGGTCGTCGGTCGGCAGGGGGTGGGTCTCGATTTTCGCGGACGACCCGGTCATCCGGAGCACCAGTTCGGCCAGCTCCCGGACGGTGAACTCGTTGGGGTTGCCGATATTGGTCGGTTCGGTGTGCTCGCTCATGAACAGACGGTAGATCCCGTCGATGAGGTCCGACACGTAACAGAAGGACCGGGTCTGTTGCCCGTCGCCGTAGACGGTGAGTGGCTCTCCCCGCAGCGCCTGCACGACGAAGTTGGAGACCACCCGCCCATCCCGGGCCCGCATCCGTGGGCCGTAGGTGTTGAAGATCCGGATGATCCGGGTGTCGATTCGATGGTAGCGGTGATACGCCATGGTCATGGCTTCGGCAAAGCGCTTGGCTTCATCGTAGACGCCGCGCGGGCCCACCGGGTTCACGTGTCCCCAGTAGCTCTCCGGCTGGGGATGGACCTGGGGGTCCCCGTACACCTCCGAGGTCGAGGCCAGGAAGAACCGCGCCCCCTTGGCCTTGGCGAGGCCGAGCGCGTTGTGGGTCCCCAGTGAGCCGACCTTGAGCGTCTGGATCGGCAGCTCGAGATAATCGATCGGGCTGGCGGGCGACGCAAAGTGCATCACCCCATCGAGCGGCCCGTCGACCTGGATGAACCGGCTGACGTCGTGAAAGGCGAACTGGAACCGCCGGTTCCCCTGCAAGTGGGCGATGTTGTCCCGGGAGCCGGTGATCAGGTTGTCCATCCCGACCACGTCGTGGCCTTCGGCCAGCAGGCGATCGGAGAGGTGGGAGCCCAGGAATCCCGCGGCACCGGTGATGAGGATTCTCACGCCTGGCCTCCGCGGCCGATCCCGTGATAGGTGAACCCCTGGGCCCGCATCCGGGCGGGGTCGTACAGGTTCCGTCCATCGACCACCAGCGGCTGCCGGAGCAGGCCCTTGAGCCGCGCGAAGTCGGGGTTCCGGTACATCAGCCACTCGGTGACGATCGCCAGCGCGTCCGCGCCCTCGGCGGCGGCATACGGCTCGGCGACATAGGTCACCCGGTCGCCCAGGATCTCCCGGGCCGTCTCCATCGCCTTGGGATCGTGGACCTGCACGCGGGCGCCGCCGGCCAGCAGCCCCTCGACCAGCGGAATCGACGGGCTCTCGCGCATGTCATCGGTTTCGGCCTTGAACGCGAGCCCCCACACGCCGATCGTCCGCCCGGTGAGGCTCCCGCCGAGCGCCGCCGTGACCTTCTCCAGGACCACCCGCTTCTGGCGTTCGTTCACGCGCTCGACCGCTTCGAGGATGTCGAACGCCTGCCCCACATCCCGGCCGGTCCGGATCAGCGCCTGAACGTCCTTGGGAAAACAGGAGCCGCCGTAGCCCGGACCGGGAAACAGAAAGGCCGGACCGATGCGCTTGTCGGTGCCGATGCCCTTGCGCACTTCGCTGATGTCGGCACCGACCCGCTCGCAGAACAGCGCGACCTGGTTCATGAACGAGATCCGGGTCGCCAGCATGGCGTTGGCGGCGTACTTGGTCACCTCCGCCGAGGGAATATCCATGAACAGGACGGGGTTGCCGGTCCGCACGAAGGGCGCGTACAGCTCGCTCATGGCTTCCCGCGCCTCGCTGCTGTCGACCCCGATCACGATGCGGTCCGGTTTCATGAAGTCGTCGATCGCCGCCCCTTCCTTCAGGAACTCAGGATTGGAGCAGACGCTGAATGCGGCGCTGGTCTCCTTGCGGATCGCCGCCCGGACCCGCTCGGCGGTGCCCACCGGCACGGTCGACTTGGTCACCACGATCTTGTGATCGGTCATATGACGGCCGATCGTCTGGGCCACCGCGAGCACGTGCTGGAGATCGGCGGAGCCATCCTCGTCGGGCGGCGTGCCGACGGCGATGAAAACGACCCGCGAGCGCCGGACGGCGGCGCTCACGTCGTTGGTGAACTCGAGGCGCCGCTCGGTCTGGTTGCGGCGCACCAGTTCCTCGAGGCCGGGCTCGTAGATCGGGATGTCGTTGGCCTTCAGGCGTTCGACCTTCCGCTGGTCGATGTCCGCACAGATCACCTCGTTCCCCGTCTCCGCCAGGCACGCCCCGGTGACCAGCCCGACATACCCGCTCCCGACGACCGCGACTTTCATGCACGCTTCTCCACGTTCACGGTGTAGAAATCCCTGACGGCGGCGATCACCGCCTCCTGCTGGGGCTCGGTGAGCTCAGGGTAGACCGGCAGGGAGACCACCGAAGTCATCGCCCGTTCGGTCTCCGGCAGGGCTCCCGCCCGGTATCCCAGGTGGGCGAAGCACGGCTGCAGATGCAGCCCGAGCGGGTAGTAGACCGCGCAGCCGATCCCGCGCGCCCTGAGATGCGCCACCAGGGCATCGCGCCGGTCGGCGCGGACCGTGTACTGGTGGAAGATGTGCTCGTTGGCCGGGTCGACGGTGGGCGCCTGGATGGCCGGATGATCGGAGAAGGCCTCCGTGTACCGGGCGGCCCGGGCGCGCCGGGCCGCACTCCAGGTCGCCAGGTGGGGGAGCTTGGCCAGCAGGACGGCGGCCTGCAGCGTGTCCAGCCGGCTGTTGAACCCCACCTCGTCGTGGTGGTACTGCTTGCCGCCGCCGTGGGTACGGAGTCGGCGGAGCCGCGCCGCCAGTGCGTCATCCTGGGTGACCATCATCCCGCCGTCCCCCCAGCCGCCCAGGTTCTTGGTCGGGAAGAATGACAGCGCCCCGACGGTCCCCAACTCCCCGGCCTTCCGCCACGTGTCGCCGATCCTGCGCCGGGCGCCAATCGCCTGCGCGGCGTCCTCGATGACCACCAGCCCACGCCGGGTGGCCAGCTCCAGGATCGGGCCCAGGTCCGCCATCTGGCCAAACAGATGTACCACTACGATCGCCCGGGTCCGGGGGGTAATCGCCGCCTCGACCGTCGACGCGGTGACATTGAAGGTCCCGGGATCGATTTCGGCAAAGACCGGCGTGCCTCCGGCATTGTGAATCGTGCCGGCGGTCGCGAAGAACGTGAACGCCGGACAGATCACCTCATCGCCCGGCTCCAGCGTCAGGGTCTTGAGCGGGAGGAGAAGGGCGTCCGTCCCGCTGGCGCAGCCGACGCCATGCCGGGCGCCGGAGAGCTCGGCCACGGCCTGCTCGAGGGCCGCCACTTCTTCGCCGAGGATGAACTGTTGCCGCTCGATAGCGCGAAGCAGCGCCGGGAGCACTTCCCCCCGGATCGTCTCGTACTGCGCCATCAGATCGAGCAATGGGACGTTCACGCCGGCTTCCCGGGGTTCGAGACTCTGAATCGGTGAGGAGTGAGCAGTGAGCGGTGAGCCGGACCCGAGGGACCGCTCACCGCTCAATCGCGTAACGTCTACGATCGCCGCCCCGGGGGGCAAGAACCGGGCCCGGCCGGCTCCAAACCTAGCCGACCGCCCGAGGTCGGTCAATCATGCTAAGTCCGCCCTGCTCTTCACGATACGTCGCTCCACAGAGGCTGCAGGACGCGCCCCTGTCGCGGACCTGCAACCGCTCCCCGCACTGACACATCCATCCGACCCGTCGAGCCGGCACACCGATCATCAGGGCATGCGGGAGCACGTCGCTGGTGACCACCGCCCCCGCTCCGATGAACGAGAACTCCCCGAGCGTGACCCCGCAGACGATCGTCGCGTTGGCGCCGATCGACGTGCCACGTTTTACGAGGGTCGGTCGATACTCGTGGCGCCGCGAGACGTGGGCCCGGGGGTTGGACACGTTGGTGAAGACGCAACTGGGCCCGCAGAACACATCGTCCTCCAGGACCACACCCTCGTAGATCGACACGTTGTTCTGCACCCGGACATTGTTACCGAGCCGAGTCCCACCCATGACGACGACATTCTGCCCGAGACTGCAGCGCTCGCCGATCACCGCGCCCGGCATCACGTGACAGAAATGCCAGATCTTCGTCCCGGCGCCAACTTGGGCGCCGTCGTCGACATAGCTGGATTCATGGACGAAATAGTCGGACATTGACCGTTGGGGACTGTCAGCTGTCAGCTGTCAGTCCGGTCGGCGGAATACGGTCGGCTCCGGCCGCGTGCCGGGGCTGACTGCTGCCAGCTGACAGCTGGCGGCTACAGCGACGGTTCGAACGTCCCGTCCGGTCGTACGATCTTCACCTCGGTCTCCAGCTCCACCCCGAACTGCTGCCGCACGGCCCGTCGGGCCAGCGCAATGAGGCCCAGGATGTCGGCCGCGGTGGCGCCTCCGGTGTTCACAAAATAGTTGGCGTGCATGCCGGATACCTCCGCCCCGCCGAGCCGGGTCCCCTTGAGGCCTGCGGCCTCGATCAGCTGGCCGGCCGTCCGGGGACCGTCGGCCTGTTTCCAGCTGGGTCCGCCGGGGTTCTTGAAGACGCTGCCACAACATGGCTGGTTGAACGGCGTCCCTTCCTGCCGCCACCGGAACAGTTCGGCGACCTCTTCCTGGATCTTGGCCGGGTCCGTTTCGGCCAGTTGCACCACCGTATCGAGCACCACTCGCCGCTCCAGACCGCTCCGGCGATAGGTGAAGGGTATCTCGTCCCGGGTGAGCGATCGTTGCTCACCACGCTCGTCCACGACCGTGACCGAGAGCACGACGCCGGCCCAGTCTCCGCCGTGACAGCCGGCGTTCATGTAGACCCCGCCACCGACGCTGCCGGGCACTCCGACGAAGCGATGCAGGCCGGCGAAGCCGGCCTCGGCGGTCCGGCGGGCCGCCAGCGGTTGTGGCAGACCCGCCCCGGCGCCCCACCGCCCGCCGGACAGGTGCTCCAGCCGGTCGATCCCCTTTCCCAACCGAATCACCAGCGCGTCGAGCCCGGCGTCCGGCAGGAGGAGATTGGAACCGAGCCCCAGGGCGAACCATTTGACTCCCTGTTCCGCCGCGGCACGGAGCGCGATTCCCACGTCCTCGGGGCCCAGCGGTAACAGCAGGGTGGCCGGGCCGCCGATCCGGTAGGTACTGCAGCGGGCGAGCGGCTCGGCCTCCCGGACTTCGCCGCGGACCAGGGCCCGCAGCCGGGCGACGAAAGCCGGGTCCCGCGCGGTGGTCACGACGTGCCGCGTCCTTGGCGGGCGATCTCGTGCCACTCCTGCAGCGATCGCACCTCGCGCTGGCGACTGCGCAACGCGGTGATCGCATCCACCGCCGCCGACGCGGCGGACATGGTGGTCGTGTAGGGGACGCGGTGCGCCAGCGCCGCGGCCCGGATCGTGTAGTCGTCCTGCTGGGTGAGTTTGCCGAGGGGCGTGTTGACCAGAAGCTGGATCTGGCCCGACACCAGGAGGTCGATGGCGTTGGGGCGTCCCTCGTAGACCTTGAGCGCCCGTTCGGCCGGGATTCCGCGGCCCCGCAGGTGGCGCGCGGTGCCATCGGTCGCGTAGATCGAGAAGCCCAGCTCGTGCAGCCGCCGCGCGATCTGGACCACCGTGCGCCTTGTCGTGGTCGTTCACCGTGATGAAGACCCCGCCCTCCATGGGCAGCGCCCCGTCGGCGGCGTGCTGGGCCTTGGCGAACGCCATGCCGAACGATTCCGAGATGCCCATGACCTCGCCGGTGGAGCGCATCTCCGGGCCCAGGATCAGATCCACCCCGTGCAGCTTGTTGAACGGGAAGACGGCCTCCTTCACGGCGACGTACGGCTGGCCGACGTCGTCTTCCAGGCCAAGGTCGTCGAGCCTCTTGCCCACCATCACCGAGGCCGCCAGGCTGGCCAGCTGCACACCGGTGGTCTTGGACACGAACGGCACCGTACGGGAGGCCCGGGGGTTCACCTCGAGCACGTACACGATGCCGTCCTTGATGGCGTACTGGACGTTGATCAGGCCCACCACCTCGAGCCGTTTGGCGAAGGCGCGGGTGTAGACCCGCATCTGCTCCACCTGAGCCTCGGAAATCAGGTATGGCGGGAGCACGCAGGCCGAATCGCCGGAGTGGATGCCCGCGTCCTCGATGTGCTGCATCACGCCACCGATGACACAGCGTTGCCCGTCGGCGATGGCATCGACATCGGCCTCGAACGCGTCCTCGAGGAAGCGGTCGATGAGCACCGGGTGTCCCGGGGCCACCCGGATGGCCCGGGTGAAGTAGTCGCGCAGGGACGGCTCGTCATAGACGATCTCCATGCCGCGGCCGCCCAGCACATACGACGGCCGGACCAGCGCCGGATATCCGACCTGCTCGGCCACTCGCACCGCTTCCTCGAGCGACATCGCGGTACCAGCCGGGCGGCTGGGGGATGCCGAGCTCGCGGGCCAGGGCCTCGAATCGCTTGCGATCCTCCGCCGCGTCGATGTTATCCGGGGAGGTGCCCAGAATGTGGACCCCGGCCGCCTCCAGCCCCCGGGCCAGCTTGAGCGGGAGTCTGACCACCGAGTTGCACCACCACCCCGAAGGGTCGCTCCACGTGCACGATCTCCAGCACGTCCTCGAGCGTCAGCGGCTCGAAGTACAGGGTGTCCGAGATGTCGTAGTCGGTCGAGACGGTCTCGGGATTCGAGTTCACCATGACCGTCCGGTACCCCAGCTGTCGGAAGGCCAGGGCCGCCCGCACACAGCAATAGTCGAACTCGACGCCCTGGCCGATGCGGTTGGGGCCACTCCCCAGGATGACGACCGTGCGGTCGCCCCGGCCCGGGCTTCGTTCTCTTCGTCGTACGAGCGAGTACAGATACGGTGTCGTCGAGGGAAACTCGCCGGCGCAGGTATCCACCATCTTGTACGCCGGGCGTACACCCAGCTCGTGGCGCAGCTCCCGGATGTCGGCCTCCTGCATCCCGCGGAGTTCGAGCCAGTTGCCGGTCGGAGAAGCCCATCTGCTTCATGCCGGCGGATCAGGGCCGCCTCGGCGTAGACCTCCGCCCGGCCGGCCGCCGTCCACGCGCGCTCGGCCTCGACCAGTTCCAGCATCTGATCCACGAACCAGGGGTCGATGCCGGTGCGCTCGGCGATCTCCTCGACCGTGACCCCCAGGAGCAGCGCCCGCTTCACCTGGAACAACCGTTCGGGGGTCGGCGTCCGAATGGCGGCCTTGATCGCCTCGAGCGAGGTATCGGTCAGCCGGTCGTCCGCCGGCGTGCGGCCGACCTCCCAGCCGGCGCGATCGATCTCGAGCGCCCGGAAGCCCTTCTGCAGCGCCTCCTTGAACGTCCGGCCGATCGCCATCGCCTCACCGACCGACTTCATCTGGGTGCCCAGCCTCGGGATCGGCCGCGGGAATTTCTCGAACGCGAACCGCGGGATCTTCACCACCACATAGTCGAGCACCGGCTCGAACGAGGCGGGCGTGGTCTTGGTGATGTCGTTGGGCAGTTCGTCGAGCGTGTACCCCACGGCGACCTTGGCTCCGATCTTGGCGATCGGATAGCCGGTCGCCTTGGACGCCAGCGCGGACGACCGCGAGACCCGGGGATTCATCTCGATCACCAGCTGCTCGCCGGTCACCGGACTCACCGCGAACTGGATGTTGCACCCGCCGGCGGCGACCCCCACCTCGCGGATGATCCGGATGGCGCTGTCCCGCATGACCTGATACTCGCGGTCCGTCAGCGTCATCGCCGGGGCGACGGTGATGGAATCCCCGGTATGCACGCCCATGGGATCGAGATTCTCGATCGAGCAGACGATCACCACGTTGTCCCGGCCGTCGCGCATGACTTCGAGCTCGTACTCCTTCCACCCGGCGATGCTCTTCTCCACCAGCACCGAGCCGACGGGCGACAGGTCGAGTCCCCGCTCGACGATCTCCACGAACTCGTCGCGGTTGTAGCCGATCCCTCCCCCCGTGCCACCCAGCGTGAAGGACGGCCGGATGATCGAGGGGTATCCGGTCTCCGCGACAGCCTCGAGGGCCTCCTCCAGCGACCGGATGACCCGGCCGGGCGGCGTCGCCAGTCCGATGCGATGCATCGCCTTGGCGAATTCCTCCCGATCCTCGGCCACCCGAATGGCTCGCTCGCTGGCGCCGATCAGCTCCACGCCGTGCCGGGCGAGGGTGCCGTCCTTGGCGAGTGCCATGGCAACGTTGAGGGCCGTCTGCCCACCCATCGTCGGAAGCAGCGCATCGGGACGTTCCCGCTCGATCACCCGCGCGACCCATTCCGGCGTGACCGGCTCGATGTAGGTCCGGTCCGCGAGCTCCGGGTCCGTCATGATCGTCGCGGGATTCGAATTCACCAGGATGACCCGGTAGCCCTCCTCCTTGAGCGCCCGCACCGCCTGGGTGCCGGAGTAGTCGAACTCCGCACCCTGTCCGATGACGATCGGGCCGGAGCCCAGCAGGAGAATCGAGCGCAGGTCAGTCCGCTTGGGCATCGACGATGTCCTTGAGGGTCTGGTCGAAGGAAATCCGCGGTGCCCAGCCGGTGCGGGCCCGCAGCCGCGCGGCGTCACCCACGAGGTGGGGGAGATCCGCCGACCGGGTGAGGCGCGGGTCCGTCTCGGGCAGGGCCCGCACGCCGATCAGGTCGGCCAGTTGCAGAAAGATGGCGCGCAGGGATCGGCCCTCTCCCGAGGCCACATTGTAGACCTCGCCCGCCTCCCCCTGATCGAGCAGCGCCAGGTAGGCCTGGACCACATCGCGCACATCCAGGAAATCCCGCACCGGCTCCAGGTTGCCGGTCTTGACCACCGGCGCACCGACGCGCTTCGCGGCCCGGAGCCGCATGGCGAACGCGGGAACCACGTAGTCCGCGGTCTGCCCCGGCCCGGTGTGCGGAAAGGCACGAACGATGATCACCCGCAGTCCGGTGCGGCGGAACACCTCCAGCGCCGCGATCTCCGCACCGAGTTTGCTCGCGGCATAGGGCGACAGCGGGGCCGGCGGGTCGCTCTCGCGCCGCGGACGGGGCTCCCCGAGGGCACCGTATACCTCGGCGGACGACACCACCAGCAGCAGCGGGTCCCCGGCTCCGCTGGCGCGCACCGCCCCCAGGGCATCGGCGAGCCGGGCCGTACAGGCAGCATTGACCTCCCAGGCCAGGCCCGGATCGCGCCGCGCGTCGGCCCCCGACGCGACCGCCGCCAGGTGCACGACAGCTTCTGCAGGCTCGGCTGCCAGCGCCTGCACAGAGGGCGACTCGCGGAGGTCGACCGGCAGCCAGCGCAGGTGTCCACGCGCGCCCGGCCCGAGTTCC
Source organism: uncultured Gemmatimonadales bacterium (assembly GCA_963709905.1). Lineage (GTDB taxonomy): Bacteria > Gemmatimonadota > Gemmatimonadetes > Gemmatimonadales > GWC2-71-9 > JADJOM01. The sequence goes on from CAVPYI010000009.1 coordinate 416,748, forward strand.
GGCGGCATCTCACCGGGGAGGATCGTGGCGGAGACATCGTGGCCGGCGGCAACCAGCGCCTGCGTCAGCCAGCGTCCCACGAATCCCCCGCCGCCCGTCACCACGACCTTCATCAACGCCGCCCCAGCGCGGCCAGGTCCGCGTCCACCATCATCGTCACCAGGCGGCGGAAGTCCACCGTGGGCGCCCAGCCCAACTCGCGCCTGGCCCGGCCGGGATCGGCCTGAAGAACATCGACCTCCGCCGGCCGCCGGAAGCGCTCATCAACCTTGACGTACCGCTGCCAGTCGAGCCCGAGGTGCTGGAAGGCGATCTCCACCAGTTCGCGGACGCTGTGAGTTTCCCCCGTGCCGATCACGTAGTCGCGGGGTTCCGGCTGTTGCAGCATCCGCCACATGGCGTCCACATAGTCGCCGGCGAAGCCCCAGTCACGCCGGGCCTCGAGGTTGCCGAGCCGGAGCTCGGTCGCCAGCCCCAGCTTGATGCGGGCGGCGCCATCGGTCACCTTCCGGGTGACGAACTCGATCCCGCGCCGCGGCGATTCGTGGTTGAAGAGGATCCCGCTCACGGCGTACATCCCGTACGACTCCCGGTAGTTGACCGTGATCCAGTGGCCGTAGCACTTGGCCACGCCGTAGGGCGATCGGGGATAGAACGGGGTGGTCTCGCGCTGCGGCGTTTCCACGGCGCGGCCGAACATCTCGGAGCTGGACGCCTGGTAGAAGCGCGCCCGGGGCCAGCCCAGCCGGATCGCCTCGAGGATCCGGGTGACTCCCAGGGCGGTGAACTCACCGGTGAGCACCGGCTGGCTCCAGGACGTCGGCACGTACGACTGGGCCGCGAGATTATACACTTCGTCCGGCTCGGTTTCCTGGATCGCCATGGTGAGCGAATGCTGGTCGAGCAGATCCGCCGGCAGGACCCGCAGGCGCCCCAGCAGGTGCTCGATCCGCTCGTAGCTGTGGTGACTGGTCCGCCGGACCACCCCGGCGACTTCGTAGCCCTTCTCCAGCAGCAGCTCGGCCAGGTACGACCCGTCCTGTCCGGTGACTCCGGTGATCAGCGCCAGCGGCATGTCGAGTCCAGCCTCCGCGGTTGTGCCAATGGCCGTTCGCCGTTATCCTTCTGCGCTATTTTTTGAGCTCTCGACAACCGCTCCCCGGAAGGAAGCGCCAAATGGCCCGGGTATGTACCGTGTGTGGCAAGGGGCCGATGGTCGGCAACAACGTCAGCCACGCCAACAACCGTACGAAGCGCCGCTGGTACCCCAACCTCCAGACCGTTCGCGTCCTGGTCGCGGGGGCGCCGCGACGGGTTGCCGTCTGCACCCGGTGCATCAAGAGCGACCGGATTCGCAAGGCGACGTAAGGCGGTAATCCGGCCCCCGCGGGCCGGCTCGCCAAGGCCAGAAAAAAGGGGACCAATCGGTCCCCTTTCGTCGTTTCGGCCACGGAGAAGCGTCGGCACCGTCACTCGGGCAGGAGTTCGATCCGGGCCATTTCGGCGCCGTCTCCGGGCCGGTGGCCGAGTTTGAGGATGCGGGTGTAACCGCCGGGCCGGGCGGCAAACCGGGGGCCGATCTCGGCGAACAGCCGGGTGAGGGCGGTCCGCTCGCGGATCTTCTGGCCGACCTGTCGGCGGGCGTGCAGATCGCCGCGCCGGGCCAGCGTGATCAGCTTCTCGGCGTACGGGCGAAGCTCCTTGGCCTTGGCCACGGTGGTCTTGATCCCCCCGTGCAGCATCAGGCTCGTGGCCAGATTCCGCAGCAGCGCCTTGCGGTGCTCCGCGGTGCGCGAAAGCTGGCGACCCTTCGCCTGGTGACGCATCAGCCCTCCTCCCCCACATCGACCCCGCTACGCAGGGTCGGCGGGAGACCGGCGAAGGCGACATGCAGGTCGCCGTCGGTTTCCTCGAATCGCATTCCGAAGTTGAGGTCCTGAGCCCGGAGGAGATCGGCGATCTCCTTGAGGGCCTTCTCGCCAACGTTCTTCACTTTCAGCAGGTCGTCCTCGGTGTAGGTCACGAGGTCGCCCAGGGTCCGGATGTTCGAGTTCTTGAGCGAGTTGAGCGAGCGGACCGAGAGCCCGAAGTCGTCGATCAGGCGACTCAGCTTGTCCCGCAGCTGACCGCCGCCCTGCCCCGTGGCCGTCGCTTCCGGCCGCCCCACCGGGACCTTGCCGAACTCCACGAAGTACCGGAAATGTTCCTGGGCGAGCGCGGCGGCATAGGCGATGGCGTCTTCGGGCGTGATCGTGCCGTTGGTCTCGACACTCACCGTGAGGCGGTCATAGTCCGTCCGCTGCCCGACCCGCGTCTCAGCCACCGCAAAGTTGGCACGCCGGACCGGATTGTAGATCGCGTCGATGGTGATGAGATCCACCGGGAGCGACCGGTCCTTGGGCTGCAGCTCCGCCTCGACGTAGCCACGTCCCTTGTTCACGTGGAGCTCACCCCCGACTTCCCGGTCGTCCTGAACCGTGAACAGCAGGTGATCGGGGTTCACGACCCGGACCGAGCCGCTCGGGACGATATCACGGGCGTATACCGGCCCCGCGCCGTCCTTCTTGATCTTGAGGGTGGCCTCGTCCACATCCTCCGCCAGGATCAGGGTCAGCCCCTTGAGGCGCTGGATGATCTGGTGGACGTCCTCGTGCACCCCGGGGATGGTCTGGTGTTCGTGGACCACCCCGTCCAGGCGGAACGCCCAGACCGCGCTGCCGCGCAGGGAGGAAAGCAGAAGCCGCCGGAGGGAATTCCCCAGCGTGTACCCGAAGCCTCGCTCGAGCGGCTGCAGCCGGAATTCGGCGAGGTTCGGATTGTCCTCCCGCTTGGTCATCTCGACCAGGTGCGGGCGAACCAGTCCGGTGAGGTCGATGGTCATGGTCACTTCGAGTAGAGCTCGACGATGAGCTGTTCCTGGGCGTTCAGCGGGATGGCGTCGCGGTTGGGGCGCTCGGTCACGCGGCCAGCGGCTTTCTGGGCGTCCACCTGGATCCAGGACACCGGCTGGCCGCGGGCGGCGAATTCCTGCGAGGCCTTGACCGCCGTGAGCTCGCGGGTGGCGGCCGTGAGCCGGATTTCCTGTCCCGGGCGCACCACGAACGACGGCACGTCCACTTTCCGGCCGTTGACCTCGACGTGCCCGTGACGCACCAGTTGGCGCGCCGCCTTGCGGCTGGCGGCGAATCCCATCCGAAAGACGATGTTGTCCAGCCGGGATTCCAGCGCCACCAGCAGGTTGGTGCCCTTGACGCCCGACTCCCGGGAAATCCGGTCGAAGGTGTTGCGGAACTGGCGCTCGGTCAGCCCGTAGATGCGCTTCACCTTCTGCTTCTCGCGGAGCTGCTTGGCGTATTCCGACGCCTTGCGTCCCCGCCCTCCGCCGCCCGATTGGCCGTGCTGGCCCGGGGCGTACCCGCGCCGTTCAACCGCACACTTCTCGGTCAGGCAGCGCGTGCCCTTGAGGAAGAGTTTGGTTCCCTCACGGCGGCACAGGCGACAGCTGGGACCGGTGTAGCGCATGGCTTAGACCCGCCGCTTCTTGGGAGGCCGGCAACCGTTGTGCGGAATCGGCGTGACGTCCCGAATGGAGGCCACCTTGAGACCCACCGATGCCAGCGCCTGGATGGCCGACTCGCGGCCGCTGCCCGGGCCCTGGACCCGGACGTGAACCCGGCGGACCCCGAGGTTCATCGCCTCGCGGCCGCAGTTCTCGGCGGCGACGGTGGCCGCGAACGGCGTGGACTTCTTGGAGCCCTTGAAACCAGCCTTCCCCGCGGAACCCCACACCAGGGTGTTGCCCTTCATGTCGGTGATGGTGATGAGCAGGTTGTTGAACGTGGCGCAGATGTGGGCCACGCCTTCGCTCTCCACTACCTTCTTGCCCCGCTTGGCGGCGGCCACCTTGGCCGGCGCGGCCGTGGCCGGCGCGGCGGGGGTGGTGGGCGGGGTCTGGGGCTGGTCGGGGGCAGTCATCTTACTTCTTGGTCACCTTCTTCTTGCCCGCGATGGCCCGACGCGGGCCCTTCTTGGTGCGAGCGTTGGTATGGGTGCGCTGCCCCCGGACCGGCAGGCCCCGGCGATGGCGCACGCCGCGGTAGCTCCCGATGTCCATGAGCCGCTTGATGTTCATGGCGATTTCGGTCCGCAGCGCACCTTCCACCCGGAGCGAACGCTCGATGAACTGGCGCAACCGCGCCACTTCGGAATCCGAGAGGTCACGCACCCGCGTGTCGGGGCTCACCCCGGTCTCGGACAGGATCCGGTTGGAGGTCTGGCGGCCGATACCGTAGATGTAGGTGAGCCCGATCTCGACCCGCTTTTCCCGCGGAAGATCCACCCCTGCGATACGCGCCATCGGTTAGCCCTGCCGCTGTTTGTGCTTGGGGTTGCGCTTGCAGATGATCCGCAGCGTTCCCTGACGCCGGACCACCTTGCAATGCTCGCAGATCGGCTTGATGCTGGACCGAACCTTCACGCGACCTCTCCGAGGGGACCCAGGTTTGAATAGAGCACGGCAATGTATTAGGGCCCTCTAGGTAATGCAAGGGACCGACTGGGGTTAGCTCCCCTCCCGCGCCATCTCCAGAAAGACCGAACGGGGGTCTCCAGCGGTCAGAATCGGCCGCCCCACCACCAGATGGGTGGCTCCGGCCGACGCCGCCGCCCGTGGGGCAGCCGTCCGGGCCTGATCCCCGGCCGGATCCCCCGACCGGCGGATGCCCGGGACCACGATCCAGCCTCCGGGCGTGGCCCCGGCCCGGACTGTAGCGACCTCGAGCGGCGAGCAGACCACGCCCCGGAGGCCCGACCCGAATGCCAGCGCAGCCAGGCGTTCGACCTCGGCTCCAACGTCGACCGTTGTCCGGCCAGTAGCGGCGGCATAGCTCTCGGGCGAATGCGAGGTCAGCACCGTGACCGCGACGATGCCGACCGCCTCACCGGCGGCATCCCGGGCGGCCTCGAGCATCTCCCGTCCCCCGCAGGCGTGCACAGTCGCCATGGCGACGCCGAGATCCCGAGCCCGGCTCACGGCGCCGGCGACGGTGTGCGGGATGTCGTGCCACTTGAGGTCCAGGAACACCGACAGGCCCCGGGCCAACAGCTCGCGCACCAATCCCGGTCCGTCCTCCGCGAACAGGATCGCGCCGACCTTGACCCACCGCGCCTCCGGGACCCGATCCAGGAGACGCCGCGCTTCCATAGCCGGCAGGTCGAGCGCGACGATGATCTCAGCCACCCCGGGTCTCCAGATCGGCAACGACCCGTTCGGGAACCCGGGGATCGGCCAGGGCCGCCGTGCCGATGGCGATCAGGGTGGCTCCTCCCCGCAGGTACTGCCGGGCATCGTCCCCGTTCCGAATCCCCCCGGCGCCGATCACCGGGAAGCCGGGAATCCGTTCCGCAATCCGGCGAACGGCCAGGACACCCACAGGGAGCAGCGCCGGTCCGCTCAGGCCTCCGCTCCCATTACCCAGCCGGGGAGCGCCATGCTCGTCGGCGAGATACGCGGGCAGCGTGTTGACCACCGTGACACCGGCCGCGCCCGCGTCCCTGGCCACTGTCGCCATCTGCGCGATGTCCGGCAGCGCTGGCGAGAGCTTGGCCACGACCGGCCTCCGGCTGCGCTCCGTGCAGAGCCGAATCACCCGGGCCACGCTGGCGGCATCGGCGCCGAACTCGAGTCCACCCGCACTGGTGTTGGGGCACGAGAGATTGATTTCGAAGGCGGTGATACAGTCGAACTGGTCGAGCCCCTGCACCACCTCGGCGAACTCTTCCGCGTGGAACCCGACGACGTTCACCAGGATCCGCGCCGATCGGAGATTGGCCGCCAGCCAGGGCAGCTGGGTCGCCCGGACCACGGCCAGGCCCGGATTGGCGAGCCCGACCGAGTTGAGCATCCCGCCGGCGAACTCGGCGACGCGGGGGGCGCGATTGCCGGCGCGGGGGTCCCGGGACACCGCCTTGGTGACCAGCCCACCGAGCCGCTCGAGGTCGATCACGCCCGCCACATCCCGCCCGAAGCCCGCGGTACCCGCCGCGAGCAGCACGGGGTTCTGGAACCGTTGGCCGAACACCGTGCGAGCGAGGTCGTGGCCCACTATTGCTCGACGGGCTGTCTGGGAGTGACGGGCTGTGGTTGCGGCGAGGGACGGGGCGGGTTCGGTCGGACCGGCGGTCGGCCCTGGCCGCGCAACGCGATGGCGAATTGCCGCAGGGAATCCTCCAGCACCTGGTAGCGCGGAGACTCACCGTCCTGGATCAGGGCGACGTAGGGGCTGGTTGCGAACTGATCCAGCAGCACCGTTCGCAGGCTGTCGGATGACTCAGGCTCCAGCGGGATCAGCGCCAGCAGGGCCTTGGGCGCAAAGGGAGACTCCGGCCACTCGTCGGGGAGCCGCCGGAACAGGGTCGCGGCGAGCCGGGGGGATTCGAGCGAGTCCCGCGCCAGCTCCCCGGCGAGGAAGATACGGAGATCGCCCCGGGCCGATCCGGCCGGGGCCGAATCGACCAGCAGGAGCAGCCGGTCGGCGACCGCCCGCAGCCGGGCACCACGCAGGAGGAATGGACCGGAGTCCCCCAGATCGTCGAGCCGCTCGGCGGCGTTCCGCAGGCTGGTGACCGTCCCGGCTCGCGAAATCCGCGCGCGGGCCCCCTCGAACCTGACCTCGGACAGGGCCGAGGTGCCGTGTGCGGCGGTTTCAGCCGCCTGCAGGCGCTGTTCCGCCCGCGCCGAGTCCCGCCCGAGCCAGCGGGCGGCGTCCTGGACCAGCAGGCGTCCCTTGAGCCCGGCGGGCAGGCCGGGGGTCTGCGCCACCCGATCGGTAATCGCGGAGGCCGCTTCGAGATCGCGGCTCCCGATCCAGGCGAGGAGCGTATCCCAGGGCGCGGTGCTGTCGCTCGCCACCACCAGGCTCTCGGCGATGCCGACGGCTTCGGTCACCCGGCCCAGTGCCACGAGGGCAGCCCCGCGTTCGCCCCTGGCCCGCGGATCGTCGGTCCGCGCCAGTTCCGCCAGCGCTTCCTCGTAGCGCCCAGCGAGACGGAGGGCCCGGCCGTGATGATAGAGCGCCAGACCGCGTCGCGCCGGGTCCTGGCTCTCCAGCAGCCGGCCGTACGCCGCGGTCGCCGCGACCGGGTCATCCAGCTGCTGCCGGCACTCGCCCACCAGGATGGCTGCTTCGTCCCGCAGCTCCGGCTCGCGAGCCGACCACATGACCACCTCGAGCGGCACCAACGCCCGGGGACAATCCCGAAGGCGGACCAGCGCGGTACCGTGAAGCAGCCGCGCTTCATCGCTCCAGCCCTTTCGCGGGTGGCGTACGGCGGCCGACTCGGCCTTGATGGCCACCTGCCCCCAGAGGTTCGTCGCCTCGAAGGTCCGGCCGTCGCGTTCAGCCTTCCGGGCCTGGCCCGCAAGGCGCTTGGCGTTGTACATGCCGTTGTAGTACGCGCAGCCCGCGACCAGCAGCACCAGCAGCAGCCCCCGTCTCATCGCCCGCTCCGCCCCGCGGCCCCGGACGGGCTGGCTTTGCGTTCGTATTCGAGGAGATAGGCCACGATGGCGTCGGCGATCGCCGTGGCGAAGGCCTGCTGCGCCTTCCGGCTCATCAGGAGCCGGGCGTCTTCCGGGTTGGTGGCATATCCCATCTCGATCATGATGGCCGGACGCCGGGCCGTGTTCAGCACCGCCAGGCGGTTGTGCTGCTTCACGCCGCGATTCTCGCCGGTGTGCACCGGGTCGAGGCTCTGCTGCACCAGCGCCGCCGCTCGGGCAGACTCGCGCAGGTACTCGTTCATCTGAAGGTTCCGCAGGATGAAATCGAGCTCTTCCCCGGGGCGAAGCGCATGGTCCTCCTCATACCGGAGCGCTTCGTTCTCCATCTGCGCGATCCGGTCGGCGTCCTCGGTGTTCTCCTCGCCGATGATGATCGTGTGGAAACCGCGGACCTCGTTGAACCGGCTGCGGGCCCGGGGCCCGAGCGCGTCGACATGCAGACTCACGAACAGGTCACACTGTTCAGTGCAGTATTTCGCGCGGTCCATCAGGTTGATCAGCGTGTCGGTGGTGCGTGTCATGACCACCCCCACGCCCCGCCGGCGGAGTTCATCCCGGAGCAGTATGCCGACCGCCAGGGTGACATGCTTCTCATTGACCCCGCGGGGGAAGTAGTACCCGGGGTTGCCGGGATCCCGGCCGCCATGGCCTGGATCAACGGTGACGATATGACCCGGCAGGAGCCCGTTGGGCAGTCGTCCCGCCGGGACGGCGGGTCCCACGTCCCGCAGCCGGCCGGTGGCGGGATCGTAGGCGTAGCGGTCGGCCAGCAGGTTAGGCAGGATCTCGGTGACGAACTGGATCGGGAGGAACAGGGAATCGCGGGAGCGAAAGGCCCAGCCCGCCATCGGCTGGAGCTGCTCATTGAACGTGAAGAACGGAGCTCCCAGCAGGAACCGGAAGGTCTGCCGCGCCAGGGTGACCTCCACCCAGTCCTCGGCCGGACGGACCACCCCGCTCAGGGCCGCCAGGAGCGGCTCGCCCGGCACGACCGGCCCAGCCCGCGAATGGAGGGTGACGGCCAGGCGGGCGGTGCCCCGCAAGGTCTGGACGGTGATCTCGGCTGGGACCGCAGGGGTCGAGAGCGGTGCCGGGGCGGCGGCCATCACCGCGACCAACAGCGCCGGGGTGCCGAGCCACAGGCCCGTCACGCGCGACTCCGGGTGCGGAAGGCACGGGCCACCTCACGCTCCGCCTCGCGTCGCTTGATGTCCTCGCGACGATCGTGGTACTTCTTGCCCCGCCCCAGGGCGAGGGTCAACTTCGCCTTGCCCGCCCGGAAGTAGAGTTCGAGCGGGACCAGCGTGAGCCCCTTCTGCTCCACCGCGCCAATCAGGCGCTCAATTTCCCGCCGATTCAGGAGCAGCTTCCGGGTCCGCACCGGATCGTGGTTGTACCGGTTGCCCTGCTCGTAGGGCGTGATGTTCACGCCTTCCAGGAACACCTCCCCATTGGCGACGCGAGCAAAGCCTTCCTTGATCGATGCCTTGCCGCTGCGAAGCGACTTGACCTCCGTGCCGGTCAACACGATGCCGGCCTCCCACGTCTCGAGAATGTGGTAGTCGTGGGTCGCCTTCGGGTTGCGGGCAACCGAGAGCTTGCCGTCGCTCTGGGCGGCAGGTTGGGCACGAGTCATCCTGTAAATCGAAGATAGACAGAGAGTTGGGATGGGGGAAGGCGGGGGCCCTGGACGGCTCGGCGGCTCGGCGGCTCGGCGGCTGGATGGCTCGGCGGGAACCCAGACCCTCACCTTGCCGAGTCGCCGAGTCGCCGAGTCGCCGAGTCGCCGAGCCGCCGAGCCGCCGAGCCGCCCAACAGTGCCGAAGGGGGGACTCGAACCCCCACGGGCTTGCGCCCACTGCGCCCTGAACGCAGCGCGTCTACCAGTTCCACCACTTCGGCGTGGGGTGACAAAGTACCGGGTGGGGGTTGGGGAGGTCAACGGCGGACGGCAGGACGGTAGGGACGGTGCGATGGTACGACGGCAATGCGGTAGGGGGTAGCGCTGCCGCCAGGGTTGGGCGGCCGCGTCGCTTCAATACCGCGGCATGCTGGGATCCACTTCCAGGGCCCACCCGTCGATGCCGCCCGCGAGATTCCTCACGCGGGTGAATCCCGCCGCACGCAGCAACTCGACTGCATGCCTGGAGCGGGCGCCGACGTGGCAGTAGACCACCAGGTCCGCGCGGGGGTCCAGCTCGCCCATCCGGGCAGGAAGCTGTCGGAGCGGAATGAGCGTGCTGCCCGGGAGATGCACGAGGTCATGCTCGTGAGGCTCCCGCACGTCAACCAGCTGGATCGGTCGGCCCTGGTTCAGCGCCTGCTGCAGTGCGCTCACGGACAGCTCCATCTCCCTCCCATCGTGGCCCGAACCCAGGCCACAGAACGCTTCGTAGTCGATCAACCTGGTGATGCTGGGTGTTGGCCCGCAGAGCGGACAGGCGGGATCCTTCCGAACGGCGAGTTCGCGGAATCTCGCCTGCAGGGCATCGAACAGGAGCAGGCGACCAATGAGCGGTTCCCCCGTTCCCAGCACCAGTTTGAGGGCCTCGAGCGCCTGCAGCGTGCCGATCACCCCGGGAAGCACCCCGAGGACGCCGCTCTCCGCACAGCTCGGCACCAGGCCCGGCGGTGGCGGTTCGCTGAACAGGCAGCGGTAGCAGGGACCGCGGGCGGCATCGAAGACCGAGACCTGACCCTCGAACCGGAGAATGCTGCCGTACACGAGCGGCTTGCCCAGCAGCGCGCAGGCGTCGTTGACCAGATACCTGGTCGGGAAGTTATCGCTCCCGTCCACGACGAGATCGAACCGGCCCACGATCTCCATGGCGTTACCGGAGCCGAGCCGCTCGGCAAACGGTTCGATCTGCACGGCGGGGTTCAGGTCTGCGAGCCGCTGCCGCGCGGAATCGAGCTTGGGCCTTCCGACCTGACTCGTGCCGTGCAGGATCTGGCGCTGGAGATTGCTGAGATCGACCGCATCGAATTCGACGATTCCCAGCGTTCCGACGCCGGCGGCGGCGAGGTAGAGTGCCGCCGGAGACCCGAGGCCCCCGGCGCCAACCAGGAGGACCCGGGCGCCCTTGAGCTTGCGCTGGCCCTGGACGCCGACCTCGGGGAGCAGGAGGTGGCGCGAGTACCGAAGCAGTTCGTCGTGCGAAAGATCTTGAAGTGTCATGGCTTCGAACGCCAACGCCCGGCCGCGCGGGCCGGGCGTGGTTGCAGCGCGATCCGGCACGGGTCGGTCAACTGCTGGGCGAAATGGTCACCAGCTCCTGTACCTGGGTTTCGTGCTTCATGAGGTCTGCAAGGGAAATGCTGCCGAGCAAATCGTCGACCCGCTGCTGCAGCGCATGCCACACCGGGCGGATGCTGCAGGCGTGTGCGGGATGGCAGCGTTCATCGTCGACCGGATGCGAGGAGCAGTTCATCTCGAAGGTCTGATGCTCCGAGGCCGTCATGATATCCCGCATCGTGATGGCGGTCGGTTCCTTGGCGAGATAGTATCCGCCCTTCGCCCCTCGCACGCTTTCGACCAGGCCCGCCCGCCGGAGCCGGAGGAGGATCTGTTCGACGTAGTCGCCCGGCAGCCGTTCCTGTTCGGCAATTTCCCGGGCGGCGACCGGCCCGCTCCCCGAGGCACCCCGCCGGGCGAGGTGGATGGAGATGATCAGGCTGTACTCGGTCCACGTCGTGATCCGCATGAGCGAGAAAGTACACCCCCGTCCGAGGCGGAGCAAGAAAACCGTGTGCGACGCGTCGGCTCAACCGCCGCCCGGCAGCCCCTTGCCTCCCGGAACGCCGATCTCCGTCATCGCCCTGAGGTCGAGGATCTCCTCCAGCTCCTTGCCCGAGAGCAATTGCTTGCGAACGACCAGCTCTTTCACGGTGAGTCCGGTGGCGATGGCCTCCTTGGCCAGCTTGGCCGCCTCGGCATAGCCGATTCTGGGCGCCAGCGCCGTGACCAGGGCGGGGCTCCGTTCCAGCCAGTAGGCGCACAGTCGCTCATCCGCCTCCATGCCGGCAACGCAGCGCTCGGCGAAGACCCGGGTGGCGTTCCCGACGATACTCAGGCCGAAGACCATGTTGTGGGTGATCACCGGCATCATCACGTTCAGCTCCAACTGCCCCGCCTCCGCCGCCAGCGCCACGGTGACGTCGAGGCCGAGCGCCTGATAACAGACCTGGTTGACCATCTCGACGATGGACGGGTTGACCTTGCCAGGCATGATGCTCGAGCCCGGCTGCACCGCGGGGAGCTGAATCTCGGCCAGTCCGGTGCGCGGCCCGGAGGCCAGCAGGCGGATGTCGTTGGCGATCTTGTTGAGATCGAGCACCCAGGCCCGGAACGCGCCGGTCAGCGTCGCCACGTCACCCATCGACTGCATGAGCTGGATCCGGTCCTCCCCGGCCACCAGCTCCAGCCCGCTCACCTGCTGCAGGTGCTTCACCATCAGCGCGGGGTACGCGGGCTCGGCGTTGAGGCCGGTGCCGACCGCGGTCCCGCCGATGCCCAGCGCCCGCAGCCAGTCGGACGCCTGGGCCAGCTTCTGGCGGTGACGGGCGACGGTACGACCATAGGCGGCGAGTTCCTGTCCCAGCCGGATCGGCGTCGCATCCTGCAAGTGCGTTCGGCCGGACTTGATGACGTGATCGAACTCCCGACCCTTCGCCAGGAACGCCCCGGCGAGTGCGTCCATGCCGGAAAGCAGCGATGGCATTGTGGCGAGGATGGCGAGGCGCATGGCGGTCGGGATCACGTCGTTGGTGCTCTGGGCCATATTGACGTGATCGTTGGGATGCACCGGCTGGTAGCTGCCCCGGCTACCGCCCAGAATCTCGTTGGCCCGGTTGGCGAGCACCTCGTTACAGTTCATGTTGTGCGACGTGCCGGCGCCGGCCTGATAGACGTCCACCACGAACTGGTCCCGATGCTGACCGCCGAGGATCTCGTCGGCCGCCTGAACGATGGCCTCGGCGATCCGGGGCTCGAGCCGCCCGGTCTCGCGGTGCGTCAGCGCGGCGGACCGCTTGATCCAGATCACCGCATCGACAAACACCGGCAGGGGCCGGAGACCGGAGATCGGGAAATTCTCGACGGCCCGCACCGTCTGGATGCCGTAAAGGGCATCGGCCGGGACCGGCTTTTCGCCGAGGGGATCTTTTTCGATGCGGGTGGCTGGCATGGAGGGAAGTGTGTCGGAGTCGTCGATTGGCGTTGAGAGCCGTCAGCGTTAGCCGTTAGCCATCCGGGGCGACGATGAGTGCCAACTTCAAATCCGTCCACGACCTCGTCACCTTCGACCATGGCCGGGCCGCGAAGACCGACCTCTTCCAGGGCCGACAGCTCTTCGTCGGGCTCAACTGCTTCGAGCCGGGGCAGACTCAACCGGTACATGCGCACCGCGGCGCCGACAAATTCTACTTCCTCCTCTCTGGAAAGGCGAGGATGACCGTGGGCGATGAGACGCGCGACGCCACCGCCGGCGACCTGGTGTGCGCGCCGGCCGATGTCCCGCACGGGGTAGTAGAGGCACTCGAGCGCACCGTGATGCTGGTGGCGATCGCCCCGCCACCCGCCGGGCGCTGATTCCGGGCGAGACGTCGCCGTTTACGCCGCCCGGCGACTGGCGAACCGGCCGACCGCCCGGGCCACCGGCCCCACTCCGATAATGCTCACCGCGAGGATCGCGCCCAGCAGGGCGCCGGCCCCCACCGTGTAGAACCGCCAGGCAAGCAGGACGGCGCCCTGGCCCGCTCCGAGATCCCCCGCCATCCCACCAAGGAATCCGAGTTCGACCGCCCCCGCCCCTGCCGGGGTCGGAAGCACGAGCTGACTGTAGAGCAGGACGAAGCTTCCCACCATCATCACGCCAAACGACGGATGTACCGGCAGACTGAACGCCAGCACCGGCAGCATCAGCGTACGCGCCACCACGTTGAAGAGCGATATCACGCCGCCAGCCAGCAGGGGCCACATCGGTACGTGCCGGAACGCGTCGCGGACCCCTCCCGGCTCGACCAACTGCGGCTCGCGCCGGCCCGCAAACCAGAGGCCGAGTCCGGCCAGCAGCACGACCGCGCCGACGGCAATGACCCAGGGCCAGCCGGCGGCCATCGCCGCCTCGACGGCAGGGCGGGCCTCCTCCCACCACGCGGGGGCGAACCGCCAGGCGAGCCACGCGCCGAACAGCGCCACCAGGGGATAGGTGACCGCCGCCTCGAGGCCGAGCACCAGCACGGCGCGCCGGGGCGCGACCCCGGCGCGGATGAGACCGGCGAACTTCGCCATCTCGCCCCCGAACCGCATGGGCGTGAGGCCGGCAGCGGCGTCGCCCCAGGCGTTGAGCACGAAGGCCTGCGAGAGCGAGATCCGTTGCCCCACCGCGAGCAGATACCACCGGATCCGGCAGGCACGAGCGAGCAGATCGGTGGCGAAGAGCAGGGCGCAGATGACGTGTGCCAGGAGTGGGGACACGATCAGCCCGGGACCGCGAGCAGCCGGCGGTACAGGTTGTAGATCCCGTCGAACGCGTGGCTCCACGAATGCTCCCGCTCGGCGAAGCTCCGGGCGACCTGCCCCAACCCCCGTAGATCGCCGGTGAGCATGGCGGTGGCCGCTTCGGCGCAGGCGGCGGAGTCCCCGAGGGAGTACACGGCGCCCGCCCCGCTCGACCGGATTCGATCGGCGACGCCGCCCGCGTCGACGGCCAGCACCGGCGTCCCGGACGCCATCGCCTCCAGGGCGCTGAGCCCGAAGGTCTCGGCGGGTCCGGGCGCGATATACAGGTCGCAAGCCGCCAACAGGTCCGCCACGTCCTCACGGTTCCGGCGGAACGGAATCCACCGTACCTGGAGTCCCTCCGCCAGCGCCCGGAGCCGTGGCTCGCGCGGTCCGGCCCCAATGAGAACCAGCCAGCCGCCGGTGCGCCGGCCCACCGTCCGCCAGGCGGTGATGACGGTGTCGATCAGTTTCTCCTCCGCGAAGCGGCCCAGGTAGACGGCGAGCGGTGCGTCCGGCAGGCCGTGGCGGCGCCGCGTGGCGCGCGAGGCCGCTCGCCGGGAGGGGTGAAAGCACTCGAGGTCGACGCCCAGAACGACCCGCTGGACGCCCGGAACGCCGTGACGTTCCAGGTCGGTGGCCACGCTGTCGGAGGCCACCAGCGTCGCCCGACAGGCGCTCGCCACCCGCCGGACGTAGGCCCAGGAGACCCGGCCGGCGATCCGGCGGGAGGCTGGAATCCCGGGCAGGCCGGGATCCAGGATGACCGGAAAGTGGGTGTGGTAGAACCAGACCAACGGGGCGCCGAGGCCGCGGTTGGCGTGGCGAGTGACCCAGGGCACCAGCCACGGGCTCCCGATCTCGATCAGGTCGGGTCGCTCGTGCTCGAAGATGCGCCGAGTAGTTCGCGTGGCCAGCAGGAACCGGTAGGAAGGATCGAACGGGATGCGGGGTCCCCGGAGCCGGTAGCAGCGGACTCCACCTTCCTCCGCCAGGGCATCTTCGGCGCCCGGGACCACGAGCACCTGCCGCAGGGACGGATCCTGCTGGGTGTAGCGGGCCTTGGCGAGCAGGTAGGTCCGGATCCCGCCAGTGGCCTCGCCGAAAAACTTGGTGATGTCCAGGACCGTCAGCGTTCCCGGGCCGCGGACCGGCGGAGGAAAGATGGTCCGGGAGAGATCGATTGGAGTCGGAGGCGGCGCCAGGAAGGCGGGACCGCCCACGACATCAGTCGGAGCAGTCACCGAGGGGATAGATGGTGCCGCAGTTGGCACAGGGGTTCTTGCATCCCCAGGGGGTGGGACGTACGGGAAAGCCGCAGCGGAGGCAGGAACTCGGTGCCACGACGGCTCGGCGGCTCGGCGGCTCGGCCGTGCAGGTGGTAGGCACGATCCTGAACCCGGCACGCCGAGTGCGAGCCGCCGAGCCGCCGAGCCGCCGAGCCGCCGAGCCGTCACTCATACCGAAACGCCCCGGTCAGGAACGGGTTGGTCATCCGCTCCACCCCGATGGTAGTCTCGGGCCCGTGACCGCTGTAGATGATCACCGAGTCCGGCAGCGTCAGGAAAACCGAGTGCAGGCTGTGCATCAGCTGCGGCAGGTCACCGCCGGGAAGATCGGTTCGGCCGATGGACCCGTTGAACAGCACGTCGCCCCCAAGCACGAAACCACTCCCGACGAAACTCACGCTGCCGGGCGAGTGCCCGGGAGTATGCCGGACGGTCAGCTCATGCGACCCGAGGCGGAGGATCTGGCCCTCCTGGAGCTCGGCGTCCGGCGGGGGAGGCGGGTCGAGGGAGAGGCCCATCCATTCGCCCTGACGGGGGAGCGCGTCGTAGAGGGCGCGATCGGCGGGGTGCAGATGCACCGGCACCCCCGTGGCCTCCTTGACCGCCCGGACGCCCATGATGTGATCCACGTGGGCGTGCGTGAGCCAGATGGCCTGCAGGCTCCAGGCCCGGGTGTCGAGCTCCGCCAGGAAGAGCTGGGGCTCCTCTCCGGGATCGACCATCACCGCCTGGCGAGTAGCCCGGTCGCCGACCAGATAGCAGTTCTCCGCGAACTGGCCGTTCGGCAGCGCGACGATCTCCAGCTCAGACACTGACCTTGCTCCGGCGTTCGGCGAGGTACTTCTCCACCGCGATCGCCGCGGTCGTCGCGTCGCCTACCGCCGTGGTGATCTGGCGGGTCAGCTGGACGCGCAGATCGCCGGCCGCGAACAGGCCGGGAATGGAGGTCATCATCCGGTCGTCCGTGATGACGTACCCGCTGGGGTCGTGGCGGACGTGGGCCTTGATCAAGCCGGTGTTCGGCTGAAACCCGATGAACACGAAGCAACCGGTCACGGCCAGCGTCGACTTCTCCCCGGTGGCGGTGTCCTCGAGCGCGAGCCCGGTCACGTCCTTGCGGCCCGCCTCCTGCCTTTCCTTGCACCTCGAGCACCACCTGGTTCCACAGCACCTCGATCTTTGGATTGGCGAAGAGCCGCTCCTGCAGAATGCGCGAGGCTCGAAGCTGATCCCGGCGGTGGATCAGGTACACCTTCGCCGCGTAGCGGGTGAGGTAGTCCGCCTCTTCGACCGCCGCGTCCCCGCCGCCCACCACCGCGATCGTCTGCTTGCGGAAGAACGCCCCGTCGCAGACGGCGCAGTAGGAGACTCCGAATCCCGCGTATTCGAGCTCGCCCGGCACGCCCAGTTTGGTCGGCGTGCCGCCGGCCGTCAGGATGACGGTCGGCGCACGGTACACCTCGTTCTCGAGCGTGCGCACTTCGAACGTGCCATCCGACTGCGGGTAGATGCCCTCGACGGTCGCCTGCCGAATCTCGGCGCCGAACTTCCGGGCATGGCTCGCCATCCGCTCGGCCAGGTCCCGCCCGAGGATCGACTCGAAACCGGGATAATCTTCGATCTTCTCGGTGTTCAGCAGCTCCCCACCCGGCACTTTGCTCTCGAGCGTCACCGCCTTGAGCATGCCCCGCCCCGCATACATCGCGGCGCACAGCCCAGCCGGGCCGGCCCCGACGATCACCGTGTCGTAGTCGTAGTCGGAATAAGTACTCATGGCTCGCCAGTCGGTCCGGATCGGTCGTGCAAGGAGTCCATCATGGAATATAGAACGTCTGGCAACCGTCCAGCTCAGGACGGCCCGAGATGGAGCAGGTTGAGGGCCCCGTGGCAGCTGGAGACCGTGCCGACCACCACGTCCACCGGATCCCCCCGGTCGCCGGCGTCGGTCACCCTGGTCTCTCCGGTCAGCACCTCGCTGACCATGAACATGCCGACCCCGTGGACCTGATGCTCGCACCGGAACAGAATCGGTCCCACGGCGTCGAGCCGGCGTGCCAGGTCGTGGATCGCGTCCGACATTTCCCAGGTCCGCGGGGCGCGGGTGACCGGACAGATCGCCGGCTCGATGCAATGCGTGGGACACAGCCAGTCGGCGAAGGACACGTACCGGGTGCCGTCCGGTGCGGCCCGATCGTACGGCGTTCCCGGTCCCTCGGGGAGCGGGCGGGTCTCGACCGACCGTCCCGGCCACCGGGTCCGCGCCCGCCGGAGCAACCAGTCGTACATCAGGTGCGGCATGAGGGGCGAAGGAACGATGGCATGCGGGGCGGCTGGGCGACGGGTCGGCTGCGGCGGTCCGGGGAGCAGATAGCCATCGAAGAAGTCATTCCAGTCCGCGACCACGAGTCGACGATCGTCGCTCCGGTCGAGCTCGGTTGCCATCCGGCAGCGATCGTCGCGATCCACCACCAGCACGCGATCGTAGTCGGTCTTTCCGCGCGCCTTCGCTTCGGCCAGCTGCCGGGCGTAGAAGGTGCCATAGCACCCGCCACCGACGATGGCGATTTCTCCGAACATTCACCGGATGAGCCTGCCTCCATCCACGACGATCGTCTGTCCGGTCACGTAGTCCCCCGCCTCGAGAAGATAGAGTATGGCGGCCGTGACGTCCTCCGGCCGCACCCAGTCGCTTGAGCGGGGTGGTGCGGGCCAGGTGCTCGCGGGCGGCGGCGTCCCAATCGTCGGGGGGCAGGACCGCGCCGGGGGCGACGGCGTTTACGGTCACATCAGGCGCCAGGGCGCGCGCCAGGGCCTGGGTCAGCATCACCACACCGGACTTGCTCACCGAATGCGCGGCGTAGCGAGGCCAGGGCTCCAGGCCCCCGACGTCCGCCAGGTTGATGATCCGGCCTTTCGCGGCCCGGAGCCAGGGCAGCGCCCCCTGGGCGACGAAGAACGGCGCGCGCAGGTTGAGATCAAGGACCCGGTCCCAGAGCGCCGGCGTGGTCTCGTCGACGGTCGCCGCGACCATGATCCCGGCCGAGTTGACCAGCACATCGAGCCCGCCGAAGTGCTCGGCCACCCGCGCCGGGAGACCGCGCGCGGCTTCCGGTTGCCCGAGGTCCGCCTGGAACGACTGGGCCGAACTCCCGAGCGCCTGGATCGCGGTGACCGTGTCGCCGGCACCCGAGGCCGAGCTGTGATAATGCACGCGCGACCCGCATCCCCCGTCCACCGAGAGCGAGCGCGATCGCCCGGCCGAGTCGGCGTCCCGCGCCGGTGACGAGGGCGACGCGGGACGCGAGCTGCATTCAGAAGATGCCGTTGGTAACGGGAAGGATCTGTCCGGTGATGCCGGAGGAGGCGTCTCCGGCGAGGAACAATACCGCGCCGATGAGCTGGCCCATCTCCACGTATTGGGCGGTCTCGCCGGCCTGGGCCACGTTGTCCGAGGTGCGCACCATGCCCGGCGCGACGGCGTTGACCCGGACGCCCCTGGGCCAGAGCTCCACCGCCAGGCTCTGGGTGAACGCGACGACCCCCGCCTTGGCGGCGCTGTAGACCGCCAGCTGTGCCGCGGGCCGGAAGTAGGCGACCGACGCGAAGTTGACGATCGCGCCCCGGGAGCGGGCCAGCGCGTCGATCCCGGCCCGCGACATCAGGAACGCCGTCTTGAGGTTGATGGCGACTTCGCGGTCGAACGCGTCCGCGTTGACCTGATCGACCGGGCCGTAGGTCGTGAGCCCGCCCGCGACGTTGACGATGACATCGAGCCGGCCGTGGTGTTTGAGCGCCGTTTCGACCGCGAGCGCGGCGACGTCCGGTTCGGTCAGGTCCCCCGCCGCCGGCCGGGCGTCGATCTTCTCGGCGGCAAACTCCTTGACCCGTTCGGCCACGGCGACCGCATTGCGATCCACCACCACCAGCCGGGCACCGGCCTTGCCGAATGCGTGGGCCACCGCGTGACCAATCTGGCCCGGGCGGGCCACGCCGGTCACGAGCACGGCCTTACCGGAAAAGTCCCACTGAGTCGGCATCAGGAATCCTCGGGTCAGGTTGCCGGCGCCGCGCCGGGCGGGAGCCACGTGGCGCAAAGCTGACGCTAAAGCACCAGGGAATCAATTCGCGGCAGGCGCCAGAGGTTCCCGGGGCGTGGGACGAGCGCGTTCCAGAAGGTCGAGCCACTCCGCCGGGACGTCCTGCCCGCCGAGCCGGGCGCCCGGTGTCAGGTCGGCCGCGTCGCCGTGCCAGTCGGAGCCCCCGCTTCGCAGCAGGCCCAGCGTCCGGGCGTGGTCGGTCAGGCGCGCCCGGAGTTCCGCGTCGTGCGTCGGATGTCGGATCTCCACGGCATCGAGCCCCGCGGCCTGCAGGGCCGCCAGGGTTCCCCGGGTCCCGCGCTCTTTCAGGTGGGCCGCGGAGAGCACGCCGCCGGCCGAGTGCACCAGCGTCGACACGTCTACGAACATCGGCAGCTGTTTCTCGACGAAACAGGGTCGGCCCCAGCCGAGGAAGCGGTCGAACGCCTCCTGGATACCCCGGACCACCCCGCGCCGTACCAGGGCCCGCGCCACGTGCGGACGGCCGACCGCCCCGCCCTGCGCTTCGGCGTGCACGTCCTCGATCGTGACCGCGTACCCCAGGGCCTGCAGCTTGGCGACCATTTCGGCCCCGCGGCGCTCGCGGTCGAGTCGACATCGGCTCAGGAATTCCTCCAGCGGCGCCCACCCCACGGGCAGAAAATACCCGAGGACATGCAGCTCGCCCCAGCTCGCGGCCACCGAGAACTCGCAGCCGGCGATCACCCGGACTCCCAGACGTTCCCCCGCCTCGAGCGCGGCGGGAACGCCGCCGAGGGTATCGTGATCGGTCAGCGCGATCGCTCCCAGGCCGGCCGCGGCGGCACGAGACACGACCTCGCCGGGAGGAAGGGCACCGTCCGAGGCCGTGGAGTGAAGATGCAGATCGACCGGCGGCGGGAGGAAAGCGGGTGCGGTCAGCGGCGATACTCCGTTTCCGGGGCGGTCCAGGACGGCTGCGAGCGCCGGAGCAGCTGCCGCAATGCCGGATCGGACAGCTCGGCGAGCGACTCTTCGGGGATTCGCGAGCCCAGCGGCGAGTAGCGCGCTACCCGGGTCTCCTGGCCGTCGCTGCTCTGAAAGACCACACTGAACTCGTCCCGTTGATACTGGGTGACCCGGCCCGACAGGGCCACCTCCCAGGTCCGGCCATCGGCGGTGACGGTGCGTCGGGGCATATCAGCCTCAATTCGGCGTGATGGTGCGATCGCCTGCTAGGGTCCCGGCACATCGGTGGTGTCCGTCGCGGAAACCTCTTCCCAGAGGTCTTCGGTTCCCGGCTGATACTCCGCCAGCTCTTTCAGGCGGCTTTCGAGGCGGGCCTCGATGTCGGTCCGGGACGCCCGGAATCGGTGCGTCAGTTCGGTCGAACTCTCGCTGAATTCGAGGTAGCGTCCCGGCTGGGTCCGGCTGCGGAACAGCCAGAGGCGGCGAGACCGTTCCGCGCCGAGCGCCGCCAGCGTGCGCACGATATGGACGTACTCTCGTTCCCCACCCGGCGCCACCCTGGCTTCGGCGATCGTGAGGACCCGGGTCGGCATCTCAGGCCGCGTCCTCGGGGAACGCCTCGAGGGTCTTCTTCACGTCGGCGAGGAACCGATCGGCGTCGGCGCCGTCGACCACCCGATGATCGAATGACATCGTGAGCATGCCCTTGAGACGCGGGGCGATGGCATCCGTCCCATCGGGCTGGGTGACCACCGCCGCCCGCTTCTCGATCGTGCCGACGCCGATGATGGCGACCTGCGGCTGGTTGATGATCGGGAGGCCGGCGTGCGACCCGAACACCCCGGGGTTGGTGATCGTAAAGGTACCGCGCTGCACGTCATCGGGATTCAGCTTCTTGGAGCGGGCCCGCTCCCCGAGATCGTTGATGGCACGGGCGAGCCCGGCCAGGGACAGCTCGTCGGCGTGCTTCACTACCGGCACGATCAGCCCCCAATCCAGCGCCACTGCGATGCCCAGGTTGATCTCGCGCCGGAGAATGGTGGCCTCATGCCCGACCGCCGCGTTCAGTGTCGGGTGCTTTCTGAGATTTTCGGCGACGGCCTTGGCGATGAACGCCAGGTAGGTCAGGCTCACCCCGCGGTCGGCGTATTCCTTCTTCTTCCGGGCGCGGATCTGGGCCACCCGGGTGTAGTCGATCTCGAACAGAGTCTGGACATGGGCCGAGACCCGCCGCGACATCACCATGTGTTCGGCGGTGAGCTTGCGGATTCTCGACCACGGCTCCACCCGATCGCCCGACCATGGCTCCGCCGTCGGCTCGGCGGCTCGGCGCGCCGGCGGTTCGGCGGAGAGCCGCCCACCCCGGCCGTCGGCAATGGGGCGGTCCGGCGCATTCACCGCCGGGGCGGCCGCACCCTCGATGAAGCCGACAATGTCGTTCTTCGTCACTCGACCGGCGTGACCGCTCCCCGAAACGGAGGTCAGGTCAATGCCGTGCTCGGCCGCGATTTTTCGCACCAGCGGAGTCGACCGATGGCGCAGCCGGTCGGCCGCGGTCTCGGGACCGTCACCGGACGGCTCGGCGGCTCGGCGGCTCGGCGGATCTCGGCGGCCGGCGGGCGGCTCGACCGCCGGCGACGGCTCGGCGATCGGAGTTGGGCGTGAGTGGGAGGCGGAGCAGCGACGCGGGGCGGGGGACCTTTTGCCTCCTTCGGCGGGGATGCGGCCGACGCGGCATCGGTCTCGATCCGCGCCACCACGGTCTGGACGGCTACCGTCTCACCCTGCTGCACCAGGACCTCGGCCAGCACTCCGGCGCTGGGCGACGGAATCTCGGCATCGACCTTGTCGGTGGAGATCTCGAAGATCGGCTCGTCGCGCTTGACGTCGTCACCGACCTGCTTGAGCCACTTGGAGAGCGTCCCCTCGGTGATGGACTCGCCCATCTGCGGCATGATGACGTCGATGCGGGCCATGCGGTGAATTCTCCGGAGATCCGGGCGATGCGGGATATCGGCGTTCCGCTATCAGCTATCAGCCGAATCGTACGCATAGTGCTGCGGCACGGCGGAGCGACCCACAAATTACGTCGGGCGCCCGCGCTAACACTGACCGACCTACCCTGATCCTTCAGTAACCCGCCAGCCAACGGCACGCCGCGACCAGGTCGTCGGTTTGCGGAAGCACAAGATCCTCGAGCGTGGGCGCGTACGGCAAGGGGACATCGTGAGCCGCCACTCGCCGTACCGGTGCGTCGAGCCATTCGAACGCCAGCTCGTTGATCCGGGCGACGATCTCCCCGGCCACGCCACCGGTCCGGGTATCCTCGTGGGCGACCAGCACCCGGTTGGTCTTGCGGACACTGGCGACGATCGCCTCGTCGTCCATCGGCATCAGGGTGCGGAGGTCGAGCACCTCGACCGAGAGCCCGTCCTCGCGCTCCAGCTGTTCCGCCGCCTCCAACGCCTTCCAGACCATCGCCGACCAGCTGACCACGGTGAGGTCCCGTCCTTCGCGGGCCAGCCGGGCCGGCCCGATCGGGGTCAGGATCTCCCCGGCCGGCAGGTCCTCCTTGACCCGCCGGTAAAGATACTTGTGCTCGAAGAACAGCACCGGATCGTCGTCCCGGATCGCGGATTTTATCAGCCCCTTGGCATCCCGGGCGGTGGCCGGGCAGACGATCTTGAGCCCGGGAGTATGGAGGAAGGCGGCCTCCGGATTCTGGCTGTGGAACGGCCCGCCCCGGACGTAGCCGCCGCTCGGCCCCCGGACGACCAGGGCCGTCGACAGCCCGGCGCGATACCTCGCGGTGGCGACGTAGTTGGTCAGCAGGTCATACGCGCAGGCGATGAAGTCGATGAACTGCATCTCGCACACCGGGCGCAGCCCCATGTGGGCCGCGCCCGCGGCGGCGCCGACAATCGCCTGTTCGCTCACCGGCGTATCGATCACCCGCTCCGAACCGAACCGGGCCAGCATCCCTTCGGTGACCCGGAACGGCCCACCCAGCGCGCCGATGTCCTCGCCGAGCAGGAACACCCGCTCATCGCGCTCCAGCTCTTCCCAGAGCCCCTGGCGGATGGCTTCGAGATAGGTGGTCTGGGTCACGGCTCGGCGGCTCGGCGGCTCGGCGGCTCGGCAGCCAGCTGGCGGTACCATTCGATCGGAGTGCGGGCTGGCTCGGCGTACACCCCGGTGAGCGCGGTCGATGGATCGGGGAACGGCTCATCCTGACAGCGCTCGACCGCCGCGTCGAGTTCATGGCTCACCCGGGTGTCGGTCGACTCGATCTCTCCGGGCGTGGCCCAGCCGGATTCAGTCAGCCGCCGGCGATAGCGATCGATCGGATCGTTCTGCTCCCAGCCTTCGATTTCTCCGGCCGGCACATACCGCTGATCGTCATGTTCGGCGTGCCCTTTGCGCCGATAGGTCACCAGCTCGACCAGCGTCACCCCTTCCCCGGCCCGGGCGCGCTCCACCGCCTGCCGAGTAACCTCGTAGGTGGCGATCACGTCGTTGCCGTCCGCCCGGGCGCCGGGCACACCGTAGCCGGAGGCCTTGTCGACCAGCCCGGCCGCCGCGGTCTGCAGCCGGACCGGCGTGCTGTAGGCATAGCCGTTGTTCTCGCACACGATCACCAGCGGTAGCCGCTGCACCGCGGCGAAGTTGATCCCCTCGTGGGTCGCACCGGTACTCATCGCGCCGTCGCCGACATAGACCAGGCCGACCCGCGGCTGGCGAGTCAGCTTGAAGTACAGCGCAATGCCGGCCATGACCGGCACCATCGCTCCGAGCGACGAGACCTGACCGAGGAACCCGCGCTCGAGGTCGTTGAAGTGGATGTTGAGTTCGCGACCGGCCGTCGGGCTCTCGGCTTTGGCCAGGTACTGCCGCAGCACTTCGAGCGGGGTCGCGCCCTTCACCAGCATCGAGCCCAGGTTTCGGATCAGCGGCGAGAGGATGTCACCGGGTTGGAGCGCGAAGGCGCTGCCCACCGCATCGGCCTCCTGGCCGAGCGAGCGGAACAGGCCGCCCACGACCTTGCCTTGCCGGTGCAGGCCCACGAGGCGCTCTTCGAGAGACCGGGTGAGCCGCATCCAGTAGTACAAGTCGAGTAGTTGCCCGCGGGTCAGCCCTGCAGGAAGCGGTGGGCCGTGGGTGGCGGGTGCGGGTGACGTCATGGCATGGAATCGGAGGGCGGGGACCAGGGTTGACCCGCTCCGGGGGCCAGGCCAGGCGGGAACCGGGGCCGCATGCCAGTAGCGCTAGCTCCCCGCCCCCAGCGCATTCAGCACCAGGGCTGTCATCACCCGCATCGCGATCGGGATCGCCTGGTCATCGGCATAGAACGTCGGGGTGTGATGGCCGCCCGAAACCCTGCCGGGAGGCACGACACCGATCTGGATGTAGAAGCCGGGCACCTCGCGGGCGAAATAGGAGAAGTCCTCCGCGCCGGTCTGGGGCGGCACCTGGCGCACGTGATCGGCGCCGACGACGCGCCGGATGACCGGGGCCAGGCGGGCGGTGAGCGCGCTGTCGTTGATGGTCACCGGGTGCGAGCGGTCGAACTCCAAGGTGTAGGTGGCGCCCGCAGCGCGGGTCACGCCGTCGAAAATCTCCCGCATCCGGCGCTCGATGGTGTTCTGCACGCTGTCGTCGAAGGTCCGGATCGTGCCCTCGAGGGACGCCTCACCGGCGACGATGTTGTTGCGATCCCCCGACCGGAACACGCCGGTCGTGACGACGCTCGGCGTGAACGGCGAGAGAGTCCGGGAGCGGATCGTCTGCAGCATGGTGACCACCTCGGCCGCCGTCACGATGGCATCGACGCCCAGATGCGGGGTAGCGCCGTGCGCCTGCCGGCCAATGACCCGGGCCGTCCACTTGGTCGCGGCGGCGAACGTCGGGCCCGGTGCGTACACCACCCGGCCGAGCAACTCGTCCTCGCCCTCCTCATCTGGAGGGTCCCCATTGGCGTGGAAGGCGAGGATCAGGTCCGGCCGGGGATTGGCCAGGGCACCCTCCTCGACCATGAGCCCCGCCCCACCCCGTTCCCCGGGGGGCGGTCCCTCTTCGGCTGGCTGGAAGATGAACACCACCGTCCCCGGGAGACGGGCCTTCATCCCGGCGAGGATGTTGGCGACTCCGAGTTGGGCCGCGACATGGATGTCGTGCCCGCAGGCATGCGAGACCCCGGTCTCCCGGCCGAGGTACGTGGCCCGGACGACCGAGCGGAAGGGCAGGTCGGTCTGCTCGGTCACCGGCAGCGCGTCCATGTCGGCCCGAATGGCCACCACCGGACCGGGCCGCCCGCCACGCAGGATTCCGATCACTCCGGTCACGGCGACGCCGGTCCGTACTTCGAGTCCCAGCCGGCGGAGCTCGCGGGCGACCAGGGCGGCTGTGCCGGTTTCCCGGTTGCCGAGTTCGGGATTTCGGTGGATCTGCTGCCGAATTTCGATCAGCCTCGGCGCGAGACGATCAACCGCGCCGGCGAGATCAGAGTCCGACTGAGCGAAGGCAGGCGCGGACGCGGACGCGAGGATGGTGGCCGCAGCCAGAAGCTTGAACATGGATTACACCGGCGGCAGGGAGGGCTCAGATTACCACTGCCACGGTGCAGGCGGAAGTGCAGGAGGTGGCGGCTTCAGCCGCCATCATCCGGGTTTGGCCGCCCGGAGTACCACCGCTCCCGCGCCGAACGATTGTGCCACCTTCCGGGTTTCTTCGTCGAGGCTCGCGGCGAAGTAGTCGAGTCGGCTCAGGACTTCGACGCCAGTGAAGCCCGCCGCACGCAGCATCTCCAGGTAGTCCGCCTCGCGGACGGCGCCGACGATACACTCGGCCCACAATTCCGGGTGGGCGCGGCAGGCGTCGGATGGCAGCGACGTGACCACGATGTCGGCCAGCTGGAGGCCGCCGCCAGGTCGCAATACCCGCTGGCACTCCCGAAAGGCTCGCGCCTTGTCCGGCACGAGGTTGATGACCCCATTGGTCGAAACCACGGTAACGGAGGCCTCGGGCAGCGGGATGGCTTCGGCCTCGCCGGCAAGGATGGTGACGTTCTCGGAGCCGAGGAGCTCAACGTTCGCCGCCAGCTTCACGCGCATCGCTGGCGTCATGTCGAGAGCATAGACCCGACCCCGGGGACCGACCCGTCGGCTGGCGATGAGGGCATCCGTGCCGGAGCCGGACCCGAGGTCGAGGACCACGTCTCCCGCCCGGA
The DNA here is from genome assembly GCA_963709905.1 of uncultured Gemmatimonadales bacterium. GTDB lineage: Bacteria > Gemmatimonadota > Gemmatimonadetes > Gemmatimonadales > GWC2-71-9 > JADJOM01. The sequence goes on from CAVPYI010000009.1 coordinate 443,350, forward strand.
TGACGTGGGCCGCGAACGGATATCCCACCCCGGCGAACGATTCCACCGCCGAGGCCGGAATGGCATCCAACTCGTGCTCGGGATAGCCCACATGCAGGCACGCCCTGCGGCCGGTGGGAAAATGGAACTCTCGATCGGGAGACGAGGCGACCGCCGTGTACATGGCTCGCACCGCGTCGAGAATCGTTTCGCGCTGGTTGGAGAGTATGGCCACCATGCGGCATTCCCCTCAGGTTGCCGGCCGAGGCGGCGGTGCCGGAAGTCCGAACTGCTGGATGAGTCCGCGGATCCGATCGTCGAAGTTGCGATCCACCGCCTCGCGCCCCAGTTCGCCGAGCTGCGCCTTCAACCGGCGCTCGAACTCCGCCCGCGAGAAGCACGATCGGCAGACGGTGAGATGGCGTTCCACGGCATTGTGGCCGTGCGCGTCCAGCTCGCGATCGAGGTGCGCGGCGAGCAGGCGCAGGGCCTCCTCGCAGGTGATCATCTGCGGTTGGCTCATGAAGTCGTCCCCCCTCGTTCCGGCGCGCGGACCAGTCCCGCGTCCACGGCGTGGCGCCAGAGCGCCCGTTGCAGCCTGGCCCGCCCTCGCGCCAGGCGGGACCGAACCGTGCCGATGGGGATTCCCAGGCCCTCGGCGATTTCATGGTAGCGAAGCCCCTGCAGGTCGGACAGGATGACGATGACCCGGTACACCTCGGGCAACGCCGCTATCGCCCGTTCCAGGTCCTCACGCACCAGGCGATCCAGCAACTCCCGCTCCGGATTCCCTCCCCAGAGCAGAAACGGCTGGTGCAGGCGCTCGAACAGCGAGAACGAGGCGGCGTCTTCGGCCGTGTCCTCCGGCAGCTCGGTCTCGCAGCGCAGGCTCCGCGCGCGACAGAGACTGAGAAACTGGTTGGTGAGAATCCGGAACACCCATCCGCGGAAGCTCGAGCGTTCCCGCAGCACATCGACGCCGAGCCACGCCTTGGCAACCGCTTCCGCGACCAGGTCCTCGGCATCGGTCTTGTTACGAACCAGCCGAATCCCCGTCGCATAGAGGTCTGGCAGGAGGGCAACGATCGCTTCCTCGAACCAGGCCCGCCGGGCTTCCAGCCCCTCTCTCAGGTCGTGTCCTGCCAGACCGGCGGAGACGTCCACCATGATCACGGCGAGGCCTTCCCGCCGGGAGGATCGTCTGCCGGGTTCGCGTAGGTCAGGCCCCACGGTCCCACACCGTGCAGCTGAATCACCGTCTCGCCCCGGGCCTCGGCGAAATGGACCATGCCCGGATGCAGCATCCCGAAGCTGCCGGCGGGCAGGTCCGTGAGCTTGGTGCTATCGAACGGCGTGCCCAACCCGACGCGGAAGGTCCCTTGGAGCACAGTCACGTGCTCGTCGACCGAATGCCAATGGGGCGGGATGCGGTAGCCGTGCGGCATCTTCAAGCGCATGGTGTACGGCCCAGCCTTGGTCGGGTCGCCTGCGATCACTGCCAGCTTCGCTCCAGCCGGGAGGATCGCCGGCGCCGGGCCCCAGGTAAGGCTGGCTGGTGTCGCGATAATGGGTGAGCCGCTCTGTTCCTGGGCGCTGGCCGGCACTGCGGTCCCAGCCAGTACCAGCCAAACGCCCACAAATGTCATGGGTGCACGCATGGATCGTCCCTCCCTGTCGATGTCCGGTAACCCACGGGGCTCGTCGGTAGTATCGACGTGCCTCCTGTGGATTCCGACGCGGGAGGCCTGGGAGAGTTCCCGAGGGGCTTCTTCAGCTGGCCCCGAGCAGCCTCGCGGCCCGGCCGTAGACGGCAGGCGCGACCCACAGGATCATGCCGTAGCGCCCCTTCCCCGCGGTCACCGCGTCGGCGGCGATGACGTTGACCCCGCCGTCGGCCAGCTTCTGAAGGTGGCGCTGCACGGCGCCCACCCGGTCTTCACCCTGCACCACGAAGCCCTTCTTGACCGCGCTCAGGCGCCAGCCCTGCTGGCGCGCCACCCGCTTCACCCCCGACAGGTCGTCCGAGACCAGATCGATCTGGGCCTTGCCGCCACCCGCCGGAAACCCCGTATAGGCAAGCAGGTTCACCCCGGCTTCCCGGAGGGCCGCCAGGATGCGCGCTCCCTGACCGGGCCGGCTCGGCACCTTGAGATAGCAGTAGCTCACTTTGCGGACGCGATCGGCCATGGAACCCTCCTTGTCGAGGTCGGCCTTGGCATTGACGAAACGAAGGCGGAGAGACCGTCTCTCCGCCTTCCAGCATACCGGTCCGGACCACGATGCGAAACCCGCCTACCCGGTGGTCTCGATCCGCATCGAGTAGAACGACCGGTACACGAAGACCATCGATACCACGAAGAACGCCACCGCCAGCGAGGTACTCAGGGTAGCGCCCCGCCCGGCGGCCAGATACACGCCCAGCTCGACCGCCAGCAGGCCAAACAGCGTGGTGAACTTGATGACGGGGTTCAGAGCCACCGAGGAGGTGTCCTTGAACGGGTCGCCGACGGTGTCACCCACCACCGAGGCCGCGTGCAGATCGGTGCCTTTCATCTTGAGTTCGGTTTCCACGATCTTCTTGGCATTGTCCCAGGCGCCACCGGCGTTGGCCATGAAGATGGCCTGATACAGCCCGAACATCGCGATCGAGATGAGGTAGCCGATGAAGAAAAACGGCTCGATGAAGGCGAAGGCCAGCGTTGAGAAGAATACCCCGAGGAAGATGTTGATCATGCCCTTCTGGGCGTACTTGGTGCAGATCTCCACCACCTTGCGGCTGTCCTCCACCGAGGCCCTGGTGCTGCCTTCGAGCTTGATGTTGGCCTTGATGAATTCGACCGCCCGATAGGCACCGGTGGTTACCGCCTGAATCGATGCACCCGTGAACCAGTAGATCACGGAACCGCCGGTGATCAGACCCAGAAGGAAAGGCGGGTGAAGGATGGACAGGTTCTCCATGCCGCTGGTGAGCCCGTGGGTAAGGGCCATGATGATCGAGAAGATCATCGTCGTGGCCCCCACCACCGCGGTGCCGATCAGCACCGGCTTGGCCGTGGCCTTGAAGGTGTTCCCCGCCCCGTCGTTCTCCTCGAGCAGCTCCTTGGCCACCTCGAAGTTCACGTCGAAGCCAAAGTCCTTCTTGATCTCCTGCTTGATGTTCGGCAGGGTCTCGATGACCGACAGTTCGTAGATCGACTGGGCATTGTCGGTGACCGGGCCGTAGCTGTCGACCGCGATGGTCACCGGCCCCATGCCCAGAAACCCGAAGGCCACCAGGCCGAAGGCGAAGATCGCGGGCGCTTTCATGAACGCGTCGAGCCCCAGGGTACTCACCCCGAACGCGGCCGCCATGAGGGCCATGATCACGATTCCGAGCCAGTAGGCGGAGAAGTTGCCCGCGACCAGGCCGGACAGGATGTTGAGCGACGCTCCGCCCTCGCGAGAGGAGGTCACGACCTCGCGTACGTGTCGCGAACTGGTCGAGGTGAAGATCTTCACCAGCTCGGGAATGATCGCCCCGGCAAGGGTGCCACAGGTGATTACGGTGGACAGCTTCCACCACATGGTCGGGTCGCCGCCCAGCGAGGGGATGACGACCATCGAGAGCAGGTAGGTGAGCACCACCGACACGATGGAGGTCAGCCACACCAGCTGCGTCAGCGGGTGCTCGAAGTTGAACTTGACGGCCTCGCCATGCCGGCCGCGCGCCAGGACGTCGTTGATGAGATACGAGGCGCCCGAGGCCAGCACCATCATCACGCGCATCAGGAAGATCCAGACCAGGAGCTGTGCCTGGACCGCCGGGTCGGTGACGGCCAGCACGATGAACGTGATCAGGGCGACACCGGTTACGCCGTAGGTCTCGAACCCGTCGGCCGTCGGTCCCACCGAGTCGCCCGCGTTGTCGCCGGTGCAATCGGCGATGACCCCGGGGTTCCGGGCGTCGTCCTCCTTGATCTTGAACACCACCTTCATCAGGTCCGACCCGATGTCGGCGATCTTGGTGAAGATGCCGCCCGCGATGCGCAACGCCGAGGCCCCCAGCGACTCGCCGATGGCGAAACCGAGGAAGCACGCACCGGCGACGTCGGAGGGGATGAAGAGCAGGATGGCGAGCATGAACAGCAGCTCGACCGAAATCAGCATCATCCCCACGCTCATGCCGGCCCGGAGCGGGATGGCGTAGACCGGGAAACCCTTCCCCGCCAGGCTCGCGAAGGCGGTCCGGCTGTTGGCTAAGGTGTTGATCCGGATGCCGAACCAGGCCACGCCGTAGCTGCCCGCCATGCCGATGAGTCCGAAGGCGAGAATGATCCCGATCTTGCTCCAATCGAGGCCGGTCACCCGGAAATAAAGGACGATCACCGCGCCGATGAACACGAACAGCACCAGCAGGAACTTGCCCTGCTGGATCAGGTACGCCTTGCAGGTCTGGTAGATCAGCTCCGAGATCTCGGCCATGCTGCGGTGGACCGCGAGTCCCTTCACCCCCCGATAATTCCACAACCCGAAGAGCATTCCCAGCACGCACACCACCAGACCCGAGAGCAGGACCTGGTGGCCGCTATAGCCCAGGAAGCTGACCGAGGTGAGATCGGGCAGCAGGAGGTTCACCTCGCCCCCGGGCCGGTGGCCCTCCTGCGCGACGAGCGACGGGACGGCCAGCGTCAGGGGGAGCAGCGCGGCGAACAACCAGGGCAGCGCGCGGATCTTCATCAGGGACTCCGGTCGATTGAGAATGAACGTTGGCTGACGGCTAATGGCTGACGCCTGACTCCTGGCCCCTGACGCCTGACGCCTGACGCCTGACGCCTTGGGACTCAGTACGCCCCCCGCACCGCGTGCGACGGGTCGGCCGAAGCGTGTACCTCGGTGAGGAATCGCTTGGCCAGCCGGTCCGCCTCGCTCTCGCCCGGCTGATTGGTTTCCACTGTCACCAGGGTGTAGTGCCCGCCCTCCGCCTGGGCGGTCACCGCGACCTGCCCGATCGTCCCCGTGAACCGGCGCCGCCGCGGGGTCTCCTCCGTCGGGGCGAACCGGGACCCGAAGAAGGCATTGGCCTGGCCGATGACCGTATCCGGGGCGAGGTGGGTGCGGTGAAAATATTTCATCGTGTGTTCGGGTTCCGGTGGTGGTTCAGTGAGAAGTGAGAAGTGAGAAGTGCTGACGCTCACTCTCACTTCTCACTTCTCACTTTTCCCCATACTCGTAGTACTCCACCCCCAGATGGGTGATCGCCGACTCCCCCATCAGCCAGCGCAGGGTGTTCTTGAGTTTGGTCTGCTGGATGAAAAGGTCGTGCTCGGGATAGAGCCCGGGCGCGACCTGCGGGCTCTTGAAGTAGAACGAGAGCCACTCCTGGATGCCCGAGAGCTTGGCGCGTTGGGCCAGGTCGAAGAAGATCGCCAGATCCAGGACCAGCGGTGCGGCGAGGATGGAATCGCGACAGAGGAAGTCGACCTTGATCTGCATCGGGTAGCCGCACCACCCGAAGATGTCGATGTTGTCCCACCCTTCCTTGTTGTCCCCACGGGGCGGGTAGTAGTTGATCCGGACCTTGTGGTATATCTCGCCGTACAGCTCCGGATACAGCTGCGGCTGGAGGATGTACTCCAGCACTCCCAGCTTCGACTCTTCCTTGGTCTTGAAGCTCTCCGGATCGTCCAGCACTTCGCCGTCCCGGTTGCCCAGGATGTTGGTCGAGTACCAGCCGGCCACACCGAGCATGCGCGCCTTGAACATCGGGGCCAGCACGGTCTTGATCATCGTCTGGCCGGTCTTGAAGTCCTTGCCCCCGATCGCCACTCCCTTGTCGGTGGCCAGCTGCTCCAGCGCCGGGACGTCGCAGGTGAGGTTCGGGGCCCCGTTGGCGAACGGCACCCCTTCCATGATGGCGGCGTAGGCGTACAGCATCGACGGCGCGATGGAGACGTCGTTGCTCTCCATCGCGCGCTCGAAGGCCGCCAGCGTCTGGTGAGCCGGCCCGGGCTGAATGAAGATCTCGGTCGAGGCGCACCAGACGATCACCAGCCGGTCGCAGTTGTGCGCGGCCTTGAAGTCGCGGATGTCCTTGCGGAGCGCCTCGGCCAGTTCCTTCTTGGTGCGGCCCTGCTTGACGTTCGTGCCCTCGAGTCGCTTCACGTAGTTCTGGTCGAAGACGGCCGGCATCGGCGCGATGCCCTGGAGGAACTCCTTGATGGGCTCCACGTGCTCGTGCTTGTCGAGCACCCCGCAGTGCAGGCAGCTCCGGTAGGCGTCGTCCGGCACCGGGTCCCAGGCGCCGAACACCAGGTCGTTCAGCTCGGCGAGCGGCACGAACTCCTTGATCAGCGGCGCCCGCCCCTCGGTCCGCTTGCCGAGCCGGATGGTGCCCATCTGGGTGAGCGAACCGGTCGGCTTGGCCTTGCCCCGCCGGATCAGCTCGACCCCCGCGATGAACGTCGTCGCCACCGCGCCGAGTCCGACACACAGCACGCCGAGTTTGCCGCTCGGCGGGGGCGATCGGCCGGGGAGTTCCTGTCGCCACGCTCATGGTCCTTTCGGTGCCCCGGGCGCGCCCGCGCCCTCGGTCACCTGGTAGACGTATACGAAGCGCTGCACCACCGTGATGACCGAGGTGAGCGCCAGCAGCACCACGATCCAGAACAGTACCAGGCCCCTCCGGACCGGCACCCACCAGTACGGACGGCACGCCCAGCAGGAGGATCCGCTCGGCCCGCTGGACCAGTCCCACCTTGCAATCCAGCCCCAGTCCTTCCGCACGGGCCCGCGCGTACGAGACCAGGAGGGACGCCACGATGGCGACCATGCTGACAATGACCCCGAGTTCGCGGAAGGCCACGGCTCCGGCCGGCGCCAGCAGGTAGAACACCGCGATACCCATGAACGTGGCGCCGTCACCCACCCGGTCGAGGGTCGAGTCGTAGAACGCCCCGAACTTGGTTACCTGCCCGTTGGCCCGGGCGACCGCGCCGTCCAGGGTGTCCACGATCCCGCTGACCAGGTACAGGACTCCCCCCAGCCGGATCGATCCTGCCCCGTAGGCCACAGCGGAGGCGACGACGAGCAGCGTTCCGATCGTCGTGATCGTGTTGGGGCGGACCCCCGACCGAATCAGCCCCTCGACCACGGGGCGGGTCAGGGCCCGGAAAGGCTCCTCGATCCGTTTGGTGACGAGTCGCAAGGGCAACGGGTCCTTGGCGCGCGGGATCGGGGATCGGAGCGACCCCTCGGGCCCCGGGGAAAACCGGCCGCAAAGCTAATCAGCGGAACGGTTTGGTGGAAGGATGGGGGCGCCGACGATGGGGACCGGGTCTACTCAGGGTACATCAGGTATGGGCGACGTCGCTCGAGGAACCGGTCCCGGTCGTCTTGCCATTGGGCGGCGAGGGCCGCCAACTGCCCGCCCTCCACCCACGTAAGGGGAGCAGGATCCCCTCCGTACAATCGGGTGATCTGCGCCAGCGAGGTCGGCCAGAGCCGACTGGCTGCGCCGCTCCTGCCGGACTGATCGAGGGCGGCCAGGAGCATCAGCGCCGTTGTAGTGGGATCGTACGCGCGTCGATCGGTGACCCGGAGTCGGAGCCCAGGGACCAGCGTGTCGGCGTACTTGCCATCGCCTGGCCGGTTCGGCGTGAAGGTGACGGCCGTGAACTCGACCCCGGGGTGGCGGATGGCGCGCAGCCGAAGGAGGGTCGCCGATGTATCCAGCCAGGGCGCGCCGATCTGCTCGAACGGATGATCGGTGCCCCGCCCGACCGAGAGCGTCGTCCCCTCGAACAGACAGAGACCGGGATAATGAATCAGGGCCTCGAGCACCCGCAGGTTCGGCGACGGAGCCACAAAGGGCAGCCCGGTCTCGTCGAAATACATCGACCGGTGCCACCCGCGGACGGGAATCACGGTCAGCGAGGCCTTGAGGCCCAGGTCATGCCTGGCCAGTCGCGCGAGTTCGCCGAGGGTCATGCCATGGCGCATCGGCACGGCGAGCAGCCCGACCGCGGAGCGGTAGGTCGCATCGAGTACGTTGCCCTGGACCAGCCCCCCGATTGGATTGGGCCGGTCCAGCACCACCACCGGGAGCCGGTGGCGCTGCGCCGCTCGCAGCACCTCGACCGTGGTCCAGAGGTAGGTGTAGTACCGCGCCCCGACATCCTGCAGGTCCACCAGCATGACGTCGATACCGGCCAGCATCGCGGCGCTCGGGGCGGAATTGGCGCCATAGAGGCTGTAGATTGGGAGACCCGTCGCCGAATCGGTGGTCGAGGTCACCGGCGCACCCGGATCCGCGGTGCCGCGGAAGCCGTGTTCGGGGCTGAACAGGGCCACCACGCGGACTCCGGCACCGAGCAGTCGGTCCACGCCGCGCACTCCGGCATGGTCGACCCCTGCCTGGTTGGTGACCAGGCCGACCCGCCGGCCCAGGACCAGGGACGCGTGGTCGGTCAGCAGCACCTCGAGCCCGGGCCGGATCCCATCGGTCGGCGGCGCGGCGGCTGGACGGCTCGACCCCGATGCCACGACCGGCAGGAGGGCCGCCGCCACGATCTTCAGAAGGGACTTCGCTTGCAGCATTCGCGTTCACGCTCTCGTCTGGTGGGCCCGTCCTGGCTCGGCCTCGCAGCCATGGCGCTCCTGGTCTGCCCACCAGTGGCGGCCCAGCAGTCCCGCGGCCCATTCTGGCTTGGCGCGGGTAGGGCCCGTCTCGATTCGCTGGCGATCGAGCAGCTCATCAACACCATGCCGCTCCGGGCACGGGTGGCCCAGGTGGTGATGCCCTGGATCCCGGGCAACTACGCCGCCTTCGACGACAGCCTCTTCACCGTCATGCAACGCTGGGTGGATTCGCTGAGTGTCGGCGGCATCATCGTCTCCGTCGGTTCGCCGCTCGACGTCGCCATGAAGCTCAACCGGCTGCAGCAACGCTCGGTGCTCCCGCTGCTCATCGCCTCCGACCTGGAAAGCGGGGCCAGTTTCCGGCTGACCGGTGCCACTCAATTCCCCCCCAATATGGGGGTGGCGGCGGCGGGCAGTGAACAGGACGCCTACGACGTCGGACGGATCACCGCCCTGGAGGGTCGAGCGGTCGGCATTCACCTGACGTTCGCCCCCGTGGCCGACGTCAACAACAATCCCGCCAACCCGATCATCAACACCCGCTCCTTCGGGGAGGATCCGTATCGGGTGGGTCGCTTCGTCTCTGCCAGCATTCGCGGCCTCCAGGAGCACGGGATGCTCGCGACGGCCAAGCATTTTCCCGGTCACGGCGATACCGAGACCGACTCGCACCTGTCGCTGCCCGCCATTGCGTCGCCATGGCCGCGCCTCGATTCGCTCGAACTGGTCCCCTTCCGGGCCGCGGTCGAAGCCGGCGCCTCGTTCGTCATGTCCGCCCACGTCGCCACACCCGGCATTGGTCCATACGCCCGCCGCCCCGCGACCCTCGACCCGTCGATCCTCACCGGGCTGCTGCGCGATTCGCTCGGGTTCCGGGGCGCCGTGGTCACCGATGCGCTCGACATGGGGGGGATCGTGAACGGCTATGGCTCGGGCGAGGCCGCGGTGCTCGCTTTTCTCGCCGGCGCCGACCTCCTGCTGCAACCGTCCGACCCGGGTGTCGCCATCGACGCCCTGAAACGGGCGGTCGAAAGCGGCCGGGTAACCGCCGCGCGACTCGACGCCTCGGTCAGACGCCTGCTGACGCTCAAGCAGCGGCTCGGGCTGTTCAGGAGCCGCACGGTCTCGCTCGACAGCGTCCCGGCCGTGGTCGGCTCGGTCCGGTTCCTCCAGACCGCACGCGACATTGCCCAGCGGTCGGTGACGCTCGTGGCCGACAGCGTGGGCACGGTGGACAGCCTCCGGGCGCGACCGCGACAGATCGCGCTGATTACCTACGGTGAAGAAAACGCCGCCTCGGTCGGGAACACCCTGGCGAGACAGCTCCGCGCCGCCGGTCACCAGGTGACGCCGTTTCGACTCTGGCCGGCCAGCGGCTCCGAAAGCTTCGACTCCGCGGAGAAGGTCATCCGCCGGAACTCCTACACGATCATCGCGGTGTCGGTGAAGGCCAGCGCGTCGAAGGGCACCGTGGCCCTGCCCGAGGCCGTCGCCAAGCTGGCCGACGAGACCCTGCGCAAGCGCCGGGCAGTGCTGGTGTCGCTGGGCTCTCCCTACATCGGCATGCAGGTCCCCCACCTCAGGGCGTACCTCCTTGCCTGGGGCGCCGGCGGCCCGAGCGAATGGGCCGCGGCCCGGGCTCTGAGCGGTCTGGCACCCATCAACGGACAGCTCCCGGTGAGCCTGCCTCCCGCTTTCCCTATGGGGTCGGGCCTCTCCCGGGAGGGGCCGCACTCCCCCTGAGGGCGGGTCACGGGCGGCATTCCTGTTCCCTCCGAAGGCGAACCCCCAACATCCTGACGTCCGACTCGTTTAGTCATTGAGAGACTTAGGCTTAGCCGCCGACCTCCGATTCCGACGGAATTGACAGCGCCCCCCCCGAGTTCGTAGCTTGCAGAGCAGGAGAGACGGCGTCCGCCGGAACCGCCGTCCCGGCACACCAGGGAAACGGAGCAGGTCAAATGGAGAGCATGGAACAGCAGGTCAGTACGCCGGGGTTCACACTGGTCATCACCGATCAGGCCGCCCGGGAAGTCCAGAAGTTCATGACCACCGAGCAGGTGCCCGCGGAAACCGCGGGTCTCCGCGTGAGCGTCCTGCCGGGTGGATGCTCGGGATTCAAGTACAGCCTCAACATCGAGGAGCGGTCCCTCGAGGACGACGCAGTCGTCGAGGTCAACGGGGTCCGGCTCTTCGTCGACAGTTTCAGCATGCAGTACCTGAACGGTATCACGGTGGACTACGTGAGCTCGATGCAGGGTTCAGGGTTCACCTTCAATAATCCGAACGCCACCGGCGGCTGCGGGTGTGGGAGCAGCTTTACGGCCTAGAGTACGCGGTGAGCGGTGAGCGGTGAACGGGGGAGTGAGAACAGCATCTCGCTCCCCCTTTGTTTCACCGGTCCGCCCGCTGACCGCTCACCGCTCACAATCGCGGAGCGACCCTGTCGTCCCTGGACCTCCTCGTCATCGCCGCCTACTTCGCCGTCACGCTCGGGGTAGGGGTTTGGGTCTCCCGCAACCAGCGAACCGCTGGAGACTACTTTCTCGGGGCCCGCGATCTCCCCCCCTGGGCCATCCTGCTTTCGATCGTGGCCACCGAAACCTCCGCGCTCACCGTCATCTCGGTTCCCGGAGTGGCCGCCCGCGGCGACCTGACCTTCCTGCAGCTTCCCATGGGGTACCTGGTCGGGCGGCTGGCAGTCGCCGTCTGGCTGCTGCCAGGGTATTTCACTGGCGAGCAGGAGACCGCGTACACCCGCCTCGAGCACCGCTTCGGGCCGGCGACGCGCCGGGCCACTTCGGCGATCTTCCTCCTGACCCGGGCGCTCGCCGATGGCGTCCGGGTGTACGCCGGCGCCATTCCGCTGGCCGTCCTGGCCGGATGGAACGTGCCGCTCGCCATCCTTGCCATGAGTCTGGTGACCCTCTTCTATACCTGGCACGGGGGACTCAAGGCGGTGGTCTGGGTGGATGTCGTACAACTTCTAGTCTACGTGGCCGGTGGTGTGGTCGCCCTGTACCTCGCGTCCAGCCTCGCCGGCGGCCTGGGACCGGCGCTGACCACCGCGGCCGCGGCGGGCAAACTCACAGTGATCGATCCGACGCTGAGCTTCACCACCCCGTACACCCTGTTCGGCGGGATCATCGGCGGAGCGATGTTGTCCGCCGCGTCCCACGGGACCGATCATCTGATCGTGCAGCGGCTGCTGGCCAGCCGGAGTCTCCAGGCGGCCCGGCTGGCCCTGGTCGGTTCCGGGGTACTGGTGCTGGCCCAGCTGGCTCTGTTTCTCCTCATCGGGACGGCCATCTGGGCGGCGGGTCTGGCACCGGCAGACGTCCCGGCGGACCAGCTGTTCCCCCGGTTCGTCGTCGGGCACTTCCCTCCCGGCCTGGCGGGTCTTATCGTGGCCGCCATACTGGCGGCGTCGATGTCCACGCACAGCTCCGCTATCAGCGCGCTGGCAAGCTCGATCACCCATGATCTCTACGCATCCTGGACGGGGCGCACCGATCCGTCGCACCTGTTCCGGGTTGGGCGGGCGTGGTCGCTGGCCTGGGGGATCCTGATCACGATCGTCGCGCTGGGCTTCAACCTCGTCGCGGGTGGGGGACAGACACCGGTGGTGGTCTTCGCGCTCTCGATCGCCTCGATCACCTATGGCGCCCTGCTCGGCGCCTACATTCTCGCCGGCGGTCCGGCCCGGATCGAGGGGCGGGATGTGATGACCGGCATCGGAGTGGCGGTGGTGATCATGCTCGGGATCTTCCTGACGAAACAGAGCCTGGCCTGGCCCTGGTACGTACCGCTCGGCACGCTGATTACGGTGGCCACCGGGGTCGGGATGAGCGCCGTCGCGTCGCGCCACGGAGGACGGAGATGAGCCGCTGGATCGTCGGAGTCGATGCCGGGGGGACGAAGACGGTCGTGATCGTCGCCGAAGACGACCGGATCGTCGCCCGCGCCGCCGGCGGAGGGGCCAAGATGCGGAGCGGAAAGGGCATCGCCTGCGCCACCGTGATCGCCGAGATTGCCCGGCGAGCCCTGGCGGAGTCCGGGCGGCTCCGGGGCGAGGTCCTGGTCGCCGGGGTCGCCGGAGCCGGCCGGGACGCCGAACGGGATGAGATCCGGCAGGCGATCAGGACCGAAGACCTGGCCGATCAGGTCATCATCACCGGCGACACCGAAATCGCCCTGGCCGCGGCGTTCGCCGATCGGCCGGGAATCGTGGTCACGGCGGGCACCGGGAGCATGGCCGTCGCTCGGGATCCCGCCGGACGGATCCACCGGGCGGGCGGGTACGGGTGGCAGATGGGAGACGAGGGCAGTGGTTACGCCATCGGCCGTGCGGCCCTGGGAGCCGTGGGCCGCGCGGCCGATGGCCGAAGCCCCAAGACCGAGCTCACCGGCCTCCTCCTCGAGGCAACTCACAGTGGATCGATGGAGGCCCTGGTAAGGTGGGCCGCGGCGGCCGGGGTCCCCGAAGTGGCCGCCCTGGCGCCCGCGGTGTTCGAGGCGGCCCGGGTCGGCGACACCGTCGCGGCCGGCATCATGGACTACGCTGCCCGGGAACTGGCGGCCCTGGTCTTCCAGCTGCTTGCTCATTTCGGCGTGGATGAGCGCCTGCCGATCGCCGTCGCCACCAACGGCGGGCTGCTCTTTCACGATGGCCCGCTGCATCGGGCGCTTCGGGCCAAGCTGGGCGAGGAGGCCCGTCTCCGTCTACGTGGCGCCCCACTCGACGCCGCGACGGGAGCGATCCACCTGGCCATCGGCGGCCGCGGCCCTTAGGAGACCTCCCCACCCCGCTCGGCCACGACGCGGGATGCACCGCCCCTAGCGCCCCGCCCCGTTCCCGAGCCGGCTCTTCCGCCACCCGTACACGAAGTACAGCAACAGCCCCAGCGCGAGCCACACCCCGAAGCGCTCCCACGCATGGCGCGGCAGCCCGAACATGGTGTACAGACACGCCCCCGCGCCGGCCAGCGACACCACCCAGATGAACGGCACCTTGAACGGCCGGTGGCGTTCCGGCTCACGGACGCGAAGCACCAGCACACCGATGCACACGATCGCGAACGCGGCCAGCGTCCCGATATTGGTGAGGTCGTAGATCTCGTTCTCGTCGAAGAACAGCGCGCCGGTCGCCACCACGACGCCAGTGACGATGGTGCCTGTGAGGGGAACGCGGGTGCGGGGATGGATGGTCCCGGCCCACCGCGGCAGCAGGCCGTCGCGCGCCATGGCCATGAAGATCCGGGGCTGGCCGTACTGGAACACCAGGAGCACGGCCGTGAGCGACACCACCGCTCCCGCGGCGACGATCCAGCTCGCCTGCTGGAGCCCGGCCACGGCGAGCGCCTGCGCCAGCGGGTCGCTCCCCTTGAGCTGCTGGTAGGGCACCAGACCCGTCGCCACCGCACCGACGATCACGTAGATCACCGTGCACACGCCCAGTCCGACCAGGATCCCCAGGGGCATGTTGCGTTGCGGGTTCCGCGTCTCCTCGGCAGCGGTGGAGATCGCGTCGAAACCGATGTAGGCGAAAAACACGATCGCCGCGCCCTGGTGGATGCCACGCCATCCGTTCGGGGCGAACGGTACGTAGTTCGCCGGGTCGATGTGCTGGGTACCGACCACGATGAACAGGCCGAGGACCAGCAACTTCACCACCACCATGATGTTGTTCGCCCGGGCACTCTCCCGCACCCCCATGGCGAGCAACCCGGTGACCAGGGCCACGATCAGGAATGCCGGGATGTTGAGCAGCACCGGGAGGCCGGCGACCCGGGGCGCGGTCTCGAGCAGCCCGTGAATGGCCGGATCGCTGCTGAAGAGCGCGGTCCGGTACCCGTGCGTGAGGTATCCCGGCAGGTTGATGCCGAATCCGGTGAGCAGGGAGTTGAAGTAGCCGCTCCATGCGATGGCCACGGCGATGTTCCCGACCGCGTACTCGAGGATGAGGTCCCACCCGATGATCCAGGCGATCAGCTCACCCAGCGTCGCGTAGCTGTACGCGTAGGCGCTGCCAGCCTGGGGGATCATGGCGGCCAGCTCGGCGTAGCACAGCGCGGCCAGACCGCACACCACCCCTAACAGCGCGAACGAGAGCACCAGCGCCGGGCCGGCGCCGTACCGCACCACTTCGCCGGACGGCAGTACTTCACCGGCGGCGGCGGTGCCGATCGACGAGAAGATCCCGGCTCCGATCACGGCGCCGATGGAGAGCATCACGAGGTCGCCCCAGCCCAGCTCGCGGCGGAGTCCACCCTCGGTCTCGGTGACCATCTCGGCGATCGGCTTGCGGCGAAATAGCGCGTTCAAGTGATCCTCCGGTCGAGAGCACACCCCGCCCCGCCCCGTGGCTGGGCGACGACGTGACTGATCAGGGGAAAAGCGCGGGTGGCGGTCTAGTAGGAAACGGTCTGGACGTGGGTGGAAGCGACGGGACGGCCATCAGGCCCGAGCGCGGGCCGAAATCGGTAGCCGAACATGGTCTCCGTGAATGCCTGGGCAAATTTCCTGTCATGAATCGGGGGATCGACCGCGACCCGGACGACCTTTCCCGCGTCATCGATCCAGAAGGTGACCGTGAGATCGACGCCTCGAAGCTCCTTGGGCGGCTTCTCGGGGGGAATCACCTGGTGTCGGAGCTGCGGTGCTCTGCCCGCGCCTCCCTCACCCGCCCCTGGCCCTCGGCCGGGGCCGGATCCCGGTCCGACCCCGCCACCGGTCCCGCCACCTTCGCCCGCCGCCGCACCGGCCGACGAATCCGCCCCGCTGATGGCAACCGCCGCCGGTTCCACGACGGCGATCTGCGTCGCCGGCTCGGGCGGCGGGATCTCCGGCGGCGGGGTCGCCGGGACGACGAGTGTGACCGGTGGCGGCACTTCGACCGCCGCGCGGGCCGTGGCCCGGGGCGCGGGGAGCGAAATATACGCCACCCGGCGACCCCCGCCACCCGGCGAAATCGCCACCGGATCACCGGCGGACAATACCCGGGCGAAATCCTGACGCAGGGGAATCAACAGCAGCACCACGACCGCCACGTGCAGCAGGACGGAGACCGCGAGGCCGACCGTCCGTGATCGGTTCTTCCGGGAGTGCAGCACGAAGGCGTAGTCTGCTGACAGGGCAACCTCGGGAAACGTGGGAGATGCGGCGCCCATTCGCGCCATTGGGGGGACGCCCGCGCCCTACAGCTCTCGCACCCCCAAACATACGGGAACGGGGGACCGCCTGGTGGCGATCCCCCGTTCGATACCCGGCGTCCACTCCCGGCCGCCCGGAGGGGCGACCCGCCGGGTCACCCCTACGGCTGCGGCCGGCCGGCCTCGATCGGGGTAAAGCCGATCACCTGCACGCCCGCCCCCCGGGCGATATCCATCGCATCAATGACTTCCTGATAGGTGCGATCCGGGGCCGATTTCACGAACAGCAGTTTGGCGGGCCGGTTGTCGTAGATCGCGTGAATCTGGGTATCGAGCTGGTCCTTGGGGACCGGCTGGGTATTGATGGCGTAGCCGCCGTCGGCGGTCAGCTCCAGGACAATCTGGTTTGACGCCGCCGTGGACTTGTTCGCCGTTTCCTGCGGCGGCACCTGGACGTCGATGGCCATGCGCGAGAGCGGCTGCGACACCATGAAGATGATCAGCATCACCAGCATGATGTCGATCATCGGAATCACGTTTGGCTCGTGGCTGACGCCGCCCCGAGCTCCTGAACTTCCGCCCGCCATGTCAGTTCTCCTTCACGGCGGCGTCGAACAGGCCGCCGGTTACCTGCGGTTCGGTGATCGCCGCCATCACCCGCGCGCCGGAACGCCGGGCCAGCTCGACGGCCTCCTGAATCCGGCCGAACTTGAGCTGATTGTCGGCCTTGAAATAGACGATCTTGTCCTCGGTGCGCGCGGCGTACATCGCCTTGAGTTGTTCCTCGAGCACACCGGGGTCCACCGGACCCCGACCGTTCAGAAAGTACTGCCCGCCGGCGTCCACTCCCAGGACGATCTCGTTGTCGCCCTCGGGCCGGGAATCGAGGTGCGCGCCTCTCGGCATGGTGGCCTTGAAACCCGCGGCGATCAGCGGGGTCACGATCATGAAGATGATCAGCAGCACCAGCATGATGTCGATCATCGGAATGACGTTCGGTTCCGCCTTGACTCCACTTCTGCCGGCACTACCCGCTGACATGCCCATGGCCACTCACCGCCTTCTGGGCCTGGAATTCCTTGGTGAAGATCGAGCGGCCGAACTCGCTCCCCACGCTCTTGATCAGGAAGTCGATCAGCTCCTTGGAGGAGTAGGTCATCTCGACCGTCAGATTCTCGATCTTGGTGGTGAAGCCGTTGTAGAACCACACCGCCGGGATCGCCACCATCAGGCCGAAGGCGGTGGTGAGCAGCGCTTCCGCGATACCGGCCGAGATGCCGGCCAGGCCGCCCGAGGCGCCGGCGGCCGCCATGCCGGTGAACGCCGTCACGATACCCATCGTGGTCCCGAGCAGACCGACGAACGGCGCCGTGGACCCGACCGTCGCCATCACGCCCAGCCCGCGCTTGAAGTCGGACAGCGTAATGAGCATTTCCCGCTCCACCGCGCGCTCCGCCGAGTTGATGTCGGCCGACGTGATGGTGGCTCGGTCCTGGATCAACGGCTTCACCTCCTGGAGCGCCCCGCCCAGCACCCGGGCCACGTGGCTGGACTGGAATTCCTTGCGCTCCGACAGCGCAATCGCCTTCTCCAGGTTCTCCTCCTTGATGGCCCGCGAGAACTCCGGCGCGAACTTGCGGGTGGCCACCTGGGCCTTGCGGACGAAGAAGAACTTCTGGATCGCCAACGCGAGCGACCACAGTGACATGATCGCCATGACGAAGATGGTGCCCCGGGCGAACAGGCCCGCGGCGTCCCAGAGCTTCAGGATATCTATGCCATGCTGCATGTGAGGAGTACCTCCGTGAAGATGAGGCCGGGCCGGCGCCCGGCGCGCCGGACGCCTAGGGCCTGACCGTGAACGACAACGACTGCTGGACCAGCACCCGGACCGGCTGGCCCCGCGACTTGCCTGGCTTGAAGGGGCACTTGAACATGGCGTCCCGGGCGGGATTCTCGAACGCCTTGTGGGTGGTGCTCATGACCTTGAAGCTGCCGGGATCGACCCGCCCATTGACGTTCACCACGAACTGCATGACCACCTTCCCCGGAATCCCGGCCGACTCCATCACCGGCGGATACTTCGGCGTGCATGCCCCGGTCGCGTTGTCGGCCTGGGGGGTCTCGTCCACTTCGGCGGCCAGGAAGACCTCACCCTCGATGATCGGCCCGGTGCCGCCCACGACCCCCGTCGCGATGCCACCCTCGATGCCCTTGCCGGTGAAGTCCTTGGGGTCGAAGCGCTCGTTCAGGTTGACCGGCGGGATTTCGGTCGGGATGTTCTCCGGCGGCGCCACCAGCTGGAAGCCCTGGGGCGGCGGATTGGCGCTCACCACCACGTTTTCGGGCGGCGTGGGCGGTGGCGGCTCGGGCGGCGGCTTGAGGAAGACCATGGTCGTGTCGACGGTGATTTCCTTGATCGCTTCGGCAGCGCCCTGCGTGGCCTTCACCGCGCCGAAGATCAGCACGACGTGCAGGATCGCCGACACTGCCTGCTGAAGCAGGCTGTTCTGACGCTTACGCTTGGACTCGATCAGATTCTCGAACACTGACGCGGCCTCCCCTGAGGACGGTGGCTGAACCTACAGGTGGCCCATTGCAGGCCACCGCCCGCGAACATGACAAAACGATTACAGTCGCATTACCTCTGCCTGTCCAGCGTGCCGGCGCGATGGGCCGCTGTTCCAGTACGAACGACGGCTGCTCGGTCGCACAGGGAAAGTCGGAAGGGGCGCGAATATACCTCCGGTGCACCATCCCGCTAGAGGGTCGCCGTCGGCTCCGCAGCGCTGGCCTGTTTCGGCAACGTGACCGTAAACGCGGTCCCACGGCCCGGTCGGCTCTGGACGGTGATGGTCCCGCCGTGCGCCTCGGCGATCCACTTGGTGATCGCGAGGCCCAGCCCCGCGCCCGGCCGATCTCCGGTCCGCGAGCGCGCCGAGTCGGCACGGTAGAAGCGATCGAAGATGTGGGGCAGATCGGCGGGGGCGATCCCGACGCCGTTGTCGCCGACGATGATGGCTACCGCCTGGTCCTGATCCACGAGCCCGATGCTGACCTTGCCACCGGGCGGCGTGTACTTGATGGCATTGGTGACCAGATTGAGCAGCAGCTGACGGATCCGGCTGCGGTCGACCGCCACCTCGACCGGCGTGGCCGGCACCTCCGTGCGAACGGCGATGCGGGGAGCTTCGCCCAGGATTCCCGCGGTCTCCGACGCTTCGCTCACCAGTTCCCGCAGGTCGCAGGTGTCCACGGCCAGCCTGGCCCCGCCTTCGTCGGCGCGAGCCAGGGTGAGCAGGTTCTCGACCAGCTCGCTCATGCGGTGGATTTCCTCGAGCACTTCCTCCAGCGCCGCCAGCGATTCGGTGGGCGTGCCGGGATTCGTCATGGCCCGCTCCACCCCGGAGCGCAACACCATGAGCGGTGTCTTGAGTTCGTGGCTCGCGTCCGCCGTGAATCGCCGCAGGGTGACAAAGCTGTCCTCGAGCCGGGACAGCATCCGGTTCATGGTGGTGGCGAGACGGGCCAGCTCATCAGCGGACACCGACACGGCGACCCGACGATGGAGGCTCTTGCCGTCGGTGATGGCCTCCAGCTCGTCGACGATGCCCTCGAGCGGCCGCAGGCTGGCGTCCGCCAGGACGTAACCCAGTCCCATGCTGCCGATGAGGATGACCGGCGCGATCACCAGCATCGCCTGGAGCAACTGCTCCGGCCCGAACGGCACCGCCCCGACCGGCGCCGCGACGAAGAAACTCGCGGGACGGTTCCAGACCCCGTGCAGCGGAACCTGGGCGTATCGGAACGGGTCGCTCTCTCCCTCGATCCGGACCTCGCCGGTACGGACCTCCCCGGGCTGCAGGTCGGCCGAGGCGAGCAGGACCTGGGACAGCGCCTCGATCCGCAGGGATTTCGCGGCCGCGTTCCGGTAGATGGGGGCACCATCGGGATCGAACACCACGACGTAGTCCCGGATGCCGTCGAGGTAGCCCCCGACCTCGTTGAGCAGCGTGGGGGTCTCGCCGGGTCGGAGCGTGCGGCCAAGCTGCCGGAGGAAGGACACGAAGTACTGGCCCGCGAGGCTGCCGTTCAGGGCGAGCCGCTCGTCGAGCTCGCGGGCACTCGACCGGAGGCGCTCGAAGTACAGCGCCCCGCCAAAGGCCGCCACCGAGGCCAGGAGCGCCACGGCGTACCAGAAGGTCAGTCGGCGGCGAATGGAGGGCATGGAGGGCTGTCGGCTGTCAGCTGTCCGCCGCCCACCACCTACGCCTTAAGCACATACCCCACCCCCCGCACGGTGTGAATCAGTCGAGTGGCCTGCCCCTGATCGACCTTCTTCCGCAGCCGGTTGATGACCACATCCACGATGTTGGTCCCGGGGTCAAAGTGATAGTCCCACGCATATTCCGTAATGAGCGTCCGCGACATGACCCGCCCGGCGTGCCGCATCAGGTACTCGAGCACCGCGTATTCCTTGGGCGTGAGCTCGATGTGCCGGCCGGCGCGGGTGACCTCACGCGTTCCCAGGTCGAGTTCCAGATCGCCCACGCGGAGACTCCGGGGCGCCATCTGCTTGGGCCGCCGCCCGAGCGCCTCGACCCGGGCCAGCAGCTCCTCGAACGCGAAGGGTTTGGTGACGTAATCGTCGGCGCCGGATCGGAGCGCCTGGACCTTGAAGTCCACCGCGTCCTGCGCGGTGAGCACCAGGATCGGCGTCGTGTTGCCCCGGTCACGCAGGGTGCGCAGCACCTCGAACCCGGTCATGCCGGGCAGGCGCAGGTCGAGAATGATCAGATCATGGCTGCCGTGGGAGGCCGCGGCCAGCCCTTCGGCGCCGTCGGCGACCAGGTCGGCCTGAAAGCCCTGCTCGGTGAGCCCGCGCAGGACGTATGGTCCGACCGTCCGATCGTCTTCCACGACGAGAATCTTCACCGCGCGATCGCCAGGCCCGGACTCACGCCGTCGGCCGCTGCTGGATGGGCAGATAGACCCGGAACACCGACCCGCGGCCCGGCACGCTGTCGGCTTCGATCCGTCCACCATGCTCGGCCACGATCCCGTAACAGACCGACAGGCCCAACCCCGTCCCCCGGCCCGGGGGCTTGGTCGTATAGAACGGCTCGAAGATCTTGGTCAGCTCGGTCCGAGGGATCCCCGCACCGGTGTCTTCGATGGAGACCTCGACCTCGTCATCGTGCACCGAGCCGGGCTGCGACCGGACCGTGAGCGCACCGCCCTCCTCCATGGCGTCCAGCGCATTCAGCATCAGGGCCATGAAGACCTGAATGAGCTGCTCCCCGTTGGCGAACACGGTCGGCAGGCCTTCGGCCAGCTCGCGGTGGACCTCGATCTTCTTGAATCGCTCGTGATGCTTGAGCAGGAACAGGGTGTCCTCGAGAATCGCCGAGACGCTGACCGCCCCCTTGGCCTTGCCCTTGGGCCGGCTGAAGTCGAGCAGCCCGTCCACGATCCCCTCGCACCGCTGCACTTCCTTGTCGATGATGTGCAGGTACTCCCGCATCCCGCCCTGCTGCTCCGGGGGGACATCGTCGGCCAGCCGGTTCTCCAGCGCCGCGATACAGGCGCCGATGGTGGCCAGCGGATTGTTGATCTCGTGCATGATGCCGGCGGCGAGCTGTCCGATGGCCGCGAGCTTCTCGCTCTGCAGGATCCGCTGTTGCGCGACGTGGGTCTCCGAAACGTCCTCCCCGATGGTGATGACGTGGGTGATGGTCTCGCCGTCCTGGCGCATCGGGATCTTGCTGATCCGGTAGTACTTGGTGTCATCCGCGCCGGCGACCTCCAGGTCGATCTGGCGGACCTGACCCGTTTGAAAGACTTCGTCGAATTCCTCCCGCAGCTGGCGGGCATCCTGCCGGGTCAGCACCTCGAATACCGGGCGACCGACCACCTCGTCCCGGCGAAGCCCCTGGGTCCCCATCTCACGTTTGCGGTTCCAGATCTGGATCCGGTATTCCCGATCCACGACGTAGAGTCCGACCGGAAGGCAATCGATCACCAGCGTGATGAAACGCCGTTGCTCCTCGATCTCCCGGGACCGCAGGGCGACTTCGTAGGCCAGGTCCTCCGACAGTTCGATCGACGCGAGGAAGGGCGCCAGGATATCGGCGACGACGGGGAGCAGCGATTCCGAGTCCGGATCAACCGGAATCGGGGATACCTCGAGCATGCCGAGGCGCTCCCCTTCGTGCAGCAGCGGCAGGCGCATCGTCGCGGGCCCTGCCTCGGGCAACACCGCGAACGACCGACTCGTGCGGGGCCCCCCGCTGGGAACCGGCGACGCGATGGCGCGGAGGGTGGTGGCGTTCGGCTCGCGGAGCCAGAGCTGCACCAGGTCGGCTCCCAGCCCGACCCGCAACACGTCGGCGACGCTCGCCAGGGTCTCCTCGGCCGACAGCCCCGTGTTCAGCAGCCGGGCCATCCGACCGACGAGGGCCAGCCGTTCCTCCACCGTTCCTCCCGAGTGCGACATTTCCACTCCCTGGCCGGCGAATCCCTACCTAATGAGATACCGCCGCATGGTCCGAAAGACCAGCAGCGGCGACACCCACGGAACGACGCCTACTCTTCTCGTCACGGCCCTGCGGAGCCCGTCCGGGATGGCTCCACGGCACCGCCCCGGACAGGATCGAAGTTCCGCGCGGCCCACCCGGTCACCGCCAGGGCGAGGGCGCCGAGTTGGAGCCCCGCCAGCAGCCGCAGCCAGAGCCCGCCCAGGTCTTCCTCGAGCGGTCGGGTGCTGAACACGATCCCCCCCTGGGTCCGAGGGGTGGCCGCGAGGATGCGGGCCACGGGCTCGCCATCCTCCTCGTCCCGCATCACATCCTCGCTTGGCACGATCGGACGCCGCAGGACGCGGATGGTCGCCCCGGCCCCGATCTCGGACAGCCGTGATTGGCGTACTCCCTCTCCCGTCGCGGCGATCTCGACCAGCCGGCGCATGATCAGCAGCCGCCGGTCGGTGCCTACCCGGGCGGTGCGATAGACGCTCCAGCCAAGATCGAGCGCCAGGACCGCCACGGATGCCATGGCGGCGCTGAACACGACCACCCGCCAGCGGGCGCTGTGCTGGCGCTGGAAGCCAACCGCCACGACACCGATGGCCCCGATCGAGAGCACGGTGAGGAGCGCGGCGTGCGCCGAAGGAACGTTGGGACGGACCGTGCCCCAGGCCGCTGCCCAGCCCAGCAGACCGGAGTGGTCGCGATCCGGAAACGGAACCACGACCGCCGGCAGCCGCCCGTGGGTGGTCAACACATACGGGGCACCGGCCTCCAGCTGGCCGAGAATTTCGGGAGGGAGGGGGGCGAGGTCGATGGTATCCGGCACCAGCGGAACCTGGCCGAGGGCGATCTGCAGCCCGCCCAGCCAGAACGAGGCATCGGCCAACGCGTTGGCGGCGGACAGGAGTCGCCGCGCGTCGTACCCGCCTTCGGCCCCGGCAGGCGTGATGACCGCCAGGTACCGGACCGCGTGGTGGGCCAGCGCGGCGTCGGTCCGGATCCGCAACTCGACTTCCGCCAGGCGGGCGCTCCGCCACAGCCACGCCACGGCGAGCAGCGCGAGGCACGGCCCCAGGATCAGGATCAACCCGCGCCGCGACCTCACCGACCGGTCTCGGTGCCCGTCCCAGGCTGGCTCGGCCAGTCCGGACGCGTGAGGGCGATGGCAGTCATGAGGGGAGTAAGTTGCCGGCTCCGGTCTCGGGCGCAAGATTGGAGACATGACCCGGACGCTGGAACTCACACCGTGGATCAACGGCGCGGCCGTTCCCCAGGACGGCCGGGCGGCCGATTCGATCCTCAATCCGTTCACCGGAGAGCGGGCCGCCCTGGCCGCGCGCGGGACAGAGGCCGACCTCGAAGCCGCCATCCGCGCGGCGCAGGCCGGCTTCGCCGTCATGCGGGCCATGCCCCGCCACGCGCGGCGCGACCTGCTGGTGCGGGTCGCCGATGCGCTGGCGCGGGACCGGCAGTCCCTCGCGGAAGAACTGGCCCGAAGCTGCGGCAAACCGATCACCCAGGCGCTGGGCGAAGTGGATCGCGCCGTCAGCACGTTCTCCTTTGCCGCGGATGAGGCCCGGCGCTTCGGCGGCGAGGTGGTGCCGCTGGACGTCGACCCCCGAACCGTGGGCTACACCGGCCTGGTGCATCGGTTTCCCGTCGGGCCCATCAGCGCCATCACCCCGTTCAACTTTCCGCTCAACCTGCTGGCCCACAAAGTGGCCCCCGCCATCGCGGTGGGCAGCGCGCTGGTGGTGAAGCCGCCGCCCCAATGCCCGCAGATGGCTTTTCGTCTGGGACGAATCCTCGCCGACGCGGGGTTGCCGGCCGGCGCGTACAACGTGCTCCACCTGCCCATCCCCATCGCGGAGCGGCTGGCGACCGATCCCCGGTTCGCCATGCTCACATTCACCGGCAGTCCCGCCGTCGGCTGGCACCTCAAGGGCGTGGCGGGGAAGAAGAAGGTCTGCCTGGAACTCGGGGGCAACGCCGCCGCCCTGGTGCACGAGGATGCGGGCGATCTGGACTGGGTGGCCCAACGACTCGCCCTGGGCGCGTTCGCCTATGCCGGACAGGTCTGCATCAAGGTCCAGCGGATCTACGTTCACCAGCCGATCTACGACAGCTTCGTGCAGAAGTTCGTGGACGCGACCGCCAGGCTCGCGTGCGGCGACCCGCTCGATCCCCGGACCGTCGTGGGCCCGATGATCGACAGCGCCGCCGCCGACCGGGTCCAGGCCTGGACCGACGAGGCAACCCGCGCCGGCGCGGCCGTGCTCCTCGCCGGGCGACGGCAGGAGACGGTGCTCACCCCGGCGGTGCTGGCCGGCGTACCCCGCGATGCCAAGGTCTCGGGCCGTGAGGTGTTCGGGCCGGTGTCCCTGGTCGCGCCCTACCGTGACTGGAGCGAGGCGGCGGCCCTGGTGAATGATTCGGACTTCGGGCTCCAGGCCGGGGTGTTCACCCATGACATCAATCGGATCTTCTCGGCCTTCAATGCGCTCGAGGTCGGCGGGGTCGTGGTCAACGATTTCCCCACCCTCAGGGTCGACAATTTCCCGTATGGCGGGGTCAAGGATTCGGGGTTCGGCCGGGAGGGAATCCGCTACAGCATGGACGAAATGAGCGAACCGCGGATGCTGGTTCTCAATCTCACCCGATAGCGGGCTGGCGGGCCTTCACGGCGCGTCGCCCACCACAAACTGCACTTCGTGCTCGGTGTCCGCTTCGAACACCGCCCGGCCGCCGCCGAGCGGCTCGTCGTCCACGGTCAGCTGCTTGACGGGCCCGGCGGAACGCAGGGTCGCGGCGATCCGGATGCGCGGCCCCTGTGCCCGCGCCACTTTGAGCAGGAACCGGCCCGGCCGGCGCCGCAGGCGCAGGTCGAGCGTGGTCGGGCCGACGCGCAGGCGGTGCAGCGCCATGTCGTTCCAGTCCTGCGGGAGGTACGGGGAGAGCTGCACCGTGTGGTTCAGCGCGTCCGGCACCACCCCCCACAGGCCTTCGATGGCCGGAGCGATCACCATCGCCGCGGACCAGGCCTGATCGGGGCAGGTGCCCGCGCCCGTCCGCTCCAGCCCGTGCAGGACCTCATCGAACGCGCCCTTGGCGCGCTCGCTGGCGAGTCCGGCGTTGCTCTTCCAATGCGCCAGCGCGGCCTCCCAGCGTCCACCTCGCCACTCCGCCAGACTGACCCAGCCGGTGTAGAGCGGCCAGATCGTGCCCTGATCGTAGCCCCGCGCGTCGAACAGCGGATCGCTCTTGGGGATCAGGCGCACACCCCACGGCGCAGTGAAGTCTTCACCGGCGATCGCGTCGAACCAGGCCGGCACCTCCCGCGCGTCCACCGCTCCTAGTAGAAGGGGAACGGCCAGGAGCGCGGTGCGGTGCATCCGGGGGCGGCCGTCGCGCTCGAGCCCGAGGGCGTAGTCGTCTCCGACACGAAAGCGCCGCCGGATGGCCTGGCGGGCCCGCTCACCACGCTCGACCAGCTCCTCGGCGAGCAGCCCCGCGTCGAGGGCGTGTGCGACCGGTGCCAGACCTTCGAGCGCGGCCAGCCAGCACGCCGCGAGATAGAGCGTCACCTCCAGCCCGCCCAGCGGCCCGTGGGCTATCCACCCGTGGCCGACCCCGTGATTCTCGATGAGCCCGTCGTCGTCCCGATCGGTGCTCAGGCAATACCGATAGGCCGAGAGAATCTGCGGCCAGAGGCGCTCCATGGTGTCGAAATCACCGCTCCAGGCCGCATACCGTGCGGCGAGGAGCAGGAAGAGTGGCGTGCTGTCGGCCGCGTCATAGTCGATCAGGCCACTGGTGCTGCATTCATGAGCCACCTTCCCGTTCGCCGCCTGGGTCCGGGCCAGAAAGCGCAGGGTGTCCTTGGCGATCTCCCGGTCTCCCATGGCGAGCGTGGCGAACGCGGTCCAGCAGGCGTCGCGGCTGAAGTACCAGCTGAATCCGGCACGGCCATCGGCCCAGCCCGGGCGCGATCCGCCATACCCTGCCATCAGGGACCGCCCCGCGGCCGGCGATTCGGCCAGAAAGCTGTCCACCCGGACCTTGGCCCACCCGAAGCCGCGATTGAGCCCGGCATCCGGGGTGTCGAGACCGGTGAGCCGGTCCTCGAGCCGCCGTGCGTGAAGCAGCCGCTCCTGGCGCAGCGCCCGGAGCTTCCGGCGCCGCAGGGTCTCGATCGCGCGCGACAACTCGGCTTCGGTCCCCCCCGCGGCGAACACCAGCCGGAGCAGCCGATTGCCGCAGGCCTCGATCCTGACGCCCATCCGGCCCGACTCGGAGAGCTCAGCCCACCGCGAGATCTCCCCGTCGACAGCCCGAACTTCCGCCATCTGTGGTTCGTCAGTCAGTCCTACCCGGATAGCCGCAGGCGAGTGTGCCACCAGGAACCCGCGAGAGGCCGCCGCAGGATACGGCCAGCTCCGCCGCAAATCGGTCAGCCATTCGAACGAGATGGGAACCGGCGCGTCGGCGACGATGCTCCAGAACACCAGCCCCTGGTCGAGTCCCGTGGTAACGCGCTCGGTCAGCTCGATGTCACCGACCCGGAGCACCCGGACGATCTCGTCAGGCGCCACCTTCACCAGGGACACTTCCGGCGATTGACCACCGACCAGCAACCGGACGGCTCGAAGCACCCGGTAGGGATGCACCCAGACCTCGCTCAGGCCCCGGCGCTCCCCGCCGATCGCGAGGGCCCGACGGCCGGCCAGGGTCCAGGGGTGATCCGTTCTGGCGGTGGATTCGATCAGCAGCGGGGAAGCCGACGGTGGCCATTCATCCCATACCTCGCCGAGCGACACCACCGGTGGCGTCGCCCCCGACCCCTCGCTCGAAACCGCGGCCCCGAGGCCTGACCCCGGCCAGTGGCTGACCGCCTCGTTCCGCGACGCGTGCGGTACGGCGTCGCCCCGGACCGCGTTGGAGAGCATCGCCCGGAGCTGAGACGCCTGTAACCCATCCCGCGCGGCGAGATAAATGAAGGCGCCGAGACACAGGATTCCCCCGTCACCTACTTCATACTCCCAGGCAACCAGGCGTTCGGGGTGCAGTTGGAGAGCCGAGCGTTCGACCGCGACTCCGGCAGCGCCTGCCGGACGGCGGGCCCGATACACCAGCCAGCGATAGGCTTCGGCCTCGGTCGGGGCCCAGGTGTAGACCCCGTGTTGGAGCCCGCGGAAGAGCGGATGGGGACCGAACGCGGCCAGACCGCGGAGATGCGGGTGGGCCGGGAAGGAGCGGTGATCCTCGAGATCGAGCGGGCCGTGGCCAGGGCGCCAGCGGGCCTCGTGCCATTCGTCAGGCACGACCTGTTCCAGACCGAGCTGGGCCGGCAACTCGACCGCGTCCAGCGACAGCAGCAGCCTCCCGCCCGCCCGAAGCCACGGCAGGAGCGCAGTCGCGGGCTCAACCCGAACTCCATGCACCCAGACAAGCTCCATCTGCTCCAGCGCGAGGGCCTCCAGTCGCCCCGCGACGGTCACCGCGACCTCGGGGAGACTCTCCAGCCACGCGCGCGCGCTGACCCCCTCCGGGCCAGCGGTGACCAGCCCGACCCGCCTCATTGGCTCCACTCGAAGGTGGCCTGGTAACGTGCTCCCGCTCGGAACGGCGTCGGGCACCGTTGGCACGCGCGACATGCGGGTTGGGCGTGGCGACATATCATCCAGCGGGGCAGGCCCGCGAGCCACTCTGGGCTGCGGTCGACTCAGTCGAGCTTCGCCAGCTCGGCCAGCAGTTCGGCGTCCTCCCGGCGGAACTTGCTGGACTCTTCCAGGTGAGTCCAGCGCACCGCCCCTTGCCGGTCGATGATCACATAAGCGCGGTGGGACGAGAATCGGTCCTCGTTCAGAGTACCATACTTCCGGCACACCTCACGTTTGAAATCGCTCAACAGATCCACGCTTAGCCGCTCTTTGGCCTTGAACTCCTTGAGCGTTGGAATCGAATCCACACTGATCGGCAGGACCACCGTGTTGGTAGCGTGAAACTTGTCGTAGTCCTCCGTGAACGCGCACATCTCCCGGGTACATACGCTGGTGAAGGCCAGCGGGAAGAACGCCAGCAGCAAGTTCCCGCCCTTGAGCTGTGAGAGCGTCACGTCCGACCCCGAGGTGGACGGCAGGGTGAAATCGGGAGCGGAGGAACCGACGGGCGGCAGGGGCATGGTTGAAGACGGGGAACGGGGAACGGGGGAACGGGAGAAAAAGGGAACGGTGGAACGGGGGAACGGGGGAACGGGGGAACGGGAGAACAAGGGAACGGTGGAACGGGGGAACGGGGGAACGGGGGAACGGGCGTGCTGAGGTCAACCGTTCCTGCGGTATGTCAACCGAGCAGACTGAGACGATTGCGACTTCCCGTTCCCCCGTTCCCCCGTTCTACCGTTCTACCGTTCTACCGTTCTACCGTCTACCGTCTACCTATTTCTTCGCCTGGGTGTAGCGCTTCCCCACCTCGGTCCAGTTCACGACGTTCCACCAGGCCGCCACGTAGTCCGGCCGGCGATTCTGGTACTTGAGGTAGTAGGCGTGCTCCCAGACATCGCAGCCGAGCAGCGGCACCTTGCCGTCCATCACCGGGCTGTCCTGGTTGGCCGTGCTGTACAACTCGAGCGCGCCATCCTTCTTGAGCGCCAGCCAGCCCCAGCCGCTGCCGAAGCGACCGGTACAGGCCTTGGCGAACGCCTCCTTGAACTGGGCGAACCCTCCGAACGTCTTGCCGATGGCGTCGGCCAGCGGGCCCTGAGGTTCCTTGGCTCCGCCGGGGGTCATGATCTCCCAGAACAGCGTGTGATTGTGGTGGCCCCCGCCGTTGTTTCGGACCGGCCCGCGAATCGCTTCCGGTACGGCGTCGAGGGTGCCGATCAGTGCGTCCAGGCTCTTCCCCTGCAGGGCGGCCTGGCCTTCCAGGGCGGTGTTCAGGTTGTTGACGTAGGCGGCGTGGTGTTTATCGTGATGAATCCGCATCGTCTGTTCGTCGATGTGCGGTTCCAGGGCGGTGTAGTCATACGGGAGCGGTGGCAGGGTGTGCGCCATGATGCCTTCCTCGCGAGATAAGAACGATTGCCGGGTACGATTCCCCGGCGCGCAATATGCCCACCGGTCACAACGCGGTCAACGACCTCGCGAGTCTCACGGGAGCGAATTTTCGGTGACTCCGGCGCGACCGACCGTGCCGGTGATTACGACCAGAGCGCGGAGATCCCTCCGGCGACAGCGAGCACCGAATAGAGCACCTCCGCCCCGAGGGCGCCCGATATCACCGGGACCAGCAGGATAGCCGCGAGAACCAGCAGGGCGGCGACGGCCACGCGCCCGCGTGGGTTGAGGTCGAGCCCTCGTTCCAGCAGCCGTCGGCGGGCCTCGAACACGACACCGACCCCGGCCAACGCCAGGCCGGCCCATCCC
This sequence comes from uncultured Gemmatimonadales bacterium, assembly GCA_963709905.1. Taxonomy (GTDB): domain Bacteria; phylum Gemmatimonadota; class Gemmatimonadetes; order Gemmatimonadales; family GWC2-71-9; genus JADJOM01. Next base: position 473,047 of record CAVPYI010000009.1, read on the forward strand.
GCAACGGCGTCTCCGCTCAACATCCCGAGGGCACCGACAGCCGTGAGGGTTTCCGCATCGCGTGCGCTGGCGGCGCCGTGCCAGGCCGCGGCCACGGCGAGCGGATAGAGAATCGGCTGCCAGTGCTCGAGCCCGTGAGGCAGCACCGGGGCGAGCAGGCGCACCACCAGAGTGGCGCCGAGCAGCGGCATGACCGGTCCCCGGATCGACAGGTGAAACGGCCACAGCCCGAGGAAGCTCCAGGCCAACAGGGCGAGCGCCGGCGCCATCAAGACTTCGAACGCCGGGCTGTACGGCGCATCGCCGAGCGCCAGCAGCCCGAGCGGCATCCCGCCAGCCACTCGGACCAGCGCTCCCCACACCATGACCAGCACCAGGAGGGCGAGCACGAACACCACGGGAAATCCCCCCCGGCCGGTTCGTCGCTCGAGCAGCATTCCGGCGCAAGCCGAGAGCGCCACCGCGCCCAACAAGACGTGGAGCTGAAGGGCTACCAGCGCGAGCGCGGCACCCAGCACAAGCACCGTCAGGAGCCTCGATTGCCAGGGGTCCCATGGCGGGCCGCCCGCCGCTCCACCGACTGGCGACAGTGCCCGGTCCAGCCGTCGCACCGCCTGAGCCAGTCGGAGCTTTGGTCCCAGAACCCCCGCCAGCCCGCCGGTCGCTGCGAGGCTCACCGTGGTGGCGAGGGCGATCGACCAGCCTGCCGGCCAGACCGGCGGAAGCAGTTGTCCGATGGACGTGGTGCCGGCGACCAGTACCAGCCCAGCGGCCCACCAGCCAGCGGCGCCCCGGCCGCCGCCACGAAATGCGGCCACCAGGGCGGCCGCCAGCACCAGTACCCCGAGCAACCCTATCCCCAGCGTGATTGCGTAGGTTGCGACGGTGACCCCGCTGTCTCCGAGCCGACGGTGGCTTGCCAGCGCCAGCCCGAGCAGGAGTACCCCGGAGAACGCCCGTCGTCGCCATGGGTTGGCGGGGATGAGCAGCGACCCGAGGGCCGCCGCGCCCATGCTCACAGCCGTCATCAACCCCGATGTCGCAAGCGGTGATTCCATCATGCGGGCAAAGATACGGGGCTGGGGGCTCGGGGCACCGGATCGGTGCCAGCGTGAGAATCTCTCGAATCGTCGGGCGTTATTCGCTCAGCGGATCGATTACACTTTTCGACTTCGGGCTACGGCCGTAATCGGTCAGCCTTCCGGCGCCGGACCCGCGATCAGGTAAGCGGCCCACCCCACCGGACTTGGGCGGCTGGATCTTGCCGGTGTTCTAGCGGTGTCTCATTAATGATAGGGGCCAGGGTGATTGGCACGGCTCCTGCCACCTTGGGACGTGTCGACTTTCAGTCATGGACGGCAGATGATCCTCGGCAGGCTCTTGCGTTCGGTACTCTCTCTGGCCGCGGCCGGTATTCTGGCTCCGGGGCCGGGCTGGGCCGCGTCCGATGGGGACGGCGAAGGCGAAATGGACCCCGCTATCGGACGGGAGATCCTGGCCAGGGCTCGGGTGAGCGCAACCGAGGTGGCGGTGCGCCGCTACCTCGAGACGGCCGGGAACTATCCGGAGGTCGCCGAGTGGCTCCTGCTGCGCACCGCGGCTCTCACCCCCGACAGTGACGAACGATCCGCCATATACGCCCGAATGAGCGTGCCGGTGATCCGGGCACGGGCCCTGGCAGCCGAGGCGGCGGTCCGGGAACGGGCCGGAGATCTGTTCGGTGCCGCTATCCGGTACGACTCCCTGGGCCGACTGACCGACGCGAACCGCCTGCACCTGCGTCGCGCGTGGACCCGTGAACAACGGTCCGCCCTCCGGGGCGGGCTGATCGCGGTGGCCCGGGAGCGACCCGGCCATCCCGAGAGCCGCGAGGCCCTGCAGTACCTGATGACAGTGGCTGATGACCTGACCCCGGCAGAGGCGCTGGAAGCGGCCCGACTGGCCTCGGCGTCCGGTCTCACGGGCCCGGCCGTCCGGCTGTATGCGCGGGCCGCCAAAGCGGGGCTGTCCGAGCCGCGTGATGTACTCGCGTACGGCAGCGCACTCGCCGGCCAGCGGCGCCACCACGAAGCGATCCGGGTGCTGGGTCGACTGGCGTCGGATTCGGTCTTCGGTCCCGAAGTGCTCTACCGCCAGGCGTGGTCCTACGCCCGGTTGGGCGATCGCAGGCGAGCCGAAACCGCCCTCGGCGGAGTGTTTGCCCGGGCCCCGGAAGATCCTGCGGTCCGGCCACGCGCCCTGTTCCTGGCCGGCGACATGGCGTGGCAGCGGGGCGAGCGCGACCAGGCTCGGGAGCGCTGGACCGAGCTGGTTCGGAGCTACCCCGGAGCCGACTCCGTCGGCCGGGCCGGATTCCTGGCGGCGCTAGCCCTGTACGAAGACGGGCGGATTACTCAGGCGGCCAGCGAATGGGAACAGGTACACCTGATCGACGGCGGGACGGACGGACTCGCGGCCGGCTACTGGGGCGGCCGGGCCTGGAGCGAGGCAGGGGAAACCCTCCGGGCGCAGGGCCTGTGGCAGGCGGTCATGGCCCGCGACTCGACTTCCTACTACGCCGTGCTGAGCGCCCGCCGGCTCGATGTCGTGCCCTGGAGTCCCGCCCCCGCGGGCGAGAGCTTCGCGCGCTACACCGACATCGACAGCGCCATGACCCGGCTCCAGCTCCTGGACGCGCTGGGCATGGACGAGGAAGTCAAAATCGAGTTGAACTGGCTGCTTCGCGGGCCACGAGTGACCCCCGAGCGGGCTCTGGCGATCGCCGACGGGCTTCGCCGCATCGGCCAGACCTCCGCGGCAGTGGCCGGTGCCCGGCGCGCCATCGCGGTCGGGGCGGCGCCCGACGCCCGGACCTATCGCCTGCTCTATCCCTGGCACTTCGGCGAGTCGATCGCGGAACAGGCCAACCTCTCCGGCGTGGACCCCCGCCTGGTCGCCGCCCTGATCCGGCAGGAGTCCTCGTGGGAACCCCGGGCCCGGTCCCGGGTCGGAGCCGTCGGGCTCATGCAGGTCATGCCGGCCACCGGGCGGATCATCGCCCGTTCGCTGGGCGTGCGAGGCTGGCGTAGCGACCACTTGCTCGAGCCGGCGACCAACGTCCGGTTCGGCACCTGGTTCCTCGCCCAGTCCATCCGTCGCTGGGACGGGGACCTGAGCCGGGCCCTCGCCGCGTACAATGCGGGCGGCACCCGGGTGCCGCTCTGGTCGACCGGCCGGGCCGCCAACGATCCCGAGCTTTTCGTCGAGCGGATCAGCTTCAAGGAGACCCGCGACTACGTCCGGATCATCCAGCGGAACCTGGTACTGTACGAAGCGCTCTACCCCGAGCACCTCGCGCCCATCCCCTGACCGCGCCACATCACGCCCGCCGGCCGTTGACTGACGGCCCGGGTGCCCCCGCGACACAAACTCGACGCTCCCACCTGCTCGGCACCTCAGCCTCGTAACTCCCGCGAGAACCACGCGCGTCGCGGCGACCCAGGCGACGGCACACAAGCAGCGCTGGATGCGTCGCCTTGTCCCCGAGTATTATTTCGCACCCAAGAACCGTCCCCCACGCGCTCGAGCACCTGTCATGTCCTGGCGGCACCGCATCACGATTCCCGAGCACCCTTCGCCCGAGCCCGGCTCAACCGGCGGGTCCGTGTCCCGCCGATGACCACTCCGAGGCGCCGACGCGGGGAGATCCCCCGCCCCGAGGTACGCTGCGCCTGCGGCAGCCAGCTCAAGCGGTACTGGTCGTACTGCCCGGCTTGCAGCCGGCGGCAGATCTGGCGCGATGTGGCCCGACTGACGGGGGCCGAGTGCTACCGCTGCAGGTGGGTGGTCTCCGACAGTCACAGCTTCTGTCCCTGGTGCGGCGCGAACATCCACGAAGAGGGTTCCTCCAGCGAGACGCCGCTCACCGCTCCCAAGGGCTTCAGGAAGGACTCGCGCTGCGACGCTGGGTGCGGCGGTGGCGTGCAATACCCGATGCCGTACTGTCCCTGGTGCGGCGAGACCCAGTACTGGAAAGAGGCCAAGCTGTTCGAAGGGGTCTGTCCGCACTGTGCCCGCGGGGTGGACGACTGGATGAACACCTGCCCCTGGTGCGGTAGCGACGCCACCGGAAGAGACCTGATCCCCCGCGCTCTCCGGCGGGTACGACGGCTGCTGCTGGTGAGCCGCATTCTCGACTGGGGCTACCGGGTGCTGCTGCGGCCCGGAATCTCCGGGGTGGATCCTCGCTACCCCAAGATCGTCGAGATCGAACAGCGCTACGTCACCCACCAGCGGAATCGCGAGGAGATTCCCTGGCCGCTTCTGGTGGGCCTCATCTCCCATGAACTGGGACACAGCTTCCTGTACCATCACTGGCACTGGACCCGGACCGACCGGTTCCGCCAGGCGTTCGGTGAGGTGTCGAAGACCTATCGCGGCATGGACGATACCTGGGTGTACTTCCAGCGTCGCCTGGTCGCCACGACGCCAACCGACCACGTGACGGCGTACGCCGCCCGGCACCCACAAGAGGATTTCGCCGAGACCTTCCGCTTCTACGTGACCCGCCGCGGGAAATTGCGGGAACTGTTCGCCGAGTTCGGCCGCAAGCGCAAAGGGGTCGTGGTGTACGAGAAGTTCCTGGCCCTGCACGATTACATCCGGGCGCTGCGGGGGTGGCAATAGGCGGACAGGGCGGACAGGGCGGACAGGGCGGACAAGGCGGACAGGGCGGACAGGGCGGACAAGGCGGACAGGGCGGACAGGGCGGACAGGGCGGACAAGGCGGACAAGGCAACCCGTAGGGGCGACCCAGCGGGTCGCCCTGGCATTCGACACCACGTGGATAGGGCCGACCCGCAGGGTCGCCCTGGCATTCGACGGCACGCGGCCGGTCGCCTTGGCATTCGACACCACGTGGGTAGGGCCGACCCGCAGGGTCGCCCTGGCGACAGACGGGGCGCCCTTGCGTTCGACAGGACAATGAGTTACAGTTGTTTCCAAGAACATAGCCCTTCGGGGCCCCGGAGGCGGCAACCGGGTGATGCCTGGCCGTGGTGTGACGCTCGGTCCCAATGGGGTCGGGCGTTTCGTCCGTCTGGGAGGTGCGTCCATGCGCGACCCGGATGGGTCGCCCCTTCGTACAAATCCCCAACACATCCATCACAACCTCCGCTTGCGGGCACCTTCCCCTTCGCCGACACTAGAAGGGTGACCACTCCCGCTGCTCGAACCAACCGACGCCCGCTACGATCGCGGGCGCCGAACTTCTCCCTCATCCTCCTCGTCGCCAGCCTGGGTCTTGTGGCGGTAACGACCTGGTTCGCGATCGTCGCCGCGTGGCAATCCCGGGCCAATACCCAGCAACTGCTCCGGGATTACGCCGCCTTCGCGGCGTGGAGTTACCGGCAGCGCCTGTCCGAGTCACTGGGTGAGTCGATGTGGTTCACCCTGAGCCCCATCCAGCACGAGGGACCGCACCGGTCCAGGAGCATCCCGGCGGTGACCCGGCTGGCTCATTACCGCGCGATGAATCTGAAGGAATGCCGCTGCGACCCGGGTGCCCGCCCGGCAACCTATTTCCAGTTCCGGCTCGGCTCGGACTCGTTCAACACCGATGGAGAGCCGTTGCCTGCGGCACTCGCCCCCGTCATCCCGGTCGAGGTTGCCCGGGCCGCCCGCACCGAGTCGGCGGGGCGGATCGGGATCCTGCGGCTGCCTGTCGGGAATCGCATCGCGGGGTACGGGCTGATGCCGACCGAATGGGGGGACACCATCGTCTACGGCTTCACCTTCGATTCGGCCGGCGTGGTGGCCGCATTCGACAGCGTGTTGAGCACGGCGCCGCTCCTTCCCAGCGCGGTTACCCGGGGCCGCGCCAACCGCGAGCTGCTCACTCTGGAAGTGCGAGACACTGTGGGCCGCGTGCTGCACCGAACGACGGGATGGCCGATGGATGAGCGCGAGTGGCCGTACATCGCGCAGGAGTCGCTGCCGCCGCTCCGCGGCGGGATGGTCGTGCGCCTGACCCTGCTGCCGGCCGCCGCGCCGGAGCTGCTGTCGGGTGGTTTGCCACGAACGCCGTTGCCGCTGCTGATCCTCGTGGGCATTCTCGGTGTCGCGGCCGCCGCGGTGGCCGTGGCTCAGCTCCGGCGGGAGGGCGCGCTGGCTCGCCTGCGCAGTGACTTCGTGGCCGGGGTGTCCCACGAATTGCGCACACCGCTGGCACAGCTCCGCCTCTTCCTCGATACCCTGAGGCTCAAGCGCTACGACACCCAGGCCGAGCAGGAGTGGCTGGTGGGCCACCTGACTCGAGAGACCACCCGGCTTGAGCACCTGGTCGAAAACGTGCTGGCGGCCAGTCGGCTCGACCGCGGGGTCCGCACCGAGGCTCCGCTCGAACCGCTCGACCTCGGCGCGGAAGCGGCGGAGGCGGTGGCCGCGTTCCAGCCGCTGGCGGCGTCGCGCCGGGTTTCGCTGGTTTCCGATCTCCCCCAGGGCGTCGGTGTCCTGGCGGACCAGGCCGCCCTCCGGCAGTTGCTACTCAATCTGCTCGATAACGCGGTCAAGTTCGGGCCCCCGGGCCAGACCGTGCGGCTGGCGGTGGCGCGCGACAACGGCGTGGCCCGGCTGAGCGTGTGCGACCAGGGGCCGGGGGTGTCGGAAGCGGATCGCGAGCGGATCTGGGAGCCGTATTTTCGGGGGACCAACACCGCGACCCGGGCCGTGGGCGGCAGCGGTATCGGTCTGGCGATCGTGCGCGAGATTGCCACCCGGTTCGGCGGCGCGGCCAGCGTGACCACACCGGTGGGTGGCGGGGCCGAATTCACCGTGACCCTGCCGGCCCTCGACGGACCCGGCGGGCAATGAGCGGCGCGCGCATTCTCCTGGTGGAGGACAACGCCGACCTCGCCGACGGTCTCAGGTACAACCTCGAGCGCGAAGGCTACGAGATCCGGATCGCCGGCGACGGCCCCGACGGGCTGGAGGCGTCGAAGCGCTGGCGTCCCGACCTGATCCTGCTCGACCTGATGCTTCCCGGCATGACCGGGTTCGAGGTCCTCAAGGAAATCCGATCCGGGGGAAGCACCGTCCCGGTCATCATCGTCAGCGCGCGCGGCGAAGAAGCCGACAAGGTCCGGGGTTTCCGGCTCGACGCCGACCAGTATGTCACCAAACCGGTCGGTCTGCTCGAACTGCTGGAGCGGGTGCGCGCCCTGCTTCGGCGCGGTACCCGGGTCGGCGGCGGAGACGGCGAGGCTCGAATCCGGTTCGGCCAGGTGACGGTGGAACCGGCGGCCCGCATCGTGACCCGCGGGGAAGTCGGCGTCACCCTCACCCCCAAGGCCTACGACCTCATGCTGGCGCTGGTTAGGCGCCAGGGAGCGGTGGCCAGCCGGGTCGAGCTGCTCCGCGAAGTGTGGGGCTCGGCCGGCGACGTGCAGACCCGGACCGTCGATTCCCACATGGCCGAACTCCGGCGCAAGCTCGAGGAGAACCCCGCCGATCCCCGCCACTTCCTGACTGTGTGGAAAGCCGGCTATCGCTTCGAAGCCTGATCCGCATCGGACTCGCACCAGCCTCACACAAACACGCCACAACTCGCCGGACCACTCCTCGTACCGTTGGGCAGGCGGACGCGACACCGCGCATCGGGCGCCGGCGCCGGTCCCGCCCTGCACACCGAGGGGGGTGCCCATGGCTCTCCGCCACCGCAATCGACCGGGTCTTGCCCTGCTGGCTATCGGCGCCATTGCCGCCGACGGCTGCGGCAGTCTGGCCCCTGGTGCGCGCGGCGCTCGGCAGGCCCGCACCATCGTCGAGCGGGCCGTCACGGCCCACGGCGGCGTCGCCGCGATTCGGCGGGCGGGCGGCCTGACACTGGAGCTGTACGCCGACCGGCAACCGATCGGACAAAGCCGCCGAGCCACACCCCCGATGACTCCGTCGCCGTCAGCGCTCCGCATCCTGTTCGACGGGCCGGGCGGCCGCTGGCTGTGGGAGAGTTCGAACTGGTATCCCGGACTCGGCGCGCTCGGGACCAGGCGGGTACTTACGGACAGCGGCGGCTTCGAGATCGATCCACTCCAGAACGGTCCGGGTGCCGCCGTCACAGCGGTCACTCCCGAGGCGGCTGCCACCGTGCGCCAGGAGATCGCCCGCTTCATACCCGGCGTCCTGCTGGAACAGGCGCTCGCCAGTCCCCGTGGCCCACGACTGCTCTCCCGTCGCCGGACGCCTCTCGGCCGAATCGATGTCGTCGGGTTCAGCGACCATCGCGGGCGGGAAGTCCATCTCCTGATCGACGCCCGGACCGTCACCCTCGCCGGATTCGAGATCCATCGGCCGGACCCGGTGTGGGGCGATGCCTTCGACTCGGTTTCCTTTACCGGCTTTCGGCAGATCGGCGCGCTGCGACTGCCCGGACGAGTCACCGAGTACACCAACGGCGCGCTGGTTCGCGACCTCAGCTATCAGAGCCTGGTCGGGCGGCCGGCATCCGACAGCCTGTTCGCGCCGCCACGCGGGTACACCACCGAGACCGGTTCCACACCGGCGGGACCCATACCAGTTTCGCACAGATTCATCACAACTCTTCCCACGGCCACCCGTATCGTGTCGCATCCCGAAATGACCCGGAGAAACTCATGTTGACCAGCGCTGCAACGGCCATTCTCGCCAGCCTGCTCCTGCTGCCCGATTCGGCCACCGCTGTCGATGGTCCCCGCGATCGCCTGCTGGTCTCGCCGGCGTGGCTCAAGGCCCACCTCGCCGACCGAAACCTGGTGCTGCTCCAGATCGGGGAACGGGCCGAGTTCGAGCTGGAGCACATCCCCGGCGCCCGGTACCTCGACTTCCGGTCGATCTCCGACCGGCCCGCGAGCGGGCTGTACCTCGAGCTTCCGACGGTGGCACGCCTCGACTCCACCTTTTCGGTACTCGGCGTCACGCGGACGTCGCGGATCGTGCTCTCCTTCGGTTCGGACTGGGTGAGCCCCACTACCCGGGCATGGTTGACGCTGGAGTACATGGGCCTCGGCGCCCAGACGTCGATACTCGATGGCGGACTGCCAGCCTGGAAAGCCGCCGGACACCCGGTTACCGCGGAGGCGGCGCAGCCGGTGGTGCCGCAGCCGCTGGCCACCACAGCGCGGCCCGGGCTGGTGGTCGATTCGAAGTGGATCCAGGCCCGGCTCGGCCAGCCTCGGGTGAAGCTCGTCGACGCCCGGACATCCGACTATTACGAGGGCCTCGATGCCGGATCGGGGAGCCGGCCGGGAAGGCTGCCGGGCGCCCGGAACATCCCGTTTACGACCGTCACCGATTCAGCCGGAGTCTTTCTCTCAGACGCTGCGCTCGAGCGGCTGTTCCGCGGGGCCGGCGTCGCCCGGGGCGACCAGCTCGTGGCGTACTGTCACATCGGCCAGCAGGCCACGGCAGTCGTGTTCGCCGCCAGACTGCTCGGCTACGACGTCCGGTTCTACGACGGGTCGTTCCAGGACTGGAGCCGCCAGGATGCATTGAGCGTGGAAGGAGCGGCGCCGACGACCAAAGGGGCCCTGATTTCGACCGACGAGCTGGCCCGGCGGATCAGCGCCGGTGACGTCAGCGTGATCGACCTTCGGAGCGATCTCAACGCCTATCTCGCCAATCACCTGCCGGGCGCGGTGTACATGCACTACGAGACCCTGCGCGCCTCCCAGGCCGGGGTGCCGGCAGATGTGTTGCCGGTGGAGAGCTACGCCGAAATTCTGGGCCGCATCGGCGTCCAGCGCGACCGTCCCGTGGTGATCTACGCCAGTGGCGACGCCCAGAACTTCAACGCCACCTTCCTGGCCTGGGTGCTGGCCGGGTTCCGGCAACTCGAGGTGTACCTGCTCGACGGCGGGTACGCCAAGTGGGTGGCCGAGGGCAAGCCACTCACCCGGGCCTACCCCGAGGTCGCGGTCAAGTCGTATGGGGTCAAGCCATTTCGGCTCGACCAGATCGAAGGCATCCACGTGACCCACTCCCTCAAGAGTGATGGCGTGGCCATCGTCGATGTCCGGCCGCCGGACCAGTACGCGGGAACAGCCGGGGCCCAGATCCGGCGCGGCCACATTCCGGGCGCGATCAATCACTTCTGGAAGGATGATCTGGTGACGACCGGAGGGACAACGGTCTGGAAGCCGATCGAGACGCTGCGGGCGGCGTATCAGGCGCAGGGCATCACGCCGGACAAGTATGTCATCGTGTACTGCAATACCGGCACCGAAGCGAGCCATGCCTACTTCGCGCTCAAGCTGCTACTCGGCTACCCCAACGTGGTGGTGTATACCCCGTCATGGACCGAGTGGTCGGAGCACGTGGAGTGGCCGATCGAGGGGCCGGCGGCGGCCACCGCGGCGTCACCCCAGCCCGCCGCGGCGGCGAAGAACTGCTCGGAGGAGTGAGAAGACCGCCGACCGCGGCCCCTCGGCAACCCCTTCCCCCCGGGCTGGCCGATCGGCGACATCCCTCCGAGCATCATTTCAGCCGGTCGGTCCTTCGGCCGCCTGGCCCTTTGGTCCGCCGGTCCAGCGTCCCAGCCAGACGTACAGCGTGGGAAGCACGAGCAGGGTGAGCAGCGTGGACGTCACCAGCCCGCCAATCACCACCGTCGCCAGCGGACGCTGGACCTCCGCCCCGGTACCGTGGGAGAGCGCTACCGGGATGAAGCCGATGCTCGCGACCAGCGCCGTCATGAGTACCGGCCGGAGCCGCTCCCGCGAGCCGGCTTCCGCGGCGCCCGCAGCATCCTGTCCCTCCTGCCGTTGGCGCTGCACCGTGCTGAGCAGCACCAGGCCGTTGAGCACCGCCACTCCGAAGAGCGCGATGAACCCGACCGAGGCGGAGACGCTCAGGTGCAGTCCGCGGAGCCACAGGGCCACGATGCCGCCCACGGCCGCGAAGGGCAGGTTGACGAAGACCAGCCCGGCGAGCGTCCAGGATCGGAGCGAGGCGTAAAGCAGGACCGCGATAAGGACGATGGCGACCGGGACGACCAGCTTGAGCCTGGCCATGGCGCGCTCCTGGTTCTCGAACTGGCCGCCATACACCAGGAACATCCCGGCCGGGAGCTGCACCCTGGCGGCAATCGCCGCGCGAACGTCCGCGACGAAGCCCCCCAGGTCACGTCCCTCGACGTTGGCCTGAACCACGACGAGCCGCTGGGCCCGCTCGCGACTGACCTGCACCGGGCCGGTCTCGAGCCGGATGTCGGCGAGCTGGGCGAGGGCGATGCGGGCACCCGTCGGGCTCGGGATGGTGATCTCCCCGACCGCCTCCGGTGAGCCCTTGAGCTGGTGGGGATACTGCACGGTGACATCCACGGCGTAACTGCCCTCGATAATCTGCGAGACCGGCCGACCGCCCACCGCCGTCTCCAGCGCCTCCTGCACCTCCTGCATCGGAATGCCGAACCTGGCCATCGCATGCCGGTTCATCCGGACGTTGAGGTAGCCCTGACCCTGTGTCGCCGCGACTCTGACCTGGCTCGCGCCGCGCACGGCGTTCACCGCCGTCGCCACCTGTTCGGCGACCCGGCGGTTCTCCTCCGGGTCGTCGCCGAAAACCTTGACCGCCAGATCGGCCCGCACCCCGCTGATGAGCTCGTCGAGCCGCATGGCGACCGGCTGGGTGAAGCCGAACGCGAGTCCCGCCACGCGCTCGTTCAGTCGCGCTTCCATCTCGGCCTCGAGCGCCGGCTTGGTGAGGCCGGGCCGCCAGCCGGATCGCGGCTTGAGCATGACGAACACGTCGGCCTGGTTGATCCCCATCGGATCGCTCCCGATGTCGGGACGCCCGACCCGGCTCACCACCGTGGTCACCTCTGGGAATCCCCGCAGGGTGCGCTCCATCTCGGCCTGCATCCCGACCGACATGGTCAGCGATACGCTCGGGTCACGTACCGCCTGAATGAGGATCGATCCCTCGTCGAGCTCCGGGAGGAACTCGGTGCCGAGCCGCGGCGCCAGACTGAGGCTCGCGCCGAGGAGCGCCAGAGCCACCAGCACCGTGGGCCCCGGCCGTGCCAGGGTCCAGCGCAGCACCGGGGTGTAGCCCCGGTCGAGCCAGGCCGCCAGCCGGAGCGCCGCCGTCGACTCCGGCGCGCCGCGACGGAACACGACGGTCGCCGCGGCAGGCACGAAGACCAGCGCCAGCACCAGGCTGCCAAACAGCGCCATCGCGACCGTGAGCGCCATCGGGCGAAACATCCGGCCCTCGAGCCCCTCGAGCGTGACAATCGGGAGATACACCAGCAGAATGATGAGCACCCCGAAGGCGATCGGCCGGCCGACGTCCCGCGCCAGCTCGGTCAGGCGGTCCAGGAAGGCCGCCCGGCCGCGCGGGAACCGGCCTTCCTCCTCGTCCGCATGCAGCCGCCGCACGAACTGTTCGATCATCACCACGGCTCCGTCCACGATCATGCCGAAGTCGATGGCGCCGAGGCTCATCAGGTTGGCGGACAACCCAAGCCAGCGCATGCCAAACACCGCGAACAGGAGCGCGAGTGGAATCGTGGCGGCGACGATCAGGGCAGCACGGACATTGCCCAGGAACAGGAGCAGGATGGCGATGACGAGAAACCCGCCCATGAGCAGATTGTTGCGAACGGTGTCGAGGGTTCCCTGCACCAGATCGGTCTGGTCGTAGTAGGGCGCCACCCGCACGCCCTCGGGAAGCGCCCGGTTGATCTCGCCGACCCGGAGCCTCACCCGGCTCACCACCTCGCGGCTGTTCTCCCCCCGGAGCATCATGACGATGCCGGTCACGACCTCCCCCCGGCCGTCGCGCGAAACGGCCCCTTGCCGCAGCTGCGCGCCGAACGTCACCTCCGCCACATCGCTCAGCATCACCGGCACCCCGCGCGCGTTGGACCGGATCACCGTGTGCCGCAGGTCCTCGAGCCCGGTGGCCTGACCCAGCCCCCGCAGGATGTACTGCTCGTCCCGGAGCTCCAGATAGCCGCCCGCCGCAACGCTGTTGTTGGCCTGCACCGCTTCGACCACGTGGTGCAGGGTGAGGCCGTAACTCACGAGACGTTCCGGTCGAATCACCACCTGCACCTGGCGCACCAGTCCACCGAAGGTGTTGATCTCGGTGACGCCGGCGACCGTCCTGAGCTGGGGCCGGACCACCCGGTCGTGCAGGGTTCGGAGCCGCATCTGATCGAGACCACCGCCCTCGAGGGTGTAGAGGTAGATCTCGCTGGTGGCGCCGGACAGCGGCCCGAGTGCTGCCGCGGCCCCCTGGGGCAACGCGTCTCGCACGCTCTGCAGCCGCTCGGAGACCAGGGTCCGGGCGAAGTACAGATCCACCCCATCCTCGAAGACAATGGTGATCCCGGCAAAAGCGTATTTGCTCACCGACCGCACCTGGGTGACCCGGGGCAACCCATTCATGGCGACTTCAACCGGGAACGACACCAGGCGCTCGACCTCGAGCGGCGACAGCCCCGGCGCATCCACCAGGACCTGGACCTGGACATCGGTCAGATCGGGGAACGCGTCGACCCGGAGGTGTTGCAGGGCCCAGAGCCCGGCTCCGATCAGCATCAGCACGCCGAGGAACACACCGCCGCTGTGGCGGATGGCCCAGGCTACGAGGCGTTCGATCATGGCGTCACTCCTCTTCCGCGAAGCCGGACTTGGCCAGCTCCGATTTGAGGGTGAACGCGCCCTCCACCACGATCCGCTCCCCAGACCGGACCCCACCATGGATCACGACATCCCTGGCCCCGACCCCGGCGAAGCGGGCGTCGTTGGCAGCCAACTCCACGACCCGGCGCTCGTAGGTGTACGGCGCCATCTCGACGAAGACGTACCGCTGGTCCACATCGCTCACGACCGCCCCTGCGGGGATGACCATGGGCGCTTCGGCCGCCGCCGCGCTGGACGCGCGGCTGGCCGGGATCTGGAGCTGGACCTTCGCGAACATCCCCGGTCGGAGCGCCCGCCCGCGGTTCGCCACGTGCACCAGCGCCGCGATCGTCCGGGTGGTCGGATCGAGCTCATCCTTGATGCGCTCGACCCGGCCTTCGAGCCGGAGATCCGGGTAGGCCGCCAGCAGGACGATCGCGCGCATTCCAACATGAAGGTCCGGCAGGAACCGCTCGGGCACATCGGCCGCCACATCCAGTTCCCGAAGGTCGACGAGCCGGAAGATCGGCGTCCCGGGCTCAACGGCGGCGCCGGCGAGGGTCATGCCCTCCACCAGGCTGCCCTCGAATGGCGTGGTCACCGGCAGCAGCGGGGACGGTTCACCGCCCTGCTCGAGTCGGTCGAGCTCGGCGTCCGCCAGCCCGAACAACCGCAAGCGGGTGCGGGCCGCGGCAGCCAGCGTCCGTCCGCCAGTCGAATCCGCGGTGTGCGCCAGCAGGGCGCGCCGCCGGGTCGCCTGACGGAAATCATTCTGGGCCGTGAGGAATGCGGGGCTCATCACCCAGGCGACGGCCTGATTCGCCATCACCCGATCCCCGACGACCGCGGTGAGGCGTTCCAACCGGCCGGCGGCCCGGGACGAGACGAATGCGGTGCGCGACGGGTCCGCCTCGACCTGGCCGGGCGCCTCGATCAGCATGCCGTCCTGGGCGCCATCGGCTCGGCGAGCCACCTCGGCCCGGATGCCGGCGGCAATGGCGGCCGCCTCAGTGAGGACCACACGCCTTGGAGCGGTATCGGCCACGGTGGGCGAGGGCCCGGCCTCGGGAGGCCGCGCTGCCCCTTCTGCTGTCTGTCGGCCGCCCGCGGTTCGGCCGTCCCCGCAAGTGGCGATCGCGACGCCGAGGGCGAGCAGCAGGGAAGCCCGGCCAAACCGGCGGGCGAGTGGAGCGTCAGTCATGGCCGGCCTCGGAATCGGAAGGGTGGTCGCCCGGCGCGGGGAGTCCCGCGGCCGCGATGAGCAGCTGGGCGTAGGCCCGGCCCGCGTCGATCACTGCCCGGAGACGATCCGTTTCCGCCCGAGCCAGCGCCCGCTCGAAGTCCAGCAGCTCGATCAGGGAGAGTTCACCCGAGCGGTATGCGCCGAGCGCGCCTTCCCGCTCCTCCCGAGCCCCGGCGAGGAGAGCGACGTCGTACACCTGGACCCGCTCGAGCGCCCCCGCGTAGCGGCCCCGCGCCACCAGCAGCGCCGTCCTCAGGCGACCTGCAGCGGCAGCCCGGTCGGCGAGCGACTGGGCGACCGCCAGCTCGGCGGCCCGGTTGAGGGCTCGAGTCGAGCCGCTCACCGTGAACGGGAGCGAGATTGACGCCCGCAGGGACGGACCGACGCTGAAGCCTGCGTCGGCGTCGCCGAAGCGCTGCACGCCGAGCCCGCCGACCAGGTGGGCGCGGCGGGACGCTCGGACCAGCCGGGCTCGAGCCCGAGCGTCGTCTACGTCGAGGTCGCCGAGGCGCAGTGCGCCCAGGGCCGCGATGAGGCTGTCCACATCCGGCGGCGGGAGGAGTCCCTCGCCAGGCATCGCGGCCGGCTGTTCGGCGGCGAGCGCATCGAGCAGCGCGTGAAACACCGGCTGTGCCGAATCGGTCGGCGACAGCTGGCCTTCGAGACGTCTCCGGCCTTCCTGGCCGGCCCGGAGCGCCTCGGCCCGCTCGGACCGGACCCGGAGCCGTTCGGTCCGGAGCCGAAGCACGTCCACGTACCGGGCTTCGCCCGCGGCAAAGCGCCCCTGGAGTCCCGTTTCAGCGGCCTGCAGCAGGGAATCCTCCGCCGCCAGACGCGCCGCGACTCCCTCCCAACCGCGCCAGACGGCGAGGTCACCGAGCACGACCGCTCCGAGACTGCGCTCCGCCAGGTCGAGTCGGGTAGCCGCGGCATCCCGCGCGATCCGCGCCACGGCCCGCTCCGCGGTCCGGCGGGATCCGGTGAGGAACTCGCGCTCGAACATGAGCCGGACCTGGCCAGCGTCGGGGAGGTTCATGCCGCCAGGGATGTCCTCGATTTCCGCGCTCAGCGTGGGCGCCTCTCGCGCCCCGGCGGCCCGGAGCCCGGCTTCCGCCGTGGCCACCACGGCGCGCCGGACCGCGAGCTCCGGCTGTCGCGCGAGAACCAATGCGATCAGTCGGGTCTCCAGGGAGTCGTCGGATGTCAGCCGCTGAGCCACCAGGCTGCCCGGTACCGCGGCTCCCAACCCCACCAGGACCGCCCAGAGGGTGAATCGCCAGTGCTGTTGAGTCATGTCTCGCTCTTCGAAGGGCAATGATGGCATTCGCCGGCCAGCCGCTCCATCCCTCACAAGAGGCAGAAGGACACCGGCGTGGGCGCGAACACGTGGCCGCCCCGGGTCGGGGACCGGCACGATCAGCCCGGTATGGGCTGCGGAGAGATCAGACTATGGGAGGGGGGACCAGCGGCTGCGGATGACGCTCTGTATGGGCACGGGAAGCGAGAGTGAATGCAGTGGCGAAACCTACGACAGCTGGTCGCGGTGCGAACGCCACCGTGAGCCCGGTCGGGAAGCTGTGGATGCAAGGGCAGCAGGGAATGCCGCGGGGTGCGAACGGGGCCGGCTGGTCGCCGCCGCCCGCGGACGCCAGCACCGGAGAGCTGGACGCCGTGGCCAGCGCACGCCCCTCCTCCTGCATGCAGGTCAGGGTCTCGACCATGGAGGATACGAGCCCGAGGATCACCAGCAGGCTGCAGGCGCTGTGCAGAAGCCGCCGGGCGGAGGGGAGCATGGCTGGCAATCTACCGCCAGGCCCCGAGCAAAGCACCCCTCATCATTCGATGGCTACATTCTCATCATCCCCTTGTGCGCCGCCATCATCCGCCGCATCCGGCCGATGTGGGCCTGCATCCGGCTCTGGAGGGCGGACCCCGAGAGCCCTGGCAGCTCCGCCAGGTCCTGCCTCAGCGAGTCGCCGAGAGCGGCCCAGGAAGAATCGGGCTGCATGTTCATCCCCCGCATGTCCGCACCCATCGCGTCCATCATGCGGGAGGCGAGGTCCTGGTGCGCCGCCATCGCGGCGACCATCCGCGCGGGCTCCATGCCGCCGAGGGAGTCCAGATGGGCGACCATGAGCGGCATCATCTGCATGCCCTGCATGGCCATGTGCATGCCGTTCATGGCCCCCGCGCTGTCCACGGCGCCCGACTGACCGGTTTCCTGCTTCTTGCCGCATCCCGCCGCCAGCAACACCAGCAGCACCATCGTCCGTGCGATCCGCATGGTCCAAGTCTCCGTGTTGATGTGAAAACCTGAATATCGTCAAGCCCTCGCGATCCCCCGCCGGCGCCAGATGAAGTACAGCACCGGAATCACCAGCAGGGTAAGCAGCGTCGACGTCACCATCCCCCCCACCATGGGGGCGGCGATCCGCTGCATGACCTCGGCTCCGGTGCCGTGCGACCAGAGCGCCGGCAGCAGGCCGAGCATGATAGCGGCGACGGTCATGAGCTTCGGGCGCAAACGGTTCACGGCACCGGCTTCGATCGCCTGAATCAGGTCGCTCGGGGTTGGGACTCTGCCGCCGCCGACGATCTCCTCCCACGCGTGGTCGAGGTACAGCACCATCACCACCCCGGTCTCCGCCGCCACCCCCGCCAGCGCGATGAACCCGACCGCGACCGCGATGGACAGGTTGTAGTCGAGCAGCCACATCGTCCACACGCCGCCAATGAGCGCGAAGGGGAGGCTCAGCATCACAATGGCGGTCTCGGCCAGCGAACCGAACGTGAGGTACAGGAGCAGCATGATCACTGCGATCGTCAGCGGTACCACCACCTGGAGCCGCGACTTCACCCGTTCCAGCGCCTCGTACTGGCCACTCCATTCGAGCCGGTAGCCGGTTGGAATGCGGACGTGTTGCGCCACCAGCCGCTTGGCATCGACAACGTACCCGCCGACGTCGCGGCCCCGGACGTCGATCGAGACCAGGTCGTTGAGCTGCCCGTTCTCGCTCCGGATCATCGGGGCGCCGGGCGCAAAGCCGATCCGCGCCACCTGGGCAAGGGGAAGCTGGATGCCGTCGTGCCCGCTGACGAGCAGGCGACCGATCGCCTCGGGACTGTCCCGAAAATCCCGGGCGTAGCGCACCTGGACCGGGTAGCGCTCCCTTCCCTGCACTGTCGTAGTGACCTGGTCGCCACCGAGGGCCATCGCCAGGAGTTCCTGCACATCCGCCGTCGTGAGCCCGTATCGGGCCAGGGCCTCCGCATCGGGACGGATATCGAGGTACCGGCCGCCGAACGAGCGTTCGGCGTAGATGCTCGCCGTCCCGCGGAGCGGGGCGAGGGTCTCCTCGATCTGGAGTCCGATCCGCTGGATCACCTCCAGGTCGGGCCCGAAGATCTTGATCCCGAGAGTGGTGCGGATGCCGGTCGAGAGCATGTCCGTCCGGTTCTTGATCGGCATGGTCCAGCTGTTGATCGCACCCGTGATCCGGAGCCGCTGGTCCATCTCGGCGATCAGCCGGTCCTGGGTCATGCCGGGCCGCCATTGATCCCGGGGTTTGAGGTTGACGGTGGTTTCCACCATCGAGATGGGGGCCCAGTCGGTGGCGGTGTTGGCCCGACCGGCCTTGCCCCACACCGAGGCCACCTCGGGATAGCCCATCAGGATGCTGTCCTGCACTTGCAGCAGTCGTCGCTGCTGGGTGAGCGACACGCTGGGGAGGGTGTTCGGCATGTACATCAGGCTGCCTTCCCGGAGCGGCGGCATGAACTCGCTCCCGAGCCGGCCGAGAGGGAAGACCGTCACCGCCAGCAGCACCGCCGCACCTCCCAGCACGAGCAATCGCCAGCGGAGCGCCCACCGGAGGATCGGACGGTACACGGCCGCCGCCCAGCGGTTGAGCGGATTGGCGTTCTCGGGCCGGATGCGCCCTTTCACGAAGAAGCCCATCAGCACCGGCACCAGCGTCACTGACAGCAGCGCCGCGGCGGCCATGGCGAAGGTCTTGGTGAGCGCCAGCGGCCGGAACAGCCGGCCCTCCTGGTCCTCCAGGGTGAAGACCGGCAGGAAGGAGAGGGTGATGATGAGGAGCGACATGAACAGCGCCGGCCCCACCTCCGTCGACGCGGCGAGTACCCGCTCCCAGTGCGGGCGATCGGGCTCGTGCTCGATGTGTTTGTGCAGGTTCTCGATCATGACGATGGCCGCATCGATCATCGCCCCGATGGCGATCGCGATGCCGCCCAGGGACATGATGTTGGCGTTGATGCCCATCCATCGGATCAGGGCCAGCGCCGCCAGGATGCCCAGCGGCAACGTGGCGATGGCGACCAGCGCACTCCTGGCGTGGAGCAGGAACACCGCGCAGACCAGGGCCACGATCAGCGACTCCTCCAGCAGCGTCCGGAGCAGGGTGGCGATCGAACGATGGATCAGGTCGGACCGGTCGTAGGTGGTGACCACCTCCACGCCCGGCGGGAGTGTGGGGGCCAGCTCGGCGATCCTGGCTTTGACTCGCGACACCACGTCCAGCGCGTTGGCGCCGATGCGCATGACCACCACACCGCCGACCGCCTCACCCTGTCCGTTGCGCTCAGCAATACCGACACGGAGATCCGACCCCAGCGTCACGTCCGCCACGTCTCCCACCCGCACCGGACGGCCTCCTGCGCCGACGTTTACGGCGACGCTCGCGATGTCCTCGATCCCGCGGAAGTATCCCAGTCCGCGGATGGCGTAGTCGCTGCCCGCGACCTCGACCGTCCGGGCGCCGACATCCTGATTGGCGTTCCGCACCGCCTCGGTGATCTGCCGGGCGGTCACTCCATACGACTGGAGCCGGGTCGGGTCGAGCAGCACCTGGTATTGGCGCACGAAACCGCCGACGCTGGCCACTTCGGCCACGCCAGGAAGGCCCTGGAGGGCGTAGCGCAACTGGAAGTCCTGGATCGAGCGGAGTTCGGCCGGGGAGTACCCCGGGCCCTCGACCGCGTACTGGTAGACCCAGCCGACGCCGGTGGCGTCGGGCCCGAGCTCGGTCCTGGCCCCTGCCGGCAACCGTGACTGGACCGCATTGAGCCGCTCAAGCACCCGGGATCGCGCCCAGTAGAGGTCGGTCCCTTCCTGGAAAATCACGTACACGAAGGCGGTGCTGAACATCGACTGCCCGCGCACGACTTTTACTTTCGGGACGCCCAGGAGCGCGGTGACCAGCGGGTAGGTGACCTGGTTCTCGACCACCTGCGGTGCCTGCCCGGGATACTCGGAATAGACGATCACCTGCACGTCGGACAGGTCGGGGATTGCGTCGACCGGCATGGAGCGCACGTAGAGGGCCCCGGCGACGAGGAGGCCCAGACCTCCGATCGCGATCAACCCGCGCCGTGCCAGTGACCAGGCAATGAGCGCGGCGATCATGGCCGACCGTCGCTTGAACCACTCATCCCGCCCATGTTGAGCCCCATGCCCATCTGCAGCATCAGGCCCTGCATGGCCGCGGCGAGATTCGACTCGGAGTCGAGCAGATAGGTCGCCGAGGCGACCACCTCATCGCCGGGCTTGAGTCCCTGGCGGATCTCAACCAGGGAATCACCGCGAGCCCCCACGACCACCTTCCGGGGCATGAAGGTGCCGTCACCGCGATTGACGAACACCAGGTTGCTGGTACCGGTCGGGAGTACCGCTTCGAGCGGAACGGCGAGGGCCAAGTGCTCGGCTAACGCCGCCTCGACCGTCGCGTACATGCCTGGGCGAAGCTGCCCATCGCGATTGGCGACTTCGACCCGGGCGGTGAGGGTCCGGGTCTTCTCATCCACCATCGGCTGGATGAAGGTCACCCGCCCCGGGTAGACGTGCCCCGGGAGGGCGCCCACCGCCACCAACACCGGGGTCCCGATCTTCACCACCGGTGCGTCCATCTCGAACACCGCGACATCGACCCAGAGCAGGCTGCGATCGGCGATCAGGAACAGGTTGTCGCCTGCGCGGACCGCCTGACCCTCGATGACCATCTTCTCGGCGATCTCACCGCTCCGCGGCGCCCGCAACTCGAGCGCCCGCCGCGACTCACCCCTCCGCTCCAGTTCGGAGATCTCCTCCTCCGGGATGTCCCAGAGCACCAGGCGCCTGCGGGCCGCGGCGACCAGCGCTGAATCCCCCAGCCGCCGGGCAGCCAGGTACTCCTCCTGCGCGCTCACCAACTCGGGGGAATAGATCGCGAGCAGGGCTTCTCCCGCTCGAACCGGTTTGCCGACGTAGTCGGCATCGAGGCGTTCAATCCAGCCACCGATCCGGGCGTTGACGTATACGCGCCTGGGCTCAGCGTAGGTCAGCGCTCCGGCCAACCGGATCCCTTGGCGCACCGGGCGGTTGGTGGCGCGGGCGAAGGTGATGCCCAGCCGCGATGCCATCGGACGGTCCAGCGGTACGCCGGAATCGCCCGACATCTTCATCCCGGGCATGTCGGCCATCCCCTGTGTCCCAGCGGCACCGTTCATGGCCATGCCGGGCATTTCCGGCGTGTCGCCGCCGCCGCCCGATGACGACTTGCCACAGCCACCCAGTGCGAACGTCAGAGCGGTCACGCCCAGGAGGCGGGTCGAGAACGTGGATATCACGAGCGATCTCATGGGGTTGTCTCCGGTTCGAGCAGCTGCTGGAGCATCACCAGATGGGTCAGGTGCTCTGCTGCGACCGCGGCGGCGTCCAGTTCCGCCCGGTATCGGGCATCCTGGGCCGTGAGCACACTCAGGAATTCGGTCTGGCCGGTGCGGTAGCCGCGGAGGGCCGCGTCGACTGCCTCACGGGTCACCGGCAGGACGCTTTCGACCAGCAGCCGGAGCCGGTCGGCCCCCGCCCGGGCATCGGCGATGGTGCGCTCCAACTCCGCGGTCAACACCGCCCGCTCCTCATCGAGCCCACGCTCCGCGCCCTCCGCCTCGATCCGCGCGGCCTGGGCCAGCAGTTTCTGCTTCCTCCCGGCCCAGAGCGGAATGCGGATGCCCACGAACGCCGAGAAGAAGTCCGAGCCGAGCGGACGAGCCCCGTAGCGAGTCATCACCTCGAAGTCGGGTCGGGCGCTCAGTGCCACGGCTCGCGCGGTCTCGTCCGCCGCCGCGATCTCGGCGCGGCGAGCTTCCAGCCGCGGATGGGCAGCCAGCGGCTCAGCGGCCGACAGGTGGGCGGCATGTGCGGACTCCGCGGCTTCCAGGATCGCGACGACCGAGTCGGCCTCGATCGGAGCCACCACGAGTTGCTCCGGCCCACGGACCCCACGGACCGCCCGCAGATCGGCCCGGAGTCCGTACTCTTCGGCCCGGAGGGCCGCTTCCTCGGTCCCGAGGCGCGCGAGGGCGATGCGGGCCTGGAGGGGATCACTCTGCGGCACGCTGCCGGTGCCGTATCTGGTCGTGGAGATCTCGACCGCGCTCTGCAGCAGCCCGCGTTGCCTGGCGAGAATCCGCTCGGCGGCGACGACGTAGCGCAGCCGGTGGTACACCATCGCGACCCGGACCGCGACCTCGCGACGGAGCGCCGATGTCCCGACCGCGGCTCCCCGCGCCATCGCCCGGGCAGCCCGGGCCTGCGAGCCAAGGGTGCCCGGCCACGGGAACTGCTGAGAGACTTCGACATCCACCTCGGTGAAGTCGCTCTCCCGAAAGGCGAATCGTGGCAGGGTGAGGTCCATGATGCCGACACTCACCATGGGATCGGGGAGGGCCCCAGCGGGCCGGACCCGCGTCGATGCGGCCCGCGCGAAAGCATCGCTTCGGAGAATCGCCGGCGCGGAGGCGATGGCCTCGGCGGTGAGCCGACGCAGCAGAGAATCGCTGGTGGCGGTCGACTGGCCGTACAGGACGCCCGGCACACCCAACATCACCAGGAGGGTGGCGACCCGGCGCGAGTGGTCGCTCATTCGAACACCAGTACCGCAAAAGTCTGGACGAGGGCACGCATAGGGCTGCAGCTCCCAATACTGAAGTCAGAGTAGCCGGCGGACACGACGTCCGCATGGTGAGCCTGACCCGAACGCTCGCGCGACCGGGCCCAGGTGTGGCTGGAACTCGACTTCAGACGATCGGTGGGGGCTGAGGCGGGGCGATGGGATCGCCCGGGAGCAACGACGGCGGGTTGGAATAACGCCAGAAGGCACGCGGGCTGGTGCTGAGCGCCTGTACTATACTCTCGGGCACCACCGGCGCGGCCGCGGCGCAGATGGACATCAGGGCACAATCGTGTGCTGGGCCCGGGGACGACGGTGGCGCCTGCTCAGTCGACATGCCTTCCATAGGAGCGGCGCAGTGCTCCGCTGATTGGGAGGCCATATGCAGGCACAACCCGGCCCCGGCCAGCGGCCCTAATTGGGTCAATACCAGCAACAGTCCCATGATGCGGCGCATGTCGCCAATCTCTCACTGTGGCCGTGGTGGGTCAACCATTGGCGGCCGGCACTCCGGCCGCGCGGAGCGGCCCACTACGGCATAACGTCGCGAGCGCTTCCACGGTTCCCGGCGAATCGCGGCCTCACCCGCCCTGCCGCCGCGACGACCAGTGAATGGCCCGGAAACTCGTCGGGGTCGCCGCCTGCCAGCTCCGCGAGGTTGCTCAGGCAGCAGGACGCACGAGTGCGCGTGGCTGGAATTGGCACAAGCAGTACACAAAGGGGTGCCGAACTCCCCACGGCGTCCTTCAACGGAAACGACGGGCACGGCGCCCTTCCGCACCGTTCCCGCCCTTTCCGCCACCAACCTCGATGGCGCCTCGACCGTCGCGACCGTCTGACCGTCGCGACCGCCGCCACACTTACGCCGCCGACTCCACGCCGCCATCCGCCGGCGGTACTTCCGGCTGCCCATTCCGCGCCGGACCGACCACGTCCTTGGCGCTCTTCCAGGCCGCCAGCAACTCGACGTTCCTGCGATACTGCACCTGGAACACGCGATCCAGCAGATGGATGATCAGCATGACCTCCCGGGCCACCGCATCGAGATCGGCGTTGGCACCGATGTGAGCGCTGGTGCCGCCCTGCTTTTCGTCCACCGCCTCATCGTAGTGCCCGACCAGGGTGGTGAGATCCTGGAGCAGATTCGCCGGCATGCCCTGGGCGAGGAAGCGCTCACGCTCCGGTTCGGCCTGGGCCAGCATGGCCCGGGTAGTCATCAGAAACGCGTGATGACTGACGCGGGCAGGAGGCAGACGGAAGCGCGCCTCCAGCCCCGGCTCCTCCACGCCGGCCAGGCTGGCCACGCCGGAGAGAATCAGGAGATCCTTGCGGATCAGGGCCCGGATCTCGTCCTTGGTGTCCACCGCGGAATGAACTGTGAGACGGCCGGTAATCTCCTGGGTCCCCAGGATGCGACCCCGTTCCAGCCGGTCGCCGAGTCGGGTGACGAGCCCGGTGACCCCGGGATCGTCGGAGGGATGCGCCAGGCAGAACGCGTGGACGCGGTCCCCCGTGTCGAGTCTACTGCGGATGCCGCTGTTCATCGTACACCTCCTGAAAGTGTGGTAACCGACCTCCTTTGCGGGTGCCTCGCGGTTGGGCGCGGGCCCTCGTACGGGTGTCCAGAACACCGGCCGGTACCCAACCACCGGCGGGTGCACTGAGGTGTAAATGCGAGGAGCGTGCCGCCGCCGGGACGAGCGGTGGATGCCCCTCGGGGCCAACGGCGTACGGCATGGTCCGACAGCAAGTTAGGCGTCGGTTCCGACGCCGCACCGGGAGCGCCTGACGGCACCGGCAACGCGCCGGGCACCGGGCGCGAAGTGTCACCTGGAGAGGACACCGTGACGCCGGCGGGGACGCTGCATCGCATCGTGGCAGAGCGAGCAACCGCTCGACTCGGCGAGCAGCCTCCGGGACGATGCCAGCGGCCTTTCACCCGGTGGAGGAGGTCTTGCCGGCCGTGCGACGGGCCGTTCCGGCCGGAGCAGCGACGTTGACGGCGCAGCAACCGCCCCCAGGCATTGGAGGAGGAACCTCGCGGGGGGTGCAGCCGTCCTCTGGCGCCATTCATCCGATCTTCCGGGACGGAGATCCACCCGCTCACCCGGTGCATCCTTCCTGTTCACCGATGCAAGACGTCTTCGAGCGGGTGCAACCCGCCCCAGGGCCGATGCAAGCCGTCCTTAGGCCGGTGCAAGCCATCATCGCACCGGTGCGACCGACCTTCGGGCCGATGCAAGCCATCATCCGACCGGTGCAAGCGATCTTCGGGCCGATGCAATCCGCCTTGGAGCCGATGCAGTCCGGCCTGGGACGGGTGTATCCCCGTTTGGTGAAGGTGAAACCCGGCTCCGGCCAGGTAGAACCGTGTCCGCCCCGGTGTATTCCTCCGGGGACACTGTCCATTCCAGGCGGGCACCTGGTTGGCTCGCGGGACCCCGCAGCGCCTCGACAGCCAGAGGGCGCTCGGCCGCCCATCCGGCAACGCGGAGCGACCGGCTAAGCGGCCCAGCGAGCGGTAGTTAGTGTGTGGCGATTGAGGGACCGCATTGGAGGCTCGGCTCCTCGTTGGCATCCATTCCAACTCCCAGCTCATTCGCGGCCCGGCTCCTGCATCCACCCGCTCAGCCGTCCAGTCGAGACGTCGGGTTGGTCGCTCGGCGCCGCGACGATGGCGGCAAGACTTGCCGGCCATGTTGTCAGGCAGATCAGGTTCTGGGTGCGCGGCACCGGGGGGGGCACTCGAATCCTGCGCATCGGGCACGACACACCGGAGACCGTCATATGCCTGCCACGTCATCTGCTGTTGAGACTATCAGCCTCACCTGGCACGGTCCCTATTCGCTGGGAGCCGGAGCAGCTCACCCGGTGTGGACCGCACCGGTGAGCGGCCGGGGCGGCGTCTACCTCTGGGCCATCCCGACCTCGCGGGGACTGCTGGCCCACCGGGTGGGGACCACCGAGCGGCCCTTCTGGCGGAGATTCTACCAGGAGCTGGAGGCCGTCGGCCGGGGCGAACAGCCGATACACCGCGCCTCATCGCTGGCTGAAGGCCGGAGGGATCCGCTGCATCGGGGCCTCATCGGGGATGCCAACCGCCGAGCGCTGGAGCAGCAGCACTTCCAGAACCGGCTACCAAGGCTCGAGCATGAGATCCGCCGGATGCTCTCGCTGGTCGCGGTGTTCCTGGGGCCGCTCGAGGCTGATAGCCGCGTCACGGAGCGCATTCAGGCCGCGATCGTCACCCGGCTGCGGAGCGCCGGCCCCGTGGCCTCTGCCCTGCTCGAAGCCCGCGGCGCCCCCGGCGACCGGCTGCCGGAGGAGCTGGCGATGGTGGTGGTCTCGTCGAGGCGGCCGATGGTTGTGGGGCTGCCGAGGGAGTTTGAGGCGTAGGGGGGCGGATGGGTGGCGACCGAGCGCCCCTTGGGAGCGCGTCAGCGCGACCCGGGCGCGAGGGAGTGGGCGGACAGGGCGGACAAGGCGGACAGGGCGGGCGCCCGGGGCAGAGCTAACGCCTGACGCCTGACACCTGACACCTGACGCCCGTCACCCCCGTCGCCTTATTGACCCCACCGGTACCGTGCTGTAGCTCTCCTCCCTAACAACTTCTGCACCACGGAGGCTTCCATGAGGCCCTCCCTGAACGTTCGCCGTTGGCTGCTCGCCGCGGCGCTGGCGTCACCTTCCCTGGGCGCCGCCCAGAACGAACCCGCCCCCGCCCCGTTGTGGCGGTACACGGCCACGAGTGACATTCTCGGGCTGCGGTGGGCGTCGATCCCCGACTCGCCCCTGTACCTGGTCACCAAGAGCGGGGTGGTTTGCCTGGACCCTGTCACCGGGGAGCGGCGCTGGGTGCGTGAGGATCTGCCCCTTGTCACGTCGGCCGCCTTCAGTATGCGGACCACAGAGCCGGAGGGGGACAGCCGCACGATTCGCGGGTATTTCCAGCTCGACAAACGCATGGAGGTGGTCGACCTCGCCACTGGCGCGGGGGTCGCGGGATCCGCCGCGTGGTCGGTCGACGAGGCGCGCGGCTTTCTCCCGGTCCCGCGTCACCCGATGGTGCTGCTCGTCGCCAAGACAGGAAAGAACACCCGGCAGGTGCTCGGCATCGCTACCGACCGGGGGGAGGTGCGCTGGCGCCAGGACAGTCTGTTCGGCAGGAACGTGGAGTTCCTGGACATTCCGCTGGGCATGACGCGTGGAACATTTGCCACCCTTTCCGGTAACCAGCGGCCGGTGGTCGACAGCGACAGCACCGCGATCCTCTACCTCAGCAAGGACGGGCCGATGAAAGTCGGCCTGACCACCGGCGCCGTGCTCTGGCGGACAGCCGCGCTCGCCGGGAAGGAGGTACCGACGCTGTCGGATGCATATGCTCCGATGCTGCTCGCCGACAGTGTGCTCTACGTCCCCAGCGAGAAGAGTCTTCTGGCACTCAGGGTCAGCGACGGCACGCCCAGGTGGGATCGCGGTCCGGCCCTGCCGGGTCGGATCATCCGCATGGAACTGACCCAGGCCGGCCTGCTGGTGAGCGGGGCCGACAGGGACTACAAGACTCGTGGCTTCAAGAAGCGGTTTGTCGCGCTGATCGATCCCGCTAGCGGCGCTTCGCGCTGGACCGACGGCCCGCGGGAGATCGAGTACACCACGCCGTTCGTGGTTCACGGTGACAGTGCCTACCTCGCGACCGAGAAATCGCTGCTCGCGCTTCCGCTGGCTGGCGGCCCTCCCCGCACGGTGGCGACCCTCAACCTCAAGGGGAGAGACCCCGAAGACCTCGAGTTCATGGCGACCGGGGTTCTGGTTTACGCCGGCCACACGCTGGTGCTGGTCGGCGTGGACGGGAGCGACATCTACCGCCACGTCTTTGACCCGCCCTCAGCCGGGCTGCTCTCGGCGCTGGGGAGCCACCTGCTGATGAAACCCGGGAAGCGCCTCGCGACCGGAGGGGTGAGCGGGAACCACGTCTACCTGGTGGACAACAGCCAAGACGCGAGCGGCTCCCGGCAGCTGGCCTTACTCAGGATCGAGAAGGGAACGGGGACGGTGGAATGGCGGCTCCCGCTCACGAAGACGCCACAGGACATGGAAGTCGATGAGGCGGCCCGTTTGATCTACCTGCAGACCGGCGACAAGGAAATCATGGCCGTACGGTTCCCATAGGCGGACAGGGCGGACGGGTGATGACCGAGTAGAGTGCTGTCATCCCGAGCGAAGCGAGGGATCCCTGTGGACTCCGCGTGGAGTTTGAGGGATCCCTCGTCGCTTCGCTCCTCGGGATGACAGCGTCGGAGACTCCTGACCCCTGACGCCGTCGCCCCGTCGCCCGTCCCCTACTCTTCCGCTTCCACGAACGCCTTGAGCCTTGTCGCCGCGCGGTCCCACTGGGCCGAGACGTGATCGAGGTACTGCCGCGCCAGTTCGAGGCGCTTGAGATCCAGCGAAAACACATGTTCCCTGCCCCGGCGGATGTCGCGGACCAGGCCGACCCGGCCGAGCGAGTGCAGGTGCCGGGTGATGGCCTGGCGGGTCATGCCGCTGCCTGCGCTCAATCGGGTGATCGAGAGCGGCCCGTCCACCGACAGCCTGCGCACCAGGGCGAGCCGAGTGGTGTCGCCCAGGGCGGCGAACACCGGTGCGGCCTGACGGGCGGCTCCGCCTCGACTAGCCGACATAGCTCGCCAGCTTCTTCGACTGGCCGGTCCACCCCGCCTCGTTCATGCGGAAGGCTTCGGCCCGCCGGGAGCTCGGCAACCGGTCGAAGCCGGACTCGGTGATCATGATGGCGGTGCCGCCGGCGGTCTCTTCCAGGCGGAATTCCACCAGTGTGGTCGGCTCGGCGGAATAGTCCGCCTTGGGATCGATCGCAGCCGGGTGCCAGCGGTAGGAGAAGTAGGTCTCTGGTTCGATCCGCTCGACCTGCATTTCCAGCGAGAGGTGTTCGTAGCCCGGGATGGTGAGCCGCCCGCGGACAGTGGCGCCTGGGGCGAACGGCTGGTCGAACTTGACTCCGAACCAGGTGCCGAACTCGTTGGCGTCCGAAATGGCCCGCCAGACCCGGGAGGGTTTGGCGTTGACCTCGAAACGCTTCTCGATCCGGTCGGTGGTCTGGGGCTGGTCGGTTTTGGTGGTCATGGTTGTGGGTGCTCCTGTCGTTCAATCGCGGTGGCTTGAACTCACGCAACGTTTACGTTGCGTATTATACAATGGCATCGGAGATGCGCAAGTGGTTGGTTGCGCTTCGCCCGGCTAGTCGCCTCGCACGGCCTATTCACCTTCCGGGCCGACCAGGGCGGTTCGGTGTGGGTCGGCCCACTCAGTTCGGCCTCGGGGATGTTACCTCTTGGCCGTGCCGACGGCGGCCGGTTATCTGGTTCACCGGGTGGGCGAGACGGCGGTCCCCTATTGGCAGCGCCAGCACGAGCATCTCCAAGCGTACTCGCGGGGCGAATACCCGATCTATCATGCGGCCTCGCTCGCCGCCGGCCGGCTCAACCCCATCCATCGGGTGGTACGGGGCCAGAACGCCAGAATGCGGATGAGCTGGTTCGCGCCCAGCTTTCATAACGAACGGAAGAAGCTCGAGGCCCAGGTTCAGGCCACCCTCGCGCTGGTCGCGGTCTTCCTGGCACCGCTCCGCGCCGGCGTCAGGCTCCGCCGCCGGATCGGGAGCGCCAACACCCGCTGGCTCCGCACCGCCGGCCGCCCTGAGTCTGCTGTGCTCGAGACCCTGGGAGCGCCGTACCGTCCGCTTCCGGCCGAGCCCCCCCCTGTGGTCAGGTCGATCGCGAGGTGGCGGTGCTGGGGCTGGTGGGAGAGTTCGCGGCGTAGGCGCGTTCACTTGAGGCGCCTCCGGCGCTCCAGGCTGGCTCGGGACACGGAAACGGCGGTTACTCGCTCCTAAAGCCTCGGTTGCCTGCCTGGGGGCGGACCCGACCTTGCGTTGTTTAGTTCATCTCCCTCTCTTTACTAGATAGGCATAGAAGGGCTTAGGGGTCGGCTTCGAGTTCGGAGTTGCGGGCGCAGCCTAGGGAGACCTCACGCGCAGCGCATTGCAGCTCATGCGGAGGACGTTAGTCGGCGCCGGCCGGATCCCCACCGAACCGCAGACAACAAGTGGAAGGTGTAGGCACAGTTGCTTAAAGACGGAGAAGTGTACGTTCACCGTGACGGGGCGCTTCGGAGGGCTGACGAGGCGTTCGAGGCATGGACCTCCGGCGACCTCGGTCGTATGGAGCAAGCCAGCCGGCTGTCTAGCAATCCCATCGACCGGCATTTCCTCCTCCTTCAGATCTGCAGGCACGCATACAAGCAGCGGGCCAACCGTCAGATGCGCACGAAGTTCTTGAGCTATGCGCGCCAGCACCTTAACGAGTTCCCGAACATGGTGGTCGCCTTGAAGCGGGAGTTTGGTGGGACACTGCCACGCGTACCCACCTTCCAGAACTTGGCAACAACCCTTACGGAGGACGGTGCCTTCGAGGAGGCGATTTCAGTGTGCGACGTTGCTCTCGCGCAGGGACTGAACGACGGCACAAGCTCCGGTTTCCACGGTCGCATTGCTCGCATCCGACGAAACCGCGAGAAAGCTTCGAAGAGCGCCGCAGCCGGCTAGATAGGGAATAGATGCGGAACAACGGCAAAGGACACGGACAGGACGCTAGTCGCATCCACCGACGTGATCAATCTGGACTACCGTAGCCTTCGCCTAGACCGCGGCTGGCTGTGTCCTCAGCTTTACCGGTTGCGGGAGACCACTGCCGTCCTCCCCATAGCGCTTCCGAAGGGAAGAAACGGACATGGCGACAGTCCTGGATCAGATTCTCGATGCTTTCTATGAAAGGCTCGGCGCCTCGGAACAGATCGACGCGGCAACGATCGCTGCTCTCCGTGTTCTCTTTCACTCGGGCAAGAAGCTGAAGGCGGATGACTTCGTTGCGATTCTCGAGAGCCCAACGACGGAGGCCCCGCAATGATTCAGATCGAGTCGGTCACAATACGGGAAATGCGGGGAATCCGCGAGCTTGAGATCAAGCCGAATCGGAAGAACTTCGTCGTCTCAGGACCGAACGGCTCGGGCAAGAGTGGAGTTGTTGACGCTATCCAGTTCGCGTTGACAGGTGAGATATCGCGGCTCACTGGCAAGGGCACGGGCGGACTCACCGTGCAGCGGCACGGACCGCACGTTGCTCGCCGTGATGACCCGGCCGTTGCCGAGGTGTCACTCGGACTGTACGTGCCGGATACGAACAAGTCGGCTGTCCTAACCAGAACCGTTAAGACGGCCAGGCAATTCCGGCTGGAGCCTGAGGATCCGGCGATCAGGGCAGTCATCGAGGAAGCGGCACAGCATCCGGAACTCAGTCTGTCACGCCGCGAGATCATCAAGTACATCATTGTTGAGGCAGGCCAGCGGTCGCAAGAGATTCAGGCCCTTCTGAAGCTAGAAGAGATCGGAGCCATTCGCGGCGTCCTCAAGACGGTCGGAAACAAGCTGTCCATTACCCACAGGATTGCAAAAGAAAAGGTAACCGCCGCCAACGATGCGCTCCGTCGACACCTAGCTCTGACAGAGCTTTCCGCAGAACGGATCCTCTCCGCAGTCAATCCGCATCGTCGCATCCTCGGGCTGCCGGAGATCGGTGCGTTGACCTCTGACACCAGGCTGAGTACCGGCTTGATGGAAAGGTCTCCGCAGCCGCCTTTCGACAAGCAGTCGGCGGTGCGCGATGTGGCGGCACTGCAGGATGCTGTGGCTACCTTTCATACGCTTGCTACGGAGGAAGCAGCACGTATTGTTGTGGACCTGGACGTGCTGGGTAGCGATCCCGACTTGCTTGAGGCGATCACCCGCCGGTCTCTTATCGAGCGCGGACTAGCACTCGTCGAAGGCGCCCGGTGCCCTCTGTGCGACGTTGAGTGGGAAGAGGAAGAGCAGCTGAAGGCGCATTTGAAGGCGAAGCTGGCCAAGTCAAGAGAAGCCGAAACGCTTCAGAAGCGGCTTCTGGACCTTGGTGCCGTTATAGGCAATCACGCCCGGCGTGTGGCGGCGCTCATTGGAGCCGTCGAACTTCACGCCAGGACAGAGAGCCAGGACGCATTCTCGACAGAACTGTCCACCTGGTCAAAGGAGCTCATTACGTTTGGCGAGACGCTGGGAGCGGTGGAGGACATTACCGCGCAGCGTCCACGGCTCACAACGGGCTGGATTGCGCCGCCGGCTTCCTTGACTGCACAGCTCGGGAAACTGGCCGCGAACATCAGCGGGAAGCCAGACCAGAGCGCGTCTATGGCTGCTCACAGTTTCCTGACCGTTGCCGAGGATCGCCTGATAGCCCGCCGCAACGCAAGACGGGAGGAACAGCGTGCCAGTGCTGCGGTAGAGGCCGGCAGGCTAGTGTACAACAGTTACTGCGACGTTAGCGACGAATATCTGAGCGCCCTGTATGATGCCGTCGAAGAAGACTTCAGCGCGTACTACCGGGACATTAACGCGGACGACGAAGGCGGATTCAAGGCTAGGCTGGAGCCCGCGGAGGGGAAGCTCGATCTGGAAGTGGCCTTCTATGACAAGGGGATGTTCCCGCCTGGGGCGTATCACAGTGAAGGCCACCAGGATGGTATGAATCGCCCCGGCTTTCCCGGAGGCTCGGTTAGTTGAGTCCGCCGACCCCGGCTGGGGCCGACGGGGTCCCGGCGTACTGCGCTTCGTACTCCGCCGGCGGGACGTAGCCCAGCGGTTCCAGCAGGCGCTCGGTGTTATACCAGGCCACCCACTCCAGGGTGGCGTACTCGACGTCCTCGAGGCCGCGCCAGGGCCCGGCCTGCCGGATCACCTCGGTCTTGTAGAGCCCGATCACCGACTCGGCCAGGGCATTGTCGTAGGAGTCGCCCCGGCTGCCGACGGAGGGCTCGATCCCGGCCTCCGCCAGCCGCTCGGTGTAGCGGATGGCGAGATACTGCCCCCCGCGATCGCTGTGGTGCACGAGCGGGCCGTCCAGCTCTCGGTCGTAGAGGGCCTGCTCCAGGGCGTCGAGCGCGAGATCACTCCGGAGCGAGCTGGTGGCGCGCCACCCGACGATGCGCCGGGCGAAGACATCGATCACGAAGGCGACGTAGACGAAGCCGCGCCACGTCGCGACGTAGGTCAGATCCGAGACCCACAGCTGATTGGGGCGGGCGGCCCGGAAGTCCCGCTGGACGAGATCCCGCGGGCGCTCGGCCGCCGGCTCCGGGATCGTGGTCCGGACGCGCCGGCCCCGCACCACGCCCCGCAGCCCCAGATCGTGCATGAGACGTGCGACGGTACAGCGGGCCACGCCGTGCCCCTCGCGCTGGAGCTGCTTCCAGACCTTCTTGGCGCCGTAGACCCGCCGGTTCGCTCGCCACACCCGGGCGATCTCCGGCCGCAGGGCGGCGTCCTGCTGCGTGCGGGCCGGCTGCTGGGCCGGATCGACCTGCCGAGCCTTCTGTTCGTAGTAGGTCGACGGAGCGATCGGCAGCACTGCGCAGATCGGCTCGACTCCGTACGCCCCCCGGTGGGCGTCGAGAAACGCCACCATCACGTCCCGCGGCGGTCGAGCTCCGCCTGGGCAAAATAGGCCGACGCTTTCCGCAGGATCTCGTTGGCCCGCCGGAGCTCCCGATTCTCGCGCTCCAGCACCTTCAGGCGTTGCTGCTCCTCGGTCGTCAGCCCGGGACGCTGGCCCGCATCCCGTTCGGCCTGGCGCACCCAGTGGCGGAGCGTTTCCGAGGTGCAGCCGATCTTACTGGCAATCGACGTGATCGCCGCCCATTGGGAGGGGTGCTCACCCTGATGCTCCTGCACCAGCCGAACGGCCCGCTCCCGCACCTCCGGGGAGTATCGCTTGGTCGGGTTCATGACTCCAACCTCTCAAGAAGTGGAGTCTCCGGCAATCCCGGGGCGATTCATACTGGCTCGCCGTGCGTCTTTTGGGTTGGCTCGTTTGGAAGGGCAAGCAGATGGCGCGCAAGTGGCACGGTGAGGCAGTGCCGCTCAACGGGCTCCTGGCTGGCTGACAGCCCTGGCGCCTGGATCCGCCCTGACCGGCGCTTGGCGCTGGCAAAGCGCAACCCGACGGGTAGCTTAGGACAGGCATCACGAGCCGCGCTTTGCAGCTCATGGCGAGGACGTTGGACGGGCAGGACGCCGCTTCAAGTCCTGTCACCCCGACCGTTGTTGATCGACGAAGTAACGGAGGCCGCCGGGGACCGGAGGGCTTGCCGCAGCCGACGGATCGTGGCGGCGAATTCCTGAAACTGGCGCGATGGCAGCGGGGAGCGGAGCCGGCCCTCGACCTCCTCTACGAAGGTGCGCTCCGCCGCGGTCAGCAGCCGCCGTCCCGCCGGCGTCAGGTCGATGTACGACGACCGGCGATCCCCCGGATTCTCCCGCCGCCGACACCACCCGGCCGCCTCGATCCGATCAACGAGCTTGCTGGTCCCGCCAACGGTGATCGAAAGCGCTTCCGCGATTTCCTGAACCCGACAGTCCGGTGTACGCGCGATCACCTGCATGGGCTCGAAGTAGTGAAGCTCTAGCGCGTGCTCCGATCTCAGGCGCGCAGTCACCACGTTCCACAACTCGGTCTCCAACCGCATCAGGTCGCCAAACAGAGCGGCAGAATCCACGGCGTTCCCCCCCCTTGATTATTTATATTCCATGGAATATAGTTCGCCCGTTGCGCCACATGCAACTGCTTTCTGGAGGATGTCCATGTCGAACGATTCCGAAGCAATTCATGCCCTGCTGGCCACATACGCGCGATCCTTGAACACGAGTGACGCGGATTTGGCCGCGTCGTGCTACACAGCCGACGGTATCTTCATGCCCACCACGCTGCCCACAGCTGCCGGCAAAGAGCTGCGGACGGCCTACGCCAACATCTTCGCCGCAATCCGACTCAAGGTCACTTTCTCCGTCGACGAACTGGCGATCGCCGGTAACGACACGGCCTACGCGCTGACACGGAGCAACGGCGAGGTGACGATTCTCGACACCGGCTCGACCAACCCCGAGGCGAATCGCGAAATGTTCATTTTCCGACGTGATGCGGGCAGGTGGAAGATCGCCCGCTACATGTTCAACAAGGCGGCCTGATGCACCGGTCCCACGGCTGCCGCAGGGAGCATCTCCCCGACTGGATGCAGTTCGGGCGCCGGTCATCCCGGCCCGACGGTCACAGTAGGGCTCTTGGCCACCACAACGCCCAAGAAGGCCGCACTCGATAACTGCTTGAGAGCAGCAACCCTTGCGAACAAAAGGAGACAACAGGACCATGAGCAAGAAGATTATCGTCGTCGCCGGAGCCACCGGTGCCCAGGGCGGCGGCTTGGCGCGAGCCATCGTTGAGGATAGGACAGAGCGAGTTCGCCGTCCGTGCCCTTACCCGGAAGACGCACAGCGAGAAAGCCAAGGAACTCGCGAAGCTCGGCGCCGAGGTCGTGGCAGGCAAACTTCGATAGCGTCGCCGACCTCAAGAAGGCCTTCGACGGCGCATTTGGAGCCTACCTCGTCACCAACTTCTGGGAGCACTTCTCCGCCGCCAAGGAACTGGCCCAGGCTCAGGCGATGGCCCAGGCAGCAGCGTACGCCGGTCTCAAGCACGTCCTCTGGTCGACGCTCGAAGACACCCGAATCCGTATTCCCCTGAGCGACGGCCGCATGCCGACGCTCCAGGAAAAATACAAAGTCCCCCACATGGACACCAAGGGCGAGGCCAACAAGTTCTTCAGTGACCTCGGAGTGCCGACGACCTTCTTCCACACGTCCTTCTACTGGGAGAACCTGATCTTCTTCGGGATGGGCCCCAAGGAGGGCCCCGACGCCAAGCTCGCCTTCACGCTTCCCATGGCGGACAAGAAGCTGCCGGGTATGGCCGTCGCCGATATTGGAAAGTGCGCCTACGGAGTCTTCAAGCGCGGTGCCGAATACATCGGGAAGTCCGTCGGCGTCGCCGGCGAGCACCTGACTGGCACCCAGATGGCCGCCGAGCTCGGGAAGGCCCTTGGGCAGGACGTGGTCTATAACGCTGTCACCGCGCAAGCTTATCGCGGCTTCGGGTTCCCCGGCGCCGAGGACCTGGGCAACATGTTCCAGTACAAGGCGGAGTTCGAGATGGAATTCTGTGGTGCGCGGAATCTAGGAGTCTCCAAGGCTCTCAACCCAGAGCTTCAGACCTTCGGGCAGTGGCTGGCGGCAAACAAGAGTAGAATTCCCCTGAGTTAAGCCCTTACGCGGCCCACCAAGAAAAGGAGGGCCGTCCAACACACCGCTGCAGCCGACGGCGCTTCGCGCCGTGGCTGAGCGGCAATGTTAGGCGGCACCGCAGGACTCGACTCAGCCAGAATGCAGCCAAACCCAGGAGGACCATGCATGGCCCTGTTCCTGATCATTTCTTTCTACCTCGGCATCGGCGTCCTCGCAGCCCGGGGCTCTATTGCCCTCACCTCCAAGCACTTCGCCCCCCGGATTGAGCAAGTCCTCTACGGGCTGCTGCTGATCCCCATCGCGGCCATCTACCTCGCTTTCGTCGCGCATTTCACCCCGACCGGTTCCTGGGGCGGAGAACTCCTGCCTGTCGTTGGTTTCGCTGTTCTGGGCTTGATTGGCACTCGATTCGCCCCCATCCTCATGCTCGGCTACCTCGGACACGGGGCCTGGGATCTGGCACACGAGGTCCTCATGTTCCAAGGCCGCCTAGGCACACTCACCCCGATCCCGCTGGCCTATGGGACGTTCTGCGCTGCCTTTGACTGGATCATGGTCGGATACTTCTGGACTCGGCGGGACCAGTGGGCCACGGCGTGGCAGGCCGGCTGATCCAACACGGCCATCTCGGACGGCTCCATCTCATCGCCACCAGCGTCACCATCCTCCACCCACTCACTATTGCCGCCCAACTACCGCATGACGCTGTCAGGGCGCGGCCATCGGTTCTCTTGAGGCCGGCAAGACCGGACGGTGGCCTGGCTGGGCTTGCCGGCCGCGCCGCGGCCCGGCAGCTTTTGCGAAGACGTTGGACGGAGCCTCGCCGAATGGAGTCTGCGCGATGACCTTGGACCTTGACGACTCGATCGCGCAAGCGATGGAGACGGACGTGCGGCTCCTACCTGTCCTCCCAGAGCTCCTGGCCGACCTGTGGGAGTTAGGTCCCTCGGCGGAGCAGGTTGTTGCCGCTCTCGAGTCGGTTGGAGTGGAGCCAGAATCCACCGTTCTCGATCTGGCATGCGGGAAGGGGGCGGTGGCCGTGGCCCTGGCTCAGCGGCTGAGCGTCCGAGTCGAGGGCATCGACGCCTTCCCGCCGTTTCTGCAGGCCGCGCGGTCGCTCGCCATGGAGCGAGGCGTTGGCGATAGATGTCGCTTCCGGCAGGAAGACATTCGGAAGCTGCTCAAGCAGGAAGGGCAGTACGATGTGGTCCTCCTGCTGAGCGTCGGGCCCGTGTCGGGGGACTATGTGCAGACTATTGCAGGCCTTCGGAGACTGGTTCGCACGGGTGGGTACATTGTGATCGAGGATGGCTTCCTGGCGGACGGTGTTGCGCATCTTCCCGGGGCTGAAGGGTATGCTGGTCACTCGGAAACGCTTCGGCGGTTGACGGCGTGCGGTGACGTGGTGGCGCGGGAAGTCATCAGCTCAGCGGAGCAGACCCGGTCGGTCAACCAGAGGAACACCGACCTGATCCGACAACGGGCGAGTGTCGTCAAAGCAAGTCATCCTGCCTTCGGGCACTTGATCGACGAATACGTGACGAGACAGGAGCGTGAGACCCACATTCTCGGTACCGACGTCATGTGTGCCATCTGGATCTTGCGACGGACCTAGCAGCGTGGGGTGCCCGTCCAACATTGCAGCAGACGCAAGGGGCGCTCGCGCTGTTGTTCTAACTCCGCGGTGTTGTCGCGCACGCGCCTCTTGCGCTCCTGTACGCGGACACGTCAGGCTGCTGCTGCACACATCGGCCATTGCTATGCAGGCTTCCCCTCCTGAGGGCCACATGATCAGAGCGACTTGTATGGGGCTGGCGCTTGCTGCCTGCGCCACGACAGCAACACCGCCCACGGCCGCCGGCCATCAGTCGGCTGAGGAGGCGGTCATTCTCGCCGTGATGGACGCCTACATGCACGAGATCTCCGCCAATGATCTCGCAGCTATGGCTGCGCGGCAAACGGCCGAAGGCATGACCTACCGCATTCGTGCCCGCGACAACGGCGGCTGGGATG
Organism: uncultured Gemmatimonadales bacterium; assembly: GCA_963709905.1. Classification (GTDB taxonomy): domain Bacteria; phylum Gemmatimonadota; class Gemmatimonadetes; order Gemmatimonadales; family GWC2-71-9; genus JADJOM01. The sequence goes on from CAVPYI010000009.1 coordinate 511,129, forward strand.
TCGTGGCCAGGCCCAATTCCTATTGGGTCGCGCCCGAGCGGGCGGACGACCGCACGTACCGCGAGCGCTATTGGTCGCCGACCGTCCTGATCCGCGGTGGCATGGCGCTGGTATGGGCACCGTACGAATTCCAGATCAACGGCCAGACTACTCATTGCGGCGTTGACGTGTTCTCGTTTGCCCAGATCGACGGCGTCTGGAAAGTATCAAACTCGATGTGGACGGTCGAACCGAACGCGTGCACCGAACTGCGGCCCCGGGATCCGAGTGTGATCCGGCCGCGCGACTAACACCGCAGCGCTGCGGCCAGATCGGCCCGGATGTCGTCGGTGCATGCTGAGCACAGTGGCCAAGAGGACGCCACGCGAACCATCATGCGGCACTTCCGGGGGCTCACCGATGGCCGAGAACAAGGCCAAGCCAACCAACGCAAGCGTTCAAGACTACATCGCGTCAAGGGCGAACGAGCAGCAGCGAGCCGACTGTCAGGAGTTGATCGCGCTCCTTTCGCGAGTGACCCGGCAGCAACCAAGGATGTGGGGCCCAAGCATCGTTGGTTTTGGAAGGTACCGCTACACCTACGACAGCGGCCGGACCGGAGAAGCCCCTTTGGCCGGTTTTGCCATTCGTGGGAGAGCACTGGTGCTCTACGTGATGGCTGAAGGGGAGCAGCAAGCATCCCTGCTGAGCAAGCTCGGCAAGCACAAGATGGGCAAGAGCTGCCTGTACTTCACACGGCTCGCCGAGCTTGATGCACCAATACTCGAGCAGCTCGTCATCGGTTCCGTCGCATGGGTAAAGCGCCGATATGGGTAGCGCGTCGGCGCCTAACTGGTCGTTCAACGGGACACGCAACGGCATACCTCTGCGCGCCGGTTAACTCAGCGGTAGGCGGCGCAGGACTCGGAGTTGATAATGTCCAATGTGAGAACGGTCGTGGCGGGGCTGGCCGGCGGATTGACCCTGAACGTCGTGATGCTGCTGACGTTCCGAGTGCTGGGCTTTGGGTGGGACGGCGGTGGCATTCTCCTGGACCCGTCACTCCAGAGTGCCAAGCTGATTGCCGTCTGGACCGTGATCGAACCGCTGCCTCTCGTCGTGTCAGCTCCAGTGCCGATCTTTGCGGGTCTCGTGGTTTTTGGGATCGTGCATGCGTTCATCTATCGGTGGCTTGCCCCCGCGTGGCCTGCCGGCGTGACGGCGCGAGGTCTGCGCATGGCATTCCTGGTTTTCTTGATGACGTTCCTGTTCTGGGAGTTCTTCACGCCGTTTAATCTATTCGGAGAGCCGCTCCGCCTGATCGCGCTGGAACTACTGTTCTGGGGCGTGATTGCACTTGACGAATCCTTTGCGATCGCGGCTGTAATGGAAACGGCGGCCTAGATAGCTCTAGGGAGAGACTGCCTACCCTGCACGGTTCCCTACGCCGCCTGACCAGCGCATGGCGAGGACGTTGGGCGGACCGAGAACGGTGCCAGGGCAATCGAAGCACTGGCCCAGGCTTCCAGGAGAAAGAGCATGCCCTGGTTCGGCGTATCGTCCCTCATCTTTGCGGTCTGGGCTGTCGTATTCCTCTTCTTCCCGCACTACGCCAATGAGTTTGGCGGGGTCGGTTACGTCGCCAGCAAACACGCCGAGGACTGGACCCGGATCGTGGGCCTGTTCTCGTTTGCCTTCGCGATGCTGCTCTACGCGGCACACCGCTCCGCGAATGCCGAGGCGCGCCGGCTGGTCGCTCGCGGGGTGCTTGCGCTCACATTGCCCTGCGCGTTCCTGATGAGCTACTGGCAAGTCATCCCTGAGCGGCGCTGGATCCGCCTCGACATCGTCGACATCGCGCTGCTTCTTTTCATCTCGTATGGCATGTTCCGGCACGGCGAGCTTCGGCGGCGTACCTGGCACAAATGGCTACAACGAGGTCGTACTTGACAGTCTCTGCACCCTCTGCTGCCGACGCAAGGCGCGCTGCCGCTCAGGTGCGTGCCTACCTCGCTGCCTTACCACCGGTCACCCGCCGAGCACTGCTGCAGCTCCGCAAGACTATCCAGGGCGTCGCTCCAGACGCCGTCGAGCACTTCAGCTACAGGATCCCGGGGTTCCTGCTCGAGGGTCGGCCCCTGGTCTGGTACGCTGGCTTCAAGAACCACTGTAGCCTTTACCCCATCACGGACCGTATCAAACGAGCTCACTCGGTCGAACTCCGCGGCTACAAGACATCCAAGGGAACGGTGCGCTTTCCCCTAACGCCCCCACCCCCAGTCACCCTGGTGAGGCGATTGGTGAAGGCCCGGGTTGCTGAACTGCGACGGGAGCGGCGCAGGTGACGGGCACCAAGACGAGGAGATGAGGACGGGATGGTAGGCCGTACCGGTGGCCCTCGTTAGACCCCTTCTGTGTGACCCGCACCACTCGAAACGTCCCTTCCGGTAGATCCCTCCCCTGCCGGAGTCTTCCCAATGCGCCACTCTTCATGGAGCCTCGGCGTCGCGGCCGTCCACCTCGCCATGGTCCCTCCGATGCTGGCTCAGGTGCCCATTCCCGAGTCGTCCAAGCCGCAGATCCGAACCGTGGGCGCGGCCAGCCGGGCCGTTCCGGCCGACATCGCGCTGCTGACACTCAACTTCAGCCGGGATGGAGACAGCCCGCTGGACGCCGGCCGCCGGGTGGCGGCCCTCGCCGACTCCCTGCGCCGCGCGCTACAGGCCGTGGGGATCCCCCGCGATTCGATCATGACCCCCAACCGGTGGTACTGGGGGCGCAATCGCATGGAGAAGACCTACGCGACCCGCCAGGTGACCGTCCCCAATGGCCCACCGGGCGCCGTCTGGCAGATGCAGGACACGCTGTACCGCGGCCACGAGGCCCTGTACCTGCGCATTCACGACCTCGCCAAGGTCGGACCCGCCATCGACTCGGCGTATGCCTACGGGATCCTCGAAATCGGCGATCTCACCTTCCGGGCCAGCAACACGAGCCGCGCGCGGGACGAGGTCCTGGCGGCGGCGGCCCGGGACGCGCGGGCTCAGGCAGCCACGATCGCCCAGGCCAGCGGCGTGAGACTCGGGCGCCTGCTCGGGCTCTCCACCGAGCCCGAGAGCCGTTACGATCCCTTCGAGGGAATCACCCTGCGCGGCGCGGACGCGTCAGGCCAGCCCGTCGGGACCCGGGTCGTCGCGCCTTCTATTACTGTGGCGGCCACGGTCTACGCCCGGTGGGAGCTTGAAGCGGGGGAGTAGCGGCGGACGGTCGGGGTCAGGCTTTAGGCGTTGGGCGTTGCGCGTTGGGCGTTAGGCGGTATGGCGGACAGGCGGGCCCACTCCCTCGCGCCCGGGTCGCGCTGACGCGCTCCCAAGGGGCGCTCGGTCGCCGCCTGTCCGCCTCTAATCGCTCCGCAGCGACTCCATCGGATCCACCCGGCTCGCCCGGCGTGCCGGCATGTAGCTCGCCAGCATCCCGATCCCGATCAGCGCGACCGACATGACGAGGAACACGAGGGGATCCAAGGCGTCCACGCCATAGAGCAGGGCGCCCAGTGCCCGGGTGGACAAGAGCGCCACCACGATCCCGATCACCGCGCCGACCAGCACCACTTTCGCCCCCTGGGCCACCACCATCCGCCGCACCGCGCCCGCGGTCGCGCCCAGGGCCATGCGCACCCCGATCTCCCGGGTCCGCTCGGCCACCACGTACGACAGCACGCCGTACAGCCCCACCGCGCCCAGGATCAGCGCCAGCGCCGACACCACGCCCAGGGTGAGCATGGTGAAGGAGAGCTGCACCATCGATCGCTGGGCCAGGAACTCCATGGTGTACTCGCGGTACACCGGCGCCTCGGGCGCGACCTGGCGCACCAGGTCGCGGACTTCGCGCCCCAGGCTCGCCGCCCGCGGCGACTTGAGCACGTACGCCGGCGAGCCCATGCCCCACATGTCCGCTGTCGGGCCGGTGAGCGGGAAGTAGACGATGGCCTCGCCGGCCTCGCGCCAGTCGTCCTGCTTCACGTCCTCGACCACGCCCACGACGGTGAAAGTCCGCAAGGTGTCGGCCAGGCGACGCCTGAGTTGCTTGCCGAGCGCGTCCTGGCCCGGCCACATCTTGTCGGTCGCCGAGCGGCTGAGGATGACGCTGGTGTTGGGGGTGACGGCCTCGTCGCTGCTGAAGATCCGGCCGCCGAGCAGATCGATGCCCATCGCGCGGAAGTAGTCGCCGCCGGTGAAGTTCTGGTCGAGCAGGGTGCCGCCGCTTTCCTCGGTCATGCCGTCGGTGAGCCAGCGGGCGGTGCTGGTGCCTTCGTCGAGCGGGATGTTGTTGACCACGCCCACGGTGGTTACACCGGGCAGGGCGCGCAGCCGGTCCATGAAGTCGAGGTGGAGCCGGCCCCAGCTCGGTCCGTCACTCAGCTGCTCCTGGTCCGGCGCGTACTGGAAGGTGTAGAGGTCCTTGGTGTCGTAGCCCGGGTCCTCGTTGCGGAGCTTCTGGAAGCTCCGCACTAGCAGGGCCGAGCCGATCAGCAGCACCAGCGCCAGCGCGGTCTGCCCCACGACCAGACCGTTGCGCGCCCAGTGGCGGCGGCCGGTGGCGCCCCGTCCGCCCTCCCGCAACCGGGTAAGATCGGGCGACGAGGCCCGCATCGCCGGCACGATGCCGCAGGCCAGTGCCGTGATCACCACCAGCCCGAACGCGGCCGCCAGCGTCGGCAGGTCGAGACCCACCAGGCCCAGGCGGGGAATGCCCTGGGGCGCCGCCCGCAGGAAGATCGGCAGCGTCACCGTGGCGAGCACGACGGCGAATCCACCGGCCACCAGTGCCACCAGGACCGCCTCGGCCATCTGGAGCCGGACCAGCTGCGCCCGCGAGGCGCCGATGGCGCGACGGACCGCCAGGTCGCGCTGGCGGCCTTCGGCCCGGACCATGAACAGGTTGGCGACGTTGGCGCAGGCGATGAGCAGCACGATGCCCACGGCGCCCAGCAACACCCACAGCGAGCGGGTGGTGGTGGGACCGACCAGCCGATCCAGGACCGGATCCACGAGCGCCTGGTGCCGGTCGATGATGCGGGCATAATTAGGCGGCCCGCCGTAACGTTCCGGCAGCTCTTTTGAGAGGCTGGTCAGCTCGGTGGCCAGTTCCTCGCGGGTGACGCCTGGCTTCATGCGCGCCACCATCGGGATCCCGAAATTGCCCGGCCTCACCTCGTCGAGCTGAATGGTACCGGCGACCCACAGCAGGGTGTTGTCGTTGGGAAAGTGAAACGCGGCCGGCATCACGCCGATGATCTGGCGCATCCGGTTCGAGACGAAATGCGACTGTCCGATCACCGCCGAATCGCCGCCGAACCAGCTCTGCCACAGGTCGTGGCTGATGACCACCACGCCGTCCTCGTCTTCGGGCACCGGCAGGCGGCCGAGCAGCGGGGGCACCCCGAGCGTGCTGAACACGTCGTCGGAGGGCCACGCCATCGGGATGCGCTCGACCCGGTCCGTGGTCCTGAGCGTCGAGGTCCCCGCGCCGAAGACGAAGACCCCGTCCAGGAGCCGGGACCGTTCCTTATAGTGCTGATAGAACTCGAGGCCGAGGTTGAACCGGTCGGAGAGGTCGGACCCCGGCGCTGTTCCGGCCACCACGACCAGCCGATCGGGGTCCGCGAAGGGGAGCGGCCTGAGGAGGACGGTGTTGACGACGCTGAACATGCCGGCCACGGCGCCGATGGCCAGCGCCAGGGTGACGATCGAGGTGACAAGAAAGCCGGGGGTACGAAGCAGCGCCCTCCCGGCATGACGGAGGTCAATGGTCCAGTCGGTCAGCACGCGGGGTCCTCTCCAGGAGGTTGGGTCTTAGACCGACGGGGCCAGGAAAGGGTTGGTTTCGGCCCCCGTCACTCCTCGCGCAGTGCCCGGACCGGATCGATGCTCGCCGCCCGCCGCGCGGGGAGGTACGAGGCCAGGGCCGCAACCCCCAGCAACACGACGGGCACGCCGACGAATGTGACCGGGTCGGTGGCGCTCACGCCCACCAGATAGCTGGTCACCACCCGGGTCAACGCCACCGAGGCGGCCAGGCCGAGCACGATACCGACCGCCGCGACGACCAACCCGTGGCCGAGGATCAGCCGGCGGATGTCGCGATCGGTGGCGCCCAGGGCGACGCGCACCCCGATCTCCCGGGTGCGCTGCCGCGCCGAATAGGAAATGACGCCGTACAGGCCGAGGGCCGCGAGCACCAGCGCCAGGCCGGCGAAGGTACCGGTGAGTGCCAGCAGGAACCGGGTCTGGGCCATGGCCTCCGTGACCCAGGACTCGAGCGTCGACAGGTCGGCGACCGGCACGTCGGGATCCAGCGCGGTGACCTCGGCCCGAATCTGCGACATCAGGCTGGCGGGGTCGGTGGCGGTGCGCACCACGAAGGTGATCGGCAGAAACGACTGGAAGACGTACGGGAGGTAGATCGTCTCCCGGCCCTCGGCGGCGAGGGAGGCCGATCGCACGTTCGCCACCACACCCACGATGGTCACGGGCAGCCGCTCCATCGAGAAGGTCTTCTCGTTGAAGTGATCCACCAGGACCTGGGCCCCCAGCGGATTCTCCCGGCCGAAGAGTCGGGCCGCGAACTTCTGGTCGACCACCGCGACATCCAGCGCCTGGTCCTCGTTGTCCGAGCGGAGGAAGGTGCGGCCGGACACCAGCTCGATCTTCATCGCCTCGAAGTATCCCGGCAGCACGGCCTTGTAGTCCGCCTTGTTGGCCCGGTACAGGTCGTCCGCCTCGCCGATCCTGCCGTACGAGCCCACGGAGTACTGTTCGCCGCCGGCCAGCGGCAAGGGGGTGACGCCTCCCACGGATTCGACGCCCGGAAGGGCGGCCAGGCGGTCGCCCAGCCGGTTGACGAACGTCGCCCGCGACTGGGACGACAGGTATTTGATGAACGGGAGCGGCGCCGTGAAGGTCACGGCGTTCTTCGGGTCGAAGCCGGGGTCCACTTTCTGGATCGCGGCGAAGCTCCGCACCATGAGCCCGGCGCCGATCAGCAGGACCAGCGACAGCATCACCTCGCTGACCACGAGGACGGTGCGGAGCTTGTTCCCCCGGGCGCCGCCGGTGTCGGTGCCGCGGTCCCGGAGACCGTCCGCCAGGTTGCCCCGGACGGCGCGGAGCGCCGGAGCGAGGCCGAACAGCAGCGCCGCCACCACGGCGACGCCGGCCGCGAACGCGAACGTGCCGGCATCGAGGGACACGCTCTCGATCCGCGGCAGATTGGCCGGGCTGAGGGCCTTGATCACCCCGATCCCCTGCCACGCGAGGACCAGTCCCAGCACCGTGCCGGCGGCGGCGAGCACCATGCTCTCGGTGAGCATCTGGGCCACGATGCGGCCCCGCCCGCTCCCGATCGCCGCGCGCACGGCGATCTCGCGGCCGCGCTCGGACGCCCGCACCAGCAGCAGATTGGCGATGTTGGCGCACGCGATCAGCAGCACGAAGCCCACCGTACCGAGCAGCGCCAGCAGCGCGGGCCGGGCGTGCTCGACCACGTCGCGCTGCATGCCGCCCACCACGATCTGGAGCTTCTGGGTCGCGTGAAACTGGTGGGTTTCCCTGAGGTGGGTCGCCAGCCGGTCCATGTCGGCCTGGGCCTGGGCCTGGGTGGCGCCGGGCTTGAGCCGGGTCACCACCGTGAGCCAGGCGGCTTCCCGCTCGAAGTCGCTGATATTGCTCGGCAGCATTCCCCAGGCGTCGATGTTGGTCGGCATGGCGGCGTCCGCGGGGAGGTAGATGCGGAAGTCCCGCGGCAGCACGCCGACCACCTGCGAACCCCAGCCATCCATGAGGATGGTGCGGCCGAGGACCGCGGGATCGCCGCCGAAGCGCCGCTGCCACAGGCCGTAGCTCAGGACCACCTTGCCGGGCGGGAGCTCGGGATTCGGACTGCCGAACATCTTGGGATCGATCACGAAAGCATCGTCGGCGATGTGGGTCCGTCCCAGGACCGGCTGGACACCGAGCAGGCTCAGCAGGTTCGAGGTCACGTAGGCGTTGGTGATCCGCTCCGGCGGCCCGTCTCCGGTGAGGGTCCCGGAGATGGCCACCGCCCCCGCGAACTCCTCGAACTGGGTGGTCTGGGTCTGGTAGTCCTTGAAGTCGGGTCCCGAGACCAGCGAGCGCTCGACGTTGGTGGCGGCCAGCCGGGTCCACACGAACGCCAGCTCGTCGGGAGCCTCGAACGGGAGGGCTCGGAACAGGACCGCGTTCGCTACGCTGAAGATCGCCACGTTGCTGCCGATGCCCAGCGCGAGCGTGAGCAGGATGACGCCCGTGAAGAGCGGCCTCCGGGCGAAGGAGCGGATGGCGTACTTCAGGTCACGCAGGACATCCCGAATCATGGTGATACCTCGATTGCCGGGAGGCGGCCGGCGTATGCTCTGGAGTAACGGAAGACGTCACCAGCGTGCTGGGAAGCGTCGACTCGCTGGAGGCGCTTGACTGTCCGACGGCGCGGCGGAGAATGTACCGGTACCGACGACCCGCGCAATGCCGGTTCCGGCACGACGGGCCTCACCGGCGTCTGGAGCTGGCACAGCGCGGCCAGCCGGGTAGCTTGAGGCCAGCACCACGAGCCGCGCACTGCAGCACATGGCGAGGGCGTTAGACGGCCGCTTAGCCCCATCCCGAGAATAGGGTTCTGTCGTATGCAACAACGCATCACCGGGTTCCACCAGGACTCCGAGCAGCATTGGGTCGCAGATCTCGCTTGCGGCCACACTCAGCACGTTCGCCATGATCCCCCGTGGCAGAATCGTCCTTGGGTCCTCGAAGAGGCAACGCGACTCGCCCACGTGGGGACGACGCTCAATTGCGTCCTCTGCGGAGCGGTAGCGGCACCTGGCCGGGGCCCGGAGGCTCGCGGTCCCACCCCTGAGGAGGAGGCGGCGTACGACGACGCTCGAGTCCGAGGTCTGTGCCACGATGGGGCGTCGGAAGTATCGCGCCCACGTGTGGATGAAGTCCCCGAGGGACCAGCATAGGTGCAGGTGGCGCTCGTGAGGCCGTGGGGCCGGGCTGCCAAGGCGTGTATGTGGAGCTGGCAACGCGCAGCCCAGCGGTTAGCTTGGGGCCAGCACCGTGCACCGCGCCTTGCAACTCAAGCGCAGGACGTCAGGGCCGCACGGTAACGTTGGATAACCCACCTTCGCACAGAATCGAGAATGAACCCGTGGTACGACCCAATACGGCCAGCGCCCTCTTGCTCCTCACCCTGCTCGTCACCGCCTGCGCTCCCACGACACCGCAAGCGGACCCGGAGGAGATTCGCCGACAATACAACGCGTACAACATTACTTATGGGAAGAATGACGTCGAGACCATTCTCGCGTTCTACACCGATGACGCCGAGCGGCTGCCGTCCGATGGCTCAATCGTCTCGGGACTGGCGGCGCTCCGGGAGGTTATCGTGGCATTCCGGGAGCAGAACGACTACGTGCTGGACGCATATAGTCCGCCACGGATCCAGGTGTCGGGTGACCTCGCGGTGACCTACGCCACGTTCGATGAGCACTGGACTTCGAAGGCGACCGCAGAGACCACACGGGAGGCGGGTCGCTGGCTCCTCGTGTGGGAGCGCCAGTCGGACGGCAGTTGGAAGATCAGCAAGGAAATGTGGACGATCCAGCAGCCGCAGTGAACAAGCGGGTGCTGCCCGCCACCCGGTTGGAGGTGCCTGCCCGACCGCATTAGTCTGCAAGTGCCTTAACCGGCTGCCCGCGCCATATGTTGCGGCAGGGCTCATCCAATCACGACCTTATCGAGAGGGTACCATGATCATCGTTCGCAGTGTCTTCATTGCCACCCCGGGCAATGCCAGCAAGCTGGCTGCGCAAATGAAGAGTGCGGCCTCCACGGGCAAGCTACCCAAGTATCGGGTACTGACTGATGTGACGGGGGAGTTCAACCGCGTCATTCTGGAGTACGAGGTCGGGAACATCAGTGAGTTCGAGGCGCAGATGAAGGACTACGCTACCAATGAGGCGTTACGTACAGCGCTGAAGGGCTACACCGACCTCTACCTGACTGGCCACCGCGAGCTACTCCAAACGGCCTGAGCGGCGCGCCTGGCGCAGCCCCAAAGACGGGGCAAAGTCCTCGCCACCGGACATGGCCCTCAACGCGGAGGAACAGCCAATGAGCGAAGATCCAGAAGTTCAGCGCAAGGCTTCAACCAGGTACGTCGGCGTTGGTATTGCTCTCGGTATCGCGTTCGGGTCGGCTTTGGGAGCAGCATTCGGAAACGTCGCAACCGGAGTCGGACTCGGGCTCGTGGTTGGAATCGTGATCGGCGTAGCGTTCGCTCAAGGGAAGAAGAAGGATGCTCCCTAGTGCGGCTCAGCAAGTCAGGCTGAGATCACGAGCGGCGCGTTCCAGCTGATGCGGTACCCACCGGGTCCTCGACCCTCGCCCTCGGCCCTCGGCCCCGGGCCCCGGGCCCTCCCCTACCCCGTCACCCCCGCCAGCTCCCGCTCCGCCGCCTCCCAGGCCGCGGCATCGCGCTCGAGCGCGCTGGCGATCAGCCGGAGTTCCTCATCCACGGCGATTTCCGCGCTCCCGGAGGCGACCAGCAGCCGCTGCAGGCCGACGTGGGCATCGAGGAACCGCTGGACCAGCCGGTCGCGCCGGTGCCCGAGATCGTTGCGATCGGTCGTGCCCCCCCCTTTGATCGCGAACCCGAACCTGGGCTGAGACTCGAGCATCTCGAGGGTTTCGTCCAGGCGGACCAGCTCCCTGGCGGCGCGGCAGGCGACCGGAATGACTTCTTCGACCAAGGCGAAGTGCGGGCTCCGGGACAGGCCGTCGGCCGTGACCCAGCGCGCCAGTCGGACGACGCCGGCAAACAGCTCCCGGGCCGGCCCGGCCGGCAGTTGAACGGCGGTGGCCATGATCTCGCGCTCGAGGTCGAATCCGAGACGAGGCGTCCGGGGCCCGCGATTGAGCAGCGGGGTGCGGAGCGCGGTGACTCCGGCGGTCAACAGCAGTCCGGCCACCAGCGGCGCAGCCAAGAGCAGGTAGGGAGATACTTCGACCCCGGCCCAGACCCCGACGAGGAGGGTGGCGAGGGCCATCCCCCACATGCCCAGGGGGAGATGGCTCCAGGCGCTGCGTGCCGGAACGGAGCGGGCCGAGATCCCGCGCGCCGCCAGCCGATCGATCGCCAAACTCGCCAGCGCGCCGGGTACCCGGGCCAGAGGTTGATTTCCCCTGGCGACCGCCGCATGGCTCGCTCCCGGCCCCGCCTGTCCGAACCAGGCGAGCAGGCGATCGGCACGCTCGGCCGGAGGGGAGTCCCCCGGCTCTAGGAAGACGAAATGGTCCGACGGCTGGTCCGCCGGGCTGCAGCGGGTGCAGATGGTGAGGCCCATGGGGTCCAGGGCCCCGCACACCAGGCAGCGATCGCTCCAGACCGCCACCGGCGCGCCGGGTGCGCCGGGGTGCGCCAGCGCATCGGCCAGTGCGTCAGCCGACGGGAACCGATCCGACGGATCGGCCGCGGTGGCGTGCGCAACGACTTCATCCAGCCAGGCCGGTAGTCCCGGGTCATCGGCCCGGGGATGGAACCCCTTGGTCCGGGGCGCCGGCGGCAGGTGGGGCGAACCCTGGGGCGGCAGCCGCCCGACCAGGGCGAAGTACAGGGTGAGGCCGAGCGCATAGACGTCGGTCCGGGCATCCGCCCGCCGACCCGCCATCAGTTCCGGGGCCGCGAACGCCAGCGTGCCCACCAGGCCGCCGGTCTCGGTCATGGTGCCCTGCGTCAGGATCCGGGCCGATCCGAAATCCGTCAGCAAGGCGTTGCCGGAACGCTCGATCAGGATGTTGCGCGGCTTGACGTCACGATGGAGGATGCCTTCCCGATGGGCGAGTGCCAGCGCGCTGACGATCCCCGTCGCCATGGAGACCGCCTGGTCGGCCCGGAGGGGACCCTGCTCCCGCACGACGACCTCGAGATCCGGTCCATCGACCAGCCGCATCACCACGAACTGCCAGGGCCCGTCGGTAGCGTAATCGTAGATCGGAACGATGTGCGGGTGGGCGAGGTGCCGGACCGCCAGCACCTCCCGGCGCAGCCGTTCGCGGGCCAGCTCCATGGTGGCGGGAGGCGGGACCAGCAGCTTCACCGCCACCGAGGTGCCGAGTTCGGAGTCGCTGGCGGCGTAGACAACCGAGTGACCGCCCCGGCCAATCTCCCGGTCGATGCGATAGCGACCCGCCAGGCAGGTCCCCGGGGCGAGGTAGCTCACGAGCCCAGTCGCTTCAGGACATCGACGGCGTTCCGTTGCCAGCCGTCGTCCTGATGGTACTCACGCAGGAATGCCTGGAGGTTGATCCGGGCCCGGTCGTGTTGCCCGAGTGCGTACTCCGACATGCCCGCGTGATACAGCGCCATGTAGTGATTGGGCCAGTACTCGATCACCATTTCCATGATGGGGCCGGCGGCCTGGTCGTCGCCGGCGTCGGCGATGGGATGGGCCACCTCGAATACCACGCCGGCGGCTCGCGCGCGTTCGCCTGCCGGCAGTTGGTTGATCAACTGGCGGGCCCGGTCCACCTTGCCGGCCAACGCGAAACACGCCGCCGAGAATGCCGCCCCGTCGAACCCGGCGGGGGCGGGATTCTGGCGGTGCCTCACCTCGACCTCGACCGGGTTGCAGAACGGGCGGATGCGGGCGAACCACTCGCCTGGGGTGCCTACCGCCTCGACCGGCGTGGCGTGCACCAGGGGTGGCGCCGGGGCCGGCCGGAAGTACAGAAGTGCCGCACAGGCCGAGACATACGCCAGGCCCATGACATACAGCCGTCGATACATCGCCCCCCCGTGCCGTGGAGAACCGTTCCAATCGCCTGATGGAGCAGCAAGCCGTGTTCCAGAGGACGCGTCTGGCGTTCCGTCGTGCACCCGGATGTCAAATGGCCTGTACCATCCGGGATGGTCCTCATGGCTCCCTCCCCCCCCACTGCACCAGCCAGGTGCAGTCCCACAAAAAGGAACCACAGAGGCACCGAGACACAGAGGAGGATGAACCGCCACGGCATCTCTGTGCCTCTGTGTCTCTGTGGTGAAAACCGGCCGGGGGCCGGTGCAGCGTACCTGCAGGAAACCACAGAGGCACCGAGACACAGAGGAGGATGAACCGCCGTGGGTATCTCTGTGCCTCTGTGTCTCTGTGGTGAAAACCGGCCGGGTCACCCGGGGTAAGAAAAGCCCCGGACACCGGGTCCGGGGCCTTCGAGTTCGGCACGACCGGGAGGACCTACTGCTCGATCAGCACACTCGCGTTGTATGCACCGTTGGCGGCACGTTCGAGGACGACCGCCCGCTTTTCGCCCGCGGCCACGTCGAACTCGACCTCCGTGAGCACCGTGGCGCTTCCCTGCGGCAGGTAGGTGAACGTGAAATGGCCGGGATCGAAATACATCAGGGTGCCGTGCGTCGCCACCGTCGCGTCCATCCCGAAGGTGATTATGGAATCCGGATTGGCGTTCGGGGCCTTCAGCTTGACATGCAGCAGGGTCGGGTCGGAGCCGTTGGGTCCGACGACATTGATCATCCGGATGTTGGCTCGATTCGAAATCGCCTGGCCGGTGTCGGGGATGACCACCCCGCTGAATTGCAGGGCGGAATCTGCGACGACCAGGCTGTTGAGCTGCCCGGTCGAGAGGTCCCGATCGATTTCTCCGACGATCTGAGCGCCCGACCGCACCACGATATGCTGGACCCCCTCCGGCACCCGAACGATCGGCGACGATCGGCCGACCTGGAGGCCCTGAACCACCGTAGTCGACCCGACCTGCACCGTCAGGGCACCGAGGCCGGGCGAGGCATGCCAAACCTGGAAGTCGGCCGCGCCCTGTGGCGGGGCTACGGTTCCGTCCCCTCCGCACGCCAAGGCCATGACCGTCACCACGGCCGTGCCCAGGCGGAGCAGCCTTTGCCTCATACCATCGCCTCCCTGTGTAATGTCTCTGGCTGATCGTCGGCATTCGCGCTTGCCAGGGAAGTGACCCCGCGACCGGCTCCGACGTCACTGGCGCAGCTACCGGGGTTCCCGGGCATCGGTTCGGAATGGAACCGGAGGAGCGTTCTCGAGCCGCTGCTCCGCCACACCTGAGACGGCAGTGCCGGGAGCGCCGGTATCACGGCGGTTGGATCAATGACCGATGGGAGGTCCCAGAAGAGGCCCGCTGTCGGGCGTCACCGGGGCTGAGAGGACTTGGCCGGCTGGCGGAGGGAATGAATGGAGCGGACCGGGATCGAACCGGCGACCCCCTGGTTGCAAACCAGGTGCTCTCCCAGCTGAGCTACCGCCCCGACGTCGTTCCAGGCACCTGACAGCCGACCGCGTTCCGTTGGCCCGAAAGGCGCAGTCGGGCGGCTACCAGGCCAGAATCCCGAGCTCGTCCAGGAAGGCCGCGACCGGGATCAGGGACGCGACGCTGGGCTCGCGTTTGAACGCTCGGGCGGCCTCGCGGAGCGCCGGCGTCCCGGGTCGGCCGGTCTGCATGCGGTACTGGCGATGGGCTTCGCCGAGCTCGCGAAAGACGCTCCGCAGGCAGGCCCGCTCCCGCGAACGGGCGGCGTCGCCCGCACCGGGGGCCGAGGCCTGAGCGAGGGTAGAAGGGGTCTTCTTCCGACTCGCCTTCGGACGCGAGGCACGGTTACGCCGGTCGAACGCCTGTCCGGCAGCCGCCAACCGCTGGGCGACACGCTCGGTGATGGGCTCGAGGGGAGGCCTTCCACGCGAACGATCGGGGGAACCCGTGGCACCAGCCATGAAGCCTACCTCCAGAGGGAACCGCGCCCGGCCCGGGGTGGGACCAGGCGCTGAATCCAAGATAATCGAGTCCCCCGCTCCTTTGGAGGTGGTGCCGCGGTCCGGCCTTACCGCGGCCCGTCGGGTCGAAGCCCGCGCGACTGTGGAGGTTGCGGCGCTCGGCCTAGCTACCGGAGACCAGGAGAATGGCCCCAACTCCTACGGCCAGTAGAACCCCCACCACGACCAGAACCAGGTGCCAGAGGGACCAATGGCGCCGAGCCGCCCAGACCGCCTCATCCAGGAAGTAGCGCTCCGGGCCCGCCTTGCGGATGACCGCGGAGGCGATCATCCCACGCAGAACGACCGTGTCCTTGAGCCCGAGGTCTCGGAGGGGACGGGCCGTGGGACCGGACACGGCGCGCTCAGCCCGAAAGGCGCCGATGATTTGCCGCTCGAACCGGAGGGCGAGAGCAGCACCCGCTGTAGTTTGCATCCACTAGCCTGGATCAGGATGCTCGCAAGATAACCGGGGCGAAGGGTTTGGACGGCGATACGCCCGACGCGATGCTGCACCCTGCGCTGCCTGCTCCGCCGGTATCACACGAACAGTTCGCCGTCCGCCTTGTCCGCCCCGCTTTCGTCCTGCACTTTTCTCGGGCCCTTCCCCTGCTCGCGAGGTCACTCCCCATGTCTGCCGCGTCTCCCGTCCTCATCAACGGCGTCTGGGTCCAGGCCCGGTCCAAAGTGAGCCGGCCCATCCTGAATCCGGCCACGCTCGAGCTGGTGGGTGTGACGGTGGACTCCAGTGACGACGATGTGGACCGTGCCGTGACAGCCGCTGCCGCCGCTCAGAAAGCCTGGTGGCGAGTGCCGGGGGTCGACAAAGCCAGGCTGTTGCGCGAGGTCGGGGCAAAGATCCGCGCGTCCGAGCGCGACCTGGCCACCCTGATGACCCGGGAAACCGGGAAGCCGCTGATCGAGGCGGTGGACTGTATCGACTGGGTGGCGGCGGCGTTCGAGTACTATGCCGAGGTGGGCCGGCGGAGCTTCGGCAACTCGATCCCACCGGTGGCCCCCCACCAGATGAATTTCACCATCAAGGAGCCCTACGGTGTGGTGGCAGCAATCGTCCCGTTCAACTTCCCGCTCCTCCTGATGGCCTGGAAGGTCGCTCCCGCCCTGGCCGCGGGGAACACGCTGGTCTGCAAGCCGCCCCATCAGAACCCGCTGTGCAACCTCCTGATGGCGAGGTGTTTCGACCATCTCCCGCCCGGCGTCGTCAACGTCATCACCGGGGGACCTCCGACGGGGGAGGCGCTGGTGCGCCACCCCAAGGTCGACCTGGTGGCCTTCACCGGCTCGGTAGCCGCCGGGCGGAAGATCGCGGCGCTCGCCGGCCAGCAGCTCAAGAAGCTCAATCTCGAGCTCGGCAGCGTCGACCCGTTCATCGTTTTCGCGGACGCCGACCTCGACGTGGCGGTGCCGGGAGTGGCCTGGGCCCGGCTCCTGAACGCCGGTCAGGTATGCACGTCATCCAAACGCATCTACCTGCTCGAGCCCATCGCGGCGGAGTTCACCCGCCGGCTGCTGGACTACGTGAAGACCCTCCGGGTCGGCGATCCGCTCGATGCCAGCACCGACATCGGCCCGCTGATCTCCGAGGAGGCGCTGGCCAGAGTCGAGGGGCAGGTAGCCGAGGCGGTGAAGGAAGGGGCGACGCTCCGTTACGGCGGGAACCGGGCCCGGCCGGGCGAGCTCAAGGGCCATTTCTACGAACCGACGGTGCTCACCGACGTGAAGCACGGTGGCCTGCCAACCCGGGAGGAGGTCTTCGGTCCGGTACTCTCGCTCACCGTCGCCAAAACGCCCGACGAGGCGATCGCCATGGCCAACGACTCGGCCTACGGGCTCGGCGCCTGCATCTACACCCGGGACCTCGAGCTGGCGATGCGGGCGATGCACGAGATCAAGGCCGGGACGTTCTGGATCAACGACCCGCTGACCGACAACGACGCCGCGCCGTTCGGCGGAATGCGCCTGAGCGGCATCGGGCGCGAGCTGGGCGAGGAAGGACTGGACGCGTTCCGCGAACCCAAGCACGTGCATCTCGATTATGTGATGGAGCGGAAGGACTACTGGTATCCGTACGCGAAGCGGCCGATTCCGGGACATTGAAGGGCCCGGGGCCCGGGGCCCAGGACCCAGTGGTGCCGAGGAACGGGCGCCATGGCCGGTGCCTGTTTGCGATCTACTGGGCCCTGGGCCCTGGGCCCTGGGCCCTCAGTCCGTCAGCGCCTTACAGAACTCCGTAAACACCTCCACGTACGTATCGACCTCGCCTTCCGTGTGCTGCACGGAGAGGGTCCACTGTTCCTCGTCGCCCGGGGTCATGAAGATCCCGCGGTTGAGCAGCCAGGGATAGGACGCGGCGAACAGGTCGGGCCTGGTCTCGAGGAAATCCCGGTAGTTCCGCATCGGGGTCGGCCGGTAGGACACGCACCCCTTGGCGCCGAGATCGATGGTGTGGGCCGGGATGCCGTGGCGATCGATGGCGCGCTGGCATCCGCTGGCCAGTCGGGCGCCAAGCGCCCCGAGATACTGATAGGCCGGCGGGGTCAGCACTTCACGGAGCGTGACCAGGCCGACGTGGGCGATCAGCGGGTTGCCGTTGTAGGTGCCCATCTGCGAGACCCCGTTCTCGATCAGCCGCATCAGATCGGCGCGGCCCCCGAACGCCGCCGCGGGCAGACCCCCCGAGATCGCCTTGGCCAGGCACACCAGGTCCGGCTGCACGCCGAACCGCTCAATCGCCCCCCCGGCCGCGATGGTGAAGCCGGTCTTGATCTCGTCGAAGATGAAGATCACGCCGAACTTCGTGCACAGCTCGCGCACCCGGCGCAGGTAGACCGGATCGGGCAATACGATACCCAGGTTCATCATGGCGGGCTCCATGATGAGGCAGGCGATCTCGCTGCCCTTCTCGACGAACAGCCGCTCCAGGTGATCGGCGTCGTTGAACGGCACCACCTCGATGTAGCGGTGGGCGTCCTTGACCAGGCCCTTGGAGACCGGGGCCTTGGCCGGCCGTTCCCGCCCGCCCATGACGTCGGCGTTGGGGATTACGGAGAACATCACCGCGTCGTGATGGCCGTGGTAGGATCCTTCGATCTTGCAGACCACGTCGCGCCCGGTGGCCGCCCGGGCCACGCGGATCGCATCCATGGTCGCCTCGGTGCCCGAGTTGGCGAAGCGCAGCATCTCGAGATTGAACCGGCGGCAGAGTTCCTCCGCGAATTCCACGGCCTCTTCCGTCGTGACGGCGAAGTGGGTGCCCCGCGACGCGGCCTCGGCGATGGCCTCGACGATGCGGGGATGGGCGTGCCCGACGATCATCGCGCCGAAGCCGCAGTGAAAATCGATGTACTCCTGGCCATCCTGATCCCAGACGTGACTCCCCTTCCCCCGGGACACGTACACCGGGTACGGGAACCCCTTCTGGAAAGACGAGGCGACGCCGAACGGCAGGGTCTTGTACGCTCGCTCGTACAGCCGGGCCGAGCCCCGGGTGCGGTCGAGCAGCCGGCCGGTCTCGGCCTCGGCGATCGTCTTGGCGCGGGCGAGCAAACGATCCAGCTCCGCCTGCTCGCGTGAAGGAACGGTGGCGGTCATAGGGCGCTGTGTTGTAGTGAAGGTTGCGGGGTGCTATCGCCTGCCGCGAGAAGACTGGGGCACCAGTGGCCGGGTCACGGGATTCTGCCGCCCGGGCAACGGGTTGTCAACTCTCATTCCGGCATGCAGATTGGGTCCCTTCACCACAATCGTCACGGCGGGCCCACCCCGAGTTGGATTCCGCATGGAAACAGTCATCACACTGGAGCACGTCAACAAGCGCTTCGGTGACTACCTCGCCGTCCACGAGGCCAACTTCGAGATTCAACGGGGGGAGTTCTTCTCCCTCCTGGGTCCTTCCGGGTGCGGCAAGACCACGACGCTGCGGATGATCGCGGGGTTCGAGCAGCCCAGTGCAGGCCGGATTCTGCTCGAGGGCCAGGACGTGTCCCGGGTGCCACCATACCAGCGCAACGTCAACACCGTGTTCCAGCATTACGCCCTGTTTCCGCACATGTCGGTGCGGGACAACGTGGCCTTCGGCCCGCGGAGCAAGAAGTTGCCCGAAGCCGAAATCACCAAGCGGGTCACCGAACTGCTCGAGGTCACCCGGCTGGCGACGTTCGCGAAGCGCAGGCCCTCCGAGCTCTCGGGCGGGCAGCAGCAACGGGTGGCCCTGGCCCGGGCACTGGTGAACTATCCCAGCGCCCTGTTGCTGGACGAGCCGCTCGGCGCCCTCGATCTCAAGCTCCGCCAGGCCATGCAGATCGAGCTCAAGCGGATCCAGCGCGAGGTCGGCATCACGTTCATCTACGTGACCCATGACCAGGAAGAGGCCCTCACGATGTCGGACCGGATCACGGTCATGAATGAGGGTCGGGTCGAGCAGATCGGCACCCCGGAGGAGATCTATCACGCGCCGGCGACGGTGTTCGTGGCCAATTTCATCGGTGTCGCCAACTTACTCCCGGCCGCCGTTTCCGGTCGACTGGGGGAGCAGATCGTAGTGACGCTCGAAGCCGACACCCGGATGGAGGCCAGCGTGCCGGCCTGGGATGCGAAACCCGGCTCGAAAGGCACGCTGATGATCCGGCCGGAACGGCTGCGCTTTCACGAGAGCGGCAAGGGACTGCCGGTCACCCTGACGGCCGCCGCCTTCTCCGGTCCGGTGATCCGTCTGGTCCTCAAGACGGCCAGTGGCGTCGACATGATCGCGCACGTCCCTTCCGACGGCCCTCGGCCCGCGCTCGAGCCCGGTCGAGGGTACGTCGTGAGCTGGGACCCGGACGGCGCCCGGCTCCTGCCACCTACGCGGGCGGCCTCGCCGCTCGACATGGATCTGCGGCCGACGCTCGAGATGGCCGCCCAGTCTCTGCGGCACCCAAGGAAGAACCCCGACGCCTGAGGGCATCCCCATGAGCAAGCGAACGACCTACGACGAGAAGGAGCTGGAAGCAATCGTCCACCGCGCCCTGTCGCGGCGTCAGTTTCTCGGCCGCACCGCGATGGCCGCCGGGACCCTCGCCATGGGCAGCGCCTTCCTGAGCGCCTGCAAGGGCAAGGAAGGGGCCGTGGCCGTCAAGACGGTGCGGATCTCGAACTGGCCGCTGTACATCGACCCCAAGACCGTGGCGGATTTCGAAGCCGCTACCGGCATCAAGGCCGTCTACACCGAGGACGTCAACGACAACAACGAGTTCTTCGCCAAGATCGACGAGCCGCTCAAGCGCGGCCAGAGTATCGACCGCGACATCGTCGTGCTCACCGACTGGATGGCCGGCCGGATCATCAAGCTCGGATACACCCAGGCCATCCCCGACGCCGGCTTCCCCAACAAGGCCAATCTGGTGGACGGCCTGAAGTCGGTCGGGTTCGATTCGGGCCGCACCCACAGCGTGCCGTGGATGTCCGGCATGACCGGACTCGGCTACAACCCCAAGAAGACCGGGCGAGAGCTTAAGAGCGTCAACGACATCTTCGACCCCAAGTTCAAGGGCCAAGTCACGATGCTCACCGAGATGCGGGACACCCTGGGGCTGGTCATGCTCGGGCTCGGCAAGGACCCGACGACGTGCACCAGGGACGATGCCGCGGCCGCCTGCGCCAAGATCAAGCAGTACCGCGAGAACGGTCATATCCGCGCCTTCACCGGAAACGACTACGCCGAGGACCTGGCGGCCGGAAACATTTCGGCGGCGATCGCGTGGTCAGGCGACATCCAGGGCCTGGCGGCCGACAACCCCGATCTGCGCTGGATCGCCCCGAAAGAGGGCGGCATGCTCTGGTCCGACAACATGCTGATCCCCAAGACCAGCGATCGGCCCGACCTGGCGGCGGCGTTCATGAACTACGTCTACGACCCGGCCCACTCCGCCCAGATCCTGGCGGCGGCTCCGTACCTCTCCCCGGTGAAGGGCTCCGCGGCCGAGCTGGCCAAGATCGACCCGGAGCTGGCGGCGAGTCCGCTGGTCAATCCGTCGGACGACGTCCGGGCCCGGCTCAAGGTGTTCAAGTGGTTGGACGAGGCCGAGGACACCGAGTTCAACCGGATGTTTCAGGACGCGATCGGAGCATAGCGGCGCATGGCCGGCATCGCTGCTGGGGGGTCCCGGCGGGACCCGTGGGCCCCCTGGCTCCTGGTGGCGCCGGGCATCCTGTGGCTGGTCGCCTTTTACATCTTCCCGACGATCAGTCTGGCGCGGACGTCGTTCGCGACCGGTGAGCTGGCGTGGTATGACGGGTACCAGCGGGCCTTCACCCAGTACGGTGAGCACCTGTCGCGGTCGTTCGGCTACGCCCTGAGCGCCACCCTCGTCGCGCTCGCCCTTGGCTACCCGCTCGCCTACGTCCTGGCCTTTCGCTCGGGCAAACTCAAGAATTTCCTGCTGGGCCTGGTGATCCTGCCCTTCTTTACGACCTTCCTGGTGCGGACCTTCGCCTGGAAGACGATCCTCAACGATGGCGGGCTGATTGTGAGCGTGCTCGGCGCGGTGAACCTGCTTCCGGCCGAGGGCCGGCTGCTCAACACCGTGTGGGCCGTGATCGGCGGGATCACCTACAACTTTCTGCCGTTCATGATCCTGCCGATCTACGTGAGCCTCGAGAAGATCGATCGCCGGCTCACGGAAGCGGCCCAGGATCTCTACTGCAACCAGTTCGCCGCCTTTCGCAAGGTGGTGCTCCCGCTCTCCCTCCCCGGCGTGCTGGCCGGGAGCCTGCTGTGCTTCATCCCCGCGTCCGGGGACTTCCTGAATGCCGAACTGCTCGGGAGTCCGAACCAGAAGATGCTGGGCTCGGTGATTCAGGGACAATTCCTGACCGTGCGGGATTATCCCCTGGCCGCAGCGCTGTCCTTCGTGCTGATGGCGATCATCGTGGTGCTGGTCGTCGCGTACACCCGTGCCCTCGGCACCGAGGACCTGGCATGAGGCGGGAACGCGCCGGCGCGATCGGTTCGAAATGGACCGGCCCGCTGCTCGACCTCTACGCCGGCCTGGTGCTGCTGTATCTGTTCCTGCCGATTTTCGTGATCGTCACGTACAGCTTCAACAAACCCGAAGGCCGTTTCAACTTCGTGTGGAAGGCCTTCTCATTCGACGCCTGGCGCGACCCGTTCCTCTATCCGGCGCTGGTCGACGCCATGAAGCTGTCGCTCCAGGTGGCCGCCGTCTCCACCGCGGTGGCGACCCTGTTCGGGGCCCTGATCGCGCTGGCCCTCTGCCGCTACAAGTGGAAGGGATCGGGACCGATCAACTACCTGCTGGTCGTGCCGCTCACCACCCCCGAGGTGGTGCTGGGCTCCTCGCTCCTGTCGCTGTTCCTGCAGGCCAACGTCTCCACCGGCTTCGTGACCATCCTGATCGCCCACATCATGTTCTCGGTGAGCTACGTCGCGCTCACCGTGAAGGCGCGCATCCGGGGATTCGACTGGACCCTCGAAGAGGCGGCGATGGACCTGTACGCCCGGCCGCTGCGCGTCGTGTTGCGGGTGACGCTGCCCCTGATCGCACCGGGCATCGCGGCGGCCGCGATGTTGTCCTTCGCGCTCTCGCTCGACGATTTCGTGATCACCCTCTTCAACGCGGGGAGCCGGGTCACCTATCCGCTGTATGTCTACGGCGCACGCCGGGCCGCCTTCCCACCCCAGATCAACGTGCTGGCCACCGCGATCCTGCTCGGCAGCCTCATCCTCCTTGGCCTCACCGTGATGTGGCAGCAGCGGAGTCTGAAACAGGCGTTGATGACGGGGAAGTAACAAGACGGCTCGGCGGCTCGGCGGCTCGTGGCCGCCGAATCGTCGAGCCGGTCGAGCAGCCGAGCCGTCGCCGAGCCGCCGCCGAGCCGCCTAACCGAACGGCAGGGTCCGCACTCGCTTGCCAGTCAATTGGAACATCGCGTTCGCCACCGCGGGAGCGAGCGGGGGAACTCCCGGCTCACCCACGCCCGTGGGCGCCGCATCCGACGGCACGATGTGCACCTCCACCTGGGGCATCTCACCCATCCTGAGCACCTGGTAGGTGTCGAAGTTCCCCTGCTCCACCCGCCCGTCCTTGAGGGTGATCGCGCCGTACAGGGCCGCGGAGAGGGCGAAGGCGATGCCACTCTCCATCTGCATCCGGATGATATCGGGATTGACCGCTACCCCGCAGTCGACTGCACAGACCACGCGATGGACCCGGGGTTTGCCGTTCTCGAGGGAGACTTCGGCGACCTCGGCGACGTGAGTCGAGAACGACTCGTGGACGGCAATGCCGCGCGCGCGGCCCGCCGGCAGGGGTGTCCCCCAGCCCGCCTTCTCCGCCGCCAGCTTCAGCACCGCAAGACGGCGCGGCGCTCCGGCCAGCAGGGCTGACCGGAACTCGACCGGATCCTTCCTGGCGGCGGTGGCGAGCTCGTCCATGAAGGTCTCGACCACGAACGCGGTGTGGGTGTGGCCGACCGACCGCCACCACAGGATCGGGACCGGAAGGTCCGTCGGGTGCAGCTCGACCTGGAGGTTGGGGATGGCGTAGGCCATGTCGGAGGCGCCTTCGACCGACGTGGGATCGATGCCGTTCTGGATCATACCCTCGAACGCGGTTCCTTTCATGATCGACTGGCCCGCGACCCGCTGCTGCCAGGCCACCAGCCGGCCATCGCCATCGACCGACCCTCTGACTGCGTGCACGTACATCGGACGGTACGATCCGGCACGCATGTCGTCCTCCCGGGTCCAGACCAGCTTCACCGGGGCCCGGCCCTCGATGGCCTGGGCAATCGTTACGGCCTCGAGGATGTAGTCCGACTTGGAACTCGCCCGCCGGCCGAAACTGCCGCCAGCATAGAGCATGGTGATGCTGACCTGCTCCGGCTTGAGGCCGGTGAGCGCGGCGACCGCCATCTGGTCCGGAGTCTGGAGCTGCACGCCGTTCCAGATCTCGCACCGGTCTTTCGACAGCCGAACCACGCAGTTGAGCGGCTCCATGGTGGCGTGGGCGAGGAACGGGAATTCGTAGACCGCCTCCACCGGACGGCCTCGGCTCAACTGCCCTGCCGCGTTCCCGACTTTCCGGGCCACCTTCCCGGGTTTGGCCACGAGACTGCGATACTGGGCAAAGAGATCCGGGCTGCTCTGGGTGAACGCCTTGCTTTCGTCCCAGTCGATCGTGAGCTTATCGCGTCCCTGCCGCGCCGCCCAGAATCCGTCCGCCAGCACCGCCACCCCGTTCGGGATCTGCACCACATCCCGGACTCCCGGCACCGCCTTGGCCGCGGCCGCATCGAAGCTCCGCACGGTGGCGCCGAATCGCGGCGGGTGGGCCACGACCGCCGTGAGCAACCCGGGAAGCGTCACATCCTGGGTGAACTGCGCCTTCCCGTTGGTCTTTTCCTTTGCATCCACCCTGGGCGCCGTCTTTCCGATGAGCCGGAAGGCGCTCGGGTCCTTGAGTGGCACGTTCTCCGGGACGGGCAGCGCCGCGGCCGCCGTGGCGAGCGAGCCGTAGTCGGCCCGCTTGCCGGTGGCGGGATTGGAGACCACGCTGTTCTCGGTGGTGAGGCCGGCCGGGTCGACTCCCCACTTGGCCGCCGCAGCGGCGACCAGCATGGCGCGGGCGGTGGCGCCGGCCTTCCGAAGCTGTTCATACGAGTTGGCGATGGACGAACTCCCGCCGGTCCCCTGGACCCCGAACGCCAGGTTGCTGTATTTCGTGGCGTCGGCTGGAGCCCCCTCCACCCGAACCCGCTTCCAGTCGGCGTCGAGCTCCTCGGCCACGATGGTCGCCAGCCCGGTATAGGTCCCCTGCCCCATCTCGAGATGCTTGGACACCACGGTGACCGAGCCGTCCTCCGCGATCCGCACGAAGGCATTCGGCAGGAAGACCGGCTCGGCAGCCGTGGCCTGGTCGCCTCGCTCGCCTCTGGGGCCACAGCCCTGGGCGTATACCGCGAGGGTGAGCCCGGTGCCCGCCACCGCGGTCACCCGGAGAAACTCCCGGCGCGAAACCTGAGTCGTGATACTCATGGCTCAGCCCTCCCCGGCGGCGCGATGAATGGCCAGACGGACCCGCTGGTAGGTACCGCAGCGGCAGATGTTGCCGGCCATGGCCGTGTCGATGTCCGAATCGGTCGGTTTCGGCATCCTACGCAGGAGGGCGGCGGCCTGCATGATCTGCCCGGACTGGCAATAGCCGCATTGCGGCGCCTGCTCCTCGATCCATGCGCGCTGGACGGGGTGGCTTCCGTCGGCGGACAGCCCCTCGATGGTTACGACCTTCTTGCCGGACGCTGCGGAGACCGGGAGACTGCAGGAACGCACGGCCTCTCCGTCGACGTGGACGGTGCAGGCGCCGCATTGGGCAATGCCACAGCCGTATTTTGTACCGGTGAGACCGAGAGTATCGCGCAGCACCCAGAGCAGGGGGACCTCGGCGGCAACATCGACGCTGCGTGCTTTTCCGTTGATGTTCAGCTCGACCACGGTGGGACTCCGGAGTTTCGGGAGCAGTCAGGAGCAGATCGGAAACGACCCTGCACTTTGGTGCCGGATGCGCCGCGGGTCAAGGGCGGGGACGGATCGGTGCGACCAGGCCGTGAAGCCAGGGATCGGGTCGACGCAAACCGGAAGAAGCGCCAGGGCATCGAACCCGGGAGAAGCGTGCGCCAATGAGCCAGTCCATCAGCCGAGCGTTGCAGCTTGCGGTCGGGGTCCTGGCGGTTGCCGGGCCGGTGTCCGCCCAATCCGGCACGACCGCCATCGTCGGCGCAACCCTTTGGGACGGCACAGGATCCGCCCCGGTGACAGGCGCGACGGTGATCGTGCACCAGGGCAGAGTCGCCTGCGTGGGCACGACTGGGCAGTGCCGGATCGCGCCGGGGGCCAGAGTGGTCGACGCCCGCGGCGGGTTCCTGCTTCCTGGACTCATAGACACCCACGTTCACCTGCTGTTTCGCACCCGCGGTGTGACCGATCCTTCGATCAAGTCCGATCTCCGCGACCTGCTGGCGAGCGGCGTTACTACCGTACGGGACATGGGGAACGACCCGGCCCGGCTGCTCGAGGCGGCGGAGGCGAGCCGACCCGCTCCCCGGGTCTTTGCCATGCAGCTGGTGGCGGGGTTTCGCTTCTTCTCACCAGAAGTTGAACGGCTTCCCGACGGTAGCGCGCGGACTCATCTGCCCGCCGCGCTGGGCATGAGGCAGCTGGGCTGGTCACCGATCCTGTTCATCCGCGCCAGCCGGGCCACGGAGGTGGTCCGGCAGGCACGGGAAGCCGGTGCGATCGGGCTCAAACTGTATCAGGACCTCGACGCCAATCAGGTCGCCGCCCTGACCCAGGCGGCCCATGCCGCCGGGATGCCGGTCTGGGGCCACGGATGGGTGCAGCCCGCCAGTGTTCTGGAACAGGCGCTGGCGGGACAGGATGGGGTGGTGCATGCCGCAGGGCTGGTCGGAGAGCTGGTGGATCGGGAAACCCGGGAATCCCTGCGCACCGCTACCGCCCTGCTGCAGGTCACCTCCGACTCGGCGACGCCGGTAGCCGCGGGCCATCGGACGGTACTCGCCGCTCTCGATTCGCTGGCGGCGCGCGGCACCTTCCTCGAGCCCACATTGCGAGCGAGCCAACTGGCCGCGCTGAGAGCACGCTCCAACCCACGGCGTCTGGAGACTCTGCCTGACCGGCATGCCGTGGCGGCGAATTCCTTCGGTTTTGAAGTGACGCGGCTGGCGATCGCGCGGGGCGTCCGGATTACTGCCGGAACCGATCACGTTGCCTTTGGCCCGGAGGCCGAACGGGCCCAGCTCGCCACGGAACTGGAACTCCTGGTCGACTCGGTGGGACTCACCCCCGAGAAGGCGCTGCTCGCCGCCACCCGTGACGCCGCCCTGGCGATCGGGAAGGCGGCGCGGGATCTGGGCACGATCGAGCGCGGCAAGATCGCCGACCTGGTCCTGTTTCGCTCCAGCCCGTTCGAGGACATCCGTAACGTGCGTCAGCCGGAGTGGGTCATGCTCGACGGGATCCTGCATCAGCCCGAGACCCTGCGAAACCAGCCCTAGTCTGCGATCGGATACCGAGCCGAAACACCTCACTGCGAGCCGCCGAGCCGCCGAGCCGCCGAGCCATCACCGTTCGATCGGCAGTTCTTCCCGTTCCGCCCACTGCGTCCAGGACCCGATGAAGATCCGTACCCGGGGATATCCGAGCAGAGACTTGAGCGCGAAGAACACGTGGCTGGCCTCGGTACCGGTGTTGCAGTAGAGAATGATGTCGCGGTCGGGGGTGATGCCCTGCGCGCGGTAGCTCTCGCCCAGGGCCTCAGGCGACTTCCAGACCAGGGCGAAGTCTACCGTCTCGAGGTCGTCCTTCCATGGGTGATTGATGGCGCCGGGAATGTGTCCGCGCCGGAGCTGCGCCCCGGCCGAGCCGGCGAACTGCTCAGGCGACCGGGCATCGACCAGGAGAACCCCCGAACCACCGACGGCCGCCGCGACATCCTCGAGTGCCGCGACCGGCGGCCGGAACGCCTTCGCCCGGAATCGGACGCGCGGCCCCGTATGGCGCGGATAGCGTTGCGTGAGCGTCCGGCCCTCGAGCTCCCACTTGGCATACCCTCCGTTCAGGAGGAACACGTGGTGCGCGCCTGCCGAACCGAGCAGCCAGGCGGTGAAGGTGGCGTCGATGTCGAACTGATCTCCGGCGCTGTAGACCACAACCGGCGTGGCGGGACCGATCCCGAGCCGACCGAACAGTGTCGCGTAGTGCTCTGCCGGCAACAGCTGGAACGGCAACTCACCCATCTGGGCCCGCTGGGTCTCCATGTTGAGCCAGACCGCCCCGGGCAGGTGATTCTGGAGGTACCTGATCCACGACGGGCGCGCATCGACAATGACCGGCCCGCTCCGCACCGCCACGCCGGCAGGAGCCTCCGAATGATCGAGCCAGTTCGCCAGCTCCGCCGTGCCGATGAGCCGTGGCGTCTGAGCCGCCAGCCGGATCGGGGCATGAAAACCCAGACCGGACAGCAAACCCACCAGCAGCAACTGCCGCATCCTCCATGCGCCCATCACCTTGCCACCTCCCTTCTCGCTGTTCGCCCCCCTTCTCACTTCTCACATCTCACGTCTCACATCCCACTTCTCACTCCTCCTCCATCCCCAACACTTCCCGCTCCATCTCCAGGTACACCCGAAGGGCGTTGCGACGGATCCGGGAGCTGAGCGCGACGGGGCGGGTGGGATCGGGGGGCGGGTAAGCGCCAACCGCCCGGCCCAACGGCGTGCCGCGGGTCACTTCGGCCCGCATCGAATCCCGGAGGACGGTGATGTAGGTGCGGGTGCGGGCGGTGAGCGCGGACGGATCCGAGGATACCCGACCGTGACCCGGCACGATCACCCTCGGCGCCAATGAGTCGATCAGGTCCAGGGTCCGCAGCAGTACCGACGTGCGGCCGTCCACGACCATCGTCACGCCGTCCTCGAGCAGGATGTCACCCGCGAACAGCACCCGTCCCGCAGGTAGCCAGATCATCACGTCGCCGTTGGAGTGGGCGGGGCCGGGATGGATCAGAACGACCTCGGTGCCGCCAAGGCGGAGGGTGTCCCAACCCCGGACCGGTCGATCCGGCGTGTTGGCGTACTCGAACCCGAGCATTTCCTGGAGGCCGACCACGCGATCCCAGTCCGCCACCATTTCATCGGGGCCGGCTTCCGCCGCCAGGACCCGGGTGTCCGGGTGGGCCGCGATCTTCGCCCCCGCCCGTCTGAACTCGATCGCGCCGAACATCATGTCCGGGTGATGAGCGTACAGGACCAGCCAGACCACGGGACGCTTCGACACCGTGCGGATGCCCCGCAGCACGGCTCTCGCCTGGGCCGGGCTCGCCAGACCACCGACCGCGAGGATGCCATCGCGGGTCACTACGAACCCGGCATTGGGGCGCCCCTCGGCTCCCATACCGGAGTCCCCCAGGACGGCCCAGACCCCGGGCGCCAAGAGTTTTATTGGATACAGAGTCTTTTCGGTCGTGACCGAGAAGGCCCGGGCGGGCGCCGAATCCTGGGCGGCGGCGGACTCGACCACCCCAAATACAACGGCGAGGGCGCAGAGTCCCGCGCGCCCCCGCCGAGCCGTCCAGCCGCCGAGCCGTCCAGCCGCCGAGATCACGTCGTCGCGAACTTGATCTCGGTGCTCCCCCGAAACTCGCTGTCCCGGTTGTCCCTGGAGACCACGGTGAGCGTCCCTTCGTTCTCCGGCTTGAGGTTGAACGCGACCATGGGGTCCCGGCTGATGCCGGAAGTCCATTCGAACCGCGCCACCTCGGCGTCCCCGAACAGGACCCGAACGTCCTTGATGAACCAGGCCGGGATGATCTCGGCGTTGGCGTCGCGGAAGAACCCGGTGTCCATCGGGTGCTGGATGACGACCCGTACCCGGACGACGTCCCCGCGCTGGATGCGCTCTGGCAGGATGATCCTGGTCTTCCCGGTCTCGAGCATGGTCAGCCGCAGCCGTTGAGGGAAGTCTCGACCTTCAGGTAGTCAGCCCACAGTGCACCGGAGCTGGTCTCGGCGATGGCTCGGATCCAGCTGGTGCGCTTCATCTTGATGCGGGTCTGGATCTGCACCGGGCCCAGGGCCGGCGAGAGGTGGAAGGCGGTAACCAGCGGATCGGGATTGTGGTCCACCAGCAGGTAGACGCCCTTCACGTAGGCATCAGGACCCATCGGCAGGTCGCTCTCGATGATCACGGGGACGTAACGGCCGTCCTCGGCGATCGCCGGGATCTCGAGCGTCACATGTCCACGCTGGATCACCCGATCCTGGAACCGTTCGGTCATGATCCGTTGCACGATCTCGTTGGGAATCGGGGGATCGTCGGGCCCCGGGCGGGTGATACGGGCGGTGGCCGACAGACGCGCCGCCGCCCCGCCCGCCCCTTCGAGGGCGAACGCGGCACCCAGTACCCCGAGGGCCTGGAGGAATGTGCGTCGTTCGACCGGTTCATTCAGGGACATCGGTTCCCCAAGTCAGGACTGTGATATTCAAAGTCGGGGTCCGTCCCCCCTGCCGTCAAGCATCTGTCAGGAGCCCTGTCCTGCTCCCCTAGGCCCAGCCGCGGCAGCCGCTACTGTGGGTCAAAGCACCTGAACGGGCAGGTTGGCCCCGTGATCCTCACCTACCTGGCCGTCCCCCAGCTGGCCCGAGCTGCCCCAGCCCCAGCAATAGGCGAAGCCGTCATCGGCCAATCCGCAGGTGTGAATCGCGCCCGCGGCGACCTGAATCCACCGATGTCCTCCCGCAACGGGCCCGGGAGTGACCCGTCTCAGTTCCTCGTCGAGCCCCACGCCACCATCCCCCAATTCTCCGAAGGCTCCTCCTCCCCAGCAATCGAGGATTCCCCCCTCCGCCAAGGCACAGGTGTGACTCCAGCCGGCAGTGAGTTGTCGATATACGCGAGTGCTCGCTACCCGAACCGGCACCGGGCTGCTGGTCGCCAAGCCATCGCCCAGCTGCCCAAAGCCGCCCTCACCCCAGCAGTATACCTCTCCCATCGCGGTCAGCCCGCAGGCGTGGTGGAACCCAGCGGCGAGGGACTCGTAACTCCAGCCGCCGAGCACTGCGGATGGCGGCACCGCATCATCTCCAGGCTGGTGGAAGACACCGTCCCCCAGTTGCCCGTAGCGGCCCTCTCCCCAGCAGTATGCCGAGCGCGAAATTCCCAGGACGCACTGGAAGCTCTCGCCACCAGAGGCCGCCAGGATCAACGGTTCCGCCCAGGCGACACCGCCGTGGCCGTAGATCTGCCCGCTGCACTGAATCGTTCCATCCCGACGCAGGGCGCAGGCGTGGAAGCTGCCAGCGACCAGCGAATCGAATTGTTCGGCGCCGAAAGTGGGAGGGGGGAACTCCAGGTCGCTCCGGCAGCCGGGTTGCCCGGTGGAGTCGATTGCGCAGAAGAGTGCCATCCCAAGGCTCGGACTGCGCAGGCTCTGCCCATTCTCGACTGGCGCGGGAACCCCGCTGGAGTCAGCCCCGAAAGGGTTGCCCCAGCACACCAGCTCCCCAATGGTTGTCCTCCCGCAGGTGCCCTCTCCCCCCGCCGTAAGCGAGGCGAAGGCGCCGACGATCGCCTGCACCGTGTCGGCGAGATCCCCGACGGAGGCTCCTATCATCGCGGCGCCTCGCCCAACCGCCTCGGCGATCCCATTGGAACTGACCCGGACGGAAGCGCTGTTGCTGCTGGTCCAGCGCACCACCGCTCCCGTGAGCGGTCGCCCCCGGGAATCGAGAACGGTCGCCGTGAGCGCCGTGGAACCGCCGGGAGCCAGCGCGACCATCGGGGCGTCGATCTGGATCGAAACCGGCTCGAGGCTGTTTTCATCGGGATCCGTGGCACAGCCCGCGACCAAGAGAGCTACGAAGACCCGGCCCGAGTGCGGGAGAGTGGCGCGCCTGACAAGACTGGAGAGTGCGGAGTCCATGCGTCCAGTGTAACGCTCAGACCTCGGCCCGGCAAACCAGGCATCAAGTCTGCCCGATCTGCCGGACCTCGTCGGTAAGTCTCAGCCGATCCAGCTTTTCGATCGGCAGCGCCAGGAGCAAGTCGATCCGTCGGTTCAGGGTGACGTAGGCGTCGCGGAAGGCGCGGAGTTTGTGCTCGTCGCTCCCCGTTACTTCCGCCGGATCCGGCATGCCCCAGTGGGCCAGGACGGGCGTGCCAGGGAAGACCGGGCACGATTCCTTCGCCCGATCGCAGACGGTGATCACGAAATCCCACCGTTCCCGATCGAGCCCATCGAGCCCCCGCGGCGTCTTCCCCTCCCAGGCAATCCCGGCCTCGGCCAGCACGCGGACGGCGTAGGGATTGACCCGCTCCGCCGGGCGCGATCCGGCGCTGGTAGCCTGGAACCGGCCCATGGCCTTCGTCGCCACCAAGGCTTCGGCGATCTGGCTCCGGGCCGAGTTGCCCGTGCAGAGCACCAGAATGCGGAGGGGATAACGCCGGGCCATCGGTGTGGCATCAGACATGGGAGGCCTGAGAATCGACGGGGAAGAAGCGCCGGGCCCAGAGGGATACATAGACAAGGCCGACGAGAGTCGGTACTTCAATGAGCGGGCCGACGACGGCGGCCACTGCTTCGCCCGAGGCGATCCCGAATGTTCCGATGGCCACCGCGATCGCGAGCTCGAAATTGTTCCCCGCCGCCGTGAACGAGAGCGCGGCGGTCTCCTGGTAGGAGAACCCGAGCAGCCAGGAAAGGAAGAAGGCCAACCCGAACATCGTGGCGAAGTAGATGAGGAGTGGAAGCGCCACCCGGAATACTTCAAGCGGCCGCTCGATGATCTGGTTCCCTTGCATGGTGAACATCAGCACGATGGTGTATAAGAGCCCCACTAGCGCCGTGGGACCGATTCGGGGCAGGAACCGCTCCTCGTACCATGCCAGGCCCCGGCGCGCCACCAGCGTCCGCCGGGTCAGATAGCCGGCCAGCAGGGGTATGCCGAGAAAAATCAGCACACTGCGCGCGATCTGGCCCATCGATATATCCAGCGCGGTGCCGCCCGCGCCCAGCCATTCAGGCACCACGGCGAGAAAGAAGTACCCGAGGACCGAATAGGTGAGCACCTGGAAGATCGAATTGAGCGCCACCAGGATCGCCGCCAGTTCTCCCGATCCGCAGGCCAGACTGTTCCAGATAAGAACCATCGCGATGCATCGAGCGAGCCCTACGATGATGAGCCCGTTTCGATAGGCCGGGAGGTCAGGCAGCAGAATCCAGGCTAGTGCGAACATCACCACCGGACCCAGCACCCAGTTCAGAAACAGCGAAGTCCCCAGGATACCAGGGTTCGCCATGTGCGTGCCGATTGACTCGAAACGGACCTTGGCCAGCACCGGGTACATCATCCACAGAAGCCCGAGAGCGATCGGCACGGAGACGCCGACGACCTGCACCCGGTCGAGGGCGGGTCCCAGCCCGGGAACCACCCGGCCCAGGAGCAGGCCCGTCGCCATGGCGGCGATGATCCAGATCGGGAGCAGCCGGTCGAGGGTCGACAGCTTGCGCAGCACGCCCTCGGGAGCAGGAGCGGCGATCGCTACCGCGTCGGAGATCATGAGACCTCCCGGCCACCGGGCGAGCGGAGCAACTTGCCCATGAATGCCGCGGAGCTTGGGCACACGCTCGCGAACTCGGTCGTGCCTCGGATCTGGGCGGGCGCGTCTTCCCGGGCGAGCCGGGTGTAGCCGCGGCGCGCGAAGAACTGCTCGGCGGTCGTCGTCAGCAGGTACAGCGCCGTGATCCCGCGAATGGCGGCGATACGCTCCGCCTCCAGCACCAGGGCGGATCCCAACCCGCCCTGGCGACGATCGGCCCGGACCGCGAGGGAACGGAGCAGACCAACACCGGCGTAAGGTTCGATTCCGACCACGCCTTCCAGGCCCTGGCCATCACGCACTCCGAATAACTCGATCGCCGGCGAGAGATCCGCTGTGGGCAGTCCGTAGGCGCCGAGGAGTGCCGCGACGTCGGCCATCTCATCGGCGCCCACCGGAGTGATACTCACGCGCCGCCGCCGCAGCAGTCCGGACCGCAGCAGCTTTCCGCGGGAGGGACCGGCTTGGTGGCCCTGATGAACGCCCCCATCACTTTCCCGTCTACCTGAGCCGCGATGGCATCGGCGTCCACGCCGGTACCTTCGAGGAACCCCTTGGCGTCCTCGGCTCCATAGACCCGGGTGGGTTCCACCGCGGCATCCACGAATCCGGCCCGGGTGAGCTTCGCCACGTACTCCCCCTCCTCCAGGGCACCGGCAACGCACCCGGTCCACAGCGCGATGCTCTCCTGGACCTCCACCGGCAGCGCGCCGCAGGTCACCACGTCCGACACCGCGAATCGTCCGCCCGGCTTGAGGACCCGGAAGGCCTCGGCGATGACCCGATCCTTGTCCGCCGAGAGGTTGATCACACAGTTGGAAATGATGACGTCCACGGAATTGTCGGTGAGCGGGATCTGCTCGATCTGCCCCTTGAGGAACTCCACGTTGTCGGCGCCGGCCTTGCGCTGGTTCTCGCGCGCCAGTGCCAGCATCTCGTCGGTCATGTCCAGGCCGTACGCCTTCCCCTTTGGCCCTACGCGTCGGGCCGACAGCAGCACGTCGATGCCGCCGCCTGAGCCCAGATCCAGCACCGTCTCACCCTCCTTGAGCTCGGCCAGCGCCGTCGGATTCCCGCAGCCAAGCGACCCGAGCAGGGCCTCGGCCGGAAGCCATTGGGTCTCCTCGGCGGCATAGAGATCCCGGGTGATCGGGTCGACGCAGCCACAACCCCCGCCGGACCCGCAACAGCCAGCCTTGGAACCGAGAGCCACCTGCTGGGCCGCAAGGCCGTAACGCTCTCGGACGATGTCAGTCACGTCGGTCATACCGCCTCCATCAAGAAATGTTGATCAATCGGTCGAAAAAAAATCAGCAGCATTGCGCCTTGAACCCACGCACTGCCGCCGCCGGCGAGAGTTCGGCGATCGAGTCCTCCAGCCCCTCGAGGGCCCCCGGAACAAGCGAGTAGTACGACCACCGCCCCTCCCGACGATCCTGCACCAGTCCCGCGTCCTTGAGGGTCTTCAGATGGAAGGAAAGCCGAGACTGGCCGGCTCCCAGCGCTCCCGTCAGATCGCAAACGCAGCGCTCACCGTCCCGGAGCATGGCGACCAGGCACAGCCGAGTCTCGTCGGAGAGCGCGTGGAACACCCGCGCGATCCGGGACAAGTCAGGAGTTGTGGTCGGTTCAGGCATGGCTGCAATATATCAAGAATTCTTGATGCGTCAAGACAGCGGGGCCGAATTCGCTCACGCACGCCGCCCGGCTTACGGCAATCTTGGCCGGCCAGCACAGGATTCACCTGCGCCAAGCCGCTCAACGCAAAGTCCAGCAATCACTTGGGTCGCAGGTCCAGACCGGCTTGAAGCTTGCTTTTCCAGTGCCCGAACTTACGACGGGGAATCAATGCGACACCGCATGATGCTATCTCTCGGGCTCGGCATGAGCTGGATTGCGGCGCCGGGCCTGTCGGCCCAGACGCTTCCAGCGCGGCCGGTCCCGCTCAGTGAGCCGGTGCAGGGCGGGAACTGGAAGAACGGTGAGCTGGTGTTGGGGAAGACCACGCTGGCCGGCGCGAGGCGAATGCTGGTGAACGCCAGCGAGACCGCAGCCAATCCGGGTCCGCGCCGCCTACCCGAGGATCGGGTCTGGGAAGTGGGCGGAGTCACGCTGCGCCCCAAGTGGCAGCTCGATCCCGGCCCGGGCTTCTTCGAACTGTTCTTTGATGAGAACGAGCGGCTGATCTTCGCCCTCGACCGCACGGCGCGGCCCGAAGTCACCCGGACTGATTTCCTGGCGCGCTACCCGCGGGCACTCAGGGTCCAGCAGTCCGGCAGCTTCGACCAGTTTCAGCATGATGTGCAGCCCTGCGTGACCCTGACGGCGCTGATCGACCGGAAGGTCGAACACGTGACGCAGTTCGGGTATGCCTGGACCTGCCGTACCCGCTCGATCGCCGACCGCGGCGGGGCGGCGCGCCCTGGCGGCACCTGAGACCCCGGGCGGCTATCGCCGCGCCAGGGTCAGACTGTAGTCGCCCGTCGGCAACAAGGCATGGGTGCCAGCCTGGGCGACCTCCCGCACCACGGCGGTGTAGCGCGTCCTGCCGTCCGGCACATGCACCAGCGCCACCGTCCCGGTCAGGGTCGGCCCCGCCACGACCACCTGCGTAGCCACCCCGGAGAACGGCGCCGAGGCGGTGTACCAGCCGGCCGACTCGACCGAGTCGACCGTCCCGCCCTCAATCATGAAGAGCATGGCGGCCGCCGGCGGGCTGCCGGCGCCGAGCACGATTTCGAACACCGCCGGCCCCGGACCGAACGGATCATCGTCACCGCAACCGCCCGAAGCGACGACCAGGGCGACGGCCGCCAGGCGGGCCGACAGGTCAACGAGTGATCGCATGGGGCTCGGCCGGTGCGTCGCGGCGGAAGAGCTGGGTTTCGTAAAACGCCAGGAAATCGCCGGTGTCATAGCGTCCGTTCCCATTGCCCGCCGAGTCGAGCCAGGCGGACTGGGCCGGGAGCAGCGGCGATCGACCCAGCAGGCCATCGGTCGCGAGCGCCAGTGTGATGACCACCTGCCCCGGCTGGGTGCGGGTAAGCCGGAATTCGATCGAGCCTCCCGGTACCAGCTGACGGAAGGAGTCGAGTTCCACCCCGAGCGTGGCACCCTGATTGTCGAGAGCGGCCGGCGCCGTGGTTGCCCCGAAGCGGTCGTTGCCGGTGGTCCCGGGCCACGGATCGCCGGGGTCGCCCCGATTTCTGAGCCCGGGTGTGCGCAAATCGTTGCGCCCGTCGGCTTGCACCAGCGCCACCCCGTGTACCCGCCCCAC
Organism: uncultured Gemmatimonadales bacterium; assembly: GCA_963709905.1. Classification (GTDB taxonomy): domain Bacteria; phylum Gemmatimonadota; class Gemmatimonadetes; order Gemmatimonadales; family GWC2-71-9; genus JADJOM01. The sequence continues at coordinate 547,444 of CAVPYI010000009.1, forward strand.
GTTGACCCGGTTGTCCTGCCGGAAACCGTGCAGCGCGATCTGGCCGGCATCGATGTGCCAGAGCAGCAGCCCCGGCCCCTTGGCGCAGCTGCGGGCGCGGAACACACAGGCCGGGTTGAGCTGGGCGGTGTCCGACCCGATGGCCTGGCGGTTCTCGAACAGCAGGTATTCGTCGGTTCCGGGCACGCCGAAGTACAGCACGGTGTCGCTGATCGCGGTTGGTGTGAGCTCGATGGTGCCGGCGCTGGCGATCGTATCCAGCGTGACCCAGCCGAGGGTGGCGAGCGACCAGGCGTCGTACCCGGCCGGGCTGTAGGGTTGAGTGTAGTTCCCGCTCCCCATGATCCCCCATTCCCCGATGCCCTGGGTGACGGCGGCACTGCGGAGATTGGTGTCGTAGAGATCCGGTAGCCCGAAGGCGTGACCCAGCTCGTGCGCCATGGTCCCGATCGGCATGATCACGCCCGCGGTACACGCCCCACGCCCGCCGACCGCGCTCTGCAGCGTATAGTCCCGGACCTGGATGAACCGTCCCGGGACCGGCTGGCCGGCCCCGTCCCGCACCGGGCTGCTGGTGACGTAGCCCGAGCCACCGGTCCACCCCGCCAGGTCGTATCGATGGGCCCAGAGGTTGCTGGTTCCGCACGCCCCATCCACTTCCGGCTGCAGGAAAGTGACGAAGTCCACCACGCCGTCGTCGTCGCCTGAATTGGGAAGGCCGTCCCCGCCGTCGTTGTCGAACTGGCCCCAGTCCACCCCCCGTTGGTCGGTCTGCTCGAGCGCCTCGATCAGCAGATCGCCGAACCGCCGCCCGCGGTTGGGACAGTCGTTGAGCACCCCGACACCGTTGCAGCCGTCCTCGTAGTAGGTATCCGCACTGTCGGCGGTTACCCAGTCCAGCACAACGCCATCGATGATCACGTGGCCGCGCGAGACCTCGGCATAGTAGGTCCGGGTGCTGTATGGCAGCGGAGCCGGCGTTTCGGTGAAGAGCACATCGCGGTAAGCCGTCGCCGGGAAGGGAGCGGCGACGTTCTGGAAGGCGATGGGAATCACCGGCACAAAGAACCGGCCCTGGACCCGCACTGCGGCCGCGCCAGTGGCCGCATGATTGAGGGCCGACAGCTGGCCGCGGCGAAGCAGGGAGGTGCGTGTCATCCGGACAGCCTCGGTCCGCTTCCGCCAGGCCCCCAGGGGACGGAAATCCAGCCCTTCCACCTCGAACCGGCCCAGCTCGGACCTGGGGATCGGGGCCGTGGACCGGGGCAGGAACCCCGTGGCCCCGATCAGGATGGCGGTCGCCACGGCCCGGACGGCATAGCGGCGCGGAGTACGGTGGTGAATCGCTGGCATGGAGCTGGGAGAATAGCCGCGGCCGGGCCCCCAGGATACCGGCTCGGGGGTGAGTCAATCTGAGCCGTCAATGTGACTCGGGCCCGCTCCGCACCCGGCTTGTGCCACCGGGGCTAAGCCTATACTTTACACGGCCTTGCTCGCGCGGGATCGGCGTCCCCCACTCCGAGGAAACAGGCTCCGTGGAATCCCAGACGCTCCAGAGCATTCAGCTCTTTGAGAAATGCCGGCAGTTCACCAAGGCGCGTGAAATCCAGGCGGCAGGACTCTACCCGTACTTCAAGCCGATCTCGGACTCCGAGGACACGGTCGTCGTCATCGAAGGCCAGAAGCGGATCATGCTCGGGTCGAACAACTACCTCGGGCTGACGCACCACCCCAAGGTCCTCGAGGCCGCGGGGCGGGCGCTGCAGCGCTACGGCTCGGGTTGCACGGGCAGCCGGTTCCTGAACGGCACGCTGGACCTCCACCACCAGCTCGAGGTGGCGCTGGCCGAGTTCGTCGGCAAGGAGGACTGCCTGGTCTTCTCGACCGGGTACCAGGCGAACCTCGGTCTGATCTCGGGCCTCATCGGCCGGGGCGAGCTGGTCTACCTCGACAAGCTCGACCACGCGTCGATCGTCGACGGCGCCAAGATGTCCTACGGCGACACTCTGCGGTTCAATCACGGCGACCTCTCGGGACTCGACCGGATGATCGAGCGGACCCGGAACAGCCGGGGCGCGATGATCGTGGTGGACGGCGTGTTCTCGATGGAAGGCGATATCTCCAACGTGCCCGAGCTGGTGCGTATCGCCCGCAAGCACGGCCTGGCGCTGACTCTCGACGACGCCCACTCCCTCGGCGTGCTGGGCCCGAAGGGCGACGGAACGGCGGCCCATTTCGGCTTGAGCGACGAGGTCGACCTCATCGCCGGGACGTTCTCCAAGTCGCTGGCCTCGATCGGCGGGTTCGTCGCCGGGTCGGAAAACGTCATCCACTTCCTCAAGCACCACAGTCGGCCGCTGATCTTCACGGCCTCTCTGCCCCCGGCCAACACCGCCGGAGTGATCGCCGCGCTCGAGGTCATCAAGCGCGAGCCGGAACGCCGCCAGGCGCTCTGGGCCAACACCCACCGCATGCAGCAGGGCATGCGGGCGCTGGGGTACAACATCGGCGAAACCGAAACGCCGATCGTGCCGGTCGTGATCGGGCCGATGGACACCACCTTCATCTTCTGGCGGAAGCTGTTCGACGCCGGGGTGTTCACCAACCCGGTGATGCCGCCGGCCGTCCAGCCGTCGCAGTGCCGGCTCCGCACCAGCCTGATGGCAACCCATACCGCCGAGCAGATCGACTTCTGCCTCGAACAGTTCGCCCGGATCGGGAAGGACCTGGGGGTCATCTGACGGAGGCCGTTTCGGTCCGGCCCGTCGCGGGCCGGGCCGATCTTGCGCGGTTCATCAGCCTTCCCCTATCGACTCCACGCGCGGGACCCGTCCTGGGTCCCGCCGTTGCGTATGGACGTACGGAAGCTGCTCGACCGCGGACGCTAATCCGTTCTTCGAGCACGGCGAGGCGGAGTACTTCCTGGCGGAGCGGGCCGGGCGGGTCGAGGGCCGAATCGCCGCCATCGTCAACCGACTCCACAACGAAGTACACCAGGACCGGGTCGGGTTCTTCGGCTTCTTCGAATCGACCTACGACCACGCCGTGGCGGACGCGCTGTTCGCGACCGCCGCCGAGTGGCTCCGGGCCCGGGGCCTCGAGGTGATGCGCGGCCCTACCTCGTTTTCCACCAACGACGAATGCGGGCTGCTGGTGCGCGGGTACGACACGCCGCCCACCCTGATGATGCCGCACAACCCGCCGTACTACGAGCGGCTGGTGGACGCGGCGGGGTTCACCAAGGCCCGGGATCTGCTGGTCTATCGCGGCGGATACGAGCCGCTCTACATGCCGGTGCCCGAGCGCCTGGCGCGGGGCACCGAGCTGCTCAAGAAACGGATGGGGCTGTCGCTGCGCCCGTTCAACCAGGCCGATTTCCGCGGCGAGGTCGAACGGATCAAGCAGTTGTACAACCGCTGCTGGGAGAAGAACTGGGGATTCGTCCCCATGACCGACCACGAGATCGACCACCTGGCCGAGCAGTTCAAGCCGGTCGTCGTCCCGGATCTCGTGCCCTTCGTGGAGTTGGACGGCGAGCCCATCGGTTTCTGCCTGACACTGCCCGACCTGAACCAGGTTTTCCGCAAGCATCGCTCCGGCCGACTCACCCCGCTGCTGCTCGCGGATCTGCTGCTCTCGCTCAAGATTGAAACGCCTTCGGCGGGTGCGGATCCTGCTGCTCGGCGTCCTGCCCGAGCATCGCGGCAAGGGTGTCGACGCGGTGTCTCTACCACTGGATCTGGACCAAGGCCAAGGATCTCGGGTTCACGTGGGGCGAGGCGGGGTGGATCCTCGAGGACAACCCGGCGATGAACGCGGGCCTCGAGAAGATGGAATTCGTCGTCTACAAGACCTACCGGCTCTACGACCGGCGCCTATGAAGGCGCTGGTCACCGGCGCGACCGGCTTCGTCGGCAGTCACCTCGTCGAGGCCCTGCTGCAGCGGCGGTACGACGTCACGGTGCTGGTCCGCTCCCCGGCGAAAGCGGCTCGACTCGACCGGCTGGGCGTCCGTCAGGTGCATGGCGACCTGCACGATCCCGCCGCGCTCCGCCGGGCGGTGCGCGACCAGGACGTGATCTTCCACGTCGCCGGCCTGATCGCGGCGCGGAATGTCGCCGAGTTCCGGCGGGCGAACGAGGCCGGCACGGCCAATGTCGTCCAGGCCGCCCAGGCCGCCGCGGCACGCGGACCGGCCCCGCGACTCGTGCTGGTGTCCTCCCTGGCGGCGGCCGGGCCGTCCGCGCCGGGCCGGCCGCTCCAGGGAACCGAACCGCCCGCCCCCGTCACGGCGTATGGCCGGAGCAAGCTCGCGGCCGAGGTCGTGGTGCGCGCCAGTCAGTTGCCGTACACCATCGTGCGGCCGCCGATGGTCTACGGACCGCGGGACACCGAAGTCCTCAAGGTGTTCCGGCTCACGAGAGCCGGGACGGTGCCGGTCTTCGGTGACGGGACCCAGGAGCTGAGCGCGGTCTACGCGACCGGACCTGGCGGAGGCCCTGATCGCCGTGGCCCTCTCGGGTGCGGCCATTGGCAAGACCTACTTCGCCTGTCACCCGGAGATCTTCACCAGCGGCGCCTTCATCCAGGCGGTCGGACGGGTGGTCAAGCCGGCACGCCGCGAGGCGGTCCGGCTCGTTCCCCTGCCAGCGTGGGTGGCCCGGGGCCTGCTCGCCGTCACCGCGGCAGCGGCGCATCTCGCGGGGCGCGCGACGATCCTCACGCCGGACAAGGCCAACGAATTCTACCAACCCGCGTGGACCGCCGATCCGCGCCCCCTCATCGTGGAGACTGGATGGCAACCGGGACTCAGCCTGGACGAAGGACTCCGTCGGACGGCACAGTGGTACCGCGAGAGCGGCTGGCTTTGAGCCGAGCCCTGCGCCTGCCTGGCTGACCCGACTGCGGCCGGTGGAGCAGATGCTCCTCGGCTACGTGGGATTCACGACCGTCGTGGGATTGTTCCGGCTGGGAGCACAGCCGGCCATCGCCGGGGTACTGGCGGCCAACGTCCTGATCCTGATCCTGATGGCGTTGGCCAGCCGGCCCGACCTGGGTCGCATCGGCCGGATACTGCGCGAGATGTACCCGCTCGATGCTGCTGGCCGCGTTCTACCCCGCCATCGACATCCTGAACAACTTCGGCGCCGTGTCGGTCCACGACGTCACCGTCCGGCGCTGGGAGCACGCGCTTGTTCGGCGGCGATATCAGTCGTACCTGGTGGCAAGCCAGCCCGAGCGTGTTCTGGTCGACGGTGCTGCACGCGGTCTACTTCGCCTACTACCCGATCGTGAGCGCGCCGGTCTCTTCTTCCTCGCGACGGGCCGGGTCGACGCCGCCCGCCGCGCGGTGCTCTGGCTGATCAGCACCTACCTGATCTGCTACATCCTGTTCGTGCTCTTCCCGGTCGCCGGCCCCTACTACGAATTTCCCCGGCCGGCCGACTGGTTCCTGGACAACTGGGCGGCCCGGCTGGTGTACGCCACGCTCGACCAGGGAAGCGCATACGGCGCGGCCTTTCCCTCTTCGCACGTCGCCGCCACCCTGATGGCCGTGGCCGGTGCCTTCGCCGGCTCACGCGCCCTGGGGTGGATCCTCACCGGGCCCGCCGTGCTGCTCACCGTAGGGGTGGTCTACTGTCAGATGCACTACGCCGTCGACGCCCTCGCGGGCGTCGCCCTCAGCGCGGGGCTCGTGGTGTTCTGGGTGCGACGGGAAAAGAGCCGGGCCTCAGGGGCTCCAAAGAGCCCCTGAGGCCCGAGGCCACACAGGTATGACCTACTGAACCGTGATGCTGGCGTGCATGCCGAACGGCACGTGCGGAGTGCAGTGATACTTGTAGGTCCCGGCCGGGGCTCCCGCGAACGAAATCTCGTACACCTCACCGATGCCGATCTTCATCGGGCCGGTCAGCGGCGCCATGGTCTCGGCCATCGCCGCGTTGAGCACTGCCGCCGCGCCTGCCGGAATGCTGTCCGCCGAGAAGGCCACGTTGTGCGGTGGCCCGCTCTTCACCACGAATTTCACCACGTCACCCGACTTGATGGTCAGGTCCGTGGGCGTGAAGCGTGCCCTTCTTCCCGTCGAAATCCATCGCCACCTCATGGGTCGCGCCGGTCGCGGCCGCGGGCGCCGGCGCCGCCGGTGCGCCATCCGCCGGCTTCTGCTCCTCCCCCTTGCCGCCACAGGCCGCGAGGGCCAGGGCCATTCCAACCACCATCGTCGTCGCGCGCATCAGGTACCGCCTCCGCTCGTCAGGAAAAAGGAAACCCTTGTGAAAAGGTTCACAAACATAAGGGACCGCCTGTAAAATAGGGAGAGGGGTCCGCAATAGTTAAATTCGGTGCCGTGCATCCACCCCCACCCTGCCCGTCCCTTGGCCCCCAATGTCGGGCCCTCGCCGTCACCCTCCGCATCGCCACGCTGGACAACGGCACCGAATCCGCCGACCACGAGGCGACATGGATCTTCGGCCACACGGAGAAGATCACCTTTTCGCGGTTACGGCAGGTCGGGCCGGACCTCCTGGTCGACGCGACACTCCACGTCCGATGCCGCTTCCTCAAGCAGGCGGCGAATGGGACCGCTCCCGACAGCGGGCTGGCCGGGGAGTCCCGCTGCGCCGCTCACGGGTTCATCGGCCCGACCCCGCCGGAGCCAGCCCGTAGCGACCAGCCCCGACGGCTGGGCGGAGACCGGTTCCTGCTGGTTCAGGACCACCGGGTGGCGGCCCTCGCACTCCCCCCACCGCAGAGGAGCCTGCCGGTCCTCGACAACGACCCGGACGCATGGAATCCGTGCTCCATCGCGCCTTGCACCACGGCCGATCACAAGCGTGGATCCGCCTGCTGCCGGGATCTGCAGGTGGAGATCATGTGTCAACGAAGCGACACCGACCTGGAAGCACTGGTGCGTTCGCGGCTTTCACCGTACCTGTGCAAGGTCAGCCGGGCTTCCGACGGCGCGCTCGAGGCCGAGATGATCTCGGCCTGCGGCTTCCTCGATGACCATGGCCAGGGCTGCGCCCTCCACGGGCGGGACCGACCGGATGGGCGGCCGGCCAAGCCGGACCTGTGCAGTCAGTGGCCGGACGACGGCAAAGGGCTCCACGCGGGCTGCATTTTCTATGTTCAGCCCAAGCGGAGTGGCCAAAAGGCGACAGTGACATGACATTTAACTGTCAGCAGTGTGTGCATCTTCGGGCCTTCCGACGTCGTAAGGCTATCCAGCAGCGAGATGTACACGTTCTGGGCCGGGTGGTGATCGGCCTGACGCCGAGGAGTCCCTGATGGGCGACGAGCTGGAAGAACTGTACCGAACCACCTATCCGACGGTGGTGCGGTTTCTCTACCGCAAGGTCTGGGACGCTGATCGGGCCCACGACCTGGCCCAGGAGGTGTTCATCCGGGCGATGACGCACCGGCCTGAGAAGCCGCGGGCCTGGCTGTTCGCGGTCGCGGCGAATCTGGCGCGCGACGAGGCCCGGGCGGCTGTCCGGCGCAAGCGGCACCTGACCCTGCTCCGAGGACGACCCCATCACGATGCCAGTGACGCCGCCGCCCGCCGACCAGATGGTCGAGGATGACGAGCGGCGGGCGAAGGTCGATCGAGGCGCTGGCGACCCTGACGCAGCGGGACCGCGAGGTGCTCCTGCTCTGGGACGCGGGCCTCAGCTACCCGGAGATCGCCCAGCAGACCGGCCTGGCGGTCGGCGCCGTTGGGACCACGCTCGCCCGGGCCCGCAAACGGCTGGTGGACGCTTACGATCGAATGGACCAGGACCGTGCGGCACATTCCTGACGAGGAACTCCACGCCTATCTGGACCAGGCGCTGAGCCGGTCCCAATGCGTCGAGATCGAGCGACATCTCGCCCGTTGTTCCCGGTGTCGATCGCAGCGCGACGACATCGCCGCGCTCCGCGATCGGACTACCGCCCTGCTGTCCCGTATTGGTCCGCCGCCGATCGTACCCCCCGCCCTCGAAACACTCAGAGCCCGCCATGCGGCGCGGGTCCGGGTACGGTGGCGCAGGGTGGCGGCGGGGGCGTGGGCCGCGAGTCTGGTAGGCGCGGTTGCCTTCGGCTGGCAGTTCAACCGGGACAACCGCGTCACCGCAGCGGCACCACTACCGGAGCCCGCGGTCGCGATCCCGGCCCCGCTGCCCTCGCCCGCGACCCGATCCGTCACCGCGGCGCCACGCCGTGCGGAACGGCCTGCGGCGCCGGGCCGGCGGCTGGAGCCTCGCCGGTCGGAGGATAGCCCTCCGGTGCGATTCGTGGGGACGCGGGAAACCGAACCCGACACGTTCCTGTACTTTGAGCCGGCCGATTCCGCCCCGCTCATGGTCGGTTCGTCACCCCTCGATGGGACCGACCTGATTACCCAACCGGTCGCGATCGAACCGGAGCTACAGGGTCTGTGGCGGACCATCGTGGCAGACGGCGACGCGCCGTCCCAGCGGGGAGACATCCCGCGGGTTCCGGGACTCCCGGTTCTCCAGATGCGGGTGCAACCGGGGACCGGCGGAAGCGACGTCACCGCCGTCGACCAACTGCTGGAGTCGGGGGAGGTCGTCCGCACGATCGCCGGCCCGGCGGCCCAGGTGGGGGCACTGGTGGTTGAAGACACGGCGCCGACCGCGGCGCGAAGAGCCGAGAGCGCCAGGGGAATCATGACGGTCACGATCCGCGCAGGGAGACCGGATGGTGGCGGTCACGGGACCTTCTCAGGCCCTCGGCTCGCTGCTCACCCGGGTGGACATCAAGCGGCGCCGATACTAGGCCCGTTGCGGGCGCGGCACAGGAACGCCCCTCCGGCAGTGTGTCGGAGGGGCGCTGTGTTCTCGGGGGACTGGAACCGCGGCCCTATCTCGGCTTGTGCCGCCGCTCCATGACATCGGGGGGGACGTAGTCGCGGTCGGTCTCCTCGTGTTCGAATTCACCGGTGATCTCGGCGTGCCCGTGCCCCCGCTCCCGCTCCAGGGTGATCTCGGCGAGCCTGGGCGAGACGATCGGGAAGGTGCGGGCGAAGACGGCGTAGGCGAGCAGGAACAGTCCCGCGAAGAGCGCGGTCGGACCGGCTTCGGGCAGGCCGAAGACCGGCCCCGACTTCCCGGGTGACCGAGGGCATGACCAGCAGGTACCGCTCGAGCCAGAGCGCACAGGAGGCTGATGGCGGCGAACAGGCCCAGGGTCAGCGGCGTCTTCTTGGGCGCGACCCCGAGCAGGCCGATGAACGGGATGACGAACATCCCGAGAAACACGATCGAGCCGATCGGCCGCCATTCGCCCCACAGCCGGGCGAAGACGAACCCGGTTTCCTCCGGGAGGTTGCCGTACCAGATGACCAGGAACTGCGACCACATCAGGTAGGTCCAGAACACCGTGAACCCGAAGCAGAGCTTGCCGAGGTCGTGGCGTTGCTTGGGGCTGACGAGGTCGGCGATCCCGACCTCGTGCCGGCCGTGCAGCATCAGCAGGGCCAGCAGGGTATGGCCGCCGAGGAAAGAGCCCATGAAGTACCAGCCGCCGAGCAGGTTCGAGAACCAGTGCGGCTGCAGCGCCATGATCGTGTCGAACGCCACCATGGTGAACACGATGGCGTAGGTGACCACGTAGGTCGGGGCGAGGACGGCGATTCTGGCCTCGTGCCGCGCACGTCCCTCGACCGAGCTGTCGAAGCCCCGGGTCCAGCGCTCGTACAGCCCGCGTCGCCCCGCCGGTACCGTGCCCTTCACCTCGTGCATGTCGGGGACCAGGTCGGCCTTCACCAGCTGGAATCCAAGCCAGTAGAGCAGGGCGAGCCCGACCGCCAGGCGGCCGAACATGAAGCCGTGCGACAGCCAGATTTCCTTGCCGTGGCCGAGGCCGTGCATTTCGGGGAAGATGTGAGGGTACCCGACCGTGAAGATGATCAGGAAACCCGATCACCGACATCGGCCAGGAGAGGAACGGCGGCCGCCTCGGCGAACCGGATGATCAGCGCCGGACCACTTGGCCTTGGTCACCTTCTGCACCGCGACGAAGGCGAAGCTGCCCCCGGTCAGGCCGGTGAAGTAGACCCAGTTCACGTGGAAGAGGTGCCAGGCGCGGTCGGCCTGCTCGCCATTGAGGGTCAGGATGAAGACCGCGAGCCCGACGAGGGCGAGGACGATGCCCAGGCCGACGAAGAGGCCGTAACCGGGCCGGTCACGGAGCGGGCGACGAGTCTGTCCCGCAGACAGGGTCGAGCCCATCAGTCGGTTCCTCCCGGCTGGCGGGCGGCGGCCGCCGACCGGGCCCGGCGGCGCCTGCAGCTGCCGGACGTAGTTCACGACCTCCCACCGGTTCTGGCCCCGGATCTTGTCGCCGTAGCGGGGCATCACGCCCCGGCCGTAGCGGATGATGCTGTAGAGGTAGCCGTCGCTCCACGCGATGGCGCGCGGCGTGGTCAGCGGCAGGCGCCGCGACCTGGGGCCCGACCGGGCCGTCGGCGTTGCCGGTGTTCCCGTGGCACACCGCGCAGAAGGTGTGGTACAGGGTGTCGCCTGTCGCGGTGACGGGCTGGCCCGGCGAACGGATTGACCAGACGGTCCGCGGTGGTGGTGTTGCCGACGCCCCACTCGGCCGACCAGTCGGCCTCCCCCCCGGTGATCGGCACGGTGCCGGGTACGGTGTTCCGGGGAATGTCGGCCCGTTGATACGGATGGACCGCCGGCTGCCGGATCATGCCGTCGAACCACGGCACCAGGTGCAAGGCGTCGTCCGGAGAAGGAATGTCGTTGTAGTAGTAGTCGCACCCGGTGGCCAGCAGGGCGAGCGCGAGCAGCCCGAGCCTACGCCGCATGGCGCACCTCCACCGACCCCGCGTCACGAAACATCCGCTCGAGCCTGCCGGCGTCGTCTCCCCCGCAGGGAACGAAGATCCCGATCCGGTCGTCGCTGAACGACGGGTCGTAGGCGAGGCCGCGAGTGGAGCGGCGGGTCGACAGGAACACCACGCCGGCCACGGTGGCCAGGGCGCCCAGCAGCACCATCAGCTCGAACATGAACACCACGTAGGGCGGCGCGGTGGCGATCGGCTTGCCACCCACGATCAGCGGCCAGTCGAGTGACATCCAGAACGTCATGCCCACGCCGGCACAGACCCCGGTGATGCCGCCGATCAGCGTGAACAGCCGGACGGGGCTGTTGTCGATCCCCAGCGCGTATTCCAGCTCGTGGTAGGGCGCGGACGAGTACACGGTGAAGTCCTTCCGCCCGGACGCCCGCAGGGCCTGGATGGCGTCACACGCCGCGTCGATGTGCTCGAAGGCGGCGAGCACGCCGGGGACGGGCCGGGTCATCAGTGGCCTCCCTTGCGGAGTCGGGGCATCGGGATCAGCTCCTTGAGCTCCTGAATGGCGACCACCGGGAAGGTCCGGGCGAACAGCAGGAACCACATGCTGAACCAGCCGAACGAACCGGCCAGAATGCCCCAGTCGGCCCAGGTGGGCGTCAGCTGGGACCAGGCGTACGGAAGGAAGTCGTTGCTGAGGGACGACACGATGATCACGTAGCGCTCGAACCACATCCCGATATTGATGAAGATCGAGATCACGAAGAGCGCGGTCAGATTGGTGCGGATCTTCCGGAACCAGAACAGCTGGGATACGAACGCGTTGCAGATGATCATCGTCCAGCCGCCCCACCACATGGGTCCGAAGGCCCGGCGCCAGAAGGTGGTCTGCTCGAAGGTGTTGCCGCTGTACCAGCCGATGAAGTACTCCATCAGATAGGCGTAGAACAGGATCGAGCCGGTGAGCAGGGTGAGCTTCGCCAGGTTGTCGAAGTGATAGTCGGTGATCATGTGCTCGATCTTCAGCGCCTTGCGGAGCGGAATGAGCAGGGTGAGCACCATCCCGACGCCCGAGTAGATGGCCCCGGCCACGAAATAGGGCGCGAAGATCGTCCCATGCCATCCGGGGACGATCGACATGGCGAAATCCCACGACACCACGGAGTGCACCGACAGGACCAGCGGCGTCGCCAGGGCCGCGAGGTACAGGTAGGCGCGGGTGTAGTGGCGCCACTGGTCGTGGGTTCCTTTCCACCCCAGCGAGAACACTGAATACAACTTGGCGCGCCAGCCTTTCATCACGTCCCGCGCCGCCGCAAGGTCCGGCACCAGGCCCACGCAGAGGAAGGTGGTCGAGACGGTGAGGTAGGTCGAAATCGCGAACACGTCCCAGATCAGCGGCGACTTGAAGTTGGGCCACAGCCAGCGCTGGTTCGGATACGGCAGCAGCCAGTAGAAGAACCACTGCCGGCCGATGTGAATGATGGGGAAGAGTCCCGCCGTCATCACGGCGAAGACCGTCATCGCCTCGGTGGCGCGGTACACCGCGGTGCGCCAGGGCGAGCGGAACAGGAACAGGATCGCCGAAATCAGGGTCCCGGCGTGCCCGATGCCGATCCAGAAGACGAACGTCGTGATGTAGACCGACCAGAACACGGGCGGGTTGTAGCCGGCCAGGCCGAGCCCGTCCTTGAGCAGCATCACGAAGGTGACCACCCCCACCAGGAACAGAAAGACCGCGCCGCCCAGCAGCAGCATGTAGCCCGATCCGGCGGTCCCCAGCGTGTTGACCACATCGCGGGTGACCTCGTGGTGGGTCTGCGTCGGGTGGGTCGAGTCGTGCGTAATGGCCGCCATCGGTCAGGCCTCCGCCCGGTGGTTGACCTTCGCGAGATAGGTCACGGCCGGCCGCACATTCAGGTCGTCGAGAATGTGGTAGCCGCGATGGTCGGTCTTGAGTCGCGCCACCCGGCTCCCGCTGTCCAGCATGTCGCCGAACACGATCGCGTCCGACGGACAGGCCTGCGCGCAGGCGGTGATCACGTCACCATCCGCCAGCGGGCGGTCCTCCAGCCGGGCCTGGTGCTGCGCGCCCCGGATGCGCTGGATGCAGAACGTGCATTTCTCCATCACGCCGCGGGCGCGCACCGTCACGTCCGGGTTGAGCTGCAGGTTCAACGGCTCGGGGAAGGCCTTCTTGTTGTAGGCGTACCAGTTGAAGTAGCGCACCTTGTACGGGCAGTTGTTGCCGCAGTACCGGGTCCCGACGCACCGGTTGTAGACCTGCCCGTTGAGGCCGTCGGCCGTATGATACGCCGCATACACCGGACAGACCGGCTCACAGGGCGCGGCATCGCAATGCTGACACAGCATCGGCACGAAGCGCGCCTCAGGCGGCTCGCCATCCTCTCCCCCCTCCCAGTACCGCTCGATCCGCATCCAGGTGAGCTCGCGGCCCCGGAGGATTTCCGTCTCGCCCACAAAGGGGATGTTGTTCTCCGCGTAGCAGGCAGTGACGCAGGCCGAGCAGCCGGTACACCGGCCCAGGTCGATCACCATGCCCCACATGGGGTGCTCGTTGGCGTACTCACCCCGTTTGCGCAGCTGGAGCTGCTCCTGTCTCCACCCTTTGATCGCCTCCACCTCGCGTTCGGTGTTGACCTCATGGGGACCGTGGCCTTCGGCCTTCGCGGCCAGGGCGGGAGTCATTCCCTCGCGGGCCTGGGCGAAGGTCATGGCGTCGGCGATGCCGCGGCCAAGCTGCCGGGTGGTGCCTTCGGTCTTGGCGACCTGCTTCCACCGGTCGGTCTTGGTGACGGTCACCCGGGTCGAGAAGTAGGGCAGGAATCCGCGGCCCTTCCCATCCAGCAGATCGAGCGCGTTCACCCCACGGCCGGTGGCGAAATCCCCGAACGAGGTGTGCCCATGCCCCAGCGGCACCGCCACTACTTCGGGATGAAGCCCGGGACGGACATACGCCGGCGCCTCGATCGTCCCGTGGGGGGAGCTCACCCGCAGAATCTCCCCTTCCTGCACGTTCATCCGCCGGGCAACGTCGGGATGGATTTCCACCCAGGAGTGCCACGTGATCTTGGTGACCGGGTCCGCCAGTTCGAGGAGCCAGGGCCGGTTGGCAAAGCGACCATCACCGAGCACCGAGGGCACGGCCAGGAAGAAGAAGCTGTCGGGCCCCTCCGCTCCGTCGAACGCCGGAGCGGTGTAGCTCACGCCGACGGCGCCGGTGGCCAGGCGGACCGGCCGGGCGGGCTCCTCCGTGTACACCCCGCCCCGCTGCAGGGCCTGCCGCCACGCCTCCTCGCTCCCCAGCGTCTGGAGCCACTGGGCCTTGAGGTGGGCCTCCCAGCTTGGTGCAGTGAACCGGGCCAGCGCGCCCCCGGCCTTGGCCGAGACTTTGAGCAAGACGTCGCCGGTCGCCATCGTCTTGAACACCGGTTCCATCACCGGCTGCATCAGCCCGGTCACACCCCGGCGCGGGCGGGCATCGTCCCAGCGCTCCAGGGGGTGGTGGTTGGGAAGCAGGAGATCGCACAGCCGGGCGGTCTCGTCGAGATAGGGCGACGTCGAGATCCGGAACGTCACCTTGCGGAACCGCGCCTCGAAGTTGGTCGCCTTCGGCAGGCTGTAGGCCGGGTTGGCCTCGTGCACGATCATGACCTCGGTGTCGTCGCGATCGATGCTGTCGAGCAGGGCGATCGTGGCGTCATACCCGTCTCCGACGTCGAGATCGGCGCCGAACCGGATGGTCTCACCGACATTCCCGGCGATGTAGTTCAGCAGGTTGACCGCGGCGCAGACCTCGATGGCGCCCCGATGCTGGCTGGCGATCCCGCCCGCGACCGCCAGTCCCGGCCGGGCCGATGCGAATTCACGGGCCAGCCGGAGAATCAGTTCCGCCGGAATCCCGCTCTCCCGGGCCGCCTTTTCGGGGGTGTACGGGGCCAGTGCCTGCCGCAGGCTGTTGGCATCAGGCGGGTTGCCGGCTCGCTCCTTCAGGATCACGTGGGCCATCGCCAGGGCAATGACCGCCTCGCTCCCCGGCCGGGGAGGATGCCACTCGTCGGCGTTCATGCCGGTGAGCGACATCCGGGTAGCGAACATCACGTGCCGCGCCATCCGGCCATCGGCGTACCCGTGCGCCGCGGCGAACCCCCGCTGATGCTCGACCGGGGAGACCCAGCCTCCGTCCAGGAAATCCGCGCCGAAGGACAGGATGAACCTGGCCCGGGCGAAGTCGTGGATCGGGATTTCGGCCGCCCCGAAGATCAGTTGATTCGCCAGCCGGATCGGTTCGAAGCTGAAGGGCTGGAATCGGACGTACCGGCCCCCCTGAGCCTCGGTCCACGCCCGGGCGAAATCGCTGAACGTGCCCCGGCCCTGGCCGCTCATCATGGCGAGGCGACCGGCCGCCCCCTGGAGCCGCTGCCCGAGGGTGGCGATCGCCTCATCCCACGTGATCGCCGCGAAGCTGCCATCGGACTGCCGTGCCATCGGGCCGGTCAAGCGGCCCGGGTTATACAGGCCCTGGAGCGCGGACTGCCCCTGAGAACAGAGCTTGCCCGCGTTCACGGGATGACCCGGGTTTCCTTCGAGCTTGACCGCGCGACCCTCGCGGGTCTTCACGTGCAGGCCACACCCGGCCTCGCATTCGGTGCAGGTGCTGGCGTACCACGTGGCCACGCCCGGCACCTGATCCTCCGATTGCACCAGGTAAGGAACCAGCTTCTCGATGCGGTCGGTGGAGCACCCCGAGACGGCTGCCGCACCCGCTCCGCTCACACCGAGGACGGTGAGGAAACGCCTGCGATCCATGCCTTCACGCTGGGATTCGTCGGACATTGATGCTCCGGTAACGGCTATCGGGTTTCGGCGGTCGGATTCCGGTCACCTTGTACCGGGGCGCCGAGCCGCCGAGCCGCCGAGCCGCCTAGTAGTGACACAGCGAGCAATCGCGACTGATCTTGCGCTCGAGATGACACGTGACGCAGAAGCCCATGTTATTGACGTTGTTCACCTTGAACACCTGCGGCATGCGGGCGACGTCGCCATGGCAGGTCTGGCAGGCGTTGGGGCCGAGCGCCTTGATGTGCCGCATGTGCGGGAAGCGCGCGTGCCGGGCCAGGGTGTGGACCCGGACCCATTGGGTCGGTTCGCCCTTGCTGTAGGCCTCACGCAGCTTGCTGATCTCGGCCTTGTGAGAGGAGTCGGATCCGCCGACGATCAGGTGGCACCCCATGCAGGTCTGCATGCTGGGGATGCCGGGCTCGCTCGACTCGGCCACCGTATTATGGCAGTACTGACACGGGATCTTGCTGACGCCGGCGTGAATGTCGTGGCGGAAGAATATCGGCTGGCGCGGGCCTCTGAGCCTGGCCGTGTCACCAGCGGCGAGCACCCAGGCGGCCAGACTGTCCGGCCGGCCCTGCTGGGCGGGCGTGGTGGGTTGACCGACACTGGCGAGGAGTGCCAGCGCGACGGATGCGGCTCCGAGGATTGCCAGCTTGCGCATGATCGCTCACCGCCCCCGGCGGAAGAACGCCGGAGGGTTGTCGGGGTTTGGCCCGGCTGGAATACCGGTCTCGGGACGGCAAGCCGTTACTGGAGCAACGGTTGGCCGCGACAAGTATAGCCGGGGACCGGCCCCGGACAACCCCGCCCGGCCCGGAATCTCCGATCGGGAAATCACCACCCCTCAGCTCGCGAGCGAACGGCGGCCCTGAGGGCCGGGAGCATCAGCGATCAGCCAGGCCAGCTTCCGCCTGACAAAACTCAGGAAGGCGTCCGCGGCCTTCATGTCGCCCACGTCAATGGCGCACCAGCGCACCGGGCCGGTGCGCTGGGCACTCTTGATGGCGGTCGCGATGGCTGCGGGCAGGCGGGGAACCGCCAGCGCCTTGGGCTCTTCCTGGTCGGCGATGGTGAAGGTGATGGCGGGGCCGGCCTGCATGACGTGAAGCCAGCACAGTTTCCGGTGCCCGACCGCGTATTCCCAGGCCCACTGCCAGGACGACCCCATGTATTTCACGTGCTCGTTGACACCCGGCAGTTTCTGCAGGCCTTCTCGGAGCCGTCGGAACCGGGCGGCGAGGGCCGGCGGGAGGTCCTTGTACGGTGCCGAAGGCTTGGGTTCCTGGCGGGGATGCTTGTACAGATTGGTGGCCCAATACGCAGCGGATCGCCCCACGGGTGTGGCTCCCGGAAGATGCTGGAAGGTAGGTCGGTATTCTAACCGGGGGAGCAGCCTTCCTCCAAGGCGTCACGAGCCGGCGGCCGGGGGCGAGCCGGTGTCACCCCCCTCCGGCCGCCCGACACCCGAGGCCTGGGGTGGCAACGCAATCCCGGAACGCTCGAGAAAACGCACCACCTCGATCCCCATCGCCCGGAAGAGGGAGGCCTCCCGGCCATCCAGACGGGCCCGGAACAGGACCTCGCGCACCGAGCGGAGCACATGGTCGGCCTGGCGGGTCTTGAAGAAATCAATCGCCCACAGCGCCCGCCCCCAGTCCGCGAACAGCCGCTCCATCAGCTCCATCGACGCGGGACCGGCTGGCTTCCGTGGCGGCTTGATTGGACGGCGTTCCCCACCTCGCGCCAGCCACGACTCATAGCACATGATCGCCACTGCCTGCTGGAGGTTGAGCGATCGGTACTCGGGATTGGTGGGAATGCTGACCAGGGCGGCGCAACGATCGAGTTCCTCGTTGGTGAGGCCCTTGTCCTCCCTCCCCGCCACCACCGCCACCGGCCCGGCGTCGACCTGCGCCGCCAGCTCCTCCGCCGCGGCCTCCGGTCGGAACACCGTGCGTTTGGCGGTGCGCTCCCGGGCCGTCAGGGCAACGCTCCAGACGCAATCGGCCAGCGCCTCGTCCAGGGTCTCGTGGATGGTAATCCGGTCGATTACATCGCCGGTGTTATGGGCGATCCCTTCGACCCGCCATGGGTCGTAGATCTCCGGCTGCACCAGCCGGATCTGGGTCAGGCCGAAATTCTTGGCCACCCGCACGGCGCCGCCAATGTTGACGATGTCCTGCGGGGCCACGAGGACCAGGATGGGAGCGGGGTGCATCCCCCCAATATCGCCGCGGTGAGGGCCGGGCGTAGGGCCGGCCTTCGGGCGGCCCCTACCCCGGCACCACCTGGGCCAGGGCTTCCGTGAGGTCTTTGAGCGCGAACGGTTTCGACAGCACCGGGCGCCCCGCCTCCTGCAGGAAGCGGGACGCCTCGGGGGACAGCACATCCCCGGTCATGAAGATCAGCCGCTCGATGGCTGGAGCTCGCTCGGCCTGCAGCCGGCGGTAGAATTCGTGCCCGCTTATCCCAGGCATCCGCAGATCGCACAGGACCACATCGTAACTCGCCTGGGTGAGCAGCCGGAGCCCTTCCTCGCCGGAGTCGGCCGGATCCACTTCCCAGCCTGAGCGGGTGAGGAACTTGGAGATGCTGCGGCGAATATCCGGCTCGTCGTCGACCAGCAGTACCCGGCCTCGCCGGGCGGCGCCGGCAACGTTGGTCGGTCCGGGCAGCGCCTGGACCGGCTTCTGCACCCCCTCGGGCCGGCTGACCGGCAGTTCGACGACAAACCGCGCGCCGCCACCCGGCCGCTGCGCGGCGGAAACCTTGCCGTGGTGGTCAGCCACGATCCCGGCGCTCACCGAGAGACCCAGGCCGGTGCCTTCGCCTTCCGGTTTGGTGGTGTAGAACGGATCGAAAATCCGGCCGAACAGCTCCGGCGGGACCCCCGGGCCGTCGTCGTCGACGATGATCGTGGCGTGCCCATCGGCCACCGAAAGACGGACCCAGACCTCGCCCCGGCCGCGATGGGAGCGGATGGCGTGTTCGGCGTTCACCAGCAGGTTCATGAGGATCTGCTGCAGGTTCACCGTGTTGCCCCATACCATCACCGGTTCCTGCGGCAGGTCCACGTGCACATCAATCTGGTGGTTGAGCAGCTGGTTCCGGCGGAGCGCGATCGCCCCGCGCACGGCTTCGCGCAGGTCGATCACGGCGCGCTCCGACCCCTGCCCTCGGACGTAGGTCAGCAGGTTCCGCACGATCTGGGCGGCCCGATCGGTCTCGCCCTTGATCGCCTCCAGGGTCTCGAGCTGGGATGGGTCCCGGGCCTCCCCCAGCAGGAGCTCCATGTTGACCAGGATGCTGGCGAGCGGATTGTTGATCTCGTGGGCCATGCCCCCCACCAGCTGGCCGATCGCCGACATCTTCTCCGCCTGCAGCAACTGCGCCTGAACCCGGCGCTGGTCGGTGACATCACGGACGATCCCCAGCACGGTCGTCACTCTCCCCTCCTCGACGAGGGGAGAGATGGTCATCGCCACGATACCACGCTCACCGTCACTCTTGCGCAGGGTGACCTCGAAGGCGCGCGACTCGCCCTCCATCGCACGCCCGAGCTGGTCCGCCACTATCGCGGGATTGTCGAACGGCAGAACCGTGTTCCACTGCCCACCGACGGCAGCGCTGGCCGCGACGCCCCAGACTCGCTCCGACGCATCGTTGAACGAGGTGATGACACCCTGACGGTCGATGGTGAAGATGGCGTCGGTCGCGGCGGAGAACAGTCGCCGGTAGCGTTCCTCCGACTGGCGCAGGGCTCCGCCCGCCGCGGCGGTCTGATACCCGGCTCCGGCGTGGTCGGCGATCTGGGCCAGCCGCTCCACCTCGGCGACGGCGAAGGACGACCCGGCCTGCCGCACCAGAGCAAGCACCGCGATGATCCGGCCATCCCGCCAGATCGGTACGGCGGCCAGGGCCACCGATCCCGCCCGTGGTCGGATCTCGGAACCGAGCCGCAGGTCCTCGCCCAGATTGGCGGAGATGAATACGGCGCCATGTTCGTCCAGCATCCATCCGCCGACGGCCGCGGTGACGGTCAGCCACTCCGGCTGACTGTGGGGAGGCGCGCCGCGACACGCCATGAGCTCGACCTGGCGATCCCCGGCCAGCCAGGCGACCGTGGCCGCGACCCCGCCGATGCCCTGAAAGGCCGCATCCGTCGCCAGTTCGAACACCTGGGTCGGTTGCGCGAGCGGATCGGTCGCAGTCCGGGCCATCTGCCGCAGCCACTCGGCGGTGATCCGCTGGCAGCGCTCCTCCTCGAGGCTCTCCAGGTTGTCGAGGGTCACCCCGAGCTGCTGGGCAATGATCTCGAGAATCCTGATATCCTCGACCTCGAACGCATGGTCCCGGGCGGGGTCCTCGATCGCCACAACCCCGGCCACCGCACCCCGCTTCCGCAACGGCACCGCCGCGAAGCAGCGGGGTGAGGTGTCGAGGGTCAGGCCGAGGCGGGCGATATCAGCGGTCGCGTCACTGGGGAAGAAACAGGTTCGGCCGGTGCGCCAGATATCCTCCAGGAGACCGCGCTCCAGGGGACGTCGCGTCCCGTCCAGCACTTCGGTTCCGCGCCGGTAAATGGGGAACGTGAGTTCCTGCCAGACCTCGTCCACCAGCGCGACTCGCACCGTACCGGCTCCGAGTGCCCGCCCAAGCATTTCGGCGGCCTGGCTCATGGCGTCGGCGGGACGCAGCGACTGATGCAGGCTGGCCGAAACCTCCGCCACCGAACGGATCCGATCGGCGTAGCGGCTCACCCGGGCATTGGTCAGGCGGGACAGCAGTGCCAGCTCCGCGATCTCGGTCAGCCGCCGAAGCAGGTCTTCCTCGACCCGCGTGAACGGGCGGGCCAAGCGCATCAACTGGAGACAGCCGGGGTGCGCGGTGACCTGGCCGAGCCGGGCGGCGATGAGGTAGCCCTGGCCGTCGGGCAGCGGGCAACGGTGGGAGCTTTCGCCGGGAGCGAGCTGGTGCTCGCAGACCAGCTGCCTCCCCGGGGCTGGCGGCTGGGCGAGCAGCGGCAGGTCGCCGTCCACCGCAGTCACCGCCAGATGGTGCTGGACTTCTTCGTCGAGCCGCGCCCCGTCTGCCCCGAGGGCCAGCCGGAGCTCGCTCACGATGGCCCGGCGGAGCCCCGGGGTATCCTCGGCCACCGCCAGGGCGGCGGCCACCTGGGTAGCCAGCCGCCCTTCGGCGACGTGCCGCTCGGTCTCCACGGTCAGGCGGACTTCGCTCAGCGCTGCCGTCGCGTGGATGGCGAACCGCAGCAGGGCCTCGCGATCGGTTTCCACGAATCGGCCCGGGGTCTCGTCCGCGACGGTCAACACCCCCACGACCTGATCGAGTCGCCGCAGCGGGACGGCCACCAGGGAGCGGATCCACGCCGAGACCCCGGCCCCGCCGGTCTCAGGCGCCCACTCGCTGGCGAGCACACCGTCGAGGGACTCGAGCGCGATTCCCTCGAACCCGAACTCCCGCAGGCGACGCCGGTCCAGATCGGCCCCGAACCGGCCGGTGGCTGCGCAGCACACCAGCTCATCGCCCTCGAGCAGGGAGACCCGGGCGGACAACGCCTGCAGCAGCGCCGCGGCCGTGCGGGCGACCTCGACCCAGGCCTCACCCTCCCGGACCTTGCCGCCCGCCACCATCGCCATGCGCATCGCCGCGCGGAGCTCGAGGTGCGAGTGCGGGTCCGGCGCCGCGGCGGACGCTGGTGATGTGCCCCAAAGGCCTGCGGCGATCGCCGCCAGCCGGGTCAGGGTATTGGCATCGCTGCGCCGGAAATGGCCCAGATGGCGGTGGTAGAGCACGATGGCCGCGACCGGCCGGCCGTCGAGGGCCACCGGCACGGCCATCACATCGATGGTGCGTTCGTCCAGCCACAGGCCCCCGGTCCGGCCAACCGGCGGGGATTCGGCGCCGATGACGAGGCGCGACCGGTACCAGGCCTCACCGGCGACGGTACCGTCCAGCGCCAGCCGGTCGTCCGGTCCGGGACAGTTGGCCCCGCGGGCGTGGAGCACGCGCAGCCGATCGCCGTCCGGCACGAACAGCGCCGCCGCGGTGGCCGCGGTGGCTTCCAGGGCAAGATCGAGGAGGAGACCGAGTCCGTCGGCGCGGGCAGGAGCCAACTGCAGACCGGGCGGTGCGGCGGTCTGGCCGGCGGACAGCGTAGCCATGATGGAACCCCTTCACGGCCCGGAGCACACGCCGGGTCGGGGTGGGTCCGAGGGGGGCGGACCGACTGCGGAGACTAATCTAGGACCGGCAGGCCGCTCACCTCAAGAGTCCCCGAGGAACGAAGTGTCCATTCGCTTGGCCTTGAGGGCCGTAACGAGGGTCGTTTTCTCCACCGCTCGGAGATAGGCCTCCTTCGGTTCGACCAGCTTCTGTTCCACCAGCTCGATCAGGGCATCGTTCAGGGTGATCATGCCGGTCTTGCGGTTGGTCTGGATGATCGAGGGAATCTGGAAGGTCTTCCCCTCGCGAATGAGGTTGGAGACGGCCGGGATCGAGAGCAGGACCTCCTTCGCGGCGATCCGCCCGCCGCCGATCTTGCGGCATAGAACCTGGGCGATGACGCCCCTCAGCGACTCGGACAGCATGACCCGCACCTGGCCCTGCCGGTCACCGGGGAACTGGTCGATGATCCGATCCACGGTGGAGGCCGCCGTCGTGGTGTGCAGCGTCCCGAACACCAGGTGCCCCGTTTCGGCGGTCTCGATGGCGATCGAGACCGTCTCCAGGTCGCGCATCTCGCCGACCAGGATGATGTCCGGATCCTCGCGCAGCGCGGCCCGCAGGGCCGCCTTGAAGGATTGGCTGTGCTGGCCGACCTGGCGCTGAGTCACCACGCATTTCTTGGCCTGGTGGACGAACTCGATCGGATCCTCGATGGTCAGGATGTGATCGTTGCGGGTCCGGTTGATGAGATCGACCATAGCCGCGAGGGTGGTGGATTTGCCCGAGCCGGTCGGGCCTGTCACCAGGACGAGGCCCTTGGTGAGGTACGCCAATCGCTGGATTTCCGGTGAGAGCCCGAGCTCTTCGGCGGTCAGGATCTTCGAGGGAATGACCCGGAAGACCCCCAGGGGACCGCGACGCTCCTGCGCCGCATTGCAGCGGAACCGCGCGACACCCGGGATCTCGTAGGCCCAGTCCACGTCGCCGGTCTCCCGGAACTGGGCGAGATCTCGCGGTCGGACATGATGCTGACCAGCATCCCTCGAGCGTGTCGGCGTCGATGACCTGACCTTCGAGCCGGACCAGCCGCCGTCGTGTCGAATGATGGCCTGCTCACCGGTTCTCAGGTGCAGGTCGGAGGCACCGCGTTCGACAGTGAGGCGAAGCAACTGGTCGAGCTGCGCCCTGGCGCCCGCAGCCGGGGCGGCCGGCGCCTCGCGAGGCGCCGCCGGAGCGACGGTGGGAACAGATGGCCGCGGCGCCGGGACGGCCTCGGCCGCCGGGGCGGCTGGGACGGACGGCCGCGGCGCGGGCACGGGCTCGGGCCCCGGCCGGACGGTGACCTGGAACCCCTCCGGTTCACGGGTCACTTCCACGCTCACCGGTCCGGCCGGCGACTGATAGCTGAACGTGGCCGGCATCGGCCCGTCGAGGCGGGACAGCTCGCCGGGGGGAATAATCTCCCGAAGCAGGGGGAGAATCTGGGCCGCCGAGAGGGCGTCCCGGCTAATCGGGCGCGAACCGCCGTCGAGCAGCAGGCTGGCCTGCTTGCCGGGAGCCAGCACCAGGCCCTGGGCCTTGTGCTGATGGATCGCCTGGATGAAGCGGTCGAGTTGGGCCACAGGCTCAGGTGGACAGGGGTCGAACGGCGCGGACGAAACGCCGGTTGATGCACAGCGTGCCCTCGTCCGTGAGGAGCTGAAAGAAGCGTTCGGGCGCGTTCAGGAAGTCCAGCGCGCGGGCGCGGGTCGGCGGCTGCTCACTGACCGCGATACCCCGGTGCTCGCCCCCGCCGACCAGCATGACCTCGAGCGGGATCATCCGGGCCGCGAGTTTCCGGTCCTCATCTTCAAAGGACACCACCTTCGGATAGGCCAGCACGGCGACCTGATCCTTGGAGAGGAATACCACATCGCCCTGCGGCAGGTTCATCACAAAGAAGGTCTCGCCCCGATTCAGCATTTCGACCGGCGTCTCCGGCCCATCCCGCCAGGCCACCCGGGGCTGCAGATGCACCTCTCCCGTGATGACGAGGCCCTCGGCGAGCGTCACCTTGCTGGGGAGGCGGTTGGTAGAGGCCCAGTCGGTCATTACCCTCTAATCTCGACGCCAGCCTGGCGTTCCTGAAGCCGGATGGCTTCCAGGTAGTCCGCGTCCTCGCCCAGCGCGCCTCGCGCCTTGCGGAACAGCTCGCGCACCAGGTTGAGCACCGGGGCGGTGACCTGCTGGCTCTCGAGGAATCCCACGGCGATCCCCAGGTCCTTTTCGAGTAGTGCGAGCCGGAACGTACTCGGGAACTTACCCGTCAGCACCCGGTCAGGCACCAGTCCCTCGGTGACGAACGATCGGCCGGACGAGGCGTTGAGCACGTCGAGCGCCTGGCGAACCGGCACGCCGGCCTTGGCCAGCGCCGCGAAGCCTTCGCCGAAGGCGAGGATGTTGACGGCGAGCAGGGCATTGTTGATGGCCTTCAGGGCCGAGCCGGCCCCCACGGGGCCGAGGTGCTCGATGCGCTTCCCGAAGCAGGCCAGGACCGGCCGCGCCCGCTCAAACGTCTCCGGCTCCGCCCCGACCATCACGGTGAGGGCCGCGGCCTCCGCCCCGTTGGTTCCGCCGCTCACCGGGCAGTCGGCGAAGGCGACGCCGCTCCGGGCCAGGCGCGCCGCGATCCGGCGCGCGGTCGCGGGGTCGCCCGAGGTACAATCGAGCACCAGGGCGCCCGGCTTCAGCCCGACCGAGGCGCCATCGCTGTCCTCCAGGACCGCCTCGACCTCGGCCGACGTCGGCAGGCAGATCAGCACGACGTCCGCGCCGGTCACGGCTTCCCGCGGCGTCGCCGCGACCCGGGCCGGGTGGGCCCGCCCGAACGCCTCCGCCACCGCCCGCGTCCGGTTCCACACCACGAGGTCGTGGGCCCGCGCGACGTGAGCCGCCATCGGCCGCCCGATCGCGCCCAGGCCGAGGAAGGCGGCCCGCACGCTACTCGTCGGCTCCGGCCACCTGAGGGCCGCGCTGTCCGAGTTCCCGATCCAGCATCACCAGCGCGGCCTGATTGTCCCCGACCCGCCGGACGCTCTCGAACACCTGGCTCGAGTTGCGCTCTTCCTCGACCTGTTCCGTGATGAACCACTCCAGGAAAACCTGGCTGGCGTAGTCTTTCCCGTCCAGAGCCATTCCGTAGAGATCGTCGATGCTCTTGGTGACGAGTTGTTCGTGCTGCTTGACCTCCTCGAACACCGCCAGTGGCGACTTGAAGTCCACCGGCGGGCCACCCAGCGACTGCAGTCGGACCCGGCACCCCCGGTCGATAAGGTGATCGAAGATCTTGAGCGCGTGCTTGGCTTCTTCCTGGGCCTGCTGGCGCAGCCAGGCTCCGAAACCGGGGAGGTTCTTGTCCTCCATCCATGCGGCCATGGAGAGATAGATGTAGGCCGACTCGAATTCTCTGCGGACCTGGTCGTTCATGGCCTTCTGCAGGCCCTCATTCGGCATCATGATCGGTCTCCACCCTGATTGGCGTGCTGAAGGCTATATCGAGGCCGTCCCTCCGGCTAGTTTTACCGCCATGGCGCCGCGACTCATGCACGTGGATCTGGACGCCTTCTTCGTGGAGGTCTGTCGGCAGCGATTCCCGGACCTCCGGGGGATCGAGTTGCTCATCGTCGGCGGGCGGCGTGAATCGCGAGGCGTCGTCCAATCGGCGTCCTACGCCGCCCGCCGGTTTGGTGTGCGTTCCGGGATGCCGATCGCCCAGGCGGCCCGGCTCTGCCCCGGCGCGACGTTCTTCAAAGGCAGTTTTCCGCACTACCGCGAAGCGTCTCGAGCGGTCTTCGCCGTGCTGAGCCGGTACTCACCCACGGTGGCCATGGCCTCCCTCGATGAGGGCTGCCTGGACTTCACCGGCACCGAGCGCCTCTACCCGGTCTCCCTGTTGCCCGTGGCCGAACGGCTGCGGATGGACGTGCGCCGGGAGACGGGGCTGGACTGCAGCATCGGCATCGGACCGAACCGGATGATCGCCAAGCTGGCGTCCGACTACGCCAAACCACGGGGGATCTGCGAGGTCCGCGCCGGCTGGGAAGAGCGCTTCGTGTCCGGTCTTCCGCTCCGGGCGCTTCCCGGCGTGGGCCCCCGGACCGGCGAGCGCCTCGCCGGGCTCGGCCTCACGGACGTGGTCCAGATCCAGGATATGAGCGAAGCGACCCTCGCCCGACTGGTAGGTGACGGCGCGCGGGAGCTCAAGTGGCGCGCCCACGGCCACGGGTCCACGGCCCTGCACGCGGATCGGTTGGCCCGGTCAGTCAGCCGGGAAACGACCTTCGGGAAGGACACTACCGATCGAGACCGGCTCGAAAGCGTTCTGGTCCGTTTCGTCGGCCACGTGGCGGGACAACTCCGGGCCGAGGGGCTGGTGGCGAGGACCGTCGTTCTCAAGCTCCGTCACGGTGATTTTCACACCGTCACCCGGCGCCGTACCCTGCGCACCGCGACCGATCTCGATACCGAGCTTCTGGGACCCCTCCGGGCCCTCTTCCGCCCGGCTTTCGAGGACGCCCGCCGACGGCGCCAGGGAATCCGCCTGCTCGGGGTGGCCGCGACCAACCTGTCCCGAACGGCCGCGGGCGATTTGTTCGAGTCCGCCGAGCGCCTCAAACTCCGCGTGCTCACCAGCGCCGTCGATCGAGTCCGCCAGCGATTCGGTTTCGACGCCGTCGCCCCGGGAACCGTGTTCCGGCGAGAGGACCAGCCATGAGATTCCGGCTGTTGTCGGCCGCCACCCTGATTCTCACCGGGTCACTGGCCGCTCAGGAGGACCCGCTCGACCTGGCCGCCCGGTGTGAGCAGGACGGCGGGAGGTCCTGCGTCCGGCTGGCCGAGCGGCTGGCCACGGGGCTCGGCGGACGACAGGATGGCAGCCGGGCCGAACGGCTCGCACTCCGCGGCTGCGACACCGGCGCGCCCGAGGGCTGTGCGCTGCTGGGTCGCTGGCTGCTCCGGGGCCTGATCCTCGGACCCGACGAGCAGCGCGCCGTGGCCCTGTTCCGCCGGGCCTGCGACGCGGGAGACCCCGGCGGCTGCGACGAGGCCTCGATGGCCTACGAGCACGGCACCGGCGTGATTCACAACCTCGACCAGGCCGTCAGCTACGGCACCCGGGCCTGTGACGGCGGGGCGGCGCGAGCATGCCTGCGCCTGGGCGAACGCTTCGAACTCGGCGTCGGTGTGCTGACCAACGAGCGCCGCGCCGCCGGGCTGTACGGACAAGGCTGCAGTCTCGGCGAAGCCAACAGCTGCGTCCGTCTGGCTCGGATGTACGAGGATGGCCGAGGTGTTCCGTGGGATGTCCGGCGCGCCGTGCACCTCTACCAACGGGCCTGCGACGTGGGCAACTCCGTCGCCTGCGAGCTGGCCGCCTTCCGCGGGCGCGGTCTGATGTAGCGCCGGGCCCGGATGACTATCTGCGGAAGTCCTTGACCTCGAAGCGCAGGCCGACCACCCCGCTGCGGCGGTCGGCCTCCTCCCCGAGATTGCGAAAAGTGGCGGGAACCCCGGCCGCGTTGGTCGCCTGCACGGTGCTGTTGAGATACAGGGGGTAGTACCCGATCCGGACCCGGGTGGCGCCCGGAGGGACGGGGCACTCGCACTCGGCCGCACTGACGGTGCCCGCATTCACGGTGATCGCGAGCGGGCCGTCGGTGGCGTTGGTGATGACCGGCGCGAACACCGGACGGTCGCCGCTCGTGGCGTCCACTTCCGCGACCAGTCGGCTCGGCGGCTCCTGGGCCGAGATGCTGCCCTGCAACTCCACTCCCAGCGGTTTTCCCCCGAGGCCGGTGGCCCGCACCAGGTACCACTGGGCCACCAGCGGCCCCTTGCCTTTCAACCGATGTTCGACCGACCCCTCGGAGGGCACCTCGAAGCTCTCCGCGCCCACCGCCACCCTGATCGGGTCAGCCAGACGATTGCGCACTTCGAGGACCGGCTTTCGTCCGAACACGAACCAGCCACCGGCCAGGAGGGCGACGCCCAGCAGTGCCGGCAGGAACACCCGGCCCCGGGCCGGCGGCGTTTTCGGGGGCGCCGAGGGCGTCACCTGGGTCCGGTCTCCCGCCGGCGGGGCGGGGCGCGGACGTTCGGCGCTCGGAAGCATGACGGTGGCCTCTTCGCTCTGAAGCCTCCGCGCGACCCGCTCGGCGCTGACCGGCTCCTGCGCGCTGGATTCCCGGCCGGCGTTCAGAGCGTCGACCAGCATGGACGCCGACTGGAACCGCTCGTTCGGCCGCTTGGCCAGACAGCGGGTGATGATGTCGGACAGCCACATGGGAATCCGGGCGTTCTTGGCCGTGGCGATCGGCGCCGGCTCGCTCAGGTGCTTGCCTACGATCTCCTGCGAGCTCTCGCCTTCGAACGGCGGAACGCCTGTGACCATCTGATACAGGACGGCGCCGACCGCGTAGATGTCCGAGCGCGCATCGATGTCGCCCTGGCCCAGTGCCTGTTCCGGACTCATGTACTGAGGCGTCCCGACCACGAAGCCGGTCTGGGTCTTGTGCCCTTCCCCGTCGATCCGCTTGGCGATGCCGAAGTCGACCAGCAGCGGTCGACCGGTGCTGGCCTCGAGCATCACGTTGTCCGGTTTGATGTCGCGGTGGACCAGACCCTGGCTGTGGGCGTGGGCGAGCGCTTCGAGCAGGGGCCGCAGGATTCCGAGGGCCCGATCGGGGGTCAGGGCGCCGGTGCGTCGCAACATGGCCGAGAGCGGCTCACCCTCGACGAACGGCATCGCGTAATACACCAGCCCTTCGCCTTCCCCGACGAAATGGATGGCCAGGATGTTGGGATGGGAGAGGCGCGCGATCGAGCGGCACTCCTGGCGGAACCGCTCCAGCATGCCAGCCGACCAGGCCAGGTCCGGCTTGAGCACCTTGACCGCGAGCCGCCGCTGGAGATCGGTGTCGAACACCTCGAAGACCTGGGCGAATCCACCCTCACCGAGCAGACGCCGGACGTCGTACTTGGGGCCGATCGCGCGAGTGAGCCTCGCCTGGATATCCAGTCGAGGTTCCTCCGCGGCGCGGGAATCCCCCACACCGGTCCGGCTGCCGCAGGCCGGGCAGAACAGAGCGCTTCCCGGCAGCGGCGTCCTGCACGTTGGGCAGGGCGTTTCGGCCATGGGACGAATCTAAGAGGAACGAACCGGAGAACGGGAGAACGCGCTCCGCCGGGGCCGATGGGCGACCGCAGCGACCCGCGCGTCAGGTAGTCACTTCCATCGACGACTTCGCACGCGGGCCTCAAGCGAGTGGGCGGCCTTCCAACCGCGCACCCACCCCACGGCATTCCACCATCCGCAGCGCAGCTAATGGAGCGCCGCTGGAGTGGTGAGCGGGCG
The DNA here is from genome assembly GCA_963709905.1 of uncultured Gemmatimonadales bacterium. Taxonomy (GTDB): domain Bacteria; phylum Gemmatimonadota; class Gemmatimonadetes; order Gemmatimonadales; family GWC2-71-9; genus JADJOM01. The sequence continues at coordinate 576,705 of CAVPYI010000009.1, forward strand.
GGCCCGGGCGGAGCAGAGGGGCCAGCCCGTTTGCCGGCCATGACTTGCGGTGGGGCCTCGCTGGGCCAGCGAGGCCCTGGAGGCGGCAATTGACCGTTGGTTGTGCCCGTTGTGCTAGTTTATGTCAGCAAATTGGTGGTAATTTGAACGAATCTGTGATTTCGCAACGAGATTTGTGCAGTTTCTGCATTTTTCTCTTGACACTCTCGTGCCCGACTCATATAATGTCCGGGCAGGCCGAAACGGACTGAGGCCAGTTCACCGGCGGCTCCCTGCCGTCGGCATCGGGACTCTGGCTAAGTGATTGTTACAGTCTGGCTTGTGGCGCTGGCGCGGGCTGGCCGGCGATGACCGCGCACCGTGGTCATGGCCGCTGAATACCGTGCTGGCTGGGGCGTCGGGCAGAACAGCGGTACCCGATGTGGTCGGTCCCCACGGGGCGGGGGCGGTAGCCATCGCCTCGGCGGTGACCCCGCAGGGCGGCAGGAAACCGTTGACGTGCGAGACAACCGTCCCGGGAGGTCACTGGTCAGCCACCGGACCAGGTGAGCTCGTCGGGCCACACTGTAACGAAGGGGAGGCCGCGATGACCGCCACGGTACGACCAAAGGCCGGAAAAGGACGTCAGGCCGGCGACCTGACACGGGTAAAGGACCTGATCACGCAGCGCGGGGTGCAGGTCATTGATGTGAAGTTCTGCGACCTCCCCGGTACCTGGCAGCACTTTTCGATTCCGGCCGCGGCGCTCGACGAGGATCTGGTGCGGGAGGGCCTCGGATTCGACGGCTCGTCCATCCGCGGATTCCAGGCGATCAACGAATCCGACATGCTGCTGATGCTGGATCTCTCCACCGCATTCGTGGATCCGGTGTTGAGTGTCCCCACGCTTTCCGTCACCTGCGACATCTACGATCCGATCACCCTCGAGCCTTACAGCCGGGATCCCCGGTTCGTCGCCTTCAAGGCGGAGGAGTATCTCAAAACCACCGGCATCGCGACCACGTCGTGCTGGGGACCGGAGGCGGAGTTCTTCATCTTCAACTCGGTCCGTTTCGACCAGAATGCCTTCGAGGGGTATTACCACGTCGATTCGGACGAAGGGATCTGGAACTCCGGCCGGAACGGCACACCCAATCAGGGTCACCGGCCCCGGCACAAGGAGGGGTATTTCCCCGTCCCACCGGCAGACCGCCTGCAGGATGTGCGGTCCAGGATCATGCTGGCGCTGATCGAGGCCGGGATACCGGTCGAAGTGCAGCACCACGAAGTGGCCACCGCGGGCCAGGCGGAGATCGACTTCCGATTCGGTCCCCTGGTCCAGACCGCCGACCGCCTGATGGTGTACAAGTACGTCGTCAAGAACGTCTGCCACAATCTCGGCCTGACAGCCACCTTCATGCCGAAACCGCTGTTCGGTGACAACGGTTCAGGCATGCACGTGCACCAGTCGCTGTGGAAGGACAACACGCCGATCTTCTTCGACGAGAAGGGCTATGCCCTCCTTTCCGACGTGGCCCGGTGGTACATCGGCGGCTTGATCGCCCACGCCCCTGCCCTGCTGGGCCTGTGCGCGCCGACGACCAACAGCTATCGCCGGCTGGTCCCCGGCTTCGAGGCACCGGTCAACCTCATGTACTCCCAGCGGAACCGGTCGGCGATCTGCCGGATTCCGACCTACTCATCGAGCCCGAAGGCACGCCGGGTGGAGTTCCGGGCCCCCGATCCGTCCTGCAACCCCTACCTCGCGTTCGCGGCGATGCTCATGGCCGGACTGGACGGCGTCAAGCGCAGGATCGAGCCCCCCAAGCCGATCGACGAGGATCTCTACGAGCTGCACGACGAGCGCAAGGCTGGCATCAGGACCGTGCCGGGATCGCTGGGCGAGGCGCTGACCGCGCTTGAGCAGGACCACACCTTCCTGCTCGAGGGAGACGTGTTCACCCAGGACGTCATCGCCACCTGGATTGATCTCAAACGGAGCAAGGACGTTGCCGCAGTGAACCTGCGGCCGCATCCGTACGAGTTCTTCCTGTATTACGACGCGTGACCCGGAGGGGCTGCCAGTTTCGCTCGTCAGGTGTCGGTTGTTGCGACTCCTGCCGCCCCCTACCCGGGACGCGGACTGGCCAGGACGGCTGATGGCCGATGCAGGGCGGCCGGAGCTGGCAGCTCTTCTTGTGACTCCCCAGACACCATCAGGCGCTCTCCCGGCGGTAAAGACCTCCGCCAGGAGGGCGCTCGGACTTGGGGGCCTTGCGGCGTGGGACCGCATCGCGACGCGGGAGGCGCCGCCGACTCACCCCGCAGCCTGGCGGGTGGGAATCCGGGACAGCCGCCAGCGGAGGGCGGGCGGGGTCACCAGGGTGGTGACCACCACCATCACCACGACCGCGGCGTAGGTCGCGTCGGTCACGATGCGCTCCCCGGCTACGACCAGGGCCAGGCCGATATTGGCGAAGATCAGCCCGACCTCTCCGCGCGGGATCATGCCCAGCCCGACGGTTATCCGGTCCACGCCCGGCATCACCACTCCCAGACTCGAGAACTGCTTGCCAATGATGCCGGCCAGCGTGAGCCCGATGGCCAGGCCGGCCACGCCCGGCTGCGCAAACGCCCGGAGATCCGTTCGCATGCCCATCAGCACGAAGAAAACCGGAACCAGAAAGCTGGAGATCGGGTGGATCAGCTCTTCGAGGGCGTGTTCGCCGCGGTCGGCGAAATCGCGATAATGCACGTTCTCGAGCATGAGTCCCGCGCTGAATGCGCCCACGATCGGCGCCAGCCCCATCTCGCCGGCGAGCCAGGAAAACAGGAAACAGAAGGCCAGCCCGGTGGCGAGCAGGACACCGCTCGCCCTGAGCCGCGAGGCCATGCGAAACAGTCTTCGCGACAGCAGCACCCCCAGGACCAGTGAGCCGACGAGGAAGCCGACCGCCTTGGCCAGAGTGCCGCCGACCATCCCGAGCGACAGCTGGTCGCCCTGATTGGCGGCGGTGATCGTTCCCGCGACGATCGCCAGGATCACCAGCCCCAGCACGTCGTCGATCACCGCCGCCCCGAGGATGACCCTGGCCTCCGATGTCTGGGTCATCTTCAGGTCCGTGAAGACCCGTGCCGTGATCCCGACGCTGGTGGCCGTCAGCGCCGCGCCCAGAAAAGCGTGGACGTAGGCGCTCGACTCCGGTAACAGCCAGGCGCCGATTCCCCAGCCCAGCGCGAACGGCGCGGTCACCCCGATCACGGCGACCAGCAGCGACGACCACCCCACTTTCAGCATCCCCCCGACCGTGGACTCCAGACCGACCTCGAACAGGAGGATGAGGACTCCCAGCCGCGCGAGCATGTCGATCGAGGCGTCCGCCTTGATCTCTTCAAACCCGGCGTAGCCGACCAGCGCCATGTTGCCGAGCACGATCCCGACGATCAGCTCTCCCAGAACGGCCGGCTGGCCCATCCTGCTGGCGATATCCCCGCCCAGCTTGGCGGCGAGGAGAATGACCGCCAGAAAGAGCACGACGCTGGCAACCGGATCGACGTGCGCGCCGGCGGCATCGGGGCTGACCGCCGGTATGAGCAGGAGCGTGTTCATCGGGACCCGCGACGAAAGTGGGATGAGCCCCTGCAGGAACTCCCGGCACGCCGCGACATCCCGCAGCCGGACCGAGGCACCGCTGGGCCGTGGACCCACGTGCACGCTCAGGCCGTCGGGCGGCAGCGCGGCGAACATGTCTTCATCGGTGGCATCATCCCCCAGGGCCACCATCATCGTGCCGGGAGGCTGGGCCTGCAACAGCCGGGTCACGATCAGGCCCTTGTGAACTCCTGCCGGCCGGAGTTCCACCACCTTCTCGCCGCGCAACACTTCGACGGTCATCGGGCGGGAACCGGCGCCGCACCTCCTCCATGACAGCCTCGGCCTGGGCGGTCCCAAGATCGGACTGCGCCAACCGGAAGTGCCAGGCCAGGCCCGCCGACTTCCGTTCGATCGCCGAGCCCGGCGTCCGTTCGGTAAACCGATGGAGGACATCGAGCAGATCGTCGTAGGGAACCGGCTGGGCGAGTTCGTGCCGCTCCCACTTGGGGGTTCCCATCGGGCGCGACCACAGGCCGTGCTCGGCGTGCAGCCCGACGGCCAGCTCGCCCAGCCAGGTCTCGAGGTTCTCCCGCTGACGGCCGCTCACCAGATGGACTTCGGTGGCCGGCCGGGCCGCCAGGGCTTGGAGCAGCGCCAGCAGGTCCGGGTCGGGAGTCGCAAGCTCGGGCGTGGGCGCGAACGGCACCAGGGTGCCGTCATAGTCCAGCATGAGGACCAGCCGGGTCGCCCGGCCGATCCGGGCGGTTTCGCGGCGAATGGCCTCCGCGCTGGCCAGCGTGACATCCGGGATCGGCCCGCCCCGCGGGGCCTCCCGGAGCTTGCCCACAAAGGATGCGGCCCAGCGGTCCACCGGGTTGGCCCGGACCCGCGCACGCAAGGCGCGCATCCTGGCGCGACGCTCCTGGGGGGCATCGTCAGCGCGTGGTAATACGCTTCCGCGGTGGCCTCGATGTCGAACGGGTTGACCTGGACCGCCTCGCCGAGTTCCATGGCCGCTCCGGTAAACTCGCTCAGCACCAGGACCCCGTCGCCATCCACGCGGCTGGCCACGAATTCCTTGGCGACCAGGTTCATCCCGTCCCGGACCGGCGTCACCAGCATGACGTCGGCGCTGCGATACAGCGCCAGCAGCTCCGCCTGGGTGAAACTCCGGTACAGGTACTGCACCGGCGTCCACCCGGGGCTGCCGAACATCCCGTTGATGCGACCCACCATGCGCGTCCACGTGGCGACGAAACCGCTGGTAGGCTCGTACGCCGGTACGCGACGGGACCGCGATCTGAAGCAAGCGTCACGCGCTCGCGCAGGTCGGGGTGACGACGCAGGAGCTGCTCGAAGGCGAGCAGGCGGCGCGGAATCCCCTTGGTGTAGTCCAGTCGATCGATACCCACCAGGGAGCTGCCCGCGCTGGTCGTGGCCGTCACCCGCCGGTCGCCGAACGGACTCTCCGCGGTGACCTCCTCGAAGCGCGCCACGTCGATTCCCATCGGGAACACGCCGGTCGCGGGGGTCCGGCCGTCGAAATCAAACCGGCCCGCCTCCAGAGCCGGCACGCCGAGCAGTCGAGTCACACAGCTGGTGAAGTGCTCGACATAGGAGGAAGTATGAAACCCGATCAGGTCGGCGCCCAGCAGTCCTTCGAGCAGCAGCCGGCGCATGGGGAGAATCCGGAAGATCTCGTAGGTCGGAAACGGGATGTGAAGAAAGAAGCCGATGCGGATCCCGGGACGAAGGTGGCGGAGCAGCGCGGGGACCCGCATCAGCTGGTAGTCATGGATCCAGACGTCGTCGTCGGGTCCGCAGTGCGCCGCGATCACCTCGGCGAAGCGCTGATTCACCTTCTCGTACTCCGGCCAGTGCCTGGGGCGCAGCGGCACCTGTTCCGTCAGGTAGTGGAACAGCGGCCACAGGATGCCATTGGCCACGCCCTGGTAGTACCCGCGGACCTCCTGCCGGCTCAAGTGGACGGGAACGCAACCGCGCTCCTTGAGCTGCCCTCCCAGCCCAGCGACCTGCTCGGACGAAAGCTGATCGGTCGGCCCCGGCCACCCGATCCAGACCCCGCCCGAGGCCGTCTGAATGCCCCGCAACCCGGTGGCCACGCCGCCGGGACTTTCGGCCAGCGCCAGTCCCCCCGGTGTCTGACGGATGGTCACCGGGAGTCGATTGGAAACGATGATCAGCGCCATCGGGCCTGCGCATCGGGACGCACCACGCACTCCTCCTTCGGGTTCGGAACCGGATCGAGCGCCGCCCGCGCCGCCTCAGCGCTCGGTCGAGGGGCCGTCGCGGAGCACCGCCGGCCACGGTCGCTCAACATCCGTCCACCGGGGCGCCCAGCCTCACGTTCGGGCCGGCGAAAACCAGTACCCGGAGACCCGTGACGCGATACCCGGATCGTGGCGCAGCACGGAATGGCGAGTTCCCCCTGGGGGCCCGTTTCGAATCAGGTGAGGACGCGACCTCGAGACTGGATCGGCAATGGCCTGACGGCCTGTTCGGGGCGACCCCGACGGCAAGCCGCGCCGCGAAGGCCCGGGAGCTGCAGTCTACACTTCCGGCAACGACCGGGACTTTCGCCGGAAGAGGAACGGACATACCACAATCCAGCCCAGCAGGACGGGCCACGGCTGCCAGTCGCTCAAGCTATAATCCGCCCTGACCAGATTCCATCCGCCGCCGAGCACCGGGCCGAGCCACAACGCCCGGAGCGCTGCGCTGGCCACGGCCCAGACCAGCACGACCCTGCCCCGGACGGCGGCGACTTCGCCCCCGATCCGTCGGAACAGCATCCAGCTCGCCCACAGCACGATCGCCCCGCTCGGGATCAGACTGAGCACCATCGCAAGCCGTCGATCCCAGGTGCCCAGCAGCACCAGGAGCCGGACCCCGCTGGCGAGCAGAATCGCCGCGGCGACCGGAAGCCAGGCGAGCAGGGCACCGACCAGCCAGCCCTCCTCCGCGGGCGCCGAGGTCCGTCGCCCGATACCCGGGTAGTGCATGCCTCAGGCCGTTCCGGGCTCAGTCCGGCGACACGGCGGGGGACGCCGTGGGGCCATCCGCGGATCGTGCCTGACAACCTCGCTGGAATGCGATTGCCGCGTCCGCCCCCAGATCGTGGTGGCGAGGTCCCTGGAGACTCCACTCAAGCTCGAAACGCGCGAGCGCCCCTGCCGGGCCGGGACCACTGCGGCCGCGACCGCTGGATGGATGGGACATCGCCTCCCCCGTGTTCGAACCGCGTAGACGCCGAAACTATATTGACATCAATGCAATCGCAAGCCGTCGCCGGCACCGCGTCTCATCGCACGGCGACCCGGCTGCCGATCCGCCGACGGCCGGCGAGCGCCCGGAGCATTCGCCGAAAGGTTCGGCGCTCGAGCGGCCGTGGCACCCGGTACATCCGTCGCCAGATGGCGTACAGAATCCGGCGGACCTCGTCGGCGGACAACGAGCGGCGCGGGCGCGACAGCGGTTGGTAGTAGAGGACCAGCGGGCTCGGAGCGTCGCCCGCTTGCAACGAGGGTTGGTAATAGGGGAGATCCAGGGCCAGGGCTCGATGGTTTTCCACGAGGTAGCGCAGCCAGGGGTTGGTTCGCTCGACCTCCCCGATGACGGCGTCCAGGGCGCGACCACGGATCCGGCGGGCGTCGCGCTCGAAGCAGGTCCGCAGGCGCGCCCGAAGGCGGGGCCCGATCCCCTGCCCCCGAAGTGACGGGTCCATCACCAGGTAACCCACCATGGCCAGGTTGAGGTTGCCCAGGTAGGTCCCGCTTGCCATCCCGACGACTCTACCGCCCCGCTCCGCCACCAGCAGATGCCAGCACAGGTCGGTCCAGACCCCCGCCGCGCGCTCCGCCAGGGTACCCCGCCAGTCCTGAATGGAGACCACTTCTCCGGCTGGAATATTCGCGCTCAGCAGGCGGTAGGCGCGCGTCAGCGCGGTGTCCTGCTCTCCGACAACCTCCCGCAATGTCACCGCGGACCGACGGCGTTCGGGCACGCTCAGTACCGCTCACCGTGGAGCCGGCGGCGGCGGAGCGGGAACCGCTGGCGGGCGGTCTGATGGGGCATGGCGTGGTCCTTTCTCCGACATCCGGGCTGCGCATCGTGCCCGTCGAGGGTCGCTTCGCACAACGAGGCCAGGTCGTGCCAATCAGGAACCGATCCCATCCACCGCGGTACAGGATTACCGCCTCAATCTGCGTCCCCGAATCCCGCGGGAACAGCTCCCTGGACCGTCTGTGGCAGCCCGGCGGCGGGCACGCTCGATCGCCATGGGCGGATGACGACGCATACCGACTCACCCGGATCGACCACCCGAGATGGCGGCCGTGCGTTCCTGCTTACCCTCCGGGCCCCTGTTCTGCCATCAATGAGCGTTCGTACGCCCGGAAGACGTCCGCCTGGGTAACCACCCCGAGCAGCCGACTCGGGTCCTCCCGGGCCACCACCGGAAGCACGTCGATGTCGACCGCGGCCATCCGCCGCAACGCGGTCAGCAGCGTGTCTTCCGCCAGCACCCGCGCCGGGTCCGACTGCATCAGCTCCGCCGCGGTGGCCATGGAGCCCGGTGCCGTTCGCCTCACTGACAGCGGCATGGACCTGGTCCGCGGCGATCATCCCGACCAACCGCTGGTCCCGGTCCAGGACCGGAAAGCTGGTCTGCTGGCTGCGCCGCAGAATCTCGCTGATTTCCGGCAGCGGCGCCTCCTCCCGAATGGTCGCGACGTTGCGGGTAAGGCAGTCGGCGACCGTGCTCCGGGCCAGCACGACCGCATCGGTCCCGTGCGAGAGGACGATTCCGCGCCGGACCAGCCATTCCGTGTAGATCGATTCCGGGTGAAGCCGGCGGGCGAACACGTACGCGATGGTGCTGGCGAGCATGATGGGGAGGATCAACCCGTAATCACCGGTCAGTTCGAAGGCCATCATGATTGCCGTCAGCGGTGCATGAGTGGCGCCGGCCACCATGGCCGCCATCCCAACGACGCCGAACGCTCCCGCCGATAGCCGGTCCGAAAGTCCTGGCAGGGTGCCGGCCGCCTGACCAAATGCAGTGCCCAGCGCCGCCCCGAGGAACAGGGCCGGTGTGAACACGCCTCCCGCCCGTCCCACGGCCAGGGTGACCGAGGTCGCCACCAGCTTGGCCGCACAGAGTCCGAGCAGGAACAGGGTCGATCGATCCACCAGGGCCGCCAGATTCACCGCCTGGTGGCCGTGCCCCCACAGATCGGCGCGGAAGCCGACGTCGAGCCCGCCGACCAGGACCGCGCCCGTCACGATCGCAATCCAGCGCGCCCGGCCGGTCACCCAGTCCTGGACTCGCCAGACCGTCCGGGCGTAGAGGACCGCCACGATCCCGGCGGCGAGTCCCAGGAGGCCGTAGAGCGGCAGTTCCCAGGCCGAGCGCAGCCCGTATTGCAGCGGCACCGCGAGGACCGGATGGTTGCCGAAGATCGCCCGACTGGCCGTCGCGGCCACAATGCTCGCCACCACGAAGGGACCCAGGCTGACCCCGCCGGCCGCGCCGAGGATCTTCTCGATCCCGAAGAGCACACCCGCGATCGGGGCGTTGAAGGCGGCGGACAGGCCCGCGGCCGCGCCGCAGCCGACCAGGGTGCGCAGCCGGTGCGGAGAGGCAGAGAGCCAGCGGCCGATGCGCGACGCGAGGGCCGCCCCGCCTACGATCACCGGTCCCTCGGCCCCTGCGCTGCCACCGGTACCGATGAGGACCGCCGCCGCGAGCGACTTGGCGAGTACCGGGGGCCCCGGGACCAGTCCACCCCGGAGATTCGCCCGATACATCACGTCGGGGACGTTCTCTCCGGTGGAGTCGCCGGCCCCGTATCGGACCAGGACCTGGCTCACCACCAGTCCTGCCCCGACCAGCAGCGGGATCACCAGGGCCTGGGTGAGCGAGGATGCCTCCGCCCACCCCAGCGTCAGGTGCTGAATCACATCGATCAATAGGTAGAAGGCCGTGACCGCAACGGCGGCGGCGAGGCCGATCAGCCCGGCGAGCACCAGAAAGCGGGCATACTCATCCCGGGTGAGCGAGGCCAGGTTCCGCGACAGGTGTCGCGCACCTCTGAGGAGCTCTTCCGGCACCGTGGCAGCGGCGGTGACCGCTTTGCGCAGGGAGTCCGGCGAGGACGCCGCCTTGCGCTCCGGTGGGGGTGGCGCGGCAGACATATTGACGTCAATATAAAGTGGGAGGTCGGGGCCGGGATCCGAGGCTACTCGATCGGCAGCTCGAGCCGGGCATGGTGCGGCGGGCCGGCCTCTTGTGCGGGAACCGGCGTCGCCTCCTTGCCGCGCTGGAGCACGAGCCCGGGGAGCAGGGTCGTCGCCAGGGTATAGACGATCAATCCGCCGAACACGGCATCCGGCACCGCGAAGGAATCGCGCAGGATCTCGGCGATGACCAGACCGAAGACCAGGGTCGGGACCATGGCGAGCCCGACCCGGCTGCCGTGGACCAGCGATTCTCCCAGGGCCAGTCGTCGATGGACCGCCACCAGCAGCAACCGCACCGGCACGGTGATCGCGATGAGGGCGGCACCCAGCTCCAGGGCACTCAAGGAAAAATCCGTGGTGCGGAGCCCGAGGCCGGCGGAGAAGAAGTAGAACGGAACGAACACCGAGGCAAAGACCTCCACGGCGTGGAGCATCTGTTCCGAGGCCATCGCGGGGAGCCGTTTGCGGAAGCGTTGGGCAGCGACCCCCACGATGAACGCCCCGACCAGGTAATAGACACCCAGCCGGCGGGTGACCAGCGCCGCGAATACCGCCAGCATGAGCAGAAAGGCGAACTCCGATTTCGGCGCATAGGGCAGCACCACGCGCGCGAACCAGCGAAACCCCACCGGGAGCACGGCCACCAGCGCCAGCAACGCGGCACTCGCCACCGCCAGGCCGCCCAGGCTGCGGGACTGCAGGATGACGAACATCGCACCGAGTGCCACCAGTTCGGTCGCGATCGCCTTGGATTTGACCCAGAAGCGTTCCTGACTGGAGAGCCCCATCCCGGACAGGGAATCGAGGATGAATCCGGTCGAGGGGGTGAGCAGCGCGAGCGCAAGCAGGGTCGCCGCGCGAAAATCGAGTCCGACCAGCCAGCGAATGACCGCGGCTCCGATCAGCAGCGCGGCCAGCCCGACCACGACGTGCTGGGTGAGGACCCGGAACTCCCGGCGCAGTTCTTCGAAATCCACCTCGAGCCCGGCGAACAGGAACAACGCCACGATCCCGAGCGTGGAGAGCAAATTGACGGTTGGGTCCTTCTGGAACCAGCCGAGGCCGAGACCGATCGCCGCTCCCAGCCCCACGCTGGTGACGGCCTGCGGCAGCCGAAACCGCTGCAGGACACGGGGCAGCACGAAGAGCGTGAACAACAGGATGAGGTGAGCGACCTCAGTGGGTATTTCGCCTGGCGCCATCGGCCGTCCTGAGGAAGTGACGGAAGGAACGTATCCCGCTTCCGCCATATCGGGAGAGGCGCCGGCTGGCCGGTCGGCCGGACAGCGGCCTGCGGAGCCGGCCCCGGCGCCCGGCGGGCGATCGGCGAGCCCGCGATCGCACCAGGATCGCTTCCCCGGTAACTGCGGTCGCCCGGGCCGGGGCCGGTGATGACTTCCCCACGAGGTCGTGCATGGAACAGCTGCCCAGCTACAGCGGAGTGGTAGGCCAGGACGTGGTCCGGGCGCTTCGAGGAATCAGAAGACTCGTGCGGACGCTGCAGGAATCGGCCCGGGCCGTGGAAGGACGCACCGGGATCACCAACGCCCAGCTGTTTCTCCTGAGGGCCTTGGGGGAGAACCCCAGCCTCTCCCTGGGAGAGCTCGCCGCCGTGGGCCGGACCCAGCAGAGCACGGCGTCCATCGTCGTGCAGCGTCTGGTTCGGAACGGGCTCATCCGGCGAGAGCGTTCGCCGGAGGATGGCCGACGGGTCCGGCTGTCCCTGACCGCCCGCGGCCGCCGGAAACTGCGGAGCGCCCCGGTCCCTCCAACCACCCGACTGCTGGACGCGCTCCAGGCGCTGTCCCGCGGGGAGCGGGGTGCCCTGATCCGGGGCCTGCGGGCCCTGGAGTCGCGCATGGGCCAGGGGACGGAGGAGCCCGGAATGCTGTTCGAGGCTGCGGCGGAACGGGTCCGGCCAGGCCGAACCGGTTCGGCGCCCGGTTCGAGCGGTAGCGGTGCTTCCGGCGGGCTGGGTACATTGCTGCCTCCACGGCCTCCACCACCTCTCCGACGCGCCCCCTGATGCCGCACAACTTCCGGTCTCGCGCCGTCACTCAAGGAGTACAACGCACGCCCAATCGGGCCATGCTTCGGGCGGTGGGATTCGGGGACGCCGATTTCGAGAAGCCGATCATCGGCATTGCGAGCGGCTTCAGTACGATTACGCCGTGCAACGCCGGCCTCGATGTCCTGGCGCGCGGCGCCGAAGCCGCGATTCGCGAGGCCGGCGGGATGCCTCAGCTCTTCGGCACCATCACAGTCAGTGATGGGATCAGCATGGGAACGGAAGGCATGAAGTACTCCCTCGTGTCCCGGGAGGTGATCGCCGATTCCATCGAGACCGCGGTGAACGCCGAGAGCATGGACGGCCTGGTCGCCATCGGCGGGTGCGACAAGAACATGCCGGGGGCAATGATCGCCATCGCCCGTATCAACGTGCCCGCCATCTTCGTCTACGGCGGCACCATCAAGCCGGGTCACCTGCGCGGTCAGGACCTGACGATCGTGAGCGCCTTCGAAGCCGTGGGCCGGTTCAGCGCCGGCCGGATCGACCAGCGAGAGCTGCTCGAGGTCGAGCGACACGCCTGTCCGGGGGCCGGTGCCTGTGGCGGGATGTACACGGCCAATACCATGTCGTCGGTCATCGAGGCGATGGGAATGAGCCTCCCGGGCTCCTCGACCATGGCGGCCGAAGACGCCGAGAAATTGGACAGTGCCGCGCGATCAGGTACGGTGCTGGTCGATGCAGTCCGGGCCCAGCGGCTCCCCCGCCAGATCATGACCCGGCAGGCCTTCGAGAATGGCATGACGGTAGTCATGGCGCTCGGGGGGTCGACCAACGCGGTCCTGCACCTGCTGGCCATGGCCCACGCAACGAATGTGTCGCTTGCGCTCGACGATTTCGAGGCCATTCGGGCCAGGGTCCCGGTGCTGTGCGACCTCAAGCCGTCGGGGCGGTTCGTGGCCACCGACCTGCACCGGGCGGGGGGGCTCCCGCAGGTCATGAAGATGCTGCTGACCCATGGGCTGCTGCATGGCGACTGCCTCACAGTGACCGGAGCGTCCGTGGCCGAGGTCCTCCGGGACGTTCCCGAGGAACCCCCGTCCGGGCAGGAGGTCATCCGGCCGTGGAGCCGTCCGCTCTACCCCCACGGCCACCTCGCCATTCTGCGCGGGAACCTCGCGGAGGAGGGCAGCGTGGCCAAGATCACGGGCGTGAAATCTCCCCGCATGACCGGCCCGGCACGGGTATTTGACTCCGAGGAGGCGTGCCTGGAGGCCATCCTCGCAGGACAGATCCGGCCCGGCGACGTGATCGTGATCCGCTACGAGGGCCCCAGGGGCGGCCCCGGCATGCGCGAAATGCTGTCGCCGACCTCCGCCATCATCGGCGCCGGCCTGGGGGATTCAGTCGGACTCGTCACCGATGGCCGGTTCAGCGGCGGGACCTACGGACTGGTCGTAGGGCATGTGGCGCCAGAGGCCGCGGTCGGCGGCACCATTGCCCTGGTGCAGGAGGGAGACCCCGTGACCATCGACGCCGAGGCCCGTCTGTTGCAGGTAGGTGTGTCTGGGCCGGAGCTGGCCCGGCGCCGCGCCACCTGGCGCCCCCCGCCGACTCGGTACCCGACCGGGGTTCTGGCGAAGTACGCCAAGCTGGTCTCCAGTGCGAGCCTGGGGGCGGTCACCGACCTCTTCTGACGGCCCCGGCCCCCGAGACAGGTCCTGGCCGCTTTCTGGACATCCCGGGACCCGGCCGGCACGTTCCGCCCGGCGCCATAGCTCTGGGCCGTCCTGCCAAACCCCTGGGCGCATCGACGTCTGGATGTGACCGGAGCGTCATCATGCTGGATCCGGCATCGAAACTGGCTGGTGTTGCGGTCCTCACCGCCGCCGTGGGGTTCGTCGCCGGCTGGTGGCTTCACCGATTGGGTCGCCGCGGAGGACAACGGCCGGCAGGCGCTCGTGCGGACGCAGCACTCGACTTGGTCGTCGCCCAGGAGCGGGACCGGTCACTCGCCAGCAGCGCCAAGGTCGCCGAGCTCGGCCAAGGGCGGCGAATCGCGCGGCTGGAACAGGATCTCGGCGCCCGGTCAGCCCAGGTTGCTGCCCTCCGGGAGGAGACCGCTCGCCTCGCCAAGATCCGCCACGCCCTCGAGACCAAGCTGGCCCGGTGCGAGGAGGAGTTGGCCGGCCGCGGCGAGGAGCTGGAGGCGGCGCTGGCCCGGCTCCAGGCCCTCGAGACCGCACCGCGACCGCCTGCCCCGGACGAGCGGCCTACCGACGACCGTCTGCACGCGCACATTCAGGCACTCGAAGCCAGGCTCCGCGAAGCGGGCGAGCGAGCGGCGGAGGCCGCCACCGCTCACGCCACCACCTTGCGCGAAGAGCGAACCGCCAGGAGCCGGCTGCAGGCCCGTCTCGGCGAGTTGGAGACGCGGGTCGCCCGCGTGAACGACCTCGAGCTGCAGCTCACGGACAACGAGCGTCGACAGGCTGGCGCCCTCCACGACCTGGAGGCCGAGGCCAGGAGACTCCGGGCTCGCAATGCCGAGCTCGAGCCGCTCCCGAAGCAGAGGGACGACCTCGAGCGCGCTCTCCGGGCCAGTGAGGAGGAGCTGCGACAGCGGCTGGCCCGCATCGAAGCGCTGGAGGGGATGATCAAGGACCCGCGCGCCTCCGCTGGCCAATCACCGTCGGCGCTATCGACGCTCCCGGACCGGCCGGGGCGGAGCAATCGGCGCCGGGGCCGTCGGTCCGCCGACCGGGACAACCTGCAGTTGATCCACGGCATCGGGCCGGTGATCGAACGCCGGCTCAATCGTCTGGGGATTACCCGGTTCGGGCAGATCGCCCACTGGACCGACGAGGACATCGCCAGGATCGCCGGAAAACTCGAGGATTCGACGGATCGCATCCAGCGGGACCGGTGGGTCCAGAGCGCCCGCCGGGAGCACGGCCGCAAGTACGGGAACGACCCCGTGACCGGCGCAGCGGTGGCGGAAAACGCCTGAGCCGGCGAAACATTTGTCGCCGCGCTGCGTCATGCTGACACGACTCGGGATTCCCGACGGATGGAGGTCCCCATGCTGTGTCAGCGTTGTCAGGCCCGTGAGGCCATCAGCCGTGACGGGCGGCCCGTCCTCTGCCATTTGTTTGGTGAGATCGACGGATTCTTCTGCGCCGAATGCGTCCTGGAGTTGCAGCAGCCCTACGAGGCATCCCTGCGGCAGTCGATCGCCGAGCGGGCGCCAGCGCTCACCGACGGCGAGCTGGCGGGGTTGCCGGACCAGATGCTGAAGTTCACCATCAGTCTTCCGATCCCCACCATCCAGAAGGAGTGAGCCGAGCAGCCCTTCGCCTCACGCGAGTACGAGTTCCGCAATGCGTTCCCCCATCGCCCGGGTGCCGAGGACCGGCTCGCCTTCCCGGGCGATGTCGCGGGTGCGAGCTCCGTTCGCGATGGCCGCGCTGATCGCCGCCTCGATCCGGCCCGCGGCCTCGAGTTGCCCCAGCCCGTGACCCAGCAGCAGGGCCAGGCTCGCGATGGTCCCGATCGGATTGGCGACGTCCTTCCCCGCCAGCGGCGGGGCGGAGCCGTGGATGGGCTCGAACAGGCCCGGGCCGTCGCCCAGCGAGGCCGAAGGCAGGAGTCCGAGCGAGCCGACCAGCACGGCGGCCTCATCGCTCAGGATGTCGCCGAACATGTTTTCCGTCACCAGCACATCCACGGAGGCCGGGTCGCTCACCAGGCGCATGGCGGCGTAGTCCACGTACAGGTGCTCCACCGCAACGTCGGGAAACTCCGGAGCAAGCCCATTCACGACGTCTCGCCAGAGCTGTGAGGTCTCGAGCACATTGGCCTTGTCCACGGAGAGCAGCTTCCCACGCCGCATCCGGGCCGCGCGAAAGGCGATTCTCCCCACTCGCTCGATTTCGCGACGGCTGTAGCGCAGAGTGTTGACCGCACTCTGACCGTCATTCGACCGGGGCTCGCCGTAGTACAGCCCTCCGGTCAGCTCCCGGACGATCAGCAGATCGGCGCCGGCCAGCCGTTCCGGCTTCAGTGGGGAGATCCCCAGGAGGGCCGGATGAAGCGTGACCGGCCGGAGGTTGGCGTAGACGCCGAGCAGGGCGCGGAGCGCGAGCAGGCCGGTTTCCGGCCGGAGCGTCCGGGGAGCGCTGTCGAGCGCAGGATCCCCCACCGCACCGAGCAGGACCGCATCGGCCTGCAGGACCCCCGCTCGGGTCACCGGCGGGAACGGATCGCCGTGCCGGGCCACGGCGGCGGCGCCGATCGGATACTCGTGGAGCTCGACCTTGAGCGCGCAGCGGTCGGCGGCGGCCTTCAGCACGCCCAGCCCGGCCGCAACCACCTCCGGGCCGATGCCATCGCCGGGCAAGACCGCGATCCGAGAGGCGGTCATCCCTCCAGCCGGGCGAGCAGGGCCGCGCGGCGGCGTTCGTACGCGGCGATCTCCGGCTGGTACACGAGAGTGCGGGCGATGCCGTCGAGGCCCCGCAGCAGGGATTCGCGCTGGTACTCGTCCATCGAGAATCGCGCGGCGAAGCCCGCCGCGTCACGCACCTCGCTGGCCTCCAGGTTCACCGTGAGGCGAAACGGCTCGTCCGACTCCTGGTACCGTCGAAACAGCTCGACCATCTCGGCCGGGGAAAGCCGCACCGGCAGAATCCCGTTCTGAAGGCAGTTGCCGTGGAAGATGTCAGCGAAAGACTCGCTGAGGATCGCCCGGAAGCCGTACTCGCCCAGCGCCCACGGCGCGTGCTCCCGCGAAGAGCCGCAGCCGAAATTGGGCCCAGCCAGCAGGATGCTGGCCCCGGCCGCGCGGGACTGGTTCAACTCGAATGCGGGGTTCGGCGAGCCGTCCGGCAGATAGCGCCAGTCGTAGAACAAGGCCGGCCCGAAGCCGGTGCGCTCCACCCGTTTGAGGAACTGCTTCGGGATGATCTGGTCGGTGTCGACATTCACCCGCGGCAGCGCCGCCACGATGCCCGTGTGCACAGTAAAAGGAGTCATGGTCGGTGGTTGCCATTCCGCCATTCATTCGTTCCATCATCGCGTTTCATCCTCGCCCCCCGCCGACCAGCGCCGGTTCATCGGCGTAGTCCCACTTGCGGACATCGGTGAGATGGCCCGCAATGGCCGCGGCGGCCGCCATCGCGGGACTCACGAGGTGGGTGCGGCCGCCCTTCCCCTGCCGTCCTTCGAAGTTCCGGTTGGAGGTCGAGGCACAGCGCTCCCCGCTGCCAAGGACATCGGGGTTCATCCCCAGGCACATCGAACACCCGGCGTTCCGCCACTCGAAGCCGGCTTCCACGAACACCCGGTCCAGCCCTTCGCGCTCGGCCTGGGCCTTCACCGGCATGGACCCGGGCACGACCATGGCACGAACATGGGGCGACACCCGCCGGCCGCGAACGACCCGGGCTGCCTCCCGCAGGTCGTCGATCCGGGCGTTGGTGCAACTCCCCAGGAACACCCGGTCTACGGGCACGCCCTCGAGTGGGGTACCCGGCACGAGACCCATGTAGTCCAGCGCGCGTTCGGCTGCCTGGCGTTCCGCCGTGGTGGGCAATTCCGCGGGGTCAGGCACCCGCCCGTCGATGCCGGTGACCATGCCGGGACTGGTCCCCCAGGTCACCTGTGGCGCGATCCCCGCGGCGTCGATCTCAACCAGACGATCGGGGCGGGCGTCGAGATCGCTCACCAGCAGGCTCCAGCGATCGACCGCCCGGCTCCAGGCCTGCCCCCGCGGCACGTGCGGGCGTCCCAGCAGAAACGCGAACGTCGTCGGGTCGGGTGCGATCATCCCCGCCCGGGCCCCGGCCTCGATCGACATGTTGCACACCGTCATCCGCCCGCTCATCGAGAGGGCGCGGATGGCCGGGCCGGTGTACTCGATGACGTGTCCGGTTGCCCCGGCGGTCCCGATCTGCCCGATCAGGGCCAGGATCAGGTCCTTGGCGCTCACCCCCGCTCCCGGCAGGCCGAGGAAGCGGGCCTCGAGGGTCTTCGGCTTGGGGAGGAGAATCGTCTGGGTGGCGAGCACGTGCTCCACGTCGCTCGTCCCGATGCCGAACGCGAGCGCCCCAAATGCCCCGTGGGTGGAGGTGTGCGAGTCGCCACAGACGATGGTCATCCCTGGCTGGGTCGCCCCCAACTCGGGACCGATGACGTGCACGATCCCCTGCTCGGGCGAGTCCAGATCGTGCAGCTCGATGCCGTAGTCGCGCGCGTTGGTTACCAGCAACCCGATCTGCCGGCGCGCGACCGCATCGGCGATCGGGAGGCTCCGGTCGTCGGTTGGTACGTTGTGGTCGACGGTCGCCAGGGTGAGGTCCGGCCTCCGCACCCGGCGCCCGGCGAGCCGCAGGCCCTCGAATGCCTGGGGCGAGGTGACTTCGTGGACCAGATGCAGGTCCACATAGAGGATAGCCGGACCACCGTCGGGCAGCTGGTGCACGACGTGCGCATCCCAGACCTTCTCGAACAGGGTGCGTCCCGCCATCAGCTCAGACCTTCGCCGCCTGGGGCGCTCTCGGCCGAGCGGCGGCGGCTTTTCCTTCTTCCGACCAGGGCATCATGGCGCGGAGCGCCGCACCCACCTGTTCGATCTGATGGGTGGATTCGGCCTGGCGGAAGCGGGCAAACTGCTTTCCCCCGCTCCGGTGCTCGGCCAGCCACTCGCGTGCGAAGGCGCCGCTCTGGACTTCTTCGAGGATCTTCCGCATCTCGGCACGGGTCTGCTCGGTGATGATGCGGGGGCCTCTGGTGTAGTCACCGTATTCGGCGGTGTCGCTGATCGAGTAACGCATGAACTTGAGTCCGCCTCTGTTGACCAGATCCACGATGAGTTTGAGCTCGTGCAGGCACTCGAAATAGGCCATCTCGGGGCGATAGCCGGCCTGGACCAGGGTCTCGAACCCGGCCTTGATGAGCTCGGTGACGCCGCCGCAGAGCACCGCCTGCTCGCCGAAGAGGTCAGTCTCGGTTTCCTCCCGGAAGGTGGTCTCGAACACCCCCGCGCGGGTACAGCCGATGCCCATGGCGTAGGCCAGCGCGTTGGCGAGCGCCTGGCCACTGGCATCCTGATGGATCGCGACCAGCCCGGGGACCCCGCGACCGGCCTCGAATTCGCTGCGCAGCAGATGGCCCGGCGACTTCGGCGCGATCATCGAGACGTCCACCTGCGCCGGCGGGACGATTTCCTTGAAGTGGACATTGAAGCCGTGGGCGAACATCAGCGTCTTGCCCGCGCTCAGATGTGGACCCACCGACTCGTCGTAGATGGTGCGACCGTCCTGGTCCGGCACCAGGATCATGATCGTGTCGGCCGCACGCGCCGCCTCGGCGACCGTCATTACCTCGAGCCCGGCCGCCTGGGCCTTCTTCCAGGAGGGGCCGCTGGGGCGCAGTCCCACCACCACCCGCACGCCGCCGTCCTTGAGGTTGAGCGCGTGGGCATGGCCCTGGGAGCCGTAGCCGATGATGGCGATGGTCCGGCCGGCGAGGCGGCGGCGGTCCGCGTCCTTGTCGTAGTAAATCCGGGGGCCGGCCGTCGAACCGGCGCTGGTGCTGGTCATCATGACTCCGGGGCGAAAGGGTCTGGGCGGCCGAGCAATCAGGCCGGGATCGCGGGCGCGAGCCGGGCGACCGCGGCGGGTCGGGGTGCAGCGGCCGGCTCCGGCCCGGGCGGTCGGGGGAGGCATACCGTTCCGCCGCGAGCGAGATCGAGGATGCCGAACGGTTCCAGCGCGCGAAGAAACGACGTCATGAACGGCGCCGATCCGCTGGCTTCGATCAGCAGATCGTGCGGGCTCTCCTCCACGACGGTCGCCTGATACAGCGATACGGCGTCGAGCAGGCCGGTCAGATGCGCGGGAGCGACCCGCACCCGGACGAGCGTGTGCTCCCGGATGGTGCACTCGGCTTCCGGGTACACGGCCACCTCGCGGACCTCGACCATCTTGCGAAAGGCGTTGGCCGTCCGCGTCACCGCCGGCGCATCGCTCGTGATCAGGCACGTGAGCCGCACCGTTCCCGGCCGGCCCGTGGGACCGAGCGAGACACTCGCCACGGGGAGGTTCCGGCGTCGCAGGATCCCGGTGGCGCGGTTGAGCGCCAGGAGGTCCTCCGCGAGCAGGACCGACACCACCCAGGTCGCCGTGGGGACGCTCATGACACCTGCGCTTCGGCCGGCGCCGACTCGATGGCCTCGGACAGCGAGCCACCGGGTGGGATCATCGGGAACACATTGGCTTCCTGCTCGATCATGAATTCGACCAGCGCGGGCCCCGGGTCGCGCACGGCACGGGTGACGGCCTCGTCGATCTGCCCGGCCTCCTCGACCCGGTATCCGGCGATCCCGTAGGCTTCCGCCAGCTTCACGTAATCCGGGCTCCAGATCGGCGTCGCGGAATAGCGCCGGCCGTGGAAGAACTGCTGCCACTGCCGGACCATGCCCAGGTAGCCGTTGTTGAAAATCGCCATCTTCACCGGAATGCCTTCCTGCACCATCGTGGCGATTTCCTGCATGTTCATCTGGAAACCGCCATCACCCGAGATGGCCCAGACCGGCCGGCCCGCGCGCGCGAAATGCACGCCCATCGCCGCCGGGACGGCAAAGCCCATCGTGCCGAGCCCGCCGGAACTGATATGGCTGTTGCGCTCCTCGTAGCCGTAGAGTTTGGCCACCCACATCTGATGCTGGCCCACGTCGGAGACGATGGTCGTGCCCGGGCCGCTCCCGGACCGGATCGCCGCCAGGATCGCCTCCGGCGCCATCTCGCCCCGGTATTGTTCCCGGCGCTCCCGGGCGAACCCGCGGATCTCCTCCCGCCACTGGGTGCAGTCGCCGGCGGCCACGCTCTCGACCAACCGGGCCGTGATCTCCCGCGCGTCGCCTACCAGTCCCACCGCCACCGGCACGTTCTTGCCGATCTCGCTGGGATCGAGGTCCACGTGGATGAGGCGCGCCTGCGGCGCGAACGCGGCGGTGTTGCCGGTGACCCGGTCGTCGAACCGGAGACCGATCCCGAGGATCACATCGGCGTGCTGGATGGCCCGGTTGACATGTACCTCCCCGTGCATGCCCGGCATGCCGAGGTGGAGCGGATGGGATTCGGGAAAGCCGCTGATCCCCAGCAGGGTGGTGATCACGGGCATCCCCGTCTTCTCGGCCAGGGCCTGCACTTCGGCGTATGCGTTGGCCAGAATCACCCCGTGTCCGGCCATCAGCAGGGGCCGCTGGGCGTGGTTGAGGATCTGGGCCGCGGCCTGAATGCTCTCTCCGGTCGCCTGGTAGGACGGTGCGGCGCCGTCGCGCGGCGGCGCCGTCGGACCGGCCTCCGCCCATTCCATGCGCTGGTTCTGCACGTCCTTCGGGATGTCGATCAGGACCGGGCCGGGCCGCCCCTCGGTGGCGATCCGAAAGGCCTGGCGCACCTTGTCCGGCAGCTCGGTGACGTCGTCGACCAGCACGCTGTGCTTGGTGATGGGCAGCGTGATCCCGATGACGTCGGTCTCCTGGAAGGCGTCACGCCCGAGCATCGTCCGCGGCACCTGCCCCGTGATCGCCACCACCGGGCTGCTGTCCATCTGCGCGGTGGCGAGCCCGGTGACCAGGTTCGTGGCGCCCGGTCCCGAGGTGGCGACGCAGACGCCCGGCCTCCCGGAGGCCCGGGCGTACCCGTCGGCCGCATGGGCCGCCGCCTGTTCGTGTCGTACCAGGACGTGTCGCAGCTCCGGCGACTCCGGCAGGGCGTGGTAGAACGGCATGATGGCCCCGCCGGGGTACCCGAAAACCAGGTCGACCCCCTGCTCGACCAGCAGGCGGCAGAGAATGTGAGCGCCGGAGAGCGATTCGGTCATAGTCTCGGTCGGCCCTGAGTGGTCATCCGGTGCCGCGGTCGGTCACCGGCGGCGGATGGCCAAGCACGTCCGCCTCATACCCCCCAGTGCTGGGTCGCGTTGTACGCCGTGGCCTCGAGGCGCTCGGCGTGCCGTTCCTTGTTGAGGGCGTGGACCAACGCCCGGGCGCTCGCCTCGACGATATCGGTCGAGGCGCCCTGACCGGACAGCGACTTGCCGCCGATCCGGCACTGCAGGAACACCTGGCCCACCGAGTCCCGGCCCGGAGTCACCGAACGCAGCGACAGGTTGATCACTTCGACCGATCGATCGAGGATCTCGCTGATGGCAGCGAACGCCGCCGCGATCGGTCCGTCCCCTGTGCCGCGGGCGGCCCGTTCCCCCGACCACGGTCCCGTCATCCGAACGTCGGCTTCGGCGTTGACGCTGCCGCACACCACCCGCAGGTGGGTCAGCAGGTGTTCCTCCGGCGCGTCGTGAAAACTGTCGTGCAGCAGCGCCAGCAGGTCCTCATCGAGGATTTCGCGCTTGCGGTCGGCGAGCGCGGTGAACTCCCGATAGAGCTGGTCGATCTTCTCCTCGGGCAGCTCGTACCCCAGCTCGCGGTACCGGCGTTCCAGCGCATGCCGCCCGGAGTGTTTCCCCAGGACCAGCGTCGAACGCGGAATGCCGACCGACTCCGGCCGGATGATCTCGTAGGTCAGGCCGTTCTGGAGGACCCCGTGCTGGTGGATCCCCGCCTCGTGGGCGAACGCATTCCGGCCGACGATGGCCTTGTTCGGCTGGGGGAAGCTGCCCGTGAGATAGGCCAGGAGCTGGCTGGTGCGGTAGATCTCGGGAGCGTTGATCATGGTGGTGAACTGCGCCAGCTGGGGGCGCACCCGGCCCGCCATGACGATTTCCTCGAGGGCGGCGTTGCCGGCCCGCTCCCCGATTCCGTTGACCGTGCACTCGACCTGCCCGGCCCCCGCCGCAATCGCGGCCAGGGAGTTGGCCACCGCCAGCCCGAGATCGTCGTGGCAGTGCGCACTCCAGGTCACCCGGTCACTCCCCGGTACCCGCTCCCGCACCGCCCGGAACATCGCGGCATACTCGTCGGGGACGGCGTAGCCGACAGTGTCCGGCAGGTTGATGGTCGTCGCGCCTTCCACGATCGCCATCTCCACCACCTGGCACAGGTAGTCGAGGTCGGTCCGGCTGGCATCCTCGGCCGAGAATTCCACATCATCGGTGTGGCCCTTCGCCTGACGGATCGAACGCCGGGCCAACTCGAGGGCTTCCGCGCGGGTCAACCGCAGTTTGTGCTCGAGATGCAGGTCGGACGTGGACAGGAAGACATGAAGCCGCCCACGTTCGGCACCCTGAATGGATTCGGCGGCCAGCTCGATGTCACGGGCGTGGCAGCGGGCCAGCGCCGCGATGATCGGGCGACGGATCTCGGCGGCGATCTCCCGGACGCTGCGGAAGTCCCCCTCACTCGCGGCGGGAAACCCGGCCTCCAGCACGTCCACACCGAGGGCATCGAGTTGCCGCGCCAGGCGCAGCTTCTCCTCGGGGGTCATGGTATTGCCCGGCGCCTGCTCACCGTCGCGCAGCGTCGTGTCGAAGATCAGAACGTGGCTGGCCATAACTCGAGGCTCCTGCTCCCGGAGACGGGGTGAAAGCAAAACCGCGGACCCTGTCGGGGTCCGCGGCGAGTGGGTTCGAGCTGTCAGTACTTCAGTGCTGCTGCCCGTACACGCCGCGGTCCCCTTGCACCAGTCCCAGAAGGACCAGCGCGAGGCTAATAAGGACGAGGCCGAGCACCAACGTTGCGGGCATGGCGATCCTGCCAATTCGTTTGCTTGCTGCCGGCAACTTTATGCGCCAGCGTGGAATGCTTAACCTACGGGCCATGATCGGGACTGTCAAGAGAGTCCGGTGGGCAGCACCGTCCGCAACCCTCGACCGGGGCGGCCGAGACCCTTGACCAGCAGTCGCTGAATTGTATTTTTATTCAAATGCTGCGCACCCATCGTCATGCCATCGTGGCCGTCATTACCGCCAAGGCCCTCCCGCCGGGGAGCGGACCGGAGTGCTGACGCGCGGCAACGCAAACCAGTGACCGGCCCGCTCCCTGATGGAGCGGGCCGTTTCGCGTTTCCCCCTGGAGGGACCTGATGCCCGAGCCCCGCCGCCCCGATTCCGTCGCGGCCCACGCGCGCGCCACCGGCTACGCCACCCGGGAGCACGATGCCTGCGGCGTCGGCTTCGTTGCCCGGGCCTCGGGGGAACGCTCGCACGAGATCGTGCGGATGGCCCTGCAGGCCGTGGCCCGGGTCGCCCATCGGGGCGCCGCCTCGACCGACAACTCGGGTGATGGCGCCGGACTCCTGACCCAGATCCCGCACCGCCTGTTCCATCGCGAGGCCTACCGCCTGGGGCTCCGGCTCCAGCCCGGGCAACCGTTTGCCGTCGGCAGCCTGTTCCTCCCGACCGACGAAGACGGGCTCCACCGGGCGGTGCGCCTGGTGGAGACGGTACTCGAACGGAACGGCATTCCGGCGCTCGGATGGCGCGACGTGCCGGTGGACCCGGCGGCCCTCGGCCCCATCGCCCGGGCGAGCTGCCCCGCGATCCGTCAGCTCTTCGTCGGCCGCCCGCTCACGGCGCTGGACGACGACGCCTGGGAACGGGCGCTGTACCTCGCGCGCCGGGATATGGAGCGTGAGGCGGAAGCGCTCCGCCTGACGCCGTTCTTCGTCTGCTCGTTCTCCTGCCGGACGATCGTCTACAAGGCCTTGCTGACCGGGACCCAGCTCCCGGTGTTCTTCCCCGACCTCCGTTACCCGGAGTTCGAGAGCGCCGTGGCCGTGTTCCACCAGCGCTATTCCACCAACACCCTGCCCAGCTGGCCGCTGGCCCAGCCGTTCCGTCTCATCGCCCACAACGGGGAGATCAACACCCTGTGGGGCAACCGCAACTCGATGACCGGCCGGGAGGCGGATCTGGTCTCGCCCATCTGGGGGCACGACATCGAGCGCCTCAAGCCGGTGATCTGGGCCGACGGCAGCGACTCGGCAGGGTTCGACAACACGATGGAGCTGCTGGTCCGTTCGGGGCGCGACCCGCTGCACACGATCATGATGCTGGTTCCCCAGGCCTGGGAGCGGTTCGCGGACGTCGAGCCGGCCATCCGGGACTTCTACCGCTTCCACGCCCATCTGACGGAGCCGTGGGATGGTCCGGCCGCGCTCGCCTTCACCGATGGGGTCTTCGCCGGCGCGGCCACCGATCGCAACGGCCTGCGACCCTGCCGCTACAAGGTCACCCGCGACCAGCTCGTGGTCGCCGGCTCGGAGGTGGGCCTGGTCGACCTGGATCCGCGAGACGTGGTCGAGAGTGGCCGGCTGGGGCCGTGCGAATTCATCGCGGTGGACCTGTCCCACGGCACGATCCTCCGCAACATGGACGTCAAGCGCCGGGTGGCCTCGCGCCAGCCCTATGGCCAGTGGTGCCGGGAGAACATGCAGGTGCTCCGGGCCGACCCGTCCCATCGCTACGTCCCGTTACCAGCGCCAACCCTCGCCGAGCAGCAGGTGGTCTTCGGATATGGAAACGAGGACATCCGGTTCGTGCTCGAGCCGATGGGCGGAAGCGCCGTCGACCCGGTGTGGAGCATGGGCGACGACGGGCCCATCCCGCCGCTGGCCCGAACCCCGGTCGGGCTGTATGCGTACTTCCGGCAGCGCTTCGCCCAAGTGACCAATCCGCCGATCGATCCGCTGCGCGAGTCGGTGGTCATGTCTATCCGGATGCACATGGGGAAGCACGGCTCGTTCCTCATCGAACATCCGAGTCTCGCCGGCGTTCTGCGGGTCGACCATCCCGTCCTGCTCGATGAGGAGATGGCCGCGCTCCGGAACACGCCGGGATTCTCGTGCGTCACACTCCACACCGTATGGCCGGTCCGCGAAGGACCCGACGGACTGCGAAACGCGCTCGATCGCTTGTGCCAGGATGCCGAGCGGGCGGCGCGGAACGGAGCTCGCCTGCTGGTCCTGTCGGACCGGGCCAACGACGCCGACCACGTTCCCATCCCCATCCTGCTGGCCGTGGGAGCGGTGCGTCGGCACCTGATGGATGGCGGGCTTCGTATGCGCCTCGGACTCGTCGCCGAGACCGGTGACGCCTGGGACATCCACCATTTCGCCACGCTCATGGGATATGGCTGCGAGGCCGTGTACCCCTGGCTGGCGCTGCAGTCGGTCTCGGCGCTGTTTGGCGAAGCCCCGGGGGGACCGGAGGCGGAGGAACGGACCACCAGGCGGACGGACGGCGGCGGCAGCGCGAGCCGGCACGACGCCGGTGATCGGCCGCGGCCAGAGGAGGCCCGGAAGCGCTTTCGTGCCGCCGCGGAGAAGGGGCTTCTCAAGATCATGTCGAAGATGGGGATCTCGGTGCTCGCATCGTACAACGGCGCCCAGATCTTCGAGTGCCTCGGCCTCGGTCGCGAGGTCGTCGAACGGTGTTTCCGGGACACCGAGTCCGCGATTGGCGGACTCGGCTTCGACGAGCTCGCCGAGGATGCCTTGATCCGGCATCGGCTGGCGTTCGGCGACGGTTCCGCGCCGAGTGTACCCGACCACGGCCGGATCCGGTTCCGCAAGGACGGCGAGGAGCACGCCTGGGCACCTCAGGTCGTCGTCGCCCTGCAGAAAGCGGTGGGCATGGGCCGGCAGAAACCGGATGCGGCGGAGGCCGGCGCCGAGGACGGCTACGCCCGATTCAAGAGTTTCCTGGCTAAAGCCGAGGACCGCCGGCCCACCAACCCTCGCGATCTGCTTACCGTCCGGCACGGAACTGCCGTTCCGCTCGAAGAGGTCGAGCCGGTCGAGGCGATCATGACCCGCTTCGTGTCTTCGGCGATGTCGCTCGGCGCGCTCTCGCCCGAAGCGCACGCGACAATGTCGATCGCCATGAACCGGATCGGCGCCCGGTCCAATTCCGGCGAGGGCGGAGAAGATCCGTTCAACTACGCTCCGCTCCCCAATGGAGACCGGGTAGACAACCGGGTCAAACAGGTGGCCTCCGCCCGGTTCGGCGTGACCGCCGAGTATCTGGTCCGCGCGGAGGAATTGGAGATCAAGATCGTCCAGGGTGCCAAGCCCGGCGAGGGCGGGCAGCTCCCGGGTCACAAGGTCACCGAGTTGATCGCCCGGCTCCGACATGCGGTCGTCGGCGTACCCCTGATCTCTCCGCCGCCACATCACGACATCTACTCGATCGAGGATCTGGCCCAGCTCATTCTCGACCTCAAGACGGTGAACCCCCGGGCCCGGGTCGGAGTGAAGCTGGTGGCCGAGACCGGCGTCGGCACCGTCGCCGCTGGCGTCGCCAAGGCCTACGCGGATTACGTCCTCATCGCGGGCCACAGCGGCGGCACCGGGGCATCGCCGCTCTCCTCGATCAAGCACGCCGGCAGTCCCTGGGAGCTGGGACTGGCCGAGACCCAGGCGACTCTCGTCGCCAACGGTCTCCGTCACCGGATCGAGGTACGCACCGACGGTGGATTCCGCTCGGGCAAGGACGTCGTCCTGGCGGCCCTGCTGGGCGCGGAGTCGTACGGCTTCGGGACCGCACCGCTGGTCGCCATCGGCTGCGCGATGGCCCGGCAGTGTCATCTCAACACCTGCCCCACCGGCGTCGCCACCCAGCGTCCCGACCTGCGAGCCAAGTTCAAGGGAACGCCGGACCAGGTCGTGACCTACTTCAGCTTCGTGGCCCAGCATGTCCGTGAGATCCTGGCGACGATGGGGTTCCGCTCGCTCGAGGAAATCCTGGGACGCGCCGATCTGCTCGAGCGCGTGGAACGCCCCGACGTTCCGCGAGCGCAGATGCTCGACCTGTCGATGCTCATGACCCCGGCCGAGCCGGGACCGGAGACGGCCGTGCGGCGCACGGTCACGCGCAACGACCGGCCGGGCGTGGTGTATCTCGACGACGAGATCCTCGAGGAGTGCCGCAGCCACATCGAGCGCGGGCTGCCGTTTTCCGGCCTGTACGACATTCGCAATCACCACCTGGCCGTTGGTGGCCGGGTGGCGGGCACCATTGCGACCCGATACGGCGACAGCGGGCTGCCGGCGGGTCACCTCCACCTCCGGTTCCGCGGCAGCGCCGGTCAGAGCTTCGGGGCGTTCGCCATCAGGGGTATGCACCTCGACCTCGAGGGTGAGGCCAACGACTATGTCGGCAAGGGGCTCTCGGGAGGTGAAATCAGCATCCGGCCGTTCCGGCAGGCGGCGTACGGACTGGCCAGTCACGAGGCCACCATCATCGGCAACACTTGTCTCTACGGGGCAACCAGCGGGAAGCTCTTCGCCGCAGGCCAGGCCGCCAGCCGCTTCGCCGTACGTAACTCCGGCGCCACCGCCGTCATCGAAGGCGCAGGAAACCACTGTTGCGAGTACATGACCGGAGGGTTGGTTCTCGTCCTCGGCCCGGTAGGCCGGAATTTCGGTGCCGGCATGTCCAACGGCATCGCCTACGTGCTGGACGAAAACGGCGGCTTCACCAGCCGGGTGAACATGGACATGGTGCGGGTGGATCCGTGCACGGCCGAGGACGAGACCCGGGTGCTGGCCCTGCTTCATGAGCACCAGGAGCGCACCGGGAGCCCGCGAGCCAAGCAGCTGATCGAGGAGTGGGACAGCATCCGCGTGCTGTTCAAGAAGGTGGTTCCGGACACCGCCGCGACCGAGCCGAGGACCGGGACCCACCCCACCCTGCCGGCCCCCGAGCCCGCTCCCGAACCCGTGGGAGCCCCCTAAAGCCGGGCGGTGGTTCTCTTGGGCTTCGCCCTGGTTCGGGAACCTTGCATGGATCGGTTTCGTTTAATAACTTGCTAAACGTCAAGCAAGATACTTTCAGCTGGGGGGTGAAATTCGTGGACCGAGGCCCCGATAAGGAAAGGAACGGACCCCGCACTCGCGAGGCGATCCTCACCGCCGCCGAGCGGTTGTTCGCGGAGCGGGGCTACGACGCCACCAGCCTCACCGACGTCGGGGCCGCCGCGGGCGTATCGCGCGGCACCCCGGGCTACTTCTTCGGCTCCAAGGAGCAGCTGTACCGGGATGTCCTGGAGCGCTGCCTGGAGCGGGTCCGCACAGCGGTAAAGAGCGGCCGCGAGCGGGCCTTGGCGAGCCGTGAGCCTCCCGAAGTCGTTCTGGCAGGCGCCGTAGGAGAGTATTTCGACTTCATCGTGGCGAATCCCGATTTTGTCCGCCTGCTCGAACGGGAGGCGCTGGATGGCGGGAAACAGCTGGCCCAGCTCCCACCCCATCTCGAAGCGGCCCAGGAAGCCCTCGGGGCAATCGTGACCGAGCTGGCGATGGACCCCACGGACGAGAACGAGGCGCGTCAGCTCCTGGTGAGCATGCTGGCACTCTCCTGGTTCCACCTCGTGCACGGGCCCACGGTGCTGAAGGCCCTGGGGATGGATCCCGACGACCCGGCGTTCCGCGAAGACCGGCGTCGGCATGTGGTCGACCTTGTGGTACGGGGCCTGCACGGAAAGCTGCGGCCGGCCCTGAGCTCGCAGCTCCTTGAAGCCGCGACCGGGTCAGCGAGCCCGGCCGCCGGCAGACCATCAAGACCAGACTCTACAGGAAGCAGCCGATGACCAACGTCATGACGCCGGAGCCCCAGGCCTCCCGCAAGGCGAGCAACCTGGCGACCGAGAAGGAAGCGCGCGAAGTCGCGGAGGCCGCCCGTGAGCAGGACTGGCAGGCGCCCAGCTTCGTGCGTGAGCTGTTCGAAGGGAATTTCCAGCTCGGCCTGATCCACCCTTACCCCGAACCCTCGGCCGAGGACCTCGAGCGGGCCCGGCCGTTTCTGGAGCGGCTCGAGCGCTTCATGCGGGAGCAGGTCGACAGCGACCGGATCGACCGCGAAGGCAGGATCCCTCCCGAGGTCATCCAGGGTCTTCGGGACCTCGGCGCGTTCGGCATCAAGATCCCGGTGGAATACGGCGGGCTCGGACTGTCGCAGCTGATGTATACCAAGGCGATCGGCCTGGTGACGAGCCAGGACGGCAGCCTGACGGCCCTGCTGTCCGCGGCCCAGTCCATCGGGGTACCGACGCCGCTCAAACTGTTCGGCACCACCGAGCAGAAGCGGCGTTATCTCCCGCGCCTGGCGAAGGGCGCGATATCGGCCTTTGCGCTGACCGAAGCCAACGTCGGCTCGGATCCCGCGGGGCTCGCGACCGGCGCCGAGCTCTCGCCCGACGGCAGCCATTACATCCTGAACGGCGAGAAGCTCTGGTGCACCAACGGCACCATCGCGGAGCTGTTCGTGGTGATGGCGCGGACCCCCGGGAAGCGGATCACGGCGTTCATCGTCGAGCATGACTGGCCCGGAGTGGAAGTCGTTCATCGACTCGACTTCATGGGACTCAAGGCGATCGAAAATGGGGTCATCCGGTTCACCAACGTGAAGGTGCCGGTGGAGAACGTCATCTGGGGCGAGGGGAAGGGGCTGAAGCTGGCGCTCATCACGCTGAACACGGGTCGCCTCACCCTGCCCGCCTCGAGCGTCGCCGGCGCCAAGCGCTGTCTGGAGATCGTCCGGCAGTGGGCCAACGAACGGGTCCAATGGGGCCAGCCGGTCGGAAAGCACGACGCCATTGCCCAGAAGATCGGCCGGATGGCCGCGGAGACCTTCGCCATGGAGGCCGTGAGCGATCTCGCCAGCCTGATGGCCGATCAGGGGGACCGGGACATCCGGCTCGAGGCCGCGATGGCCAAGATGTGGAACACCGAACAGGGGTGGCGGATCGTTGACGATGCGCTCCAGATCAAGGGCGGCCGGGGGTACGAGACCGCCGACAGCCTGCGCTTGCGCGGGGAGCGCCCGGATCCGATCGAACGGATGATGCGCGACTGCCGCATCAATCTGATTTTCGAGGGCTCGAGCGAAATCATGCGTCTGTTCATCGCCCGGGAAGCGGTTGATACCCACCTCAAGGTGGCCGGGGCGTTGATCGATCCGAAGACCCGGGGCGGTCAGAAGGTGAAAGCCCTGTTCCGCGCGGCGGGCTTTTATGCCCGCTGGTACCCGCTGCTCTGGATGCCCTTCAAGGGGTGGTTCAGCTATGGCGAGTTCGGCCGCCTGGCCGGGCATCTGCGGTTCGTGGAGCGCTCAAGCCGCCGGCTGGCACGCACGCTCTTCCACTGCATGGTGCGGTTCGGCCCCGGACTGGAAAAGAAGCAAGCCGTCCTCGGCCGCCTGGTGGAGATCGGCGCCGAACTGCTGGCGATCTCTGCGGCCTGCGCCCGGGCCCACATGATGGTCAAGAAGCATCCCAAGCAGACCGGGCCCCGGGAGCTGGCGGACGTCTTCAGCCGCCAGGCCCGGCGCAGAGTGGAGGAGAAGTTCCGGGCTATCTGGCACAATGACGACGACGTCACCTACACCACGGCCCGTCATGTGCTCGACGATCATTTCCTGTGGCTCGAGGAGGGGATGGTCCGCGCCGAGGCGCCATAGCGGCCGAAGCACCGGGACTGCGCGGTCCCGGATCGCGCAGCGCGGAGGGGGCTGGTTACCTTTCGGCCCCAACAGGAGCAGACCATGCCGATCGCCGAAGGCCGGACCCTGCCCTTCGTGGGTCCGGAGCAGGTGGACGTGAAGGTTCTCGAGACCTTCGACTACACCGGCCCGAACCAGGAAGTCACTACCGAGACCGAGGAGTTTACCGCGGTCTGTCCCTATAGCGGACTCCCGGATTTCGCCAAGCTGACCGTGCGATATATGCCGCTCGACAAGTGTGTCGAGCTGAAGAGCCTCAAGTATTACGTCACCAGTTACCGGAACGTGGGCATTTTCCAGGAACACGTCACTGCCAAGATCGCGGAAGATCTGTACCGCGTGCTCTCTCCGCAGTGGCTCGAGGTCCGCACCGTCTACAACATGCGCGGCGGATTCCTCACCACCTGCGTCGTGCGCCTGCCCAGCGCCTGACGCAGGGACAAGCAACCTATCGGACCAATCCCGGCGACGGCTTGCTGACCGTGGGCGGAGTCACGGGCAGCTGGTTGCCGCGTGGCAACAGTTGGGCAAGGTTGGCCAGCTCGAACGCCGTTACCGCCATCACGGCTGACGCCTGGCGCAGATCCGACGCCACCGCGTGATCGTAGGTGTCGACCTGCGAGTGATGGGTGTGGTTGTACCCGCGCGATTCCTGATCGAAGTTGAACGCCGGCACGCCGTAGGGTACAAAGGCGAGATGATCGGTCCCGCCCTTGTTGGCCTGACGTACCCGCCCAGCGCCCAGCGGGACGACTGGTGCCAGCAGGTCCCGCCAGAGCTGTTCCAACTCATCCCTCCCCTGCAGCGCCTGCCCGAGGATCATGCCCGTGCCATTGTCCAGGACCAGGACGGCCTGGATGCTGTCGCTCTCCGCCGCGTGCGCGGCGGCGTAGGCGCGGGAGCCGAGCAGCCCCTGCTCCTCGCCGGTGAACAGGATGAAGCGAATCGTCCGCTTCGGCTTGAGCCCCGATCTCATGATCGCCCGGGCCGCCTCCAGCACGACCATCGAGCCGGTGCCATTGTCGGTCACGCCTGTGCCCAGATCCCAGCTGTCCAGGTGGGCGCCCAGGACCACCACCTGTTCGGGCCAGTCGGTGCCGGGAATCTCGGCGACCGTATTCCACTGGGGAACGGGAGTCTTCCCCAACCGGGTGTCGATCCGGCCCTCCACGCGGGGTGTGGCTCCCTGCGCCAGGAGGCGATCGAACAGGGCGTAATCCTCGTGGGCAATGACGACGTTGGGGAGCGGCGACACCCGGTTGGGTGATCCGCTCATCGTCAACAGCCCGAACTCCTTGCCGCCATCCGTCAGCACTCCCAGCGCCCCGGCCTTCTTGAGGACGTAGGGCCGGTCGGTAGCGAACTGGTCCCGCGCCTTGCGGGCCGCCTCTGTAGTGTCCGCCGGCGGCGCGAACCGCTGGCGCCGCGCCTCGGACTGTGCCGCGGAATCGGCGGCGGTCATCGGCGGACCATCGGGATTCCAGATGCTCGCCGCCGGCCGGAGCATGACCCAGGCGCCGCGAACCTTCCCGAGATTGGCCGAGAGGCTCTCGGGTACCGACGCGTCGATGCGCACGACCGGCCCGCTCAGGGCCTTGCCCCCCGTGCCGGCTGTCCACGCCCAGCTGTGACCAACCAGGTTGCGCTCGAACGGAGCCAGGATCCGCAACGCTGCCGGTCCACGCTCCCACGTCACACCGAACTGCCAGGGCTCGAGTCGCGTGACAAGACCGTAGCGCCGGAAGCGGTCCGCCGTCCAGTCGTTGGCCCGGCGCATGGCGGCCGAGCCGGTGAGTCGGGGCCCGATCATGTCGCTCAGGTACTGGAGGTTGGACATCACTTCAGAGCTGTCCATCGCCTCGGCAATCAGGCGACCCGCACCAGCGGTATCCACAGCGTACTGCGCGATCGTGACCCGCGGGGACGCGGCGAGCAGCACGAACAGGGTGACGATCAAACGTCGCATGCCAAGGCCTCCATTCAGGACCAATACCGACCCGCGGTCGCCGCGGTGCTCGGGCGGACCTGGGCAAATCTCCACCAGCGGCGGCGCTCGGGCCAGCCCCCGGGTGAACTCAGGCGGACGCGCGGCCGACGAGCCCGCTGGCCAACGCCCGGATCCGGTCAGGATCGGGGAGCGCGTCGATCCAGCGCGCCGGAATGGCGGCCTCCCCATCTCGCGCCCCCATGAGCCCGCCAGCGACGGCCGCGTTGGTGTCGGTGTCGCCACCGGCGTTGACAAGCCAGATCAGCCCGCGCTCGAAGTTGGGTTCGTGATGCGCGAACCAGAGCGCGATCTCCACGGAGTGGACGACGTAGCCCGCCTTGGGACCGGTGACCGGCAGGTCCTCCTTGCGCTCCAGCGGGACTCGCCCGATCGCCGCGATGAGTTCCGCCGGAGCCGCATTGGTGCGCAGGACCTTCAGCACATCTGGAATGAAATCCCGGCGGCCCTGTAGCAGGCACGCTGCCGCGACGTTCACGGCGACCGCACCCCAGGCACAACGCTCGTCCGGATGGGTCAGCACCGCGGTGTGGTAGGTGCCACTTACCAGGTTCACCGGCTGGCCGAGAGTGCGGAGAGCCACCGGCAGGCACCGGGAAACCGTCCCATTGCCCGCCTGCCCGCCGGTCGACGCGGGCGGTGAATCGTGCACTCGAATGTGCCGCAGAGCGGTCCGGGTCCAGAGGCCGATGCCACGTCCGTCCCGCTCCGACCACTCCACCCAGCGAAGCGCCAGCCGCCGGAGATCCATCTCGGGCTGGAGCAGCTCCTCCGCCAGAATCAACGTGAGGGCCAGATCATCGTCGTGCGGCGAGTCCGGGGTGTCCTCCCGCACGACGTCGCGAACTCCGCCAGGAAAGCGAGCAGTGATTGCGTCCGCCGTGCCCAAGGACTCAGTTGGCACACCGAGTGCGTTACCGGAAGCCAATCCCAGCATCGCGCCGCGTGCGCGACCGGGCAGGTCGGGAGGTGTCATGACAGGTGGGACGGAGGTGACCACGCCGGTCCTGCGGGAACCCTCACCCCCACCGGCGAAGACTCAAGCTGTTGTGGGCCCTAAACTAACCCCACGCTCCGACTCCCCGCCAAGTGGCGGATTCGGCCGGCTGGTGAGCCGACTTGCCCCGTTGGCCCGGTCGTCGGTGACAGGCGCCCGGGGGCGCGCGGCCTCGCACCCCGCGCGACTGTGGCGCCCCGGAACGAATGCGCCGCCGGGTCACCCCCATTCCGCGTCATGCCCCAATTTGACTATCTTTGCCGCTCCTGCCGCGCGGGAACCGCCTCGAGGAGCGTTGCGTGCCCAAGGACTCGTTGACCATCACCGATAATCGGACCGGCAAGGCCTACGACCTTGCGGTAAGCGAGGGGTGCATCCGGGCCGCGGACCTCCGCCAGATCAAGGTGGCCGAAGACGACTTCGGCCTGATGGCCTACGACCCCGCCTACCTGAATACCGCGAGCTGCCGGAGCGCGATCACCTTCATCGACGGTGACCGGGGCATCCTGCGCTACCGGGGGTATCCGATCGAGCAGCTGGCGGAGAAGGCCAGCTTCCTGGAAGTGGCGTATCTGCTCTTCGAAGGCGAGCTCCCCACCCGCGCCGAGCTCGACACGTGGGAAGAGGATGTCCGGTACCACACCTACGTGCACACCAACATCATCAAGTTCCTGGAAGGGTACCGGTACGACGCGCACCCGATGGGCGTCCTGCTGGGAGCGACCGCGGCTCTGTCGACCTTCTATCCCGGATGCCAAGAACATCGAAGACCCCGCCTGCCGGTACCTCCAGCGGGTCAGACTGATGGCGAAGCTGCCCACGATCGCGGCGTTCGCGTTCCGGCATTCGCGCGGCCTGCCGTTCGTGTTCCCCCGGAACGACCTGAGCTACATCGGCAACTACGTGAACATGACGTTCGAGATCGGCGGCCGGCACGAGCCCAACCCGGTGCTCCAGCGGGCGCTCGAGATCCTGCTGATCCTGCACGCCGACCACGAGCAGAACTGCTCGACCAGCGCGGTACGCGCCGTCGGGTCCTCGCACGTCGATCCGTTCTCGGCGGTCTCAGCCGGGATCGCGGCGCTGTACGGCCCGCTGCACGGCGGGGCCAACGAGGCCGTGCTGGTGATGCTCGACGAGATCGGCGAGAAGAAGAACATTCCCGCGTTCATCGAGCAGGTGAAGCAGGGGCGCGGCCGTCTGATGGGATTCGGGCACCGGGTCTACAAATCGTATGACCCCCGGGCCAAGCTGATCAAGCAGGTGGCCTACGACGTCTTCGAGCAGACCGGCCTCAACCCGCAGCTGGAAATCGCGCTGGAGCTCGAGAAGATCGCGCTCGAAGACGAGTATTTCATCAAACGGAAGCTCTACCCCAACGTCGACTTCTACAGCGGCCTCATCTATCAGGCGATGGGCTATCCCACCGACTATTTCACCGTGCTCTTCGCGATCGGTCGCCTGCCGGGCTGGGTGGCGCAATGGGAGGAGATGCTGCAGGACAAGGACCAGAAGATCGCCCGCCCGCGACAGATCTACATCGGGAACGACACCCGGGAATTCGTGCCCATGGCGATGCGGGGCCAGGGAACCGGGGACTGAGGAGTGCGCGGTGAACGAGGCGGCGCCGCGGACTGAAGACGAGCTCGAGGAACGGCTCTCCCGTCCCACCCAGGGTGTCAGCGAGGTCCTCCAGCAGCAGCCGGGGGACCTTCTGATTCTCGGGGCCGGCGGCAAGATGGGTCCCACGGTTGCCCGGATGGCGCGGCGGGCGCTCGACCCCGGGCGCCGGGTCATCGCGGTATCGCGCTTCTCGGACATCCGGGCCCGGGACCGGCTGCAAGGCGCCGGCGTCGTGACGATCGAGGCCGATCTGCGCGACCGGCAGACGTTGGAGCGGCTCCCGGACGCGGACGCCGTGATCTTCATGGCCGGCCAGAAATTCGGGACCGCGGCGGCACCGCACACCACCTGGGCGATGAACGCGCTGGTACCGGCCCTGGTGGCCGAACGCTACCCGGCGGTACGCACGGTGGTCTTCTCCACCGGGAACGTCTACCCCTTCACGGCCGCCGCCTCCGGTGGACCGCGCGAGGATCACCCGGTCGCTCCGGTCGGCGAGTACGCCCAGAGCTGCCTCGCACGGGAGCGGCTGTTCGAGCACGCGGCCTCCGCCAGCGGGACTCCGGTGGCCATCTTCCGACTCAACTACGCGGTGGACCTGCGCTACGGCGTGCTGGTCGACACCGCCCATCGAGTGCTCGCCAGCGAGCCCGTGCCGCTGGCCATGGGGCATGTCAACCTGATCTGGCAAGGCGACGCCAGCGCCCGGGCCTTGCAGTGCCTCGGAATCGCCTCCACACCGGCGACGATCCTCAACGTGACCGGCCCGGAAACCGTCAGTGTGCGCTGGCTGGCAGGTCGGTTCGGAGAGCGGTTCGGCAAGGCACCGGTGTTCGAAGGCGAGGAGGCTGTGGACGCCTTGCTCAGCAATGCCGAACGGTCGATCCGGCTCTTCGGGCCACCGACCGTGGGGCTGGAGACGTTGATCGAGTGGACCGCGGTCTGGCTCGAGAGCGGCGGCCGCCTGCTCGGAAAGCCAACCGGTTTCGACAACCGCAGCGGCCGATTCTGAACCTGGTTCCCCCGGGGACCGGGGCGCGATAGGCTTCCGAATGCCCGACCTCCGCGGACATCTCCTGGCCGGCCAGGTGATTCCGGCCCACCCGCTGGCCCTGACCGAACAGCGCAAGCTGGATGAGCGTCGCCAACGCGCGCTCACCCGGTACTATCTGGCCGCCGGCGCCGGCGGCATCGCGGTCGGAGTCCACACCACCCAGTTCGCGATCCGCGAACCCCGGCACGGTCTGTTCGAGCCTGTGCTCTCCCTGGCCGCCGAGACCGTCGCGCAGGAGATCCGGGGTCGGCCCCGCCCGTTCGTGAAGGTCGCCGGCGTCGTCGGCCGAACCCCCCAGGCCACGGAGGAAGCGGAACTCGCGGCCCGGCTCGGCTTCGATGCGGTGTTGCTTTCGCTCGGCGCGTGGAAGGACGATCGCGACGAGGCGATGCTCGCCCACTGCCGGGCGGTGGCCGAGATTCTTCCCCTCTTCGGCTTCTACCTTCAACCGGCCGTGGGCGGCCGACCCCTGGGTTACGCGTTCTGGCGACGGTTCGCCGAGATCCCGAATGTGGTCGCCGTCAAGATCGCGCCATTCAACCGCTATCAGACCATCGACGTGGTGCGGGCGGTCCACGAGTGCGGCCGGAACGACATCGCGCTCTATACCGGTAACGACGACAGTATCGTGGTCGACCTGCTGTCGCGCTTTCGATTCGGAGGCCCGGAACGCCGCATCGTCGGCGGGCTCCTCGGTCAGTGGGCGGTGTGGACCCGTCGTGCCGTCGAGCTGGTGTTCGGCGTGCGGCGGCTCTCACCCGACCAGGCGCTGGACCCAGCGTGGCTCCGGCTCGCCACGGCGCTCACCGATGCCAACGGCGCGCTGTTCGACCCGGCCAACGGATTCCGGGGTTCGATCCCCGGAATCCAGGAAGTGCTTCGCCGCCAAGGGCTCCTGGCCGGCCGCTGGTGCCTCGACCCGGCGGAGGATCTGTCCCCCGGACAGGCCGTGGAGATCGATCGGGTCCTCACTGCGTACCCCGACCTCACCGACGACGCCTTCGTGGCCGAGCACCTCGACCGGTGGCTGAAGTAACCCAGCCTCACCATCCGCGTTTCCATTCTCTCAAGTTCATCAATCACAAGGCTTTATCGGTCGCTATTGCGTAGATAGTATCAATATGATATCATTGTGATACCATCAACTATTCAGAGGGTACGTCCGTGATCCGAGAAATCAGGCACAAGGCCACGTCGGGCGTGTTCATGGTGATCGCCCTGTTCGCGCTGACCGTGTTCGTGGGGGTCGGGCTGGTCGGCGGCATTCGCGACCAGGCCGCGGTGCGGGTAGTCGCAATGGTGATCGCGCTGATCCTCGTCATCCTCGGGTGGGCGGGACTGTTCACGGTCCAGCCCAACCAGGGCAAGGCGCTGCAGCTCTTCGGCGACTATGTGGGGACCGTGCGTGACTCCGGGCTCTGGTGGGCCATCCCGTTCTACACCAAGCGGCCGGTATCACTCCGGGTGCGGAACTTCGAGACCACCAAGCTCAAGGTGAACGATCACAACTCCAATCCGATCGAGATCGGGGCGGTGGTGGTCTGGCAGGTGACGGACAGCGCGGAAGCCCTGTTCGAGGTCGATAGCTTCGAAGAGTACGTGAAGGTCCAGAGCGAATCCGCCCTGCGGGGCCTGGCCAACCAGTACCCCTATGACGCCCACGAGGAAGGGGAGATGTCGCTTTCGGCGAATACCCAGGATGTCGCCGAGCGACTGAAGCTCGAGATCCAGGACCGGCTGGCCAAGGCGGGGGTCCGGGTGCTGGAGGCGCGGGTGAGCCATCTCGCCTATTCGCCGGAGATTGCCGGGGTCATGCTTCGCCGGCAACAGGCCACGGCGGTGATCGCCGCCAGGCAGAAGATCGTTGACGGCGCGGTGGGAATGGTCGAGCAGGCGCTCGCCCAGCTGAGCCACAAGGGCATTGTGCAGCTGGACGAGGAGCGGAAGGCCGCGATGGTGAGCAATCTGCTGGTGGTTCTCTGCTCGGAGCAGGCCACCCAGCCGGTGGTGAACACCGGCTCACTCTACACCTGAGTTTCGGGCTTCGTGGCGGAGCGGAAGGCGTTTCTCCTGCGGATCGACCCGGAGCTCTACGATGCCCTGCAGCGCTGGGCGTCGGACGAGCTCCGGTCCCTCAACGGCCAGATCGAGTTCGTGCTGCGGCGGGGACTCACGGCGGCCGGGAGGCTCCCGAGGAGAGAACCGGAGCCGGAGTGAGCGAGATTCGGCAGAGGAGTCTTGTCTCTCGACGCGCGCTGAGCAGGAAGGGGTAGCACCGGGCGCCGAGCGGTTTGCCGATTCGCCGTACTCGGCCCGGCGCCGAGGCCTTCTCAGACCCCGGGCAGCTCCTCCCCTTCGAGGTAGGTGTATCCCTCGAGCCCTGCCACGTAGTCGGCAATGAACTGGTTGGCGGCCGCCCGGGGGAGATCCTTGGCGTTGGTCACCTTGCGGCGGAAGATGGTCAGCAGATCGGCCGCTTTGAACTGCACGTAGTTGAGCACCTCGGTCACGGTATCGCCGTGCACCAGGTCGGTGATCTCATAGCCCGCGTCGGTCAGCCGGACGTGCACCGCGTTGGTGTCG
The DNA here is from genome assembly GCA_963709905.1 of uncultured Gemmatimonadales bacterium. Lineage (GTDB taxonomy): Bacteria > Gemmatimonadota > Gemmatimonadetes > Gemmatimonadales > GWC2-71-9 > JADJOM01. The sequence goes on from CAVPYI010000009.1 coordinate 616,271, forward strand.
CCAAAGAGGTTGTGGAGGTCGCCGAGAATCTCCTGATACGCCCCGGTCAGGAAGATCCCGAGCACGTAGGGCTCGTCGTCCCGGATGGGGTGCAGTTCAAGGGAGGGTTTGCCCTTGCGCCCACCGGCGAAGCGATCGATCACACCATCGGAATCGCAGGTAATGTCCTGGATCGTTCCGCGGCGGGTCGGTTTCTCGTTCAGCCGATGGATCGGCATGATGGGGAACAGCTGATCGATGGCCCAGTTGTCGGGCAGGGACTGAAACACCGAGAAGTTGCAGAAATAGCGGTCGACCAGGGTCGATTCGATGGCTGACCAGATTTCCGGGTGGTCGGCTCGGTCCTGTTCCAGCAGCCGAGCCAGCTGGTTCATGGTCGCCAGGTAGAGCTGCTCGGCGTTGGCCCGGTCCCGGAGGGTCAGGACGCCGCTGGCGAACAGCTCATGGGCGCGCTGTTTCCCGAAGATCGCATCGTGGTGCACCTCCTCGAGACGCTCCGGGCTCATGGACTCGAGATTCTCCTTGAGCTCGACCAGCAGCGGATGGGGGTCGGCGTTCAGCTCGGGCACTGCCGGCGCGCTCTGAGATTCGACGTCCGTCACGTTGACCAGGAGCAGGGAGTGATGGGCGGTAATCGCCCGGCCCGACTCGGAAATCAGATGCGGCATCGGGAGGCCCTCGGCCCGGCAGACGGTACCGATCGTGTAGACCACGTCGCTGGCGTATTCCCGCATGGAGTAGTTCATGCTGGCCGGTCGGGTTGACCGTGAGCCATCATAGTCCACTCCGAGTCCCCCGCCCACATCGACATGGGTCAGCCCGTAGCCCATGTTGCGGAGTTCCACGTAATAGCGGCCGATCTCCTCCAACCCTGCCTTGATGTAGTGGATGTCCGGGATCTGGCTGCCGAGGTGAAAGTGGACCAGGCGGAGCACGTCTTTGCGTCCGGTGGCATCGAGCCGGTCCAGGACTTTCACGAGCTCCATCGCGGAGAGCCCGAACTTGGACTTTTCCCCCGCGCTCTTGGCCCAGCGCCCTGATCCCTGGGTGGCGAGCTTGATCCGGATCCCCATCGTGCCCGCGACGCCCAGCTCGTCCGCCACCTTCAGAAAAGTGTCCACTTCGGAGAGCTGCTCCACCACCACGAACACCGTGTGGCCGAGCTTCTGACCCATCAGGGCCAGACGCATGTATTCCTCGTCCTTGTAGCCGTTGCAGACGATGATCGGCTGGGTACTCTCGGTGAGGCCGAGCACGGCCTGCAGCTCCGGTTTGGAGCCGCACTCGAGCCCGACCCCGAACGGTGAGCCGAACTCGACGATCTCCTGCACCACGTGGCGTTGCTGGTTCACCTTGATGGGATAGACCGTGGTATAGGAGCCCTCGTAGCCGAACTCGGCGATGGCATCCCGGAATTGGGCGGCCAGGGCTTCGATCCGGGCACGGAGGATGTCGGAGAATCGAAGCAGCAGCGGCAACCCGACGCCCTGCCCGCTCAGATCCATGGCGAGTTGGAACAGATCGAGACCCCGCTTCGGGTTGCCGTCCGGATGAACCGTGACGCGGCCTTCGGCATTGACCCGGAAGAACCCGAGGCCCCAGCCCTGCATGTTGTACAGCTTTTCCGAGTCCTTGGGGGACCACTGGGCGGTGGTGATGGCGGGCCTCCGGGCGGATCGTGAGGGGGAAAATCTTAGCGTGGTCGTTCGGGTGGTGAAAGTGGGCCCCCGGCGAGGGTGGTGCCCCCGGCCGGCCCGGCCGGCCGCCAGCGGGACGGGAGCCGGGGACGGGTATTAGTTTTCCCCCATGTCCTGGTCCTTCCGCCTCGCCCGGATCCTGGGTACCGATGTGAAGGTGCACTTCACCTTCCTGCTGCTGCTGATCTTCCTCTATTTCGGCACCCGCAGCGCCTCCGGCGCCGAAGCGGCACTCGCCGCGACGATCTTCTTCCTCGCCCTCTTCTTCTGCGTGCTGCTTCACGAATTCGGCCACATCCTGATGGCGCGCCGGTTCGGCATCGCGACCCCGGATGTGATCCTGCTCCCGATCGGCGGGGTGGCCCGGCTCGAGCGCATTCCGGAGGAGCCGATGCAGGAGCTGCTCATCGCCCTGGCCGGGCCGGCGGTGACCCTGGCGATCGCCGCGGGGTTGTGGCTGTGGCTCCAGGCGACGGGCGGCCCGATCGTCTGGCCCTGGAGGCAGTTCGACGCGGGGGCGGGACTCGGCCCGCTGCTCTTCTACGCCAACGTCTTGCTACTGCTGTTCAATCTGGTGCCGGCCTTCCCGCTCGACGGCGGCCGGGTCCTGCGTGCGGTCCTTTCCAGCCGGATGAACCACGTACGGGCAACCCGGATCGCGGCAACGGCCGGCCAGGCGCTGGCGATGATCCTCGGGGTGGCCGGGCTGGTGGGGCCCGATTTCTTCCTGCTGCTGATCGCACTGTTCGTGTTCTTCGGGGCCGGGCAGGAGGCGGCGATGGTAGAGACCCGGGCCGCCGGCAAGGGGATCATCGTGGACCAGATGATGGTAACCCGATTCGTCACGATTCCGATCTACGCGACGTTGCGACAGGCCGTCGATCTGTTGCTCGACGGCGAGCAGAGAGAGTTTCCGATCGTCGACAACCGGGGCGCGGTCGAGGGGATGCTCACTCGCGACCATCTCATCAAGGGGCTGACGGAGCGGGGGCCGGATTCAGCGGTGAGTGCCGCCATGGCCCGGAATGTCCCGAACCTCCCCCTGGGGATCCCGTTCGAAGATGCGCTGACCCGCCTCAGGGCGAGTGGGCTCCCTGCCCTGCCCGTGGTGGACAACGGCGGCACCCTGGTTGGGTTGCTGACGCTGGACAACGTGACGGACCTGATCCTGGTTCGAAAGGCGGTGCGGCAGGTCCAGTAATGATGGGGCGGAAAAGTCGCCCCCTAGGGCCCGCGCCACACCGGCCGGGTCAGGCAGGTGGGGCCACCCTCTGCCTTGAGCGAGATTTCCGCCCCGCGATAGGTGCGCACTCGGCAGCCGGCCGCCTCCAGGCGCCCGCGTGTCACCGGGTTTCCCTCCAGCATGACACAGTCGCGCGGGCCGAGGGCGAGCACGTTCGGCCCCATCGTGGAGAACTCCGGCTCCGGTACTTCGACGAACTCGATCCCGCGGGTCTGGAGCAACTGCCAGAAGGGTACGGGCATCAGCGTGGGGTAAACGACGGCCAGGTTGTGATCCACCAGGCTGATGAAGGACATCAGATGCAGGCAGGCGGCGGGTCCGTGGAAGTACGGCAGCTCGACCGGCACCACCTCCACCGCCGGGCCGAGTGCCTTCCGCAACTGGTTCATCCCCTCGCGATTGGTTCGAAAGCCCAGCCCCACGGCGAGAGTGCTGGAGTCCAGCCAGAGGCAATCTCCCGCCTCGGCCAGAGCGGGGCCCTCCAGCCGGGCAAGGATCGGCACGCCGATCCGCTCTAGACAGCCGCCAACCGCCTCCTCTTCACCCCGACGAAGCTGTTTGCCCATCCGCATCAGGATCGCGCCGCGGGCCGTGATCAGGACCGGATCGTGGACATAGATGGCATCGGCCATCCCGTTCAGCGGAGCGTCGTGGTAGATCACCTCGGCGCCCCCCTCGGCAAGCAGCGCGACGAACGCGGCGTGCTCCCGACTGGCGGCGGCGAGATCGGGCCGAGCGGCGTAATTCCAGGTGCGGGGATCAGCGGAAGCAAAAGCCGCGTCGGGACGTCGAACCACGACCCGCCTGAGCGGAGCCACCATGGACTCCGCGCCGAAGGCGGCCGTCATCGATCAGTGCGGTAGGTCGGCGGGAGTTCGGGCTGGGGCGTCGCGTCCTGGTGGTCGAGCTGGCGGTGCAACTCGGCGAATTGTCCGATGGGCATCGGTATCCCGGAAGTCGGCCGGAGGCGGTGGGACTCGGTGACCCGGGGTGCGCGACCGGCGAAGCGCCAGTGGCAGAGCGACAGCACCGGTCCGTAGAACAGGATGTCTGCCGCGATCTTGCCAGCGAGCACCCCGCCGATCCCCCCGAGGGTCGCGAGCCCCACCCCCAGGCACACGGGTCGCACCAGGAGGTCTACCACCTCGGCAGCGCCAAACTCCCGGCCGAGATTGCGGAGGACGTCTCCGGCGGCCCGGGCCTCGAACCGGCGCCCGACCGCCTGGGCGGCCCGGGCCTCGTACTGCAGATCGCGAACCGCAAGACTCCCGTAGAACCAGAGGACTTCGGCGACGGTTCCGGCGATAGCCGCGAGCGGAAGGCTGGCGCCGGCACGGAGCGACAACAGCGCGCCGGCGAGAGCGGCCACGGCGCCCCCGATTTCCGGCAGGCCGTAACGGCGCCACCAACCCGCGAGCCGGGCCGGGAACTCCGCATTCGACCGCCGGATCGCGGAAACCGGCGCGATGACTACCCGAAGCTCCGTGCGCCCGATACGGATGACATCCCCCTCCGTCAGCCGCAGCGGAGCGATCACCTGGATCTGGTTGACAAAGGTCCCAAACCGGCTGCGATCCACGATCAGCGGGCCGGCGGGCGTGGGGACGATTCGGGCATGGCGGCGGGAGACCTCCCAGCCATCCAGCATCACGTCGCATTCCGGCAGCCGGCCGATGGCAACGGCGCGACCCGCGAGCGCGATGGTCACGTCGCCATGTCGAAGGGAGAGGATCGGCTTGGTCACTGCAGGTCCAGTTCGCGTCGGAGCGCCGGGCCCGGCGTTCTCGGCTTCTCGAAATACCACCAGTTGCTGTCTTCTGTCCAGCCTTCTTCTTCTGCCACGATCCCGCCCCACAGGCAGCGCCCCGACGGGACGAGATTCAGGCGGATCCGCAGGTCCGCATCGTGGACCCGCGCGGAAAACGTCCGCCGCACCGCGTCCGGAGCCAGCTCGAGCGCGTTGGCCAGGAGCTGGCGGCTGTCCATGTCGTTCAGATAGTCGTCGAGGGTGAGGTCATACCCCTCCAACACCTGTTCGACCACGCGTTCCCAGTTTTCGACCAGCCCCCGAAGCCCCTGCGCCACAATGGAATAGGAGGCGCCCGTCCGGCGAAGGTACTCCCGGACCGGGTCATTGGGGCCGGATGCCCGTTGAGTCATGATACGTCCCCCGCGCTATCGGTGCCAGCTGTTGTTGGCGCGGTTGATGTCCGGCAGTGCCATGGCCGGATCCACGCCAACCCCGATCAGCGTTCCCGGCCCCCGAAAACGGTAGACGAAACGGGGGCCGAGGTTCCACATATCGACCGGCAGCCGAACCGGGGTGGTCGTGACGGCCCCCCCCGAGGCAGGCCGCACCTGGAGCGCGAGCGTGGCAGGCATCACCATCGTCTCCCGGTTCGACAGGTGAATCTCGGCCAGGCTGTCGCCGTGCAGCTTGACTGAGTCGACGGCCTGGTCCAGCCTGGCGGGAGTCAGGACCCAGCCGCGCCAGAACCAATCGAGGTCCATCCCCGACTGATCCCGCATGATTCGGAAGAAATCGGCCGGCGTGGGATGCCGGTACGCCCAGGCGCGCAGGTATTCCCGAAAGGCGGGATCGAACCGCTCGGGGCCGAGCACTTCGTACCGGAGCAGCTGCATCATGAGCGCCGGCTTCTGGTAGCCGGTCCAGAACAGGTCGTGCGATTCGACCGGCCGACTGATCAGGGGCTGTTCGACTCCGGCAATGGCGTGATCGGGGTAGAGATGGAGCGGATGCACCTCGATCGAATCGCCGTAGGGCGAGCCGCCAAAGTACCTGGCCGCGTTGGCCAGGTCGATGAACGTGTTGAGGCCCTCGTCCATCCAGGGGTAGAGTCGCTCATTGGAGCCGACGATCATCGGCATCCACTGATGGCCCAGCTCGTGGGCCAACACCCACTGGAGGTCGGTGCGGGTCGGTCCGGTCGGATCGAAGGTCATCATCGGATACTCCATGCCCTCGATCGGCCCTTCAATGCTCGAAATGTGGGGGTACGGGTAGGGATACCACTGCTCGCTGAAATACCGCAGCCCTTCCCGGACCATCCGATTGGCTTCCGGCCAGAGCTCGGCCGTCGGGCGGTAGAAGGTATGGACGTAGATCCCCTTCCAGCCGCTGGCATCCCAGCGGAAATTGGGCGCCGCGGCGAACGCGAAATCGCGCACACTGTCGGCGTGGAAGCGCCAGGTGAGGGTTCCACGTTCCCGCGGGCGGGTCCGCCGCGGGTCACCCGCCTCCTCGGCGGAGATGATGGCCACCACCGTGTCGGAGGTCCGGGCCCGCGCCAATCGCGCCCGCTGGGTCGGGGTGAGCACTTCCACGGGATTCGTGAGGAGGCCGGTGGCCGAGACCACGAAAGTCGATGGGACGGTGATAGCGACATCGAACGAGCCGTACTCGAGGTAGAACTCTCCCGCACCAATGTAGGGCTCGTGGTTCCAGCCCTTCACGTCATCGTAAACTGCCATGCGCGGGTACCACTGGGCCAGCTCGTACAGATCGCCATCACGCCCCATCCGGCCGGCCCCGTATGGGGGCACGCGGAAACGCCATCGAACGTCGATGTCAATCGCCAAGCCAGGCGCCAGCGGGCGCCGAAGGTCCACCCTCATCGTGGTCCCATACACGGTGTGCAGCAGCGGTCGCCCCAGGGAGGTCAGCGACTCCAGCACCAGGCCGCCTTCGAATCCCTTGCAGGAGAAGTCGAAGACCGACCCCAGAAAGACCAGGGGCGGCTGATCGAGCTGGTTGGTCACGCTCCCGGGCCCGCAGATGTTCTGTTCCAGGTGCATCCAGAGGTACGGCAGCGGGTCGGGAGAGCGGTTGGCGTAGTGAATGGTGCCCGTTCCCCGGAGTTCCTGGGCCGCCGGATCGAGAGCCGCCCGGAGGGTGTAGTCCACCCGTTGCTGCCAGTAACCCGGACCTGGCCGTCCGGCGCCCGTACGGACCTGGTTGGGAGTCGGGAGGTCGAGCGGCCTGAAGGGGCTGGTTTCGTCGACCTGGGCGCTGACGGTTGCTGCGGCGAGCAGGGCAGGCAGGAACGTGGTGCAGTGGATTCGTCGCACGGGACCCGACCGGTGGAGATTTGGCAACTCACAAGCGGTGGACAAGATAGCGCTCCCCACGAGGGTGTCCAGCAGCGGCCAGGCCGGACCGACGGTGGGGGGACAAGCGGTGCGGAAGGATCGAAGTCCCTATTATCCAGAGTCCCAGGTCTTCGCGCTCACGAGGGGTCGATGCGGTTTGAATTTTCCAGCGAGCTTCCGGTGTCCGCCGCAGAGGCGTATGCCTGGCATGTCCGGCCCGGGGCGCTCGAACGCCTCGTCCCACCGTGGGAATCGGTCCGCCTGGTGGATCGCAGAGGCGGACTCGAGAACGGCCAGGTGATACTCGAGGTCGGGATCGGCCCCGTGCGGACACGCTGGGTGGCCCGGCATCGTGAAGTGGTGCCGGGACGCCAGTTCGTGGACGAGCAGGTCGAGGGACCGTTTGAACGCTGGGTTCACACCCATCTCTTCGAGCCGATCGGACACCACACCTGCCGTTACGTCGACCGGATCGTCTACCGGCTGCCGTTCGGACCGGTGGGCGCCCTGGGTCAGCGGGTCGTAGACGCCCGGCTCAGGCGCAGCTTCCGCTACCGTCACGCGACGGTCCGGGACGATCTGGCAGCCGCGGCTCGATCCGGGGAATCCACCGGCCTCACGGTGGCGATCACCGGGGCAAGCGGACTGATCGGTCGCAGCCTGATCCCGCTCCTGACCACGTCGGGACACCGGGTCCGTCGCCTGGTGCGCGGCCAGGCGAGTGGAGACGACAGAGCCTGGGACCCATCCAACCGGCGCATCGATCCGGGTGCGTTCGACGGAGTTGACGCGGTGATTCATCTCGCCGGGGAACCCATAGCGGGTCGCTGGACCGCGGAACGGCGGCGGCGAATCATGGACAGCCGGGTCGACGGGACGACTTTCCTGGCGGAGACGCTCGCCGGGTTGGCGCGTCCTCCCCGGACCCTGGTCGCGGCGAGCGGGGTCGGGATCTACGGAGACCGCGGTGACAGACTCGTCACGGAGGCAACCGACCTCAGGGCGGGCGCCGAGACCATGTTTGTGGAACGGGTCGGCCAGTCGTGGGAGGCTGCGACCGGCGCAGCCGTGGCGGCGGGAATCCGGGTCGCGCAGGTCCGGCTTGGGGTGGTACTGACACCGGCGGGTGGGGCGTTGCAGCGGATGCTGCCCCCGTTCAGAGCGGGCGTGGGAGGCCGCCTCGGCAACGGCCGTCAGTACATGAGCTGGATCGGCATCGACGACGTCCTGGGGGCGATTCACCACGTCCTGGTCGACGACCGGCTCCGGGGTCCCGTCAATCTCACCGCACCCGAGCCGGTCACCAATGCGGAGTTCACCGCAACGCTGGCCAAGGTCCTGGGGCGTCCCGCCCTCATCCCCGTACCTGCGGCCCTGCTGCGGCTGCTGTTCGGTGACATGGCCAAGGAACTGTTGCTGTCCAGCAGCCGCGTTCTGCCGTCGCGGCTGCAGGAGTGCGAATATGCCTTCCGCCACAGCGACCTGGGTGCGGCTCTCCGCCACATCCTGGGCCGGGAGTCGCCGCGGCCCACCGAACGCATGGCTCGGACCGCGGAGTCGGCCTAACTTCCGTCCATGCCCTCCCTGCCCCGTGCCATCGTGCTGGTTTCCGGCGGCCTGGATTCGGCCACCACGCTGGCCATCGCGAAGCGCGACGGCTTCGCTCCGTACGCGATGAGCTTCCGATACGGCCAGCGGCACGCCATCGAGCTGGCGGCGGCTCGCGAAGTGTGCCGGCAGATCGGAGTTGCTCAACACGCCGTGGTGAGTATCGACCTGCGGTTTTTCGGGGGATCGGCCCTCACCGACGATCTCCCCGTTCCCAAGGGCCGCTCCGCCGAGGAGATGGCGACGGGCATCCCGGTCACCTATGTGCCGGCCCGGAATACCATCTTTCTCTCATACGCGCTCGCCTGGGCGGAGGTCGTCGGCGCGCACGACATCTTCCTCGGTGTCAACGCGCTGGATTACAGCGGTTACCCCGACTGCCGCGAGGAATACCTCGCCGCCTTCGAGCGGATGGCCAATCTCGCCACCCGGGTGAGCGTCGAGGCCGGTGCGAGAATGCGGGTCAGAGCCCCCCTCGTCGCGCTGTCCAAGCGGGAGATCATCGCCACGGGGATCGCGCTGGGAGTCGATTACAGCCAATACCCGGAGCTGCTACGATCCGGCACCGGACGGGGCCGCCTGCGGGGCGTGTGACTCGTGTCAGATTCGGTTGAAAGGCTTTCGGGAAAACGGCCTCCCGGATCCGGCGCCGTACCAGAAGCCGGGGACCAGGCGTCCCGGGTCGGATCTCGCCGGCGCCAGAGGCCAGGCGCTGGACGGTTAGACGTCATGTACACAGTCAAGGAGCTCTACTACACCCTGCAGGGCGAGGGTGCTCAGGCCGGCCGCCCCGCCGTGTTCTGCCGGTTCACGGGCTGCAACCTGTGGACCGGCCGGGAGGCCGACCGACAGAAGGCGGTCTGTCGTTTCTGCGACACCGATTTCGTCGGCACCGACGGTCCCGGCGGCGGGCGGTTCGAAACGCCGCAGGCACTCGCCGCCGCGGTCGCCGCAACCTGGCCGGCGGACCGCCCCTGCGATGGCCGCCGGTTTGTGGTGTGTACGGGAGGTGAGCCGCTGCTGCAGCTCGACTCCGAGGTGATCGCCGCCCTGCACGCCGAAGGATTCGAGGTCGCCGTCGAGACCAATGGCACACTTTCGGCGCCCCCAGGCCTCGACTGGATCTGCGTCAGCCCGAAGGCGGAGGCGCCACTCGTGCAGACCAGTGGCGACGAGCTCAAGCTGGTGTTCCCGCAGGCCGGAGCCGAGCCGGAGCGTTACCTGGGGCTGGGTTTCCGGCACTACCTGCTGCAGCCGATGGACGGCCCGGACCGGCGGCGCAACACCGAACTCGCCGTCCGGTACTGTCTGGAGCATCCGCAATGGCGACTCAGCCTCCAAACCCATAAGATGCTGGGCATCCCATGACGCCTGGTTACTCCGATCGTATCGCCCACGCGCTGGCGTTCGCCGCCAAGCACGGCCCGCCGCCCGCCCACCGCGGTGACGGCTCGTCCTGGATGACTCGGCCCGCCGGAGTGGCCGTCGTCCTGGCGCGCTACGGCGCCGACGAAGTCACCATCGTGACCGGAATCCTCACGCCGCTCCTGAACGAAGCCTCCCCGGCCCGCCGCCACGAACTGGGGGCGAAGATCGCCGTGAAGTTCGGAGGGCCGGTCGCCGAGGTCCTGCGCCAGGTCGTCGAGCCGAGGTACGACGGCCGGGGCAAGGAACGGGGCTGGGAGGCATGCAAGCTGGACTTCCTGGCCGGCCTCGGGCAGGCAGGCCGGCAGGCCCTCGAAGTGTGTACGGCCACCGAGATCCAGCTGTGCGGGTCGGTGCTCGCCGATGTCCGACGCCTCGGGATCGAGTACCTGTCGGGGTACGCGCCGGGCGGCGCCGAGGCGGTGGTTCGCTGGTTCCAGGAAGTCGTCGACACGATGGAGCGACACCCATCGGGGCCGCGACCGGGGATGCTGGCAGAACTGCGGGATCTGACGGGTCGGCTGGCCAGGACGGTCGAGGAGGCCACAGACCCGCCCCGCAGTGAATCGTGAGAAGCCGGACCGATCCCAGGGAACGCCCGTGACCCGGCCGCGGGACCAACTCCGACTACTGGCGCATACGGATGACTCCTGGCTACTGACCCCGCGGTGAGTCGCGCCCAGAACGCACCGACTGACTCCCCCCTTCACTGGCCCATCACTATCTTCTTCAACAAGATGGACTCCCCCCCTGCGGCACCGGCGCTGGCTTCGCTCCCGAGCGCGTTCGCGGCCGCATGCCGGCAGGCCGGCTCAGACGGCGAACTGCTCGAACGGTGCAGGGAAACGCTGGTACGGCAGTTCCAGAGCGACCGCATCTGGTTCAGCGTGACCACCCCGGGGACCCTGGTCCCACTCCTTCCCCAGCCCGACTGGTTGCCCGGTGCGGTCGAAGTGATACGGCTCACGAGCGGCAAGACCGAGCTGGCGATCTTCGCCGACCCGGTGGTTGCGGCCAGGGTCCGGCCGCAGGCGACCGCGATCGCCCTCGGTCTGTCGGTCATGCTGGAGCTCCACGGGGTGTTGCGCGAGCGGCAGGACCAGCTGGACGACGCCGTGTTCCAGCTCCGCGCGCTGCGTCAGGTGGCCCGGCTGCTTTCGTCGGTGCACTCGGCCGACGAGACCGAGCACCTGGTGCTGGACTTCGTCGCAGAGGTGTTCTTCTGCTGGTGGGCCTGCCTGTACCGGCCACTCGGCGATGTGTACGTCCCCAAGGTCGTCCGCTCGCTCAAAGGCTCGATGTCGCTCGCACCCATCGACCGGGTACAACTGGAGCGAGCGATGCCGGCCGACGGCCCGGTGGGGACGACCGATGATGCGGCGCTGGGCAAGCTGTTTCCCCACAACGCCAGGGTTATCGTCTCGCTCGACGCGGGGGCCGAACGTCTGGCGATTCTCGCCCTGGGTCCTCGCCTGCACGATCAGGCCTTCGGGCAATCGGAGTTCGATCTCGCGGGCAGCCTGGCCTTCGCCGCGGCGATCGCCCTCAAGAACGCGCAGCTGGTCGAGCAGTTGCAGAGCGCGGCCACCACCGACCCCCTCACCGGGCTCTTCAATCGTCGCGCGATGGAGGAACGCCTCACGGCGGAGCTGTCGCGCACCTACCGCCACCAGATCCGGACCAGCGTCGTCATGATCGACGTGGACCGTTTCAAGGCCGTGAACGATACCCTGGGGCATGCGGGGGGAGACCGGCTGCTGGTCGAGCTCGCCAGGGTGCTCCGGCAGCAATGCCGATCGCTGGACCTGGTGGGGCGGATGGGGGGAGACGAGTTCCTCGTCATCCTGCCGATGACCACGGCCGAGGAAGCGGCCGTGTTCGTGAGCCGGCTGCAGCGAACGGTCGGGTTCCTGGAGAAGACCCACCCGGAATTCGGGCGCCCGTCGTTGAGCATGGGGATCTCGGAAGCGCCCCGACACGGAATGGCGGCCGACGCCATCATCAACGCGGCCGACGGGGCGCTGTACCGCGCCAAGCGTGGAGGCCGGGACGCCGTGGCGACGGCCGAGGATCCCTGAGACGTGCCGGATCTCGAGTTCGTGCTCCTGGGCGACGCCCTCTGGCTCGAGTTCATCAACACCGTGGCAGGCCCTGAAGGGTCGGATACCCTGCCGGATCCGGCCGCCTACCTCCGGTGGACCAAGGCGGTGCGAGTGGAGGCCCCGATGAACGCCGTGGCCTTCCCGGAAGCCGTGGAGTTCCGTGGAATCCTGTTGTCCATGGCGAAGGCGCTGGCGACGAGCAGGACTCCGCCTCCCGCCGCGATCGCCGCGGTCAACGGCCGGTTGCGGCGGATCGACGGCCGGGAACAGCTGATCCGGGTCGGGGGCAGCTGGCAGACACGGTTCGTCCCGGCACGAACCCTGACTGCGCTGGAGGCGGTCGCTCGATCGGCGGGCAACACGCTGACGAGTCCGGTGGTGGCCGTGCGTCGCTGCGCCAACCCCGGCTGCCTGCTCTTTTTCGCGGACGCGTCACCCAATCTGTCGCGTCGCTGGTGCAGCCGCGCCCGCTGCGAGCAACGCGGTCAGATCGAGCGTCGACGGATCGCCCGCCCGACACCGTTGCTCGCCGATGGTTGATCGTTCCTCCATGACCACGCCGCCGCCGCTCACCATCTTCGAGCACGTCGAGGCCGCGCTGGGGCACCGTTTCCGGCTCGAGACCATGGTGGCCGCCTCACGCGAGCGCGTGCTGTTCAGCGCCCAGGACACGGTCCTGTCGCGGCGGGTCTCGCTCCGCGTCAATCTCCATCCCGATGATCAGGCCCGCGCCTGGTTCCTCCGCGAGGCCGAGGCGCTCGCCCAACTGGACCACCCGGCGATCCGCCATGTGTACGATGCCGCGGTCATCGGCGATCTGGCCTACCGGGTCGGCAACTGGATCGAAGGGGAAAGCCTGCAGGAGGCGGTCAAGCGGGGCCCCCGGTCTTTTCCGACCGTGCACGTGCTGGCTCGCGACGTCCTGAGCGGACTGGAACACGCCCACGCGCACGGCATCATCGTGCGGCGGATTGCCCCCACGTCGCTGTTGGTGAATATGGCGGGGCGCGGGACGGTGACGGAGCTGCGGTACTGCAACTGGACGCTGCCGGCGATTCCTGCGACGGAAGTGGTGGGAGCGCAGGCTTTCATGGCCCCCGAAATCCGAGACGGGACGGCCGGCGATCCCGCCAGCGACGTCTACACGGCCGGAGCGATCCTGTACTACGCCGTGACCGGTCAGGAGCCACCCTGCGATTCGCTCGAACTCCGGCCTCCCTCTGAACTTCGCCCGAACTGTCCCCGGGCCATTGAGCGCATCCTGCTCCGCGCTCTCCGGCCGGTCCCGGACGACCGGTTCCTTTCGGCGGGGGAGATGCTCGAGGACTTCGCCTCCGAAGCCGGAACGTTCGACCACCCGGCCGCGCAGGTTCAGGTGGGCGTTCGCGTGCCGTCCACCGAGAGCGACGATGGACGCCACTGGGAGAAGCGCCTCCGCCGGGCCCTGGGTGACGACTACGAGCTGCTCTCCCTTCTGGGACGAGGCGGCTACGGACGGGTCTACCGGGTACGCGACCTGCACCTCGAACGCGAGGTAGCCCTCAAAGTCCTGCACCCGCACCTGACGGCGGATCCCGCGGTGGTCGAGCGGTTCCGCCGGGAGGCGCAGTTGGCGGCCCGCCTGAATCACCCGAACATCGTGGCCATTTACGACATTGGCGGCCGGTCGGGCATGATCTGGTACACCATGGAACTGGTGAAAGGCCCGAATCTGGCGCAGCTGGTGGACAAGGAAGGCCCGCTGTCGGTGGACAAGACGGTCCGCCTGCTGCGGGAGTCGCTGAGCGCACTCGCCCAAGCGCATTCCACCGGGCTGGTACACCGGGACCTCAAACCCGAGAACATGCTCATCGACCAGACCGGCAGCGTCCAGATCACCGACTTCGGCCTGGCGCTCGCGCTCCTGGGCCCCGGCCGGTTCGGCGGCGCGACCAGCCAGAGCGGGACCCCCATGTTTGCGAGCCCCGAGCAGTTGCTCGGCGAGCGGGTCGATCAGCGGTCCGACATCTACAGCCTGGCGGCCGTGGCGTACTTCTCGCTCCTGGGCGAGCCCCCGTTCAGCGGGCAGACCGTGGAACAGGTCCTGACCCGGCAAACGGCCAACCAGCGACCCGAACTGCTGCTCCACCGGAGCGACGTTGGGGAGGATATGGTCCGGGTGCTGGAGCGGGCCCTGCACGCGGAGGTCGAGCAGCGCTATCCGTCGGCCACCGAATTCCTGCAGGCCCTGAACCGGGCGACCGGTCAGGGCCTGCGGCGACGGAGCGGCGAGTGGGCCAAGGCCGCCCTCAAGTGGTGGAGACCGTGACCCACCCAACTGGGCCGGATCCCACCTACCGACTGTATCCCCCCCCTTGACGGAATACGCCTGAGCCCCATCTTTATCGCGGCTGAAGTGGCCAGAAGGCTTGGCCGGGTAGCAATCGAGCAGGGCTTCCCCACAAAGGAAAACTGCGCGACCCGGGCACCTTACGCTCGGGTCTTTTTATTGCAGTCGTGAGCCGGGACGTTCCCCAGCTCATTTTCCCTGTCAGCGGAACCGGCGCACCCGGACCGCTGACGATGTTCCCCCCGCACGGAGTACAGCAGCATGCCTCGCGTCACTGGCACGGTGAAGTGGTTCAACGATGCCAAGGGTTACGGCTTCATCACACCCGAGAACGGCTCCAAGGACTGCTTCGTCCACCACACCGCCATCAAAGCCGATGGGTTCCGCAGCCTTTCGGAAGGTGAGCGGGTCGAGTTCGACATCGTCGAAGGGGCGAAGGGGCCCGCGGCGGAGAACGTCACCAAAGTGAAGTAGCACAGTCTGCCTGAACACGCGACGGGGGCCGGTCAGTCGACCGGCCCCCGTTGTCGTTGCCCCCCCCCGGGAACCCGCCGGGCCGCGCTTACTTGTGGCGGTAGATCACCCGGCCGCGCGTCAAGTCGTAGGGAGAGAGCACGACCGTGACCCGGTCTCCTTCCAGAACCCGGATCTTGAACTTGCTCATCTTGCCGGCGGCATAGGCGAGGATGGAGTGTCCGTTTTCAAGCAGGACCCGATAGTTGCGGTCGGGCAACACCTCGGTGACCACACCCTCCATCTCGATGCCTTCTTCCTTCGCCATGCACGCTCTCCGACGGTGACGGGCTCAGCAGGGTCGAGGGGACACCATGACCCTGTCTCGGCAGGGGGTGGAATCTGCTCTTGGGACCCCCGGGGACGCAACCACGGGCGGATGCCCGCGGGGCGGCGTCTCGTCAGGGCAGCCAGCGAGCCAGTTCGTCTTCAACCAGCGACACCAGGTCGGCGATCACGCCCCGGTCAAACGTGAATTCGACGCCGGCCGCCCGGTACAGCTCTGGCAGGGAACAGGTGTTGCCCAGGGACAGCGCCTGACGGTAGCAGGCAATCGCGTGCTGCGGGTTGCGCAGGCTGTTGCGCCACACCTGCAGGGCCCCGATCTGGGCGATCCCATATTCGATGTAGTAGAACGGGTAGAGGAAAATGTGGAGCTGGCGATACCAACGGGTGGCTCGCTCCCGGTCGAGGCCGGTCCAGTCCAGACCCCGCTCGAACCGGCTGCGTACCCTCAGCCACGCCCGGTCCCGCGCGTCGGCGTCGCGACCGTCCGGGTCGTGATAGATCCAACTCTGGAACGCATCCACCGAGGCGACATGCGAGAGGGTGACCAGCACGTCCTCGAGATGCTCGGCCCGGGCTCGCGCCAGCTCCTCCGGCGAGAAGAAACCACCTTGCTGCCGGGCCAGAAACGGTGCCGCGAGAAGCTCCATGGACATCGATGCCAGCTCACACATCTCGAGCCCCGGGTGACGCTGCCAGACCAGCGGCTGCCCATGCGCCTCCAAGGCATGAAACGCGTGTCCCGACTCGTGCAGCAGGGTCGAGACGTCATCCAGCACTCCCACGGCGTTCATGAAGATGAACGGCCGGCCCCGGTGATGGAGGGTCTCGCAGTAGCCCCCCGGGGCCTTGCCCTTGCGAACGCCAAGCTCGAGAAGGCGTTCGTCGATCATGGTCTGAAAATGACGCCCGAAGGCCGGTCCCACACGCTCGAAGACCCGGCGACTCGTGGTAATGAGCTCGGCCGGGTCGCGGAACGGGCGGATCGGCTGGCGACCTTCCGGATCAGGCCCGACATCCCAGGGGCGCAGGGTCTCGAGCCCGAGACGCGCCTTCCGTCTCGCCATTACCCGCTCGACGGCGGGCGCGACCACGGCTTCGATGGCCTCATGAAACCGGCGGCAATCGGCGGGCGTGTAATCGAAGCGGCATTTGGCACGGAACGCATACGACTCGTAATCCGGGAACCCCGCGTTCCTGGCGACCCGGACCCGGAGGTCGAACAAGGTGTCGAAAATCCCGGCCAACTCCGTCCGCCGGACGGCGTACGCATCACAGTGGAGTCGGAATGCCCGCTCCCGCACCGCCCGGTCGGGCGACTGCAGGTAGGGCTGAAGCTCCGGCAGGGTCTTCTCGACTCCGTCCCAGAGCACGGTCAGCCCACCGGTGAGCTTCTGGTACCGGGCGCCGTGTTCTTCCATCTCGGCGTTGAGCGGGACGTTCTCCTCCCGGAAGAGCTCGGCCGCGGTGCGAAACCTGGCGATCGTGACCTCCAGGCCGCGCCCGGTGTACCCCGTCGCCAGCAGGCGCTTGGCCAGCTCGACCTCGAGTTCTTCGAGGCGAGGCAGGATCTCTGCACTGAACCGGAGGTGGGCCGCCTCCTTGGCCGCGTCGGTCGTGTCGCAGGTATAGGCGATCATCGCGAGAGCCGCGGCCTCGCCGACTACCTCTTCCAGGTACGACCAGTCGGCCAGCCAGCGTTCGAGATCGGCCGAGTCGAGCGGGCGATCGGTCAGCTCCTGGTAGAACGGCCGGAGATCGTCCCAGGTGGCCTCGGCAAGATCCGCGGGCCTGAGCGCGCGGATTCGCCCGCTGTTCGGCGACTCCCGGGAGATCCCGGACGGCTGCCCTGCGCTCATCGCTCGGCCCCCGGGTTCCGGTGGTACGCGTACGCCACGGCGAGCGACGCCACGCCGAGGATGAGCGCAGAGCCGACGCGATACAGCGCATCGAGGGTGGACAGATCCACCAGAACGACCTTGGCCAGCGCCATCCCCGCCACAAGAAATCCGGATATTCGAAGCGGTCGAATCCGTCGGGTGAATCCGATCAGGAAACACCCGGCCGCGAAGCATATCCACCAGGCACTGACCGCCAGGCCGCCGGCCAGATCGGCGGTCGCCTCACCGAGGCCGCTCTGCTCGAAGGCCCGCACCAGCTCGCCGGTCACGCCGAACAGGAGCAGGATCCCGGCCAGGGCCCAGAGTGGGGCACGCAGCCGGGTGCCACTCGCGCTCGAAGCGTCTCGCAGCACCGTGACGGCCAGCAGAATCACGGTTTCGACGGACCACCAGAAGCTGAGTGCCCATACGCCGACGAAGGCCGTTTCGCTGGAGGGCCGCTCCGGGAGATCGACGGCGAGCAGATGCCACAGCCCGAGCGCCAACGTGGCGAGCGCGAACCAGCGACCGTCGCGGCGCTCGAGTGTATGGTCAGCCAGGGCCCACAAATGGGCCAGCGCGAGCAGCGCCCAGGTCGCCTCGATGCCGGGCCACTCGAGCAGCGAGGCGAGGGCCAGCGCGGCGGCGCCGACGATCCCGAACGCCCGCCGCTGGGCGACCAGGCCGACGGCCAGATAGGGCACCGCCACCAGCAGGGATAACAGGCCTGCGTGGCGGTCGAACGTGCCGGGAGCCACCTGGTACGCCGCCAGACCGAGCAAGATCGGCGACGAGTAGAAGTAGAAGGAATCGGCGAAGGTCACCGCCGCCCGCCCGGGCGCGGTGCCGGCCCCGCCGGGCCAGACCGACTCGGCAGTGAGCGCCCGCCACCAGACCGGCGCGACCAGCACCAGCCCACCCGCCAGCGTGAACCAGTGCGCACTGGTGGCCTGGTCAGCCACGCCGAGCACCGTCCACCCGCCGGTGAAGGCCAGCAGGCGGGTCTCGAACCAGCGTTCCCGGAGTCCGGCATACAGTCCCGCCGACCCGCCGATGATGCCGTACAGGTAGAGGCCGACCGGGTGGGCGTGCTCGAGAATCCCCGAGCCGGCGATGCCGAAATAGGCGAGCGCCACGACGAATGTCGCCAGGCGCCAGTGGCGCTGGGCGGCGACCGAACCGAGGGCCGCGCCCATGGCGCCAAGGTACAGCAGGAGAAAATTGACCGTGCCCGCTTCCTTGCCGATCACGATCGGAGCGAAGAACGCGCCCAGCGCCGCCGCGGCGAGGAGGGCCTCGACATTGATCGTCAGCGCGACGGCCGTCAGGCCGAGTGCCACCAATGCCAGCGCGGCAATGGCCGGCCCGGGCGGGAGAAACTGATACAGTCGGGCCGCGGCCCAGACAGCGAGGTACATCACCGCAGCACCGCAACCGATCAGCGCCGCGCCGTATGTGCGTGTGCCTCGGCCGTGCAGCCGCCAGCCGAGCATCCCGATGCCCGCTCCGGCGATCGCCCCGCCGACGCAGCGCATCAGGGGCGAGATCCAGCCACGTTCAAAGGAGAGCTTGAGCATGAATGCCGCGGCCAGCACTACGAACACGACCCCCACGGCGAGCAGGCCACGCTGGCCGAGCCATTGTTCGGTGAGCATGGTCTTCGGTCGGATGGCGCCGGGTACGGCGTGCAGCGCGGCGCGGATCTGTTCC
Source organism: uncultured Gemmatimonadales bacterium (assembly GCA_963709905.1). GTDB lineage: Bacteria > Gemmatimonadota > Gemmatimonadetes > Gemmatimonadales > GWC2-71-9 > JADJOM01. Next base: position 635,173 of record CAVPYI010000009.1, read on the forward strand.
TGCGGGGTTCGAGCGGCAGAGGGCTTGGGCGCCGGTCGAGGGCCCGCTGCCGGGGCTGCCGGCTCGGCACCGGGTTCCCGGTTCGCGGTACGCGGTATCTGTTCCGAGGTGTCCGCGCCAACGTCGCGGCTGGACGAGACCAGCTTCCGCACCAGCCCCTCGAGGACGGCAACCCGCTGCTCGAGCCGATCGAGCCGATCGTCAGCACTCATGAGGATGCCGTTCCGTGTGATTCAGGCACGGATGCGATCGAGCGCCTGGGAGAACTCGGTCGCAGACTGCCAGCGTTCGGCGGGGTCCTTCGCCAGCGCCTTGAGGACCAGCGTGGCGAAGCTTTCCGGGAGGCCGGGTACAACGGTGCGCGGATCGGTGGCCGGTTCCTGGACCTGGCGCATGAGCACCGTGGCGAATGATCCGCCGGTGAACAGGCGGCGGCCGGTGGCGCACTCGAACAGCACCAACCCGGCCGCGTAGAGGTCGGCGCGGCCGTCCACGGCGTGACCCATGAGCTGCTCCGGTGCCATGTACTCCGGGGTGCCGATGATGGTCCCGTCTGCAGTAAGGCCGGCGCCGGCCGGCTGCCGCCCTTCCACGAGCCGGGCAATGCCGAAGTCCATGACCTTGAGGAAACCCTGGGCATCGACCACCAGGTTCGGCGGCTTGATGTCGCGGTGCACCACCCCCTGGTCGTGGGCCACCTCCAGCGCGCGGCAAAGCTGGCGACCAATGGTGAGCGTAACGTTGAGCGGCAGGGCCCCGCGCTTGCTGATGAGCTCCTCGAGGCTGGTACCCTCCACGAACTCCATGGTGATGAAATAGAGTCCGTCGGCCTCGCCCAGATCGTGAGTGCGCACCACGTTGGGGTGCGAGATCCGCCGGGCGAGACGAATTTCCTGTTTGAACCGCTCCAGCAGGTTGGCATCCCCCACCAGCTCCGGGCGGAGCGTCTTGATCGCGACCGTTTCCTTGAGCTCGCGATCGTGCGCCCGATAGACGACTCCCATGCCTCCGGCGCCGAGCTGCTGCCGGATCTCATAGCGATTGGCCAGCACCGTTCCCGGCCCCAGCGGGACACTGCCGCCGGGGACAACCGTGGCCGCGCTGGGCGAAACGACCCGCACGGTCCGCGCCGAGGTGCCCCCGAGAAACTCCACCAGCCGCTGCTTCTCGCGTAACTCCGCCAGCATGCTCTGGAAGGCCTCGGCCAGTTCGCCGATCTCGTCCCGCGAGCTGATGTCAATGGTGCCCGAGTAGCGGCCGGCGGCCACATCCCGGGTAATGGCCACCAGCTGCCGGACCGGGCGGGTGATCTGCCGCGCCAGGACCAGCGAGATCAGGAGCGCGATCGCCAGCGCGCCGAGGAACCCCACCAGAATGGACCGCTGCAAGGCCCCGAACGGTGCCAGCTCGGCTTCCCGGGCCCGCAGCCCGGCGTATTCTCCCACGATGAGCCCGGAGGCGGTCTCGAGCGGTCCCGCGGCGGCGATCCAGGTCAGCCCGCCGGCCTCCACCCGAAGCCGGCTCGGGACCGAGTCTGGCGCCGTTCCGGTCGCCGGATAGCGCGCGCGAAGCGCGGAGTCGATCGTCCCTGGAGGCAAGGTCGAGGCGGCGACCTGGGCGACCCCCAGCGTGTCGAAGGCGATGAACACCACCTCGGACGCCGTCTGCCGTTTGAGTCGTTCGGCCAAGGCGCCGTCGAGCGGCACCGCCATGATCAGGGCCCCGGACACCGGAGCCCGCGGCGCCGCCAGCGGCACCGCCACGGCCTGGAACATGGAATCGCCGGCGGAGGTAGACTCGACCCAGATCCCCTCGGCCGAATCACCGGCCAGCGCCCTGCCGACCAGCTCGCTCTGGCCCAGGGAATCACCGTAGGCCTCGGGCGAGCGACTGGACGCCTGCAGCACCCCGGCCTGATCGGTGATCAGGGCCCAGGCGGCATCACCCTGACTGCGAAACTCGTCAGCCTGGTCCAGCAGGTTGGCGCGGTTGCCGGTTCGGAGCGCCTCGTCTATCCGGGAGATGTAGGTGGGAACCTGGGCGAGGGTCCTGGCCAGCTGCTGGAGACCCCGGCTCCGGCCGGCAAGCGCGTCCTCGATCGCGGACTGGGTAGCCTGCAGCCCGCGATCGATCGCGACGTCGGCCGCCTCACTCGCCCGGAGTCGAATCAGGCCCAGGGCCCCGCCGAGGGTAACAGCGACGACCAGGACGATGGCCAGGAACAACTTGAGGCCGAGTCCCCGAAACGGGAGAGTCTTAATACCGCCGACTCCGGTCCGAGTAGGACTTGCCTTCCTTGTCCTTGTGCTGCGCGACTCGGTAGCCGCGCGCGTCGATCGCGAGGACCCCCGCGTCCACTCCCGCCGAACCGACACGAATGGTCCGCGTCGCCGGCGCAGAACCCCGCTCGTGCCAGGCGTGGAGGATGTAGTCACCCGGCGGGACGTGATCCAGCCGAAAGGAGCCGTCCGATCCGGGCTGGGTGAAGAGGGCAGTCTCCTGCACCGCGATCAGGCCGCGCATCTGCGCGTGCACGTTGCAATAAACCCGGATGACGCCTGGCCGGTCCACGTCAATATGCCTGGCCTCGCCCCGACCGTAGAGTCCCAGATCGAAGGCGGCCTCGGGTGACAACGAAAAGACGTTGTGATTGAACGGATCGTGATTCGGGAAAGTGACGGTCGATCCCCGGGGCACGACCACCAGCCGCGGGACGAACTGCTTGCCTTCGGTGGCCATTTCCGCCGCTCCGGGCGCCGCTGCCGGAGCGCGCTCTCCGGTAAGCCACAGGATGGCCTGCCCCAGATCCGAGGTCGACCGGTCCCCGCGTTCGGTCAGCGTGACCCGGCCCGCGACCACCCCGCCCTGCTGGGCCGGAAGGCGAGCCGGATGCAGCCAGAGCGTCCCCGTGAAGATCGCGCCGATCGTCAATGAGCGTCGTATCTTGGGCATGGCGCAGTAGCTTACCCCCCGCCCCTCGGGGGCGTCAACCACCACACCTCATGGTCGATCTCCATGCTGCGACACTCATTGGTCACACTGAGCCTGCTCACCGCCGCCGTTTCGGCGCTGGGCGCGCAGGACCGCCCGGCACCCGAGGTGACCTTCACCGCCACGGTGTTGATGAACGGGTTCTACACTTCGGCCAAGACCAACAACAGCGACCTGCCTCAGTTCGCCGTGCCGGAAGTGGCCGGTGACAGCTTTCCGAGTGCGAGCCTCGGGGCAACCATGCGGCAGACCCGGGTGCGCGCCCGCGCCTTCGCCGCCGGTGTGGCCGATGGCGACTTCACGGCCGAGCTGGACGTGGATTTCTGGGGTGGTCAGCAGCCCTCGAACGGTGGACGGACTTTTCCGCTGCTGCGCATCCGGCGGGCGTGGGCTCAGATGGCGTGGAACCGGGTCACGCTTTTCGCGGGCCAGGAAGCCCCGCCAATCGTAGAGCTGAACCCGTCGTCACTCGCCAGCCTGGGCCTCCCCTCCATGGCGGGGTCGGGCAATCTCTGGCTGTGGATTCCACAGCTCCGGTTGACCGGGGACCTGACCGAAGGGGCAACCCGACTCAGCCTGGAAGGAACCGTGCTGGCACCGACCGGATACGTCGCCCAGGGCCCGTTCCTGACCCAGCCGGACCGGGCCGAACAGTCCCGGCGTCCCTATCTGCAGAGCCGGGTCCGTTTCCGGTGGGGCCGGAGCGGGTCAGCCGGTGAGGTGAGCGTGGGCGGGCACCTCGGCTGGCTGGCCACGGCGGGCGACTCCCTGCTCGACTCGCGGGCCGCCGCGCTCCTGGTGCAGATCCCGCTCGGCCGGCACCTGGAGGTCCGGGGCGAAGCCTTTACCGGCGAGGGTCTCGCGGGCCTGGGAGGCGGGGGGATCGGTCAGAATTTCGGCGTGAACGGTCGCACTGTCCGCAGCAAGGGAGGCTGGGGACAGTTGCTGGTGCGCCCGAACTCCGACTGGGAACTCGGGGCGAGCTACGGGCTGGAGGACCCGAAGAACGCGGATCTCGATCCGGCCACGGCGCGGCTCAAGAACGAGACCATCGGCGGCCACATCCACTGGCAGCCCCGGCCCATCATCCTCGGGTTGGAATATCGGCGGGTCGCGACCACGTACGGCGCGGGCCGGGAAACCGCCGGCCACCTCAACCTGGCGGTGGGGGCCGAGTTCTAGCGAGGCGCCCCGGGGGTTCAGCGACGCTCGGGCGCCGGCGGCGGGGTCGGCACCGGGGTTTCCGCGGTGTGTATCGGGAGCGGCTCGATCCTGAGCGCCATGAGCCCCACCAGGCTGACGATGCCAGCCGCCAGGTAGAACGGAGCGGTGTGACCGATGCGCTGAAAGGCGATCGTCGCGGCGATGGGAGCGGCCACCCGGGAGATGCCGGCGAACGTCTGGGCCACCCCCATGGTCGTACCGAGCTCTTCCTTGGGGGTGGCCCGTGACATGAGTGCCGTCGTGCTCGGGAACAGCAGTGCCGTCCCGACCGGGACGAAGGGGATGATCAGCACGAGCATCCAGGTACTGCTGACCACCGTGTACAGCAGCAGCCCCACGACCAGAATACTGGTGCCGACTTGCATCGTCCGGGTTTCGCCGATCCGGGCGACGATCGGGCCCAGGAACATTGACCGCATCACGAACGACAGAATCCCGATGTAGCTGTAGAAATAGCCGATGGTGACCTCGGTGATGGCGAAGCTGGCATTGAGGAAGAGCGCCAGGACCGTTGTCAGGCATGAAAACGCCAGCATCCCCACGCCATAGATCCAGATCAGTCGCGATACGGGCCACCCGGGATGCTGCACCACCGCCGCCGCGGCGTGCCAGACCGGCCGCCGCGCCGCCCCGGTGCTTGCGGGCCGGCGCGACTCCGGCAGCCAGCGCCACGCGAAGGCCACGTTGATGAGGCACAGGGCAGCCGCCACCATGCCCGGCGCGACCGGCCCGAAGTGGGCGTTGCTGAAGGAGCCGATGGCGGGTCCGATGGCGACACCGGCACTGGTCGCCGCCGACAGCCAGCCCAGTGCCTTGGCGCGATCGGCCGACCTGACCGTGTCCGCCACGTACGCCTGCGCCACGCCCGTCGTGCCGCCTCCTGCGCCCTGCACCAGTCGCGACAGGAAGAGCAGCCAGATCGTGGTGGCCAGCCCGAAGATCACGTACGCAACGGCCGAGGCCGACAGACCGACCAGCAGCGCCGGGCGCCGGCCATAGCGGTCGGAGAACCGCCCCCAGTACGGCGCCACGAACAGCTGGGCGACCGAGTAGGCCGCCATCATCAGCCCGATGACTTCGGGGGTGGCCTTGAGCTCGAGCGCGTAATACGGGAGCAGGGGCAGGACCATCGCGAAGCCGATCATGTCGATGCAGCAGGTCGCGATCAGGACCGAAAGCTGTTTCAGGCCGGTCGGCGACGGCTGTACTGCGGTCACCCGGCCACCAGCTTGCGTTCGCTGCCCAGCGCGAACACCAGTGCGGAAAGCACCATCAAGAGCACCCCGTAGGCGGCGGCGATCCCGACGTCACCCTGCCGGAGGCTGGAGAGAATCTCCATCGAAAGCGGCCGGGTATCGTAGGTGTAGAGGATGATGGACGTTACGAAGTCGCCCAAGGCGGTCACGAAGGCGAGAGTGGCCCCCGCGGCCAGCGCGGGCCTGAGCAGGGGTCCGGTGACCCGGAACAAGGTCCGCCACCGACCGGCCCCGAGCGACGATGACGCCTCTTCCAGGGTCGGATCGAGCCCGCGAAGACCAGCCAGTACGGCGCGGCTCGCGATGGGCAGGCTCCGTACGAGGTACGCCATCGGAAGGATCCACAGCGTTCCAACCAGGATGAAGCGGCCCGTCCAGGGACTGTGGACACTGAATGCAGCCGCCAGGGCAACGGCGAGCACCGTCCCCGGCACCAGCCACGGAAAGGCCAGCAGCGACTCGATGGCGCGAGCACCGCGCACGGGCCGGCGCACCACCAGGGCACCGGACACGAGGGCCGTGGCCACGGCCGCGGTCGTGGCTGCCGTGGCCATCCAGAGGCTGTTGACCAGCGGACGCAGCCGCTCGGGATCGGTCACCAGGGCCAGATAGTTCCGGACGGTGTACGCCGGTGGGAATGTTTCAATCGTCCACGTACCCACGGGAACGAAACTGAGCAACACCAGGGTGGCGTGCGGCAGGAGCAGCACCACGCCGAGCAACCATCCGCCGGCGGTGACGGCGCGCCTGAGACCCGGGCTCTGGATCGGAGTCGCGCCCGGAGCCACCCCCTTCCCGGCCCCCCCCGTGCTCCCGACATCGCGGCCCACCAGCACCATCCCCGCCAGCGCCACCAGGCTCAGCACGACGGTCTGCACCATGGCCATGGAGTAGTCGCCATTCAGCCTGGTCAGGACGATCTGGGTGGGCATGACCCGGAATCCGCCGCCGAAGATGTACGGGGCGCTGAAGGAGGCCAATGCCGTCATGAACGTCAGCAGGGCAGCCCCGCGCAGGGACGGCGCCAGCAGCGGGATGGTCACCCGGCGGAGCGTTCGCCAGCGACTGGCGCCGAGGGACTGGGCCGCTTCGATGGCCGATCGATCGAGTGCGGCCAGGCCGGCACGGGTGAACAGATAGAAGTACGCGTACATCGAGTAGGCGTGGACCAGCAGGATGGCCCAGGCCCCTTCGAGGCGCCAAGGCGGTTCATCCCGCCTCAGCAGCGCCTGCACCAGTCGGGCAACGAAGCCGGTTTCGCCGTAGAGGAACAGGAACGCGATTACCCCGACCAGGGGCGGCAACACCGCGGGGAGCGCCACCAGGGCGCCGATCAGCCGCCGTCCCGGGAACTCGGCCCGCTCGAAGAGAAACGCCAGCGGCACGCCGAGCGTTCCCGCCAGGATCACGCTGGCGACCGAGGTCCAGAGGCTGGCCCAGAGCGCGCGCCACTCCGCGGGCTGGCGGAAGAAGCGCCCGAAGTGCTCGAACGTCATGCCCGCCGGTCCGTGCACACTCTCGCGGGCCACCAGCAGCAGTGGATACAGAATGACCCACCCGAGGATAGCTCCCAGGGCGAGGGTCGCCCACTGCCGGCCCCGGGCGGTCAGGTCGATTCCTCGGGGAAGCAGCGCACCAGCGAGGTGGCGTCCGCCGGGTCGACGGCCGGGATGAGGCTGGTGTCGGCACCCACCACGGCGGCGCCAGGCTCGGCATTCACCTCTACCGCGATCCCCGAGCCGGTGCGCACGGTGTAGTAGGTCCCGGCGCCGGCGAACCGCCGATCGACGACGGTGACCGGAATGCCGCGCTCTCCCGGCGCCGCAAACCGGAGCGCTTCCGGCCGGACGAGCAGCCGTACCCTGGCCCCCGGCTCCCGCCCGGAAGGGCCGAGTCGCCACACGACACCCTCCACCCGCACGACGCCTTCCCGCTCCACCACGCCGGGGAGCCAGCTGGACCGGCCGATGAAGGCGCCTACGAAGGGTGTCGCCGGCTCGAGATAGAGCCGTTCGGGCGTGCCCACCTGCTGGAGACGGCCGTCATGGAGGACCGCGACGGTGTCTCCGAGGTCGAACGCATCCTCCTGCTCGTGGGTGACGATGACGGTCGTGATGCCAATCCGACGGATGAGCCCCCGAAGCTCGCGCCGGGTCCGTTCGCGGAGCGCCGGATCGAGATTGGACAACGGCTCGTCGAGCAGGAGGACCCGGGGCTCGGGGGCGAGGGCCCGGGCCAGCGCCACCCGCTGCTGCTGCCCGCCGGACAACCCGGACACTCCACGACCTTCGAATCCGGCCAGGTCCACCAGCGCCAGGGCCTCACGGACCCGGCGGTCGAGCTCCGGGCCCGTGACACCCAGCGATTCGAGCCCGAACCCGACATTGCGGCCGACGTCGAGGTGCGGGAACAGGGCATAGTGTTGAAAGACCATGCCGAAGCGCCGGCGCTCGGGACGCAGCGGCACTACGTCCTCGCCGTCGACCAGAATGCGGCCGCGGTCGGCCGTCTCGAAGCCGCCCAGCAGGCGCAAGGTGGTGGTCTTCCCGCTGCCGCTCGGTCCAAGCAGCGCCAGCATCCGCCCGCGCTCCACCGACAGCGAAAGGTCGAAGACCCCGGCCGTCGGGCTGAAGCGGCGGGAGAGTGCCTCGATGCGGAGATAGGTCATGGCAGGGCCGAGGGCCCGGGGCGCTCCTTCGGCCGCGTCACCTCGCTCTCCCCGTATTCCGGACATGCTGATCCCAGTACCCCATCCACTTCGATCCGTCCCGGGCGAGCAGCCCCCAGTCGATCGGCTCCGCGACCATGTCGCGCTCGACCTCCGCGACCCAGGCCGGGACGCGCGCCAACGGCAGGTCGTGGCGGGCCGGGAGCCGGAACACCTTCTCGGCCGCCAGCAGTTGTCCCTCCACGCTCCCCACGTATTCGATGAAGGTCCGCGCGACGTCGGGTTGCCGGGCGTCGCGAACCAGCCCGATGGCGTCGTCGATCACTGCCGTACCGCTCCGCGGAAAGACGTAGCCAAAGGGCATCCCCTTGCTGCGCGCGATGAGCGCGTCCGGCAGATCCCACAGGGTGACCAGCCCTTCCTGCCGCGCCAGCTTGGCGTCGAGCAGGGCTGGAGACAGGGCGTAGGCGCGGGTCTGGCCATCGAGCCGTCGCAGCCAGGCCATGCCCCAGGCGGTGTCTCCCGTGAGGCGCAGACCCCGCTGGATGATGAGCCCCCAGATCGCCCGCATGGTTCCGCTGGCCACCGGATCCCGGATGAGCACCCGGTCCCGCCACCTGGGCTCGAGCACCTCATCCCAGTCCCGCGGTGCCGCCGAATCCGGCACCGCGATGTTGTTGTACATGATGATGGCCGGCGTGCGGTAGACCGGGAAATAGAGATCTCGAGGCCCGATCCCGGAGGAATCCACCGACCCGGCCCAGGTCGGCCGGTAGGGGGCGAGGAGCGACTCGGCGACCCCGCGGGCGAACAGCGTCGTCGGACCGCCGAACCAGAGATCCGCCTGGGGGTTCACCCGCTCGAGTCGGAGCCGATCGAGCACTTCCTGGCTGCCCAGATCGAGCCACCGGACATCGACCTCGGGATGCCGCTGCTCGAAATCGTGCTCGAGGAGGGTGAGATGATCGCGGCCGTGGGGGGAGTAGATCGTGAGGGGAATGCGGCCGTCCCCGCAGGCCGACACAAGGAACACGATGCCGGCCGCGATCGCTCGTACCGACGTCGGGCTCCCCAGAATCCCGCTCACTCCCGCTCGACCTTCGACGTGTCGCGCGGAACAGTCGGCCGGCGAGGCGGGACCAGTTGGCGCTCCCCCAGGGCGAGCAGGTTCAGAAACAGGCGCCAGGCTCCGGTCACTCCCGCCGGGAGCTGACGGAAGAAGCTCAAGCCGGTGTAGACATAGTGCCCCCGCCCCAGTCTGGCGACGAGCAAACCGCCCCGAAGCGGCGGGTCTCCCGGGTCGTGCATCTCCAGCAGCGCCTGCCAGGCGGGGTCCCACGTCCGGGCGAAGTACAGTCCCCGCTCCTGGACCCAATCCTCCCAGTCCGCCGGCCCGAGCCGGTTCGGATGCAGCGCCACGATGTGCGCTCGGCGGAGGAAAGTGACCGGGGCGGTTTCGTCCGTGACCCGGTCGTGTCCACCGTACAGCGCCGTGCTCGCGGTCCGGTTGGTGTCGCGGCGGGCGACCGTGGCGGCATCGTTGGCCTGGCCCGGTGCCCGGCTGCCTACAGTAAGCTGGTAGGGAGCGAAGCCGCCGAGGAAGTAGCCGTACTGCTGGTACTGCACGATCACCGTTCCGCCGGCCCGGGCGTAGGCCAGCAGGCGCTCGTTCGCCACGGAAAGGCCCGGGTCGGTTTCGAACGCGCGCGGACCGACGACAATCACGTCGTAGCGGGTGAGATCCCGCCCGAGATCGTCCCCGCGAAGCAGGTCCAGGGGGAGGCCGATCGCCTGGAGCGCCTCGGGCACCCGATCAGCCGCCCCCCGGAGATAGGCCACTCGGCGGAGTCTGGGCAGGGCAAGATCCGCGATTCGGATCGAGGCGGTCGCCCGCCGTGCCCACGTCCTCGGGCGAATGTGCGGATACTCCACCTTGCGGAGCCCGACATCGTGGACCCTGCCGCGCGCGTCGGTCACGAGCGCGGCCACCTCGTAGAGCCCCGCCCGAGCCCCGGCCGGCGGCCGGATGGCAAAGCGAACAGCCACCTGCTCGTCTTCCCGTGTGAGCCGATATGCCTGCGGAGCAGGTTCGGTCCATCCGTCCGGCAGCTTGAGGGCGACCCGTCCGGCGGTAGTATCGCGCCCCCCGTGGGTGAGCGTAACGGTGAAGGTCAGCGAACCCTGCCGGGTGCGCGGCCAGATCTCGAGTTCGGGATCGAGGCGCACGTCCACCCGGGGGACCACGACCACCGGCCGCCGGAACTCGCCGGTGGCCTGGTCATTCCCCCGGAAGCTGACTTCCCGGGTTTCCCGGCCGCCCGACTCCAGCTCCCCGGCGAGCACGAGCAGCGGCTCCTCGAAGGGAAGACCCCAGGAGAGCCGATCATCGGGATCCCACTGATAGAGGTCCCCGGCCCGCGGCAGCCGCAGGAAGTACGGTGAGCTGTAGTCCTCGGACTCGAGGATGCCGGCCTCGAGCCGCGCCGTGGCGAGGCGCCCGCTGGGCAGCGGATCGCGTTTCCCGGCGAGCGGGACCCAGGTGCCCCGGGTGCCATCGAAGCCCAGACAGGCGCCCTGCGGTGGGCTGCGGGACAGCTGGATCGGTGGACTCGAGTCGGCCCGGAGCCCCCAGGCCACACGGGTGGTCCGGGCACAGAGGTGGACGGTGGTGGAGCTGTCGCCGGCGTTCCAGAGCGAGGCCGCGACCCGTACCTGTTGACCGGGCGTGACGCGCGCATCCTCGCTTATGCCATCGAGAATCAGATCCTCGCTCCGGAACCGGGCGCTGCCCAGCCGGCGCCACTCCTCCTCGATGGGAGTCCCGGTGAGTCCGGGATCGAGGCGGGCGGACCGCTGCCCGGTCGCCAGGGCGCGCCGCGCCGCCTGCAGGTCATCGGCGGCCCGGGCGAGTACGGCCCGGAGCGGTGCCCGGAGCGATGCCCCCACCAGCGCGCGGGCTGAGTCTACGCGAGCCTGATAGCGTTCCAGCGCCGAGCCCGCCTGGCCCCGCGGCCCGGCCGCGAGGGTGGCGACCCCGGAAGCCGCCACGAGACTCGTATCGAGTCCGTCCCACAGATCGGTCGCGCCGGCGCCAGTCCGGTCGATCACGAGGTGAAGCCGGGCCTGGGACGGCCCGATCCGTTGCAACTGGCCCATGTCCTGGGAGCGATGCAGGCTCCTCCCCCGCATGGCGATCTGGTGGAACGACTGTCCGACGGCAGGATCGAGTTGCCCGCCCTCGAGTACGAGCGTCGTGGCGGCGGAGTCGAACCGGGTACTGCGGTAGAGCTTGAGGGGTACGAACGGCGGCAGGCCCTCATTGGCGAGCAGCTCCGGAAAGACTGTCGAATCCGCGGCGAGCCGAAACGCCTCCTGCGCAGCCCAGCCTGCCGCCTGATGCTGTCCGTGTCCGTCACGCACGGTACCGGAGAATACCGACACCACAACCTGGGGCTGGAACCGACGAACGACCCGGACGACGTCCTTGAGGATCGAGTCGCGCGGCCAGTGGGCCCAGGTGTCATCGAGGCCCTTGGAGAAGCCGAAATCGTAGGCCCGGGTGAAGAACTGGCGCGCACCGTCGAGCCGACGGGCCGCCAGCAACTCCTCGGTGCGGAGCAGCCCCAGCGATTCCCCCAGTTCGCTGCCGATGAGGTTCTGCCCCCCCTCCCCGCGGGTGAGGGAGAGATAGGCCGTCTCGGCTCCGGCGCCGCGCACCAGCACCGTCAACAGCTCGGTGTCCTCGTCGTCCGGGTGGGCGCCGATCATCAGCACCCGCTTGTGATGCCCGAGTTTACGCAGCGCCAAGTCGAGCGCTGCGTAGCCACCGGTCGTCGGCGGCTCCAATTGAGCCTCGACCGCGAGCGGAAACAACACCAGGAGGGGAGTGACGAAACGTCGGAGCAGTAGCAGCACGGGGTCAAGGTAATCCCGGCCGCCCCGACCAGAAAGACGCGGGTACCCGGCGCCGGAGGACCGGACACCCTGGCCGCGTGAAGTCAGGCGCCGAGCGGCTCCTTGCGCATGACCTCACCCAACTCGGGATACCGGCGCCAGAAGTAGACTGCCATGGCGCCGGCCGCGAGCAGGTTCGCGGCGACTACCGTCCACATTGGAAACAGCGCCCCCACCTCCTCGGAGACGGCGTTCACGATCACATAGAAGAAGAACTCGAATGCCACGAAGAGGACGAGCAGCGCGAATCGGATCGCCGGCTGATCCACGCAGAGACGCACCAGGAGAGCTACCAGGAAAGCGAACAGCACGAACACGATGAAATGCACACCGGTATAGAGGACGATCGCTCCGAACACCAGACCCTGCACATCGGGGTGGGGCTCGCCCAGGAGGAACAGCTGCCCCAGGACGCTGGGAGTCCGCAGCGGGTGCCCCGCGAGGAGATCGCGGATGAGGAACCAGATCGCCACCGTGCTGGCGCCGATGAATCCCGCATCGGTGGCTTCAGTAAGGACCGCGTGTCGGGCGGGCATCGGGGGTCTCCGTCTGACCGGCCTGATGCAGAGTCTCCGGCCTGCCGGCCAGGGCCGGAGACGGTTTACTCAATGTTCGAGAGTGTACGGGGAAAGGCAAGACTCCTCCAGTCCCTCGTTCGAGAGTACGGAGCAAGGCAAGGTTCCTCAACTCCCTCAGGCCGCCCCTCGCCCGGCCCGGCACGCCGGGCAGGGGCAGACGAACAGCAGCCGTTCAAAGGTGTAGATCCCGGTACCGTGGCCATCGCTCCAATCCACCCGGAGACCGTAGGCGCCGACCAGCGACAGCCGGACCGGCCGCACGTCGGACGGCACAGCGCCGGGATCGAGCAACGGTTTTCCGGTCATCTCCTCGACGCATGCGGCACAGGGACAGGCGAGCCGCAGGGGACGCGCTGGGAAGAATCCCTCGTGCGCGCCTCGGGTCCATTCGATCCGGATCCCCGCGTCCTCCCGCGTGATCGCGTAGGGAACCAGGGGCGTCTTGGCCATGCCGGAATGCCTCGCCGGTTTTATACTTGGGGCCGTGGCTCCATCATTCAACCGCAGGGACCACCATGACCGCCGCTCACCCCAATCCCTTCGGCTGCCGGGGTACGATCGCCCTCGGCTCCGAATCCGCAACGGTTTTCCGGCTGCCGGAACTGGAGCGCAGCGGAGTCGCCCGACTCGACCGGCTGCCATTCTCGATCCGGGTGCTGCTGGAAAACGCGCTGCGGTTCGCGGGGCGGGGGATCGTCACCGAAGATCACGTCAGCGCGCTGAGCCGGTGGTCCGGCAACGCCGGTGGACAAGGCGAGATCCCGTTCATGCCGGCCCGCGTGGTGCTGCAGGACTTCACCGGCGTGCCTTGCGTGGTGGACCTGGCCGCCATGCGGGACGCGATGGCTCGCATGCAGGGTGACCCGGACCGCATCAACCCGATCGTGCCCTGCGACCTGGTCATCGATCACTCGGTGCAGGTGGATTATTCCGGCAGCCCGGACGCCTACCAGCGCAACGTCGATCTCGAATACCAGCGCAACCGCGAACGCTACCAGCTGCTGAAGTTCGCCCAGAAGGCGTTCCGGAACTTCCGGGCCGTGCCGCCTGGCACCGGCATCGTCCACCAGGTGAATCTCGAATATCTCGCCCCGGTCGTGCAGCTGCGCATGCAGCAAGGCACGATGACGGCCTATCCCGACACCCTGGTGGGAACCGACTCCCACACCACGATGATAAACGGGCTCGGCGTGCTGGGCTGGGGGGTGGGAGGAATCGAGGCCGAAGCGGTGATGCTGGGGCAGCCGTATTTCATGCTGATTCCCGAAGTGATCGGCATGAAACTCGTCGGGGCCCCGCCCCTCGGCACCACGGCCACGGACCTGGTGCTCACCGCCACCCAGCTGCTCCGCAAGAAGGGCGTGGTAGACAAGTTCGTCGAGTTCTACGGTCCGGGGCTCTCCACGCTCGGCCTCGCCGACCGGGCGACCATCGCCAACATGGCGCCGGAATACGGAGCCACCATGGGATTCTTCCCGGTCGACGCTGAAACCCTCCGTTACCTGGAGCGAACCGGGCGCGACCGGGCTGTAGTCGATCGGGTGGAGCGCTACTGCAAGGAGCAGGGCCTGTTCCGGACCGATACCACGCCCGATCCCGAGTTCACCAGCAGCCTGACCCTGGACCTCGCCAGCATTACGCCCAGCCTGGCCGGCCCCAAACGGCCCCAGGATCTGGTGCCGCTCTCCGGCCTCAAGCGCAATTTCCAGGTGTCACTCCCCGACCTGATGACGCCCGCGGTCCCAGCGACCCGTCGCGAAGTGGCCCAGGCCAATTATTCCCGCTGGGTGAACGAGGGCGGCTCGGCGGGCGCCGCTATCGCCGAACACCCGCCGGTGGCGCGGCCGGTCGTCAACGGTGAGGCGTGCGATCTCCACGACGGATCGGTGGTCATCGCCGCCATCACGAGCTGCACCAACACCTCGAACCCCTCGGTCATGATCGGGGCCGGCCTGCTCGCCAAGAAGGCCGTCGAGAAGGGGCTGTCCAGCCGACCCTGGGTGAAGACCAGCCTGGCGCCCGGCTCCCGGGTCGTGACCGAGTACCTCAAGGGTTCGGGACTGCTGCCGTATCTGGAGCGGCTGCGCTTCAACGTGGTTGGCTACGGGTGCACCACGTGCATCGGCAACAGCGGACCACTGGCCGAGCCGATCAGCCAGGCGATCGAGGAGCACGCGCTGGTTACGGCGGCGGTGCTATCGGGCAACCGGAACTTCGAGGCCCGCGTCCATCCGCTGGTGCGGGCCAACTACCTCGCATCGCCGGTCCTGGTGGTCGCCTTCGCCCTTGCGGGCCGGGTAGACATCGATCTCGAGCGGGAGCCGCTGGGGACGGGAACCGACGGAAAGCCGGTGTATCTCCGCGACATCTGGCCAACACCGGGTGAGATCGCCGACACCATGGCCACGTCGCTCCGTCCCGAGCTGTTCCGCGAGCGCTACGCGGCGGTGTTCGACGGCGACGACGTGTGGCGCGCGCTGCCAGTTCCCGAGGGCAGCCGGTATGTGTGGGATCCCGAAAGCACGTACGTGGCCGAGCCACCGTTCTTCCAGCAGCTGTCGGCCGAGCCCGGACCGCTACGCGACGTGTTGAGCGCCCGGGTGCTGGCCGTCCTGGGCGATTCGGTCACCACCGACCACATCTCCCCGGCAGGCGCCATCCCGAAGAACGGACCGGCGGCGCGGTACCTGCTCGAGCACGGAGTCCAGCCCGTCGACTGGAATACGTTCGGTGCCCGCAGAGGCCACCACGAGGTCATGATGCGCGGGACGTTCGGAAACGTCCGCATACGGAACGCCCTGACGCCCGACAAAGAGGGCAACTGGACCCTGCACATCCCGAGTGGCGAGGTCATGTCCATCTACGACGCCGCCATGCGATACCAGTCGGAGAAGACCCCGCTGATGATCCTCGCCGGAAAGGAATACGGCACCGGATCCAGCCGCGACTGGGCGGCGAAGGGGCCAGCCCTCCAGGGCGTGAAGGCGGTCATCGCCGAGAGCTACGAGCGGATCCATCGCAGCAACCTGGTCGGGATGGGCGTGCTGCCACTGCAGTACGAGGCCGGCGCCACCCGGCAGACCTTGAAGCTCACCGGCCGGGAGACGATCACCGTCACCGGAATCGCCCAGGGCCTGGTGCCGGGGGGCAAGGTCACGGTGACCGCCACGGCGGAGGACGGCACGACGACCAGTTTCCAGGCCGTGGTCCGGCTCAACTCGGAGGTCGAGCTGGACTACTACCGGCATGGGGGGATTCTCCATCGGGTGCTGCGGATGTTCGCGAAGGGGGAAGCCTAGCCGGTCGGGCGGGGCGACACGGAACAGCGGCCCCGGGTGGATCACCCGGGGCCGCTGTTGACCTCGTTCGAGCCGCGTTACGCGACCAGGTCCTTCAACTTCTGACCCTGGTCTCCCTCGCGCAGCCGGGTAAGCGCGCGGTCGCGGAGCTGGCGGATGCGTTCGCGGGTGACGCCCATCATCCGGCCGATTTCCTCGAGCGTGCGGCTGTTGCCGTCCTCGAGGCCAAAGTACAGCCGCAGCACCTTGGCGTCCCGGGGCGGCAGCGTCGCCAGCGCGGCCTCGATGTCCGAGGTCTGGCTGTTGGCGATGGCTGGCGCGTCCGTGCCTTCCTGGTCCAGCGCCGAGAACCGCTCGATGCGCTCGGAGTTATCGCCGTCCCGCGTCGGGTGATCGAGACGGACGGCCTCGGTGTTCAAGGCCCCCAGGCTGCGCACCGCTTCGACGGTCAGGCCGGTCGCGCGGGCGAGCTCCTCGGTCGTCGGCATGCGGCCCAGCTTGTCCTTGAGCAGCGTGGTCGTCCGCCCGAGCCGCGAGAGATCGGCGGTCCGGTTGAGCGGCACGCGGACCGGGCGCCCGTGCCGGGCGATCGCCGCCTGGACCGCCTGGCGGATCCACCAGACCGCGTAGGAGATGAACTTCACCCCACGGTCCGGATCGAACTTCCGGGCCGCGGTCATCAAGCCGAGGTTGCCTTCGCCGATCAGATCGACGAGGGGCACACCCCGGTTCTGGAACTTCTTGGCAACGGACACGACGAACCGCACGTTGTGGCGAGCCAGGCGCTCCTGGGCCACCACGTTGCCGCGAAAGGCCTTTCGGGCAAGCTCCATTTCTTCATCCCGGGTGAGCAGCGGTACCTTGCTGATCTCGTCGAGATAAAGGTCCAGGCTCTCCCGGCCTTCGTCGATCGCACGCGCGATCTGGGCCGGCCGTACCGTGCGCCGCTTCCGGCGAGGCTGCATAGTCACTCGACGCGCCTCCTTGGGCTGGGTCTAGGCACGTTCAATGGTCGGTCAGACAACCGCCTAATATAAGATGCGACACGTCGAAAACAAAGCGACAGTGCAATTGCATGTCGGGTATGAACTTAGATAATATATACCGAACGTGTACCGGCAATACTTTTCGACGGTTTGGAAGCGGGCCGGCGCACGTGACCGGCTCCCTCTGCCAAAATGCCCGAACCCGCGCCAGACTGGGACGCCCCCTGAAAGCTGACCCAGCGACCCGGGGACGTCGGCGGAGCGATCGGTTGCACGGTCCCGGCGGGGTACGCGGGCGCCGGTGGCCAGTTACAATTCCCGGTATGAAAACGGATTCGGCGTATGAGCTCCTGCGCCAGTTCGCGTCGCCGGTCGTGGCGATAACCTCGAACTGGCAGGGTCGCACCAACGGGATGATCTCCGACAGCGCCGTGCGGGCCTCGATCTCGCCGAACGTTCCGAGGCTGTCGGTGTACGTCCACAAGTGGCATTTCAGTCATGACCTGATCTGGCACAGCGGACTCCTCGCGGTGCACGTGCTGCATCGGGGCCAGCTCGACCTGGTGCATGCCCTGGGGTTCGTGAGTGGCCGGGACCGGGACAAGCTGGCCGCGATCCCCCATTTCACCGGGAAGCTGGGGCTGCCGATTCTCCGGGACCGGGTCGTTGCCTACGAGATGCGGGTGCTGAACACGATGGACACGGGCTACGCCACGCATTTCCTGGGACACGTCGAGGCGGTTCACCCGGGGATCGAGGCCGAGGTCCTGACGCCCACCTGGTTCCGGGCCAACATGCCAGAGGGCTGGACCGAGCAGTGGCGGGAGAACTACCGGAAGGCGCAGGACGTCATTGAGCAGCACGCGGCCATCGAGGATCGTCGCTGGACCGGCCCGGCCCGGTCCTGATCACTACCCTTCAGAGGAGTAATACCATGCGGATCTGTTCCCGGGTTTCGGGGCTCGCCTGTGTCGGGCTGCTGCTCACCGGCCCGTTGGCCGCCCAGGGGTTCGAAGGCATCGTCAACTTCCGCTTTGGAGACAGCAAGGATGAGCTGATCCAGAGTTACAAGGGGGACAAGGTCCGCATGGATGGGATGGGGATGAACGAAGGCTGGATGATCATGGAAGCGGGATCCATGAAGATCGTCGTCCCCAAGGAAAAAATGGTCATGGTGATGGACGTGAAAGGGAAGCGGGGCAAAGGGCAGGACAAGCCGACGAAGGTCACCGCACTGGGGACTAGGGAGACCATCGCCGGCCGGAGCTGCGATAATTACCTGATGGAGGACAAAGAGACCTATGAGGTCTGCGTGGCCAAGGGCATGGGGTTCTTCATGTTTGGCAGTCCGGGCGGCCCGATGGGGCGGGGGCGGGGACCGAGCATCCCGAGTTTCGGGGCGGGTGGCAGCGCGGGTGGCGGTGGTTTGCCGCCGATGCTCCAGGACGGGTTCTTCCCACTTCGGATCACCAAGGTGAAGGGTGAGAAGCGGGAACTGCAGATGGAGGCGACCAAGATCGAGCTCAAGTCACTGGATGACGCGCTCTTCGACATACCGGCCGACTTCCAGGAGATGAAGATGCCGTCGATGCCGGGAATGTAGACTCGACGGCTTGGCGGCTCGGGAACGGGTTGGATCAACTCTCGAGCCGCCGAGCCGCCGAGCCGCCGGGTCAGTGCACCCCGCCGTCGCCGCTCAGCTGCTTCACCAGTTCGCCCACCACGCCCTTGGCGTCCCCAAACAGCATCCAGGTCTTGTCCGAGAAGTACAGCTCATTGTCGATGCCGGCGAACCCGGGGTTCTTGCTGCGTTTGATGGCGAATACCGTCCGGGCCTTGTCGGCATCGATGATCGGCATGCCGTAGATCGGGCTGCCCTTGTCGCTGCGGGCGGCCGGATTCACGACATCGTTGGCGCCCACCACCAGGCACACATCGCACTGGGGCATGTCGGTGTTGATCTCGTCCATTTCAGCCAGATCGGTGTACGGGATGTCGGCCTCGGCCAGCAGTACGTTCATGTGGCCCGGCATGCGGCCGGCCACCGGGTGGATGGCGAACTTCACCGTGATGCCCCGCTTCTTGAGCGCGTCGTACAGCTCGCGGACCTTGTGCTGGGCCTGGGCCACCGCCATGCCGTACCCCGGGACAACCACGACCAGACTGGCCTGCTCCAGGATCATGGCGGCCCCGTCGACCGTTTCGGCCTTGTAGGTCTTCTGCTCGCCGCCGGCGGCGGCCTGCTGGACCTGCCCGAACGCGCCGAACAGCACACTGGCGAACGAGCGGTTCATCGCCTTGCACATGATGATGGCGAGGATGAGACCGCTGGACCCGTCCAGCGCCCCGGCGGTGATGAGCAGGGGGTTGTCGAGGACGAAGCCCATCGCCACGGCCGCGAGGCCGGCGTAGGAGTTGAGAATTGCGATGACGGTGGGCATGTCGGCGCCGCCGATCGGGATGATCAGCAGGACGCCGAACAGGAGCGCCATTCCGATGATGACCGGGAACAGGCGGGGGGCCCAGTCGGCGGTCGGATTGACCACCAGCGCGATGCCGAGTCCGACGGTGACGGCCATCAGCAGGAGGTTGGACACGTTCTGCAGCGGGTAGGTCACCGGTCGCTGCGGAATCCACTTCACCTCCTGGAGCTTCCCGGCCGCCATCAGACTGCCGGTGAAGGTGAGGTAGCCGAGGATGATCTCGAGGATGATGGCCGTCATCCGGAACGGGGTGAGGTTCTCCGGCCCCTCACCGAGCCACAGGTAGTATTTCGCGGTGCCGACCAGCCCGGCCGCCAGTCCGCCGAAGGCGTGCGACAGGGCCGTTCGCTGAGGCACGGCGGTCAGCGGGACCATCGCGAGCGGCACGCCGACCACGAAGCCGGCGGCGATCGCCAGCACGATCGCGCCGTGATGCACGACCCCGGGCTGGGCCCACGTGACCAGGATGGCTACGGTCATGCCGGCCACGCCGGCGTATACCCCGCGCCGGGCCGTGCTCGGCGCATTCATCCAATGCAGCGCGAAGATGAACAGGACCGTCGCGATGATGTACGCCAGCGGCACGATCGCCCCGGTCATGCGCCGCCTCCCGTCCCACGCTTCGCATCCGTCTTGAACATCTTGAGCATCCGGTCCGTGATCAGGAATCCGCTCACGATGTTGGTCATCGACGCGAACAGGGCGACGCTGCCCATGGCGCGGATGACGGGGGGAAATCCCCACCGGCGACGATGATGGAGCCCACCACCGCGATGGCCGAAATGGCGTTGGTAATCGACATCAGCGGCGTGTGCAGCAACCGGGACACCCGCCGGATGATGCCCAGACCGATGAACGAGGCGAGCACGAAGACGAACATCAGGCCCCAGAAATCACCGGTACCGTGCCCCGCCGCCGACGGCGCGGCGGTCTCCTGCGCCGCGGCCACCGCGGCGAACCCCGCGGCCGGCACTACGCCGGCCAGCAGTGCCAGCCCTCGTCCCGTCAGATCTCGGTGTTTCATGTCCGCCCCCGTCCGTGGTTCAGGTCCCGGTAGCCGTTGCTCATCGCCCCGCCTGTTCCAGCGCTTCCCTGGTGCGCGCGTGCCTGACCTCGCCAGCGTGGGTGATGAGCGCGCCCTGCTGAATATCATCCGCCAGGTCGAGTCGGAACGCCTTGTCCGCGGTAAAGGCCTGCAGAAACGCCGTCAGATTACGCGAGAACAGCAGGCTCGCATGGTACGGCATCGAGGCCGGGACGTTGAGCGGCGCCAGAATCGTCACCCCGCCCGGCCGGACCGTCTCACCGGGCCGTGCTAGCTCGCAGTTGCCGCCGCCATCGGCGGCCAGATCCACGATGACCGACCCTGGTTTCATGCGCCCCACCATGTCGGCGGTAATCAGCTTCGGCGCGAACACGCCGCCGATCAGTGCCGTGGTGATCACCACGTCGGACTGGGCGCACTGCTCCGCCAGCAGCTGGCGCTGCCGCAGCTTGTCCTCCTCGGAGAGCTCCCGGGCGTACCCGCCTCCGGCCACCGCGCTGTCCTTGAGCTCGATGCCGACGTACTTGGCTCCCACGCTCTCGATCTGCTCCTTGACCTCCGGCCGGACATCCGTGGCGGAGACATTGGCGCCCAGACGGCGGGCGGTGGCGATGGCCTGCAGCCCGGCGACGGCCGCGCCGATCACGAAGACGCGGGCCGGCGGCACCATCCCGGCCGCCGTCATGAGCAGGGGGAAGTACCGGTTGAGCTCAACCGCGGCGAGCAGCACTCCCTTGTATCCGGTGATGTTCGCCATGGACGACAGGGTGTCCATGGCCTGGGCGCGGGTGGTTCGCGGGATCGCGTCGGTGGAGAAGGCACTGACCTTTCGCGCGGCAAGCGGGCGGACCATGGCCAGATTCCTCAGCGGCATCAGGGACCCGATGAGTACGCTGTCGGAACGGAGCCAGGCGATTTCATCGCGCCCCGCCACCCCGTCAGCCGGCGGGTTCACCTTGAGGACCACGTCCGCCGATCCCAGGAGCCCGGCCGGGTCGGTGACGATCTGGGCTCCGGCATCGCGATAAGACCGATCCGGGTAGCCGGCCGCCTCACCCGCGCCAGCCTCGATCGCGATTTCATACCCCAGCGGGATCAGCTTCTTGCAGGATTCGGGTACCAGCGCCACCCGGTGCTCGTGGGGAGCGGTTTCCGCGGGGACGGCAATGCGCATCGGACCTCACGAGAGAAACGCGGGAGACGCCAATCTACCCGAACCTGGCCCGCCCGGGAGGGGTGGCGGCGCGGGCCGAGGGTGCGGAATTCTGAAGATTTCTTGTGTGCCGCAGGCGGTCGGCCGATCAGAGCTTGGGCAGCCGGATACCGCCCGCGGCCGACCCCGCCAGTCGTTTCAGCTCGCGGTCGAGCGACTTCTGGGCCTCCTCGAGGCGTGCCCGCTCGA
This sequence comes from uncultured Gemmatimonadales bacterium, assembly GCA_963709905.1. Taxonomy (GTDB): domain Bacteria; phylum Gemmatimonadota; class Gemmatimonadetes; order Gemmatimonadales; family GWC2-71-9; genus JADJOM01. The sequence goes on from CAVPYI010000009.1 coordinate 657,059, forward strand.
CAGGCAGCCGTTCCAGCATCTGGCTCTGCACGCCGTTCACCTTGCCCCGCAGGGCGCTGACCTGCTCATCCACCAGGCGGTCGACCGCCGCGCGCGCCATCAGCTCCGCCTTGGCCAGTTCTTCGCCAATCAGTCCTCGCAGGCGGGCCGCGATCGCGTCGTCGATGTTCGAGGTCACCCTCAGCGTCGGGCTGGCGATGGTCCCGCCCAGCTCGGCGCGAACTCTGAGCTGGGAAAGCCCGCGCACGACCTGCCAGACGGTCCGTTCGATCAGCGACGCCTGCCCCAGACGGATGGTGTCCGTCGTCCAGATGGCGTCGTCGGATGCAACCTCCCAGCTTCCCTTGAGCCGGTCTCCCGCGAGGGAGAACGCAAACCCCACGTCGCTCAGTCCAGGATTCACGGCGAAGGGAAGGCCGGGGAGCCGCATGGCCGGGAGGCTCACGCCACGGACGCGGGCCACGAGCGAGTCGGTGGGAGAGGCGCCGAAGTGCCGCGACAGCGCATTGAGATCGACCGCGACCGGGGCATCGCCGCCCAGTCGTCCCTGGGCGCTGAGCGTGGCGGGGCGGCCGTAGAGTGCCGGCTGGGAGGTAATGCCACCGAAGGTGGCCCCGAACTGGTGCTGGCCGCCGGCACCAGCCGCGAGGTCGACTTCGCCTTTCTTGAGGAGAAAGCGCGGGTACTCCCGCTCCTTCGGGAACTCCACCGTCGTGCCATCCATGCGGGTACGCTTCGGCCCCGGGCGATTCCACGGCTGCAGTCCCGGCGGGACGTATTTCTGGGCGATGCTGGCGTAGTAGAGTCCCTGCTTGAAGTAGTCGGTGCTCGAGATCCCGAACAGCGCCGCACTGATGTCAGGGGCGTCGATGCTGGGCAGCTTCAGCAAGCCCTTGGCGAAGGCGTAATCGCGCTGGCGGGCGGCGTCGACCTCGGAGAGACCCTGCGCGAGCTGCCCCAGGGACGCCTTGGCGCTGGTCTCGAGTTCCTGCACCTGGGACCTGGCTCGCTTGAGTCGGTCGATCGCCTGCTGGGCCGACGCCACCGCATCCCGCACGCCCACCACACCCAGGGTCTTCGGATCGGTCTTGGCCAGCCGGGAGGCCAGCGCGGTCGAGGAATCGAGTAGCGGCTGGACCTCGAGTCTGGCGATTGAACGCTCGAGCTCCCCCCTGGCGGAATCCACCTGCCCCGCGAGCGCACCGGCCGCCTTGACCGTGCCAAGCTGGCCGGGATTGAGCGCCAGACTTCGGACCGAGTCGAGACGCCCCAAGGCCAGTTTGGGGTACTGGAATTTGTCCCTGGCCCACTGCTCCGTCTCGCGCAACAGCTTCCCCGCCGGGCTGTTCGGGTCGGCCGGGCGGGCGGGCCTGGCGCGGCGGGTGAGGAACCGCAGGCCGGTGAGTCTGACCTCGTCGATCACGATCTTCTTTTCGACCAGCGGCAGCGGGTCCAGGTCGACGACGATCGTCCCCGCCTCGAACAGGTTCCGGGTCGGGTCCCGGGGATCGGCGATGGCCAGATTGCCCACATCGACGGCGGCGTCCGCTTCACGGATTCGGAGGCTGCCGATGTCCACCTGAGTGCCCAGGATCATCGAGAGATTCGATTCGGCCTGGGAACGGACGATCCGGTCGGCGAAGATGATCCAGAGCACGACCAGGAGCGCCAGGAAGAGCAGCAGCGGACCCACGGCCCGCCAGCGGAAGATCTTCAGGCGTCCGGTCCTCATTGGGGGCGGAACCAGCTGTAGACGTTGTACGCTTTGGACGCCTTGAGGCCCTTCATGAATTTCGAGTTGATCACCCGCTGACCCCAGGTCGCCCGATAGTACCCGATCCCCCACCGAGCGAGCAGGAAGATCGGCACCGTGAGCACCAGCCAGACGGTGAAGCTGCCAAGGGTGACGCTGTTGTTGAAATTGGTGTAGGGCACCAGCGGGATGTTGTACCACTCGATCCACACCCCCCGCAGCGCCGGCAGCTCCAGGAGGGCCAGGCCGACGCGGTGAAAGACCGGATCGAACACGAAGCCGATCGGGGTGAACAGCGCCATGCCGAGCAGACCGCCGCCGAAGGAGACGTTGAGCAGCACAATCGCGGCGAACAGCACCACGTTGTGGGCGCTCAGCAGCGGCGTGAGCCCGATGCCCGCGCCGAGCATGATCCCGGCCCCGACCTGTCCCGGTGTCCCTTCGGAGTGCAGCGTCCTGAACAGCGACTGCAGCAGCTTGAGGATGGTGAGCATGGCAGGAACCTAGGTAGGGCGGCAGATCGATGGGAGGGCGCGGATTTGCGGCTACGGGGCGGGCGGCTCGGCGGGCTGGGCGGCGATGGGTGCGAGGCAGATCTCGTCGCGGCGCACGCGGTAGAGAAAGGGAGAGTCTCCCGGCTCCACCCCGCCCCAGGTGATCACCCCGGGGCAGTAAGCGATGATCGTGACAATGTCCCGCTGGATCCCCGGCTTGGGGAAGGCGAGAATGATCACCGACAGCGAGTCGTGCAGGATGCGGCGCGCCAGGTACCGCCCCGGCTCGCTGAATACCGAGGAAGCGAGACGGCTTTCCGACGGGCTGGGCGGAACCGCCTGGCGTCCGGTGTAGAGATACACCGCGGCCGGGCGATCGATCATGATCCGGTCGGCCCGCCGGGTATGCTCGAGGATCCAGCGCCCCCGGAGCGCGATGAACCGCGAGTTTTCGAGGATCTGATAACCGGAGGTGTACATCCGTGGTCGACGGGATTCGGCTGCCGCGGTCACGACATCCCGATGGATATCGGCCTGGCGGAAGGCAATGACGGTGACGGCCACGACCGCGGCCACGTTGACCCATCGCCGAGAGCGCACGGGGAGGCGTCCCGACACCGGCTCGAGGGCTCGCAGCAGAAGCAGCCCACCGAACGGAAGGCTCGACAGCAGCAGGCGGTCCTGGGAGTAGGGCCAGACCAGAACCAGGAGCAGGCTGCTGAGCACCGCGACCGAGAGGAGCGGCTCCCGCCTCACAAGCCAGCACCCAGCGACGACCATCCCACCCAGCGTGAGCCCGACGGCCGCGGTGCCGGGTATCCCGCCCGGCGTGGCCAGCAGCCCGCCGGTGAACATGGTGTAGAACTGCAGGTTGGTCCCGACGCTCCGCAGCAGGGCCTCCCAGGCCCCGGGGTCACCGACCGGAAACCACGAGACGTAGGATCCTTCGTCCGGGAGATCCGGCAGCGGGCCGCGGGCCATCAGGGCGGAGTGGTACAGGCGCCAGGCGGCCAGGGGGAGAACGGCGGCGGCGAGGGCGAGCAGTGCGGGCTTCCAGCCAGGTTTGCGGACGAGCAGCGCCAGCGCGAAGGCCGGGAGCAGGACGATCGCCTGGGTGCGGAACAGCACCGCCGCGGCAATGACCAGTCCGGTCGCGGCCAGGACTGCGGTCCGGGGCCGGGGGTCGAGTGCGGCCGATCGCTCCCAGAGGACCAGCGCGCCCGCCCAGCCCAGCATGAACCACGGCTCGACCAGCGGGATCGCGGTGTACTGAATGACCGGATGCAGCAGGACCGGGGTGACGATCAGCAGCAGGGGCAGCCCCCATTCCGTCGGCCGGTTCCCGCGGGCCAGATGCCAGAGGAGGCCGGCGGTCGCCGCGATCGCCAGCGGGTTCAGCCACTGCACGGCCCGCAACACTCCCGGCGCGCCGCCGGTGACCAGCCAGAGCAGGGCCAGCACGGCGGGCCAACCCGGCGGGTACTTCACCTGCACCGGGGAACCCACCAGGTGCAGTGAGTGGTACCCATGTCCCTCGGCGAGCGCCTTCCCCAGAACGGCGTACACGCCGTCATCGTCGAAGCTGCCGATAAGAAAGCTCTCCCCCAGGCTCACCAGCCGATGCACCAGCAGCACCAGCGCAACGATGGCGAGCGCCTCAAGCAGGGGCCGGCGGGGGCGCGAATCCATGGCAGCTCGGGGTGGCGATACGACGACGCGGGAGTGAACCGGCACAAAGATAGGCGGCCCGGGTGGAATCCACGTCCTCCTGCCCCGGGGTGGCGGGGTGATGTAGAATTCCGGCCCTATGCCTCGTCCCATACTCCCGCTCGAGATTCACAAGTTCGGCGGGGCCTCGCTTGCCGATCCCGCGGCCGTGCGACACGCGGTCGGCATCCTCGGGAGCCGGTCGGGGCCACGCGTTGTCGTGGTCTCGGCGATGGCCGGCGTTACCGACCTGCTGCTCGAGACCGCGGCCCGGGCCCGCGCTGGAGACCTGACCGCGGCGTCCAGGGCCGTGGCCACTCTCCGGGAACGGCATCATGCCGCCGCCAAGACCCTGGTGGCGCAGGCCCAGACCCGGACCGAGCTGCTTGCATTCGTCGACGCCCAGCTGAACGAACTGGACGCCCTGGCCCGGGGGCTGGCCATCCTCAGGGAACTCACCGCCCGGACGAGCGACTTTCTGGTGGCCCGCGGCGAGCGCCTTGCGGCCCGCCTGGTCACGGCGGCGCTGCTCTCGGCCGGCGTGAAGACCCGCTACGTGGACGCGGCGGAGGTCGTGCGGACCGACGCGCACTACGGCAACGCGTCGCCGGACCTGGACGCCACCGACACCGCGCTCCGCAAGGCGCTCAAGCCGCTGCTGACTCAAGGCGTCACTCCGGTGGTCACGGGATTCATCGGTTCCTCGCCGGAAGGCGAGGTGACCACGCTGGGCCGCGGCGGTTCGGACCTGACCGCCGCGCTGGTGGGCCGGGCGCTGGGGGCCGCGCGGGTGAATCTCTGGAAAGACGTTCCGGGGCTGCTCACCGCGGACCCACGCGTGGTCCCCGATGCCCGGGTCCTGACCCAGCTCAACGTGCGCGAGGCCGCGGAACTCGCCTACTACGGCGCCCGGGTGCTGCACCCCCGCGCCCTGATCCCGATCCTCGGCAAGAAGGTGCCGCTGTTCGTGCGCCCATTCGCGGACCCGGAGGCCGAGGGGACCGAAATCTCGGAGCGGGAGACCGGACTCGACGTTCCGGTGAAGGCGCTCTCGAGCGCGTCGGGCCAGGCCTTGATCACAGTCGAAGGCAACGGGATGCTGGGGGTGCCGGGTGTAGCGGCGCGGACGTTCACCGCGCTGCAGCAGGAGCGGATCTCGGTCTCGCTGATCACCCAGGCGAGTTCCGAACATTCGATCTGCCTCTGCGTCCCCGCGGCGAGTGCCGAACGGGCGCGGAGCTGTCTGGCCGAGGCCTTTCGAGACGAGATCGCCCACCGCGAAATCGACGGCGTCACCGCCCGCGCCGGGGTAGCGACGATCGCCGTCGTGGGGCTCGGTATGGCGGGTACCCCGGGAGTGGCCCGGCGGCTCTTCACGGCGCTCGCCGCCCAGGCGATCAACGTCATCGCGATCGCCCAGGGCTCGAGCGAACTCAACATTTCGGCGGTGGTCGACGAGTCCCAGGCGCACGCGGCCCAGCGGGCGATCCATGCGGGATTTCAGCTCGGCAAGGTGGGCGGCGGATCGGCGGCCCCGCAGGACCGACTGGACGTCTTTCTCCTCGGATTCGGGCGGATCGGCCGGAGCCTGGCCGACCTCATGGCCGACCTGCCGGCGACCGGACCCAAGGTGCGGATCGTGGGCGTGGCCGACCGGAGCGGGGTGATCTTCGACCCCGGCGGGCTCTCGGTGCACCGACTGACCACGATCGCGCGGGAAAAGGCCAAGGGGCACTCGCTCCGCCACCTCGAGGGCGGCGCCTCGTGGAACGCCGAGTTCGCGGTCCGGTCCGCGACGCGGCACGCGCTGTCCCACCCGGTGCTGGTCGATATGACCGCCGACGAAACCACCGACGTGATCCGGGGCGCCCTCACGCATGGCATGGACGTGGTGCTGGCGAACAAGAAGCCGCTCGCCGGCAGCGCCCGGGACGCGGAAGAGCTGTTCGCCCTCGCGGCGCGGCACGGCCGCCGACTTCGCTACGAGGCCACGGTCGGCGCCGGGCTCCCGGTGATGGACACGTTCGCCAAGCTGGTCGAGACGGGCGACGAGATCGTCTCCATCGAGGGCTGCCTCTCCGGGACCCTGGGTTACCTGCTCTCCGAGCTGGAGCGATGGCGCAAGTTCTCCCAGGCGCTCACCGCCGCGATCGACGCGGGGTTCACCGAGCCGGACCCGCGCGAGGACCTCTCGGGCGCCGATGTGGGCCGGAAGGCTCTGATCCTGGGCCGTCTGCTGGGGTTCAAGGGGGAGCCCGGCGCGGTGGTCACCGAATCACTCGTGCCCGAGGCGGCGCGTCAGATACCGCTCAAGCAGTTCCTGGCCCGACTGTCGACCTTCGATGACCACTTCGCCCAGAAGATCCGGCTGGCCCAGCAGAAGGGGCAGGTGCTCCGGTACCTGGCGACGATCACACCGCGCCGGCTCCGGGTCGGCATTCAGGCGGTGTCGACGGACAGTCCCTTCGCCGCGCTCAAGGGCACGGACAACCAGATCGTGTTCACCACCGCACGCTATCGCGAGCACCCGCTGGTGATTCGGGGGCCGGGGGCCGGGCCGCTGGTGACCGCGGCCGGTGTGTTGAACGACATTCTGGCTCTGGCCAAGCGATGAAAGCCCCGGCGGCCGGGCAGCGCGGCGGTCCCGATGCGGTCCGGGCCTTTGCGCCCGGCTCCATCGGCAACGTCGGCCCGGGGCTCGACATCCTGGGCCTGGCGCTGGCGGGCGCCGGGGACGTGGTGGAGGCGGCGCGGGCTCGCACCGCCGGCGTGGTTGTGCTGGACGCCGGGCATCCCGATCTGCCGGTCGAGGCCGGCGCCAACACCGCGGCGCTCGCGGCGCAGGCGGTCCTGCGGGCGGCCGGCCGGTTGGACGCCGGGCTCACGCTGCGCATCACCAAGGGCCTGCCCCTCTCCGGCGGCCAGGGCGGCAGCGCCGCTTCGGCCGTCGCCGGCGCAGTCGCGACCGATGCGCTGTTCGCGCTGGGACTGAGCGAACAGCAACTGCTGGAGTCGGCGCTGGCTGCGGAGGCGTGCGTCGCCGGCTGGCACCTCGACAACATCCTCCCGTCGCTGATCGGCGGGATCGTCCTGATCCGCGATGCCAGCAGCTACGACTACCTCCGCCTGCCGGTCCCGGACGGGCTCCGGGTGGTGGTGGCTCATCCCGGCCAGCGCCTGCGCACCGCCGACGCGCGAGCGGTGCTGCCGCGGGAGGTCCCGCGCGACCTCGCGGTCTATCAGGCCGCCCAGGTGGCCGCGATGACGCTGGCCTTCGCCACGGGAGACCTGGCCTTGCTGGGCCGCGCGCTCGACGACCGCATCGCCGAACCGGCGCGCGCCCCGCTGCTTCCCGGCTTCATCGCCGCCAAGCGTGCCGCGCTGGACGCCGGCGCGTTCGGCTGCTCCATCTCCGGCAGCGGCCCCACGGCGTTCGCGTTCGCGGGAGACGACGCCGGCGGCCGGCGCATCGCCGCGGCCATGGCCGCGGCATACGAAGCCGAAGGAGTGCGCTGCTCGGTGCGAGTGACCGAGGTGAGCGCCGTGGGCGCCCGGGTAGAGACGGCCGCCTGATGGCGAGCATCCAGGTCTGCGCGGCCTGCGGGGCCCAGCGCTCCGAGCTCGATCCGGCCACCCGCTGCGACTGTGGCGGGCTGCTCGAGTTGCGGCATGACGCGCCGGGCCTGGATGGCCCTGCCCTGCGCTCGCTGTTCAGCGCGCGGCGCCTGGCGGAGTCCGAAATCGACCGCTCGGGCGTGTGGCGGTTCCGCGAGCTGGTGCTGCCCAGCGCGGGGGTCGAGGTGGTCACCCATCCGGAGGGCAACACGCCGCTCATGCACCGGCGGAGCATCGCCGACTGGTCGGGTGTCGGGGATCTGCGGGTCAAGCACGAGGGCCACAACCCGACCGGTTCGTTCAAGGACCGGGGAATGACCGTCGGCGTGACCCAGGCGAAACGGATCGGGGCTCCGGCGGTGGCGTGCGCCTCGACCGGGAATACGTCGGCGGCGCTGGCCGCGTACGGAGCGCAGGCCGGGCTGCCGGTGCTGGTGTTCGTGCCCGCAGGTCAGGTCGCCATCGGCAAACTCGCGCAGTCGCTGGCCTACGGTGCCAGGACCCTGCTGGTCCGGGGCGATTTCGACGCCTGCCTTCGGCTGGTGCAGGAGGCGTCCGCTCGGCTCGGCGTCTACCTGCTCAATTCGATCAATCCGTTCCGGGTGGAGGGCCAGAAGACCATCGTCCTCGAACTGCTCCAGCAGCTGGGGTGGGACGTGCCTGACTGGATTGCGCTCCCGGCCGGGAACCTCGGGAACACCGCCGCGTTCGGCAAGGCGCTGAGCGAGGCGATGGCCCTCGGCTTGATCGACCGGCTCCCCCGGCTGGCGGCGGTGCAGGCGGCCGGAGCGGCGCCGTTCGCGCGGAGCTTCGCCGAGGGCTTTGCCACCCGCCATACGGTCAAGGCCCAGACCGTGGCCACCGCCATCAAGATCGGCGATCCGGCATCCTGGGATCGCGCGGTGCGGGCGATCCGTGAGACCGACGGCGTGGTCACCGCGGTGAGGATCACGAGATACTCGAAGCGAAGGCGGTGATCGACGCGGCGGGGGTGGGGTGCGAGCCGGCCAGCGCCGCGAGCGTGGCGGGTGTGCGGCGACTCACCCAGGCCGGCGTGATCGCGCCGGGTGCCTCGGTGGTGGCGGTGCTCACGGGCCATGTGCTGAAGGATCCCGAGGCGCTGATCGCCTATCATCAGCAGACCGACCCGCCGCCCGGACGGGCCAACCGGCCGATCGAAATCGAGGCCGATCTGGCAGCGGTCGAGCGGGTGATGCAGGGTTCGCTGTAGGCCCGCTCAGCCGCGGCCCGTTTACGGCGTCACGCTGTCGATCGCGGCTTCCAGCTCCTCGTAGGCCGCCGGATCGATTTCACGGAACGGCGCCGCCACGTAGGCGACGCGGCCGTCGGGCCCGATGACGTAGAGGGTCCGGTTGTCCGTCCGGTAGCGCTCGTCGTAGGCTCCGTAGCGCCGTCCCATCACTCCACCCGTGTCGCTCAGAAATCCGAACGGATAGCCCCGGTCGTGCGCCCAGGAGGCCAGGTCCGGCGCGGCATCCACGCTGATACCAAGCAAGGTCACGTTCTGTCCGTTACGGAAGAGCGTCGCGTACTGATCACGGTACGCGTCCATTTGGACGGTTCAGCCCTTGGTGCGTGCCCGGGAGAAGAAGGCGAGGACCAGCGTCTGATCGCGGAAGTCGCTCAGGCGCACCGGCGAGGGACGCACCCCCTCGGCGGTGGCGCCGGTGAGCGCGAAGTCCGGCGCCGGCGCTCCGACGGCGAGCGGCCCGGGCTGCTGGGCGAGGAGCCCTGGCGCCAGCAGCGCGAGTGCCAGGCCGGCGTGCAGGGATCGTATCGGCAACTCCATCTCAGTTCCGGTCCCTATCGTGAGGCCATCACTCGCCAGATGCTGCCGCTGGCTTCGTCGGCGATGTAGAGCGACCCATCGGGTCCCGCCGCGACGCCGGCCGGCCGCAGCGCGGTCGATCCTCGCTGCGAGGTCGCGAAGGTCTCGTACCCGCCGGCCGGCTGGCCACGGGCGCGGAAAGGGACGAAGACCACGCGATACCCTTCCTGCGGCAACGGCGCCCGGTTCCACGAGCCGCGGAACGCGATGAAGGCGCCGCCCCGATACCGGGCCGGGAACTGCGTGCCGCTGTAGAACGCGATGGCCATCGGCGCCCAGTGGCCGGGAAAGCCGATGAGCGGCGGCTTCTTGTCGGCGCAGCGCCCGGTGACCTTGCCGTCCCCGCCGTACTCGGGGGCGAGCACCCGCTTTCCCTGCGGCCCGTCGAAGTAGCAGTAGGGCCAGCCGAAGTCGTCTCCCGGGTCCACCTGCATGAACTCTTCCGCTGGGAGCTCGGCGTTCTGGGCCTCGCTGAAGCCCCAGTTCTGGGCCAGCTGGTCCCGACCGTGCGGGGCGACGAACAGTTTTCCGGTGCCCGGCTCGACCGCCAGCGCCACTGCGTTGCGGAGTCCGGTGGCGAAGCGGCTGCCGTCCCGCGGCCCCTGGCGCGGACGGCTGGCGCTGAACCGCCACACCCCGGCCCGGGTTTCCAGCTCGGTGCACGGATCGTGGCCGGGAGAACGTGCGGCCCGGTCCTCGAGCTGGCAGCTGTTGGTCTCGGAGCCGATGTTGACGATCAGGGTGTCGCCCCCCAGGAACGCGAAGGTCTTGGCCGAGTGGCCCCCCGTGGGCAAGCCCTCGACGATGACCTCGGGCGGCCCGGCGGGGGCCACTGCGCCGACGGTCCATTTCCACCGGAGCACGCCCCAGGAGGGCGCGAACCAGAGGTGGCCGTCGTGGAAACCGATGCCGGTCCCACCCTCGTCGTGAATGGACTGCTGCTGCTCGGCGCGGCCATCGCCGTCGGAATCCCTCAGGAGGACGACCCCTCCCGGCGCCCCGCGAGCGCGCCGCGAGCACATCACCGTTCGGGAGCACGACGATCTGGCGGACCCGGCCGAGCTGTTCGGCCACGAGCACGGCGCAGAACCCGTCGGGGAGGATGAGCCCGCTGGAGCGGGTGCAGGTCGAGGGGGGCGCGTCGTCGCGTGACGCGCGCGAGCCGCTGGAAACAGGCGGGCCGGCGAAGGAGGCCGCGGTCACCACCGTCAGGGCAATCGGGACAAGCCAACGGGACATGGTGTCATCCTGGTGCGATTTCCCGGGGAAAATAGCCCTGTCAGGGCCCGGTTCACAGGGGGAAAACGGCGGTTTTCCCTCTTGCATCGAGGGAGCAACCCCTTACTTTGGGACTCGCGCGGCGCGGGGAGTCCTGAGCGCCGGAGCGTCGATCCCCTCGAATGGAGGCACCGGATGGCCACCAAGAAGAAGGCGACGAAGACGAAGAAGAAGGCGACGAAGAAGAAGGCAAGGCCAAGGGCAAGAAGCGGAAACCGAATGCGGCGTTCATGAAGGCCATGAACCCGTCTGCGGCGCTCGCTGCGGTCGTCGGATCGAAGGCGCTTCCGCGCACCGAAGTGACCAAGAAGCTGTGGGCCTACATCAAGAGGCACGGCCTGCAGGACAAGAAGAACCGCCGCATGATCAACGCGGACGCCGCGCTGAAGCCGGTGTTCAGCGGCAGGAAGAGGTGAACATGTTCGAGATGACCAAGTTGGTGAACAAGCACCTCAAGTAGCCGCGCGCGCCCTCATGGGCGCGGGCGGCCGTCTGGTGCCGATGGCCACAGCGGTTCAAGGGCGCTCCCGTCGGGGCGCCCTTCGCGTTGTTCGAGCCGAGCAACCTGCCGCTGAGGCGCCGAGCCGCGTATAATCCCCGCCCTATGGCCGGCGAATACATCTTCACGATGCGCGACCTCCGCAAGGTCGTGCCCCCCTCCCGCGAGATCCTCAAGGGCATCTACCTGTCGTTCTTTCCCGGCGCCAAGATCGGCGTGCTGGGCTCGAACGGCGCGGGGAAATCGACGCTGCTCCGGATCATGGCCGGAGTCGACACCGACTTCCTCGGCGAGGCGAAGCCGCTCGCCGGAACCAGGATCGGGTACCTCCCGCAGGAACCGGAGCTCGATCCGGCCAAGGATGTCCGCGGCAACGTCGAGGAGGGCGTGCGGGAAATCCGGGCGCTGCTCGACGAGTTCAACGCGATCGCCATGAAGTTCGCCGAGCCGATGGACGACGACGAGATGAACCAGCTGCTCGAGAAGCAGGGCCGGCTGCAGGACCGGATCGACCACCTGGGCGCGTGGGAGCTCGACCACAAGCTCGACATCGCCATGGACGCGCTGCGACTCCCGCCGGGGGACGCCGATGTGGGCCGGCTCTCGGGCGGCGAGAAGCGCCGCGTGGCGCTGTGCCGGCTGCTGCTCGCAGCAGCCGGACCTGCTGCTGCTCGACGAGCCCACCAACCACCTCGACGCCGAGAGCGTGGCCTGGCTCGAGCGCTACCTCGAGGCGTTCCCGGGCACGGTGGTGGCGATCACCCACGACCGCTACTTCCTCGACAACGTGGCCAAGTGGATTCTCGAGCTGGACCGGGGCGCGGGCATCCCCTGGGAAGGGCAACTACTCGAGCTGGCTCGAGCAGAAGCAGAAACGGCTGGCCATCGAGGAGAAGCAGGCCAGCGCCCGACAGAAGACCCTCGAGCGGGAACTCGAGTGGGTGCGCATGGCGCCCAAGGCGCGGCACGCCAAGAGCAAGGCGCGGCTCCAGCGGTACGAGCAGTTGCGTGAGGAGGCGGAGCGCCAGAGCGAGGGAGCGGTCGAGATCCTGATTCCGGTGCCCGAGCGACTGGGCGACGAGGTCGTGATCGCCAAGGACCTCGCGCAAGGGCTACGGCGACCGGCTGCTGTTCGAGAACCTCGACTTCGCGCTGCCGCGGGGCGGCATCGTCGGCGTCATCGGCCCCAACGGCGCCGGCAAGACCACGCTGTTCCGGATGATCACCGGGCAGGAGCAGCCGGACGGCGGCGACCTGGTGATCGGCAAGACGGTCCAGATCGCCTACGTCGACCAGAGCCGGGACACGCTCGACGGCGCCAAGACCGTCTACGAGGAGATCTCCGGCGGGGAGGATGAACTGCTGTTCGGCACCCGCAAGGTGAACGCCCGGGCCTACTGCGCCGGGTTCAACTTCCGGGGCGCCGACCAGCAGAAGCGGGTGAAGGACCTGTCGGGCGGGGAGCGCAATCGGGTGCACCTGGCCAAGCTGCTCAAGAGCGGCGGCAACCTGCTGCTGCTCGACGAGCCCACCAACGACCTCGACGTGGACATGCTGCGCGCCCTCGAGGATGCGCTGCTGAGCTTCGCGGGCTGCGCCGTGGTGATCAGCCACGACCGCTGGTTCCTGGACCGGATCGCGACCCACATCCTCGCGTTCGAGGGCGACAGCGAGGTGGTCTGGTTCGAGGGGAACTATCAGGACTACGCCGCCGATTTCAAGAAGCGGAAGGGCGTCGACGCCAACCAGCCGCACCGGGTCAAGTACAAGCCGTTGCACCGTTAGTCCGGCGCCGAGTGACACGGTTGCCCGTCGCGGCACCCCCGGACGGAGCTGTCATTCCCCGGCCGCGACCACAGCCGGCACTCTGTCGGTGGGACCATTTCCATCTTCCCGGTCCTGAGTAGCTTCCCCAGCCACGTGGCCCCCGACCACCTTCACCGAGAGCCATGAGCCAACCCCGAGTTCGGATCCCCTACCTTCCGCCGCGGATCGAGGGGCTCGCGGCTCTCGCCACCAATCTCTGGTGGAGCTGGTCCACCGATGCCCGCGCGGTCTTCCGTCGCATCGACGAGCCCCTGTGGCACCTCACCAAGCACAATCCGCTGGAACTGCTGCACCGGGTCGATCCGGCCCGGTTGGCGTCCTGCGCCGCGGATCCCGGCTTTCTCGCGCTGTACGACCGGGTCATGGACGCGGCCCGCCGAGCGCTCACCAGCCCGAATACCTGGTTCAGCAGGCAGTACCCGGACCTGACCCAGCCGGTGGCCTACTTCTGCGCGGAGTTCGGCCTGCACAACTCGGTGCCGATCTACTCCGGCGGCCTGGGCGTTCTGGCCGGCGACCACCTCAAGGCCGCGTCCGACCTGGGCGTGCCGCTGGTCGGCGTCGGGCTGTTCTACACCAAGGGGTACTTCGACCAGCAGCTGCGGATCGACGGCTGGCAGGAGGACAGCGACGAGCGGTTCGACGTCGACAGCACGCCGCTCGAGCGGCTGCCCGGCCCGAGGCGGCGAACCGTACCTGACGGTGGTCCGACGACCTTCGGTCGGCCGGTGCACGTCGCGCGCCTGGCGGATGCTGGTCGGCCGGGTGCCGGTGTACCTGCTCGACACCAACCTCGAGCAGAACGACGCCGGCGGACCGCGACCTCTCGGACAAGCTCTACGCCGGCGGGCCCGACATGCGGCTCCGGCAGGAGTGGATCCTCGGCGTCGGCGGCGTGCGGGTGCTGCGCGCCGTGGGGATCGAGCCCGCGGCCTGGCACGCCAACGAAGGGCATGCCGCGTTCATGCTGGTCGAGCGGCTGCGCGAGCTGGTCGCGAGCGGCGTGCCCTTCGCCGACGCCGTGACCCGAGGTGCGGGCGCGGAGCGTCTTCACGACCCACACGCCGGTGCCCGCCGGCCACGACCGGTTCGCGGTGGACCAGGTGCTGGCGCTGCGCCGGCCCGGTCTGGGAGGAGCTCGGCGTCGACCGGGAGACGTTCCTGCGGCATCGGGCGCCATCCGGAGGATCCGAGCCGCTCTTCCACATGACCGCGACGGCGATCCGGCTCTCGGCGCGGGTCAACGGCGTGTCGCAGCAGCACGGCGAGGTGTCGCGCGAGATCTGGCGCTCGCTGTGGCCCGCATCGGGCCCGAGCGACGTGCCGATCGGCTCGCGTCACCAACGGCGTGCACCTCGCCGACCTGGATGTCGAACCAGCATGCGGCAGCTGCTCGACCGGCATCTCGGCGAGGACTGGCTCGAGCGGCTCGACGAGCCGGGCTTCTGGGACGCGGTCGCTGACGCTCGACGACGTCGAGCTGTGGAGCCTCCACATGGAGATGAAGCATGGTCTGATCGCCTTCATCCGCGAGGAGGCGCGCCGCCGCTGGGTCGAGCGCTGGAAGGAGGCCGCGCATGTGGTCGGCGCCGGCACGCTGCTCAGTCCCGGACGCGTTCACCATCGGCTTCGCCCGGCGGTTCGCCACCTACAAGCGGGCCGACCTGCTGTTCCGCGACTTCGACCGGCTGCACGACCTGCTGGTCGAATCCCTGGCGCCCGGTGCAGATCATCTTCGCCGGGCAAGGCCCACCCGGCGGACGAGCCGGGCAAGGAGGTGCTGCAGCAGGTCTACACGCATCACCCGCGATCCCCGGCTTCGAGGGCCGGGTCGCGTTCGTCGAGGACTACGAGATGCACCTGGCCCACCGCCTGGTCCAGGGCGTGGACCTGTGGCTCAACGTGCCGCGGGTGCCGCTGGAGGCCTGCGGCACCAGCGGCATGAAGGCCGCGCTCAACGGCGTGCCCCAGCTCTCCACGCTGGACGGCTGGTGGGCCGAGGGCTATATGGGACTCAACGGCTGGGCGATCCCGCAGGCCCAGACCGGGGAGGATGCGGACGAGCGCCGATGCCGAGCGCCTGTATCGATCTGCTGGAGCAGCAGGTGGTTCCGACGTTCTACAAGCGCGACGCCCGCGGCCTGCCGGTCGAGTGGCTGCAACGGATGAAGCACGCGATGCGCACGGCGGGCGAGCGGTTCACCGCCCGGCGCATGGTGGAGGACTACGTGAACGGGTATTACGCCCCCGCCATGCGGGGGGAGGTGCCGGCGATTGCCCCACCGCTCTGAGAGCCCGGAGCTCGGCTGAACACCGGACGGAGGATCTCGGCAGCTCCGGGCGGCGAAGGCAGCCCCGTCGGAGTCGTCCACCTGGCGGCGGAGTACGGCTGGCTGGCCCGCACCGGCGGCCTGGCCGAGGCGGTCGCCGGCCTCGCCGCGACCCAGGCGGCCGCCGGCATCCCGGTGTCGGTGGTCATCCCGCTGCATCGCTCGGTCCGAAGCGGGGCCGCCGGACTCGAGCGGGTCGCGGGTCCGTTCCAGGTGCAGGTGGGTCCCCGGGTGGAGGAGGCGCGGCTGTTTCGCATCCCGGGGGAACCCGGGAAGCCGAAGGTCTACTGCCTCGATCATCCCTGCTTCGATCGGCCAGGCCTGTACGGCGAATCGGGGCAGGACTACCCCGACAACCTCCAGCGTTGGGCATTCTTCTGCCGGGCCGCCCTCGAGTCCTTGCCCCGGATGACGAGGTCGCCCTGCGTGCTGCACTGTCACGACTGGCATACCGCGCTGGCCCCGGTCTACCTGCGGACCTATCACAAGGACCAGCCCTTCGCGCGCGCCATCCGCTCCGTGCTCACGGTGCACAACGCCGGCTTCCAGGGCCACTTTCCGCCCAGCGGGATGCCCGAGATCGGCCTGCCGTGGGAGTTGTTCACCTGGGAGTTCCTCGAGTGGCACGACAAGCTCAACCTGCTCAAGGGCGGGCTCAAGTTCGCCGATGCTGTGACGACGGTGAGCCCCACCCACGCCCACGAGTTGCGCACCCCGGTGGGCGGCTTCGGCCTGCACGACGTCTTCCTCTGGCTGGGCGACCGGTTCACGGGCATCGTGAACGGCATCGACATGCGGGAATGGGATCCGGCAACCGATCCGCACATCACCGCCACGTACTCGCCGCAGGATCTCTCCGGCAAGGGGCGGTGCAAGGCGGCGCTGCAGCGCAGCTTCGGCCTGCCGCAGCGGCGCCGGATCCCGCTGTTCGCGATGACCGCGCGGATGACCCACCAGAAGGGACTCGAACTCATCACCGGCGAGTACACTCTGTTCATGCTCGAGGCGCAGTTCATCTTCCTCGGCACAGGAGAACCGAAGTACGAGGCTATGCTGAAGCTCTACGAGGCCCGGTGGCCGGACCGGATCAGCGTGCACCTCGGCTTCTCGGAGCGGCTGGAGCACCGGCTGATGGCGGGCGCCGACATCTACCTCATGCCGTCGCTGTACGAGCCCTGCGGCCTGGCCCAGCTGCGGGCGGAGCGCTACGGCGCCGTCCCGTTGGCCCGACGGGTCGGCGGACTCGTCGACACGATCGAGGACGGCGTCACCGGCTTTCTCTTCGACGAGTACAGCTCCGAAGACCTGCTGCGGGTTGCCCGCCACGTGATGGACCGCTATCACGAGCCGCCGGCCTGGGAAGAGATGATGCGGAACGCCATGCAGAAGGATTTCAGCTGGCCCCGCTCGGCGGAGAAATACCACGCCGTGTACCGGCGGATCCTCGAGGCGCCGGCCCTCAGGTGAGTGTTCCGGCCATGGACTTTGTGCTCGCGCTGCACAGTCACCTTCCCTACGTCCTCAATCACGGGCGCTGGCCGCACGGCAGCGACTGGCTCTGCGAAGCCGCGCTCGACACCTATCTCCCGCTCTACGGCGCGCTTCGCCGGTTGGAGACCGAGGGCATCCCGGCGCCGGTCACCCTCGGCATCACCCCGATTCTCGCCAATCAGCTCGAGAGCCCGGTGTTTGCCACCGAACTCGAGACCTATCTCGCCCAGCGCATCGCCACCTGCGACGAAGCGGAGGAGTCCCTGACCCGGACCGGGGATGGCCACCTGATTCCGCTGGCGCACCACTGGAAAGGACACCTCGCAGGGCTTCGCAACCTGTTCCGCGGCATCGACGGCAACCTGGCCGGCGCGTTTCGTAAACTGGAGGAGGCCGGGCGCGTGGAGCTGATCTCGTCCGCCGCGACCCACGGATTCCTGCCGCTGCTCGCCCGGGACGAGAGCATCCGTCTCCAGCTCGGGCTCGGTCGCGCCGAGCACCGCCGGATCTTCGGCCGCGCGCCGGATGGTCTCTGGCTGCCGGAGTGCGCCTACCGGCCGCGCGGTGCGTGGGCGCCACTTCCTGAGGCGCCCGCAACCGGCATTCGACGCGGCATCGAGGAGCACGTGGCCGAGGCGGGGTTCGGGTATTTCTTCGTGGACAGTCACCTGGCCACGGCCGGTCGGGCCTTTGGCCTCTATGGCGCCGACTGGGGCGAGTGGAAACTGGACTCGGCGGCGCGGCCGATCGGCACCCCGGGTGGCCCGCCGACCATGGCGGCGGAGGATCACGAGCCCAACTCGCCCTACCGGGCGTATCGGGTTGTGGGGCCGCGTGGTCCCACCTCCGTTTCGAGTTTGATACGCGACCCCGTGGCGTCCAGGCAGGTCTGGAGCCGTCAGGAAGGCTATCCCGGCGACGAGTGGTATCTCGAGTTCCACAAGATCCGCTGGCCCGGTGGACTCAAGTACTGGCGCGTCAGCGCGCCAGGGTCCGACTTGGGCCAGAAGCAGCCCTACGACCCGGCCCGTGCCCTCGAGCGCGCCGGACAGCACGCGCGGCATTTCGTGAGCCTGCTGGCCCGGATCGCCGGACAGGAAGCGGGGCGCGCGGACAGGCGCAGCGGCGTACAGTCGGGGTCCGGCTCCGTACTCGCCGTTCCGTTCGACACCGAGCTCTTCGGCCACTGGTGGCACGAGGGGGTCGAGTTCCTGGCGCAGGTGTTTCGCGCTCTCCCCGCCCAGCCGATGATCGCGGCGCGGACTGCGCGTGACCATGTCGCGGGCGCCCGACTGGCGAAGGGCATTGAACTCTCGCCCGGTTCCTGGGGGGCGAACGGCGATTTCAGCATGTGGCTCAACAGTCAGACCGCCTGGACCTGGCCGCGACTCTGGGCGATCGAAGCCTCGTTCTGGGACCGGGCTCCGGCGGCGCTGGACTCTCCATCCCACCAACCGGTCCTGGCTCAGGCAGCCCGTGCAATGCTGCTTGCCATGGGCTCCGACTGGCAGTTCATCATCTCCACGGGCGCGGTCACGGACTATGCCGTGAAGCGGTTCACCGAACATTGCACTGATGCGGAGTTCCTGATCTCGGCTCTCACTCCGGGCTCCGGCCAGCTCGCCGCGGCCCAGGCGCGGGCGGCGGAACTCTGGGGCCGCGATCATGTGTTCCCCGACGTGCTGGACGCGGTGCACGCGGCCCTCCAGGGAACGGCCCTGCCCGCCAGCTGACCTCTGATCTCCCGTGATCACCCACGATCCCTCCTCCTGGCTGACTCGCAACTTGCCGATCGTCGCGACCGCCCACGGCGGGATCCGCATGTATTGGGGCACCGCGGCCGTGCTCCCCGCCCGGCGGGCCAGTCGTGAGGCGCCGGCGGGGCTCGTCGCCGGCCTGAGCGAACGATGACCCCGCCCCGCTCGATCGTCGTCCACGGTCACTTCTATCAGCCGCCCCGCGAGGACCCCTGGCTCGACGAGGTGGAGGCCGAACCATCGGCCGCACCATTCCACGACTGGAATGACCGGATCGAGCAGGATTGTTACCGGGCGGTGGCCGCCGCCCGGATGCCGGGAGCGGCTGGTCGGATCGCCCGCATCGTCAACACCTACGAGTGGTTGAGTTTCAATTTCGGACCCACGTTGCTCGAATGGCTGGAGCGGGCCGCCCCGGACACCTACGGGGCCGTCCTCACTGCCGATCGCGCCAGCAGTGCCCGGCTTGGTCACGGGAATGCCGTGGCGATGCCCTATCATCATTCCATCCTGCCGCTGTCCTCGCGGCGCGAGAAGTCCACCGAGGTGCGTTGGGGCATCGCCGACTTCCGCCGCCGCTTCGGCCGGGAGCCGGCCGGCATGTGGCTGCCCGAAACGGCGGTTGACCAGGAAACGCTGGAGGTTCTCGCCTCGGCGGGGATCCAGTTCACCATCCTGGCCCCGCACCAGGTGGACCCGGTCCCTCCCGGAGGACTCCCGGGATTCGTACGCACCGGCTCGGGCAGAAACATCGCCGTATTCGTCTACGACGGGGCGATGTCACACGAAATCGCGTTCGGCCCGCTGATCCGCGACGGTGTGGGCTGGGCCGCCCGACTGCTCTGGTCTCCGCCCCAGGGTGATCCTCCCGCGCTGATTTCGGTCGCCACGGACGGTGAGACCTACGGACATCATCACCCCTTCGGCGAGATGGCCCTCGCCATGATGCTGGAACGGGTCCGGGAGGCGCCCAGCGCGACGATCGAGAATTTCGCGTCGTTCCTTGCCCGGCACGGCGTGCACCACGAAGTCCGGCTGGTGGCGCCCAGCGCCTGGAGCTGTGCTCACGGCGTGGAACGCTGGCGGAGCGACTGCGGTTGCCGCATCGCGCCGGACCGCCCTACCAACCAGCGTTGGCGGACGCCGCTGCGGGAAGCGGTCGCCTGGCTCACGGCCCAGTGTCATGATCTCTTCGATCGCGACGCGTCACGGCTGCTCCGCGACCCGCAGGAGGCGCTGGCCAGCTATGGCAGCGTCATCGGTGCTGGTCCGAAGGCGGTGCGGCAGTTCGGCAGGGCTGCGGCCCGGGTGTCGCTGGACGAAGGGGAGATGGTCCGCGCAACCGAGCTCCTGGAAATGGAGCGCGGTGCGCTCCGCACGCTCACCAGCTGCGCCTGGTTCTTCGACGACATCGGCGGGATCGAAGCGCTGCAGGTCTTGCGCTACGCTGCCTGGGTGATCGGGCTGGCCGGGCCGGACGCCGCTTTCCTCGAGGAGGGGTTTACCCGCCGTCTGGCTCAGGCCGAGAGCAACGTCCCCACGCTGGGAACCGGACGAGATCTCTACCTGGAGCATGCCCGGCCGGATCTCCCCCGACCGGTCCGGATCGCCGCCGGACTCGCCGCCGCCCGGGCCATTGCCCCGGAGGCGGCGACCAGCCACGCCTGGCTGATCGAGGGACCGGACGACGCACTGGCCCTGAGCAATGCCCGGACCGGACGGCAGTACACGGTCCGGGTGGAATACGAGCGCGATGGCCTAGGGCTCCGCCTGACGGCCCGCTCGGTGCTCCTCGAGGCGCCCGTGGCGCTCCGGCTCGAAGACCTGCCCGAGCGGCAGCGAAACGCGATTGCGTCGGTGCTCCGCGCCGAGGTGCTCCGGCGCGTCCTCACCCGGGAGGAGCATGAAGCGCTGGATCGCGGGGATGAGCTCAGGCCGGTGATTCGACACGCCCTCGCCCGACGGGTCCGGAGCCTCGCCGACGACCACGGCGAGGAGGCCCGGCACGACGTGCGGGACCTGCTCACGATCCTCGAGCAGCTGGGCCAGGCCGTGCCGTTCGAGGTGCAGACTGTTTTCTATCGGATCTGGCAGAACCAGTTGCGGGACGATCCGGAGATGATCGCGCTCGCCCAGCGGCTGGGGTTCGACGTGGGCGGGTCAGCCTGAGTGCGGATGACGCCGTGCCGCGGCGATGAATTCGTGGAATAGATGGCGAGTGTGGGGGTCGGACATTTCGAACACCTCGGGGTGCCACTGCACCCCGACCATGAAGTGATCCGGACCCGCTTCGACCGCCTCGACCAGGCCATCCGGCGCGGTGGCGGCCGGCACCAGATCCCGGGCCAGAGTCTTGATCCCCTGGTGATGCATGCTGTTCACCGGCAGGCTCGACCGCTCCATGACCGAGTGCAGCCGGCTGCCGCTGGTGACCTGCACTTCATGGGCGATATGGTCGCGCTCGAATCCGGCGGTCGGGAAGTAATCGTGTTTGATGGCCCCGGGCACCTGGCTGGCGATGTCCTGATACAGCGTACCGCCCATCGCCACGTTGATGACCTGAATCCCCCGGCAGAGCCCGAGCACCGGCTTCCGATCCTCGATGGCCCAGCGCGTGAGCTGGAGCTCCACCCGGTCGCGGGCCGGATCGGTGGCCCCCAGCTTGGGGTGCCGGGCCTCGCCGAAGCTGGCCGGATCGATATCCACACCACCTGGAATGAGGATCCCGTCCAGGCGATCGTAAATGCCGCGCAGGGTCTCCTCGTCGTCGTCGAGCAGAGGCACCATCCAGGGGAGTCCACCGACAATCGTCGCCGCCAGGATGTAGCGCTGGTTCATCATCCAGGACTCCGGTAACGCCGGAGGAATCCCGTCGATGGCGTGCAGGCTCTGGGTGGTGATTCCGATGACTGGACGGTCGGGCATGGGCGTTTCGGCCTGGCTCTGGTGACGGTGGCTCGGCAGTCAGCTATCAGCTATCAGCTATCAGCCGAAGGCAAACTGATCAACCGATGATAGGCAAGGTTCAGGCCAATCCGCCGACCCGATGCCTTGTCCCACTGGCCAACGCCTGATTTGCCATCGGGGTTCCAGTCGGCACCCTGCCAGCTGAGCCTGACAGCCGTCACGGCACCCCTTCCGCTGTCTCCCGCACCAGCTGATCCACCACCGGCCGCATGTCCCCCGTCTCCTTGAACGTGGCGATCTGGCGGTCGGCGCTGGTGCCTTCGGCCAGGATCCGGAAGGCGTACTCGACCTCCTTCCGGGTGCCGAGCTCGTCCAGGACGTCGTCCAGGAACCACTCGATCATCTCGCGAATCAGCTCCCGGGCCGGCGACTCCTGATTCTTGCCGAAGTCGATGAGCTTTCCATCCAGGCCGTAGCGGATTGCCCGCCACTTGTTCTCGTCGATCAGGGCGACCGGATAGACCCGGAAGGTGAGGTTGTCGCGGCGGAGCTTCCACAGCTTCTGGATGATCGCCTGGAAGATGGCGGCGATGCAGACGGCCTCGTCCACCCGGGTGCAGACGTCGCAGATCCGGAACTCGAGCGTCGGGTAGCTCCAGCTGGGCCGGACGTCCCACCAGATCTTCGACGCGTTGGGAATGCAGTTGGTGTTCACCATGGTGTGCACCAGGCCCTCGAATTCGGACCACGAGGTCAGCGACCGCGGGATCCCGGTCCGCGGGAAGTCCCGGAACACGATGCTGCGGTAGCTCTTGAGACCCGTGTTGCGCCCCATCCAGAAGGGCGAGCTGGTGGACAGCGCCAGAACGTGCGGCAGGAGGTAGCGCGACACGTTCATGGCGTCGATCAGGAACTCCCGGTCCTCGATCCCGATGTGGACGTGGGTGCCGAAGATCAGCAGCCGCTGGGCCAGCTCCTGCAGGTCCTCGCGTACTCCGATGTAGCGCTCGAGCGGCGTGATCTTCTGCTCGATCCACGAGGAGAACGGGTGACTGCCGGCGGCCAGCGATCTTGAGCCCCTGCTTGGCCGCCAGGTCCATCACCAGCCGGCGCAGGCGCACCAGCTCGGCTCGCACCTCGGCGGGGTGCCGACAGACCTTGGTGCCGACCTCGACCATCGACTGATGCAGCTCGGGCTTCACCTCGCCGAGGATGAGCGAATCCTCCTTGAGGATCTCGGTGATGTACGACCGCAGCTCGCGGGTGTCGGGATCGATGATCTGGTACTCTTCCTCGATACCGATGGTGAGGCTTGGGGGTTTCATGCGATGTGGGGGCTGGGGAGACCGGGTCGGTGCGGGGCTGTCGGGTGTGGGCTGTCAGCTATCAGTTATCAGTTATCAGGCAGGAAGACAAGGTCTCCGGGCCGCCGCCTGGCCTAGGCGCGCTTCTCTACCACGAAACTCGGCACCGTGCTTCCGCCGCCCGCGGTCACGTTGAGCAGCGCCGCGGTCGAGAGCCGCGTGAGGCAGCCGTCGACGCCGCCTCCGGGCAGCACGAACGGCGCGGTGTCCAGCATCCGGTCGACCACCTGCAGCTGTCCCGTCGACCAGCGCCGGATACGGCTCGCTGGGGATGGCCGATCCGCTCCTGCACGATGTACGGCAGGCGCGCCAGCGCGTCGCCAGGGCGGACTCCCATTCGGCCGTCGGCGACGTCCCACCCCAGCACGATCGCCGGCCCCGCCGTAGTCGTCGTTCGGCTTGAGCACCAGCTGCTCGCGGTGTTCGGCGATGAACGGCAGGAGGTCGATCCGCTCGTCCGCGGTACACGGTGTGTCGCTCTTCCACTACCCGGGTCCAGGGGATCGTCGTCCGCATCGCCTCGCGCTGGTCGGCGGTGAACAGGGCGGCGTTGCGCTCGTCGGAGAGCACGGCCAGGCTGGCCTTCTTGTGCAGCAGCTTGCAGCGGAAGGGATTCACCATGCAGACGGCCCGGTCGCGCACGGCGCGGACCACGGCGTGTTCGAGTCCTTCCCGCTCGACCAGCTCGTTGATGAGCACTCGCTTGTAGATCAGGTCGACCGGCCCGCCACCGGCGTACAGCCGGCCATCCCGGTATTCCATCGACCGCGGATCCGCGATCACGACCTCGAGCCCCAGGGACTGGAAGTACTCCTGACAGATCCGGAATTCGACTCCGGGTGGGCACGTCGTCCCAGTCGACGATGGCGATGCGCGGCCCCGTGCCATCGGCCCGAAAACTCGCCGCCAGGCATCGAGGACGACCGTGGCGACGCCCGGGCGCGCCGGCACCGGCCGGACTTCGTACCGCTGCCGGAACGCCCGCATGACCGGGATGGCGGCGAACGAGCTCCGCCAGCAGCGTCGTTGTACCCGGCGCCTGCCGGCGTCTCGGCGTTGTATTCCGTAAGTGCCAGCGTGTCCGTCCCGTCCGGATCAGGAAGCAGTCCAGCCGCCCATGCGGGCTGGCGCAGCGCTGTAGACCGGGATCGGCCAGCACCAGCGACTCTTCCCAGTCCGCCAGCCGGAACTGCGCCCGGAGTGCCGGCTGGGTCATCGCCGCCTGGTGGGCGCGCTGGAACGCGACCAGGAGCGGCGCGATCCGGGCCGCGAGCCAGCGGAATCGTTCCGGAGAGAAGAACCGCGGCCGGAGCACGGTGCACAGCGGCCGGTCGCCGAACATCATGTCACGCCGCCGCAGTTGGTCTTCCAGCATCACGTGGCTGGCCTCGGCGAGATCCGGGTCGGCGAGGAGCTCGTGGTAGTGGGCGATGGCGTCGGTCATGGGCTGATGCCGTCAACCCTGTTGGAGCCCGGGGACGCAACCGGCGATGAGCTGACCGTCGGGAGGTGTGATGCTGGCGTCGACCTCCTCGCGCGGCACCCGGAACGCGGTACGCGACCCGGTCACTGGTGCCTGGCCCCCGCAAACAGCTCCGCCCACCCCAGCTGCTGCACCGGCCTCCGCCCACCCTGCGCCAGCCTGATCACCAGGTCCGCCATGTGGATCACGACCCAGTCGAAGTAGGTGCGGGGTCAGCGAGTAGATGTCCATGTCCGGCGCCGGATTCATGAAGTCGATCGCGTAGGGCATGCCGTCGCGGATGGCAAACTCGATCGAGTTCATGTCGTAGCCCAGCGCCCGCACGAGCGTCCGGGCGTCGCTGCACCACCCGGTCCTGGAGCCGCCGGCGGCGAGGAAGTTCGAGTCCTCGTGGTAGCGCGCGCTGCCTTCGGGATCGTACTTGCATCGACCAGGATCTCCTCCTGGCCCATGCAGATGCAGCGGACGAACTCCTCCCACTGGATGAACTCCTGCACGATCATGGTGAGCAGGCCCGACTGGTCGTAGTGCTGGATCAGCTCGTCGCGGCGTGTGGCAGACGTAGACGTCCCGCCAGCCGCCGCCGTGCGCATCCTTGAGGATGCAGGGGAGTCCGACGTGCGCGACCAGCGCGTCCCAGTCGAGCGGGAAGTCTCAGGTTGCGCAGGCTCTCGCTCGTGGTCGATTCCCGGGATGTACTCCTTGTTGGGGAGCACCACCGTCTTTGGGCTGAGCCACGCCCAGCCGGGTGATCAGTGTCGCGCCGAAGAACTTGTCGTCGGCGGTCCACATGAAGGGATTGTTGATCACCGCCGCCCCGCTCAGCACGCACTGCTTGAGCTAGGTGCGATAGAACGGCACCTCGTGCGAGATCCGGTCGACGATGACCTCGTACCGGCAGGGGTCGTCCATCCCCACGGCGCCGACCGAGATCAGCTCGGCCCTGACCCCCTGATCCCGGCGCTGCACCTCGTCGATGAACGCGGGCGGAAAGGACCACTCACGCCCGACCAGGAGGCCGACCAGTTTCGTCATGGGTTCGCTTTCCTCCGCCTAGTCGTGGCCCCGGAGATACATCCGCACCATCTGCTCCCAGTACGGCCAGTCAT
Organism: uncultured Gemmatimonadales bacterium; assembly: GCA_963709905.1. Classification (GTDB taxonomy): domain Bacteria; phylum Gemmatimonadota; class Gemmatimonadetes; order Gemmatimonadales; family GWC2-71-9; genus JADJOM01. The sequence continues at coordinate 682,522 of CAVPYI010000009.1, forward strand.
GCGCCCAGCCGTCCCACGGCCGCAGGGCGTTCCCGATCCCCTTCCCCCAGAGCAGGGCCGAGAACTCGCAGTTGTTCCGGTACATCGGGTCATCGCGCCCGATCACCATGATGATGTCCTGCCGGCGAAAGGCCGCCATCCGGGCCGGGTCGTGCTCGTGCCACATGAACGCCATGGGATTGACCATGAAGACATTCTCGTCGGAGTACCCACCGCTCATCCGGGTGATATCGTACATGCCGCTCACCCCGAGGATCCGTCCGACCGACTCGGGATACTTCAGGCTGAACGTCATCGCGTGGGTGGCACCGAGACTCGCGCCGGTCGTGATGACGAACGGATTGGGATTCTTCATGGCGGTAAAGGGGAGCACTTCCTCGCGCACGTACCGGTAGTATTGCCCATGGGCCCACGCGCGATGGCCGGCGTGCACCGCCTCGTTCCCCCAGTTCGCCTGGTGCGGCTGGTCGAGGCAGTACAGCTGGACCCAGCCGCTGTCGAGGTGGTCCTGCAGGACCATGTGCATCCCGCGGTCGGGCCACTCGCGGTGGGTCCCCATGCTGGTCGGGAACACCAGCACCCGGGCCCCGGCGTGCCCGATGACTTGCAGGGTCATGTCGCAGCCCAGGATCGGGCTGTACCAGCCGAGGGTTTCGTGGTGCATTCGCGGGAGAACGGGAACGGGGAACGGGTCGGTCAGCAACGCGGGGAGAATCTACATGAAATCCGGCGTTCCTCCATGCCCGTCGTGCGCCTGGTTCGATCCGACGTCCATTCCTCGTGCCCCGTTCCCCGTTCCACCCCGGTCCCCTACCTTTCGCCCATGTCCGATCCCGTCCGCTTCGTCTTCGGTGTCCACCTGCACCAGCCGGTGGGCAACTTCGATTCGGTGTTCGAGCAGCACCTCCGCGAGGTCTACCGGCCACTGCTCGAGAAGGTCGACGAGCGCGGCTTCCTTCCCATCGTGCTTCATCTCTCCGGCCCGCTGCTGGAGTGGCTCGAGTCGCACGACACGGCCTATCTCGACCGGCTCGGCCGGCTGGCGGCGGACGGGAAGGTGGAGCTGCTCTGCGCGGGCATGTACGAGCCGGTGCTGGCAGCCCTGCTCCGGCGCGACCGGGTGGAGCAGATCCTGTGGCTCCGGGAGGCGATCGCGCGGCGCTTCGGGGTGAACGCGGCCGGGCTGTGGCTCACCGAACGGGTCTGGGAACCTGAGCTGGCGGCCGACCTGGTCGATGCCGGGGTCCGCTACGCCCTGGTGGACGACCGGCATTTCCTGGTGACGGGTTTCCGCCGGGAGGACCTGCATGTCCCCTACGTCACCGAGAGCGACGGCCGCCAGCTGGTGTTGTTCTCGATCGACGAGCGGCTCCGCTACCTCATTCCCTTCCGGCCTCCCGCCGAGACGGCGGAGTATCTGCGGCAGCTGCGGCAGCAGCACAAGCCGCTGGCGGTACTGGCGGACGACGGCGAGAAATTCGGCGGCTGGCCGGGTACCCGCGAGTGGGTGTACGAGAAGGGATGGCTCGACCAGTTCCTGAGCACCATGGCGGCCCTGATCGATGGAGGGGAGGTGCTGCTCACGACCTTGAGCGAGTCCCTCACCGCCGTCCCCCCGGGCGGGATCGCGTACCTGCCGACGGCGTCGTACCGCGAAATGGAAGGCTGGTCCCTGCCGTCCGACGGAGCCCGTCGACTGAGCCGCCTCGAACAGGAGCTCGGCGACGACCGCATCAACGGCCCGGACGGCGCGCTCGTGCGTGGGGCCCACTGGCGCAATTTCATGGTGAAGTACACCGAAGCCAACCGGATGCACAAGAAGATGATGGCCCTGTCCACTCTGTGCCGCGCCGCCGGCGACCCGGTGGAGGCGCGACGGGCCGTCGGCCGGGCCCAATGCAACGACGCCTACTGGCACGGCGTGTTCGGTGGACTCTACCTGCCGCATCTGAGGGACGGTATCTGGTCGCAGCTCGCGCGGGCGGAGGGTCTGTTGCGGGAAGGGGATACGCTGGACTGGGAAATCTGCGACATCGATTCGGACGGTCTGGACGAACTCTGGATCCACGATGCCACGTTCTCGGCGGTGCTCAGCCCCGCGCGCGGCGGCGTCATCGAGGAGTACTCGGTTTTCAAGCACGGCATCAACTACGCCAACACCCTGACCCGGCGCCGCGAGGCGTACCATGAGCCGCCAACCGGAGCCGGCGCCGGGGCGGTCCACGCCGAACCCGGCGGGGCCCCGAGTATTCACGCGCTCGAAGAGAGCATGCGCCTGACGGAATTGCCGCCGATCGATGCCGAGCCTCGGGTCCTGATCCGCGAGCGCTTTCTCGAACCGGAGGTGGACGAGGCGATGTACGTCCGGGGCGACTACGACGCGTCCTGGAGCATCACCGGGGCACGGCTGGCGATGTCGGTGGAACCTGCCGCGGGCGGTGTCGACGTCTGGTTCCGCAGCACCAAAGCCGGGGTCCCGATCTTCGAGAAGCGCTACCGCTTTCTCTCCGGCGGCGGCCTCGTGGCCGAGTATCGCTGGAATGCCGCGGCGCGCCGGCCGGGGACCGTGTTTGCGCCGGAGGTGAGCCACGCCGGCCCGATGCAGATCACGGTCTCGCCGGTGGCGCCGGTCTGGACCTACGACATCGTCACGGTGGCCAAGTCGGAACGGGCCCTGGAGCAGACGATCCAGGGGCGCGCCGTCACTCCCCGGTGGCCCGCCGCCACGGCGGAAGCCCGACTGGAGATCGCGGTCGCGGGTCGGGACGGGTGACCGAACCGAAGACGGAAACCTGGCTGGTGCGGGTGCGGACCCCCGCGCGAGCCGCGTACGTCGTCGTGCTGCTGCTGGCGACGCTGACTCCGTTCCAGTCGGACCCCGCCCTCGACCGGGTGGCGGAGCGCCTCGCCAACGTCCTGCACCCGCACCTGGGAAACCGGGACGTCATCGACGGCGCCCGGAACATCGTGCTCTTCGCCGGTTGGGGGGTGGTCTGGGCGCTGACCGGCATCGGAGCCGTCCGGCGCATCGTCACCACCGGTGTGCTCTCGGGCGCCGCGATCAGCGCCGCGGTCGAGTCGGCCCAGCTGTTCTCCAGCAACCGGAACGCCAGTCTGCTCGACCTCGCGACCAACACCGGCGGTGCCTTGGCCGGTGCGCTGGGACTGTTCATGCTGGTTGGCGTGGCCAGCGCCCGGCGCAGGGCCCGCTCGTTCGTGGGGATTCCAACCGCGTTCTTCGCGGTAAGCTACGGACTGGCCACCTGGCTCGAGGCCTTCATCCCGCTGTTCCGCCAGCAGCTCGTCCCCACCGCGCTCGGTGGGCCATTCCGCCGCCTGGCGGCGACAATGGCGGCCTTCGAGTGGGGCTCGTTCCTCGATTTCACCGTCAGCGATGTGCCGCTCTTCATCCCGGCCGGGGCCCTCGCGGTTGCGGCGCTGGCGGAACATGGCATGTCGTATCAGTCCGCCTTCCGGCGGACCGTCGTCTGGGGCTCACTCCTGTGCCTGGTGGCGGAGTTCCTGCACGGCGGGCTGGGAATGCCGCTCGTGGCCGGGGCGGTCGTGGTGCACATCGTCGCCCTGACGGCGGGCGCCTGGGCGACCCAGCAATGGCTGCCGCCCTTGAGCGTCGCCCTCAGAGGATCCGCCCGCCCTCGGGCGTTCTTCATCGGCTACGTCGTGATCCTCGTCATCTGGGCCTGGCGACCGTTCCTGCCCGAGGTGGCGCTCGAGGCCTATCAGGAGAAGTTCGCCACGCCGTGGTACATCCCGCTGGCGGCCCTGAGCGTCCGGCAGGACTTCTTCAGCGTGGTGGACGTCTGCGCCCCGTTCTTTCTGTACCTGCCCCTGGGCGCGCTGCTCGCGGTCTGGCCATGGCGGAATCGGGGGATGCTGGCCGGTCCGCTGCCCGGCGTGGCGCTGGCCCTGGTGCTCGAGGTCGGTCAGATCGTGGTCATGGACCGGATGCTCGACATCACTGACGCCATCATCACGGCGGCCGGTGCCTCGGTGGGATGGGCGATTCTGCGCCGGGCCGGCTATCAGCCGTACGGCGAAACGTTTCCAGCCCGTCGGCCGCGAGCCGCCCCACCAAGACCGCCTACCGGATGAAGTCCACCCACCCGGCCTCGTTGGGCACGACGATCAAGTCACCGGCGTCGTTGAAAGCCGGCCGGCGGGGGGTACCGCCGACCGCGAGGCGGTAAGGCCGAATGCAAAATTGCTACGGGGTAAACACCTCCTGCTTGGGCTCGACCCGCAGCACCCACAGCCCGCTGTTGATGTCCGGCACGTACATGATCCCGTTCTTCACCACCACGCCCCAGGCGAACGGGGACCGTGGCTTGGCCCCCATCGAGTCGGAGGTCGAGATCCAGCTGATCTCCCGGCCCTGCCGAAGCAGATCGCCCTTGAGCTCACCGGAGATGTCGAGCACCCGGGCCCCGCCCTGATAGTTGCCGAGATACAGTGTGTCGCCCTCGACCCAGACGTTGTGCACCCCGCCGTCGGTCGGCTCGTACCAGGCCACCTTGCGGGGATGCTCGATGTCCGACACGTCGATCACGTGGAGCTTGCCCCACGTGAGGTCCGGTCCGTCCTGCAGCCCCTTGGACTCGCGCGAGGCGTAGACCTCATCGCCCACGAAGACATACTTCCCCGCCCGCCAGGCGGTGTGGGTTCCCCGGGCTCCCAGGCCGTAGAGCTGGTCGATCCGGGCGTATTCCTCGTTCAGGTTGTACTTGAACTGCGACACCAGCTTGGGGTTCTCCGGGCTTCCGCCCTTGATTCCGTTGCCCACGTCCAGGATGACCAGACCGTCGTTCCAGTAGGACAGATACGCCAGACCATCGGCCACCATGACGTCATGCACGTACCGCCCGGCCTCGGTCTGCTCCGTCTGCCACCGGGCCACTTCCTTCGGATGATACGGATCCCGGATGTCGATCACGCGCATCGAGCCGGTCGCGTCGTCCGTGAGGTAGACCCGCCCCTGGTAGACGTAGCTCGAATGCACGCCGCCGGTCACCGTCTCGTAGTAATCGGCGATCACCTTCGGGTGACAGGGATCGCTGGCGTCGAAGACCTTGAGACCATTCTTCCGGGTGCTGGACCCCTCGCGCGAGAACACGCCGTACTTGCCGTCCTCGGTCGTCATCACGTCGTTGATGAGCTGTGCGTCGACCATCATCGAGTCCACGATCGTCGGCTTGGCGGGGTCCCGGATGTCGATGGCGTAGACCCGGTCGGCGATGGTCGACACATAGGCGCAGGTACCGCCGGGATGCACCCAGACTTCCGCGGAGCGGAACTTGAACGGCAGCCGGCCCAGCACCTCCATCCCGCGGGTGACCCGCCGCAGCGAAATGTTGATGATCACATCGGCGCTGAGATTGCCGGCGGTCGCGGTGACCGTGTACCGGCCCGGACGCTCGGCCACGAACGCCCCGTCGTCGTCGATCTGGGCTACCCCCTCACCGCCCTCGATCGACCACCGCGCTGCGAGGCTGGAGGCGGCCCGGCCGGTCGTGCCACGGCCCAGCGCCTTGAGCCGGATGACATCGCCGGTCCGGCCGACGGGCGACCCGGGCTCGATCGTGAGTCGGGTAATCCCGCCCGGAACCACCTGCAGCGGGAGCACGCCGACCGCCGAGCCAGCCTTGCCCGTGATGGTCACCCGGCCGGGAGCAACCGCCTGGAGCCGGCCGTCGGGCGTGACCCGCGCCACCCGCGGATTGCTCGAGGTGAAGGTGACGGCGTCGTCCCGGCGGTCACGCTGCGGACTGTATGTGGTGGCCCGGAGCGTGAACCGGGTGCCCGGCAGGATGGCGCCGTCGACCAGCGCAATCTCCACCGACGCCGGACCCAGCGGCTTGACCCGGACCCGGGCGAACCCGAACACCGGCTGGTTGTTGACCCCCGGCGCAACGGCGGTCACCTGGATGTAGCCCTGGTAACCCCCCCGGGCGACGCCGGAGGAATCGACGTCACCCTCCCCGTTGCCGAACCACGCGATCGATGCGTTCGGGATGGGCGCGCCGGTCGCGTCGAGGACCCGGGCGGACATCTGCACAGTCTCGCCGACCTGGATCTCGGCGTTCTTGGGGGACACTTCGACCTTGGCGGCCGGCGTCGGAGCGGGCGCCTGCATTACGGCGATGAGCAGTGCGGCGATCATAGTCTCTGAGAGGAACGGGAAGACCGCTGTCAGGAGAACGGGAACAAGATACCGTGCAACCCGACGGGACGGGAATCCCGCCGGTTTCGGTCAGGGCTCCGTAACCCCAGCGTACCCGCCGACTTCCCGTCCCCCCGTTCGTCGTTCCTGTTCCCCGTTCCCCGTTCCTTGTGCCCCGCTCCCCGCTATCTTTCGGCCCCATGTCGCCTCCTCTGCCCGCCCAGGTCACCCTCGGCCTGGTACAGATGCGGATGTCCACCGAGTCGGCGGAGAACCTGGATCGCGCCATCCACCGGATCCGCGAGGCTGCCGCGCAGGGTGCGCAGGTGATCTGCCTCCCCGAACTGTTCCAGAGCCCGTATTTCTGCCAGACCGAGGATCATGCGTTCTTCAAGCTGGCAGAGCCGGTCCCGGGCCCGACCACCGAGCGCCTCGGAAAGCTGGCGGCCGACCTGGGGGTGGTCATTATCGCCTCGCTGTTCGAGCGGCGGGCGGAAGGCCTGTACCACAACACCACCGCCGTACTGGACGCCGACGGACGGTTTCTGGGAAAGTACCGGAAGATGCATATCCCGGACGATCCCAACTACTTCGAGAAATTCTACTTTACCCCTGGCGACCTCGGCTTCCGGTCCTGGGAGACCCGGTTCGCGAAGGCCGGAGTGTTGATCTGTTGGGACCAGTGGTACCCCGAAGCAGCCCGGCTCACGGCCCTGACGGGCGCGCAAATCATCTTCTATCCCACCGCGATCGGGTGGCTCATTCCCGAGAAGGCCGAGTACGGCGCCGCCCAGCAGGCCTCGTGGGAGACCATCCAGCAGAGCCACGCGATCGCCAACGGGGTCTATGTCGTGGCGGTGAACCGGGTCGGGATCGAGCCCGGGCCCAATCAGGGCATCGAGTTCTGGGGGGCGAGCTTCGTGGCGGCACCGAACGGCGAGATCGTCGCCAGGGCCGGCGCCGGCGAGGAGACCCTGATCGTCCCGATCGATACCCGGAAGGTGGAGTTCGCGCGGACCCATTGGCCTTTTCTCAGAGACCGGCGGGTCGATGCGTACGAGGGGATTGGGAAGCGGTATTTGGATGGGTGAGGGTGCGAATGGCGGAATGGAGGAGTGGCGGGATGGCAGAATGGAGGAGCACGGCAGAGGTGTGTCAGGCGTGAATGCGCCTCTTCATGCGCGACTTCGCTGTCGCGATGGACGCGACAGAACACTCGCACGAGCTCGTCGGCCTCCCGGGCCAGCCTGGCCAGCCCTGCCGATTCAGCCGTTCCCGTTGAACGCAGGAGTTCGATCCAGTAGGCGACCTCGTCGCACTCCTCGACGACGACTCCCAGCCTCGCGATGAACTCCCGCCGCGACCGTGCGCGACACGCGGCACGGTAGTTCGCACCGGTTGACGTTGCGGCTCGGAGGAGCTGGATCGACAGGATTCGCCCCTCAGGAGTCTGACGCAACCGCCGGTGAAGCTCAATCGCGGCGAGAGCCAGCGCCAGCGTGCGCCGGCGCAGATCCAGCCCGCGGGATCCGATCGGTGGCCGAGTTCGCTCCGCCATTCGACCAGTCTGAGCGCCTGCGAACGAAGACACCAACCATTCTCACGCACCGGGGTTCACGGGAAACGCCTGACCTCTGAGGCGGCCTCATTCATCCCTAAGGCTATTCACACATTTCTCCATTCAGCCATTCACTCATTCCTCCATTGGCCACCCCCCCCTCCCCGCCGCCCTCGGCTTCCGGATGCCCGCCGAGTGGGCTCCGCATCGCGGCACCTGGCTCAGCTGGCCGCACCGCGCCTCTTCGTGGCCCGGCAAGTTCGAGCCGATCCCGAGCCTGTTTGTCGAGATCGTCCGTCAGCTGGCGCCCCATGAGGAGGTCCACATCAATGTCACCAGGCCGGAGATGGCGGCGGCGGTCGCCGAGCAGCTGGGCCGGGCGGGCGTCCCCACCAGACCGTGGGCTCATTCCGCCATGCCGCCATCAGATCCGGGATGGGCCTACCTCCATGACAACCCCACCAACGATGCCTGGTGCCGGGACCACGGCCCCATCTTCATCCAGCGGGATGTCCCTGGCGGCGGGCGGGAAGAGGCCATTGTCGACTGGGGCTACAACGCCTGGGGCGGGAAGTACCCGCCATTCGAAGACGACGACGTCATTCCGACGCGCGTCGCCCGGGAGTTCGGGCGTCCCGTGTTCTCGCCTGGCATCGTGATGGAAGGAGGGAGTCTCGATGTCAACGGGCGGGGAACGCTGCTCACCACCGAGAGCTGTCTGCTCAACCCCAACCGCAATCCGGGACTCACCAAGGAGCGGATCGAGCGCTATCTCTGCGACTATCTCGGGGTCACCCACGTCCTCTGGCTCGGTGACGGCATCGAGGGGGACGATACCGACGGCCACGTCGATGATCTCACCCGCTTTGTGGATGAGCGCACCGTGGTCACCGCGGTGGAGGAAAACCCGCGCGACCCCAACCACGCACCGCTTCGCGACAACCTCGAGCGACTCCGCCGCATGCGGGACCAGGACGGGCGGCCCCTGCAGGTGATCCCGATCCCCATGCCGGCCGCGATCCATCACGAGGGCCAGCGGCTGCCGGCCAGCTACGCCAATTTCTACGTGGCCAACGGGATCGTCCTCCTGCCGGCCTACGACCCTGCGACCACCGAGGCCGCCCGGGCCATCCTCCAAGGCTGCTTCCCAACCCGCCGGGTGGTTCCAATCGACTCCCGCGATCTCATCTGGGGACTGGGGTCCTTCCACTGCGTCACCCAGCAGTGGCCGGCCCTGGTTGCTCCCGAAGCGGGTGTCGATAGGTGAACAGCAAGGGAGGCCCCGAGTCGCCGGTACGGAGTAGCGGCCCGGTCAGGCCAGGATGGAACGATTCCTCAGGGCTGGGCCCGCCGCACCACGCGCCAGTGACCAGCGACCGGTGGTTCGCCCTCCTGATGGAGCGACTCGTAGCGGCCACTCAGGGTATCGCCCTTGAGCCGGCCCCGAAAAACGGTTTGGAGCTGACACCCACAATCCGGATCGCGATAGGGATCCAGCTCGCCGGACACCTCTCCGTTCGACACCTGGACGAACCGAATGGTCAGGGTTTTCGGCAGCCGTACCTCACGAATCGCGGCCCCGGTGCGGTCTTCGGGGGCGCTGGGTCGATCCCAGCCGCCGGGGATCATCAGCACATCGCCGAACGCCGTGTCGCGTCCCGCCTGCAGTTCGAACTCGATCCACCCGTGGCGGGGGCCGTTCTCGGCCTCGTAGCTTCCATCCCAATGCCCGGCGAGGGCTGAGAGGTCGGCAGCCGGCCCCACGATCGAGACGGGAGTGGTTGGCCGGCTGGCGCAGGCGAGGCCGGCGGCACTCAGCAGAATCATGACGGGTATCGATCGCATGGTACCCTCGAGTGAAAAAAGACCGGCAGCGTACGGGTGACCGCGCGCCGGCCAGCCCCGGCACGCCAGGCGCGAGCGAGCCGCCCCACGCCACCAGAGCAGAGGGCGGGCCACCCGGGCCCGCCCCCGTTGCACTGATCCACGACCCCGCCGCAGCGCTCCCCCGCAGCCAGCCGGCTACTTCAGGAACAGCAGCTCGCGGTAGGTCGGGAGCGGCCAGAGATCGTCCGCGACCCGCGCCTCGAGGGCATCGGCGTAGGTCCGCAGATCCTCCATGGCGGGCTTCACCTTGTCGCGAATCCAGGTGGCATGTTTCACCGGATCGTCGTCATGGTGCGCGGTCGCTTTCTCCAGCCGGCCCAGCGCCTCCTGCAGGCGCGACACCAGGTTCACGAACTCGCCGAGCGCCGCCCGGGTGTCATTGCACTTGACCCCGGCCGCCTCGGTCGTCGTCACGGTCTCGGCCATCCGATGCTGGTGCCGGAGCGCCGCCGGCAGCACCTGCCGTCGGGTGAGCACGCTGATGGTCTCGGCCTCGATGGTGAGCTGCTTGACGTATTTCTCGTACTGCACCGTGATCCGCGACTCGAACTCCGCCTTGTTCAGCACACCGTATCGCTTGAACAAGTCCCCGTTCTTCTTGGCCTTGAGCGAGGCCAGGGAATCCACCGTGTCGCGGATGTGCGGCAGTCCCCGTCGTTCCGCTTCGGTGTGCCACTCCTCGGCATAGTTGTCCCCGCCGAAGATCACCCGCTTGTGCTGGCGGACCACTTTCTTGAGCAGTCCCATCGCCGCCGACTGAATCTTTGCCGGCGTGGGGGTACGCCCGACCGCCCCCTCCAGCTCGGTCGCCACGAAATCGAGCGATTCCGCCGTGATCGTGTTGAGCACCGTGTTGGGCCAGGCGATCGACTGACTCGACCCCACGGCCCGGAACTCGAACTTGTTGCCGGTGAAGGCGAACGGAGACGTCCGGTTGCGATCGCCGGAGTGTCTCGGCAACTGCGGCAGCGTCGTGGCACCCAGGTCGATGACCCCGCCCTTGAGGGTGCGGCGGAGCTGCCCCTTCTCGACCTGGTTCAGAATGTCTTCCAGCATTTCGCCCAGGAACACCGAGATGATCGCCGGGGGGGCCTCGTTGGCACCCAGCCGGTGGTCATTCGCCGCCGAGGCGATCGACGCCCGGAGCAGGTCGGCGTGCAGATCGACCGCCCGGATCACGGCGCACAGGAATACCAGGAACTGGAGGTTGGTGTGGGTCTCGTCCTGGGATCCAGCAGATTGTGGCCCCCATCCGTGGACATCGACCAGTTGTTGTGTTTCCCGGACCCGTTGACGCCCGCGAAGGGCTTCTCGTGCAGGAGCGCCATCAGCCCGTGGCGCTGGGCCACCCGCTTGAGGGTCTCCATGGTGAGCATCTGGTGATCGCTGGCGATCTGGCTCATTTCGAACAGCGGGGCGATCTCGTACTGTCCCGGTGCCACCTCGTTGTGCCGGGTCTTCACCGGCACACCCAGCCGGTACAGTTCGCGCTCCGCCTCGGCCATGCAGGCCAGGACGCGCTGAGGGATGGTGCCGAAGTAGTGATCCTCGAGCTGCTGGCCCTTGGGCGGCTTGGCGCCCAGCAGCGTGCGCTCGGCGATCACCAGGTCCGGCCGCCGGAAGTACAGTTCCCGGTCGACCAGGAAGTACTCCTGCTCGGGCCCGACGGTCGTGAACACCCGGCTCACGCCCTGGTCCGTCCCGAACAGGTGGAGGATGCGGAGTGCCTGCTTCGACAAGGCCTCCATCGACCGGAGCAGCGGGATCTTGGTGTCGAGCGCCTCCCCGGTCCAGGACACGAAGGCCGTGGGGATCACCAGAATGCACGGAGTTCGACCCGCGCATCAGGAACGCGGGACTGGTCACGTCCCATGCGGTATAGCCGCGGGCCTCGAACGTGGCGCGGAGCCCGCCCGAGGGGAAGCTCGAGGCGTCCGGCTCGCCCTGCACCAGGTCCGAGCCGTTGAAATTGAAGATGATCCCGCCCTGGCCATCGGGCGAGATCAGAGAGTCGTGCTTCTCGGCCGTCGCTCCGGTGAGTGGCTGGAACCAGTGGGTGTAATGGGTTGCTCCGTTCTCGATCGCCCAGTCCTTCATGGCGGAGGCCACCACGTCGGCGACCGAGTGGTCGAGGACTTCACCATGGTCGATCGTACGGGTCATGCGCTTGAAGACGTCCTTCGGAAGACGCTGCCGCATCACGGCACGTGAGAAGACGTCGCGGCTGAACAACTGGTCCACGGGTTCGAGTTGGCCGTTGGTCGGCGCTAGGGTGCTCACCGGGGAGAGCCTCGTGCAAAGGGTGGCGCTGGGGACGGGGACTGGCGGCGGGAAGATAACCAGTGCGGGCCGGAACAAGAACGGGCGGTCGGGACCGAAGCCCCGACCGCCCGTTCCACCGTGCAGACCCCGGCGCCTAGCGCTCTCGGCGGCTGGCCCGGCGCCGGCGACGCCGGGCCTCCGCGGCCTTGACCGCCTTGGCCACGCTCGGCTTCAGGTAGTAGCGCCGGCGGCGCACTTCACGCAGGATCCCCGCCTTGGCCATCTTCCGACGGAAGGCCTTGAGCGCCCAGTCGAGGCGATCGTCTTCACCCAGAATGATTTCCATCGGCTACTTCTGCACTCGGGTGACCTTCTCGGCGGCCGGACCCTTGGGACCCTGCACCACGTCGAACTCCACCTCCTCGCCCTCGCGCAACGACTTGAAGCCGGTGCCGACGATCGCCGAGTGGTGGACGAAACAGTCCTTCTGACCGTCGCTCGGCGTGATGAAGCCGAAGCCCTTGCTGTCGTTGAACCACTTCACCGTGCCGGTGGTACGCATTCCCTGCTCCTTGCTGAACGGATGTCGCGTAAAGTCGGAGTCCGGGATGCCCGTACCTGCCGACGCAAAAGGGAGCCGGCCAGAGCCAGCCCCCTGAAACCGCCGTACTGGGTTGGCGGCCACAATCCGCATGGAGGCCGCCGCGGAGCGAACCTAGCCCACGCGCCGGGCGATGTCAAATGGCCAGCGCGCCTAGAAGCTCCCCTCGCGGACCTGGCCCCGCCGGAGTCCACGGCGGCGCGACACCATCCGGGCCAGAGAGGCAGGTTCGTTCTCCGGCAAGGGAGCCGTGCCTTTCGCCTTGCCGGTTTCCAGCACGCTCCTGAGCCGGCGAAGGATGGCCGAACCACCGACCGGGTCGAGACCCTCGTCCATGTAGGCGAACCACGGAAGGCCGGCCCGGGCGTAGGCCGCCGCGGTGGCCGGCGTCGGCGGAGCGGCCTGGCCCGTGATCGCGTGCCAGGTCCGGGAGTTGGCGAGGTGGACAAAGCAGCGGCTCGACATCGACAGGTCGCCAGTCGGCGAGATCGAACTCGTCGGCATAGATCTCCTGCCGCATCCGGCCCCCGGGTGCAAGACCCATGGGTGACCCCATCACCGGCCCTGAGTCGGTGCACGAGAACTCCTTGGAGAAGAGCTCTCTCTCGTACTCCGGCTCCGGCCGGACCGGGAACCGGCGCTCGAAGGCCTCCCCCTTCATCGGGAAGACCTGGAGCTGGATCCCCCCGTGCTCGGCCTTCCCCGTGATCTGTTCCTCAGCGGTGTACGCCTCGCCCAGGGGCATCGCGACGAACTGGCGAATCACACCGCGCTCGACGCAATAGCCGTCGAGCCACGGTTGGCCCGGATGTACCAGGTAGTTCTGCGGCCTGGGCTCAAGGCCCGGCACCCACGCTTTCCCGGTCACGGCATCGATCTTCCCGGTCGCCACCCGGATGGCGAACGGATAGGCCGAGTCGCGGTCGGCCGACTCCTCCCCATGGAAGTTGAGCCACAGAGCTTCCGCCTGATACATCGGGAGCATCACCCCGCCATGGTCATTCCAGGATGGCGGTACCCGGTCCGAAAAATCGTCGACGTGGCGGAGCGGAAAGCGGCCGAGTCCGGGCGGCAGGGGATAGTCCCGGCCGTCGTCGGGGATCCGCAGCGTGCGCTGGAACTCGATCCGGATCCGGGCCGAGTCGTGGACTTCGGGAAAGGAGAACTCGAGGCAATCTTCTTTGAGCTCAATCATGGTGGCCTCCGAGAGACAACTACCGACTGCCGGAGATGGGCGCAATGCCGGCACCCTGACCCCCGGTTCGCGAGATTACCATCGACCATCTCTTACCTCTCTAACCAGCCTGATCACGGCATGGTCAGGCAGGTTCTTCAGATCCCGAAGCAGTTCGGCGACCAGACTTCGGCCGCTTCAGGATGATCCGCTGGAGATCGGTCGACACCTTGCCGGCCATGGCGAGGAGGACATCCGGGTCCTCGCCGAGATCCTCGGGCCAGAGCCCGGATCGACTCCTCGGACGGGGGCGCCTGGTCCCCCCGCTCGATCTTGCTCAGGTACGAGGGCTCCAGGCCGACCCTGGCCGCCACCTGACGGACCGAGAAACGGGGATCGTCGCGCCGGCGCTCCTCCCGCCTGCGCCGCAGGTACTCGCCGAAGGTATCAGGCATCGTGTAGTATATACTACACACTACACATCATCCCCGCAAGAGCACCGCCGAGGGTCCCGCAGGTGTGACAGGACTCGGGCTCTCAGGCGTAGACCGGATACTCCGCATCATACATCGCAGCGGCTACCGTAGCTCCGAGATCCGCCGGCTCCGGGACCGTGGCCAGTCCTTCCTCGTACGCCACCATCGCCACGGCCCTGGCGATCGCGGCCGAAACCGTCCGGATCGTACCGATTCGGGGGTAGAGGATGCCGCTGTCGAGCGCCACCGGGCTCACCGCCGCCGCAAGAGTCCGGGCTGCGGCATGGAACATGGAATCGGTCACCCGCCGGGCGCCGGAGACGATCACCCCGAGTCCCACTCCCGGGAAAATGTAGACGTTGTTGGCCTGCCCGGGCACCAGCGTCCGGCCGTTCAGCGCCACCGGCTCGAAGGGACTTCCACCGGCAAACACGGCCCGCCCGTCCGACCAGCGATAGGCCTCCTCGGCGGTGCACTCGGACTGGCTGGTGGGGTTCGACAGCGCGAAAATCACCGGGCGCGGATTGATGCCGCTCATTGCCCGGATCACGTCCTCGGTGAAGCCGCCAGGCTGACCGGAGACCCCGATGATGGCGGTGGGACGGAGCGCCTCGATCGCGCGCAGCAGGTCCGGCATCGGCGGGTGGGCGTGAGCGAAAGGAGTGAGGTGGTCGGGCAAGTCGGCGCCGCCTTGCACGACCAGCCCGCTCCGGTTCAGAAGCCAGCACGACAGTCGCGCCTGTTCCTCCGGCATCCCGTCCCGCGTCAGGGTGGACACGATGAGGCTGGCGATTCCCGTTGCCGCCGAACCGGCACCGAGGAACAGGACCCGCTGCCGCGCGAGGGGCAGTCCCGTGATCTTGCCGGCGGATACCAGTCCAGCCAGTGCGACCGCGGCTGTCCCCTGGATATCGTCGTTGAAACAGCAGACCCGGTCGCGATATCGGGACAACAGGCCGAATCGCGTTGTGAGCCGCGAAGTCCTCGAACTGGATCACCGCCCGGGGAAAGACCTTCTGCACACCCATGACGAACTCGTCCAGCAGGGCATCGTACTCGGCCCCGCGGATCCGCTTCTGGGACAGACCGAGGTAGAGCGGGTGCTGGCGGAGTTCGTTCCGGTCTGTCCCGACGTCGATCATCACCGGCAGGCACAGGCTGGGGCGAACCCCGGCACAGGTGGTGTACAGCGACAGCTTTCCGATCGGGATGCCCATGCCGTTGGCGCCCAGATCGCCGAGACCGAGCACCCGCTCGCCGTCGGTGACCACGATGATCCCGACCTCAGGCTCGGGCCAGTTCTTCAGGATTCTGGCTACTCGCCCGCGGTCGGTGGCGGTCACGTACAGACCCGGGCCCGCCGGAAGATGTGGCCAAAACGCAAACACGCCTCCCCCACGGTCGGGGTGTAGATGATCGGCAGCATCTCCTCGACGTGGTTCATCACCACCCGGTTGAAGAGGTGCTCGTTCCGGTCCATCAGGCCGATCAGGTAGATGTACTGCTCGAGCCGGCTCGACTTCTGGCGAAAGTTCTCGAGCACCCGGGCCTCTTGCTCGGCCTGGGTGGTCACCTTCGGTGGCAGCAGGCCCCGCAGACCGAGCGCGTCCCGCTCGGCCTCGGTGAAGCCGGTCCCCTTGTTGCGGCTCGGGTGGTGGAGATAGTCGAGGGCCGAACGGCCGGGCAGGTGTTCCACCTCAGGCCGTCACCTTCAGCATGACCCGCGCGTCGACGGCCACGGCGCGGTCCGCGAAAGCCAGGACCGGGTTCACATCGATTTCCGCGATCTCGGGAAAGTCGGTCGCCAGCCTCGAGACCCTGAGCAGCACATCTTCGAGGGCCGGAAGGCTGGCGGGTGGTAACCCCCGCACGCCCTCGAGCAGGCGGAACCCCCGGATTCCGCGCACCATGTCGGCCGCATCCAGGCGGTTGATCGGGGCCAGACGAAACACGACGTCGCCCAGGACCTCGACCAGGGTTCCACCCAGGCCGAACATCAGCAGCGGACCGACCGAGGGATCGCGAGTCATCCCGACGATCAGCTCGCGTCCGCCAGACAGCATCGGCTGGACCATGACCCCGGTGATCACCGCGTTCGGGTGCGCGCGGCGTGCGGCCGCCTGGATCTCCCGCCAGGTGTCCCCGGCCTCGGGGGCGTTGCCGATCCCGAGCCGCACACCACCCACGTCGGTCTTATGCAGAATGGCGGGGGCCATGATCTTCATGACGACCGGGTAGCCTAACGTGTCCGCGGCCTGGACGGCCTCGTCCTCCGAGCGCGCCAGGACGGCCGGGGGAGCGGCGATGCCGTAGGCGGCGAGCAGGTCCCGGGCCTCGATCTCGTCCAGCCGTGGGCGCCGTTCCGCCACCGCCCGGTCGAGAATGCCCCGCGCCAGGATGGTGTCCACCTGGAGCGGCTCCGAAACCGGGAGCGGGCGTTCCCGCCACTCGCGGTACCGGCACATGGCCCCGAGTGCCCGGGCGGCGGACTCGGGGAAGATGTACGCCGGCACCCCTACGGCGTGGAGTTCCGCCTTCCCCTGGGGCAGACCCTTGCGCCCCATCAACACCGCCAGCACCGGGGTATGCTCGTGACCCACGTGCCGTATGTTGCCGGATTACAGATATTGCTCACGAGCACGGGCTACCGGTGTTCTGCGACAACACCACCATGACGCCCATGTTGCTCCGCCCCATAGAACACGGCGCGGATGTGGATCGTATTCGACGACCAAGTTCATTGGCGGCCACGGGACACACATTGGTGGTGCCCTCGTGGACAGCGGCAATTTCCCATGGGTCGACAATCCAGAAAAATGGCCCGAATCTGCTCCGGCACCTTCTTATCATGGATTGGTGTTTGCCGAGCACTGGCACCCA
>CAVPYI010000010.1:0-73036 GCA_963709905.1 uncultured Gemmatimonadales bacterium
GCAACAATTGATTTTGCCATAGTTGTACTTGGCTTCAATCAGGTGAATTTATAGTTATGGCATTAAGCATATGATGGTAACATTTAAAGTACTCTGGGAGATTGATTAAGAAAAAGTATTGGGTACATTCAATATTAATGCTGCCGCTGCGAAAAAGACTTCGGGACATGGTTTCCCCGGTTATTGAGACCAGTGGCAGAAGTTTTTACAGCTGGCTTACTTCATGATTTGGGAATACCAATAATCTTATAAGTTTTTTAATAAAGAATATAAAGACATTGTAAATGATGTTAGTGAAACTGATATATCATACTTAGAAGCAGAAGAAAAACATTTAGGTATAACCCATCAGTCCCGTAGGGTCTTCCAGGCGGTGCACCAGTTCACGCACGATCCGTTCTTCGAGGGCCGAGTGGCGTTCCTGGAGGACTACGAGATGCACATGGCCCACGTGCTGGTCCAGGGCGTGGACCTGTGGCTCAACCTGCCGCGGGTTCCGCTCGAGGCGTCGGGCACCAGTGGCATGAAGGCGGCGCTGAACGGCGTTCCCCAGTTGAGCACGATCGATGGGTGGTGGGAGGAGGCGTATGACAGCACCAACGGGTGGGCGATCCCCCTCGCGCCCGACGCCGACGACCATGCCGGCGCCGACGCCGCCGATGGCGAGGCGCTGTATCAACTGCTCGAGCATGAAATCGTGCCGCTCTTCTACGATCGCGACGAGCACGGCATCCCCCTCGGCTGGGTGAACCGGATGCGCAATGCGATGCGGGTCGCCGGCGGCCGGTTCAGCGCCCGGCGCATGGTCCAGGACTACGCCGAGCGGTTCTACGCCCCGGCGATGCGCGGCGATCCCTTCCCCGACGATCCCCCAGGCGCCTGACCGATGATCGAACGCCGCTCCGCCCGCCGTGCCGACCATCCCGCGCTCCGCCTTGCCGGATGTCGAGGGGCGGCCGGTCACCGTGGTGCACCTCGCGGCGGAGTACTTCCCCTACGCCCGGACCGGGGGATTGGCCGAGGCGGTGGCCGGACTGGCGCGGTTCCAGTCCAAGGCGGGGTCCGGAGCATGGCGATCATGCCGCTCCATGCGGCGGCGCGCGACGTGGCGGGTGCACTCGAAGCGGTGGGCGAGCCGTTCGAGGTGCGAGGTCGGACCACGCACGGAGACCGCCCGGCTGCTCCGCGAGGTAACGCCCCGGCGGGGTGCGCGGATCCATTTCATCGAGCATGACGGGTTCTTCGACCGCGAGAAGCTCTACGGCGACGCGGCAAGGCGACTACCCCGACAATCCCGAGCGATTCGCCTTCTTTGCCCGGGCTGCCCTGCGGCGCTCCCCCGGATGGTGGACGGCCCGGTCCTCCTGCATGCCCACGATTGGCATGCAGCGCTGGCGCTGGCGTACCTCCGAATCGAGTTCTCGGGCGAGCCCGTTCTACGCCGCAGTCCGGACGGTGCTGTCGGTGCACAACGCAGGATACCAGGGCCACTATCCCGGCCAACACCGTGGAGCGACTCGGCCTGCCGTGGGAGCGCTTCAACTGGCGCGAACTGGAGTGGTACGGCAAGCTCAACCTGCTCAAGAGCAGGGCTGGTCCTCGCCGACGTGGCAGTCGACCGTCTCGCCCACCCACGTCCGAAGTTGCGGACACCGAGCCGGCGGTTTCGGTCTGCAGTGAGGTATCGCGCGATGGGCGATCGCTTCACGGCGTCCTCAATGGCATTGACCAGAAGGTCTGGGACCCTCGGACCGACGACGCACATTGTGGCGCCGTATCGTCCGGAGGATTTCACAGGGAAGGCGGCGTGCAAGGCGCGACCTCCAACGGCGCTTTGGGCTCCCCGAGGATCCCGCGATCCTGCCGTGTTCGCTGGCGGCCCGCATGGCGATCCAGAAGGGCCTCGACCTCGTCATCGCAACCAATCGCTCTTCGCCCTGCGCTCGCAGTTCGTCTTCCTTGGGGGCGGCGAGCGGCGCTACGAGGAGGCCCTGACCGAGGCATCTGCGCCAGCCATGCCCGACCGGTGGGCTACGAACACCGGCTTCACCGACACCTCGAGCACCAGCTCATGGCGGGCGCCGACATCTTCCTGATGCCGTCCCAATACGAGCCGTGTGGGCTGACCCAGATGCGGGCCCAGCGGTACGGCGCCCTCTGGTGCGCGCGACGGGTGGGCGGACTCGCTGACACGATCGACGACGGGGTCACCGGCTTCCTCTTCGAGGGCTTCCACTCCGAACCGCCGCCTGGGCGCTCTGCGGCGTGCCATCGACATCTACCACCTGCCGAGCGAGTGGCGCCGGCTGCGTGGACGAGGCGATGGCGCGCGACTTCGGCTGGGAGCGGTGGTCGACGAGTACGTCCAGCTCTATCGGCGGTGCTCGACGGCACCTACCGGTGCCCGGAGGGATGATGGACTTCGTCTTTACGCTGCACAGCCACCTGCCATGGGTGCTGCATCATGGTCGCTGGCCCCACGGCAGCGATTGGCTCACGGAGGCGACGGTCGACACCTACCTCCCGCTGGTCGAGGCGCTGGAGGGCTCGCCCATGCGAATGTCGCGGCGCCCATCACCCTCGGGGTTACGCCGATCCTCGCGAACCAGTTCGCCCATCCCTCCTTTCGGATCGAGCTGGAGGCGTTCTTCGCCCATCGGCTGGAGGCGTGTGACGAGGACGTGGCGACCTTCACCGGCGATGGGGACGACGCGCTGGCCCTCGTGGCCGATTCTGGAAGAGCCGGATCGCCCGGCTGGAGCGGACCTTCGCTCGTCTGGACGGGAACATGATCGGCGCCCTGCGTCGCTTCGAGGATGCGGGACAGCTCGAGATCATGGGCTCCGCTGCCACCCACGGATTCCTGCCCCTCCTGGGGCGCGACGAGAGCATTCGCTTCCAGCTCCTGCTCGGACGCAGCGAGCATCAGCGGCTGTTCGGTCGAGCCCCGCGCGGCTGCTGGGTGCCCGAGTGCGCCTATCGGCGGCGGGCCCGTGGCAGCCCCCACCCATCGGCTCCCGAAACCGGCGACCGGGTCGGCATCGAAGAGCACCTGCGGATGTGCGGACTTCCGGTGGTTCTTCACCGATTCGCACCTCGCCCGCGCTGGCGCAGTCGCTCTCGCTGTACGGCGATCCGGACTTTCCCGCCGGCCGGGTCGGTCCGATCCGATCGGCCTGGAAGTCCAGGGAGGCGGCAGCCCTATCGCGCCTACCTGGTGGCACCGCGGGCCGGGCGCGGCGCCGGTGCATGCGCTGGTGCGCGACCCGGCCTCGACGCGAGTCGTCTGGAGCCGGAGCGAAGGCTATCCGGGTGATGGTGGCTACCTCGAATTCCACAAGATCCGCTGGCCCGGAGGACTGCGGTTCTGGCGGGTCACCGGCCGCGGCGTGGATCTCGGCGGCAAGGAGCAGTACGACGTCAACGTCGGCCGGGCCCGCGCGTGGCGCGACGGCCGCCACTTCGCCTCCGCCTTGGCGGGAGTGGCTGGGCTGCTGCCGCCGTGGTGGCAGGGTGATCGCCGCTCCCTTCGATACCGAACTGTTCGGGCACTGGTGGTACGAGGGGGTGGACTTCCTCGCCGACACCTACCGCGCGATCGCCCACCAGGGTGCGGTGCAGCCCGACCACGGCCTCGCAGCACCTCGGAGGACTCGCCTCAAGCCCGGCGGTGAACCTGGCCGATGGTTCGTGGGGCGCCAACGGCGACTACAGCATGTGGATGGGTCCCAAGACGGCATGGACCTGGGAGGCGCTCTGGCCGCTGGAGGAGGCGTTCTGGCGACTGGCGCCGGCGGCACTCGACGATCCAGCCACCCACACGATCCTGGCCCAGGCTGCTCGCGAGCTGCTGCTGGCCCAGTCGTCCGACTGGCAGTTCATCATCAGCACCGGTGCTGCCGCCGACTACGCCGAGAAGCGCTTCAGCCAGCACTGCAACGCGTTGACGGAAATGATCGAGGGCCTCGAACCGGGGCGTCGCGGCGACCTCAGCACCGCCTTGCGCCGCGCGGCGGAGCTCCGGGAAGTGGACGATCCCTTCCCCGATCCGCTCCCCGCCCTCGCGGAGGCCCTCGGCCGATGACCGCACCTGCCTCGCGGCCGGTGATCATCCACGCCCACTTCTACCAGCCGCCCCGCGAGGACCCGTGGCTCGACCAGCTCGAGCGCGAGGCGGGCGCGGCGCCATTCCACGACTGGAACGAGCGGATCGAGCGGGAATGCTATGGCCCGGTGAGCGCCGCCCGGATCTCCGCGCCCGACGGCCGGATCCTCCGGCTCATCAACACCCTCGAATCGGTCAGCTTCAACGCCGGCCCCACCCTGCTGGAATGGATGGAGCGGGCCGCCCCCGAGACCTATCGCCGGTTCCTCGCTGCCGACCGCCTCTCCCTGGCGCGCCTCGGCCACGGCAACGCCCTCGCCATGCCCTATCACCACATCATCCTGCCGCTGGCCAGCCGACGGGACAAGCGCACCGAGGTGCGCTGGGGCATCGCCGACTTCCGGCGGCGCTTCGGGCGCGAACCCGAGGGGATGTGGCTCCCCGAAACGGCCGTGGACGATGAGACACTCGACGTCCTGGCCGAAGCCGGCATCCGGTTCACCATCCTGGCCCCGAACCAGGTGGTCCGACCCCCGGCCGACGGGCGGCCGGTGTCTACACGACGAGTCAGGGTCGCACCATTCAAGTCTGCTGGTGTACGACGGACCGCTCTCCCACCAGGTGGCGTTCGGCCCCCTGATCCGAGACGGCGACGCATGGCTCGACGCGATGGCCGATGCGCCGCAGCGGGCTGATCACGATTGCCACCGATGGCGAGACGTACGGCCACCATCAGACGTTTGGTGAAATGGCGCTGGCCACCGTCGTCGAAGGTGCCGAGCGCCGCGACATGCAGCTCACCAACCCGGCGGCCGTGCTCGCCGAGCTCGAGGAGCTATCGCCGGTCTGAACTCGTGCGAGCCATCGTCGTGGAGCTGCGCGCACGGGGTGGAGCGGTGGCGATCGAATTGCGGCTGCCGGATGGAGCCCGAGATCTTCCCCAGCCAGGAATGGCGCGCCCCACTCCGCGACGCGCTCGAATGGCTCGGCACCGAGTTGCACGCCCGGTTCGAGCGCGAGGCACCGCTGCTCCTCGGCGATCCATGGGAAGCCCGAGATGCCCTGGACGGCCTGCCACCATCTCCGCTCTTGCTCCCCGCGGCCCGGGAACTGCTGGAAATGGAGCGGAATGCGCTCCGGATGTTCACCTCGTGTGGGTGGTTCTTCGACGACCTCGGCGGCATCGAGACCCAGCAGTGCCTCCGCTACGCGGCGCGAGCCATCGAGCTCGCCGGCGAGACCCGGGAGCTGCTGGCGGAGGGCCTCCGACAGCGCCTCGCGGCGGCTCGCTCGAACATCCGACGTTCGGCACCGGTGCGGACATCCTGGCCAGCCAGGTCCTTCCGGCGATCCCCGCGGTCGCCAGGATCGCGGCCGCCCACGTCGCGATGGTGCTCTTCCCCTGGTGGGTGGCGAAGGAGACCCCCGGCGCGTGGGAGGTGGTGGAGGATGCGGAGCAGGGGCTTCGCGTCACCGATCGGCGCAGCGGAACGGAGACGATGGTCCGAGGCGAGATGTGGGACGGGGACCCGACGGCCGGTTGCGGTTCCAGGTTCGACTCGACGCCGACGAGCAGTACCAGCTCATGCTCACCGACCTCCCGGAGACTCGACGCAGGCGAGCGATCCGCGCGGCGCTCGCCACTGCGCTCTTTCCCACCGACCTGGCGCTCGGCCTGCACGCCCTCGGACTCTCGCGTCGCGAGCGCTGTCGCCAGCGCGTCTACTGGAGCTGCTGCCCGAGCACGGCGGCGATGGCCCACCGGACCCCGCCCTGCTGCATGCCGCTTCGACCTGCTGGAACTCGAGGGCGCGTCGGTCCCGTTCGATGCCCAGACTCGATTTGGGATGTGATGGACGGCGGGTGGAGCGCCCGTCCGGTCCGGACTGTCGCCGTTCGCCGCCCGCTTCGGCTTTGCATCGGACGCGTTCGCATGAGCGCGCCGCTTCGCCTTGCCTTTGGCGTGCACCTGCACCAGCCGGTCGGCAACTTCGATTCGGTGTTCGAGCAGCACCTGGCCGAGGTGTACCGGCC
Source organism: uncultured Gemmatimonadales bacterium (assembly GCA_963709905.1). GTDB lineage: Bacteria > Gemmatimonadota > Gemmatimonadetes > Gemmatimonadales > GWC2-71-9 > JADJOM01. The sequence goes on from CAVPYI010000010.1 coordinate 6,140, forward strand.
GCTCACCACCGCGCTCACCGAGGAGGAGTTCCTCCCCGTCACCCTGCACCTCTCGGGGCCGCTGCTCGACTGGATCGAGGGACACGCCCCCGACTGGCTCGACCAGATCGGCCGGCTTGCGTCTGACGGACGGCTCGAACTCCTGGCCAGCGGATACGACGAACCGATCCTCGCGATGCTGCCCCGCGCCGATCGGCTGGAGCAGGTGGGCCGGATGCGCGAGGCGCTGCGCCGCCGCTTCGGGGTGACCGCCACGGGGTTGTGGCTTACGGAGCGGGTCTGGGAACCCGACCTCGCCGCCGACCTGTCTGAGGCTGGCATCGAGTACACCCTGGTGGACGACCACCACTTCCTGGTGGCGGGACACCCGCGCGAGTCGCTGCACCGACCTTGGCTCACGGAGGCGGATGGTCAGCGGCTCGCGCTGCTCGCGATCGACGAGCGGCTCCGTTACCTGGTGCCGTTCCGGCCGCCGAGTGAACTGGCAGACTACCTGCGCGGCCCTGCGGGATGCCGGGCAGCCGCTGGCCATCCTCGGTGACGACGGCGAGAAGTTCGGCGGCTGGCCCGGCACGCGGGACTGGGTCTACCGCGACGGATGGATGGACCAGTTCCTCGGCACGATGCGCGGCCTGGTGGAGGAGGGCGTGGTCCGCCTGGTGACGATGGCGGAAGCGGTGGCGCAGGTACGACCTGCGGGGCCGACGTACCTGCCGTCGGCCTCGTACCGCGAGATGGAGGGGTGGGCGCTTCCGGTGGAAGGGGCCACCGCCCTGGCACGGCTTGAGGCCGAACTCGGTGAGCAACGCGATGCAGGGGCCGGAAGGATCGCTCGTGCGGGGGACGCACTGGCGCAACTTCCTCGTCAAGTATCCCGAGGCAAATCGGCTGCACAAGAAGATGCTGCTGCTTTCGCGGCTCTGCCGAGAGCGCGGGGAACCGGCGGAAGCGCGACGAGCGATCGGCCGGGCACAGTGCAACGATGCCTACTGGCATGGGGTGTTCGGCGGACTCTACCTGCCGTTCCTCCGCGGGGCGCTCTGGAATCAACTTGCCCTCGCGGAGTCGGTGCTGCGGCACGGGCGAGGTCGCTCGAGGCCGAGAGGCTCGACATCGATCTCGATGGCGCCGAGGAAGTCTGGATCCACGATGCGAACCGATCCATCGTGGTGGCGCCGATGCGTGGCGGCTGCGATCGAGGAGCTGACCGACGTTCGCCACGGGGTGAACCTGGCCGCCGTCCTGACCCGACGTCGCGAGGCGTATCACCTGGAAGCGGTGGCGGCCGTGGGTCGCGAAGCTGGCGACGAGGGGCATGGCGACGACGCGGGCACCGCGACGATTCACGACATCGAGGCGAACCTCCGGTCTGGATGCGTTGCCGCCGATCGATGCCCTGCCCCGTGGACTGGGTGTCGATCGGGTGCTCTCCTCGAGGTGTCTCGATGGATGAGTTCGTTGCCGGCACCGTGCAGCCGATGCGGATGTGGCACGGTGATGAGCCGCAGGTGGAGGTCGTCCGGCGTGCCGAGCGGATCGAGGTCGACCTGCACCTGGCCAGACCTGACCAAGCGGATCGTCGTCCACGGGAGCGGTTCAGTCGAGGTCTCGTGGCAGTGGGACCCCACCGCCTGGGCCGCTGGCGCCTGGTTCAGCTCGGAGTGGTCGTGGTTTGCGGCGCACCCGATGGAGACCGATGGCGAACGCTGGAGCTATCCGGTGGAGACGGTGGCGAAGTCCGAGCGGGGCCTCGACCGGACGGTGCAAGGCGAGGCGGTGGTGGTCCGGTGGCCGAGTACCGCGGGACGGGGGTGGGTGCGGGTGGAGGGATAGGCCGGCAAGGGCGGCCAAGGCGGCCGGGGCCCGCAATCCGGGGTCGATACCCCGCACCTATCGGGCTCACGCGGAGCCGCGGTGGGGAATCGCGAGGCGCGGAGTCGGGACCGGGGTGGTGGCGGTACGGAAGGCCGGGGTGGGCACGTGGGCGAGCTGCCACACGTTGCGGCGCGACTTTGCGACGCACCTGCTGGAGGATGGTGCGGACATCAGGATGGTGCAGGAGCTGCTGGGTCACCGGGATGTGGCGACGACATGCGGTACACCCATGTCCTGAATCGGGGTGGGCTGGGGGTACGGAGCCCGGCGGACCTGATGGGTCTTGATGGTCCCGCAGGCTATCCGAATTGGACCGCAGGCGATATCGTATGGCGGGGTTGGGGTGGGGTGTGGGAGACAGAGAGAGGAGATTGAGCGCGACCTGACAGAACGGGATGCCCAATCAGGAGATCGACGATGCCTCATTTTGGAGTGTTGCTGGCCCTCGTCGTTGCCGCGTCTGCCCTGAACGCACAGCAAGGTCCAACCGCGCGGCTTGTGAAAGAGATCGTGATCGACGACGCTTCCCTCCCAGACGGCTTCACTCGCGTCGGTACCGTCGTCGTCGGCCCCGGCGGGCGTCTCTATGTCGAACAGCCCATGGACAATGTGGTTCGAGTGTTCGATTCGGCAGGGAAGTATCTCAAGGCGATCGGGACCAAAGGCCAGGGGCCAGGTGAGACAGAAAGCCTTGGCGGCATCGGGTTTGTCGGCGACACGCTCTGGACGTATGACTGGCGCGCCGGGCGGTTCGCGTTCTTCTCCGCCGAGGGGGCCTATCAATCGACGCTGAGTCCCCCGAGGAGTGTCGACTCGACGATCCCGTCGCGTCCCGTGTCCCTCGCTGCGAGCACGCCGCTCGCGGGTGGGGCCTTGTACTTCGCCGGGGTGTCGTACACGAGCCGACCCGATCAGGCGCTGATGCCGCCGACCGCGCGCCTCATCGGCACCCGCGAGGGGCGGATCCTCGATACGCTTGCCATGAGCGATTCGCTCGGTCGCGGCAGCTTTGGCTTCGCGTCGGGATCGCGGCAGACGTTCACGGTCGACCCCTTCATTGGCGGGATGGTCGATAAGAGCCCGCTCGTTTCAGTGGGCGGCAGAGGCACATGGTTTGCTGTTGCGCGGCGTGCGGACTGTGCAACGCAGGAGCGCTACCTGGTGGCACGCATTTCACTCAAGCGAGACACGCTCTGGCGCGCGACGATCGAGTGTCCGCGAGTCGCGGTTCCGCGGAACTTCGTCGACAGCGTGGTCGCGGTGAACCGGGACCGGGCGGTCAAGATGTTGTCGATCACAGCAAGTTACGCGGAGCAGCAGATCCGCCCCAAGGTCGGGGACGTCAAGGCCTTCACTCCGGCGCGAGCGTTGACTGTTGGAGGGGACGGCTCAATCTGGATCCGCCCAATGCGTCCGGCAACGGACAGCGCCGAGACATGGATCCGTGCGGATATGGTCGCCGGCGCTCCTGGCGCGTTCACACTGCCGCACAGGGCGCAACTCAAGTACGTCGCCGACGCGACCCATGTCTGGGTCATGCTGCTCGACGAGGACGATCTGCCGTCGCTAGTGAGGTACCGCCTATCCCAATGACGAGAGGGCGCTTCGATCGCTCGTCATGAAACAGGTCGCGACGACTGCAGGCGTCGATTGACCGCAGCCACATGGATCGCGGGGCGTTAGATCGCTAGCCGACACACCTGGTACCGAATACCCATGCCTCGGCGGGATCGAGAGCGGTGAGAGGAGTCGGGGCGGCAGGTGTATCGGAATCACCAGCGCGTTGCCCGCTCTTGGGCTCGCCCGACCGGCGTGATCACACGTGCTCCAGCAAGCGGATGGACCTGTCCGGACGCGGCCAACAGGTTCGTTCCAATCTTGGCTTGAGGAGGCCGCGCCGGTAGGTCAGCCGCAGGTCGTCAGATGGCTGAGCTCCTACCCGAGACCGTGAGAACCCAGGTGACCAACGCTGCTGCACGGCTGGTCACCACAGTGATACTGCCGCCGAGCTGCGGTGGCGGAGCGCCGGTCCGTTGAGCACCTGTGGTCTGACTTCCGTAGCTTGTCCTCCCCAACCCCAACCCCCTGGGCCGCCATCCATGGCCACTACAGCTCTTCGAACACCCGCGTGGCTGCTGATCGGCATTACGCGAAGCGTTCCTGGCGTCCTCGAACTTGCCGATGGCATCCTGGCCTTCTCCACCGAGGAAGGTCGCGTGTTCGCCGCCCCGACTTCGGAGGTGCGCAACGTGCGGTTCCCGTGGTTCTATTTTGGTGGCGGCGCCAAACTCACGGTGGGATCGGAGCAGTATCGCCTGTCGTTTGTGCGCCCCAACGATGCGAGTGATATTCCGGATCGGCTCATGGCCAGAAGTGAGGACGGGGGCGCCGCAGCGCTCCTGACGGCCGGCCGCAAGGTCAGGGACATTGGCGAAGGCCGCCGCGCTGGCAAGGCCTGGAGAGCGGCCCTCTCGTCCCTGGTGCCAACAGAGCACTGATGGCGCCTCCCCCGACCTGCAGATCGCGTGCGCGGCCGGGGCCGGCCGCGGTGCCATGGCATCCGCCGCCAGCTTCGGCGCCGGAAGGAAGTGCAGCTGGCTCCATCGCGCATTGCGGCCATCCGGTGGATGAGGCTGCCACTCGGCACCATTCGCGGTCCTGCCGGGCGCGGCATCGGCGGAGCGCGGGGCCTCGCTCTGACGGTCCGCGGATTCCTGTGCCGCTGGTACCTTCACCATCGAGCGTTGGACCGCCCACGCCATGAGCCGGTCCCGCCAGAGGAGAGAACCAGATGCGCCACCGAGGGTTCCTGCCATTGATTGTGCCGTGGCTGATCGTGGCGGTGTGGGGCGGATGCACGAGGGAGGCTGGCCCCACGCCAGGGCAGTCCGCGCCAACGGTCGAGCGCTTACCAGGCAACCCCATCGTCCTCCCGGCGATGGTGCAGGCGCGCGACGGAGAGAACATCAACGGCCCCTCGCTCATACGAGTGCCCCCATGGGTCGAGGGCAGGCTCGGTGAGTACTACTTGTATTTCGCGCACCACGCTGGCAGGTACATCCGGATGGCCTATGCCGATGATGTCGCCGGGCCGTGGACGGTGTATGGCCCGGGCACCCTCCACATCGAGGACACGGTCTGCAACGACATCACGGAGTCCTCTTTCGCGACCTATCGGCACGTGGCGTCACCCGACGTGCACGTCGATCAGGCATCGCGAAGGATCCGGATGTACTTCCACTGCCCTGTCTACATCTCCGGGCCCAAGGCCAGTGACGACAGCTACAGGCAGGTCACCCTCGTCGCCACCTCCGACGACGGCCTGGGATTCAAGGCCGGGTCCGAGCCCCTCGGGAATTCCTACTTCCGCGTGTTCCAGTGGGCTGGCCAGTACTATGCCCTTGGGATGCCGGGCATCGTGTATCGATCGGCAGATGGACTGAGCGGCTTCGAGGAGGGGCCAACACTCTTTTCGAGCGACATGCGCCACTCGGCCGTCACGGTCAGGAACGGCAAGCTGATGGTGCTGTACACCATGGTCGGCGACAACCCAGAACGCATTCTGTTCTCCGAGATCGCACTCGGCCCCGACTGGATGACGTGGCGGGCGACGGAGCCGACCACGACCCTTGCGCCGGAGTTCGACTGGGAAGGCGCGGACCTGCCGCATGAGCCCTCTGTCCGTGGCGACGTGATGGACCGGGTCCGGCAGTTGCGGGACCCAGCGCTGTTCGAGACGGAGGGACGTGCCTATCTGCTCTACTCCGTCGCCGGCGAGTCCGGGATTGCCATCGCCGAGCTCTTCTGGCACTGACGTGAAGCGCCGTCGTCCAGCGCCAGGCAGCAGTCGGCGATCAGCGCCGCAGCTGATGCCCGACGTCAGGTGGCTTTGGAAAGGTGCGTTCCGTGTCGAGGTGCCCGTGTGATTGATCTTGGACCCCAACCCCTCCTCCGGTCGGATCGCCTGTGGCTGACGCCGTTCGTCGACGCCGATGCCCCTTCGATCTTTCTCTACGGCCAGAACCCGCAGGTGTCTCGCCACACCACCTGGAGTCCACACCAGTCCCAGGCCGATGCTGAAGGCTTCATTCGCATGGCGCAGGGCTACACCGATGGCTTCTGCTGGGCGATCCGGCTGGCATCCGACGGACCCGCGCGCGGCGCGATCGAGTTCGGGTTGAGCAGCCCGTCCCATGGATCCGTTCACTACGTTCTCGCCGAAGAGCTCTGGAACCGTGGCCTCATGACCGAAGCCGTCACCGCGATCCTCCGGTGGATGTTTCAGACCTGCGGTTCCCTTGACCGGGTCTCAACCACGGCCATCACCGCGAACACCGGTTCTCGCCGAGTGCTGGAAAAGTGCGGGTTCACGTTCACGGGAACCGTCCTCGAGACGTGGGCGAAGTTCCGAGAGCCTGTGGAGTTGGCGGAATACGCCCTGACGAGGAAGCGTTGGCTTGCCCAGGTTGACTCCTGACGGCCTGAGCCATCCAGGGGGTTCTGGGGGCACATCGCCGAGTACTCGAGGGCGGAGACCACCGCGATCGTCAGGAACGTCCCGCTCGCCGACCTGTTGCGGACGGAGAGAAGGTCCCTGGTGCTCTTGCCCAAGGTCATACTGCGGTGCCGCACGATGGCCAAGCCCTGGCCCTGGGCCGCACACGACCAGTACGAGGGCAGGATGCTGGTGGACATTCGCCGCGAGTTCAACATCCATCCGCTCGTCGTTCCCTAGCACGGCTGCCTGTTCAACCGCTCCGCGCGCCCACCGCCCCGTACACGACGTGCGATCACGAGGAGGGATCTCCGTGCACCGCAGTCCATGGCAGGTTGCCGCCCTCCTCCTTGCAATGGGCTGCCAGGCCCCGGAGTCAGGGCGAGGACCGTCCGTGGTCCTGGTCGACTCCCTGATCCTGGCTCAACCCGATTCGACCGAGGAGTTTCTGCCCCTCCGGACCCAGGCGCTCACCGCCAGCGGCTCCGTCGTGCTCGAGACGGGCACCGGCATTCTCCATTTTGCTCCCACCGGTGAGTTGCTGCGCACCATGGGGCGCGCCGGCACCGGGCCGGGTGAGTTCGTGCGGATCTCTTCACTGGGGATCCTGCCAGGTGACAGCTTGGTTGCCGCGGTGGATGCTCGTCGTGGCCGGATCGTCGTGTTCGGATTGAGCGACGGCCTCCTCCGGCGCGAGGTGCCGCTCTCCAAGCCCTTCTTTCCGGACCAGCAGTGGGTCTTCCGCGGTGACACCGTCACCATGCCCGGCAAGCTCAGCGCGGCCCCATTCACCTCCTGGGATCTGGCCTCGGACAGCATCTGGCACTGGGGGGCTGCGCCGCCAATCTTCTCGGCCTCGACGGGCGCCTATTCCCAGGGAGGAGAACCGTCGCTCGCGCCTTGGCCAACCGGTTGGCTCGCCCTCTTCCCCGCAGAAGCCGCCCTGCACGTGCTTCGTCAGGACGGATCGCTGACGGGACGGATCGTCGTGCCGGTTCGGCGGCGGGTCGGGGTCCCGCCGAACCTGGGGGACAGCGTCGCCCTCATCGCGGCGAGCGACCAGTTCCGATTTGCCGCCTCCCTGGTGCTCGCCATCCGGCAACTGTCCAATGGCAGCTATGCCCTGCTCCACCTCGATACGGATGCGGAGCTCGTTCCCAACGTGCGAGACCGTGCCGGCGGCGGCGCGGGGGTTGCCTACTCGAACATGCGCTACTGGGTCAGCATGCTCGCGCCCGACGGTACCAAGGCTTGCGTTGACGGCCCTGTACCGATGATTGTGGAAAACGTACTCTCCCCCACCTTTCGAGGAGATACGCTGGTATTCGTCTCCCGATCGGTCGATGCGACCGACAAGCTTCGTACCATCCTCTACAAGTTTGTCATCGCTGAGATGGGATGTGACTGGTTGGCGACTGCTGCACCAGAGTAGATGGCAGCGTCCTGGAAGGTGACTCGAGCCTGCCAATCTGGCCGCTCGGATATCTCACCCAAACCAACGGGGGCTCGAATGGATCATTCACCCACCTCCCTCGCACCGGCGACCTTGCTCCTCCTCCTCACCGCCTGCGGTGCCGGGCCGCCAGCCGACTCCCCCGCCGACCAGGCGAATCCGGGGTCCTCCGCCGCAGCGAGTCCGACCGTCCGCGCCTGCGACCTGCTGGACCTTGCCGCGGCCACCAGCCTGCTCGGTGCGGGCACCGAGCATCCCGGGGACGACACGGAGCGCGACGCGTGTACCTATTCACGTGCCGGTGTCGCGATGCTCACGATCCTGATCGGTTCGGCCGACCTCTATGATCAGGTGACCATCGCGCCGCCCCACACGCCAGCGGCAATCGGGGATCGAGGGCGACATAACGTCCAGGGGTCGGGGGCGGTCTCCGTCCAGTTCGTCAAAGGGGCCTACTCGGTGACCATCAACATCCAGCCGATCGGATCAGCGGCCCAAGACTACCTCGACCCGCTCTTGGCAACCGCCCAGGAGGTGGCCGGCGCCCTCCCCTAGCGCGGGTCCCGTCGCGTCCTGGTGGCCGACCGAGGTCGCCCCACGATGGGCTGGGGTGTACAATGCGGTGTGTCTCCGCCCAGGGATTGTCCGGCGGGTCACGGCTCTCTCCGCCACAAACCAGAGGATCTCATGAAGCGACTTGCTGTGCTGTCCGTTGCCTTCCTGCTCTGCTCCGCCCTGGGGCCGTCCGCAGCCCCCGCGCAGAATGTGCCGGCGCGTCCGCCGTTGCAGATGACCTATCTCGGCGGCTCGGGGTGGATGATCTCCGATGGCGCCGTCGTCGTCCTCCTCGATCCGTACATCTCGCGCCTCAAGTACGGCGGCAGCGGCGACCCGGCCGACCCCCGCCCAAGCTATGCGCGCAGCGACGTGGCCCATTCCGATTCGGCGCTCATTGACAGCATCGTTCCTCGGGCCGACTTCATCCTGGTCCACCACGGCCACGTCGATCACCTCTTCGACGTCCCCTATCTGGCCGCGAAGACCGGCGCCAAGGTGATCGCCACCGAGACGACGATCATGATCCTGCGCGCCTACGGCGTCCCCGAGGACCAGCTCTACGCGGTACGCGGCGGGGAGGACTACCAGTTCGACAACTTCTCCGTGCGCGTCGTCCCCTCGATCCACTCCGCCCTCGGCGAGAAGCACTACCACGACACCCGGCGGTACGACCGGACCACCACCCTGGTCGCCCCGCTCCGGCTCGACCAGTTCATCGAGGGCGGCTCGCTGATGTTCCTGGCGCGGTTCGACCACCACGAGGTGCTGACGATGGGCTCGATGAACTTCGTGGAGCGGGAGCTGGAGGGGATCCACCCCGACATCCTGCTGGCCGGCATCAACGGCTCCCGGCTGGGGCTGTACAACTACGACGAGCGCCTGCTCCGCGTCACCGGCATGCCGCCGATCGTGCTCCCCACCCACTGGGACGACTTCCACCTGCCCTACGGGTGGTCGCAGGAGGCGGACATCACCCGGAACCTGGTCCCGTTCGCGAAGACGGTGGCGGAAATCTCCCCACGCACCAGGGTGATCATGCCGGTCCATCTCAAGCCGATCACCATTCCGTAGGCCGTTCAACGGGACCCTAGTTCAGGTCGAACATCCTCGTGAACTTGACCAGGAATGCCCGTTGTTGCGGGCCGGCGTCAGGGCCGGTCCGCTCGATGTCGTTGTAGACCAGGAACAGCCCGGTCCCGGCCCGGCTCAACCACCCGAACCGCAGGTTGGCCTGGATCACCTCGGTCTGGTTGTTGTACTGGGCCAGCGACTGCAGGTAGATCCCGGGGGTGAACGTGTAGGCCAGCTGCAGCCCCAGCAGCGACGAGACGAACTCCCCCTCCGGCAACCGGATGTCATAGACCGAGCCGCGCAGCGACACCGCCGTCCGGCCGGTCCGGACGGTGAGGGTGCTCGACGTTCCAGCCCGACGCCCCGAGTAGAACCCGCCGATGTCGATCCGGCCTGAGAGCGACACCGGCGCGCTCCGGTTGGTGTAGTACTCGAACCCCCACTCCGCATTGTCGTAGGTGCCCGCCGGGATGACGATCCCGGGGGCGATCTCAAACGGCACCCGCAGGCCCTCGCGGGTCAGGTTGAACGCCGGCAACTGGAAGAACGCGCCACTCCGGAAGTCGAAGTGACTGTCGAAGTGCAGCAGCCGGGTCTCCGAGAGCCCGTCAAACCCGATGTTCTCACGGTAGGAGATGTGGGGCCGCAGCTCCTTGATCGGTGAACTCTCGGGCATCCGCAGGAAGGTCTGGATCCGGGCGCTCACGAACCGGGTGTCGCTCCGCGACAGGAACCCCACCTCGGGATTGAAGTCCCGTGCCACCTCCCGGTAGGAGGCACTGAGCAACAGGTTTCGACCAGCGTAGGTGGCCCCGAGGTTGAACGCATGGTCCGGCCCGGTCCGGCCCGGCGTCTCGGTCTTGGCCGCATACCCATCGACCAGCAGGTATCGCCCGATCCCCAACCGACCATCGACCCCGACGGTGAGGTTGTAGTCCGCGGTGCTGTCGGTGTTGAGGCGGCTCACCGCAATGGCGCCAAGCTGGCTGCGACTGGGCAGCGGCTGGAGGACCCGGACGGCGGCGAAGTTGTTCGCGGGAATGTCGCCCCGCGAATCGGTCTGGATGTCGAGCACGCCGACCGTGAGCCCGCCGATGTTGCCGGAGACCCGGCCGCCGCCGAGGAGTGGCACCTCCTGGCGGTCGGCGGCGATGCCGATCCGGCGGCTGAAGAAGAGCTCGGTCGATTGGGAGGTTCCGACGGAGAAGGTCCCGGCATTCTCCAGGAAGAAGGGGCGCTTCTCCGGGAAGAACAGGTTGAACCGGGTCAGGTTGACCTGCTGCTCGTCCACCTCCACCTGGGCAAAGTCGGTGTTGACGGTGAGGTCCAGGGTGAGGCTGGAAGTGAGGCCGAGCTTGACGTCACCGCCGACCTCGACACCGACCTCGGTGTCGGGGGTGGCGAAGTTGCGGCGCACCGAACTCAGGGCGTACGGCGTGGCGGACGCGACCCGGCGCGCCGGCAGCTCGAGCCCCTCGAGCGTTCCGTAGGCGGAGATCCGGTAGAGCGAGTACTCGCGGGGCAGCGGCGTCCAGACCGCCCGCTCCCGGTTGCGCGGCAGGATCCGGGCGAGGTTGATCCCCCACGACTGCACCCCCGCGCCACTGTACCGCAGGGTGGAGAACGGGATCCGGAACTCCGCGGACCACCCATCGGCATCCCGCGAGGTGCGCACGCTCCAGTCGCCATCCCAGTTCAGGTTGAGCCCGCCACCCGATCCACCCTGCTGCCGCGTGGTGCCGGCCCCCCCGCCCTCACCCTCGCGAGTGACCTGGCCGTCGTACTCGATGGCCGCCGCCGATGTCCCGAAGACGAAGGCGTTCTGGCCGTCGCGATAGGTATCGAGGATCACCAGCAGCGCATCAACGTTGGCGAGGTCGGTGTCGCGTCGTGCCTCGCCCACCACGAGGGCGCCGAGGTTCCGGTCCAGCATCCGTGCCCCGATGTAGAGCGCCTCGTGGTCAAAGACGAGGCGCACTTCGGTGCGCTCGCTGGCTGCACGCCCCTCGAACGGCTCGTGCTGGACGAAGTCGCCCAGCACGCGTGCCTCGCCCCACGCCGGGTCGTCGAGGCGGCCATCGACGATCGGCGACCGGGCGACCCGAACGGCGTGCGCCACGGGTGCGGCGCCAGGCGCGCCGGGGGGCGCCTGCCCAACCACCACACCGGGGGACACCACGCTTGCGGCGAGGAGGGCAACGGCGAATCGCATTGTCGGAGTTCCTTGGAGTCGGAGTGCTGCCACGTTCAACAAAGGGCCGGCTACCGCGCTGACACCCGCCCCTGGCTCACCAGCGTCCAGGCGCACAGCTGGTACAGGATCCGCGCCCCCACGTTGGCGTCCCACTCGTTGCCATCCGGAGACGGCGATACCTCGTTCACGTCGAAACCGACGATCCGTCGGCCAGAACGGGCCACCGCAGCGATCAGGTGGACCGCCTCCTGGAACTCGAGTCCTCCGGGCACAGGGGTCCCGGTGTGCGGGCAGAGCTTGGGATCGAGCCCGTCGATGTCGAAGGTGATCCATACCTCCGCCGGCAACGCCTCGACCGCCTCCTGGACAATCTGGTCCCACGAACCGCCCTGGAACGTCCGCCGGGCGGAGTCGGCATCGTAGAAGACCCGGATCCGATCTGGCTCGGCCAGGATGCGGTCCGCCTCCTCTTCGCAATAGTCCCGGATGCCGACCTGCACCACCCGCGCCACCTCGGGGATCCGGTCCACCACGTTGCGGGTGATCGACGCATGCGACCAGGTGAAGCCTTCGTAGGCCTCGCGGAGGTCCATGTGGGCGTCGATCTGGAGCAGCCCCAATCCCTGGTGCCGCATCGCGGCGGCGCGAATCGCGCCATATGGCGTGGAGTGGTCCCCGCCGATCAAGGCGGGAATCCTGCCGGCGTCCAGTATGGCGGCCACTTCGGACTCGACCAGGGCGTTCACCTCCTCCGAGAGGACGTTCACGCGAGTCAATGCTTTCCAAAGCGTCTCGTTGCCATCGATGTCGCCCCCGACGGCAATGATCTCGGTGGCGAGGGGACGCGCCTCCTCGTTCCACGCCGCGAAGCGTGGATCCTCGGGCAGCAGGGCGATCCCGGCAGCGTAGGGACGCTCCACAAGGTGATCGAAGAGGTCCACCTGCCAGCTTGCCTCGTGGATCGCGGCGGGCCCACCGGCCGTCCCCCCGCTGTAGGAGGTCGTCGCTTCCCAAGCCACCGGCAGGCAGACGATCGCTGCCTCCTCGGGGGTGTGGGGCAGGCCAAAGAGCCCCGAACCCGGGGTGGCGGGAGCACTGGGATCAAAGCTGCTGTCGGTCATGCCACTCTCAGGCAAAGGCCGGCGGGTGCCGGCGGTGGAAGTCGGTGGCGTCCTGATATGCCATGGCCACGCGGAGCAGTTCGGCCTCCCGGAACGGCTGGCCGATGAAGGTGATGCTGACCGGGGTCCCCTGCTCGGTGAACCCGTTCGGGAGCACCACGGTGGGATGGCCGGTCAGGTTGGTGATCAGCAGCATGTTCCCGCCCGACGTCGGCGCGACCATGACGTCGACGTCGCGCATCGCCTCGTCCATCTGGCGCATGAGGAGGGTGCGGACCCGGTTGGCCTGGATATAGTCCACCGCCGAGATGAACCGCGCCGACCGGAAGCTGTTGGGCCAGGCACCTCGCTGCTGGCGGACCATGAGGTCGTCGAGGTTCTCGCGGGTGAGTTCATCGAACGCGGCGGCGGCTTCCGCCGAAAGGATGATGCGCAGCGCTGATACCGGCAACTCGGTGGGGCCGGTCACCGAGGCGAGGTTCATCCCCAGCCCCCGTAGGACACCAAGCGTCGCGTCATCGAACACCTTGGAGGACCGGTCCGGCGCAAAGGCGGCCTCCAGCATTCCCACCCGGATGCCCGGCAGGGGGCGCTCCGGCTGCCAGGCGAAGGACGCCTCCCGGACCGTCAGGTCCTTTCCGTCAGGGCCACGGATTGCATCGAATACCAGGGCGCAGTCCTCGACCGAGCGACACATCGGGCCGAGCTTGTCCATGCTCCAGGAGAGCGCCATCGCCCCGGCACGGCTGACCGCACCAAAGGTGGGGCGGAGACCGGTGATGCCACAGCGGGTGCTCGGCGAGACGATCGAACCCAATGTCTCGCTCCCGATGGCGAACGGCACGAGGCCCGCGGCCGTGGCCGAAGCCGGCCCGGCGGAGGACCCGCTGGACCCCTGCTCGGTGTTCCACGGGTTCTTGGTGGTGCCGCCGTACCACACGTCGCCCTGGGCCAGCTCGCCCAGGCTCAGCTTGGCCACGAGGACGGCACCGGCAGCGTCGAGGCGCTCCACCACCGTCGCGGTCTGTGGCAGCTGCTGATCACGATAGATCGGTGAGCCCCAGGTGGTCGGATAGCCGGGCACCGCGAGCAGGTCCTTGGCCCCCCAGGGGATGCCGTGCAGCGGCCCGCGCCAGCGACCGGCGGCGATCTCGGCGTCGGCGGTGCGAGCCTGCTGGAGGGCGCGCTCCTCGGTCAGGTTCACCACGCAACTCAGCGCCCCATCGTGCTGCCGGAACCTCGCCAGGGAAAGGCGGGTGAGCTCCTCGGAACTCACCGCCCGGGTCCGCACCAATTCGGACAGTTCTGCCACGGTGAGGAATGCCAGCGCCGCATCGGTGGCCGGACGTGACACCTGCCGGATCCGGGCACGAGCTGCCGCTGGCGTCGAGGCCGCGCGAGGCGGCGCCTCGAGATGGAAGATCAGCGCGGGCGCCACCTCATTCGGCAACGGCAGCGACCGGAGGTTGACGAGACTCCGAACTGCCGCGTTAAGGTCCTGGACCATCATCTCGCGTTCGGCCACCGTGAAGGTCAGGCCGAGGACGGTCTCTGCAGCGGCGATGACGGGAAGGGTGATCGGCCCCGCCTGTTGCTGACCCTGTGCTCCGGAAGTCGGGGCCTGTGCCGCGGCCTCCTGGTAGAGCGTGGCCGCGAGGCCGCCACCGATCCCCAGCGCCGTGCAGAGGCCGAGAAACGAGCGACGATCCACCCCGCCCACCAACGGTGTTTCCGACATCGTTGCCCCCGGAGTGATCAGAATTCAGGTGCCCGCCAACGGGTTTCCCCGCGGCGAACAGTACGCAGACACGCGTTGGCGCGGAAATGGTACATCCAAAACTCCGGATCCGGCGCGTCGATGATTGCGAAATCCGCTGGCATCCCTGGCGCCAACGACCCCGCGTTCCCCTCCAACCCGATCGCCCGGGCGGCGATCGCGGTGGCGCCACGGAGCACCTCGCGCGGGGTCATCCGCTGCATCGTACAGGCGAGCATCATCGCCAGCGGCAGATGGTAGCTCGGCGCCGAACCGGGATTGAAATCGGTGGCCACGGCCACCGGTACTCCAGCCTCGATCAGCGCCCTGGCGGGGAGCGGTCGTTGGTTCAGGTAGAGCGTCGCGATCGGCAGGCTGACCGCCACGGTACCCGCCGCGGCCATCGCGGTGATCCCTGCCACGGAGATGCACTCGAGGTGATCGGCTGAAATGGCGCCGACCTCTGCCGCAAGTTCGGCCCCGCCCCCGGCGGTGAGCTGATCGGCATGAAGCTTTCCCCGCAGGCCAGCCCGGTTCCCCGCCTCGAGGATCCGGCGTGCCTCGTCCACCGGGAACGCCGTTTCCTCCACGAACACATCACAGAACCGCGCGAGCTTCCGGCGCCCCACCTCGGGGATCAGCTGATCGACCAGCATCGCCAGGTAGTCCTTCCGGCGAGCCTTGAATTCCGGCGGGACGACGTGGGCGCCGAGGAGGGTCGGGACGACCTGGATGGGATCGGTGCGTGCCAATTCGGCGTAGGCCTCCAGCAACCCGAGTTCGCTCTCGTAGCTCAGGCCATAGCCGCTCTTCGCCTCGATGGTGGTGACGCCAAGCCGCTCCATCTCGCGGAGGTGGGAACGGGCGCGGTCGACGAGCATCGGCACCGAGAGGCCCCGAGTGCGCGCCACCGTCGATGCGATGCCACCACCCGCGGCGGCGATCTCAAGGTAGTCGCGCCCTGCCAGCCGCTCGGCGAACTCGTCCCCACGCCACCCGCCGAAGGCCAAGTGGGTGTGGCAATCGACCAGGCCAGGAATGACCAGCCGCTGTCGGGCGTCCTCGGTCGGCCAATCCCGATACTCCGCAGGCAGGTCGGCCTCCGGGCCGACCCAGCGAATGACGCCATCCTCCCAGGCCATGGCGGCGGAGGGGATGGCGTCGATCGCGTCCTGCGCCCCGTCGGGGAGGCAGCGGGCAAGGAGACCGATGGAGCGGAGGAGGGGCATGGTACTCCTGAGCGAATCCGTAGGGGCCAGGCCTGCCCGGCCCGGAATGATCACATGATTCCCGGCGCTGTGAAGAGGTCGGGTGGGCCGGGCAGGCCCGGCCCCTACGGCATTGGTTGCACCATCGGCAAATCCACCCCACGCTCATGGGCGGTGGTCGATCGCCAGGTCATACCCCGCATCGGCGTGGCGCATGACTCCGCTTCCGGGGTCGGCGGTCAGGACCCGCTCGCAGCCGGCGATCGGCCATCGCGGTCCCGTCGGCCACGGCGACCATCCCGGCATGCAAGGAATACCCGATGCCGACGCCACCGCCGTGGTGGATCGAGACCCAACTGGCCCCGCAGGCGGTGTTCAGCATGGCATTCAGGAGTGGCCAGTCGGCGATGGCGTCCGAGCCGTCGAGCATCCCCTCGGTTTCGCGATTCGGCGAGGCGACGCTGCCGGTGTCGAGGTGGTCGCGGCCGATGACCAGCGGCGCGTGCGACCTTGCCGTGCTTGACCAGCCAGTTGAACCGGAGCCCCATCTCGGCGCGCTCGCCGTATTCCAGCCAGCAGATCCGGGCCGGCAGCCCCTGGAATTGGACCTTGCGACGCGCCTCCTCGATCCAGCGGCGCAGGGCGTCCTTCTTCGGGAAGGTCTCCAGGACCGCGTCGTCGGTGGTGGCGATGTCGGCGGGATCGCCGGAGAGCGCGGCCCAGCGGAATGGGCCGGCGCCCTTGCAGAACAGCGGCCGGATGAACTCAGGCACGAAGCCGGGGATTTCGAACGCCTCCGGCATTCCCCGATGGTCGGCGACCTGGCCGCGGAGGTTGTTGCCGTAGTCGAAGGCGATCGCGCCACGCTTCTGGAACTCCCGCATCGCCTGGACATGCAGGACCATCGAGTCGAGCACGCGCGCCTCGTACCCGGTTGGGTCGCTTTCGCGCTGGACCTCCGCCTCGTCCAGGGTCATGCCGACTGGCAGGTAGCCCACACGCAGATCGTGTGCCGAGGTCTGGTCGGTAACGACGTCCACCGCGACACCCCGGCGGACCAGTTCGGGCAGCACCTCGGCGATGTTGCCCACCAGCCCAACCGAGAGCGCCTCGCCGCGACTGCGGGCACGCCTCGACCGCGGCCAGTGCAGCATCGAGGCTGGTTTCGATCCGATCGCAGTAGCCGGAGTCCACCCGCCGCTGGATCCGGCTGGCGTCGACATCGACCCCGAGGAACGCCGCCCCGTTGAGCGTGGCCGCGAGGGGCTGGGCCCCACCCATGCCACCGAGCCCACCGGTCACGACCAGCCGGCCGGCGAGCGTCCCGCCGAAATGCTGTCGGGCGCATTCGGCGAAGGTCTCGTAGGTACCCTGGAGGATTCCCTGGGAACCGATGTAGATCCACGATCCGGCAGTCATCTGGCCGTACATGGTCAGGCCGAGCGCCTCGAGGCGGCGGAACTCATCCCAGGTGCCCCAACGGGGCACCAGGTTCGAATTGGCAATCAGGACCCGTGGCGCCTCGTCGTGGGTCCGGAATACCCCCACCGGCTTGCCACTCTGAACCAGCAGCGTCTCGTCGTTTCCCAGGCGCCGGAGGGTCGCCACGATGGCATCGTAGCAGGCCCAGTTCCTGGCAGCCTTGCCACTGCCGCCATAGACGATCAGGTCGTCTGGGCGCTCGGCCACGGCAGGGTCGAGGTTGTTCATCAGCATCCGGAGCGCCGCCTCCTGGTGCCAGCCTCGGCAGGACAGGGCGGTCCCGGTCGGCGCGCGAACGATCCGTGAGGTACTTGCGACGGTGGTCACGAACAACTCCCGAATTCTGGATCGAGGAAATCTAGCACTGGGGGGCGGTGGTCCGGGCTCAATTGACCGCCTTTCTGGCCCCAACTCAACATGGAGCCCTGTTTGTGCGTAAATTGGGCGTCCTGCGACCTGTTCTCCGCCCCGACCGGACTCCGAATGCCTCAAGCGGTTTCAGCCCATCCCAGCTCGCTTCCACGCCGCCACCGGGCGGCGTGTCTACTAGTATCTCTGGTAGTCCTGCTCTTGGGAAACACCCTGCCGGCTGGCGCACAGGGGCCCGACCCCTCGGAGTTGAAGGAAGCGGTGGCGATGCGGTTCAATGGAGGCTCGATCCGGGTCGACGGCCGCCTGGACGACGCGGCCTGGCAGCAGGCGCTTTTTGTGAGTGACTTCCGCCAGAAGGACCCGGTGTTCGGATCGCCGCCGAGCGATCGCACCGAGGTGGCCTTCCTCTACGACGACGGCGCCCTTTACATCGGGGCCAGGATGTACAGCTCGGCCCCGGACCAAATCCCCTCCGCGCTGACCCGGCGAGACGGGTTTGGACGGGCCGAGCACCTGACGATTTCGCTCGATGCCTTTCTCGATCGGCGAACGGCCTCCAGCTTCACGATCACCTCCGGCAACGGGCGCCGAGACTACCTCAATACCCGTGACGCCGAGGACTTCCGGGCACGGGACTACAACTTCAATCCCGTCTGGGAAGGCAACGCGGTACTCGACTCCCTCGGCTGGACCGCGGAATTCCGGATTCCCTTCTCCCAGCTGCGGTTCTCCAACCTCCCCGTGCAATCGTGGGGGCTCAATATCCAGCGAGGGTTGCCCCAGAAGAACGAGGACGTCTTCTGGATCGCGGTGCCCCGCAACACGCCCGGGTTCATTTCCCACTTTGGGACGCTGACTGGAATCGAGGGAATCAAGCCCTCGAGCCGGATCGAGTTGCTGCCCTACATCGCCGGCACCGGGACGTTCGCCGGACGGCCGGTCCCCGGGAATCCGTTCGACGATGGCAGCACCACCTCGAGGAGCACCGGTGGCGACCTCAAGATCGGCCTGGGCCCCAGCCTGACCCTCGACGCCACGATCAATCCCGACTTCGGCCAGGTCGACGCGGACCCGGCCGAGGTGAACCTCTCGGCCTTTGAGTCGTTCTTTCCCGGAGCAACGGCCGTTTTTCACCGAAGGCAGCCAACTGCTCAGTGGCAGCAGGGTGGTGGTGGTGGTGACGGAGGAGGGAGTTCGTACTTCTACTCGCGCCGGGTTGGCGCGGCGCCTCGCGGCTCGGCGTCAGGCGACTTTGTTGACCGCCCCGGCTCCACCCGGATCCTGGGCGCCGCCAAGGTGACTGGTCGAATCGCCCAAGGGTGGGAACTCGGCCTGTTCAGCGCCGTGACCGAGCGAACCTACGCCCGCACCTACGCAATCGACGATCAGTCGATCGCCGAAATCGAGATCGAGCCCGTCACCGTCTTCGCGGTGGGCCGGCTCCAGCACCAGATCGGCGCCAGCGGCTCGACCCTGGGGTTCAGCCTGGCTTCGATGCGACGCGGGTTCTCGGAGGAATCCCCGCTGGCAGATCGATTCAGCCGTCAGTCGCTGGCCGGTGGCGGTGACTGGTCCCTCCGGTTCCAGGGGGGCGACTATTCCCTCAGCGGCAAGGCGGGCTTCAGCTACGTCGGGGGATCGACGGCAGCGATCCTACGAACCCAGGAGTCCTCCGCACGGTACTTCCAGCGCCCCGATGCCGACTATGTGG
Organism: uncultured Gemmatimonadales bacterium; assembly: GCA_963709905.1. GTDB lineage: Bacteria > Gemmatimonadota > Gemmatimonadetes > Gemmatimonadales > GWC2-71-9 > JADJOM01. The sequence continues at coordinate 25,436 of CAVPYI010000010.1, forward strand.
AGGTTGACCCCGACGCCACGGCGCTGTACGGATTTTCGCTGGGGATGCGCGGAGCCAAGAATTCCGGTATCTGGCACTGGTCCGTCAGCCTCGATTCCGATTCGCCGGGCTTCGAGACCAATGACACGGGCCGCCTCACGAACGTGGACGATATCGGGGCATCCGCGGAGGTCACGCATGAGCCAGACCGACCCCAAGGGGATCTTTCGCCGGTCGCGCCTCAGCCTCTCGGTGCGGTGCGGCTGGAATTACGGCGGGGTGCGCCGCGAGGGCCAGGTTCGATTGAGCATCCAGTGGGACGTTCATGAACTACTGGGACGCCAACCTCAACGCCCAGTACAATCCCCGCTCGATGAGCGACAACGCCACCCGCGGTGGCCCCCTGATGCAGAACGGGCTGGCGGTGGCGCATGGACGGCAATATTTCGAACAACATGTCCAGCCAGACCACGGTTCGGCTGAATCTCGTGCACGAACGCGGGGAGTTCGATTCCTGGAACACTGAGGTCGGCCTCCGATTCGGGTTCAACCCCACGCAGACCCTCTCGCTCTCCGTCGACCCCGGCTTCAGCCGCCGGGTCAGCGCCCGGCAGTACGTCGGCCGGTTCAGCGAAGGCAGCGCCGCGACGTATGGGCAGCGCTACGTCTTCGCCAAGATCGAGCGAAGCCAGCTTTCCGATGCGCCTTCGGGTCAACTACTTGTTCAGCCCGACCCTCTCGCTCGAGGCCTACGGCGAGCCGTTCTCGGCCAGCGGGCGGTACTTTGGGTTTGGCGAACTCGAGGCGGCCGGGAGCCGGTTCCTGCGGGAGTACGGGCAGGCGCCAGGGACCACGATCACCCTGGCGGACCAGAACTACCAGGTGACCGACACGGAGGTGCCGGGGAGCTTCGGCTTCCGGAATCCCGACTTCAACAGCTTCTCGTTCCGAAGCAACCTGGTCGTCCGCTGGGAGTGGAATCCGGGGAGCACGATCTTCCTGGTCTGGCAGCAGAACCGGTCGGACTTCTGCAGCGGCGGCAGCGTGGACCTCTGCCCCAATGGCTCCGACGCCGGGATCACAGGCCACCGTCGCCTCGTTCGCCGACCCGTTCAAGCTCCCCGGCGACAATTTCGTGGCGGTCAAGGTGAGTTACTGGATCTCGGTGCGGTAGGACTGACGCTAGGGGCTAGGGCCTGGGGGCTAGGGGTTGGGAAATGGGAAGCCGGATATGCCGGTGAGGGGTTTCGTGTGCCCCCGAGCGGCTGCTGCCGGCCCCAGAAGCGACGATCAGGTATTATTGCCGAGGGTTGCTCAGCCACGCCGCGAAGTAGCAGTAATGGAGGCCAGTCCTTCCGACAGCCTCCTGCCCCTGCCCCTAGCCCCTAACCCCTGACCCCTTGACTGACACCACACCCGCCGCCCCAACCGCCCACCCCGCCTTCTCGGCCGCCTGGGCCGAGGCCTGGGGCAAGGAATTGAATGCCAATCCCACCTACCGGAAGGTTGCGGCCAAGTGGGAGGGAGACATCGTCCTCGAGATGGCGGTGGACGATGCCCAGGTCGGGCGATGCGATCTACCTCGACCTGTGGCACGGGGTCTGTCGAGCCGCACGGGCAGCCACTACCGCCGATCATTCCGACCGCCCGGTACCTCTTCCAGGCCAATCGCAATCGCCTGGCGGCAGGTGCTCGGCGGCACGCTCTCGCCAGCCATGGCCATCCTGACCGGCAGGCTTCGCCTGGCGCGCGGCAGCCTGACCGACTTCCTCCCCTACGCGAGTGCGGCGGAGGCGTTGCTGGTGACCGGCGGTACCATCGAGGCCACCTTTCCCGATGAGTGAATACCGTCCCCGCCGGCGACCTTCGCCGGCCCTGTCCCACCACCGAAGGAGCAGGCTCATGACCGCACCGCTGGCCCTGCGGACCTGGCGCTTCGTGATCGCACTCCTGCTGGTAACGGCGGCCTCCGCCGCCGCCCAGCAGCGCGCCACGTCCCCACAGGAGCATTTCGGCTTCAACATGGGCGATGACTATCGCCTCGCGACCTACACCCAGCTCGAGGCCTACTGGAAGAAGCTCGACGCCGAGTCGGACCGGGTGAAGGTGATGAGCATCGGGAAGACCGCCGAGGGGCGCGACCAGTTGATGGCGATCATCACCTCGCCGGCGAACCACGCCCGCCTCGACGAGTACCGCGGCATCGCTGCGCGACTGGCCCGGGCCGAGGGGCTGACCGACGCCCAGGCCCGCGCCCTCGCCCAGCAGGGCAAGGCGGTGGTCTGGATCGATGGTGGCCTGCACGCCACCGAAGTGCTCGGCGCCACGCAGCTGATCGAGCATGTCTGGCAGATGACCAGCCGGACCGATCCGGAGACGATGCGGATCCTCGACGACGTGCATCCAACTGGTGGTGCACGCCAACCCCGACGGCATGGAACTGGTCTCGAACTGGTACATGCGCAACCCGGTCGAGACCGAGCGCTCCTCCGGCGGACTGCCCCGGCTGTACCAGAAGTACGTGGGGCACGACAACAACCGCGACTTCTACCTCAACGCGATGCCCGAGTCCGAGAACATCAGCCGGGTGATGTACCGCGAGTGGTACCCGCAGATCATGTACAATCACCACCAGACCGGTCCCGCCGGCACGGTGATGTTCGCCCCGCCGTTCCGGGACCCGCACAACTACAACCTCGACCCGCTGCTGATCAACCAGCTCTCCCTGGTGGGCATCGCGATGCACACCCGCTTCGCCGCCGAGAACAAGCCCGGCGTGACCATGCGCGACGGGGCCAGCTACCAGACCTGGTGGAACGGTGGCCTGCGGACCGCCGCCTACTTCCACAACATCGTGGGCATCCTGACGGAGACCATCGGCAACCCGACGCCGATCTCGATTCCCCTGGTGCCCGGACCGGCAGCTGAGCACCGGCGACCTGCCCTTCCCGATCGCCCCGCAGGCCTGGCATTTCCGGCAGTCGGTGGACTACTCCATGACCGCCAACTGGGCCATCCTGGACCTCGCCTCGAAGTACCGCGAGGACTTGGCTCTACAACATCTACCAGATGGGCCGCACGGCGATCCAGAAGGGGAGCCAGGACACCTGGACGATCTACCCAAGGATGTCGACCGGCTCAAGGCGGAGATCGCCCGGGCCGGCCGGGCAGGCCCCGGGCCGGCGGCGGTGGGCGGCGGAGGCGGCTTCGGCGGCGGGGGTGCGCCGGCCGAGATGTTCTCCGTGCTCCGTCAGCCCGCGGAACGCGACCCGCGCGGCTATGTCATGCCCTCGGACCAGCCCGACTTCATGACCGCCACCCGGTTCGTGAACGCCCTCCTCAAGTCCGGGGTGGATGTCCACCGGGCCACGGCGGCGTTCAGCGCGGCGGGAACGCGGTATCCCGCAGGCAGCTACGTGGTCAAGTCGGCCCAGGCGTTCCGGGCCCACGTCCTCGACATGTTCGAGCCGCAGGACTACCCCAACGACTTCGAGTATCCCGGGCGGTCCCCCGCTCCGCCCCTACGACAATGCCGGGTACACCCTGGCGCTGCAGATGGGAGTGAAGTTCGACCGGATCATGGAGGGCTTCGACGGCCCGTTCCAGAAGATCGCCGGGTTGGTGACCGACGCCATTGCGTCGGGTGCCACCGTACCTCCGGGGTCGGCGTGGATCATCGACCCCGTGCAGAACGACGCCTTCGTGGCGGTGAACCGGCTGCTGGCCGCTCGGCAGGCGGTGCGCCGGATGCCCGACGGCCGGTTCCACGTGTCCGGGTCGGGGGCCCGCGCCATTCTCCAGTCTCTTGCCACCGAGCGAGGGCTGACGGTGCAAGCGACCGGGGCCGCATCCGGCACTGCACTGCGCCCCGTGCGAGTCGGATTGTGGGACCAGTACGGGGGATCGATGCCGTCCGGCTGGGTCCGCTACATCCTGGAGCAGTTCGAGTTCCCCTTCGAAGTCGTGTATGCACCGACGCTCGACGCCGGCAACCTCAACCAGAAGTACGACGTGCTGGTCTTTGTCGGCGGCGCGATTCCCGGCATCGGTGGAGGTGGTGGGTTCGGCGGAGGCGGAGGGGGGCGGCAACGCCAACGCCGCCTCGGTACCGGCGGAGTATCGCAATCAGGTCGGCCGGGTGACGGCTGCCCAGACGGTGCCGAAGTTGAAGGAATTCCTCGAGGCCGGTGGCACGGTGTTCACCATCGGGAGCAGCACCTCGCTGGCCCAGCACCTCGGCCTCCCCGTGGGCGATCACATGACCGAGCGGACCCCGGAGGGCGTGATTCGCCCGCTGCCCGCCGACAAGTTCTACTCCCCCACCTCGATTCACGAGGTGTCGGTGGATCCCACCACGACCGTTGCGGCGGGCATGGGCCGTCACGCCTTGGTCACCTTCAACAACAGCGAGGTGTTCACCCTGACGCCGAGCGCCATCGCCGCGGGAGTGCGCCCCGTGGCCTGGTACGACTCCGCCGAGCCGCTTCGGAGCGGGTGGGCCTGGGGTCAGACCTACCTGGAGGGTGGAGTGGTCGCGGCCGAGGCCAAGGTGGGCCAGGGCACCCTGTACCTCTTCGGGCCGGAGATCACCTTCCGCGCGCAGCCGCACGGCACCTTCCGGTTCCTCTTCAATGGGATCCTCAAGGGCGCCGAGTCGCGCTGAACCACTCGTGCGAATGCAGCGGGGGCCCGGCAGCTTGCCGGGCCCCCGTTGTGTCTTCGGAAGATGTGAGCCGCATCACTGAATCCGGCTCTGGTGTGACACGAGGCACGCGTGTCGGATGGACACGGTGCCTCGATACGCCGCGATGGCGGCAAGCGAGCGGGAGGAGCGACGAGCTGTGGGCTGCGGGGGGAGCGGAATCAGACCAGGCCGTGGGCCTAGACCGCGATCGGCTCCTCCACTTCAGTGCCTTCCTCGTCGTCCTCATCAATTCCACCAGCATCCATCAGCCGGGCGGCGAGCAGCGGCAACGCGGCAGCGAGCTCAGGGTCGAGCTGCACCAGCTGCGCAATCCAGCGCGACGCCAGCGGGGCGTGATGTAGGTGGTGGATGACGGGTTCGAACATGGTGACCTCGATCACCCCGGGATGGGGCCGAAACGGGCGTGGCGGGGCTCCCTGCCCCACCTGCCGATTCTGTCTTGCATAAACCGTTCCACAATCCCGGAGTCCCTGTCCCCCGACCCGACCCACACCGTTGCGGTGGTGCTACAGGATCGCCCCACGTGCCGCCGCCGCGCCGGCGAGCCGACCGGTCGCCCAGGCCCACTGGAAGTTGTGTCCCCCGATCGGCCCGAAGGCATCGAGCGCCTCGCCACAGATGTGGAGCCCGGGGTGGCGTCGACTCTCCAGCGAGTGGGTGTCCACCTCGTCCAGGGCCACCCCGCCCCCCGTTACCTCTGCCTTGCGATAGCCCTCATCCCCGCTCCAGGGCAGTGGGTACGCGGTCAACAGCCCGATCAGCCGGCGTCGGTCCTCGCGACGGAATTGGGCCAGCGGGGTGGCCGATTCCACCCCAGCCTCTTGGAGCAACATGCCAACCAGCCGATCGGGCAGGACGGCCCGGACCGCCGGCCCCACCTGTCCCCCACCGGTTCGCAGCCGCTCCTCCCATTCGGCGGGCCCCACACTCGACCAGCGCACCCGGAGTTCCTGCCTGGGTCCGCCCGCCAGTCGGCTCCGGGCCGCGAGGTGGGAGATGTCGAGCACCGAAGGTCCGCTCCAGCCCCGATGCGTAAAGAGGAATCCACCGTTGGTTCCGGCAGGATTGGTGGACCCAGGCGCGGCAATTCCTGCCACCAGGGAGATGCCAGCCAGCGCGTGGTGGGACGGACTGGACCCGACCAGCGGTGTCAGAGCCGGGTAGGTCTGGTGCTGGCGGATGCCGAGCGCGGCAAGCCAGGTCAGCCCCGCCCCATCGCTGCCGGTGGTCGGGACGGAGAGCCCGCCCGTGGCCATGATTACCCGCCCCGCCACGAGGGGCTCCCCACCCTCGATCGGCACGAGCCAGCGGCCGTCGCCCGCGGGGGGGACCAGTCCCGCCGCACGGACCCCGAACCGGATCTCGGCTCCGTGGCGCCTGGCGGCATCCATCAGCGCGTCCCGAACCGCCCGGGCTCGGTTTCCCGCCGGGAACAGCTTCCCAGTCTCGGGCTCCAGCACCAGCGGGAGGTGGAGTTCGTCCTCGAAGAAGCGCCGCTGGTCAGGCACCGGCCATCCCCGCAGGATATGGCGCAGGAGCGGCCTCGGCGAGTCGGTGACAAATCGGTTGGGATCGGGTGTTCCGGGCAGGATATTGCAGCGCCCACCACCGGAAATCAGGATCTTGCGGCCACCATCCCGGGTCCCCTCCAGGAGGATGACCTTGCCGTCCCCCCGGGCGGCATGGATGGCCGCCATCGTGCCCGCGGCGCCGGCGCCAATGACGACGACCGGCAGTGCCGTCACGGGGCGCTTTCGAGGTAGGTCAGCATCGATTCATGGGTCAAGGCGGCACGCAGGCTCCAGGCGTCCTCAAAGAGCACCAGCGGGTTGTTCTTGGCATCGTAGACGAGCAGGCGGCCATGGGCCCGGCCGACCCGCTCAATCTCCTCCTCGGGGCCTGTCACCCAGCGCGCCTGCGTGTAGGACATCCGTTCCAGCCGACAGGGAACACCGTACTCGTTCTCGAGCCGAAAGACCATCACGTCGAACTGGAGCACGCCGACGGCACCGACGATCGGGGTCGGACCCGCCACCGTCTCGGTGTAGAAGACCTGGGCGGCGCCTTCGTCCGAGAGCTGCCGGAGCCCGGTGTCGAGATGCTTTCGGCGCAACGGATCGGAGACATAGATGCGCGCAAAATGCTCCGGGGCGAAACGGGGGATGCCGCTGAACTCGAGTGGACCGCGGGCCGAGAGGGTGTCGCCGATCCGGAGCGTGCCCCGGTCCTGGATCCCGATCACGTCGCCTGGCCACGCCTCCTCGATCGCCTCGCGGTCGCGCGCCATCATTTGCTGCGGGGCGGTCAGCCGCAAGTTCTTGCCGGTCCGCACGTGCAATGCCGACATGCCGGCCTCGAAGTGCCCGGAGACGATCCGGACAAAAGCCAGGCGGTCCCGGTGGCGGGGGTCCATGTTTGCCTGGATCTTGAACACGAATCCCGTGAACGCCTCCTCCGCAGGCTCGATCGACCCTACGGTGGAGTCGCGTGGGGCCGGCGGGGGAGCCAGCTCCAGGAAGGTGCGCAGGAACGGCTCGATCCCGAAATTGGTCAGGGCACTGCCGAAGAACACCGGCGAGAGCTCTCCCGCCAGGAAGGCGTCGCGGTCGAACGCCGCCCCCGCGGTGTCGAGCAACTCGATATCCCCGACCAGCCGGTCGTGCGCCTCGTCGCCCAGGACCTCCCGAATCACCGGATCGTGGAGGGTCGCCCGCTGGACCTGCGCCCGCCGGGCGCCGTGGTCGGTGTCCCGGTCAAAGAGATGCACCTGTTCGTCCACCCGGTCGTAGACTCCCACGAAATGGGCGCCCCGGTGGATCGGCCAGGTCATGGGATAGCAGGCCAGGCCGAGATCTCGCTCCACATCGCTGATCAGGGTCAGCGGGTCGGCGCCGGCGCGGTCGCACTTGTTCACCAGGGTGACGATTGGGATCCGGCGGCGGCGGCAGACATCAAAGAGCTGGCGAGTCCGCTCCTCCACCCCTTTGCGATTGTCGAGCAGCATGACCGCGCTGTCGGCCGCGATCAGGGTACGATAGGTGTCCTCGCTGAAGTCCTGGTGACCGGGGGTATCGAGCAGGTTGATGTGGCGGCCCTCCCACTCGAACTGGAGGACGCTGGAGGTGACCGAGATGCCGCGCTGCTTCTCGAGTTCCATCCAGTCCGAGGTGGCATGGCGCTCCGCCCGACGCGCCTTGACCGATCCCGCCAGGTGGATCGCGCCACCATAGAGCAGGAGCTTCTCCGTCAGCGTGGTCTTGCCCGCGTCGGGATGGCTGATGATGGCAAAGGTGCGTCGCGCCGCAATGGCGGTCTGCAGGGCCTGTTCGGTCACAGAAACTCCGGTACGAGGGACTGCCGGCCGGCAAATGCCTGAGGCCGCCCGGAAGGCGGCCTCAGGAGCCGGCAACGCAGCGGGAATATAGCGTATCCGCCCTCTGGCGCGGCCCGCGTCTCCCCGGCATCTTCCACAGTTCATGCCGCCTCACGACCTCTTCCTCGATCGCTCTGCCCGGCCGGTGGTCGCGCATCGCGGCGCCTCGGGGCTGCGCCCGGAGAACACCCTCGCCGCCTTTGCTCTGGCGGGGGAATTGGGGGCGGACGCCATCGAACTGGATGTCCGGGCCAGTCTGGACGGCGTGCCCGTCGTCCACCACGACCCCGATCTGGCCCGCACCTGCCGGAAGCCCGGGATGGTGCGGGACCACACCGCCGCCCAGCTGGCGCGCGTCGATGCCGGCGACGGCGAGGGGGTCCCGGACCTGGCGACCGTGCTCGAGGCTACCGGCGGGATGCCGCTGCTGATTGAGCTGAAGGAGGCCGAAGCAGCGCTTCCTGTGCTGGAAGTCCTGCGGAGGTGCCACGCCGAATCCCGGGTGGTCGTCGCATCCTTTCACCAGGCGGCGCTGACCCCACTGCGCGGCTCCGGGGTGCCGATCGGGGCTGCGCGGCCCGATATTGTCAGGGCCACGGTCGGTGCCGCCCTCGGCTGGCCGGCCGGCGCCGCGCCGTGCCGCTTCTATGCCGTTCCCGATCGGTACCGGGGCCGGATCACCGTCCCGACCGCTCGGTTCGTCCGGCGGGCCGCACTGCAGGGCTGCCCGGTCCATGTCTGGACCGTCGACGACCCCGAACGGGCCAACGTCCTGTGGCAGCGCGGCGTATCGGGTATCATTACCAATCGCCCCGACCTGATCCTGGCCGCGCGCGACGGCCTCCGCACCCAACCCTGAGGATTGTGGATGAACGGCCCTTCCCGGACCCGGACCAAGCTGCTGGTCGCCGCGCTCCCCGTGGCCCTTTCCCTCGGTGGGTGCACGTCGTACCGCATCGAGACCGGCCCGGTTGCTCAGGTCGTGGCCGAACGGGAGCCCCGCTCGGTGCTGCTGATCCTGGGCTCCGACCGGGAAGTGGAGTTGTTCGGGCCAGTGGTGTCTGACGACTCGCTCCGGGGGCATCCGCGGGCGGAGGCGGTGCAGCGGGTCAGCTACGCCATCTCGGATATCCGCACGATCAAGACCCGGCGATTCAACCTGGGCAAGAGCCTCCTGTATGTCGCGATCGCCGCGGGAGGGGTGGCGGTCTACGAGCTCCTGATGAGCCTCAACAGCACCGCGTTTTGAGCGTATAGTCTAAGGGGACCTTCACTCACCCCCCGTCTCGACCCCACCTTGAGGAGACCCCATGCACCGATTCTCCCTCCTGCTGATTGGAGTGGCCGCCGCACCCGCTCCGTTGATGGCCCAGACACCGTCGGACACCATCGCCATCCGCGAGTGGACCGTGCCATGGGAAGGCACCCGCCCACGCGACCCCTCAGTGGATCCGCAGGGCCGGATCTGGTTCGTGGGCCAGTCCGGCAACTACGTGGCCCGATTCGACCTGACCACCGAGAAGTTCGAGCGATTCGAGATCGAACCCGGCACGAACCCCCACACCGTGGTGGTCGATCGTACCGGGAACGCCTGGTACACCGGCAACCGGAACGGCCGCCTCGGTCGGATCGACGCGCGGACCGGCGAGATCAAGACCTTCATGATGCCCGACCCCACCGCCCGCGATCCGCACACGATCGCGTTCAATGCCGGCGGGGAGATCTGGTTCACGCTCCAGAACAGCAACATGGTGGGCCGGTTCAACCCCGCCGACGGCCAGACGCGCCTGGTCACGATGAAGACCCCGCGCTCAAGGCCCTACGGGATCGTGGTGGACAGGAACAACATCCCCTGGTACGACATGTTCGGCACCAACAAGATCGGCACCATCGATCCCGCCACCATGGAGCCGCGGGAGATCACCCTGCCCTGGGCCGATGCCCGGCCCCGCCGGATCGCGCTGACGTCGGACGGCACCGTGTGGTATGGCGACTATGTCCGCGGCACGCTCGGTCGCCTCAACCCGATCACCGGCAAGGTGGATGGAATTCCCCCTGCCCGCGGGGCGCACCAGCCTCCCCTATGCCATCATGTCCGACGATCAGGACCGAATCTGGGTGGTGGAGACGGGGATCCAGCCCAACCGATTCGTGGGCTTCGATGCCAAGACCGAGAAGATCATCAGCATCACCCCGGTACCGGGCGGTGCCGGGACGATCCGGCACATGGAATTCGACCCCCGAACCGGCCGGATCTGGTTCGGCACCGACAACAACACCATTGGGTACGCACAGGTCCGCCCGCCCCGCCTGCAGCCCTGATCGCCAGCGTCCGAAACGCTACCCGTACCGACTCCGGCCGCCCCGACACGGGGTGGCCGTTGCCGTTTTGGCCCGGATTGGTGATTACTCATGGGTCCACTGCGCCACCCAACTCCCCCGTCCCCGCCGTGTGCGGTCCGTCTGGACGCCACCAAGGAGCTCCGTGTCTACCCTCTCGTTCTTCGATTCGGTCAACAAGGTCGTCGACAAGGCCGCCACCCATACCAAGCACCCCAAGGGGTTGATCGAGCAGATCAAGGCCGTCAATTCCGTCTACCGCGTCAGTTTCCCGCTCCGCCGCGACAACGGTGATCTCGAGATCATCTCCGCCTGGCGCGCCCAGCACAGCCACCACCGCTCACCGACCAAGGGTGGCATCCGCTACGCGCCGAACGTCAACGAGGATGAGGTGCAGGCGCTCGCGGCCCTGATGAGCTACAAGTGCGCCGTCGTGGATGTGCCGTTCGGCGGGGCAAAGGGCGGCATCCGGATCGACCCGCAAGTACTCGCAGTCCGAGCTGGAACGGATCACCCGGCGCTACACCTTCGAACTGGTGCGCAAGAACTTCATCGGCCCCGGCATCGACGTCCCGGCACCGGACTACGGCACCGGCCCCCAGGAGATGACCTGGGTGGTGGACACCTACCAGCAGATCCGGACCGACGAGCTCAACGCCGTGGCCTGTGTCACCGGCAAGCCGGTGACACAGGGGGGCATTCGCGGCCGCAACGAGGCCACTGGCCGGGGCGTCTTCTTCGGACTCAAGGAGCTCTGCGCCGACGCGGAACTCATGAAGTCGTTCGGCCTGACCGCGGGTCTGGAGGGGAAGCGGATCGTGGTTCAGGGGCTCGGCAATGTCGGCTACCACGCCGCCAAGTTCTGCTGTGAGGGTGGTGCCATCCTGGTGGGGATCTCGGAGCGCGAAGGCGCGATCTCCGCGCCGGATGGTATGGACTTGGAGGCAGTCATGGCCCATCGGCGGGAGACCGGTTCGATCATCGGAACCCCAGGCACGACCGCCCTTCCTGATCGGGCCGCCGGCCTGGAGTTGCCCTGCGACATCCTGATCCCGGCGGCCTTGGAGCAACAGATCACCAAGGAAAACGCACCGCGGATCCAGGCCAGGATCATCGGCGAGGGCGCCAACGGTCCGACCACCCCGGACGCCGATGCGATTCTGGCCACCCGCGGCGTGCTGGTGGTGCCGGATATCTTCCTCAATGCAGGCGGCGTCACGGTCTCCTACTTCGAGTGGCTCAAGAACCTCTCGCACGTGCGATTCGGCCGGATGGAGAAGCGATTTGAGGAGGGGGTGTACACCCGACTCGTGGCGGCGATCGAATCCACCACCGGCAAGGCGTTCAGCGCCGCCGACCGGCGGCGGCTGTCGCAGGGTGCCGGCGAGGAGGACATCGTCAACAGCGGCCTCGAGGAGACGATGATCGTCGGCTGGCAGACCTTGCGCGAGACCCAGCTCAAGGTCGGCGGCATCGACGCTCGCGACCGCCGCGTTCGTCACCGCCATCAACAAGATCGCCATCTCCTACGACGACCGGGGCATCTTCCCGTGAGCCCACGCAGGATGGTGGTGGGGCTCGCGGTCGTGGTCCTCATCTCCGGCGCCGACCCGGCCGCCGCGCAGGGGGCCCCGGACTTCACGCCACTCGACAGCCTGGTCCGGGCGGAACTGGCGCGAAGCGGTACGCCCGGCGCCTCGGTGGCGGTGGTCGCGAACGGCCGAATCGTCTATGCGAAGGGATTCGGCGTCGCCGATGTCGAGCGGGGCGATCCCGTCACCACCGAGACGCTGTTCCGGGTCGGGTCGGTTACCAAGATGTTCACCGGCGCCCTGCTTGCCCAGTTGGCCGAACTCGGCCGGATCGACCTGCAGGCACCGATCAGCCGCTACGTGCCCGAGCTCGAGGGGAAGCGGGTCGGCACCGTCACCAGTCACCAGCTGCTGACACACACGGCTGGGTGGCTCGACAACGCCGTCCCCTACGGTCGCATGGGCGAGAGTGCCCTCGGCGAAGTGATGCGTGAGGTCACCGACACCCTCTTCCTGACCGACCCCGGGCAGGTCCTCTCCTATTCGAATCCCGGCTACTCGATGCTCGGTTACGTCGCCGAGCGGGCCGGGGGCAAGCGGTACGCCGCACTTGATGGATGAACTCGTCCTGCGGGCCTGCCGGGATGACCCGATCGACGTTCAAGCCGCTGGTCGCGATGACGACGCCGTTCTCGCAGGGTCATCAAGGGCCGCCACCGGGACAGCCCGCAGCGGTGGTCCGGCCCTTCACCGAGAACACCGCCCAGTGGGGAGCGGGGTTCCTGATGTCGACGGCCACCGAGCTGGCCCAGTTTGCCCAGGTGGTCATGGCCAACGGAAAAGGGGCCAGCGGCACCAGCGGTGCTGGCACCTGCGCGCAGTCCAGCGCATGACGACCGGTCACGTGGTCGTGCCCGGACAGGAGGCGACCGGGGGTCGTTACGGCTACGGGCTGATCGTCGGGCATCGCGGCGCCCTGGCCACCCTCCAGCACGGTGGCGCCATCAACGGGTTCCAGTCCAACGTGGTCATGGTGCCTGAGCGTGGATTCGCCGTGATCATCCTGACCAACCGCGCCGGGAGCCAGCTGCCCGGCGTGGCCGACCGGGCAGCCGAGTTGGTGCTGGGCGCACTGCCACCGCGACCGGAGCCGCCAACCGGGCGGGACGCGACCCCGAGCGAGATCGCCGCGCTGGTGGGCACCTATGCGGTTGGATCCACCAGCCTCGAATTCATGGATCGACGGGGGCAGCTGGTTTTCAGGCAGGGAGCCGCTGAGTTGCCGGCTCGAATCTATGGTGCCCACCACGTCGGGCTCACACCTCCGGGCGCCGCCACCCCCGTGCTCCTGGCAATGGTGCCCGGCCCGGATGGTCGAATCGCCTACCTGCACCAGGGACTCCGCGCCATCCCCCGGGTGCCCTGAGCCCTTCCCCCTTGCTCGCCAGCGAGTCTGGCAGCAGTATTGAGCAACCCTACTTCACGGGTACTGCGCGTGATCTCCTGACGCGACTTCTTTTTGTATCAAATTGGCATCGCCGTGTCGTGTCACTCTGACACGCGCGCTCCCTCGCCCCTCTCGGGGGGGACATTGTAGAACAACAACTTGCCGACCTATCTCGGCTTGGCACGGGATATGTCTCTGGCTGAGTTCGACGGTGCGTTTCGGACCCGCAGTACGGCTTTGGTCGATAGGTGCTGGTGGCAGGCAAGCACGGTTCGTTCGTTCGCTGAGCAGACCCGGTAGGTACCAACTTTCACCTCGTAGGAGGACCCGTGGGCAAGCGTTTGCTCTGGCAGGCGGGGCTTGGTGTCATGTTGCTTCTGACATCCACCGCCCTGCAGGCCCAGGATCGTCGGATCACCGGCCGCGTCACCAAGGCCGGGACCGACACCCCGATTCCCGACGCGGAAGTGTCGGTCGTGGGGGCCCTGCAGTACCAGGCCGCGCGCAGTGGTCAGGATGGGCGATATGCCATCACCGCGCCCGCTGGGGAAGTCCGCCTGCAGGCCCGGGCGATCGGATACACCCGGACCGAAACGGTCGTGGCGGGCAACCAGTCGACGGCCGACTTTGGGCTCGCCACCGACATCTTCCGACTGAGCGAAGTGGTGGTGACCGGACAGGCCACCACGATCGAGCGGCGCAGTGCGACCACGGCGATCGCCTATGTCTCGGGTGAGGACATCTCGCAAGGTCTCCTCGCCGACGCTGCTCAACGCCCTGACCGGCAAGATCACCGGCGTCAACCTGCAGACGAATTCCGGCGCCCCCGGCGGCGGCATCCAGATGCAGATTCGCGGCAACTCCACGATCCTCGGCGCCTACGACCCGCTGTACGTGGTGGACGGGGTCATCTATTCGAACGCGAGCATTCCCAGCGGTCGCGGCCTGACCAACGCCGCCGCCAGCTCGACCACCGAGGCGGACGCCGTCAATCGCATCGCCGACCTCAACCCGACCGACATCGCCAGCATCGAGGTTCTCAAGGGCGCCGCGGCGTCGTCGATCTACGGGTCGAAGGCCTCCAACGGCGTGGTGGTGATCACCACGATTCGTGGCCAGGCCGGCCGGACCCGGACCAACATCACCCAGCGGTTCGGCGTCTTCAGCCCCCTGCGCCTGCCGGAACTGCGGCAGTGGACGCAGGACTCGGCGGTCGCAGTATTCGGCGCGGCGGCGGCGCCGTTCTTTGCCGGCAACGCCAACCCCTATTTCAACGGGTACGAGCAGGTCTACAGCAACCGGGACCTCTCCTACGAAACGGTCGCCGACGTCAGCGGCGGCACCGCGGCCACGCGCTACTATGTGTCGGGCGGGTGGAAGCGGGACGAGGGGATCGAGCGCAACACCGGCGCCACACGGCAGAGCCTGCGGCTCAATCTCGACCAGGTCATCACACCGAAGGTCGACGTGAAGATCTCCAGTGTCTACAGCCGGAACGAGAACGACCGCGGCTGGAACAACAACTGCAACAATTACGGTTGCCACGGGTATGCGCTGTCCTACATCCCCAGCTTCATCGACAACAGCCTCAAGAACCCGGACGGGACCTATCCGGCCCGGACAGTCGGCGTCCAATCCAACCCGATGCAGCTGACCGATCTCGGGGTGAACCACGAGGAGACCAACCGATTCACCGGTGGGTTGACCCTGGGTTGGAACGCCTGGACGACCGCGAAGCAGAGCCTGCGGCTGGTCGCCTCCGGCGGCGTGGACGCGTTCAGCCAGAGCAACGACGTCTGGACCCCCAACGACCTGTTCTTCGAGCGCCCCCAGTCGCTGCCGGGCGAGTCGATCGAGAGTGGCGGTCGCAGCCGGTTCTACAACTGGAACCTGAACGGGGTGCACACCTACAACGCGTCGG
The DNA here is from genome assembly GCA_963709905.1 of uncultured Gemmatimonadales bacterium. Taxonomy (GTDB): domain Bacteria; phylum Gemmatimonadota; class Gemmatimonadetes; order Gemmatimonadales; family GWC2-71-9; genus JADJOM01. Next base: position 40,733 of record CAVPYI010000010.1, read on the forward strand.
CTGGTCAGCGCCACCACGGCGTTCGGCATCCAGTACGAGGATCGCCGCCTGAACACCTTCCAGATCCGGACGCAGAACCTGCTCCCCGGCCAGCGGAACGTGAATCAGGGCACCAACATCACCGCCAACGAGGCGCTGACGCGAGGAGCGGACCTTCGCGCTGTACGCCCAGGAGGAGCTCCGGCTGATGAGCGACCGCCTCCTGGTGCAGGCCGGCCTCCGCGCCGAGCGCAGCAGCGTCAACGGCGACATCGACAAGTACTACGTCTTCCCGAAGCTGTCCGGTTCCTATCGCTTCACGGACCTGGTCGGTTCCGGCAGCGAAGTGAAGCTGCGCGCCGCCTACGGTGAGACCGGCAACCAGCCGCTCTTCGGCCAGAAGTTCACCAACCTGGGCACGCCACAGCTCGGCGGCACCCAGGGTGTCACCGTCTCGACCGCGTCCGGCTTTGAGAACGTGGAACCCGAACGTCTCAAGGAGATCGAGGCGGGCCTCGACGGCAACGCGATGAACGGCCGCCTGACCTGGGAACTCACCGGGTTCAGCCGGAACACCACCAACCTGCTGCTCTCAGCGGGTTCCGTCGCCGTCCTCGGGCTTCACCAGCCAGGTCTTCAACGGCGGCAAGATCAAGAACTCCGGCATCGAGATCGGCCTGGGCTACACCCCGATCCAGTCGGGGCAGACCCAGTGGGTGGCACGCGGCACCTTCACCCGCTACACCAGCGAGGTCGTCGACCTGGCCGGCCTGCCGGCGTTCTTCCCGGCCTCCTCGGGCTTCGGCAACCTCGGCCGCACGCGCATCGAAGTGGGCAAGCCGATCACCCAGATGGTGGGCTTCGACTTCGACGAGGCCGGCAATCGGGCGGCCGCGCTCAGCCAGCTCGGCAACACCGCCCCGGACTTCCGCGTCGGCTTCGTCAATGACATCAGCTACCGGTCACTCAACATCAGCGTGGTGCTCGACTGGCAGCAGGGCGGCGACGTCATCAACCTGACCCACTTCCTGGAAGACGACGGCCGCAACTCCGCCGACTGGGGCACCCCGGCATGGGAAGCGCGGTACCAGGGCTACCTCAAGGGCCCGATCGCGCCGTACATCGAGGATGCCAGCTTCGTCAAGCTGCGCGAGCTCTCGGTGGGCGTGGACGTCCCGGCCAGCGTGGTCGGCGCGCTCAACCTCGGGCTCGAGACGATGCGGGTCAGCCTGACGGGCCGGAACCTCTGGATGACGACCAAGTACACCGGGCTCGACCCGGAGGTCGCCAACTTCGGTGCCGCCGCGGTCCGGAACAACCTCGACATCGGCCCCTATCCGCCAACGCGCAGCGTCTTCTTCAACATTGCCGTGGGGTTCTGATGACCACCTCCAATCCGACCGCCCGCTCCGCGGGCCTCCGTGTCCGGGCCGGCCTGACCGGCGCGGCCCTTGTCGGGATGCTGGCGCTTGGCGGCTGCGGCGAGTTCGACATCAAGAACACCAACGCCCCGACCGTCAAGACCCTGACCGACGCACCCACCCGGTCCATCCTGGCCCGGGCGGCCACCGGCATCTTTGCGCAGGCCTACAACGATGTCGGGACCGAGATCGCCTTCTACGCGCTCTATGGGCGTGAGGGCTACAACCTCCTCGGCAACGACCCCCGGGAGACCGGCGAGCAGATCCGCGGCCCGCAGGACCCCACCGGCACGAAATTCCGGAATCTGGCTCGGGATCTATTCCGCCATCCGCACGATCAACGTCTACCTGACCGCGCTCCCCCAGGCGGCCGGGATGAGCGAGGCGGAGGTCAAGGCGTCATCGGGGTTTGCCAAGACGATGAAGGCCTGGCATATCCACCGCCTCGCGGTGCGAACCGGTCAGCTCGGCATCCCGCTCGATGTCGACCAGCCGATCACTGCCGCGCCGGCACCGTTCGTCAGCTTCAGTGCCGCCATGGAGGCGGCGTCGGCCCTGATGGATGAGGCCAACGCGGATCTCCTCGCCGCCGGCAGTGCGGCGTTCCCGTTTACCGTCGCCCCGGGCTACACCGGCTTCACCACGCCGGCGACCTTCGCCAGGTTCAACCGGGCGCTGGCGGCCAAGATGCTGGTCCAGCGCGCCACGTTCAACAACTGCACGGCCTGCTGGGCCCAGGCCAGCACCGCCATGAATGCGTCGTTCGTGACGACGGCCGGCCTGCCCGGGGCACTCTCCACCGGCGTCAACTACTTCTATTCGACCGCCTCGGGAGAGCCCGCGAATCCCGTCACCGAGAATCTGACGTCAGACCGGTACTGGGTGCACCCAACCATCGTCACCGGCGCTCAGCTCCAGATCGGCGGGGCAGCGGACCTCCGATTGACAAGAAAGGTCCTGGCGGCGGGGCGCACCAAGACGCTCAACGAATTGAGCGCCACCCACAAACCGGTGCTCTACAACAGCACCACCGCCCCGGCCTCGGCGAACCTCGGCGCGCCGATCCCCTGGATCAACAACGAGGAGCTGCTCCTGCTCCGCGCCGAGATCCGCTGGAACACCGCCAACAAGCAGGGCGCGCTCGACGACATCAACCTGGTGCGCCTGCACGCCGGAGGCTTGGCGGCGTCAGCGCTGACGACCGGCAGCGCGAACAACGACTTCGTCACCGAGCTGCTCTACAACCGGACCTACTCGCTGATGTGGACGCAGGGTACGCGGTGGATCGATGCGCGGCGCTATGGCCGGACCCAGCAGCTGCCACAGGATCGGGCCGGCGACACCCGGTTCGAGAACATGATCGTGCCGGCGGCCGAGTGCGATTCGCGCAGCCTGCCGTCGCCGTGCACACCGTAGGAGCCTGACCGCCAGCAGATCAGCGCCGGCGCACGAAAGGAGGGGCTGGAGGCCGGGGCAGTTTCCCGGTTTCCAGCCCCGCTTCCGTTCCCACGCCGAGCCCCGCGCTCAGCCTGTCGCCGACCGCCTGACGGGCTCCAGCCGCGCGGTGAAATGCCGCAGGGCGGGTGCCTGCTCAACGATACGGTAGGCCGGCAGGTGGTGCCGGTCGGCGTGCACCGCCAGGATCACCTCGGACAGATAGTCCACATGGCTCTGGGTGTAACTCCGCCGGGGGAACGCGAGGCGCACCAGTTCCATCGCCGCGGGCCGCTCCACCCCGTCGGGGTGCATCCCGAACATGACTGTGCCGATTTCCACTCCGCGGACCCCACCGATCCGGTACAGGGCATTGTTGAAGGACCAGGCCGGGTAGTCCTCGGGGCGCAAGTGCGGGGCAGCGGCCGCGGCGTCGATGTAGATGGCGTGCCCACCCGGCGGCTCCACGATGGCAACTCCCGCGGCAGTCAACCGCTCGCCCAGGTACGCGATCGAGCGGACCCGGTAGCGCAGGTAGTGCTCATCCAGCGCCTCGTGGAGCCCCAACGCGATCGCCTCGAGGTCGTAGCCGGCCAGCCCGCCATAGGTGGGAAACCCCTCGGTCAGAATCAGCAGGCTGCGGCAGCGCGCCGCCAGTTCGGGATCCTGCATGGCCAGGAACCCGCCAATGTTTGCCATGCCATCCTTCTTGGCGCTCATGGTGCAGCCATCTGCCAGCGCAAACATCTCGCGGGCGATCGCCGCGGGCGTGTGCCCGCTGTAGCCCTCCTCCCTCGTCTTGATAAACCAGCTGTTTTCGGCAAATCGGCAGGCATCCAGAAAGAAGGGGATGCCGTGACGCCGGGCCAAGGCGCTGACCGACCGGATGTTGTCCATGCTGACCGGCTGGCCGCCCCCGGAATTGTTGGTCACCGTCAGCATGATCAGCGGGATCCGCTCGCGCCCCACCGTGCGGATGGTCTCGGCGAGGGCCTCAAGGTCCATATTGCCCTTGAAGGGATACCGACTGGACGGCACCCTCCCCTCTGCCACCACCAAGTCGCGCGCCTCCGCGCCACAATGCTCGATGTTGGCCCGGGTGGTGTCGAAGTGGGTGTTGCTCGGCACCACGTCACCGCGGCCGAGCATGGTCGTGAAGAGGATGTGCTCGGCGGCCCGGCCCTGATGGGTCGGAATCACCTGCCGGTACCCGGTGATATCGCGAACGGCAGCCTCGAACCGGAAGTAGGAGCTGGCACCGGCATACGATTCGTCGCTGGCGATCATCCCCGCCCACTGCTTGGCCGACATGGCGCCGGTGCCGCTGTCGGTCAGCAGGTCAATCAACACCTCCTCGGCTCGCAGCTGGAACGGATTGTGTCCGGCACGATCCAACGCGGCCACCCGCTCCTCCGGGGAGGTGAAGTGAATCGGCTCCACCGATCGAATCTTGAACGGCTCGATGATGGTACGAGGGGTGAACTGCGCCACGCCGGACCTCCTGGGGATGGGGCCGCCTGCCTACGCAATCGGCCCCCGAATATCGGGGGCCGATGCTGAAGCGATCGTGAAGGCGGCGCGGACCGCCCGTGCCAGGAGCTCAGGCTGGACCCCCCACCGCCCGGGGGCCCCCAAGCGCGCTCACCAGCACTCCCACGACCACCACGGTCACCGCCCCCACCACATTGTGCCAGAGGAAGGAAACTTCCGGCGCTCCGAAATTGACGGCGGCGACTGCACCCATTCCGGCGATCAGTCCCAGGAAGGCGCCGGCACCCCGGGCAGAGGGGATCATCGCCAGGAGGAATACGCCGAGGATCGAACCATAGAAGAAGGACCCGAACCGATTCACCACCTCGATCAGCGAACCGAGGTTGACGGCGTAGGTCGCCACCACGCAGGCAAACAGACCCCACAGCGCGGTGGCCAGCTTCGAGACCCGAAGCAGGTGGGCATCCGTCCCGTCCGGGCGCACCCACCGGCGATAGAAATCGATCACGGTGGCGGTTGAAAGCGAGTTGAGCTCGGCAGCGATGCTCGACATCGCCGCCGCCAGGACGCCAGCGATGAAGAGGCCCGCCAATCCGAGTGGCAAATGGTCGAGCACGAACCTGGGGATGATGTAGTTGACGTCGCGCGCCGGCTGGAGCGTGACACGCTCCGCCAGTGCGAGGGCCTCTGTGCGCACCGCGCTGACATCGGCCTCACGGAGGGCGAACGCATCGCGGGCAGCCGACACGCGGGGGGCATCCCCCGCCTCGCTCGCCTCGGAGACCGCATGGGCCGCCACATTCCGGGCCGCGAACGCATCCGCGAATTGGCCCTCGAGTGCGGCGAGCGCCGCCGGCTCCGCCTCGCGGACCTGCCGTTCATGGGCCGGGTTGTAGAGCAGCGGTGGGGCCTGGAAGAGGTAGAACACGAAAACCAGGACCCCCACCAGCAGCACCAGAGCCTGCAGCGGGATCTTCCAGTAGGCACTCATGAGCAGCGAACTGCGGGCCTCATCGACCGAGCTGGCGGTCAGGTAGCGCTGGACCTGGCTCTGGTCGGTCCCGAAGTACGAGAGCATCAGGAAGGTTCCGCCGAGGATCCCCGACCAGAAGGTGTAGGTGTTCGTGAGGTCGAAGGAGAAATCGAAGACCTTCAGGCGACCGGCGGCGCCCGCGACCTCGAGCGCCTCCGTGGTGGGAATCGGCATCTTGAGCGAGCAGGACCACCACCATCCCGCCCAGCGCCACCACGATCAGGACCATCTGCTTGACGTCGGCCCACGCCACCGCCTGGACCCCGCCGAGCACGGTGTAGATCACGGTCGGGATGCCGATCAACGCGACCGACCATGCCATGTCCCACCCGAAGATCGCCGAGAAGACAACCGCCGGGCGCGGCGATGATGGTGCCGACACGACATGCCCGCGCGAAAGCAGGAAGAGGAAGCTGGTGAGCGAGCGGGTCTGCGGGTTGAAGCGCTTCTCGAGGTACTCGTAGGCCGTGAAGACCTTCGCGCCGTGGAGGAACGGCACCAGGGTCACCCCGAGGATGACCATCGCCAGCGGCAACCCGAAGTAGAACTGCACGAATCGCAGCCCATCGGTGGCCCCCTGGCCGGTGGTGCCGATCATGGTGACGGCGGAGAGCTGGGTGGCCATGACCGAGAGCCCAACCACCCACCACGGCAGGCTCCGGTTGGCGAGGAAATAGCCCTCGATCTTGTCGGTACCCTTGGCGCGGCGGAGCCCGTCCAAGACCACGTACAGCAGGTAGCCGATGACGATCGTCCAGTTCAGTGGATGCATCGTCGCCTCAGTTGCCGAAACGGGACTGGAGGAGCCACAACAGGACCAGCGCGACAACCTGGACCGCCATCACCCGCACCAGGGTGCGGCGGAAGCGACTCGATTCGGCGGACATCGGGAACCTCGGCTGGGCTGTGGGGGCGCGGGACCCGGGAACGTACGCCGCGCCCGCAGGGGATGCAACGGTGCCGAGCCGGGACGGCGGCACCGCATCCTGGCCCGGGGTGCCCCGCGGAGCCTCGGCGATCCGAGGCGGTCGGGGACTGAACCTTCCGGAAGCTCTTTCCCGTATTGTTCGGCATGACCACCCCGGAATTCTTTGCCCTGCAGGACGCCGTCGCGGGACGGTACTCCCTGGTCCGTGAACTCGGCCGGGGCGGAATGGGCGTGGTGTTTCTGGCCCGTGACATCAGTCTGGATCGAGCGGTGGCCATCAAACTCCTGCCGCCCGCCTTTGCTGAAAATCCGGAACTCCGCGCCCGGTTCCTGCGCGAGGCCAGGATCGCGGCAGGGCTCTCCCACCCGCACATCGTCCCGGTGCACGCCGTGGAGGAGGTCGCCGGGATGGTGTTCATTGCGATGGCCTATGTCGAGGGCGAATCCCTGGGCCAGCGCATTCGCCGGGCAGGCGCCCTGCCCGTGCGCGAGGCACTACGCGTCCTGCAGGAGGTGAGCTGGGCACTCGATCATGCCCACGCACGGGGCGTCATCCACCGGGACATCAAGCCGGACAATATCCTGCTCGAGCGAGAGAGCGGCCGGGCCCTGGTCACCGATTTCGGTATCGCCTCGGGCGGTGCTGCGCTGGCCCCGGTCGATGGTACCGTCGCGGGGACGCCAGCCTACATGAGTCCGGAGCAGGCGGCGGGGGCACCGGCCGATGCCCGGGCCGACCTCTATGCGCTCGGGGTGACGGCGTGGTACGCCCTGACTGGCCAGCCACCATACGACGGCAGGGATGCGCCGGCTCTGACTTGGCAGCACGCCACTGAACCGGTCCCCGCCCTGCTGGCTGCCGCTCCGAGAGTGCCGGCGCGCCTGGCATCACTGATCGAGCGCGCCATGGCCAAGGACCCGGCCGATCGACCGACGGACGCCGCCGAGCTCGCCGCCGGGCTCGAAGCGATCCGGGGAACCCACGCGGCCCATGTGCCAGCTCCCCTGCGGGCGTTCCTCCGAGAGGCGGACATCGCGGTTCGCGAAATCGGCGTCATGGCCACCGCCGTCACCGTAACGGGAAGTCTGGCGCTGGCGCTACGGTTGTTCAGCAGCGGCATCAACCAGTCGATCCTCTCCTCCATCTTCGTGCTCGCCATGGTCCTGGCCGGCGGCGCCGGCCTGGTCCGGCTGGGCCAGATCCTGGAGGCAGCCCGCGCCCTCCTCCGCCAGGGTTACGATCACCGCTCCCTGGCCGGTGCAGCCCTGAGCGCCCGGGAGGAGCAGGTCGAGGAACGGGCCCTGGCCGTTGCGGCACCGGGTCACTCACGGAGGGAGGGCGCTGGCCTCGTCGCCCTCGGAGTGGTCAAGTCGGCGGCAATGATCGCGGTCACCATCGGTGGTTGGGGCCCGGGTTGGGTGCAAGGAATCGCACTGGTCGGGGCGATCGTGGTCCCGACCGTCACCGTCCGGAAACTGTGGCTGACGCTCCGCCCGGGGCGGGGCGGCTGGCTCAAGGCGCTGGCCGGCAACGTCGGGCGGGGGCTGCTCCGCCTCGCCAGCCTCGGATTGGGACACCGGGGATCTCCACCCGATGTCGCCGCGAGCGATCTGACCGTCGCGGCGATCGGACAGGATGCCGACGCAATGTTCCGGGCCCTCCCGCAGGCCGACCGCCAACGCCTGGCCAGCCTGCAGCCGGTGATCGCCAAGCTGACCGCCGACGCGGCCCAGCTGCACGCCGCCGGTGACCTCCCCGGGGCCCGGACCAGGCTGGCGACGGTTGCCGCCGCCCTCGACACCGATTCGCCTGGACCTCCTCCGCGTGCGTGCCGGCGCACTTTCCGCCATGGAACTGACGGATCAGCTCGGGGTCATTGCGGAGGTGCACGAGGCGATTCGCCGGCATGAGAGTGCGGAGGTCGAGGTGGTTCGCCTGCTGAGAGATCCCAGCCCGACGTCCGGTCTGATCGCGCCCATCCGTCCGGCTGGGCCCCCCGATCGCCCCACGTATCATTCTGAATCCTCGCTGCCCAGGAATCGTAGTGCCTGCCATGCTGCTCTCCACCCTGTTCCTGCTCGCCGTCCAGGCCCCCGCCATCCCCGCCGACAGCTACGCCGACTCGGCGACCGCCGCCCTGGTGGCCAACGCCCGGGCCGCCCGGGACCGCAACGAACGCCTGGTGACCTCCTACACCGCAGAGGTGTCGCAACGGATCGGCGTGGGAGTCAGAGCCCTTTCCCGCGACCGGATGCTCTTCCGCCAGGAGGTGACAGCCCAGATCTCCTGGAATCGGGATAGCAGGAGTACGATCGAAGTGACCGGGCTGCGGCAGGCAGTCCCGGTGGCAAGCCGAGAGGATGAGCTCCCGCGCAACATTCCCTCCGAGGTGCGCGATCTCGTCGTCAATCCCGGTGAGGACTACCTGTTCGTCCTCGGCAACGACGCCGACGGCTTCCTGTACCCGCTCGCCGTTGGCGCCGAGGCGCTCTACAAGTATGCCAAGGGGGACAGCACCCGGATTGAGCTCCCCAGCGGCAGTGTGATCCGGCTGGTCGAACTCCGGGTGACGCCCCGGCGTGCCGATTGGCAGCTGGTCTCGGGATCCCTCTGGTTCGATGCCGACAGCTACGCCCTGGTCCGCGCGGTGTTCAGGCCGGCGCGGCCCTATGAGTTCCGCCGCGACAGCGATCCGGACGATCGGGAAGACGTCCCCTCGTTCGTGAACGGAACCGGCGAGCTCAAGCACATCACCATGGAATACGGCCTGTACGAGAATCGCTGGTGGATGCTGCGCTACGTGGCACTGGAAGGCGTGGGCACCGTTGGCAAGTGGATGAACGTGCCGGTGCGATTTGAGCGGGTCTACTCCGAGTATGAGGTGGAGGGTGGCACGCCTCGGCCGGTAGGCCTGGAGTTCCGGTCTGCCGGCACCAGGAGGCGGCCGGAGAACGACTCGCTCGGGGTGGCGCCGCGTTCCCGGGAGGCACGCCGGATCGATGCCGACAGCATCGCCCGGGTGGTGCAGGAGTGCGTCCGCCAGCGCCGCGCGGCCGGTGGTGAGGACGGTACCCCGCTGGCCGCGGATTCGAGCGGCCTGGAGGTCCTCCGCGACAGCTGCGGGCGTCTGGCGCGGGGCGATACCGCCCTCGCCGTCGTCGTCCCGCAGGACCGGGAATCGCTGCTGACCAGCCCAACGCTGGGCCCCCCGATCCTCTCGATGGGCGACCTGATCACGGAGGACGAAATCCGCGGCCTGGCCTCCGCGATTCGGGGGCTGCCGACCCCGCCGCTCGACCGGCGCCTCGAACTGCCGCAGGGGCTGGGCGCCCTTCTCCAGCACGCCCGCTACAATCGGGTGGAGGCGCTGTCCCTCGGCCTGCGCGGCGCCGCCTCGTGGGGCAACTTCCAGCTGGACGCACTCGGGCGCATCGGCGTTGGTGACCTCGAGCCCAACGGAGAGCTGGGCATCGGTCGGCAGGGTACCGGCTCGATTTGGCGCCTCGGTGGCTTCCGGCGGCTGGCAGTGGCCAACGCAGACTCCCGCGCCCTCAGCGCGGTGAACAGCCTCTCGGCCCTGCTCCTGCAACGCGACGACGGCGAGTACTACCGCACCATGGGCGCAGAATTCATGGGCCAGTCCTCCCAAGGTGGGTGGCTGACCTGGCGCCTCTATGCCGAGCGCCAGCGACCGGCATTTCAGGAGACCAACGCAAGCCTTCCCCGCCTGTTCAGCACCGGGCAGCTCTTTCGGCCCAACTTCGTGGCCGACAGTGCCGACCAGATGGGCGTGAACCTCGGACTTCGGATCGGGACAGCGCTCTCGCGCACGGTCTGGGTCGGAGGCGACGCCGCGATCGATGCCGCCACGGGCGACTTCGAGTTCGGTCGCGGTTCGGCGACACTCCGAGCCATCATCACCCCGGAACGGAGGCTGGGCGCTGGCCCTCGAAGGGATCTGCCGGCACCAGTCGGGGCGTGCTTCCGACCCAGAGCCGGTTCTACCTGGGTGGCCCAGCCAACCTGCGCGGGTACGCTGGTGGGGTCATCGCCGGTGAAGCCTACTGGAGAGTCCGTGCCGAGGTGGGCAACGCATTCCCAGCCGCCAGGCTCACCCTCTTCAGCGATCTGGGATGGGCCGGGAATCGCGGGGACTTCCGCACCGGCAAGCCGCTCCTCGGATCCGGCGTCGGTGCCAGCTTCCTGGACGGACTGGTGCGGATGGACCTCTCCCGCGCGATGCGGGGCCCGACTGGGTGGCGGTTCGACCTGTATTTCGATGGGAGGTTGTAGGCGCGGGTCAGGGGGGCCCCGCTGCCCCTCCCCCTGCCCCACCGCCCCACCGATCGGTACCTTCCGGAGTCCCCAACACCGATCTCATCAACCTGCCGGATCAGGAGTCGCCCCATGCGCCCCCTTCCCCGCCTTCCGGGTCGTCTGCCGTTGGCCGTCCTCGCGGTTTCGATGCTGGCCGCCGTGCCGCTCGACGCGGCGCCGATCAAGTTCATGCGCGACCCCCACATCCATGGCAACCGGATCGCGTTCTCCTACCTGGGCGACATCTGGGTGGCGAATCGCGACGGCTCAGCCGCCCGCCGGCTGACCACCCATGACGGCCGGGAGATCGCCCCGCGCTTTTCTCCCGATGGCCGCTGGGTGGCATTCACCAGTGACCGGATGGGCAACAACGACGTGTTCGTCGTTTCCGCCGAGGGTGGCGAACCGAGCCAGCTGACCTTCCACACCGGCTCGGACCTGGTGCAGTACTGGACACCCGATGGCTCCGGCATCGTCTTCTCGTCGGCGCGGTCGACGTACCCCTGGGGGTCTCCGCTCTACACCGTGCCCCGGACAGGTGGCATGCCCACCGCCCTGCCGATGGACATGGCGTCGATGGGGATGATTCGGCAGGACGGCGGGGCCATCGCCTTCACCCGCTCCAACTTCTCGGCGAACCGGAAGGGATATCGCGGCAACAGCCAGTCGGACATCTTCGTCCAGGACCTGCGCAGCCGGGCCATTACCCAGCTCACCGACACCGACCTCCAGGATTTTCGCAACCACGTCCACGATGCCCACCCGATGTGGGGGCACGATGGCCAGCTGTACTTCCTCTCGGAGCGGAGTGGCACCTACAACCTGTGGCAGATGTCCGCCTCGGGGGCCTCGCCCGCCGCGGTGACCCGCCACACCAGCGGCGGGGTGATGTACCCGTCCATTTCGCCCGACGGGCGGACCATCATCTACACCCAGGAGTTCGAGCTGTGGACGGTGGACGTGCCGTCCGGCACCCCCACGAGAATCGTCGTCGACCTCGCCTTCGACTCGCGCGACAATCCCGTGGAGTTCGTCCGGAGTGCGGGGCGGGCCGAAGGGTTCGCACCGGATCCCACCGGCGACCGCGTGGCGGTGGACTTTCGGGGAGAGCTGTTCGTCGCCCCGGTGGATGCATCACTCGGGGAGTTGTCCCGGATCACGCGCTCGGCGTGGCGCGACCGGTACCCGTCCTTCTCGCCCGACGGCAACCATCTCGCATACGTGAGCGACGAGTCCGGCGAGGAGGAGATCTGGGTTCACGACCTGGCCGCCAGTACGCGCCGGAAGCTGACATCAGTCCCAGTCTTCCAGGGGAGCAATTTCCTCTGGTCCCCGGACGGAGCGCGGATCGCATTCGTCGCTGGGAACCGGCTCTACCAGTCGGCCGTGGGCACCGGTACGACCACCGAGCTCGGCTACAACGAGGCCGGCGGCTACGCCCTGCACGAGTACAGTCCCGGACGGCAGCGTGGCTGCTCTACTCCCGGTCCAACCCGAGGCTCGATCCCGAAGTCTTCCTCTTCGAGACGGCCACGCGTCGCGAGATCGCCGTGTCCCGGTCGCCCAGTGGTGACGGCAATGCCGGCCTGACCCCCGATGGCAGGACGCTGCTGTTCACGTCCAATCGCGACGGCGGCGTGGCCACCTCTTCGCCGTGTCATTGGCGGGCCTCACCGAGGACCCGGAGGATCCGCTGGTCCGCGCCCGCCAGCGCCCCGCCCGGAGTGGGGAGACGGCAGGAGGCGGAACTCCTGCGGCCGCCAACCGACCGGCACCTGCCCCGCTCACCGTGGATACGACTGGCATCGGGAAGCGGGCCCGTCAGCTGACATCAGGTGCCAATCCTGTGGGCGCGTGGTTCCTCGTCCGCGCGACGGTCGCACCATCTATTTCCTGAGTCGAGACGACGAGGGGCCGGGGCTCTTCTCGATGACCCTCGATGGTCGGGATCGCAAGAAGGTGGCGGCGGGCGCCTTCCCCGGCCTGCAGCCAAGCCAGGACCGTCGCTACGTCTTCTACACGGCGTCGGGAGCCGGCACCGGCAGCGAAGTGCACCGGATGACACTGCAGAACCAGCGGAAGGAGCGGGTCAACTTCGCCTTCACCGTCGAGGTGGACCAGCGCGAGGAGTGGCGCCAGATCGTGCTCGAATCGTGGCGGGTCATGCGGGACCGGTTCTACGACGCCAACATGCACGGCAGGAACTGGGTGGCGATCCGCGACCAGTACCTCCCGCTGCTCGAGCATGTCGGGACGTATGAGGATGCCTACGACCTGGCCAACAAGATGATCGGCGAACTCAACGCCTCGCATGTCGGCGTGAGCGGTCCCGCCTCCCGTCCCCAGTCCTCGGGGTACAGTTCCAAGTACCTCGGCGTCGAACTCGAACCGGCGAACGGACGCTACCGGATCAGCCACATCTACCGCGACGGCCCCGCCGACCACGAGTGGCTCAAGCTCTCGGTGGGCGACTACGTGCTGGCGATCGACGGCCAGGAAGTGCGCGCGGGGGAGAACTACTGGCGGATCCTCAATCACGCCCTGAACGAATACGTCCCGATCCGGGTGGCGAAGAGTGCCGGCGGGCAGGACGCGCGCACCGTACGGATCAAGACGGTCACCTCGATCACCGACATCCGGTACGAGGAGTGGGTGTCCCGCAATCGTGAGTATGTGGAGAAGGAATCGGGAGGTCGGATTGCCTATGTGCACATCCGCGCCATGAACCAGCCATCGCTGGCCCGGTTCGAGGAGGAGATCAACCGGTACTGGGATGCGGAAGGCATCGTCGTGGACATCCGCTTCAATGGCGGGGGGAACATCGATCAACAGCTGATCGACATCCTCGAACGGCGGCCCTACCAGTTCTGGAACAACCGCTGGGGCGCCCGCGAGTGGGGTCGCCGGCCGAGGCAGGCGATCGCCGGACCCAAGGTGATGCTGGTCAACGCCCGCTCCGGCTCCGACTCCGAGGTCACCCCGCTGGGCTTCAAGGACCTGGCCCTGGGTCGCGTGGTGGGCAATCCCACCGCGGGCGCCGTGATTGCCACAGGGAGCTATTCCCTCATTCACGGCGGCAGCATCCGCACCCCGGGTTCCCTGGTGGTCCAGTGGGATCCCAGCAAGCCCAACAACTATGGGATCAACCTCGAGAACTACGGCGTGGCCCCGGATGTCTGGGTCATCAACTCACCTGCGGACATGCTCGGAGGGTTCGATCGCGAGCTCAAGGCGTCGGTGGACGAGGCGATGAGAATGCTGCGCGAGCAGGTCTGGCAGTATCGGCCATAGGCGGACAGGGTGGACAGGGCGGACAGGGCGGACAGGGCGGACAGGGCGGACAGGGCGGACAGGGCGGACAGGGCGGACAGGGCGGAGCGGAAAGTACCAAGACCACGGGACGGCGAAAGGGAGATTGACCAGATGAAACTGCAGCATTTCGCACGCAGGCTGAGACCTGCCTTCCTCACGGTCCTGGCCCTGGTGGGCCAGGCCACCATCCTTGCGGGCCAGGCGGCGACCGCTCCCTACTTCCCCGAAGCGGGACGGTGGGAGCATCGATCTCCCGCTGCGATGGGGATGGACGCCGCCAAGCTCGCCGAGGCGGTCCGGTTCATCCAGGCGGGTGAGAACCCGCAGCCGCGCGACCTGTCGGTCGCGCATTGGCTGAGCTGGGGCCGCGAACCGAATGATGCCCCCCTGGGGCCGTTCACGACCCGCGGCGATGTCAGCGGGCTGGTCATCCGCAACGGGTACATCGTGGCGGAATGGGGAGACACCAGGGCCGTCGAGATGACCTTCTCGGTCACCAAGAGCTTTCTCTCCACGACGATCGGCGTGATGTGGGATCGAGGGTACCTGCCCGACCTCAAGGCTCCGGTCGGGCAGCTGGTGCGCACCGGCCATTTCGAGTCGGAGCACAATCGCAAGATCACGTGGGACCACCTGCTCCGTCAGAGCAGCGACTGGGAGGGTACCCTCTGGTCGAAGCCGGACTGGGTGGATCGGCCCGCATCGGACCTCGCCGCGCACATGACACGGTCGCGTGACGAGCCCGGTACGGTATACAAGTACAACGACGTGCGGGTCAACCTGCTGGCTTTTGCGGCGCTGAATGTCCTCCGTCAACCGCTTCCCGACTACCTGCGCGAACATATCATGGAGCCGATCGGTGCGTCGCCGACCTGGCGCTGGCACGGCTACGACAATTCCTGGGTGGAGATCGACGGCCAGCGGATCCAGTCGATGAGCGGTGGTGGCCACTGGGGCGGCGGCATGTTCATCTCCGCCGAGGACCTGGCTCGGTTTGGCTACCTGACGATGCGGCAGGGGAGGTGGAAGGACCGCCAGCTCATCTCACGGGAATGGTTGGCGATGGCGGAGACACCTGGGCTCCGCCAACCCAGGCTATGGTTTCATGAATTTCTTCCTCAACACCACCGGTGCGGAGATCCCCGGGGCGCCGCGCACCGCGTACACCCACCGGGGCGCCGGGAACAACATCGTCTACGTGGACCGCGAGAACGACCTGGTGATCGTGATGCGGTGGGTCAGTGGCAGTGCGATCAATCCCTTCATCGGGCAGGTGCTGGGTGCACTGACGACACCCCGGTAGCGTGAACCCGAGACAGGCCCACGCGCCTGTCGGTGGTGCCCCGCGGCGGCTACGCTCCCCCTGACACCGCCTGGAGGTACGCCAGGATCTGCGAGGTTTCGGCCTGGGTGGCCGGGGCGACGTTCATGCGCTCCATGTTCTGCTCCATGCGCAGATACACCGTGAGCCAATCCTGCGGGCTGTGCACTCTGGGATCTGGCAGCGCGTGACACCGGCTGCAGATCATGGCGAACGCCTCGCGACCCTCCCCGGCTGGCAGGTTGGCACCACTGATGGGCAGCGCGTTCGCCGTCAGGTATGCGAGCATGGTGTTCCGGTCGCCCTGGTCGGGAATGGACACCCCCAGACCTGCCGGGTAGGCGGTCCATTCGCAGCCACATGCGGCGTACCACACTCGGCCAGTCGGTGGCGCTGTGCATCGAGGGGGCCGGGAGATCATGGCATTGACCACAGTGAGTCGTCATCAGGACGGCACCCGGGGATGCGGGATCGGGAAGGTCTCCCGGTGCGATTCCGGCGGGCGGCAGGGCGATCTTGGCGGAGGCGAGCAGGAGTTCGTCCTTCAGCTCCGTGGCGGGACCGGTGCC
Organism: uncultured Gemmatimonadales bacterium; assembly: GCA_963709905.1. GTDB lineage: Bacteria > Gemmatimonadota > Gemmatimonadetes > Gemmatimonadales > GWC2-71-9 > JADJOM01. The sequence continues at coordinate 56,539 of CAVPYI010000010.1, forward strand.
GGCAGGGGGCGCGTCGGGAGGCGATGCTGGGGGAGGGGCCTGACAAGCAACGGAGACCACCACGGCCAATACGGTGCGGCGCCACATGTGCCCCCCGACCAATTGAGGAATGAGATACTCCTCTTGTACACTACTGAGAACCCATGAAACGACGATGAAAGAAGGGTGAACGACCCGCAGGCCGCAAATCGACCATGAAGATCTCTTCCCGACCCCACTCCTCCCGCCTTCATGAGACTGGCGTATGATTGTCCGAGTCGTTTCATCATGCAATCGATCCAGACTGGGTAGCCTACGCACCACCATCAACACGTGATCCACCGCACCTCCCGGAATTGTACACCACCATCCCGGCCCCTGGGCCCCAACTTGAAGACGGAGCACAGCATGCGCTTTGCCGCCACCACAGCAGTCTCCCTCCTCCTCCTCCAGGCCTGTACGGCTGCTCCCCAAACGGCCGCTCCGCGGGTCGCCGACCAGACCCCGGTTGACCAGATGGAACGGGTGACCCAGACCCTGGTCGCCCCTCCGTTCCTGCCGGAACACGAGCAGGTCGCCTCGGGGCCACCCAAGGTGGTCCAGATCCGGATGGATATCGAGGAGAAACTGCTGGACATCGGTCCCGACGGCGCCAAGGTCTGGGCGATGACGTTCAATGGCAGCGTCCCCGGTCCGATGATCGTCGTCCACCAGGACGACCAGGTGGAGCTGACACTGGTCAATCCATCGACCAATTCGCTGGTGCACAACATCGACTTCCACGCGGCCACGGGGGCAATGGGTGGCGGCGAGATCACGATGGTCGCCCCGGGACAGCAGGTCGTGATGCGCTTCAAGGCGACGCGGACAGGGGTCTTCGTGTATCACTGCGCTCCAGGCGGCACGATGATCCCGTTCCACGTCGTCTCGGGGATGAACGGCGCCATCATGGTGCTCCCCCGGGATGGCCTCAAGGACGCCTACGGCGCTTCGGTGACCTATGACCGGGCCTACTTCATTGGCGAGCAGGACTTCTACCTCCCCAAGGACGCCAGTGGCGCCTTCCGGCAATACGCATCGCCCGGCGCCGGCATGAACGACATGATGGCGGTCATGAAGACCCTGACCCCGACCCACGTGGTCTTCAACGGAGCGGTCGGCGCGCTCACGGGGGCCAATGCCCTCACCGCCGCCGTGGGAGAGAAGGTGCTGTTCATCCACGCGCAGGCCAATCGCGACACCCGCCCTCACCTGATTGGTGGGCATGCGGACCTGTTCTGGAATGGCGGCTCGTTCGATGACGTGCCCGCCACCAACCTCGAAACGTGGTTCATCCCCGGCGGGGCGGCCGCCGCGATGCTGTACCAGTTCCTCCAGCCAGGGCTGTACGCCTACGTCAACCACAACCTGATCGAGGCGATCCTGCTCGGCGCGGCGGCGCACGTCAACGTCACGGGTGAGTGGGACAACAACCTGATGGAACAGGTGACCAAGCCGGCACCAATTCCAGCTCCCTGATTCACTGGGGCACTGCAACGCACACCGCCCCGGACGAGACTCGTCCGGGGCGGTGTGCGTTCGCGCCAACTCGTGAGGCCGGGGATCAGTGGGTCCGATTCGGAGCCGCGGCCTGCAGCTCCGCCATGTCGGTCACCTTGCGAAGCTCAAGGGGCTGGTAGGCACGGACCCTGGCGGTCAGACCAGGGGTCCGGGGCGGGTCCGGGACGGGAGGACGGGGGACCAGGAGTCCTTCCTCGAGGAGCTGATCCGCCAGACGGCAGAGGTCGGACTCGGCCCGGATCATGTTGACGGCGTAGGCCCGCGTGAGCGCCGCGGCGACCTGCCCGACGGTGTTCCCTTCATGCAACAACTCCCAGGCGAAGGCAGATGCCCCGTCCAGGCTGTAGCAGGTGCCATCAGCCAGGTTCAGGACGATGGCCTCGCCACCGACGAGCGTGCCGGCAACATCCTCGCTTGCAATCGCGTAGCACTGCTCCCGATTGGGCATGCGGTCATCTCCTCCGGGGATGTCTCAGGCGGACACCCCTCGGGGGCGCATGATCCATGCCTCCTGCGCCGTCAGGGTGCCTGCACCGGCACCTGGCACGCGGGGGAGACCGGCCGATCCCGTCGCAACGCCTGATTCGGGCAGGGAAAGCGGGACGCGGGCCCCCGGGGGGGCGGAGCCGCGAAAATCTGCGGGTGGATCCGGCGAAGTGTTGCTCGGGCGCATCACCATGTTGGGCCCGAGCAGGGAGGTGGTGGTGGGTGCAACCGACATCGAGGGCGCTGATGGGGCTCGGGCCGCGCGCCCCAACGACGGCTGCGGCCCGCAACGAGGCTTCGAGCCTACCTCCGCACCCAGAAGCCCTTTTCCCACCACATCGGCGGTACCGGAACCGTGGCGGCCACTGGCCTCGCGTGCCCGAAGAGGTCCTCCTGGATCTCGGGGTTCCGGAGCTTCCAGATCACCCCGTCGGTGAAGAAATGGTGGATCCCGATGAAATAGCTGATCAGGACCGGGGCGATACTGTTCGGTCCGGCACCGAGCAGCGTGGCGGCCGCCGCCTTGGTCGGGCCCGGGACGAAGAGCGTCACCAGCATCGTGACCCCAAGGATGACCGCGACATAGACCAGCATGTGCGGAACGGCGGTGGCACGATTGGCGCGGGTCGCGCGGTTCAGCTCCACCCGGGCCGGGAACTCCAGATACTGGAGGGCATGGGCAAACTGCACCAGGAAGAGGCCGGCCAGCCCCCACCGCGCGATCGCCGCATACCAGACGAAGATCGACACCCACGCGGTGAGGACCCGGAACCCCGGCGCCTGGCCGGTCCGCTGCCGGAAGCGCAGCAGGCCCCAGATCCCCATGACCGCTGCCAGGATGGTGGCATAGGAGGCAACCTGATAGACCAGGGCCACCCGGGTCGGGTCGGTCAGCGTGGTGTGGAGGAACCAGGCCAGGTGCCAGCCCAGGAGGATCCGGAGGCCGCCGCGAATCAGCCAGTATTCGGTCCGGTCGAACCGATTCCCCTGGAGGTGATTGAACGCAACCATCATCCCCCAGGCCTGCCCAGTGTAGTGCCAGGCGAGATACCCGCTGGCGACGGCAAAGAACGCCGTGAGCAGCAGCTGGGTGTCGCCCTGCGCCTCGAAGAGCGCGGCCACGAGGCAGACCATCATGATGATCGGTACCCAGATCGTGGCCCACCTGTGCTTGAGGATCGTCTCGCGATCGCGATAGACGATCCGATACGACGCCATGAAGTGCGCATAGTTCACGATCAGTTGCGCCCAGATCACCGTACCGACGGTGGCGATGCTGAGTTCGGTCCCGGCGATGAGCATCGGGATGAACAACAGGAGCGACAGTCCACCCACGCAAAGAAAATCGACCAGCGGGGTGAAGATCGACGTCGAACGCGGGGCACTGCCTCCGTGGGCCGGGGACGACGCAAGCGTGGGCATGGGGCGCACCTTGAAGCGGGGAGAGTATGGTGAACCAATTCGGACAACGGGGTCCGAATTGCACACTATACGGCGCAATTCCGATTGCCGCCAGAGCAGGTTTTCCCACACTTTTGGTCGGGATTCGTTCCTGAAAACCCCTTCATTCCATTGGGGATCGCCAGAACGACGCAGGGCCACCAGGAGGCTCGTGATGCAGGGTCTCCCCGCCGCGCGGGCCCTCAGCCCCTGGCACCAACGGCGCGGTGGTCAGGCGATCGATGAGTTCAGTCACTCCAGCCGCTTCCACCCAAGGCGAGAAACGGTCATTCAGGGGCCTGCACCGCCGACTTGACGGCCCTGGGCCCTGGTTCAGCTGATCCGGCCGCCCGGCACGATGATGTGCGGCAGGTCCTTGAGCAGCGCGTTGAGCCGGGCGATCCGACCATTCATGATCGCGCTGAGCTTGGCCTGGGCGCGCATCGGTCTCCTGGGTCAGTTCCCCGAAGCGGGCCAGTTGGGCGTCGGTGGGCCGGTTGAGCGATCGGTTGATCTGCCCGGTCAACGATCCCACCTCCTCGCGCAGGCGCGGGTACTGGCGGTAGCCCAGCCCCTGCAGCGGCCGGGTCAGGTCGGTGTCCTTGAGGGCGTTGAGTTCCTCCAGCGCCAGCGCGCGCCTCGGTGATCGCCTCGCGCTCGGTCGGCGCCAGCTGGCGCAGCGTGCCGCCCACGGTGGTCAACTGCCGCACCAGGCTCTCCGTCTGCGAAACGATCTGACCGACCCGCCCCTGCAGCTCGCGGAGCTGGAACGCCGCGTCCCGCTGGGCGATCAGGTCGGCCATCGACACCTCGGCACGCGGATCGAGCTGGACGACCAGCCGCTTGGTGATCTCCTGGCCCGCCGCGGCCAGCGTCACCGAGTAGGTTCCCGGCACCACCGCCGGGACCACCACCGCCACCGCCGAAGCCACCGCCGCCACCTCCACCCTCCGCCACCGCGCCGCCGCGGGCGGCTCCTGGCCCGGCGGGGTGGCGTCGTACTGGAGGTTCCAGACCACCTGGTTCACGCCAGGGGTGGCCAGGTTCTGCCGCAGCGTCCGGACCGGAGTTGCCGGCGGCATCCTTGATCGTGAACCTGCACGTCGCGGACGGTGTCCCGCACGGCGTAGGAGATCACGGCGCTCCGGAGGGCGGGTTGTCGCCGCTGAACACCTTCTGGCCCAGGTTGCCGTCGCGGCTCCACATCACGTAGTCGATCGCCGGCATCGGGTCGAACAGCGTGACGGCGGCGGTCATCGCCGGGCCGAGCTGCTGCAGCGGGGTGATGTCGTCGAGGATGTAGAGGCCGCGCCCGTGCGTGGCGATGATGAGGTCGTTGTCGCGCGGGTGGACCAGGAGGTCGCGCACCGGCGCCGCGGACAGTGCCGTTGCGCAGGTCGTGCCAGCGGCCGCCCCCGTCCCACGACGCGTAGACGCCGAACTCCGTGCCCGCGATAGAGCAGGTTGGGATTCCTGGGATCCTGGCGCACCACGTGCACCCAGCCGCGCGAGCGGGAGGTTGGCGGTGATCAGCGTCCAGGACGCTCCGTAGTCGCGGGTCATGTAGACGTACGGCGTGTAGTCGCCGGTCTGCCAGTGCGAGGCGGCCACGAATGCCGTCCCCCCGTCGTGGGGCGACGCCTCGATGGTGGAGATCCAGGCGAACGGGGCAATGCCGCGCAGGTTCTGCGAGGTGTTGCGCCAGGTCTTGCCGCCGTCGCGCGTGACCTGAACGTTGCCGTCGTCGGTGCCGACCCAGATCACGCTTCGAGTCCAGCGGCGACGGCGCGATGGTGAGCAGCGTCGAGTGGAACTCGGCGGCGGTGTTGTCGGTGACGATCGGCCCGCCGGATGAGCTCTGCTTGCTCTTGTCGTTGGTGGTCAGGTCCGGGCGAGATCACGTCCCACGACTGGCCGTAGTTGCTGGTCGCGGAAGACCACGTTGCCGCCGAAGTACACCGTCTTCGGGTCCTGTGGCGACGAGCACGATCGGCGCGTTCCAGTTGAACCGGTACCGGTGCTCCGCCAGGGAGTCGCCCGCCGAGCCGATCCGGCGGGGGTAGGGATGGATCGATCGCTGGTCGCCGGTGCGCAGGTCGGTGAGCACGATGTCCCCGCCCTGCGACGCCGAGTACACCAGGAACGGGTGCTCCAGGTCGGGCACGGCGAAGAAGCCGTCCCCCCCACTGATCGTCACCCAGTCGCTGGTCCGGTTGCCCTGGCCCGACAGGGTCTGGCTCGGTCCGCACCAGTGGCCGTTGTCCTGCAGGCCGCCGCAGATGTTGTACGGCTGCTCCATGTCGACGTTCAGGTGATAGAACTGGGCAAACGAATGGGACTTTGGCACCTCCCAGTTGGCCCCGCCATCGAAGGTCAGCTGCCAGCCGCCGTCGGAGCCCTCGAGGATGTGGTCGGAGTCGGTGGGATCGATCCACATCGCCTGGTGGTCGCCGTGGAGGTCGCGCCGGATCGTCTCGAAGGTGCGACCGCCATCGGCCGAGCGTTGAGCGAGCCGGAGAGGGTGTAGACCACGTTCGGGTTGAGCGGATCGACGCGCACGTCGGAGTAGTAGAAGGGGCGGAAGTTGATGTTGGGCGATCGATTCACCGTCTCCCAGGTGGCGCCGCCGTCCTCGGTGCGCCACAGCTCGCCCTCGGTCAGCGTCTCCGAGAGGACGTAGACGATCGTCGGGATTGGCCCGGTGGACCGAGACGCCGATCCGGTCCATGTCGCCCTCCGGCAGCCCGCGCCCGTTGGCTTTTCCCGAGAGCCTGGTCCACGTCTCGCCGCCATCGCTCGACTTGTAGAGCGCCGTTTCCCCGCCGCCGGAGGTGAAGTACCACGGCCAGCGCTGGTGGGTGTACATCGCGGCCCAGACGACGTTGGCGTTGTCGGGATCGATGTCCACGTCGCAGCAACCGGTCAGGGTGTCCTTGTAGAGGATCTTCTGCCAGGTGGCTGCCCCCGTCGGTGGTCTTGAACAGCCCGCGTTCCTCGTTGGGGCCCCAGGTCTTGCCGAGGGCGCAGACGATACACCACGTCGGGATTGCGCGGGTCGATCCGGATCCGGGGGATCTTCTCGGTGTTCGGGCAGGCCGATCTTCTTCCAGTTGCGGCCGGCGTCGAGCGACTTGTAGACGCCGTCGCCCACGCTGGCGCTGTTGCGCGGGTTCCCCTCGCCGGTGCCGAGGTAGAGGATGTTGGGATTGGATGGGGCGATCGCCAGGTCGCCGATCGAGGCGTTGGACTGGTCGTCGAAGAGGTGGGTGAAGGTCACGCCACCGTTGGTGGTCTTGAGGAGGCCGCCCGCGGCGGAACCGACGTAGTAGATCGAGCGGTTGCCGGGAATACCGACCACCGTCGGCAATGCGCCCGGCCTGGTTGGCCGGTCCGATCGACCGCCACTTGAGCTGCTCGAGATGGCGGCCAGCTCCGGTGTGCCCGCAAGTGGGGTACCGGACTGGGCCGGCAGGGGGGCGGCGATCGTGAGGGCCAGGGCCAAGGGAGGCAGGAATCTGCTGGACATGGTGTTCACCTCTTGGACGGGAGCGGGGCAGTGGTGGTGGGGAGCCTGGTCGATCTGGACGGGACCAATACACGCCCGCGCGGCCGGGCAACAGCCGGTTTCGGGCGGTCCGTGCACTGACAGCAGACCAAAGCGGGCGTTGTCCCTCTGAGGATCCCCAAAGGTAGCGCCCACTGGGGACTCGGCAAGCCACCAGCAGGCGGCAGTCGCTTGACTGCCGCTTGATCCAGGGCCGGTAGTCTCCCGGGTGAGTTCCCCTTCTCCGGGATGTGTCCCATGACCGCTCGACTCCCAATGCTCCTGTGCCTCGCCATGACCGGGGCACTCGCCTGCGGGACCCCAGTCTTCCATCCGCTGGTGCTTCCCGACAAGGTGGCCCCCCAGCAGGATCTCACCGCGGCGCCCCTCAAGGTCCACCTCCTGGCGGGCGGGCTCTATTTGCTGACCAGTTGGCAAGAGGAAGGAGACTCCATGCTGGTCGGGAGCGGCGATCGATACGATCCCCGACGGGAATTGCTCTCTTCTGGTCCCGCGCGGATCCCAGTCGACTCGATCGTGCTCCTGGAGACATCCAGCCGCACCATGGCGCGGCCGATTGGACTCACGCTGCTCCCCGTCTGGACGACGATGGTCGGCCTTGTCACGGCCATGTGCGTCGTCGATCCCAAGTCATGCTTCGGCTCATGCCCGACGTTCTATGCGGATGAGACTGCCTCGCGGCCGTTGGCGGAGGGGTTCTCCGCCAGTATCGCGCGGTCGATGGAAGCTCGCGATGTGGACGAGCTCCCCGGGGTCGGGGCGCGGCAGGGTACCGTCCGGCTCGTGATGCGGAACGAGGCCCTCGAGACGCATGCTGTCCGGTCCCTTGAACTATTGGCCCTGCCCCGGGAAGGGGGGCAGGTGTTCGCCGCTCCCGATGGTCGGTTCTTCCGCGGGACTGACGTCGCCCCGCCCAGGGAATGCCGGAGCCGGGATGGGGATTGCCTGGCGGCGGTTCGCGAGCGGGGCGGCCCGGAGTACCGGACCGTCAGCGACTCCACCGACCTCGGGGCGATGGAATCGATCGAATTGAGTTTCCCCGCCGCGCGGGGCACCACCGCGGGCCTGGTGCTTGGGGCCCGGCAGGGCTTCGTCAGCACCTACCTGCTCTACCAGACCATGGCCTATGCCGGCAGTAGTGCCGCCGACTGGCTCCTGGCACTGGAACGGGGTGGGAGCCGGGCGGTTGGTGCCGGATTCGAGACGATGGATCTCATCGGGACAATCGGGATCGAGGTTCAGGTGGGCGGTGAGTGGACCCCGGTCAGTCGATTCGGAGAGCCCGGGCCACTTGCCACCGATGTGCAGGTCATCCCCCTGCCCACGGCCACATCTGATGGGCCGATCAACGTTCGGCTCACGATGGCACGCGGCGCATGGCGGCTCGACTACGCCGGAATGAGCGAGCTGGGCCCCGAAGTGGAGCCGATCCCCGTGGCACCCAGCCGGGTCCTGCGCGAGGGCGCCCCGGATGAGTTGGCGCTTCGACGCCTGCGCGATCCCGCCCGTCACCTGGTGACCTATCCGGGCGACCGGTACCTGATTGAATGGCAGCTCCCCGAGCAACTCGAGGATGCGGCGTTCTTCCTGGCAAGCACCGGGTACTACTACGAGTGGATGCGCCCCGAGTGGATACGGGAGGAGAATCCGGCCATGATGATGCTGCTGGCGACCAACCCCCGTGAGGCACTCCGCCGGATGGCACCGGGGTTCAAGGCCCTGGAGCCGAGGATTGACTCCCTGTTCTGGTCCAGCCGTTTCGAGGGAGGGAAGCAGCCATGAGAACGCGCACTGCCGGATGGACCGTCCTGATGATCCTGGCGGCCGCCCCGCTCGCGGCCCAGCCGATCGGGGGCCACCAGGTGGTCGTCAAGCGGCGGTCCAGTGTGGGGACGATGGCCGGCGAGTTGCTGGCGGTCACGATCGACAGCCTCTGGGTGATCAACCGCGGCGGCCAGACGATGAACGCAGCGATGGCCGACATCGGACGCATCCTCGTCCAACGCTACGATCGCAAGCCCGCACGGGCCCTGCAGGTCGGCCTTGGGGTAGGTTTCGTGGCCGGCCTGGCCCTGACGGCGGCCTGCAGTTCGGTGGAGGGCTCGAGCTGCGGCGGGGTGTTGGTGGCTGGTCTTGTCTCCGGCACCGTGTTCGGGGGGCTCTCTGCCCTGTCGATCCAGGCCGGCCGCTACCGGGAAATCCCCGCCGGGGGGGCGGCGCCATATGCCCGATTCCCTCAGGGCCCGCCGCCGAACGTAGACCTGGGCAGGCTCGGACTCCCTCCCGTGGGTGGCCGCTCCGGACCACCCTGACGCTTGTGCGGCCGGCAATCCAACAGTCTGTCCTGAACCTTCGGTCCTGCGCAGCGGGGCAACCCTCTTGCCCCACCTGCTCCCCTGCCGTTCCCCGGCTGGCGGGGGGCATCTGCATGCTCTAGCTTCCGCCCAGTGTGTTGGCGGAGGGTTCCGCAGCCCTGCCAGGAGTGCCGGCATGCTCCACCCCCTGAGAAGGTGAACGATGATGCTCCGTTCCCTGTCCACCGCCTGCGCGCTTGCGCTCGTCGCGAGCGTGCTCCCCGCCCAGTCAGCCCCAACCATCGCCCAGTTCATGTCGCCCGCCTCGCCGCTCACCCTGGTCTCGGCCCGCAAGGCCGATCGGCTGGCGTGGATGGTCTACGATCGCGGCATGCGCAACGTCTATACGGCGGCGGCGCCCGACTTCAAGCCGGTCCGGCTGACCAGCTTCCTGGAGGACGACGGCACCGACCTGACCGACGTCGACGATTTCCGACGACGGCTCGGTGGTGGTCTTCGTCCGCGGCTCGGCGCCCAACCGGTACGGCTGGGTGGCCAATCCGTCGCAGAATCCCGGACGGGGCGGAGCGCGCCATCTGGGCGGTGCGCACCTCGGGAGGCGCGGCGTGGCGCGTCGCCGAGGGAGCGTCACCGGAGCTCTCGCCCGATGGCCGGCATGTGCTCTACGTGCGCGATGGCCAGATCTACCGAGCGAGTGTGCTGCGGAGTGGGCCGGTGGCAGCGATGGACTCGGGGGCGGTCCCATTCATCCGTGCCTGGGGGCGGAACGGATCCCCAAGATGGTCGCCCGACGGGCGGAAGATCGCCTTCGTGAGCGACCGGGAGAATCACTCGTACGTGGCGGTGTATGATGTCGCCACGCGCAAGATGATCTATGCCTCGCCCGGTGTCGATTGCGATGGCGGCCCGACCTGGTCGCCGGATGGCAAGGAGCTGGCCTTTCATCGCCGACCGGGCACGCCGTTCGGACGGCAGGCCCAGGTCGGCACCGGCGGCATCGGCAACCCCGGTGGGGCCGCGGCCAACCCCAACGCGGCGCGACCGGCGGGCAACCCCGCGGGCGGGTGCGGCGGTGGGGGCTTTGGCGGGTTCGGCGGGGGTGGAGGTGGTGGTGGTGGCGACCGGGAATATGCGCAGCTCGCCGGGCTTCTACACGAGCACCCTTCCCGGCGGCCACACGCTCTCGCTGATGATCGCGGATGCGGCCACCGGCGAGGCCCGCGAGTTCTGGCACAACGCCCCGGGCGACACCCTCTTCACCAGCGCCAACAACATGGTCTGGGCGGGAGAGAACGTGGTCTTCCCGGTCGCCGTGCCCGGTGACGAGTGGGACCGCTGGTACTCGGTGAGCCTCAAGGGTGGCGCACCGGTCCGCCTGACCACGACCGATGGCCTGATCGAGAATGCCACTTCGGTGGCGTTCTCGCACGACGGCGGCCGGACCCTCTTCTACTGCACCAACGCCAGCGACATCGAGCGCCGCCACATCTGGATGGTGCCCACCGCTGGCGGCACGCCGAGGCGAATCTCGATGGGGGACGGGATCGAGACCTACCCGCAGCCGCTCGCCTCCGGCAGGCAGGTGGCGGTGATCTACATCGACGCCAGGACTCCGGCTTCGATCGCGCTCGTCCCCACCGACGGCGGTGCACCGAAGGTGATCTACCCGACTCTGGCGGCCGACTTCCCGACCGAGGCGCACGTGGTGCCGGAGGTGGTGCACACCACCGCGGCCGACGGGCTCGACATCAGCAACACGCTGTTCCTGCCGAAGGACCTCAGGCCGGGCGAGAAGCGGCCGGCGATCGTCTTCGTGCACGGCGGCCCGATGCGGCAGATGCTGCCCGGCTATCACTACATGCAGTTCTACCACTGGTCGTACGCCGTCAACCAGTGGCTCGCCAGCCAGGGGTATGTGGTGCTGTCGATCAACTACCGGAGTGGCGTCGGCTACGGCAACAGCTTCCGGCGGGCGCCGAACACCCAGGGACGCGGCAACTCCGAGTATCAGGACGTGGTGGCCGGTGCCAAGTACCTGCAGGGACGAGCCGATGTGGATCCGGCGCGGATCGGCATCTGGGGGCTGTCGTACGGTGGCCTGCTGACCGCGGAGGCGCTGGCGCGCAACTCCGACATCTTCGTCGCGGGGGCGGACCTGGCCGGCGTGCACATGTACGGCAACGTGATCGACTCCACCAACCTCGCCTTCAAGTCCTCGGCGATCGGCGCGATCGACGGCTGGAAGTCGCCGGTCTTCCTGGTGCACGGCGATGACGACCGCAACGTGGACTTTGCGCAGACGGTGGGGCTGGTGCAGCTGCTCCGCGCGCGGGACGTGTACTACGAGCTGATGGTCGTCCCGGACGACCTGCACGAGTCGATGATCCACGCGACCTGGATCGACACCTTCGACCGGATGGGGACCTTCCTGCGGCGGTTCGTCTGGGAGAAGGAGACACCACCCGTGATGCGGTAGGGGCGGGCGGGAAGGGCGGATAGGGCGGATAGGGCGGACCGCGAAGGCAATCGATCCTGCCGGGGCCGGACGTGTCCGGCCCTATCTGCCAGATGCCCGCAGCACACCGCGTCATCCCGAATCCCTCGCGCAGCGAGGGTGAGGGATCTTGCCGATCAAGAGCGGGGCTCCGCGTGGGTCCGCCCAGAGCAGGATCAGCACCCACCGGCCGAATTCATTCGGCTCGGTGGGCGGCTCATGGCAGGGGGTGGGATCCGCAGCTGAAACCGCAGCCATGTCCCGAGATTCTATGGTTTATGTCAAGGCCACCGCGACCCGCTCCGGATTGAACTCGGTGTTGTTGTGGTAGATCGCGAAGGCGATGCGCGCGATCTTGCGGGCCCGGATGACCAAGGCAGCGGTGGAGCTCCAGCCCCGCGCCCGGTAGTGTGCGTACACCGGCTTCCAGGTCGCGGTCTTCGCCCCGGACATGGCGGCATTGTACAGCAGGCGGCGCAGTTCCGCGGGCCCGCGCTTGGAGAGCCGCCGCCGCCCGACCTTCTGGCCCGAGTCATAGGGCCGCGGATCCAGCCCGGTGTGGGCGATAAACGCCTCGGCACTCCGAAACGGGATGCGACTCAAGGTGTTGGCCAGGCTGGTGCTGACCAGCGGGCCCACGCCCACGATGGTTTGCAGGCGCTGCTGGTGCTCGCGCTGCCCCTCGGTGGCCTGCATCCGCTCGTGCAGCTGCTGGTCGATCCGGGCGAGCACGGCCGCCAGGCTCTCGAGGCTCGCCTGCAGTTCCGCCCGACACTCCGGGAGATCGGCACCGGTGGCGCGCAGCGCCCCGCGCAGGGCCACGATGCGGGCGCGGCGGCGGAGCAGCCGGTCGATGGCGCGCTGCGCCGGCGAGGCTGGGACATAGGCATGGAGGCCGCCGTGCTCCTTGGCCACGTACCGGGCCAAGACTTCGGCATCGACCCGATCCGTCTTGCCCCGGCGGCCCAGGCTTCGCGCATAGTAGCGGGTGTCCCTGGGGTTGAGGACGTAGACCGTGAAGCCCTGCGCGTGGGCCAGATCGGCCAGGAGCTCATGGTAGCGGCCGGTGGCCTCGACGCCGATCCGGCTGCCCTGGGGCAGGGTGGCGAGCCAGGCGCGCAGTGCACGGCGTTGGTTGGCCAGTTGCCGGGGGGCAAAATGCCCGGCGGCACAGGCCACCAGGACGGTGTCCTTGGCGACGTCGACCCCGATATCCCACGGTGTTTGCATCACGAATCCTCCCAGCGTAGGTTGACACGAGCTGGGGTGGAACCGCACCGGCGTGAGCTTGTGATCCATCGGCGGTACCGAGCCGCTCGATTCCTTATCGACGCTCAGGTGCGGGGGGAGGAAGTCTCAGGAGGTCTGTCCACTCGCGTGGCAGATGCGCAGCGATGTCCCTCCACCCCAGCACCCTCTATTCTCGCCTGAATGCCTGCCCCAGACCATGCAAACGCAGCGAGGGATCGGCCAGGGAACTGTCGCTGAAGCGACACCCCATCGCGGAGCTCTGCGTGTGGGCCCGCCGGCCGTGCTCCATCTGGTCAAGACGCGGGCCTCCCAGGTCAACCGCTGCGCCTGCTGCGTCGAGATGCACCCGAAGGACACCTGGGCCGGTGGGGAGACGGGGTAGCGACTCTACGCGCCGGCCGCCTGGCGAGAGACGCCATTCTTCACGGAGCGGGAGCGTGCCGCGCTGGCCTGGACGGAGGCGATCACCCGCATCAGCCACGGGTCGGTCCCGGACGCGCTGTACGAGGCGGCCGGCGCCACGCAGGGGACCGGGAGTACAGCATGATCTGATCGAAACGGGCATCCGAGCCGATGGTTGCGAACATCGTGGGAGCACCTCATCTTTTCCCGCAACGATCGCGTCGACGAGCCCTTGGTGGTCGCTACCGGTTGCACCGCGGGGCGCCGCCGCCGACAGAGGGTTCGCGGATTGACCCCCCGCCTTCACCTTCGGCCTGTTACAGGCTGACCCGATGGCAAACGACTATCGTCCAGGCTTTGGAGGAGGTCCTCATGACGCCAGCAGCACGTACCGCCCGGGACGGGTTCGTGGTCGGGCTGATCGCCTACTTCGCCGTCGCAGGGTTCTATGTGTTCTTCGATATGTTCGCGGCGCGCGGCGCGCTGTACACCCTGAATCTTCTCGGTAGGGCGATCTTCAGGGGGCTGCGCGACCCGGCCGTCCTTCAACTGCCGCTTCAACTCGATTATTGGGCAATGGCCCTGTACAACGGCTTGCATCTCGCGATCTCCCTCGGCATCGGCTGGATCGTCGCCTGGCTTGCCGCCCAGGCGGAACGACGGCCAGAGCGCGCACGCCTGGCCGGAATCGTGATCGTCATGGGGTTCTTCATTACGATTCTCGCGGTGGGACTGCTCGCCGCTCCGATTCGACTGCTCCTGCCCTGGTGGTCCATCATCGTGGCCAACTCGCTCGCCGTGCTCCTTGCTGGCTGGTACCTCATCGGGAGACATCCAGTCGTCTGGCGCCGTCTGCTTCCCTTCCGTGCCGGACCACTGGTGCAGGGGCACTAGCGCGGGGCGTGCGGGACGGGGACATCCAGATCTGCGGGGCCGAGCAGAAGCACAGTTCGTCCAGGTTGCTCGATAGACACCTCTACCAGAGACGCTGATGACCTGCCAAGACAAGATCTAGCCTGTCCAGTTTCCCGTGGGGGTTGCACTTCGAGGATTGAAGCCCGAGGAGCTGAAAGGGCCATGACCACTGCATCCTCCGGGGTGACCGGCAAGTCATCCACCATGGGAGCAGGACTATGACCCTTGAAGAGAAGGGAGTGCTCGTACGCCGCCATGTCATCCAGCGAGCTGCCGCCGGGATCGCGGTCCCCCGGGCCCACGCCCTCCGGCGGTAGGTTTGCCTGGCGTAAGTCATCCTCGGCGTTGTCGTGACCCGGGCCAGCGTGCGGCTCGCCACGATGGCCCAGGTGTCGGTGATTCCGGCTCTTGCGTTGCGCGATGACCGGGCGGTAGCCACCATCCGGACTCAGGCTGCGCCGCAGCTCGCGGCTGATCCTGCTGGGCAAGCGTTGGAGGTGGTGGCCGATGGCCGCATCGACCAGCCGGCTTGGCGGCCGAGGGCAATCGCCTACTTTCCTCCGGGGTGATCTGGCGGTAGGATATGACAGGCTTCGTTCTCTTGGGCGAGATCCGAAGTTCACCCACCCGTCAGGGGCGTGGAGACCGCCGAGGGGCGATCATGAAGGTTGCGGCCGTCAGCGTCCGCCAGTCAGGGCGGTGATCGAGGTCTTGTGGAGAAAGCGGTCGACCGCCAGCGACAGCTGATGGCATCGATGGCACGAAGGGCTGGATTCACGATGGGGACACTTGCCGTCACTCAGCATGCAATCACTCGAGCCGATGGTCTCGACGGATTCGAGCACATCCGCCAGACTGAGGCTGTGTGGAGAGCGGCGGAGCCGATCCGCCGCGGGGACCGCGCGTGAGTCGAGGATCCCGGCCTTCGCCAGCGTGTGCAGGATCTTGGTCAGGTAGTTCTTCGGCATCCCGGTGGCACGGGCGATCCGCGCGGCCGTGAAATTGCGCTCCGTGCGTCCCTGCACTTCGGCCAGATAGGCGACGGCGCGGATGGCGTACTGGCCGGTGTGCGTCAACCCGCACCTCCGCGAGCCCTTACCCCCGGACAGGTCGTTCGTCTTGGGCGCCCCGAGTCCCGGGGTCGCGGGACGGTCGTCGGCTCCTTGCGACACGAGGGGTGTCTCGGTGAGAACCATACCATTCGACGTGCGAGGCACCTGGTCGAGCGCCCAGCCCTCGGAGTTGGCGCTGGTCGGCGAAATCGAGATGCTGGTCCAGGGTCGCGGCGAACTCGACGCGCTGGACGACGCCCTCGAACATCTGCGAGAACGCAGCGGCGCGGAGGTGAGTGAGCTCTTTCTGGCGGCCCCCGACGACCGCGAGGTCTTCCTCGTATCGCACCAGGGTCCCGATCTCGATGCGTTCTGCCGGCGGGATCGCTTCGGCGCCGGAGAGGGACTCCCCGGCATGGTGTTGTCCTCCGCGGCGTCGCTCGTCACCGATCAACTCTCGGCGGAACCCGATTTTCTGCGATCCCGCGTGAAAGCCCTGGGATACACCAGTGCGCTCTGCACGCCCCTGGGGCCTGGCACCGATGTCTCCGGGGGGATTCTCCTGGCCTGGAAGAAGCCACCCCGGGACATGGCGGGTGCCCTCCGCCTGGCGGCCCTCGCCTCCGTCCCCATTGGGACGGCGATCGACCTGATGCGAGCGCACCTCCGGATGCACCAGCTGCAGCACCTCGCGACCCACAGCGGTGCCCCCATGAAAGGGAATGGCCACCCACTCCTTCATTTCACCACCCCGGAGGCGCACGCGCCTGGGTGTCCGGCGCAACGCACGAGCCGGGTCCAGGTGCGCGGAGGGGGAGGACCGGTTGGCCGACCTGCTGCCGGGAGGCCGGCTGCACGGCGCCCGCCCGCTACTGCGTTCCGCTCCGGCAGGGCGCCCACGTATGGGCCGTGGCCACGGTGGCGTTTGGCGCCCGGCCACCCATACCCCTCACCCGGCATCTCCCCGCAGCCCTCTGGCTCACCGAAGACCTGGCCCCCTCGGCCACCCGCACTCCCGTACCCGTTCGCACCACGGCGG
>CAVPYI010000011.1:0-12611 GCA_963709905.1 uncultured Gemmatimonadales bacterium
GCAAGCTCCCCTCGGTGCTCGAGCTAGTGCCCTCCGGCGATGACGGAGCCGAGGGCCGCGAGCGAGCCTGCCTCCGCAGCGTCTTTCGGGAGATGGGGGGAGGCCCATCGCCGCTACCGCACCCGAACCGGTGTAGCGGGAACCCCCGCCCTGCGTGCGGCCGCCCGGGCCTTCAAGGCATCGCCCAGTCTCGGATCTCTGGTCCCGGTTGCGGCGTTCCTGGACGAACTCGGCGTCCTCGCCTGGTGATTCTGGGCTGACCACATGGCCGGCAGGCGGGACCCCCGCCGCCGGCACCTTTCTCAACCAGTCGGCTCCCGTCAGTGGAGGCACGGTGCGCTTCCCTGTAGCCCTCGGTCTGTTCCTCCTCTTCGCCGGTTTCATGATCATGGTCCTCCGCCCGGGTCCACCGGACCGGAGAGCGGGTACACCAGGAAGGCCTGGAGGCATCGGGGCCGGTTGAGGTGTACCGGCCCATCCCGCCGTGGGTGGGGACGGCTTCCCTGACCACCGGCGGGGTGTTGCTGGCGTTAGCCTTCGCGACGAGACTTGGCGGCCGGCGGAACCGCCCCCGACAATGACCCCGCTTGTGGTACCGATCCCCACGAAGCAATTTCAGCCGAACCCACACCTCCCCTAGCGCGAGACCTCATTATGCCTGCACGGCTACGATTCCTGTTTCCCTGCCGGGCCCGGGCCGCCATCACCTCGAGCGCCGGTGCCCAGCAGACCAACCCGGCAGTAGAAACCACCAGGATGCTGTGGCAGCAGATGACCGGGTACGTGACCCAGGCCGCGGAGGACGTGCCGGAGTCGCTCTACGGCTATCGTCCCACCGCCCTGGTCCGGAGCTTCGGTGAGCTGATCGGCCATGTGGCGGGAGCGCAGAACCTCATCTGCGCCGCGGCCCTGGGCGAGCCGGCACGGAGCGAGGACGAGATCGAGCGGAGCCAGACCACCAAGGCGGGGTTGATCGCCGCGGCAAGGCGTCCACCGAGTACTGCGGCCGGGCGTATGCCCAGACCGATGCGGCGTCTCAGCAGCGCACCCAGCTTTTCGGGGCGGAGCGGACCCGGCTGTTTGCCCTGACGCTCAACGCCACCCACAACGCCGAGCACTACGGCAATCTCGTGACCTACATGCGGATCAACGGGATGGTCCCGCCGTCTGAGCCGCCCCAGCCCCTGATCCGCCGGTGATTCTCCGCCGCGGCACCGGGGGCCGCACTGTAGCGGGGCTCCCGGGTTCGAGGTCGAGGAGCACTTTTCCCACCGCATCGAGTGCCGAGAGGGCGGCCGGGCGCCGCACCTCTCGGGCGAGGTGTCCCGCGGCCCCGGCGTGCCCATCCTGCCGTAAGAAGAACCGACGGACTCGGAGCCACCGCACCGGGCCAGGGACAACTCTCCCTGATGGGAGCCCAACATGCCTGATGATCCGGCGCGGTTGTCCGCGACCGTGACGGTAGTGGATGATGCCAGAAGGGCCGACTACTCGACGGAATTCCTCGACTATCACCTGGTCCGGTGCGCTCCGGAACATCGCGCAGACTCTGGGGCACGCCGGCTTCCCCAAAGACGCGGAGCAGAAGCTCCGGCTCACACTGATCCCACTGCTTGAGCACACGGCCAGGGCAATAGGGTGTGGACTGGACGGTCCAGGTAAGCACCGCTCGGGCGCTTTGGCCAGCTCCTGGATGTGGATGTGCGGGTGATGACTGGCGGCCGGAGCAGGGCCGAGCTGACGGCCGGCGAGTTTGCCGCCTATGTAAGGAGGCGAACGCGCTGCACGCCGAGTTCATCGCCATCCGGGCCCGGACCACAACGGGGAGCCGTGACCCCCGCTACGGAGAACGGGCGGTGCGTCAGGTCTACGAATCGGCCGGGTGAGCCCGTGGGGGGCCCACTCGCGCCGGTCTTCAGCGCCGCGCGGAATCGACACTCACCCGGTTAGCTCCGACCCTCCGCCCGACGTAGCTCTCCTTCCAATCGTCTCCCCGCCGGGACCGGCGGGGTGGTGTTCTATCCGTTAGGCGCGGCGATGACTCTGCTCGCGGACCGGCGGGGAGACGATTGGAAGGAGAGCTACGTCGGGCGGAAGTTCGAGCTGAGCCGGATCATCGATTCCGCGCAGCACTGAAGCCGGCGCGAGTGGGCCCCCCACGGGCTCACCCGGCCGATTCGTAGACCTGACGCACCGCCCGTTCCGTTAGCGGGGGTCACGGCTCCCCGTTGTGCATCCGGGCCCGGATGGCGATGAACTCGGCGTGCAGCGCGTTCGCCTCCTTTACATAGGCGGCAAACTCGCCGGCCGTCAGCTCGGCCCTGCTCCGGCCGCCAGTCATCACCCGCACATCCACATCCAGGAGCTGGCCAAAGCGCCCGAGCGGTGCTTCCTGGACCGTCCAGTCCACACCCTCTGCCCTGGCCGTGTGCTCAAGCAGTGGGATCAGTGCGCGCCGGAGCTTCTGCTCCGCGTCTTTGGGGAAGCCGGCGTGCCCCAGAGTCTGCGCGATGTTCCGGAGCACACGGACCAGGTGATAGTCGAGGAATTCCGTCGAGTAGTCGGCCCTTCTGGCATCATCCACTACCGTCACGGTCGCGGACAGCCGCGCCGGATCATCAGGCATGTTGGGCTCCCGATGAGTGAGAGTTGTCCCTGGCCCGGTGCGGTGGCTGCCAGTCTCGTCGGTTCCTCGTACGGCAGGATGGGCACGCCGGGGCCGCGGGACACTCGCCCGAGAGGTGCGGCGCCCGGCCGCCCTCTCGGTACTCGATGCGGTGGGAAAAGTGCTCCTCGACCTCGAACCCGGGAGCCCCGCTACAGTGCGGCCCCCGGTGCGGCGGAGAATCACCGGCGGATCAGGGGCTGGGACGGCTCGACGGCGGGACCATCCCGTTGATCCGCATGTAGGTCACGAGATTGCCGTAGTGCTCGGCGTTGTGGGTGGCGTTGAGCGTCAGGGCAAACAGCCGGGTCCGCTCCGCCCCGAAAAGCTGGGTGCGCTGCTGAGACGCCGCATCGGTCTGGGCATACGCCCGGCCGCAGTACTCGGTGGACGCCTTGAGGGCGGCGATCAACCCCGCCTTGGTGGTCTGGCTCCGCTCGATCTCGTCCTCGCTCCGTGCCGGCTCGCCCAGGGCCGCGGCGCAGATCAGGTTCTGCGCTCCCGCCACATGGCCGATCAGCTCACCGAAGCTCCGGACCAGGGCGGTGGGACGATAGCCGTAGAGCGACTCCGGCACGTCCTCCGCAGCCTGGGTCACGTACCCGGTCATCTGCTGCCACAGCATCTTGGTGGTTTCTACTGCCGGGTTGGTCTGCTGGGCACCGGCGCTCGAGGTGATGGCAGCCAGGGCAAGGGGAACGAGGAATCGTAGCCGTGCAGGCATAATGAGGTCTCGCGCTAGGGGAGGTGTGGGTTCGGCTGAAATTGCTTCGTGGGGATCGGTACCACAAGCGGGGTCATTGTCCGGGGCGGTTCCGCCGGCCGCCAAGTCTCGTCGCGAAGGCTAACGCCAGCAACACCCCGCCGGTGGTCAGGGAAGCCGTCCCCACCCACGGCGGGATGGGCCGGTACACCTCAACCGGCCCCGATGCCTCCAGGCCTTCCTGGTGTACCCGCTCTCCGGTCCGGTAGACCGGGCGGAGGACCATGATCATGAAACCGGCGAAGAGGAGGAACAGACCGAGGGCTACAGGGAAGCGCACCATGCCTCCACTGACGGGAGCCGACTGGTTGAGAAAGGTGCCGGCGGCGGGGGTCCCGCCTGCCGGCCATGTGGTCAGCCCAGAATCACCAGGCGAGGACGCCGAGTTCGTCCAGGAACGCCGCAACCGGGACCAGAGATCCGAGACTGGGCGATGCCTTGAAGGCCCGGGCGGCCGCACGCAGGGCGGGGGTTCCCGCTACACCGGTTCGGGTGCGGTAGCGGCGATGGGCCTCCCCCATCTCCCGAAAGACGCTGCGGAGGCAGGCTCGCTCGCGGCCCTCGGCTCCGTCATCGCTGGAGGGCACTAGCTCGAGCACCGAGGGGAGCTTGCGGCGCCGGGACTTGGGGCGAGAGGCACGCTGCCGGCGGTCAAACGACTGTCCGGCAATCAGTAACCGGTTTCGCACCCGCTCGGTGAGCGGATCACTGGACGAGACCGGCCGGGATGGACTTTGTGAGGTGTCTGACATGAGGACCTGCGGCGTGACAGAAAAAGAATGCCGCCCCGGTAGGAGGCCAGGCGGATACCTGAAGATAATCGGTTGGACCGATTGGCGGATTTTCGGCCCCCTCTCACGACCCCGCTCCTGGCCTCCCACGGCGCGGGGGCGCTGCCCCCGTCGAGCGGATCAGGCGGGCCACCTCCTGCCTCAAACGGGGGACCACCTCGAGCTCGAACCACGGATTCCGATTGAGCCACAGCCGGTTCCGCGGGCTCGGGTGCGGCAGTGGCAGGAGCCGCGGCCAGTGGGACTTCCAGTCAAGCACCGCATCGGTGACGCTGCCTTCGCCTAAGTGCCACGCCTGAAAGCACTTACCGATCACCAGCGTGAGGCGAAGCGAGTTTAGGTAGGAGAGGAGCGACTCTCGCCAAGCCGGCGCGCATTCTGGCCGCGGCGGCAGGTCGCCGGTCGCCGCGGACCGGCGCTTGGCGGCGGCCATCACAGCCTCATCAGAGTCGTGGTCATCTGTGGAGGAAAGCGACGATGGTGGCGAGGCTTGTCGGTCGGCTGATCCGAGCCTCCGCCTCAGCCTCCCAGCGCGGCGGCGAGAAGCCGCCGGCCCGCCCCGCGATCCCGCCGAGCCAGCCACAGCCGGACCCTCCCGCCGTCCTCGCTTGGGACGTAACGCAGCAGATCCAGGTCGTTGGCGGTGATCTCCAGGTGCGGCCGGATCCAACCGCCGGCCAGCCGGAGTGAGCGGATCTCGGAAAGGGGAACGGTGAGCGACTCGGAGGGAAGGGCAATCTGTTCGGTCCGGACACCCGTGAACCCCACCTCCTCTACCGCCGCGCTGCCGGTCCACTCGAGCAGCAGGGCGTCCGCCTCCAGCCGCAGCAATCCGCCGAAGCGGTAGCTGGTGCTGGCGATCTCCGACCAGGTCATGTCGTCCCTGCCGGGGACCTTCAGGGTAAAGGGAATTGCCTCCATCCGGCAGAATATAGCGTCGCCCGATAGCCGCCTTCAGCGGTACGTGACGATCTGGTCCAGCGGCTTGCGATGGATCCGGGGCACCACGGCGTCGGCGGCGGGGTAGCCTGCCACCACCAGCATGATCGGCCGCTCCGGGGTCGGCCGTCCCAGCACCCGGTTGAGGAATCGCATTGGATTCGGGGTATGGGTCAGCGTGGCGAGGCCGGCGTGATGCAGGGCGGTGATGAGCATGCCGCTGGCGATCCCGACCGACTCCATCACGTAGTAGTGCGCCACCCGGCTGCCATCTTCCCGGGTGCCATAGCGCTGGGCAAAGATGGCGATGAGATACGGCGCCACCTCGAGATAGGGCTTCTGGGCATCCGTGCCCAGCGGTGCCAGGACCTCGAGCCACTCCGCCGGCGCGGTCTCATAGAAGCGCCGCTCCTCCTCCTCGGCGGCGGCCCGGATTTCCCGCTTGACTGCGGGGTCGGTCACCACCACGAAGTGCCACGGCTGCAGATTGGCACCGCTCGGCGCGGTTCCGGCTGCCTCGAGGCAGGCGTCAATCACCGCCCGCTCGACCGGCCGGTCGCTGAACTGCCGGATGGTGCGCCGACGCTGCATCTCGGCGGCAAAGCTCCGGCCCCGCGCCAGCATCTCCGCCGGCGGGTACTCGATGAAGGTCGAGAGGGGATCGAACGACTGGGGCTGATCGGTCATGGTGCCGGCGGGGCATGGGAGAAGGTGGCCGCCGGAGGCAGCCCCCGGTCGATTGCGGCAAAAGCTGTTGCGCTCGACGGCGCCTGGCAAGTCGAGCGGCCTAGCCGGGGGCGCCCGGCATCGGCGCTCCGCACCGCTTGCAGTACACCGCGTCAGCGTCGTGGCCTGTCAGGCCGCAGCCGCCACAGGGCGGCCTGCGGCTGCGTCCGCGCCCCCGGGTCAGCTCCACCGTCACGATCCCGGTCGGCACCGCGACGATCGCATAGCCCAGCAGCATGATCACCGAAGCCAGGGTCTGGCCGAGCGGTGTCTCGGGCGAGATGTCGCCGTAACCGACCGTGGTGATCGTGACGATCGTCCAGTAGATCGACTGCGGAATGCTGGTGAAGCCGTGGGTCCGTCCTTCCACGAGGTACATCGCCGCTCCCGAGGATCACGGCGAGCACGAGCACCGTCGGCGATGAAGATCGAGAGCTTCCGGCGGCTGTTCCGGATGGCGACCATCAGGACGTCGGCCTCGCCGATGTACTCGGCGAGCTTGAGCACGCGGAGACACGCGCAGCACGCGCAGTACCCGGATGACCTGGAAGTACTGGGTGCCCGGGCAGGATCAGGCTGATGTAGGTCGGGAGGATCGAGGCCAGGTCGACGAGCGCCGAAGAAGCTCCGGGCGTACGCGGTCGGCCGGGGCGCAGAGTCAGGCGGAGCGCGTACTCGACCGTGAACAGGATGGTGAAGAACCATTCGAGCGCCGGAGCAGGACCGGTCCGTATGCGTTCCGGACGGCGCGATCGAGTCGAGCATCACCGCGAGCACGCTCAGGATGATGCTGACGATCAGCGCGACATCGAACGCCTTCCCCGCGGCGTGTCGTGGCCGAAGATGACGACATAGAGCCTGGTCCTCCAGGCGGGCCACCCGGCGGGGGCGGGTTCGATTTCCGGACGTGACAGCACGGGGCCTCCCAGGCGCGCGGATCTGGAGAATCCGGTGGGACGCCGGCGGGAACTGTGTTCCCACCGGAGCCAGCAAGGTTGGCCAAACCTCTCCTTGCTTGACGGCTGGCAGGAGTGGTGTATCAAAGTAGCTGGTGGGCGGCTACTGGCTCACGGACGCCCTTCATCGCGCCCCTGCCCGTGACCCGTCCCGCCACCAATGCCCGCACCGGCGCGAGAAAGAGGAGACGACCGATGAGCGGCGGAGCCAGGACCGGTATCACCACCTACGCCACCCCGAACGACCGGGACCTCGTCATTACCCGCGCCGTGGCCGCGCCGCGCGGAGTGGTGTTCGACGCGTGGACCAGTCGACCGCTTGTCTCCCAGTGGCTGCTCGGCCCGGAGGGGTGGACGATGCCGGTCTGCGAAATCGACCTGCGACCCGGCGGAGCGTGGCGCTACACCTGGCGCAAGGCGGACGGCAGGGAGATGGGCATGAGCGGCAGCTACCGGGAGGTGCGGCCGCCGGAGACGGGCGGCGTGGACGGACGGTGGGGTCCCGAGTGGCCGGAGACGCTCAACACGCTTGTCCTCACCGAGGCCGGGGAGCCTGACGATCATGACCCTGACCGCGACCTACCCCGACACGGCGGCCCGGGAGGCGGCAACCCGCACTGGCATGAAAGACGGCATCGAGATCAGCTTCACTCGGCTGGACCGGGTGCTCGCCCAATTGGCGTGACTCGGCGCAGCATCAAAGGCGTCGAGAGGACCAGTGAATGGCCCTGATCCGCCAGCCGGCGCCGGTGCGGCTCAGTATCAGCAGTTCCGCCCCCTGCGATGCCACCGGCCGGTCGCGAAACGTCCCGCGACTGGTTGTCACCGACGCTACCCAGGCCACCGCGCCATCCTGATGCACGCCGGTGGTGACCCGCTGGCTCGGCACCGCGCGAGTGAACTCGATATCCGCCGCCAAGTGATGGGCCGCGTATTCGGCCCGCGTCTCCAGATCCCCGGACTCCAGAATGACCGCATCGTGGGCGAGCAGCGCCAGTGCCCCGGCGGCATCACCCGTGCTCAGCGCGAGGTGAAACGCCTCCACCGTGGCCACGATAGCGGTCGAGTCGGACCGCGGGACGTCCTGGCTTGGGCGGCGCCGGAGATGGAGAGGGCTGCCAGCGCGAGGCCGGCGGTGGCGAGGTGGATCATCGGAAGGTCTCCGCCGCGAGGACGAGGTTGTCGGATCGCCGCGCAGGCCCGGGGCGGGCCGGCAGCGGGATGAGTGGCCGTTTCAGCTTGCGGAAGATCTCGGAAACTGGGCTTCGGGCAAGCGCCAGCGGAAGAATCAGCTCAGCCGGAGGAGGAGTAGGGGCGGAGACGGCCTGACATCGCGAGGCCCAGCGCGTCTGGTGGCAGGGCACCCATGTCCTGGACCAGACTCAGGAAATCCCAGGTGTTCCAGGCCTCGACGATCTGACGATCCCGAATGCGAATGAAGGCACAGCCCTTGAAGGAGATCGGCGTGGGCTTGCTGCGCGGCGCCAGGGAGACTCGGCAGTGCAGGGCGGCCATGTCGCCCTGCTGCACTTCGTGCAGGACCTCGACGCCGATGCCGCGGAAGGCATCGGTGAAGTTGCGGTGGAACTGGTGAAAGCCGTGGGGTCCGTGGATCGGGGCCTCCCCCAGGCCGTACGCCGTCCCGTCGGCGGCGAAGAGCACGTCAATCGCGGAAAGGTCCAGCTCGTTCCAGACGCGGCGGAACCACTCACGGCCCAGCGATTCTGACCCGTCCACAGTCCCTCGCTTGTGCGGAGGACAGCCTGACAGCCCGCCTAAGCTGGGAGTTCTCGTCTGCCCGCGCAAGCGTCACCGCCCTCCGGCTTCTTGAAAGGTCCCGCCGGTGCGCGTCAGACGACCGTCAGGCGCCGGTCCATCGGTCGAGCCCGCGGGTCGCACGAAATACGCCGACACTCGCATTCCGCGGTACGCATCGGGATCCACCGTCCCGGTCACGGTTCGATCCCCCGCAACGGCCGTGCTGTGGCTGAGTATCACGGCCGGCGGGCCGTTACGATGCCCGAGGATGCCGTCGATCCGCTCCAGCTCCTCGGCTGCTCGAACGCCAGGCGCCGAGTGGCGCCCACGCAGCCATCGTCGAAGCTGGCTCACCCGGCTGGCGCCGATCAGCGCGCTGGTCACCACCGGCTGACGCAGCACCCACGCCAGCGCCATCTGGGCCAGCGACTGGCCGCGGGCCAGGGCCACCTCGTTGAGCTGCCTCGCCTTGCGACCACCCGGTCGGTGACATGGTCGGGCCGGAGGAACCGGGGATCGCGGCCGGCCCGCGCGTCGTCGGGAATGCCGTCGAAGTAGCGATCGGTGAGCAGCCCCTTGGCGAGCGGTGAGAAGGACCACCGCCCCGATCTGCTCCCGCGACAGGGTGGAGAGCAGTTCCGGCTCGATCATGCGGTCCAGCATGCTGTAGCGGGGCTGGTGGACCAGGCACGGGCGTGCCCATCTCCCGGAGCAGTGCGCCGCTGCCACGTCTCCCGGGGCGGGTAGTTGGACAGGCCGGCGTAGAGCGCCTTGCCGCTCCGGACGGCCTGGGCCAGTGCTCCCATCGTCTCTTCCAGCGGCGTGTCAGGATCTGGGCGGTGGGAGTAGAAGATGTCCACGTAGCGCAGCCCCATCCGCCTGAGCGACTGGTCGAGCGACGGCCAGCAGGCTCTTCCGCGAACCCCAGTCGCCGTACGGCCCGGGCCACATGTAGTAGCCGGCCTTGGTGGAGATGATCAGTTCGATCGCGCCAGCGGCCGCAGATCCTCCCGCAGGATCCGCCGAAGGTCTCTTCCGCTGACCCTGCCGGCGGGCCGTAGTTGTTGGCCAGGTCAAAGTGCGTGATCCCCAGGTCGAACGCGCGCGCATGATGCGCCCGCGCGTTGTCGTAGGAGTCCCGGCGCCGAAGTTGTGCCACAACCCCAGCGACAGCAGCGGGAGGGAGATCCCCGACCGCCCGCAGCGGCGGTAGAAGCCCGGCCGGTCGTACCGGGTGGCATCGGGTAGATGGGTCATGCTGCCGCCGCCCCCCTAGAAGGCCGACACACGCCAGCCGCCATCCACCAGGTCCATGGTGACGAACCAGGAATTGGCCGGTGTATCGAAGGTCACTACCCCACGCTCCTTGTGGACCTGGACGCTCTTGATGCGGCCGCGCAGCTCGTTCACGTCGGCCGGCAGGTCCTCCAACATCATCGCAGTCATCTGCTGATACTCGGCCGTCGGTGCCGCCGATTCCTGCCGGATCCGCTCGGCCTGATCCGCCGTGGCGAGCCGCTCCATGGTGGCGACATCGGAGGTCCTGAGCGCCGCAAGGAAGTCCACCGCCAGCTGGGCCTGCGGGCTGCTCTGTGCGGCCTCCCCCATGAGCGAGGTATCGCCGCCCTTGAGGATCATTCCTGCGATGGCATCCCGCTTGATGATCGCCACTGCGGCCACGACCAGCACGACGAGGCCCGCGACCAGCAGGGCCGGACTCCGCTTCTTCGGGGTGTTCATGGGCAGACGGTCCTGGGGAACGGGTGAGGCTGCGGGAAGCTCATGGTCGATCCTTAAGCTGCCGGGCGCGGACATGCCGGGCAAGCTCGGCTCACCTCCCCAGCAGCCCCGCGACGCCGGGGTGGCCACGAGCCCGACGACCGGTGCGGTTTCCGGGGCTCGGCCACAAGCGCCTCTCCTGCCCTCTGGCGAGCCTCCACTACTGTCGTCGTTGAAGCGGTAAGTGATTGACTGATATTAGTTTAGGGGTTCCATTCTGGACCCGAACCGGTTATATTTCAATCATTGGAGAAAGAAACAGCCTTTTGGGGCTCGAAATGGAGGTAAAGTGAAACAGATCAATGACTTCATTGCAGTAGTCTCGCAGCAGCTCAACGAACCGGAAAACAACACCCGGCAGGCGACCGGCGCGCTGCTCAGCACGCTCAAGTCCAAGGTCGATGCTGGTGACTTTCAGCAGCTCATGGGAGCCCTACCCGGGGCCAATGACCTCATCACGAAGCCGGCCAGCCAGCCCGCAACGGCCACGGCCGGTGTACTGGGCGGAGCGCTCGGCGCCGTGGCCCCCAAGCTCGGCGGGGTGGGTGGCGCCAGTGGGGCACTCGGCCTCGTGGCGATGATTCAGCAGACCGGGTTTTCGCCCGCCAAGGTCGGTGGACTGGTCCAGAAGTTCATGGAACTGGTGCGCGGCAATGCGGGAGACGGCCTGACCAAGAAACTGTTCGCTCAACTACCGGAACTGGCAACGCTGGCGGCGTAAGCCCCGCGTGCCCACAAGGAGGATACCCACATGAAATACAAGATCGAGGAGGTTGAAGGGATCGGACCGCACTACGCCGAGCGGCTCCAGGCTGCCGGGATCCACACCACGGAAGACCTGCTGACCAAGTGCGCCACGCCGGAGGGACGCCATCAGCTGGAGCAGGCAACCAGCCTGTCGTCGGCGCAGATCATGACCTGGACCAACCAGGTCGACCTGATGCGGGTCTCTGGGATCGGCTCGGAGTTCGGCCAGCTGCTGGAGTCGGCCGGCGTGGACACCGTGAAGGAGCTCGGGATGCGCAATCCGGAGAACCTGGTTTCCGTGATGGCCCGGGTGAACGAGGAGAAGAAGCTCACCCGCGTCGTGCCATCGGTGAAGACCGTGGCCAAGTGGGTCGAGCAGGCGCGTGAGATGGAGCCGGTGCTGACCTACTAACCGGCGCAGGATGAGTGGCGGAGAGCCCGTCGCCCCTCCGGGGTGACGGGCTCTCCGCTTTCAGATCCGCCCTCATGTGTATGAAGTAGAATGGCCGACTGGCGGAATGGAGCAGGGTGGTGAGACCGGCTGGGGAAGTCACGCTGCGCCGCTTGTGATTCTCCGGTGAGTGCGATGACCTCATCACCTGCCAAAGACCGCGCCGTGCGGGATCCCGCTCGCCGTGCCGCCGTGCGGCCACGTCCTGCCGGTCATCCGGAACCCGGCCTCGCCGGCGCCCTCTTCGCGGAACCGCTCATCCAGCGCCAGCCGGCCCGACTGTGGATCGAACCGGGCGATCATGACCCGGTTCTCCATGCTGCCGTAGCCGGTGATCACCACCCGGCGATGATCCCCGGAAATGGCAATCCAGTGGGGGATGTCACCCGGGCCGAGCGCCACCCGGCTCACCTCCTGCGGCAGGGCGGGATCACTGATGTCGAGGCTCACCACCGCATTCCAGGCCGGCACCGTGACCAGGTAGTAGTGCCCCGCGATGACCGGGATGGCGCAGTACTCACCCGCCACGCGGGGGAAGGAGGCGACGAGGCGTCCGGAAGGATTCTCCGTCTCCAGCCCCTCCAGCAGGTACAGGCCGCAGTTGAAGGTCGAGACCAGCACCGTTCGCCCATCGTCCAGGACCCGCGGCTCGGCGGTCAGCTGCGACTCGTCGCCGAGCGGCCCATTCGGGAGCGTGATGGTGCGGAGCAGCGTCATGTCGGACAGCCGCCAGATCTGCAGCTGGTTCGAGGCAGGTGAGTCCGCCATCATGTCGGTCGTGGTGGTGACGATCCGGTCCAGTGCCGGCACGACCCCGGCGCTGTAGACCCGGGTGCCCGGATCGAGCCCCGGCGCGTTGGCCGACCGGGAGCGGACCGGCGCTCCCGCGGGCGTGATCTCCACCAGGCCACCCGGCGCCATGCCGGCCGCCGAGTGCTGCATCTGGAAGGTCGCGAGGACGTTGCCTCCCGGCAGGCGGAGAAAGGAATGAGGATGCGAGTAGCCTTCCACAGCCTCGAACTGTCCCGCCAGACGT
>CAVPYI010000012.1:0-4977 GCA_963709905.1 uncultured Gemmatimonadales bacterium
AGGTGCCGATCGAAGGAATCGTGGTGACCGACGCCGAGTTGGACCACACGCTCGGCATCGCCCTGCTCCGGGAGGCCCGCCAGCTGCAGCTCTACGGGACGGCGGCGGTGCTCAAGGTCCTGGCCGAAGACAGCCGGATCCTGCCCGTCACGCAGGCGTTTGCGGAGGTGGCGGTCACGACGCTGAACCTCGGGGTGGCGATGCCCCTGCGTTACGTCTCCGGGGAAGAATCGGGGCTCACGGTGACGCCGGTGGCGGTTGCCGGCGACCCGCCACGATTCGCGCGGCAGGCCGGGGAAGGACATACCGTGGGGTTGTGGGTCGCCGACCGCGCGACTGGTGCCACGGCGGCGTTTGTTCCGGGCTGTGGCGGACTCGACCAGTCACTCCGCCAGCGCCTGGCGGGCGCCGACCTGGTGCTCTTTGACGGGACCTTCTGGACTGACGACGAGATGGTCCAGCTCGGCCTGAGCGAGCGGACCGCCCGCCAAGTCGGACGACCTGCCGGTCGGGCCCCGGCGGCAGCCTCGAGATCCTGGCGGACCTGCCCAGTCGGCACCGGGTATACACTCACATCAACAACTCCAACCCGATGCTCGTCGAGGATTCCCCGGCTCGCCGGGCAGTTGAACGCGCCGGCCTGACGATCGGGATGGACGGGATGCGATTCATCATTTGAGGGGAGCGTTGGGACCAATGCAGGTATTGCCGTCTTCGCGCGCCAGCCGGTATCGGTACCGTGGCTCGTGGCACTGGTCGGTCTCGCCGCTCCGGCGGCGTGGGCCCAGTCAGCCGCCGGACCCGAGGTGCCGACGGCGAGGCTGGCCGCCCTCAGCGCCGCGCTCTACAACGAGCAGGCCAACGTCATCGAGGCGGCCGACTCCGCCAAGGCGGCCGTCGCCACGGAGGTGCTGCGTACCCATCTGGCGGGGCGACTGGGGGAGCAAGTCGTCTCCGCCGCCGTGGTAGACTCGCTCGCCGCCGCTCCGGCGGCGCTGCGGCGACGGGTGGCATTCCCTGTAACGTGAAGGTGAGCTGTGCCCGGGCGGTGGCACGGCGGCTGGGCGCCCGGTGGGTGGTGCTGACCAAGGTCAGCAAGACCAGCAACCTGATCTGGGTGCTGTCGGCGCAGCTCATCCGGGTGGAGACCGGAGAGATCATCCTCGATGATTCCACCGAGCTCAAGGGTGAGCCGGACGGGATGGTGCGCATCGGCGTACGCCAGTTCGCCGACCGGGTCGCCCGCACGGTGGCCAATGGCGGCCACGCCACCAACTTCCCGGACCCGGCCTTTGAGGCGCAGGCCATCTCGAACTGGAGCAGCCAGTGAGCAGCGCAGTCCAGGCCGTCTCGCCCCTCGCGGCCCCACCGCGTCCGCCGATCCCCGACCTGACCCGGCCGCTGAGTCCGGACGCCCTCGAGACGGCCCTGCGGGGTTTCCACGGCTCCTACTACGCAGAGCATCCGTTTCACCGCCTGATGTACGGGGGCAAGCTCTCCCGGCGGCAGTTCCAGGGGTCGGCCGCCAACCGGCTGGCCTATCGACGGGTGGTGCCCCGGAAGGACGCGGCGATCCTCTCCAACTGCCCCGACCCCGATGTGCGACGGGAGTGGATCCAGCGCATCGTGGACCACGACGGCACGCGCCCCAGGGACGGGCCGCATCGAGTTGTGGATCCGCCTGGGCATCGCCCTCGGCGTACCGCGGGAGGAGATGGAAGACGAGCGCCACGTGCTGCCCGCCGTCCGGCTGATCTGCGAGAGCTACGTCTGGTTCTGCAAGTCGAAGCCCTGGGTCCAGGCCTGCGCGTCGTCACTCACCGAGCTGTTTGCACCCCGGATTCACCAGGAACGCATCGAGTCCTTTCCCATCCACTATCCCTGGATTCCGCCCGGAGGGGCTGGACTACTTCAAGAGCCGCCTGGTGCAGGCTCCGCGGGATGTCCGCCACGGCCTTTCGATCGTGCAGCGGCACTGCACTACCGCCGAGACCCAGCGGCTGGCTTTCGAGGCCCTGGCGTTCAAGCTGGAGATGCTCTGGGCCATGATCGATACGATCCACAATGCCTATGCAGAGTAGGGAGCGTTGGGCCATCGGCCGGCGGAAGATTGACGCGAGAGGGGCACCATGACGACAGAGCTGACCGGGTTCCCGCAACTGTGGCGCCTGACGCGCTTCGGCTTGATCCGGTGCGGCAGCGCCCCGTCTTGCTGTACCCCGAAGGGGCGATGCTTCTGAACGACACCGGCGGCGCCATCCTCGAGCTGTGCGACGGCTCCCGCTCGGTCGCGCAGATCGTGACCGACCGTCCCGGCGCTATCACGCGGATGTACGGCGGACGTCGTCGAGTATGTGGCCCTGATGCTCCGGCGAGAGCTGCTGGTCGTCCATACCGAGCGCCGGTCCCCTGCGCCGCGGGGCGAGGCCCCGCAGCCGGGGCGGCGGCCGGCGGCCCCACGCCACCGCCCGCTGGCCGGACCCCGACGACGCTCCTCGCCGAGCTGACCTATCGCTGTCCCCTGCATTGCCCGTACTGCTCCAACCCCCTGCAGATGACTCGGGCGGAGGCCGAGCTCTCCACCGACGACTGGAAGCGAGTCTTCACGCAGGCCCGCGATCTCGGGGTCATGCAGCTCGGCTTGTCAGGCGGCGAGCCACTGGTGCGGAAGGACCTCGAGGAGCTGGTGGCCCACGCCCGGGCCGAGGGACTGTACACCACCCTGGTGACCTCGGCCCTCGGTCTCACCCGGCAGCGGGCGCTGCGGCTCAAGGAGGCCGGGATCGACGCACATCCAGATCTCGTTCCAGGACACCGATGCCGCCAACGCGGACCGCATCGCCGGCATCCGCCTGGGGCGGCAGAAGCTGGACGCCGCGGCCCTGGTGAAGGAGCTCGGACCTCGCCTTCTCCGTCAACGTCGTCCTCCATCGCGGCAACCTGGACCGGCTCGGGGAGATCATCGATTTCGCGGCGGAACACGGGGCGGACCGGGTGGAGCTGGCCGAATACGCAGTACTACGGCTGGGCCCTGAAAAACCGGCACCTGCTGATGCCGACCCGCGACCAGGTGGAGCGGTCCCGGGGCGTCGCCGAGGCCGCGCTGGCGAAGTACCGGGGGAAGATGCAGATCATCTATGTGCTGCCCGATTACTACGAGCAGTTTCCCAAACCCTGCTACGGCGGCTGGGGCAGCGTGTACATCCTCGTCACCCCCGACGGCAAGGCCCTGCCCTGCCACGGCGCGACCCAGATCAGCCACCTGGAACTGGTCCACGTCCGCGAGCACTCCCTCGGCTGGATCTGGGAGCACTCGCCCCTCTTCAACGCCTTCCGGGGCGACGCCTGGATGCAGGAGCCCTGCCGGAGCTGCCCGAGGAAAGGCCAGGACTTCGGCGGGTGCCGCTGCCAGGCCTTTGCGCTCACCGGCGATGCCACCAGCACCGACCCCGTCTGCTCACTCTCCCCCCGGCACGACATCATCACGGCGGCGCTCGAGGAGACCGTGGCCCCACTCGAGTACGTGTATCGCGAGGTCGGCCTCTAGGCTACGCGGCCGGCCCGCTCGACCACGATCGTCTGGTCGATCACGGTCCGGAACGGCTGCTTCACCACGCCGCCCACCGGGACCAGTACCTCCACGGTCACCTCCCGTTCCCAGCGCACCAGTCCCACGTCCCGCGGACCAGCTCATCACCCCCGTCTCGCGCTCCTGCCGGTGGGCCCGCACCTCGGGTGGAATCGGGCAGCCGCTTGACCTCCTCACTCTCACCCTGGCGCACCAACCGGTAGCGCTCCACCCGTCGGCCTTCCACGATGCCATCCGGCACCCGGAGGAATGCGGTGCCGAAGTCATCGCGGGTGGAGCGCCCGGCAGGAGCGCCACCGGAGGCAATGGCGGCAGGAGATCGGCGAGCGCGCTGGCCAGCTCGGCGACACTGGGCGAGGTCGTCGGGTACGAATGGGGCGTCCGTGGCCGCGAACCCGCCCTGCCGGGTGAGCAGCCCGCGGAAACGCCCGCCGATGACACCGTCGGTCTCGGGCGTGAGGCGACCGCCGGCTCCTTCCCGCCACACCGCCAGGGTGTCAACGAGGCCTCCAGCCTCACCACCGAATCCTGCCCCGTGGCCACGAGTCGAAGCCGGCCGTCGCGCAGGCTGGTCTCGCGGGTGCGCTCCCGGGCACTGGTGATCGTGATGACCGAGCGGATCTCCTGGCGGTAGGTCGCCCCGTCGAGGAGGAACGGAGAGTACGCGGGGGAAGTGCGGGATTCTGGGCCAGGAGCGGAAGGGCCGACGGCCACCGCACCCAGCAGCGGGAGCAGAAACCGGGTCACGCGCGATTCGCCGGAACAGCCGCCACAACACCGTCAGCACGACAACGACGAGCATGCCAATCCCGACCATCCACCCAATCCGGCGGGCTGGCCGGCGCGGCCGGCTTGCCTTCCGGCATGATAATGCGAATATCCCCCACGGAGCTCTTGCGCTGCTTGCTCATCCGGCCACCTTGGGCACGCCCCTATCTGTCGAGGCTACGCCATTATGCCATCGAATTGTACGGTTCGCCACGTCATCGCCCTGTCCCTCATCGGCCTCGCCCTGCGCACCCTCAACCCGGCGGTTTGCCACGGCCCAGACCGCGCGAACGCTCATTCGGGCCGGCCGCCTGATCGACGGCGCTGTCCGACCGGGTGCGCCGCACCAGGGCATCCTGATCGAGGGCGCGCATCTCCGGGTCGGTCCCTGTGCCGAGGTGGCTCGGCGGGCGCTCGGGTGGCGCTCCACTCGACCTTGTCCCCCTCACCGTGCTGCCCGGCCTGATCGATAATCACACCCATATCCTGCTCCAGGGCGACATCACCGCCGCCGACTACGACGACCAGCTGCTCAAGGAGTCCATCCCGTACCGCACCATCCGGGCGACCGTCGCGGCGCAGACCGCCCTCATGAACGGATTCACGACCCTCCGTGATTT
>CAVPYI010000013.1:0-22049 GCA_963709905.1 uncultured Gemmatimonadales bacterium
CGCGATGCGCACCCGGCTGGCGGAGCAGTACGGGTTGTCCAGCTACGATGCCAAGGTGTTGAGCGGCGAGGTGGAGATCGCCCGGTACTTCGAGGCGGTGGCGGCGGCGGGTGCAGAAGCGAAGGCCGCCGCGAACTGGGTCATGGGCGAGGCGCTCACCGATTGGAATGCCGGTGGCGCCTTCCGGGTGCCCGCGGCCACGCTGGCGGCCCTGATTGAAATGGTGATGAGCAACACCGTCAGCCATCAAGCGGGCAAGAAGGTCTACGCCGAGCTGTCCTCCCGTGGCAGCGGTGATCCGCTCGCGCTCGCCACGGAGATGAGCCTGATCCAGGTGCGGGATGAGTCCGCCCTCGAGGCGTGGGTGGACGAGGTGCTGACGGCCTGTCCCGATGAGGTCGCCCGGTTCAAGGGCGGGGAAGCCAAGCTGATGGGTTTCCTGACCGGCCAGGTGATGAAGCGCAGCGGCGGCAAGGCCGACCCCAAGGGCATCCAGGCGGTGCTGGCAAGGAAACTGGCATGAGCAGGACTCAAGTGGCATCGGTCGAGTCGATTCGCGCCCAGTTCCCGGCGCTCGAGCGCCAGCACAACGGGCACCCCGTGGCGTACTTCGACGGACCCGGCGGGACCCAGGTCCCGCGCGCCGTCGGCGAGGCGATGCTCGACTACCTCTACCACCACAATGCCAACACCCACTGGAGCTATCCCACCAGCGCCGAGACCGATGCGCTGCTCTGGCAAGCCCGCGAGACGGTAGCGGACATGCTGGGGTCGTCGCCGAGCGAGGTGGCGTTCGGCGCCAACATGACGACCCTCACCTTTCACCTGGCGCGTGCGCTGGGCCGGAAGTGGGGCCCCGGCGACGAGGTGGTGGTGACCGAGCTCGACCACCACGCCAACCTCGCCCCGTGGCAGGCGCTGGTTCAGGAGCGGGGGATCACCCTCCGGGTGGTACCACTCGATCCAGGCAGCGGAAGGCTGGTCCCGGACGGCATGGCTGCCGCCATCGGGCCGCGCACCAGGCTGGTCGCGATCGGCATGGCCTCCAACGCCCTCGGCACCGTCACCGATGTCGCTGCCGTGTGTGCGCAGGCTGCGGCCGCTGGCGCGCTTTCCTTCGTGGATGCCGTCCACGCTGCCGCCCACCTGCCGATCGATGTCCGCCGGATCGGCTGCGACTTCCTCTCCTGCTCGGCCTACAAGTTTTACGGCCCGCACATCGGCATCCTCTTCGGCCGCGGCGCCCAGCTCGAGGCACTCGACCTTCCCAAGCTCATCCCCGCCGCAGATGACCCCCCCGAGAGCATGGAGACCGGCACCCAGAATCACGAGGGGATCGTTGGCGCGGCGGCGGCGGTGCAGTTCCTGGCGGGGCTTGCCGCTGGTGCGCCAAGTCGACGTGACGGCATCCGCGCCACGCTGGTCGAGCTCCATCACCGGGGCGAGGCGCTCTTGGCAGCGATGTGGGAGGGACTCTCCGCGATTCCGGGGGTCCGGTGCTACGGGCCTCCACCCGGAACGCCGCGGACCCCGACCATCGGGTTCACCGTCGAGGGGCGCAGTTCCGAGCAGGTCGCGATCACGCTTGCCGAGCGGGGGGTGTTCGTCTCCCACGGCGACTTCTACGCGGTGACGGTGATCGAGCGGTTGGGGGTGGAGGGGTTGGTGCGGGCGGGGTGTGCGTGCTACACCACGTTGGATGAGGTGGAACGGCTGGTGGCAGGTGTGAGGCAGATCAGGGAAGGGTGACCGGTCAGGCGGCCGAGTCGTCCTTGGCCCCCAGCACCACCGTCTCCGGTACCTTCACCAGCTCGGGCGGGGTCGGCAGCAACCAGGGCCGCGTAACCGCGCTGTCCACCCAGTATTCGAGGGGGTGGTCCGGGAGCCCAAAGTGCGATCCCGCCGCCTCGAGCATGTGCTCCCGATCTGACCAGCCGCCACTGACCAGTTCCTTCCGCCGGAGCCGCTTCGCCTGGTCCAGCGGCTTGTGCCCGGTCGGGTCCAGGTCCCGCGCCCGCCCCGCCTGCGCCCGCAGTGTCTCCATGATGTAGTCATAGGCCACCGCGAGGTGGCGCTCCACCTCGTCGTCAGTCAGCATCCACCGGCTCCGCTCCCGTGCCATCCGCATCGTCTCCTGCCAGCCCTTGAGGTCGGCCAGGTGGACGAGGCCTCGGAAGATCCGGCGGTTGGTCCGGACGCTGAACAGGGTGGGGGAGATGATCGACTCGAGGTGCCGGTCGGCGGGGGAGTGGTCGAGCACGATCAACTGCTTGGCCTTCCGGGCGTACGCTGCCGTCAGGTAGGCCTCCACCCGGCTTTCCCAGTATGAATGGCCCATCGATCGGCCGCTGTTGGTCAGGATCAACTGCCGGGGCACGAAATAGTTGTGCGCCACCGTGTCGGCCGCCAGGTGCGACAGATAGCCCAACCCGAACGCGCGGAGCCGCTCTGATTCGGCCCGATCATGGACCTCCTGCCCGACGATCCAGAAATGCGAATGGCGGCCAGGCGGGACGTGCTTCTTGGCGATGGAGGTGTCGGCGGCGATGCTGCCGTACAGGAAGTCCCAGGGGTAGTGATGGAGCAGGTCGGCGATGACGGGCGGCAGCAACTTCAGGTTGGCCAGCACCGTTTCGCTGAGGAAGATGTGGGTGCCCGGGGTCCAGGCGTGGGCATCCGAGGGCAGCAGCACCAACAGCAGGACCGCGAGACCACTACCCAGCATCAGCCGTGACCAGCTGCTCACCGACGCCCTCGCACCAGGAGCCGCCGCACCAGCCCGATGGCGCCCCCAGCGGTCCGCACCCGGCGCACGGCGGAGGTGACGTCCAGGGCCGTCTCCTCCACCTCCTCCTGGACCACCTCGATCAGGGTGTCGAGGTCCTGCAGGCGCCGTCGGGCACGCTTGATCCCCCGCTCGAAGGTGAACCGGGTGCGGCGGCTTGTTTCCAGGACCTCCCGGATTTCCCCGCTGATCTGCTCGGAGAGCGCCTCGCCCTTGACCGCGAGGCGGTTGACGGCCTTGATGGCGGGTTCGAGCTCGGTGGTCAGGGTGTGCAGTTCCTTCCGCAGCTCCGCGCCGTCCCGCTGGATCTGGAACCCGGCGATCGCCATCCCGATGAAGCAGAAGGCAATCACCACCATCGAGAGGGCCACCGTCGGCCCTACCCAGCCGGGGGTGGCAACCTGAAGGGCCATGAGGATCGTCATGGGTGACTCGATGCGGGGGATTCCATGGCCCGAATATAATGCCGAAACCGGCGGCCCCGCTTGACGCTCCGAACCTGCCACGCGAGGTTTGCCGCATGCCTCCTCGCTTCGTGGTCACCGGCGGACGCCGGCTCTCTGGTTGCATCGTCCTGCCGGCAACAAGAACGCCGCCCTGCCGGTCATTGCCGCGACCCTCCTCGCGGATGGCCCGGTCCAGCTACGCAACATCCCCCGGATTCGGGATGTCGAGACCCTCGTGGAGATCCTCGTGGATCTCGGGGCCACGGCGACCTGGGGCGACGGGGGCGACCTGGCCGTGGATACGCGGGGCGCACAACTCAAGCCGCTCGATCCGGTCCTCTGCGCGCGAATCCGGGCGTCCATCCTGCTGGCCGGCCCGCTCCTCGCACGCTTCGGGTCGGTCACCCTCCCTCCGCCGGGTGGTGACGTGATCGGTCGCCGCCGCATCGATACCCACTTCCTCGCGCTCGAGCGCCTCGGGGCGCGGGTCACCGTCGGCGACCGGTACGAAATCGAAGCCAAGCACCTGACCGGCGCGGACATCTTCCTCGACGAACCGAGCGTCACCGGAACCGAGAACGCCCTGATGGCCGCCGTGATGGCCAAGGGGCGCACCGTGCTCCGCAACGCCGCCGCGGAGCCGCACGTGCAGGACACCGCGCGCGTGCTGGTGGCGATGGGGGCCCGCATCGAGGGGATCGGCTCCAACACCTACACCATCGACGGCGGCCATCCCTCGCGCGGGGCGGAGTACGAGATCGGTCCCGACCACATCGAGATCGGATCCTTCATCGGCCTCGCCGCGGTCACCGACGGCGACATCACCATCGAGGGGGTGCGCGGGCGACGACCTCCGCTCGCACGCTCCTCGGCTTCGAGCGTCTCGGGATCACGCCGCGGCTCGACGGCAGCCGACCTCGTCGTCAGTCACGGGCAGGAGCGTCGGGTCCGGCCCGATCTCGGCGGGCACGTGCCCAAGCTCGAGGACGGCCCGTGGCCCGCGTTCCCGGCCGACGTGATGTCGATCGCCATCGTGACGGCCACGCAGTGCGAGGGGATGGTGCTGATCCACGAGAAGATGTTCGAGTCGACGGCTGTTCTTCGTGGACAAGCTGATCGGCATGGGCGCACGCATCGTACTCTGCGACCCGCACCGCGCGGTGATCAGCGGCCCGGCTCGGCTGCGCGGCGGGACGGTGGAGTCGCCCGACATCCGCGCCGGCATGGCGATGCTGCTCGCTGCGCTCGCGGCCGAGGGGCACGAGCACGATCCACAACATCGGCCAGATCGAACGTGGCTACGAGAATATTGATCAACGCCTCCGGGCCCTCGGCGCCGACATTCAGCGACTGGATGACTGAGCCGCCCCCCGCGTCGTCTCCGAGATCAGACTGGAGGGGCCCGTCCCTCGATGGGCCGTCCCGGGCTGGCGGGAACGATTCGGGGTCGTTGCGGGGGTGACAGGGAGGGGGAGCGGGGCTGATTTCGACCTCGGCCTGTGGACCGGGAAACCGGTCGGAGAGGTTTCCGCCCGCTGGCGGGAGTTCCTCAGCTCCGAGCCAGGCTTTTCTGGAGCCGTCCTCTCCCATCAAGTCCACGGCAACTCGATTGCCTGGCATCCAGCGCCTACCCGGGGCTGGACGATCATGGGCGGCGTCGATGGGCACGGCACCGCCGCGCCCGGACAGCTGCTCCTCGTGACCGTTGCAGATTGTGTCCCGGTGTACCTGTTCGATCCCACCCACCGCCTCTGTTCCCTCGTCCACGCCGGATGGCGTGGGGTGGCTGGAGGGATCCTCGCCGTAGCGATTCGACAACTCGTGACGGTTGCGGGAGCTTCTCCGAGCGATCTTGTAATGCATTGCGGCGTCGCGATATCCGGTCCGTGCTATGAGGTGGACGGTCAAGTTGCAGCGGCATGTGGAAAACCCACCGCCGAGGGAGAGAAGGGACACCTCGACCTCCGAAATCGCCTGGCGGAGCAGGCCGATGTGTTGGGGGTGGGAGAGATCACCGTCTCCGCACATTGTACTGCATCCCGATCTGGCGATTTCTACAGCCACCGTCGGTCGGGTGGGCTGGACGGGCGCCAGGTGGCGTATCTCGGCATCCCCGTGCCCGGGTCCAGCGCAGTCCCACTCTAGGGAGGTTGTGTGGCGAGACATCGGAGTGCCGGGATCGGTCTTGGGAGTCTGGTTTTCCTGCTGGGGGGGTGTATCAGCGACCCGGGCACGGATTCGACCCCTCCCACCGTCGAGATTACCAGTCCGGCGGCCAACGCCACGGTTTCCGGGGTGGTCAGCATCTCGACCCGGATCAGCGATAACCTTGGCATCGAGGTGGTCCGGTTCTACGCCGGGACGACGCTGCTCGGCGAGGACGGGATCGCGCCCTATGAATGGCTCTGGAACACCACTACGAGGCCGGCCGGGGCGGTGCAGCTGAAGGTCCTTGCCGTGGACCTGGCGGGGAACACCGCCGAGGCGCTGCGGACCGTCACCGTCAACAACGGCCCCCAGTAATCGGGCAGGGGGCGGCAATTGACGCCGGGTAGCCGAATGGGCTATATTTGAAAGGCTGGAGTGAGGATTGTGGTGCTCGCCTGCCGGACCCGGGTTGGCTGACGATGTGGGGAATTCCCCACATTTTTTGTTCCCCCCAACCGGTACTCGCGCACCGGCCTCTTCCCTGGAATCGTGAGCACCCTGTACCCGCCGGCAAGCGGGACCCTTGAGGGCGGGGTGCTGGTGCCGGCATCCCGAGTTTTCGGAGCGACCACGCATGGCAGGATCGGCAGAGATGCTCGCGGCGATCCGCGAGCTCACCACCACCAAGCAGATCGACCGGAACGAGCTACTTGACCTGTTGCGCGACGGCATTCACGCCGCGCTGGTGAAGAAGTTCGGGCCCAATGTTCGTTTCGAGATGACCGTCGACGAGCTCCAGGGCTCGATCGAGGTCATGCGCCTCCGCCAGGTGGTCGCCGCGGTCGAGGATCCGAGCGCCGAGATCGGGCTGGACGAGGCGCGGTTCGAGGATCCGGAGTTCCAGGTCGGCGACATGCTTGAAGAGGAAGTGCCGTTCGACAAGTTCGGCCGACTCGCCGTCCAGGCGGCCAAGCAGCGGATCATCCAGCGGGTGCGCGAGGGCGAGCGCACCAAGATCCGGGACGAGTTCGGCGACCGGATCGGCGAGCTCCTCTCCGGCGAGATCCAGCAGATCGAGCGGGGCAAGATCGTGCTCATCCTCAACAAGTTCCGCGAGGCCGAGGCGATCATCCCCTATCGCGACCAGAACCATCGGGAGCATTTCCACCAGGGCGACACGATCCGGGCGGTGCTCAAGAAGCTCGAGGAGACCCCCAAGGGCCCGCGCCTGGTGCTGAGCCGAGCCGACGCGCTGTTCGTGGCGGCGCTGTTCAAGCTGGAAGTGCCCGAGATCGCCCAGGGCGTCGTCGAGATCCGCGCCATCGCCCGGGAAGTCGGCAGCCGCACCAAGGTTGCGGTGATCAGCCGTGACGATGCGATCGACCCGGTGGGC
Organism: uncultured Gemmatimonadales bacterium; assembly: GCA_963709905.1. GTDB lineage: Bacteria > Gemmatimonadota > Gemmatimonadetes > Gemmatimonadales > GWC2-71-9 > JADJOM01. The sequence continues at coordinate 6,773 of CAVPYI010000013.1, forward strand.
GCCTGTGTGGGGCTCAAGGGATCGCGGGTGCAGGCGGTCGTCAACGAGCTCGGTGGCGAGCGCATCGACATCGTGCCCTGGTCACCGGATCCGGAGCGGTTTTCCCGGTTGGCGCTCGCGCCGGCCCGCGTCGCGAAGGTGTTCTCGGATCCCGATTCCAAGACGATCCAGGCAGTCGTGGACGAGGACCAGCTGTCGCTGGCCATCGGCCGCAATGGCCAGAATGTGCGCCTGGCCTCCGAGCTGACCGGCTGGAAGATCGACCTCTACTCCAGCCGCGAATGGCTGGAGCGTGGTGGGGAGGGGCCGCTCTTTGCCTTGCCCCCGCTGGAGGAAGAAGTGGTCACCCAGGTGCCATTGGGCGAAATGAAGGGGCTCTCGGCCGAGCTGGTGGCGATTCTCGAGAAGGCCGGGTTCAAGATGCTCAACGACATCCTCGACATGGAGCGAGAGGACGTCATGAAGGTGGAGGGGATGACCGAGGAGGCCGGTGACCAGTTGTTGGCCTTCCTCTCGGACCTGGTCGAGGACGGCGAGGATGGCGACGAGGCTCCCCCGCCCGCCGGGGATGCTCCGGCCGCGTGAGTGACCGCGTCCTCGGGCTGCTGGGGCTGGGGCTCAGGGGCGGGCTGGTGGTGGTCGGGGTGGAGGCAGTCCGGGCCTCGCTGCAGCGTGGCGACCTGGCGTGCATCGTGATGGCCGCCGACGCGAGTCCCCGCGCGGTGGAGAAGATCGGCCGGTTGGCGCGTGCCCGCGGGGTACCCACCATTCCGGTCGACGCAGCAGCCGCGCTCGGCGCGCGGCTCGGACGTCCTCCGGTGATGGTCGCCGGGGTGAGGGATCCCAAGCTCGCAGCCGGCCTCGTGGCCGCCGGGCAGCCGGTCAAGCAGTAACGGAGGATTGAGTGGTCAAGACGAAAGTGCAGGACCTCGCGGAAGAATTCGGAGTACCCTCGGATCAGGTCTTGGGGATGCTTCGCGACATGGGCGTGCGCGCCCGTGCCGCCGGCTCCGCGCTCGCCGACGACACCGTCGCGGCAGCTCGGGTGCGCTGGGAGCGCGAGAAGCGCAAGAAGCAGGACGAGGCGCCCGCCAAGAAGACCCGGCGCAAGTCCGCCAAGAAGAAGGCTGAGCCCGAGCCGGAACCGGTGGTCGACGCCAAACCGGTCAAGCGTCGCCGCACCGCTGCGGAAGTGGCGGAGGTGGAGGCCCAGGCCGAAGCTGAGCGTGCCGAGGAGGCCGCCCGCGAACTGGAGCGCGCCCGCACCCAGCAGGAGAACGAGCCCAAGGCGCCGGTGCTGTCGCTCGAGGAGCGGGCCAAGGCGCTCTTCAAGGATCTCCCGCCCGCCGAGGAAGCTGCGCCGTCGGAACCGGTGGCATCGCCCGTGTCCGAGACGCCCGCGGCGGAGCCGCCACCTGCCGAGCCGGTAGCCCCGGCGGCGACGACGGCGCCTTCGACCGCTGTGCCGCCCGCCCCCCGGGTGGAGGCTCCGGCCGCCCCGGTGGTGCCGGCTGCGCCGGCCGCTCCGCGCAAGCCGTTCATCCCGCCCCGCGTCCCGCGTCCGGCGGCCGGGGCGGGCGGGCAGCGTCCGCGTCCGGTGTTCAGCAGCAGCAATCCCGGGGGTCAGACCTCGCGCGGGCCCGGTGGTGGGCGCCCCGGTGGTCCCCCGCGGACCGGCGGTCCCGCCCGATCAGGGCCCCCGGCGGCTGGCGGACCCCCGGCCAGGACCTTCGGTCCGGACGCCCAGAAGGGTGGTGGGCGGAAGCGAGGCAAGAAGGGGAAGAAGAGCTTCGTGGACCAGGAAGCGGTGCAGCAGAACATCCTCAAGACGCTCCAGGGGATGAAGGGCGGCAGCAGCCGCCGCCGTCGGGCCGACGAACCGAGCTATCGCGACCTCCTTGCCTCCCGGGACGCCGAGGCTGCGGCGCTCGAGAAGACCCGGATCCGGGTCAACGAGTTCATTTCCGTCTCCGAGTTGGCCGAGACGATGAAGATTCCGTCCACCCAGATCGTCCAGTTCGCGTTCAAGGAGCTGGGCCTGATGGTGACCGTGAACCAGCGGCTCGACTTTGACCAGATCGAACTGATCGCGTCGCAGTTCGGGTTCGAGGCCGTCCGCGAGGACGAGTACCAGGCCGAGACGGAAGTGCCCTCCGATGATGCCGCCGACCTCGAGCACCGGCCCCCGGTCGTCACGATCATGGGTCACGTCGACCACGGCAAGACGTCGCTGCTCGACTATGTCCGCAAGGCCAACATCGTCGCCGGCGAGGCGGGTGGGATTACCCAGCACATCGGGGCCTACCACGTCGAGCTGCCGAACAGCAAGACCATCACCTTCCTGGACACCCCCGGCCACGAGGCGTTCACCGCCATGCGGGCCCGTGGCGCCCAGATCACCGACATCGTCGTGCTGGTGATCGCCGCCGACGACCAGGTGATGCCGCAGACCATCGAGGCGATCAGCCACGCCAAGAATGCCGGCGTGCCGATGATCGTGGCGATCAACAAGGTCGACCTCCCCTCGGCCAACGTGGCCAAGGTGAAGCAGGACCTGCTGCAGCACAGCGTGGTCTTGGAGGAGTTCGGCGGCAACGTGCTTCACGCCGAGATCAGCGCCAAGAAGGGCACCGGCATCGACGGACTGTTGGAGCAGGTGCTCCTCCAGGCCGAGATCCTTGACCTCAAGGCCAATCCCAACGCCACGGCGTCGGGGACCGTCCTTGAGGCGACGCTCGACCCGGGCAAGGGGCCGCTCGCCACGATCCTGGTCCAGCGCGGCAGCCTGCGGGTCGGCGAGGACTTCATCTGCGGCAAGTACTCGGGCCGGGTCCGCGCCCTCTTCGATGAACGGGGCAAGAACGTCAAGTCCGTCGGGCCGTCCGAACCGGTGCAGATTCTCGGCTTCGAGGGAGTGCCCTCGGCGGGCGATTCGTTCCTGGTGGTCGCCGATGCGGTCGAGGCACGCGAGATCGCCCAGAAGCGGCAGCGCCTCGAGCGGGAAGCGCAGAACCGTCGCAGTCAGCGCGGGGGCACCCTCGAGGACTTCAGCCGCGCGCTCAAGCACGGCGAGGTGACCGCGCTTCGGCTCATCATCAAGGCCGACCAGGGCGGTCCGGCGGAGGCCCTGGCCGACGCGTTGGCGCAGCTCTCCACCGGCGAGGTCCGGGTCGACGTCGTCCACCGTGGTGTCGGCGCGATCACCGAGAGCGACATCCTCCTGGCCAAGGCCTCCGGGGCGATCGTCCTCGGATTCCATGTGCGGCCCGATGCCAACGCGCGCAGCGCGGCGGAGCGGGAACAGGTGGACGTCCGCACCTACCGGATCATCTACGAAGCGGTCGAGGATGTCCGCAACGCCCTTGAGGGCCTGCTCAAGCCGGAGGAGAAGGAAATCATCCTCGGCGAGGCCGAAGTGCTCGAGGTCTTCAAGGTCAGCAAGGTTGGCACGATTGCCGGGTGTCGAGTGGCGACGGGCACCATCGTCCGGAGCTCCGCGGTACGGGTGGTGCGCGACGGGAAGCTGGTCTACACCGGCAACATCAGCAGCCTCAAGCGCTTCAAGGACGACGTGAAGGAAGTCCAGAACGGCCTGGAGTGCGGCATCGGCGTCGAGAATTTCAATGACGTCAAGGTGGGCGATCGCATCGAGGCGTTCCGGACCGAGGAAGTGAAGCGGACGCTGGACGACAGCGCCGCCGCGGACGCGTGATGGGACGGCGGGGATGAAGTCCAGCTCTCACCGGCCCCAACAGGTGGCCGAAACGGTTCGGCACGTGCTGAGCGAAGCGCTGGTGCGCGAGATCCGCGATCCCCGGGTCGGCATGGTGACCCTCACGGATGTCACGGTGACGGCCGACCTCGGGCATGCCAAGATCCGGTTCGTGTCGGGCGGGGAAGTCGAGGCCAGCGAAACGGCACTCGAGGGGCTGCGCAGTGCCGCCGGATTCCTGCGGACCAAGGTGGCCAAGGCGCTCGGCACGCGGGTCGTACCTGAGCTGCACTTCGAGATCGATCGTGGCCGGGAGCATGCGGCCCGGATCAACGAGGTGCTGGCATCGCTGCACCGCGAGGAGTCGGGAGACTGATCGGCGGGATCCTGGTGGACAAGCCGGCCGGGCCGACCTCCCATGATGTGGTGGCCCAGGTGCGGCGCCTCCTCAAGACGCGCGCGGTCGGGCACACGGGGACGCTGGATCCGTTCGCGACGGGGCTGCTGGTCGTCCTGGTCGGGCGAGCCACCCGGCTGGCCCGGTTTCTTGAGGGGCAGGACAAGACATATCACGCCGTGGCACGCCTCGGAATCGAGACGGACACCGAGGACGGCACCGGCACGGTGACGCGGGAGGTCGAGGTGGAGCGGTGGCCCGGGCGCGCCGATGTGGACGCGGCGATGCTGGGGATGCTTGGCGATCAACTCCAGGTTCCACCGGCCTACTCGGCCAAGAAGGTTGGAGGGGAACGGAGCTACCGGCTGGCGCGGGCGGGGCGGGCGGTGTCGCCCGCAGCGGCGCCGGTGACGATCCGGGAGCTCGTCTGCCTGGATTGGACACCACCACGGCTTGAGTTCCGTACGGTGGTCAGCGCGGGAACGTATGTGCGCTCGATGGCCGGGATCTGGGGCAGGTGTTGGGGGTCGGCGGGCACCTGACGGCGTTGCGTCGGGAGGCTGTGGGATCATGGCGGGTGGAGTCGGCAATCCCACTCGAGTCGCTGACAGCCGAGGCGGTACTCGTGCCCCCCGCCCAGCTGCTCGGCGACCTCCCAGCCGTCGATTTGACGGAGTCCGAGGCCCGGGATGTCTCGCACGGGCGGGTCGTTCGGCGACCTGACACTGCGGGAAGGGCTCGGTTGGTGGCACAGGGCACCCTGGTAGGCGTGGCGGACGCTGCGCCCGAGGGATGGCACCCGATGGTGGTCTTGGAGGGCGCGTGATTGCTTCGCTGCCCACCTTGCCACGAGGTGCGGTGGTTACGGTCGGGTCGTTCGATGGCATTCACCTCGGCCATCGGGAGGTCCTGGCGACGGTGATGGCGCGCGCCGAAGCCGAGGGACGGGCCGCGGTGGCCGTCACCTTTGAGCCGCATCCCGCTGCGGTGGTGCGACCGGAACAGGCTCCACTCCGGCTGACCACCGGGCCGGAGCGCCAGGAACTGTTGGCCCAGTCCGGCTTGGACTATGCCATCTTCCTCCGGTTCGATCCGGCGATGGCCCGTTGGACGCCTGAGGAATTCGTCGATCGCGTCGTGGTTGCGAGGTGCCAGTGCCGCCTGCTGGTGATCGGCCCGGACCATCACTTCGGACACGACCGCGCGGGTGGGGAGGCGGTCCTCCGCGAGCTGGGTCGCTCCAAGGGGTTCGATGTGGTGGTGGTGCCGCCGGTGGAGCTGGGAGGCGCGGTTGTCTCGAGCACCCGGATCCGGGGCCTGCTCGGCGCCGGCGACCTGAACGGCGCAGCGCAATGCCTGGGGCGGGCGTATGCGGTCAGTGGCGTGGTGCAGCGTGGCGCGGCGCGGGGTCGACAGCTGGGGGTGCCCACCGCGAACCTTGCGGTTCCGGCCAACAAGCAGCTCCCACCGGACGGGGTCTACGCCGTCCGGGTGGAGTGGGGTGGGGGCGAGGCAGAGGGGATGCTGAATCAGGGCAGCCGACCGACGTTTGGCGACGGACGGCGGTTGCTGGAAGCGCACCTGTTTGATTTCTCGGGTGACCTCTACGGCAGGACGCTGCGGATCACCTGGGTGCGGCAGCTGCGGGAAGTGCGCAAGTTCGATTCGATGGTGGCGCTCCAGGAGCAATTGGAACGCGACCGGCAGGCGGCCCGGACGGCGCTGGCAGCGGCATCCGCCGCGAGGGACCATAACCGCGTGTGACCCACGCCCGACCTTCGATTGAGACGATGTCCAAGAGCACCAGAAACCGGCTCCTCATCATCGTGGGGATGATCGCCATCGCGATCTTCTACCTCTTCCCTCGTACCGTGACGATTCGCGAACGCGGACCGGACGGGGCGATGTCCGACGTGCAGATCAAGCGCGTGCCCCTCAAGCTCGGGTTGGACCTCCAGGGCGGGATGCACCTCGGGCTCGAGCTCGACCAGAGCTCCAAGGTTTCGGCGGACCCGGCCGGGGACATCCAGCTCGCCCTCACTGTCCTCCGCAAGCGGACGAATGAGTTCGGCGTGGCGGAGCCGTTGGTGCAGCAACAGGGCGCCAATCGCATCGTCGTCGAGCTGGCGGGGATCTCGGACCCGGCGCGCGCCAAGGGGATTGTCCAACAGGCGGCGTTCCTCGAGTTCAAGATCACCGACAAGACCAACTCCCTCGAACGGGCGCTCCCCGCGATGGACCGGGCCTTGGCCCAGTTGGGGATCACCGGCGCTGCCGGTGGCCGAGCCGGGGCCAGTTCTGCGGTCCAGCAGCTGCTCGGCGGGGACAGCACCGCCGCCGAGGCCGATTCGACTTCCCCGGTCGTCGGCGGGGTGCTGAGTGGATTGATCCAGCCTGCCACGATTGCCGGTGGCGGGGCGCCCGGGGAATACATGATCCCCGAGACCGCCTTCGTGCGGGTGGACTCCCTGCTGCGCATTCCCGAGGTGGCCCGCCTGATTCCCCGCGGGTATGAGATCAAGTTCGCGAACGCCGCCACCAGCGTCGGCGTCGACTCCTATCGGTTCCTCTACGTCGTGGAGGACCGGCCGATCATCACTGGCTCGGCCCTGACCGACGCCTCTGCCCAGCTCGACCCGATGACCCAGGGCGCGATCGTGGTGTTCGAGCTCGACCGCGCCGGCGGCCGCCGGTTCGGCACCGAGACCCAGCGCCATGTCGGCGACTTCATGGCCATCCTGCTCGACGACCGGGTGCAGGGACGGCCGCCGGTGATCCAGAGCCGGATTGATCGTCGCGGCCAGATCACGCTGGGCAACCGGAGTCTGCAGGAGGCCCAGGACCTGGCGCTGACCCTGAAGGCCGGGGCCCTGCCGGTTCCGCTTCGCATCGTGGAGGAACGGCAGGTCGGTCCGAGTCTGGGCGCCGACGCGATCCGGGCCGGGTACATCGCGGCGGTGGTGGGCACCCTGTTCGTGATCGCAATCATGATCGGCTACTACAAGGTGTCCGGCATGCTCGCGGTGCTGGCGCTGTTCCTGTACATGCTGTTCTCCCTCGGCGGGCTCGCGGCGCTGGATGCCACGCTCACCCTTCCCGGGCTGGCGGGCCTGGTGCTCTCCATCGGCATCGCGGTGGACGCCAACGTCCTGATCTTCGAGCGCATCCGCGAGGAGCTCGCGCTGGGCAAGACGGTGCGCCTGGCGGTGGACGAGGGCTTCCGGCACGCCATGAGCGCCATCGTGGACTCGAACGTCACGACCGCCATCACGGGGTTGTTCCTGTACCAGTTTGGCACCGGTCCGGTGCAGGGCTTCGCGGTCACCCTGATCCTGGGCATCGCCGCCTCGATGATCACCGCCATCTTCGTGACCCGCACCTTCTTCATCCTGTGGCTCGAGCGCAAGCCGGCCATGCAGACGCTGAGCATCTGACCATGCGATTCTTTGTCAACGCGAAGTTCGACTTCATCGGCAAGCGGCGCCCCGCCTACCTGGGCACCGCGATCTTCATGGTTCTGGGACTGATCATCACCCTGGTCCGCGGGCTCAACTACAGTGTCGAGTTCACCGGCGGAACCTTGATGCAGGTCCACAGTCAGACGGCGGTGGATGTCGGAGCGGTCCGCGATGGCCTCTCGGCGCGCGGGATCACCGGCGCCGAGATCCAGACCTTCGGCAACGCCCAGGAACTGGTGATCCGCGCGCGGGTCGTGGTGGAGGGGTCGGATGCCGACGACACCCAGATCACCCGCGCGGCCGTGGCCGAGGCCCTCGACCAGGTGCTCGGCGCCGGCAGCTACGACGTCGTCCGGACCGAGGCGGTCGGCCCGAAGGTGGGTGGGGAGCTCCGGACCCAGGCCTTCCTTGCCATCCTGCTCTCGTTCCTGGCGGTGCTCGCGTACCTGGCGTATCGCTTCGAGTGGCGGTTCGGCATCGCCGCCGTGGCGGCCACCGCCCACGACGTGATCGCCACCCTGCTGTTCATCGGGATCATGCGGCTCGAGATCAGCCTCTTCGTGGTGGCCGGCATCCTCTCGGTACTGGGATACTCCCTGAACGACACCATCGTCATCTTCGACCGGATCCGCGAGAACCTGCACCAGAGCCGCCGCGATAATTTCGTCGCGATCCTCAACCGGTCGATCAACGAGACCCTGCCGCGCACGATCCTGACCGGCGGCACCTCGCTCGGGACGCTGATCGCCCTGGCCGTCATCGGCGGGGAGGTCATCCGGCCCTTTGCCCTGGTCATGCTCTTCGGCGTGGTGGTCGGCACCTTCTCCTCGATCTTCATCGCCTCCCCGGTGCTGCTGGAAGTGGAAAAGAAGTGGCCGGGCGCCGACGCCAAGGGTGTCCCCGTGATCAAGCGGAAGCCCCAGACGGCGTCCTGAGCTCCCGGTGCTGGTGGATACCCACTGCCACCTGGGGGACCCGGCGTATGCCGGCGACCTTGAGGCGGTGCTGCTCCGCGCACTCGCCGCCGAGGTGGGTCACATCATCACAATCGGCGAGGATCCGGCCGCCGCGGGTCGCGCGTTGGCACTGACCCGCAGCCACGCGCGACTGTCGGCCACGGCGGGGATCCATCCCCACGTGGCGGCGAGCTGGACGAGCGAGTCCGGCGCGTGGCTGGCCGAGACCCTGGCCGCGCCCGAGATGGTGGCGGCGGGGGAGATGGGGCTGGACTATCACTATGACCACTCCCCGCGGGAAGTGCAGCGGGCGGTCTTCGATGAACAACTCGGCGTGGCGGCCGCCTGCGGCAAGCCGGCCGTCATTCACGCCCGCGAGGCCGATGCGGACGTCGCCGCGACCCTCCAGAACCATCCCGATGCCACGGTCGTGCTGCACAGCTTCAGCAGCGGCCCCGAGCTGCTCGATGCCGGCGTGGCGCTGGGGCATTACGTTTCCTTTTCCGGGATGATCACCTTCCGTTCCTGGATTGCGGATGACCTGGTCCGCCGGGTACCGCATGATCGCCTGCTCATCGAGACCGACGGGCCCTACCTGGCCCCGGTACCCCACCGAGGGAAGCGGAACGAGCCGGCCTTCGTGCGGCAGGTCGCGGCCCGACTGGCCGCGGTGCTCGGGATCGGACTCGACGACTGTATCGCCCTGACGACGGCTAACGCCGTTCGCTGTTTTGGACCCCGCCTGACATTCAACGAGGAGCCGACGTGACCGCCGTCCCGACCGACATTGCCATTGCCCAGGCCGCCAAGCCGAGACCGATCGCCGATGTGGCCGCCGACCTGGGCCTCGGCCCGGATGACCTGATTCCCTACGGGAAGTTCAAGGCAAAGATCAGCGCCGAAGCGATCAAGGCCCGCAAGCCCAAGGGTCGCCTGGTCCTGGTCAGCGGCATTTCCCCGACCCCGGCCGGGGAGGGGAAGAGCACCGTCACGGTCGGATTGACCCAGGCGCTCCGCCGGCTCGGCAAGGACGCCATCGTCTGCATCCGCGAGCCCTCGCTGGGCCCGGTGTTCGGCGTCAAGGGTGGCGCCGCCGGCGGGGGGTACGCCCAGGTGATTCCGATGGACGAGATCAACCTGCACTTCACCGGGGATTTCCACGCCATCACCTCGGCGCACAACCTCCTCAGCGCCATGCTGGACAACCACATCCACCACGGCAACGCGCTGGGGATCGACAGCCGCCGGATCACCTGGCCGCGCACGATGGACATGAACGATCGCGCCCTGCGCAGCATGGTGGTTGGCCTTGGCGGGCTCAACGGCGGGCCCACGCGCGAAGATCGCTTTGTCATCGTCCCCGGCAGCGAGATCATGGCGATCCTCTGCCTGGCCACCGACCTCGCAGGACCTGGAGGCCCGGATCAGCCGGATCATCGTCGGCTTGACCCGCGACCGGAAGCCGATCACCGCCGGCGACCTCAAGGCCAGTGGCGCGATGACCCTGCTCCTCAAGGATGCGATCCTGCCCAACCTGGTGCAGACCCTCGAGGGCGGCCCGGCGCTGGTCCACGGCGGCCCGTTCGGGAACATTGCCCACGGCTGCAACACCATTGTCGCCACGAAGCTCGGCCTCTCCCTCGCAGATATCGTCATGACCGAGGCCGGCTTCGGCGCCGACCTGGGGGCGGAGAAGTTCCTCAACATCAAGTGCCGCGCGGCGGGCCTGAATCCGGAAGCCGTCGTCATCGTGGCCACCATCCGGGCGCTCAAGATGCATGGTGGCGTCAAGAAGGACGCCTTGAGCACCCCGGACGTGCCCGCGCTCGAGCGCGGCATGGTGAACCTCGAGGCCCACGTCCGGAACCTGCAGAAGTTCGGGCTGCCGGTGGTTGTGGCCGTGAATCGGTTCACCTCCGACAGCCAGGAGGAGATCGACACCATCCTGACCCATGCCGGCAAGTGGGGCGTCCGTGCCGCGATGTCGGATGTGTGGGCCAAGGGGGGCGAGGGTGGGGAAGCGGTCGCGAAGGAACTCCTGGCCGTCCTCGACGAGGGGAAGTCATCCTACAAGCCGTTGTACGATTCCGCGCTCCCGATCAAGGCGAAGATCGAGGCGGTGGCCAAGGAGATTTACGGCGCCGACGGAGTGGATTACTCCGCCGCTGCGGAGCGCGCCATCAAGCAGTGCGAGGCGATGGGGATGGCGGAGACGCCGGTCTGCATGGCCAAGACCCAGTACTCCTTCTCCGATGATCCCAGCAAGCTCGGCCGGCCATCCGGGTTCCGGATCACGGTGCGCGATGTCTACGCCTCGGCCGGCGCCGGATTCGTGGTGGCGCTGGCAGGGGAGATCATGACGATGCCGGGGCTCTCCAAGACCCCGGCCGCCGAGGCGATCCGCGTCCTGGCGGATGGCACGATCGAAGGACTCTTCTAGGGAGGTGTCGTGGATTTCGTGAATACGAAGGACGCTCCGGCGGCCATCGGGCCATACAGCCAGGCCACGATGACGGGGAGCCTGGTCTACACCGCGGGACAGGTGGCGCTCGATCCCGCCTCGATGGAAGTCGTCGCGGGCGGGGTGCCGGAGCAGACCGAACAGGTCATGAGGAACCTGGCGGCGATTCTCAAGGCCGCAGGCACCGACCTCTCGCGGGTCGTCAAGACCACCGTGTTCCTGGTGGACATGGGCGACTTTGCCGCCATGAACGAGGTCTACGCGCGGCACTTTGGTACCCACCGACCGGCCCGCAGCACGGTGGCGGTGGTCGGACTCCCGAAGGGGGTCCGGGTCGAGATCGAGGCGATCGCCGAGCGCTGACGTCGCGGCCTCAACGTCGCGGGGCGTGGTGCTCGTAACTACTGGTTGGGCTGGAACCGCCGCCCGGCGGCTCCAGCACCTTGTCGGAGTCCCGATTCTCCAGGGAGATCACCATGGGTTCCTCGCTGCGCCTGGCGTGCGCGGTGGCGGTTGGCGTCGTGTGCGCCACTCCGCTGCCCGCGCAACGCACCACCCCCTCCACCTACGCCATCACCAATGCCCGGCTCGTTCCGGTCAGCGGCCCCGCGATCGCGCGGGGGACGATAGTCGTCCGCAACGGCCTGATCGCTGCCATCGGCGCCAACGTGGCGGTCCCGGCGGATGCCCGGGTGATCGACGGCAACGGCCTGACCGTCTATCCGGGCCTCATTGACGCCTTCAGCACCTTTGGACTCCCAGCCCCGACCGGGGGCGGCGGTGGAGGTTTTGGCGGCGGTGGTGGAGGGGGCGGAGGACAGGCTGCGGCCGCGAGCGGCCCCAACTCGAATTATCCCTCGGGGATTCGGCCCGAGAACCGGGCAGTGGACCAGATCAAGCCCAATGCAGAGGCGTTCAGTTCCGCCCACGGTGCCGGGATCACCGCCGCGTTGACGGCGCCGGGCAATGGCGTGATGCGGGGCCAGTCGGCGCTGATCAACCTGGCCGGCGATGACCCCTTCGACCTCGTCGTCAAGTCCCCGGTTGCGCAGCACATCGGGTTCAACGGTGCTGGTGGAGGCTACCCCGGATCGTTGATGGGGGTCATAACCTCCATCCGCCAGCTCTTCATGGATGCCCAGCGCTACCGCGATCTCCAGGCAGCCTACGCCAAGAACCCGCGTGGGATGCGCCGGCCCGACCTCGATCCGTCGCTGGAGGCGGTCCTCCCGGCTCTCGCCCGCCACCAGCCGGTCGTGATGGCGGCCAACACCCAGCGTGAGATCGAGCGGGCCCTGACGATCGCCAAGGAGTTCAATCTCCAGCTGATCATCGCGGGCGGCTCCGAGGCGCACCTGGTCGCCGATCGGCTCAAGGCCGAGAATGTGCCAGTGCTGCTCTCGACCAACTTCCCCCGTCGGACTGCGGCCCCGACTGCCGGTGCCGATCCCGATCCGATCCGCCTGCTGCGCCAGCGAGCCGAGGCACCGACGGTTCCTGCCAAGCTGCAGGCCGCCGGTGTCCGATTCGCGTTTCAATCGGGTGGGATCAGCAACTGGTCCGATTGGCTCGGGAACGCTCGCCGGGCGGTGGAAAACGGCCTGAGCGCCGACCAGGCGCTTCGGGCCATGACCCTCGGCTCGGCGGAGATCCTCGGAGCGGCCGATCGCCTCGGATCGCTGGAGCAGGGCAAGATCGCGAACCTGACCGTGACCCGAGGCGACTTGCTGGCCGCCGACAGCCGCGTCACCCAGGTCTTCGTGGACGGCATTGCCTACGACATCGCCGCCCCGGCGGCTCCTGCTGCGGGCCAGGGCGGGGGCCGTCCCGGTGCGAGCGGAACCTGGATGCTGGACGTCGCCGTGGATGGCCAGGAAGAAGTCGTGACCCTGGCGCTCCGGCAGGTCGGCGAAACCCTGGTCGGGTTCTATCAGGGTGGTTTTGGATCGGGTGAGATCGGCCATGGCCAGATCCAGGCCGATGGCAGCTTCCGGTTCACCGCGTTCCTGACGCTGCACTCCACCAGTGAGGAAGCGGTCTTCACCGGCACGTGGCAGGGCGACCGATTCAACGGCGCGGTGACGATCATTGGTCACGACGGTGGCCGATTCGCCGGCAGCCGAGGAGCCTCCCAGTGACCCCGACCCATCGACTTGAGGTTTTCATGCACCGGACATCCTGGCTCGTGCTGGCTCTGGCCGCCTCGGCCTCCGGGGCCGCTGCGCAGAACGCGCCGACGACCCTGATCCGCAATGCCACCGTCATCACGGTGACCCGTGGCACGATGAACAACACCGACCTGCTGATGCGCGATGGCAAGATCGCCGCCATCGGAAGCAACCTGGCGGCGCCCGCCGGCGCGACGATCGTGGACGCGACCGGGAAGTACGTCATGCCCGGCATCATCGATCCGCACTCCCACCTGATGGCCGACGCGATCAACGAGGGCTCGCTCTCGGTCACGTCGATGACCCGGATCCAGGACGTCCTCAATCCGACCGATGCCGGGATCTACCGGGCCCTGGCCGGCGGGGTGACGCTGATCAACGTCCTGCACGGATCGGCCAACACCATCGGCGGGCAGAGCGCCACCGTCAAGCTCAAGTGGGGCCGCCCGGCATCTGAAATGCCGATGGCAGGTGCGCCCCCGGGCATCAAGTTCGCGCTGGGCGAAAACGTCACGCGGAAGAATCGGAACACCACTCCGGGCGGGCCGCCGCCGCGGTATCCAACCTCTCGGATGGGGCAGGCCGAGGTGCTTCGCGATGCCTTCACCCGCGCTCGCGACTACCGGGCCACGTGGGCGGACTACCGGTCCCGCGTGGCTCGCAAGGAGGCCGGGCTGGTGGCGCCGCGCATGGATCTGGAGCTCGAGCCGTTGGTGGAGATCCTCGAGGGGAAGCGGCTGGTGCATGGCCACTCGTACCGCAGCGACGAGATGCTGATGATGCTGGAGGTGGCCAAGGAGTTCGGCTTCAAGATCGCCACCCTGCAGCACGGCCTGGAGGGATACAAGATCGCCCCCGAGATCGCGGCGCACGGGGCGGGGCTGTCGCTCTTTGCCGACAGCTGGAGCTACAAGATCGAAGCCTACGACGCGATTCCCTACGCCGCCGCGATCGCCGTCCGGGCCGACGTGCTGACCACGATCAATTCCGACTCCGGCGAGCGGATCCGCCGCCTGAACATCGATGCCGCCAAGATGATGCGGTATGGCGGCCTGACCGAGGAGGAGGCGATGTCGCTGATCACGATCAATGGCGCCAAGCAGCTGGGTGTCGGTGATCGGACCGGCTCCCTGGAAGTCGGCAAGGATGCCGATGTGGGCATCTGGACGGCCCACCCGTTCAGCGTCTACGCTCGGGTCGAGACGACCTACGTGGATGGTACCGCCTACTTCGATCGCGGGGCCGACCTGCAGATGCGTGCCGCGATGGCCACCGAGCGGGCGGAGTTGGAGAAGGCCGCCCCGAACCAGGCCCCCAGCCGTGGCCCGCAGCGGCCCGGCGCCACGCCCCCGGAGACCCGCTGATGCGCGCCCCGATGAAGTCCCTGGTCGCGCTTGGCGCGGCAGCCGTGCTCCTGGCCGCGCCGGTTGCGGCCCAGCTCGGCAGCTACAACCCCCTCCCCGGTGACCGGGGAACCTACGTGATCCAGAATGCCCGGATCGTCCCGGTGAGCGGCGCGGTCATTCCCCGTGGCTCCGTGGTCATCGCCGATGGCAGGATCGCCGCGGTGGGCGCCACCGTCACCACGCCGGCGGGGGCGCAGGTCATCGATGGCAACGGGCTGTCCGTGTACCCCGGCATGATGGACGCCGGCACGACGATGGGCCTGGCGGAAATTCCCCAGGGCGCCGCCGCCACGATGGACGAGACGGAGGTCGGGAGCTGGAACCCCAATGCCATGGCGCTCTGGGGGTTCAATCCCCACAGTGCCCACATCGGTGTTACCCGGGTGGTTGGCATTACCCACGTGATCTCCCGTCCCACCAGCAGCATCATTGCCGGGACCGCCGCCTTGATGAACATGGCGGGCGCGACGGCCCCGGAGATGGCGGTTCGCCCCCGCGCGGCGGTGGTCATTGAACTGCCGCGCACCGGTGGCGGCGGGTTCGGGGGTGGTGGGTTCGGTGGGTTTGGCGGCGGCGGAGGGGGCGGCAACGCCACGGCGCGGATCGCCGCGCAGAAGGACTCGCTCCGCGCGATCCTGCGAGACGCCGAGACCTATGGCAAGGCGATTGACGCTGCGGCCAGCGATCGCTCGCTGCCAGCCCCGCGCCACGACATCGTG
>CAVPYI010000014.1:0-49967 GCA_963709905.1 uncultured Gemmatimonadales bacterium
CGAGGTGCACGAGCAGGGACAGGGACCGGGGTTCGCTTCCGACGCCGTGATCCGCGGCTTCACCTCGGACCACTCGTCCGACGTCCTGCTGGTGATCGACGGCGTCCCGATCAACCTGCCGGTGCACGGACACGTCGAGGGCTATGCCGATTGGAGCCTGCTCTCCCCCGCCTCGATCGCGTCGCTCCGGGTCATTCACGGGCCGTCGAGTCCCCTGTATGGAGACTTCGCTTTCGGTGGCGTGGTCGAGGCCGTCACGGCGGATGACGCCGATGGGGCAACAGGCGCGGTGCGCGGCTCGAGCTATGGCGACGTTGGCGGCTGGTTTCGCACGGGGCGGCGCGGGGCGAATGGTGGCGCCTTCGTCGCGGTGGACGGCCAGCGCCAGCAGGGGTGGCGGGAGAACGACGACTACTGGCTGGGCAACGGGCTGCTCCACGGGTGGCGCCGACTCGGCGGGCGCACCCGGCTGGAGGGGGGCCTCGCCGGCATACGGAGCCGGGTGGAACTCTCCCGGTTTCCTGTCGGTGGCGGACTACAACGCGGGCCGGCTGACCCGGGCCGAGGACCCCACCGACGGCGGGTGGGGCGGTCGGGCGGTGCTGCAGGGCGCCATCGTCCATCCCCGGGCCAATGGCACCCAGTTCGATGTCCTGGGCTGGGTGCAGGGAGTACGGTCGACCGTGTTCCTGTCGTTGGTCGACGACGGCGTCGTGGGACAGCAGGAGGAGCTGGACCGCCGGATCGCCACTGGCTTCTCGGCCAGCTTTCGTTCACCGGCCGGCCCCGGCGACCTCGCCATCGGGATCGATGGCCGGTCCGACTGGGATGACTACGAACTGTACGGCACCACCAGCCGGAGCCGCAACACCACCCGGCAGCTGAGCGATGCCCGGTTCGAGCAGGGCGGCGCCTACGCCCGCTGGCGAGGGTTTCTGTTCGGGCGGCTGCAATACGATCTCGGCCTCCGGGGCGATCTGCTCCGCATGTCGGTTCGGGATGGCGCCATTCCGGGCGATCCGTACCGGACAGAAACCCACGGCGTGGTGAGCCCCAAGATCGGTGCCCGGGTGCTGCTGGGCGGGCCATGGAGCGCGGTCGGCAATGTCAGTCGCGGTTTCCGCAGCGCCATCGGCAGCATCACCAACCCCAACCAGCCGCTGGTCAGCGCGTGGTCCGAAGAGCTCGGCCTGCAGGCCATCGGCTCGCGGGTCCGAGGCCAGCTGTCGCTGTTCCAGACCGACACCCGGAACGAACGGATTCTCGACCCGGTGACCTTGCAGGTGAGCGACGCCGGGAGGAGCCGGCGCCGGGGCGTGTCGGGGTCGTTCGCCGCGGCTATCGGCTCCCGGGTCCGGCTGTCCGCCGAAGCGACCTGGAATGACGCCAGGATCACCGGCTCAAACGGCGCGGGAGCGATCATGCTTCCGGCGCTGGACGACGGGGTGCGGTTCGACTCGATCCCGTTCCGACGCCACGACGAGCCGCTCACGCCCGGCTCCGCGGTTCCCGGCGTGGCCGAACACCTCGGACGGGCCGAACTGGCGGTGCGGGCCTCGGCCGCGGTCGAGACCAGGCTCACGCTGCGCTGGAGCGGCTCGTTCACACCGATCGGCGAACCGGGGGTCCACACCCGGCCCTACGCCGTGACCGATGTCGGCGGCTCCATCCGATTCGGGTGGGGCACGCTGGATGTCGAACTGCAGAACCTGCTGGACAAGCGGTTCCCCGAGATCCGCGCCTCCGGCTACCTCAATCCCGGCGCTCCGCGCACCCTGCGGGCCGCGCTCAGACTGCCATCGCTTTCACCCTGAATTCGGAGCACATCACATGCGTCAGCGTTCCATGAGGCTGGTAACCGGCCTGCTCGGCACCGTCGGCATCATTCCCGGCTGCAGCGACAGCACTGAACCCGCGCACGAGGACCACACGCCGGTCCGTCTCGAAGCCACCGTGAACGGAGTCATCGTGACCGACGACACCCTGCGCCTGGCGACCGGCGCAACCGACTCGGTGCGGATCACGTTCTACAACCAGGCGGACGAGAACCTCGACGTCGCCGAGGCCGAGCACTACAGCGTGCTCACCTTCACCTCGTCCGCCGGCATCACGGCCACCGCTTCCACCGACCGTCACTTCCGACACGGTGTGGCGGTCACCGCTCCGGCCGGGACCGCCGGCGACGTGAACGTCGGGTACGGCCACGACATCGCGGCGGACGAGCACAACTTCCCCCTGGCCTACCTGATCGTGCCGTAAGCCGGGCTGGAGCCCCGGGGAGAAATCCAAGTCCCGCCTCGCCTCGTTGAGGGAGTGAGCCGTTCAACACTCTCTCAACGAGGTTTCCATGTTCCACCCCTTACGTGCCATGCTCCTGGCCGGTCTGGTCGTCGTCCTGGCGACGTCCCAGGCCGGGGCGCAGGACGCGGCCATGCCGAAGGATGGCATGACGAAGTTCAACGTCACCCTCGGCGCAGCCGATCTGGCGGCCGGCAGCGGGATGATGCATAAGTAGGCCGTGAGCGACAGTTCTCCGAACCCCACTGGGCCGCCCAAGCCGGGCCGGCCGGCGGAAGGCGGCGCGGGTCGGCTGACGCTCGCGCGCGAGTCCTCGCTGATGGAGCGACTCATCGCGCGCGACGAGCAGGCGCTGGTCGAGCTGGTCAATCTGACGACGCCCTGGCTCCTGGGTGTGGCGCAGGCGATGCTCTCCGATCGGGACGACGCGGAAGAGGTCGTCCAGGAGGCGTTCACCATCGCCTGGCGGCGGGTGGACCTGTTCGACCGGGAGACCGGGCGGCTACTTCCCTGGCTGCTCAGGATCACCCGGAACCGGGCCATCGACCGGCTGCGGGGACGGCGCCGACGGGCCGAGAAGGCCCAGCGGCTTCAGGCCTACGGTATCACCGGCACCGGCAGCACGAGGCCGGTGGAGCCGAACGAGGCCGCCCTGCCCGGCTGGCACGTGCACCAGGCGGTGCACGAGGCGCTGGCGCGGCTGCCCACCGATCAGCGCGAGGCGGTGCACCTGGCCTACTTCGAGGGGTTCACCCATTCGGAGATCGCCGGACGTCTCGGCATTCCCCTTGGCACCGTGAAGACGCGGCTCCGGCTCGCCTTCGACAAGCTTCGCCCCGGCCTGGCATCGATAAGGGACTGGATTCTATGACGCCACACGACTGGTTCACCGAGCATCTGACGGCCTTCGTCATCCGCAGCCTCGATCCCGATGAGGAAAAGGCCTTCCGCGAGCATCTCCCGGCGTGCGAGGAATGCCGGGCGGCGATCGCGGTGATCGAGCAGGACCTCGCCTGGCTCTCGATGGGCGTGTGGCCGGCGACGCCGCGCCCGGGGCTGGCCCATGCGCTGGCCGACCGGGCGCTCGACCGGCGGTCGGCGCTGCCACGCTGGGCGGCCCCCGTCGCGATGGCCGCGTCCCTGATCCTGATGCTGGCCGCCTGGGCGTGGGCGATCAGTTCGGCCCGGGGCATGGAAAGCCGGATGGCGGTGGAGCGGGCAACGATCCTGAATCAGCTGGCGATGGTGCGGGACACCCTCGACATCTTCCGGGCCGCGGCCAAGGTGCGACACGCCACGGTCACGATGGGCGCCCAGCAGGGCGGTCTGGTGATCTTCGCCGATGAGCGGACCCACCGCTGGAACGTCGTGGTATACGGACTCCCGGCCGCGAAACCGGGAGAGGTCTGCCAGTTCTGGTTCATCACCGAGTCGGGGATGGTCAAGGGGGTCGAGGTGAAGACCGGCAGCTCCTCGCCGGCGTTCCTCACCCTGCCGATGCCGCCCACGGGCGGTGCGGTGATGGGCGCGGCCCTTACCGTGGAGCAGGCAGGCTCAACCGACCCGGCGCCGAAAGGGCCGGAACTGGCGCATCTGATGATGTAGGGCGGTAGCGACGGTAGGACGGTAGCGACGGTAACGACGGTAAAGGCGGTCGGAGGTCGTAACGGCTGACGGCTAATGGCTGACGGCTGACGGCTGACGGCTGCTACTCCCCGAGCTGATCCCCACCCAGTTGCCCAGCATCATCGACCGCATCTTCCTCTTCGTCCGACGGGATCGAGGTGCCGTCGGCGCCGAGCAGGCGGAAGGCCGACCACTGGTGCCGCTTGGCCGTCTTGGAACGGGGACCGTTGTACAGCAGCGAGACCAGGAACATGCCATCCCGGCGTCCGAGATAGCCCACCAGCGTTGAAACCCCGCTCAGTGTGCCGGTCTTGGCCCGCACCACTCCGTGCCCCGGCAGCCCGCCGGCGAGCCGGGCGAGGGTGCCCTGACCGTTGGCCGGGAGCAGGGCAGGGAAGTTCCGGCCGGCCGGCGTGTTCTGGAAGTTGGCCATGTAGTAGACGAAGGTCGCCGCGGTGACCCGATCGTCGTGCGACATGCCGCTGCCGTCGACCAGGTTCACGCCACCCGATACGCCGGCCATCTGCTGGACGTGCTCGGTCAGCAGGTCGGGGCCGATGCCCCCGCCGGCGGCCCACCGGAGCAGCAGCTCGGCTCCGATGTTGAGGCTGCGCCGGTTGACGTCGAGGGCCACCGAATCGAAAGGCGGAGAGGTGACCTCGGCCAGGACCTGGCTCGGGTCGTTCTCGACCTCGATCGGTTGCGGGGTGCGATCCCACTCGATGCCCGCCTGCTGGAGCGCCTGGGCCCACGTCGCCGCGAGCACGGCCTTGGGATCGCCGGTCACGGTGACCAGCCGCCGCACACCGGCGTTGACGCCGACCGCACCCGTCACCAGATACCCGCCATCGGCCATGCGACTGATCCGGAGCCGCGACCGGTTTCCACCGACCGTGGTCGCGTGGATGTTCACCAGCGCATTGATCCCCTCGGGAGCCGTCTCGACCAGCGTCGGGCGGACACCCGGCTTCCGGCCCGGACGCACCTGCAGCCAGATGACGTTCTCGTGCAGGGTCAGCGATCCGACCAGCGGGGCGTACACGCTGCCCCGGTTCCCCGCGCGCCAGGCGCGGGGATAGCTCGCTTCGGCCGGGCCACCGTCGCCGCTCACCGCCACCAGCGGGCCGCGGAACCGGCGGATACCCGATAGCGCCAGTTGATTGGCCAGGTCCTGCAGCCTGGGGCCGCGGCCCTCCGTGCTTTCCAGAGTAGGATCCCCGTTCAACTCCAGGGCCCACTTGCCGGTCCACTCGCCGGTGGCTTCGTCGATCCTGCCGTAGCCGACCACCCGGGTGGCGCGGCGGGCTTCGGCGCCGAGCATCGTACGGGCGTATCCGGTGGTCAGCAGCTTCACCGTCGAGGCCGGAACCAGCAGCCGATCCTCGTTCACGCTCCACAGGATCGCGCCCTGCTGGTCCGCGACCGCGATACCCCACGTGCCGGGCGCCGCACGCCGCGCCGCCCGATACCAGGCGTTCAGTTTCGCCTTGAGCGTTTCCGGCAGCTCCTGGGACGAGGCCCGTGACGGAACCCCCGCCAGAGCGACCGCGGCCAGCGCAACCGAAAGACCAGCACGTGTGATAAGACTCACAGGATCGTGTCCTTTGGTCCTCTCAGAATCCTTGTCTCACGGGTGGCTCGGCTGGATTGCCCGGAATGAACCGGAGAATCTATCGACCCAAGCCAATTCCGCAACTCGCACCATTACAACGACTTGGTATGCAAACCCGCACCAAGCGTGTCAGCGCTCATACCCGGGTAGTGCAAGACGGGGGCCGGGGGAGGGAGTGTGATGAATGACCGCGAGGAACGGGGCGGGAGAGGATGCGGGCTGTCGGCTGACAGCCGACAGCCGACAGCCGTCAGCTACTTCAACAACAGCTTCGCAATCGTCTGCAACTGCATGTTGCTCGTGCCTTCGTAGATGGTCCCGATCTTGGCGTCCCGGTAGAACTTCTCGGCCGGATACTCCTTGGAGTAGCCGTACCCGCCGAACAGCTCCAGGCACTTGGAGGTGGTCCGGTCGGCTACCTGGGAGCTGAACAGCTTGGCCATGGCGGCTTCGCACTGGAAGGGCAGGCCCCGGTCCTTGAGGCGGGCGGCATTATAGACCATGAGGCGGGACGCCTCCAGCTCGGTCGCCATCTGCGCCAGCTGGAACTGCACACCCTGGAAGTCGGCGATCGCCTTGCCGAACTGCTTCCGTTCCTTGACGTACTGGGTGGCCGCCTCGAGGGCCCCCTGGCCCACGCCGATCATCTGGGCGCCGATCCCGATCCGGCCTTCGTTGAGGGTCTCGATCGCGATCTTGTACCCCTGGCCGACAGGGCCGAGGACGTTCTCCTTGGGCACGCGGCAGTTCTCGAGAATCAGCTCGGTGGTGGAGGAGGCCCGGATCCCGAGCTTGTTCTCCTTCTTCCCCACCGAGAACCCGGACGCCGTCCGCTCCACCACGAACGCGGTGATCCCCTTATAGGCCTTGCTGAAGTCGGCGTTGGCGAAGATCAGGAACACCCCCGCCTCGCCGCCGTTGGTGATCCAGAACTTCCGCCCGGTCAGCTCCCAGTGGCCGCCCTTGTCGACCGCCTTGGTCTCCAGGGCGAAGGCATCGCTGCCGCTGGCGGGCTCGGAGAGGGCGAAGGCGCCGAGCAGGTCGGTGGTCACCCTGGGAAAAAGCCGGGCATGCTGCTCGGGGTTACCCCACCGAAGGAGGGCGTTGTTGAACAGGGTGTTGTGGACGTCGACGTAGATCGCCGCCGAAGCATCCACCCGGGCCAGCTCTTCGATGGCCAGCGCCGCCAGGAAGATCGAACCGGCCGCGCCGCCGTACTGTTCCGGCACCTCGATCCCCATGAGCCCCAGCTCGAAGAACTTGGCTATGATCTCGGGTCGGAACTTCGCCGCCTCGTCCATCTCGTGGACGTAGGGCCTGATCTCGGTCTCGGCGAATTCGCGGACGGTGCTGCGAAACAGCTCCTCTTCTTCAGACAGCTGGGAGAGCGGGAGCGGGGCGTCGGTAATCGTGGTCATCTGATGGCTCGGCGGCTGGACGGCTCGTGGCTCGGCGGCTCGGCGGCTCGGCGGCTCGTGTCGGAGATAGTAAGCTGCTGCATGGGTCGGGCCAACCCGAGGCGGTTGGGGCGTCAAGGCGTCAGGCGTCAAGGCGTCAGGCGTCAGGCGTCAGGCGTCAAGGCGTCAGGCGTCGCGGGCGGGCGATCCTTCCGCTCCGCCATTCCGCCATTCTCCAATCTCCTACCCCGATCCCCTCCCAAGCTTCACCCGGTCCCACACTCGCTCGTGCAGCCAGAACAGCCCGATCTTGGTGATGAACTCCACCCCGCCCACGGCGAGGGAGATCGACCATTCCCGGGTGAAGAGGAACACCAGCAGCGAGGTGGCGATGGTACCCAGGATGCGCCACGAGAGGGCCTTGGCGATGGATCGCGTGTGAGATTTCGCGGAACATGATGGGAGTAGGAAGGGTGAACCTTCAAGTTACTGCGAGCGCCGCGAAACTTCGCCCGGCCCGGCCCCGTACACCCCTTGTTGGACTAGGTATCGGCCACTTCATTCGACAGCTACCCCGGCCCGGACCACGCCATGCCAGGCTCCGACCTCTACACCGGCTCCCTCGAGCTGCTGATCCTCAAGGCCGTCAGCTGGGGACCGCGGCACGGCTACGCCATCGGCCGGTGGCTGCGACAGACCACCGGCGAGGTCTTCACCGTCCAGGAGGGCGCCTGTACCCGGCATTGCACCGGCTCGAGCGGCGACGGCTGCTGGCGGAGGAATGGGGCGTCAGCGAGACCAACCGCGAGGCCAAGTTCTATCGCCTGACGCCGGCGGGGCGCAGGCACCTCAAGAACGAGCTGGCCCGGTGGCACGAGTACGCCCGGGTCATGACCCTCTCGCTCTCCGCCCCACAGCCGTGAGGACCCGATGAAGCGTGTCTTTCACATCGGCCGATTCCGGGACAGCGTGACCGAGGATGTCCACCGGGAGCTGGACCACCACCTGGAGCTTCGCGCCCGCGAGTTCGAGCGCCAGGGCCTGTCGCCGGTCGAGGCGCGGCAGGCGGCGCTGGCGTCGTTCGGCGATCGCTCCCGCATCGAAGCCGAGCTGCTGGCCCTCCGCCGCGCGACGGTACGGGAGCGGAACTGGCGGACCTGGTGGTCCGAGCTGGTTCAGGATGTTCGGGTGGCGGTCCGCGGCCTCCGTCGCACCCCCGGCTTCACCGTCGTGGCGCTGCTCACCCTGGCCGTCGGGATCGGGGCCAACAGTGCCATCTTCAGCGTGGTCCGCTCGGTCCTGCTGCGACCACTCCCTTATCCCGATGCCGGCCGGCTGGTGCAGGTCTGGACCGACTACCGCCAGCACAATGGCCGGCAGGAACCGGAGTGGCTGAATCCGCCCGATTTCCTCGACTGGCGGGACCACAACCGCACCTTCGCCGGCATGGCCGCCTACACCGGCTGGGGCCCGGACCTGACGGGGTCCGGGGACCCGGTGTCGCTCTCCGGGCTCAGCGTGACGGGTGACTGGTTCACCGTCCTGGGCGTGGCACCGGCACTCGGACGAGTGCTGCTCCCTGCGGACGACGACGCGGGGAGCGAGCGCGCGGTGGTGCTGAGCGACGGCATCTGGCGGAGCCGCTTCGGCGCCGACCCCGGGATCCTGGGCCGTCAGCTGCAGCTGAATGGCGAGCCCTGGACCGTGGTCGGGGTGATGCCGCCGGCCTTCCGGCCGCCGGTCGCGGGAGCGCTGCCCGACGTCATCCGGCCCCTCCGGCGGGCGGCCAATTCCGGCTGCGGCCATGGCTGCATCGTGCTGCAGGCGATCGGACGGCTCAACCCGGGCGTCACGCTGCAACAGGGACACGCCGACCTTGCTGCGCTCGCCGCCCGGGCGGCGGACCTGTATCCCGAGACCAATCGGGGGGTGACGGCGTGGCTGATCCCGCTGCAGGAACAGATCACCGGTCCTACCCGCCCTCAGCTGCTGGCACTCTCCGGCGCCATCGCCTTTGTCCTGCTGATCGCCTGCGTCAATCTCGCCGGTCTGCTGCTGGTCCGGGGCGCGGGGAGAGCTCGCGAGCTGGCCGTCCGGGCCGCCCTCGGCGCGGGCCGCGGCCGCCTGGTGCGCCAGCTCCTCGTGGAAAGCGCGGTGCTGGCGCTGCTGGGAGGCGTGCTGGGACTGGGCCTGGGGATGGCCGGGGCTGGGCTGCTCGCCACGATTGTGCCCTCGGGCATTCGCGCCATGCTGGACATCCGGGTTGACGGCGTGGTGATCGGGTTCACCGCACTGATCGCGGCAGTCTCGGGGCTCCTGTTCGGCGTTCTCCCGGCGCTCCAGTCGGCTGGTCGTGACCTGATGGGCTCCATCCGCGGCGGGGTGCATCGGGGCGGCCGCCGGATGCAACGGACGCTCAACGCCCTGGTGGTGGCGGAGGTGGCTCTGGCCGTGACCCTGCTGGTCGGAGCCGGGCTGCTGCTCCAGAGCTTTCTGCGGATGCAGGAGGTGGACCTCGGCTACCGCTCTCACGGTGCCACGCTGATCGGGGTCAACTTCCCGCGGGCCCGATACGGCGAGACCCCCCGGGTCATCGGAGCCCTCGACGACCTGCTTTCCCGGCTGCGGGCCAATCCGGCGACCGCCAGAGCGGAGCTGACTGACCTGCCGCCGTTGCAGCGGGGCGATCAGGATATCACCGCCATCGCCGTCGGCGAGCCGCTGCCGCCCGACGGCCCGCGTGGGATCTGGTACCGCTCGGTGTCTCCCGGGTATCGCGACCTCATGCAGTACCGGCTCGTGGCCGGGCGTGACCTCGCCCCGGAGGACCGGGAGGGGGCACCCCTCGCGGCCATGGTGAACCAGGAGGCCGCCCGGGTTCTGTGGGCGGGGAAGGACCCCATCGGGCGCGTGCTCAGGCTGGGGAGCGAGCCGAGCGATCCTCAGGTCACCGTCGTCGGAGTGGTCGCGTCCGCCCGGCACGACGGGCCTAGTCAGCCTTACAAGCCGGAGATGTTCCTGCCGATCGCGCAGTTCCCCGCCCGCGCCGTGGTGGTGGTGCTGGAGCCGGCGCGCGATCCGACCGCCGCTGTCCTGGCCTTCAGGACGGCGCTGCAGGAGGTCGATCCGCTGGTGCCGGTGGCCGGGGTGAGCGCCAATCGAGGATCTGGTGGGTGAGGCGGTCGCTTCTCCGCGGCTCAACGCGGTCCTGATCGGCGCCTTTGCCGTGGTCGCCCTGCTCCTCGTCAATGCTGGGCGTGTATGGGGTCATGGCGTATGTGGTCTCGCAACGCAGGCAGGAGATTGGCGTGCGGCTGGCGCTGGGCGCGGCTCCAGCGGGCATCCGGCGGCTGGTGCTGGATCAGGGCGCGCGACTGGCGGCACTGGGCATCGTGCTGGGCGTGGCGGCCGCGCTGGCGCTGGGCCGGTTCCTCCGGTCGCTCCTGTTCGAGGTGAGCGTATTCGACCCGCGTACCCTCGTGGCGGTGCCGGTTCTGCTTGCCGGAATGGCGCTTCTGGCGTGCTGGATCCCGGCGCGCCGGGCGGTGCGAATGGATCCGGTGACCGCGATCAGGGCGGAATAGCCGGACAGGGGGACAGACGGACTGCGGACGGTCAGGCGGACAAGGCGGATGGGCGCGCTGTGGTTCGCGTGAGCCCCGGGGTTGCTCACACTCGAAACCGCTCACCAACGGGCGCTCCGGGGCACCCCGGCTCCTGGTCGCGCCGGGCGCTCCTACACCCTTGGCGGTCCTGGCGCCTTCGCGGTGATTCCTGGCGGTCAATCGCCTGGTCCTCATCCCGCGCGCCCGGCGCCGGGCTGCCCCGCCGCGCGCTGTGGTTCGCGTGAGCCATGGGGTTGCTCACACTCGAAACCGCTCACCAACGCGCGCTCCGGGGCACCCCGGCTCCTGGTCGCGCCGGGCGCTCCTACAGCCCTTGGCGGTCCAGGCGCCTTCGCGGTGATTCCTGGCGGTCAATCCCGCAGGACCGCGCGGCGACCAGCCGGCGTCGCGGGCGGGCGGTCCCGCCGCGCGCTCGGCGTCCGCGTGAGCGGCTGGACTGGTCCGCGCTTCGGGGCGGACGCAACGCGCGCTCCGGGACCACCCGCCTGCGACGCCGCCCCGGTCCAACTCTCCGACCATCTCCCCGGCCCAGCACGCCCACAACCACCTACAGCCCTTCGCGTTCTTGGCGACTTTGCGGTTGAATCTTTGCGGTCAATCGCGCAGGACTCGCACCGCCACGCCCGCTCTCCCTAGCGGTGCCGCGACCTGGATCCCCGGACCCGGGACCGCACCGCCCCGAACATCTCGCGGGCGATGGCGACCCCCTCTTCCAGCGCCTGGTCCTTGCCCCGGGCCGACGCGGCCCGCATCCGGTCGAGGATCGCCTGCGGCACCGTGACGCCGGGCACCTCGTTGGCCAGGAACTCGGCGTTGCGAAGCGAGACCAGCGGCCAGATCCCGGCGATGATCGGGATCTTGAACTCCTCGACCCGCTTGAGGAACCGGTCGAGCTGGTCGAGGTCGAACACCGGCTGGGTGATGGCGAACTCGGCGCCGGCCTCGACCTTCCAGGCGAAGCGCTTGAGTTCGCGGTCCAGGTCCACCGCGGCCGGATTGACGCCCACCCCGATCACGAACCGGGTCGTGCCGCCGATCGGATTGCCGCCCGGGTCGAGCCCGTGGTTGAGCCGGCTCACCAGGTTGGTGAGACCGATGCTGTCGATGTCGAACACCGCGGTGGCGTCGGGGTAGGGGCCCATCTTGGGCGGGTCGCCGGTGACGATCAGCAGGTTGCGGAGCCCGCTGGCCGCGGCACCCAGCAGGTCGGACAGCATGCCGAGCAGGTTGCGGTCGCGGCAGGCGTAGTGCACCACCGTCTCGATCCCCACTTCGCGCTCGATCAGCAGGCCGGACAGCAGCGCCCCCATGCGGCTCTGGGCCCGGGGCCCGTCGGGGACGTTGACCGCGTCGACGCCCGCCGCCTTGAGCTCGCGCACCTGGTCGAACATCGGGGCCGGATCCACCCCCTTGGGCGGGACGATCTCGACCGTGGTGATGAACTCGCCCCGGGCCAGCTTGCCGCCGAACGCCGAGCGCTCCGCCAGGGGCGGGGGCTCGATGGTCTTCGCCGCGGCGGGTACCGCCACGAACGAGGCCGAATGCCGGGGGGCGACGCTCTTCACGAAGCCCACCATCGCCTTGATGTGCTCGGGGGTGGTGCCGCAGCAGCCGCCCACGAACCGGGCCCCCGCCTCGACGATGCGGCGGGCGTACTCGGCCATGTACTCGGGACTCGCCATGTACATCTTGCGGTCGCCGACCTCGCGCGGGAGGCCGGCGTTGGGCTGGGCCGAGATCGGCGCCGTCACCACCTTGGCCAGCTGCTCCACCACCTCGAGCACGCCGTGCGGGCCGACCGAGCAGTTGACCCCGACCACGTCGGCCCCCATCTGCTGCAGCGCCGGCCCGAAGGTGGCGGGCTCGGTGCCGTAGTAGGTCTTGCCGTCGATGCCGACGGTCATCTGGGCCACGATCGGCAGGTCGGACTGGCTTCGCACCGCCTCGAACGCGGCCCGGATCTCCTCGAGGTCGCTGAAGGTCTCGAGGATGAAGCCGTCCACCCCGCCGTCGACAAGGCCCGCCACCTGCTGGGCGAACGCCGCGCGCGCTTCGTCCACGGAGGTCTCGCCGAAGGGCTCGATCCGGATGCCGAGCGGCCCGATCGCGCCGACCACCGCGGCCCGGGTGCCGGCCGCCTCGCGGGCCAGCGTCGCCGCCGCCTCGTTGATCTTCCCGGTCTCATCCGACAGGCCGTAATGGGCCAGCTTGATCGGGTTGGCGCCGAAGGTGTTGGTCTCCAGCAGCTCGGCCCCGGCCCGGACGTACTCCTCGTGGATGTCCCGGATCAGGTCGGGCTGCCGGAGGACCAGCTCGTCGTAGCAGACGTTGAGGAAGACGCCGCGGGAGTACAGCATCGTCCCCATCGCCCCGTCGAAGAGATGGGTCTTTCTGTCACTGAGCAATTCGAGGAAGGTGGGCATGGCTTATGAGGGCCCGGGGCCCGGGGCCCGGGGCCCAGCGCGGTGCAGAGGCTGTCATCCCGAGGACCCCGAGCGAAGTGAGGGGGACGAGGGATCCCTGCGGTCGCCGCGCGGATTTGAGGGATCCCTCGCTACGCTCGGGATGACAAACATGCGACGAGCCACTGGGCTCTGGGCCCTTGTTCCGACGGCTCATCGATCGTACGCCAGGTTCGGCGCCAGCCACCGTTCCACCTCCTCCACCGGAAGCCCTTGCGAAGGGCGTAGTCTTCGACCTGGTCCTTCCCGATCTTCCCCACCCCGAAGTACTGCGCCTCCGGGCGCCAGAAGTAGTAGCCGCTGACCGAGGCGGCGGGCAGCATGGCGAAGCTCTCCGTGAGCTGCATGCCCGCCTTCTTTTCTGCGTCGAGCAGGTCGAACAGGGTGCCTTTCTCGGTGTGGTCGGGGCAGGCCGGGTATCCCGGGGCCGGCCGGATGCCCTGGTACTTCTCGTGGATCAGGGCGTCGTTGTCGAGCACCTCGCCGGCCGCGTAGCCCCAGAACTCGGTGCGGACCCGCTGGTGCAGCCGCTCGGCCAGGGCCTCAGCCAGGCGGTCGGCGAGCGCCTTGGCCAGGATGGCGTCGTAGTCGTCGTTGGCCGTCTCGAACTCCTCCACCATCCGGTCGAGGCCGAGGCCCGCCGTGACGGCGAAGGCGCCGATGTAGTCGGGGATCGCGCTTGCCTTGGCGGCGACGAAGTCGGCCAGCGCCAGGTTGTGCCGGCCGCCGCTCTTCCGCGACTGCTGCCGCAGGGTGTGCACCGTGGCACGCACCTTCTTACGGTCGTCGTCGGTGTAGAGCACGATGTCGTCGCCGTCGCTCGCGGCCGGGAAGAACCCGAATACCGCCCGGGCCTCGAGCAGGTTCTCCTTGACGAGCCGGTCGAGCAGCCGCCGGGCGTCGTCGAACAACCCGCGCGCGGTCTTGCCCACTGCGGGATCGTCGAGGATTGCCGGATAGCGGCCCACCAGCTCCCAGGTCTGGAAGAACGGCGTCCAGTCGATCCGCTCGATCAGCTCGGGGAGCGGGTAGCGTTCCAGGGCGCACACGCCGAGAAACGATGGCGCCGGCGCGGGGTCGGCCTTGCCGTCCAGGGCCAGCCGGTTGGCCCGGGCCTCCGCCAGGGTGATGCGCCGCTCGCTGGGCTCCTGCCCGCTGCGCTCGTCGCGGATGACGGCGTACTCGTTCTTCACCTGGTCCACGAACGGATCCCGGCGCGAGTCGCTCAGCAGCTTGCTCGCCACGCCGACCGCACGGGAGGCATCCAGCACGTGCACCACCGGGCCGGTGTACTTTGGCGCGATCTTCACCGCGGTGTGCACCCGCGACGTGGTCGCCCCGCCGATCAGGAGCGGGATGCGTGAAGCCTTCGCGCGTCATCTCCCCCGCCACCACGGTCATCTCCTCGAGCGACGGCGTGATCAGCCCCGACAGCCCGATGATGTCGGCGCCGACCTCGCGGGCGGTCTCCAGGATCCTGGCCGACGGCACCATGACGCCGAGGTCGACGACTTCGTAGTTGTTACACTGGAGCACCACGCCCACGATGTTCTTGCCGATGTCGTGCACGTCGCCCTTCACCGTGGCCATGCACCACCTTGCCCTTGGGCCGGCTGTCGGCCTGCCGGCCTTCTCGGCCTCGATGTACGGCACCAGGTGGGCCACCGCCTTCTTCATGACCCGGGCGCTCTTGACCACCTGGGGGAGAAACATCTTGCCCGCGCCGAACAGGTCGCCCACGATGTTCATGCCGTCCATCAGCGGGCCTTCGATCACCTCGATGGGCCGGGCGACGCGCTGCCGGGCCTCTTCGGTGTCCTCCAC
The DNA here is from genome assembly GCA_963709905.1 of uncultured Gemmatimonadales bacterium. Taxonomy (GTDB): domain Bacteria; phylum Gemmatimonadota; class Gemmatimonadetes; order Gemmatimonadales; family GWC2-71-9; genus JADJOM01. The sequence goes on from CAVPYI010000014.1 coordinate 14,846, forward strand.
GATGTAGTCGTCGATGCCCTCCACCAGGGCGTGGGAGAGCCGCTCCTCGACCGGCAGCTCCCGCCAGGCCGAGTCCTCCGTCGCCTGACGCCTGTCGCCTGACGCCTTGAACTTCTCGGCGATCTCCAGCAGCCGCTCGGTGGCGTCGGCCCGCCGGTTCAGGACCACGTCCTCGACCCGCTCCAGCAGGTCCTTGGGGATGTCGTCGTAGATGGCCAGCTGGCCGGCGTTGACGATGCCCATGTCCATCCCGGCCCGGATGGCGTGGTACAGGAAGACCGAGTGAATCGCCTCGCGCACCGGATCGTTGCCGCGGAAGGAGAACGAGACGTTGCTCACCCCGCCGCTGACCAGGGTGTGCGGCAGTCTCTCCTTGATCTCGCGGGTGGCCTCGATGAAGGCCACGCCGTAGCCGTTGTGCTCCTCGATCCCGGTGGCGATGGCGAAGATGTTGGGGTCGAAGATGATGTCCTCGGGCGGGAAACCCACCTGTCTCGGTCAGGATCCGGTAGGCCCGCTCGCAGATCTCCACCTTGCGCTCGACGGTGTCGGCCTGACCCTGCTCGTCGAAGGCCATGACGATCACCGCCGCGCCGTAGCGCCGCACCAGTTCGGCCTGCTCGAGGAACGCCGCCTCGCCCTCCTTGAGGCTGATCGAGTTGACCACGCCCTTGCCCTGCAGGCACCGGAGCCCGGCCTCGATCACCGATCCACTTGGAGCAGTCGATCATGACCGGGACCCGGGCGATGTCGGGCTCGGACGCCACCAGGTGCAGGAACCGGGTCATCGCCGCCTCGGCGTCGAGCATCCCCTCGTCCATGTTGACGTCGATGATCTGGGCGCCGTTCTCGACCTGCTGGCGGGCGACCTCGAGCGCCGGCGTCGTAGTTCCCTTCGAGGATCAGCCGGGCGAACGCGCGCGAGCCGGTCACGTTGGTGCGCTCGCCGACGTTCACGAAGTTGGTCTCGGGCCCGATGGTGAGCGGCTCGAGCCCGGAGAGCCGGCAGCGGGGCTGCAGGTGCGGGCGCTTTCGCGGGGCCACGCCGCGGACCGCCTCGGCGATGGCCCGGATGTGGTCCGGCGTGGTGCCGCAGCAGCCGCCCACGATGTTGACCAGCCCCGTCGCGGCGAATTCGCCGATGATCGGCGCCATGGTCTCCGGGGTTTCGTCGTAGCCGCCGAACTCGTTCGGCAGGCCGGCGTTGGGGTGGGTGCTCACGTGCACCGGCGCCACCCGCGAGAGGTCCTGCACGTACTGGCGGAGCTGCTTCGCGCCGAGGGCGCAGTTGAGCCCCACTGACAGCGGGCGGGCGTGGGCCACCGAGTTCCAGAACGCCTCGGCCGTCTGCCCCGACAGGGTGCGCCCGCTCTGGTCGGTGATGGTGCCCGAGATCATCAGCGGCAGCCGGAAGCCGCGCGTGGCATACAGCTGCTCCACCGCGAAGATCGCCGCCTTGGCGTTCAGGGTGTCGAAGATGGTCTCGATCATCAGCAGGTCGGCGCCGCCGTCCACCAGGCCCCGGCCGGCCTCGACGTAGGCGTCCACCAGCTGCTCGAACTCGACGTTGCGGAAGCCGGGGTCGTTCACGTCCGGCGAGATCGAGGCGGTGCGGTTGGTCGGTCCGAGGACCCCGGCCACGAACCGCGGCCGGTTCGGCTCCCGGGCCTCGAACTCGTCCGCCACCGCCCGAGCCAGCACGGCCGACGCGTGGTTCAGTTCGTACACCAGCGACTCCATGCCGTAGTCGGCCATGGAGATGGCGGTGGAGTTGAAGGTGTTGGTCTCGAGGATGTCGGCGCCGGCCTCGAGATAGGCGGCGTGGATGCCGCGGATGATCCCGGGCTGGGTGAGGGTCAGCAGGTCGTTGTTGCCCCTGAGGTCCCGCGGCCAGTCCGCAAACCGCTCGCCCCGATAGTCCGCCTCCGCCAGGCCATGCCGCTGGATCATGGTGCCCATGGCCCCGTCGAGCACCAGGATGCGGTGCTCGAGGAGGGCGGGGAGCAGGGCCAGGCGTTGAGTGCGGTTCATGGGAGTTATCAGCTATCGGCTATCAGTTATCAGCTATCAGCTATCAGTTTCACTCATCATCCTGATCCTGGCGCAGCGAGGGATCTACCGTCACGTTCCGCGAGCGCGGCCCAGCCACCAGCACGTGGGAGCAGATCCCTCACCCGCTTCGCGGGTTCGGGATGAGGCGGCGTAAGGACGGGCCAGTTCGCGATCTTCGGTCCCCCGTTCCCCCGTTCCCCCGTTCCCCCGTTCCCCCGTTCCCCCGTTCCCCCGTTCCCCCCAAAACAAAAATCCCCGGCGCCGAACAACGGGCACCCAGGGGGGGCCGTTTTAGCAGTTGTTTAACGTGGCTGCAATAGGCGCAAATCACCACGAACGTCGCTGTTGTTGGACCGTATGATAGTCAACCGGTCGCTACCCGCCAAGGTGCAAGCGTCGTGCCGCCTCCGCGGGAGTCAGGCCCCGCACCGTAACGGCCTTACGCCGGGCGGTGAGGCCCGCAACCACTGCCACATCAGCGCGGGATACCCGCAACACGTCGGCGAGGAAATCCACCAACGCCGCATTGGCCGCCCCGTCCACCGGCGCCGCCGCCAGGCGGACCCGGATGGCGTCGCCGTGAAGCCCGACCAGCTCGGACTTCGACGCCCGGGGCTGGACGTGGACGGCGATGCGGACGCCGGACTTGGTGGCGGTGAGCGGGGGCATGGGGTGGGATTGGGGGAATGGTGGAACGGCGGAATGGCGGAATGGCGGAATGGTGGAACGGGAGAACGGGGGAACGGGGGAACGGGGGAAGCCGATACAACTGTCATCCCGAACGAAGTGAGGGATCCCTGCGGGTTCGAAACCCTGCCAATCCTGAAGGGATTCCTCGGTCGCTTCGCTTCCTCGGAATGACAGGCCTGCACTCGCGGGCGGCGGCGACTCCTCGTCCCGCGCTCCCCGTTCTCCCGTTCTCCCGTTCCCCCGTTCTCCCGTTCCCCCCGTTCCACCGTTCCCCCGTTCCCCCGTTCCCCCGTTCCCCCGTTCCCCCGTTCCCCCGTTCCCCCGTTCCCCCGTTCCCCCGTTCCCCGTTCCCCCGTTCTCCCGTTCTCCCGTTCCCCCGTTCTCCCGTTCCCCCGTTCCCCCATTCCCCCGTTCCCCCGTTCCCCGTTCTCCCGTTGTCTAGAACATCAACCCCACCACGAACCCCCGCAGCACCCACAGGATCACCAGCGCGATCATCGGGGTGATGTCGATCATGCCGATGGGCGGGATGACTTTGCGGAGTGGCTCGATGAGCCAGTTGGTGAGCCCGTACACGATCCGCATCGGGCGGGAGTAGGGCGAGACGGCGAACCACGAGGCGATGACCCGGATGAAGATCGCCGCGATCAGGAGCGAGAAGGCGCCGTTGACCACGAAGTACAGCAGCCCGATGGGTCCCGCCTGGGCGCTGGCTGCCAGCTGGAACAGCGTGCCTATCAGCCATTGGGCCAGGGCGAGGAGCCCGAGCCCGCCCAGCAACGCCACCCAGAAGAACAGGTAGGGCGCGTTGCTGGGGTTGCCCCCCACCCGGAGCATCCGTCGTTCGAGCCGGCTGGTGAACGGCTCGCCGATGCTCCGGCCCAGCCGGGAAAGCGGACTGAACGGGGTGAGGTACCGATGGCGCACCGCCCAGTGGGTGCCGGCCACCACGGCGGCGACCGCGAACACCCCGAACACCAGCACGCGGAGCGTCAGCATCACATAGACCACGATCATGGCAGGCGCGTCAGTCCTTCTTCTTGGGAGGCGGGGGCGGCGGCGGCACGGTGAAGACCCGGGTTCCGCCGGCCTGGTATCGACAGGTGATGGTGAAGGCACCGTCCCGGAGCTGCTTCTCTTCGAGGACCAGGTTGGTCCCCTCGCAGCTCAGCAGCTGGCCGGCCGGCCGCCGGAACGCGATGGTCACCACCGGGGCGTTGCCCTGACGGGAAAGCCGGCGCACGAACTGTGGCGTGAGGCTGTCGATTCCGGCCTGTCGATAGGAAACTGGGAGGTTGCCCCGGTGGGAACTCCGGTACGCCATGACCCGGTCGACGATGTCGAACAACTCGCGGCCCAGCGTTTCGGCCTCCGCCTGGTCCGGCGAAATCGGCGCCTGGGACCGCTGGTTGGAGGACTGGTCGCCGCGGCCACAGCCGAGTACCGCGGCCACCACGACGGGCAGAGCTCGCCGGGCGCCGGCCAGCCCTCTAGTCCATCGCGAATTCACGATTGAAGACCACCTCGAAGCTGAAGGTCTTCGCCGTGTTCCGGGTCTCGATCCGATCGGCGATCCGCTGCAGCCGTTCCGGGATCTCGACGATCTTCTCCTGGGCCCGCTTGCCCAGCTCGCTCAGCCCGCTCAGGGTCTCGATCTTCCAGTAGCGGATCTGCTCCTGCACGATCCGCAGGTAGTCGCGCGGGCCGTAGATCCCCGCCCGGCGGATCACGTCGGCAATGTCCCGGAACCCCGGAATGGTGTGCCCCGGCATCTCGATGCTGGGCAGGATCTGCGCGGCCGAGACCAGCGCCTGGTCCGGATCGCGCTGCAGGATCTCTTCGAAGATCGTCCGGTAGAAGCTGAAGTGCCGGGCCTCCTCGGTGGCCACGTTGTTGAGCACCTCGCCCAGCAGCGGCTCGTACTCCGACACCAGCCGGCCGGTCTCGGCGTGCGACTGCTGGGTTGCCCGCTCCTGCAACGTGGTGTAGGCGAAGACCCGATAGGGGTCCTTGTCCCACTCGGGCTGAAAACCGGCGTGCAGGTAGCTGAATTGCATTTCTTCGAGCCGCCGCTGGTCGAGTACCCGGGTGTCCCGCACGTAGTCGTGCAGCACCGCCCCGTGGCGGTCTTCCTCGGCGGTCCACAGGTTGTTCCAGCTGCGCCAGTGGCTGTCGTCCCCGAGGTAGACCGCCAGCAGCCGGTGAAAGTGGGGCAGCCCTTCTTCGGTGAGCAGGTTGATCGCCAGCGCCGCCCGGGCCGCATCGGGGATGCCCGCCGCCCGCTTGCGGAGCTCAGCGGTGTGCTGGTCGGGGTCCTCGCCGGCCTTGGGACCGAGGAGGTCGCTGGGGTACCACAACGGCCGCTTCTGGACGTGAGTCTCCATCAGGTCGCGAACCTTCTGTTCGAGGTCCCTGAGGACCTCGAGCTTGGTCTCGAAGATTCGCTGCAGACTGGACAGCGTAGCCATAACCTCTCGTGTCCCCATATAAAGACAAAGAAATCCGGGCCGCGGCCCGGGAGAATCACGTCAGGGAGCAGGTGGGGAAGACCGGCTGCTGCTTAAGGATAGGGGTAAAGCACCGGGTGCCGCTAGGTCAGCGCGGCACCAGGGTCTTGTCCATCAGATACCAGGTCCGGAGCCCGATATAGCGCTCCCGACGGAGCACCCGGTGCCAGCCGTTGGCCAGCAGCTCGGCCTCGCCACTCACGTCGTCGGTCCAGAATTCGGCCAGATGGGCGCCGGTCTCGCGGGCCCGCTCCTCGAAGGCAAGCAACAGGCGGTGACCGTGGCCCTGGCGCCTCTCCTCCGCCCGGACCGCGATCTCCACGATCTGGGCGACCCCACCCCGGAGGCTGTAACGAAGCCCCCCGATCCAGTCCCCGATCTCGTTGCTGAGAATCAGGTAGTGGTCTTCCAGGAACATGGGGTCCCCGGAAGCCGTTTCCTCATTCTGCGTGAGGTCGGCGAACCAGTCGGCGAATTCCTCCCCGCTGTCCATTTCCCTGATGGTAAGTTCGCTCATCTTATCCTCTCTTATCGGAAACCGGGCCCGAAGGTTCCAGCGTCCGAAAGAGGAAAATGCAACCTTGGTGCCAGAGATTTCACGCCGTTTTGGCGCACCCCCATGAGGTAACTCGTTGTCATGCCGAGCCTTGGAACTGGCCCGAAAAATGTGCAAGAAATCCGAGTGTCTACCTTCGAGATCAGGGTGACAGAACGCGACAGGGCGAGCGCGACGGTCTAGGGGGGAAAACGGGAATGGGGGAATGGGGGAATGGTGGAATGGCGGAATGGTGGAATGGCGGAATGGTGGAATGGTGGAACGGCGGAATGGTGGAACGGGGGAACGGGGGAACGGGGGAACGGGGGAACGGCGGAATGGCGGAATGGTGGAATGGTGGAACGGGGGAACGGGGGAACGGGAGAAGCCGATACAATTGTCATCCCGAACGAAGTGAGGGATCCCTGCGGGTTCGAAACCCTGCCAGTCCTGAAGGGATTCCTCGGTCGCTTCCGCTTCCTCGGAATGACAGGCGTTCACTCGGGGAGGGCACGACTCTCTCGTTTTTCCCGTTCCCCGTTCCCCGTTCCCCGTTCCCCCGTTCCCCCGTTCCCCCGTTCCCCCAATCCCCCGCCCTACACCCCCAGCGCCAGCGCCGCCAGCAGCCCCAGCGCGGCCAGCCCGGCGAGCACGCCCAGCAGCGGCCGCGCGAATCGCAACCACTCGTCGTACCGGATCCCGGTGGCGGCCAGCATGGCCATCAGGGCCCCGTTGGTGGGGGTCAGGAGTTCGCACAGGCCGGCGCCGTACTGGTAGGCCAGGACAGTGACCTGGCGGGACATGCCAAGGAGGTCCGACAGCGGCACCAGCACCGGCATGGTAAGGACCGCCTGGCCGCTGGTGCTGGGCACGGGGATATGGACCACGGCCTGGAGCGCCATCATGCCGAGTGCCGAGAGGGCGATGGGAAGGTCGGCCAGCGGGGCGAAGACCCCCTGGACGATGGTGTCGACGATCTGGCCGTCGTTGAGGACGACGTAGATTCCCCGGGCGAAGCCGATCAGCAGCGCGGCGAATGCCATTGACTTGAACCCCTCCACGAACGCCTCGGCGGTGCCGGTGATGCCCAGCCGGCCGATCACGCCCGCGGCGACCCCCATGAGGAAGAACAGGGCGCTGAACTGATCGAAGTCCCAGCCCCACTGTCGAGCGCCGACTATAAAGAGAATGAAGGTGGCGAGAACGGCGGCGAGGATGGCGTTGTCGGCGGTCGCTACGGCCGGGGCCTTCTCCGCCCTGTCCGCCCGTCCGCTGTCCGCCCGTTCGGTCCGCCCTGTCCGCTCCTGTCCGCCCTGTCCGTCCTGTCCGCCTTGTCCGCCCGTCGCTTGCCGCATGTCCGACGGGTCCGCCGTCGTCGCCGGGCATACCGCATCGTCCCCCAGATCCAGATCGCCAGCGCCGGCACCAGCAGGGCCAGCCGGAAGCCCAAGCCGGACTGCGGCGGCAGCTCGGCCACTTTCTGGGCGATCACCACCTGGAATGGGTTGACCGGGCTGAACGCCGCGCCGACGGCCGCCACGCCGAGACTCATGGCGCAGGCCACCAGCGGCCGGAAACCGAGCCGGCTGGTGAGCAGCAGCAGCACGGGGACGAAGGCGATCAGCTCCTCGGACATCTGGATCAGGATGCCGCCCAGGGCGAAGGCCACCGAGGCGATGGGGACGACCAGGGTCTCGCGGTTGGCCAGCCCTGCGACCAGCCGGTGCACCAGCCGGGTGGAGGCGCCGGTCCGTTCCACCACACCGAAAGCGCCGCCTACCAGGAAGACGTAGAACACCACCGACGCCGCGTCGGCCATGCCCCGGGGGATGGCCACGATGGCCTGGAACGCGCTGACCGGAGCGGGCTCGACCCGCTGGTAGCTCCCCGCTACCACCACGCTCCGGCCGGTGGCCGGGTCCTCCCGGCGCTCGAACCGTCCGGCGGGTAGCAGGTGCGACAGCGCGGCCGCGACCAGGATGCAGGCGACCAGCAGGGCGAGGGGGTGGGGGAGGCGCATGGGGTGGGCGGAGAGGGTTGGAGAAGGACGTGGGGGAATGGGAGAACGGTAGAACGGGGAACGGGGGAACGGGAGAACGGGGGAACGGGGGAACGGGGAACGGTAGAACGGTGGAACGGTGGAACGGGAGAACGGGAGTCGTCGCCCTCCTCGAGTGAGCACCTGTCATTCCGAGGAAGCGAAGCGACCGAGGAATCCCTTCAGGATTGGCAGGGTCTTGAACCCGCAGGGATCCCTCACTTCGTTCGGGATGACAATCTTATCGGCTTCTCCCGTTCTCCCGTTCCCCCGTTCCCCCCCTTCTCCCGTTCTCCCGTTCCACCGTTCCACCTTCCCGCTTTCTCCCTATCTCGTCCGGCACTGGGCCGACACCGCCGGTTTCCGGTCGCAGGCGATGGACTGGTCCATGCCGCTGGCGAGCGGGCCGCAGGCGGTGGTCTGGGCGGTGCGGCGGGCCTCGTCTTCGGTCTCGTGGGAGGCGGTGGCGCAGTTCTGCTTGCCGTTGAACTCGACGCAGACGTCGCAGGTCACCTTCTGGGCGCTCAGGGTGTTGAACAGGAGCAGGACCCCGAAGACGGCCACGACGATCAGGGTGATGATGGTGCCGCGTTTCATGAGAGGAGCGGGGAACGGGGGAACGGGGAACGGGGAGCGGTAGCCTCGTAGAGGCTACTTGGAGACCGCCGTCCCCGCCAGAGATGGTGCCGCGCGGAGGGCTCCGAGGGGACATCGGGTTCATACTGTATCCATCTTCCCTTCACATGGCGCGCGGCAGACTCCACGGCAGCTCCTTCACCCTCCCCTGGAGTCTGCCATGGCGTTCCCCACTGTCTCCGCTCCCTTCGACATGGCCCTGGTCCAGCGCGGGGCCAGGCTTCGCCGGTCTCCGTTCTTCGAGGCCACCCAGCGCCACGGCGCCCGGGCGTACACTGTCTACAATCACATGCTGTTCCCGATCTGCTTCGACGATCCGGAGGTGGAATACCAGGCGCTGCTTCAGGGGGTGACACTCTGGGACGTGAGCGTGGAGCGGAACGTGGAAATCACCGGGCCGGACGCGGCCCGCTTCGCCGATCTGCTGACCCCGCGCGACCTGACCCGCTGCGCGGTGGGCCAGGGGAAGTACGTGGTGATCACCGCCGAGGACGGCGGCATCATCAACGATCCGGTGCTGCTCCGGCTCGGCGAGAATCACTTCTGGCTGGCGCTGGCGGACAGCGATGGGCTGCTCTGGGCGCGAGGCGTGGCCTACCATGCCGGGCTCCGGGTGACGCTCACGGAACCGGACGTGTCGCCGCTCCAGTTGCAGGGGCCGCACTCCAAGGCGGTGATCACCACGCTGTTCGGGTCCGGCGTGGCGCAGCTGCCTTACTACTGGTTCCGCGAGACCGCGCTCGACGGCATCCCCGTGGTGGTGACCCGGACCGGCTGGACCGGGGAGGTCGGGTTCGAGATCTACCTGCGCGACGGCAGCCAGGGCGACGCCCTGTGGGAGCGCATCATGGAGGCCGGCCGGCCCCACGGCATCCGGCCCACCGGTCCGTCCGACATCCGCCGGATCGAGGCCGGGATTCTGAATTGGGGCGCCGACATGACCCTGGCGGACACGCCATACCACGTCGGACTCGACTGGCTGGTCGATACCCGCAAGTCCGAGGGCTACGTCGGCCAGGCAGCACTGGCCCGGATCCGCGAAGAGGGTGTCACCCGGAAGCTGGCCGGCATCGTGATCGCTGGCGACCGGCTGGAATTCAACCCCACGCGGTGGCCGGTCCAGGCTGCCGGCAGTGAGGTCGGCTGGGTGACCTCGGCAATCTTCTCGCCGCGGCTCGCCCGGAATATCGGGTACGCCATGTTGCCGGTCGGACTGGCTGCTCCCGGGACCAGGCTGGCGGTTGTCCTTCCCGGCGGTGAGCTGCGGGAGGCAACGGTCGTCGCCAAACCGTTCGTGGACCCGGCCAAGGCGATCCCGAAGACGTAGCAGGCTGTCCTCTCGATGAGTGCTGGCGCTGGCTAGCGACAGCGCGCCTCGCAGCCAATGCTCGCGGGTTCACGATGGCTGCTGCAGGCCGGCCTCGGCCTCACTCGCCGCGGGGAGCGGCTGTGTCCTCTCACGCCACACCGACACCCGACAGGTGATAGCTGACAGCTGACAGTCGCCCCTCTGCGCCAGACCCTCGAGCACACCACGATTCGGCCCCAGGCAGGAAGAGAGCACTGCCTGCTCACCGGCACTCCTAAGCCGACAGCCACTCGCCAGTACCACTGGACCGACAGCGGATAACCCACAGCCGACAGCCGCAGCGGAAAACTGATGGCTGACAACTGATAACCGATCACCCACAGCCGACAGTTGAGGGTGCCCGACCTCCGATCACCCGCGTATTCGCTGTCGAAAGGGGTCTAGCGACCTCGCGCCCCGCGAGGTATATGGGTACCCCGGACCTCGTGCCAATTCACCGCAACGAGCATCCTGCCGAATTCCTGAAGACAGCCGAGTCGATTCGATGAAGACCGCCGAGCCGATCAGAGTCACGACCTTGTCAGCACTAGTGTCGACCTGGCGCGACAGTTTGTATTTTCATGCCGCAAAATGCATGTGGCCGAAAGATGTAGTGGCTGCACGAGTTGCGACCATGCGACCTAACAAGATGATATTTTTTATCCTCGGGGCATCATGATTGCAACGACAGTTCGGACAGAGCCGGTCGTCTGCACGTCAGCCCCCTGAAACCGATTACCGCACTACGCACTCGCGGTACCGGCCTACCCTCATCAGGTGATTCGACAGTGTCGACCGAAACGCAGGGCCCATTTTCCACGGCATCTATTTCCTACCTCCGCCTCGGGGCGTTTTGCTGCGCCCTCTGGCTGGCTACCCCCGCGCTGAGCGCGCAGGCCCCTGCCAACGGGCTGCAGCCCGGTGACATGGTCCGGCTCAAGATCTGGCGGGAGCCCGAATTGTCCGGCGACTTCAATGTGGACGAGCGCGGGGAGGTGGTCTTCCCCAAGATCGGGTCGTTGCGGGTGACCCACCTGTCGGCCGACACCCTGAAGCAGCAACTGGTCCGGACCTACTCCAGCTATCTCCGCGATCCATCGATCGAGGTCACCCTGCTCCGGCGGGTGAACGTGCTCGGGGCGGTGCGTACTCCCGGGCTGTACCAGGTCGATCAGACGCAGACCATCGCCGACGTGCTCGCCCAGGCCGGAGGAGCCACCCCGGACGGCAAGCCGGACCGGGTCGAACTGGTCCGCGACGGCACCCGCACGGGGATCAAGCTCCAGCGCGACACCCGGCTGTTCAGCTCGGGGGTGCACTCCGGCGATCAGCTCTGGGTGCCACAGCGGAGCTGGTTTGCGCGAAACACGGGTCCGCTCATCGGCGCGGGCATCACGGCGACGGTCGTCATCGTTACCACCCTCATCAGGCCCTGAAGACATATGTCCGGCCTCATTCCGACGAATCTCGAACCGCGGCTCCCCACGCTGGGGGGGGACCGCCCGCAGCAGCAACCGTCGCCGACCGAACTCGCGCTCTCCGACTTCGGCGGACTGCTCTGGCGCCAGCGCTGGGTGATGCTGGCCTGCCTGGTGGTTTCGGTGGCGCTGATGACCGCGTACACCCTTCAGGCGCGCCCGGTGTACGAATCCTCGAGCATGCTGCGCTTCGAGCATGAGCAGGTGAACCTGCCCCAGCTGGTGGAGCAGCTCACCACCGAAAACCGGATCAGCACCGAAATCGAGGTGCTGCAGGGCCGGAGTGCCGCCGAGGCGGTGGTCGAGTCGGTCGGGCTCCGGGCCCAGCTGGTCGCCCCGCGCAAGCAGCGGATCGCCAGGCTGTTCCCGGTGCTGCACGTCGATCCCGCCTCCGATACGGCGACCTTCCGGTTCAGCGTCGATGGAGACAGCGGCTTCGCCGTCTGGCGGGATGAAAACCCCGCGGGCGCCGTCTACGGTCCGCTGGGTGAGCCGACGACCATCGACGGGCTGACCTTCGCGCTCTCGAAGCAGGCGATCGGCGAAGACGACATCCGGCTCCGCATCAACTCGCAGGCCGGGGCGCTGAGCAACTTCCAGAGTTCGGTCAAGATCACCCGTCCGGCGCGCGACGCCGACCTGATCAGGGTCGCCGTCCGCGCCAGCGATCCGGATGTTGCCGCCCGGGCCTCGAATCTGCTGGCCGAATACCTGATTGCCTCGCGGCAGTCCGAGCTCGAGCGGCGGACCGGCCTGGCCGTCAATTTCCTCCGGCAACAGGTGGACAGCGTCCGGCAGGAACTGCGGGTCGCCGAAGACAACCTCCAGGCATACCGGCAGAGCGCCGGGGCGGTGGATCCGCCGGAGCAGGCCCGGGCCCAGGTCGGCCGGCTGGCCCAGCTCCAGGCTGACCGGGCCGGTCTCGAATCCGAGCGCGACGCGCTGGCGAGCCTCATGCGGCAGATCGGCCGCGATTCCGCGGTATCCTCCGTGGGTGGGCCGTCGCCCTATCGCCGGCTGCTCGGTTTCCCCACGATCCTCAGGAACAACGTGTCGGGCAACCTCCTGAACGACCTCACGGTGCTCGAGAACGAGCGCTCGGCGCTGCTTCGCCGCCGGACCTGGGAGGACCCCGATGTCCAGGCCCTGACCGCCCGGATTCAGCAACTCGACAATCAGCTCAAGAGCATCGCCACGACCTACCTGGAAGGCCTGAGCAACCAGGTGGCGGGGATGGACCGCGTGGACCAGCAGTTCGGCCGGGCGCTCGATTCGCTGCCCCGGATGGAAATCCAGACCGCCCGCCTTCAGCGGGAGGCCAACATCCTGCAGGGGCTGTACGCCACCATGCAGACCCGCCTCAAGGACGCGGAAATCACCCAGGCAGTCCAGGATCCGGCGGTCAACGTGGTGGACAAGGCGTATGCCGCCATCACGCCGATCCGGCCCCGGCCGGGGCTGAACCTGGCGCTCTCGCTGGTGCTGGGCAGCCTGCTCGGGCTCAGCGTCTCGCTGGGGCGGGAGATGTCGGACCGCTCGGTACGTTCCCGCGCGGACGCGCTGCAGATCGCCGGTCTCCCGGTGCTCGGCGCCATCCCGCGCGTGAACGGGCGCTTCCCGCAGGCTGCGGTCAGGGGCGCGCTGGGCCGGTCGAAACTGAAGACCATCGGAGAACTGCTTCGCGGGGCGGCGGTCGTCGACCGGCCCGGAGGCGGGGTAATGAATGGGCCGTCGAGCCCCGCCGCCGCCGAACTGCACGACCGCCTGGTCATGCAGCCCGACACTCCCGGCGCCTACACCGAAGCCTTCAATCAGCTGCAGACCAATCTGGCGCTGGCCTTCCAGGAGCATCCGCTCGGCGTGCTGGTGTTCACCAGCCCGCTTCCGGGGGAGGGCAAGACGCTGAGCGCGATCAACTTCGCGGTCACCGCCGCGGCCCGGGGCAAGAAGGTCCTGCTGATCGATGCCGACACCCGTTGCGGCGTCATCAACCAGGTGTTCGGCTACGCCAGGCAGCCGGGGTTCACCGAACTGCTGTCGGGCAAGCTCCGGTTCGAGCAGGTGGTGCGCGGCGTATCGGTCAACCAGAGCACCAGGCTGGCCCTGCTCCCCACCGGCACGCTGCTCACCGGCCCGTCGCGGGAACTCTCGGTGGAGCGGCTGCGCCAGGTCCTCACCGCGATCCGGGCCCGGTTCGACATGATCGTCATCGACAGCCCGCCGGTGAACATGCTGGCGGACGCGGCCCTGCTCGGCGCCGCCGCCGACGGGGTGATTCTGGTGGTCCGGTCAGGCAAGACCCAGCGCGAGGCGATGAGTTTCGCGATGGATCAGCTCACGGCGGCCAAGGCGCCGGTGATCGGCACCGTGCTCAACGACGTCGACTTCGATCGTCAGCAGTACGAGGACGGTGGGTACCGCTATCTCTCCGAAGTGGGGCAGCACCATGCGACGGTGTAGCCCCTCGAGCGGTCGGCCGGCGGAGGTGCAGCTGGTTGCTTGATCCTGCGCCGCGACTCGAGCGGCCAGGGCGACGGAATTCCACCTTTCGTGACCTCGAAAGGTGGCGGAATAATCCAGGAGAAAACCCATGGCGGGACGTTGGACAGGCCGCACGGTCCAGGGCAAGACGTGGATCGAACGGCTCCGCACGCGGGCCGGCTCACTCTGGTCAGGCGATTCGCCTGGGCAGAGCGGCGGCCCGGCGTCCGCGCCTGGCGACGAGAATGTCCGGGTATCGAGACTCGCGCCCCTCGAGGCGCCGATTCTCGCCGAGCGCATGCGGGCCGACCGCTTCGGGGCGCAATTCTGCGCGGTGACCTTTCGGGCGAAGGGCCCGGCGGAGGAGTCCCAGGCCGCCGAGCTGCTGTTGCTGGCACTCGAGAGCCGGGTGCGGGCGACCGACGTCATCGGCCGGGTGGCACCCGACGGTCTGGGCGTGGTGCTTCCGCACACGACGCCAGACGGTGCGATCGTGTTCGCCCGCTCGATTGTGGCGGAGCTGGAAGTCTCGGGGCTGGACGTTTCCTACAAGATCTATCCCTATCCGCCTCAGCCGACCGACGGGCTGGCACGCGAAGATCAGCCGGATCCCCGCCGGGCCACCGATCACCCGGGTGGCGCCGACCGGGGGCGGGTGGTCCACTTGAATGGCCTGGCGGCGACCGGCCAGGGTCCGGCATCCATCGACGATCTGCTCCCGGCCTTCAAGGCCCCCCGGTGGAAGCGGGCGCTCGACATCCTCGGCGCCGTCGTGGGCATGATCTGTTTCGCGCCGTTGTTCATCGTGCTCGCCGGGTACATCAAGCTGGTCTCGCGCGGCCCGGTGCTCCTGCTGCAGGAGCGGATCGGCCTCCACGGGCGGCCGTTCGGGATGTGGAAGCTCAGGACCATGCACGTGGATGCCGACAGCCGCGTGCACATGAAACACGTGCTGGCCATGATCCAGGATAAGGGAGATGGCGGGCGGCCCATGCAGAAGCTCGACGCGGCCGATCCGCGCATCATCCCGGGAGGCTGCTGGCTCCGGCGTCTGAGCATCGACGAGGTGCCCCAGCTGCTGAACGTGCTCCTGGGCGAGATGAGCCTGGTCGGGCCGCGGCCCGAGATGCCGTACGCCTATGCGGCGTACCGCTCCTGGCATGCCCGGCGCTTCAACGTGCTGCCGGGGATGACCGGCCTGTGGCAGGTGAGCGGCAAGAATCGCACGACGTTCCAGGAGATGATCCGGCTCGACATCAACTACGGGCAGGCGCTCCAGCCACGGCGCGACATGGCCATCCTGGCCAGGACGCTGCCGGTAGTGCTGGGAGCCGCCAACGGCGAGCCGGCCAGTGCCACGGCCGCACCGGCCGCGGCCCGTCGGCGTCTCGGAGAGGTCATACGGCGCGTGCTGCAACCGCGGGTCGTGCCGGCACTGGGTGGAAACGGGCGGCTGCCAATGCTCGAGCAGGGACTCGAACGCTAGGAGGTGTACGATGACCGCGCGAGCACGTACCCGTATCGGCGTCATTGGCTGCGGCTACTGGGGCCCCAATCTGATCCGCAACTTCCTGTCACTGCCGGGCGCCGAGGTGCGCAAGGTGTGCGACGTGAACACGGAACGGCTGGAGCACATGCAGCAGCTCTACCCCAGCGTGGCCACCACGACCAGCGCGCAGGAAGTCATCGAGGATCCGCTGCTCGATGCGGTGGTCATCGCCACGCCGGTGAGTTATCACTACCCGCTCGCCCGCCAGGCGCTGCTGGCCAACAAGCATGTGCTGATCGAAAAGCCGATGGCCTCCACGGTGGCGGAGTGCGCCGAACTGAACGACCTGGCGGAGGCCCGGGGCCTGACGCTCGTCGTGGGGCATACCTTCCTGTACTCCGAACGTGGTCCGGATGATCAAGGAGATCATGGACTCGGGCGAGCTGGGCGACATCCTGTACATCAGTTCCCGGCGCCTCAACCTCGGCCTGTTCCAGCGGGACATCAACGTCGCCTGGGACCTCGCCCCGCACGACCTGTCGATGATCCTGTACTGGCTGGGCGAGCACCCCATCGCCGTCAACTGCCAGGGGCGCACCCACCTGACCCACAACATCGAGGTCCTCACCACGATGTCGCTGACGTTCGCCAGCGGCCGGTTCGCGACGGTGCACAGCAGCTGGATCGACCCGGCCAAGGTCCGCGAGATGACGATCGTGGGCAGCCAGAAGATGGTGGTGTACGACGATACCGAGCCGCTGGACAAGCTCAAGATCTACGACAAGCGGGTCGAAGTGCCGCCGCACTACGATACCTTCGCCGAGTTCAACTACTCCTACCACTATGGCGGGATGGCGGCGCCCTACGTCAAGCAGTCGGAGCCGCTCCGGCTGGAGTGCCAGGATTTCCTGGACAGCATCAGCACCCATGCCAGGCCGCAGTCCTGCGGGCGGAAGGGTCAGATCGTGGTCGAGATCCTGGAAGCCGCGTCGATGTCGCTGCACGCCGGCGGGGCCCGGATCGAGATCGGTCAGACCGCGAACGCCGCGTAGACGGGTGCCGGAGAGCGTCATGGGATCTTCCTCACGCTGGTCTCCACCGCCGGGTGGCCGAAGGTGGCGTGCATGACACGGAAGCGGTCGCTACGCGTGGCGATGGTCGCCTACGCGGAATACTTCACCGACGCGCCGGATCAAGAACTACGTGAACACCCTCCTCGAGCGGGGCGATGAGGTGGACGTGTTCGCGCTCGGCAAGGAGACGCGGTACGTCCGCCGAGGGGCGGCTCCGGGTCACCCACCTCGCGACCAAGTACAAGGGTGGGAGCGCGCTCGACTACCTCGCCGTTCAGGTGCCGTTCATGCTGCGGGCGTGTGGCACCTCGTGACGGCGGTCGGTGCGCGGCCGATACGACGTCATCCACGTCCACAACATGCCGGACATTCTGGTGCTTGTCGGCTGCCCTTCCGGCTGTTTGGGAACCCGGGTGATTCTCGACATCCACGACACCATGCCCGAGGCGTACGCCACCAAGATGGAGGTGCCGCTGGACAGTCTGCCCGATCCGGTTGATCGTGGGCGAGGAGCTGCTGTCGGCGGCTTGCGTGACCGGGCTGATCGCCACCAATGCATGCACAAGGAAGTGCTGGTCGGGCACGGGATCCCCGAGTCCAAGATCGAGGCCAGATCCTGAACGTCGGAGATCCGAGGATCTTCAAGCCGCGGGCCGCTGTGCCGAACGGCCGGGAATTGTGGCTCGGGTATCACGGCACGATCGCGAAGCGGCTGGGCCTGTTCCTGATCGTGGACGCGCTGGCCGAGGTGCAGGACGACTGCCCGGGTGTGCGGTTTCTCTGCGTCGGCGAAGGAGAGGACTCCGATGCCGTCAAGACGCCACGCCGAGCAGCGCGGGGTGCACCACATGATCGATTGGTGGCCGTTCGTCGACGTCGAGCGGCTGCCCGAGGTGCTCGCAAGGTCCACGTCGGGGTGATCGGCAACCAGCGGGCCACCGAGCACAAGCGCAACTACATGCTTCCGGTGAAGACGCTGGAGTACGCCGCCATGGAGATTCCGATCCATCGTGCCGCGTCTGACGATCCTCGAGCGCTACTTCGACAGCTCGGCGGCCTTCTTCTACGAGCCGGACGACGCCCGCGCCTTGGGCGCGGTCATCCGGGACATCTACCGGAACCGGAACCTGATCGGTACCAAGCTCGACGGGCTGCGGTCCTTCAACGCCTCCTATAACTGGGACATCATGGCCGACCGCTATCTGACCATGGTGGACGCCCTCGCGGCACGGTGATCCATGCGCGTCGACATCCTCGACCCCTGCACCTCGCCGGAGTGGATGGCGTTCGTGGAGGACGCACCCCGACGCCAGCATCTTCCATCACTCGGCGTGGATGCGGATGCTCAAGGCGGTGTATGGCTACCGGATGTTCGCGGTCTGCGGTGCGCGACGGATCGCGGATCCGGGCCGGGGTTCCGTTCGCCGAGGTGCGGAGCCGGCTCACCGGCAATCGCTGGGTCTCGCTGCCGTTCTCGGACCATTGCCAGCCGCTCATCGACCGTGACGCACCGGACGCCTCCGACGTCCTGCTCGACTACCTCAAGGCCCGGCAGGAGTCCGAGGCGCCGACCATCCAGCTCCGCTGGCCGGTGGCGTCGTCCCGGGTGCCGTTCCGCCAGGGCGGTTTCGTGCTTCACACCCTCCGCCTCCCGGAGGACGAGGCGGCGCTGCTGCGCTCGCTCGACCGGCGGGTGCGGCAGAACGTGAAGCATGCGGAGCGGGACGGGGTGGCCGTCACGGAGTGCGCCAGCTGGAAGGAGTTCGAGGCGTTCTATCGCCTGCAGGTGATGACCCGGAAGCGCATCGGGGTCCCGGTCCAGCCGGTGTCGTTCTTCCGGGCGGTGTGGGAGCACCTGATCGAGCCGGGGCTGGGATTCGTGCTGGTGGCCTACAAGGACCGGATCCCGCTCGCGGGCGGGGTGTTCCTCACGTCCGGGTCCACGGTGCACTACAAGTATTCGGCGGCGGACGTGCGGTACAAGGGCCTCGAGGGCCCGTCCGCCGTGATCTGGAGCGGGCTCCAGCGAGCGCTGGCGATCGGCCGCCGGCGGGTGGACCTGGGCCGGACGGCGACCAGCGACGCGGGGATCTGCGAGTTCAAGCGGCGCTGGGGCGCGACCGAGACCGATCTGCCCTATTCGATCCTGGCGGGCCGCGCCCCCGATGCAGCGGCGTTCGAGGTGGATGGGCTGATCCGGGCCGTGATCCGCAACGCACCGACGTTCGTGTGCCGCTGGACCGGCGAGGTCTTCTACCGGCATTTCGCATGATCCGGGACGGCCATCCGCCGGAGTACTACCTCCGCGAGCGCTACCGGAAGAGCGCCGGCATCGGACAGTTGGCCCGGGCGTACTACGCGATCCGGCCGATGATGCCGCGGGCGGTGCAGCTGGCCCTCCGGCGGCTGTACGCCCGGCGGCAGGCCAAGGTGAGCTTCCCCCGCTGGCCGGTGGAGCCGATCCTGGTCGAGCGGGCCAACGGTGAGATAAAGGCCCGCATCGAGGAGAGCCGGGCGGGAATGATCCCGCTGATCAACTTCTGGCCGGGTCGCTACCGGGCGGCGGTGACCCTCACCCACGACGTCGAGGGGGAGCTCGGTGTGGCCAACATAGGCCGGGTCCGGGAGCTGGAACGGCGGTACGGAGTGGTGTCCGCGTGGAACTTCGTGGCGGAACGGTACCCGTTCGACCGGAGGGTCCTCGAGGGGCTGAAGGCGGAAGGGTGCGAGATCGGCCTGCACGGTCTGTATCACGACGGCAAGACCTTCTCCTCGAGGAAGACCTTCGAAGAGCGGCTGCCGAGGATGAACGCCTATTTCAAGGAATGGGGGGTGGTCGGGTTCCGGTCGCCGGCGACCCACCGGAATGCGGACTGGATGCCGGAGATTGCGGCGGCCTACGACTCGTCGTTTCCGGACACCGATCCGTTCGAGCCCCAGGCGGGGGGCTGCTGCTCGATCTTCCCGTTCTTCCTCGGGGACATGGTCGAACTGCCGATCACGCTGGTGCAGGACCACACCCTGATCGAGATCCTGCGGGAACCGCGATATCCGGCTATGGAGGGAGAAGGCCGGCTGGATCATCGAGCACCACGGGCTGGTGAACATCGTGGTCCATCCGGACTACATGACGACCGACCGGAACCTGCGGTACTACGAGGACTTTCTGGCGTTCATCACCGCGCGCGAGGAACCGCTCTGGTTCGCGCTGCCGAAGGACGTGGCTCAGTGGTGGCGGGATCGGGCAGGGTCGAGCGTGACCTCCCACGACGGCCAGGAACCGGCCATTGAGGGTCCGGCGGCCGGCCGGGGAAGCGTCGCCTGGGCAGTGCTGGATGGTGAGCGGGTGGAATACGTCTGTGACGATCAGGGCCGTGGGGCGGCCGACCCGGAAAGGGCACCACGATGACCGACCGAAAGACCCATGTCAGGCCACCCAGACCGCGGTCACCCGTGACCGGGGCCCAGCGGGCGGCCGAGGCCGCTCGGCCGTCCACCCGGCTGATCGGCGCGGACGTGGAACTGGGCCGGGACGTCGTCATCCGGGATTTCGTCAACCTGTACGGCTGCCGGATCGGCGACGGCACCCGGATCGGGACCTTCGTCGAGATCCAGAGGGGCAGCCGGATCGGGAGGAACTGCAAGATCTCGAGCCACACGTTCATCTGCGAGGGGGTCACGCTGGAAGACGACGTGTTCGTCGGTCACGGAGTGACCTTCATCAACGACCGGTATCCCCGGGCGACCACCGCGGACGGGGCACTGCAGAGCGAGGCGGACTGGGAGTGCCTGCCGACCGTGGTCAAACGGGGGGCGTCCATCGGGTCAGGGGTGACGCTGCTGTGCGGCATTACGGTGGGCGAAGGGGCCATCGTGGGCGCCGGGAGCGTGGTGACCAGGGATGTTCCCGCCCACACGATCGTGGCCGGGAATCCGGCCCGACGGCTGCGCTCGCTCCCGCCTGACGGCTCGGCCGCCGACCACGAGCCGCGCCGGGGTTCGCGGCAGGATCCATGACCAGCCTCCGGCACACTCCGGCCGGCGCCCACCAGGCGCCACCTGCCGACGCCCACGGTGGCTCGGCGGCGGTGCCGTTCCTGGATCTCAGAGCCCAGTATCTCACCATCAAGGACGAGATCCGGGCCGGGATCGAGGGGGTACTGGAGAGCGGCCAGTATGCCGGTGGGCCGTTCGTCGCAGCGGTTCGAGACCGCGTTCGCCGCCTACTGCGGTTCCGAGCAGGCGGTGGGAGTGGGCAACGGGACGGAGGCGCTCTGGGCGGCGCTCATCGCGGTGGGGGTACGGCCGGGCGACGAAGTCATCACCGTCCCCAACACCTTCATCGCCACCGCCGAGGCGATCACCTTCTGTGGGGCCCGGCCGGTGTTCGTGGACGTGGACCCGCGGACCTACAACCTCGACCCGGCGCGGCTGGAGTCGGCCATCACCCCGCGCACCAGGGCCATCGTGCCGGTGCATCTGTACGGGCAGATGGCCGACATGGACCCGATCATGGAGATGGCGCGGCGGCGGGGGGTGCGGGTGGTGGAGGATGCCTCGCAGGCCCACGGGGCCGAGTACAAGGGGACGGCGCGCCGGCTCCATCGGCGATGCCGGCTGCTTCAGCTTCTACCCCGGCAAGAACCTCGGCGCCTACGGCGAGGCGGGGGCGGTCGTCACCGGCGACCCCGAGATTGCCCGGACCATCCGGATGTTCCGGGACCACGGGCAGGAGAGGAAGTACTACCACGCGATCGTCGGCTTCAACGCCCGGATGGACGGCTTCCAGGGGGCGGTGCTGAGCGTCAAGCTGCCGCATCTCCCGGCCTGGACCGCCGCGCGGCGCCGGCACGCGGCGGCGTACACCGAGGCGCTTGGAAACACTCCGGGCATCGTGGTGCCGTTCGAGGCGGCGTACGGGACCGCCGTCTACCACATCTACGCCATCCTGGTGCCCAACCGGGACGCGGTGCAGGCCGCCCTCGGCGCGGCCGGGGTCAATTGCGCCATCCATTACCCGCTGCCGCTCCACCTTCAGCAGGCGTACCGCGGGCTCGGGCACCAGCGGGGCGATTTCCCGGTGGCGGAACGGATGGCGCAGCAGACCCTGTCGCTGCCGATGTACGCCGAGCTGACCGAGGGCTCAGCGGCAACGGGTGGTCGAACGGCTGAAGAGCTGTCGTGCCGCGAGGCCAGACGTGAAGCACAGGTCGTCGACTGATGCCTGACCGGTAGCCGTCATCGTCGGGGTCCGGCGGCGCCAGAGGCCCTACCGGGTGTTCCTGGCGTCACCGGGCGGGCGGCGGGGCCGTGGTGGCATCGCCAGCCTGGTGACGTACCTGGCGGATGCGTTGCCGGCGCGGCTGCCGGGGGTACGGGTTGACGTGCTGGATACCTACGGCCCGGGCCCCTTCTGGCTCATGCCGGCGCAGCTTCGCCGTGGCGTTGCTCAGGCTGATCATTGCGCGGCTCCGGGGTGAGGCCGACCTGCTGCACGTCCACATGGCGTCCCATGGCAGCGCGGTTCGGAAGCCTCTCCTGGCGCTCGTGGCGATGGCGCTGAAGATGCGGACTGTCATGCATCTGCATTCCGGTCACTTTCGACGAGTTCTTCCGTGCGCTCCGTCCCTGGCAACGGAGACTTCTGGTCGGGGTGATGCGGCGGTGCGACCGGGTGGTCGTGATCGGGACCTACTGGCATGACTTTGGTGTCAAGGAGATCGGCCTCGATCCGGGGCGGGTGATGCTGATCCACAACGGCGTGCCATCACACGCGGCGCAGCGTGCCAAGGGCGACAGGCGCACGCTCCGAGGCTGCTGATGCTCAGCGCACTGGATCCGCTCAAGGGCACCCTCGACCTGATCGCGGCGCTGGCCACACCAGAAGTGCGGCGGCGAGAGTGGACGGCGACGCTCGCCGGCAACGGTCCGGTGGAGCAGCTTCCGGAACGACGTGGCTGCACTCGGGCTGTCCGATCGGATCAGACTTACCGGGGTGGCAGACGGCTGAGCGAGGTGCGGGTGTTGCTGGACGACGCGGACATACTGTTGTTACCCTCGAGGTCGGAGGGCTTGCCAATGTCAATTCTGGAAGCGATGGCCAGCGGCGTCGCGGTCATCTCCACGCCGGTGGGCGCCATTCCGGACGCCATCATAGACGGCGAGACTGGCTTGCTGGTGCCGCCGGGCGATGTGCCGGCACTCTCGCACGCCATCTTCAGGCTGCTCGACGATCCAGCGCTTCGTCACCGATTGGCGGTACGAACGCGCGGAGCTCGTTTTGAGCGCATGTTCACGATTGAGCGCACGGCCGACAGTGTGGCGGCAGTGTACCAGATTTGGGGATCGGTCGGCGTCCGGAATAGGCCGGCTCCAGACACGTTGCGTTGAGGAATGGCCTAGTACCGCGGTTACTGTAGAGAGAGACTGGGCGAGCCTGCGGTGTCCGTCGAGTCAATGTAAGACGTGCCTAACCACGGCTGCGTTCGGAGGGTAATCAAGTACGAAGGGACGATTCGTCGGGGAGCAGTGCTCGTCCGTAGAACGCGTCATGAGAGGAGCTGGCGAAGGCGAGCGGCAGCTGTCCGCGACCGGGTATCGCCGGTCCGCATTGTGCAACATCGGGGGACAACCAGTGGAGACATCGAACGCTCCCGGCGCGAATACTTTGTCGGACGTGCTAGTTGGCAAGACGGTCGGGAGCTCCAAGTGGATGCTCTATCTCTCCGGTTTCTCTCTGATCGCTGGGTACGGCACGAATGTTCTCCTGGCGCGGATGGGAGCGGCAACGCTGGGGTTCTACGGATTGCTTCTATTGATTGTCAGCCTCATCAATACATTCTTTGTCCTCGGCGGATCAAACGTAATTGTAAACTTTTTACCCAAGATCGAAGGCCCGCAGAAGCGCGAGTTTCTAGGGAGTTACGCCGTCCTTATCGTGGCCTTCAGTTCTTGTTGTCTAGGTGTATTCCTGCTCTTTCCGCGTCTGGTCGAGTTGGTCTTTGGTCATCGCGTCGAAGTTCCTGTCGTCCGGTACATGGTCATCTTGTTGCCGGTTCTGATTGCGCAGTTCTTCGTGTGGGGTGTACTGCAGGCGGAGCCTTCGGTTCAGGAGCTTGGCAGCATCGCAGAACTGCTGTTTCATGGCTCTATCTTGTGTTGGTCGCAGGTGCGATCGCACTCGGTGTGATACATCCGAGGGCCAACGACGGCGACAGTGTAGTTCTCATCACGGTTATAGCTACGGCGAATGGCATTGCGGTAGCCCTGGGGCTGCTTCTTATCCGGCGGCTATCGACTAAGAGCGCCAACCGAGTTAAGCGTCTATTCTTCCCGAAGGGTTTCTGGCTGTTTCTCGTGACCCTACATGGTGGTACGCTGTTAAACTTTGTAATCCTAAACGCTGCGCCATTGTTGATCATCCGGAGCCTCGGCTTGCGTGAGCTGGGATATTTCCGTGCGGTTGCCGTGCTTGCATACCTCGTGGTCTGGGTGCCGACGGTTCTTGATAGACTCTTCTACCCCACTGTCTGTGAATTGGTCAGGTCTCAGCGGCCCGTCACTCAAGTCTACGAAAGGTTTGCCCGTCTCAATATAGCTAGCGCTAGCGTGATTGCCGCGATTCTCATTCTCTTCTCGAAAGAGCTGTTGAGCGTGTTTGGAAGATCGTTCTCTGATTCGGGGTATATTCTTCTCCAGTTCATGTCTGCAGCTGCTCTGCTTTCGGTTCCAGTAATGTATTTAAACTTTGCGCTTGTGACGGCGCACCAGAAGACGGCCCACACCATGGGCACCTATGCTATAGGTGCGGCAAGCGCAGTCTTGTTTTATGGGATCTTGGTCTCAGAGCTTGGGCTTCTAGGTGTCGGGATCGCCTATCTTCTGCTGCAACTTGTCATGTTGGGACTGTCGGTTATCCTGGCAAGGCGTTTCACCGATGTCTGCTTTCCAGTTAGATCCTACCTGATCGCGCTATGCGCCGTGTCCGTGGCCTTCAGCGGATCATTTCTGTGGCCAGGAGGATCGATGTTGCAAGGAGCCTTCAAGGTTGGCATTTTTGCAGTGTTCCTCGTCTTGGCGGCCACGCTGAGGTTGGTGACCTTACGCGAGCTGTTAGAAGTGCTAGAAACCGTATCACCTTGGCGCATCAGGGGGAGAACTCTGTGAGATATAACGCCTCTGAATGTTGGGGCCTCACGGAGGCCCAGTTGTTAGATTTCTACCGTATCGAGAGGTCTCTGGCCAATAGACTTATGGTAGCACCGAGAGCAGAGCGTCTAAAGCTGTATGGTCAGGTATATGACGAGCTGTTCTCGCGCGTTCCCTATCATCCAATGCTGGTACGCAAGCGGTCATCACTGCAACAAGCTTCGGACGTCGCTATACAGATGAGCTTCCTTCGTCGCTTTGTGCGCTCCGACATGTCTGTCTTGGAGATCGGTGCCGGCGACTGCGCGGTGTCAGTGGAACTGGCAAGGATCGCGAAAGTAGTTTATGCGCTTGATGTATCGGATGTAATAACCGGCACGGCCAACATGCCTAACAATCTTAAGCTTATCCTTTCAGATGGTATTAGTGTGCCGTTGCCTTGTAAGTCCGTGGACGTTGCCTACAGCAACCAGCTTATGGAACATCTTCATCCAGAGGATGCAAGGGAGCAGCTTGCCAATATCGTAACTGTTCTGAAACCTGGGGGACGATACATTTGTGTCACGCCGAGCAGGCTTGGAGGTCCTAACGATGTGTCGCGTTTCTTTGATGACACTGCGACTTGCTTCCACCTGAGGGAGTACACGTATTCGGAATTGAGCGATCTATTCCGCGAATCGGGTTTTGATCGTGTGGAAGCGTACTTGGGACATAGAGTAAAGGGTATCTACCTCCGGTTACCGTTAGCTGCTATCCGCTTCTTCGAAGGACGCGCAGAAGGAATGACTCGCTTCTGTTCCTACGAAGACCGCCAGCGGATCATGGATCGGCTTCCGTATCGTCAATTGCGGGATATTAGGATTGCCGGAATCAAATGAGACAGGTGTCGTCCTCTGGGGACCAAAGCAGTCCTCGAGCGGCACGAGCTGACTCGCAGCGTGGGCCGCTTACTAACGGTGTGGAAGAAGCTCTCCAGCCGTCTCGCGGGCAGCTTCCTAAGGCTGAACCAGTCCTGAGGGGTGAATACCCAATCGAGTCTTATCAGCCGAGAATCTATAGAATATGAAGTGGAGTTCAAGTAGCGATGTTCTCTGCCTCTGAGTGGGAAGGACAGGCGTCGATTTGGAGCAAAGTAGGGGTTTGTCGGGGCTGTATCAACAGTGACATTAGACGACGCCATGGCTGAATCGGGATTATCTCTCAAGAGCACGGCCAGCAGGTACAGATACCAGTATCCGCTTCTCACGGCGATGGGTGTCTTCGCTTCGGGGACCCTCTTCTATGTTCTTGCTGCGTCAGGAATAGATCACGACCTGGTCGCCGGCGTCACGGTGTGGATGATATTACTGATTAGCCTAAAAGATCATCGATACCTGATCATCGGCTGGTTCTTGGTGGCTCCGTATTTTCCGTTCGGAACCCAAGGGCAAACCAATCTCGCACTAAACGTAAGCCACAATCTGCTTGTTCCTTTCGTGGCGCTTGTAACGCTGGGGTCATCGTTGGTGCGAGGGAACAAGATCGCTTGGGGAAGAGAAGACCTCCTCTTCCTGACGTTCTTACTATATGCGGTATTCTCGTCATACTACAGTTCAGGTGGAAGATACGAGGATTTGAAAGCAATCTATTCAATCTATCTCCTCCCATTCCTGCTTTACGCAGCCGCAAAGAATCTGAAGATTGACCTGCATTTCGTGACGGTCCTGGTGTACGCCTGTCTCTTTCATCTGGCCGTGCTCAGCCTGACTGGGTATTTCGAGTTCAGGACAGGAGTGAGTCTCTACACAGGCCTTTTGCGCTGGACAGACGTCGGCATGGGTAGGATTGCAGGGCCGTTCGGCACTCCAATAATACTCGGTGTATGTGTCTCTTTCCTTTCGCTCTTTCTCTACCTGGGATACATGTTGGGACTTGTCTCGCGGCCGGTGTTCGGCGTTGCTGTATTGTTGTCAGGAGGTGTATACGTACTCACATTTACTCGCTCTGTCTGGCTGGGCATAATCACAAGTGTTGTGTACCTTATTTATAAGGGCTCGGCAAGGCCTAGCATCCGCGCTGCAATGTTTCTTGCCTTTGTGGGGGTGCTGCTTGCCTTGGGGGTATACCTGGTGTCTGACCCGGCTCTCGCAGAAAGAGTGTTGAATCCTGAGACTGGCAGTGCCCGCATGGGAGTAGCCTATGGGTCTCTGAAGCTGATCGCCCAATATCCGATTTTCGGCGCGGGTTTTGGGTCATTTGATGAGCTCATACCGAAGTACTTACCGAACTATCTGCTGGGTACTCGTATCCCACTAACCACCTCCCACGTGACATTGCTAACACTGGTGGCTGACCTGGGAGTAGCTGGAACATCTCTTCTGTTGGCATTTATCTTCGCTGCCTTGTCGCAATCAACGAACCAGCCGCGATCGCTTTCATCAAACAGCCGCTTATTGATTACCGTCAATTATGGGTTCATGCTGGCGTTCGCGGTCAACGCCTTTCTGATTGATATGCGATTTTTCTCGCTGGCGTACTGCTGGTTGTTCCTCAGTCTTGGAATGATTCGCAATGTTCGCAAAGGCGACAGCTCGGGGTTGGAATGACATTGTCTCAGGAGA
This sequence comes from uncultured Gemmatimonadales bacterium, assembly GCA_963709905.1. Classification (GTDB taxonomy): domain Bacteria; phylum Gemmatimonadota; class Gemmatimonadetes; order Gemmatimonadales; family GWC2-71-9; genus JADJOM01. The sequence continues at coordinate 41,921 of CAVPYI010000014.1, forward strand.
TTGACGATCCTCTGCAGAAGTCTCTGCGGATACTCATGGTGTCGCCGTTTCCCCGATCCGGCCTCGCAGTGGGAGGAGTGGCTGCAGCCGTCGAGACGCTCGTTCTGGAAATCAGTACTCGGCGCGATATCGAGGCTATCGAGGTTGTAAGTCTGCGGGGCGATATTGGACAAGCTGAAACGCTGAGGATCAACTCCAAACTCGCCGTGCACTATCTGCCGGGGCAGCGACGAGGCGTAAAGCTCACCTTCGGCGCCTGGGATTACGTCCGCACAAGACGGATTGCCAGCAAGTTCGGCCCAACCGTAGTCCACGGACAAGGGCTATCCTCTGAAGGAGATATGGCCACTCGACTGGGCTTCCCTTCAGTCGTAACGATTCATGGAATGGTCCATTTAGAAGCACGTAATCGTGAAACAACCCCGGTGTTTGGGAGACTACGCGTCGCACTAGTCGAAAGCATGGTCCAGCGTGTCCTTCGTCGGGCGGGAGTTGTGATATCAATATCGGATTACGATCAGCGCATGCTTGCGGGCCGAATACCTGGCTCCGTTATGGCAATACCCAATGCGGTGCGGCCCGACTTCTTTGCCGACGAGTTCGAGCCGTCTCCAAGTCATCGCGTTCTGTTTGCGGGATTGTTGGTGCCACGGAAAAACGTCTGTGGAATCATCCGTGCCTTCGCGAGAGTCCAAGCCGCCGTCCCTCAGGCCTCACTTGAGTTGGCTGGGGACGCACCCGATAAGGCGTACTTAGAGAACGTAATGGCGGAGGTGCGGAATCAAGGAGCAGGGGCGGTAGCGTACCTCGGTAATCTGACAAGGGACGACCTGCTCGCGAGAATGAGGCAGACAGCCGTCGTAGTTCTCTTCTCTGAACAAGAGACCCTCCCCTGCATCATCGCCGAAGCGATGGCCAGTTCACGGGCCGTGGTCAGCTCAAGCGTGGGAGGGATTCCGGAGATGGTCATCGACGGCCATAATGGGTTATTGGTTCGTCCGGGTGACGAGGCAAGCCTGGCAGCGTGTCTGATCACGCTATTAAGAAATCCCGATCTGCGGCGGGCAATGGGAGAGCGCGGGCATGCGATCGCGAGTGCACGATGGTCGCCAGCGAGAATTGCGGACGATACGATCAAGGCATATCGCGCGGCTCTCGAGCCTTGACCTGAGCACTATTGGAGTGCGCCCAGCCGCATAGGAGCATTCACTGTGAGGGATCAGCGGAAGAAAGTGGCTCTTCGTGACATACGGGCTTGGCGTCGGTGGTGCTGAGACGCTGTTTGTGAACGTCCTGAGGCGCTTGAACCGGTCAAGAGTTGAACCAATTGTGGTAACTCTGGGAAGGGGTGGAGCACTCGAAGAGCAGATACCTCCTGATATCAAGTTCATCAGATATCCGAGACGGTTCAAGTTTGACTTCAAGCCGTGTCTCGACATTGCACGCTTGGTCAGGGAGGAGTCGATAGAAGCTATCCTCGTGTTAAGCCCGTTCAGCTATCTCTTTGTGAGGCCGGCGACCTTGGGGAGGGTAGGGAGAGTGCGAGTATTGGTATCTTTGCACACGACGATGCCAGTCTCCCGCAAGGATCACTTCCTGACGCTGGCCTACTTTGCCATGATACACAAGGGCGCTCTGCTTGTGTCCGTGTGCAATGCGCAAGCCAGGTATCTGAGCAAGAAGTACTTTATGCCCCTTCGGCGATTCATGACCGTGTATAATGGAGTCGACACTGACCATTGGACCCCGAGACCTCCAGACTTTGACAGACGATCAGCGCGGGAGGAACTTGGGGTCGCCAAAGATGCGCTTGTGATTGTTCAAGTGGCAGCGTTCCGGCCTGAGAAGGCGCATCAGGACTCCATAGAAGCACTTGCTCAAGTCCATCGCACTACTGCATTGAAGCCCCACCTGTTGTTTGTCGGAGGTGGAGATAGTGACGCCATATACCGCCTCCGAGGCCTGGCCAGGTCCATGTCGGTTGACAGATACGTCATATTCTGCGGCCAGCATCCGGATGTGAGAGCCTTCTATTGGGTCGCGGATCTCTTCACCCTGTCATCGGTCGCTGTCGAGACGTTTTCGCTTGCCGCCCTCGAGGCGATGTCGACGGGATTGCCGTGTGTTCTTACAGATCTGGGGGGAGCGGCGGAGATGATCGTAGAAAGTGGCAATGGATTCCTCGTACAGTCTCACAGACCGGACCTTCTCGCCACGGCGTGGACGCGTGCACTCAGCGGTGATCTTTCCTGGTCACCGCAGCGAATCCGTGAGCATGTCGTCCGTCGATTCGCTCTGGCTTCCTGCGTCAAGTCATATGAGGATGTGCTGTTGTCGTAAGTGTAGAACAAAGATGGCTGGTGAATGTGGGCGGTCATGTAGAGAATAGGAATGGCGTACGGTTCCAGGGTGCATCGCACCCGACCCGCGTGCATTCAGGAACCGGGGCGGGGGCCGCCATGTTCTTCGGTTCCCTGGCAGTACGCCCTCTCAATGAGCTATGGTTACGGAATGTTCGGATTCGACAACCATGGCGCTACCGTACATCAAAGGGGCACTATGTCGTGGTCGCGAGTGCGCGTGGTATTCTCGCTTGCCCTGATAGTGAGCATCGTTCTGCCAATTATCGCTGCCGAGCTGTACCTACAACATCTCGGACTGGGTGACCCCATCCTTTACTATACCAACAACTCGTATCGGTATGCACCGCTGCCGAATTAGTACAAGCAGCGGATCCGCGGGGCGTGGGTGACAATTGATGGGAGGGGCTTGCGGACGCCGAAACCTTGGGATGATCATGCCGATGTCCGGATTCTGTTCATCGGGAATAGCGTCACATGGTCCGGCACCAGCATCGACGATAAGGCCACGTTTCCGTACCTGACCTGTGTGGAGATGGAGAAACGCACCGGGCTGTCGTTCACGTGCGGTAACGCTGGGGTAAATGCTTACGGGACTGACAACATGGCTGCGCGATTGAAGTACACGACCATCACCAACGAACAGGCCATCGTAACAACGCTCATCTATCCAGACATGCTACGTGGGCTGACAGACCTGAACAGTCAGCACTTTTTCACGAGTAAGCCGAGTGGCCCCGTGCCGGCATTGTGGGAGGTGGGCACGATTCTTCTCTATAATGTCACGGCGTGGCTTCGGCACCGGTCTGCGACGCACTATGAAGTTGGAAGCTTGGCTGTCGCCGAAGAAAGTATGCGGCGGCTCTTGGAGATACTGAAACAAAAGGAAAAGGCTGGCAAGGTCGTCCTTGTCGTCTTGTCTCCGCTCACGAGGGAGTTGAGAGGTCATCAGAGTGAGTTCACTACGCTGGCGGAGAATCTCGTGCTGGAGTATGACTTGCCAATTGTGAACATGAACGCGATGGTCACTAGCGAATATACGGATTCTATGTATACGGACGAGAAACACCTTGGGTTGGTGGGCCACCGGTTGTATGCGACCACAATTGCAGACAAGCTGCGCCCACATTTGTTGCGGAAGATGGCGCACTAGGGGAGACCCTGCGAGTAACACAGAGTGACAAGCTGGGAGGGATCGGAAGCGCTCGGTTGTCAGTCGTTCCAGCCAGGAGCCGGGTCGGCACCGAGGTGTACTTCAGGGAGCCTGTAAGGAGACCCTGACTTTGCGCTCCGCGGGCCCCGGAGAACCCAAAATTGCGTGTCCCCGTGGCCATCATGGCGATTGTGCGTGGAACGGTAATCGGCTTACTGGAACGGCGGCGCCAGCGGCTGGCGCGGCGTTCCGCCGCCGCCGATGCTGGTGGGGCCGTTGTTGTCTACCACCCAAAGTGCCTCCATCAATCGCATCCAGTCACGCCCCCAGGCGGTGTTGTCTCTGATGTATTGAGCGAGCGAAAAACCATAGTCGGCTTGGAACTGAGATGGAAACGATCCATCGGGTCCATTCTCGACGTTGATCGTAATAATGAGGATCGGGAGAGTCGTCGACAACGTAGGCGCCGTAATTCTGTAACGTCCATGCCATCTGTCTCCCGGGCTCGGTTTCCAGACCCAGCGCCGTGATGTCTGTTGAAGCATGGATCGCGAGCAGTACGCCCATTCTCATGGCCCTGTTCTGATTGTTGTTTCGCTCTCCATAGCCAATCGTCGGATCGTTCCAATAGCCATCAGATGTACTCGCCGGCCAGCGGCGCGTATCGCCCGCTGACGACTGGCATTGTAGAACAAATATGCGCCGTTGAGGTCCAGCTTGAGGGCATGCCGTGGCCCCTGGCCACCTGGGCGAAGTTCGCCGACCCGGAGGCTGCCACCAATGGCCGACATGTACGAGCCACCGTGAGCCCCCCCCAAGCCATTCCCATAGAGATCAAAGAGGCCCCAGCCTGGGGGGCTCGTCCCTGTCCAATACACGAGACTGGTGGCGTAGCTTCCAGCAGCACACCGCGTAAAAGGAATCAGTTCCACCAACGAGTGTCCGTCGGGCATTAGGAACACGGCAACGGAGTTCGCATTACCGTTGGGCACGACATAGTCGATAGGAATTGGCACCTGCCCCAACAACCCGCCGGTCGCAGCGCAACGATTACCGCCACTCCAGCCCACGTTACTATAGTAGATCTGGGTGAGTGGAGCGTTCGGCCTGAGCACGATCATGTTCTTGGTCGACCCGCGGCACGCTTTGCCATCCATCAGAAAAACCGGGATAGCGGGGGGATGTGGCCGGGCATGCTCCCTACGCCATTCGGACCTGCTGGGACATAGACGGCACCGCTGCCGATGGGCATGTTCCAGATGCTGGTCGCCGCGAAGGGCCACTTCAGGGGATCACGGGTGCCCGGGCTCGGGGGCGACGGCGCCACCGTCACCGTCACGGTCGCCGTATCGGCGAACTGCCAGTCGAGGGTGGATGCGATGACCTGGTACGTCCCGCTCGTCGCAGGGGCCTGGTAAACGCCTCCCGTGGACACCGATCCGCCGGTCGCAGACCAGACCACCGTGACGCTGGTGGTGGATCCGTTGCTGAGCCGCCCCGACGCACTGAACGTGACCGACTGCCCGGCCTGGAGCTGGGCCGACTCGGGCGAAATGACCACGCTGCTCAGGGTCGGGCCGGGCGGCGGCGGGGGAACGATCGAGTCCACGGTCACGACCGCGGTATCGGCGTACCCGCGGTTGGGGTGCCTCGCGATGACGCGGTGCCTCCCGGCGGTGCCCGGGGCTCGATACACGCCGGTGCCGGACACCGATCCCGCGGTGGCCGACCAGGAGATGGTGATGTCCGTGGTGGAGCCGTCACTCATCCGGCCCACCGCGATGAACGCGAAGGAGTCACCGGCCTGGACGAAGGCCGAATCGGGGACGATGACGACCGCGGTCAGCTCGGGGCTGGGATTGGGTCCCATCCCGTCACGAAGCTCAGCCTCCGGCATGCAGGCCGCGAGACGCGACACAAACGAAACCCACCCGTGCAGCGAATAGCATCAACAGAACCCCCCAAAAGGACACCCAGAGTATCGCGGCCACTGAACAAATCTTTAACAGCGTCTGGCCTGAGCCGGGGCTGGGCGCTGGCGACATGAATGGTGTGAGCATGGTCACACCGCAGCCGCTTGGCCAACCGACAGCAGGCCAACAATCTACGGAGGTCTTGGTGGCCGTTCCGTGCACTGGCTCACCCGTATGTCGTGTGGCGTGTCGCATCACTCTCTCGTCCCTCCGATGTCAAATACGTAGTCAGTACAAATTCCTTCTCACAGTGGTCGTGGCTCCTGGCCGCCGACGGTCGCGCGCGTCCGCTCCGGGTGCCGACATCGGGTGGCTGGAAGCACCAACCGTCGACCCCGCCTCTTTCTACCCCTCCTATGGAGTGAAACACTCCAGCTCGTTTGAGGAGCGCCCGTGTCCATCGACGCCGGTCCGTTTCCTCAAGGAGAAGCCAGGACTCGTTGCCGGCGAGCAGGGGGACTCCTACATTCCCGACTCTCGACCTGAGTCGCATGTCACGCATGGCTACGACTTAGGTCGCTGCTCCAGGTGCTGCGTTGTTACGATCTGCGACATGGAAGAAACAGCGGGGGGGCAGCCTGCTCAAGCACCTACTTCCGAGGAAAGAGCACCTTGCTTCACCGACTCCGGCAGCGCTTCAAATACCGCACCTTCTACCGCCAGACCAGCCGAATTCTGGCCACCCCTCCCATATCCTATCGGGAAGCCCCGTTCACCATCGTCAGTATGGTGGCCGGTTACGACGTCCAGATGTACATCCTGGCCATGAAGGCCCTGTACCGGCGGCTCCAGCGCGGCAAGATCACGGTGATTGCGGACGGGATAAGCGCCGACGGGCGGGATCTGACAAGGTCATGTACGTCCGAGGGTCCGCCGGATTCGCCGGCTTCGCCCGGGGGGCTGTGAATCTCGGATTTCTCGAGAAGTTTCACCACCAGGGAGCGCGGCTCATGAGCGCGCGCTGGAAGGAGTGGGGAACGGAACAGATCGCCTCGAACTTCGTGGTGGCCAACTCTCCTGACTCGCTGTTGCTGCCTACGCCAAAATACCTGACCTGGGAGCGCCAGGCTCTGCCGGATGATATCGCGCTCCTCCACTTCCTCGGCTATTGCCGATTCGATCGGGGACTCTTCGCCAAGCTGGCGAACGTCGAGATCGACGCGATGATACGGAGAAGGCTGAGTGAAAGGATCTTGCCATGGATCCAGAAGTCCAACCGCGATGGATGACCGAGGGAAACCTAGTTTCGAGTACGCACCATTCTACCCGTTCGGTTGTCGTCGCTGTTCCTGCAGAAGTGACCCGTGTCGCCATCACTGTGTACCAGCAGGCGCGAGCCGGTCCGGGTCATTATCGTTGAGTAGGACGCCGCCGAATCCTGGCACCTAGTGGTCATCTGGGCCGGTCTGCTGGGCGCCGGCTACGACAAGTGCATCGCGTTAGCGGTCGCGCTGCAGTGGATCACTTCGAGGCTCGGTTTAACCTCAGGGTTGCCTCCAGAGAATGCGGGATCATGTGTTTGATCGCGTCATCTCCGCCGAGACACGTGCCGAACCTTGTGAGTAAGTCATCAATCCCCTGATTGGCCCCAAGCTCGAAGATGTCGAATTCGTTGCCGTCTGGAGGTGTACTTCTGATACACGAGTCCGTTGCACGTGTCTGTACCCATCGCCTCGATATCCATCGCCTGCTCGAGATAGTACACGTATGGCATCACGGCGTAGCCGATGATGCCAACGTTCCTTATTCCGCTCGCTGGTCACGTCCTTAGCCACCGCGAGAGATTCTGTTATAAGTCGCTGGCGGTAATAGTGATCGACTGGCAAAAAGCCAACCGGTACGTCTGCTACCCGGTCGACCATCGACTTGGATCTTAAAAGGGTAGAACTTGACGAGCGGATAGTAGAGTACAACAGACGTGAGCTGAGCGACGATCAGTGTCCCAAGGAGCGGGCGGAGCGGGGGCGCTGCGGCCAGGGAAACAACGAAACTGACTGCCAGCAGTGCGATGACGGGAATCGTGAGGCGTGGCAAGACGAGTAAAATCCATCCCTTGGAACAGAAAGAATACCGCGTATGGAACTACCCAGGTGACCAGAAGTACGCCTAGACTCCGTTCGACGCGCTGGAACACCAGGCCTAACCCGGCGAGGGCAAAGACCAAGGGATTCACCGCCATTGCCCAATACACAGTGTCTTTGACGATGTTCTGGGGGATGCGACTCGCATCGAATCTCGTGGAGAGGTGGTAGGAAAGCGTGCCGCCTGACGGGGGCAGAATGTAGCCTGCTATTGCGTACCGCAGAGATACATAGAGCAAGAGTGCCACACTCGCCGCCGCGAGCCCTCTCGCGAACAGCGCCAACGAGAACTCTTTTCGGTAGAGGGCGAGGCCGACATAAGCACCAAAGCTGAGTGCTATGTCCAACCTCATCGCCATGGCCGCCGCACAGAAGGCAATGAACCATATCCATCGTGATCCTAGTGACGCGCCCCTCGCTGAGGCCAGGAGGATGCTATCCAATGCAATGAGTGAGGCCACGAACAGTGTCATGGCCAAT
>CAVPYI010000015.1:0-6795 GCA_963709905.1 uncultured Gemmatimonadales bacterium
CCACACCCTCCTGGCAAGCTACCTGGGAATCACCCGCCTGGTGGCCCCCTGAACGGCGTTGTCATCCCGAGCCCGCGGAGCGGGCGAGGGATCCCTGAAACTCCGCTCCGGCCTACAGGGATCCCTCGGGGCTTTGCCCCTCGGGATGACAACGCCGGCCTAAGGGATCCCTCGGGGCTTTGCCCCTCGGGATGACAACGCCGGCCTGCAGGGATCCCTCGGGGCTTCGCCCCTCGGGATGACAACCCCGTTCACATCTCACTCCTCACTCCCACCATCACCGCCTCACCCCCAACGCCCTCGCCAGCTCCTCGCACCGGCTCCGGCTCACCTTGAGTCTGTGCCCGGTCTGGAGCACCGCGATGTATTCCCCGTGAAAGAACGGCTGCAGCTCGACGATCCGCTCGACGTTGACCACCGCGGACCGGTGAATACGCACGAACCGGCTGCCGTCCAGGCTGGCGTGCAGCCGGGCGAGGGTGTCCCGGATCACGTGGGTCTCCCGGCCCACGTGCAGCCGCACGTGGTCGCGGGTGGCTTCGATCCAGTCGATGGTGTCGCTGCGCACGAAGGTGACGCCGTTCCCGGTCTTGACCGGGATCCGGTCCACTGTTCGCGGACCTCCCGCGGCCTCGGCGAGTCTGGGCGCGATGGCAGTCCGCACGTGGCGGCCGAGCAGCCCGTCCCGGCTCTCGATCACCCGGGAGCGGATCCGGGCGACCGTCTCCGCGAACCGCTCGTCGTCATACGGCTTGACGAGGTAGTCCAGTGCGCGCACGCCGAAGGCGTCGAGCGCGTAGCTGTCGTATGCGGTCACGAACACCACTGCCGGCATCTCCTCCGGGCCGGCCGACGCCATCATTTCCAGGCCACTCAACTCCGGCATCCGGACGTCGAGGAACATCACATCCGGCGCGAGCGCCGGAATCCTGGCCAGCGCCGCTCGCGCGGTATCGAACTCGCCTACGACTTCGAAGTCCGGTTCGCGCGTCAGTCGCAGGCGAATCCCCTCCCGGGCCAGGGCCTCGTCATCGACGATGATCGTCCGGATCGGGGCACCCACGTCCCTCACGCGCTGGCTCCCTCGCCACCCGCGCCTGACTCGGCGTGGTACGGCAGGTCGATGGCGGCGACGGTACCCCCGCCGGTGGCGGGGGCGAGGCTCAGACAGGCGCTCTCACCGTAGAGTTCCCGGAGCCGCGCCCGGGTGTTCGTGAGTCCCACCCCGGTCGCGAGATCGCCCCGACCCGCGGCCACACCGGCGCCGTTGTCCCAGACTTCGAGCCGGAGATTGCCGTTGTCGCGGCGGCCGACCACGCGAATGGCGCCGGGGCCGCTGCTCGCTCCCAGGCCGTGCACGATCGCGTTCTCGATCAGCGGCTGCAGGATCAGGTGCGGCACCAGCGCGGTCGCCAAGTCATCGTCGATCTGGACATCGACCCGGAGATTGCCCCCGAAGCGCAACTGCTCGATCTCGAGGTACCGGCCAACGAAGGCGATCTCCTCTTCCAGGGATCGCTCCGGGCCCCTGGCGGTCTGCAGCGTGGTCCTGAGCAGGTCGCCGAGCTGGCGAATCGCCCGGATGGCCAGCGTATTCTCGCCCTTCAGCACCAGCACCGAGATCGAGTTCAGGGTGTTGAACAGAAAGTGCGGATGCAGTTGCATCTGCAGCGCGTCCAGCCGGGCGGCCGACAGCTGAGCCTCCAGTCGGGAAGCGCGCACCGTGGCGCGCGCCGCCTCCCGCTCCCGTTCCCGGGTCTGGTGGTATTGCAGCACCACCAGAATCGCCCCCGCTACCGCCGCGTACGTCGTGACGTCACCGACGGTGTGCCGGGAAACCGTGCGGATCAGCGCCGCGGCCCACCCGGCGGGCTCATCCAGCGGGACCAGCCAGCGATATATGGAATAGAGGAAGCTGTGGGCGACACTCATCATCGCGGCGGCGGTCCCGTGAGCCAGCAGCGACCGGATCCGGTCCCCAGGCCGGAAATCGAATCGGACCGCCAACTCCACCACCAGCGGCATCAGCGGGACCCAGGCCCAGTAGAACGGCACGATCGACGGCAATCGGGTAATCATGGGATCGCCGCCGAAGCGCACCTGGACGTGGCCCACCATGAGGACCCCGAAGGCGGTCCACAGGGCGAACACCCCCGCCCACCAGCCGGGTCTGGCGTACGCTCTCAGCCACCTGCCGTCCGTGGTCACGTTGGATTCCGCCATTCACTCCTGTCCCTGGCTGTACACCACCCGGCCGTCGATGTCCCCCGGCACCGCAATGCCCGCCAGCGCCGCGAGCGTGGGTGCCAGGTCTACTGTGCGCACCCGGTCGTCCGAACTGCCGGGGCTCACACCGGCCCCGAAGATCATCATCGGCACGCGACGGTCGTAATCGTACGGCGACCCATGGACGGCGGTAGCATAGCCCGGCATCGCCCCCTCGACCAGACGGACGATGACACCGTACGGTGCCAGCGTCCGTCCGTCGGTGGCGCGGAGCGGGAACCACGGCACCCGGTCCGGGCGATACGAATTCCGATACCGCGCCAGGAACGAGTCCGCCGGTGCCGAGCCTTCGAGGTCGTCGCGGGTCATCGCATCCGCCACGAAATCGAACCGCTCGACCACTGCCACGACCCGCCGGGCCAGCGCCGGATCGTAGCTCGCCGGCGGAGGCCCGAGCGCGGCGACGGCATCGATCAGCCGGTCAATCTCCGCCCGGGTCACTCGCCGGCCGGGAGCGCCGATCTCCGCGGCGTATTCCGGCGCCGTGGCCACTCCGTGATCACCGGTTACGGCGATCACGTAGCGCCCGGCGCCGACCTCGGCGTCCAGAAAGGTCAGCAGCTCGCCGATCTCGCGATCGAGCCGGAGGAGCGCATCCAGCTGTTCCAGGCTCCAGGGATCGTAGTCGTGCCCCACGTCGTCCAGCGACGACAGGTTCACTCCGAGGTAGTCCGTCACCCCACGTCGGCCCAGCCGCTCGGCGGTCACCGCCTCGCGCACCAGCCGCAGGATGATTCCGTCGTGACTCGGCAGTCCACGGACCCAGGCGTAGCGCTGTGACGAATCGGCCGGATTCGCGGTCTCCTCGCTCAGGCGGTGGGGGAACGTCGTATGGGTCTGGTCTCCCTCGTAGGGGACGTCGTCCCGTCGCGCCAGCGATTCCGCCCCCGGCGGGATGGCGCTCTCCCATACCGAGTCCGCGGCAATCAGCGGCCACAGCTGCCGGTTGAACCGTTCGACCCACGCAGGATAGGTGTCGGTGTAGTAGGTAGAGGTGACGAAGGCGCGCGCCGTCGAGGACGACCAGTACACCTCGCCCCGCGGATCCATGGGAGCCAACCCGATGGCCGACCCCGATCCCTGAGCGATCGTCACCGCCCGAGCCTTGGGATGCGCCGCCAGGATCCAGTCGCCCAGGCCGTCGGTCAGGCGCAGTCGGGGTGATACCCCTGTGAGCTGAGGATAGCCGAGCACCGGAGCCGTGGAGTCGGTCGGATGCTCCACCACCCCGATCAGTTTCCCGTTATCCCCGACCGCGTACCACGAGTTGTCCACGATCCCATGGTGCGCCGGGAATCGTCCGGTCGCGGCCGTCGTGTGCCCCTGGGAGGTGTTGGTGATCGCGTGATCCTGCTCGGCACGGGTGAAGTGGTAGCCCTCGTCCAGCAGCCGGCGAAAGCCGTACTGAAAGATGCTGCTGTAGCGCTCGACCAGATTCGCTCCGAACTGGTCCATCACGACCAGGACCACCAGGCTCGGCCGTTCCGAGCCGCCGCCACTGCTACAGCTCCCCATCAACGTGCCGGCCGCGAAAGCCACTAGCCATCGACGCCGGCGGTGCGAGAGCCATCCGCCGAGCCGAGTGCGACGCCCACGGGTGTTCACCAGTCGACCTCCATGATGTGATGGATGCCATTGCCGCGTCACGCCCACTGTGCCACGGCATCGGACGATTGGGAAGCCGTCTCCGACGAACCGGCGCTGCGATGCGATCAGGTGGACCGGAGGCGCGACCGGATTGACGCGTCGCACCGATCGCCGCGGCCTGGTCCAACCGGGGCGCTGCATGGTGCCGGCACTCGAATCCCGGCTGAGCCGCTCCGCCTCTCGCCGGGCCACCCGGGCGGTTGGCCGCGTCCCACGGCCGTTTCACCGCAACTCCGTTTCGGCGGCGGGACGATTCGCCCAAGCTGCTGGTGGAACCGGGGTGCGTCGGTCTGGTCGCGAACGGTGAGGCCGTTGATGCAATGGGAGTCGTGCGTGAAAGGTATCGTCGCCGGCAGGTGGCAAAGGCGCTGGTCAGCCCGGGCCATCGTTCTGGCCCTGGGTGTGATGCCGGCCCTCGCGATGTCCGTCCGTGACGCGGCGGGGCAGGCGCCGGCCCAATCCGTCGGCCGGTGTGGAGAGTCCAGCGCCAGCAATGCCCGCGCCGCGCTGACCGTGTGTCGCGCAGCGGGCGCCATCGAGGTCGACGGGCAGCTCGACGATCCGGGGTGGCGCGAAGCGGCCCGGATCGAGCTGCCGTTCGAGATCTACCCGGGCAACAATTCCGAGGCCCGGGTAGCGACCGCCTGCCTGGTGACGTTCGACGACCAGCAGCTGTTCCTGGCGTGCCGGGCAGCCGACGATGATCCCCGGGGAATTCGGGCGTTCTACGCGCCCCGGGACGAGCTCGACGGCCAGGATCGCATCGGGTTCGTGCTCGATCCTTTCAACGACGCCCGCCGCGCCTTCCAGTTCGTCGTCACTCCGCTCGGCGTCCAGGCGGACGGCGTCTACGAGCAGGTGCAGGGTGGCACCGACGACTCCTGGGACGCGATCTGGCATTCCGCCGGCCGCCTCACCGACACCGGCTACGCGGTCGAGATCGCCATCCCGTTCAAGTCGCTGCGATTCCCCCGGACCGAAGCGATACAGACTTGGGGCTTCTACATGTGGCGGCTGCGGCCGCGCTCCGAGGACGTGGAGACCCGGTCGGTGCCGCTCGATCGGGGTAACGGCTGCCTGCTCTGCCAGGCGGGCCTCCTGGCCGGGTTGCACGGCATAGCGCCGGGGCGAAACATCCAGCTCTCGCCCACCCTGACCGGCTCGCGAGCCGATGCCCGAACCACCGTTCTGCGCGATGCGCTCGTGCACGGAGAGCTCGGCGTCGACGCCGGCATCGACGCGCAGTGGAGTCCCTCGTCCAACCTCGTCGTCGCCGCGACCATCAATCCCGATTTCTCCCAGGTCGAGGCCGATGTCGCCCAGCTCGACGTCAACAACCGGTTCACGCTGTTCTTCCCCGAGAAGCGGCCCTTCTTCCTCGAGGGCGCCGAGCTCCATAGCACGCCCATGGAGGCGGTCTTCACCCGCACTATTTCCAATCCCTCCTTCGGGGCCCGGGTCGCCGGCAAGGTGGGGGGCACGGCGGTCGGGTTGCTGGTGGCGGGCGATCGGGTCACCAATCTGCTCCTGCCCGCCAACCAGGGATCGTCCACCGCGTCGGTCGACGACGGTGTCACCTCAGTCATCACCCGGGTCCGGCGCGATGTCGGAGCGTCCTCCACCCTGGGCCTGCTCTATACCGGGCGGGAAGGGAGCGGCTATCACAATCGGGTGGTGGGCGCCGACGGATTCCTGCAGCCGCTCCCGCCGGTCTCCGTCCGGCTCCAGATGCTGCGCTCGTACACCGACTATCAGGACGGCTTCGCGCGCGGGCAGGGGCAGCGGGTTGGCGGATTCACCGGCAACGCGGCACTGGCTCAGGTCAACTACAACTCCCGCACCTGGCGGGGCCAGGCGCTGGGGCAGCTGCTCGACGCCGGGTTCCGGGCGGACGCCGGATTCATCGAGCAGGTCGATGTCCGGGAGATCAACGCCTGGGGCCAGCGCCAGTTCTGGGGATCGCCGGGCGGCTGGCTCGCCCGCTTCAACGTCACCGGCGGGTTCTGGACCAAGTGGCGCAGCGACGACCTGCACACCGAGCGGGTGTTCTGGGGAAACCTGCTGTCCCTGGGCCCCGAACTGCTACGGGTCTTCCTCGACTATCAGCACCGCCGGGGGTACTTCCAGGGCGCGTACTACGCGCTCAACCGATATCGAGCCGAGATCGGCATCGCGCCGACCGGCGGGCTCGAGTTCTCGATCGAGGGCCGCACCGGCGACGCCATCGATCTCGCCAACGCCGAGCGGGTGTGGCAGGCCCAGCTCGGCGCCTCGGCCCGGTTGCGGATCGGGCGGCACCTCGACGTCGATCTGTCGCACGACTTCGAGCGGCTGTCGGATCGTGGCACCGAGATCGTCACCGGACACCTGCCGCAGGCACGGGTCGTGGTCAACCTGAGCCGGCAGGTGTCTCTCCGCGCCAACGCGCAGTATCGGGTCACCGACCGGAACCCGGCGGCATTCACCACTCCCGTCGAGCCCAGCCACCGGCATCTCTTCGGCCGGCTGCTGTTCGCCTACGAGGCCAACCCGCAGACGCTGTTCTATCTGGGGTATACCGATGACCGGGACGGGCTGACGCAGCCGGACGGAACGACCGTTCCTGCTGCAGCTCACCGGACGGGTGTTCTTCGCCAAGATGAGCTACGCCTGGAGGCCGTGATTGACCTGTCAGTGTGAGCGGTGAGCGGTGAGAAGTGAGAAGTGAGAAGTGAGAAGGGAGAAGGGAGAAGGTGAGAAGGGAGAGGGAGAAGTGGAGAAGTGCGATGGGGACGTGGGAGAAGCTCATTCCCCGCTCACCGCTCACCGCTTACCGCTCACTTCTTTACTTCTCACTTCTCACTTCTCTCACTCCTCACTCCT
>CAVPYI010000016.1:0-14015 GCA_963709905.1 uncultured Gemmatimonadales bacterium
GCCGGCTACCTGGGGGTGGCCGGGCTCGACTACCAGCCCCTGGAGGCCCAGGGGGGGAGTCCACCCAGTTGCCCCGACTGGGTCGGGGTCACCGTGGTTCCCCGATGCCATCCACAGCAACATCCGCTTCAAGTTTCCGCAGAGTCACTCGGGGGCGATGATCTGGCAGAAGACCCAGGAGTTGCCGGCGCTGTACGACTGGGGAAACGGAGAGATGGTCCGGAAGGCCTACTACGCCCCCAACAGCGACCAGCTTCAGTCCGGCACCTTCAACACTCCGGCGCCGCCCTACTACTTCGCCTGGCATAGTCCCCGGATGGAGGTGGCCTGCCGCGATGGGGGGGTCCTCTTCGGCTTCAAGTACCGGGTCCTCAGCACCGACGGGGCGGTGGAGACGATCTACGAGAACGGCTGTGACGACCCTGAAATGGGTGGCTGCGGTGCGGGAGATGGCGGTGGGGCGACCCTGGGTGAGTACGGCGACGGTCGGGGCGGGATGAGCGGTGAGGATCCCCCCGATTGGAAGTGTGACATCTACTACGAATGGGAGATCCTGCCAAACGGGGAACTCGTCGTTCGCTACTGGCGGGTACTCCAGTGCTACCCCTCCTACTGATGCGAGGCTATCCCGTGCGACGCTTTCTGATTCTCGCGGCCTTCGCCGGCCTGGCCGGCTGCGCCACCGACATACCACTCTCTGAAGAGACCGAAACCCCGGCGTTGGTGCTGGCCCGCGGCCAGGACCAGTTCCAGGCGATGCAACGCTATCTGTCACCGTATGCGGCCAAACTCCGCAAGGAGGGCTACAATCCGGAACGGCTGGCCCGGTTTGCGGCACACTTCCCTCGGGAAGAGTGGGATTACCTTCGCCGGCTCTACACTGGTGAGATCCGCGGCGAGTCGATTGCGCCGCAGCCTGGGTCCCCGCTCTATGAGATCGCCTCAGCCATTCGGCTGACCGAGGCGGAAGGCGATCCGGGGCTCAAGATCAGGAACCCCCGACGCAGCCGCTAGCCTCTGGCATCCGTGGCGGTCGCTACCTGGCGTCCGCCACGGCTTCCCGGGCCAGTTCGGCCTCTGCCGCCAGGTAGCCGAAGGAGGCCCAGGGCCCGGTCTCCAGCACCCGCCGCCAGACCGCCCGGGCCTCCTTTTCCCGCCCGTTGTAGAAATGCCAGTTCCCAAGACCGTACCCCACGCTGGCGTCCTGCAGTGCGGGGTCGGCCTCTCCCGGTCCGGCGACGACCAGAGCATCCGGAGACAACTCACCTTTGTAGAGCAGCAGCAGCCGGTGATAGGCGGTGTTCTCGATCACTCCCATATCCCGGGTGACCGGCTCAAGGACCTCGGCCGCTTCCTCCGCCCGCCCGAGCCGGCGGAGCGTCATGTACAGCCAGTGGCGCACCGCCACCTGCATGTCGGGGTTGGTGGCCGCCTCCAGGTCCTTCCGGTAAGCGTCCTGGGCGCCCGCGAAGTCTCCCTTGAGGTAGAGCGCCAGCCCCAGGTGATACCAGATGTTCGAGTGGAGGGTGCTGGTCGGGATGCCAAGGGCGTTCGGCTGACCATCGGGCTCGATCTCATCCGGGGTGCCTTCGATCAACTCCGCCGCCCGTTTGAAGTCGGCCACCGCGCCGTCGAGCTGTCGGGTCGTCAGGTACCGGTGGCCCCGGTGACGATACATCCGCGGATCGTCCGGGTACTTGTCGATCGCGAAATTGAAGATGGTAATGGTCTCCTGGTACCGGCCGAGGTACCCCGTCCGGCGGCCATACCAGATGAAGGAGTCCGCCGACCCCGTGTCCGTGTCGAAGGCCCTCCGGGCGGTATCGAGCTGGGCGAGCATTCTGGTCGTGGTCTCTGGGGGGAGACTGGGACGCCGGAGCGAGTCGCCCAGCAGGGAAATCGCTTCGACCAGGCCGTCTGCCGGGCCGAGGTTGGCTTTGAGCGGTGGATTCGAACAGCCTGCCAGCAGGGTCAGGGTCAGGACCGTCAGTCCAGCAACTCGCATCGACAGGTTCCTCCTCAGGGGGTTCGGGGATGGCTCCGCTGGATTCTCGCCAGATCGGCCTCGGCTGCCAAGTAGGCCAGGGCACTCCAGTCCCGGGTGGCCAGGACCTTCCGGAACACGAGGGCTGCCTCCTCCCAGCGGTCCAGGATCAGCAGGGTCAATCCGACCCCATAGCCGTACAGCGCGTCGTCCCCGGTGCGTAGCGGGCCGTGCAGATTGACCGGCAGCTGCTCCATATGCAGGACGCCGCGATGGGCCCGCGAGCAGATCCCACTCCGCGAACGACCGGTTGATGTCTATGGTGTCGGGCAGCGCCGCCAGGAGGGCGTTGGCCGCGGCCGTCATTCCCGCCTGGTGGGTAGCATAGAAGAGCCACAGGGCCGACTGCACCATGTCGTCGGAAGTCGCCGCTCGTTTCAACGACTCAAGCCAGACATTCCTGGCCTCAAGGAACCGGCCATCGAGGTAGAAGGCCACTCCGAGGAGATGAAGGGACGAATGGAGCAAGGTGGTCTCGACGAGTCCGCCCGGACCCTCGAATTCATTGAATTCCGGCGCAACCCCGGTGGCCCCGAGGCTCGCCCGGGAGGCGTGCTGGAGATCTTGAATCGCCAGTCGGAGTTCCCGGATTCGCAACAGGAGTTCACCGCGGCGGCGATACAGTCGCCCGTCGGTCGGACTGGCGGCGATGGTCTGGGAATAAAGTGCGATCGCATCGCGAAACCGGCCGATCTCGGCGGTCCGCCGGGCCAGCAGGATCTGGCTCTCCACATGGTTCGGTCGATCCGCCGCCCGCTGCCGGGCCTGCTGAAGCCGGGCCACCCGGTCTGGTCCCTCTCGCGGGTCGATCGGGAGGGTCCAGAGGGTGTCCCCCAGGAACGACAGCGCCTCGGCGCTGGGGGGGATCACGACCCGGTAGCTGGTTCGACCCGGTGCGCAGCTCCCGAGAAACGCACTGGAGACGAGGACGCTCAGGCACCACCTCATGCCTTGTATCTAGCCTGCCACCAAGGTGGAGGCCAGCCGTGGGGAGACGGCTGGCCTCCCGGGGGTATCGGGCGGCTCGACCGGCTACGGGACCACGGTCACCTCCAGTCGGATCGCCGGGGCGGGCGCGGGCGTGTCGCCGCCGGTCCGCTCGGCGTGACGCTGCCGGTCACGGCGGCTCCTCGGTGACACTGGAGGTACTCGAGGTCACGCTGGTGATGACCCCGGGCGCCGGTTCGGCTCAAGGCGCCAGGGTGTCGACGGCCAACAGCAGAGAGTCGGCGCGCGTGTCATCATTAAGTACCGGTGACCATTCTGGCCAGCGCGTCGAGCCCCCGCGAGAGATTGGAGAGTGCCGCCGCCGCTGCCGTCGCGTCGCGGGTATTCGCGAAGGCGTTGAGGGCGGCGTCGAGCTGGCTGAGCAGCGCTCCGATCTGGCCGGCGGTTGCCCGGCGACCGAGCTGCGCGAGCGCGGCGGAGCTCTTGTAGCGCCGGGCTCGCCGTCCGGATCGCGGCCAACCCGGCGCGGAGCTCGGCGATATCCCGGGCGCAACAACGCTGGCCCCAGTCGGCAATGATCTCGACCGCGGCTCTACCCGCGGGACTCGGAGCGGGGGCGGTGGCTGCAGGAGTGCGCCCGGCGACCGGCTGCCGACTCGGCAGGGGCGCGCTCGGTGCGGCGGTCGCGGCGGGTACGGCGGAGACGACACCCGCGATCTTGCCTCGCATGAGCTCCACTGTCTCCCGCATATAATCGGTCTGGTCCGACGCCTGGCCGAGGGCCCGAGCGCCTTCTCGGACCCCGGCCGCCGCGCGGGGCAGGTCGGTCACCGCACCGGCGAGCGACGTGGTACCGGGGCCGGGGCCATAGCCTTTGAAGATCACCCGGAAGACCTTCTCGCGCGCCTCTGGGTGCCCCCAGAGCACGAAGCCAGCTTCACCGCTGAGCGCCCCGCTTGGAAGTGACCCACGGACGCGCTGTTTCATCCCGCAGAGCGCCCTCTTGTCGAGCTCGCCACCGCTTTCGGGGCCACAGATGCCGAAGCGGGTCTTGATGCTGCCGGTGTCGGCATCCACCTCTCTCACCCATCCACTGGTAACTCTGGGTCATGGAGCGGAACACGCCGAGCATGAGGTTGGTGCTCTCTCCCGGTGGGTAGAGCGACCCCGTGAGTCCCGCGCGCCGGGCCAATTCGTTCAAGCCATCGCCGTCGAGCAACGCGAGCTTGGACAGGATCACGGTGTTATACATTGGCTCGAACGCGCGCCAGTTGAAACTGCCGCCTGGTCCTTCGATCCCCATCTCCTGATTGAGCTGCTGCTTGGTTCCGGGAGGGAAGTCGAGCTGGTCCATGTAGGAGGAGGGGTCCTTGGCGGCCTGGTACAGATCGTAGTATTCGTCAAAGTGCCGCTTGAACACCCGCTGGGTCTCGGCCTTGATGGCCTCGTTGATCGGGGGAAAGGCACCTCCCACCCAGTTCAGGAACTCCTGGAGCGCCGCCCCGCCCTCACCGATCGCATGGGCGCCGAACATCTTGGGGATCCATTCGAGCATCCAGCCGCTCATCGCGCCGGCGCCTTCGCCGGTCTCGCCATCCATGAGTTTCTCACCGAGGCTTTCACTGCTGTCCACCAGGGCGCGGAACCCCCGATTGATGTCGAGCCGCCAGGTCTCCATCTGCTCCTTCCTGGCGCAGGGGACCGGATTCGCCGCGCACTTGGCCCAGTACGGAGCGTCGTTATTGATGTTCTTGTTCATCTCGTCCTTGGCGCGCTTGATCAGGGGCTCGAGCCTGTCGTAGATGTCGAGCCACTTCTGGTAGTGGGCCGCGCCCTGGCTGTGCTGCCGCGCGGCGGGATCCTTGATCAGCACGTTGGATACGAATCGGGGCCAGACATCGAGCGTCAGGTCGGTCCGGGGCGTGTGCGCGCCGATGTAGCCCTCAGCACGATGTGCTTGATCGCGGTGCTCCGCGAGGGGCCGGTGAAGGTGACCCACGCGCCGTCGGCCTTTTGATTGACATACGTGTGGGCCCACATGTCGCCCGCCCCATGGGTCAGGAAGCCGTAGGCGAACGCCATCACTTTGTCCCGCTCGCCCGCGTCGGTCCAGCCCCGGGCCTCTTCCACACGTGCCGCATCCAATCGTCGGCCATCGAGCGCTCGGGCGTGCCCGAGAGGTCGGAATGAATGAACCACCCGCCGACGTACATGTCGGGGAAGAGATCCGGGGCTAGGACGCCTGCCCGGTACGCGGCCGGCGCCGCGCGCAAAGCCCGGAGTGCCGCGGCGGCCACGGGGAACTCCCCGTAGGGCGCGATCGTCACCATCCCATCGTTGAGGGCGTCAGCGAGTGCCTGGTTGGCCGCGAAGAGGTGGGTATTGATCTTCCAGCGCCGCGCCACCAGCTCGGCGGGTCCGGGCGGGTGATTGCGCGCGGCGTGGGCCAGGACGCCGGAGGGCGGGAACCCCAGCGCGGCGAGCAGGAACAACACGGTATAGCTCACGGCGGACCTCCCCGTCAGGGTACCACGGTGACGGTCAACTGGGTCGGCTTGGGCACCGGGGTGAAGACCCGGTCGTGAGCATCCCCAACCGGAGCCACCGACAGCGACCAATTGCCGGGCGGTCGGCCAGACCAGGCTGATGACAAACTCCTGCTTTGGATCAAAGGTGCAGGTCCCCTTGCTCTGGGTGGCCTCAAACGAACACGCCGGACTTCTTGCCGCACCTCCTGCCCGAGCGGGCGCCGGCATCGCGCCGCCGGTCCAACTCACCTGGTATTTGACCCGGTTGGGGTAGGGGTAGCAGGTCGGCATCTTGACCGTGTGATTGGTCGGCTGTCCCGCGACCGCCGGCCCCGCGCTCTCGACCGTTGCCATCAGGGCATTCGAACCACCGGGGGCCATGTCGCGGAACCAGAGGTGCTTGTCGGCCATCAGTGGAGTCCGAAAGGAGTTGCCGACGATCTTGCCCATCACCAGCGCCTCGGCCCGGAGCTCCAGTCCCCAGTCGAGGTCGGCGCTGAGCACGTGATTCTCCTGAATCGGTGGAGGCCCCGCCCGTCGCCTGAGAGCCGGCCACGGCGGCGCAACCGGAGGCCGTGCCCAGGAGGTACGGCTGGGGACCGGCGCCGGGCACTCAGCGCCTCGTAGTTGAGATCGAGTTCCAGGGCGACATAGATGGCCGGCTTCACGCTGACCGTTCCCTCGATCTGGGCGCTCTGGTTGGTGGTGGTGGCGGCGGGTTGCTGGTTGGAGCGAGCCGAGCAGCCCCTCCCACTGCAGCCGAAGCTGAAGTAAGTCGGGTTGGAATTCTTGAGCTGGAACTGGCCCTCGGCGCGGCCATCAGCGCTGACTTCAATTTCGCCCTCGACATAGGCGCTGACGTCCAGCACCGCGACAGGAACGCCGCCGATGATAATCGGAAACACCTGAATTGGAATCGACGGGCCGCCGGTCGGCGGGATGGTGAAGGTCTTGTTGAAGCTGCCGGTCGCCGTCACGATGGTGGCTGAGTTCCTGCCCGACGGTCAGGGACCCGATGGCCGAGAGTAGCTTTCGGACGCACCGCGAAGGGGAGGCAGGGGATGTAGAACAGCTCGAGACGGGCGGCGACGTCGGACTGCAAGGGGATACCGAGGGTGACACTCCCGGCGACCGTGGTCTGCGACGAACCCTGCGACCTCCGCTTCGGACAGATTCACGGTCATGGCGGGGCGATCGAAAACTTCACCGGGATGTCGCCTGCGGATATGGTGCGCTCGGTGGAAGCACGCCACGGATGTCTCCCAGGCATCGGCGAGCGTCTTCTGGCGTTCTCCCACTCGTCGTCGCGTGGTCATACGTTCTCTGCCACTCGTCGCTCACCGCCTGCCCGGCACAATCCCAGGAGTCGTACCAGTTGCCGCACTTCTTTTCCTTCGGTTCCGTCGGCTTGACGTTTCGGGGACCGGATGGGCGGCGATCCACTCCCGGGCCAGCTCCGCGTCGACGATGTAGTGATCGGACTCCCCTGACGGCACCCTGCGCACCAGCATCTCGAGCACCCGCTTGGCGCCGGAGGGGAGTCCGGGGCCTCCCCGACCGCCTTCAGTCCGCGCAGGTGGACGATCGTGGCGGTGCTGCCTCGGCCGGCCTTCTGGATCGGTACGCTGATGACGTCCAATCGGCGGGTCCTTCGGGTCGGAGTCGTGGTGCGGGTCGTGGGCGCCCCGATCGTAACCGCGGGCGGGGTGTTGATCATCGCGGCGGTGATCGCCGTGGTATTGCCGAGCTGGACGGCCGGCCCGGCAGGAGCCGCAGGCTGGCGAGCGGGTGGTGCCACTGGAACCACCGGGGGTGCGGGCGGTGGCGGTGCCACCGGAGCGGGCGTCCGGGCCGGAGGAGCCGGGGCCGGAGCCGCGGCGGTGGGTCCGCTGGTAATGGCACAGCAGGACCGAGTGCCATCGAGCGACACCTGGCGGGCCGAGAAGTTGGCGAAGACCCCCTGACCGACGCGGAGAGTCCGCAGCATCCGCGCATCGGCGACTTTGAATTGGAAGGTGCTGCCATTGGCCGTCACCTTGGCGGTCACGATCCCGGTGGCCGCGTCAATCGCGATGATGCCGCAACAGGGAGTGGCCTGCGCCTGGACGGACGCGGGTGCCGGGTAGAGTCCGACGATTGCCGCCAGCAGGATCGCGTTTCTCATGGGGTGCTCTCTTTCTGGAATGCCGCCTGGGTCGATTGCTGCAGCGAGCCTGCCGCGCTGCCGAGTCGGGCCAGCGCCGCCTGGGCGCCCTCCTTGTCGGTGGCGCTCCGGAACTCCCGGATGGCGCTCCGGACATCGCCCAACTGAGACGGCATGGTGGAGAGCATTCGGAGGCCTGCCACGAGCAGGTTGGTGTTCTTGAACCGGGACACGAATTGGGGCAGACTCTTGAGCACCGCGCCGAGGATCGCATCGAGCCGGTTGAGCGGTTTGCCGCAGCAGGACGTGATGAAGGGGGAAGGCGCGAAGCTGTCCTGCGCGAAGCTGTCAGCGCTGGGCGGATCGACCGCTGGGGCCGCCCCTTCCGGGGCCGGGGTGCCCACCGAATCCGGGAGCTGATCCACGATCGTGGTGAGGTCCTGCACGAACCCACCGAGCTCAGGCACCTGGCTCTCAAGTGGCGAGCCGAAGGCCGGCATGGCGGGCCCGAGCACAGAGGCGGGCGCGACCGCATGGGCGGTGGGCACCACGCTGTAGCGGAACACCATCCCATGATAGCCTACCAGGTAGGCGCGGTCGCGCCGGGGGAAACTCCAGGCCCGCGGGGAGGCGGGAAAGCGGAACGGGCGCGAGTTCCAGCGGTTCCCCCCGTCCACGGTAAAGCTCATCTTCTCGTGAAGCTCGAGCGCCCAGCCGACCTCGGGGTCGGCAAAGATCAGGTGGCTGTCGACCCCGGAGGGCGCGACGCTCGCAAGCAGGCCCGTCCAGGTCTGCCCGCCGTCGGTGGTGCGCGACAGTTTCCCGTCAGTGGTGCGCACGATCCCGGTGTTCTCATCGGTGAAAAACAGATCGGTTGCGCCCACTACCTCGGGGTCGCCCGGCCCAATGAAGAAGCGCCAGCTCTCGCCGCCATCCTCGGTCTTTGCCAGGATTGGCGGGAACAGGCAGGGGCCGACGCACATGGTTTTCGCCACCAGGTATCCCACCAATGGGGTGACGAATTGAATCCGGCCGATCCTGCAGCCAATTTCGCGGCTGAGTCCCCCGACCATCGCCTTGACGCTGCACGCCGCCACCGGTTTCCAGGTCCTGCCGCCGTCTCGGGTCTTGAGAAGGGTGGATGGCACACTTCCCATCCCGAGGTATCCCGCCGCGACGCCTTCGGTCGGGGAGCTCATCGCGAGCGCATGGACGTAGTCGGGGGCAGCGCCAAGGTCCTCCCACGATTCGCCGTCCACGGTGCGCAGGACCCGGGCACCCCTGCTGCCGGCTCCCCCGATGACCGCCCAGCCGTGGGTCTCGTCGAGGAAGCGGAGGAGCCGGACCGGAGCGTCCTCGGACTGCGGATCGCCGCCCATCTGGGCCGTCCAGGTAGCGCCGGCATCCTTGGTGTGGATGATGGTCCCCTTGGAGCCGGCCACCCATCCCTTGTCGATCGTGACGAAGAAGACTTCGCGGAACTCGAGGTCCTCGCTGTAGCTCACCGGCTCCCAGACGCCCTTGAACGCGGGCTGGGCACGAGCCGGTTGCTGGGCGGTCAGCGGGGCGGCAGCGAGCACGGTAAGCAAGGCGAGGGCGCTGACCGCAACTGGAGGAAATGTGGCCCTTCGGATCATCAGGTCCCCTCTTTCTGGAATGCCGCCTGGGTCGATTGCCTGAGCGAGCTCGCCGCGCCGCCCAGCCGGGCCAGCGCCGCCTGGGCGCCCTCCTTGTCGGTGGCGCTCCGGAACTCCCGGATGGCGCTCCGGACATCGCCCAACTGGGACGGCATGGTGGAGAGCATTCGGAGGCCTGCCACCAGCAGGTTGGTGTTCTTGAACCGCGACACGAATTGGGGCAGACTCTTGAGCACCGCGCCGAGGATCGCATCGAGCCGGTTGAGCGGTTTGCCGCAGCAGGACGTGATGAAGGGGGAAGGCGCGAAGCTGTCCTGCGCGAAGCTGTCAGCGCTGGGCGGATCGACCGGCGGGGCCGCCCCTTCCGGGGCCGGGGTGCCCACCGAATCCGGGAGCTGATCCACGACTTCGGTGAGGTCCTGCACAATACCATCGAGCTCCGGCACCTGGGTTTCCAACGGGGACCCGAACGACGGCATGACGGGGGCTGCGATCGACCCGGCAGCTACCCGCCGAGCGGCGGGCACCACGCTGTAGCGGAACACCATTCCGTGCGCGCCTACGACATAGGCGCGGTCGCGGCGGGGGAAGCTCCACGCCTCCGGTGTCGCGGGAAAGGAGAATGAGCGGGAGTTCCAGCGGTTTCCCCCGTCGATTGTAAAGCTCATCTTCTCGTGAAATTCGAGCGCCCAGCCAACCTCCGGGTCGGCAAAGATCAACCTGCTATAGCCTGCGACGCTGGCGAGGAGACCCTTCCAGGTGAGCCCGCCGTCGGTGGTGCGCGACAGCTTCCCGTCGGTGGTGCGAACGATTCCGGTATTTTTGTCGGTGAAGAACAGGTCGGTCGCGCCCACCACATCGGCGTCACCGGGGCCGACGAAGAACCGCCAGCTGTCGCCCCCGTCTTCGGTCTTCCCGAGTATGGGCGGTGGCGAACACCCGGTGCCGTCGCACTGGTGCCTCGCGACCAGGTATCCAACCGACGCCGTAACGAACTGAATCCGGATGACTGTGCAGTAGAACGAGCGGTTCAGTCCCCCCACCATCGCCTTGATCTGGCACAGGGGCCCTGGTTTCCAGGTCTTGCCGCCGTCGCGGGTCGTGAAGAGGGTGGTCGGAACCGTGCCCATTCCGACCCAGCCAGTCGCGACGCCGTCCGTCGGGGAAGTCATGGTGAGCCCCCCCATGTACTGGGGGCCGACACCGAGGTCCTCCCAGGATTCGCCGTCAACGGTCCGGAGGACCCGACCGTCCTTGATCGCCCAGCCGTGCTGTTCGTCGAGAAAGTGCAGATGGGTGACGTCTCCGTCGGCCGACTGCGGATCACCACCAACCTGCGCGGTCCAGGTGGTGCCGCCGTCCTTGGTATGGATGATGGTGCCGTTCGCGCCCGCGGCCCAGCCTTTGTCGGCGGTGACGAAGTAGACCTGGCGGAGTCCGATGTCCTCGCTGAAGCTGACCGGCTCCCAGAGCCCCTTGAACGCGGGCTGGGCACGAGCCGGTTGCTGGGCGGTCAGCGGGGCGGCAGCGAGCAGTCCAAGCGCAACCCTCCAGGGACGCAGGATCGCAAACACGGTACAGGGGGAGATCGGCATGCGAGTGGCCTCAAGTAGGAGACGGTTGTCCAGTAGGTCGCCGATCGGCGGCGGCCGTTACAACCGGGGCAGGTCGGGGTCCAGAGGAGGATGAACGGCGCCCAGAAGGCCGGGTGGCTGGTGGCCCCTTCCGACCCGATCCACCTCTTGCGCACCGATTGCAGGGCCTCGGCCGGGGACCGGCCGCCGTGCAGCTCGCCGTAGAGGTCGGTCATGAAGCGGAGCGTTGACCGATCCGTCACCGGCCAGAGCGTCACCAGGGTGCTCCGGGCCCCCGCCGCCAGAAACGCGTGCGACAGGCCGACCACCCCCTCGCCCCGCACCTGGCGCCCCAGCGCAGTCTCGCAGGCCGACAGCGTCACCAGTTCCGCGGTGAGCTCAAGGCGCCGGATCGCTGGAGGGTCCAACATGCCATCGGCCAGGACCAGGTGGCTCTGGTCCGGTTCGCGGTCGTTCACCCGCGCATGGGTCGCAAAGTGCAGGTATCGGTAACGCCCCGGCTCGAGCGCCAGCCACCGACCCATGGTCACCCTTCGCCCGACCAGCAGATCGGCCCCGGTGCCGCGATACAGGTCGCGGAGGGCACTTGCCTCCTCCTCGGCGTACGGGAGATTGATCTCCGGTCCCCGCCCGGGTTGTCGGGTCGGAGATCCGACCTCCGGCGGGGCGGTCGCCCCCGGGGATTGCCGACGGCGAGCATGGTCCGTTCCCATCGGTCCGGCGGCCTGGTCCGGGCCAGGGCGGTGAGCACCGAGGCGGAAGGCCCGTAGATGATGCGGTGGGTCGCGCCCGATGGGACCGCGTCGGCAGCCGGAAGCAGGACCTCCAGGGGCAGCCGGGCGAGTGGCCCGTCCATGATGGCGAGCACGGTGGAGGCACCCGCGGGAGCCAGCGGTGCCGGGGTCGCTGGTAGACCCGGGCCGCTGCCGGTCGCCATGCGGCATCGCCGGGACGCTCGATGGCCCGCCGGAGGAACTCGACCACCGCCTCGAGCGAGTCCGCCTGGCCCAACCGCCGACCCCGGACGTCCTTGCCCGTGACCCACCAGGCATAGACTGCACTGTTCCCAGAACACCGAATAGACGGCGGTTTGGGACGCCCGAGCAGCCGGGCCCTGATCTCGGGGTGTCGGGCGGGGGACGGATGCCGCATCGAGGCGCGCCGATCATCACCTTGGGCAGTTGATTCCAGCACCTCAAGGAAGGAGATCCCCGGAGCGTCTGCAGCTCGGCCTCGACGATGCGGATCTGGGATGAGTCCCCGCCCGCCGCGGCCTCCTCGAATCGCTCCCGGAGCTGCTGTTTGAGTCGGCCGTCAGGGAACCCTCGCGTGCGACGTCCCGCTCGGCGATCACCTCGAGCAGCATCCGGGCCCGCGCGCGCTCTGCAACCGCGAAAGCCGCGGCGCTCTGGCCGCGGGCGAGGAGGGTACGGATCGCGCCCTCGTACACATGCCACTTGGGCTCGGCGATGCCGAGCCTGAGGATCACCCATCGAGAGGCGGCCGCGCCACGATTCCAGGAGATCAATGCCCTCCAGGAAGAACCGCGAGGCGTCGGGTCGCCCCTCCAGTTCGGCCACACTTCCCAGCAGGGCCAGGACGTGGCAGCTCCGCGTCCGGCGCGCCGAGCGAGTCGGCCACCGTCTTTGCCACGCTCACCAGCCGTCGCGCCGCGACCCGGTCCTTCCGTCCGATGGCCAGTCGGACCTGCGCCGCGAGAATCCGGAACCGCTCGAAGGCGAAGCCACCGCTCACCGCGGACGGGAGCGCCCGCTCAAAGCTCGCCGCCGCGGAGTCGGGCCTCCCCTCGGCCATGGCAATCAACCCGAGGTCGATCAGCGCGATGACCCGGTAGATGGTGGGGGCCGGGCCGCTCAGGGGCAGCGACCGCTCGACCTGCTCACGGGCCGCGGTCAGGTTGTTGGCCTTGAGGAAGTACTCCGCCAGCGAGTTGTGGGCATACACCATCGACGCCGGGATCCGCCAGGGCGCGCGCCGAGGCGAGCGACTGGGTCATCAGGTCGATGGCCTGGTCGAGCCGGCCGGTGTAGGCGCGGAGCGCCGCCAGGTTGCTGATCAGGTAGCCGCCGGTGGAGGTGTCGGAGACCCGGCGGGTGATGGCCAGACCCTCCTCATACGCCTCGGCCGCCTCGCTAAGGCGCCCGACCGCCGCGTACTCCACCCCCATGCTGTTGAGCACTCCCGCCAGCTGGTGGGGCGACTGGCCGTAGCGACGCTCCAGCTCAAGCGCCCGCTCGGTTTCCTGGACCGAGCGCCGGAAGAGTCCCCGCCGGGAATAAATGGTGCCAAGCTGGGTGTGGATCCGCGCTAGGTCGCCGGCATCCAGCCGCTCGGCCAGATCTTGTGCCCGCTCGCAGTCCTCGATGGCCTGCTCGGACGCCCGACCGCGACCCCAGCCCGCACCGCATCAGGTAGGTCCAGGCGTGGCGCAGCGAGTCCGAACCGGCCAGGAGAAAGGCGTCCCGGATTGCCACTTCGCTGCTGTCGGTGCGGGCCAGGCGCATCAAGGTCTGGGCCCACCACAGCTGGGCCCGCCACCACCCGGCGGAGTCCTGCGCCAGGGCAAAGGAATCCCGCAGCCGCCGGTATTCGGGATGAGCCTGGAGAAACCGTCGTTCGTCCCGGAGGCTGTCAGCGGCGAAAAAAGGGGAGCGGGGGTCGCCGTTACCGACGCCTGCGTCACCGCCGGTGCGGCTGCACCCCACAGTGGTGGTGAGACACAGCAGGGCGACCAGAGCGTGGCGCATCAGGTCAGGGGAGGTCGCCGTGAGGGTTCAGCGGAAGAAGCGGGGAGCGGGTCACCGGTCGACGCATCAGGTCGAAACCCTCCACCTCGAGATACACTGGTGCGAGCCGGTCAGTGGCCGACAGCGAGGTGGCGGAGATGTCGAGGCTGGTGTCGGTCACTTCCCGCGTGAATACCGCGAGCCGTCCGCCGCGAAGAGGCGCACGCGGTACCAGGCCGCCGCGGAGTTGGCGGGCCATGCGGTGTGCCAGGCCCCGGCCGCGAAGCCGCTCTGGACCGCGAGGCTGTCTCCGGCGCCCCGGATCGCATCGGGCATGGCGGCATCGCGCTGTGTCACCGCCTGCCAGGTTCCG
>CAVPYI010000017.1:0-66545 GCA_963709905.1 uncultured Gemmatimonadales bacterium
CCCGCCCAGTGGATCCCCGACGATCGTCAGTCGAGGCGCAACCAACTTGTTCGGCACGGCGGGGTTCCCGCCGAGAATCCAGTCGACGCCCTTCGTCGCATGGTCGATGCGGAACACCGCATCGAGGTGACGCGCCGACGCGAGGTAGTCGCCCGAGCCGTCACCGACACGCTGCATCGAGTTGATGTGGAAGATGTCGATCTCGTTCTCGGGATAGTTGTCGAAGCACTGGGCGAAGGTCGACTCGCGGTAGTCGAAGTAGTCGCTCATCCTCCACTCCCACGCCGGACCGGTGTTGCCGACCTCGACGATCACGTTGTCGGCGATCGCGCTCGTGGCGCTGACCGCGCTCGGATCGCAGTCGATCGTCGGGTTGAACGGTGGCGGCAGCGTGAGCACGTTCTCTGCAGGAGCGGTCAGGTTGACGTTGGTGACCAGCGGATAGCTGATCACTGCGTAGCCGCCTCCTGCCGACGCCGGAATCTCGGCGTAGTCGTGATGATCGATCGGCAACGCGGCAGGGTCGTCGGTGAACCGTTCGGCGACGAGCGATCCGTCGAGGTCGTAGATCCGATGTCCGATCGGCGGATCGGTGACGATACCGAACCCCCCGCCCGTGATGGGCGCCATCGCGATCTCACCGGTGCTGAGGAGTTGAGCGTTGATGACCCGGTCGGTGGTCCCGGTGCGCTTGAACCAGACGGGCACGCCGAACTCGTCCATGATGACGATGAATCGATCGGTCGTCGGTTGGTTCCATCCGAGTTCGGTGAGGTACCAACCGGGAGCGGTCTCCCCGGTGCGTGTCACCGCCAACGGCGAGAAGTCGAGCGGGAGACAGCGCAGGTGGTACGTCGCTGTCTCGGCGCCGCGTTCGAGTGACACCGTCACCAGGCCCTCGTCGGGGAACAGCACGTCCACGTCGGGCGTGACCGGATCACGTTCGGGGACGGCGACGCCGTTCACCTCTGCGCTCACGCCGGGGGCGAGCCCCAACCGGAGTCCGAGTTCGACGTCGCCGTCACAGCGCAGGGTGGCGTTCTCGCCGTCGACCGCGAAGTCCTGTTCGAGCGGCACCAGCTCGCCGCCGGCATCGGTCAACGACAGTTGGTTCACGAGCGACCCCTCCGGACCGACGAAGACCCCGACGAGGTCGATCACGATCTCGACGGAGGAGTTGGTGACGACGCAGATCTCACCGTCGTCGGTCACGGCGCTCACGACCAGGTTCGAGGTCTGCGCGAGGTCGTAGTTGAGCGACGACGTCGTGGGTGGCGGCGACTGGCACGGAAACACGCTGGCGTATGCGCTCCGGTCGGCCTGGACCGCCACGACGTTCAGCACGGCAGCGACCATGTCGTCGGGCCGGTCGACCGCCGGTCCCAGATCGAAGCGTTGGACGACGCCGGCAGCGAAGCGCACACCGGGAACGGCCGGATCACGACTGTCGACGACTCGGGTGTCGGGCACCGGTGTGAGCACGAGATCCGGACTCGTCGGCGCCGACGGCGCGTAATAGCCGGTCACGTCGAGCAGGAAGTGGGTCTCGGCGTTCCCGGTCACGCAGATCTTGCCGGACGCCGCGGCGTCGACGCTGCCGACTTCGACGACCGCCGAGACGGCTCGCTTCTCCCCGGCTTTGAAGTTCAGGTTCGATGCGAGAGGAGCCGGCAGACCGCACGGATACACGACGAGAAAACCGCGCGATTCAGGTGCCACCGCAGCGAGGTTCACCGTGACGGCAACGGCGTCGTCCGGAATGACGACCCCGCCGACATCGACGGCTCGGATCGCTTCGGCCGGGAGTTTGTCCGGAGCGGCGAGCTCGCGCGGTCGTAGGCCCGTACCGGGTCGATCGGCGTGAACCGATTCGTGCCGTCGGCCCACCAGCCTGCGACGTCGACGACGACGTGCCCGCCGCGATTCGAATAGATGCAGACCCGGTCCATCGAGTCGGGCGTGGCGACGACGAGGTTCGGTGTCGGGAAGCTCGCCCGAGCATTGACGCTCGACGTCCCGGGGAGCCCGGCGGCGCACGGGAAGGCCGTGAAGAACCCCTTCACCGGCGAGATCACCGTCACCGAGAGTGCAAAGGCCGTCGCGTCGACGGGGCCGACTGCGCTCGTGTCGATCACGAGCGTGCAGCCGGCGTCGAGTGCCGACTCGACACCGCCCGTGCCGTCACGCGTGTCGACGATCCGCTCGGGGAGCATCGGGTCGTACGACACGAGATCGACGTCGGGCGCGGCCTCCGTGGCGGGAACGGGGTCGCACGTCACCGTCGACGGGGCTGCTGCCGCGACCGGACCGGCGCTCGGGGTCACACCGACGCCCACGCTGACGCAGGCGACCGCAGCCAGAACGGAACCGAGCATCGATCTGAAGCGGATCATCGGCTCAACGTAGCGACTCGGCGACCCTGCGGGGGATCACTTCGGCCGGCCGGCCGTACTCAGCCCTTGCGTTTCTGGATGTTCGCCCATTCGTCTCGGAGGCCGACCGTGCGGTGGAACAGCAGCGGTTCCGCGCCGGTCGTGCGCGAGAGTAGCCGAGGCGCTCGAACTGGACGACCGATCCGAGCGGCGTCTCGGCCAGCTCCGGCTCGGCCTTGCAACGGTCGAGCAACTCGCGGGAGTTCGGGTCGAGGTCGTCGAACACGTCACCGGTCGTTTCGCCCGGAACCTCGGCGCTGAACAAGCGCTCGTAGAGCGCGACCCGCACATCGACGGCATGGTCGGCGGACACCCAGTGCATCGTCGACTTGACCTTGCGACCGTCGGGGGCATTCCCACCGCGGGTCTCGGGATCGTAGAGTCGACGTGGACCCGCTCGACGTCGCCGTCCGCATCGGTGTCGAAGCCGACGCAGGTGACGAAGAACGCCCCGCGAAACGGACTTCGCGGCCGGGTGTGAGCCGGTAGTACTTCGGCGGCGGCTCGGCCATGAAGTCGTCCTGCTCGATCCAGAATCGCCCTGAGAAGGGGCGGTGCGTGTGCCGTCCTCGGCGTTCTCCGGGTCGTTGACGAGTTCGACCTCCTCCACGATCGGCGTGCCGGCGTCGTCGCGCCGTCGGACGGGTCGAGGCCGCGGGGGATGCGATCATGCGCACCCGGCCCCTCGCACTCCAGGACGCCGAGGTCGGCATCATCGCCTACGGGATCAGCGCCCGCCCTGCGCGGGGAGCGGTGTCGCTGCTCCGCGCCGAAGGGATCCGCGCCGGTCTGCTCGAGCTCGAGACGCTGTGGCCGCTGCCCGAACAAGCGATCCGGCAGCTTGCCGAGCGGACGCGGCTCCTCCTGGTGCCGGAACTCAACCTCGGGCAGCTGGTGCTGGCCATCCGCGCCGCCGTCGAGGGACGCACCCCGGTTCTCGCCCTCAACCGGGTGGACGGGTTGATCTTCCCGCCGGCGCAGATCGCCGACGCCATCCGTCATGCGTTGGGAACGACGCCGGTGGATCGGCCGGTCAGGGTTGGACCCGGGCTGGTGGAGGTGCGGCATGCCACGCATGGGTGAGGATCTCGGGAAGTACCTCCGGCAGGAGATGATGCCCGGCGTGTGGTGCCCCGGCTGCGGCCACGGCAACGTTCTCCGGGGCATCGCCACCGCGCTCGACCGGCTCAATCTGAATCTCGACCAGGTGGTCTGCGTCGGCGGCATCGGCTGCGCCGGCCGCTCGCCCTTCTACCTCAAAACCGGCGCGATGCACACCACGCACGGGCGCGCGCTGGCCTTCGCCACCGGGCTCAAGACCGCTCGGCCCGAGCTCACCCTGCTCGTCACCATGGGTGACGGCGACGCCGCCGCGATCGGTGGGAATCACTTCATCCATGCCTGCCGCCGCAACCTCGACCTCACCGCCATCGTCTACAACAACGGCACCTACGGCATGACCGGGGGCCAGCAGGCGCCCACGACTCCGGCCGGCATGCGCTCCACCACCACTCCGCTCGGCAGCATCGAGCCGCCGTTCGACATCTGCGAGCTGGCCGCCGCCGCCGGCGCCACCTACGTCGCCCGCACGACCACCTTCGATTTCGAGGAACTTCCTCAGTACATCGCCGAGGCGATCGTCCACCCGGGCTTCGCGGTGGTGGAAGTCCTCACCCAGTGCCCCACCTATTTCGGTCGCCTCAACTACCTCGGTGATCCGGCCACCATGCTGGACTACGAGCGCGACCTCACCTTCCCGGTCGAACCGATGACCCGCGATCAGGTGGCGGGCAAACTGCCGGTGGGTCGGTTCCGGTGGGAGGTGAAGCCCGAGTACACCCGGCGCTACGCCGAGCTGTGCGACCGCGCCGCGGCCGCAGGAATCAGGGAGAGCGCGGGAGAGGAGGAGCCGGTCGCCATCAGCGACCGGGCGCTCCCGCGCGATCCCTACGAGGTGCGCTTCTCGGGCGAGGGAGGGCAGGGGGTAATCCTCGCCGGGGTGCTGCTCGCCGAGGCCGCCAGCTCCGAAGGCCGGCAGGTCGTGCTGAGCCAGAGCTACGGCCCCGAGGCCCGCGGCGGTGCCTGCAAGTCCGAAGTGGTGCTCTCCACCCGGGAGATTGCCTTCCCCGAGGTTGAGCTGCCGGACGCCGTGGTCTGCCTGGCGCCCGAAGCGATGCGGAAATACACCGTCGTCCGGCCCGGTGGCCTCAGAATCGTGGATGAGGGTGCCTTGCCCGGCAACACCCGGCAGGAGCAGGACGTCGTCCTACCGCTGACTCAGGCGGCCATCGAGGCTGGTGGGGAGTTGGCGGTGAACGTCGTGGCTCTCGGAGCGCTCGCCGGTCTCACCGGCAGCGCCTCACATGCGGCGCTGCGCGCGGCGCTCCACCGCCGGATGAAGCTCGACCTGGTTCCGCTCAACGAGCGGGCGCTCGAAGCCGGGCTGCGGCTCGGTACGGGGCAACCAGCCTAGCGCCGGCAGTTCCTCGAGGGACGTCAACCCGCGCGGGCCGAAATGCCAGGGCGGGGCGACGACGTGTGATTCAGAAGCCTGGGTGGCGCTCGACGACTGGCCTGGAGAAGGCGAGGAGCCGTGGCGTTGCGCCACCGGCTTTCTCCGGGTTGGCCCGTCAATGGGAGTGACCAGGGTCAATGACCCCCTGCTACCGACAGGAAGAGTCGTGGATCGACACCTCGCCGCCTGCTGCACCGCCGCGATCGTTGGCCTGGTGGCACCCGCGGTCTTGTCAGCCCAACGGAGTGTCGATGGTCGGCCGGCCCGCGGTGACGAACTCCGCAGGGATCCGGGCCGGCTTCGAGCCATCCTGATTTCGGACGGAGTGCAGCTCGATGGCCGCCTTGACGAACCTTTCTGGGAGATGGCCGACTCGATCACCGACTTCCGTCAACGAGAGCCCGAGGAAGGCGCACCCTCCACGGAACGGACCCTGGTGAAGCTCGCACGAGACCAGGACGCGCTCTACGTCGGGGTCCGCGCCTTTGACGCCGATGTCGACGGGATCCGGGCGACGCAGCTCCGGCGGGACGCCGATCTCGAGGTCGACGACTACGTGATGCTGCTCCTCGACAGCTTCCACGACCGCCGCAGCGGCTTCGTCTTCCGCACCAATCCGAACGGCGCGATGTGGGATGCCCAGTTTACAAGAATCCTCGACGCCAACGAGAACTGGGACGGCATCTGGGACGTGGCCGTGGCGCGGGACGCCTCGGGGTGGAGTGCGGAGTTTCGCATTCCGTTCCGCACCCTTCGGTTCCGGTCTGGCGGCGACGGGATCTTCGGCTTCAATGTGCAGCGGTTCATTCGACGCAAGAATGAGGTGGCGCTGTGGCGGGGGTGGGGCCGGGGGGAAGGGATCTACCGACTCATCTACGAGGGTGAGGTCAGTGGTTTCGACGATCTCCGGCGAGGCACGGACCTCGAGGTCAAGCCCTACGTCCTTGGCCGGGCCACTGCAACGGATCACGACGCATCGGGGAGCGCACTGCAGAGTGGCGGCGTGACGGGCAAGGCGGGAGTGGATGCCAAACTGGCGATCTCACCGACGGTGACGGCGGACCTGACGGTCAACACCGACTTCGCCCAGGTGGAGGTGGACCAGCAGGTCATCAATCTCACTCGATTGCCGGTATTCTTTCCCGAGAAGCGCGACTTCTTCCTCGAGTCGAGCGGCATCTTCGACTTCGCGACGCCCGGCCGGCTGCAGCCCTTCTATTCGCGTCGAGTCGGCCTTGGGGACGATGGACGGGTGGTGCCGATCCTCGCCGGCGGTCGGGTGTACGGGAGGGTCGGTCCCTGGACGCTCGGCGTGCTCGACGTGCAGACCGGGACCGGCGACCGGGCCAATGACCTCGTGGTGCGGGTGAAGCACGATCTGCTGGACCGCTCCTATGTTGGTGCGATCGGCGTGCAGCGGCTTGCCGTGGGCGCCGACGGGCCCGAACGGGTTGCCGGGCTCGATGTCGATCTGCCGCTGGTGGTCGGCGGGAGAAACCTCGAGCCGTCGTTCTGGATCATGGGGAGCAGGACACCCGGCTCGAAGGGAGTGCCAGTCGCCTGGCGCTCCGCAATCAACTATCCGAACGACTTGTTCGACAACTTCATGTCGCTCTACCGGATCGATGCCGGCTTCTCTCCGACACTCGGCTTCGTCCGGCGAACCGGGATCTGGCAGACCACCGGTCATGTGAATTTCATGCCCCGCCCCCACCGGCTCGGCATTCGTCAGCTCGAGATCAATTTCCCGATACCGACCTGGGACATCATCGCCGACGAGTCCGGCTCTCCGTTCAAGACCCGCGACTGGCAGACCGCCACGTTCGAATGGCGGCCCCTGGGCGGCACCTTCGAGTCAGGCGCCCGGTTTGAAATCAACATCCAGCGATTCTTCGATCGGCCGGTGGACACCTTCGAGGTGTTCCGGGGAGTGAAGATCGGCCCGGACCGGTATTGGTGGACCCGAGGAGAGCTGCAGTACGAGACATCCCGGAGGCAACCGGTCAATCTGGCGGCACTCTTCAGTTGGGGAGGGTTCTATGATGGCCGGAACACCGAGGTCAATCTGGGCGCCGACTGGCGTGGAGGCGGGCACGTCATTCTAGGGTCCACGTTGTCGAGGAGCCGGGTGACGCTGCCGGCGGGCAACTTCACCGCGACTCAGGTCACCGGCCGTGTGGAGTACGCCTTCAACACCCGCACCTCCTTCATGGGCTTCGTACAGTACAATAACGAAGACCAGCGGGTCGACTTCAATCTCCGGTTTCACTGGATTCCGCGCATCGGCGACGATCTCTTCATCGTCTGGAATTCCGGGTACACCACCGATCCGATGGCTCCCCATCGGTTCCCCAGCGTCCACACCCTCGGAAGGCCGCTCAATGGGGCCCTCGTCGTGAAAGTCGTCCATCGGCTCGCTCTGTGACGGACCGAAGGTCCCGGGTGGCTGTTCCGCGCCGGCCGGCTCAGAATGCCGTGACGATCCCCAACGTCAGCCGGGTCAGTGCCTGTTCGACGTCATAGGTCACCTCGCCGGTCACCTTGAAGTTGCGCTGCACCAGGTGGCCGATGCCGCCCGAGATGCTCTCGTACCGCGTGACCCCGGCCGGACCGCCCAGCCGCACGTCGAGCACCGGCCGGTTGGCGGTGACCAGGTTGTACAGCCCGAATCCGAACCACCGGCTGTTGGCCGGCCGGATGATGACCTCGCCGAACCCGCCGTTGAGCCGCGCCTCGGGCTCGCCCAGCGTGTAGGTGGGCTCGTCGTCCCGGCGGTGGATGTACTGGCCGTTCAGCTCCATCGGACCCAGGCTCATGGTGCCGTCCACGGCGACCATCCGGGTCGTGTTGGTGGTGCCGTTGCCATGCGAGCGGCCGTAGTAGCCGAAGGCCCCGAGCCGAAGGGGAGCCGCCAGATCACGCGTCACGTGGAGGAAGACGTTCTTGCTCGCGTCCACGTCGAATCGGCGGTCGGGCTGGGCCGGCCCGATGCCGCTGCCGTTCACCACCTCGCCCGTCAGGGTGAAGCCGGCGACGTCCACCATCGCCATGATGCCACGGTCATAGGTCAGATCCACCGGGACATCGCCCAGCCGGGCCCGGTACACGGCGTAGTCCTCGAACTCGAGCCGGAGTTCCCGCTTGAACAGCGGGTCGGAGACCTGGAACTGGCCCACGGCGATATCAATCGGCGCCTTGCCCACGTCGTTGAAGTACACGATCGCGTCCTCGACGCCGCCCACCTCGCCCCGCTCCAGCAGGAAGGTGTAGAAGTAGTACGAAATGCTCTTCGAGATGGCCCCGCCGGAGAGCAGTTTGAGCCCGTAGGGCGACTGGAAATCGGTCGCGGCCGACCCGTTGGCGTAGGTCTGAGCGTACAGATCGAGCCGCAACGCCAGCGGCACGTCCTTGAACAGCAGCAGCAGGTCGTCGCCGGTCGCTACCGTATCCCCGGGCTCCTCGGCCGACGCCAGTCGGAACCCGTTGCCGGCAAACTGCTCCCCGAACGCGGTGAGCTTGGGGATCGGGTGGTGGCAGACCTGGCAACTCAGCTTGTGGCGGCGGGCGAAGGCCGGGATGGCCGCGGCCGCGGGGCCGGCCTCCAAACCGAGGCCCACCAGACCGGACAACGTGAGGATCCAGCGACGGCCTTCCATGACGTAATCTCCTGTGCGGGGCATGCCCGGGTGGGGCCGGCCGATTGGCGATGCGGCTCCGGCTAATGTGGCCGACGCCCCGGCTGTGGGTCAACCTGTTATCGGAGTGAGACTAGTCGGCCAGGGGTGAATCGAGCCGGTGCAGCGCCCGGGTGGCGTTTTCCTGCGTCCTTCATCCTCCTCTCATTGGAAAATGGGGCCACTTCCTTGCGCGACCAACTCAACTCGGTAGGTTACCAGCCAGAGAGATCACCTCCTCGGAGGACCCGATGCGCCGGCGCATTCCGCTCGCCCTCGCCACCCTGCTCCTGGCGCTCGCCACTGCGCCCGCCGCTGCCCAGGCCAGCAGCGCTGCCGCCGATACCCGCGAGGTGCAGGGCTATCGGCTCAGCATGCCCAAGCTGAATCAATTGAACCAGGCCATGACCGACATTTATCGGCAGCGGGAGGCCGACCCCGCCTACAAGCGACTCCAGAGCAGGAAGAAGGAAGTCGCAGCGCTGCGCGAGAAGGATGAGCTGACCGACGCCGAGCTCGAACGCATCGACCAGCTGGCGGCGGAAATCGAGGAAGCCGAACAGGCGGAGGAGGGGTCGGAGGAACAGGATCAGTCACTGAGCGCCATGGCCCAACGCATGGCGGCCGAACCTGGCGTCGCCGGCGCCCTCAAGCGCGCCAGCCTGGCTCCCCGAGAGGCCGCCACCATGCAACTGGCTCTTCTGCAGGTCGCGTTCGCCGTGGGCATGCAGGAGTCGGGGACCATCAAGGAGATCCCGAAGGACGTGAACCCCGACAACGTGAAGTTCTACAAGGCCAACCGGGCCGCGATCGAGGCGTTGACGGGGCTCCGGGCGCGAGACGACTAGGGGCACATTCATTCACGGTCCGCCCGTCCGCCCGCCGTTCTAGCGGCCCAGCAGCCCCTCCCGGTACCTTCGTCCCGGCCGCAGCACCTCACCGGTCGACACTTTTCTTCGATTTAAGTCACTGTTTAGTGGCAACAATAGTAAGGTTCTCGAACTAAAAGATTATTGGTGGGGAAACAGAGGAAGAGAAGACAACCAGGACGCTGGATACAGTATAGCCTTGCACCATTGAGGTATCGTTCGGGGAGCCGCTCGACCAAGCGCTCGCCGAGCGGCTGATGGCGGTCTTCACGCCCGACGGTTCGACTGTCGCCGGCCGTGGGTCCATGATGGAGGAAGATCGTGGCTGGCGCTTTGTCCCGGCGGAGCCGTGGACGGCGGGACGGCACGAACTCCGGGTTCGCCCAGTTGATTCGCCTCCGCGCTCGCTCGGCTACACGCCTTTGAAGTGCGCGGCCACATCCCCCTCGTAGTGACCGCGATCGACCCGAACACTAGAAACGGACTGGCCCACCACAGCAGCACCGCGACCGCATGGAACTCGGCCGACTGCGGCCGCCAGGCGATCACCGGCCGCCAGAGCAGCACGGCCTGGAAGGCTGCGATCCAGGCCACCGTCGCGGGCCGCAGGGGAAAACGTAGGGCGATCAGCAGCTGAGCCGCACCTGCCATCGTGAGTATATAAAGGAGGTAGACCCTCCACGCGACGTCCAGCCGCCCCTCGCCGGTGTAGGCAAACATGGCGTGGAACTCGCGCCCCCCAAACGGGAAGGCCAGTGCGGCCGCCAGGTTCTTGACGAAGTTGAGGATCAGAAAGGCGATCAGGCCGAGTGCCACCCGCCCGACCGTGCCAGCCACCCGTCGAATCACCAGAACTCCGTCAGCGAGCAGCGGGGGGGATAGAACAGGTCGTGCTGCCCAGCACCGTCGTGGCTGTCAGGACTGGGATTCCTGGGGACGGACTCCGGCCTGCAGATCGGAGACCATTCGTACCGCTCGGCGAAGGGATCGGTGAGGTCCAGCGTCGTGCCGTTGGCCCGGTTCCACAGCTTGACCCAGTCGCAGCCGGCGTGTCGGGCTGAACCGGTGCGGCATACCCGTTGAATCCACTCTCCTCTGGTCCGGGCCCGGCCGCGCCCGGGAGGCTCGGTCATCGCCTGCTCAATTTCCGATGCCCGCACCAGTCCTGAGCGGATCGATCCACTGCGAGCCAGCTGGGTGAACACCCCACGCTCGCTCAGCTGCCCGAACCGGACATCGATCTCGCACAGCTTCTGGCGCAGCGCCCTGAGCCGGTCTACCTGCTCGTCGCCCGGGCGCCGGCCACGATGGCGGCCACCGAGCCCGGTCCACGGCTCCAGGTCACGACATCCGTGGCCGCGAATCCAGCGCTCGAACAGCGCCTGCTTCATTCCCCAGTCGAGCCGGTCCCTGAGGCTGGTCGGGTCGCATTCGAGCGCAACCAGCGTCTCGCGCCACAGCCGACAGACTTCCGGGCTCCAATCAGGCAAGGCGCCGGTGCCGGCGCAGTCCTCCACGCGCTCGAGGTAGTGCCGCTGCAGCTCGATGGCGGTCAGCTTGCGCCCGTCGGTGAGTCGCACCCGGCGTTTGCAGCTGGGATCGTCCGCGATCGCGTGCATCGCCCTGACCGGGGACCGGAGGGCAACCTCGGTGCCCATGACCCACCCGGCGTCGATCGCGGCGACGATCAGTGCCGTGGCTCCCAGCCGCAGCAACAGACCGAAGTCCGAGCACAGACTCTCGCCACAAATGATGTGCAGCCGATGGTATCCGCTGCCGCTCAGCGGCTCCTTCCGGGTATGGTAGATTCCGCGACTGTGGGTCGAGGCGTCCGAAATCGGCTGCTCGATCATCCAGGATCTGGGAGAGAGTGTGAACCGGAGTCCCCGGGAGCGGGGATTGAGGCCTCCCGCGCCGGTATAGACGATGCGACTGGCCAGATGCGGGATCAGCATCGGTGGCAGCGAGCCGGGGTCGGTGCGGTGGAGATGCGATTCGTGACAGCCCCAGCTGGTATTGGGCGTGGCGTAGTCCACGTTGCAGCGGTACACATCGACGCTCTGGAATTTCAGCGAGTCCCGCAGCAGCTCACGGGCCAGATCACCCAGGATCCGCTCGCCGGCCCGAACGTACCGGATCACCTCCCATGGGTCGGAGCACTCCGGGGTGGCGAACTCCGGGTGACTGCCCGCGTCGAGGTAGAGTCGGGCGCCGTTTCCCAGGAAGAGCCCGGCGCCCGTACTCTCCGGCAACCCGGTCAGCCGTTCCCGCGCGGCCGCCATCAGGAAATCCGCCGTCAGCCCATCGACACTGACCGGACCGGCACGGGCGGAACGTCCGACAACTGCGTATTCGGTCTCCAGTCCCATCAGCAGCGGCAGCGGGGTCATTGCCCGCCCCGTTGCCGGGTCGATCGCAGGAAGGCCTCGCTGTCGCTGGACAGGGCCCGGCGTATGGCCTCGTCGCCCGCCGCCAGGAAGTCCTCACCCGCTTCGCGAGCCCGCTCGAGCCCGCCGCCGATCCCATCATCGTCAGGCAGCCCGTCGGGGGCTGGCTCCGGATGATGGCGTTCACGATTTCCCATGATGCCCTCCGTAGGTGGGTCCGTCCTGCTGCCGCTCCAACTGCACCGGCTTTGCCGACCAGGCTGACTGCAGCCACCCCGGTGACGGGGCCGGCATGGCCGGCGGCCGGTCCTGGGTGGCGCCGACCGCTCTGAGCAGCAGGTCGAATGAGGGGCACGCCGCCATCGTCTCCTCGAGGATGGCCCGGGTGGCCCCGAGCGGGTCCGGCAGGTCGACCCGCCAGACGGTCACGCTGCCATCCGGTTCCGGCAGCCTGAACCGGATGACATCCCAGTCCACCCGTTCGATCCACTCGGGGCGGGCCCGGCGGAGCAGCATGGCTCTTCCCCACGCCCGGGTGTCGGGCGGAGGCTCGGTCACGAAGCGCGCGATCTCGGCTTCCGACACGACCGGCTCGATCAGGCCGCGGTCTGCCACGCTCCAGAACAGCCCCTCGGACGGATCGAGACTGGAGTACAGGAAATCGAGGTGCTTGGCCTCCGGGGACGCCCAGGACATGGCCCGACGGTGCCGGCACGCCCGCTCGAGCAACGACCGCTTGAGCACCCAATCCAGGCGTCCGCTGAGTGTGACCCAATCACGGGCCTCGAGCCGAGTGAGGGTGTCGTCCCAGAGGCGGATGATCTCCGCCGCACGGGGCACGATTCCGTCGCACCCGCCGGCATCGAGGAATCGCCACGCTTCCTCGAGGAACCGCCGCTGCAGCTGGATGGCGTTCACTGCCCCGCCGGAGACCAGCGGGGCCCGCGCTTCGAGGGTGGGATCGTGACTCCACCCGCGCACCGCGGCGAGCGGATCGTCCAGCGCGAGGTCGGGATCGACCCGGCCGGCCTCGAGCATGGCGAGCACGATCTGGGTCGTTCCCACCGCGAGCAGCCGGCTCACCTGGCAGAGGGTACTGTCGAAGAAGATCACGTGGGCCCGCGCCAGGTCGGATCGGGCGTCGCGGAGCGCGCCGCAGTGGGGCTCATCCCGGGTATTGACCAGCGGCCGGCGCCACGTGGTCTGGGTACCGGACACGGTCTCGAAAAAATCGGCCCGCTGCGAGAGCTGGTATCCGACCGGTGGCGCCCCGTTCTCGCTCCCCACCTTGCCCTGGCCGGTGAGCGGGAGACTCGATACCTGGAACGCGGCCAGATACGCCTGGTAATGCGGCTTCCGATGGACCAACCCGTCCCACAGCCTGCGCGAGACCAGAAAATTCAGATGGCTGCCGTAGGAGTTGCCCCGGCCATCGCTGTTGTTGACCAGGACCTGGATCCGGTTTCCATCGGGACGCCGCGCATTGGCGGCCACCTGGGCGGTCCGAACCACCCGCAGCATCGCCAGCCAGCAGGCCACGTGGTCGAAGGCGCTCAGCACTTCCGGCAGGCAGATCTCCTGATGGTCCAGATCGATGTAGGCCCCGCCGCCGTTGGT
This sequence comes from uncultured Gemmatimonadales bacterium, assembly GCA_963709905.1. Classification (GTDB taxonomy): domain Bacteria; phylum Gemmatimonadota; class Gemmatimonadetes; order Gemmatimonadales; family GWC2-71-9; genus JADJOM01. The sequence continues at coordinate 13,495 of CAVPYI010000017.1, forward strand.
CCAGAGAAAGGCCCGTTCCCGGTCCTGGATGTCGATGTACGCCGGCCGGCCGGCCACGCGGGCCTCCGCGGTGATGCCGGCCGCCGCGGTGATCTCGGCGAGCAGGGCCTGGGAGGCTTCCCGCACCGACTCGCCGAACTCCAGCGCGCCGGTGACGAAATTGCCCAGCTCGACGTCGGCTCCAGAGAGCTTGGGAACACAGTCGGACAGGCTCATGCGACGCCCAGATAGCGAGTCGCCGCCCCGCGAGCCGGCGTATGGAGCGGTTCGACCCGGACGACATCGACCCCCTGCGGCAGCCCCTCGAGGTGCCGGTGACAGTTGCCCGGAGTCAGTGCCCGGACCGCGGTTTCGAACTCCGCGTCGATGGCCGCGAACAGATCGGTCGGCCGGACGCCCGGCTCACCGCTTTCGACCTCACGCAGGCAGGCCCGCTCCAGGGCGCGCTGGGCAACGTTCGCCAGCACCGCGCCGCTCACCAGGGCGGGGGCTCGCACCTCGCGACGCCGGCCATCCCGGAACGTCAGCTCCGCCAGGGCCCCCAGAGCGTTGGGAGCGTAGATCCGGGCGACCGCCGCCGCGATCAGCTCCTCCCGGGGGGACACCGTCAAGCTCGATTCGGGTTGTGAGGCGCAGGGGACCCCGGCCGGGAGATATCGGCCGAGGATCTCTCCGGCAGCGCGCCGATTCGGCCGTGGGATCTCCAGCACGATGTCTCCCAGCCGCCCGCCGGACCGGATCAGTGCCGGGTCCAGGGCGGCGCGGCGGTTGGTGGCGCACACCACCAGCACATTGCCCCGCGACTCGAGGCCGTCCAGCTCGGTCAGAAAGGCCGTGAGCACCCGGTCGTCGATACGCGAGCCGGCATCGCCCCGGGCCCCGCCGATGGCGTCGACTTCGTCGAAGAACATCAGGACCGGCACGTCGGGTTCCTCCTGGCCGGCCTGGCGGGCGACCCGGAACGCCTCCCGGTAGTTGGCCTCGCTCTGCGAGTACCACATGCTGTGCAGCCCGCCCGGCTTGACGTTCATGAATCGGGAGCGCCCGGAGCGCGACAGCCCGGCCATCCAGTTGCCCAGCGCGCGAGCCAGCATCGTCTTCCCGGTGCCCGGTGGTCCGACCAGCAGCACCGCCGATCGCCGCCGGAGCCCGTACTTGCGCGCGGTATCCGCATGGTCGTAGTGCAGCCGAATCGTCTGCTGCAGCTCGCCGATCTGACAGTCCAGCCCGCCGATGGCCGCGAAACTTTCCGTGGGAGTGTCTTCGAGAAACAGATGGGTATTGTGAGGCCGCTCCACCTTGTCGAACGCCAGCCAGAGGCTGCGGTCCCAGCGGACGACATCGCCCCGATTGAGGCCGGACCCCAGCAGCCCGGGGGAGGCTTCCACTACGATCTCCTCGTCCCGGGACCGGACCACGATCCGGTGCGCGCCGGCCATGCGGTCGAACACCGCGGTCTCGCCCGACGCGAGGACACCATACGGCGACTTGGCGACCAGGATGTTCTCCTCGGGGCCCAGCAGTACCTCGTCACCCACCTCGAGTCCGGCGGGATCGACCCCTTCGGCGAAATTCACGACTCGGCGGCGGTTGCCCACGGCGACGACCGCCGCCCCCTCCCGATTACCCGCCGGGCCCGCGCCGAGGAGCACCGCGACGTGCCAGGGTGGAGCGGTCAGCGTGTCGAAGACCCGTTTCGCTTCCTTGAGATTGCGGTCGGCCTCGTGCAGCGCGCGGCGCAGGATCGAGCATTCGCGGAGCAGCACCTCATCGAGCACCCGCGAACCCTCCCCCGACTGCGCCCGTGCTTGCTGCACCAGCTCGAGCTTCTGGGCCGGGCTGGGGGCCTCCTGGCCGTGGGCCAGGAGCAGCGGAATGACCTGCTCGGGCTCGAGCTCCGGTCGGCTTGATTCAGTGCTCATGGAGCGCCTCCACGGCGGCGAGCGCGGGTGAGATCATGCGGAAACTCCGGGCGGCGATCAGGCCATCGCGCCACCCGAACATCGAGTAAGTCGGACCCGGCGGACCCACGTCGTTGACGACCAGCGCGATGCTGTAGGCCCGCGGGAAGATCGTACGATGCAGGTGCCGGTCCTCGGGGCTGTAGAAGTCGGCCCGGAGCGGACAACGGGCCCGCTCCTCCACCGGGCAGCGGGCACACCAGGCCCTCACGGGATGCGAATGCCAGTAGCCCAGCATGATCTCGCCGCGCCGCCGATCCGCGAGCGCGGCGCGGATCTCGGTCCAGGTGTCGCTCGTAAAGGTCAGGTGAATCACACTGGCATCCACGTGCCGCGCCGGCACTTGCGCTGTGACCTCGACGAACAGCCGGCGCGAGCCGTGGTCGCGGTGCAGGTGACCGATCAGCACACCTCCGGTCTCCCGCGCCTCGGCCGCAGAGGCCAGCGCGCCGGTTTCCTGGAGCACTTCCTCGGGGAGGAATACTGGAAAGTCATGATCCGATTCGGTCCGGCTTCCCAGACTGGCGGTTGCCAGGGATATGAACCCATCCAGCGAGCCACCGGCCAGCGCCAGCGCCGGCGGGCCGGTCCGGGTCCTGAAACGAACCCCCGAACGGTGCACGGGCACATCCTCCGCGAAGGCAACCGCGAGGTACCGCGTGGGTGCGCCGGCCTCGAGACGGCCCGCTTCCACCAGCCGAACGACCGCCGCCTGGGCGGCCGGATTGAAGTAATCGTCCGGGATGTCGGCGGTGAGGCCGGTCTTCCGGCCGTCCTCCGGGCACGCCCGGACTCCTGCGACGTAGGGCTGGCGCCGGACCGGGTCCCACACCGGCTCGATCCGGCACTCGAGCCCAAGCGCTACCGCCGGCGTCTCCCCGCGACGAAGCGCCGTGAACCGCAGCCACTCCTCCGCCGGCTCCCAGTCGATGGTCACCGGAACCTGGACGACCGGCGAGCCGTCCGCGTCGAAGATCTGCACCGCGTAACGCCAGGGCCCGGTCTCCATCAGCGCTGACCGTGTCCGCCGGCATCGATGTTCGGCTGCAGCACCAGTCGGTCGCCGCTCTGCAGCGCCTCTCCCACCAGCTCGGAGTGCAGCAGATGGCGCCCCTCGCGATCGAGCCGCGCGTAGTAGGTGAGCGGACGCCCGCTGCTGTCGTTCCGGGTCAGCCGCAGCTCGGCCAGGAGCTGCTCCACCAGCTCGCCGATCGAGGCGTCCGGCGGGACCTCGGTGATGGTTGCGGTCTTCTGTCCCGAGACGTCGCTTACTTCGAGCACGTCAATGCCTGCTCCCGATTGGTACCGCATCTGACCCTCCCTTGAGAAATGGTTGCGAGATACTGTACTGCGAGTGATTCCTGAACCAGCGCCCGGGCCTCCCGTCCGACCTGCTGCACGGCCAGCACCAATCCTCCTACCGCGAGGTCCGCCAGGGCATCCGATGGATTGGCCCCGAGCAGCACTTCGAATCGCGCCGCAGCTCCGCGCTCGTCCTCGCTGCCGGCCGCCCGCACCAGTCGCAGACTACCGGAGGCCGTGAGCAGCATCGTGGCCAGCGCGTCGCGTGCGACGGGGCCAGGCGACTCGGTCCGGGTGATCGCCGCGGTGAAGCGCAGTCCCGCGGGTATCCGCGCGATCCGGATCTGGTGCCTCGATCCCCGGGCCTGGAAGTCGAGGCCGATGTCGTCGGTCCCGATCCGTTTCATGGCCCACCCCGCCTCGGCCAGCGCCAATGCCCAGGGCTCATCTGCCGCGGCCCCGCTGTCGGGCTCGCTGGCCGGTGGCTGGATCGCGGCGACCACACCCCAACTGAGCGTCGCGCAACCGTCTCGCAGGACCTCGCACACCGCGCTCAGCTCCGTCTGCTCGGTGCCGGCATCACCGAGGTGCACGTCGGCCTGCAACTCCGGCTGGCGGCTGGAGTCGAGGATGACCCGGCAACCCGCTGGCATCGCGCCATTCAGCTCGAGCAACCGCCAGGATGGCTCGCCCGGCAGGCTCGACTTCCACCGGCGTACCAAGTCTGAGCCAGTCGCCGGCCAGCCGGGCCCGCACCGGGATCGGCTTCCCGTTTCGAAGCTCGAGCGTCCAGCTGGTCGGTCCGGTGCGGATGATCTGATTTCCGCACTGCTCCAGCCCGGCGGTGATCCGGTCCGGGTCACGTGCCCTTGGAATTCCCATGGTCACGGGCCCTCCCCGGTGGATGGGACGGAACCGACCTGGAGCTGCAGTGGCCGGCGCTTGAGTGGTCGGGGATCAATGGGAAATCGCGACTGGTTCTCGCGAGCCCAGACGCAGGCCGCGTGGTTCAGCGCGTCGTCCTCCCGCATGGTCACCTTCTTGTAGGTGATGATCTCGAAACACTGATACAGCAGGTCCACCAGCGGCGTGCCCGGCACCAGGCGACCGACGCAGATGTAGGTGGACTGGTCGCTGATGTTGGGATGGAACACCTGTCGCGGGCCGATCCAGGAGAGGACCTGCCACGGCTCCGCCCAGCGGAGGTAGGTGGCAGGGAACCAGATACCGACCGCGAAACGGTCGGCCTCGACCACCTCGGTATCCGCTCCCCGGACCAGCCCCCGACAGCGGAACTCGGCCACGTACCGATCCGGGGGGCCCTCGCCGATTGTGACGAGGCTGACCAGATCACTCGCGGCGGCGAGGGCCATGCCCTCCTCCGCTGTCGGGCCAGAAACGCCTCGAACACCTGATCGCGGCTCATGAGCGGACCTCCCTCAGACGGCCGCGATGCCGGCCGGTCCGGAGCCAGCGTGCCTTCCGCGGCAGCTTCCGGCCGGGCGCGCAGCTCGAAGTGGCGCTGGCCGCCCTGCGTATCGAGGCTGATCACTTCCCCCGATCTCAGGCCCAGCCCTTCGAGGGTCGAGTCCAATGCATCGGGACGGAGCGTGGCCGCACGGAGTCGGTCGGAGAGGCCGAGGCCGGTAATCACCATGGGGTCGCCGCACCCGATGCACGCCAGGTCGGCGGGCCGCATCGATGACGCCAGTCGGAGCACGGGCCTCGTCATGGCGCATCCGTGGCACACCAGCTCGGTGACCAACGACCCGCCGAACACCGCAAGGGTCCAGTCGCCGGACGGCTGGCCACCCAGTAATCGGTCGACCAGCCCGCCGAGGGTCGTATCCGCGAATCCGAGCGAGACCAGCTCGATGGCCCAGGCTTCGTGCGAGCCGAGCCGGCACGCCGGGTTGCGGCGCTGCGTGGTCCGGTAGTGCAGGTGCTGGCTCGCACCGATCACCAGCTGGTGGCCGGCCGGGAGCGGTGCCACGGTCTGGTCGCCGGCAAGACGCTTCTGGCACTCGATGGCCTGCAGCGCGGCCGCGAGGGCGCCCAATCCCGAAGGGGCGCCCGTCGGGTGGGGCGGGGTGGTCGCGCCGCAGGCATAGCTCTGCTCGAGCGCGGCATAATCCGGATCGCTCCAGCCGCACTCGAGACACGGCGCCCCGGGATCCGGTGCGAAACAGTCGAGTCGGGCCAGCAGCCCGTCCGTCAGGACGCCGGCATCGAGCCAGGCGATCCCCAGGCGCAGCGCCGCTTCGTTGAGGTGCTGGCGGGAGCGCCGGCTGTCGAGGCAGCCGAGGATCAGGTCGCACCGCAACCGGCCGAGCGGCACCCGTTCCACCGGCTCGGCGATCGCGGCGACCTGGAGCCGGGGGTTGATCTGGCGCGCGAGTCGCGCCTGGACTTCGGCCTTCTGCTGCCGGGTCGCCGCGGGCAGAATCGCCTGGTTCCGCAGATTGGCCGGCTCGTAGCGGTCCGGGTCGATCAGGGTGAGTCGCCCGATCTCCGGCATGCGCGCGAGATGCGGCACCAGGTGCGAGCCGATGTTGCCGCCCGCCCCGACCACCACCACGTGGCGGCTGCCTGCCTGGACGGTCGGCCTCAGCATCACAGCTCCGCCGGCGTCCACCGGTACCCGCCGTCCAGTGCCGTGGGTTGGGGACAGAGCGCGCAGGCGGCGGAATAGGTCCAGCATTCGAGCCCCTCCTGTTGATGATGCCAGATCCCGCAGCTGGGACAGCGAACGGCCGGCGACGCGGGCGCGATCGCCTGGCGGCAGCGGGGACAGTTCATCGGCTTCTCGGTCGCCGGCATCGGGTCCACCCGGGCCGGCTCCTCGTCGGAGAAGAAGCAGGACCAACCGTCAGGCAGCCGGATCTCGTCCCGATCATCGAGCAGGCGGACACCACCGATGAGTGGCAGACCGTTGACCGCGATCGGTTCATGGAGAGGGGCGATGAGCAGCCAGGCGCCGGGGTCAGGATCGGGTGTGTGGAGCAGCGCGCCCGCGGTGACTCTCTCACCCGCCTCGTCGATCGGGCCCTCGACCGGGTCCACCCGCACGGAGCCGAACTCGACTCGCGGCGGGCTCAGGGGGCAAACGCACCATTCGCCGACCGGGTCAGCGATCCAGAGATGGGCCATCGACACACGCCTCGGGCTCGGGGAGGAGACGCGGCGGCCGCGGGTTGAGATCGCGGGCGACGCGGGCTTGCTCGGGTTTATATGGCTAGGGGCGTGCCAGGCGAGGGTGGGTTCGTCAAGTGCTTGAAGGGCAGGGGAATAGCGAACCGCAGCTCGGGGAGCGGTTGAGTTTTCCGGCCGATACCTATGAGTTGTAGAGAGGCTGCCAGCGGGAAGGGTTGAGTTGGTCGGAGTTTCCGGATGTCAGCAACACGGCTCAACCAAGCCTTCTCTTTCGTCGAGCCTTCTGTCGAACGTGTGGCGGGATGCTGTTTCGCTTTCGCGGTTGGACCGGGAGCCGGATGCGATGCGCCCGGTGGTCTGCGGTGCCCAATGTGCGCATCGCCGCGACACGCCCCAGAGCGGCGGTCAGAGCGAGAGAGGTCGCATCACACAAGGGGTCCAGCACCCGCTTCCAGTAGGCAAGTGCTTCAGCCTGCCGGTCCGGGAACATCTGGAGAAACACAGCGATCTCATGCTTCACGGACTGCACGGATTTGAACTCCCCGGCGAAGTCCACGGTGGTCTCGCAGAGTTCATCAAGCACCTGCCATTGCGACCTGATTTTGCCGATGATAACGCCAGCCTCGGGTGCCGGGACTGGAGCGCTGACCCCGCGAAGCGGGATCCTGGCCGCTCGAATGGCCTTGTCGGCGCGACGGATGTGGGCATCGGACCTGTCGCAGAACGTCTCCGTGGAGCCAGTGGCCGCCGGTCCAGGGTGTGCCGGCGCCCGCTGACGATCTTCCTCCGCTAGCCATGCTCGGACGGCCTCAACGGTCAGGTTGGGCCCCACCTGGACACGCAACGACTTGAGGAAGTTCCTGAGCTGGCGGACGTTCCCAGGCCAGTCGTGACGGCAAAACTCCTCCAGGACCTCGGGAAGTACGGCACTGGGGTCGGTGCCGGGGATCTGTGCCAACAGGTGGAGGACCAGCAGGGGGATGTCCTCCCGGATGTCTCTGAGCGCCGGAGTTACGATCTCGATGACCCTGAGGCGGTGGTAGAGGTCTTCCCGGAAGTCACCGGCAGCGACTCTGGCGCGGAGATCCTTGTTGGTCGCGGAAATTATCCGGACGTCGAGTCTGTTGCCCCGCGTCGCACCAACCCGCGTTACGACGCCATCCTCCAGGACCCGGAGCAGCTTACCCTGAAGTTCGAGGGGCAAATCCTGCACTTCGTCCAGAAACAGTGTTCCCAGGTGGGCCCGGTGAAAGTGACCGTCCTTCCGAACCTTTGCGTCGGTGTAGGCCCCCGCATCGGCCCCGAACATGGCTGCTTCGAACAGGTGGATCGAGATGGCTCCGCAATTGACTGGCTCGAGCTTTCCCGGCCGGCCGCTCGCCTCGTGAATCACCTTGGCGAGGACCTCTTTACCGGATCCGGTTGGACCCTCGATCAGGATGTTCTCAGGGCTGTCGGAGGCCTTGGTAGCCCTCTGCTTGACCCGCTTCGCCGCTTGCGATTCCCCTACATAGGCCCACTCGATCTTCTTATGAATCTCCGGGTTGGGAACCGGTGTGGTCAACCGCTCCCCGCCTTTGCTGGGAAACAGCTGCTGGCGTGGCTGAGCGAGTGGGTCGGGCGGAGGTATGGCAGGCAGAGCCTCTTTGAAAAAGTGCTCGAATGATCCGTCATCGAAGGCGACGACGTAAAGGGTCGTCTCCCCCGCCTCCCGGGCGCTGGTAAGCAGCTCCCGGACATTGCGGCGGGCATTGCTGGGATAGGCAAAGCTGGCGCGGATCAGCGGAATCTTTCCACGGCAAGCCCGCCGACCCACCAGGTACGACTGGAGCGTGCGTTTAGCGTGCTTTTCTTCTCGGTCGACGATCAGATCTGTGCAGTCAGCCATCAGTCGGGGAACATCATCCTCACGGACGAGGAACACCACGGGGCGTGGCTCCCCCTTGGCGGAGAGAAGAGCGCTCCGAAGTTCGGGGCCGAACTCCAACGCCTGGAGTTGTTCATGCTCCAGCCCAAGTGTGACTTGGATGATCCGGAAACCCATGGCCGATCCCTGATCTCGGCTTCCTGCTCCGGGCGCACGACTGGTTCGGGCGTCCTGGGCTTCATGCCTTCCCATATATCGCAAATGGACCGCGCCGACGCCAGTGGCTCACCGGCACCGCACGCCGTGAGCGACAGCCAGCACCTGTATTCTCTGACCTCAGCATCTGCTCGGGGAACTACAACGACCGCTTGTTGAAAAGAGACGTGCCACCACTATGCCAAGCGCGAGAGTATGCGCAAGTCATCTGCTGACATTGCGCTACCAGCAGTCGGCGGAAGATCGAGTTCCGGCAGAATCGTGGTTGAGTTCGTTGAGGGTACTGAATTGTTCGCGACGTGGCAGTCCGGACGTGCGGATCGTGCGACAGATGCAGGCGTTCTGGGCTTCGTTGGCCATTAGTTTGAAGTTGTGCATGCCTGTGAGCGGCCTGGTGGTCACTCTGCCGCAGCATATCGTGTCAGGGTCGACGACCCCAGGACTGACCGCCTTCCGAGGGCCTTTTCCAATGCTACTCTCCGCTGGTTCGGAAGCGGTCTCGACGGCAGAGCCGAGGAACCCGTGAATCGTCGCGAGCTAATACGGATCCTGACAAACGCCTCCGCCGGACTGGCAGGCGTCACCGCACTCGGCCGCTGCGGCGATTCCGACTCTGGTCCGCCGGGCGACATTCCACCGTGTCAGCCAAACGGGCAGTTGCCGGACGCGCTGCTCAACTGTCGCAACTGGATCACCTTCCAGCCGCCCAGCCCGTTCAACCCCGGGATAATCCCGGCCACCGAGGCAGAGTTGGAAGTGTCATTGGACCGGCTCGCCGAGGAAGGATGGCGCGGGCTGGTCACCTACTCACTGGATCCCAGCCAGGGCCTGGACCAGACTGCGCGAATCGCCAGGCAAGCAGGGTTCACCTCGGTCATCGCCGGGCTGTTCGTGCACGACGAGCCGCAATTCATCCGGGAGCGCGCCGCGGCCCTGGCCCAGGTGCAGTACGTGGACGGCTTCGTGCTCGGGAACGAAGTGCTTCAGCGTGGGGTAGGTGGGTTCGATGTAGAGCGGCTGGCCACCGCGATCGCCGATCTCAAGGCGATCACTGGCCGGCCCGTCGCCACCAGCGAGACCTACAACCAGTACCTGGCCGACCCCACCCTGGCCTCACTGGGCGACTGGGTCTTTCCCAACCTGCAGTTCTGGTTCGATTCGGCCGTTCGCACTCCCGCCCAGGCGGTCCAGGTCGTTGAGACCCAGTATCAGGTGCTCCAGGCGATGGCGCCGGGCCGGCCGGTCGTGGTGAAGGAGGCGTGGTGGCCGACGGCGGGCGATCCGGCTGCGACGGAGGAGAACCAGGTCGAGTTCTTCCGGGCGCTGGCGGCGAGCCCGGTGAGGTTCGTCTGGGGAGAGGCCTACGATCAGTTCTGGAAGCAGGAACTGTTGGGTCAGGGGCCGAATTGGGGGCTGCATCGGTCGGACGGCAGCTCCAAGCGGATCGTTCCGGCGCTGCGTTCGACCTATCGCGGGGGAGCGTAGGTGGCGGTTTGCGCGTGTCGCTTGTCGCGGCTCGCGTCGTCCTGGTCGCCGGATGTATCCGGTGCTGGACCAGTGAATAGCGTCGGTATGCATGAAGCAGCGGGGAACCTTGCCCGATGATCAGAGCGCCTGTTGGGAGGGAGAAACCAGCGACCCTGCGCTGTCCGCGCTGCAGGAGTCGGTTAGTGATCCCAGTCTTCTACGGCTATTTGTGCTCGCTGCTCTCCCGGGTGGTGGAGAGCGGGCAGGCGAAATGGGGAGGTGTGGGCGCTGAGTGGGACTCTCCCAGCGCGAGCTGCCTCAGCTGTACACACGAATGGCGAACCAGGAAGCCGTGGTGGTAGAAAGCGCCAGGCGGGCCGGTTACATACAGATCGCGAAGTCCAGTGCCGATCCTGGTCTCACGGTGCCGTAGGCGAGATGGCATGCGACACGAATGGACCGCCCGCCGCCGCGGAGCCCCCGATGGCCAGATCGCCGGCCGGTTCCGGCGCATGGGCGAGCTCCGCATCAGCCACGAAACCATCTATCGCTATGTCTACCAGGATCGGCTGGCGGGGGGCACCCTCCATCAGTGGTTGCGCCGAGCGCCGCGGTACCGAAGGCGCCGACGACGCTGCCACCCCCGTGGCCCCCTCGGGCGCCCGATCGGGTCTCGGCCCCGCGCGGTGGAGCAGCGCCGGCAGATCGGCCACCGGGAGATCGATACACTGCATGGTCGGGGCAGCCGGGCGTGTGTCCTGAGTGCGGTCGAGCGGCGGACGGGGTATGTCCTGCTAGGCAAGCTGGCCTGCGCGACCGGCGTCGCCTTTGGCGGCGCGGGCCATCGAGCTCTTCCGACGCCAGCCCCGACCGGTGCACACGGTGACCGCGGACAACGGCAGCGAGATGACGGGCTATCCGCAGATTGAGGCGCACACCGGGGCCCGGTTCTACTTCGCGACACCGTACCACGCCTGGGAGCGGGGACCAACGAGAATACCAATGGGCTGCTGCGGCAGTACTGGCCCAAGCGCCGCTCGATGTCTCCCCTCACCCGGCACGACTGCAACAACATTGCCCGGCAGCTCAACCATCGACCGCGCAAGCGGCTAGCCTATCGCACCCCGGAGGACGTCTATGAAGCGTGAGCGTTGCACTTCAAAGTTGATCCCGCACGCCATGCGCCTTAGGTGTCGCACTTCAAACTTGATAACTCAAAGGCCTCGGGAGGCAGCGCTAAGTCATGGATGCCTGAGCGCACGCGAGTATCCGCTGGTTACGAGCTGTGAGAAACCTTGAGGCGACCTGCCGGTAAGCAAGGTACGAGTCCAAGTCTACCGGAAGGGGTGAGGCGTCAAAGCCTACAAAGGGCGTGTGGAACCGAATGGCAGAATAGTCGGCGCTGACGATATCCTGCAATAGAAAGAAATCGACATAGTAGCGGAAGGTCCGGAAAAGCGCGAAGAAGACCCGGCCAGTTCCAACAATCCTTCGATCGAACCCTCGTTGACCCCACTTCGGCGCCTCCCCCGGCGCCCGCTTGCTGGTTCCCTAGCTGTTTGCCAGCGCTCGATTTGCGCGACGCTCACCATCCTGACCCTGACCGGTCATGACCGCGCCTCACAACTCACCCCGGATGTGTGGCACACGTGATGCTTCTCCATCCCCTGTCGCGCGGCGGTTGGGGCGCTCGCGACCCTCGTTCACGCTCGCCACGGCACCGGCGCCCCAATCGCCGACCGGATTGGAGGACCCTTACAGGGGGTGTCGTATGAACAGCGAATTCGGCAGGAAGCTGGAGACCATCGTCCGGGTGATCGGCCACTGCGAGACCAACCCGGACGACAACACGGGGTTCACGGCGTTGCTCAATGGCCTCAAGGAGACCAGAGGCCGCTTCGAGGATCTCGTCGCCCAGCAGCGGCTTGGCCAGCTCGACAGCAAGGCCGCGACCTCTCGCAGAGCGAAGTTGCGGGCCCGGATCCATCATCACATGCTGGTCCCGCTTGCCCGGGTCGCCGACTCGGCTGAGGCGGAGGATCCCGAGGTCGGCACCCTGTTCCGGCTCCCGCGCGTCAACGGCCGCACCTTGGTCTGGCGCACCGCCGCCCGCAGCATGGTCGCCGAGGCCCAGGCCCGGAAGGATCTGTTCACCCGCCATGGCCTGACCGAGGCCATGCTCGCCGAGCTGGTGACGGCCCTGGATCAGTTCGACGACGCCACCGATCGGGGCAATTCCGGTCGCGGCGCGCACGTCGGCGCCACCGCCGAATTGGCCGAGGTTATCCGCGATGGCATGCGGAAGGTGGACGTGCTCGATGGGCTGAATCTCTATCGCTTCCGCGACGACCCCGAGAGACTGGCTACCTGGGAAAGCGCCAAGAACGTCGTGTCAATCAACGGACGGGAACCGCCAACCCTTCCGGCGGCCGAACCGCCACTCGCGCCGGCAGCCTGAGAGAGGCGAAGGACGGAGCGGACAGACGGACAAGGCGGAGGCCTTGTCCGTCCTGTCCGCCTTCTCCATACTCTGTCCGCCCTGTCCGCCCTGTCCGCCCTGTCCGCCCTGTCCGCCCTGTCCGCCCTGTCCGCCCTGTCACTGCATCGCGGTCTTGATCGCCTGTCGCAGCGCTTCCTGATTCGGCAGCGTGAAGGCGATTCTGGGTACCGGCGGGACCTTCCCGGACGCCGGAGCGGCGTCCAGAGCTGACAGCAGTTGCGGGGCGTAGGCGACCACGGTCTTGACGGGGTGGTCCAGGGTCCGGGCCAGCTCGTCGCGGACCGGATTGAAGCGGGCCGGTACATCCGTTGCCTTGACCGCGGCCGCCCATGCCCGAGCGAAAGCGGCCTTGCGGCCGACCTGCCACGCCAGTTCGAGAATGGCGTCGGCGTCTCTGGCACCGACCTTGGCGGGCAGGTCCACGTTCACCAGCTGGGCCATCGCCCCACAGACCTGGCGTACCACCTCGAGCTGGGCCTTGACCCAATGGACGACCTGTGAACCCACGGCGAAGCGGCTCGGCATCGGAGGAGCGCTGACCGCCGGCGGGTTCATGAGGACGTCCATCAGCGCTAACCCGAAGGTCCGATACTCCCATCCTGGGGCCTGGCCGGCGATTGCCGCTGCGGCCTTTCCCCGGCGGAGGCTGGATGCGTCCGCCGATCGGGCGCGCGCGGTCGCCTCGTCGTCGGGCGCACGACCCTCTCGGGCTGGGTCGGGTGCGTCCCCGGCGAGTCGGAGGTGTCTGATCCGGCCCCTGTGCCCGAGCGCGCAACCTCGGCGAGTGCCGCCACCGCGGCCGCGATCGGCGCTCCCACGCCCGGGCGAGAGGCGTGCAGCACCTCGCTCAGCACGGTACTTGACTTGAGGTGGATCGTCTCATAGCGGGCCACCTGGAGTTCACGATTGTCCTTGAACCGTCGGTCGGGTTCACCCTTCTTGTCCACGTACAGCCAGGTCCGACCCACGACCTGGGCGTCGCGGGGCAGTCTGTCCTGCTCCGCGACGTCGATATGGCCGATTTCCACTCCCAGATCGGCGTAGCTCGCGGCGCCCACCTGGTCTCCGTCGAACACCAGCAGGCGATCGGGGAAGAAGTACAGCCGCTTGCGATCGATCCTCAGTGACGGGACATCCAGGTTGGTGCGAATGATCGTGGGACGGCCGACCTTGGGGCGAACCTGATCCCGCCTGGTGAGGTGCGATGCGCCCACGTGTCTGACGGCCTTCACCTGGCCCCGGGCCGGCACGTACCAGAGACCAGCCACCCGGTTGAGCTCGGCAACGGCCGAGCCCAGCGCTTCGAAGGCTTCGGCGCCGGCGCTATCGAGTTGGTATTCGATGAGTACGATGCGACGCACCGCGTCCCGCAGGCTGGCCCAATAGGCGGCACCGACGCAGGCGACGAACAGGGGACCCAGGACCAGCGCCTGGGCCTGTGCACCCCATGTCATAAGGAACAGCAGAGTCACACCACCCATCACCCAGGGGCCGATGGCAGGGGTCGCCTGACGGCGCCGGATCTCCGCCAGCAGCCCGTGTGCCGTCCCATGCGATTCACGGTAATGAAGACCGCGATCCCCCAGTTGCACCGAGGCTGCGTGGGGCCCGGTCTTCAGGCGAAACCGGGGGATCCCGGTGGAGACGCCGGGACCGGCTTTGGAGAAGGTGACGCGGAGCGGGCCTGCGCGGGTGGTCTGGCGGAAGGAGAGCGCCATGTCCGGAGTATGGCGTCGGAACTGGGACGTGGGTAGGGGGGCCGGACCGGCAGCGGCCCGACCGATCACTCCCGGTTGGCGCGCCAGCTGGCCTTGGCACCCCGGGCTCTCGGGCCATGGTGGACCTGGGCGCCCTCGCCCATCACCACCGTCACCCGGTGTTCGCCTCCATCATCCACCAGCGGGATCGCCGCGGGATCGACGGGGTGGCCGTCCAGCTCGGCCTCCGCGACCTCCCGGCATCGGTGCTCCGGGTTGGAAACCGAAATGTGATACCGTGTGCTCCCGAACCGCCAGACTATCGAATACCCGGGCCATGCCGCCGGGATGCACGGATCCAGCTCGAAATGCCCCCCGTGGCGTTTCAGGCCGAGGATGCTCTCCAGGCCGGCCCGGTACATCCAGCCCGCGGAGCCGGTATACCACGTCCACCCGCCGCGCCCGGCGTGGGCCGGGTGGGCGTAGACATCTCCCGCGGTGACGTACGGCTCGGCCTTGTAGCGTTCGACGTCCGCGGCGGACCGCGTATGGTTGATCGGGTTCAACAGGTGGAACAGCTCCGCCGCTTCGTCGCCGTTGCCGAGCCGGGCCACCGCCATGACGGTCCAGACCGCGGCGTGGGTGTACTGGCCGCCGTTCTCCCGCACGCCGGGCGGGTACCCCTTGATATAGCCGGGATCCTGCACCGACTGGTCGAACGGGGGAGCGAGCACCAGCACGACCCGGGCACCGCGGCGCACCAGTTGTGTGCGGACGGCGTCCATTGCCCGCTCGGCATACTTGACGGGCGCCGCACCGGACAGAACGGCCCAGGACTGGGCGATCGAGTCGATCTTGCACTCGTCGTTCTGGGCCGAGCCCAGCGGCGTGCCATCGTCGTAGTACCCCCGCCGGTACCACTCCCCATCCCAGGACAACTCCAGCATGCTCGCCAGCCGGCTGGCCTCGCTCGCGTATCGTGACGCCCGCGTCGGCTCCCGGGTTTCGCAGAGGGGGAGGAATTGTCTCAGCACCGCGTGCAGGAACCATCCGAGCCAGACGCTTTCACCGCGACCCTGGTGTCCGACCCGATTCATCCCGTCGTTCCAATCGCCGATGCCGATCAGCGGGAGGCCGTGCGCGCCGGCGGTCAGCCCTCGATCGATGGCCCGGACGCAATGCTCGAACAGCGATGCAGATTCGGCGGCCAGCGCGGGTTGCCCGTAGACCTCCGTCTCGCCGGCCGTCAGAACCGGCGCCTCCAGGAACGGGACCGGCTCGTCGAGAATACCGGCATCCCCGGTTGTGCGTACGTAGTACGCCACGGCGAACGGCAGCCAGAGCAGGTCGTCCGAGCAGCGGGTGCGCACGCCGTGACCCGAGGGCTCGTGCCACCAGTGCTGCACGTCCCCTTCGAGGAACTGCCGGCCCGCGGCCCGCAGGATGTGCGCCCGGAAGAGGTCCGGCCTCGCCAGGGAAAGGGCCATCGCATCCTGAAGCTGGTCGCGAAACCCGAACGCGCCCCCCGGCTGATGGAAGCCGGACCGCGCCCAGAGCCGGCAGCTCAGGTCCTGATACAGGAGCCAGCGGTTCATCAGGATATCGAACGAGTCGTCCGGGGTATGCACCTGGACGGTTTCGAGGGTATCGGTCCAGAACCGCTGCACTGCGTTGAGGGCGAGATCCGCGGCGGCCACGCTACCATGGCGGTCAACCAGCTCCCGGGCGTGCGCATGATCGCTTCCCTGACCCAGGATGAACACCAGGTGGCGGCACTCTCCCGGGGCCAGGCCGATCTCCACCTGGAGCCCCGCGCAGGGATCGAGCCCCGCTCCCACCTCGCCCGACAGGGCAGGTTGCCGCATGGCGTCAGGCCATGCCGGCGAGCCGTGCCGGCCCAGGAAAGACAGCCGGTCACCCGTCACCGAACTCGGCACCTCGCTGGCGTGGGCGAAGGCGACCCGGCCCGCGAAGGCCTGGTTGTAGGGGTTCGTGGCCAGGACGGTGCCGGTCTCGGCATCGAACGCCGTCACCACATGGAGCTGTTCCCCCGGCTCGGGTCTCCCTAGCCACCATTCGGTGTAGGCGAAGGCGCTCAATCGCCGGGGGCGGTCGGTCCGGTTGGTGAGCGTCAGCAGGGAGAACTTCACCGGGTCCTCGGCATCCACGAAGACCGCGAGATCCTGCAGGATTCCGTGCGAAGCATGGCTGAAGTGGGAGACGCCGGGAGCGTGCCGCACAACGAAGCGACCGCTCGACGGAACCCGCCGCATCGGCCCCGGTGTGGGCGACCACACCTCGCCCGAATCTTCATCCCTCAAGAAGACTGCTTCGCCCGTGGGGTCGGTCACGGGGTCATTGGCGAAGGGTGTGAGGCGGTTCTCCCGGCTGTTTACCGCCCACGAGTACGCCGAGCCCGAGGCCGAGACCACGCTGCCGAAGCCGGGGTTGGCCATGACGTTGACCCAGGGGAGTGGCGTTTCCTGGTCGCCATCGAGGACGATCACATATTCGCGGCCGCCGTCGGCGAAGCCGCCCGTCCCGTTGAACAAGGTGAGGGCGGGTACCTCGATCTCCGTGCCACTCGGGCCGGTGGCGGGCGCCGGGCGCGGTGGCTGCTCTCGCTTTGAGAGCGGCTCGAGGTAGGGCCAGTCGAGGTGGTTCGCCAGAGTGCCGCGATCCCCGCTGAGAATCGCCCGCGCCACGCCGGCAAGCAGGCCGCGCTCCGCTTCCGACATCCGGTCGCTGCGCAGCAGGTACACTCCCCCCTGCCGGTGTTTCCACGCTCCCCAGGGTCCGCTGTCGAGGAGCTCGGTGAGCCGGACGTGCATTTCGTCGAGGTAGCTCACCGGGTGCTCGTTCAGGATCACCAGATCCGCGCTCAGCCCCTTCAGTCGCCAGTATTCCTGGGCCTGGAGGGCCTGCCTGACAAGCGGAATCGCGTCCTCCTCGACCACCCGCACGAGCAGGATGGGAAGATCGCCGGAGATCCCGTGGGGCCACAGCCCGGACTGGCCCAGGACGTTCCGGGCCAGGACCTCCGGCTCCGCCCGGAGCGAGCCGTCGGTGTACAGGACCCGGCTGGCGAGGCGTTCGAACAGCTGGGCCTCGTCGCTGGAGATGCCCAGGTGCCGCAGGGTGCTCTGCGCCTGGGTGAAGGCCAGGGCGAAGGTGCGCGCGGCGGCACTGGGATCGTGGTACTTGTGCGCCATGGCCAGAGCGGCCTCCCGGCTCAGGGCCATTCCCGTCGCGAACGACAACCGCACGAACCCCCCCGGGGCCAGACGGATCCGCTGTCGCAGGCTCACGATCGGGTCCAGCACCGCTCCCGTGGTGCCGGAGAGCGGCCGCCCGTCGAGCGCCACCGGATCCTCGGGACCGCGGCCACGACCCAGGAACCGGCCGCGGTCGGTCTCCCACTCCACCGGCCCCTGCATTCTCACGTCCGTGCTCAACACATGGACTGCCCACACCCGGATCTCGTCCTGGGTGCGGGGTCGCCGGGTGCACACCAGGGCGGCGCTCGCGGGCAGGTACTCGGTTTCCACAAAGAGCTTGCTGAACGCGGGGTGGGCCAGGTCCTCCCGGACCGACGCCAGGGCTATTTCGGCATAGCTCGTCACCTCGAGCTCGCGGGGCCGGTCACCCTGGTTGATTACTGTCAGGCGGCGCACCTCGACGTCGTCCTCGGTGGAGACCGCGATGTCGAGCTGGGTCGTGATATCCTCGTCCCGACGACGGATGACCACCTTCTCGGCCTGCAGGGTGACCCGATACTCCTCCGGCTCCCGCCCCGTGGGCTGGTAGCCGGCCGACCAGACCGACCCGCTCCGCACGTCGCGCAGGTAGAGGAAGTTGCTGCCGGGGTCACGGGTCGGGTCCTCGCGGTAGCGGGTGACGGCGCGGCCGCGGCACAGACTGGCCCCGCCTCCCGCATTGGTGACGACGGTCGTGTAGGCGCCGTTAGACAGGAACTGGGCGTGGGCGTACCTGGTGTGGGGCGACCGGAACCGCCGGAGCGCCGCGGTCGAGGCCGGGGCCGATACCCGGGTCTCCTCGGCGGGCCGGGGCTGCGTAATCGGAGCATGCCGCGGCGCCCGCTCCTGCAATAACAGCGCGGTCGCCTGTACCCGGGGATCGGCGTGGAGCCGTTCGACCATCGGGTGGCCGAGTACCGTGTTGGCCAGCGCCACGAGACTCATGCCCTGGTGATGCGCCAGGAAGGCCTGGACCACCACCCCACGCGAACCATGGGGCCGGGGCCCGGGGACGGTCTCGCTGTCGTCCGCCTTGCGATGGGTGTAGTCGATCGCCTCGTAGAATCCGTACTTGCCGTCCAGCCCTTCCCGGGCCAGGCGCCGGAAGTTGTGGGCGGCTCTCTCGGGCTCCACCATGGCGGCCAGCGCGGTGGCGTAGGGGGCGACCACCAGCTCGTCGCCGAGACCGCGTTTCAATCCCAGGCCGGGGACGCCGAAGGCCTTGTACTGGTAGTTGCCGTGATGGTCCACCAGACTGAAACCGGATTCCGAGATCCCCCAGGGCACCCCCTGTTGCTTGCCGTAGTCCACCTGCCGGCGAATGGCCATGCGACACGACTGGTCGAGCAGGGTCCCCGGGTAGCTCTTCATCACCAGCAGCGGCATGAGGTATTCGAACAGGCTGGCACTCCACGACAGCAGAGTAGGGGCGCCGTCCACGCTGGTCAGCAGCCGACCCAGATGGAACCAGTGGCTGTCGGGAACATCGCCTTTGGCGATCGCGACGAAACTCGCCAGCCGGGCCTCGGACGCCAGCAGGTCGTAGTAGGATGTGTCGAGGCGGGCGGGGCCCTGCGCGTCCGCCATGCGATAGCCGATGGCGAACATCTGGCGTTCGCGGTCGTACAGAAACCCGAAACGCATATCCGCCACCAACACTAGCGCGCGTGCGGCGAGGCCTTCGAGGCGCGCTGCGAGCCCGCCGGGCTCCGTCGCCGAGGCGGCCAGCCCGGCGGCCAGGGAACGTGACCAGTACGCGGCCTCCAGGTGATGCTCCGACGTCCCACCCTCCGACTCGAACGCTTCGATCGCCGACGTGAGCGCTCGTCCGCTGCAGTGCGCCAGCGTCCGCTCGCCGTCTTCCGGGGCGTCCAGCCGCTCGCGGAGCGACCCCACCTCAACGACCAGGCGAGCCCCGGCCGGTGCTTCCGTCAGACGCGCCAGATGCTGGCGGGCCAGTTCCGCGGTGTCCGCCAGGCCGGCGCAGATCTGCCCCGCGGACTGCGGCTCGCCGACCAGTTGCCGAAGGCCCACGGCCAGGGCCAGAAGCGCGCCCGCGAGATTGCCGCTGTCCACCGTGGAGACGTAACGCGGAGCGAGCGGTGCCAGGGATTGGGTGTCGTACCAGTTGAGCAGATGCCCCTGGTAACGCTCCAGTCCTTCCACCGTGGATAGCGTGGCCTCGAGCCGCTCGATCAGCTCGGGAGTACGAATGAAACCGAGGTCATGGGCGGCCAGGGTCGAGAGCAGTCCCATCCCGATGTTGGTGGGACTCGTCCGATGCGCGATTCGCGGTGTGGGCGTTTCCTGGAAGTTGTCCGGCGGCAGGCCGTGGTCCTCGGCCCCCACGAAGGTCTCGAAGTAGCGCCAGGTCTTCCGGGCGATGAGCCGGAGCAGGCGTCGGTCGTCCGCACCGAGGAGATGGCGCTCGGGCAGGACCGGCTGGCTCAGCCAGTAGGCCACCACCGGCGCCGCCACCCACAAGGCCAGCAGCGGACCGGCCACCGCGAGACTGTCCGGCCTGCTGGTGGCGATGGTGACGAAGAGGACCAGGGCGATGATCGGGCTCGCCGCCATCTCCGCCAGGAACAGCACCGCGCCGGCCCCGGCGCTCAGGCCGGCGGCCCGGGCGGTCGCGGCGGCCGCCGTCTCCCACTCGAGCAGGCGGCGCTGGGTGAGCACCAGCCGAACCAGGGTGAGTGCGATGGCGTGGGCCATTTCGTAGGCGTGATACGCGAGAAACGTGATCTGCAGGAGCGACTGGGCAGCGGCCGTCCTCACGTCCTCGCCCAGGATCCGCAGGAACACCCCCAGAGGTTGCTGGGGCGCGGGTCCGGCGCCAAACCGGACCGCCAGGGGATATAATGGAAAGGCGATCGCCGCCAGGACCGCGAGGGTCCAGATCAGCGGGCTGCCGGGCAGCGCCAGCCAGGTCAGCGCGAGAAACGCCACCGTGGCCGGGGCCACCAGCGTGCGTCGCAGGTTGTCGAAGACCCTCCAGCGCGAAATGACGGGGAGCCGGTTGCGCTCCAGGCCCGCGCGGGTCGGGACCCACGGGAACAGCCAGAACAGGATCTGCCAGTCGCCGCGCGCCCAGCGATGCTGCCGCCGAGCATGCGCCAGAACGCTCGCCGGATAATCGTCGACGACCTCGACGTCGGTGACCAGGGCGGCCCGGGCGTGCAGACCCTCGAAGAGGTCGTGAGACAGGAGCGCGTTTTCCGGGATCCGCCCCTCGAGGGCCGCCATGAAGACATCCACGTCATAGAGACCCTTGCCGGTGAAGGTCCCCTCCTTGAACAGATCCTGATAGCAGTCCGAGACCGCGGTCGTGTAGGGATCGACGCCCGTGTGCCCCGCATACACCCTGGCGAACAGCGATCCCGCGGCGCTCGCCATTGTCACGCTCACCCGCGGCTGCAGGATCCCGTAGCCTTCGGTCACCCGGCGCAGGCGTGGATCGAAGGAGGGACGGTTCAGCGGGTGGGCGATGATGCCGATGAGCTTCCGGGCGGCGTGCAGCGGAAGCCGGGTGTCGCTGTCCAGGGTGAGACAGTAGCGAACGCTCGACAGCACCTCCGGGTCTCCCACGTGGACATGGTAGCTGGTGTCCGTGGCGCCCCGCAGCAGGCGGTTGAACTCCTCGAGCTTGCCCCGTTTGCGTTCCCAGCCGATCCACGACCCCTCACCCGCGTTCCATTGGCGCACTCGATGGAACAGGTGGAACCGGTCGGTTCGCCCCTCGCCCAGCCGGGCATTCAGGTCGTGGATCCCCGCACGGGCCGCGTCCAGAATCTCGTCGTCGGTCGGCAGCACGGCCTGTGGGGCATCGGCGAAGTCGCCCAGGATCGCGAAGTGGAGCCGAGGGTCGGCGTTGCCCAGGGCCAGGACCTCCACATGCTCCAGCAACTCCGTCACGCCGGCCACGCTGGTGAGCAGCGTGGGGACCACGACCATGGTGCGTGCGTCCTCGGGGATCCCGGTCTGGAAGTCGAGGCGGGGCAGTCGCCGCGGGGGCACCAGGTGGGCGACCACCCGTTGGACCAGGGTGGTGGCAAGCTCGCTGGCGGGGAGCACAACGAGCGCCGCGGTCCAGAGCTGAAGCCAGAAGGCTCCGCCCACGGCCTGGACACCGACGACCGCCAGGGCCAGCAGGGCGGCGACGACCAGTCCGATTGACCCCAGATAGAAAGCGGTGGCATGCGCGAAGATGAAACGCCAGGCCCCGACGGCGGGGCGGGGAGCGTACTCCACGTCGGCCTCGAGGTCGCGCCGCCCCTTTCCGATCAGGTGGTAGCCCACGTGGGCGGCGCGGTCGCTTCCGGACTTCGCTTCGGCGGCCTGGCGGGCGCTCTCCACGCTGCGCAGGGCCACCCGGAGTTGGGCTTCCCCGCTGGGCTCTGCCAGCTCCTCCACCGCCTGCCGGTATCGGTCCCGGCTCTGGAAGTCCATCCGCCCGTACACGCCCGCCGGATCGCGCTGCAGGACCTGTTCGATCAGGCTGACACTCTCGAAATACTTGGTCCAATCGAGGCTGGAGCAGAGCCGCAGGCTGGTGATGGCGTTGGACACCGAGACCTGCCCCGCCGCCTGACTCTGATGCTCCATCCGGATCGAGTCCTCCGCCGTCATGCCGTGGGCGGCGAGGCGCTCCTCGACGGCCGCCCGCACCGGAGAGACCAGCGGCCCGTACTCACGCATCCGCTGCAGCAGCCGCACGACGTAGCCGGTTTCCAGCACCTCCGGAAGCGGTGCGCGTGCTCCCTCGCCGGCGCCGGCGATCCGGGTCAGGTAATCGTCGGCGGTGAGTCGGGCGTCCCGGCCCTGGAGCGTTTCGTCCGCCAGCCGTCTGAGGTTTTCGATGAGGGCCAGCTTGAGCATGCTGGGCCAGGCCCAGAGCTCGCCGATGGTGAGCGGGGCGACCGTCTGGTACGCGGCCATGAAGCGCGTGAGCTGGTGCCGGTCCAGGCGACCGTCGGTATGGCGGATCAGCTCCAGCGACATGGCATAGACCCGCGCGATGCCGGCCATCTCCCGCGAGGCCAGCTTGGGCAGCCCGAGGTAGTACTCCCGTGGAAGGTTGTGCCGGGTATCCCGGATCTCGGCTTCGATGAGATGGAAATTGTCGAGCAGCCATTCCGCCGCCGGGGGGACGAACTCGCCCCGATGGACGTCGTCCGCGAGGACCCGATAGGCCTCGCGCAGCACGCGGGCATTGTCTTCCAGCCGGGTAATGAACGGGCGGGCGTTGCGACGCGGATTCCGGGCGAGTGTGAAGCTGGCGGCGAGCGCCCGGGCCCGCTCCTCCAGCCGCTCGATGCTCAGCAGCTCGGCCCGGAGGGGCTTCTCGGCCTCCCGGCGCCGTCGGCCCCGGAAACGGCGGAGTCGTGGCCTCAGGGCGTCAGCCAGCGCGACCTCCCGCGGCCAGGGGCACGGTCTGCATCCTTCCAGTTGAATTGAGCGGAGCGTCGGCCGAAAGCCCGGAATGGCCTGCACTCAGGTGGGTGTGACGGTCTCGAAGGATAACCGGTTCGCATGTTCCGTTGGGCGGCCCTGTCGCCCTGTCGCCCTGTCGTCTCGTTGCCTCGGCCGCGCCGTCGCTCAACCCCTTGACAGGTAATCACTTTGGTATTAGTTTTATGTCATAGCAATTAACAAGATATCGTCACAGTCCATCCGTTCCATCAAGATGGTCCCGCACAAGCCGGTGCGGTGCGCCCCCGGTTCAACCGTGAACAGCCTCGCTCGCGGCCCGGTGTTGATGGAGCTCTTCGCGAGGAGAATTGGACGGATCTCATGAACCGCATTCGCAACGTCACCTTCCAGATCAAGCCGGGCAAGATCGAGGAGTTCAACAGGCTGCTCACCAACGATGTGCTGCCGATCATGAAAAAGCAGCCGGGATTCAAGCACGAGCTTGCCATGGTCAGTGGCACGCACGCGGTGGGTCTCAGCGTCTGGCAGGATAAGGTCAGCGCCGACAAGTATCAGACCACGACCTATCCCGAAGTCCTCAAGAAGCTGTCCCCGGTGATCGACGGGACCCCGCAGGTGACCGATTTCGATCTCGCGGTGACGACCATCTCAGTGTAACCCGGTCGGATCCACGAGAGTGGGCGGGTGGTCCGGAAACGGATCACCCGCCCGCTTTGTTGTGTCCGGCTCAAGGGCTCGCGGGCGGTCGCATCGCCGGCTTGCCCTCCGTGTCATGCGCGTACCAGCGAGTCGTGGGGTAGGCAAAATCGACATCCGGGGCCTGCTCGAACGCCATGAGCACGTCCTGCCAGATGGCATCGGTCACGTCCCGGCGCTTCCGCGGATTACAGGGCGTCCGTAACGTCAGCAGCACGCCGCTGGCTTCGACCGAGACGTAGACGATCGGGTCAGCCGCGCTCCGGGGCAGCAGATAGCGGCTCGCGGCGGCGGCCAGTTCGGCCCCGGCCACCTCTGCGGCTCGCGCCCCGTGCCGCACGGCGATCTCCTGGAGCAGGGACTTGGCCCGTCGCCAGTTGCTCTCGAACGTCACCAGCACCGGCAGTTCGGTCCAGATGGACTGGAACCCGCGGGTGTAGTTGGCCAGCGGGGTGGTGAAAATCAGGGCATTGGGCAGATGAATCAACCGCCCCGTACTCTGATCGGCCTGAACCCAGCGACCGATCTCGAGCAGGGTGAACTGGAACAACCGGATGTCGACCACGTCGCCGGCGTTGTCGCCGATCTGCACCCGGTCGCCAACTTCGAGCGGCCGCCGCCACAGAATGAAGATCCAGCCGGCGAGACTGGTCAGCGGGTCCTTGAGGGCGATCGCCAGGCCGGCGGAGAGCAATCCCAGGTAGGTGGCATAGGCGCCAACGTCCGCCAGCCAGACCCGCGCCAGGACCAGCAGACCGAACAGGACCGCCGCGTAGGTGGTGCTCCGGCGCCAGCGATACTGGGCACCCGGGTCCTGCACCCGGAGGAACACGGCCGCGAGCGCCATCCGGCGCAGCACCACGAGCAGCAGGACCAATCCCACCGAGGCGAGCAGCCGCAGCTGGGTCGCGGGACTCAATCCGAGGGCAGCGGTAGCCCAATCCCTGAGCGCCTGCATGGGTCTGCCTCAGGGCCGGGTCGGTCCAGCGCCGGCCTGGGACACCGTGATCGGTGGCGCGGCCACCAGTTCGAACGTCGCCGAGGCGAGTTGCACCCGGCCGTCCGCGGCGTCCACCAGGTCCATGATCCGGTTGAAGAGGGCGTCCTTGGTGGCGCGGCGTCGCTGATAGTCCACCACGTAGCGCAGGGTGTACTCCAGCCAGTTGTCGTTGGCCACGAGGGTGATCATCGGGGTGACGCTGGCGTTCTCGATCCGGTACTTCTGCACCATGTCCTTCCACGCGGTCGCGGCGGTCGAGACGTAGTCGCCCACGACCTCGTCCGCGACCCGCTGGATGATGGCGCGCGCCGCCTGCCGGTCGCTCCCGAACCGGATCGGGATCCGGATCTCGTCCCATAGAAAAGGAAAGTCGCCGGAATAATTGAAGACCGGCTCCTTGAAGACGAAGCTGTTGGCGACCCGCACGATCCGCCCGTTGTAGAGGTCGCCATCCACCCATTGGCCCAGCTCCATCAGGGTCGTACGCAGGACACCGATGTCGATAACGTCGCCCTTGATCCCGCCCAGCTGAACCCGATCCCCCGGGTGGTAGAACTTGGAGAAGGTGAGCGCCAGCCACCCCGCGACGCTGGCGATCACCTCCTGCAGCGCGAACGCGATGCCGGCACCCGCCACCCCGAAGGCGACGGTGAGGCCGCCCAGGCGATCGCTGAACAAGGCCGCCAGAAACAGGAAGGCCGCGACGTATCCGGCGAACCCGATGGCTTTGCGTACCCGGTAGCGGGTATCGCCGTCCCGGATCCGCCCGGCGAGACTCCGCTGAACCAGCCGGATGACGACCACAATGACCACCAGCCCGACGATGGTCGCGACCAGGCGGCCTACGCTGGGATCATACAGCCACTCCTTCAACCGTTCTTCCATGCTCCCCATCGGGGTGACTCCTTCGAGGGTAACGCGGCTCAGAAACCGAGTTGTGCGCCGGCCAGGATTCGGTGGCGGGAAGGTTCCGCGTAGTCCACGTCGATCAGGTCATCCAGCCGGAACTGGATCGCCCCGGTGGGCCAGGCCCGCAAGCCGAGCACCAGCAGATCGCCATCCGGGCCGAGTCCGTCCGGCCGCAGCGCGTCCCAGCGGGCCAGCAGTTGCAGATGGCCGGTCGGCTGGAATCCCGCCGTGGCCTGCCAACCGATCGGGTCGGCGGTTCCCCCTGGGCCGGACGGGTCGAGCCGCGCGCCTACGATCTCTCCGGCCAACATCCAGCGAGCGTCGGTGTACCGGAGGTCGGCGCCCCATAGCGTGCGTCGCCCGCCGAAACTCGTGCCCAGCACGCCGAGATTCACGTTGGCGTCATGGGAGTAGCCGATATTGACTCCCAGTTCCAGGCTTCGGGTGGCCGACGGCTCGACGCGGAACGGCCACCAGCTGATGCGGGCGACGCCCAGGACCCGCCCGTCATCGTTGGTACGGGAGCCGATGCCATTGCCGTTGAACACTCCCGCGCCGTAGTCCAGTCGGCCTTGCCCCAGCTTTCCCCGGACCATCGCGCCCATCTGGCGGCTGGGCGCGAGAGCACTGACCACCCGCGAACGCTCGAGGAAATCCAGCTCGCCCGCGCTGGTCAGCAGCTCCCGGCTGAACGGCGCCTTGAACTGCCCCGCCTGGACGACCAGGGCGTCGGCCACCCGGTAGTGTACCTCGGCGTCGAGGATGGCGGGCGCCGCGGCGAAGTTGGTCTGCAGCAGGTAACCGTACCCGCCATCCAGCTCCCCGGAGAGCTTGAGCCGGAAGTTGGCGATCCGGAATCCGTTGACCCCGGAGGATCGGGCCTCGTTCTGGTAGTCTCCCACGACCTGGAGCAGGGCGCCGAGGCTGAGCGGCTTGCTTCGGAACCGGTGAGCCAGCTCGGTCAGCAGGGAGTCCTGGGCCGCGAGTGGCGTGGCCAGGCACAGCAGGCCGACCGCCAGAGCCGCGGCGCGACGCTGCCTCACGAGCCGCCCGCGGGAGACACCTGCTCCAGCCGGAACGCGGGAGCCCGGTAGTCCTTCGCCAGGTTCTCCGCCGGAATCGTGGTCTGATTGCCATCCCGCGCCGCGCGGTAGTGCGGCGACATGATCTCCACCCCGGCCTGGTTGAACTGGTCCTGGATGTGCTGGTGCAGCTGTGAGTAGGTCTTGGCCATGATCGCGGGCTGGTCGGTGAAGGCGTTGATCTGGTAGCTGACGTAGAAATCGTCGAGACTGGTCTGCAGCACGAACGGTGCGGGGTCCTTGAGGACGTTGTCCGTCGCCGCGGCCGCCGCGATGAGCAGCGAATGCACCTGACGCCAGGGAACATCGTATCCGATCGTGACCGTGCTGTGCAGGATCAGCCCGCGGCTGGCGGCCTGAGTGGTGAAGTTGATCACCTGGCTCGAGAGCACGGTCCCGTTGGGGACGGTGATGTCGACGTTCTTGATGGTCCGGATCCGGGTCACCAGCATGGTCCGCTCCACCACGTCCCCCACCGTCTCGCCGATCTGCACCCGATCCCCGACCTGGAACGCGTTGGTGTAGGTCAGGACCACGCCGGCGACGATGTTGCCGACGGCCCCGGAGGAGCCCAGCGAGAACAGGACACCGACGAAGAGCGATACGCCCTTGAAGGCGTCGGAGCCCGCCCCCGGCAGATAGGGGAACATCACGACCGCCGCGAAGGCGATCACCAGGAAACGGACAATATTGTAGGTCGGGTCCGCCCAGTCCCGGTGAAAGCCTTCCAGCGTCAGCATTCCGGTGGCGATGGCGCGGAACACCAGCCCGATGAGCTTGAGGATGTACCGCGTCACCAGGAAGATGACGATGATGAAAAATACTTTCGGCAGATAATCGACGATCCCTCCACCGACCGCCTGCAGCGGCGTCAGGACGTAGCCTACGATCTTGCGTGAGAGCGGGGCGGTCCACGGAAAGAAGCTGAGGACCAGCGGAACGTAGAAGTACAGCAGCAGCAGTGTCAGGACCACCCGGAGCACTCGGCCGAGGACGGTGAGAGCTTCCCCCAGGCGGGCGGAAGACAGCAGCTCGAACTGTTTGATCCGAAGCGGGGGTACGCGAGGGCTCTTGAGCACCTGGTACAGCCGGGTGAAGACCACCCGCATGCCGCGCAACAGCAGCACCAGCAACAGGGTGGCGACCAGCGCCTTGCCGGCGCCAATGGCGATCGCGGTGAGGCTGGTCGCCGCCGCCGCCGTGGCGGTTACCCGCTTGATCTTCGCGGCCCAGGCGCCGGCCAGCGCGGCGCGAGACAGCCCGGAAGGCTCGGCGTCGGCGTCGAGCACGGTCATCAGGACCTGGTCGCCCACCAGCACCTCGGTGCGCTGCTCCACCTCGGTGACCAGGATGGAGTCGGTTCCTGCGGCCAGGGCCGGGCCCAGGCGGTTCAACCGCAGACCGATGGCCGCGGCCCGCTCGCCGGGGCCGAAGGGCCCGAGGTGACCGTACAGCGTGAACAGGGTGTCGGAGCGGTAGACGACCGGAGCGCCGGTGGGCTGGGCGGTGGAGTCGGTCGTGACCTGGGCCGCCGCCGGGCTGGCCAGCAGTGCAAGGCCGAGCCCGAGGGCCAGGTGGGGTGCGCGCGCTTTGCGGCCGAGGGACATCGGGTCTCCTGATATGGGACGGGTCGTGTGCCTGACGGGGAGCCGAGCTACCTTGGGTGCACCGGGCGGAATCGTCGCTGGCGTACGGACACATGGTTCCAAGGGCGATAACTATACTTGAACGGGAGGAAAAATGGAACGAATCCGGGTAGGCGCTCTGCAGTATTACATTCGCCCGGTCAGCACGTTCGACCAGTTCCGGGACCAGGTCGAGGCGCTGGTGGAAACGGCGGCGGACTACAAGTGTCACCTCCTGGCGTTTCCCCGAATACTTCACCATCCAGCTGCTGACGCTGGGCAACGTGCGCCGCCCGATTCAGGAACAGGTCCGGGATCTTGCGGGGCAGGCGGGCGCTTCACCGAACTGATGAGCGACCTCGCCCGGCGCCACCAGATGTATATCGTCGGTGGCACGATTCCCGTGAAGCCCGTCGGGACCGATACAGTCTACAACCAGTCGATGTTCTTCGGCCCCGCGGGCGGGATCGGGGTGCAGCAGAAGCTGCACATGACCCGGTTCGAATCGGAAGAGTGGATTGTCTCTCCCGGGGAGGTCCTGCGGGTCTTCGAGACCGCCTTCGGGCGCGTGGCCATCGCGATCTGCTACGACGTGGAATTCCCGGAAATCGCGCGGGCCGCCGCCCGTGAGGGCGCGCACATCCTGGTGGTGCCGAGCTGTACCGATGACCGGCAGGGCTTCTGGCGGGTGCGCTACTGCGCCCATGCCCGGGCCATCGAAAACCAGCTGTATGTCATCTGCGCCGGCACGGTGGGCTCGCTGCCGATGGTGCCCGCCGTGTCCCTGAACTACCACCAGGCCGCGATCCTCACGCCGAGCGATTTCGCCTTCTCCCGGGACGGGATTCTGGCCGAGGGGAATCCCAACCAGGAGATGATGGTCATCGGCGAATTGAACCTCAAGACCATCGTCGAGACCCGCGCCAGCGGGACGGTGTTGCCGCTGCACGACAGCCAGCGGACCGCCGGGGTGGTGGCCAGGCCGGAGGTGGTATCAGTCTGAGGGCGAATGGTGCGGCGAGCGTTCAGGCGCAGTGTCCGGGGCGCCGCGCGCCGCTTGGCTCGGTGCACTTGACTTTCCGGGTGCATGTGATTAATTTCACATGAATGTTGATATCAAATCAGTTCGACCGAACCCGACCCGGACGGCGCTGCATTCCGGGCGGGTGTACCGGTCGGATCTGGTGATTGTCTCGGCGGACGGATGGTGTTCCGCCGCTCGCGCACGACGGTTACTGATAACCGACTATGACTATAAACGACTGAGAACGGAGGCACTATGCGCACCTGGAACGTTGTGGTATTGATGGGTCTCGTCGCCGCGGCCGGCTGCAGCAAGTCGGCGCCGGCGCCCGTAACACCCGCCGAGGACCTGGCCGCCCGCGCCCAGGCCGACTCGATCGCGGCCGTCGAGCGCGCGCGCGCCGATTCGATGGCGAGGGCGGAGGCCGCCCGGATCGCCCGCGCCGATTCCCTCATGCGAGCGGAACGCGCCCGGGCCGAGCAGATGGCGCGGGACGAAGCGTCCCGGCTCGAGCAGCTCCGGGTGGCGCTGCGCGACACGCTGGGCCAGCGTGTTCACTTCGCGTTTGACCGCGCGGAGATCCGGCCAGACGATCGTCTGGTCCTCGACCGCAAGGAGGTCCTGCTCAGGACCTATCCGAAGGTCACGCTGCGGATTGCCGGGCACGCCGACGAGCGCGGCTCGGACGAGTACAATTTCGCGCTCGGGGCGCGGCGTGCGGCCGCAGCTCGCACGTATCTCGTCAACCGTGGCATCGCCCAGGATCGGCTCGAAGTGGTGTCCTACGGCGAGGAGCGGCCCCTCATCGCGGGGCATGACGAGAGCGCCTGGTCGATGAACCGCCGCAACGAGTTCACGGTGGTGGCGGGGCTCGAGTCGCTGGGACAGCCGATGGCCGGCCGATAACGTCGTCCGGTACCTGTGACGCCGGGTTCGGCGGAGGACCTCGAAAGACGGTCCTCCGCCGTCCTTGCTTATCTGGAAGGGGGTTGAGGAACGATGCCGTTCGCCGATGAGATGATGCTTGGCCGGACCCTTGTCCTGTGGGGACGGGCCCTCGGGACGGGGGCGCTGGCCCTGGCGGCACTGTGGCTGACCCGCTGGCTGCTGAGCGTCCGGCTGGGCGCGCTGGCCCGGCGCACTGCCAACGCGTGGGACGACCTGGTCGTGCTGCTCGTGAAACGCACCAAGAGCATGACTTTGGCCGCGGCCGCGCTGTGGCCTGTGCTGGCGATCCTGGAGGCCGCTCCCGCGGTGCGAGAGGTGGCCCGCGTCGTCACGGTTCTCGTGGGGGGCGTCCAGCTGGCCATCTGGGGCAACGTAGTGATCGGGCATCTGCTGGAAGCCCGGATCTCCCGCCTCCGCCAGGCGGATCCGTCATCGGCGACGACCCTGCGCGGGGTCACGATCGTGTCCCGGACGGTACTCTGGACGGTGCTGGTGCTGGTGGCGCTCGACAACCTGGGCGTCAATATCAGCGCCCTGGTAGCCGGTCTCGGGATCGGCGGCGTGGCGGTCGCCCTGGCCGCTCAGAACATCCTGGGGGACCTGTTCGCGTCGTTGTCGATCGTGCTCGACAAGCCGTTCGTGGTGGGGGACTTCATCGTGACCGGCGAGCTGATGGGCACGGTGGAGCACATTGGCGTCAAGACGACGCGGCTGCGCAGTCTCTCCGGCGAACAGCTGGTCTTCGCCAACAGCGACCTGCTTGGCAGCCGGATCCGGAATTTCAAGCGGATGTCGGAGCGGCGAATCCTGTTTACCCTGGGTGTGACCTATCAGACGCCGTCGGAAAAACTCACCGCCATTCCGGGCATCCTGCGTGAGGTTGTCACCGCGCAGCCCGGGGTGCGATTCGACCGGGCTCACTTCCGCAGCTACGATGATTCGGCTGTGACGTTCGAGATCGTCTATTACGTGCTCGATCCCGACTACAACCGGTACATGGATACCCAGCAGCGCGTCAACCTGGAAATCTTCCGCCGCTTCGAGCAGGAAGGGATCGATTTCGCCTACCCCACGCGCACGGTCTACTTGCGGTCCGAGGGCTCGGACCAGCCGGCGCACAGGGCGGCCTGAAGCCGGCCGGCGCCCGGTCTAGTCGTCGGAAAAGAAGAACCGCGGCTCCACGGTCCTGGCCTCCATCATCGTGACCAGACGGTCCACGGACGCATGAACGGCCGTCAGCTCGCGGGCGGAGAGCCGCTTGAGGCCGTGCAGCAGTCGTCCCTGAGCCGGTTGAGGGGCGCGGGCGGCCAGGGCTTTCCCCTTGGGGGTCAGGGTGATCTCGACGAATCGCCGGTCTTCCCGGGGGCGGACCCGACGGACGAGCCCGCGCTTCTCCAGCCGGTCCACCAGCACCGACAACGTACTGGGCTGAACCGCCAGGGCCTCGGCCAGCTCGCTGGTGGCGAGGGGGCCTCGACGGCTCAGGGTTTTCATGGCCCAGAGCTGAGGCCCGGTGAGACCGTACTCCTTGTAGACCTCCTGCGAATACAATTCGATCGCCCGCACGATACGGCGGAGCCCATTGACGATCCGCAGGGTGGTATTGGCGCGGGCGGGGGAGGCGGGCATGGGTGGAGGGTTCGGGGATGGTGCCAATGTAGATTGATGTCAAACTAGTCGTGGCCCGGTTCTCGTCAACCCTGACGATGGGTCTGGGGGCGAGCCGGTAGATCGCCGCCTTTGTTCAACCGGCGCGCTGGCTGTCTCTTTCCTTAGGAGTATCCGGGATCGGTGGGGCCAGGAGATCCCCAGGGCAGTTTGTGTCTCGCCCGCCAGCACGACGGTAGCCATTTCAAAAGTATGTCGTCCAATGAGTTACATGGTCGGTCACAGGCGGTCTTGACAAAAACGAACGTTCGTGCTTTTTTATCCTACATGACAAAAGGCATGGAAACCCGGGATGCGATCCTGCTCCGTGCGACGGAGCTGGCCAGTCAGGTCGGCCTGACCGGGCTGACCATCGGGGCCCTGGCGGACGACCTCGAGCTGTCGAAGAGCGGGCTGTTCGCTCATTTCGGGTCCAAGGAGAGTCTGCAGATCCAGGTGCTGGAGCATGCCGCGGACGATTTCATCGAAGCGGTGGTCCGTCCCGCCCTGCGCGAGGCCCGCGGCGAGCCCCGCATGCGGGCGCTGTTCGAGCGCTGGCTGACCTGGGACAAGGATGGCGCGTTGCCGGGCGGGTGCGTCTTTGTGGCCGCGGCCACCGAACTGGACGATCGCCCTGGTCCGGTCCGAGACCGCCTGGTGGAGCTCCAGCGTGAATGGCTCGAGCTCCTCGCAGGGTCATTTCAGCGGGGCATCGAGGCTGGTCGCTTTTACCAGCACGCCGACGCCCATCAGTTCGCCCAGGACCTGCACGGGGTGATGCTGGCCTTCCATCATGCCGTCCGGCTCATGGCGGATCCCGACGCCGAGGGGCGCGCTCGCCGGGCCTTCGACACACTGATCGCGGCGGCCCGACCTGACCACCGCGCCGACTGACCACCGACTCGACCACGGACTCGACACCTCGCGGACCTGATACCATGACGACTCCCGTTTCCTCTCCGGCCGTTCGGGCCGGCACCGCCCCGGCGGCGCTTCGTGACACCCTGCGCGCCGTCCAGGCGGTCTCTCCTTCGCTCGCGGCGTGGGCCGCGGAGCGGCTGTTCTTCACGCCGGCGCGCCGGCCGGTCCCGGCCGCCGCCAATACCCTGCTCGGCACCGGGAGCCGGTTCTCACTCTCGGTCGAGGGTCGGCGGGTGGAGGGGTGGCGTTGGGGACACGGTCCCGTGGTCTACCTGGTGCACGGGTGGGGTGGCAACGCCGGCCGGCTCGCTGCCTTTGTGAGGCCGCTTCTCGATGTCGACTTCGCGGTGGTCGCGTTCGATGCCCCGGGGCATGGCTCGTCCGGCAGGGGCATGAGCTCGATGCCCGAGTTCGCCCGGGCGCTCCACGCCATCGCGAGGGTATATGGATCGCCCCATGGGATCATCGCCCATTCGCTTGGGGCGGCCGCGACGGGATTAGCCTTGCACTGGGGGCTCCGGGCCCGACGGCTTGTGCTGCTGGCGCCACCCGTGAACCCGGCAGACTACGTCATGCCGTACGCCCAAGCCCTGGGTCTCACCCCCAGGACGGTGGAGGTACTCAAGATCCGCAGTGAGCGCCGGCTGCGGCACCGCTGGGCCGATCTGGATGTGCGTCGGATGGCGCCCGAGGATCCCGTGCCACTGCTCGTGATCCACGATCGGGACGACGAGACGGTGCGACTCGCCGACGGGGCGGCCATCGCCGACACCTGGGAGGGCGCCTTGCACCAGACCAGCGGGCTCGGACACAGCGGAATTCTGCGGGATCCGGCCGTGGTGAGCGAAGTGGTGAAGTTCGTGTCGGCTCCGAGCGACGCCGGGTCGCCGTCGCCGCGGGACGATGGGGCCTGGCTCGAGTGGGCGCTGTTCAATCGGGATCAGCGGTGGTGAGGGTCGGCCGTCAGCCGTCAGACATAAGCCGTTAGCCATTAGCCATTAGTCTTGAGACAACGGCTAGCGGCTAACCGCTAGCGGCTGCTGGATGGGCCAGACCCTCGAGGAAGAACGCCGCCAGCTCGGCCCGGCCGCCGAGCCCGGCCTTTTCGTAGGCCGCGGCGGCGTGCTGGCGGACCGTGCGCTCGCTCCGGCCGGAGGCTGCGGCGATCTCCTTGTGGCTCCTTCCCTGGAGCAGCAGCATCGCCACCTCCCGTTCGGCGGGGGTGAGGCCCCAGCGTTCGAACTGCGCATCGATCGCACTGCGCAGTCCGGCGAGAGAATGTTCCGCGCTCGCCAGCCACGCCTCCTGTTCC
This sequence comes from uncultured Gemmatimonadales bacterium, assembly GCA_963709905.1. Classification (GTDB taxonomy): domain Bacteria; phylum Gemmatimonadota; class Gemmatimonadetes; order Gemmatimonadales; family GWC2-71-9; genus JADJOM01. The sequence continues at coordinate 47,515 of CAVPYI010000017.1, forward strand.
GCCCGGTGGGTTGCCAGCCGTTGCCGAAGCACGGCGTTCTCCCGCTCCGCGTCCCGCCAGCCGCGCCAGAGCCATGCTGCCATCCCGAGCGCCGCGATCACCAGCGCCACTTCGTAGATCACATGAAAGGAGAGCCACCGCGTCGGCCGGTCGAGCACGAGGTCCACCGTCCCGCCCGCCGCGATGGCGAGCAGCATGGCGGTGAGGGGCAGACGCAATCGCTGGCTGCTTTGATCCTCCACTGGCCTCTCCGGCGGATGTCGGATACCGACCGGAACGTGAAGGGGGAAGGTTGATCCGTCAAATGTCGGATTGTGGCACCGGGCCCCGTGGCACTACCCTGGGTCGAACCTTCACGGGAGCGTGTCCATGTTGCCTTCTCCGCTGCATCCGGCGTTGATCCATTTCCCCATCGTGCTGATGATCTTTCTGCCGGTCGTGGCCGTCGGAGCCCTGCTTGCCATTCGTGGCGGTCTTCGGCCTTCCAGGGCCTGGGCGTTCCCCCTGGGCCTGGCCGCAGTCCTCGCCGTCAGTTCGTTCGCGGCGGTGCGGACGGGACAGGCGGAAGAAGAGCGGGTCGACGAGCAGGTGCCGACCACCATGATCGAGACCCACGAGGAAGCGGGCGAGCGGTTCCTGATTCTCTCAGGCATCCTTGTCGTCGTCATGGCCGCCGGCCTGATTCGAGGCGGCGTCGGCCGGGCCGCCCGGGTCGTCGGCGTGGCAGGGGCCCTCGCCCTTACCGTGGCCGGGTACCAGGTAGGCCATTCGGGTGGCCAGGTGGTGTACGGCGACGGGACGGCTCCGGGACTGGTGGCCGGAGCCGGCGCCGGCGCGGATGAAGCCCGGGACCCGACCCGCCGCTTGGCGATGCCGGAAGGCGAGCGTGAGGCGCAAGGCCACGACTGACGGCCTACGCACGACGAAGGGCCAGCCCTGCCGGGCTGGCCCTCGCGTCTGTCCACGTGCCGGTGTTCAGGCCGGGCGTTTCGCCTGGCCTGGCCGCAGCGCTTCCAGCGCCGCGAGGCGCTCCGTCCAGAACTCCTTCATCCGGGTGGCCGCAGCCTTGTCCGGGAGTCTTCGGTGCTGCACCTGCACCTGACTCCTGGCCGCGCCCTTGCCGGTGAACCACAGGTCGAGCGACGTCTGGTCCGGCCAGGTGATTCGCATCGACCGGGCTGGCGTGGCGGTACGGACCGTCAGTGCGACCCCCGGCAGCCAGCGCTCGCGGGTGCGCTTGTCGCGAAAGGCGCGATACAGCCGGGCCACCGGCATGGCGAACGTCTTGCTCTTGTTGGCCTCGAATTCGCCGCCGCGGCGCTGGCCGATGGCGCGCAGCCCCTTGATCCGCTCGTAGCCTACCGTGACCGTCTGGGTCCACCAGTCCGGGATCTTGTACTTCTGGTGCACGTACTCGGCGATCTCCCGGTGGGTCCAGGTGCTGGCCTGCACCCGGTCCAGGGCCCAGGCCCAGCGTTCCCAGGTGCAGCCGGTTTTGGCCTTGACCGTGGCGTCGCTCATGCCGGCGAGCCTGGCATAGTCGACGGGGGCGGGCGCCCGGGGTTTGTCGAGGAAGTGGGTACGGGCGGAGGTGTAGGATTCGCCCGTTTTCTGCATTCGCGCGCGAACCAGGCGCTTGAAGTCCTTGTTGGTCGGCATCGTGGTCATCCCTTGGTCAGGCCACGGGCCACGCCCCCCAGCGACGGTGCCCCGCAGCATCCAAGGTTTCAAATCGATGCCGATCCGGGAGTATGCCCCCCTTTGCCTCACGGGGACCCTCGCTGGGGGAGGGTCGAAGAGGTTGGGCGTGGACCGCCGCCCGCAGCAACACGATGCAACCGGGGGCGATGGAAGGCAAGAGGGGTGAGGGCCGACGGTGGTTGGCCGCTATTCCATGCGAGCGATTCGGTTCACTGCCCCCCAAGCGCCTTGTAAAGCGCCGCGTAACTGGTCGCCGCTTCGGTCCGACCCAGCGCCAGCCGGCTCTGCGATTCGAGCTCGGTGCGATCGGCATCGAGCACCTGAAGGAAGTCGGGGACCCCCTCGGAAAACCGTAACCGGGCAGCTCGGCGGCACGTTCGCTGGCTTCGTCCGAACGGGTCAACTGCAGCCACGGTGGCCTGGGGGAGCGGTACCGGTACCTCGATGTCTCCACACATGAATAGTATTGTGCTAGATAGTGCAGTCATGAACTACAGTTGTAAGAAGGCCTCACGAAACCAACCGGCCCAGCAACTTCAACAGCGCCAGCTCATCGTTGTCCCCGAGCAAACTGGCCACCGCCTGCTCCTGGTCGGCGACGACCTTCGCTGTGTCTTCATATGCTTTGCGTCCGCTGGCCGTGAGGGCCGCCCGGATGACCCGGCGGTCGTCCGGGTCATTCACCCGCTGGACCAGCCCATCAGACTCGAGACGGTCGATCAGCTGGGTCATGTTGGACCGAACGCAATGGTTTCGTTTGGCCAGTTCGCTCAGGGCCAGCGGCTCCTTGGCAGTGGCCAAGGTGTGCAATGTGCCGGCCTTGGCCAGAGACAGCCCCTGTTTTCCGAGTTCGGCCTCGAGGCGTTGCTCCAATTCGTGGGCGACGTCGAGGATCAGAAACAGAAGCGACTCGCCTGCGGGCGCCTCGGTTACGGTGATTACGTCGAGTTTGTTCATCGCTGTAGTATACATATGTGATTTAGCTAGTCAAGAACTCCGCCCCGCCAGCGTGCGGGTCGCAGCGGGAACGTCTGTATCCCGCCCCTGGGCGCCTGCGGCTTACTCATTTCCTGTGAATGGGTTACGGAAAGCTGCCGACGCCGCGTTACATCCCAAACCTTTGCCCACCTCAGGTGGCGCCGGTAGATTCCCGGCGCCATGTCCGCCCCCGCCCCAGACCTCTCGAAGCTGCGCATCAACCGGGATGCCCCGGGGCCCGCCGTTCGTCGGGCGTTGGTCCGCAACCTGTGGCTGGCCGGCGCGGCAGTGTTGGTGCTGGTCGTCGCGATCTTCCTCCTCCGGCGCGAGCGCCCGGTGAAAGTGCGGGTGGCTGAGGTCGCGGCGGCGGACGGGGGCTCGAGTTCTGGCAGGGCCGAGGCGACCAGCGTGACCGCCAACGGCTATGTCGTGGCCCGAACCCGGGCATCGGTCTCTGCCAAGCTCGCGGGCCGACTCGCCTATCTCGGTGTCAGCGAGGGGTCCGTGGTACGCAAAGGCGACTTGATCGCCCGGCTGGAGAACGCCGACTACCAGGCCCAATTGGCCCAGGCGGAGGCTGTGCTCACCAGCGCGCGCGCCGACCTGATCGAGGCGGGGGCGGAGCGCGATCAGCTGGTTCGGGAGGCCCGTCGGGTGCGGGAAATTCACACCGGGAATCCCGAGCTGGTATCGGAGGAGGAGGTGGAGGCCGCTGAATCTCGCGCCACCCAGGCCGAGGCTCGGGTGCGTGCCGCGGCGGCGCGGGTCGACGCGGGCGACGCAGGCATTCGATACGCCCAGGCCAATCTGGACAACACCGAGATCCGGGCTCCGTTCTCAGGCACCGTGCTCAGGAAAGAAGCCGAGCTCGGGGAGGTCGTGGCCCCGTCGGTGGGCGGCAGCCTCACCCGGGGCGCCGTGGTGACGATGGCCGATCTGCGTACACTCGAGGTCGAGGTGGACGTGAACGAGGCCTACATCGCGCGGATCCGGGGGGCCCAGCCCGCGCGGATCATCCTGGATGCCTACCCCGACACCGCCTTCCGCGGACGGGTCCGGCAGGTGGTCCCGACCGCGGACCGTCAGCGGGCCACGGTACAGGTGAAAGTGAGCATCCTCGATCACGATCGCCGGATCCTTCCCGAAATGGGGGCGCGGGTGGATTTCCAGGAACCGGAGGCTCCATCTTCCTCGACCAGGCCCGGTGACGCCCCACGACGACTCCGCGTTCCTGCCGCCGCGGTCCGGGAACAGAACGGCGAGAGCGTGGTCTGGCTGGTCCGGGATGGCCGCCTCGAAGGGCGTACGGTTCAGGCAGGCCCGGTGAGCGGCGGATTCCGCGAGATCCGTTCCGGCCTGTCGGGGGGCGAGCTGCTGCTGGTTGAGGGCGTCGCGGCTCCGCGCACGGGGATGCGGGTCGAGGTGATGGAGTAACCCGGGCCTTTGACGGCTGATGGCTGATGGCTGACGGCAGATGACTGGAGCTCCCACTTACTCAACGGGCCCACCGATGGCACTCGTCGAAATCCGGAACGTCTATAAGGCCTTCCATCGCGACACCCAGAAGATCGAAGTCTTCGCCGACCTCACACTCGACATCGCTGAGGGGTCGTTCACGGCCTTGATGGGTCCCTCGGGCTCGGGGAAGTCCACATTGCTCAACCTGCTCGCGGGGCTGGACAAGCCTACCAGCGGAACCGTGTGGGTGGCCGGGGCCGAAGTGAGCGTTATGACACCCGGGCAGCTGGCGCCCTGGCGGGCGCGGCACATCGGGTTCGTGTTCCAGCAGCTCAATCTGCTGCCGGTGCTCACGGCGTACCAGAACGTGGAGTTACCGCTTCTGCTGACGCGGCTCTCCCGCAAGGAGCGTGACGAGCGGATCCGCATCGCCCTCGGCGTCGTGGGGCTCGACGACCGGATCGACCACTACCCGCGCCAGCTTTCCGGGGGGCAGGAACAGCGAGTGGCGATCGCCCGCGCCATCGTGGCCGATCCGACCCTCGTGCTGCTGGACGAGCCGACCGGCCAGCTTGACGCGAGGAGTTCGCAGGATGTCCTGACCCTGCTCCGGCGGCTCAACGAGGAGTTCAAGAAGACGATCATCATCGTGACCCACGACGCCCGCGCCGCCGATCAGGCCCGGACCGTGCTGCACCTCGACAAGGGTGTGCTGGTGGAGCGCCAGGCGTTGGTAGCGGGCGCCACGTCATGAGGTTCCTCCCGCTGGTGCTCGCCAACCTCGGGCGCCACAAACTCAGGACTGTGCTTACGACCGCCAGCGTGGCGCTCGCGCTGTTCCTGTTTGCCACCCTGCGCACCGTGGTGACAACCCTGGACAACGCGGCCCAGTTCGGGAGCGCCCGACGCCTGGTGACCACCAACGCCACCGGCATCGTGTTCGTCCTGCCCCTGAGCTACGCCAACAAGCTCCGCTCCGTGCCCGGGGTCGAGGCCGTGACCTGGGCCAACTGGTTCGGGGGCCGCTACGGCGACGGCAAGCGGTTCTTCGCCCAGTTCGCGGTGGACCCGGAATCGTACCTGGAGATGTACCCCGAGATCTCGCTGCCCGAGGACCAGAAGCAGGCGTTTCTGCGCGAGCGCTCCTCCGCGATCGTGGGCCGCCGGCTGCTGGACGTCTTCGGCTGGCGGCTGGGGCAGGACGTCACCATCCAGGGCACCATCTTCACCGGTGACTGGACCTTCACCATCCGCGGCGTCTACACCCCCACGGACCCGGTCATCAACGACGACATGCTGCTGTTCCGGCACGATTATCTGGAAGAGCGGATCGGCCGGCCCGGGCTGGCGGGCTGGTACGTCATCCGGATCGACCAGCCGGACAACGCCGCCCGGATCGCCAAGACCATCGACGACCAGTTCAAGAATTCGAGCGCCCCCAGCAAGACCGGGACGGAACAGGCCTTCAACGCCAGTTTCGCGACGATGTGGGGCAACGTGAGCCTGCTGATGGGGACAATCGGCATGGCGGTGGTGTTCGCCATTCTGCTGGTGACGGCCAACGCCATGATGATGAACGCGCGCGAGCGTACCGGCGAGGTCGCGGTGCTCAAGACTATCGGTTTCACCGACGCGCGGTTGTTCGGGCTGGTGATGCTGGAGGCCGGTGTCATGACGATCACCGGGGCGGTCATCGGCCTGGGCGGCGCCAAGCTGCTGTACAAGGCTACCAACTTCAACGCCGCCGGATTCCTGCCGGGATTCGACGTCACGCCCCGGACGCTCACGATCGGGGCCGCGATCGCGCTGCTGCTGATGCTCGGCAGCGGGCTGGTACCGGCGGTGCGCGCGGCCCGATTGCCGGTGGTCCAGGCGCTCCGGCGGGTGGAATAATGAAGATCCCCATTCTCTACAACGCGCGGAGCATCCTCCAGCGGCCGGTTTCCACGGCGTTCACCGCCTTGGGCATCGGCCTGGTGGTCGCCGTGTTCATTGCGATGCTGGCGCTCGCCAACGGATTCCGGGTGGCGCTCACCCGGACCGGCTCCGACAACAACGTTCTGGTCCTCCGCCGTGGCGCCGACTCCGAGCTATCGAGCGGCCTGAGTCGCGATGTGGCCAGCATCCTCGCCTCGTCGCCGCATGTGGCCATCGGATCGGACGGCCGGCCGCTGGCCAGCCCCGAGGTGTACGTACTCATCCCCCTGACGCGACTGGGCGATGACACTACGGCGCTGGCCAACGTCGTGGTGCGGGGCATCAGCCCGGCGGCGTGGGCGGTGCGCCAGAATGTGCGCGTGCTGGAGGGGCGCCAGCCGGAGTCGGGACGTGCCGAGATCTGCGTCGGCCGCAAGATCGCCCCGCGGTTCGCCCACACCGGGGTGGGGGAATCGCTGCGCTTCGCCGGCCGGGACTGGACCGTGGTCTGCCATTTCTCCGCCGGGGGCTCGGCGTTCGAATCGGAGATCTGGGGCGAGAACGAACAGTTCATGCCGGTATTCCGAGGCGAGGTGTTCCAGTCGGTCAGTTTCCGTCTGGCCGACCCGGCCGCGTTCGAGGAAGCCAAGCGGACCCTCGAGGGTGACCGTCGGCTCACGGTGGATGTCCACCGCGAGTCGGCGTTCTACATGGAGCAGTCGCAGCTCTTGGGCAGCATCCTCCAAATCCTGGCCCTCTTCATCACCAGCATCATGGCGGTCGGCGCGGTGTTCGGGGCGGTGAATACCATGTATGCAGCCGTGCAGTCCCGGGGCCCGGAGATCGCGGTTCTGCTGACGCTGGGGTTCCACCCGCGGAGCGTGATGGCGAGCTTCCTGGTCGAGTCGGCGCTCATCGCCGTCGTCGGCGGGGTGTTCGGTGCCGTGCTGGCGTTCCAGATCAACGGCGTCGTCACCAGCACGACCAACTGGGCCAGCTTCAGCGAGATCGCCTTCAGCTTCATGGTGACGCCCGGGCTGATGGCCGCCGGGCTGGTCTTTGCGGTGGTGATGGGGCTGGTTGGCGGCTTCTTCCCGGCGTGGCGCGCGGCACGGCTGCCGGTGGTGCAGGCGTTGCGTTAGACGAACCGGCGGGGCGGACAGGCGGACAGGGCGGACAGGAGGGGGAGCCTCCGCTATCCTGTCCGCCCTGTCCGCCTTGTCCGTGTTTGCCCGCCCAGACTACGGGAAAATCCCCAACTGCTCGTAGCTCACCGCGACCTTGTCGATCGCCACGACCAGGGCGGCCGTCCGCATGCCGATCTTGCCTTTCTCCCGCTTCCAGATCTCCCGGATGGGATGGTAGGCCGCGATCATCGTCTCCTCGAGGCCGGAGTTCACCAGGTCTTCCTCGCTCGCTCCCTGGGTCAGTCGCTCGATCTCCTGGGCACTGAACTGGCGCCCGGTCACGCTTTCCACCGCCTCCAGCAACCGGCCGTAGGCGCCCTGCTCGAATCGTCGCTGCATCCGTCCGAAGCGCACGTGGCCGAGATTCTTCACCCACTCGAAGTAGGAGACCGTGACCCCGCCCGCGTTGATGTAGGTATCGGGGATCACCAGGATCCCTCGTTTCGCCAGGATCTCGTCGGCTTCCGGCGTAGTCGGGCCGTTGGCCGCTTCGACCACCAGCTTGGTCTTGACCCGGGGGGCGTTCTCTCCAGTGATCTGCCGTTCGAGCGCCGCGGGGATGAGAATGTCGCACTCCAGCTCCAGCGCGTCCTCCCGCCGGGCGAGATTGGTGGCGCCCGGAATGCCCAGGATCGAACGGTGCTCCTGGCGGTGGGCCATGACCTTGTCGATGTCGAGGCCCTTGGGGTTGGCAATCGCGCCCTCGGATTCGGACAGCCCCACGATTACCGCCCCGCTCTCCTGAAAGAACTTGGCGGCGTAGTACCCGACGTTGCCGAGGCCCTGGATCACCACCCGCTTACCGGCGAGTCCGGTACTCAGTCCCAGCGCCTTCATGTCCTCTTCGACCCGGCAGATCTCTCGCACGCCGAAGAACACGCCCCGTCCCGTGGCCTCGACCCGTCCCCGGATGCCGCCCTGGCTCACCGGTTTGGCCGTTACGCAGCCCATCCCGTCCAGCTCTCCCGGTTTCAGCTGCATGTAGGTGTCGGCGATCCACGCCATTTCGCGCGGCCCGGTTCCCACGTCGGGTGCCGGGACATCGAGCCCGGGTCCCATGAAGTTCTTTCGCACCAGCTCGAAGACATAGCGACGGGTGAGCCGTTCCAGTTCGGCGACCGAATACTTCTTGGGAGAGATCCTTATGCCGCCCTTGGCCCCGCCGAAGGGAACGTCGACCAGGGCGCACTTGTAGGTCATGAGCGCCGCGAGGGCCTGGACCTCGTCGGCGTCGACGTCGGGCGCGTATCGCACGCCGCCCTTGCAGGGCAGCTTGTGGTGGCTGTGTTCGGCCCGCCAGGCGTGGACCACCTCGATGGTGCCGTCGTCCCGCTTGAGGGGGAAGCTGGTGTAGAACACGTTCTTGCAGGCGCGGATGCTGGCGAGCAGCGTCGGGTCGTGGCGGGTGAGGCCGGCGGCCCGGTCGAAGGCCTGGTTTACCTGTTCGAGGAAGCTCGTACCCACGGACATTGGATGACTCCCGCCGGTGGTGGATGGTAGTGGAACAGTGAATAGCCGCCCCGGGGCGGTCGCGCTAGGGTACGGGGGGCAGAGTTCGCCGTGCCCTGACGTCGAGCCCGTCGCCGGGAAGACCGGCAGGCCCGCAGTCCCTCGCGCCCAGCCAGCTGTACCCAGCTATATAAGGAATAAGGGAGCCGTACCAGAGAGTAGCGGACCGGGCGGCTGGTCTCGCGCCCGACGATCGTCGCGTCGTCCGGCGGCACCCCGTCGCCTCCCGCGACGCCGGACGCCCTCGGAATGCAACCTTCCGGTCCAGCAGGGTGTCATTCACTGCATCTCACCCACTTCGAGACCAGGGGGTTTGCATGCGCCGGTCCATGTCGATAATGCTCAACCTGCTGAGCCTTACGTTCGGTGCCGCCGGATCGATCGCGGCGCAGGAGAATGCTGACCGCTGGCTCGAGCGCTGCCAGGGCGACGACCATCGGGATCGTGACTGGGAGCGGTTTTGCGAGGTCCGGCTCAGCGGATTCCACCCAGGTGGCACCCCGCTCCGGTTCGAATCCGACATGAACGGTGGAGTCGAGATCTACGGATGGGACCGCGATTCGGTCGCAATTTCGGCCCGCGTTCAGACGCACGCCCCCACCCAGGCGGACGCCCAGGCGATCGCCAGGGAGATCCGGCTCGTGGTGAGTGGTGGGTCCACCGTGAGAGTGGAGGGTCCGACCACCGGACGGCGTCAGGGCTGGGGGGTCATTCTGGTCGTGCTGGTGCCGACGAAGGTCAATCTCGAGGCCCGGTCGACCAATGGGCCACTCTCGGTGGACGGGGTATCGGGCATCATCGAGCTTCGTGCCACGAACGGCCCGGTGTCCCTCACCCGGGTCTCGGGCGACGTTCGAGCCCGGGTGCAGAACGGTCCGCTGTCCGTGCAATTGGGCGGGAGCAGTTGGGATGGCGGAGGGCTCGATGCCGAGTCGGTGAACGGGCCGGTTGACCTGGCGATCCCCGACCGGTACAACGCCGAACTCGAGACCGGCACCGTCAATGGGCCCGCCGACTTCCAGGTCCCGCTCAGGGTGACGCTGCACGGCCGTCGGTCCGACCGGATTCGTGCAACGCTTGGCACGGGCGGACCCCTGGTTCGCGTGGTGACCACGAACGGGCCGATAACGGTTCGCAGGGCAGCAGGGAATTGAGGCCGACGACCTGAGGCGACCGACACCCCGACCGCGGCAATCGGACTTGCTCCGCGGCCCCCGCGCCGGAAGCCACGCGGAGCCCGCGGGCTTCCGGTGCGGTTCATGGATTTGTACCTTGGGTGTCGATGTTCGCGGCCCGCGAGGTTCGCGGGCGCTCCCCCAGGCCCCCCTCCTGGAGAATACGATGCCCCCTACTCGACGCCGGAGGGTTCGGCGCGCCAAGAGTGTCCGCCCCGCCAAGAAGGCCCGCCCCGTCAGAAAGGTCGCTCGGCGGAGGGCGGCCCGCCCTGCACCAAAGGTCCGCACCGCTGGCAAGGTCCAGAAGAAGACCAAGAAGGTTCGCACCGCCCGCAGGATTCAGAGTTCCCGGAAGCCCCTGAGCCCCCGAAAGCTCAAAGTTCCTCTTCCCCGCGCCCGGGCGGGCCGCCGGATGCCGCCGGGGATCTGTCGCCTCGATTATCCTCGCGTCCGAGGCTATATCGTGCGGTTGAGCTACCGCCGCACACGGGCGGGCTGGAAGCCCCGCTTCAAGGCTTATTTCGGCGACACCCGCCACGGTGGGAAAGCGAAGGCCTTCGCCGCGGCCCAGGAGTGGCTGCGGGTGGTCACGGAGACCGGGAAGGCGCCGGCGGTGTAGGTTCTGCATGCCGGCCACGTCCGTCTTGCCCGCTCACCCGCCCGGCCCCAACTTGGGGTGAGGCCTGCGCCCCTCATCCAGGAGCTTGCCATGCTCCGTCGTCCGCTCGGCGCCCTGGTGTGCTTGTGCACTCTGGTGCCGCTCACCCCGGGCTGTGACGGATACACACCGCCGTTGACGGGCTGCGCCGCGCCGCTGGTCGTCACCGTGACCGCCGGCACGGAGCCCAGCTTCAGTTGGGCCGGAGACTGCGCGCTTGCGCGTGTCATGGTGGAATCCGCTGCTTCAGGCGTGGGGGCGTGGGGCGCCATCAGCCCGCTGGGGACCAATGCCCTGAATCCGCCGGTCGCGTATGGGGGTACGCCCCCCGGCGCGATCGCGACCGCCAACATGGTCCCTCAGCTCGTCAGCGGCACGACCTACCGGGTGACCCTGCAGCGATACGACGACGCGGGTGCGCTCCGGTCCGTCGGGAGTGCGACCTTCGTGCCCTGACCGCGGAGAGGATCGCTGATGCAGGCCGGACTCCGGGTCGCTCCGCCGGCCGCGCGACGCCCTGCCAAGGGCTGACGGTGGACGACCCGCTCCTCAACCCCATCCCACGCGTGCACACATCGACTACCAGGCTCGGCCAGCTTCCCGTCCTGCTCGCCTTGTTTCCGGTGCCTGGGTTCTTGCCGGACTCGGGCGGTCACGGACAGCTCCGCCACCTGCACATCATCTGAAGGCGCCGGCAGCCCTCCTCTCCCGGGAGCCGGCCGACATCCGTTCACCCTGGCGTGGGCCGCCTGCAATCGGAGCGGCCGGAGAATCCCTGGTCATGCTCATCCCGGTCCTGCGCCGTACTGGCCTCCTGTTGCTGCTCCTCTCGGGGGCGGCAGTCCGACCCGATCCGGTGCTGGCCCAGGAACCGGATCTGCCCAGGCACCTGAGAGATCGGGGCACCGGGATCTCGACATCGCTGTTCGGCACGTACGTCGCCCGGGGCCAGCTCCTGATCTATCCCTACTACGCTTACTCCCGGGACAACAACCGCGAGTATCAACCCAGGAAACTGGGTTATGGGCTCAATCAGGATTTCAACGGGCGGTTCAGAAGCTCGGAGGCCCTGATCTTCGTCGCCTATGGCGTCACCGACTGGCTCGCCCTCGAATTCGAGGCCGCCTACCTCGAGGCGACCCTCCACAAGGCGCCCAACGATCCATCGGCCATGCCGGCGAGGATCAGGGAATCGGGTGTCGGTGACATCGAGGGACAGCTGCGCTTCCGGCTGCTGACGGAGCGCGGCAGTCGGCCGGAGCTGTTCGGATTCGTGGAGATGACTCCGCGCTCGCAGGGAAAGAGAGTGCTGATCGGCGAGCCCGACTGGGACCTGAAACCCGGGTTCGGCGTGCTGCGCGGCTATTCGTGGGGAACCCTCATGCTGCGGGTAGCGGCGGAGTATAACCGCGAAGGTCGCAACCCCGATCTGGGGGAAGTCACCATCGAATATCTCAAGCGACTCTCGCCCGCTCTCCGGCTGAACATCGTCCTCGAAGGAGGGGAGAGCGGCGCGCCGGACGAGTTCGAGCTGATCACGGGCATCAACTGGCGCCTCGCGCCTCACCTGCTTCTCAAGCTGGACTCCGGGCTGGGCATCTCCCCGAAAGCCACCGACTGGTCGCCCCAGGTGGGGGTGATGTTCTCCTTCCCCTAGGCCGCGCCTGTTTCGGTGGTGCCGGCCCGTGCGCGCGGGCCGGGCCTCTGCATCCTGGCACGGCATCACAACAGTCGCCCGCCCGAGGCCCCGATGGTTCATCGCCACCTTTGTGCCGCCGTCGCGTCAACCCTCGTTACGTTGGGGCTCGCCCACGGTCTCCTGGCCCAGACCACGACTCCCCACCGGGCCCGCGACCTTGGCATCGTCCCCGGCACCCTCCCCCCCGGTCGATGGAATGCGATCACGGACGTCGCCGGAGTCCGGGTGGGACATGCTACGGTGCGCCTGGGCGACTCGGTGCGTACCGGGGTCACGGCTGTTCTCCCGCATGGTGGGAACCTGTTCTTCGACCGCGTCCCCGCGGCGATCCATGTCGGCAACGGTTTCGGCAAGCTCCTGGGCGTCACCCAGGTAATGGAATTGGGGGAGCTGGAGACCCCGATCCTGCTCACCTGCACGCTGTGCGTCTGGAAGGCGGCCGATGCGCTCGTCGGATTGCTGCTCGCGCAGCCCGGAATGGAGAGTGTGCGGTCCATCAATCCCGTGGTAGGCGAAACCAACGACGGCTATGTCCTGAACGCCATCCGGCATCGACCCATCTCGGCGACGGACGTCCGGGCCGCGGTGGCCGGGGCCACGTCCGGGCCGGTGGCGGAGGGGGCGGTCGGGGCCGGTACGGGCACCATCGCCTTTGACTGGAAAGGCGGGATTGGGACTGCCTCGCGCATCGTATCGGCCGGCGACAGCGGCTGGGCCGTCGGCGTGCTGGTGCAGTCGAACTATGGAGATGGGCCGCTGCTGACCATGGCCGGTGTGCCCGTTGGCCGATTGCTGGGACGGGGCGGGGTTCAGCGGGTCGCCACACCCAAGGGGCCGCAGGGCTCGGTGATGATCGTGGTGGCGACCGACGCCCCGCTCGGCGACCGCAACCTCCGCCGGCTCGCCGTTCGGGCGATGATAGGGATCGGGCGCACCGGATCGGTCGCCGAGAATGGGTCGGGCGACTATGTCATCGCGTTTTCCACCCACCCGGATGTCCGGCGAACCCGGGATGCGCGCCGCCACACCATGGTCGAGCTCGGCAACAACGAGATGTCGGCCCTGTTTCAGGGGGTGGTCGAGGCGACGGAGGAGGCCGTTTACAACTCACTCACCATGGCCGCCACCGAAACTGCCAACGGCAACACGGTGCTGGCGCTCCCGGTGGACGAGGTGGTGGCCCTGATACGTGCCCGGCGGGCTCTCACGCCTGCTGAGCGCTGAGCCCGGTACCCTGTCGGGTGTGGACGGGACCGAGCGCTCTTACATCGTCTGATCTCGCGGGCTAGGTTAGCGGGACACCCTGAATGGAGGCAACGTGCCCACGTATCTCTGGCAGGCGTCCTACACTTCCTCGGGGGTTGCCGGTCTCCTCAAGGACGGCGGCACCAAGCGGCGCGCTGCGGTGCAGCAGATGGCGGAGAAGGCGGGAGGCAAGCTGATCGCGATGTACTATGCGTTCGGGGAGGCCGACGTCTACGGCATCGTGGAGTTCCCCGATCACGCCACCGCCGCCGCCCAAAGCCTGACGGTGAATGCCAGCGGGGCGGTAACGGTGAAGACGACCGTGCTGCTCACCCCGGAGGAGGTCGATGCCGCGGCCAAGAAGTCGGTCAGCTATCGCCCACCGGGCGCATAGGTCACGGGGCTGAACATGTCCGACGTGTCCAGGCCGCTCCGGCGCTCACGCAGTGATCGGATGATCGCCGGTGTCGTGGGGGGAATGGCGCGGCACTTCGGGCTCGACCCCACGCTGCTCCGGGCGATCTACGTGCTGGTGTCGATCGTGTCGGTCGCGTTCCCCGGTATCCTGGCATATCTGATCCTCTGGTTCCTGATCCCCGAGGAGGAAGGGTAGGGGCCGGCCTCAGCGACCCGATCCCGCTCGGCCGTGACGGGCCGACTCCGGCCCGTCCGGTCAAGGAACCTGGGATCCAGCGGTGGGGACGAGGAGCGCCCCGGTGCGCGTTGCCGGGCCGCACTTTCTTCTCTACGATTCATCCTCCCCCTCCGCCACGGATCCGACCATGCCCGACGCATCGTCCATCCAGCCGGTCGTGACCCTCCGGTCCGCCTTGCGGACGGTGGACGCGCAACTCGCCAGCGGTGCCCTTGCCCCCGAGCGGATCGAGGACGTGAAGAGTGCCATCGACGAGATCCGCTTCCGCCTCTGGGGCGTGCTCACCGCCAGCTCTACGGCCGACTACCAGGCCTTCCGGGAGCGGTTCCGCCTGCGCCGTGCCGCCGAGATATGCAATGGCCTGGCGCTGGACGTGAAGGAAGGCCGGCTCGTCGTCACCCACCGCGAGGCGGAGGACCTTCGGCGGGCGCTCCGCGTGCTGATCGAAGCCTTGGGCTGACCCGGCACCGGTCCGAGTCCCCCGGGGGCCTCCCTGAGGGCCCTTTCACGGTACCGTCACGGCTGACTCACCCGCCGCAGGCGAGGATTCGCCCATGCCATTACCGCTGGATGCGATTCTCGCCCCGCGTACCATCGCCGTGATCGGGGCCTCGCGCAGGCCGGAGACCATCGGCCACCAGATCGTCGCCAATCTCATCGGGTACGGCTATACCGGGACCGTTTATCCGGTGAATCCCCGGGCAACGATCCTCGCCAGCCAAACTCCGTGATCATGAACGATGACTGCAGATTGCTCTTGCGTCAGTTGCTTCAATTGCTCCTGCCACAGGCGCACGTGTTCCACAGCTTGTAACGCGTTGGCTCAGGAACCAATCGCACTCGTTCGGCATCCTTCGGAAGATTGCAGGTAATCGCAGTCGTTGGGCGACATGGTCAACAGGTAATCTTCGACTCCCAGTAAAACCGACTGCGCCAGTCAGCGCGTTGTAGCTGGAGCCCCTCCGTGATCGAGACGCGTACTGGCAATCGTCTGTATGATTCGCAAACTTATCATTCGTTCGAAGTTTTTCTTGACTGTCCAGCGAACGCTGCTGTTCCCCTCGTTACCAACGTCCCGTTGGTAATGCGCTGTTCTCGAAGTGCTTCGTCGGCGAGCAAGCATAAAGCTCAGCCGCGATAAACCGGCATTCAGTCGACAACCTAGTTGCCGCCCGCTACCAAGAACTTGATATTCCTGCATTAACACAACTAACCGCGCCGTTTTTCTTCGGCGATCAGCCGGTCCAACATATCGAAAGCGGAAAGATCATAATTCCACCCGAGTTTCTCGCCGCCAGTGCAAATGATCAGAACAAACATGTCGGGGATATGGTTGGGGCGAAATAGGGCAGGATCTACTTTGATCTTATCAAGCGAGATCCCTAGAGACCGAAACACGTGTTCCACCAGTTAGCAGGGAGACCGACATGCCGGAGCAGATCAGAAAATCATAGGGTTCCTCCTGCTGCGGCGTCCCCGCCACATCGCATCAACGTAGTCCGCCGCGTAACCGAAGTCCCGTCGAACGTCGAGATTACCGAAGCTAACCGTTTCGCGACGCCCATCGGCGATTTCCATGGCCTTGCGAATCAACTTGCGAGTAAAGAACGACTCCCTTCGCAAACCGATCCATCGTTGAATCAGATGAGATCAGCAAATAGCAGTGGATCGCGGTCACAACTCACGGTTTGATGTGCAGCAACCTTGGATACGGCATAGGGACTGATGGGGCGAAAATGCGTTTGTTCCGTTGCCCGTAAGTTGCTTGTTTGAACGTTAGTTGTAGATGCGTGGTAAACCCGCGTGAGTGGCGCGACCGCGCGGACCGATCAAGGATATTGATAATTGGCCGGGTCTACGAGTTGGTGCGTACGGGACTACGGAAGGACTCCGCCACGCTACTCTGCGATGCCAGGTGATAGATCTGGGCAGCAGCCACCGCTTCCAGGATCAAGCGTTGGACGTCGCTAAACGAGAAGATATCGCGGAATGCTTCATGAATTTGCCCCAGCACGTTCAAATACTTCAAGCCCAGCAGGACTCGATCCGTGCCGGATGGATAGTGCCAACCACACGGTAGCCTTGCTCTAGCAACTGTTGCTCAGATGGCATACCATCCTGCCCGGTGAGCCCCATACAATAGTATTTTCATTTCAACTTCACTTGCTCCGCTATTTGCAGATAACAGTCTCCAGGGCAATCGCGTCGGGATCAAACCGCTTGACATTCTCTAGTCCGCGTTCAACTAGAGCTTCACGGTAGGCTTTGTCGTGGACAATCGATCTATCCACTCGAATCGAGCCGACATCAAGTGGATCAACGAGACAAGCTGCTTCACCAGCAACTCGGCGTGGAGTCCAGTTGCTTGTTGGACCGGCCGGCCTGTTGCCTGTGCCTCAAGTATTGGCATTCCGAATCCTTCATAGGTCGAACAGAAAGCAAGCATATCACAGCGACGGTACTCATCGATGACCGCTTCCTGGGACAGGGCAAAAAGATTCCTCCACTTGAGGTTATTTCCCTCCAACTGCACAACTCACTGGTCATTGAGCTTGCCAATAATTGTCAACTCGCAAGGTACGCCGCTTGGGCATGTATTAGACGAGCGTTGTTTATTCGGTGCTGTTCCGATATGCAGGATTTCGGACACGATGTGTCAAATGCTTCAGGCGCATGCGTAAACGCAGGCGAAATTGCGACTGGGATTACATCGACAAGGCGTTGATGCATCCACTTAGTCTGACGATACTCCTGTTGGCCGCAGTAGAGATGGTTGTGACGCGGGCTACACGTCTGATGGGTAAGTTGAGCCATATCCACTTTAGCAGCCATTGCTTGACACCGTTTGTTCAATTGACGAAGGCCGTCGAGGACGGTCAGGATCGTTGTTTGGCGTCGGAGAAGAATTGCCGCGAAGTTAATGTCGCCGGTGACGTGCGTAATGTCTGCCTCGTTAAAGCTTCGCATGCCACATAATCTTTAGGCGATGTGCCAGACCGTTACTCAATAGCGGAGCCTGAACGCGTTTAGTGTCAATGAACTGCCAAGGCGAGTCCGAATATCCTCAAAGATGAATTCGAGGCTGTAATTTGCGTTCGGACGAGGCTTGCGCTGGTAATGGACCACCGTCAATCTTTCCGAGTGTAAATGCATTTCTAAACTGGCCGTGTACTGTCCTTTTCAGTTTACAAATCATGGCTTCCCAAACCGGACGCTATCGCAGGGGCTTTGACGCTCCCACTGCAAATCGATATTGGAACGAACCATTTGTAGTAATGTAATAGCCGCATTCAGGCCGATGAGACAATTATCAAACCTGCCTCGACCAAGTATTCGACCGACCGATGGGTTCGTGCAATCAGATCCTTCTGGCATTGTGCACAATGTCGATCGGATGGTGTGGGGAGACTCGCGAGGAATAAATTCTTGATTTATCAAACGCATCACAGACACGAGCAAAAAAGTTCACCCAAAAGACGAAGTGATTAAACGCAACTCCTGAGTACATTAAGATTGCACAGCACAGAAGGCATACGACTAGCACTAGTTTAATCTCTTTTCGGCGACTGCGTTTGTAGAGTCGGCTCAAGTAAACGATCGCACCTCCATAGGTAAGCACATAGCCAATTCCCCCGAGCCACCCCAGCTCATAGAAAATCCTACCCCATTCCGACTCAACCGAGATTCCTTCCACCAAACCACCGCGTCATATTGAGCCAACACCTAATCCGTTTCCTAATGGATATTCTGCCGTCACGTACACATCAACCAGCGGTTTTTGAATTCGATCCAAGACGCCATCAGCACTAAGCGTGCGTTCGACGATCGCAGTGGCGAACTCATCATCGCCTTAGCGGTAGCTCTATTGAATTATCCACAAACCGCCCAATAGCGATCCAATCACTGCTGCCAATCCCATCATTTGAACGGAGCGAAATACTAGGGCCACGGTAATCACGGCAATCGCAAATACGGGTCCACGAGAGACGGTGGCCAAGGCCATCACGATACTGCCCGCATAGACGAAAAGGCCGAGTGTCTTCGCCCAACCTTTGCGTTCAGACAGCAGCATCGCCAACCCTGCTGCGGCACCGGCGATTGATGCAATACCGCAGGCCCGCCGATGTAGGAAAACGTACCCGTCGCTCTCGCACGACTGCTGAGAAGCCAGTGGTCGCGCGGAGTAGCCTTCCCCGACGTACTTATTAATCCACGAGTCAGCGGGGCTATAAAAATTGAGCAACCGAGAGCGGCGCGTTAATCAAGACACAGATGGCAACCGCAAAACTGGCGGCTCGCAAGAGTTTGGGAGAAATGAGGTTCGAAGCGTAGCAGGCACCTATCGGCAAGACAACCATGGAACGCAAGGTCATCAATCCACCCACGGCAGAAAAAGACACCATTACCGAAACATACAGCTTACCACTACCACAATCATGGGAATTCCCATGAGGTACTGCCGAAACCTCGAAACGCTATCTGACACTCGCTCACCCGCAGGCATCAGCAAAAGCCCGGCCAGTACGAAAGCTTCTTTGGAGCCGAGCAAGATAACTCAACGGACTGCCACTCGGCAAAAGCCATTTTCGTATGGCACCTTCAAAAAAGAACGCGGGTATCGCCATCAGGACGAGCCAATCGCCCGCTCTAAGCTTATCTAGTTTCGTTCTTTCACGCATATACACATGTAAAGGGCTACTTATTCGAAATACTTTTATGCGGCCGAACGTTGTGAGAGACAGACTTTTTTTTTCAATGCCATGCGTTGAAAAGCGTTAAGAAACTTGGTGGGACTGTAATCTAGATTTCGCGCTCTATTCTTTTCGAGCAGGCGAGCAGGGTTTCCTGC
>CAVPYI010000018.1:0-443213 GCA_963709905.1 uncultured Gemmatimonadales bacterium
GACTGACCGGAAAAACGAAAACCGGAGCGCGGCAGGGACGGGCCGTAATCCTGAACCGCGTTCGCGCTCGGACAAGGGGACCGAGAAGGAGAAATGGGTCGCTTGTCAGCTCCTTGGTTCACCGTGGCCTCACCTTGGTCGAAGGCTTGCTTGGCCCTTTGCTTGCCCGCCTTGGTTGACCGGTTGAGTGCCTGCTGCCCGACCCGTTAAAAGATCGACTGCCGCTGAAGATCGTGACCTCAACAGCTGTAGGAGCACGAGATCACGATCCCCACTGGGCATTGGAGCGCTTTGGAGTTGCGACCTCGTCGATCTCGCGCACCTATAAGGTCGACATTGGTTCATTGCGGTGTGCATGTCGAAGGCGGAGTGTCTGGAGTTCGCTTCAGGTCCTCCGCATGGGCAGGTTCATGGAGTGGTTAGTCGGGTGCCGAGTCGTTGTCGTCGGGCCGAGGTGGTCGTCGAGCTTGTTGTTCAAGGTCGGCCAAATCCCTGGGGAGAGCCTGATCGCGGGCAGAAAGATCGGGAGGTAACTGTTATCTCGTGGAGTTTGTGTTCGATCGCGCGGTTCGCCGCTCGTCTCATCGAGAGTTGCTGAGGCCGAACCCAGCTGCTTCTTCACTTTAGCCACCACCTGCCCGAACTTGCCGAACTCGGTCGTACCTGCTCCGAGGATCCGCCAGGGTCTGGTTGACCGCCGTCAAGCGCCAGTGTACGAGACCTGATGCGTAGACTGTTGAGAAGGCAGCAAATGTACTGGTCCCGCAATCGCTATGCGACGCGCGACCGCTGTAGGTCCTTGATGAAGCCCGGCTGTCGCAGCACTCTGCGTAGACCTCTTCGGTTGGCAGGGATAGAATGGCGAATCGTCGTTGTAGGCGGTGATATGTACTTTTCTGCAACTGATTTCGCGTACGCCTGTATTGTCACGAAGTCAGAGCACTCTGGGCCTCCTTCATGCCATCAGGATCCACAGGGCGCTGGCATCGATGAGGCGGAAAACCTCGGCGGGGAATTTTGAGTCAACTGGCAGGGATGGTCCGACGCCTTGACCGTGGGGGCAAGACGATGGCAAATTCAACGCGCTCACTGGGTCTTCCTGGGCGTGAAGTCTGACGATACTGATCGGGTGCCAGAATCTGCTCGAGAATCGCTGGAGCTGGAGCTCTCCGAACGGTACCTCGCGTGCTGACGTTGTAGACCTTTTTAGATCTCGACTCCGGTCGCGAGAGTCCGCATCTCGCCAAGTCCTCGTGCACTGCCTCAAGACGCTCGACCGACACGAGCAATGATTCGCCGAGGCGTTTTCCAAGGTACCATGGAAGCTCGTCGTCGCCCTGCCCGCATCGCTCGAGCTGTACTTCGCTGCTGTCCTGGAGCCGCCTACGGACCCGCAAGGACATCGCGAGCTTCTTGGAGGGTTGCTGAGGCCTTCGCTGAGCCTGCAAAGTGCTGCGTTGAGTTCGTGAATGGTGCTACGAAGAGTGTCGTTCACTTCTTAAGCCTGTTCCTGCAACTCGGCTCTGGAACCCCGTGCAGCGTTGGCGGCTCCGCCTCTCGTCGCGAGTCGCGAAGAAGTCGAGCCTGAAACGGTTCAGAGCGACAGGCACCCGTGCGAGAGAGTAGCACGATGAGCAATACGAGAACGGCGTAAGGAGTATCAGTTCGAGGAGAAGGAGCGCGTATCGCTCATAAGATGGTTGAGTACCTCATTTCGGGCGGTGGCAGTAGCGATTCTTTCGGACGCCTGAAGAAAACGCTACGAGGCTGACTGCTTACACTTTACACTGAAGTCATACGGCCGGCCGGCGCCAGGCGTCGTGCGGACGCGCCACCTGGCTCGAACGATATGCCTAGGGTGTGTGCAAGTACTCGGAGCCGATGACGTCAATCTTGTAACGAGCGTTAGGCGCGTCGAGAAAGGGTAGGCCTGACCGATTCGGTTGGTACGGTGAGCAGCCAGGCGACGAGTCTCTTCCCCATCCCCCTAACTCCATCCCTTCCGTTACTCGTTGGTCAAGTCCCAACAAACGATGTAGCGGAGGTGGCTAAGGTATGGTTGAAATGCGTCTGTAGAAGGTACTGAGCTCGAACGCACCAGTGTTCGCCTCGGTTATCGGGGTACTGCTCGGTTCCGCGCGATTACGTCTATTCTCGAGTGGTATTGTAGTCGAGAGGTCGAAAGGAAAGAGGTCGGCCGCGTAGTTGCGAGTGAAGGACAGACGAAGTAGCTCGGATCGTTGGTAGGCTGTAGAAGGCGGTGGCCTTCGAATCGCCGCCCGGCGCGTGCGGCCAGATTCCGTACGCGCTGTCGAATTCCGCCCGCTCCGTTGTACTCGTGCGTCCTTGTCCTGCCAAGATCGAAACGTGTACAGTCCTTGATTTTCTGAGGTACTGATCACTTCCGCGATCATGCCCTGCACCGCGGGAAGTTGCAGGGTCCTTGAGGACCGGCGGATCCGTGTCGCGATGCTCTTCCGGTTGAGTAAGTTTCAGTCTTGGCAGGTTCACAAAGGTGAAGGAGGACCAGGCGTCGATCCCGAGCCAAATCCATATCACTGTTGACGTGTTCTATTGCGATGTAGTCTTGCAGAGCCAGAGGCCGTATCGGTTGGCGACCGGGTATTGCCTGGTATCGGACGCCTTCGCTCTGAATCATGCGGTTATGGGGCGACGCCTTCGCCTTGTCGCCTTCAACTGAGACGATCACGTCGTACGTGATCTCTGGATGGTTTGGAAGTGCGTTCGCCCTTCCGAAGGCATCGCTTAACAGTGGTCAGCCGCCCGCGCGCCAAGCTCTTGAAAGAGTCGCTGGATGTTATGGTTTTTGCTGGAAGACGTGGCCGAAGACGATAGTTTCGGGTTTCTGCACATCGAGGGCTGGAGCGTCACCCTGAAGTTGGCCAACTGCGCAACGTCGAAGAGGTCGTTCGATGAGCTCAGCTGGTCAACGACAGCAAGTAGTCCTTGATGATATCTTGCCGAAATCGTGAGCGTTCATTGTCGTTATAACCGACGATGCGCACTTCCGTACCGGTGCCCGCCCGGAAGTCGGGAATCCGCCTGATCTTGGGCTCGTGTAGCTGGCGCCGGCTCAGCGCCGCAAGGGGCTCGTCGCAAACCGCCTCGAATGCCCCCTCCCGTGACTGGGTGCGAACCTCAACTCGCTGCGACCTGAGGTAGATCTTCGTGCCGTGCCCCTTTTCCCCGAT
Source organism: uncultured Gemmatimonadales bacterium (assembly GCA_963709905.1). Taxonomy (GTDB): domain Bacteria; phylum Gemmatimonadota; class Gemmatimonadetes; order Gemmatimonadales; family GWC2-71-9; genus JADJOM01. The sequence continues at coordinate 3,213 of CAVPYI010000018.1, forward strand.
GGCCCCAGGGCGCCCGCGAGACCGGGAGTATCCGAGGCCCCAGAAGTCCTGCGACAGGACGTTGTTTGACATTCCGGACCCGTCGTCAGAGAGATCAATGACAAGGCGGCGGGTCCCTTGAAACTCAGCGACGGAGAACTTGATCTGGAAGGTACTTGCGCCTGGATCTATCGCGTTCGAAAGCGCCTCCCTCAGGAGTTCGAGGGGGTCGCCGAAGTCGTTCAAGATCTCAAAGAACTCAGCTTCCGCAGCGACCTGCGGAAGGATTGGAGTCCATTCGGCGTTAGTAGCTGTCATTGATGCAGCGCCTATCATGGAGTAGGCCGGGGCCGTCTAACGTCCTCGGTATGAGCTGCAAAGCGCGGCTCGTGATCTTAGCCCTAAGCTACCACCCGGGGGCGCTTTGCGAGCTCCATGCGGCGGTTAGGCTGCTGGCGGCTCCGCCACCTCCTTGGAGGACCGCGTCAAAGGTGGTCGGACCTGGACGTGAATAGAGGCTGGTGACAGTAGGAGCGGCTTCCCAGTAAGGAAGCTAGCGGCGTCGGGAGCGCTCGAGCTCGCAATGTACTCAGGGGCGAAACCTAGGAACTCCCCAATTGGGAATTGGGCTAAGGAGAAGGTGAAGCGCGTTCGGGGTTCCGTGATGCCGGCTTGGAAGAGACTGTATGTAGCAGCGAAGTGACGCTCGGGTACGATCATTCTGGACTTGCACACAGCCTTGGTTAGGAGGCCAGCGGGGGGATAGGCTGAACCGGGTATGAGCGTGTTCAGGCTGAGTCTCACCAGCGAGGCGCAAGGGATGCTTCGGCGCCCAGTCGTTCAATGACGCCATGGGATGGAAGTGCCAGTTGGTGTAGAGTCTTGAGATTGCCGCGGTCATCGGGGGATCACTGAGCAGATGATGCTCCGTGCCGCGCACCAGCTCAGTAAGCCGCTCAAGTGGGTCGTTGAGGCGATCGCCGGACTCGAACCAGAACGAGGATGTGCCAGAAGCCGCAGCAAATGCGAGCTGCCATCGGGGCCGAATATCAACCCACAGCACTCAATGTCCAGCAATTCGCCAAGTCATTGCTCTCTCAGCATCTTGCACCCCGCCTGCAGCGTAACGTCCTCGCCAGGAGCTGCAAAGCGCGGCTCGTGATCCTGCCCTCAAGCTATCAGACGGGCCGCGCTTTGCCAGCTCCATGGCGCGGTTAGGCCTCATCCTTGAGGATACTTGAGGTGTCAGGCGTGTGTCCATCTTGAAGTTCTCTGAACATGTCACGAACCCCGTTCAAGGCGAAGTCAAGGTCGTCTAGGAATTTGGCATGTCTCCGGCTCACTGCGGCAACACCAGCACGAATGTCGGGCCACTGTTGCTGATAGGTCATTGTCGTGCAGAAGCGATGAGCCAGACGACTGAACTCATTGAAGCGAAAGAACTCATCGTCATGGAAGATTGCTCGTCGCACGGCATCCGCAGTAGCGCAGAGATATGTGAGTGTTGAGAGCCGCATGAGAGCCACGTGAGGCTCGATGAGCTCGACCGGCGCAACAAAGGTCTGCAGGGCTCGGTCATAGTCTACGTAGAGGCCAACTTCCTTCTCCAGCGGCATCCGCTCGAGAAGAGGCTCTCCCTCATACAAACCTCCGTCGGGCTTTGGTACCGCGATTCTGACGGGGTGCACGATCTCGTAAAGGAAGGCACGGTGTGCCTTCAGCTCATGATTGCGCCAGTCCTGCCAGAACCAGGTCCAGGCGTCTTGAGTCGGAGGGAGGGGGAGGCCGCGGCAATGATCGTAGTGACTTCCCGAGCTCCTCCTGGCCGAGCTGAGAGAGTGCCAATGCCTTATCAGCATACTCACCACGCAGTGTAGCGGCCGACGCGAAGCACCGGAGGGCATCGTCCACCGTGAGGTTGTAGCCCCGCCGAAGTGCCTCTTTGGGAATTACCGGGTCTTTGGGTACTGGAGCCATTGCGTGAAAGGGATGAGGCCTAACTCCAATTGGAGCTGCGACATTACGCTAACAACCCACCGCGTCGGCTTGCATTGAATGTAGCCACAGCAGCCTAATCCGCCATTCCTCCTGTGTCCCCCAATCGGGCGGGTTCCCTAGAATTCCACACTACTGACAAGTTGGGCTCGATATCTCTATACCCTCCAGGATTTTGAGGGTTGGTTGAAGGGGTCACCCGAATTTGAGGTCCATGTACTCGGCCAGAAGGGGACCAGCGACTCGCTGACCAAGTACCAGTGCGCCGGCGAGCACCGCCTGAACCCGTACAACTGGAACGGCGACGTCGACTGGAGCGGGACCGTACTGCTGTTCGGCCAGGTCGAGATGAACACCTATCACATCACCCATCCGAACGAGACCATCCGGCTGGTGTTCATGGAGGACGACGACACGGCCTGCCAGATGAAGATCGACCCCAGCCGCTGGAGGGCCTTCGTAGCGTCGATCGGCCCGCTCTATCGGGACATGACCGGCGCCATCGACACCGGGACGGTTCAGAAGTACATCGCCGCCGGCAGGAGCCTGCGGAATCTCCTGGCGGCGTTGGCGAGCTGGATCAAGACCAACGACGATCTCATCGGCACCGCGATGGAAGACAAGATCGTGAACGAATTCCACGCCGGGTACAACTGGATCCTGCGGGCCGACCAGAACGTGACCAACGGCTGGGTACAGCTGGAGATGCGCTGATCGTCGTAGCCGGCGGGTGGAACGCCCCCCGCCGGCACCGTCAACCCGAGAGGCCACCATGCGGAAACTGTGGAAACTGTTGATCGCCCTGGCGCTGTCGGCGCCGGCGCTGACCGGGACGCTCACCGCCCAGCAGGCACCAGGCGGCTGGGTGCTCCGGTTCGAGGTTACCCGGGATGCGTTCACGGGCGCCTCCCGGGACACGACCGCGGTGCCCGGCGTGAATATCGACATCGGCCCTGCTCCGCGGGCGGCTTTTGATGTGGGGCTGAGTCGCGAGCTCGGGGCGTGGGAGATCGGCCTGGCGGCCGGCTATGCCAGTGGCGGGCTCCGGGCCACGACCGATGCCACCATCATCGACGACCGCACCGGAAACGTCGCGCGATTCCGGGCCGCCCTGGTGGTCGGCCGGCGGGTGGCTCGGCTGGGTTCAGCGGCGCTGTACATCACGGCCGGACCGTCGGTCGATCACTGGAGATCGGACGGGATCGGAAACCGGACCACTATCGGCGGCCGCGGGGGACTGACCGTGCGGTTCCCGCTGGGTCCGCTCTCGCTCGAGAACAGCGTTCGGTTCGGTCTCAGTGGCAGTCCGTTCAAGGCGGCCCACCTTCCGCCTGAGGCGGAGGTGCGGGCCCTGCACACCTGGAGCGTGGGGGTGGGACTGGTGATTCCGGTGGGACGCTAGCCGGCCACGGGGCGCGGCCAAGAGCGGGATTGGTGGCCCTGGTTCGGCGATCTGAAGCCGCCCCATTGGCCTGTAGATTAAGGAAAGGGGTCGAGGAAAGGGGGCTAGGCTGACACCGCCGTCCCGCAGCGGTCGCAGAACCGGCTGCCGGGCACCATCGGCGTGCCGCAACTGGCGCAGCCGCCCACCGTGAGCGAGCGGCCGCACGCCGAGCAGAACAGCGCGTCGGTTTCCGGCCGGGGGCCGCAGCCGGGACAGCGGATCACGCTGCCGCCAAGCCGCCGGACCCGGTCCGCGATCATGGCCTCGAGCGGGTCCCCGGGCTCGGCGGGCGGATCGGAGTGCAGGTCGGGCGCCGGCGGCGCGCCGTCCTCCTTTCTGAGCACGGCGAGTGCTTCGGCCGTATACCTGGCCTTGAGTTCGGCATAGTCCTCGTCGGAGAGCTTGCCGGTTGCCCGGTCGAACTCGATCTCGCGCAGGGCGGCCAGCGCTATGCCGCGCGGCGTGTCTTCGGGATCCTCGACGTCGTCCGCGCCGGACGCCGTCGCCTCTCCGGGACGACTGAGGGGACTCACCAACAACCCGACTACCGCCAGGGCCACCAGGGCGGCCGCGATCGCCTCGTAGAGCATTACCGGTCGATCTCCCGAAGTTCGCGTTCCAGCCGCTCGAGTTCCTGTTCCGAGGCCGGGGGCGCCGACAGCACACCATGCGCGGCACCGGGGGGCAGCGGGGCGGCGCCGGCCTGGCCGGATGCCCGCGCCACCTCGATCATGCGCGCCCGGTGACGGAGGACGGCAAACATCACACCGCCGACGAGGAGCACCACCAGCCCGGGCACCACATAACCCGCGATGTTGAACCCCTCCGCCTTGGGGGCCATCAGAGCCTTCTCGCCATACTTGGCCACGAAGGCTTCGACGATCTGGTCGGCCGTCTTCCCCTCGTCCATCAGGGCAAGGACCTCCTTGTGGAGTTCGGGCGAATAGGTGCAGGTGAAGTCGGTGGTGCGGCAGGTGTAGATGTCCAGGCCGCAGCCGCAGGTGCAGTGCAGTCGCTTCTCCACGCCGGTAACGAAGGGATCGTTGTCGCGGTGAGTCACCCGCTCCCGGGAGCGTCCGGCGGAGACCGGGTCCCGGAGCTGCCCGGTCTCGCCCTGGCCGGCGAGCGGTTCCTGCCGCTGACCGCCAAGCCGCCGTGCCGTCAGGCCGCCGAGCGAGAGCCCGATCAGGAAACCCCGTCGATCCAGCCTCACCGGCCCCCTCCTGCGCCGGCGAGTTCCACTTCGTACCCCGCCTGCTTGCGCTTCGGCGTTCCGCCGGCGACACCGCCCGGCCACATGGTAATGAGGCCCCCGACCACCAGCACCACGCAACCGATCCAGACCCACAATACCAGCGGATTGAGGGTGAATCGATACACGGCCTCTTCCGTACCCTCGATGGAACCGGCGTACACGATGTACAGGTCTTCCTGGAGGTTGCTGCGGATGCCCACTTCGGTCGAGGGCTCGAACGACTTCTGGCGGACGCCGGGCGCCGGCTCGGAGAAATGCTGTCGCTTTTCGGAGTTCACCACACCCAGCGCCTTGCCGTCGCGGGAGACCTGTACCGAAGCCTGAGTCACGACCCGGTTGAGCTGCTCGAACTGCGACACCCCCAGATGGGTGAAGGTATAGGTGTGGCCGAACGGGCTCCGCAGCGTGGTGCTGTCCCCCGGCTTGAGGGTCGCTTCCATCTCGGTCTTGAAGGCGTAGCCCGCGAACGCGGCGAAGTAGAGCACCATGCCGGCGTGGACGATGTACCCGCCGTAGCGGCGGCGATTGCGGGCGACCAGCCGGACGAAGGCCAGCGCGTAGCGTTCCCCGTACATCCGGTGGCGGGCCCCGATACCGCGGGAGAACTCCTGCGTCAGGGTTCCCACCACGAAGCCCGAGAGCATCAGGGCCACCAGCGCGTAGAAGTTCCGCATCCCCGCGGCCAGCAGCACCGCCAGCACGGCCAGGCCGGTGATCACCGGGCCGGTGAACTGCCGCTTGAGATTCGCGGTCGACGCCTTGCGCCAGGCGATGAGCGGCCCGATCCCGGTCAATCCCAGGAGCAGGAGTCCCATGGGCACGTTCACCTTGTTGAAGAACGGCGGACCCACCGCGATCTTGGTGCCGCGCACGGCCTCGGACAGGATGGGGAACAGCGTGCCCCAGAGCACGGAGAAGGCGATCCCCACGAACAACAGGTTGTTGAACAGAAATGCCGCCTCGCGGCTCACCACGCTTTCGAGCTGAACGTCCGCCTCCAGCCGGTCCCAGCGGGTATACAGGAGGGTAAACGACAGGATGGCCGTGACGACGAGGAAGCCGAGGAAGAAATAGCCGACGTTGGACTGGGTGAAGCTGTGCACGCTGGCGATGACGCCGCTCCGGGTGATGAAGGTTCCGAAGATGCTCAGCAGCCAGGACCCGATGACCAGGGTCATGTTCCAGCGCTTGAGCATGCCCCGCTTCTCCTGGATCATCACCGAGTGCAGAAACGCCGACATGGTGAGCCACGGCAGCAGACTGGCGTTCTCGACCGGATCCCATGCCCAGTATCCCCCCCAGCCCAGCTCCACGTAGGCCCACCACATTCCCAGCGTGATACCGATCGAGAGGAACAGCCAGCTCATGATCGTCCACTTGCGGATGGCCTGAATCCACCCGGTGTCGACCCGCCGCGACAGCAGCGCCGCGATCGCGAAGGCGAACGGAATGGTGATGCTGATGTATCCGAGGTAGAGCATCGGCGGATGGATGACCATGCCGATGTTCTGCAACTGCGGGTTGAGCCCGTTCCCGTCCGGCGGCGTGAAGGGGAGCCGCTCGAAGGGGCTGGCCGCGAACAGCATGACGGCGACGAAAAAGACCGTCACCCCGCTGGTCACCGCGGCGACGTACGGCATCATGGCCCGGTACCGCGCCGGGGTCAGCCACTGGGCCAGGGCGGCGAACAGGCTGAGCACGATGGCCCAGAACAGCAGCGATCCCTTCTGGCCGGCCCAGAAGGCCGACACCAGGTAATACCCGGGCAGGTTCCTGGAGGTGTAGCTGGCCACGTACTCGATGTTGAAGTCGTGGCTGATCAGCCCTTTCCAGAGGCTGAAGGCGGCCACCATGAGCACCGCGAACAGGGCGTAGACGGCGCGGATGACCGATACCGCCAGCTCCGGGCGCGCGTGCCAGCGGCCCGAGAATCCGATGACGCAGGCCCATAGACCGACGAAGAAAGCGGTCCACAGCGCGAACTGGCCCAGAAGTGTCATGGCAGGTACCGGATCAGGATTGGCCCCGGGCCTGGCGCGCCACCTTGAGGAACTCCTCGATGGCGCGGGGATGGGCCTCGTACTCGGGGCGTTTGAGTTTCATTTCCGCGTCGTAGTGCGCCAGGAAGTCGGCGTAGCTTCGGTCCAGGGCCTTCTGGTCCTTCTGGTAGCGTGCGATCGTGCCCCGCATGACGATGCCGAAGAGGTGGCTCGGCTGCTGTTTGAGAATCGTGTCCGCTAGCGCGCGCGCGCCGTCGATGTCCCCAGTGTGCAACCGGATGAGTCCGGCATGGTAGCGCGCGTCCGCGTCCACGTCCGCGGCGCCGAGCAGGTCGTAGGCGCTCAGCGCCATCGGCGAGAAGCTGGTCACGGTCGCCTCGTCGCCCTGCTCCGCCGCCCGCATGACCCGGTCGAACAGCCGGTCGAACCGCTCCCGCGGCGTCAGGTTGCTGATGTCGGGTGCCGGCCCGCTGGCGCCCGCTCCTCCGGCGAAAGGTGCCTCGGCGGCTGCCGGAGTTCCTGTGACCGATGACCCCCGGCCGAGCATCAGCGCCAGCCCTCCGGCCAGCGCGACGACTACTCCCCCCGCGACGAACCACAGGATCCGCTCGTTCTGGCCAAGGCTGCCTGACCTGGCCCCCGTCCCGGCGCCACACTGGGCGCAGAATCGGGCGTTGGCCGGGAGGGCCCCGCCGCATCGCGGGCAGGGCGGTTCGCCACCCAGTGACGCCCCGCAACTCCGGCAGAAACGCCCCGATGCCGGGGCGCCACAAGATGGACAAGCGGTTGCGGTCACACTGATCTCACGGGTGGTCGTAGTCCAAGGCACGATGGTCCCGAGTGAAGGTAGAGCCACCGGCGTCCAAGCGGGAGGTGGTGTGTCGCCTTTTCCGTCGGTCTTCAGGCTGGCTTCACAAAACACCAGCCAGAATGAAGGGCCACCCGATTGCCCGCGCCCACACTGCCGGGGTTGGAGACCGCGCATCGAGGCAACGCCATGAAGAGCCGCTCCGCCCGTCCCGGGCCCGATGCGCACGGCGCCGCGACGCCCGGCGCCGATATCACGCTGTTGCTGGCAACCGAGGATACGCTCCAGGCCATGCTGACCCGGGCGGCGAACGAGGCCCAGGCGATGATCGAAGCGGCCCAAGCCGAGGCCGGGGCCCGGAGTGCGGCGCTGGAGCGCGAGCTGAAGGAGAGCCTGGACCGCTTCCAGGCGGAACTGGATGCCGAACGGACCAGCGGTGCCGAGGAGGTCATGGCCGCGGGGAAGCGGCGCGCCGCTCGGCTGGATGCGATGCCCGAGGCCCGAATCGAGGACCTGGGCGCGTTGGTGCTGGCCCGCCTCCTGGACGAGGGCGGCGCATGATCCTGGAGATGGCCAAGGTTCGCATTCTCGGTCCGCGGGACTGGCTGCCGGAGGTTCTCCAGTCGCTCCAGCGGCTCGGCGCCCTGCATCTCACTTCGCCAACGGCCGGCGGGCCGCTGGCCCACGCCGAGCTGTCAACCGGGCAGGACCGGGAGCGGCGACATCTGCTGGACGGCCATCGAGGACGTGCACGCGGCGCTGCGGGAACTCGGTCCGCTGCTCCCGCCAGCCGGCAAGTCTCCAGTTCCGCAAGCCACCATCGGTGAGCTCGCCCGGTGGGCCCGGCTCGCCTTCCGGGTGCGGCGCGCCACCGATCGGCTCAAGCTCAAGGCGACCGCGATCGACGAGGAGCGGGCGCTGATCCTCAAGTATCGGGAGTTCTTCTTCGCGTTCCGGCCATTGCTGGAGAACGAGGACCGGTGGAAGAACGCGACCGCCTACCACGTCCTGTTGAAGCGCGGCGAGAGCGATGCGATTCCGCGACTGCGGAGCAGCCTCGCGAGCGTGATCGGAGACGCCTTCGAGATCTACCATCGTGACCTGCCCGGGGGCGAAATCGCGCTGCTGGTGGTCGTCTCGACGTCGGCCGCTGGCAGGGTGGAACGTCTGCTGGCCGAGGCCCGGGTGCAGGAAATCCCGGTCCCCGAGGCATACGGCGGACGGTCGCTGGCAGACGCGATTCCGCGGATGCTGGCCCGCCTGGGCGAGCTGCCTCAGGAGACGCAGGCGATCGAGCGGGAGCAGCGCCAACTGGCGCGGGCCCACGGAGCGGAGTTGCGTCGCGCCGAGGCGGGCATCGCGCACCGGCTGCAGACCCTGAACGCCATGCCGCTCTCGGGAGTAACGCCCCACGCCTTTGTCCTCGAGGGCTGGGTCCCGGCGAACGCCCGGCGTACACTGACTGGCCGGCTGCGAGCGGACGTCGGCGAGAGCGTGGTGGTGACGGAGATCTCACGGGAGGAGTGGCGGTCGGACGAGGCGCCTGTGGTGCTTCGGAACCCCCGGCTCTTCCGTCCGTTCGAGGCGGTGATCGGGTTGCTGCCCCTGCCACGCTACGGCTCGATCGACCCGACGCCATTCGTCGCCGTGTTCTTCCCGGTGTTCTTCGGCCTCATTCTCGGCGACATCGGCTACGGTCTGGTGCTGGCGGCGGGCGGGGTCCTCCTGCACCGGCGCTCCAGGCCCGGGACCCGAGCCCGCTCGATAGCGGAAATCATCGGTCCCTGCGCCCTGATGTCCATCCTGGCGGGCTTCCTGTTCGGCGAGTTCTTCGGCGACCTGGGCCGGCGCTGGTTCGGCCTGCGTCCGATCGCCTTCGACCGCGGAGAGGCCCTGATCCCGTTCCTGCTGCTCGCGGTGGCGATCGGAGCGGTGCACATCCTGGTGGGGCTGGTGTTGGGCGTGGTGAGCGCCGCCCGAAGACACCCCCGTCAGGCGGTGGGACGCGGTGCGGCGGCGGTGGCGGTGGTCCTGGTCATCCTCGCGCTCCTGGCGGCGGTCGAGGTCCTGCCCCGGGCGTTCTTCACCCCCGCGGTGATCGGGCTGCTGATCGCCTTCGCAGTGCTGATCTTCGCGGAGGGGATCGTGGCCCCGATCGAACTGCTGTCGACGCTGGGCAACATCCTTTCCTATGCCCGCATCATGGCGCTGGGCGTCGCCTCGGTGATGCTGGCCGTGGTGGCCAATCGCATGGTGGGTGTGCTCGGCAGCGCGGCGGTCGGGGCGGTCTTCGCCCTGATCTTCCACCTGGTCAACCTGGCCATCGGCGTGTTCAGCCCCACGGTGCACGCGCTGCGGCTGCACTACGTCGAGTTCTTCGGAAAATTCTACAGTCCCGGCGGGGTCCGCTACGAGCCGTTCGGCGCGTGGACCCGCGACGCCGGGGTCACCCGGTCCTGAGGGGGGATGCATGGAAGTCCTGATGACAGCCTTCGCCGCCGCCGCCGCCATCGGTATTCCCGCGCTGGCGACGGCGTGGGCTCAATCGCGGATCGGTCCCGCGATCTCGGCCAGCATGGCCGAGAAGCCGGAGCTGAGCACGACCGCGATCCTGTTGATCGCGATCCCCGAGACCATGGTGATCCTCGGGTTCGTGATCGCGGTTCTGATCCTCTTCCGGGGCGGCGGCGCCGCCTGACCGAGACCTGACGTGGCTCTGGACCATCTGCTCGAGGTCCTCCGGCAGGGGGCCGAAGCCGAGGTCGCGGCGATCATCGCCGCGGCCCGAACCGAGGCCGAAGCGATTCGTGCCCGGAGCGCGGCCGAGCTGGCCCAGCGCCGGGGCGCCCTGCTGGCGGCCCGGGAAGCGGAGCGGCACTCGGCGGTCGAGCAGGTCATGTCCACCAGCCGGCGGGCCGCTCGGCGGGATGAGCTCGAGGCTCGGCAGCGGCTGCTGGACCGGATCTTCGCGGCGGCCACGGCCCGGTTTCCAGCGGCCCTCGGCGCCGCTCAATATCGCGCTGGGCTGCCGCGGCTCGTGGCCGAAGCCATCGGCTGCCTGGGCGAGCGGAAAGGCACCCTGCGCTGTCACCCGGTGCTCGGGCGGGAGCTCGGTCGCCTCGTGGGAACGCACCCGTCGGTCAGGGTCGTCACGGACCCCGGGGCCGGATCCGGGTTCAGGCTCGCCAGCGACGACGGCGCCATGGAGATCGATGCGACCCTGGAGGATCGACTGCTCCGGCGCACCACCCGAATCGCCGTCGAGGTGGTGGCCCGGCTCGAGGCCGGCCCATGACCGCGTGGGATGATCTCAACGCCCGCGCCCGGGGACTGGGCACCCACCTGCTGGGTCGCCAGCGGCTGGAGGGTCTGACCGGCGCACCCGACCTGCCGGCGCTCGCGGCCGTGCTGGAACAACGGGGCTATGTCATCGAGGACTCGGGCCGGACTTCGGCGGTCGCGCTGGAGCTGGCTGCCCGCCGCGTGGCCGCTGCCCGGCTTCGGACCCTGATGCGCTGGGCCGGGCAGCGAGCCGCAACGCTGGCGGTCATCTTCGAGGACGAAGACCGGCGCAGCATCACGGCGCTGGTGCGCGGGGCCGTCGAGGGCGCGCCGGCCGAGCTGCGCCTGTCAGGTCTGGTCCCCACCCCCGACCTCCCCGAACGGGCGCTGGAAGAGTTGGCCCACCAACCGACCGCCGCCGCCGTGGTGGCGCTGCTCACCGCGTGGCGGCACCCGCTCAGTCAGGCAGTGGTCCCGGCCGCCGGCGGGGTACACCCGGACCTGCTCCAGCTGGAGACGGACATTGATCGCGAGTTCGCCCGACGGGCGCTGGACGGCGCGCGTCGGGCCGGGCGCCGCGGGATACTCATCCGGTACGTACGTCTGCTGATCGACCTCCACAACGCCTACGCCGCGCTGGCGCTCTCGCGGGAAGGGGACCCCCGCGCATCCGAGCACTGGTTGGCGGGCGGTAGCGGAATTCCCCTGAGCCTGTTTGAAAGCGCCGTAGCCGCCCGCGAGCCCTCCGCGGCCGGCCGGCTCCTGGCCGTTGGATTCGCAGGAACCAGGCTGAACGACGTGTTCACGGACCTGGGGGGAAGCCCCGCGGGCCTCGAACCGGCCGTCCTTGCGGCCCTGATCGCCGAGTTCCGACAGCTGGCCCGGACCGACCCGCTCTCGCCCGCTCCGCTCCTGACGTATGCGCTCCGGCTCAGAGCCGAGATGCTCGACGTCCGCTGGCTGGTCTGGGGCGTTTCCCTGGGCGCTCCGCCGGCGGCGCTCCTCGAAGGGCTGGCGACGGCGACATGAGCCAGACCGTCCTGGTGGTCTGTCGACCCGAGGTGGCGGGCGGGTTCGCCCTCGCGGGATTGCGCACCCTCGAAGTCGCAAGCGCCGCACTGGCGGCCGACCGGCTGCGCGAATTGCAGCGTCAGCCCGACGTCGGGGTCATCATGGTCGAGGACACGTTCTACGACCGTCTGCCCGAGGAACTCAACCGCGAGTTCACCCGCCGCCCCCTGCCGATGCTGGTGCCGTTTCCCGGGCCGCGCTGGCAGGCCCGACCCGAGGGCGCAGAGGCCTACATCGTGGAGTTGCTGCGTCAGGTCGTCGGCTACCGGGTGCGCCTCAAGTGACCGGCCCGAGGATCGTCCGGGTCAGCGGAGCCCTGGCCGAGGCCGTGGGCCTGGCGCAGGCTTCGCTCTACGAGCTGGTCCACGTGGGCAGCAAGGGGCTGCTCGGCGAAATCATCCGTCTGGACGGCGACCGGGGCACGATTCAAGTCTACGAGGACACCACCGGCCTCCGGGTAGGGGAGGCCGTCCGCCCGGCCGGAAGTGCCCTGACCGTCTCGCTCGGCCCCGGGCTGCTGGGGAGCGTTTTGGATGGGATCGGACGGCCGCTGTCCCTGGTGGCCGAACTCTCGGGTGACTTCATCCAGCCCGGAATCACAGCCGATACACTCGATCCTGTCCGGAGATGGACGTTCCAGCCGATTCGCGCGGCCGGAGACGAAGTAGCGGGCGGGGATGTGCTGGGCACGGTGGCCGAGCGGCCGGGCATCATGCATCACGTGCTGGTGCCGCCGGGGGTTGGCGGGCGGCTGGCGCGGCTCGATGCGGGGGAGTTCACCGTGACGGAGCCGATCGGTGAGCTCGACGACCACACCCCGCTTCACCTGGCGCAGCGGTGGCCGGTTCGCCAGCCCCGTCCCAGCGTCGAGCGCCTGGCGCCCGAGCGCCCGTTCGTCACCGGTCAACGGGTGTTCGATTTCCTGTTTCCGGTTTCCGAGGGCGGCAGCGTGGCCGTGCCGGGCGGGTTCGGCACCGGCAAGACCGTCATCGAACAGTCGCTGGCCAAGTACGCCGAGGCCGACATCGTCGTGTACATCGGATGCGGCGAGCGCGGGAACGAGATCGCGGAGCTGCTGACCGAGTTTCCGAGTCTGGTCGATCCCCGCACCGGCCGCTCGATCATGGATCGGTCGGTTCTGGTCGTGAATACCTCCAACATGCCGGTGGCCGCGCGGGAATCGTCGGTGTACCTGGGGATCACCATCGCCGAGTACTACCGCGACATGGGATATCGCGTCGCGGTCATGGCGGACAGCCTGTCGCGCTGGGGCGAGGCCCTCCGGGAGATCGCGGCCCGGCTGCAGGAGATGCCGGGCGAGGAGGGCTACCCCACCTATCTCGGCAATCGTCTCGGCAAGTTCTATGAGCGGGCCGGTCGGGTCCGGGCCCTGGGCCGGCCGGAGCGTATCGGGGTGCTGACCCTGATCAGCGCGATCTCACCTCCCGGGGGCGACTTCTCCGAACCGGTGACCCAGGCATCGTTGCGGGTCGCCGGAGCGCTGTGGGCGCTCGATCCCACGCTGGCCCACCAGCGCCAGTTTCCGGCGGTCGACTGGGAGACCAGCTACTCCCTGCATGCGGAAGGGACCGCGGCCTGGTTTGCCGAACACGGCGGCCCCGAGTGGCCGGCGCTTCGGCGGGAGACGCTGGAATTGATGCAGCGGGAACGGGAACTGCGCGACATCGCCGGCCTGATCGGGCCCGAAGCACTGCAGGACAAGGACCGGCTGCTGCTGGAGGCCGCCCGCCTGGTCCGGGAGACGGTGTTGGGTCAGAGCGCCTTCGATCCGAACGATGCCCTGTCCCCGGTGGCGAAGACCTATCAGCTGGCGCTGCTCGCCCGTGCGACGTACCAGACCGGGCTGGCCGCGCTCGACCGCGGCGCCACGTTTGACCGGCTCGATCTGGCTCCCGCCCGCCGGGCACTGGCGGCGCTGCGCTGGGCGCCGTCCACCGAACTGGACCGCCACGTGGCGGAGGCGGAACGCGCCGTCCGGGACATCGCCGCAACGGGTGCAGCCCCATGACCGCGCTGGCACGGGTCTATCACGGAGCACAGTCGGCCAGCGGCCCGCTGATCTACCTCCGCGCCACAGCGCTGGTGGCGCAGGGCGAATGGGTGCTGATCCGCTCACCCGGGGAACCGGTCCGCCGCGGCCAGGTGATCGACGCCGGGGAGGAGATCACGGTCGTCCAGGTGCTGGAGGAGACCGTGGGGCTCCCCCCGGCCCGGGCCGATGTGACGCTCACCGGTGATGTGGCCACCGCCGTGGTCGGGCGAGAGCTCCTGGGCCGGACGTTCAACGGCATGGGCCGGCCGCTGGACGGGCTGCCGCCCCCCGTAGGCGAGGCCGTGCGTCCCATCTGGGCCGCGCCGCTCAACCCGGCGCGTCGAGCCCGCCCGTCCGATTTCATCGAGACCGGGGTGTCGGCGATCGACGGCATGAACACCCTGGTGCGCGGACAGAAGCTGCCGGTGTTCTCCGGGCCGGGGCTGCCGGGCCTCGAGCTGGCATCGGAAATCGTCGAGCACGCCCGCGCGCCCCGGGGTGAGCCGTTCGCGGTGGTCTTCGTGGGAATCGGAATCACCGCCCGGGAAACCCGGACGTTTCTGCAGCGGTTCGGGCGGAGCGGCGCCACCGAGCGCAGCGTGCTCTTCCTCAATGAGACCCGGGATCCCACCATCGAACGCCTGCTCGCTCCGCGCGTCGCCCTGGCCCAGGCGGAGTTCCTCGCCTTCGAGGCCGGCATGCACGTGCTGGTGGTGATCGCCGACATGACCCACTACTGTGAGGCGCTCCGGGAGATCGCCACCGCCCGGGAAGAGATTCCGGGCCGGCGCGGGTACCCGGGCTACATGTACACCGACCTGGCCAGCATCTACGAGCGGGCCGGCATCGTGCGCGGCCGGTCGGGCTCGGTCACCCAGATTCCCATCGTCACGATGCCGGACGACGACATCACCCATCCCATCCCCGATCTCACCGGCTACATCACCGAAGGTCAGCTGGTCCTGTCGCGCGAGCTGCACCGGCGCGGGATCTTCCCGCCGATCGACGTGCTGCCGTCGCTCTCGCGGCTCATGAATGCGGGGATCGGTGCGGACAAGACGGTTCCCGAGCACCGCCAGTGGGCCGACCAGTTGTACGCCGTCTACGCCCGGGGACGGGAGGCGCGGATGATGGCCGCCATCGTGGGGGAGAACGGACTGGCGGAGGCTGACCAGCGAGCGCTGGGATTCGCCGATCGGTTCGAGCAGGAGTTCGTCCGGCAGAGTGGCGGGCGGCGCACCCTGGCCGAGACCCTGGCGACAGGCTGGCGGCTGCTCGAGAACCTGCCGCGGGAGGACCTGACCCGGATCTCCGAGACCACCTGGGCGGCGCGGAAAGGGGAACCGCCCCGATGAACGTCCGCCCGCTTGCGCCCACCCGCCTCAACCTGCTGCGTGCCGGGCGCCGCCTGGTTCAGGTGCAGAAAGGGGCAGCGTTGCTGCGACGCAAGCGGGAGGCGCTGGTCACCGAACTCTTCAAGCTGGCCCGTCCCGCCGCCGACCAGCGACGCGAGATCGAGGCAGGCTTCCAACTGGGCTACCAACTGCTGCTTCGGTCCCTGGCACTCCACGGCCACGCGGGACTGTGCGCGATGGCGTGGCCTGAGCGCGACATCGCAGTCGAGATCCGGTCGGCCCAGGTCTGGGGCGTTCCGGTGGCCAGCATCGTCTCCCGACCGCCACTCGCACGGACCGTCGGGGCCCGGGGGAACGCGCCCGGCAGCGCCGGGCCGGCCGCCGTCGCCACGGCGGCCGAGTTCGAGCGGCTGGCGGAATTGCTGCTGGACGCCGCCACCCGCGAGATGATGATTCGCCGGCTGGGGGAAGCCCTGTCGCGGACCTCGCGCCAGGTGCATACTCTCGAGCGGCGGGTGGCGCCGTCCCTGATCGATCAGATGGGGGCCGTGCGCCGGACCCTCGAAGAACGGGAGCGGGAGGAACATCTCCGGCTCAAGCACCTGTCGAAGAGGACAGCCCGGTAGCGCACGCCAGCGACCGGCTGGGGACCGCGCTCCTCAGTGCCCCTGATGCCGCCGCAAGAGGCTGCCCGATGTGAACATTTCATGGGAGGCCGATGAAGAAAGTTTCACCGGGGTATGCCTTGCGGGTCATGTGTGTTCGGATAGAATAAGGTTGAACTCCACCCAACGGATCGCCATATGCACCCTACACCCGTCAAGTCTCGCCTGGGGTCCCTGGCGCTCGCACTGTCGGGCATCATGTGGCTCGGTGCATGTACCGACACGGTCTACCGCGACCGCCCGCCGTTCAATCCGCCGCCGGACGCCCAGTCCGGATTCCTCGGCTACTACACCGCGGCCACCAACCAGACCACGTGCGGCAACTGCCACGTTGGCCAGCAGATCGACTGGATTCAGACCAAACACGCGGAGGCCTGGGGAACCCTGCAGGCCAGCGGCAGCGCCCAAACGTTCTGCGAGGCCTGCCACAGCGTCAACTCTCGCGGGAACCAGCCTGCGGCGAACGTCGGCTATGACGCGGTGAAGAGCACCGCCTACCACGACGTCCAGTGCGAGAGCTGCCACGGGCCCGGATTCAACCACGTGCAGAATCCCACGGTTGTGGCCAATCGTCCGCTGGCGAGCGCCAACATCTATCCCACCACGCCCGTACCGGATACGGCGGCGGTCGTCAATTCGGGCTGCGGGGGCTGCCATCAGGGAGCTGGCCCTTCGCAGAACCACAATTACCTGAAGGAGTGGCTGTCGTCCCGGCATGGCCAGCTCCGGGCGTCTCAGGCGGCCAACCCCAGCTGCCAACCCTGCCACGAGGGCAAGGGAGCACTGGCGGCATGGGGCGTGAACGCCGTCTTCAAGGAGCGGGGTACTGCAACTCTGCTCCCCCAGAACTGCGTGGTCTGCCACGATCCGCATGGAACCGCCAAGGATGCGAATGGCCAGCCGCTGCCGGGGCAGCTGCGCTTCCCGATCAGCGAGCCGGTGCTGGAACGGAACCTCTGCACCAAATGTCACAACAACCGCTCCGAGGCGCTCGCTAACCAATCCCGCGGTCCGCACGGAGCGCAGGGACCGGTGCTGTTCGGTACGGCGGGCTATTTTCCGCCCGGAACGGTGTACGACACCAGCGCGATCCTCACGACACACGGGTCCACCGCCAACCCACGGCTCTGCGCGGGGTGCCACGTGAACGCCCTGACCGGGGTGGACGCCGGCGGCAATGCTGTGAGTTTCATCGGCCACAGCTTCCACCCGCTTCCCTGTTTGATGCAGAAGACCCCGCCCGTCGCGGATACGACCTTCTCGAACGCGTGCCCGCTTGATGAGCCGAGCCGGTCGTGGGCCTCCTGCACCACCGCCGGCTGCCACGGCAGCGAAGCGATCGCGGTCCAGCGGCTGACCCAGATCTCAGGGGAACGGGACACCCTGGTCATGACGCTGTGGACCGATCTCAACGGCAATCAGACTCTGGATGCCTTCCCGACGGACACCGGATACCTGGCCAAGATCAAGCTGAACGCGCCCAACGATCTCGACTTCACCAACCCGCCGTATAACACCATTCTCACGCCGGCCAAGGGTGCGCTGTTCAACGCCCAGCTCCTCGGCGAGCGCTTGTCCGGCCACCCGGATGCGTCGCACGGCGTGCACAACCCGTTCCTGTACCGGGCGCTGCTGCGGTCGTCGATTGCGGACCTGCTGGCCATCTACGGCAGCTTCCTGCCAGCCCCACCCGCGCCGGTGCTGGCGCAGATTCAGGGTGCCATCCGAAGCGGGGAGCTGCGGATGGCCCCGGCCACAGAACAAGCTATCATGCGCGCATCCTCGCGCTGAGTGATGCGCGCGCGCATCGCGCGTAATTCCACCCGTCCCGGCAAGGCCTAGCCGGGGCGGGTGTTATCTTGATCTCCATGCCTCAGGGCGGCGCGCTTCTGCAAATCACTCACCCGGCGGACTCCACCCTCGCCGGCGATAAGCTCACCCCCATCATCCAGTGGATCTTCCAGCAGGCCCCATGGGTGATGTGGGGCGGCGCAGCCATCGCCCTGGTGGTGCTGTTATTCGTGCTGCGCTGGCTGTGGCCCCGCCGCCAGCAGATCCTCCCCTGGATCCGGACCCGGAGTGCTACCGTCAAGTTCGCCCTGGTGGGCGGGGCGCTCGTGGCGGCCGGCCTGGCGCTGACCGCCGGATTTACCGGGTATCACTTCGTCGAGACTGACAAGCGGTTCTGCAACGGCTGCCACATCTTCGTCGGCAGCGGACAGCAGTTCGTGTTCGCGGACACCGGCAATTACACCATCGTGCCGCGGCTGGAAGGCAAGCACGACACCATCAACTGCCACACCTGCCATCCGCTCAAGCCGATCAAGGAAGCGGTCAAGCTGGTCTTCTGGATGTCGGGGATCCGGGGCGACGAGATCCCGCCGCATGCCAAGGTCCCGCGTCAGACCTGCGAGAACTGTCACGTGCAGGGTGCGGCCAAGGAAACCTGGCAGGCCATCGCGGCCACCGCCGGACACCGAACCCATTTCGAGTCGGATTCGGCGGCTCTCAAGGGCAAGGTGGAGTGCCTCACCTGCCATGCGCGAACCGCCCACCGGTTCCAGCCGGCGGACAGCACCTGCGTGCAGCAGGGCTGCCATCTCACCGACGAGACGGTCATCAAGCTCGGGAAGATGGCCGACCAGACCGACCTGCACTGCACCGTCTGCCACAGGTTCACCACCCCGGTGGCCGCGCTCGCGACCCGGGACTCGGCCGCGGGCACCCTCCGGCCCAACATCAAGCAGTGTCTGGCCTGCCACAAAATGGAGGTGCTGCTTCCGACTTTCTCGGTGGGTGAAGACCCGCACAGCGGGACCTGTGGGATGTGTCACAACCCCCACGACCAGGTCACCCTGGGCGAGACTCAAAAGTCGTGCGCCACGGCCGGCTGCCACGCCGACTGGCGCAAGATCCCGTTCCATACCGGCGCCGCGCACCGCAAGCAGGCCGAGCAGTGCACTCTCTGCCATCAGCCGCATGCCACCCGGGTGGACGCCAGTGACTGCAGTGAATGCCATGAGGCGGTGCGCGCCCGGTCCGGCGGGGGAATCCGGCCGCCGCTGCCGTTCGATACCACCAAGGCGCTGCGGCAGTCCTTCTTGCCCGAGTTGCCCGAGGTCCCGCCGGAGCGGCCGATGAAGGGGAAGGGCGATGCGCCGCCCGGGGACGATCCCCCGAGACGCGCGCTCAGCGCACTCCCCGCCTTGCCAAGCGATACCTTTTCACACCCCATACACAAGAAACTGGCCTGCCTGACCTGCCACCTCAGCAAGTCAGGGGAAAACCTCACCTTCGCACCCCCGCGTGGTTGCCAGATCTGCCACCATCAGAACTCGGCCCGGAGCGACTGCGTCCAGTGTCATGAGCAGCAGAGCGTTCCCGAAGCCATCGCGGTCCAGGTGAGCATCGCTGCCGCGGGCAAGCCGGCGCGCGAGCGGACGGTCGCGTTCCGGCATCAGGGCCACTCCGACCTCCGCTGCACGACCTGCCACGGACAACCGGTGACCCTGGCGCTGGTGGACTCCGCGGCGAGCTGCCAGGGCTGCCATGACAAGCACCACGACGCCAAGCGGCAGTGTGCCTCCTGTCATCGGACCGCCACGATCACCGAGGCCCACGCCCGGCCGGCCCGCACCCATATCGCCTGCGACGCCTGTCATGCGACGGCCGCGATCGCAACCCTCTCGCCCACCCGGACGTTGTGCCTGGCCTGCCATCCGCCGGGGGTAGACCACAACACCGACAAGGAGTGCAGCGTCTGTCACCTGCAGGCTCCTCCGGATCAGTATCGGCCGCGCCTGCTCAAGCACGGGATGGTAGGATGAGAAACGCCCTCACATGGTTCATGGGCGTGTTGCTCACCACTCCCACCGTCGGCAGCGCGCAGGAGTACCTGGTCCGGCTCGATGCCCGGGTGCAAGGCGCCACGTACCGGGGAATCCTGAAGGACAGCATCCCCTTGGGCCAGGTGGTGACCGGCCCCGGAGGCGGCCTGGAGACACCCGACGGGTTTGTCGCCACCTGCTTCCCGGGCCGGACCGTGTGCACCTTCTACCGAGCGGGAAGGGCCCGGCGCGGCGGCCCCTTCGTCACCAGTCTCGACCTTACCGCGTGGGGGTTCGGCCTCCCTGGCTTCAGCCTGCACACCAACGCCCGGGTTGGTACGGATCTCGGGGCTTCCGACGTCTGGCCGGGTACCGACCCGGCCGTGCAGGTCTTCGAGGGATACGCCGAGTATGCCACGGAGCGGATCACGGGACGGCTCGGTCGTCAGGTGGAGCGGGGACGCCTCGGTTACTACGGCTATGACGGCGCCCGCCTCGCCTACCGGCAGCCGAGGCTCGGTCTGACGGCTACCGGCTACGGCGGGCTGGGGTTGGCGCGCGCCGTGGCGCTCCCCGTCACCAGTGACGCCCTTAACCCGCTCGACGACTTCCAGCCCCGGCAACGGCAGCTGCTGGTCGGCGGGGCGCTGGAGTGGGCCCATCGCCTGGCGGATGCGCGGTTCGACTACGAACGGGAGGTCGACCGCGATACCCGCAACTTCGTCTCGGAGCGCATCGCGCTCTCGGCAACCTTCCGGCCTCTGTCCGGTTGGAGCCTGACCGGGGGCGCCGACTACGACCTCGCCCGCGGCTGGTGGGGAAGCGCCGACCTTACCCTCCGGCACAGCGAGACTCGATTCGGGGGGGCGGTGGGCGTTCGGCGCTATCGCCCCTACTTCGACCTCTGGACGCTCTGGGGGGTCTTCAGTCCCGTGCCGTACGAAGCCGTGAACGGATCGCTGTGGATTGCCCCGGTGCGCGGTCTGACCGTCCGCGGGGGCGGAGAACGCTACCGGTACCTGGAGGCCGAAGCGGAGACGCCGCTCTTGAGCGAAGAGACCAAGGGCTGGCGTTGGAATGCCGGAGCCACCTACGTCATCACTTCAGCCCTGACCCTCGATGGGGGGTACCAAGCCGAGTTCGGCCCCGGAGCGTCTTCGCAGGGCGTAGATGGAAGCCTGAGCTACCGGCCAGTCGGCGCCGTGACCCTCACGGCCGAGGGAGGACACCTGGTCCGCCCGCTCGAGTTTCGGATCGACAACCCGGCGCTCACTTGGTACGGTCTCTCCGTCGACATCCATGCCACCGACCGTCTGCGCCTTGGCCTGAGCGTGACCCGGTACGATGAGAACCGCCGCCGTCCCGATGCGTCCGGGATCGACTGGTCACAGACGCGCCTCCGCGCCAGTCTCTCATGGCTCTTCGGCTCAAGCGCCGATCGGTTGCCACTGCCTCCGGCGGTCCGGCGGGAGGGCCGCCGATGAGCGTTCCGCGTCTTCCCCTTGCACTGAGCCTGGTGATCCTGCTTGGCGCCTTCGGCGGCGCTGCGCTGCACCAGCGCAGGGACGTTTTCGATCACGAGAAACACCAGAAGCTCTTCCCGGAATGCGCGAGCTGTCACGCCGGCATCACCGATACCGGACGCCCCGTCTACCCCGCACCGGAGTCCTGCGCCAGCTGCCACGACGGAACGGTCGAGGAGCGAGTGGATTGGGCCGCACCGCCGGCCCGTCCTTCCAATTTCCGCTTCACCCACGCGGAGCATTTACGGAAGTCCGGGGAGAAACTTCCCGCCGATTCCACCCTCGACTGTGCCGCCTGCCACACGCCATCCGGCACAGCATGGCTCACGGTTCGGCGCACCATCTCGGGCCAGTGCCTAGACTGCCACGGCCTCAAGATGGCGCATTTCTCCGCCCCCGATACCGCCTGCGGCACCTGTCACCTCCCCCTGGCCGAGGCCACGGCGCTGCCCATGGAGCGGGTGGCAAAGTTCGAGAAACCCGACTCGCATGACGACAAGGCGTTTCTGACGCGCAAGGGGCACGGAGAGCCGGCCGAGAAGGGCGACCGCACCTGCGCCGTCTGCCATGCGCGCGACTTCTGTACGCAGTGCCACGTGAACGCGCCAGAGGTCAAGGCCATCCAGGCCCTCGCCCCAGATCCCCGTTCGCTGGCGCTCAAGGCCGAACTGAAGGCGCCGGCATCCCATCAGGACTCACGGTTTCTCTCACAACACGGCGGGAAAGCCAAGCGAGACCCGGCGACGTGCGCGACCTGTCACACGCAGGAGAGCTGCATCGCCTGCCATCGCACGCGGCCGACCATCGTCCTGGCGCTGCCCGCCAGTGGCCCAGGCCGGGCCGTCGGCGCACGCATCGAACGCAAGAAGCCGGGTTACCATACCGCCGACTTCGCCGACCGGCACGCCCCGCTCGCGAGCGCATCCCCAGGCAGCTGCAGCGCCTGTCATGCGCGTGCCGAGTGCCTGGAATGCCACCGGCCCAACGCCGGATCCGGTGGCAGCTACCATCCTGCCGGGTTTCTGACCCGACATCCCGCGGCGGCATTCAGCCGGCAGACGGAGTGCGCCGATTGCCATAACCAATCCATCTTTTGCGCCACCTGCCACCGGCAGTCGGGACTCGTCTCGACCGGGACACTGACTGGAGGGTATCACGACGCGAACGGGGCGTTTGTCTTCAACCATGGAGTCGCCGCGCGCCAGAACATCGAAAACTGTATCACCTGCCACTCTGAGCGGGACTGCCTGACGTGCCACTCCGCCCAGAGTGGCCGCCATTTCAATCCACACGGCCCGGGGTTCGATCCGGACCGGCTCCGGCGCCGGAATCCCCAGACCTGCGCAGCATGTCACGGAAGGAATATTCCGGGGAATTGAAGAAACGACCGTCCCGGATCCCGCGTCCAGCGCGGGGCGCGGGCGGCGTTGCAAAGGCTTCCGCCCGCTTCCTTCGGGGCTAGAGCCTCCTTGGCGCCCCCGGGGCCACGCCGGGTGCCGTCTCTTTCGTGCCCATCAGGGACGGGACGTTGAGCGAGTCGGCCAGCCCCGACGGTACCACCATCAAGGAGCCCCGCTTGACGATGCTCTCGTAGAGCATGTTCATCGCCCGCAGGTTCATGGCAGCCGGGTGGTCGCGGTAGGCATTGGCGGCCTCGACAAACTTGTGGGCGATCTCGGTTTCCGCCGTGCCCAGGATGATCCGCGCCTGGCGCTCCCGCTCGGCCTGGGCCTGCCGGGACATGGCATCCTCCAGTGCGGCGGGGATGATGACGTCGCGGATCTCCACCGACTGCACGTGGATGCCCCAGTTCTGCATCTTCTGCTCCAGCGCCATCTCGAGCCCATGGCCGAGTTCGATCCGGGACTGGATCAGTTCGGCGAGATCGTGCTTGCCGATGGCGTCCCGGAGCGCGGTCTGGGCGGAGAGGATGACGGCCTCGTCGTAGTCCTGCACTTCCAACGCCGCGCGCTCCGCGTCCCGCACGATCCAGAAGGCGATGGCGTCGACGTTCACCGGCACCGTGTCCCGGGTCAGGCACGATTCGGCGCCGAACGCGGCCGTCCGGATGCGCTGGTCGATGATGTAGGCTACCCGGTCGAGGATCGGCACGATGCCGAAGTAGCCGGGGCCCCGGAGGCCCCGGTAGCGGCCGAGTCGCAGGAGCACCGCCTTCTCCCACTGGTCGGTGTACTTGATCGAGGCCGCGAGCAGCAGCCCCAGCCCGGCGCCCGCCCCCGCCGCCAGCGGCGGGGCGAGGCCGGCCAGGAACAGCGCGCCCGCCAGCCCCGCCGCACCGATCAGCCCCGCGGCGAGAGCGGCGAGCGGGTACCGCGTGTCGTTCGGTCTATGCTTGATCATGTCCATCACCTCGTCAAAGGAAAGTCGGCCGGCATGTTGCCAGCGATCGCATCATCGTGTCCGAAAGGGTCGGACTTCCCGGTATTCCGGGCGGCTGCCTCGGGGGCGGACGGCGCGCCCGCGGGGTGGTTCCTCGAGGTGCGGACTACGGACCTCGCCCAACTCGATTGGCAGTGCCACGCGCACCAGAACGGTCAGGACGAACAAGCCAAGCGCCCAGATGCCGGCGGTCACGCACAGCTCCACCCAGGTCGGGGTGTACTCGACGATCTCGCCCAGGGGCGAGGGAATGAACCCGGGGATCACCAGCCCGATCCCCTTCTCGATCCAGATGCCCACGAAGAGCGTGGCGCAGGCCGGCATCAGCCAGCGCGGGTTGCGCCGCAGGGGGTGGATCATGAGGACGACGGTGGCGAGCACATTGAGCCCGATCGCAGTCCTGATCCACGGCACCAGCGCATTGTGCTCGCCGAGCCCGAAGAAGAGATACCTAGCGCTCAGGCTGTGATGTGTGGGAAAGCGGAACTCGAAGACCAGGTCGGAAAAGAGCATCACGAGGTTGATCTGGGCCGCCACGGTGGTGGCCGTCGCCAGCTTCGAAATGGCCACATCCGAAATGGGGTATTTGCTTTGCGACCGAATGAAACCAAGCAAGAGGATCATGAACGCGGGACCGGCAGTAAAGGCGGAGGCGAGGAACCGGGGTCCCAGCAGGGGCGAATTCCACAACGGGCGAGCCGGTGGAGCCGCGAAGAGAAAGGCGGTAATCAGGTGAATGCTGACCGCCCACCCGACCGACAGGTAGATGAAAGGGACGTACTTCTTCTTGGAAGGCTCACGCCCGACGAAGTGGCTGTAGAGGATGTAGAACGGGATGGCGAGATTCAGTATCAAATAGCCGTTCAGTGCGATCACGTCCCACGCCAGCATCGAGTCGGGCCAGTTCAGGAGTCCGATCCCCGGGGTGAGGCGCCACCACTTCCACGGATAGCCCGGGCTGTTGGCCATGACGAACGCGAGGCACATGACCAGGGCCGAGACCGCGACCCCTTCCGCAATGAGCACGGCCTGACTGAAGTCGACGTCCTCCAGCACGTACGCCGGCATCACCAGGATCACCGCCGCCGCCGCGACCCCGACAAGGAACGCCATATTGGAAATATAGAGTCCCCAGCTCACATGGTCGTTCATCCCCGTGACGCTGAGTCCTTGGCTGGCCTGCACCACGTACGCGTAGCCCCCGAGGAGCATGACTGCCGTCAGGCTCGCCATCCACACATGGTAGCCGCGCCCGCCGGAGGTCACGCCACGCAATGCGCTCGAGAGGAAGGCTCGAAGATGCATGGCCCCTCAGTCGGTGAAGTACCAGAAACGAGGTTCCGTCGCCAATTCTTCCTTCAGACGGAAGACCGGCTTGTTCGCCAACACCCAGCGGATCTCGGAGTCAGGGTCCAGCAGGTTGCCGAAGATACGGGCCCCGGTGGGACACGCCTCGACGCACGCGGGTAAACGCCCCTTACGAGTCCGATGGATGCAGAAGGTGCATTTCTCGACGCAGCCTTGTTTGCGAGCACGATTCCCGAGATAGTGCTGATTGGAGTTCACTTCCTCGGGGGGCACGTCGGACACGCCCCAGTTGAAGCGCCGGGCCCAGTACGGGCAGGCGGCCATGCAGGCGCGACACCCGACGCACCAGTTGTAATCGATCACCACGATGCCGTCGGGCTCCTGCCAGGTGGCGCCCACTGGACAGACTGGAACGCACGGCGGGTTGGCGCACTGGAAGCACTGGGTTCCGAGATAGAAGTGTCCCTCCGCCGGCACTTCGTGCTGGAAGGTCGCGTCAGCATGGTTGAGATCCACCACACCGCTCTCTTTCTCGAAAATCCGGATGTACTGCGTGTCGGCGTGCCGATCGAGGTTGTTCTCGTTGATACAGGCCTCGACGCAGCGTCGGAACCCCTTGCACTTCGAAATGTTGAAGGCGTAGCCGAAGAGGACTCCCGGCAGAGCATCGGTGGTATCGATGGTGACGTCTTCGTTGTGGCGGAGCTTGGCGAGGCGCTCGAGTCGCTCAATGGTCTCGGCGCGCTCCTCCGCGGTCATGCGCCGATAATGTTTCTGGGTGAACTCCTCCCATTCGAGCAGTTTGAGCTCGCGCTCTTCGGCCGTCGCGGCGGTGAGCGGTGCACAGGCGCCGACCGCGGCCGCACCCGCCGCCAGGCCGCCGAGGAGGAGGCCGACCGCCTCCCGTCGGTCAACGCGCTTCTGGAGCACGGTGCCGTCGGCGGCGCCCTCCGGCGTTTCGTCAGTCGCATCATCTTTCATGGTCTTCTTGTCCAAGTCACAGACCCTTTGGAGGTTCTCCGGCCCTGCCGGCCACGGTCTCCTTCGCCGGCTTGGGCGCCTCGCTACCGCCCGCCTCGTGCGCTTCGCCCCCGCCATCGCGCGGCACCAATGCGGCCCCACCCATCGCGCCCAGCAGGGAGGGTACGTTGAGCGAGTCGGCCAGCCCCGACGGTACCACCATGAGCGAGCCCCGCTTGACGATGCTCTCGTAGAGCATGTTCATCGCCCGCAGGTTCATGGCGGCCGGGTTGTCGCGGTACGCATTCGCGGCTTCGACGAACTTGTGGGCGATCTCGGTTTCCGCCGTGCCCAGGATGATGCGCGCCTGCCGTTCCCGTTCGGCCTGCGCCTGCCGGGACATGGCATCCTCGAGTGCGGTCGGGATGATGACGTCGCGGATCTCCACCGACTGCACGTGGATGCCCCAGTTTTGCATCTTCTGCTCCAGCGCCATCTCGAGCCCGTGGCCGAGTTCGACCCGCGACTGGATCAGTTCGGCCAGATCGTGCTTGCCGATGGCGTCCCGGAGCGCGGTCTGGGCGGAGAGGATGACGGCCTCATCGTAGTCCTGCACTTCCAACGCCGCGCGCTCCGCGTCCCGCACGATCCAGAAGGCGATGGCGTCGACGTTCACCGGCACCGTGTCCCGGGTCAGGCACGATTCGGCGCCGAACGCGGCCGTCCGGATGCGCTGGTCGATGATGTAGGCTACCCGGTCGAGGATCGGCACGATGCCGAAGTAGCCGGGGCCCCGGAGGCCCCGGTAGCGGCCGAGTCGCAGGAGCACCGCCTTCTCCCACTGGTCGGTGTACTTGATCGAGGCCGCGAGCAGCAGCCCCAGCCCGGCGCCCGCCCCCGCCGCCAGCGGCGGGGCGAGGCCGGCCAGAAACAGCGCGCCAGCCAGCCCCGCCGCACCGATCAGCCCCGCGGCGAGAGCGGCGAGCGGGTACCGCGTGTCGTTCGGTCTATGCTTGATCATGTCCATCACCTCGTCAAAGGAAAGTCGGCCGGCATGTTGCCAGCGATCGCATCATCGTGTCCGTACGGGCCGCACGTCCTCCTGCCGTATCCGCGTACTGCGTGGGCGCAGGGCTCGCGCGGGAGGCGCGGGCTCCAGGTAGGGACTCCGCACTTCACCCAACTCAATCGGAAGCGCCACCCGGATCAGGATCGTGAGGACGAACATGCCGAGCGCCCAGATGCCGGCGGTCACGCACAGCTCCACCCAGGTCGGGGTGTACTCGACGATCTCGCCCAGGGGCGAGGGAATGAACCCGGGGATCACCAGCCCGATCCCCTTCTCGATCCAGATGCCCACGAAGAGCGTGGCGCAGGCGGGGATCAGCCAGCGCGGGTTGCGCCGCAGAGGGTGGATCATGAGGACGGCGGTCGCGATGAGATTCAGCCCGATCCCAGTCCAGATCCACGGCACCAGCGCATGGTGCTCGCCGAGGCCGAAGAAAAGGTATTGCGCATTGATGCTGTGATGAGTTGGCGAGTAGAACTTGTAGAACAACTCGGAGATGAGCATCACGATGTTCACCTGCGCCGCAGCGACGGTGACTAGCGCGAGCTTCGAGAACGCGCCATCGGCAATGTCGTATCGCGTGGTCCGGCGGATTAAATGCAGCAGCAGGATCACGAATGCCGGGCCCGCCGTGAAAGCCGAGGCCAGGAACCGGGGTCCCAGCAGCGCGCTGTTCCAGAAAGGCCGGGACGGCAGACCCGCCAGCAGGAACGCCGTGACCAAGTGAATGCTCACAGCCCACATCGCGGAGATGTACATCCACGGGAGATACTTGTTCTTGGACGGCGAGCGGCCGGCGTAGTGGTTGTAGAGGATGTAGAACGGGATGACCAGATTCAGGGCCAGATAGCCGTTCAGCACGATCACGTCCCATGCCAGGAGCGACCGCGGCCAGTTGAGATAGCCAATGCCGGGCATCAGGTGCCACCCACCCTCGGGGTTGCCGAGATCAACCACGACGAACCCGAGGGCCATGACCAACGCCGCCACCGCGACGGCTTCCGCCATCAGCACCGCGCGACTGAAGTCGACGTCCTCCAGGATATACGCCGGCAGGACCAGCATCATGGCGGCCGCGGCCATCCCGACGAGAAAGGTGAAGTTCGAGATGTACAGTCCCCAACTCACCTGGTCGGTCATGCCGGTGACCTCGAGCCCGTAGCGCCACTGAAACGAGTACGCGTAGGCGCCGACGAGAATGATGGTCGTCAAGGTGGCCATCCACAGGTGGTAGCGCCGGCCACCGTTGGTGGCCGACTGCAGCGCGCTCACGAGGAATGGTCGCAGGTGCACCGTGACCTCAATCGCTGAAGTACCAGAAGCGCGGCTCGGTCTTCAGCTCTTCCTTCAACCGGAACACACGCTTGTTGGCGAGCACCCAGCGGATCTCCGAGTCGGGATCCAGCAGGTTGCCGAACACCCGCGCCCCGGTGGGGCACGCCTCGACGCAGGCCGGCAGGCGGCCCTGCCGACTGCGATGGATGCAGAAGGTGCACTTCTCGACGCGCCCCTTCATGCGGGCACGATTCCCCAGGTAGTGCTGGTTGGGGTTCACTTCCTCGGCCGGCACTTCGGGGGTGGCCCAGTTGAAGCGCCGAGCCCAGTACGGGCAGGCCGCCATGCAGTAGCGGCACCCGATGCACCAGTCGTAGTCGATGACCGTGATGCCGTCCGGCTCCTGCCAGGTGGCACCGACGGGACAGACCTTCACGCACGGTGGATCGGCGCACTGGAAGCACTGGGTTCCGAGATAGAAGTGTCCCTCCGCCGGCACTTCGTGCTGGAAGGTCGCGTCGCCGTGGTCGAGATCGACCACGCCGTCCTCGATCTCGAAGATCCGGATGTATTGGGTGTCCGCATTGCGGTCGAGGTTGTTCTCGTTGATGCAGGCCTCGACGCAGCGTCGGAACCCCTTGCACTTCGAAATATTGAAGGCATACCCGAACACCACGCCGGGCTGTGCGCCGGTGGACTGGATCGTGACTTCCTCACCGCGCTGCAGCTGGGCGAGCCGCTCCAGACGGGCAATCGTCTGCGCCCGCTCGGCCTCCGTCATGAACCGGAAGTTGCCCTTGATGTACTCCCGCCAGGCCAGCAGCTTGACCTCCCGCTCCTCGTCCGTCTCGGCGCTGAGCGGCGTACACGCACCCACCGCCTGCGCGCCCGCGGCCACTGCGCCAGCGAGGAGGCTTAAGGCGCCCCGGCGGTCGACGGGCTTTTGCAGCAGGCCGACGTCTTCGGCGCCAGTCTCCTTCTCCGCTGTTCGGTCTGCGGTCATCGGTCGTCGCCTCGGCTTCGCTGGATTTGCGGCGCACGGAAGGGTATGCGCGCCTGAACGGCGGGTGCGTGTGGGTCGTGGCAATCGGCGCATGCCATCACCACCCGTCGCCCCTGCCAGCCGTCGAGCCGTTTCCCATGCGCCCCGCCGGCCCACGTTTTCGCCTCCGGAAAGTGGCATTGCGCACACAACCGGTATCCCTCATCCAGAGGGGCGCGGTCCCCGCTCTTGAGCGTCAGCAACGCGACGTCGTCGGCCGAATGGCACGTCGAACAGACGGCGCCGGTCTGTTCGGGGTGCACCGGCTGAATGTTGTTATGCGCGTCGCCGATACGCCTGTTGGCCATGACCACCTTCCGGCCGAGGTGGCACGACGTGCAGGGGTACTGACTGATGTCGGCAGCGCGGGTGCGGAGCGCGATCGGGAGGGTGATCGAGCCGAACATGCGCGAGTGCCCGGCCTCCGGCGCGGCGCTTCGAAGCGCGACCTCGAATGGCCGGTCGCCCGGTCCCTTCCAGCGCTCGACTGGAACCGCCTGCACGGTCGCGAGCATGCCGGGCTCGAGAATCGCATTGCGGGCCGCCGTCGCGGAGTCGACCGTCGCGATGGCGGTTCCTGACGGGGGCTGGTCCCACTGCACGGAATGGCTCCCACTGCAGCCGGCGATCAGCCATACCCCGGCAACCCCCACGACCTCGATACCACACCGCGTCCGACTCATGGCGCACCTCCGGTGGCGACAACCCGCGCCGGGCGCGTGAAGGCCCCTGCCTCGGGATCGAGCGTCACATGGCATTGACGGCAATTGGCCCACTCCGGGTGCGTCGTTCGGATTTCGGCGACGGCCGCGGGGCCGGCGTGGCAGGTGAGGCAGTTCTCCCGGAACTGCAGATCGTGCGGGATCGGTGGGGGGTCGCGATCCGCCGTGAGCCCGGGCAGTTGCGGCCAGACCGTGGTCGGCCACGTGACCCTCGCCTCCGCCCGCGGCGCCCCGCCGCTCGGACCATGGCACTGTGAACATCTGGCATTCGGGTTGGGGTTGGGAGCCGGGGCACCAATGAGGGAGTCCACGCCCACATGGCACTGCAGGCAAATGCCCCGCTCGGGATGTGGGGTCACCGGCACGTAGGCGGCAAAGCGGGCCGAGAAGCCGCCCCGTTCATGGCAGGTCTTGCAGGCGTCCGTTCGAAACTCGTCGGCCGTGAGGGGGTGCGGGATCGCGCGGCGGCGCCCCTGGATACGCGCGCAGGAAGCGCACCGTCGCCAGCGTGCGGGGATGGGCCGAACCGTTCCCGGCGGGCCGTGGGCTCAATCGCCAGCATGGCGGGAGTGGTGCGGAACACCTGGGCCTCGGCCCGGATCGGCTCTTCGGGCGGCCTCAGCAGCGCGACGGCGAGGACGCGCGGGTGCGGGGTTGCGACTGGCGGGGGCACGCTTCACCGCCACGCTCGCTGCGACCACCGCTGTGACGGCGGAGGCAATCAGGAAGAGCCCGCAGGGCGAGCGCGGTCGGGTCCCGGCCTGGCGCACTCAACTGCGGCACTCCGCGGCGGCAGTCGCTCCAGGCGCACCGCGCACTTCGGGTCGGGCTGCCCCGAGAGCGGGACAGCAGGCATCGAGCGTGAGCCGGTTCACCGGCCGCGCCTCGTCGAACGACGGGACGAAGACCTGGCCTCGCGGGGGCTGGGAGCGGTAGTTGATGCGAGCCTCGAGCTCGAGGGCACCGCGCCGACTCACCAGGCGCACGGTCTCCCGGTTCCGAATGCCCAGCTCACTGGCATCCTCGCGGCCGATCTCGACGTAGGCGTGCGGGAGGGCGCGATGCAGCACCGGGATGCGTCGCGTCATCGAACCCGCACCCCAGTGCTCGAGCACGGCACCGGTCATGAGCCAGAAGGGATACTCGCGATCCGGCGACTCGGCCGGCGGCTCGTGCGGGCGCAGCCAGATCCACGCACGGTGATCCGCGTGGCCGTAGAAGTCGTAGCCGCCTCGCGTCTGGTCGGCGGCGGGGTCATGGGCCGCGTTGTATCGCCACCGGGTTTCACGACCGACGACGGATGGCCACAAGACTCCCGGCTGCGCACGCAGCGCGGACATGGAGGGAAGCTCGTCCTCCGGCTCCGCGTGAAAGCGGGTGTACTCCTCCCAGATCTGCTCGACCTGGCTGGACTGGTCCGATGGAAACAGCTTCCCGAACCCAAGACGGCGGGCGACCTCGATCATCTGCCAGGCGTCGCTGGTCGCGTCCCCGGGCGGCGCGACGATCCGCCCGAAGTACTGCACCCTCCGCTCCACATTGGCGTATATGCCGTCACGTTCGAGCCACATCGCCGCTGGGAGGACGACGTCGGCCACGTCCGTCGTGGGGGTCGGATACGCTTCCGACACGACGATGAAGCGATCGTCCCCCGTCGCCGCGCGGCGATAGCGGTCCAGGTTGGGGAGGCTGACCATCGGATCGGTGGCCAGTATCCAGAGAAACCGGATATCACCCCGCTCCAGCCGGCGGAACATCGAGAGCGCCGGGCCAGCCGGCTGGGGGTCGATCATCTCCACCGGCACGCCCCAGATCTCGGCCGCCCGGCGGCGGTCCGCTTCGTTCTGCACCACCCCGCGCGGAAGCGTGTGGGTCAACGTACCCGCGTCCTGCACGGCGCTCCCGCCGCTCGGCTGTCCCGTGGTGCAGAACGGGCTGTTCCCCGGCGCCGCGACCTTCCCCACGAGCAAGTGGATGTTATGGAGCAGGTTGTTCGTCCAGGTGCCGCGCACGTCCTGGTTGACTTCCCTGCCCCAGACGGACATCACCTTGCGCAGCGGGTCGCCGTAGAGCGACGCCAGCCACCGGATACTCGCCGCCGAGAGGCCCGACCACTCCTGCACGCGTTCCGGTTCGTAATCCGCGAGGAACTCCACATACTCGCTCCAGGTGGCGTCGGTGGGACCGTCCGTGACGAGCGTGTCGTCGGCGAGTCCGTATCCGATGTCCGTCCGCCCGCGCTTGAAGGCGACGTATCGATTGACGAACTCGCGATCGACCCACTTCCGTGCCACGATCTCATGGCAAACGCCGTTGGCGATCGCCGGCGCCGTATGCGGCGCGTGCAGCACGGAGTGGTCGGCGGCGTAGCTGGTGCGGGTGGTGCGGGTGGTGACATCGATGATGCGGACAGCGGGGTTCACCCGCCTGCGGTCCAGCATCCGGGAGAACAGCACCGGGTCGGATTCGGCGAGATTGATGTCCCACAGCACGAAGACGTCGGCGTGGTCGGTGTCCTCGTAACAGCCGATCGCGCCATCGAGGCCGAAGCTGCTCTGGAGGCCCGCCATCGCACTGGTGGCATAGAGCCGTGTACTGGTCTCGACGTTGTTGGTGCCCAGCGCGCCCTTGAACAGCTTGGAGGCCACGTAGGCGTCCGGGATGGTCCACTGGGCTGACCCGTACACGGCGACGCTGTTCCTGCCGTGCCGCTGGGCGGTCTCGCGTAGCTTACGCGCCACCAGGTCGAGCGCCTCACCGAGCGGCACCGCGACCAGTCCTCCGTTACGCCGGATCAGGGCGCGAGTGAGCCGGTCCGGCCCGGACAGCGCCTGCACCGAGTTATAGCCCTTTACACAGGCCAGCCCTTTGCTCACCGGCGAGTCGGGGTCGCCCTTCACCGCCACCGCCCGCCCGTTCTGCACCCCGACCAGCAGCCCACAACCCACGCCGCAGAGCCGACACGGCGTCTTGTGCCAGGCCGGCCCCGTCTGGGGCCCCCGCAGCAGGGCCGCGCTGGCTGGAAGGGCCACGTTCGGTACCATCGCGGATGCGGCGGTGGCCGCCGAAACGACTCCGACTCGCTTGAAAAAGGTCCTTCGATCGACCCGCTTCATAGGGGTCCATGGACATGAGAGCAGCGACGACCCCGTACGGCAGTTGCCTCAGCCGCGGTTGCCAACGGGGCAGCAGGGCACGTTACGGCCCGATTTCAACAGGCTGGCGAACGATTGGGAAAAGCGGCTGAAAGGACTCGGAATGAGGAATGAAGGTCTGCTCATGGCCCCAGCGCCCGGCGGACGGACATTCCACGCAAACAGAAAGGGGCGGGACTCCCCTCGAGTCTCGCCCCCGCTGCCTGCTTGTCCGTCTTGTCCGACCTCTCCGCCTGCGCTACGCCTGCTGCTCTGCCCCCTTGTACTGCGCCTCGTAGCGTGAACCGCACTTGGCCAGCAGAGTGGTGGCCCGGAAGACTCCGTCCTTACCCAGGCGGCCTTCGACCACGACTTCGATCTGCTGGGCATCGGTGAAGGTGTCCGGCGCGAGACCGCGGTAGGTCACCGGGTAGGTGGTGGCGCCGTCCGTGACCACGAAGTCGATGGTCTGGGAGGCGGCGTCGCGTTTGATCGAGCCCGGTACGACCTTGGCTTCCATCTTGATACCGGTGTCATACAGGCTGGGATCGCGCTCGACCCGCTGGGCCAGTTCGGACGGTTTGAACGAATACTGCCCGAACTGCTTGACGCCCTGGGCCATCAGCAGCGTCACCGCGGTGACGATGATTCCCGCCCCAATCAGGAACTTGTTCCTGGCCTTCATGAAGGTCTCCCCATGGTTCTCACGCACCAAATATAGCGTGCGGAGGGGATCAGGCCACTTCCCGGGCCGCCCGGGCTTCGGCACTCAGCTCCTGCTGGCCGAGGCGGACCCCCACCTTTTCAAGGAACGCGTTGGGTGGCGTTCCCCCCGCGAAGATCCAGACGAAATCATTCGGTATCTCGCGCTTACCCCCGGTGACCTCCAGGATGATCGATCGCTCGCGGATCTCCACCGGCTGGGAGTTGAAGACCACGTTCACCTTGCCACTGCGCATGCATTCGCGGATGCGCTGGTTGTTGCGCTCCTTGAGCCGGTTGAAGACGTCCTTCCGGTAGGACAGCGTCACCTTGTTGCCCTTCTGGTAGGCGAGCCCCATCGCCGCCTCCACCGCGCTGTCGCCGCCACCCACGATCAGGATCTGGCGCTCGGTGTACGCCTCGGCCTCGATCAGGCTGTACATGACCTTGGGCAGATCCTCCCCCGGGATACCAAGTTTGCGCGGCGTCCCCCGGCGCCCGATGGCCAGCACCACGGTGAGCGCCCGATAGCGCCCCGAGACGGTCTCGATGGTGAACGCACCGTCGGGCTCGGACCGGATGTTCTCCACCCGTTCGCCAGTCCTGATCCGGAGTCCGGCCTTGGTGGCGGCCTTCTGCCAGAAGGCCAACAGATCCTCCTTGCTGATCTCGAGCTTCCTGAAGCGGCCGAACAGCGGGAACTCCACCGGGCTCGTCATGACCAGCTTCTGCCGGGGGTACTTGGCCACTGTTCCGCCGAAATCCTCCGCCTCCAGGGTCACGTAGCTCAGCTTTTTTTCCACGGCGCGCAGGGAGGCGGAGAGCCCGGCAGGACCGGCGCCGATGATGGCGACGTCGGCGATCTCACCGACCCGGCGGCGGCGGAGATTCGCCACCCGGGTGGCGATATGGTCGATGCAGTCCCGGCCCTGGTTCACGGCGTTCTTGATGAGCGCGAGCCCGCCGAGCTCGCCGACAATGAACATCCCGGGCACGCTGGTCTCGTACTCCGGGCTGATGGCCGGCATGTCGGCCGTCATGCTGGGCGGTGCCATCACGATCTCGATCGCTCCCACCGGGCAGGCCTCGGCGCACAGTCCATGGCCGATGCACTTGGGTCCGTTGACCAGGGCCGCCTTGCCGCCGATCACAGCCAGAACATCCGACTCGGGGCAAGCTTTGACGCACGCCCCGCATCCGATGCACCAGGTGACGTCGATATGCGGATGCTGGGCCCGCGGACCGTCCGAGCTGAGTCCGGCGTGCTCCGCGGCCGCCAGCGCCGCCTTCTCCCGGCGGTAGTGGCGGGCCAGATGGGCCCAGATCGACAGTGCCAGGACGAGCCCGAAGGCGAGGTATGTCAGCTGGTCCATATACCTATCGAGATCAGGGATCGCATTGGGACGTAGCAGGTGAAACGTTTCGTGTCAGCCGGCCAGGACGTGCGCCTTATCACCAACTGTGTCAGGTGTCGTGGGCGCACAGTGTTAGCAATCGCGGCCCAACGAAGCGTCGCCCAGGCCGTCGCCCGAGTTTTGCATGGTTTGTGCCCCTCAATGCCACAATCTGCCAATTCCGAATGCGGAACCCGGAGAAGCCCGAACCCGTGTTGAGCCGGTCGAAACTGGTGTCGCCACAGGCGACCCCGATAGCCGGGACGAGCACCAGCTCCCCACCGGCGCGGATCTCCCGCGCCACACCAAGGGCGTTGCCCGAGCCGCCACCGGCTGCGGCTCGGGCCAGCACGGCCTTGCGGTGGGCCTTCGCCACGATCGTCGTCCTGCTCCTGGGCTCGGCCCTGGGCAGCTCGTACTATCTGGCTCCCGCGGCCGAGCGCGTCCGTGACCCACTTCACATCTGGCTCCGGCCCTCGGGCTACATCGGACAGACGGCCGGCATTCTCACGCTGGCGATCTTCGTGTTTCTCTGGCTGTATCCTCTGCGGAAACGGTTTCGGTGGCTGCAGTGGACCGGTTCGATGTCCAGCTGGCTCAACGTCCACGTCTGGTTCGCGCTGCTCATTCCCGTGGTCGGCGCCATTCACGCCGCCTGGAAGTTCGACGGAATCATCGGCCTCGGTTACTGGTCGATGATTGTCGTCTGGTTGAGCGGGATCGTGGGTCGGTACCTGTACGTCCACATCCCCCGGAGCGCCACCGGTCTGGAGCTCACCGCGGAGGAAATCGCGGCCGAGCGGAGGGAGCTGCTGGGGAAAGTTGCCGACACCTGCGGCTTGCCCGTGGCCCAGGTTGAAACCCTTCTCCGCTCGGATCCGGCCCCGCTGGAGGGGTTCGGGTTCGCGAAGACTCTGGTCCTCATGGTCCGGGACGACCTGGCCCGGCGGCGGGCGGCCCGCGCATTACGCCGAGTCTGCCGCAATCGGCCAGCGGGGCGGCAGCTGGATTCAGGGATGGTACGAGAAGTGGTGCGTCTGGCGAACCGGGAGATGGCCCTCACCCAGCAGGCCCGGATCCTGGAGTCGACTCGGGCGGTGTTCCGTTTCTGGCACGTGGCGCACCGGCCATTCGCGTTCGTGGCACTACTGGCGGTCCTGGTCCACGTCGGGGTGGTGGTGGCGATGGGTGCCACCTGGTTCTGGTGATGCGGCTGAGCCGACTCGGAGCCCTGATAATGCTATCGCTGTTCCTCCAACCGCTGGCCGGCCGCGGAACCGGGCTCCTGGGGCAGGTCTCGCCCGGGCCGCTCGCCAAGGCGCACGCCGAGCTGGAAGGAACGCTCAAGTGCACCAACTGCCATGGCGGTGGGCGGGAAGCGATGACCGGACGCTGTACCGCCTGCCACAAGGACATTGCCTGGCTCGCCGAGCGGGGCCGCGGCTTTCACGGCGGCCAGGATACCAGAGGCGCATCCTGTGCGTCCTGCCACCCGGACCACGCTGGTCGGGACTTCAACCTTCTCAAGTGGCCGGAGGGCAGTCCTGAGCGTTTCGATCACCGCCGGGCCGGCTGGGCCCTGGAGCAGAGTCATGCGGAGGCCAAGTGTGACAAGTGTCACACCGCGAAGTTCCGGACCTCGCCGGCCGCGCGCCTGACGGCACGCCCCCTGGGCGGACGGTGGACCGGACTGGATGAGGAGTGCACGAGCTGTCACGAGGATATCCATCGCGGCGCGCTGAAACAGGACTGCACAGCGTGTCACGACGCCGGGCGATGGGCAGTGACGCCCGGTTTCAACCACGACACCACAGCCTATCCACTGACCGACAAGCACGCCGAGGTGAAGTGTGACAAGTGTCACCTGGCAGCGCGATTGTCGCCCAAGTCCGACCCGAAGGGACGGCGGATCCCGGTGTACAAGCCGGTGCCGCACGAGTCCTGCGCCGGCTGCCATGAGGACGTCCACCGCGGACAGTTCGGCGCAACCTGTACCAAGTGCCATTCGACCAAGGGCTGGAAGCAGATCGACAAGGACAACTTCGATCACGACCGGACCAAATACCCGCTGCGCGGGAAGCACGCGGTCGTGCGCTGCCGGGACTGTCATCGCGACTTCGCGACCCCAGCGACCAGGAAACCGGCCTTCCAGACCTGTACGGCGTGCCACGCCGACGCCCACAACAAGATGGCTACGTTCGCGGGCCAGGTCGTGGACTGCGACAAGTGCCATACCGTGGCCGGATTTTCACCATCCAGCTACACGGTGGAGCAGCACCGGACCTCGAAGTACGCGCTCGAGGGCAAACACCTCACGGTTCGTTGCGCGGCCTGCCACAAGAAGGACGCCACGGCGACCGCTGCAACGAAATGGGGCAGCGCGCGGGTCGTCATCCGGCCGGCGTTTGCCAAGTGCATGGATTGTCACACCGATGACCACGGGGGTCAGCTGGCGAGACGGGCTGGCCAGGGAGAGTGTGCGGACTGTCACCGCCTGGTCGGCTGGAAGCCCAGCAGTTTCGATCGCATCGCGCACGGCAAGCTGAAACTGTCCCTCGAGGGCCGCCATGCGGAGGTGGAATGTCGCGCCTGTCACGGAGCCGACCGGACCGGCCTTCGTCCGCTCCCCGGCACAGCGCTCGGGAAAGCGAAGTTCCTGTTCAGTCTGACCGAGCTGGCGTGCGGCGCCTGTCATATCGACCCTCACAAGGGACGATTCGCAGCCGGTGGCGCCCGGGCGAAGGACAAGGACTGTCTCGCCTGCCACGACGCGAGGGCGTTCCGGCCCTCGACGGCGGGCGTTGCGGCCCACGCCGGGTTCGGCTATCCGCTCGAGGGCGCTCACCGGGCGACGGCATGCACGAGTTGTCACGAGGAAATGAAGCCACCTCCGCCTGGGCGGCGGTCCTCGCTGATCGCGGCGGGCAGCGTCTTCGCCACGCTGCCCTTCGACGCCACGAAGAAAGAGTGCGCGGCCTGTCACAAGACCACGCATGGCGCTCAGTTCGATGCCCGGGCAGACAAGGGGCGGTGCGACGCCTGCCACGGGGCGGAGGCCTTCGAGCCGGCTTCGCGCTTCAACCACGATCGGGACGCCGCGTTCCCGCTGCGAGGCGGGCACGAGCGGGTTCCCTGTAACCAGTGTCACCCGAGGGACCTCAAGAGTGCCTACCCCACGTCGCTGGTGTACCGGCCAGTCCCGGTGAAATGCGAGAGCTGCCACGGCAAAGAGGCCAAGTGAGGCGGGTGATTCTCGTCGGCCTGGCCCTGACGTTGGCCGGATCCCTGCCGGCGCAGCAGGTGCAGCCGGCGCAGCAACGGACCCGCTCGCCCCACGGCGAGCTCAAGGTGGAATGCCGGGCCTGCCACCAGTCCGGTGGCTGGACCCAGATCAGGATCAGCCGGGAGTTCGATCACGGCAAATTCGGGTTCCCCCTGGTCGGTGCCCACTCCAGTGCGGCCTGTCGAGCCTGCCACCAGTCGCTTGATTTCAAGGGCGCCAGAAAAGACTGCGCCGGGTGCCACACCGATGTGCATCGGGGCGAACTCGGCGTGGACTGCGCCCGCTGCCACACCCCACGCGCATTCCAGGACCGCGAAGCGATGCTGCGGGCCCATCAGACCACCCGCTTCGCGCTCGAGGGGTCGCATCGCGCTGTCGACTGCAGCAACTGCCATAGCCCGGCGGGCCAGGGCCGCCTTCAGTTTGTGGCGCGATCCACCGCCTGCGTGAGCTGTCATGAACCGCAGTACGTCGCGGCGAAGCAGCCCGATCACGTCGCGGGCGGCTTCCCGCGGGACTGCGCCAATTGCCACGCCTCGACCATCTGGGGGCGAGCCCGGTTCAATCACGATGCGACGAGCTTCCCCCTGGCGGGAGCGCATCGGGCGGTCGGATGCCAGGAATGCCACACCGGCGGGCGGTACCGCGGCACGGCGCGCACCTGCATCGGATGTCACCAGGCAGATTACGATCGGGCCGATTCGCCGAGACATGCCCAGGCGGGCTTCTCCACCGACTGCCTCACCTGCCATGGGATGACCACCTGGGCCGGTCTGGGCTTCGATCACGGTGGCACC
The DNA here is from genome assembly GCA_963709905.1 of uncultured Gemmatimonadales bacterium. Classification (GTDB taxonomy): domain Bacteria; phylum Gemmatimonadota; class Gemmatimonadetes; order Gemmatimonadales; family GWC2-71-9; genus JADJOM01. Next base: position 42,556 of record CAVPYI010000018.1, read on the forward strand.
CGCTTCCCGCTCACCGGCGCCCACCGGGCCGTTACCTGTAACCAGTGCCACGGGGACGGGGTCTATGCGGGGAAGCCGACGACCTGCGTGTCGTGCCACCAGACGGATTACAACACCGCCGCGAGCCCCAGGCACACGCTGCCGTCGTTCGGGACGACCTGCACCACCTGTCACACTACCACGGCCTGGGGCCCGGCCACGTTCGATCACAACGCGACCCGGTTCCCGCTGACCGGCGCCCACCGGGCGGCGACCTGCGATGCCTGCCATGCCGACGGCGTGTACGCCGGCAAGCCGACCACCTGCGTACCGTGTCATCAGACGGACTACGACAACACCACCAATCCCCGGCACACGCCGGCGACATTCCCCGTCACCTGTAACAGTTGCCACACGACCACGCAGTGGACCGGGGCCTCGATGAGCCATACCTGGTTCAGGACACCGCACCATGGCGTCCGGACCTGTTCGGAGTGCCACACCAACCCGAACGACTACCGGGTGTTCGAGTGCATCCTGTGTCACGAGCACAACAAGACCAGCATGGACGACAAACACAAGAACCGGTCGGGGTACACCTACGACAGCAACGCATGCTATCGATGCCACACCCGCTGATCGTAGACCGGCCAGTGACGCCCTCGCGTCCGGCTGAACCGCCGGTTCTGACCCGGCGACCCGGTCGGGCCACGCGGGTCCTGTTCCCCGCCGGCCTGCTGCTGACGCTCGCGGCCGTCGCGGGCGGGGCCCAACAACCGGCGGCGGGAACACCAGCCGCCAATGCGCCGGTGCCTGATACCGTCACGGCCCGAACCGCCAGCGTCACATCCCTGGCCGGCGCCACGGTGTATGTGAACGCCGGTCGGGCCGATGGCCTGGTCGAAGGGATGGAACTGTCGGTGATCCGCCGGGACTCGGTGGCGGCAACGCTTCGGGTGGCATTCCTCGCCTCCCGCCAGGCCGCCTGCGAGATCGTGCGCGGCGCCGCCGATGTGGTGATCGGAGATGTCGCCCGCTTTTACCCACGGTCCCTTCCGGTGGCGACCGGCCAGGGCGCGGCCACCGCAGCCCGGCGCCGCCCTCGGAAGCTCAACGGTGCGGGGATACACGGCCGGGTCGGGGGGCGTTACCTCAGGGCAGAGGAGGCTCCTGTCGGCGCCGGGTTCGATCAGCCGTCGCTCGATCTCCGGCTCGACGGCCTGGCCATCGGGGGCACCCCGGTCGGACTGGCCGTGGATCTCAGAACCAGGCGCACCACCACCTCGCTGTCGGATGGCGCCAGCCGGGTGGACGGCCATACCCGGGTATATCAGGCGGCATTGCTCTGGAACGCGCCCGGCGCCCGGTTCCGGATGGCTGCCGGCCGGCAGTACATCACGGCGGTGACCTCGGTAAGCCTGTTCGACGGCGCGCTGCTGGAGATGAACGGGTCTCACGTCACCGTCGGCGCCTTCGGCGGCGTCGAGCCGGAGCCGGCCGATCTGGGGTTCTCGGATGAGACCACAGACCTGGGCGGGTATTTCCAGTTGCACAACCGCCCAGGTGCCCGGACAACGTGGTCGTTCACCACCGGCGCGGTGACCTCCTACACCCGCGGGAAGGCCAATCGCGAGTTCGCCTTTGCCCAGGCCGGTCTCAGCAGTCCGGTGCTCTCGATCTACGCACTCCAGGAGGTGGACTACTACCGCCCCTGGAAGGTGAGTCAAGGCGAGAATCAGATCACCCCCACCAGCACATACATCAGCGGTTCGATTCGCCCGGCTCGCTGGCTGGCATTCAATGGGTCCTACGACGATCGCCGAAGCGTGCGCCTCTACCGGGATGCGGTGGACCCAGCCACGGCCTTCGACGACTCCTATCGCGAGGGCGTTGGTGGCGGCATCTCATTGCTCGGCTACCGTGTCCGCGTGTCCGGCGACGTCCGCCGCAGCACCGGCGGCGCGGCGGGTGAGGCGACCTCCTACACTGGCACGGCCGGCATCGATCGGCTGACGGCCCTCCGGCTGAGCTTCACCGCGCGGGGCACCTGGTACGCGGCCCGGGCCCTCAACGGCCAGCTCTATACCGGCCGAATCGGACTCGATCCGCTGGGCGCCCTGCATCTCGATCTCAATGGCGGTGTCCGCTCCGAGGATAACCCCCTCACGACACCCACCCGGCGGACATTCACCTGGTTTGGAGCGGACCTGGACGTGTATCTCGCCCGGGCGTGGTTCGTGTCGCTGTCGGGGCAGCGCGAGCAGGGACCGGAGAGTACCACCACCCAGCTCTACAGCAGTATCACCTGGCGGTTCTAGGCGGCTCGGCGGCTCGGCGAGTTTAAGTTGGGGTCGGCGGCAAGGAGAATGTCATGGGAGACAGACGCACCCGCACCCGGATCCAGTGGATCGCCTCCGCGGTGAACCCGAAACGGATGATCGCCTCGCCCACGCTCACCGCTCTCAGGGCGCTGTTGAGTGGTGCTCGGACGGCGCCGCTGGCGCTCGACTCTTCGAATCCGCTGGTCGCTCCCGGTGAACCGGGGTCAACGCTGTCCGTACAGCTGGACACTGTGCCCGGTCTCTCCGAGGTCGGCGGGGTTGCCATGGTGCCGGCGGATGGAGGCGAGGCGGTGGGCGTTGCCCGGGTGGGACGGACCAGCTTCGTCGGCTTCAAACTGGATGGCGAGGCGCTGCGCGAGATCGAGGTGGAGCTGGATGAGTCGACCGGCCGCCTGCGCATCGACTCGGCGATTGCCTATCCGGGGCCGGCGCCCTCCTGACCGGCCCGGGCCCACGCCAGTGTCGCTCCTACGGCCCGCCGCCAGCCCTCCCAGCGCAGATCGCGCTCCCCCGCCCCGATGGCGGGCTCGAACCTGACAAAGCGCCGCCCGGCGAGAAACTCCTCCACCGACCTCCACACCCCCAGGGCGATGCCCGCCAGTCCGGCCGCGCCCAGCGCCGTGGTCTCGACGTTGTCCGGTCGCTCGACCGGCACCCCGATCAGATCGGCCTGGCACTGCATCAGCCAATCGTTGGCGGCGGCTCCACCATCGACCCGGAGGGCGGCGAGTTCAAGGTGCCCGTCGGCCGTCATGGCGTGGAGCAGATCGGCGCTGGAGAAAGCCATCGATTCCAGGGCGGCACGGACCAGGTGGGCCCGGGTACTGCCGCGGGTGAGGCCCACGATCGTCCCCCGAGCCTCGGCCTCCCAGTGGGGTGACCCCAGGCCCACGAAGGCCGGCACGAAATACACGCCCCCGGTATCGGCCACGCTCCGGGCCAGCGCCTCGGTCTCGTGAGCGCGGGTGATGAGGCCGAGCCCGTCGCGAATCCACTGCACGGCCGCCCCGGCGATGAATACGCTTCCCTCGAGCGCGTAGGCCGGCTCGCCCCGCGGGCCACAGGCCGCCGTGAGCAGCAGGCCACTCTGGGAGCGCGGACGATTCTGCCCGGTGTAGGCCAGCAAAAAGGCGCCGGTCCCGTAGGTGTTCTTGGCCAGGCCCTCGCGGACACAGCCCTGACCGAACAGCGCCGCCTGCTGGTCGCCGGCGATGCCGGCGACCGGGAGGCTGTGACCGAAGTGGGCCGAGTCGCTCTCACCGATCACGCCGCCCGAGGCCACGATCTCCGGCAGGAGCGCGGGGGGCACGCCGAACAGCTCCATCAAGGCCGGATCCCAGCCGCGAGCGGCGAGATCGTAGAGCATGGTGCGCGACGCGTTGGTATGATCGGTGACGTGAAGCCGGCCGCCGGTGAGTCGCGCCACCAGCCAGCTGTCGATGGTCCCCGCCGCCAGCTCGCCCCGCTCCGCCCGACGCCGGGTCTCCGGCTCGCGCAGCAGGTACTCGAGCTTGGTAGCGGAGAAGTACGGGTCGATGACCAGGCCGGTCCGATCGCGAATCAGCTGCTCGTGGCCTGCCGCCTTGAGCTGGCGGCAGCGTTCCGCTGTTCGGCGGTCCTGCCAGACGATCGCCGGCGCCACCGGTCGGAGCGTGCGCCGGTCCCAGATCACCACGGTCTCGCGCTGGTTGGTGATGCCGATCCCCCGAGGTTGCTCGCCGGCCGCGGCGATCGCTTCCCGCGCCGCCTCGAGCGTGACCCGCAGAATCTCCTCCGCGTCATGCTCCACCCAGCCGGGTCTCGGAAAATGCTGGGTGAACTCCCGGTACCCGCGGCCAAGCACCTGGCCGTCCTGGTGCAGCACGAGCGCCGTGGAGCCGGTGGTCCCCTGGTCCAGTGCAAGGATGGAGGGCATGCAGCAAAAGTGGCGCAGCCGGGGTCGGACGGCTAGCGCAGTGACGAGGGCCGCATCCTTCGGGTCGGCCGGCCAGCGCTCACCGGTCCGGCACCTTCCGGTACGCCGCAAACAGCGCCAGGTCGTAGACCATCTTGAGACCCGCCCCGATCACCAGCGGGGCACCCAGGCCGAACGCCGCCATGGCCGCACCGGCCGCGGATGGTCCGAGCGCCCACCCGACGTTGCGCGTGAGATTGGTGACTCCCAGAGCCAGGGTGCGCTCTCCAGGCCGGGTGACCTGGGCGATATACGACTGGCGGGTCGGGACGTCCATCTGCACCAGGCTCTCGCGAACCAGGAAGACGGTCACGGCCTGCCAGGGAGCGGTCGCCAGCGGCAGGAGCAGCAGAATCAGGCTCGATGGCAGGTGGGTGTATACCATCGTTCTGAGCAGCCCGATCCGGCCGGCCAGGCGCTCAGCCACGGCGTAGGACCCGACATTCAGCAACCGTCCGGCGAGAAACAGCGGTCCCAGCTCCGCGCCGGTCATGCCGAAGCGCCGAAAGAACCAGTAGGCCAGGATCGAACTGGCGAGAAACCCGCCGCCCAGGCTGTCGAGCGAGAACAACCCGGCCAGCGCGGCGATCCGGCGCCTCGAGTCGGCCGAGGGACCGCTGCCGGCGGAGGCGGGGCGTGCCGGCGGCCGGTCCGCCGGGAGGCGCAGGTAGATCGCGATCGTGAGGAGCATCAGAACAGCCGCGGCGCCGAACGCGGCTTGCCAGGCCCGGAGCTGGGCCAGGCCGATCGCCGCCAGCAGGGCCGGCAGACTCGCGCCCAGACTGCCGAGCGCGCCCGCCACGTCCTGCACCGTCGCGTAGCGCACGTACGCGCCCGTCCGCGCGCTCACCGAATCGGGCTCGGCCAGCAGGCTCTGTTCCAGGGTCTGGGCCGCGCCGCGATCGCGCCCCATCCCGTTAAGCATGCCCACGAAAGCGGCCAGCGCGAGGAAGCCCGGAGTAGGCACGGCCGCGGCCAGGACCAGCCCTCCGGCCGAGAGCACACTGGTCAGGAGCAGCAGAAGACGGCGGTCGGCCCGATCCCCGGCCAGCGCGACCAGCGCCGTACCCACCGCATTGCCGGCGAGTCCCAGGCCGACGATGAAACCGAGCCGCGTCGCACCGACGCCGGTTTCGGCCAGATACAGGCCCAACCCCACCCCGAGAAACCCAGTCACCGCCGATCGAATCGCGGCGGCGGAGAAGATCAGGCGCCGGGCCAGGTCACCGGAGGAGGGCACCGCCTACAGATCGTGATAGTTCATGAAGGACAGCGAGTACGGTACCTGATCCTCCCAGAGGGACATCGCGGTCTGGTCCTCCCGTTCGTCGGCACCCGGGTGCACCATGATCTCGAAGGACTCGCAGGTCAGGGTGCGTGCCCTGGCGCAGTCGATGAAGGCGAAGAGATCTCCGAACCCTCCAGTCGTGCGGGTGCGATAGACCCGGGCGAGGGCCGCATTGTACATGCGCTTCTTCCGCAGGAGCCCCGCTGGAGGCCAGCGCCCATTCCCATAATAGTTCCAGCTGATCCGCACTTTGCGGATGCCGAACTTCGCCTGCAGGGACTTCAGCACCGGAAACACCGCCGGAACGGTGTGGATATGATGATGCGAATCCAGGTGGCTGATGTGAATCCCATGGTCCCGTACGAACCCGATCTGGGCCGCAAGCTCGGTGGTCATCGCGGAGAGCAGCCGCAGCGACCAGGAGGCGCCTCGGATGGCGTCGCAAAATCTTCCCTGCTCGTCCAGCAGGGGACGGAGCCCAGGGGAGGGCGCGAGCGGCGCGAACTCGGTCAGGTTGAGATGCACCCCGAAGGAGGCCGTGGGGTGGTTCCGGGCTTCCTGCATCGCATCGACGACCGACGGCCCGTTGGCCATGATGGTGGCCGACGTGATCCGGCCCGCCGACAGCATGCCGAAAATGGCGCCGTTGACCTTTTCGCTCATCCCGAGGTCGTCGGCATTGATGATGACGCGCACGGTCAGACCGAAAGCATGACGTCGCGAAACATGGTCGCCCGGGAGGCCCAGCTGTCACCCTGAACGGACTCCCGGCGGCTGCGGCGGGCGTCGGGGCTGTCGGTCGTCCGCCAGTGCTCCATCCAGCGATGGATGAACTCCGCGTCGTCGGATACCGTCACGTGGGGCGCGAGCGCCTTGGCTTCGGGAAGCGGTGTGCAATGGGTCGGGAGCCCTGCCGCCAGATACTCCCGGATCTTGAGCGGATTCACGGTCAGGAGTCGTTCGGTGATCTGATACGGAATCCACGCCGCGGACCATTGGGCGGCCATCTCGGGCAGCCGGCGGTGCGGTACCGGGGGCAGGACCCGCAGGTTGGGGATCGAGTGCAGCCGGTCCGGAAACACCTCGACTTTCCCGACAAACTCGAGCGTCCAGTCCGGGGCGGCCCTCGCCACCCGCTCGATCAGATCGAAATCCAGCCACTCGGCGAACGTGCCGAAGAAGCCGAGAGTCTTGGTGCGCGGCGGTTCGAGCGGAACCTGCGAGAACACTTCGCTCTGGACGCCGTGCGGCAGGTAGTGGGACTTCTCCGCGTACGGCTCGGGTGGGAGCAGCGTGACCGCGGTCGCGAACACCGCATCGGCCTCGCGCAGCATGAGCGGTTCGGTGCGCTCTACCAGTTCGGGGTCCACGCCGGGGTACAGGGCGTAGTCGTCCAGCCGGAGGTAGCCGAGCCTGCGGTGGGGAACCGACCGCAGGTACTGCACCGCGACCGGGGTGGACGAAACCAGGATGGGATCGAGCATGCCGAGCCGTGCGGTTCGAGCGGCGATGGCGAGACCCAGCGACATGCTGTTCCACGCCAGCGCCCGCCGGCTCAGATGAAAGGGCAGGACCTTGGGCTTGATCCGCTCCACTAGGCCGACCGTGCCGCGGTACAGCCCTTCGACCGCGCTGGACCTCCTCAGCAGGCCCCGGGCCTTCTGCCACAGGCGCCCCAGATCTCTCAGGCGCAGGCGCGGCTGTCGCATGCCGATCGAGTCCACATAGATCACCCGATCCTCGGCCGGCAGGTTCAGGACGAGATGCTGGGTCGTCGAAGGCTGACCGCCCCAGTCGTCACCAAACACGATCCAATCCATGCGGAAACCTCCTTCCCGGAAGCCGGCGGCGCCTCCGGCCTCAGGCCACTCGCCCAAGCCAGTGCTGTTTCCAGGTCAAGTACATCAGAAGCGCCCAGAGCCCCAGAGCCAGGTTGCCCTGCCCCGCCTTGAACGCGACCCAGGCCTGGTGCAGGGCGGCCGAATCGAGTTCCTCGTTCCGATCGAGCGCCGCCTTCGAAAGATGGTCCTCGGCCCAGCCTTTCAGCGGGCCGCCAAGCCACTGCTTGATCGGAACCGAGAAGCCCATCTTCGGCCGCTCCACCAGGTCCTTCGGTACCCGCCGGTGCAGCACCTGCCGGAGCAGCCACTTCCCCTGCCCGGCCCGGGTCTTCATGGCCCGCGGCAGCCGCCACCCGAATTCCACCACCCGATGGTCGAGGAGTGGCACCCGCACTTCGAGGCTTACCGCCATGCTGGCGCGGTCGGTCTTGGCCAGGAGGTCGTCGGGCAGGTACGTCATCTGGTCCGCCAGCATCATGCGCTCGAGCAGCCCGGCCGGGGAGCTGCCCGAGATCACCCGTTCCACGACGCCGGGATCTCCGCGGGAGCCCCGCACCAGGCTTTCCGGATCCTGCCACGCCGACAACAGCGAGCGATATCTGGTGGAGGGCGAGTCCGCGGCCATGAGGTGACGGATCTTGTGCAGCTTCTCCCCTGGCAGCCGGGGCCGGAGGTGGCCGGGGAGTAGTGGGCCTGCCACCTCGGCGACCCGGTCCCAGCCGCTGATCGAGACGCTTCCGATGCCGGCAGCCACCAGCCGCCGGGCCGGCTTGGGGACGCGCCCCATCCATTCCACCAGCCGTTCCCCCTGCATGTACCTATGGTAGCCGGCGAACACCTCATCTCCACCGTCGCCCGACAGGGCCACCGTCACCTTTTGGCGCGCCAGCTGGCACACCAGGAAGGTAGGGATCTGCGAGGGGTCCGCGAACGGCTCATCGAACATTTCGGGCAGGCGGGGGACCACATCGAGAGCGTCCGCGCCGGTGAGCATGAGCCCGGTGTGGTTGGTGCCGAGATGGCCGGCTACGCGGGCGGCATGGGTTGCCTCGTTGTACTCCTCCTCATCGAACCCGATGGAAAAGGTCTCGACCGGGCGGCCCGAGGACGCCTGCATCAGTGAGACCACGGTCGACGAGTCGATTCCACCCGACAACAGCGCGCCGAGCGGCACATCGGACTGCATCTGCAGCCGCACCGCGTCCGACAGCAGCCGGTCCAGTTCCTCGGTGGCCTCCGCCTCGTCCCCCGTGAACGGCTGCTCGAGCCCGCGGCGGGCGGCGTCCTCTGCCGACCAGTAGGGCACGGTCTCGGGCAGCGGCGCGGCGGGATCGGTGATGGTGAGGATGTGCCCCGGTGGCAGCTTGCGGGCGTAGCGATAGATGGTGTGCGGCGCCGGGACGTAGAGGTAGCGGAGGTAGGCGGTGAGACCCTCGAGATCGAGGGCGGCATCGAACTCCGGTCCCGCACGCAGCGCCTTGAGCTCCGAGCCGAACGAGACCACTCCAGCGCGGGCATAGACGTACATCGGCTTGATGCCCAGCTGGTCGCGGATGAGGGAGAGCGAGCGGCGTTCGGCATCCCACACCGCCATGGCGAACATCCCCAGGAACCGGGGGACCGCCGCCTCGATACCCCAGCGCTCGAACGCCGCCAGCAGAACCTCCGAGTCCGAATGCCCCCGGAACACCGCGCCCTGGCCCTCCAGCTCTCCTCGAAGCCGCTGGAAGTTGTAGACCTCGCCGTTGAATACCATCGTGTAGCGGCCCGATCGCGACCGCATCGGCTGATGCCCCAGCTCCGACAGATCCAGAATCGAGAGCCGGCGGAACCCGAGGCCGACCCCGGCGCCCGGGTCGGACCACGTGCCGCTGTCGTCCGGGCCCCGGTGGGCGATGGTCGCGATCATGCGGCGCAGCAGAGATTCCTGCTGGTCCGGGCTGAGGCTGGTCCTGGTCAGAAAGCCGGCAAGGCCGCACATGTCTTGGAGCCGGGGTTCAGGATATCGGGGTCATCAGGCGCCCGGGTCGCCGGAGCGCCTGGGCGGGCCGCTGGGCCGGTCGCCCACACGGGCAGTTTTCATGCCGGTCCCCACCGTCACGCCCGCGCGGCAGGGAGGCCGCCTTCGAGGCGGCCCAGATCCACCAGCGCCAGCAGCCCGGCGTCGGTGAGGTAGCCCGTGACGAGAGCCGCGGGTGTAACGTCGAACGCCGGGTTCCAGACCGCAGCCTCGGCGGGAACCGCCACCGGGCCATCGGCACCGGTCCGACCCCGGATTTCGTCACCCCGCCGCTCCTCGATCGGAATGGCGGTACCATCGGGCGTCGCCGGGTCGAAGGTGGAGCGTGGGGCAGCGACGTAGAATGGCACACCGTGCGCGCGGGCCGCGAGCGCGAGCGGGTAGGTGCCGATCTTGTTCGCCACGTCGCCGTTTCGGGCGATCCGGTCGGCTCCCACGATGACGCAGGCGATGTCACCCCGGCGGAGCCGGCTCGCCGCCATGCCATCACCGATGACCGTCGTTGGGATGCCGGCGCGGGTCAACTCCCACGCCGTGAGCCGACTCCCCTGCAGCAGGGGCCGGGTCTCGTCGGCGACCACCTGAACACGGCGTCCGGCGGCGTGCGCCAGGTAGATCGGCGCGAGGGCGGTGCCGATCCCACCGGTCGCCAGCGCGCCCGCGTTGCAGTGGGTGTGTACGGTCGCGCCGTCCGGCACCAGCGGGAGTCCCGCCTCCCCGATGCGACGACACATGACACGGTCCTCATCCCAGATCGCCTGCGCCTCCTCGACCAGGGCGACCCCCAGCGCGGAGCCTTCGGCGACCGTGGCCGCCCGGGCCTGCATCCGGCCCAGGGCCCAGGCCAGGTTCACTGCCGTCGGCCGCGTCCCTTCGAGAATCCGGCACGCGTCCGAGACCGCGTGTCGAGTAGCCGAGCCGCCGAGCCGCCGAGCCGCGCTCGCCACCCCCATGGCGGCCGCGATCCCGATGAGGGGCGCACCGCGCACCCGGAGCAACCGGATCGCCTCGGCCATCTGATCCACGGTCGAGATGGTAAGGTATCGCTCCTCCACGGGCAGCAGGGTCTGATCGAGGAGCTTGACCGCACCGTCCTCGCTCCAGCCAATGGGCGACCACGACCCCGAGGCCGATGTGCTCAGCGGAAACCTCCCTGACAACGGTCAACGAAACGGCGGACCGACCGGCTTACCGGGAGGATGCAGACGGCTGGATGAGGCATGCTGGAAGATACCAGCGCCCAGGGAGGAACGGGTCTTCAACCGCTCCAGTTGGTGGTGAGACGCTTGAGGGCGGGCGTCGCTCCGAGGGATCGATACCCATCGATGGCGTTGCGGTAGAACCGCCGGCCCAAGCGCAGGCGCTGGAGCAACCGGCAGGCCCGGGCGCCGAGTTCCGCACACTCGGCCGCAATCTGGAGTGCGCCCTGCGCGGTGGCCCGCCGGTATCCCAGCCGGGCTTCGCGCAGCGCCTCACCAGGCTGCCCCGCGGCGAGGGCGATCGCCCCGGCCAGGCGCGCCGCCTCGGCGAGGCCCAGCGCGTCCTTGCTCCGGCGGGCGAGCCGGCGAGCCTCGGCGACATCCGCCCTGGCCGCCTCCAAGTCGCCGCGCCGGAGGGCCGTTTCGGCGCGTCCAGCCAGGGTCAGCCCTTCCAGCGCGTAATCGCCGCTCCGGCGCGCGGCCCGAACGGCGCGATCGGCGTAGCCGCTCGCCTCTTCGCACTCTCCGCCTTCCCGGCGGAGAATCGCCAGGTTGTGGCAGGTCTGGGCCTCGCCGACGCTGGACTCCATCGCCTCGAACACGGTGAGGGCGCTCTGATAGAGATTGTTGGCGAGGTTCAGCTTGCCGCGCAGCTGGGCGATCGAGGCGAGGTTATTGGCTGCCCGGGCGACCAGCGCCGCATCCCCCAGGCTCCGCGCCGTTCGCATCACGTCCTCGAACCGGGCTTCAGCCTCGTCGGTCTTCCCCGTTTCGAAGGCGATGCCGCCCAACAGATTCTCGACGGCCGCCGCCTCCAGGGTCCCGGCCTGGGTTTCCGCCAGCAGCTTCAAGGCCAGTCGCCGCGCCTCCGCGAATTCCGCGCGGCGGGCCAGGGCCTCGATCCCCGTGAGGGCCGGCTGGTCGACAGCCGGGGACGATTCCTCCGTCATACCGGCACCGCCACCTCGAGCTTGACCGCGGTCAGGAACGCCGCAAACACGTCCGGCCGCCACCAGTGGGTGGTCTCGGTCATCCGCTCGACGGCTTCCTCGTGAGACATGGCCGACCGGTAGCTTCGGGTCGAGGTAAGGGCGTCGTAGACATCGGCGATGCAGATGATCTGGGCCGGGAGCGGGATCTGGTCGCCCACCAGGCGGTCCGGGTACCCGGTCCCGTCGTACTTCTCATGGTGCCAGCGAATGATCGGCTTGATATCCCAGGGAAACTCGATTCCGGCCAGCAGCTCGATGCCCCAGGCGGGATGCTGCTGGATGACGGCGAACTCTTCCGGCGTGAGCCGCCCCGGTTTGTTGAGGATCTCGTGCGGAACCTTCACCTTGCCGACGTCGTGCAGATAGGCGCCGAGCCGGATGGTGGTCAGTTCCTCCTCACTCGCACCGAGGGTCCGGGCCACCTGCTCGGCATAGGTGGCCACCCGCTCGCAGTGCCCGTGGGTGTAGCTGTCGGCCGATTCGATCGACTGGCCCCAGTCCCGCACCACGGCCAGGAAGGTGTTTTCGAGGTCGGCAACCTTGCCCTGGACGTCCACCAGATCCAGATGCGCGTCCAACCGCCCGAACAGGCGGTAGGACGCATTGAGCAGGGTCAGGGCCTCCTGGTTCCGGCCCATGATCTGATAGAGACGCCCCAGCTCGCGAGACCCCTCGGCCTCGCTCAGGATCGAGCCGGTACCGACAGCCAGATCGATCGATGCGCGGAGCCGGGATTCGGAGAGTGCGTGCCTGCCGGTCTCCCGGTACACCAGTCCGATGATCCGGTAAGCGTCGGACTTGTCCAGGCGGGAACCGAGTTGGTCGAAGATGGCGAGCGCAGCCTCCGCTCCAGCGCGCGCCTGGTCGAAGGCCTCCCGCCCCAGCTGCACCTCGGCGTGGTTCAACCGGCAGAGGCCCTGGAGGTGGACATCCCCGATCCGTTCGGCAATCTCGAGACTGCGGCCGTAGCAGCGCTCCGCCTCGGTCCAGTCGCGGCGGTCGGCGCTGATCATCCCGAGGTTATGGTAGGCGATGGCGCAGCCCTGGTCGTCGCCGGCGGCCTGGCAGGCTTCCAGCGACGACCGGTAATGGCGCAGGGCCCCGTCATGATCGCCCTGGATCGTGGCCAGGATACCGAGGTTCTGCTCGATGCGGCTACGGAGTCCCGGAGCCCTTCCCCCGAGCCCGAGCGCCTGATCGAACAGCTCCCGCGCCCGCTGCATTTCGCCGCGCTCGAATTCCATGCCGCCAAGCGCGTTCAGCGCCTCCGCCCGCGAGGCCGGCGTCGCCCAGCGACAGCGCCATTTCATGGCTGCGCTCGCACAGCCTTCTGGCCTGGTCCGGTTCACCGCGATGGTGACAGACCACGCCCCAACGACGCAGGGCCTCGGTCAGGATCGCCGCCTCTCCCGTCTGTTCGGCGACCCCGACCGCGACCGCGTAAGAGTTGATGGCCTCGTCCAGACGGCCGGATCGTTCGTGGGTTCGGGCCTCCGCCAGGTGTTCGGCGGCCGTGGGTGCCCCTCCAAGCCCCCCGCGGATGCCGGGTACCGCCCGGCGGATGATCGGCACGGACCTACCAGGCCACGGCGTACCTGGAGAAATGCTCGAGATCCGCGCTGACCTTCATCAGCAGCAGGTTGTCGCGCGAAAGCAGGAAGCTCAGGATCTCGAGACGCTCGGTCGTGTAGGCCACCCGCTTGAGAAGCCGCAGGCGTCCCAGATGGGCAACTGGAGTAGTCGAGCGTCACCGTCGCTGGCCGGCTGAACTTGAGCCCTTCCGGCGAGAATCGCACTGAGGCCACGAAATCGGCCGGCGCCTCGGCGGTAATGGTGACCGATCGGGTAAGCGCGCCCCTCGGAATGACCAGGGTGTGCTTGCCAACCCGAATCGTGCCGCCGGCACTGCCCACGGTCGTTACGGTGCGGGCGTAGCGCTGCTGGTCGCAGACCAGGAGGCCCTTGAGGAGACTGCCGAGAACCGGAGCCCGAACCTGGGCGGTTTCGGCCGCCGAGGCCGGCGCGGTTGGGGCATCCAGCGTCGAACAGCTGCTGAGCGTGGTCGTACCCAGCACCACGATCGCCAGCAGGCGAACCAAGAAGCGCGACCTGATCATTCCTGAACTCCTGTGAGGGGCACTAACGGCTGTCGCGCGATAGTCTTGCAACGACGGTGCCATGGCAGAACGCAAGTTCACAGTTTATATACAACTTGCAGTACGCAAATACATGTTAAACTCTTTAATATCAAATATTTAAGCCAATAGTGACACCCTTAAGATATGTTCATAATTTATCCACCATCGGTCAAAAACGAGCCTGGAAATGGGTGATGATTCTCACATCGACCGCCGGCGCCAGCGCACCGGAGGGGAGCGAGTTGCCGGAGGGACGCTCCCCAACCGTGGTGTGCGGACCACAGGTGCAACGCTAGGTTTAGGCCCCTGAGCTGCCGGCGCGCCCCTTCTATCCAGGACTCCGCTCGATGGCCTATTCCACGCTGCTCTTCCAGCTCAACAACGGCATCGCCACCATCACCGTGAACCGACCGGACAAGCTCAACGCGCTCAACGCCGTCGTGATCGCCGAGCTGGGCCAGGCGGTCAGCGCCGTGGCCGCCGATCCGGCCGCCCGGGCCGTGATCCTGACCGGTGCCGGAGAGAAGGCTTTCGTGGCGGGGGCGGATATCGCCGAGGTTGCCGGCCAGACGCCGGAAGCGGGCAAGGCGCGGGCGCTTCTGGGTCAGGAGGTCTTCCGTCGCTTCGAAGCGCTCCGCAAGCCCGTGGTCGCCGCGGTCAACGGCTTCTGCCTCGGCGGGGGCTGCGAGCTGGCCATGGCCTGTCATGTCCGGATCGCCAGCGAGCGCGCCCGGTTCGGGCAGCCTGAGGTCAAGCTGGGGATTGGCCCGGGGTATGGGGGCACCGTCCGACTCCCGCGCCTGGTCGGTCGGGGGCGGGCCCTGGAGCTGCTGCTCACCGGCGAGATGATCGATGCCCAGGAAGCCTGGCGCATCGGGCTGGTGAACCGGGTGGTCCCGGCCGATCAGCTCCTGGTCGAGGCCGGGAAATTCCTCGGCACGGTGCTGGCACAGGGACCGCTGGCCGTGGCGGCCGTCCTGGAGTCGGTCGACGCCGGGGCGGACATGGCGGTCGCCCAGGCCCTGTTGCTCGAGGCCAATCACTTCGGACTGCTCTCCGCGACCACGGACAAGCAGGAGGGGATGCGCGCCTTCCTCGAGAAGCGACCGCCGAAATTCACCGGCCAATAGCACCACGGTCGGGGGCCGGTGTTGTGGGCTCGGACGACTGCAAATCCCTCCCCGGCGTGACTAGGTTTTAGCCATGTTTGATGGCCGTTTCCGCGCCCGTTCACCTCGATGTAGCGAGGCGATCCGGGCCGGTTTGGCCCTGTTGGCAAGCGGCTGCAACGCGCGTGACCGCCTGACGTTCCCCAATCCAGATCCCCCGGGCGTCGGGCCTCGGACCATCATCGATCAACCGATGGCTGACACCTCCGTTGCCGAGGGACCGGGTTTCTTCGTGACCGGTTTTACCCGGGACGGCGATGGCCTGGACACGGTCTACTTCGAAACCGAGGGGGGCGTGTCGCAGTTCCCGCCCTATACCGCCGGCGGAGACTCGATCCGTTTCGCCTTGCCGCTCACGACCACGGGCCAGGGCGGGATCACCATCCTGGTGAGGGTGTTCGGCACCGACCGCCTGGGACAGCGGGGGGACACGGCGACCCGGCTGGTGGCCGTGCAGTAGTGCGTCTCGCGCACCTCCTGGTCCGCGGCTTTCGGAATCTCGCGGACCAGTCGGTCGCCGTCCCTCCCGAGGGACTGATCCTCCTCGGGGCGAACGGCCAGGGCAAGACCAGCCTGCTCGAGGCCATCGCGTATCCGGTGCTGTTCCGGTCGTTTCGGACCGCGCTGGACACCGAGCTGGTACGGTTCGGGGACGCCGGCTTCAGGGTGGAAGGCCAGTTCGAGCGGTGGGGGCGGGCCCGGACGGTAGGGGTCCTGTTCCGCACCGCCGGCCGCAAGAAGCTGGTGGAACTGGATGCGGCCCCGGTGAACCGGCTGCTGGAAGCCGCCGGCGAATGGCTGGCCGTGGTGTTCGCCCCGGACGACGTCCGGCTCGCGGCCGGGTCCGGTACTGGGCGCCGGCTGTTCCTCGACCGGACGCTGGCGCTCTCGGACCGGACCTATCTGGCCGGACTGAGCCGCTACCGCGCCGCCTTGGCCCAGCGGAACGCCGCGTTGCGGCAGGGCCGCTTCGAGTTGGCGACCGGGTTCGACCGGCCGCTGGCCCAGGCCGGGGCGCTGGTGGTGGCCCGGCGGATCGCCTGGGTCGAGGAGATGCGGGCGCAGTTCACGGCCCTGCTCATGGCGATCGGCGAGCAGGGCGGCGTGGCCGAACTCTCGTACCGCGGTCTCGCCGAACTGGCCGATCCCGCCGCCTGGCCGGAGCGGTTGGCGGAGGCCGCGGCCAGGGATCAGGGGCGACGGATGACGACGCTCGGGCCCCACCGGGACGACTTGTTGCTCGAACTCGCGGGCCGCCCGCTCAGGGAGTACGGCTCGACCGGCCAGTACCGGAGCGCGGCGATCGCCCTCAAGCTGCTGGAGCTGACGACGATCGAACGGGCGACCGGCTCGTGCCCGGCGCTCCTGCTGGATGACGCCTTCGCCGAGCTGGACGCCGAGCGGCAGGCGCGGCTCCGGGCGCTCCTGTTCGGGGACCGGCAGGCCCAGGTGTTCATCACGGCGCCCCGCCCGGACGAGCTGCCCGGCGGGCTGGCGCTGGAGGCCCGACGATTGGACCGGGGCGTAGTGCACGGCTGAGCCCGTAGCCGGGCACGATAGGAGTCATGGCATGAACGATCCGAAATCTCGACCGGTGCCCCTGGCGGAGGCCATCAAGGCCTATTTCCGGCGGGCGGGGCTGTCCCGGCGGATCGGACAGGCGGGCGTGATCGAGGAGTGGCCCACGCTGGTGGGACCTCAGATCGCCAAGGTGACGGCGGCCGACTCGATTACCCCCGATGGGGTGTTGCGGGTCCGGGTGGCGACCGCGGCGTGGGCGGCGGAACTCTCGCTCATGACCCCGCAGATTCTGGCCCGGCTCAACACCGGCCGGGTCGGGCGAATCCGGACGATTCGGTGGCTGGCGGGAGGGGTGGAGTGAGGAAACGGGCTGAATGGCCGAATGGCAGAATGGAGGAATGCTGAACGGGGGAGGACCTCTTCCATTCAGCCATTCCATACATTCGTCATTCGCTCGGCTCCCAAACTCAATGCGGTTTTAACCGGTGAGGGTCATGGCGAAAGCACCCGAGGGGAACGGCGACAGCGTCTACGGCGCGGATTCGATCCAGGTCCTCAAGGGCCTGGAGGCGGTCCGCAAGCGGCCGAGCATGTACATCGGCTCCACCGGCGAAAACGGGTTGCATCACCTGGTCTACGAGGTGGTGGACAATTCGATCGACGAGGCGCTGGCGGGCTTCTGCGACGACATCAAGGTCACCATCCACAAGGACAACTCCATCTCGGTGGAGGACAACGGGCGCGGCATCCCCGTGGAGATGCACCCCACCGAGAAGATGCCGGCCGTGGAAGTGGCCCTCACCCTGCTGCACGCCGGGGGCAAGTTCGACAAGTCGAACTACAAGGTGTCCGGCGGCCTGCACGGCGTGGGGGTGTCGGTCGTGAACGCGCTGTCGGAGCGGACCGAGGTCATCGTCAAGCGGGACGGGTTCAAGCACCGGATGGCGTTCGTGCGCGGCCAGACCGTGAAGAAGCTGGAACAGCTGGACAAGACCAAGGAGACCGGGACCCTGGTCCGGTTCAAGCCGGACCCGGAAATCTTCACCGTGCTCGAGTTCAGCTGGAGCACGCTGGCGGACCGGATGCGGCAGCTCGCCTACCTCAACAAGGGCGTGACGATCACACTCAAGGACGACCGGGTCGAGCCGGCCAAGGTCGAAGACTTCTTCGCCAAGGGCGGCCTGATCCAGTTCGTGGAGTGGCTCAACCGGAACAAGAAGGCACTGCACCCCAAGCCGATCGCCTTCACGGTGACCAAGGACGAGGTCGAGGTGGACGTGGCCATCCAGTACGAGGAGGGCTACAACGAGAACATCTTTACCTTCGTCAACAACATCAACACTCACGAAGGCGGCACCCACCTCACGGGGCTGCGGGCGGCGCTCACCCGTGCCATCAACGAGTTCGCCAAACAGCAGGGCTCGCTCAAGAAGGAGGACTTCTCGCTCACCGGCGAAGACATCCGGGAAGGTCTCACCTGCGTGCTGCACTGCAAGATCCGGGAGCCCCAGTTCGAAGGCCAGACCAAGACCAAGCTCGGCAACTCCGAGGTCGAGGGCATCGTCAAGGGCGTGGTCTACGACCAGCTGGGCACGTTCCTCGGGGAAAAGCCGGCTGTGGGCCGGGCCATCATCGAGAAGGCGGTGAGCGCGGCCCGCGCCCGGGAGGCGGCGCGTAAGGCCCGTGACCTGGTGCGGAAGAAATCCGGGCTCGAGGGGGGCGTGCTCCCGGGCAAACTGGCCGACTGCTCGCTGGATGACCCGGCGATGTGCGAGATCTACCTGGTCGAAGGCGACTCGGCCGGCGGCAGCGCCAAGCAGGGCCGCTCCCGGGAATTCCAGGCCATCCTGCCGCTGCGGGGGAAGATCCTCAACGTGGAGAAGGCCCGCATCGACAAGATCCTCTCCAACGAAGAGATCCGGGCCATCATCACCGCCGTCGGGGCCGGGGTGCGGGAGGATTTCAAGCTCGAGGATGCCCGGTATCACAAGATCATCATCATGACGGACGCCGACGTGGATGGGGCGCACATCCGCACCCTGCTGCTCACGTTCTTCTTCCGGCAGATGCCGGAACTGATCGACGCCGGCTACGTCTACATCGCCCAGCCGCCGCTGTTCCGGGTGGCCCGGGGCTCGGGCAAGAAGGAAGAGAAGTTCTACGCCTACGATGACAAGGAACGGGACGAGTACGTCAAGCGGCTTTCCAACGGGGACGGTAAAGGCAGCGTCGTGATCCAGCGGTACAAGGGTCTGGGCGAGATGAACCCCGATCAGCTCTGGGAAACGACCATGGATCCCGAGCGCCGGACACTGCTGCGGGTAACCCTTGATGACGCGGTGGAAGCCTCCAAACTCTTCGACGAACTCATGGGTGACGAGGTCGAGCCGCGTCGACTATTCATCGAGAAGAACGCGAAATACGTCAGTCATCTGGACGTGTGAGCGGACAGGGCGGACAGGGCGGACAGGACGGACAGGGCGGACAGGTTGGATCCGGTCCACCTTCTGCGCCTACCGTCCCGTCCGCCCTGTCCGCCTCGTCCGCCCTGTCCGCCTTGTCCGCCTTGCCTACAGCGTTTCCGTTCCTGCTATGGTCACCCGGTGTGAGATCAGCGGGAGTCCCGCCGGGGGCTGACCGAACCGGATCGCCTCCCGGAGCGCGGCCAGCCCGATGGTGATGCCGTCGGCGTCACGGGCGAAGACCGACGCAATCGGCTCTCCCTTGGCTACCGACGCCCCAGGACGAGCCGATACTACAAACCCCACCGAGTGATCGATGCCTTCGCCCAGCTGGCGGCGGCCTCCGCCCAGCGCCACCACCGCGCTCCCCAGCGGCCGGGGATCCACCGCTGCCACCACCCCGGCGGCCGGCGCTTCGAACAGCTCCACCTCGAGTGCCTGAGGCAGCCCCCCCGGGTCATCGATCACCCCGGGGTCGCCACCCTGCGCGCTCACCAGCTCGCGGAACTTCTGCAGGGCGCTCCCCGAGGCGATCGCCTCCTTTACCCGCCGCGACGCGGCCGGGCGGTCGGTCTCGACCCCGCCGAGGATCAGCATCTCGACCGCCAGCGCCCGGGTCAGGAGCAACAGGTCATCGGGTCCCTTGCCCTCGAGCGCGAGCAGGACCTCCTCGATTTCGAGGGCGTTGCCGATGGCCCGGCCAAGCGGGCGGTCCATCGCGGTCACCAGCGCGGTGGTGGGGCAGCCGTGGGTGTCTCCGATGGCGACCATGGTCCGGGCCAGCTCGAGGGCGTGCTCGGGCGCGGTCATGAAGGCCCCGCTGCCGGTTTTGACATCCAGCACCAGGCCGGTGAGTCCTTCGGCCAGTTTCTTGGACAGGATGCTGGCGGCGATGAGCGGAATCGACGGCACGGTACCGGTCACGTCGCGGAGGGCGTAGAGACGGCGGTCGGCCGGGGCGATCCGCTCGCTCTGGCCGTACATCGCGACCCCGATGCGATCGACCTGGGCCCGTACCTCCTCGAGCGTGAGATCGGTGCGGAAACCGGGAATCGCCTCGAGCTTGTCGGTCGTCCCGCCGGTGTGGCCCAGCCCGCGTCCCGACATCATCGGCACGGCCAGACCGCAACTGGCGGCCAGCGGGGCCAGCACCAGGGAAACCTTGTCCCCCACCCCACCGGTGGAGTGCTTGTCGACCCGCGGGGGCCCGGTCGCGCCCCATTCGAGCCGCGCGCCTGACTCGAGCATGCTCCGGGTGAGGGCTGACAGCTCTTCAGGCTCCAGTCCACGCCAGACGACCGCCATCAACAGCGCGGCCATCTGGTAGTCGGGCACCTGGTTGGCAAGGTATCCGGTGATGGCCGCCCGCCATTCCTCCGGGGTGAGTACCCCGCCGTCGCGCTTGCGCTCAATCAGTGTTTGGAAGACCATTGGGGGAGCCGGTCGCGGTTCTGCCGTCAGCGAAGCGAGGGCCAAGACGTGCGCCGTCAGGCAGCCAGCTGGTTCGCCATCCTCCTTGCCATGTTCCCTGTCGCCGGGGCGCGGGGCCAGACGACGGAGGATTATCTGCGGCTGGGGATCGAGGCCCAGCTCGGCCGGGAGCCGCAGGACGCGCTCCGCTACCTCGAGGCCGCTCTCGAGCTCGACCCGGGGAGCCACGAAGCCAACTGGCGGGCCGCCGAGGTGCTGATGGACATCGGCAAGCAGACCCCGGACTCGGTCAAGAGCCCCGAACGTGACTCACTCTACGCCCGGGCGGAAGGGTATGCCCGCCGGGCCGTCGAGCTCGACGAAGCCGGGGCCGACGGTCACTACGCCCTGGCGGCGGCCATTGGCCGGGCGTCGCTGACCAAGAGCAAGAAGGAACGAGTGCGTCGCGCCGCCGAGATCCGGTCTGAGGCGCTGCGCGCCCTGGAGTTGGACCCGGGGCATCACAAGACCGATCACGTGCTGGGCCGGTGGAACGCCGAGATCATGCGACTCTCGGGTTTCCAGCGATTCTTTGCCAAGACCTTCCTGGGCGGAAAGATCTTCAACGCGGCGTCCTGGGACAGCGCCGTGGTCTACATGGACCGGGCGGTGGCCCTCGCGCCCGACAACATCTACCACCATCTCACCATGGCCGAGATCCTCATCGACCGGCACCGCTACGGCGAGGCCCGCATCCACCTCAACCAGGTGGAGACCCTCGATGTCCGCGACGTGATGGACCCCGCCTATAAGGAACGCGGGCTCGCCCTGCTCCGGGAGATCGAAGGCCGTCGGGACAAGGACCCCTGAACCGGGTTCAGCGGCCGGCGGTTTCCTCAGTTCCACGGACGTGCTCGGCGAGCCGGGCCCGCAGGGCCTCCTTCTTCTCCCGGATGGCCATCCGGGTCTCGTCCCGGACCGAGAGGTATCCGCCGGCCACGTCCCGGCTCAGCGACTTGACCTGCCGGCGGACCAGCCGCCGGGTCTTCTTCCCGGACGTCGGGGCGAACAGCAGGGCCAGGCCGCCGCCGAGCACGGCGCCGAGGGCGATCCCGGCCAGGAAGCTGGCCGAGTCCCAGCGCCGGCCCTCGTCGACTGTGTCGTCTGCCGGGTCGGGGGGGGGATCGTGCTCACCATCGTCCATCATGTGTCCTCCCTGTGGCCCGGGAAGGTACCCCCGCTTGACCCCCCTCCGCCACGCCGCGACAATTCGGCAACCTCTCCAGGTCGCCCATGAATACCCCGTACGTTCCCGCCGAGGAGGTCGAGCGCCTTCAGGCGCGGGTGCGCGAGCTCGAGCACGACAAGAAGCATCTCATGGCCGTCCTCGAGATCCTGCAGGAGATCGCGGGGTCGCTCCACTTCGTCGACATCATGCAATCGATCGCCCGGCGCCTGGGCGAGGCCTTCGGTCTCGATCGCGCCTCGATCTTCCTGGCGGAGCGCGACGGCAAGACCGCCCGGCTGGTCGCCAGCTTCGAGGATCCCAGCATCCGCAATTACATCGTGGATCTGGAGCGCTACCCCGAGCTCCGTCGCGCGCTGACCCACGGCGAGACGGTGTTCATCCCGGACGTCGAGCTCGATGCGTCGCTGGCCCACCTCAAGGGCACCTTCGACACCCGCCGGGTCCGGACCATCACGGTGGTGCCAATCACCTGGCGCCGGGTCGCGATCGGGGCCATCATGCTGCGGACCTTCCGGGACGGAGCGACCTTCTCCGAAACCGACGTCCGGTTCTGCCAGGTGATCGCCAGCCTGACCGCCAAGGCGCTCCGCAACGCCCATCGCTACGAACGGCTGCAGCAACGGGTGGGCGACGGTTCCGGCGCCCGGGCGGCCGAACGCGAGCGGGTGGCGCTGATCGGCTTCCTCCGCCGGCTGCTGGACGATTTCACCTCCCGCGAGGGGCCGTGGAGCGAAGGCGTGCTCGCCAAGGCCAGCGCCGAGGAGATCGAGCGGCTGGTGGGGGTGGCGCTGACCGTGCTCCAACAAGAGGCGGCGGCCAGGTAGTGCCCAGGGCCCAGAGGCCCAGTCGTAGGACACTGGGCCCCGGGCCCTGGGCATCGGGCCCCACCAAACTCGATGCTCCCACCTGAGAAGGAAGCGGAACAGCTCCGCCAGCTGCTCGACCAGGCGAACAACGCCTACTACGTCCTCGATCAGCCGGTCATGCCGGACGCCGAGTTCGACCGACTGTTCCGGCGGCTGCAGGAGCTCGAGCGCGAGCACCCCGACCTCCGCGTCCCCGACAGCCCCACCGAACGGGTCGGGGCCGAGCCGGCGTCGGCCCTGGGAAAGCACACCCATCGCCGCCCGATGCTGTCGCTGGCCAATGCGTTCAGTGCCGAGGAGCTGGCGGCCTGGGAGGACCGCAACGCGCGCATTGCCGCCGACGCTCGCGACGGTGGCTATACCACCGAGGTGAAGATCGACGGCTCAGCCGTCAGCCTGACCTACGAGCACGGCCGATTCACCATCGGCGCCACCCGCGGCAACGGCAGCGTCGGCGAGATCGTGACCGAGAACCTGCGGACGCTGCCGGATGTCCCCCTCACGCTCAAGGGGTCGGACCACCCGCCACTCATGGAGATCCGCGGCGAGGTCTACCTGCCGCTGGCGGTCTTCCTGCGCATCAACCAGGAGCGGGAAGCGACCGGGGAGCCCCGATTCGCCAACCCGCGCAACACGGCAGCCGGCAGCCTCAAGCTGCTCGACCCCCGGATCACCCGGCGCCGCCGGCTTCGGATGTTCGCCTTTCACGTCGAGGTGGTGGAGGGGAGCCTGGCGGTGACCCGCCAGTGGGAGGTGCTCGACCTGCTGGAGTCGTGGGGCTTCAGGGTCCAGCAGCATCGCAGCCGCCACCCGACCCTGGCCGAAGTCCAGACCGAGATCGCCCGCTACGAGCAGCTGCTGCCCACTCTGCCCTTCGACGCCGACGGCGTGGTGGTGAAGGTCGACCGGCTGGCACTCCACGATGAACTCGGCGCCGTCGGCGATCGCGAGCCCCGCTGGGCGGTTGCCCGGAAGTTCGACCCGGACGTCGCGGAGACCACCCTGCTCGATATCCGGATCAACGTGGGCCGCACCGGTGCGCTCAATCCCTACGCGGTGCTGGAGCCGGTGGAAATCGGGGGCGTGACCGTGTCGACGGCGACGCTTCACAACGAAGACCTGATCGCGCAGAAGGACCTTCGAGTCGGCGACCGGGTCGAGGTGGTGCGGGCGGGCGAGGTCATCCCCCAGATCCTGCGGTCGGCGGTCAGGGAAGGCGAACAGCGCCAGCCGCCGTTCGTGATGCCGTCCGAGTGTCCCGATTGCGGCACGCCGGTCGAGCGGCCCGCCGGCGAGGCGATGCGCTATTGCCCCAACGTCTCCTGCCCGGGCCGGATCCTGGAGAGTATCGTGCACTTCGCGTCCCGGGATGCCATGGACATCCGGGGGCTGGGCTACGAGCGGGTCCGCCAGCTGCTGGAAGCACGGCTGATCGCCGACGCCGCCGACCTGTACGATCTGACCGCCCCGCGGCTCATGGAACTGGACCGGTTCGCCGAGCAGTCGGCGGGCCAGCTGGTGGCGGCGATCGACGCCTCGAAGGCCCGGCCGCTCTCGACCCTGTTGTTCGGGCTGGGAATCCGGCACGTGGGGAAGAGCGTGGCCCAGTTGCTGGCCCGCCGGTTCGGCACGATGGGCGCCCTGCGGGAGGCATCCGAGGCGGCGATCACCGACGTGCCGGGAGTCGGGCCGGCGATTGCGGCGGCGGTCGTGGGGTTCTTCGGGACACCCCGGAACCAGGCCCTGGTCGATCGGCTGACCCGGGCCGGGCTCCGCCAGGATGAGCCCCGCGCGGTGGGCGCTGGGGGGCCGCTGGCCGGAACGACCTACGTCCTGACCGGCACCCTGCCCACCCTGAGCCGGCCGACCGCAGCCGAGTTGATCGAACAGGCGGGTGGGCGGGTGGTGGGGAGTGTCAGCGGAAAGACCGATGCGGTGGTCGCCGGGGCAGATGCCGGCAGCAAGCTGGACAAGGCCAGGGCCCTTGGGATCGAGATCATCGACGAAACGGAACTGTTGCGCCGGCTCGGCCGGTAGGCCGCCGCGGCGACCGGATATTCGCCCGCCGGGGAACTTGCCCCGGGCCACAGCCTGCCCTAACCTTCCTCGTCCATTGGGAGTGAGCCATTAATGTCCGCCACGTCGGTCGTCACCCCCGCGAACACTTTTCTGCTGAGTCGGCGGAGTATTCAGCATCTCCGTCAGACCCTCGAACGTGACGCGGGTCCGCAGGCGGCGACCTGGTTGCAGGAAGCGGGCTTCGCGGGTGGGGAAGCCCTTTATGTTGCCTACGTCGCGTGGCTGACCGACCGCTACGAGGTCACCCGGCCGGCGGCGCTCGACGTGCGCCATTTGGGCGAGACGCTGTCGGCGTACTTCCGGGAAATCGGGTGGGGACCGATGCAGGTCGCGCCGCTCACCTCGGCGGTGATCGCGCTCGATTCCGCCGATTGGTGGGAGGCCGATCCCCATTCCGGCGCGGCGTATCCCGCCTGCTACCTCTCGTCCGGACTGCTGGCCGAATTCCTGACCCGGGTGTCGGAAACGCCGCTGGGCGTCATGGAAGTCACCTGCCGGTCGCGCGGCGACAAGCTCTGCCGGTTCCTCGCCGGCGCGCCGGAGACCCTGCAGATCCTGTATCAGCGGATGTCCGAAGGAACGGAGTATTCCTCAGCCCTTGGAGTGAACAGCTGAGCCATGTGCGCCTATAACGTTCGCGCCAGTAAACGGGTCGACTTCGACCCCGCCAGCGGCCGGGAACGGATGCTCAACCACGTCCGGGAAATCGGCATCCTGATCACCGGGTTGACCGCGATGTTGCTGGTGTATCTGCTGGCAAAGCACGTGTTGTTCGAGTAGAGCCCCATGAACTGCCGGGCCGCGCGCTGGTTGGCCAGGGCTCGTGACTGGCCAGGCTCTCGGGCACCGGGCACGGGGCACTAGAACACCGACACGCCGTCCACCACCACCGCCGGCGCGGCCCGGCTCCCCACCCACAGCAGATCGCGGCCCACCGCCACGACCCGGCTCAGGAGATCGTGGGCATTCCCGGCAATGGTGAGTTCCGGCACGAGGCCGGTGATCTCGCCGCCCTGCACGCGCCAGGCAAGCTGCACCGGCAGGGCAAAGGCGCCCCCCACCACATTGGCATGCGGGAACGAGCCCAGCCGCTCGAGGGCCAGGCCATCGCCCACCGCGGCCAGCAGTTCTTCCCACGACGACTCCCCGGGTTCCACCATCAGATTGCTCCACGCCGCCTGCGGCTTGCCGAACACCGAGCGGCGGCCGTGGCCGGTGGGTGTCGCCCCGACGCGGCCGGCGGTTTCCAGATCGTACAGGAGGTTCTCGACCTCGCCGGCCCGCACCAGCACCAGCGGGCGGCTGACGCATCCTTCATCGTCGATGGGACGGGAGCCCGGGCGCCCGTCGACCAGGGGATCATCCCGGATGGTGAGCAGCGGGCTGATCGCGCGCATGCCACGCTGGCGGGCGAGGGGCGAGTCCCCCAGCAGCGCCGCCTTGCCGGTGAGGGCCTGCTCCGCCGGAAGGAGCAGTGCCGGGAGCGCCGTGGGCAGAAAGGCGACGCGGTGCCGGCCAGCCGGGGCGGCGACCTCGCGCTCGGCCCAGGCCAGACGCTGCCGGATCATCGCGACCAGCTGCTCCAGCTCGGTCAGCATGGGCAAGTCGGCCGCGACCACCCGGCCTTCGACCACCAGCCGGCGAGTCGGCCGGACCCGGCCGGCCCGGACCAGCAGGCTCACCCGGGAGACATCGTAGCCGGCATCGACGCCCCGGGTGTTGGCGACCCGAACCGAGCCGAGCGAGCGTTCGATGGTGATGGCGATGTCGGCGTGTTCGGCCCCCAGCCGGTCGCGGATGAGGTGGCCGAGTGCGGCGAGGTCGGCGATGGTCGCCGCCGCGGCCCGCGGCATATGGGTGGTCACCGCCGGCAAGGGGGCCCGGCCGGGGAGCGACAGGACCGCCGGCTCCCCGGCGAGGGCCGAGGCCAGGGCGCGCCCGATGAGGGCGTCGACATCGTCATCCACCGCGCCGGCGCTGCCCGCCCGCCCGTCCGCCACCACCCGCAGGTTCACTCCCTGGCTGAGGGCGGTGGAGGCGCGGGACAGGCGACCTTCGCGAAAGACCAGCGCCGATGTCTCGTCGGTCTTGAGCGAAACGTCCGCCAGGGTGGCGCGCCGGGCCACGCGTTCGAGCAGCGGGCCGATCATGCCGGTTCCCCGCCGATCGTCACCCCCTCGATGCGGACATGGGGCGCTCCTTCCGCTACCGGGATCCGCCCCGAACCGCCCCGGGCGCAGCCGCTGGCGAGCTGGTTCCAGCGGAAATCGCCGGCGATGGCGTCGAGCCGTTGCAGGGTCTCGGCGGTGTCGCCGGCGAGCGCGATCGGCTTCACCAGCTCGGCCAGTTGGCCGTTGCGAATCCAGTAGCCGTATCCGGCCCAGAGGGTGAACCGGCCGGAACGGGCTTCGCCGGCCATGGCATCGCAGCAATACAGGCCCAGGCCGATCCCCCGGAGGAGGTCTTCGAGCGTCCCGCGGCCATTGGCGACGTAGGTATTGGTGAGCCGGGCGGCCGGCGGGGACCGGAACGAGACGGCCCGGGCGTTGCCGGTCGGGCGCACCCCGGCGCGGCCTGCCGTCTCCCTGGTGTGCAGGCGTCCGACCAGCACACCATGCTGCACGAGCAGCGTGTTCTGGGTAGGCGCACCCTCGTCGTCGAAGGGCATGGACCCCGGGAGACTGGTGGCGCTGCCATCGTCGCCCACGGTGAGCAGGTCCGAGCCGACCCGCCGCCCGGCACGCATCAGGTGATCGAGTTCGGGCCGGTCTCCCAGCGCGTCGGCCTCGCTCAGGTGGCCGATGGCCTGATGCACCAGCGCCCCCATACAGCGGGGATCGAGCACCACCGGGTAGATGCCGGCCTTGACGCGGGGGGCGTCGAGCAGGCTGATAGCCCGCCGAGCCGCGGTGCGGAAGAGGTTGTCCGCCGACTGCACCGACCGCCACCCGCCGCGGGCCGCCCACGACTCGAAGCCCCGCTCGAGGAAGCTCTCTTCCATGGCGACGGCGCCGGCGGCGAGGCGAACCGACGGCCGGAGATCGTACAGCATGACGCCGTCCGAGGTCGCCACCCAGCGCTCCGTCACCGCGTCCTCGTAGGAGGCGAGGGTGTCAATCACCCGGCGGTCGCTGGCCAGCATCTCCTGGTTCAGCCGTTCGAGCAGGCGCCGCTTTTCTTCGAGCGCCACGCCCCGGACGTCGCCATCGAGGTCGCCGTGGTGCTCCTCGGTGCGCACCGGGATCGGGGCCAGCCGGATCGGGGCATCGAGGACGACCGCCAGCGAGAGCTCGTGCGCCCGGGACACCATGGGTCGGACCTGGTCCGCCCCGGTGAACGTGGCGATGCCCCAGCCCCGTCCCCGGTTGAGGCAGCGGACCATCCCGCCGATCTCGAGCGCGCAGGTGGCGCCCTCCAGCCGGCTGCCGCGGAACGCCACGGCGGTCGCCCAGGTGCGCTCCAGTCGTATTTCGGTGTAATCCGCGCGGGCGCCGCGCAGGGCATCGGCAAGCAGGTTCTTCATGCGGCGGGGTGCGCCGGGCGGGGATGGGTGTCGATCAGGCGCCGCCCTTGAGCCACTGCACGTAATCGGGCCGCATCACCAGTTCCCCCTCCGCGATGATCTCGCGGTCCCACGGCAGGATGATGAGGTTCTCGGTCTCGAAGGCGTGGAAGTCCGGGGTAAACGGCCCGGTCTTGAAGGAGACGGCGGTGCGAACCTCGCTGGGGCGCAGCGCGCGGACCTCGTTGAGCGCCAGCTTGAGGGTCGAACCGGTATCGCAGGTCTCATCCACCAGCAGCACCCGCGTCCCCTTGATGCTCGCGGGGGGGCCCGCGACCAGAATCGGCTCGCCGCCGGCGTCGCGGCGGGTGACCGCCATGGAGGCGAACTCGACCTGCAGGATCGACGCCACCACTACCCCGGGAATCACTCCGGCCTTGGCGATCCCGAGCACCACCTCGGGCTGGTAGTCGCGAGCCACTTTCAGGGCGAGCGCCCGACAGATCTCGCCGAAGAACGGCCAGTCAACCTCGAGGACGCCGCGGGGCTGGGTGCTGGGAGCAGGTCGTTTCATGGGGGGCCGGGTAGGAGAGGTTGGCGCTCGGTCCGTTATCAGCTATCGATTATCAGCTATCGGCTATCAGGTATATCAGCTATCAGAGCGGACGGCGCCCGTTGCCGACCGGGTGCCGGGAGCCAAGGCTGGGAGCCGCTACCGAGAGCGGATGACTGACAGCTGATAACCGATAGCTGACGGCTCTGGCGACCGCCACTAACCTACCCACCCTCACCCACCCCTTCAACCACGTTGCGGCCCCTGTCGGCGCGGACTATCTTAGCCTCAACCTTCCTTCTCGACCGCAAGGACGTTGTCCCGCATGAGCTTCTGGCGACGCCTGCTCGGTGGTGGCCGGTCGGACAGCCTGAAGCCGCGGCGGCTCGATTACCTCAATGAAGCACTCGCCCTCGAGCGGCAGGGGGACTACGAGTCGGCCCTGACGTCCTACCGCCTCGCCCTGCGGGACAACGCGAACGACCCGCGAATCCTCCAGAACATGGCGATCGCTTTCACCAAGACCGGCCAGCAGGACGAGGCGATCCGGCACTACCGGCGTGCGCTCGTACTGGACGACGGCCTGGTCGGCGCCCACTACGGCCTGGCCTTTCTGCTCAAGGGGCGTGGCGAGGCGGCGGAGGCGGCGGAGCATCTGCGGGCGTTTCTGTCGCGGCCGCCGCGGGGTTCCGACGCGGAACGCTGGGTCCGGCACGCGGAAGTCACGCTCCGCGAGCTCGAATCCGGCACCGCGCCGGAGCGCTCGTGAATCACCGGATCGCCTGCGGGGCCGGGCTGGTGCTGGCGGCCTGCAGCC
The DNA here is from genome assembly GCA_963709905.1 of uncultured Gemmatimonadales bacterium. Lineage (GTDB taxonomy): Bacteria > Gemmatimonadota > Gemmatimonadetes > Gemmatimonadales > GWC2-71-9 > JADJOM01. The sequence continues at coordinate 71,937 of CAVPYI010000018.1, forward strand.
AGCTGCCGAGCGGTGAAGACGGCGTGGTAGCCCTGGAATTGCGCCTGCCATCTCCGGCCGTGGTGGAGCAGAACGACACTCTCGGTCTCCGGGCCCGGGCTCTGAATGCGAACGGCGACAGCGTAGGGGCGGTGGTCTACTGGCGCACCCTCGATGACACGCTGCTGACCGTCGTAGACAGCATCGGCCTGGTCACGACGTCCCGGACCTTGGGCACCGCCCGGGTGCAGGCCCGGGTGGGCTCGCTGCGGTCGGACATCGTGACCCTGACCCTGCGGCAGCGGTCCGACACGCTGCTGCTGACCGTGCCCGATACCGTCGTCATCCCCGCCACCGACAGCGCCTCGGCTGCGCTCGGCGCCCGGGTGGAATCCCGGGACCCGGTGGGAGGGGTCGGCGGCACCAGCATTCTGTACGAGGTCGTGGACAGCGTAGCCGCCCGGGGCACGGTACGGTTCGCGAACGGACTGCTGGTGTTCCGGGCGACGACCGGCTCGAATGGCGCACCCGTCACGGCAGTGACGCTGCGCAAGGTAGCGACCCAGGTGCCACCTGCGGTGGTGGAGGTCAGGCTGACCGCCCTGCGCCCCAGCGGCACCCCCGTCCCCGGATCGGGACAGATCTTCACGCTGCTGTTCCAGTAGCGTTCCTTCACTCGCTCGCTGCTGCTCGATTCCGCATTGGAGGGGGCATGACCGCTCCTCGGACGCTCAACGACCTGTTCTTCAGCGGGCTGGACCGGTTCGGCACCCGGCCCGTCGTGATGCGGGTGAAGCGCCGCGGCGCCTGGATCGATATTTCCTGTGCCGAGGTCCAGGATCGCGTCCGGGCCGTCGGGGCCGGGCTGCGGGAGCTGGGAGTGGAGCCCGGAGCCAAGGTGGCGATCCTGGCGGAGAACCGGCCCGAGTGGGCGTTCATCGACTACGGTTGCCTGACCATCCGCTGCGCCGACGTGCCCATCTACCCCACGCTGCCCGCGGGGCAGATCTCGTACATTCTCCGGGACTCTGGCGCCGTGGCGTGCATCGTCTCCAGCAAGGCCCAGCTGGAGAAGCTGCTCGCGATCCGCCACCCGGACGTCACCCCGGCCCTGCGGCACATCATCGCGCTGGAGGACGACGCCACCGGCCCGGGCGTGATGCCGTTCGACCATCTGCTGGCCCGCGGCAAGGCCGCGTTCAGCAAGTATCCCCGGTGGCGCGAGGACGCGCTCGGGTCCCGGCCCGACGACCTGGCCACGCTGATCTACACCAGCGGCACCACCGGCGACCCCAAGGGCGTGATGCTCACCCACGGCAACCTCACCTCCAACGTGGTGAGCGGGCTCAAGTCGCTCGATCTCCGGGATACCGACGAGTGCCTGTCGTTCCTGCCGCTGTCCCACGTGTTCGAGCGGATGGCGGGGCACTACTGCATGTGGCAGGCGGGGACGATCATCAACTACGCCCAGAGCGTGGATACCGTCTCGGCCGACATGCTGGAGCGCCGGCCGACGGTGGTGCTCTCGGTGCCGCGGCTGTACGAGAAGATCTTCGCCAAGGTCCTCGAGGGGGCGGCGGGGTCGCGGATCAAGAAGCGGATCTTCGACTGGGCCCGGGCCAACGGGGAGGCCTGGGTCGAGCACACGCTGGCCGGAAAGCCGGTGCCCGTCGGGCTCAGCATCAAGAAGGCGCTGGCCGACAGCCTGGTGTTCTCCAAGCTCCGGGCGAAGACCGGCGGCAGGCTGCGGTTCTTCGTGTCCGGCGGTGCTCCGCTGTCGCCCGACATCGCCAAGTTCTTCTTCGCGGCCGGGCTGCCGATCTACGAGGGCTACGGCCTCACCGAGACCTCGCCGGTGATCGCGGTCAACTCCCGCGAACACGAGCGGATCGGCAGCGTGGGGCGGCCGATCGAGGGCGTGGAGGTCCGGATCGCCGCCGACGGCGAGATCCTGACCCGCGGCCCGCACGTGATGAAAGGCTACTACAACAAGCCGCAGGCCACCGCCGAGGTCATCGACGCGGACGGCTGGTTCCACACCGGCGACATCGGCCTGATCGACAGCGACGGCTTCCTGCGGATCACCGACCGGAAGAAGGACATCATCGTGACGGCCGGCGGCAAGAACATCGCGCCGCAGCCGATCGAGAACCGGGTGAAGACCAACAAGTACGTGGTCAACGCCGTGATGCTGGGCGACAAGCGCAAGTTCCCGATCATGCTGGTGGTGCCGAATCTCGATCAGCTCCGGGCCTGGGCCACCGCGATCCAGCTGCCCTACAAGGAAGACACCGCGCTGGTGGCGAGCCCGGAAGCCGGGGACAAGATCGAGAAGGAAATCAAGCTCACCCTCCGCGACGTGGCCCAGTTCGAGATGCCCAAGAAGGTCGCTCCTGATCCAGCGCGATTTCTCGATCGAGACGGGCGAGCTCACCCCGACCCTCAAGGTGAAGCGGCGGGTGGTGGAGAAGAACTACCAGCCCCAGATCGAGGCGATGTACGCCGAGCCGAAGGGCGGGACGCACGACGTGTAAGCCCGACGCCCCGGGTCGCTCCCCAGGCGGACCGGCGGACGCGCAGGCCCCGGGAACGGGGTCGCCGATTCCCACCGGGGTGTGAGCGGCGGTACATTGCAGTTCGATAGTCCCATGACATCATTCGCGCCGGGGTGGACCGCGGGTCCACGCCGTCTTGGTGCCGCCGCCGAGGGTGGCGCCGGCAGATTCGAGCGCAGTCAACCGGTCAGGAGTGTGCATGTTTTCCTACCCTGCGTTTCCGTTCCGCGGCGCGTTGCAGAGCCTCGGCTTGATCGGTTTGACCCTGGTGATCACGGTGTGCGGCGGTAGCGGGACCGACGAAGCGACCTGCACGGTCACCGGCGTCACGGTTCAACCGAATCAGGTCACCCTGACCCTGGGGGAGAGCACCACCCTCACCGCCCAGGTGACCTCGACCAACTGCAATCCGGCCCCGGTCGTGACCTGGAACTCGAGCAACCCATCGCAGGTAAGCCTCCAGGTCAACGGAAACCAGGCCGTGGTAACCGGTGATGCATTGACCACATTGCGGGCGGACCTGGCGGCGGTGCGCGCGCCGGTCACGGTAACGGCCGGCGCCGGAACGCCGGTCCATAGCGGTTCGTCGCAAGTGACGGTGGACCCGGCACCGGCCATCGCCTTCAATACGGCCAGCCTGTCGTTCAACGCGGTCGAAGGCGACCCTTCGCCGGCCCCCCAGGGGGTGACCATTACCAACTCCGGCGGCGGGATCCTCGCAGGACTCGGGGTGGGCACCATCACCTATGGCGCGGGGGCCTCGGGTTGGCTCCAGACGCCGGTGCTGAGCTCGACCACCGCCGGCCCGACGGCCACGCTGACCATCGAGCCAATCACCGGTGCCCTGACGGCCGGGACCTACACCGCCACGGTGCCGGTCACCGCGACGTCGGCCTCGAATAGTCCTCAGAATATCACGGTGACGTTTACGGTCATATCGGCGACGCCGGTGATCGCCCTGTCGTCGAACGCGCTCACGTTCAACGCGACGGTTGGCGGCGCCGACCCGGCGAGCCAGGCGGTCGATCATCACGAACAGCGGGTCCGCCACGTTGAGCGGTCTGGCCGTGGGCACCATTACCTACGGCGCCGGAGCCAGTGGGTGGCTGCAGGCCCCGGGGCTGAGCTCGACCACGGCCAACCCGTCGGCCACACTGACCATCCAGCCGATCACCGGCGCCCTGGCGGTAGGGACCTACACCGCCACCGTCCCGGTCACTTCCGGGGTGGCCTCGAACAGCCCGCAGGACGTCACGGTGACCTTCACGGTGGCGCCGGAACCCGCGATCGCGCTGTCGTCCGCCAGCCTCACCTTCAACGCGAGCGCGGGCGGCGCCAATCCGGCGAGCCAGGTGGTCACCATCTCGAACGGCGGTGGGGGCACGCTGAGCGGCCTGGGCACGGGGACGATCACCTACGGGGCCGGCGCTTCGAACTGGCTCCAGGCACCGGCGCTCAGCTCGACCACCGCCAACCCGACGGCTACGCTCACCATTCAGCCGGTCACCGCGGGCCTCGACCGCCGGTACCTACACGGCCACGGTCCCGGCGACCTCGACGTCGGCGTCGAACAGCCCCCAGGACATCACGGTGACCTTCAATGTCGCGTCGGCAATGTCGGTGGCGGCGTTCACCGGGAACAACCAGGTCGGCCTGGTAGGCTTTGCCCTGAATGCCCGGCCGGCGGTGCGGGTGACCGATGGTGGGGTACCGGTGACCAATGCGAGCGTCACGTTCGACGTGGTCACGGGCGGAGGCAGCGTCACGGGCGCCACGGTGAATACCAACTCCAATGGCGTCGGCCAGGTGGGCGACTGGATCCTCGGCGGGACGGCGGGATCCAACACCATGACCGCCACGGTCGCCGGGCCGAGTATCGCCGGTAACCCGGTGACGTTCACCAGCACCGGTGCGATCGCCGACTTCAACATCACGATCCAAAACGTGGGACCGGCCTTCACGGCGCCGGTGCAGGCCGCGTTCGACGCGGCCGTCGCCAAGTGGCAACAGATCATCTACGCGGATCTTCCCAACATCACGAACTTTTCGGTCGCCGCCGGCGCGTGTGGCGCGGGTTCACCGGCCCTCAATTCGGTCAGTATCGACGACGTCCGGATCTTCGCCCGGATCGACTCCATCGATGGGCCCAGCGGCGTCCTGGGTCAGGCGGGTCCGTGTTTCATCCGAAGTGTGGGACAGCTCACCGTCCTGGGGCTCATGACGTTCGATTCGGCCGACGTGGCCGGGCTGATCGCGGCAGGCTCGTTCAACAGTGTGATCTTGCACGAGATGGGCCACGTGCTGGGGTTCGGCTCGCTGTGGGGCCCTGCGCAGTTCAGCTGTCTGCAGAACCCCTCCACCCCGGGGACTCCCCTGGACACATATTTCGCCTGCTTCCGGGCCCAGGCGATGTTCGATTCCATCGGCGGGACCAGCTACACCGGCGGCAACAAGGTTCCGGTCGAGAACTGCGGCCCGACCTCGCCACCCAGCTGCGGCGCCGGGTCGATCAACTCCCACTGGCGCGAGCCGGTCTTCGGGAACCGAGTTGATGACCGGCTTCCTGAACGGCGGCGTGGCCAACCCCCTGAGCCGGCTGTCGGCGGCGGGAATGGAGGACCTGGGCTACGGGGTGAACTACGCCGCCTCCGACGCGTACGTCCGAGTGTTCAGCCTCATGGCCGGGCCGTCGCCGCAGAACTCGATCCCCCTCGGGGACGACCTCTATCGAGGACCGATTCATGTCGTGGACCAGAACGGCCGGGTGGTGGGAGTGATACAGCCACGGTGACCACGACAAGTGGTACGGTCCGGGCCGGAGCCGGTACCCTGCTCGGGTGCGCGCTGATCGCGGTGGCGTGCGCGGGTCGCGGTAAAGCGGGGGCCGCCGCCACGGGTGAGACCTGCCGAGCGGTCGAGGGACGCATCACCGCCGATGCTCCGTGGGACAGCCTCACCGGTGACTGGCGCCTGACACTGGTGGCGAGCGCCGGACCGATGGCAGGTCGCCAGGCGGAAGGGACGATGACGCTGCAGGTCCGTGACCCCGGCGTCCGTCGCATGGACGTGCCGGGAACCACCGTGGTGACGGTCCCCGCCATCGGGAGCACCGACATCGCGCTGGAACAGGTGGGCGCGGTGCGCATCGGGAACCTGCAGTCCAGCGATCCGATGCAGCCCGGCCTCGGGATCTGGGTGTCGGAGGGCACTGACGGCGGAGTCTCGGCCGTCCTCCGCATTGGCCAGGAAGCGCTTCGGACCGATATCGTGCGATTCGATGGCGGGTACACGGCGCTCTACCTGCGGCAGGTAACGGGCGAGACCATCCGGGGCGGCTGGGCCAGCGGTGTCAGGAGTCAGGAGGCCAGCGGCCATTTTTGCGCGGTGCGGAAAGGGTAAGACGGACAGGGCGGACAAGACGGACAAGACGGACAGGGCGGACAGGGCGGACAAGGCGGACAAGGCGGACAGGGCGGACAGGGCTGGCAAGGCGGACCGGAGCGACGTTAAGGGAAGTCTGCGGACAACTATCCCCATCGATCTTGCCCGTCTTGTCCGTCTTGTCCGCCCTGTCCGCCCTGTCTGCCTTGTCCGCCCTACTTCGCCCCCCGTCGTCCCACCCACCATCCCCCCGCCTCGCCCAGTACTTCGAACCCTTCCGCGTCAGGCACCGGACCCGTGCCGGTGGCCCGCAGGCCGGGCAACAGCGCCCCAATCGACGCCCGCTGCCAGCCAGCATCCAGCGCCTCAGGCAGCCCCACCACCATCCCGCGGAACGCGCGGCCCTTGAGCGGCAGGCGCGCCGCCCGCAGAACGCTCATTCGTTCTCCGGGCCGGGTCTCTGCCGGCGGATTCACGGCGACCAGATGAACTCCAGGCAACAGCTCGCCGAGCCCGAGGGCCACGCGCGCCGAGTCTCCTATGAGCCCCACATAGCCACCCGGCCCCTCGATCCCGAGAAAGGCATGGACCGCCGCCGCGTCCGGCGAGCCGGCTGAGGTCGCCGGCGGGGATCCCGGCGGGTGACCGGCGCCGAAACGGACGACACCATCCGCGATCAGGTACTCCGCCTGACACACCGGGCAGCCCAGAGTGCCCCTTACCACCCGGCGGCCGTCCATGAGGTCGGGGATCAGCACCAGGAACGACTCGGGGTGGTCGGCGGGGCAACGAAGGTGGTCGGTGAGCTCGATGAACACGAGGTGAAGGGTGAAAAGGTGAAAGGTGAAGGGTGAAAGGTGAAAGGTGAAGGGTGAAAAGGTGAAAGGCGCGAGGGACGGATGGCTACCTCACCTTTCACCTTTCACCCTTCACCGCTTTCCCATCACGGACTGAACGTCACCCACGTCAGTTTCCCCGCTTCGATGATCACCCGGCGCTGGACCCGTTTGCCGTTGAGCTGGTGCCGACGATGTAGGTACCAGGCGGAATGTCGGACAGGGCGAAGTGCTCGCCGTAGAGCGGGTGCGGGTGGGCCTTGTCGCCGTAGGTCTCGATGAACGAGAACGGGGTCTCGGCCGGATCCGGTTTGACGATACCGTAGATACGGGCCTGCGGCACGGGTGTTCCGGCGGCGTCGAATCACCTGGCCGGCCAGCAGTCCGGTGTTCGGCAGTGGCTCGATCCACAGCTCGGGATTGGTGGTGTAGGCCGGGAAACGCTCCAGCGAGTCGACAATCAGCAGCACGTCATCCGTGGGGGCGGCGTGGACTTCGAGGTGCAGGTGATCGTTGGTGGCCCGGCCGGAGTTGCCGGCGTAGGCGATCACGTCGCCGGCGGCCACCCGGTTGCCGACCTTGGCGCGAATCCTCGAGTTGTGGTAATAGACGCTGAAGACCCGGAGCGGTCCCCTGGGACCGGCAACGGTAGTGTCATGCCGAATGGCGACGGTCAGGGCACCCCGCTCCGCCGGTCCGGCGTAGACGATTCGTCCGGGGCCGATGGCCAGCACGGGCGTGCCGTCGGGATTGTTGAACTCGACACCCTGGTGTTGCTGGAAGTTTCCCCCCATCGTCGAGCCATACCGATAGGTCTGATCGATGTAGGGGTTGTCGGTCCGATCGATGGGGCGGCGAAACCACGTGGTGCGGGGAATGCGCGGTTCGCTCCCCTCGCGCAGGGCCCTCCGAAGGCACGGCAGGGTGTCCACCGCCAGCTTGAGGCCACAGGGCGTCCCGCGCCAGGGGTGGCCGTTGACGAGGATCCTGTTCCGAGGTGCGAACGCCGCGGAAACCAGCCGTTCCGTCATCCATCCCATGGCGCCATTCACCATCCGCAGGTTGCCCTTGAGATTGGTGACGAGCAGCCCGCGCCGGTCGCTGCCGAGCCGTCGGATATACTCGTTGTCGAGCACCGGGAGGGCGGTGTCGGCCGGCCCACGGGAGGGTGGTCCGGCGGTGTCGATCAGCGCGGTGTAATGCGCGCCACCGTCGACGGTCATCTGAATGCCATCGGCCGTGCCGACCCAGACGGTGTCCCCACGGGTGACGATCCCATCCGGCGCAACGTACTGCCACTCGGGACCGAGCCGGTCGTAGGTCCAGTTGGTCCAGGTCTCGCCGTCGTCGCGGGACACTCCCCAGCCGTTGCCCACGGTGCCGTACCAGATTTCGCCCCTGGATCCGAAGCCGAACGCGTGGACGAAGTCCCACGAGATGCTGGTGGCGGTCGTGTCATGCCGGATGCGGTCCCAGCCGCTGGCGGCCGGGCGCAGCCTGAAGATGCCCTGACCGTAGCTGCCGACCCAGACCGCCCCGTCCGGCGCCCGGGACACCGCGAGCACGTGGACCCCCCAGCCGCTGGTGTCGGGGAGCGCGGGGAACGCCTGGGCCGCGGCGGGCCCTGCGGCGAGCAGGCTCCCGAGGATGACCGCGGCGGCCAGGAAGGTTGGGTCGGGCACGCGGCGCTCTGGCAGTGGCCTCAATCGCGCTTGGTCGCCTGGCCGCGAGTGCCCTGACCCGCCCCCCTCGAACGAAACCAGCATCATGGCGCTGGACTCCCTGGAAGTTATTCCCCGCTCCCACCAGGGGACGGCATGAGCCTGAGCCACTCCACCGCGGCGTGGGGCGGGCGGGTGGCCGCGAATACTACGGCATCGGCGACGTCTGCCGCCCGGAGCATCTGGGACCGGCGGAGGAAGCCGGGCCGGGTATCGGGGTCGACCGGATCCCACACCTCCGTGTCGGTGGGGCCGGGAGAAATGAGCGTGAACCGGACCCCGCTCCCACGATACTCGGCCGCGAGCGCCTCATGCAGGCCCCTCACCCCGAACTTGCTGGCGGTGTAGGCACTGTTCTCTGGATACCCCAGGTGGTCCGAGATGCTCCCGATGGTGATGTGGATACCCGACCGGGCCGCTCGCATCGCCGGCAGGAGGCTCTGGGCCACGAGGAACGGGGCGCGGATGTTGAGGACCAGCAGCTCGTCGAGCTCCGCCGGCATGGTTGCCTCGAGCGTCTTGAGCACGAACCCGCCGGCGTTCTGGACCACGATCGCGGGCGGGCCCCAGTCGCCGAGTATCCGGCCGGCGGCGCGTTCGATGGACTCGCGTTGGGCAAGGTCGCAGCGGATGTCGCGGAACGAGCCGTGGGTGCCGTCGGACAGGCTGCGGGCCAGGCGGACGACGACGGCCCCCTGGGCGGCCAGTCCCTGCGCCGTGGCCAGACCGATCCCCCGCGAGGCGCCCGTCACCACCGCCAGCTGCCCTGCGAGCAGGGTCACACGCTCCCCCGTCCGTGGACCAGACGCAGGAACTCCTCACGGGTACGGATGTCGCTGCGGAAGTTCCCCCGGACCGCGCTGGTGACGGTGCGGGAGTTCTGCTTTTCGACCCCACGCATGGCCATGCAGAGGTGCACCGCCTCGATCAGCACCCCGACCCCATGGGGCTCGAGGACCTCCATGATGGCGTCGGCGATGTCGTCGCTCAGCCGCTCCTGGACCTGGAGACGCCGGGCGAATACCTCCACGATACGCGGCAGTTTGGAGAGCCCCACGATCCGGCCATTGGGAATGTACGCCACGTGGGCCCGCCCGAAGAACGGCAGGATGTGGTGCTCACAGAGGGAATAGAGCTCGATGTCCCGCACCAGGATCATGCTGTTGTGCTGTTCCTCGAACAGGGCATCGCCCACGGCGTCCATGACCGTCATGCCGTAGCCACGGGTGAGCCAGCGGAGCGCTTTCTCCACCCGTTCGGGCGTCTTCATCAGTCCGGGGCGGTCGGGGTCCTCCCCCAGCGCGCCCAGGATGTGGCGCACTTCCGCCTGGAACGGGGTGGTCCTACTGGCCTTCGTAGTCGACATAATTCCTGGGGGTCTCCCACAGCCGGATCCGCAACAGGCGCCCGGCCGGGATCGCCGGCGCGAGGGTGTTCCAGCAGTAGACCGCGATATTCTCGGCGGTCGGAATCACGTCCCGGAAATGGGGGACGTCGAGGTTGAGGTTGTGGTGGTCGAGCTGGACCAGCAGCTTCTCCTGGACCAGTTGCTTCAGTACGTTGATGTCCATGACGTACCCGGTCTCGGGGTCGATTTCCCCCTCGACCGTCACGTCCAGCTCGTAGTTATGGCCGTGGTAATTGGGGTTGGCACAAACCCCGAAAATCCGCGAGTTCCACTCGTCGGACCGCGCGGGGTTGTAGAGTCGGTGGGCCGCGTTAAAGTGCACACGGCGGGTGAGCCGGCAGCTGGTCATCCGCAATCCATCCCGGGATCGGTTGGGTGGAAGATGCCCCGAGCGGCAACAGCGTCAAGTTCGGCGGCTCGGCGGCTCGGCGGCTCGGCGGCTCGGCGGCTCGGCGGCTCGGCGGCTCGGCGGCTCGGCGAGAAGGCAATTCCCGCTGCTCCGGGACGCAAGGGCGAATGGCCGGTGTTCCCAATCTACTCGAGGGCGCCGAGCCGTCGAGCCGCCGAGCCGCCGGGAAACGACAGGGGCACCGGCCGGTTGGACCGATGCCCCTGAAACCAAAGGCGACGCCGAAGAGGTTTATTGAAGCCCGACGAAGAATTATAGGCGCCCTCACCAGAACGTCTGTCTTCCCCCGGGGGGCATGACATCTGTCCCAGTATCTGGGCCCTTCACCGGACCTGTTGGCTCAATAACGTTGTTCCTCGACGCCGCTTTCGATCTCGAAGATAGGACCCGGTCCCCGGACCGTCAACGACAACCTCGGGAGTTCTTCATGCCGCTCGCCCTGATCGGCGCCATTGCAGCGCTGGCTCTGTGGATCTTCCTGAGTTTCGTCTACCCGCTGGGACCATCGGGGGTGGCAGTCCACCTGCTGCTCGGCGTCGCCGGGGCGCTGTTCGTCCGCTGGTACGCGCTCAAGTACCGACAGTAGGGCGGCCGGTGACGACCGACACCACGACGTCTCGCGACGGCCTGCCGGCCATCCTGGCGGGGCTGCTCTACGTGGCCCTGCTGGTGACGCTGCGCGAAATCCTGGCCCCGCCGCTGGTGCTGCCGCTGGTCCTGGTCGCCCTCTGGCCGTTGCGCGCCCGCCCCGGCGTGCGCCCCGCGATGGCGATCGCGGTGGCCCTCACCCTGTTCTGGGGGCTCAAGCTGTACGGCGGCCTGCTGGGCCCGTTTCTGCTGGCGCTGGCCCTTGCCTACCTGCTGTCTCCCCTGGTCGCATGGCTCGAACGCCGCCGGGTGAACCGCGGCCTGGCCATCCTGCTGGTGGCGCTGCCGCCCGCGATCGGACTGGCCGTGCTGTTGGCACTCGCCGGGCCCCAGGTATGGGACCAGGCGGTCAGGCTGGTGAGCGCCACCCCCCGGTTCGTGTCGCGACTGGTGGAGTTCCTGGACGGGTTCCGCACCCGGCTCGCAGCCCTGCCGTTCCTCACGCTCGAGCAGCAGACCTGGATCCACGACCTCGACGCCCAGCAGCTCGCACTCCTCGTTCAGCAGAACGCTGACGCCGTGCTCCGCGCGGTGGCGGAGTGGGCGCTCGCCTTTCTCCGTCGCCTGGGCACGCTGGTCGGATTTCTGGGGTACGTGGTCGTTACGCCGGTGGTGGCGTTCTACGTGCTCAGGGACTGGCAGCCGCTGCTCACGTTCCTCGAGGGACTGATTCCGCCGGCCAGGCGTCCCGCCGTGGTGGCGTTCATCGAGGAGTACGACACGTCGCTCGGCAAGTTCTTCCGCGGCCAGCTGCTCGAGGCCGCCATCGTCGGCACCCTCACCGGCATCGGGCTCGCCGTGCTCGGTGTGCCGAGCGCGCTGCTGCTCGGGATCGTGGCCGGGCTGTGCAACCTGGTGCCCTACGTCGGCATGGTGATCTCGGTCATCCCGGCCCTGGTGGTTGCCCTGACCATGCCGTCGCCGATCGACGGCCTGCTCCGGGTAGGCGGAGTGTATCTCGTTGTCCAGTTCATCGACGGGTCGGTGACCGGGCCGCGAATCCTGGGCGGCTCGGTGGGTCTCCACCCTGTGGTCACCATGCTCGCCCTGGTTCTCGGCGGCGCGATGCTGGGATTTGCGGGTCTCCTGCTGGCGGTGCCGCTGGCCGTGCTGGTGAAGATGGTCGGTGTCCGGCTGGTGGCGCGGTGGCGGGTGTCGACGATGTATGCGGGGTAGCAGGGCACTGCGGCCCTCTCAAATCTCCCAATTCGACCACACTACCGCCCCGGACGGGACCGGGGATTCGCCATATCCGGCCAGGGTCATCCGCAGGTCGGTCCAGTGAGCCCGGTAGCCGAGCTGGATCAGTCGGAGGTAGGGGTCGCCGAACGCGGTCTGGCAGCGCAGACTCACCCGGCGGATGTCGGCCGCGAGGGCTGCGGCCTCGGCGGCGATGATGAGCCGTTCGAAGGCGTCGCCGTCCCGGGCGACCAGCTTGAGGATGCGCAGTTCTTCCTGCGGCCGCCCGGCCGCGAGCGGGGCCGTGTGGTAGAGGGCGAACCCCGCGGTCTCTGCGCCCGGCCGGAACATCAGGGTGTCGCCGATCCTGAGATCGGCGGTAGCCACCTGCTCCCGGGTGAAGTCGGTTCCGGGCACCAGGCGCTGGGTCAGGTCGCGACAGGCCTTGAGCTGTTCGGCCCGGGTGGGGCCCGCGGTGGACAGCACTTCCGGGTGCAAGGCCGGACGCCGAGCGAGCTCGCGAACCAGAGTGACGGTCAGGTGGCCGGGGATGAACCCCAGCCGACTGTAGAAGCCGATGTTCTCGATGGTCCGGGGCATGGTTTCGAGTCCGATGGTCTGGGCGCCGCGGTCCTTGAGCCAGGTGATGCCGGCCTGGATCATCTCCTTGCCGAAGCCCGTGCCCTGCCGGTCGGGCCGGACCGCGAGCGGGCCCATCCACCCTTCCCGGCCGGAGAGGTGGACGATATTGAACGCGCACAGCTCCCCGGCCGCGTCCCGCCAGACCATGGCGCCCTCGCCGGCGTCCTCCAGCGCGTAGCGCCAGACGGCGGGGTTGAGGTGGGGCACCCGCACCCCGCTCATCCCGTCCCGCCGGTACCGATCGGTGAACGAGTCCGAGAAGACCCGGTTGAGTGCCTCGATATCGCGGATCGTCGGCCGGTGGGGGCCGTAGATCTCGCGATCAGGCAGCCAGGCCATTGGGCGTCCCCATCGTTTCCTCTCTGATGCGTGAGGCGCCGCGCTCGGCGTCGAACTCCACCCGGATGATCCGGTCGAAGCCGTCTCGCACGGTGTCAATGTGGGTGATGAGAATGACCTGGGGGAAGCGGTCGGCCAGGCTCCGCAGGAGGTCGACCACCGCGATCCGCCGTTCCTCGTCCAGCGAGCCGAAGATCTCGTCTAGCACCAGCAGGGACAGCGGCTGGCCGGCGCGGTCGGCGATCATCTGGCTGATCGCCAGACGGAGCGCCAGGTTGGCCACATCCTCCTCGCCCCCGGAGAGCACCGGTTTAGGTTCGCCCGCCTCGACGATCGTGGCCACATAATCCTCGTCCAGCTCGACCTCACCGTAGCGACCGCTGCTCAGCTCCCGGAGGAAGGTGCTGGCCAACTCGGAGAGATCCGGCCGGAGCTGCTGGTTGAGATCGGTCCTGAGATCGGTGAACGCCCGGTCCAGCTCGTTCACCAAGGCCAGGTCGCGGGCAGCGGCCCGGGCTTCGTCTTCGCGCCGGGCCCGCTCCTCGCGCCGTTCCTGCACCGCCTTGACGCTTTCATCGGCCGCCTGGCGCTCGGCCCGGGCCCGGACGGCAGCCAGCTCAGCCTCGCGGCGGCCCCGTTCCGCCGACTCCCACGCCTCGCGGGCCGCTGCATACGCCGCCTCGCTGTAGCCAGACGCGCCAAGTTGCTCCCGCAGGGTTCGTGCTTCCGCCTCCCGCTCGGTCAACGTCCGCTCCGCCGCGACCGCTTCCGCCACCAACCGCTCACCCCGCTCCGCGGCGACCCGCAACCGCTCGGCCGCCAGGGCGAGCGGGTCGAGGTCGGCCAGCACCCGCCGGACCTCGGCGTGGCGGTTGGGGTCGTAGTTCGCCGGGCCCTTCTGGGCCTCCTGTTCCAGCTCCGCAGCCCGCGACTCCAGTCGCGTCAGCTCGGCCCGCAGCGCCGGACCCTCCTGCGCCCGGGCCTGCAGCCGCCCCAGCTCGCCGCTCCCCTCGGCCAGCGAGCTCTCGGCAACCTCTCGCTGTTGTACAAGCTCCTTGAGCTCGCCAGGCTCCACTGCCAGCTGGTCGATCCGCGACCGGTAGTAGTTGCCGTTGAATCTGACTTCCTCGAGCTGGCGGTCCAGCATGCCGACGACCTTGTCGTATTCCGGCGCCGAGGGCGCGCGCACAGGTGGGACAGGCCCCGTCCGGCACCGGCGGCCGTGATCCGGTCCAACTGCTCCTTGAGGTCGCGATACTGGTCCCGGAGAGTCTCGCGCTTGGTCCGGGCGTCCTGGAGGTCCCGGTCCCAGGCGGAGCGCTTTTCCTTGTACGCCTCATCGACCGACTCGACCGCGGTCCGCAGCTCCACCAGCGCGGTGCGGGCCCGCTCGAGTTCATCCGCCGGCGGGAGTTTCGCGATCCGGGTCTGGACGGTCTGCAGCGAGGCTCGGGTCTCCTCCAGTTGTGCCTGCGCCACCTGGCGCTTGGCATACTGGCCGGCGAGCTCGTCGAGCCGCTGGCGCTCGGCACGGAGCATTTCCAGGGGCGCCAGCTTTTCCCGCATCGCCTCCAGCGCCGCGCGAGCCTCGTTGGCAGTGACCAGTTCGCGGTCCAGCTGGCTGAAGGTTTCGCGCGCCGACGTGACCCGGTGCTCGGCCAGGCGCAGCTCCCCCTGGAGCGAGGCCACCTGTTCCCGCTTGGCGCTGGACCTCCTGCCAGCGCGGCGCGGTTTCCAGGCGGCGGCGTTCCGCCGCCGCCTCGAGCGCCGCGGCCCGGGCCTCGCCCTCGGTCGCCGCCGCCAGCCGCGCCCGCGCGCGGGCTTCCTCGACGTCCAGCACGGCGGGATCGGGCAGCGCCGCCTCGATCGCCTGAAGCCGTGGCCCGGATGCCGACCCGCTCCTCGCGCAGCCGTTCCTGCGCGGTCCGCAGCCGGTCGTAGCCGAGGACGCGGGAGAGGAACTGGGCCCGCTCCACCGGCTTCATGGCCGCCATCACGGCCAGCTGCTTCTGCCCGGTGAAGTAGGTGTTGAAGAACTCGTCCCGATTCATGCCCAGCAGCCGGCTGACCTTGTCCGACACCGTGCCGCAGGCTGTTGGCGATGGGTGCGGGCTCGGCGTCCTGATACAGCTCCGCACCGTTGAGGGTGCGGACCGCGCGATAGCGGTGAGGCCCCAGCACGAAATCCAGTTCCACCCGCACGGGAGCCCGGGCCCCGGCCGCCCCGGCGCCGGATGGTGTCGCGGGTCCCGCGCGCGGCCTCGGCTCCGTACAGCGCCCAGGCGATGGCCTCCAGCAGGGTGGTCTTCCCCACCCCGTTCGGTCCGATGACGCCGGTGAGGCCGGCGCCGAGTATCAACTCGGTGTCCTCATGCTGGCGGAAGTTGATCAGGCGCAGGCGCTCGATCTGCATCAGCCCTCCGCCCACTCCCGCTCGACCTGCGCCATGATCTCGGTGCCGGTCCGCACGAACGTCGTCGCGCGTCGATCTCCGGCGGGAAGCGGCCGATTGGCCAGGTAGCTCTCCACGATCTCCGGCAGGGTCTGGCGCCGCCCCGGAGCGCCGGCGGCCGCCTGGCGTTCAGTGTGCGGACGGCGGAGATCGAGCTGGAAATGGAGGGCTTCCGCCTTGTAGCCCCGGATGGCGGCGTGATTCAGCTCCCGGCCCAGGTGGCGGGGCACGTTGCGGACGACCTGCCGCACGATCTGCCCGCTGTAGCCACCGACGATGGACGCGAGTTGCTCCCGCCAGCGCCTTGTCCAGTTCTACCGCGGTCAACCCGGCCGCGTCGAGCTGGGGGAGATCGATCGTGCGCCGGGCGAGGGGCACGGGCTGGGGAGCGACGGCGCCGGTCGCGAGGTTCACCAGCAGCCAGCCCTTCCCGGCGACCCCGTGTTCCCGTTCGTCGGCGATTTCCCCCCACGGATTGGTGCTCACGTAGTCGAGCGACCCGCTGTACCAGGCTCCTCGGCGCCGACCGGCCGCTGCACGTGGTAGTGTCCGAGCGCGACGTAACTCCAGCCGCCGCGTCCGAGATCGTCCGGGGACACCAGCGCCCCGCCGTACTCGAACCCGGTTCGGTCGGCGGGAAGAACACCCTCGACCTCGCCGTGCAGAACCAGCACCTGATGCGGTTCCCGGCCGTCGGGCCGGAGCAGCGGGCGGTCGGCCTGGAGCAACGCCATGTGGGGCACGGCCAGGACGCTGAGCCCGTGGGCCGGATAAGGCCAGACGACGCGCCCCGTCGGTGATCACGTCGGCGCCGAGCGATTCGAACAGCCCGAGAATCGAGCCGGTTTCCGACGACCTTGGGGTATCGTGGTTCCCGGCGATGAGGATCAGAGGCGAACCTGGCAGCGCTTCCCGGAGCCGGTGCAGTTGGTGGAACGCGAACAGAATCGATGGGTTCGTCGGGCGTACCGAGTGAAACAGGTCGCCGGCGATGATGACGGCGTCGGGACGCGCCTCGATGACCTGATCCACCGCCCGCCGGAAGGCGTTGGCGACGTCGGCTTCCCGCTGGTTGAGGCCGCTCGACGTCTGGCGGTGGTACTGGCGGAATCCGAGGTGCAGATCGGCAAGATGGGCAATCTTCACGCGGGGAATACTAAGGAAGAAGGCCACGGAGGTAAGAGGCCGGGCTGGCCTGCTGGTGAAGTCGGGCGGCGACTTGCCGAGACCCCGATTGGGCCGCATGATCTCCAAGGGCCGGATCGATTGTCCGCCGGCGCCGGGGTGGTACGGGCGGCTCTCTCTCGCGGGCGGAAACCATGGCGGCAATGCACCCTTCGGCACACGGCCCCGACCTCCGCGTCGGAGTCCCGGAAGACCAGGTTGGCGAAAACGGGCTCCTCCTGGGCCAGGTGGATGGCGAGCCGGTGCTGCTTGTCCGGCGGGGGGCGGTCTTCCACGCCATCGGAGCCACCTGCACACACTGGAGCGGACCGCTGGCCGATGGTGTGCTGAGCGGAGACACGATCCGGTGCCCGCTGCACCATGCCTGCTTCGACATCCGCACCGGCCAGGCGGTCAGGGCACCGGCGCTGGCGCCCATCCCCTGTTACCAGGTGGAGCGGGCGCTGGACGTGGTCCGGGTGACCGGACGCCTGCCCCTGCCAGAGCCCGCGCCGGCACGGGCTTCGGCTGGGTCCCGGCGGCCACCATCCAGGATCGTCATCGTCGGAGCGGGTGGGGCGGGCGCCGCCGCCGCCTTCACGCTCCGGCAGGAGGGATATCGCGGCCAACTGGTTCTGATCGGGGACGAGGATGCCCTGCCCTACGACCGGCCCAATCTCTCCAAAGACTACCTCGCCGGCACCGCGCCGGAAGAATGGCTGCCGGTTGCGCCGCGCGAGCGATACGACGACCTGGGGATCCGGCTGGTACTCGGGTCCGAGGCGACGAGGGTCGACCCGGCTGGCCAATCTGTGGCGCTGGCGGATGGTCGGGAGTTCGGATACGACTGCCTGCTGCTGGCCACGGGCGCGACCCCGATCCGGCCCGCCCTCCCCGGCGCCACATCCCCTCACGTCCACTACCTCCGGAGCCTGGCCGATTGCCGGGCGATCGTCGCCCGCGCGACCGACGCGCCGACCGCGGTGATCGTCGGTTCGGGCTTCCTCGGCATGGAAATGGCCGCCGCGCTCCGCGCGCGAGGCGTACGGGTCCAGGTCGTCTCCCCGGCGACCCGCCCACTGGAGAACGTGTTCGGTCCCAACCTCGGCACCAGGCTGCAGCGGCTCCACGAAGAACACGGGGTCGCCTTTCACATGGGTCACACGGCGACCAGAATCGAAGACCGGGCGGTATGGCTCGACGACGGCTCGGCGCTGTCGGCCGCGATGGTCATCGTGGCCGTGGGGGTCCGACCCAACACGACTCTGGCCGGCCGGTGCGGAATCGTGCTCAATCGCGGGATCCTGGTCGACCGCTACCTCGAGACCAGCGCGGCCGGCATATTCGCCGCGGGGGACGCGGCTCGCTGTCCCGGACCTTCGCACCGGCGACCTTACCCGGATCGAGCACTGGGCCGTGGCCCAGCGGCAGGGGCAGGTCGCCGCGCGCAACATGCTGGGCCGTCAGGAAGCGTTCGACGTGACACCCTTCTTCTGGACCCAGCAGTACGACGTGCGGGTGAATTACGTCGGCCACGCGCCGACCTGGGACCGGATCGAAGTCGCCCCCGGTCTCCCCGCGGACCAGTGGGAGCAGCGCTACATCAAGGATGACACCGTCATCGCCGTGGCGACGATTGGCCGGGATCGGGTGAGCCTGGAGGCGGAGTTGGCGCTCGAGCGGCACCCCGCGGTTTCCCGGGCGGGTGTGCCGCTGGGACGGCGGTCGGTGCCGGGATTGAGGGCGAGCAGGTGAGCAGGCAGGGAGGTGTCAGCCGTGGGCCGTCAGTTCGCGGCTGATGGCTGACGGCCAGCTACGGCTCTACGCCTTCAGAGGTAGGGATCAGCCGTCCGTTTGAGTCCGGCCACGATTCGCCCAACCGAGACTTCCCGCTCCACTCGCTTGCCAAGCTGGGCGGTGAAGAAAGCGAGGGTGTGCTCGGGACGGGTGCGCTGGGTGGCGTGGAGGGCGCGACGAACGTCGTCCTCGCTCCGGCCATCGAGCAGCGCCTCGACCCGACCGAAGGTGATCGTTCGGTCGAGCGCCCGAAGCTGGCGGGCCACCGCCTGCGGGAACGGCATGTCGGACGCCGGCGGAAAACGCTCCACCCCGACCCGTCCCAGCATCACCGCCGGCCGCGGAAAGCG
Organism: uncultured Gemmatimonadales bacterium; assembly: GCA_963709905.1. GTDB lineage: Bacteria > Gemmatimonadota > Gemmatimonadetes > Gemmatimonadales > GWC2-71-9 > JADJOM01. Next base: position 90,797 of record CAVPYI010000018.1, read on the forward strand.
GACGAAGAGCGGCTGGGTGAAATGCGGGTGCCGGACCATCAGCTCGCCCTTGGGCAGCGCCGCCAGCTTGGCCCGGGTGGCCGGCGTGAGGGTGCCGTAGCCCGGGGTGGCGACTTCGTCCATGTCCATCCGGCCGAACAGCGCCGTCCCCGAGTTGCCGACGACGCGCCGGAGCACCTGGGACCGGAACTGCTGGGCCGAGAACAGGACCAGCCCGAGATAGCGCCCGCGCTCGGACAGGTCGAGCAGCATCCGGCGGACGTAGGTGTCCGGTCCGTCGGACGGGGCGTACTTGTTGAGTTCGTCCACGAACACGATCACGTGATCCACGCCGAGGTCACGCCGCTCCAGGTGTTCCCGGAGCTTGGAGACCACCCGCGCGAACACCAGATCCTGCACCACCGGCTCCACCCCCGCGACATCGATGACGTGCACGCTCCGGTCGGCGAACCCGCCCCACGGGAGGTCGCTCGCCTGCCCGTCGTCGGTCACGAGCCCCTTGGCACGGACGCTGATGTTGCCGAGCCGGTTGCGGACTTTGCGAATCGTGGCCAGGTGATGGTTGCGCCAGACCTCACTGCCGTTGGCGCGCGCCTCCATGAAATCGAAGATCCGGCGGAAGAAATCCTCGAGATCGGCGAAGCTGCGCACCTGCAGGGGCCGATCGGACAGCGTCGGATCGTTGAACTCCCGACCCACGATCCGTTCGGCCAGAAAGTCGATGAACCCGCCCGCCCGGGCATCGACATCATCCCGGTTGAGCAGCACCTCGGCGTAGTCCAGGACCTCGCGGAGTCCCCAGACCAGCGGCACCGTGTTGCCGGCGAGCGCCTCGTGGGTTCGCAGGGTATTGAGGTTCACGCCGTCCGGCTTGTAGGGCGCGTAGTAGTGCACGTCACCGAACGGCTCGGCACGGAGGCCGAGACGGTCGTACAGGCGGCGATCCTCCTCGGTCAGCTCGCCGGGCTGGTCGAGGAAGCAGAGATCGGGCCCTTTCACGTTGAAGCACAGCGCCGCCACGCTTCCCTTGTGGGCCGGCATCTTCTGGAAGATGCTGCCGAGCAGGAACTCGATGGCGCTGGTCTTGGTGGCGAGACCGGATACCCCGGTGATGTTGAGATGCGCGGCCTCCGGCCCGAGCAGGAACTCCGCATCGAGGCAAATGGGCGACTCGAGCCCCGCGGCGGCGTACACGCCCACCGGAATGCCGGTGGCCCGCTCACCCTGCATGAAGGCATCCATGCGGAGCGCGGTGACCACGTCCGCATCGGACGCCAGGTACACCGCGTCGATCGGCACCGGCTGCAGGGGGTCCTCGGGAATCTGTCGCAGGACCGCCGCGGTATAGAGGCGGATCTCGGCTCGCTCGGTCGGCGCCCGGCCGGCAAGGCCGGGATCACCCTCGGCGCCGATCACGTCGTGAATCGGCGTTTGCAGGTCCGAGTAGGCGAATCCATCGGTCACGATTCCGTGCACGGTACGACCGGGCGCGGTGACGCGCACGATCGCCCCGATCCCCACGGGCGACTCCCGCGCGGTCCAGAAGTGGAACTGATGCGGTGTGGAGGGCTTGAGTTCGGTGGCGACGACGCGGCCAATCGGGGCGGGTGCCGGGGAGATCATGGGGGAAAGATAGTAAGAAGTAAGAAGTGAGAAGTGAGAAGTGACAACCCGGGTCGGGATGGCCAAGACTGACGGCTAAGGTCGGGCCGGCGTCAGGGAGAAGGACCGCTTTAGCCCTTTCACCTTTCACCTTTCACCTTTCACCCTTCACCTTTCACCTCTTACTCCCCTACCGCCCCCCACCTGCCCGCAGGTACTCCTCGACCGCCCGAATGCCATAAAGCAACCGGTCCCACCTGGGATCGGGAGAGCTGACCGGCGCCCGCTCGGCCAGGAGCCAGCGCGACAGCTGGTCGGCCCGCGCCAGGGTGGCGGACGTCGGCGACGCCTCAACCCGGATCAGGCCGTGGAGCAGGTCCTTGCCCTCCCACGGCCACAGTCTGAGGGCCCAGGAGTAGACCGGAGCGATCTCCCGCCCCGCCGGCTGAAATACGGGCGACCGGCATCCGGGCGGGATTCGCAGGTAGCGTTCGAGCTCGAGTTCGGCGAACGGCAAGGTGGCATGGCTCTTGGCGATACCCAGCATCCGGGGATCGGCCGCCCAGTGCGGGCTTTCGGCGAGCGCACCGTCCACGATGAGCCAGGATTCCGAGCCGCGCCGGTATCGGCGGCCCAGTTCGACCTCGAGTCGGCCCCGGGCGGCATCGACCTCACGGCGGGCCAGATGGTAGTCGCCGACCGGGTGGACCGGCCCATCCGCCGGGAGCGCCACCGACAGATGGTCCTCCGCGGCATCTTCCAGCCGGGTGAGCACCTCGGGGCGGGCGATCACCAGCCGGCGCCGCTCGACCTGCGCGACCCCGAGCCGGCGCTCGACCCGCTCCATCACAGCGGCCGCGATCTCCGCCACCACCACCGGACTGGCGCCGGCGTACGCCATCACCTCCGAGCGCTGGATACCATCCAGAAACGCCACCGGCTCCGGCCAAGGCTCGGCAGTCCCGACCGGATGTCCGGTCAGCGGCAGATCTTCGAGTAGCCGGGCGGGCCGAATCGTCGCTGCTTCGGCTCGGCCCTCGCTGGCGGCGGGAATCCAGGTGGCGGGCGTGAACCCACGCGCCGCGACTGCGCGGCGGAGACGGGTCCAGGAGGCGGAGGGCATCAGACGGGGCGACGAGGCGACGGGTGGCGCTCTCTAGGCTGGAGCGCCGGTCCGATTCCCTGATGATGGCCTGGCAGTGGTCGACTTGTCGCCCGTCGCCTGGTCGCCCCGGGCAAGCAGGGCGATCAGGCCGAAGATGCGGTCCAAGGCCGTTTCAAGATCCTTGTCCGCCGCGGCGTAGCTCATCCGTACCCAGCGATCGTCACCGAACGCGCCACCCGGGACCATCGCGACCCCCGCCGCCATGGCCTGGGCGCAGAAGGCGGTGCCGGTCAGATCGTGGGCTGGCGTCACTCCGTCCACCCGGAAGAAGAAGTAGAACGCTCCCGTCGGCTCCACGAACTCGACGCCCGGGGCCTCGGCTCGGAAGCGCGCCACCACCCGGTCCCGCCGCCGATGGAACGCGGCCACCATCTTCTGCACGTCCTTCTCGACCGCTTCGTCAGCGAACGCGGTGGCGGCCGCCCACTGGGCGGGGTGGTTGGCGCCGGTCGTGGTCTGGGACTGCAGCGCGGCCATGGCCTTCACCAGCGGCATGGGGGCGTACGCCGCACCGATCCGCCATCCGGTCATGGCGTACGCCTTGGCCGCGCCATAGATCAGCACCAGCCGTTCGAGATACTCATCCGGCAGGTCGAGGAAGGACGGCGCGGGCCCATCCCCATAGTAGATGCGGCGGTAGATCTCGTCCGCGATTATCCAGACACCGTTGCCCCGCGCCCAATCGGCGATGGCCCGGATCTCCGTGGCCGTGTAGGTCGCGCCGGTCGGGTTGCACGGCGAACAGAGAATCAGTCCCTTGACCAGTTTGTCGTACTTCCGTTCCAGGTCCTTCACACTGACCTTGAGGCCCCATTCGGGATCCCCGGGCACCATCACCGGCTCGGCACGAGCCAGATAGATGATCTGGGGATAGGACACCCAGGCGGGCGAGGGGATCAGCACCTTGTCCTTGGGCCCGAACAGGGAAAAGCAGGCGTTGAAGATCGACTGCTTGGATCCCGAGCTGATCACGATCTGATCGGCGTTCACCGGGCGGCCGGCCGACATCAGCGAGAGGTTGCGGGCGATCGCAGCCCGCAGCTCGACGATCCCGATGTTCGCCGGATAGCGGGTGTAGCCCTTCTGAATCGCAGTGATGCCCGCCTCGGCGGCGACTCTCGGGGTGTCGAAATCGGGTTCGCCGACGCTCAGGTCGACGATATCCTCGCCCGCGGCGCGCCGCTGCTTGGTCTCGTTGCTGATGGCGACGGTTTCCGACGGCTTGAGGTGGGCCAGGTTGAGGGAGAGGCTGTCCGACATGCGCGGGGTCCTGCTCGGTTGAAGGCTCGGCGGTCCGGGACCGCGAAAAGTCCCCATCCGGCGCGGTGAAGTCAACTGGCTCAACGGCCGACCTCCGGTTACCTTGCGCCCTGACACAGCGGTGCTGCTGTTTGACAACCGAGGATGGCGATGTCGGGATTCGAGGAGCTCAATCTGGCGCCCGCCATGGCGGGGGCGCTCCAATCGTTCGGCTACGCCGCCGATGATCCGGCGGTGCGCGATCAGGTTCCCGCGGCGGTGCGCGGAACCAATCTCGCCCTGGCCGTACCACCGGCTGCCTGCTACGCCGTGCCGGCGCTCGCCGGGCTGCTCAGCGCTGCCAGCGGCGCCGGCGCGCGGGTCCTGGTCCTGGCCCCGACCCATGCCCTGGACGAGTGGGCGGCCGTGATCTTTCCCCTCGCTGAAAGCGTAGGGCTCGCGGCCCTCGCCGCGACCACGCCGGCCCGGGCCACCCGCCGGCTCCGGGAGGGCGGACCCGGCGTTCTTCTTACCACACCGGCCACGGCGCTGGCGTTACACGAGCGCAGCGCCCTCAAGCCCGAGCAATTGAAACACATAGTCCTGGCCTGGCCTGAGCTGTTCGAGCCGGACGACAGCCTCGCCAGCGTGATGCAGGACGTCCCGCTCGAGGCCCAGCGGCTGGTGATTCTCGCGGCGCCCGCGCCCGGGCATCCGTTGCTCGAGCGTTACGCCCGCCGCGCACTCGTGACAGGACCGCTGGCGGCCGACCCGGTCCCCGGACCGCCGGTCCGACTGGCCCTCGTGCCCTGGAGCCGGCGCCGGGCGGCGCTGGCGGCGCTCATCGAAGCCGAGGATCCCGCGAGCCTGGCGGTCTGGTGCGCGAACCAGCGCGGCGCAGCCACGGCGCGGGCTGCCCTGCCGGTCGCCGACGATTCCATCACCGTGACCACGACGGATATCCCGCGGGCGGCGATGGTCGTCGCCTGGGACCTGCCAGCGCCGGCCGTGCTGGCCCGCCTCGGGGCGGCGGGAGACGTGGTCCTGCTGGCCCCGCCGCACGCGGCGCCGTATGTGACGCGCGTCACATCGCGACAGACGGTGCTCCGGCTCCGTGATGCGCTGGAGGACGCCAGAGACGAGAGCGGCCGCCGCCGCCTCGCCATCGAGACCGAGATCAATCAGGCGAATCTCGACGGCGAGCTGCTCGCGCTGGCCCCGCTGTTCGAGCGGCTCGATCCGGCGCGAGTGGCCGCCGCGCTGTACCGGCTCTGGAGTCGGCGACCGCCGGAACCGGGGCCGGCCTTCCAGCCCGCCGGTGCGCCGGCGGCGGTGGAGACGGCGCGGGTGTGGGTCGGGATAGGCAAGAAGGACGGCGCGAGCCCGGCCGATCTGGTCGCGGCGCTGGCCCGGGACGTGGGAGTCCCGGCGGCACGGATCGGGCGGATTGAAATCCTCGAGCTGTTTTCGCTGGTGGAGGTGCCGGCCGGCGACGCGGAGCAGATCGCCCGCGGGCTCTCCGGGAAGACGATTCGCCGGCGCCGGGTGGTGGCGAAGATCGACCGCGGGCGGCCTAGCGACGGTTCACGAGGTCCTTCAGGCTCTTTCCCGCGCGGAAAACGGGCGCGACCGAAGCCTTGATGGTCATGGCGCGGCCGGTCCGCGGGTTGCGCGCCGTTCGCGCGCTGCGCCGCCGGGCCTCGAAGTTGCCGAATCCGCTGATCTGGACCTTGCGGGATCGCCGGAGTTCGGCGGCGATCAACCCCTCCGCCCCGAAGAGGGCATCGATGACCCGCGCCGCCTCGGCCTTCGGCCGGCCCAGCTTGGCGGCCAGCGCGATCACCAGCTGCTGCTTGTTCACGCGTGGCTCCCGGCTCCAAAGGAACACCTCGGGCGGCAGAGTATAGCGAGAGTCTCCGAACGCCCGCAAGCGTCACCGGGCTTGCTTGACCACATCCCCCCGGTGTCGTATCGTCACCGCTCTCCGTCCCTTCTCCGCGAGAGACCTGTCCGATGTACCACGGGTCGCGCCCCGGCTGGATCGAAGTGATCGCTGGCGTCATGTTCAGCGGCAAGAGCGAGGAGCTCATTCGCCGCGTGCGCCGCGCCATCATCGCCCGACGCCGGGTCCAGGTCTTCAAGTCCCACCTGGATGCGCGATACGCCGGTCTGTACAGTGTGTCGACCCACGACGGCCGGGAGATCGAGGCCACTCCGGTGGACTCCGCCGCCGAGATCTTCCGGCTGGCCCGGCCGGATACGGAGCTGGTGGCGATCGACGAGGCGCAATTCCTCGACCCCGAAATCGTCACGGTCGCGAGCGCCTTGGCGGCCCGTGGGGTGCAGGTGATCCTCGCCGGGACCGACACCGATTTCCGGGGCGAGGCCTTCGGCGCCATTGGCCAGCTGCTGGCCATCGCCGAGTCGGTGGACAAGCTGCAGGCGATCTGCGTCATCTGCGGCGATCTCGCCACCCGCAACCAGCGTCTGGTCGACGGCAAGCCGGCCCGCTACGACTCGCCTACCATTCTGGTCGGCGGCCGGGAGTCGTACGAGGCCCGGTGCCGGCATTGTCACCGGGTCCCCCGGAGGGACGAGGATCAGACGGCGCTGCTGTAAGGCGGCTCGGCGACTCGGCGGCTCGGCGGCGGGTCGAGGTTCGGCTTCAGCAGCCCTGTGACTGTTCACACCACTCGCTACCGCCGAGCCGCCGAGTCGCCGAGCCGCCGAGCCGCCGAGCCGCCGAGCCGCCCACACCATGCTCAACGTCGCCCTCACCGGCAACATCGCCGCCGGCAAGTCCACCGTGGCGGAGTTCTTTCGCCGCTGGGGCGGTGTGGTACTGGATGCCGACAAGCTGGTGCGGGAGGTGCAGGCACCGGGGTCGCCGGTCCTGGGCGCCATCACCGCGCGATTCGGCCCCGAGACGATTCTCCCCGATGGGACGCTCGACCGGACCCGGCTCCGCGGGATCGTCCTGGCCGATCCGGAGGCCCGCCGTGATCTCGAGGCGATCGTCCATCCGGCGGTTCAGGAACGGCGCCAGCACCGCGTGGCGGAGGCCCGGGCCCAGGGGGCCCGGATCGTGATCAACGACATCCCCCTGCTGTTCGAGTCGCTGGACCCCGCTGCATTCGATGCCGTCGTGCTGGTCGACGCGCCGGAGGAGACCCGACTGGCCCGGCTGGTCTGGGACCGTGGGCTGACCGAGACCGAGGCCCGGCAGCTGATGGCGGCCCAGCAGCCCAGCGCGGGGAAGCGCTCCTGGCGCGGTCCGAGCGGCGACGGGCCGATGATCCTCGACAATGACGCCGGCCTGGACCGCCTGGAGGAGCGGGCCCGCGCCGTCTGGGAGGCACTCGATGCCCGCGCCGGCTAGGGCGACGCCAACCACATCTTTATGCAGGCGGCGGCCTACTTGCCCGACGATTGGCCCTCACCTATATCTCCCCCCACATTCCCCCTCGCGGAAGGCGCCGTGCCCAACGTTCCCGCCGATCTGCTGTACACCGCCGAACATGAATACGTCCGTCGCACGCGCGATCCGGCCATCGTCGAGGTCGGGATCACCGACTACGCCCAGGGCGAGCTGGGCGATATCGTCTTCGTCGATCTGCCCAAGCCGGGCGGGACGTTCGCCCGGATGGCCGTCTTCGGAACCATCGAGGCGGTCAAGGCCGTCTCGGAACTGTACTGTCCGGTCGGCGGCGAGGTGGTGGAGATCAACACCGCGCTCGCGGACGATCCCGGGCTCATCAACCGCGACACCTACGGCGCCGGCTGGATGGTCCGGCTCCGACTGTCCGACAAGGGCGAGCTGGAAGGGCTGCTCGATGCCAAGACGTACACCACCAAGATCGGCGGATGACGTCACGCCCGTTTCCGGCTCCCGCATGACGCTCGTCCAACGCTCCGCGGCCTTCCGGCGGGGCGTTTGGCTATCCTGATCCCGGTGTCCTCATACCCGTCTCCACGATGACCGAACCCCACGCCCCGTACACCCTGCTCAGGACGGACCGGTTCGCCAGCCGTCACCTGGGCCCCCGGCCCGACGACATTCAGGTGATGCTCAAGGCGGTCGGTTACGATTCGCTCGATCGCTTCATTGACGCGGTCGTGCCGGAGGATATCCGCCGGAAGAGCCCGCTCGACCTCCCGCCGAACCGAAGCGAGCGCGAAGTGCTGGTGGCGCTCCGCGGCATCGCGTCGCAGAACCGGTTGTTCCGCAACTACATCGGCATGGGGTACTACGGCACCTTCACTCCCCAGGTGATCCAGCGGAACATCATGGAGAATCCCGGGTGGTACACGGCCTACACTCCCTATCAGGCCGAAATCTCCCAGGGCCGACTCGAGGCGTTGCTGAACTTCCAGACGGTGGTCTCGGATCTCACCGGCCTCCCGATCGCCAACGCGTCCCTGCTGGACGAGGCCACGGCCGCGGCCGAAGCGATGAACCTGACGCTGGCCATGAAGCGGGTCTCGGGGACGCCGGTCTTTCTGGTGGACAGCGGTTGTCACCCGCAAACCATCGCGGTGGTACAGACCCGGGCGTGGGCCCGGGGCATCGCCGTGCGCGTGGGTCGGGCGGAGGATTTCGAGATCGGCCCGGCGGTGATCGGCTGCCTGGTGCAGTATCCGGCGACCGACGGCGGCATCCGGGATTTCCGCGACCTGACCGCCCGGGCTCATCAGGCCGGCGCGCTGGTCACCGTGGCCACGGACCTGCTGGCGCTCACCCTGCTGACCCCTCCCGGCGAGTGGGGTGCCGACATCGCGGTCGGCAACTCGCAGCGGTTCGGGGTTCCGATGGGCTACGGCGGCCCGCACGCGGCCTTCTTCGCGACCCGGGACGAGTACAAGCGCTTCATGCCGGGCCGCATCATCGGCGTCTCGAAGGACTCCAGCGGCCGTCTGGCGCTCCGCATGGCGCTGCAGACCCGGGAGCAGCATATCCGGCGCGACAAGGCGACGAGCAACGTGTGCACGGCGCAGGTCCTCCTGGCCGTCATGGCGAGCATGTACGCGGTCTACCACGGCCCGCAAGGGCTTCGCCGCATCGCCGAGCGGGTCCACACCCAGGCCAAGCTGCTGGCGGCGGCGCTGCGCCAGTTGGCCTACCGGGTGGTGCACGAGCACTTTTTCGACACCGTGTGCGTCGAGGTCAAGCCGGCCAATCTCCCGCGACTGCTCGACGCCGCTCGCTCGCGAAAGATCAACCTGCGGGTCCTCGACAACCATCACCTGTGCGTCGCGCTGGACGAATCGGTCTCGGTGGCCGACCTCTCCGACCTGATCTCGATCTTTTCGCTCGACGTCGCCCTGCCGTACATGCTGAGCGACCGCGGCGTCCATGCCGCCGCGGCGATTCCCTCCGATTTCAGCCGGACGTCGTCCTTCCTCACCCATCCCGTGTTCCACCGCTGTCACAGCGAAACCGAGATGCTGCGCTACATCAAGCGGCTCGAGGCGAAGGACCTCTCGCTCACGTCGGCGATGATTCCGCTGGGTTCGTGCACCATGAAGCTCAATGCGACGACCGAGATGATGCCGGTCGGATGGCGGGAGTTCAACCGGCTGCATCCGTTCCAGCCGCTGTCCCAGACCCAGGGCTACCTGGAGCTCTTCAGTCAGCTGGAGGCCTCGCTGGCCGAGATCACCGGCTTCGCCCGGGTATCGCTGCAGCCGAACGCCGGCAGCCAGGGTGAGTTCGCCGGGCTGCTGGTGATCCGCAAGTACCACGAATGCCAGGGTGCCGGACATCGCCGGACCTGCCTGATTCCGATGTCGGCGCATGGCACCAATCCCGCCAGCGCCGTCATGGCCGGACTCGACGTGGTTCCGGTGGCGTCCGATGCGCAGGGCAACATCGACGTCGCCGATCTCCGCGCCAAGGCCGTCAAGCACAGCGCGACGCTCTCCTGCCTGATGGTGACCTATCCGTCCACCCACGGTGTGTTCGAGGCGTCCATCCGGGAGATCTGCCGCATCGTCCACGAGCACGGCGGCCAGGTCTACATGGACGGGGCCAACATGAACGCCCAGGTCGGCCTCTGCCGGCCGGCGGATTTCGGCGCCGACGTCTGCCATCTCAACCTGCACAAGACGTTCTGCATTCCCCACGGCGGCGGCGGCCCGGGCATGGGACCGATCTGCGTGTCCGCCCACCTCGTGCCGCACCTGCCGGATCACCCGGTCGTCCCGCAGGGCTTCCCGGAGAGCTGCGGGACGATCTCGGCTGCCCCCTGGGGAAGTCCGTCGATTCTGCCGATCTCCTACGCCTACATCGCCCTCATGGGCACCGATGGCCTCGCCCAGGCCTCGAAGGTGGCCATCCTCAACGCCAACTACATCGCCCGGCGCCTGGCCGGCCAATTCGAGGTCCTCTATACCGGGGCCAATGGCCTGGTGGCCCACGAGTGCATCCTCGACATGCGGCCCTTCAAGCAATCCGCGGGGATCGAGGTGGAGGATATCGCCAAGCGGATCATCGATTACGGCTTCCATCCACCCACCGTGTCCTTCCCGGTGCCCGGCACGCTGATGGTCGAGCCCACCGAGAGCGAGCCCAAGGAGGAGCTCGACCGCTTCATCGACGCACTGATCGCCATCCGGGGCGAGATCCGCGAGGTCGAGGACGGCAAGGTGCCGCGCGGGAACAACCTGCTCACCAACGCGCCCCACACCCTGGTCCATGTGATCGGCGACCGGTGGGACCGCCCCTACTCCCGCGAACAGGCGGCATTTCCGATGGAGGGCCTGCGCGAACATAAGACCTGGCCGACCGTGGGGCGGATCGACGGCGCCTATGGCGACCGGAACCTGGTCTGCACCTGTCCGCCGGTGGCGGAGTATGGATCGTAGGGCATGGCCGAGATGGGGAAAGGGATTGTGCCTGATTGCAGGATGGAGGGATTGAGGGATCGGGGGAGCGTGCCCAATCCCCCAATCCGTCAATCCCCCAATCCTGGCCGCTGGACCCTCCTCCCCCAACCGACCCCCTGCCCCGGCTGGTTCAACATGGCGCTCGATCAGGCACTGCTCGATCGGGCCGAGCGGACCGGCGACGGAACCGTGCGACTGTACGGATGGCGGCCCTGGTGCCTGTCGTTCGGCCGGCATGAACCGGCGCTCCGTCGGTACGACCTGGCGCGGATCCGGGATCGCGGCATCGACACCGTCCGGCGACCGACCGGGGGGCGGGCCGTCTGGCACGCGCGCGAACTGACCTATGCCGTGGCGGCACCGGTGAGCTGGTTCGGGGGCCTGGCCCAGGCCTACTGCCTCATTCATGAGACCCTGGCGCGCGCGCTCGGCCATCTGGGCGTCGTGGCGCACCTTGCCCCGCGGTCGGCCCCAGTCGCGGTCGGCGCCGGGGCATGCTTCGCGAGCCCGACCGGTGGTGAGCTGGTGGTCCACGGCCGGAAGCTCGTAGGCAGCGCCCAGCTGCAGCAGGGGACGGCCTTCCTGCAGCACGGCAGCATTCTGCTGGAGGACGATCAACGCCTGCTCGGCGACCTGACGCTCGACGGCGGTGCCCCGCCCCGGGGCGAGATCACCCTGCGGGAGGCGGGGGCCTCCGTCAGCACCGTGCAGGATCTCGCCGCCTCGGTCTCTGCCGAGTTCCGCGGCTGGGCCGGCGAGTGGCGCGAGGACACCGATCCGGCCAACGCCGAGGCGCTGGCCGCACCGCACGCGGCCCGTTTCCGGGATCCCGACTGGACCTGGCGGCGGTAGCATGTAGCGCCGTCCTGTGGGGCGGGGCTACAATAGATCTCATGACGCGCAGCCTCCTCCCGCCCGCCGCGCTGACCCTCGCAGTCCTCGCCTCATCTGTCGCAACGGCCCAGTCATCGCCGGCGCCCACTCTCGTGATCGCCGGAGCCGGCGATCCGTCGTCGCCGGTGCCGACGCTCTGGCGCAACGACCAGGGCAATCGGGAGATTTCGGATCTGCTCTTTCTGCATCTCGCCGATCCCGGGCCCGCCCTCAGCACAACCGACGAGAACAGCTTCGTGCCGCGCCTGGCACGCCGCTGGGAGCGTCGCGACTCCACCACCCTCGTACTGGAGCTCGACCGGCGCGCCACCTGGCAGGACGGCACACCCGTGACAGCCCGGGACGTGATCCTGTCCCTCAACCGGGCGCGCGACCCGGCCCTGAGCCCGCAGCTCTCCACGCTGCTACGCCGGGTGAAGAGCGTCTCGGCCGAGGGGGATCATCGGGTGGTGGTGACCTTCACCACGACCTACGCGGAGCAGCTCTACGACGTCGTCTATCACGCACCGCCCCTGCCCGCCCATCTCCTCGACGCCATTGCCCCCGAGTCCCTGGCCACATCCGCTTTCGTTGCCCGGCCGGTCGGCAACGGGCCCTACGCCTTTGTGCGCCGGGTCCCCGGGCAGGTGGTCGAACTGGTGGCGAACGACCGGTTCTTTCTCGGCCGCCCCGGCATCCGGCGGATGCTGTTCCTGAGCGCCCGGGATGCCGAGGCGCGGGTGAATCTGCTGCTGACCGGCCAGGTCGACGCCATCGAGAACATCTACTCCCTGCCGAACTGGAGCCGGGTGGAGCGATTGCCGGGGTACCTGCTGTACCCTGTCCCCGGTCTGGCGCTCACCTACGCCAACATCAACCAGCGCGATCCGGCGGATACTTCCCGTGCCCACCCGATTCTGGCTGACCCGGTGGTGCGACGCGCCCTGGTCCTGGCGCTCGATCGGGCAACCATGGTGAAGGCGGTCTACGGCCCGCTGGCACGAGTGCCGGATGGTCCGCTCTCGGCGATTCTCCACCGGACCATCGACCCGCCACCCGCCGTCGGGGTGGACACCGCCGCCGCCCGGCACCTGCTCGGATCGCGCGGCTGGCGCGACCACGATGGGGACGGGATCCTCGACAAGGACGGCAGGCCCCTGGCGTTCGGACTGATGATTCCCAACGTCGTGGCCGCCAGGGTCGCCCTGGGCACCCAGATGCAGGAGGCGTGGCGCCGGCTGGGGATCGCGGTGGAACTCGAGATCGTCGATCGGGGCGTTTATCTCGAGCGGCGGAACGCGGGCCGGTTCGATCTCGAGTTGTACGGCGTGATTCAGGACCCGAGTCCGGCCGGACTGGTCCAGAGCTGGAGCTGCCGCGGAATCGGCGGGTCGAATGTCTCCCACTACTGCAATCCGGTGGTGGATTCCTTGCTGGCTCGGGCGGCGGAGAGCCGGCACCCGGCCGCCGAACGGCTGTACCGGGACGCGGTCAGGCGGATCGCCGACGACCTGCCCGCGATCTTCCTGGTTGCGCCGGTGTTCGGTGCGCAGATCCATGGCCGGTTCACCAACGTCACCGTGCGCCCTGAGTCGAGCTGGTTGCTGGCCTGGCAATGGAGGCTCCGGCCGGGGCAGCCGGCCGAGCGGCACCCCCCGTGAGCGGCTGGGTGGCCCGGCGCCTCGGCCAGGCCGTGGTCACGTTCCTGCTGGCGGCGACACTCGCGTTCTTTCTGATGCGACTGACGCCCGGCGATCCGCTGGCGCGTCTCACCGAGGACCGCCCGCTGGCGCCGGAAGCGGTGGCGGCGCTCCGCGCGCGGTACGGCGTCGACAAGCCGCTGCTCACCCAGTTCACCACCTTCCTGGCTGGCATCGCCCGGGGTGATTTCGGCGGATCGATCGAGCACAACGGGCGTCCGGTGACCGCGTTGATCCGGGAGCGGCTCCCCGCGACGCTGCTGCTCGGTGGGACCGCCCTCGCTCTGAATTTCCTGTTCGGGGTCGCGATGGGGGTCTTTCAGGCGGCCCGCGCCGGCAGCCGGGTCGACCATGCGCTCACGGTCGTGAGCCTGGCGGCGTACGCCACCCCATCGTTCTGGCTCGGGTTGGTCCTGGCCTGGGGGTTTGGGACCGAGTTGCACTGGTTCCCGGTCGCGTTCATGAGCGATCCGTGGCTGGGACCGGACGCCCCATTCGGGGAGCGGGCTCGAGACGTGCTTCGGCATCTCGTGTTGCCAGCGCTGACCCTGTCACTGGTGACGTTCGGGGCCACGGCCCGATACCAGCGGGCCGCCATGGAGGAGGCCCTGGACCTCGGCTGTGTGCGCACCGCTCGTACCAAGGGACTGCCGGAACGGGTAGTCCGGTGGCGCCACGCCTGGCGTAACTCACTCGGCCCGATGCTCGCGCTGTTCGGCCTCTGGCTGCCGCTCCTGGTGGCGGGGTCGGTGTTCGTCGAGGCGGTGTTCGTCTGGCCCGGACTGGGCACGCTCGCCGCCGAGGCGATCGCCAGCCGGGACTACCCGGTGCTGATGGGGACGACCGTCATCGTGTCCGCGGCGGTCGTGCTGGGGAGTCTCGCGGCGGACGTGGTACACCGCTGGGTCGACCCGCGGCTCCGCCACCAATGAGCCGGCCTCCGGGCGGGTGGGCGCTCACCTGGAATGACCGCGCCGGACGCGCCGGAATCATCGCGCTCGGCGCCCTGGGGGCCGTCGCGCTGGTGGGACCGGCGCTGCTGCCCGATCCGCTGGCCCAGCCCGACATCCTGCGAGGCGTGCTGCTGGCGCCGGGAGCCGGACATCTGTTAGGCACTGATCACCTCAGCCGGGATGTCCTGGCCCGGCTGGTCTCGGGCGCCCGGATCTCCCTGGCGGTGGCCGCCGGCGCCGTCGCGGTCTCGGTAACGCTCGGCGCCCTGGTCGGGCTGGCGGCCGGGTACCTCGGCGGATGGGTCGATGCGGTCCTCATGCGGCTGGTGGACTCGGCCCTGGCCATTCCCCGGCTGTTCCTGCTGCTCATCATGGTGGCCGTCATGGAGCGCATCCCCCTCGGGATCCTGGTGCTGACCATCGGAGCCACCGGGTGGTTCGGCACCAGCCGCCTGGTCCGGGCCGAGGTCATGCGCCTGCGGGCCACCGACTTCGTCCGCGGGGCAGAAGCCCTGGGTGCAGGCCGGCGGCGGGTGATTCTGCGCCATCTGTTGCCGAACGTCACCGGCCCACTCGCGGCGGCCACGACCCTCGCCGTAGGCGACGTGATCCTGCTGGAGGCCGGGCTTTCCTTTCTCGGTCTGGGTGTGCAGCCCCCGACCCCGTCCTGGGGCGGGATGATCTATGATGCCAAGCCATACATCGTGTCGGCCCCATGGACCAGCCTCGCACCGGGGATCGCCATCCTGGTGGCGGTCCTGTCGGTGAATCTCGTGGGCGAGGCGCTGACTCGTCCCGCCAGGCGGGGCAGATGAGCCCACTGCTCGAGGTGCGCGACCTCCGCGTCAGCTTTCCAACCTCCGGTGGCGAGGTCTCGCCGGTAGACGGGGTGAGCTTCGCCATGGAACCGGGAGAGACCCTGGCCCTGGTCGGCGAGTCGGGCTCGGGGAAGAGCCTCACCAGTCTGGCCCTGGTCCGACTGGTGCCGGCACCCGGACGGATCGCGGCCGGCTCCATCCGCCTCGGCGACACCGACCTCCTCGGGCTGGCGCCGGAACCGCTGCGGCGGGTGCGGGGCCGGCGTATCGGCATGGTGTTCCAGGATCCGATGACCAGCCTCAACCCGGTGCTCACCGTCGGCGACCAGATCAGCGAAACCATCCGGGCGCACTTTGCGGTGTCCCGCCTGGAAGCGCGCCGTCGCGCCGAAGGGTTGCTGCTCGAAGTTGGACTGGGAGACGCCGCCGGGCGGTATGAGACCTATCCCCACCAGCTGAGCGGTGGCATGCGCCAGCGCGTGATGCTGGCGATCGCCCTCGCCGGCGAACCCGAGCTGCTCGTCGCCGACGAGCCGACCTCGGCCCTGGACGTCACGATCCAGGCCCAGATCCTGGCGCTGCTCGACCGGCTTCGGAGCACTCACCGCATGGCGGTGCTGCTGATCAGCCACGACCTCGGGGTGGTGGCCGGCCGCGCCGATCGGGTGGCGGTGATGTACGCGGGCCGGATCGTGGAGGAAGCGCCGACCGAGCGGCTGTTCGCGTCACCGGCCCACCCTTACACCCGGGGCCTGCTGGCCTCACTGCCCCGGCTTCGAGGCCCCCGGCTCCCCTTGCAGGCCATTCCCGGTGTGGTGCCCAGGCCGGACGCCTGGCCCGTGGGGTGCCGTTTCCATCCGCGCTGCGGACAGGTCATGCCCCGGTGTACCACCGAGCCGCCGGTGGTCTCGCTGGACGCCGAGCATCGCTCGCGCTGCTGGCTGGGAGTGGAGCATGAGTGAGCCACTGCTCCAGGTCACCAACCTCGTCAAGCATTATCCGGCGGGTGGCGTGTTCCGCAGCCGACCCCCCGTCCGGGCGGTGGACGGCGTGTCATTCGGGGTCGAGCGGGGAGAAACCCTGGCGCTGGTGGGAGAATCGGGCTCAGGCAAATCGTCGCTGGCGCGTCTGATCCTGAGGCTGGAAGAATCCACAGGCGGCACGGTGCTGTTCGAGGGGCACGACCTGTTCCGACTCGGGCCACGACCACTCCGGGCGCTCCGGCAACGGATGCAAATCGTGTTTCAGGACCCCTCCGGCGCACTCAACCCGCGCATGACTGTCGGAGATGCGATCGCCGAGGGGCTGGAGATTCACCACCTCCTGCCGGCGGCGGGGATTCCGGCACGGGTGTCCGAGTTGCTCCTGGAAGTCGGCTTGGCGGCGGAGATGGTCGGTCGCTACCCCCACGAACTCTCCGGCGGCCAGCGCCAACGCGTCGGGATCGCCCGGGCCCTGGCGGTCGGGCCATCCTTCCTGGTCCTGGACGAACCGGTCTCCGCGCTGGACGTCTCGGTGCAGGCCCAGGTCCTCAATCTGCTGCTCGATCTCCAGCGCCGGCGCGGGCTCGCGTACCTCTTCGTCGCGCACGACCTCGCGGTTGTCAGGCAGGTCGCGCATCGGGTGGCCGTGATGTACCTCGGCCGGATCGTGGAGAGCGGCCCCACTGAGGATGTCCTGGCGCGGCCCCGCCATCCTTATACCCAGGCCCTGATCGCGTCTGCGCCTGAACCCGATCCAGCCGTGCCGGTTGCGCGGCTGGTGCTGCCGGGAGAGCCGCCCGACCCGTCGCGGCCGCCGCCCGGTTGCCGGTTCAATCCCCGGTGTGGGCACCCCGCGAAGAACGCACGCTGCCTGTCCGATCCCCCCCTGCTCCGGGCGCTCGGGCCGGTCCAGGTTGCCTGCCATCACGCCGACGAGGGCTGAGGTCCGCTGGGCGTCCTCATCCGCCTACACCGGCATCGCTGGGCAGCGGGATTTGCGCCACCGCCGCCGCCAGCGCTGTCTGGTAGAACGGCTCGATCCGGACAAACTCCCGCTCCAGTCTCGCCACCTGCTCCTCCGCCTGGCTGAGCACGTTATCCCGCGCGTGTCGCTCCAGGGCTTCGGCCAGCAGGCCGAGGTGGCGTGCACCGACGATCCATGCGGCCCCCTTCAGGGTGTGGGCGCCCAGGTGAATTCCCCGGGCGTCGCGGCAGGAGGCCGCGCGGCGGAGCTCGGCGATCAGGCGTGACGCATCGGCCAGGAACAGCCGGCAGAGATCGGCCACCAGGGTCGAGCCGCCGCGTTGATCGTGGTCATGGAGTTGCTCCAGCGCCGAGAGCTCGAGCCGGCCGACCGTCGCGGCATCCTGCTCGCCGACAAGCCCACGGCGGCTCTCCCCGCCGGGAGGCCTGGCCCAGCGTTCCATCATGGCCGCGAGCGTCCCGGCATCGAGCGGCTTGCCGATATAGTCGTTCATGCCGGCCTCGAGGCACCGCTCGCGATCCGCTTGCTGGGCATTCGCCATCATTGCCACGATCGGAACCCGGGTCGCGGCGGTTTCCGACGCCCGGATGAGACGGGTCGTGTCGTAGCCGTCCAAATCCGGCATCCGGCAATCCATGAATACCAGATCGTACGGGAGCGTGACCAGGAGGTCGACCGCCTCGTGCCCGCTCCCGGCCACATCGACCCGGCACCCGAGCTTCTGAAGCAGGCGTACCGCCAGTTTCTGGTTGACTACGTTGTCCTCCACCACCAGCACGCGCGCTGGGACGGCACGCCGAGCCAGGGACGGCGCCGGCCGCCCGACGGCCCGCGCCTCCGCCAGCGAATGCCGGGTGATGAGGGCAGGCCGCGGCGACACGGCCCTCGACTCCCAGGCCAGCGCCAGGGCATCCTGCAGATCGTCGTGGCGCAGCGGCTTGACCAGATAGGCCGCGAACCCGGCCTCGTAGACCCGCCGGCCGTCGCCGGGCCGGCCTGGGTGCGTGAGATAGAGCAGCGCCGCGCCGTGCAATCGGACGTCTGCCTTGATCAACCTGCCCAGGACTTCACCCTGCATGTCGGGCAATTCGGCCGGCAGGAGCGCGATGCCAAAGGGATCCCCTGACCAGACGGAGTTCGTCAGTTCGACGAGGGCCTCTGCGCCCGACGACACGGCGCACGGCCGGAGGCCCAGACCGTCGAGCTGTTCGGAGAGTACGTGCCGAATGGTCGGGTCCGGGTCGACAATGAGGGTCCGCACCCCGGTGAGGGACTCCCGGGGCGGCGGGACCGGCCGAGCCGAGGCATCCTCCGGGAGGAGCAGAGAAAACCAGAAGGTCGCGCCCTGGCCCTCGATGCTGTCCACTCCGATCGTACCGTGCATCAATTCCGTGAGCTCGCGGCAGATCGACAGCCCGAAACCGGCGCCACCGAACCGCGGGCCGGGATGGGGGTCACTGGGGCGAAACGTGACGAAGGTGCTGGCCAGCCGATCCGGGGGAATGCCAATCCCGGTGTCCTCGACCGAGAATCGTATCACCGGGACCGGACCACGGAGTTCCGCAAGCTCGATGTTCAGGAACACCCGACCGCGGGCGGTGAACTTGATCGCGTTCCCGGCCAGGTGGGTGAGGATCTGCCGGATGCGGCCCGGGTCGCCTTGCACGTACCGCGGGACATCGGGCGCGGTACGAACCACCAGCTCCAGACCCTTCTCCCGAGCGCCCCGGGCCGCGAGATCGGCGACCTCCTCGACCGCAACGCGCAGATCGAACGTCACGGTCTCGATGACGAGGCTGCCGGCTTCGATCTTGGAGAGGTCCAGGAGGTCGTTGACGATGGCCAGCACCGCCTCCGCCGATCCCTGAATGGCGGCGGCGTAGTTGCGCTGCTCGTCGTCGAGGCCGGTATCCAGCAGCAGTCCGGCCATGCCGTGGATGCCGTTCATCGGCGTCCGCAGATCATGGCTCATGCTGGCCAGGAAATCGGACCGGGCCCGGGTGGAGCGGGTCGCTGCATCGCGGGCAGCGGCGACCTCCGACGCCTGAGCTTCCAGCAGCCGGGTCTGTCCGTCCGCCGCCAGTTCGGCCTGGCGCCGTTGGGACACATCCAGGAGCGTACCCGAGGCGCCGGCGACCTTCCCCCGGTGATCGAGCGTGAGATGCACGCTGACGTCGATCCAGCGACTGTCACCCTCAGGGGTGACGAAGCGAATCTGCTGTCGGCTGCCGTGGGGCTCCCGCTCGAGGAGCGCGGAGAACCGCTGCCGATGCGCCTCCCGGTCTTCCGCCGGCAGAACGTCCAGGCAGGAGCGGCCCAGCGCTTCGGCGACCGGCGACCCCGTCAGCTTTTCCCAGCCAGGGGAGAGAACGGTCCACCGCCCCGCCGCGTCGGTGCGGAAGGTCACCGCTCCCGCCGCCCGGACGACCGCATCCAGGGTATCGGCGCTATCACGCACGGCCGCGTCGGCCTCGCGGCGGAACGGCTCGAAGACGAGATGGTAAAACGCCACCACGCCGACGGCGCCGACCGTGGCCATGTGCCCCAGCACGACCAGCCAGACGGCCAGATCGGGCACGACCATCAGCCGGACGAGCACCAGCACCGCCTCGGCCACCAGGATGGCCAGGGCCACCCCCAGCAGGCCCCTACGCACGGGCGGTTCCGAAACTCTCGAGCCTGCGCCGAGCCCGGTCGTATTCGGTTTCGAGGTCCGTGATCGCCGCCGGCGCGCCAGCCTGTCCCGACACCTCGGAATCGCGCTCCAACGCCTGACACAACTCGGCCAGCCGATGGGCTCCGACCGAGTTGGCGCTCCCCCTGAGCATGTGCAGTCGGGAGCGCCACCCCGACAGGTCGCCGGTGGCAGCCGCGGCGCGCAGGGCGTCGAGACTGATCCGGCCCTGTGCGGTGAACAGTTCCGTGACCTCGGCTACGAACCCCGGCGACCCCTCGGATTCGATCTCGATGAGTCCGGACAGCACCAGCGGGTCGAGCGGATCTCCCCCCGCGGTGGCCTGACCGCTGGCAGCACGGAGGGTGTGCTGGAGAAAACGGCCCGGTACCCAGCGACCCAGCACCTGCTCCAGCGCCTCCCGCCGGACGGGCTTGGAGATATAGTCGTCCATACCCGCCTCGAGGCACCGCTCCCGGTCGCCGGACATGGCGTGCGCCGTCATGGCCACAATGGGCACCCGCCGCCCCGTGCCGGCTTCGCGTCCCCGCTGGGCCCGGGTCGCCCCGAACCCATCCAGCACCGGCATCTGACAATCCATCAAGACCAGGTCGTAGGACTGATCGCCGAGCAGTTTCAGGGCTTCCACGCCATTCGCGGCGACGTCGGTCGGGCAGCCGAGGCGGCGGAGCATCGTGAGTGCGACTTTCTGATTCACCGGCGCGTCGTCGACGAGCAGCACTCGGGCGGGGCCGAGAGTGGGTTCCGGCTCCGTCTGTCCGTTCGGGCCGGGGGCAGGTCCGGGCGTCGGCAACACTTGCTCGGACCGCAGGGCCTCCAGCAGATCACCCCGCCGCACCGGCCGCATCAGCTTGGTGCTCGCGGGCAGGTCCGACGGCGACTCATCCCCAAGCCGGTGGTGGCTCAGAAAAATTAGGCGAGCTCCCGCAGCAGTCAGGGCCGTGATCTTCTCGCCTGACCCGTACGCGTTCGGGTCCGCGATCACGGCCTGATACCCCGTCGACCCGTTCCGTGGCTCGGGGACGACCGCCACCGCATCCACGGACGCTCCCTCCGCGCTGAGCAGTTCCGCCAGGATGGCCCGTTCACGAACCTCGGGCACCACCACCAGCACCCGGAGTCCAAGGAGCCCCGGCGCCCGTGTTGCGGCGTCCGGTGCGGCCGCAAACGTGAGCGCCGCCGTGAACGTGCTGCCCTCCCCCGGACTGCTCTCCACCCGGATCGATCCGCTCATGAGTTCGGCCAATTCGCGGCAGATGGAGAGGCCGAGTCCCGTGCCGCCGTACCGGCGGGTAGTCGAGGCATCGGCCTGGGTGAATTTCTCGAAGATCACGGGGAGCTTCTCGGGGGGAATCCCAACCCCGGTGTCCTCGACCCGTAGCACCGTGCGGACTTCCCCCCGGTCCCGCCCGGCGAGCAGGAATTCCACGTGCACGGCCCCTCGCTCCGTGAACTTGACGGCATTGCCAACGAGGTTGACCAGGATCTGGCGCAACCGGCTCGGATCGCCGACCAGCCGATCGGGGAGACTGGGGTCCACCCGGGCGGTGAAGGCAAGTCCGCGCTCCGCCGCGCGATGTCCAAGCAGCGCGGCCACCTCGTCCACGATCTCACGGGGACTGAACTCGACCGGCTCCAGGGTCAGCTTCCCCGCCTCGATCTTGGACAGGTCCAGGATGTCGTTGAGAATGGCGAGCAGCGCCGTGGCCGAGCCGTGGATCGTCTCGGCACAGTCGCGCTGTTCGTCGGTGAGCCGAGTGTCGAGCAGGAGGCTCGCCATCCCGATCACGCCGTTCATCGGCGTACGAAGCTCGTGGCTCATGTTGGCGAGGAACTGGCTCTTGGCCCGGTTGGCCGCCTGGGCTTGTTCGTTGGAGGCGACGAGTTCCCTGGTCCGCGTTTCGACCTGGCGTTCGAGGCCTTCGCTGTAGTCGGCGATTTCGTGATACAGCTGGGCGCTTTCCACGGCTCCCGCGAGGTTCCCGAGCACGATGGACAGCAGCTTCTGGCTGGTCTCGTGGGTGTGTGGCAGGGCACTGTCGGTGATCCCCAGGAACATCCCGATCAGGCGGGACCGGGTCACCAGGGCATGGAGCAGGACGGTCGCGCCCGGCTGGGTGAGCGCGGGGACCTGCACCGGCGCGTTCCGCCGCATGGCCCAGGCGAAGACCCCGGCCGCCACCTGTGCGTCTATCTCCCCCTGCAGCACGGGCAGAGCCTCGGCCGGTTCGGCCTCAGCGAACTGGAACGCGAGGCCGTCAGGCTCCAGCAGCAGGAAGGCGGTCTGCTCGAGATCGAGCAGCCGGCGGAGCACGGGCCGGGCCGACGCCAGGATCGCGGCCGGCCCGATCTCGCGCGGTTGCTCGGCGCGAAAGGAGCCGAGCGAGGCCACCATGTCGAGGGCCTCGAGCATCCATTGCGGATCCGGGGGTGCGGCGCCGGCCCGGGGCATTCAATGATCCAGTGCGATGACCTGCACCGCGGCCTCGTAGTGACGCTCGGACTCGGCCAGCAGGTCCGCGATCGTCTCGGAACCCAGCCCGACGGTTTCCCAGGCCCGGTGGCCCAGCGGAGGAACGCCCGGCTCCCCGCTGGTGCCGAACTCGAGCGCATTGGCGATGACATCGGCGACGTGGACGATGGCCGTCTCCACCGGGAACCGCTGGGAGCGCTCGGGGTGGTGGTGATGCGCCACCGATTCGCGCAGGCTCGGCGGCAGTTTCCACAGGTCGAGCAGGGCGTGGCCGACGTGCGTATGGTCGAACCCGAGCACGGCGTGCTCCGCCTCGAACAACGGCTCGCCGGTGTCCCGGCTGCGCATCACCGCCGCCCGCGACTGGTCCGGCACCTGCATGTACATGATGGGCCGCCCGATGTCGTGCAGCAGGCCCGCCACGAAGAAACGTTCAGCGTTGGGCTCGCGCCGCCGCGCCGCCAATACCCGCGCCGTCACGCCGCACGCGACGCTGTGGCGCCAGAAGGACTCCATGGTCACCAGGCCTTCCCCCATGTTCGCGAACAGCTTGATCACGGACGTGGCCAGCGCCAGATCCTGCAGCTGCGCCGTCCCCACGATGCTGATCGCGTGGGTGACGGTCTCGATCCGGGATGGAAACCCGTACATCGCACTGTTCACGATCCGCAGCAGGCGGGCGGTCAGGCCCGGATCCTCGGCGATGACGCGGCCGACATCCGTGGCCGAACTTCGGGGATCGCTGACCACGGCCGACAGCCGGAGATAGACCCCCGGCAACGAGGCGACGCTGACGACGCCCTTGAGGAGATCCGACGCTCTAGCCACGCGGTCCACCTCCTCCCGTGAGTCGCCGGGCGATGCGCTGTACCGCCGTCGCCATCAGGGCTCCGATAAGGGGATGCTGACGATCGTGGTTGCGAAACCGCGCCCCCACGTAGGCCTCGGCCTCGGCCAGCGCCGCCGGAGAAATGGGGGGGAGCGCGTTGTCGCTCTCGTCGCCCTGACCCCGGACTCCCACGCTGAAGACGCCCCAGAGCCGGAAGGCCCGAAGGTGCCGTTCCGTCAGGGCCGTGCCATGCGGCACCAGGAGTCGACCCTGGGCGTCATGCACGTCAGCGGCGAGTATCATCCCTTCGGCGAGATCGTCTACGGCGACGGACACCCGCCCGCCGGGGGACGTGGTAGAAGAAGGCAGCGGTCCCATCGTTACTCCGGCCCCGATCGGGGAAAGGAATGAGTCACGCGGGCTCCCCGGGCGTCGGGGTCCCGTGCAGGGGGACGAAGCGGTCGAGCTGAGGCTGGATTTGCCGGTCGTAGCAGGCGGGACAGATGCCGTGCGAGAACTGGGCTTCGGTCCGGCGCGAGACGTACGTTTCCACCGGCGACCACTGGCCACCATCGTCCCGGATCATCTTGCAGTAGGAACAGATCGGGAGCAGCCCCTCGAGCTGGCGCACCTCGCGCTGCAGGCCGAGGATGCGCTCAGCGACGCGAAGTCGCGCGTACAGTTCCGGTCGATCGATCGGCTTGGAGACGAAATCGTCGGCTCCGGCTTCCATGCCGTCGAGGTACCGCGCCTTCCCGCTGAGCGTGGTCAGCAGCACGACCCAGGTGTAGCGGTCGCCCCGGTGGCCGCGGATGCGCCGGGTGAGCTCGAGTCCGTTCAGTCGGGGCATGAGCCAGTCGGTGATCAGCACATCGACCGGGTCCTCCTCGAACCGCTCCCAGGCCTCCTGGCCGTCGACAGCCGTGGTGACCGCGTGGCCGAGGCCCTCCAGCGCCGCCTGGAGGATCCGGCGCGACACCGGATCGTCCTCCGCCAGGAGCACCCTCATGGGGCCGCCACCCGGCTCATGCGCGGCGAACCGACCAGCGGACGGTAGACGGACGAGCCTCCGTAACTGATCCGGTCCCAGCCCGGGTCGATCATGGCGGTCGTTTCGGCGCTGCCAAGCAGGAGGTACCCGTCGGGCTGCAGCACCTGTCTGGCGCGGCGCAGGATCCGGCGCCGGGTCTCGACGTCGAAGTAGATGAGCACGTTGCGGAGCAGGATGACGTCGAACCGGCCGAGCGGCGGCCAGCTGTCGGCCAGGTTGAGCTCCCGGGCGTGCACCAGGAACCGGAGCTCCGGTCGGACCCGCCACTGGGTCCCGCTCCGTTCGAAGTGCTTCACCAGCAAGGAAGCCGGCAGACCCCGATTCACTTCGAGCTGCCCGTAGATCCCCCGGGCCGTCCGGTGCACCATGTCGCGGGACAGATCGGTGGCCAGGATGCTCACGTCCCAGTCCCGAACCGTCGGGAAGTGCTCGGCCAGGAGCATGGCAAGGCTGTACGCTTCCTGCCCGCTGGAACATGCGTTGCTCCAGAAGCGCAACGCGCCCCGCGCGGCCCGGGCGGCGATCAACTCCGGGATCACCCGGGTACGCAGCGCCTCGAACGGATGCCGGTCGCGGAAGAAACTGGTTTCGTTGGTCGTCATGGCCTCAACCACACGCCGCTCAATCTCGCTGTGCTGTGCGGCGCGGAGCACCGCGACCAGGTCGGTGGCGGAGGGGAGTTCCAGTTCCCGGATTACCGGCGCCAGCCGGCTCTCCACCAGGGCCTCCTGCCCCGGCTCCAGCGCGATCGCGGAACGCGCCCGAACCATGGTCCGCAGGAAGTCGAACTCCGTTTGCCGCAGCACGGTCCGGTCCTCCCTCAAGCGGTGGGGAGCGGGCTGGCGGGAACGCCCGGTGGGCTCGTCATCCGGCCGGCGGCGGCGCGCTGAACCAGACCCGCGGCGATCAGAGGGAGCGGCAGCACCGCGTCCGCCAGGCCCGCGGCCACGATGGCACCCGGCATCCCCCAGACCACGGATGAGGCCTCATCCTGGGCGATGAGCTGGCCCCCGGCGCGACGAATCGCCTGCGCCCCGAGCAGCCCATCATGTCCCATGCCGGTGAGGATCAGCCCCAGCGTCCGGCCGCCGAAGATGGCAGCCGCACTTCGAAAGAGCGGATCGGCCGACGGCCGGCAGGAGTTTTCCTGGGGTCCGCGGTCGAGTCGGAGCCGTACGCGTTCCCCGTCCTTCCACACCGTCATGTGGTGGTCGCCGGGCGCCACCCACACGGTGCCGGGTTCGACCACGGCATCGTCTTCCGCCTCACGCACCACGACCCTGGACCGGCTCGACAGGCGGTCGGCCAGGAATCGAGTGAATACCGGCGGCATGTGCTGCACAATGAGAATCGGAATCGGGAAGTCCGCCGGCAGCGCCGGCAGGATGTCCGCCAACGCGTTCGGGCCACCCGTCGACACTCCGATCGCCACTGCGTCGACCCGCCCGGGCGGGCCGGCCCGAGCCGCCGGAGAGGGACCGTGGGCTGGAGCCGGATGCGCCCCACCCTGAGCGGGCCGGCCGACGAGCGCCCGGATCTTCGGGATCAACTCGGTGCGGATCCGCTCTTTCGCCTCCGCCACGCCGCCGGAGTGATTGGGCTTGGCCACGTAGTCCGTGGCTCCCCGCGCCAGGGCCTCCATCGTGGCGATCGCCCCGCGCTCCGTCAGGCTGCTGAACATGATGACGGGCAGACGAGGATGGTGGCGCCGGAGCTCGACCAGGGTCTCGAGGCCATCCATCCCCGGCATCTCGATGTCCAGCGTCACCAGGTCTGGCCCAAGCCGCTCCAGCCTGGCCATCGCCTCCAGGCCGTTGGCGGCGCTGCCCACCACCTCGATCCCGGGATCCGCGGCGAGGACGTCCGTCACGATCCGGCGTACCGCCGCCGCATCGTCGACCACGAATACCCGGATCCTGGCCATGACTCAGGTCGGCCCCAGGCCCACGAGCTGGAGCTTCTCCCGCAGGACGTCACCGGTGAACGGCTTCATCACGTACTCGTTCGCCCCGGCGTCGAGCGCCCGTTGCATCTGGCTCAACTCGGTCTCGGTCGAAACCATGATCACGACCGAGTCCTTCCACTCGGCACGCCGGCGGACCGCGCACAGGAACTCAAAGCCGTTCATCACGGGCATGTTCCAATCGACCAGCATCAGGTCGACCCACCCGGCCCCATCCAGCCGCTCGAGAGCCTCGCGGCCGTCGGCGGCCTCGGACAGCTCGAAGCCGAGTTCCTTGAGGGTCTTGCCGATGATGCTGCGGATGGCCCGGGAGTCATCCACGACGAGCGCTCGCACGACGACCTCCCCTACCTCAGGTTGGGTACGCCCGCCAGGACCGGACGGGACTGGGATGCGTCCAGCGCGATGCACTCCGGACACCGGATCGGCGTCGGCCTCGCAGTCGCGCCCCGGGCCATCGGGCGCAGGATCACCCATGGTCCATTGGTGGTCCGCACCCGCCGGCAGACTTCACAGCAGCCATGCAGAGCCTCGAGGGTGGCAAGCTTCGATTCCATCCCCAGGATGCGTTCGGCGACACGGAGCCGGGAAGCGAGCTCATCCGGATCGAACGGTTGAGTCAGGAAATCGTCGCAGGCGGCGTTCAGGGCCTCTGGATCGTGCCGCGGGCTGCCCGGCGTGGTCAGCCCGACGAGGTAGGTGTATCGATCGTACCGCTCATCGCCGCGGATCCTGCGGCACAACTCGAGTCCGTCCAGCCGTGGCATCATCCAGTCCGTGATCACCACCTGCGGACGCTCCCGCTCGAACAGCGTCCAGGCCTCCACTCCGTCCCGCGCCGGGTACACCCGATGGCCCAGTCTGGCGAGGGATTGCTCGAGGCTGGCCCTGGACATCGGATCGTCTTCCGCGATGAGGATCTGCACCGAAGGCGCACCGGGTTGAGGGTGACCACCGCCTGGCGGGGGAGGCTGAGGAGCAGCCGTGACGGCAGCCCCGTTGATCCCACGTCACCCCTTAACTATCGGCGGACCAGGGGGTTGCCTTGAGGCCAACGGAGGCCGATTTCCCGACCGGGTCCGCGGCTCCCCCCCGTCAGTCGTCGCGCCGATCCCCCCCGGTCCTCAGCCCGAGGTGATTCTCGAACTCGCGTTGCACCTGAGCGGGGTCGTGGCTGTTGAAGAGAATGAGATTGCGGAGGTGTTCCAGGCTGTCGATACCGACGATTTCGTGAAACTGAATCGCGCAACCGGCCGGACCGGACCGGATGACCTGCCCCACGACCCGCACCATGATCTCGGTGCCCTCGAGCTGCAGGGTCACTTCGCACGGCAAGCCATCGGCCGGCGGGCTCGGGCTGCGGAAGAACCCGCCCTTGAGACTCAGGTTCTCGATCGTGCCACCGCGGTGCAGGTTTCCGTCGGCCAGAACCTCGGCCCTGACATGCACGGCGACCCTGGTGAACTCGCGACGGTGCGGAATCGGTACGTCACGCATAGGCCCCCCTAGGTCCTTCCGTTCCCGGTATTCTGGAGCAGGCGCACCACCAGCGGGCTGCCCTCACAATCGAATGCGACCGTGGTGACGATCTCGCCCTCCGGCATGCTGGTGCCGTGGGCGGCGCCCTCCACGACGGAGGGCAGGGAGAGCCGGCAGGGTCCGGGGAGGAGCGCCTTGATATTCCCACCGGTCATGTTGGTCAGTTCCCCGATCGCATCCCGGGCGTCGGCCGGCGTGGTGGCGCCCGGCTCCACCCCGAACATGGAGGCCGCCGCCCGCCGGGCGAATGCGGCCGAGCATTCGACGGTTACCGCGCCCTCCCAGGCCCCGGTGAACTGCACCCAGGCGGACACCATCCGGTGAGGCGAGGTTGGCCCGCCGGGTCGCGTCACCAGGCTCACCCCGAGTATGGAATCCCAGACCATCTCGGTCACCTGGCGGAGCTCGGTCTCCAGAAACTGCATCGCCCCCTCCTAGCCTGACCTGAGCCGGTAACACCCGGCCTTGTCGAACTGCACGCGTTCAAACGCGGGGTCGAGATTGATCGTGGTCTCCGCCCCGCCGAGAAAGAGATATCCCCAGGGGCGCAGGACCTTCCGGACTCCGGCGAGAATGCCGCGCTTGGTCTCGACATCGAAGTAGATCAACACGTTCCGCAGGAACACCACATCCATCGGCGGCAGCGGGCCCCAGGGCTCGATGAGATTGAGCTCCCGGAACTCGCACAGCTTCTGGACTTCGGGCTTCACCTGCCATTCCAGGCCCTTGCGCTCGAGGTATTTCATCAGCAGGGTCGCCGGGAGTCCGCGGTTGACCTCTATCTGGCCGTATCGTCCGGCCCGGGAGCGCATGACCATGTCGCGAGACAGGTCGGTCGCCAGGATATTCACGGTCCACCCGGCCAGCTCCGGAAAATGCTCCAGCAGGGTGATGGCCACGGTGTAGGGTTCCTGACCGCTCGAGCAGGCCCCACACCAGATCGAGAGGCAGCGCTCTTCCTTCCGCCGGCGGAGCACCTCCGGTATCACCACGGTGCGGAGGGCCGCGAACGGGTGCAGGTCCCGGAAGAAACTGGTCTCGTTGGTCGTCATCGCTTCGACGACTTTGCGATGCAACCCGTCATACGGCCTGGCTCGCATGCTGGCGATCATGGCCTCGAGGGAGCCGTGACCCTCGGCTCGCGCCACTGGGGCAAGCCGGGCCTCGAGGAGGTAGCTCTTCTCGGGTTCGAGCACGATCGCCGATCGCTGGCGCACCAGCTGGCTGACGAACTGGAAATCCGCCGGGCTGAGCGGCACCCCATTCCCCTGTTTCACGCCTGCCACCTGAGCTTGCCGCCGCCCCGCGTCAGCCGCTCGATCACGGGCACCCGGACCAGGCGGTTCACCGGGGGCTCTCCGGCTCCGCCAGGGTATCCCGAAGCTGCTCGACATGCTGGGAGACGACGACCGCCTGCCGCAGGATCTCGGCCGACGCCTGCGCCCGCCCGCACAAGCCCCGCACCCGGCCGGTGACCTCCGCCGCGAGAGCGCGGGTCTCCTCCTCCAGGGCCGAGGCCGCATGGGCCGCTTCCTCGCCGATCGCCAGCAGCGAGGCCTCGAGGGCCAGACAGTTGGTCCGCCGGGCGATCTCCGTGATGGCCTCCAGGGCCCGGCCGGCCTCCTCGCGGCGCGACGACGGACCTGCCGCCCGGGCCGCGGCCAGGGCGGCGGCCGCGGCCTCCACCAGGCGGAGCGCCTCGGGCAGGGGGGCCGGCTCCATCCCGGCGACGGTCGCCGTCTGGTGCTCGGCCTGATCGGCCACCGCGTCGAGCAGGCGGACCACCGTGTTCAGTTCCATCGAGGCGGCCTCGAGTGTTCGCGCTTCATCCCGCAGCGTCCGCGTGAGGGCGAGCGGCTCGGGCGGAGCTGGAGCGACCGGCTCGGTCACGGGTGGCGCGAGGGCCGCCGCCGCGGGCTGGATCGCGTGGTGCACGATCTCCCAGGTGATCTGGGGACCCAGGAACCGCTGCTCCTGGTCCAGCACCGCGGTCACCAGGATCGCAATGGTCTCGGGGCCGATGGTAATGCGCTCCTTGTGCGGCAGCAGTGCGGGATCGCGGAACAGGGCCACCCGCCGCGCGCCATCGGGGAAGAACAGCGAAACCGGTATCCCGTCCGACGCCCCCACCGGCTCCGACAGGTACGGTGCAAGCCGGGTCAGGGCGAGTTGGCAGGCGGCGTTGCCGAACCAGTGATCGAGCGTGGGGCCAGGGAACATCACCGGAATGGGCAGTTCCTCCGCCTGGCCGCGCAGGCGCTGGAATGCAGCCTGGCTACGGTGCGCCTCGGACTCGTCCCGCCAGGCCACGACGTACCCCTCGACATGGCCGGCGGGTCCGCGGAGCACGAAGAGATGCGCCTTCCAGACCGTGTGGCCGAAACACCACGTAGTCTCATGCGGGAGGCGCGTCGCGTCGCGGAGAATCCGCTGCAGCTGGCTCGGGGCGGGATGAAAGCGGAGAATGGAGGCCCCGGGCAGATCCGCGACCCCGATGTTGAAGGCTCGCCGCAGCTCCCCTTCGCAAGCCCGGACGGCGCGAGCGGCTTCCGGACTGAGATGCACGACCGTGAGCTCCGGATCCAGCACGAACAGATTCCAGTCCCCGACCCCGGCACGGGCCGCTTCGAAGGAGGCCTGCGCGACGAGTCCCTGCAGTCCGGACGAGGGTGGGTCCGGCGTCGGAGCCGGTGCCACCGGCGCGAAACCGTGCCGCGCCGCGAACTCCTCCAGCCGGGCGCGGAGGTCCGCCGCCAGGGAATCGTCGAGCCCCTGGTCGGCGAAGCTGGCGACGACCTCCTCGATCAGCCGGCGTACCTCCGTCGGTTCGATCCCCAGATTCCGGGCCACGCTCGCCGGATCCGGGCCGTCATAGACCATCGGACCGCCGAGCAGCTCGGTGAGCAGGATCTGGATCTGCCACCGGGCCTCCCCGGCGTCGCCCGCCGGAACCAGCCGGGACAGGACCTCGTCTCTGGCCAGATGTCCGAACAGGCGGAGCACCGCCCGTTCGAGGCCGTCGACCCCCCCGAGCCGGTCGAACGGGGCCAGGCGTGGCGGGCTGGTTCGGATCGTCATGGGAGATCGCGGCGCCAGACAAGTTCACGCCCGCGGGCTCCTTCGGCACTCGAGGAGGCGGGACCGGCACGCGGCGGCGCGATCACTTCTATCACCCTAGTGCACGAAGCGGTTGACCAGCCGCCGGAGATCTGTGGCCAGCGCGGCCAGCTCCGCGGTGGCCTTCTGGCTGCTGGCGGTGCTTTCGCTGGTCGCCTGGGCGGCCCGGGCCACGGCGGCGATCGTGTGGCTGATCTCGCCCGACCCGCGCGCGGCGCCGGTGATGTTGCGGCCCATTTCGTTGGTCGTCGCCGTCTGCTCCTCCACCGCGCCGGCGATGACGGTCTGGATTTCGTTGATCCGGGTGATGGTGAGGCCGATCTCCCGGATGGCGCCGAGGGCGCGGGTGGTATCGCCCTGGATCGCCTCGATCCGCTGACCGATCTCCTCGGTGGCGCGGGCGGTTTCCTTGGCCAGATCCTTCACTTCCTTGGCCACCACGGCGAAGCCCTTGCCGGCCTCCCCGGCGCGGGCGGCCTCGATCGTCGCGTTGAGCGCCAGCAGGTTGGTCTGCTGCGCCACGGAAGTGATCAGCTTCAACACCTTCCCGATTTCCTGGCTCGAATCGCCCAGCTGCGCCATCATGCCGTTCGCCCGCGAGGCCAGCTGCACCGCATCGCCGGCCACCTTGGCGGCCTCGGCGGCGCTCTTGGCGATCTCCCGAATGCTCGCGCCCATTTCTTCGGTGCTCGCCGCCACGGTCTGCACGTTGCCGGTCACCTCTTCCGAGGCTGCAGCCACCACTTGTGCCTGGACGCTGGTGTCGGCCGCACCGGTGCTGAGGCTGTGGTTCACCGCCGAAAGCTCCTCCGCGGCGGACGCCAGGGTGTCCGCATGACCCGCGATCTCGCCAATGCTCTCGCGCAGCTCCCGGAAGAAGTCCGCCAGCTCGGTCCCCAGTCGGCCGATCGTGTCGGTGCCCTGCACCGGGATCTCCCGGGTCAGGTCGCCGGCCGCCGCGGCATGCACGGCCGCCAGGATGCGATCCACCTTGTCGCGGACCTCCGCCGCTTCGCGCTGCTCGCGCGTGTGCGCGTCCACGATCGTGCGTTCGGCCGCGAGCTTCTCCGTGATCACATCCCAGGTGAGCATCGGGCCGATATAGTTGCGCTGGTGGTCGTAGGTAGCCGAGACCAGGAGGTCGAGGGTCTCGTCCCCGAAGGCGACCCGCGCCCGGTAGGGGAGGTTGCCGGGGTCGGCCAGGACCCGGACGGCCTTGGATGGCTGATCGAAGAAGATGCTCATCGACTGGCCAACGATGTCCGCGCCCCGGAGTGGCAAGACGCCCGCGAGCGCCTGCAGCGAACGTTGGCCGGCCGGATTGACATACTGCATCGTGAGGTCCGGGTCGGCGCAGATGATGTGGGTCGGGCAGCTCTCGATCATGGACAGGACCCGGCCCAACTCGACTTCCACGAGTTGCCGCTTCGTCCGATCCTCCCAGGAGGCTGCGTAGCCAGCCAGCGCTCCGCCCTCGTCGTGCAACGCCACGACCACGCACTTGTAGACCAGGGAACCAGCCTGGATCTTGTGCTCGTACGGAACGCTCGAGCCGTTGCCGATCGCCTCCCGGAAGCCGGCGGGCTGCCCATGGACGTCGGCCAGCTCCGCGCCCTCGAGCGGTCCGCGCACGAAGCCCAGCTTCTGCACCGCGGCGTGGGCGGCCACGCTGGCCAGAGCGATGCGCTGATGCCGGTCGGCGAGGAACAGGATCGCCGGCAGCCGCATCAGGCCGTCCCGCAAGCGCGGAGCGGAGAGCGGGTCGCGCACCGGTACTCCGACCGGTATGGTCCGGGCTTCGAG
Organism: uncultured Gemmatimonadales bacterium; assembly: GCA_963709905.1. Lineage (GTDB taxonomy): Bacteria > Gemmatimonadota > Gemmatimonadetes > Gemmatimonadales > GWC2-71-9 > JADJOM01. The sequence continues at coordinate 123,470 of CAVPYI010000018.1, forward strand.
CGATTCAGAGACTGTCATCGGTACGCACTCCTCGCGTGACCGTCGTTGGGATGGCCGGCGGCGACGCCACCGGCGAACAACACCGTCCGGCCGGCCCGGCCGGCCGCGACTCCGAGACTCCCGCTAACGGGTTCCGCCCGTGGCGGACTCCAGCCCGAGCGCCCGCTCGGTGTCCAGCACGAGGAGCAGCCGTTGGGGCAGCTTGTAGATGCCCCGGATCAGCGACCGGGCCTCTGGCGACAGGGTCTGAGGGACCTTCTCGTACTGCTCGGGTTCGGTCTCCAGTACGTCGCCGATCTCGTCCACCAGCAGGCTGACCGCGCCATCATCGGTCCGCACCACCACGTTCATCGGCGGGCAGGTCGGCGGGAGCGGCGGGAGCCCGAACCGCTCCCGCAGGTCGATCGCGGTGACGATCTGCCCCCGCAGGTTGATGAGCCCTCGGACCGCGGGTGGGGCCAGCGGGACATGGGTCATCGGCTGGGCCCGGATCACTTCCTGAACCCGGAGCACTTCGATCCCGAGAAACAGGGTATCGAGGTGAAAGGTGCAGAACTGGCGCTCCAGGCTCACGGCAAGACCCCCGCCTCGGCCGGTTCAGCCTCGGGGTGATCGAAGAGCAGAGCGTTTGTGCCCTCGAGGACCGCCCGGAGGTCGAGCAGGTCGGTGGCCTTCTGCTGGACCACCGCCGTGCCGAACACCGCCCCCGGGTCTTTCCATCGGTGCACGGTCAGCGCTTCCTCCACGATATCCACGATGCTGTCCACCACGAGCCCGACATCGAGCCCCCCGTGGGTGTACACCACGACCGACAGCGTCTCCCGTGCCTCGGAAGGGGCGGGAGCCTCCAGGAGGTCGGCCAGCCGCAGCAGGGGCAGGAGCCGGCCGCGGTACTGCACCAGTTCATGGCGGCCGGCGCGCTCGACGGCCCGGGCCGGGAACTCCTCCAGCCGCGTCACCATGGAGAGCGGGATCGCCAGGCGGCGGTCGTTCCCGAGCCGGAACAGCAGCAGCGTCTGTCGCTCCGCGGCTCCGGTCCGGTCCGCCCGAACCCCGTCGGTAGCCCAGCGACCGCTGGTCTCCGACACTACGGCCGCGTGATGGGCCAGGCCAACCACGTCCAGGATCAACGCGACCCGCCCATCACCCATGATCGTTGCACCGGCGAAGGCGTTGATCGTCTTGAGCTGCCTGCCCAGGGGCTTGACCACGATCTCTTCCGTATCGTTGATCTCGTCCACCACCAGGCCGAAGATCTGCTGGTCGGCCTGCAGCACCACGATGTTGCTGGCGGAGCCGGTGGGCCCGGCCGGCCGGTGGAATCCGCGGCGGTACCCCAGCGCCTGACTCAGGCTCACCAGGGGGAGCAGCCGCTCCCGCAGCCGGTAGACCGGCGATCCATGCACCATCTCGATCCCCTGCCCCGGAACGTCGGTCTCGAGCCGCACCAGCTCGAGCAGCGACACCTGGGGAATCGCGAACCGATCGCCTTCGGTCGTGACCATCAGGGCCGGGATGATCGCCAGGGTCAGCGGGATCTTCATCTTGAGGGTGGTTCCCCGCCCCGGCACGCTCACGATGTCGACGGCGCCGCCGATCTTTTCGATGTTGGTCTTCACCACGTCCAATCCGACGCCGCGGCCCGAGATGTTGCTGACCTGCACGGCGGTCGAGAACCCGGGGGCGAAGACCAGGTTCGCCAGTTCACGCTCGTTCAGGCGGCCGGCCTGTTCCACCGTCAGGATGCCCTGCTGGATCGCCTTGGTCATCACCCGCTCGGCGTTGATGCCCTGGCCATCGTCGGCGATCTCGATGTTGACCTGGCCACCCTCGTGATAGGCCCGCAGCAGCAACCGGCCCTCCGCCGGCTTGCCCCGACTCAGACGCTCGGCGGGGGACTCGAGTCCGTGATCCACCGAGTTGCGCACGATGTGGGTCAGTGGGTCCTTGATCGCCTCGATGATGGTCTTGTCGAGCTCGGTGCCCTGCCCTTCCATCTCGATGCGTACCTGCTTGCCGCAGGCCAGCGACAGGTCGCGCACCACCCGCGGGAACTTGGCCCACACGTTCCCGATCGGCTGCATACGGGTCTTCATCACGCCTTCCTGCAGTTCGCTGGTGATGAGATTGAGGCGCTGGGTGGTGGCGATGAACGCCGTGTCGCGGACGCCGCTGGCACATTGCAGGATCTGATTGCGGGCCAGGACCAGCTCTCCAACCAGGTTCATGAGCTTGTCGAGCAGGCCGACGTCCACCCGAATGTTGCTGTCGGACGCCGACGGCCCCCGCACCTCGCCGGCTGCCTCGACACTGGAGGCCATCGCGGTGGACGACCGATCCACCGGGATCCCTTCCGGGTCGGAGGTCGGGCCGGGCGGCGAGGGCGCGGTGAGCCGATCGCTCCGCCGCCGTTTCCGGGACCGCGCCGCCCCCTCGGGTGCACCCGCGGCGGGCGGCTCCGGCACCGCCGGGATCGCCCCCTCACCCGCCTGAAGCCGGGTGAGCAGGTCCACCAGCGAGGCGAAGTCCTCCTGGCCGTCGGCGCCGGTGCTCTCGATCGCCGCGAGCATCGCGCGCACCGCGTCTCCGAGCTGGAGCAGCGCACTGGTGATCTCCGGGGTCAGGACCTTTGTGCCGTCCCGCAGGTCGGAGAGCAGACTTTCCCCGACGTGCGTGACCGACTCCAGCCGTCCGAAACCCAGGAATCCGCTGGTACCCTTGATGGTGTGAATGCAACGGAAGATCTCCGCCAGGCGCGCCTTGTCGCCCGGAGTCTGCTCCAGCGCGACCAGACTCCGGTCCAGCCGATCGAGCCCCTCGTTGCTCTCGACCAGAAATTCCCTGACGATGTCATCCATGTCGCTCACCTGGTGCACTCCGGCGGCGGCCGTCCGGCCCGGGGGCGGGCGACGACCCGATGACCGAGTATCGGCGGGCTGGTCGAGTTCGTTGAGCGAAGCGGTCCGCGCGCCTGGCAGACGCCGGTGCAGCTCTGGCTCGGGTCTGGCGGGGGTGCCGGCGGACAAGCCGGCGTGGCCGGGCCGCTGGGTCAGAGGCTGCCGCGGGGATCGGCGGGAACGCCGGTTACGTCAGGTTGCCGCCTGAGGGGAGCGCCAGATCGGCGCGACGGCGGACCCTTGGTGTCAGCCACGACATCCCGGAGGCGGAACTCCGCCACGAGTGCCTGGAGATCGCTCGCGGCCCGCGCCAGCTCGGCGGCCGCCTCCTGGCTCTGCCCGGCACCGTCGCTGGTCTCCTGGGCGGCGCGGGCCACCCCCCGGATGCTGTGCGCGATCTCCCGCGCCCCCTGGGCGGCTTCGGCGATACTGCGCCCCATCTCGTTGGTAGTCGCTGTTTGTTCCTCCACCGCGCCGGCGATCGTGGCCTGGATGTCGTTGATCTGAGTGACGATCTGGGTGATTTCGTGAATGGCTGCCACGGCGCCGGCGGTGTCGGCCTGAATGGCCTCGATGCGCCGGCCGATCTCCTCGGTGGCACGGGCGGTCTCTTTCGCGAGGTCCTTCACCTCTCCGGCCACGACCGCAAAGCCCTTCCCGGCTTCTCCGGCCCGGGCCGCCTCGATCGTGGCGTTGAGAGCCAGGAGATTGGTCTGCTCGGCGACCGCCGTGATCACCTTGATCACCTTGCCGATCTCCACGCTCGAGGCGCCCAGCTTGCCGACGGTGGCATTGGTGCGCTCCGCCACCTGCACCGCGTGGGTGGCAACCCGGGCGGCTTCCGAGGCACTCTTGGCGATCTCCGCGATCGAGGCCGACATCTCCTCCGTACCCGACGCGACGGTCTCCACGTTGCGCGACACCTCGGCCGCGGCGGCCGCCACCACGCTCGATTCGGTGGACGTCTCCGCGGCCGCCCGGCCCAGCAGCTGCCCGACACTGTTCACCTGGGTAGCGGCCGTCGCCACCGTATCGGCGTTCCGGGCGATGCCGGCAATGCTGGCACGCAGGGTCCTGAAGAACCCCTGGAGCCCGTTGCCCAGGCGCCCGACCACATCCTCGCCGGTCACCGCGATCTCACGGGTGAGATCCCCCCGGGATGCCGCGTCGACCACCGCGAGAATTTCATCCACTTTCGCCCGGAGCTCCTCGGCGCGGCTGCGCTCCTCTGCTGCCTGCTCCCGCTGCCCCCGCTCCCGCTCGGCGGCCTCAACTTCCCGCTGTTGGGCCTGCTCGCGCTCCAGACGGTGCGCCGACTCCGATGCCGCCCGTTCCCGCTCCCGGGCCTCCTCCACCTGCCGCTCCGCCACCAGCCTCGCGGTCACGACCTCCCACGTCACCATCACGCCGATGTGCTGACCGCGCTCGTCACGAATCGCCGATGCCAGGAGGTCTACCGTTTCCGGCCCGATCGCGAACCGTCCCCGGTGGGGCAGATGCGCCAGCTCGGCGCGCAACGACCGTTGCCGGACCGGATCGCCGTGGATCGCCTCGGGCATCGCCGTCCCGACCATCCGCTCCACCGGGACCGGCAGGTAGGCCGCGAGCTGCCGGCACGCCGTCGTCGCCGCCGGGTTGATGTAGCGAACTCGCAGATCCACATCGCAGTACATGATGCTGACCGGTGCGTTCTCCACCAGCTGGCGAATCCGCAGGACCTCGGTCCGTTGGCGCCCCATTTCCTCCCAGCTCACCCGGTCCGTCTGGAGCGCATCCCGCAGTCCCTGCACAGCCTGATTGAGGGCGGCCGTCATCCGGTTCAGCTCGCCCAGGTCGGATTGCAGGGCGTTTCGGGACAGGTCGCCGCCGGCCACTGCCTCGAGCGCCTGAACGGCCTGCCCCAGCGGCCGCAGGGTCGCGACCGAGAGCCGGTACCCGAGTAGTCCGAGAAGCACCATGAGGAGGACCGCCGTGCCGACCAGCAGTCGGGTCCGGTTGGTCACCGCGGTGGCGGCGTTTGCCTCGACCGCGGCGGTTCGTTGACTGGCCAGGATCACCACCCGGTCGATGGCTTCACGATGGGCTTCGTAGTGTTCCCGCAGCGGGCCCGTGATCAGCGTCCGGGCGCGGGCCCGGTCGCCGCGGGCCAGTGCCGGAATGATCAGACTGTCCGCCAGCCGGAAAAAGGCGGAGGCGTGACGGAAGGAGTCCTCCACCAGCGCCGACCGGAGCGCGTCGGGCGGAAGCACCCGCGCTCCAATGGGCATGGCGGGCTTGGTATTCCCGATGAAGAGCGTTCAGGCGGGTACCGAGACTGGACAGCGCGACTGGATCCTGCTGTTCCAGCATCTGGTGAATGACAAGGTACGGCTCGACCACGTATGCGGCGGGGGAAGCACGTCTGCCACGATGTCCTTGCCCTGGATGACCTCGTCATACAGCGGGCCGTTCACCTCGAGCAGGGACAGGGTGTCGAACGCGAGGGCGGCGAAGCCCCCGAGCCCCAGGACGGCCAGCCCCACGATTCGTCCGAGACTCCCCCGGATGGTCCGGCGACCAACGAATCGCCCGCTCTCGCTCAGCCCCACGCTGCCTCCCGAGGTTCAGTGCGCGTCCAACCGTCGCGTGCCCGCGGGCGCCGCGCAGGCGCCCCGGACGACGACCGCCTGCCGCAATCGCGGTCCGAGTGCGGTCGCGGGGCTCGCACCGAATCGAGTATCGGCAGGCAGGGACCGGGCTGTAGCTGTGACGACGGCCCGCGACACGCCGCGGACCGCGAGGTGCCTCGCCGACGGCCGGTTCAGTGGGTGGGGCCGGCCCCTCCCGAGCGCGGCCGGGCACGGACCGCGAAGGGATGCTCCAGGGAGATTTGACTTGACTTTCGTATCGCATGAATCGATAATTAGTCTCACCTAATTATCGGATTCGCCCGAAAGAACTATGCCTGCCAGCGTCTTACGCGAACCGCTCACGCGCTCGGTCGAGGACTATCTCAAGGCGATCTACCGGCTGTCGCTCAGCGGGCAGCCGGCGTCCACCAGTGAGATCGCCCAGCACCTCGTACTCTCGCCGCCGTCGGTGAGCGGGATGATCAGACGACTGTCTGAGCAGGGGCTGCGTGAAGCACGAGCCCTACCGGGGTGTGGTTCTGACGGTCGAGGGACGCCGGGTCGCGCTTCGCATTGTGCGCCGCCACCCGGATTCTGGAAGCCTACCTCGGTGCCTTCCTCGGCTACGGCTGGGAGGACGTCCACGGGGAAGCCGAGCGGCTCGAGCACGCGGTCAGCGACGTGCTCATCGAGCGGATGGCCGCCGCGCTCGGCAACCCGCATTCGGATCCTCACGGTGATCCGATTCCGGCGCCGGATGGCACAATCGCCGAACCGGACCATACCCCGCTCAGCGACATTCCCGCAGGAGAAACCGCGGAGATCCGGCGGGTGGACACCTCACAGCCGGACCGCCTGCGCTACATCGCCGGTTTCGGTCTGACGCCGGGGACCCGGGCGCTGGTGGTAGACCGCCAGCCATTCCGGGGCCCGATCACGGTAAACGTGGGCGGGACTCACCACGTGCTGGGCAGCGAGATCGCCGGTCTCCTGTTGTGCGCTGCGTCCAGAACTCCGCGGGATGACGGGTCTCGCGTTGCTGGGGGAGGAACTGAGATGAACCTGCGCGCCTACTTCGCGCTCGCTGGGCTGGTGACCGCCTCGGCTGCGAGCAGCTCACCACGACGGCCCCCGCCGGACGATCTGTTCGACGGGCCGCTCGACGGGCTCACCCCAAGCGAGATGGCCGCCTTCGTCAGGGGGGACGCGGAGTTCGGTCGTCCGTTCGCGCGGCCGCGGGGCTCGGCCGCTCTTCAACAACGTGTCGTGCGCGGCCGTCACAGCGGCGATGGCTGCGGCACGTCTGGAGGATCCGGTTGACCCGGTTCAGTCGGGGAGTCGACCTCCGTGAACTGGGCGGACCGCAACTGCAGGACGAGTCGTGCCGGGCGCCGAGCCCGAGCGGCTCCCGCCAGGAGTGGAGGTGTCGGTCCGGCTGCCTCCGCCGGTCTTCGGCGTCGGCCTGATCGAGGCCATCCCCGACTCGCGTCCATCCTCGCACAGGTGGACTCGCTGGACGCGGACGGCGACGGGATCTCCGGTCGTCCGAACCGGGTGATCCGCCGGCCTGCGTACCTCCCGGCGGCGGAGCCCGGCGGAGGCCGGTCCGGCCGCGAGGCTGGGACGGTTCAGCACGGAAGGCCCAGGTGACGAGCCTCCTGCTCCAGCAGGTCGATCGAGGCCTACTCACCAGGACATCGGGATCACGTCGGACCGTGATTACCGTCGGAGAACGTACGAACCCGTCGGCCGGCAGCCGCGACTGTCGCCGCGGACCTGGTGGCGCGATCCGGAGGTCTCCGCCTCGACGTGGTCGTGAGCGTGGCGTCAACTACGTGCGGACGCTGGCTCCGCCGGCACCTGGAGCGGATCACGCGGCGCGCGTCTCGTCGGCGCTCGAGCTCTTCGACCGCGATCGGCTGCGCTCGGCTGCCACGTGCTCGTTCTTCCAGACCGGTGACAGCCCGATGCGGCGCGGTGGAAGGCACGCCGGTCACGCTCGTATTCGGATCTGCTGCTGCACGACATGGGCGATGGACTGGCGGACGGGCGGCCGGACGGAAGCGCGTACGGTCGCGAGTTGCGCACCGCGCCGCTCTGGGGACTGCGGCTGATGCAGCGATTCCTGAACGGCGAGGCGCTGCCTGCTGCACGACGGCCGGGCCCGTTCGGTCGAGGAGGCGACTCCTCCTCCACGGCGGCGAAGCGGCTGCGCCCGCGGGACGGCTTCGCGGCGCTGGGGCGGCTCGCTCGGTCGTCCCTGCTCGACTTCGTGTCGTCGCGATGAAGCCGGCTGCGATCGTCGGCGAGTTCCTGCAGGCTCACGGCGGCGGAGATGGCCGCTGGCCGTCTGCCGGCGGCTGTGCCTCGCTGCGTCGTCACTCCGGTGACGCCCGGTGAGGTGGGCGAGTGCTGAACTGCCGCTGGACCGCTTCCCCGCGACTGGACCGAGCCCGGCGGGCATCTGCAGGCTCCGCCCGACCAGACAGATCGGCGCCGCTGTACGTGGTGTACCTCGGAGCCGAGCGTTCACGCGGTGCTCTCGCCGATCTGCACCCATCTCGCCTGCACCGTGGACATCGGCAGTTCGGGGCTGCTCTGCCCCTGTCACGGCTCCGCCGTATGACCGGGAAGGCGGAGTGGTGCGCGGGCCGGCGCATGCGGCCGCTCACCCGCTACCCGGCCGCCGTTACCTCCGAGCGGCCGGGTCTGGTGGTCACGCTCACCGGAGCGGAGCGTGACGATGGGCGCTCGTTCCGGCCGGTGTTCTCCGTGCTCGCGGCGTGCCGAGCCGCCTCGAGGCTGCTGGCGCAGGACACGACCGCACCGGGCCGCCTGCCGCCGCCGCTGGTGGCCGGCGGGGTGCTACGACAAGCCGGGCCTGACGCGCGCGGCTCGGCTCGGACGGCGCTCAGCGGCGTACGCCGAGGCCCACGTGCGGCACGAGCGGGTGGACGGGGTAACCGAGGAGACGACCTTCCAGGCCAAGCGGTGTCAACCTGTTCACCTCGACGCGGGTGAGCGACTTCGTCCGGATCGGTGCCGAGCTGGAGTTCGAGGACGGAGCCGGGGACGAGGTCCGGCTCGGAGTACGCCGCGATCGACGTCGCCGTTGACCTCGTCGCTCGCAATACGCGCCGGGATGACTGCTTTCTCCGCTGGGTCGCTTCAACCTCTCGCACGACAGCCCGCGGAACGAATTCACCGACCGTCCGCCGGTCTCGCGACCGAGCTGCTCGGCGTGGCACTGTCGGAGCCCGGCGCCGGCGCCTGTCGGGGCTCTTCGGCCTGGTGGCGAAGGGCGCGGCCGGCTCACCTACGAGCTGTACGCGGTGAACGGGTTCCACGACGGATTGATCACCGACTCCCCGGACAGGGACCCGGATCCCGCTGGGGCGGCGGAACTTCGAGGACAACAACGCCATCTCCCGCCGTCGTCGGCAGAGTGGGACTGGCTCCGCGACGCTGGGATTGGAGGTCGGGCCTGAGCGGTCACTACGGCGCGTACAACGTCTTCCGGTCAGGATGGGTGAGGCAGGTGGACGATCGGCGGAACCTGACCATCTGGGTGGCCGACGCTCGAGGCCTCGGTGCGCAGGATTCCGGCTGACCGGCGAGGCGGCCGCGGCGGGGATCGACGATCCCGACGCGCTGCACGGGATCTACGCCTCCCGCCAGCGGGGGCTGTACCTCGGAGCTGCTCCGGCCGTTCGGCGGCGGATGGGTGCGCACCATGCCGCAGTCCACCTTCGCCGGGAAGCTGCGGATTGACCTCGTGGATTTCGATGGCGCCCTGCCGGGCGACAGCGAACGGCAGATGACCCTGGGCCTCAACTTCCGCCCGACCAGCGAGAGCGTGATCAAGCTGGACTACGTGCGCGGCTGGACCCGGGATCGGTTCAACAACCCGGGAGACCTCGCGCGCTTCCTGCTGTCGGTTGCGACGTACTTCTAGCGGGGAGCCCGTCTTCAGTCTTCGGTCTTTCCAGAGCCGTGGCGCCAGCGCCCATCGACGGGCACCGACGCCGAGCTGCAACCGGTAGTTGAGGATCACATCCCCGAGGCCCGCGCTTGCGCCGGCCAGACCACAGGTACGGCGTAGCTCACCTGGTGCCGCTGGCTCCTGAACGGCCACTCCTGGGTAATAGAAAGAAAGAGGTCCTTCCCGGCTGGGCCGGCCGCCAGGAGGGTGACCAGGTGCTGAACGACCCCCGGCTCCTGGTTATAGGCCTCTTCAATGAAGAACGAGTTATCGGCGATGTCTGGCTCGGCCACCCCTCCCCCCTGCGCGTGGAGAGCAGCCGCCCCGCCGGCGATGAGGCACAACGTGAACGTGATCGGGGTGCGCACATCGGCCTCCGGGAGATCCCAGCGTACGGTCATTATGTTGCGTACAAAACATTACTTTCGTATGGACGAAATCACTAGTACCCTCCACCCCCGACTTCGACCGCAGCTCTCCGGTGTGGAACTCCGACTTCGACCGTGTGTATCCGGCAGTCGAAGGGAACAGGCTCGCTACGACACTGCGCTGACAGTCGACCGACATCGCTTGACGTAACTGCCCATGGGACATTAATTTAGTTGCGACACGGGTGTGGAGAGCCATCGAGATTCGCTCGGCCTTCTTCTTGCTGTCACAATGATTCGGAGCGTTCCTCGATTGGCTCTTGTCCGCGGAGGTGGGAGAATGTTCAAAGCCCTGTTCGTGATGATCCTGCTCAGCAACGACACCGCGGCTCGGCTGGTCGAACGACTGCGTCGCTCCCCCGCCTGACCGTCTTCGACCGACACCACTGAAAAACGGGGCGGCCTGAGGCCGCCCCGTCTTGTTTGTTCTCCATCCTGGCGCTCGCGTTTGTGCGGCGGTTCCTCAGCGGCGGTTCCTCAGAGGAGAAACTGGGTTGCCCGCCGCGCCAGGTCCGGGATCTGACCCGCGATTCCTTCGATATCGGCCTCGCTCGCCCCCAGTTCGCCCAGCACGTCGGCCACCGAACAGTCAACCGTACCTTCGAGTGGTAGTCCGACCCCGTTCTCGCTGCACAACACCTCGGCCGCCTGCACGATGCGGCAGATGTTCTGGACCTGTTCGTCAGCCTGGTGAGGGTGGTGGTGATTGGTGACCGCGTCCGCGATAAACTGCGGCAGGGACCAGCGTCCCAGCAGCAGCCCTCCGACCGCGCCGTGATCCATGCCGAGGTGTTGCTCCTCGTTCTGCCACAGCCGACCGCCACTGGCGGTCTGGATGCGTAACACCTCGGCGAATTCAGTCGGGAAATGCTGTTCCAGTACCAGCAGGCCGCTATCGTGCAGCAGACCGGCGACATACATGTCGTCGGCTTCGACCCCTGGGTCATTTCCGAGCAGCTCCCACAACCGCTTCGCTACCATCCCGACCGCCGCCGAGTGGATCCAGAACGCCTGATGGTCGAGCCCGTCGGCCCGGCTGTGGAATGCCTTGACGACCGCGAGGACGATGCAGATCGCCCGCACCTGGTTGATGCCCAGCCGGGACACCGCGGCGGATACCGAGCCGATCCGCCCCCCCGGCCCGGCGAAGGCCGCGGAATTGGCGGTCCTGAGCAGGCGCGCCGTGAGCGCGGGGTCCCGCTCGATGATCGCGGCGACGTCCGACATCCCGGCGTGCTCATCGTCGAGCACCTTGTGCAGCTGGAATACCACCGTGGGAAGCGTTGGGAGATTCTCGCCCTTGGCAAGAAGGTCCCGCATGCCGTTGATGATATAGGGCACTCCGCGTCCTCCCGGGGGGTGAGAGCGGGCTAAACCCGCCCCCTCGCTTCTCAAGGTATCGGCAAGCGCCACCGATACTTCAGCCATGCAAGGGATGGCAGCGGAATGATCGCGATCATCGGCCTTCTGGTGGTGCTGGGCGCGGTGGCCGGCGGTTTCACGATCGCGGGCGGCCACATCCCTGCCCTGTTTCACATCTCCGAGATCATCGTGATCGGCGGCGTGGCCCTGGGGGCCATTCTGATTTCGACGCCGGGAGCCGTCCTCAAGGCGCTGGGCGGCAAGCTGGGCACGGTCTTCAAGGGAAATCGCTTCACCAAGGCGATGTACCTGGACGGGCTCAAGATGATGTACGAGCTGTTTCAGGTCGCGCGCAAGGATGGATTGGTGGCCATCGAGGCCCACATCGAAGATCCCGGCAAGAGCACGATCTTCCGGAAATACCCGCTGGTGCTCCACGAGCACCATGCAATCGAATTCCTGTGTGATTCCCTTCGCCTGGTACTGGTGGGCAGCGTTCCGCCGCACGACCTCGATACCCTGATGGACAACGAGATCGAGGTGCACCACGAGGAGGCCGGCAAACCTCCCGCCGCGCTCCAGAAGGTCGGCGACGCGCTCCCCGGCATCGGGATCGTGGCTGCAGTGCTGGGCATCGTCATCACCATGGGTGCCATCGCGGGGCCGGTGGAGCAGATCGGCGAACACGTGGCCGCCGCGCTGACCGGCACCTTTCTGGGCGTGCTGATGGCGTACGGTTTCGTCAACCCGCTTTCCACGGCCATCGAGCACAGCAACTCCGAGGAATCCCGGTTCTTCGCTTTCATGAAAGCCAGTGTCGTGGCCTTCGCCAAGGGCTTTGCGCCGATTGTCGCGGTCGAGTTCGCCCGCCGGTCGATCTTCTCCGCCAGCCGCCCCACCTTCCAGGAAATGGAAACCGCCTGCAAGCAGGCGGCCAAGGCCGGGAAGTAGACCGTGAACAAGGCCCGCGAACAGCCCATCATCATCGTCAAGCGACGGGCCCGCGGGCACGCCCACCACGGCGGCGCCTGGAAGGTGGCCTTCGCCGACTTCATGACCGCGATGTTCGCGATGTTCCTCGTGCTGTGGCTGGTGAATCAGTCCAGCGACGTGAAGGCGGCGATCGCGGGCTATTTCCAGGACCCGCTCGGGAAGGCGAGTGAGTACGGCAGTTCCATCATGCCGGGTGAAGGGGCGCAGACCCAGAGCCCGCAGATCATGTCGCCCAGCCAGGTCATCGATCTCCGGCGTGATCGGCTGCAGCGGATCGCCGAGAGCCTGCGGCAGCAGATCCGCGAGGTTCCGGCCCTGAGCGAGATCGCCGACCACATCGAGATCGACATGACGGAGGAGGGGCTGCGGATCCAGCTGCTGGAGGACTCGTCCGGGGTGTTCTTCCAGACCGGCAGCGCGACCCCCAAAGAGACCGGCGCCATGGTGCTCCGGCTGCTCGGCAAGGAACTCGGCAGCATCCCCAACGCCGTGGTGGTCGAGGGACACACCGACGCCCGTCCGTATCACCGGCCGGACGGCTACTCCAACTGGGAGCTGAGCGTCGACCGCGCCAACGCGGCCCGGCGCCTCATGCAATCCGGCGGGCTCAACGTAGCGCAGGTGCAGCAGGTGCGCGGCTGGGCCGACCGCCGGCCGCGCGACCCCGATCACCCGCTGGCCGACGCCAACCGCCGGGTGACGGTGACGATGCTGCTCCCGCAGACGCCACCGCCCGATACGCTGGCCGCCACCCGCGACTCGATTCCCGGTCTCGCGGCCGGTGCCGACAGCGCCCACGGAGTCCGGGCGGCCCCATGAAACTGCCCGTCAGCACCGTGCTGCTCGTGGACGACGATCCGACCACGCTGGCGCATTTCCGCACCGTCCTCCAGCACGAACCGGCGATCCGGGTGGCGACCGCCGTCAACGGCCGGGAAGGGCTGGTCAAGGCCCTGGACCTCCGGCCCGATCTGATCATCTCCGACTACATGATGCCGGAGATGGACGGGTTTGAGTTCTGCCGGCAGGTCAAGGCGGAGGCCAGCCTGGCGGGTTGCCTGTTCGTCGTGCTGAGCGGCTTCGCCGATACCGCCCTCAAGGTCCGCGGCCTCAACCTCGGCGTGGACGACTACCTCACCAAGCCCATCGAGGTCCCCGAGCTGATCGCGCGGGTGCGCGCCAGTCTCCGGCTCAAGCGCCTGCAGGACCAGCTGCGCGACGACAAGCAGGTGGTCGAACAGTTGCACAGCCAGCTGGGCGAAAGCTTCGAGGGCCTCCTGCAGCTCCTGCTGCACCTGATCGATCTCGGCCTCCCGGGCGCGATCGAACGCGGCAAGCGACTGGCCGCCCTGGCCCGTCAGATCGCCCTCCGGTTCGAGGTGCCGAATGAGCTGCTGACCGATCTCGAGCTGGCCGCCGAGCTGCACGAGATCGGCCGGGTGATCGACGCGGCCCACCATCGGCCCGGAACGCAGGCCCAGCCGGACTGGCACCATGCGGTGGTGGCAGCCACGCTGCTCCAGCAGGTACACCGCCTCAAGGGCGCGGCCGAGCTGATCGCCGTGGTGTTCGAGAACTGGGACGGCACCGGCATGCCGAACCGCTTCGTGTCGGGGCAGATCCCGCTTCGGGCCCGGATCCTCCGGGTTGCGCTCGATTTCTTCCGCCTGGTGGACGGGCACGGTCCCGACCAGGGCCGCTCCGCCGCCGACGCCGTGGAGACCATGCGCGACCACCAGGGAACGTGGTACGACCCGCTGGCGCTGATCCACCTCGAGTCGGTGGCCCTGGATCGTCCCCGCGAAGAATGGCAGGTCACCCGTCGCCAGGTCGGGGTGGACCAGCTGCAGGTGGGCATGGTCCTGGCGGCCGATCTGCTGACCAGCTCCGGCGTCAAGCTCCTGTCCCGGGGTGTGACCATCAGCCAGAGCATGCTGGGCGTGATCGAACACCGGCATCTCGCCGATCCCGTCATCGACGGAGTCTGGGTGAGGAAGGGTTGAGGATATTGCCAAACTCCTTCCCAACTCCTACTCTTGGGCTCCCCCGGCGGAGATTGCCCTAGTGGCGAGTGCGACCGCAGCCCCCTGGCAGGAACTGTTGTCCTCTCCCATCGCCGAAGACCTTCTCATCCGCGCCGATCGAGCCACCGTGATGGCGTCGCTGGCGCGTGGCATGGCGCACGACCTGCGGGGGCCGTTACAGACACTGACGTTGCTCGTCGATCCACAGACCGACCTGCTGGCGGGGACCGAAGGCAGCCGCCTGCGCGGTGCCGTCGGCGATGCCGTGCAACACCTCGCGGACACGGTCGGCCAGTTCAGCCAGGTGTACGGTCCGCACGAGCACGAGGCGTCGCCAGTCATCGTCGACGATCTCCTCAACTGCGTCAGCGACCTGCAACGCTATCAGCGCGGGCTGCCGGCCGTGGAGATCGAACTGCGACTCGCGGGCGGCCTCCCCCCGGTGCGGGGAGTCGAGCCGGAGCTCCGGCACCTGTTCCTCGGCCTGATCCTCAATGCCAAGGAAGCCCTGGTGGAGCGCCAGGAGTCGCGCATCACGGTGGCGGCGTCATTGCTGGAGGGGGATGTCCGGATCATCGTGGAGGACAACGGACCAGGACTGAGCGAGCGCGCGCGCCTGCACGCCTTCGATCCTTTCTTTACCACCCGCCTGGGGCATCTGGGAATCGGGCTGACGGTGGCCCGCTGGCTCGCCCAGCGGCACGGCGGTTCGCTGGCGGTGGAGCCGACTGAATCCGGCGGGGCCCGCGCACTCCTGGTCCTGCCGTCGTGGCGACGGGGCGCGGCGTAGGGGCGGTCCGGCGGGGCGCCGCCCGGCGCCCCACGCTCAGCCCTTCGGATCCCGGAGCGGCAGGCGGTCCAGCCAGTCGGTGCCCGTCGAACGGGCGTTGGCGCGGCGGTTCTCCTCCGCGACCCGGGAGACCAGTTCTTCGCGCTGGATGTTGACCGCGGAAGGAGCTTCGATGCCGAGGCGCGCCCCGCGCCGATCGCTCGAGAGCACGACGATTCGAATCCCACCGTCGATGATGATCGCCTCTCCCTGGCGACGATTCAGGATCAGCACTCCGGTTTCCGCCTCCCTGCGGGCTCCCGCCTACCGCACCATGCCGAGCACATCCTGCATCATTTCATCTGCCACGGTGACCAGCCGGGCGGCCGCCGCGAACGCGGTCTGCTGGGAGATCAGGGTGGTCATCTCCTCGTCGATCGAGACCCCGCTGATGCTCTGGCGAAGGGTGTCAGCGTACTGCACCACCACCGCCTGTGCCTCGACCTGCCGGCCGACTTCCCGACCCATGACACCGAGCTCCGAGACGATCTGCTGGTAGGCGCCCCCGATCGTGCCGCCGCCGAAGAACGCCACGCCGGTCGTCCGCAACGCCGCGATCGCCAGTGCGTTGGCGTTGTCCGCGCCGCCGCCACTCCGGCTGGCCGCGATGTTGAGGCTCGAGTTGCTGATCTCGTCCGACAGCGCCATGGTGGATGCCGTCAGCCCGCTGGGACGAAAGAAGTCGATCCCCGTCAGGCCCGTCAGGCTGGTCCCCCCCCGGTGCAGGGCGTTGATCTCCGTGACCAGCCCTCGCGCCAGCCGGTCCAGCTTGCTCCGCACCCCGGGAATGACCGACGACGCCAGCTCCGCCAGGGCGGCGATCCTGCCGGTCTGGGCACTCAGCGTGCCGCTGCCACCCGCGACCCCGATCGCGACACCCCCCGCTGGCGCTTCGCGCACCACCAGCGTGGTGAATTGCCCGCCGTCGACCAGCATGGCGTCTCCGGCGAGGACGGCGACCGTCCCGTCTTCGCGAAGCAGCGCCCGCACTCCCGCGAGGGACGAGAGTCGATCCACCAGTTTGTCGCGCTGGTCCTTGACGTCCGGCGCTTCCCGCTGGCCGGACGACCCGGCCCGCGCGCGGACGTTGAGATCGGCGATCTGTTCGACCAGGCCATTCACTTCCGCGACCAGCCCTTCCATGCGGGCAGTCACGTCGGCCCGGATGGCGCTGAGCCGGGCATCCGCATCCTGGAAGCGCCGGGCGAGGTCAGCGGCCACCTGGCGGACCAGCTCGCGCGGGGCCTGCCCTGCGGGATCGTTGGCGAGGTCGCCAAACGCGTTGAAGAGCTCGTCGATCCCCGCCGCCAGGCCGTAGGCCGACGGCTCGCCCAGAACGCCCTCGACCTGGCCGAGGGTTTCCTGGCGGGTCTGGAACCGTCCCAGATCCCCGTTCTCGCGCCGGTAGGTCGCATCGAGGAAGTAGTTCCGCAACCGCTGGATACCGGTGGCGTCGACTCCCCGCCCCAGCTGCCCGATCGTGGTCTGCAGCGGAACCTGCGGGTCGAGCAGCAGTCGCTGCCGGCTGTATCCTTCGGTGCTGGCATTGGCGATGTTGTGCCCGGTCACATCGATCGCCCGCTGCTGGGCAAGCAACGCGGTCCGGGCAATACTGAGCAGGCTGGTCAGGCTCATCGTCACGCGGTCCGGTTGAGGATCAGCCCGCTCTGGGGAGCAGGGTCGCTCGGCCCCTCCCCCCGGGCGTAGCCCGGGGCCGGGTCGCCGGCCATCGAGAACAGCTTCTGGATGAAGGCATCTCCAGCCTCCAGGGCGCGACGCAGGATGTGCTGGTTGATGGCCACTTCCTGAGCCGTCAGCAGGGCGGCGCGTTTGACCTTGACGCGCGCTTCCTCGACTTCACGCGGCAGGAACCCGCCGTGCAGCGACTCCAGCCGATCCAGCGGGGTGGTCTCTCCGCCCGCGATGAGGGACGTCAGGGCCGCGCGGCGGCGCTTCGCCTCGTCCAGGGTCAGCAGGGTCCGCCCCATCGCATGAATGCTCGATTCCACCATCTCGGCGTTGTCGGCGGCCACCCCGGCCCGTTGGCGCAGCAGCGCCTGGCGCAACTCCTCGATGACGCTGGCCTCGTAGACCAGCGCCGCGGCGAGATCGCCGAGCCGCTCGCTCGACGAGGGCTCGGCCGGGATGAACTCCTGGTGCCCGTGAGGTGTCATGGCACTCCTCGGGTGGGAACCCCCTCGGTCAACCGGCGGCTCAACTGGCGATAGAGCGCCTCGCCCAGGCCGCCTCGGGCCCGCTCGGCGTACAGCGCGGCCAGTCGCTCGTCCAGCATACTCGTGAACAACTCCCGGCCAGGATCCTGGGACATGATGCCATCGGCGGGAACCGTCGCCCGCATGGCCTTGAACAGCTCGTTCACGAACACGCCTTCGAGGTCGTGCGCGGCCCTGCGCAGTTTGGCGGCCGGGCTGTTGGGCGGCTCGACGGCTCGGCGGTCGAGCGGCCCCGCCGGAGGTTTGGACGGCACGGTCATCGGATGACGACCTCGGCGCCCAACGCACCGACCTCACGAAGTGCCGCGAACAACGCCGCAATCTCCGCCGGTTTCGCTCCGGCCGCGTGCAGTCCGGCGGCGACCTCCTGGACCGTGGCGCCGTCATTCACGGCCAGCAGCCCGGGCACGCTCGATCGGGAAACCGGGGCAGGCGCCAGCGTATCGCCGGCCGAGGCCACGGGCCCCGCAGCCGCCGGTGCCGGCCCCCCGATGCTGAGCGTGAGTCCACGGTGGCTCACCGTCGCCACCGCGACCCGTACCGTCCCGCCCGTCACTACCGTCCCACTTCGGCCGTCGATGACGACCTTGGCTTCGGGGTTCATTCGTACCGCGATGGTGTCCAGCCCCGCGAGGAACCCCATGAGATTATCGGTGCCGGCCTGCCCCGGGTTGAGGGCGATCGAACCCGGGTCGTCCACCTTGGCGACGGAGTCGCTCAGGGCGGCGTTGATCGCCTGGGCCACCCGGGTGGCGGTTGCCAGACCGGGCTTCCTTAATAGGAGCCGCGGCGCGAAAGCCGCCGGCGGCGGCGGCTCGACCTCGAGAACTCCGCCTTCCGGGATCCGGGCCGAGTTGCCCCGGCGCCCGGCGTACCGCACCTCCTCGTCGGCCAGTAACAGCGGCCCCTGCGCGGTGGCGACGGGCGGCTGATCGAGATCGGTCAGCAGCGGGGTGATCCACAGAACTCCGCCGCGGAGGCTGGTCGCGTCGCCGATCGAGCTCACCTGCACCTCGAACCGGCCACCGGCCCGGAGGAATGCCGAGGCCTCGGCCGTGACGATCACGGCCGCCACGTTGCGCGGACGCAGGCGCTCCGCCGGCACCTCGAGGCCGAAACGACGCAGCGCGTTCGCAATCGACCGGACCGTCTGGGTCCCACCAGTGGCCGAACCGTAGGATCGGTCACCAGTGCCTTCGAGACCCATGACCAGACCGTAGCCGATGAGCCGCCGAGGCACGCCACCGGTGTGGGTCACGAGATCGCCAACCCGTTCGGTAGCCTGGGCGGGGAGATCGGCGGGCAGGGCGGACAGGACGGACAGGACGGACAGGGCGGACAGGAGTGTACGCCTCGGGGCCCATGCCAAGAGCAACCTGTCCGCCTTGTCCGTCTTGTCCGCCCTGTCCGCCCTGTCCGCCATTCGTCCCTCACGGCCAGAAGATGGAGAGAATGCTGCCCAGGATCCCCTTCGACGGTCCGATCTTCTTGCCCTTGTAGCCGATGACCGCGTCGGCAACCCGGGACGAGGCCACGGCGTTCTGCGAGGTCACGTCCTCGGGGCGGATCACGCCTTCGAGCTCGAGGATCTGGTTGCGGCCGTCGACGGTGACGGTCTTCTGTCCCTTGATCCGGGCCAGCCCGGTGGGTTCGATGGCGACGACGCGGACACTGATCACGGCCGTCAGATCGCCCATCCGACCGGCTTCACCGGTGCTGCGCGAATCGTTGCCGACCCCGCTCGAGAATCCCTTTTGGGGTCCGATCTTGATGGTCGGACTGACGTTCACGTTCAGGCCCATGTCCTGCGACCGCTTGCTGGAGGCGTTGACCCGCTGGCGTTCGTTGGCGTTCACCGCTTCGTCGACCACGATCGTGATGATGTCCCCGGCCCGGAGCGGCCGCTTATCGCTGAACCAGCCGGCCCGGCCCGTCGCGGACCCGACCGCCACCGCGGGTTGGGCCGCCGGCGGTGCGGCAGTCGCGGCCGGCGCCGGCGGTGCATCCTGCGCCGGCAGACTGCCCGGCACTGCGATGAGGGGCAGCATGAGCATGATGACCCGGTTCATTGCATCCTCGCTTCACCCGGAGCAGTGACGGTGCCGACCAGCACACCCGGGCGGTTGGTGCCGTGCACCCGTACTCTGTCCCCCACGGCGGCGTCGTTGAGGGCGACCCCGATCAGCACGACCGAGACGCCGCCCTGCTGCCAGCGCATGCGCACCGGTCCGCCCGCGGCGACCACCGGCGCCGGCGCCACCCTGGTACGATCCAGCGCGTCGCCGGGACTGACCATCCGGGTCACGATCCAGCCCGCCGCCACGAGGGACTCTCCCCCCGGCTCGGGCGGGCCCCAGCGCACCCGGGACTCCTGCCGGATGTCGTCTTGCGTCAGGTAGATGCCCGGACGGAGCGCCCGCGCGGAGACCGGCTGCCATTCGGCCATGCCGGCGCGAAGCCGGATGGCCCGGGACGGGCGGTCCCCCAGCTCGAAGGTGACCGCGAACCAGCCGCCGTCGCCCCTCCCCAGCAGGCGGAACGCCGCGGTGTCCGGGACGCCGGCCAGCGAACCGGTCCCGAACGCCAGGGTCAGGCCCCGCGCTTCGACCCCCCACGCCCGTCCCACTGCCTCGGCGATGCGACTCGCCACCCGGGCCGGGACCTCGGCCGACTGGGAGTCGAGCCGGGCGGGGAGCAGACTCCACATGGCGCCGACCAGCGCCGGGACAATGCCCACACCCGACCGCATGGCCCGCCTAGCGGATGAGTTCATTGGTCACCGTCTGGATCATTTCTTCGGCCGTCTTGATCGCTTTCGAGTTCACTTCGTACGCTCGCTGCGCCGTAATCATGTCGACCATCTCCTGGACGATCTCGACGTTGGAGGCCTCGAGCGAGCCCTGCACCAGCTGGCCGAAGCCATCCTCCATCGGGATGCCCGACATGGGATCGCCCGAGGCGGGCGTAGCGGCGTAGTTGTTTCCGCCGAGAGAGAGCAGGCCGGAGGTATTGGCGAAGCGCACCAGCTCCAACTGGCCGAGTTCCACCTGCTGGCCGTCATTGCCGAGGATCGCACCGACCCGGCCCGTGGGGGAGATCGTCACCTGGACGGCCTCCGGCGGAATGGAGATCTCGGGCTCGAGCTGGAAGCCCGCGTGGGTCACCAGGGCGCCGGTGTCGGCCGCGCGGGTGAAGGTCCCGTCCCGGGTGTATCCCATGCTCCCGTTGGGCAGCCGGACCTGGAAGAACCCGTCGCCTTCAATCGCGATGTCGAACGGGTTGTTGGTGACCTCGAACGCGCCCTGGGTGTGGATCCGCTGAATGTCGGCCAGGCGGACCCCGCGACCGATCTGGATCGGCGCCAGGGTTTCGGTGCCCTCGTAGCGCACCAGTTGCGAACCCTGCAGGGTCTCGTACAGCATGTCCTCGAAATTGGTGCGGCTCCGCTTGAACGCCGTGGTGTTGACGTTGGCGAGATTGTTGGCGATGGCGTCGATGCGTGTCTGCTGGGCGCGCATACCGGAAGCGCTGGCCCGGAGTCCTGGGTTCATGATTCAGCTGTCCTTTCTGTTCTCAGAGCGGGCCCAGTGCCCAGTGACTTCCTGCGAGCGCCGGCCGTGTGTGACTCCTGGGCACTGGGCACTACCCGACCTTCCCTACCTCATTCACCACCGTCCCCAGCACGCTGTCGAGCGCCTTGAGCGAATCCACGTTGGCAGCGTAGGCCCGCTGGATGGTCACCAGGTCGACGACCCCGCGCAGGGTGTCCTGGTTGCTGTCCTCGACCACTCCCTGGCGCACGAAGGCGGCGCCAGTCTCCACCGGACGAGTCCCGGCGGCTGCCAGGAACCGTCCCCCGCCTTCCTTGCGGAGCTCCGAGGCGTCATCCACCGTCTCGAGCCGGAGCCGGTCGATGCGGACTCCGTCGACCACGACATCACCGCCGGGCTGGATCTCCAGGGTCGAATGACGAATGGGGATCTGCACCGGGCCATCGTCCCCCAGAAACAGATTCCCGTGCCGGTCGGCGAGCCGGTTGGCGCCATCGAGCGCCAGTGATCCGCCCCGGGTGAGTCGCTCGCCGGCATCAGTGCCGAGGACCAGGAACCCCGGTCCATCGAGAGCGACATCGAGCACTCGCCCGGTCTGCTGGAGCACGCCCTGGGAGAGATCGACCCGGGTGACCGGCACCGGGAACGTGCTGTCGCCGACCAGGCGTGCCGCCATGGCGTCGGCCTTGAACGCCTCGGTATCGCTGTTGGCAAGGTTGTTCGCCGTCAGCGCCTGCAGCCGGGTGTAGTACGCCAGCGTTCGCGCGGTGCTCTTGATCGCATCCAGACCCATGGCTTCCTCCTCTTCAGTTTCCCCGGGTGCAACGGACATGCCCCCGGGGCGCCGTGACGGCGGTGCGTACTAAGCCCGCCCGCGATATGGGGTTCGCCGCGCGGGAACCGGTGCGCGACGGCTCGGGGCCGGGAGCGCGGCGTGCCGGGACCGGCAGGAATTTCCAGCTTCGGCGGCAGAAGAAGCGGTTCCGTCCCTGCCGATCGCCGCTCGCACCGCGTCCTGGGATGTCCGGAACTGTCGGGCCAGATGCGGAATCCGGGCGCCGCCCATGGCCGCCCGCCGGATCCTAGCGCCGACGTCGGTGCCTTTCGGCGCCGCGGGCGCGGACCGCCGTCCGCGGGCCGCGAGCCGACGCCGGAGGGCAATGGCAGCCGCGGGCAGCGCGACACCGGCGGCGAACCAGAAGAGCAGATCGCCCGTGACCTCCGGCAGGCCCCGGTGCGCCAGCGGCGACGGCCACGTCCGGCAGCTGTGGCAGCACCGAGAGCAGAACGTAGGCGGCCAGAAAGCCGCCCAGCAGCCGGACCATTTGCGGAGTCATGCGTTCTCCCTGGAACCGGCCATCTGCTGGCGCAGCCGCTTGAGGGCCTGGGTGCGGATCTGGGAAATCCGTGATTCGGTGACGTGCAGCACCTCGGCGATCTGCCGGAGGTTGAGTTCCTCGTAGTAGTAGAGCGCCAGAACGGTGCGCTCCTTGGGCGGCAGCAGCGCGATTGCCCGCCGGATCGACGCGACGGTCTCCTGCTGGTCCAGGCCATCACCCGGGAGCGCCGCGGCCGAGTTGCTCAGGGTCTCTTCCAGCGAGGTCGATTCGCTGTGTTCGACGGTCATGGACCCTTCCAGGGACACCAGCACGGCGCCGTCCACCTCCTCGCGCCAGTGCCAGTACGTCTCCATGTCCAACGACAGCGCTCTCGCCACTTCCTGCGGCTCCGGGGCCCGTCCCAGGCGGCCCTCCAGCTGAGCCACGATCGCGGCCATCTGGCGTCCCTTGGCGCGCACCGACCTCGGCACCCAGTCGCGGCTGCGGAGCTCATCCAGGATGGCCCCGCGGATCCGTCGCATCGCATAGGTGCTGAAGGCCAGCCCGCGCGAGAGATCGAAGCTCTCCAGCGCCTGTACCAGTCCGATGGTGCCGGCACTGACCAGGTCGTCGACCTCCACGACATCGGATACCCGCACCGCCACTTGCCGGGCCACGTGATGCACCAGCCCCAGATACCGGTCGAGCAGCTGGGTGCGGGCCTCGGGGTCACCGGTGCCGCGGTAGCGGCGCCAGAGTTCGTCGGTGAGCGTCTGGGTCGCGGTCGTGGCGCCTGCACTGTGCCTGTTCATTTCATCACCCCGCCCTCGCCGGTGCCGGGATACCGAGGCGTTCAAGCACGGCGGACAGCGCGTCGTCGTTGGGCCCGGGGCGGAGCCCCCGGGTCAGGTCTCCGGGCACCCGCACGGCGCGCCGGATGGATTCGTCTTCCCACAGCGCGCCGAGGTAGCGCAGCTCCCGATGGAGGAAGCGCGCCGCGGCCGCGGCCAGTCGTTCGAAGGTCTCAGCACCTTCCCGTTCGCTGCTCACCCGGTTGACGAGAACGTCCACCGGCAGGTCGGCCACCTGGGCGTTGACGATCTTGATCGTCGCGTAGGCATCGGTGAGCGCCGCGGGTTCCGGGACCGTCAGGATCATGCAGCGCGTGGCACGCATGGTGGCCACCCGGACCACGCTCTCCAGGCCCGGCCCGGCGTCGATCACCACGGCATCGAAGTCGTCGTACAGCGCGCTCAGTCGGTGGTGCAGCCGGGCTCGATCGACGGCGGCCAGGGCATACAGGCTCTCCGCTCCGCTGTCTGCGGGGAGGAGCCACAGGCCCTCCTGCACCGGCACCAGCAGCTCGCGGACCGGCGTCTCGCCGGTCAGCAGGTGTTCGAGTCGGGCGGCGCGCGGCAGCCCAAGCAGTACGTGCAGGTTGCCCAGGTTCTGACTGCCATCCACCAGCAGGACCCGGCGGCCTTCCGCGGCCAGGCGGCCGGCCAGGAGGACGCTCACCACCGACTTCCCCACCCCGCCCTTGCCGCTTCCGACCACGATCGCCGGCGGCGCCACCGGGCCGGTAGCGGCGGGGCGGCCGGCCGGGCGGGCGGCCATCATCGCTCGGAGTATGGCGGCCTGGTCGTTCATGCCAGGAGCTCCCCGGTCGCAGCCGAGCGCACTCGGAGCGACGCCACCGCCGCGAGCAGGCGCGGGGCGGCGGCCTTGAGGTCGCGGGGCACCTCCTGGCCGTCCGCCATCCAGCGCATCGGGACGCGGGCTTCCGCCGCGGCGTCGAACGGCGTCCAGTCCTCCGGCGCTTCATCGAGTTTGGTGGCGAGCAGATGGGTCACCCCGAACGGCCGGTACGCGTCGATCAGCCGTCGGACGATCGCCGGCTGCAGCCCCGCCGGGAGCAGCAGATGGATCTCGGCCGGCGTCAGCTGGCCCAGCCACTGGCGCACCTGCTGGCTGTCGTGATGCAGTCGCGGACCGCGTCCCGGCGTATCGATCAGGATCAGGTCCCGATCCTCCAGGCGGCGCAGGGCCGGCGGCAGGTCGCTCGCCTCGTAGATCACCTCGAGCGGCAGCCGGGCGATTTCGGCATAGGTCCGGAGCTGCTCCACCGCGCCGACCCGGTAGGTATCCAGGCAGAGAAAGCCGATGCGTTTGCGGCGGAAGAATTCCGGATGCGTGGCCAGCTTGGCGATCGTGGTCGTCTTGCCGGCCCCGGTCGGCCCCACGAAGGCCATCAATCTCGGCCCCGGGTCGAGCTCCCGGGGATGGGCGAGATCCTCGGGGTTGGGCGAACTCTTGAGCAGCGGGTGACTGCCGCCGTCGGGCGCCATCCGGCGCCGCTCTTCGGCGGCGCCCGCCGGATCGGCGGCGAGCATCTGGTAGACCGACTCACCCCCGGCATCCCGGACGGTGCGCATGGCGATGATTTCGGCCTCGGGGCCGAGTGAGCGACGCGCTCGCGCCAGCAGCGTGTCGACCGTGTGACCGGTGAAGGACTCAAGCGGCACGGGTCAGCTCCCAGGTTGCGAGACTCTGGATCGGGGTCTGGGCCGGCAGTTCGCCCAGCGAGAGCACCGGGACATTCGGCATGACCGGCTCCACCAGGCGGCGGACACCCACCCGGAGAGTCGGCGGCGTGATCAACGGCCGGAGCTGGCCGTCCCGCTTGTGCATGGCCATGAGGTCGTTGAGCTGGCGGAGCGCGGCGGTCAGGTCCTCGGGATCGAGGGCCCGCTGGCCCTCGCGCGTCGGCCGGGGACTGAACAGGCTCATCAGCGCCGCCTCCAGACGCGGCCCCATCGTGATGCCGCTGATCGAGCCGTCGCCGTCGTCGTACAGTTGCACCAGTACGGACGACAGGGTCCGGCGCACCTGCTCGGTCAGCGCTTCGGGGTCCTTGGTCACTTCGGCCGCGTCCGCCAGGGTCTCGAGGATGAGCGCCAGATCCCGGATCGGGATCGATTCCCTGAGCAGGCGCTGCAGCACCCGGTGCACGGTGCCGAGCGAGAGCTTGCCGGGGATGGTGTCCTCCACCAGCGCCGGATGGGATTCCTTCAGCGCGTCGAGCAGCTCACGCACGTTCTGGCGCGAGAGCAGTTCGGCGGCGTGCTGCTTGATGGTCTCCATGAGATGGGTCGAGAGCACCGTCTGCGGTTCGACCACGCTGTAGCCGCCGCTCTCGGCCTCGGTACGGCGATCCGGCGTGATCCAGACCGCCGCCAGGCCGAAGCTCGGGTCGGTGGTGCGGATCCCGTCGATCGGGACCGCGACGCCGCTGGTATCGAGGGCAAGCAGGTACCGGGGGAGAATCTCGCCCGTGGCAACCCGGACGCCGCGGAGCTTGATGACGTACTCCGAGGCGGGCAGCTGGATGTTGTCGCGGATCCGTGCCGGCGGGACGATGATGCCCATCTCCACGGCCAGCTGCTTGCGCATCAGGCCGATCCGCTGCAGCAGATCGCCTTTCTGGGCCTCGTCCACCAGCGGCACCAGGGCGTAGCCGACTTCGACCTCCAGTGGTTCCACCTGCAGCAGGTCCTTGATCGGCACCGGTTCGGCCTTGTCGCCGGGACGCGGCTGGACCAGGGCCTCGGGGGCGCGGGCGCGCTCCAGCCGGGCCCGTACCACCCAGGCGATCGAGCCGAGGGCACAGGCCAGCAGGAAGAACGGCAGGAAGGGGAATCCGGGGACGAGACCGAGCAGGCCGATGATGATGGCGGCCATCCACAGCGCGTTCTGGTGCCGGGTGAGCTGGTGGGCGATCGCCGGCCCCACCCGGGGACTCTTGCTGCCGTAGGTGACGATGATGCCCGCCGCCGTGCTGACGATCAGCGCCGGGATCTGGGTGATGAGACCGTCGCCGACCGTGAGGCTGGTGAACGTGCTGAGCGCCTGACTGGCGGTCATGCCCTGCTGGGTGATGCCGATCAGGAACCCGCCGACGAGATTGATGCCGGTGATGAGCAGGCCGGCGATGGCGTCGCCGCGGACGAACTTGGCGGCGCCGTCCATCGCTCCGTAGAAGTCGGCGTACCGCTGGATCTCTTCCCGGCGGCGGCGCGCTTCGGCCTCGTCGATGAGTCCCGCGCCGAGATCGGCGTCGATGCTCATCTGGCGACCCGGCATGGCGTCGAGGGTGAACCGGGCCGCCACCTCGGCGACGCGCCCGGCGCCCTTCGTGATCACCATGAAGTTGATCACGATCAGGATCAGGAAGATCACGAGCCCGACCACGTAGTTGCCGCCGATCACGAAGTTGCCGAACGCGTCGATCACGTCGCCCGCCCGGGCCTCGCTCAGGATCAGCCGGGTGCTGTTCACGTTGAGCCCGAGCCGGAGCAGCGTCACCAGCAGCAGCAGACTCGGGAAGATGCTGAACTCGAGCGGGTCGCGCGATCGACAGCGTGACCAGCAGCACCAGGATCGACACCGCGAGGCTCAGGGCCAGCAGCGTGTCGAGCACCGGGGGCGGGAGCGGCACGATCGAGGAGCGCCACCACCACCACCACCGCGAGGGCCAGCCAGATCTCCCCCCGTCCCCGATCCGGGAGAGCATGCTCGCGTCGGGGAGAGGTCCCCCGGCGGCGGGCCGCCCGCCGCGGGGGCGTGAGCCGACCTGAGGGCGCGCCCCGCTGTCACCCGCCGCCGGAGCGGCCGCGACCGCCGCGCTGGGGGTCGTCATCGGGTCCGCCGCCCCGGCAGCGGGGTCCCGTTCCGGCGGAACACGAACGCGATGACTTCCGCGACCGCCACGTACAGCGCGGCCGGAATCGCCGACCCGACGGTCGCGCTCGCGAGCAGCGCCCGGGCCAGCGGTTTGTTCTCGACGATCGGCACCCGGGCCCGCCGGGCGATCTCCCGGATCCGCTCCGCCAGGAGCCGCTCACCCATGGCCACCACGATCGGGGCCGCAGACAGCAGCGGGTCGTACTTGAGCGCCACGGCGATGTGGGTCGGGTTGGTGACCACCACGTCGGCGGTCGCCACCTGCGACAGCATCCGCTTCCGCGCCATGGCACGCTGCAGCTGGCGGATACGCCCTTCACCGCGGGATCGCCCTCGGTCTCGCGGTGCTCCTGAATGACCTCCTGCTTGGTCATCCGCAGTTTCCGCTCGTACTGCCATACCTGGAAGCCGTAGTCGAGCGCCGCCACGACGAGAAAGACCAGGCCCACCAGGAACGCCATCCGAATCGCCAAGATCCGGGTGGTCCCCATCACCTGGGGGACGCCCGCCCCGGTGGTGGCCAGGATCTCCGGCCAGGCCCGGCGCAGGACCAGCCAGGCCACGAAGCCGATGATCACCACCTTGATGAACGCCTTGAGCAGGTTGAAGACCGCCTCGACGCTGAACAGCCGACCCAGCCCGGCGATCGGGCTGACCCGGGACAGTTTGGGGAGGATCGGCTCCACGGCGACCACGCCCCGCGCCTGCACCGCGTTCACCAGCAGGGTCACGGCCGCAATTCCGACGAGAAACGGCGCCATGGCGACCAGGGTCTCCCGCGCCAGATGCTGCAGCAGGACGACCACCCCCGCGGCCGTCATCGGATCCGCGGTCAGCCAGGCGCTCCCGCCCCGCACCATGGCCACGGCATGCTGGGCCAGCGCCGCGCCACCGGCCAGCGCCAACGCGCCGGTGCCCGCCAGCAGGAGCGCCGCCGCGGAGACCTCGTGGCTGCGCGGGATCCGGCCTTCGCGGGCCGCCTCTTCGCGGCGTCGCGGGGTGGCGACTTCGGTGCGTTCCTGGCCGTCGGACTCTGCCATACCTAGGGCGCCGCCGGCGCAGGAGTGAAGCCCTCAATGGTCCGGCCGATCGCGGCGGGCAAGGCGTCGACCGTGCCACCGAGATAGGCGGCGAGATACGGCAGCGACGCGCCCAGCATCATGAGACCGATCGCGATCGTAATCGGGAAGGAGACCATCATCAGGTTGAACTGCGGCACCGCCTTGCCCAGGATCGCGAGCGCGAGGTTGGCGAGCAGCAGGGCCACGAGGACCGGCGCCGCCGCGCGCACACCCGCTCCGAAGACGGCCGCGGTCATGTCGACGATCACTCGACCGCCTGGCAGGCCCGTCAGCGCGTGCCCCGGCGGAATCGCCGCGAAGCTCGCGGCCAGTCCCTGGAACAGGGTGAGGTGGCCGTTCCCGGCCAGGTAGATGAACATCGCGAAATAGCCCTGCAACTGACCGACTCCGACCGTCGCGCCTTCGGGCAACGCGCCGAGCGCCTGGCCCAGGGAGAGGCCCATCTGGAGGCTGGTCACTTCGCCCGCGATGACCACCCCGTGGATGATGAGCGACCCGGTCACGCCGATCGCGATGCCGAGCGCGGTCTCCGCCGCCAGCACGGCCGCGGTCGCCACCATGTCGTCGGGCAGCGGGCCGACTCGGGGCACGACCGGCAGCAACACCAGGCTGAGCAGGACCACCGACGCGGCCCGCACGCTCCGCGGAATACCGGCCATCGACCACACCGGCGCCACCAGGAACAGTCCGGCCATCCGGGCGCTGACCAGCACGAACATCGGCCAGTCCGCCACGCCGATCAGGTCCGACAGACCGGGCGCCATCAGCGCACCAGGGCCGGGAGAAGGTTGAAAGTCTGGGTGAGGTACTCCATGAGTTGCCGGACCATCCACGGCAGGGTGAGCAGCATGACGATGGCGACGGACACCAGCTTGGGGATGAACGTGAGGGTCTGCTCCTGGATCTGGGTCAGGGCCTGGACCAGGCTGACTACCACGCCGACCACAAGCGCGGTGAGCAGGAGCGGCGCCGACACCATCAGGCACATGGTAATGGCACGGTGCAGCAGCTCGATCGCGAGGCCGGCTGACATGGGTCAGACCTGGAACCCGGTGACCAGCCGCTGAACGACCAGGGTCCAGCCGTCGGCGAGAACGAACAGCATCAGTTTGAACGGCAGCGAGATCATCACCGGCGGCAACATGAACATGCCCATGCTCATGAGCACGGTCGCGACGATCAGGTCCACCACCACGAAGGGCAGGAAGATCACGAACCCCATCTGGAACGCGGTCCGGAGCTCACTGGTCACGAACGCGGCGGTCACGGTCAGGGTCGGCAGCGCTTCGACGCTGTCGGCATCCTGCTGGTTAGTCAGCTCCGCGAACATGCCCAGATCCTTATCGCGGGTGTTGGCCAGCATGAACTCCCGGAGCGGCTCCACCGCCTTGTGGTACGCCTCGGCCTGGCTGATCCGGCCGTCGAGATAGGGCTGAAGCGCGGTGTCGTTGGCACGGGTCAGCACCGGATGCATCACCACGCCGGTCAGCAGCACCGCCAGCGCCACCAGCAGCTGACCGGGCGGGGCGGTGGCCGTACCGATCGCCGTCCGCACGAAATGCAGGACGATGAGGATGCGGGTGAAGCTGGTCATCAGGAGAAACACCGCCGGCAGGAGGGTCATGGCACCCATGAACACCACGATCCCGACCGCGCCGGAGAGCTGCAGTCGTTCCGTGCCCTGGCCGATCGTCAGGGTCACCTTGGGAGCGGTCGGCGCTTCCACCACCGCCGCCGCCGAGCGCCGCTGCGCCGCCTGGGCCTCGGCCGCACCGACCGGGAGCAGGAGCGCCAGGACCAGCGGCAGGAAGCGGAGCAGTCCCGGGCGGCGGGCCCGGACCAGGGCCACCGCCGCCGGCGTGTCGAGCGCCTGGTCTCGGTCGGCGCCGTCGAGTTCGGTCAGCAGTCGCGCGCCGTCGTCGGCGAGCGAAACCACCAGCACCCGGTCGCCGACCCGGAGCAGCGCCACCCCATGCTTGGGACCGGTGGCCACCCGGCGCAGCACCTGGAGCGGGACCCCCGGACCCCCGGGGCCGGCACCCGGCGCCAGCCGGCGCAACGCCCACACGCCAAGGGCGAGCAATCCGAGGGTGATCGCCAGCGAGGCGAGCGCCGAAATCACGACACCGGCTCCCGGGCGGCCACCTGCTCCGCTCCGGCCAGGATGCGCGTAATGCGAACGCCGAAGTGCTCGCCGATGACCACCACCTCCCCTTCGGCCAGTTTCCGGTCGGAGATGTAGATGTCGATCGGTTCACCGACCATCCGGTCGAGCTGGATCACCGATCCACTGCCCAGTTCGAGGACCTCCTGAACCGTCAGGAGGGTGCGCCCGAACTCGATCGCGACCGGCAGCGAGACATCGAGCAGCGTGTCGAGTGATCCGGGACTCTCCGGGGCGGCGGGCCGGGCAGTACCACCGCCGGGCGCCAGCTCGGACAGATCCGGCGGCTTGGGGGCGTGGTCGCGGGGACCCTTGGCCGACCCGGCCGCGCGGCGATCGATTTCACCCTGATCCATGGGTTATACCAGCCTTCCGCGTGAAGTCCTGGGCACCCCGTCCGGCCGATGAGGGTGCAGTGTATTGGTGATGCGGAGGCCGACGTAGCGTCGGCTCTGGCCGAGTGTGCCGAGAAAGCGGCGCTGGCCGCGGACGTGCAGTTCCACCGGGACATCGGACGGATGGCCGGTGTGAATCACCTGGCCCACCTCGAGCCGGCTGACATCCCCGGCGCGCAGCCGGAAGAGCGGAAACCGGGCCTGCACCTCGAGCCGCGCGCTACGCAGCGCCTCTTCGATGCCCCGGCGGGCCGCTTCGCGCTCCGCCGGCGTGACCCGCTGAGTGCTGATGTGCCGGGTCGGCTTTTCCTGGAGGAACGGCTCAAGCGACAACAGCGGGATACACAGCGTGATGAGTCCGGAGAACGCGCCGGACCGCACCTCTATGTTCCCGACCAGCACGTTGTCCTCGCGGTTGGCGACCTGCAGCGCGTCCGGGGACGACTCGAACCCGGCGTAGACCGGCTGAAACGCGAGGTGATCGCCCCACGCCTCCCGCGCCAGGGACCAGACCTTGTCGGCCACGCCGCGAAGCACGTCCCGCTCGAGCAGAGTGAGTGGACGCTTGATGTCCTGGGCCTCGCCGGGACCACCGAACAGGCGATCGATCAGGTGGTAGGAGAAGTCGGTCCCCAGATCGAGCACGCCCTGACCGTCGATCCGGTCGCCCAGACGGTAGACGTAGGCGGCGCACGGCGTGGCGAGCGAGAAGATGAACTCCGCGAAGGTGGCCTGCTCCACACTGGCCAGCACGATGTCCACGGGCGTGCGGAGCCGGGAGGAGAACAGCGCCTGGAGCGAGACCGCGATCCGCTGGTAGATCCCGTTCAGCAGGGCCTGCCGGTCCTTGGCGATCCGGGGCGGTCGCAGAAAGTTGTACGGGATGATCTCGACCGGCCCGTCGGAGGTGGCGCCCGGGGTCGCGCCCCTGAGGAGCGAGTCCACGTCCTGCTGGGAGAAGACGTCGGCCATCACATGCTCACTGGATCACGAACTGCGGCAGGAACACCCGGAACGAGGTCTTGGGACCCAGCATCCCCGAGACCGCCACGCCGATCCTGGCCTTGAGACTGTCACGGGCCCCCGGCATGGTGAGTTGTGCCAGGGTATACGATTCGAGAATGGAGGTGATCCGATCGCGCAGCTCGACCTCACGCTCCGAAAGCAGCTTCTGGGCCTCCTCGGACGCCACTGCGATCGCGACGCTGGTCATCAGGAACCGCGTGCCCTGGGTCCCCGCTGGATTCACGATCACATTCGAGAGTTCGACCACCCGCTTGTTCGCGCCGCCCGCACCGCCATGGGCCGTTTCCTCAGCGCCGGTCCCGCCAGCCCCGTGACCTTCCGCCCGGGATGTCGAATCGCCTTCGACGATGGTCGCCCCGGACTGTTGCCGAGCGACGATCATGGGCCCGATCACCAACCCGACCACCAGGCCGAGCACGGCGCCGGCCACGGTCACACCCACGAGCAGTCCGGTCTTCTGGCCACCGCCCGCGACTGCGGCCGGGGGAGAGACTTCGGGCGCCGCTGCTTCCGCCATTGTCAGGCTTCTCCTGGAGGGGGCCAACTCGACCGGGTCGGACGGGATCGCCGGGTGAAAGGGCAACCGGCGTACCACGCGGCCCATTGTGCTAACTCACTGTGGCTTCGGGAGCTACGGCGTGGCTGATCGGCGAGGACCGAGGGAATGGGAAGAATCTGCCGATTGGCGGGGTGGAGTTGCCGGTGGGTGGCAGGGATGGTCGGCAGGAATCGGCTGTCAGCTGTCAGCTGTCAGCCGTCAGCCGTCAGCCGTCAGCTATCAGCTATCAGGCCGGGGGTTGTGGTGGGCAGCGGGAGTGGCGAGGCCTCGGACCGAAAGGAAAGCGGCCCCACCGTTTCCCGGTGGGGCCGCCCCTTCGCGACACTACTGATAGCTGATAGCTGTTAGCTGACAGCTGCTAGCTGACAGCCACAGCCTGACCCGCCACCTCTACCGCTTCAGATTCACCAGCTCGGTCAGCATTTCGTCAGCCGTGGTGATCACCCGCGCGTTGGCCTGGAAGCCGCGTTGCGCGATGATCATGTTGGTGAACTCTTCCGACAGGTCGACGTTCGAGCTTTCGAGCGCGCCCGGGGTAATCGTAGACTGATTACTGGTCCCCGAGAAGCCGATGATGGCGCCGCCCGAGTTGGCCGACTCCGCGTACATGTTGTCACCCTGCCGGAGCAGGCCGCTCGGGTTGTTGAAGGACGCCAGCGAGATCTGGGCCAGCGTCTGATTGACGCCGTTGGTAAAGTACCCGGTGATGATGCCGCGCGAATCGACGCTGATGTCCTGCAGGTTGCCCATCGGGTAGCCGTCCTGGCTGCTGGCGACGGCGTTGGAGGCGCTGGCGAACTGGGACAGCCCGTTGATGTCGCCGATCAACCCGGAATCGAGCTGAAGATCTACCGGAGCGGTGGCCCCGCTCCCCGGGTCGAACTGCAGGCTGTTCCCGCCGCCGTTGTAGGCGAAAGTCTGCAGCCGCCCGTCGGTGTCGAAGGTGACGAACCCGCTGCCTCCGCCGGTGACGGTGGCCGGGGGCGGCACGGTAGCATCCCAGAGCCAGCGGTTGGATGCCGTCGGGTCCTTGGTGAAGGTCACGCTCAGGCTGATCGGTGTCCCGATCGAATCGTACACGGTGATCGCGGCCTGGTGGGTCACGTCGGTCGCGGCCTGTCGTTCCACATAGTTGCCCGGCCGGCTGTCGAACACCGCGTTGAAGGTGGCCGCGCCGGCGCCGGTACTGCGGATGTTGATCCCCGACAGCGCGTTCACCGTGCCACCGTCACCCGTCAGCGACATCGCCCCGGTCGTGGGATCGATGGCGGCGCCGGTGATGTTGGTGATGCCGAAGGTGGAATTGATACTGGTGAGCAGTTGGCCATAGGTCGAGCCCGCCGCCACCGCCAGCCCGCCGGAGGCTGCGGCCGTACCACCGACGTTGCCGTCGATGGTGATGCTGTCTCCCGCCACCAGCCCGAGGCTCTGACCGGCGCCGTTGCGGAGATCGACGACTAGGTCCGAGGTCGTCGCAATGTGACTGAACTCGTCGGTAGACGAGGTCGCCGCCGCGGCCAGTACGCCGTTCGCCGCGCCCAGCGCCTTGAGCAGCGCGGGGTTGGAGCTGGTGAGGCTCAGGGTGATGCCCCCGATCGCCGTCACGTCGATGGCGCCGGTGGCACCATTCTGGGCGGCGGTCAGCGTGTTGAAGCCGGCGGCGCCGAAATCACCGTTGATCTCGGCGACCAGGTCCCGCAGGCTGTGGAAATCGAACGTCCCTACGCCGGTATCGGCGGCGACGTAGGTGTAGGTCTGGGTATTGGTGCCATCGCTGATCGTCACCGTGGTGCTGTCAGGCACCATGCCGAAGATGGAGCCGTTGGTGGCACCGTTGGCGTACAGTCCGCTCACGTCGGACCCCAGCCCGCCGTTGCTCCCGGCCTGCTCCACACTCAGCACCCGCCCCTGGGTCCCCAGGATCGTTCCCCGCGCGACCGCCCGGGCGTCGAGGTTACCGGTGAGCACGACCGCGGTCGTGGCCCTGGCCGGCGACTTCTTGCCGAACGGCAGCGAAATGTCGGTCACGGCGGATCCGGTGGAGAGCACCCCGTTGGAGTCGGCGTTGATGCCCTGCACCTTGAAGCCGTTGGCCGGCGACACCATCCGTCCGTCGGCGTCGAGCTGGAAGTTCCCCGCCCGGGTGTAATAGGAGCGCTGGCCGTCACTCAGGACGAACAATCCGTCGCCCTGGATGGCGAGGTCGGTGCTCTTGCCGGTCGACTCGAGGTTGCCCTGCGAGAAGTTCTGGTCGATGCTCCCGATCTTCGAACCCAGCCCGATCTGGATCGGGTTGATGCCGCCCTGGTCCCCCGGCGGTCGGGAGGCGCCCTGCAACAGCTGCGCGAACGCCTCGGCGAAGGTCACCCGGGAGCCCTTGAAGGCCACCGTGTTGACGTTCGCAATGTTGTTGCCGATCACGTCCATCCGGGTCTGGTGGTTCCTGAGCCCGGAGACGCCGGCGAAGAGCGACCGCATCATGGCTCTGCTACTCCTGTGAGAGGATGCGGGCACCTGTCGCGGCGGCCAAGGCCGCCGCGCCCGCGGGTGCCCGCTCGACTTCGACCACATTGTCGAGCGGGAAGGTGATGTTCCCGGAACGGAGCAGCACTTGCCCGCCCTGGAACGAAACGCCGTCAATGATGCCTGAGGAATAGGTCTGCACCGGGACGTCGGCCCCCGAGAGCGCCTGCACCTCGAGTCGGTAGGTGTAGGTGCCCGCGGGCAGGTCGGGTGCGTCGATGACCTGGCGGCCGGCGCCGCGGAAACCCACCTCGCGACTGGCCACTTCGCGGCCGGTTTCGTCGTAGATCGTCAGGGTGGCCTTGCCGCCACCCGGGCCGATGTCCGCATGCACCCGGCCCCCGCCCTCCGGACCAACCTCGAACGAGTTCCCCGCCGCGAGCACGTTGCGCCCGATGAAGGACGCGCCGAGATCGGCCTTGAGCGCCAGCGTCGCCAACGCGCTCGCTGCGCCCGTGTCCTCGAGCAGCCGCTCGATGTTCTGCATCCGCTCAAGGCTGGTGAACTGCGCCAGCTGGGCGGCGAACTCCTCCGGCTTGGAAGGGTTGGTCGGGTCCTGGTAGCGCAGCTGGGTGATCAGCAGGCGCAGAAAGTCGTCCTTGCCCAGTTCGGCGTTGCCCCGCCTCGCCGGGACGAACGTCGGGATCGTGGGAGCGGCCGGACCGATCGGTCCGATGCTGGCGCTGGTCATCGATGTTACCTCCGGCGATCGTGGCGATCGCGTTCCTGGCCCCGTTCGCGCGGGTGACGAGACCCGTCACCCTGTCGCTCGTCGTAGTCACGACCCCCGCGGTGTCGACCGTCGGATGGCGGCTCTGTGGATCGCGAGGATGTCGGCCCTGCTTCGGCCCCGGTGGGAGTGGTTCCCCACGGAACGCCTTCCCGGCCGGCCGGCTGCACCGTCACCCTGGAATCCACGAAGCCGTGCCTGACGAGCGCGGCCTGCAGTTCGTCCATCCGCCGCTGAAGCTGGCCGGCCGATTCCCCGTCAGGCGGAAGAATCAGCGCTCGCACCTGGTCGCCCAGGACCGTCACCCGGATCCGGGTGGAGCGCCCGTCGGCGTCCGCCACCTGCAGCGTCACGCGATCGGCAAGCCCTGCCGGTTTCTCCTGGACCTCCCCTCCCTCGGGCACGTTGCGTGCCTCGACCATCGACCGCACGCCGGCTCGAATCCCTCCCGGCACGAACGACTCCCGTGCCCCCGGAACGGTGGCCCAAGCGCCCGTCGACGAATCACTTGGCCGCTCGGTCTCCGCCGGTTGAAGCGCGCGGGAGTCGCCCGGGTCGTAATCGGGGCGCCGGTCCTGGGCAGGCAGCTCCTGCCGGGACGCCGGAAGGATTCGCGCCGGCGGGTGCGCCACCATCGGCGATGGGGCGAGCGTCCGCGCGGCGGCCTCGGAAGCAACAGCCGGCGTGGCCGGCGCTCCTCGGCTGAGCTGCCTTTGGGAGGGTACCGGCGGCAGCACTACCGGCTCCGCGACGTCCACCTGCCGGTAGGCGCGGGTCGCCAAGGCCGCTGCCGGTTCCCCGGCCGCGGACACCGGCGCATGGGTGACCGGTGTCTCCATTCTGACCTGCCGGTGCGTGTGCAGCATCGGTCCCGCGGATTCGGTAACCGGTCCCTGCGCTTCGGGTACGTCTGCCATCGGCCGCCGCAGCGCGGCGGGAAGGCCGCTGAGCGGGATCGGCGGGGCCGCAACCGCGTTCGGGGCCCGTCGGCTTCCGATCTCGACCCGGAAGGCCGTGATCTCCGCCTCACCCAGCGTATCGGCCAGCTCCCTGGTGGCTACGTTGACCGGCCTGGTCGGCGGGGTCAGACCATCGGTCTCTGCCTCGGGCATGGCGGGGACCAGCCGCGGTGCCCGCCAGGGCGTGGCCGGGAGAAGTTCTGCCTCCGGCTCCCGCGCCGAGAGACCGGTGAGCCGATTCTCGGCTGGAGCCTCGGCCACCGGCTCGACCGAGGTTTCCACGGGGGTCGGCGCCGTGGGCAGCATCATCGGCACCGGATGGGGAGCCAGCGGAAGGGCCGCGGAGTCCGCCGAACGCTCGCGTTCAGGACGCGCCCGGCCAGTGGACTCGCCCGCACGCGCCGGCCCGATCAGGCGCGGGTCGATCGCCTCCGATGGACTGAACAGGATGGGACCAGCGCCTGTAGCGGTGGGATCCGCCAATGTCGCGGTGGGGATCGGGGTCGTGACCTGGCCGTCAGCTACATGACGGACTGCCGGGCCAGCCGCGCTGACAGATTGGGTCGAGGTCGTGCCGGCGCCATCGGGATCGCGCGGCTCCCTCGGATGTTCCACCGGTGCGGCGGGCTCGACACCCGGTTCCCGATGCTGGGAGTTCTCAACCGCCGCCGCGACCGGATCGCCCTCCACGCTGGCATCCTGGCGCGTGGCGATGGACGGCTCCCTCACCGGCTTGCTGTCCTCGCCTATCGCGGCTCCGACCTCCGGGACCGGCTGCAACGGCGCCGCCGGCGGAGCATGCACCGCCGCTCCGGCCCACCTGGCAGGAAGGCGTGACACGGGGCTTGCGGGTGGCGTCGCCGAGGCCGGCGTTCCGTCCGGTCCCGGTGGTTGGTCAGGCTGCGCTTCGTCAGTGTCCGGTCGGGCATCGTCGACCGGAGGCTCCTGCGACGGAGTTGTCAGGGACGTTCCCATCAGCGGTAGGGTCAACGGTAGAGTCGTCCCCTGGAGCGCCGCCACCAGCGCGGCTCCGAAGACGGCCGGATCCGCGGCCGGTTCCGTCTGAGCCGGCGCCTCACCGCCTGCGATCGGGGCGAGGAGCGCGAGCGGACTGGTCATCGGCTGGCTCCGTTCGGCCGGGGGACC
Organism: uncultured Gemmatimonadales bacterium; assembly: GCA_963709905.1. Lineage (GTDB taxonomy): Bacteria > Gemmatimonadota > Gemmatimonadetes > Gemmatimonadales > GWC2-71-9 > JADJOM01. The sequence goes on from CAVPYI010000018.1 coordinate 161,025, forward strand.
AGCAACCGCCGACTCAGGGCAGCCGCCCGGTCCTTGGGAAGGTTGGTCAGGAAGTCCGCCGCTTGCCGTGGACCCACCGCGCGCAGGATGCCTTCGACCTCGGCGTCGGAAAGCAGGGCGAGGACCTTTGCCGCCTCCGGTGGCTTCATGGACGAGAGCACCCGCGCCACCTGCTTGTAGGCCTGGCCCTTCGCCTCGATATCGGCCGGATTGGCGCGCGGCACGACCGGGCCCGCCAGCGGGACTCCGGCGGGGTCGGTGCGCCGGGTAGTATCGGCTGCGGCGGTGGCGGCGGTGCTGTCGTGTGCAGCCACTGAATCGCGGGGTGCCGCCACCGCCGCGCGAGCGCTGTCGGTGATCACCGAGTCGGATCGGGCCCCGTCGGAGCGTACCGGGGCACTCTCGCGTACGGCCCGGACGGAATCGGCGGTCGCAGCCACGGCGCTGCTGCCGGTTCTGACCCGGACGAACGTGGTCGCTGCCGCAGAGATCACGAAGGCGATGAGCCCGAAGAGAATCGGTTTCTTCATGCGTCCTCCCGGTCGGGCTGAGAGCGCTGGAGTGCCGCCTCATCACTCAGCGCCTGTTCGTAGCGTGACAGCTCCGTACCCCAGGCATCCCGCCGCTGCTCCCGCAGGCGCTCCAGGACCCGGCGCGCGATCCGCGCCTGCTCGAAGGCATCGCGGCCCGCCGCGAGCCGGGCCAGGGCCTCCTCGTGCATCGTCGCCAGGTGGGCGTTCTCGGCGGCCAGCGCCGCGATCGTGAGCTCGAGATTGCGGAGAGTCCCTGCCTGCGACAGCTCCCGCGGTGTCGTCGCGTATTGCGCCCGCGCATCCGCCAGTCGGGCGTCGCTGGCCTCCACCTCGGCCCGCCGGCTTTCCTCCTCACGCAGCGCCACCCCCAGGGCCCGGGCCCGTTCCTTTTCTTCGGCCTGGCGCAGATCGAGCAGCCGGGCCAGCCGGAACGCGAACCGTTTCATGCGCCGGACCCGCTGATCAGGGCATTGGCGCGCTGGGCCAGGGCCGTAAGGCGGAGCCGGCTCTCCTCCAGCGAGCAGCCATCCTCGGCGCGCTGCCGCAGGAACCGCAGGACCTCCTCGCGAAGCCCGATGGCGGCATCGGCCAGCCGGTCCGTGCCGGGCTTGTAGGCCCCCACGGCGATCAGGTCCTCGTGGCTGCGCCACGCCGCCTCGAGCTGGAGCACCGTGTTGATGGCTTCCAGGTGTTCCGGGGCGATCACCGCGTCCCGCACGCGGCTGACGCTGTCCAGCACGTCGATGGCCGGGAAATGCTTCTGGGCCGCGAGCTTCCGGGTCAGCACGATGTGTCCGTCGAGGATCGAGCGGGTGGCGTCGGCGATGGGTTCGTTGAAGTCGTCGCCCTCGACCAGGACGGTGTACAGCCCGGTGATGCTGCCGCGTCGGCCGGTGCCGGCCCGTTCGAGCAGTCGGGGCAGCTGGGCGAAGACCGACGGCGGGTAGCCCTTGGTGGTGGGCGGCTCGCCGACCGACAGTCCCATTTCGCGCCAGGCGGTGCAGACCCGGGTGATGGAGTCCATCATCAGCAGGACGTCCCGACCCTCGTCCCGGAAGTACTCGGCGATCGCGGTCGCGACCAGCGCCCCGGTCGCCCGGATCACCGCCGGCTGGTCGCTGGTGGCCACGATCACCACCGAGCGGCGCAGGCCTTCCGGGCCGAGATCGCGCTCGATGAACTCGCGGACCTCGCGGCCGCGCTCGCCCAGCAGCGCGATCACGTTGATGTCGGCCGTGGTGCGCCGGGCGATCATCCCCAGGAGCACGCTCTTGCCGACGCCGCTGCCGGCCATGATCCCGATCCGCTGGCCGCGGCCCAGCGTGATGAGGCCGTCGATGGTCCGCACCCCGGTCCCCAGCGGCCGTTCGATCCGGCTGCGCTCGAGCGGGTGCGGCGGCTCGGCCGAGAGCGGGTATCGGGTGCCGGCCTCCATTCTGCCAAGCCCATCGATCGGCCGACCCAGGCCGTCGACCACCCGGCCCACCAGCCCGTTTCCGACCTCGACGTCGAGGGCGCGCCGGAGGCTGCGGACCATCGCCCCGGGGTGGATGCCCTCGAGATCACCCAACGGCATGAGCAGAACGCCGCGTTCGTGAAAGCCGACGACCTGGGTGGTGACCCTGGGCCGACCGAGACTCTCGATCCGGCAGAGTTCCCCGAGGGCCACGTCGAGCGACGATGCCTCCACTACCTGGCCGATGACCCGCGTGACCCGCCCGTGGACCGTGAAGCGGGGCGCCGATTCGATGCGGCTCAGCGCCTCGGCGGTCCACCCGTTCGGCGACGGCAGCCCGCCTGGCGCTTCGGCCCGCCCGGGATCGGGCGGATCCGCCGCACTCGGCGGAGCGAGTCGATCGGCCGGCCGCCGGGCGGCCAAGTCCGGGTGGACCACCGGGTCAGTCATCGCGGAGCCGCTGGTAGAGTTCCTTGAGCGCCATGTCCACCCGTCCGTCGGCGACCCGGTGGGGGGTCTCGAGGATGCACCCGCCACGCTCGATGGCAGGGTCGGCGACCCATTGCAGGTCGGCTGCACGGCCGTCGGCGGAAGGCAGGCCGAACTGGCTTCGGAGCCCGGCCAGATCCTCGGGATGGAGGTGGATCTCAACCCGGGATCCGACCGGGAAGGCCTCGAGGCCCCGTTGCACCAGATCGCGCACCACCGTGGGGTCGGCGACGACTTCACGCTGGATCAGCTGCCGGGCGATGGCGACCGCCAGCAGGTAGACACTGTCCTCGAGCTCGCGCACGACGTTCAGGCGGGCGGCATCGAGCGCCTCCGCCGTCGAGACCAACAGCCCCGCCGCCCGCTTGATTGTGCGGCCTGCTTCCAGATTGGCCTCGGCTCGTCCGACCTCGAGACCCCGCAGGTAGGCCTCCTCTTCGCGGGTCGGGGCCTCGGGGCCGGAGCCGGGTCCGCCGGCGACCGGTGCCCCATGGGCGAGTTCCGGCAACGGCCAGAGCGAGAACGTCGCCACGGCCGGCGCCGGGGAGGCGGTCAGCGCGACGGTTTCAGACGATGACTTCGTCATCTCCGCCCCGGCCACTCAGGACGATTTCGCCGGCCTCCTCGAGCGAGCGGACCGCGGCGATGATCCGGCTCTGGGCCGCCTCGACATCCCTCACCCGGACCGGTCCCAGAAACTCCATCTCCTCCTGCAGCGCCGAGGCCGCCCGTTCGGACATGTTCTTCGTGATGTGCTGCTTGAGTTCATCGCTCGCCACCTTGAGGGCGAGCGCCAGCTCCTTGCTGTCGACGTCGCGCAGGACCCGCTGCATCGATTTCCCGTCGAGGGAGGTGAGATCCTCGAAGGCGAACATCAGGTTGGTGATCTGCTGGGCCAGGTCGTGATTGCGCTGGGTGATGGCCTCGATGCAGGCCTTCTCGACCGCGCCGCTGGCGAGCGTCAGGACCTTGGCCACGGCGGCGGGGCCGCCCGAGAGCGTCATCTCCGACGACAGGGTCAGGTCGGTCTTGCTCGAGAGCCCCTGTTCCACCACCGCCACCATGTCGGGCGCGACCTTCTCCATCCGGGCCACCCGGTAGAGCACATCGCCGGCCAGTTCGGCGTCCATCACCTCGATCACGCTGGCCGCCTGCTTGTTGTCGAGGTGCGCCAGGATCAGGGCCAGCGTCTGGGGATGCTCGCCACGAAGCACCGACAACAGGGCCTCCGGGGCGGCCCGCTTGAGCTTGCGCAGCCCGGTGTCCGTGAGGTGGGGCTTGATCCGTTCGAGGATCTGGCGCGACTTCGTCGGACCGAAGGACTGATCCAGGATCTCGCCCGCCCGGGCCAGGCCGCCTTCCGAAAGCGACTGGACCGCTCGGGCCACTTGCCGGTACTCGAGCAGCACCCCTTCGACCGTGTTGGTATCGGCGACCGGCATCGCGGCGATCTCCCGCGAGACCATCTCCACCTGCTCGGGACCCAGCAACTGCATCACGCGTGAGGCGACGTCCGTCCCCAGCGACATGCAGAGGACGGCTGCCTTCTGGCTCCCGGAAAGGGCTTCCTTCTCCGCCGCCATCAGGCGCTCTCAGCCAGCCAGGCCTTTACCACCGACGCCGTGGTCTCCGGTCGCTGGGTCGATTCCGCCTGGAGTTCGGACTTGAGCCGGCTGGTAGTCGCGTTGAGCGCCGGCACCCGTACCGGCGGAAGTTCCTGGTCGGCCTCGCTGGCGGCCCCGGCGAGCATGGTCCCGCGCTCCGGGATGGGCCCCGGCTTGAGCACGCGCAGCGCCAGGATCAGAGCGGCGACGATGCCGACCAGTCCGACCATCGGGCGGCTGAAGCGCTCCGCCACCACCAGCACCTGGCCGCTGCCGCCGTCGCCCCGGGGCGTGGAATCGACGATGGCGGCCACCTCGAACGGCAGGGCGGCCACCGTGATCCGGTCGCCGCGAGTGGAGTCCATGCCGATGGCGTCGCGCACCACCTGCTCGTAGCGTGCGATCTCCCGGGCCGGCACGGCGCCCGCCCCGGCGATCTTGTCCATCGCTTTCTGGTTGATCAGCACCGCGACCGTGAGCCGCTGGATCCCGCCCACCGATCCGACCACCTTCTCCAGGACCCGCGAGTTCTGATAGGTGTTGTTGACTACGGTCGCGCTGCCGCCGTACAGGCTGTCGGCCCCGGTCGTCTCACTGCGCTGCTCGTTCTGCAGCACCGCCCCGTCTGGATTGAAAGTCTCGATGCTCTTCTCGACCTGCTCGAAGTTGAGGCGCGCGCTCACCTGGACCCGGGCCTCCCCCAGGCCCAGCACGGTGGCCAGCATGCGCTGGGCGTTGTCCGCCAGGTATTCCTCCACCGAACGCTGGACATCGAGCTGGCGGGATGTCAGTCCCCGGCCGGTCAGGTCGTTCGGCGCGGAGAGCAGCCGGCCTTCGGCATCGAGCACCGCGACCTGATCCTGGTTGAGGTTCACCACGGCGTTGGCTACCAGGGCGGTAATGCTCGCCACTTCCTCGCTCGACAGCATGCGGCTGCCCCGGGGTGTGATCACCACCGACGCCTTGGCCGGCCGCTCCAGCTTGCGCAGCGCGCTGGCCTCGGGGAGACTGAGATGGACCGTGGCGCGCTCGATGCCGTGCAGCCGCTCCAGCGAGCGAGCCAGCTCCCCTTCGAGGGCCCGGCGTTCCAGGGTGGCCATCTCCCGTTCGGTCTTGCCCCAGGACGGAGCGTCCAGCAGCTCTTCCCCCGGACGTTCGCCGCCGGCCCGGATCCCTTCCTTTGCGATCGCTACCCGCGCCCGGGCCAGGTCGCCCGCGGGGACCAGCAGTTCGGTGCCGCCGGAGGTCAGCTCGTAGGGCAGACTGGCTTTCTCGAGTGCGTCGCCCATGGCCGCCGCGTCCCGCAGCTCCAGGCCCCGGTAAAGCGTCACCATCGAGGGCTGTTGAGCAAACCGGGCCAGGGCAAAGATCACGATCAGCGCGGCCGCGAAGCCGCCCAGTATCAGGAACCGGTGGGTGCCGCTCATGCGGCGGACGCCGTCGAGCATCGCCGGAGGAATCGCGTTGGTCATCGGTCTCGGTCAGGGATGACGGCTCGTCAGATCTGCATGTTCATGACCGTGCGGTAGGCATCGGTCAGCTTGTTCCGCATCTCGACCAGGAACTCCAGCGCGATCCCGGCCTCTTCACTGGCCGCCATCACCTGGTGCAGTTCCACCGGCTCGCCGCGCACGAAGCGGGCGATCAAGTCGGAAGCGTCATCCTGCATCTGATGGGTGTCGTTCACGACCCGCGCCAGCGCATCCGCAAACGAGGGACCGGTCTCGGGCGGGACGAACCGTTCCAGTACCCGGTCGAGCGGGGTGATCCGGGGCCCGTCGGGCCGAATTGGCGCGCCCATCGATCTCACCCAGTGACGTCGAGCCGGAGACCCCGCGGGCCCTCCGGCACGACGCCCCGCTGCCGCCCTGGTCCGTAGGTGAGCGGCCCGAGCGCCGCGAGCTGGTCGAAATAGGCGCGTTCCTCGTCGGTCAGCACGGCCCGGAGGGCGTCCGCCTTGTCCGCTCCGGCAGGCCGCGTGGCGGCGGTGGATTCGGCCGAGGCTGGGCGGCCGGCGGTCCGCTCCGCGGCCGCCGGCGCCTCGAGACCGTACGCCGTCGTCACCCGTGCCCCGACGCCCGTGATTCCGTTCATCCTGTCATCCCCCTAGATATCGATGGCCCGGCGGAGCATGGCTTTCGCCGCCTGGAAGACGGTGGCATTGGCCTCGTGCACCCGCCGGGTGATCATCAGGTCGACCATCTCGGTGTTGATGTCCACGTTGGGGCGCTTGACGAAGCCATTCGGATCCGCGTCGGGATGGCCGGGGTCGTAATCTTCGCTTCCCGGCCGGGTATCCTCGATCACCTGACTGGCCTGAATCCCGCCGGCGCCGTTGGCCTGGAACACGACGACCTTGCGCTTGTAGGGTCCCCCATCGGGCGTCCGGGTGGTCTCGGCGTTGGCGATGTTCTGGGAGATCACGTCGAGCGCCCGGCTCATCGCCCCCATGCCTGCCCCGCTGACGCCCAGCGGTTTGAGCAGCGAGCGAACCGGCCGCGGCGGCCACATGCCGCCCACCCCGAAGATCCTAGGCACGGTCGCGGATGGCGGTGCGGAGTCCCTGATACGCCGCCGAGAGCAGCTTGGCGCTCGATTCATAGCGCAGCTGGGTGCTCGCGAGATCCACCATCTCCTTCTCGATGTCGACCCCTGGCTTCGCCCCGGCCTGGCCCGCGAGGGCCTCCGCGAAGTCGGTATTGCCGCTGGCCGACAACGCGCCGGCTACGCGACCGGCAATCGCCTTGTGAGCCTGACTCGAGTCGTCGAGGCTCCAGCGGAGGTTGCCAATCCGTGTGTGCGAGCCGAACAGGGACGAGAACATCTGGAATGCCGCCCTTGGGAAGAGTCCGCCGGGCGATAAGGCAATCGTGGTGCCGCTCTTGGGGCTGGGCGGCTCGGTGGCTTGGCAGTTCGGTGGAAGGAGTTGCCCTTACATCACTTGCAGAGTCGTAGCGGGAGTTCAGAGGAGCGCTGGACTTCGGCGGCGAGGCCTCCCGGGCGGAAGGAGAGAAGCGGAGTCGGAAGTTTCTTCCGGTGGTAGGGACCTAGTTGTCCGCGGCGGTAGCCTCCACCCGGCGGACGTTCAGCTTGTTGCGGAGCGTGCGCTCGCTGATGCCGAGCAGCTTGGCGGCTCGGGTACGGTTACCGCCGGTCGCGACCAGGGCGCGCTGGATGGCCAGGCGTTCGAGCTCGTCGAGATTGAGCGGCTCCGGCGCCGGCGGGGCGCCGCTGACCGGGGTAGCGATCCCCGATGCGGCTGCCCGGGCCGCCTCCAGCGCGCCGAGGGTTGGCAACACTGGGCGGGCCGACATGGCCGCCAGGATCCCCTGAAACACGTCCGGCCTGAGCACCCCGCCGCGCGACAGGATCACCGCCCGTTCCACCGCGTTGGCCAGCTCACGCACATTGCCCGGCCAGGAGTGTCCCAGCAGCAGGTCGATCGTCTCGGCCGCTACGCCCGAGACCGTCACCCCGATGTCCTCGGCGGCGCGACGCGCGAAATGCTGCACCAGGACGCGGGATGTCTTCGGCGCGCTCGCGCAGCGGCGGCGACATGATCGGGACCACGTTGAGCCGATAGAAGAGGTCGGTGCGGAAACGACCGGCGTCGACCTCGCCCTTGAGATCGCGGTTGGTCGTCGCGATCAGACGGACGTCCACCCGGATCGCCTGGTGACCGCCCACCCGCTCGAACTCCTGTTCCTGGATGACCCGGAGCAGCTTGGCCTGCAGATCCAGCCGCATCTCCGAGATCTCGTCCAGGAGCAGCGTCCCCCCGTGGGCCCGTTCGAAGGCGCCGGCCGTCCGCATGGTGGCGCCGGTAAAGGCGCCCTTCTCGTGGCCGAAGAGCGCGCTCTCGACCAGCCCTTCGGGCATCGCGGCGCAGTTGATCGAGATGAAGGGACCGTCGCGGCGCGGGCTCTGATCGTGGATGGCCCGCGCGAACAGCTCCTTTCCGGTCCCGGATTCGCCCTCCAGCAGCACGGTCGCCTTGGTGGGCGCCACCGTGGCGATAGTCTCCATCACCCGGCGGAATTGCGGGCTCTCTCCCACCAGCGACCGGGTCGAGCGGAAGCGGTTGATCTCGCGGCGGAACTGCTCGTTCTCGCGCCGAAGCCGAACCACCTCCAGCGCCTGGGTGACCGCGATCTCCAGCGTCTCCGGACGGATCGGCTTGGTGAGGTAGTCAATGGCGCCCGACTTGATCGAAATTACGGCGTGCTCGATGCTCGAATAACCGGTCATGATGATGACCGGTATCTGGTAGCCCTCCTTCTCCAGCACGGACAGGAGATCCAGCCCGGTTGCCTTGGGCATCCGGTAGTCGGCGATGATCAGGTCGATGGGGGTACGGGCGATGGTCTTGAGGGCCTCTTCCACGCTGGCAGCGAGGAGAGGCCGGTGCCCAGTCCTGGAAAGATGGTGCTCGAGGACGACCCCGGTGGCAGGCTCGTCGTCGACGCAGAGGATGGTAGCCATATCCCCCAGACGTCTCCTGTCCGCGGTTTCGTGGAGCCGCTACGGGACCTCGAAGGCAGTGGAGGGGGTGACCGCCCACCTTCGCATGGTTACCGCGCACCGGCTGTTGGGCTCAAGTTCTGCTCTAATGTAGCCGATACGGAAATTATTGCCACCCTTGAAAACCGGATTCGGCATGCGAATCACGAACGGCCTCATTCAGCAACGCGTCCTTCGCGACATCCAGTCCAACATGCTGGCCGCCGCCCGGGCCCAGTCGCAGATCGCCACCGGCCGCCGGTTCGAGACCATGAGCGAAGACCCCATCGCCGGCAGCCAGGTCCTGGCCGTGGACCGCGGGCTCCGGGGCATCGATCAGTACCGCCGCAACATGACGGCAGCCCGGGCCCGGGTCGACGCCGAAGAAGCCGTCCTCAATCAGCTGACCGACCTGCTCATCCGCGCCAAGGAGCTCGCCATCCAGGAAGGCAGCTCCACCTCGACAGCCGTCACCCGCGGCGCTACCGCCGATGAGATTGCCCGGGTCATCGAGCAGGTGGTCCAGCTCGGCAACGCCCAGGTCGGTACCGAGTATCTCTTCGCGGGCCACCAGACGGTTCGGCCATTCGACGCCACCGGCGCCTATTTCGGCGATAACGGACAGCGCCAGTCGGAAATCGGCCAGGGGTACCTCATTACAACCAACCATACCGGCCAGGAGCTGCTGCTGACCAGCGGGGTACTGACCGGACTGCAGACCCTGCTCACCCAGCTCCAGACGGGGACCCCGACCACCATCCAGGGGACCATCGCGGGGCTGGACTCGGCCTTTGGGGAGGTACAGACCATGTTGGCCACGACCGGAGCGCGAGCGCGCCAGATCGAATCCGCGGGGCAGAACACCGACGCCATCGAGGCCAGCCTGCGGTTGATCCGATCCGACGCCGCGGATGTCTCGCTCGAGGAAGCGACCACCCGCCTCGTCGGCACCCAGACCACGATTCAGGCCGCCCTGCTCGCCGCGAGCCGGATCCTCAATACCAGCCTGGTGGACTACCTCCGGTGACCTCCGGCATTCAGCAGTCCCCAGCGATCCTCCGCGTCGCCTCGCGCCTGTTCGGTCCGATCGAAGTCCCCGCGACCGAGTGCTACGCCATGCCCGAAGGCATGCTCGGCTTCGCGGGGGAGCGGCGGTTCGTGCTGCTGCCGGCGGCGGCCAAGGGCATCTTCTGGTTCCAGTCGGTGGACGATGGAGCGCTGGTCTTCCTGGTGGTGGATCCCTTCGAGTTCTTCCCCGGGTACGCGGTGGAGTTGCCGGACGTCCCCGAACGGGGTCAGGAGGACGTGATCGTCCTCACGATCGTCACCCTCCCCCGTGACAAAGGCGAGCCCTGCACCACCAACCTGCAGGCCCCGCTGGTGTTCGATCTGCGCGACCGCACCACGCGCCAGACCCTGCTTACCGACCCGCGCTGGCATACCCGGCACGCGCTGAACCTGCTGGATCGCCTGGTTCAGACCTGAGCGCCGGCGACCATCGACAGCCAGCCGATGGCCGACCGGACCATCACGGCTCGGCGATCATCAGCGCCGTCAGCGCCTGACGAACCTCTTCCACCACGCTGATCCAATCGTCCGGACGCGGCTGGGCGAAGGTGCGGGCGGTCGGATACCACGAACATTCCTCCTCGGCGGAAGCCCAGCACCAGGCCGGTTGGGCCGGTAGCAGCACCCAGAGGTCGAGCCCGAGCCCGCCGGCGAGATGAGCGACCGGGCAATCGATGGAGATCACCAGGTCGAGCTGTCCCGCCGTCGCGGCCAGGTCCGCAAAGCTGCGGATCAGCGGGGCGAGATCCACCATGCCGTGAACCTCGGGCGCCTTTGATCCGTCAGCCCCTTCCCCGCCGCGCCCCAGGCTGTACCACGTGATCCCCGGCAGTTCGAGCAGCGGCCTCAGCATGCGAAGCGTCAGCTCGGTGGCCGGATTCCCATCGGGAGAGTCCCCCCAGACCAACCCGACCCTGAGTCCCTCGCCCGGGGGAAGTATCGGGATCTTGCCCGACCAGGTCTGCACCGGGAGATAGGGCACCTCGTTCGGAATGGTGAACGGGTTGGAGGCCAGTACGTGGGGCAGGCTCTGCAGCGGCAGGTGGCAGTCGAACGGCGGCAACGGGTCGCCGCACGGCACGACCTGAGCCAGCGAGGGCATCGCCTCGAGCAGCCGCGCGAGGCCGGCATCGCACTCCAGGACCACCCGCCCGCCTCGCGCCGCCAGAATCGGCAGGAACCGGGCGAACCGCAGGACATCGGTGAGCCCGGGGTCGGCGTGGATCAGGATCGTTCGGCCCCGGAGGCCGCCGCCTTCCCAGCGCGGCGCGGGTAGCTGGCGTTCCTCGAGCCGGAGTTCGGGGACCTTGTAGCGCCACTCATACTCCGCGAAGCCCGCGGCTAGTTCCCCGGCGGCAAGCAGCGCCAGCCCGCGATACCAATGGGCCTCGGCGAAGCCGGGTTGAATGGCGAGGGCACGGTCGAAGGCGCCGACCGCTTCCTGTCGGCGGCCTTCTTGAGAGAAGGCGCGCCCGAGCAGATACCATGTACCCGCGGCGCCGGGCTTGAGGTCCAGCGCCCGGCGGAAGGTGCCCACCGCCTCTCCGGCCCGGCCGAGGCGGAGCAGTGCAGCCCCCATGCTGGCGTGGGCGTCGGCGTAGTCGGCCCTGAACGTCAGTGCTGCGCGGAAGCTGGCAACCGCTTCGACCGGTCGGTGCAGTTCGTTGAGCAGCACGCCGTGGTTGTAGTGGGCTTCGGCATAATCGGGTCGCCCGGCGAGGGCCTGACGATAGGCCGAGAGGGCCTGGTCGAGGTAGCCCATCGCCTTGCAGACCTGGCCGAGACAGTTGTGCGCCTCGGGGCATTCCGGGTCGAGAGACAGCGCCGCCTGCAACGCTTCGGCCGCGTCACGATGCAGCCCCAGGTCCAGCAGGGCGGCACCCAGATCGCAATAGGCCGACGTGAAGTCCGGTTGCAGCGAAACGGCCCGCCGCAGGGATTCCACCGCCTCGTCCAACCGCCCGGCGGCATGCAGGGCCACGCCGAGCCGGGCATGACCGCTCGCCAGTTCGGGGCGGTAGCCGACCGCGATCTCGAAGGCGGCCAGCGCCTCGGGATGCTGCCCCAGTTCCTGTAGCACTACGCCCTGGTTGAGGTACGCCTCGGCCAGCCGCGGGGCGCGGGCGATGGCCTCCCGATAAGCCCGAAGCGCCTCCTCCGGCCGGCCGAGGTCGCGCAGCGCGTTGCCCAGGTTGCTCCAGGCGAGCGGACTGCCCGGGGCGAGCACGATCGCCTGCCGATACGCTCCCAGCGCATCATCGGGTCGACCCAAAGCCCGCAGGATGTTGCCCCGGGCATTGTGAGCATCGCCAAGTCCCGGAAGCCGGGACAGCGCCCGGTCGATGAGCTCGAGCGCCTCTACGTATCGGCCATTCTGGTAGGCCAGCACGCCCGACAGATGCAGCGCATCGGGGTGATGGGGATCGAGGTCGAGCGCGTCATCGTACAGATGCGCGGCCTCGTCGAGACGTCCGGCGTGATGAAGCTGGACCGCGTTACGCAACGCGGTAGCCAGGTCCACTGCCCCGGGCGAGTCGCCCGTGGCGATCGGCATCGGTTCCCTCCGGCCGCAGACGTACAGGGGTGAGATGGGTAAGGCAATCGGCAGGCCAGCGGGAAAAGGCGGACAAGACGGACAAGACGGACAGGGCGGACAGGCGGACGGCGGGCAAGGCGGACAGGGCGGACAAGGCGGACAGGATCGAGGGGTGAATCGGAGGACCACGGTGCTGTTCGCGGGAAGGCAACCTATTGTGGTCCCGTAGGTTTCGACCATTCCGGCCGGTCGGCGTCCTTACCTGTCCGTCCTGTCCGTCCTGTCCGTCCTGTCCGCCCTGTCCGCCCTGTCCGCCCTCTCCGTCCTGTCCGCCTCGTCCGCCCTGTCCGCCTTGTCCGCCTTGTCCGCCCTGTCCGACTTGTCCCTCCCCCCGGCAGTAACCTCCGCCCTCCCCGGCAAGGTCCGGCCGACCGACTCAAGTCGGTGGCCCCTCCAACCGATAGCTCCTGCAGCGGCCACTACGGGCCGCATCAGCGAAGGACGGAGCAGGGACGCTCCGGTATTTGCAGGTCCAGGAGACTCCCCAGATGTCCCGCATCAACACCAACACCCCGGCGTTCGGCGCATACCGGAACCTCACGTTTACCGGTATGAACCTCGAGAAGTCGATTCAGAAGCTGTCGAGTGGCTTCCGGATCAACCGCGCCGCCGACGACGCCGCGGGTGCGGCGATCGCCAACGACCTCCGCGCCACCGGGCGCGCCCTGCAGGCTGCGCAGCGCAATGCCTCGCAGGCGAACTCGGTGCTCAACATCGCCGACGGCGCGGTGACCACGATCGCGTCGATCCTCGATCGGATGAAGGAACTGGCGACGTCGGCGGCATCCGACAGTTCGGGCGCCACCGGCCGCACGAACCTCAACGCCGAGTACCAGCAGCTGGTGCTGGAAATCGACCGGATCACACTCACCACCGAATATCAGAACAGCCCGCTGCTCACCGGCGCGTATTCCGGCACGTTCCTGGTCAGCTCGAGCGGCGCGTACGCCGGCAACGACACCATCGTCGTCAGCGGCGCCACGCTCAATATGGCATCGACCACGCTGCTCGGTGCCGCCGCCGGCAACCTCAGCACACTGGCCGCGGCCCAGGGCGAGCTGACCAAGATCGATACGGCGATCACCGCGGTCGGTACCGCGATCGGCGTCATCGGTGCGGCGCAGAGCCGGATCGAGTACGCCTCGACCAACGTCGCTTCCACGTTCCAGAACGTCCAGGCGGCGGAGTCGGTCATCCGCGACGCCGACATGGCGTTCGAGATGGTGCAGTTCACCAAGTACCAGATTCTCCAGCAGGCCGGTACGGCCATGCTGGCGCAGGCCAACCAGGCCCCGCAGTCGATCCTCACCCTGCTTCGGGGTTGATCGCGGAATCAGTCCGGTGAGTCGGGGGCCCAGCGGTACGGGCCCCCGCCTCGCCTCACCTCAGCCCCTGGTGCCCAGCCGTGCCTCTCACTCCCGCCAGCGCGATTTCCGGTCTCATCAGCGGGATCCAGTACCGGGATCTGGTCGATCAGATCATCCTGGCGGAGACCGCGCCGGCGACCCGGCTCCGGGCGCAGGCCACCCAACTCAGCACCAAACTGGCCGCCGTCACGACCTACCGTGGCCTGCTGGAGAAGCTGCGCGACGCCTCAAAAGTGCTGCGCGACGGTTCGGTCTTCGACAAGCTCAGCGCCAGCACCGCGATCGCCGCCGGCTCCCGCGTCCTCGCGTCGGCCACCGCCAGCAGCCTGGCGGTCGCGGGGAGCTATCGGGTCGAGGTAACCCAGCTGGCCCAGCAGCAGAAACTCGGCGGGGGCGTCGTGACCGGCACCGCGGTGCCGCTGGGCATCGCGGGCACCTTTTCGGTCAACGACACGGGCAGCGTCACCGTGCTGGCCACCGACAGCCTGAGCGACATCCGTGACCGGATCAACGCCGCCAATGCCGGCGTGACCGCCAGCATCATCGGCGTCGGCCCCAACCAATCGCGCCTGGTGCTCACCAGCAAGACCGCCGGCGATGCCGGTATTACCCTGGCTGACACCAGCGGGAACGCGCTGCAATCGCTCGGCATCCTCTCGGACGCGACCACCATCGCGCCGGCGGCCGTGCTGGTGGCGGGAATGGACGCCCTGTTCACGGTGGACGGGGTGGCGTTCACCACCACCACCAACGTCATCACCACGGCGATCGAGGGCGTCACCCTCACCCTCACGTCGGCGGAAGCCGGCGCCGTGACCACGGTCTCCGTCGACCGGTCAGTGGCCGACGCCCGCACCGCGATGCAGGGCTTCGTGGACGCCTACAACGCCGTGGGCGATTTCATCCGCCAGCAGCAGACGGCGCCGCCGGAGGGCGGAACCGCCCCGCCGCTGTTCGGCGACAACCTGGTCCGGGGCGCGCGCGCCGGCCTGTCCGCCGCGCTGCTCGCCAGCATCGGGGCCACGGCGCCCGATCTCTCGACGGCGGCCATGGCTGGCCTGTCGATCGATCGCGCCGGCAAGCTCACCCTGAACGGCACCCGGTTCGACGCCGCCTACACCGACCGGCTGGACGACCTCCGGGCGCTGTTCCAGCAGCATGGTACCACGACCGATCCCACGGTTTTCTTCGTGACGTCGACCTCTCGCACCACGCCGGGGACCTACGCCGTCGAGATCACCCAGGCGCCGACCCAGTCCCAAGTGACCGGCACCGGCCTCGGGGGCAGCTATGCAGATGACGGCACCCCGGACACCATGACCATCACCGACACCGGCCTGGCGAAATCGGTGGATGTGACGTTGACCGGCGGGATGACCTCCAGCCAGGTCGTCGACGCTCTCAACGCGGCCTTCGTGAGCGGCGGTCTCGGCCTGAGCGCGACCGAAGTCGCGGGCGAGGTCCGGATCACCCAGAGCGCCTTCGGCAGCACGCCCGCCATCACGGTGGCCTACACCGCCGGCGGCACATTGGGGAATGCCCCGATCGCCGCCGGCAGCTACGCCACCGGAGTCGATGTCGCCGGCACGATTGGCGGCTTCGCCGCCAACGGCTCCGGCCAGATTCTCATCGCCGCGGCCGGCTCGGCGCCCGAAGGCATCTCGATCCGCTACGGCGGCACGGCGACCGGCGCCGGCGGCGATGTCACCGTGGTGCTCGGCACCGGCGCGCTGCTGGAACGCCTGACGCAGTCGTACACCGATTCCGGTACCGGCGCCCTCGCCACCCGCGAGACCGGCACCAATGCCCGGATTGCCAGGTTAAGCGACCGCGCCCAGGAGATCGAGGATCGACTGGTGGTCCGGCGCGAGAATCTCCTGCGCCAGTTCGCCAGGATGGAGCAGGCTCTCGCCCGTCTCCAATCGCAGTCCCAGTCCCTGCTGTCGTCGCTGGGAGCCCTCATCCAGGCCGGAAGTGGCCAATGAGCCGGAGCGCACGCGCCAGTTACCAGACCATGGACGTCACCTTCATGTCCGCCCCTCGCCGGCTGGTGCTGCTGTACTCCCACCTCATTGCGAACCTGCGGAAGGCGGGTCGCGCGATCGAGCTCCGGGACCACCCGGGCCGAAGCGAGGCGCTCTGCAAGTCGCGCGACATCGTCGACGAGCTGGCGTTCTCGCTGGACCAAGCGGCGGGCGGGGAGCTGGCAACCAACCTGCTGGGCCTGTACGAGTACTTCAAACGCGAGATCACTCAGGTGGACTTTCACCCGGATACCGCCCGGCTGGCCAGGGTGACCAGCCTCATCGAGACCCTGCATGAGGCCTGGGATCAGGCGGCGGCGCAGCTGGAAAGCCCGTCGGCGGCGGCCACCGCCCCGTGACCGACCTGGGTGAGTCACTGGCGACGCGGGTCTGCGCCCTGCTCGAGGCCCAACGGACCGCGATCGGGCGACATGCGCACCTGTTGGACGCCCAGCGTGCCGCTTTGCGCGCCGACGACCTCGAGTTGGTGGCCGACTTGAGTGGCCAGAGCGCCCATCTGCTTCAGAACCTGGAGGAGGCCGGCCGTCATCTGGTGGTGATCCAGGGCCAGCTGGCCGGGGCGGAAGGACCCCGAGCCAGCATGGTCCGGTCGCTACTGGCGGCAGTGACGGCGGAGGTCCATATCGCCTTCGCCGGGGTCCGGCAATTTACCGAAGCGCTGGTGCACAAACGCAACCGGCTGCTTCAGGGGATCACCGAACTCGGGGGCCGGGGTCTGGGACCGCCCGGCAGGAGTTTCCGTGACCCCCCGGCCGATCCGACCATTCTCGACCGGTCCGGCTGAGCCGGCCCTCAAGTTCTGCCGGCCGGAGCCGATACCGAGGGTAGCGGGGAGTCTTGGAATAAAGGGAGGGTAGCACCGTGTCAGTTGACCCGATCAGTGCCCGCGCGCCGGAACCTCCGGCCGTCCGGGCCGGGGAAACCCTGGCCCGCCCGGTCGCAGGCAAGGCGGCGCCGAATGCGCCGGTGGTCTCGCGCGACGAGGCCGTGTTCAGCGACATGGCCCGCAAACTGGCGGCGGCGATGGCCGCGAACGAAGCGGCCCACCGCCTCCATCTCTCGCCGGTGGAGTTGCGCGAGATGATTACGCCGCCTCAACCCGGCCCGCTCGAGCAGGCTCACGCCGCCCGGGTCCGGCAGTCCCGCGTAGCCGGCGAAAGCGCAACGGCAGTCCAGGCGGATGGCCCGGCGGTCGCTTATGTCGAGGCCGAGCGCACCACAGACGGAACGAGGAGGAGCGAGGTTCACCATGGCGATTGATCCCACGCCGTCGAGCGGCGCCACCCCACCGGGAAGCGCACGCATCGATCAGGCAGGCGGCAACCAGTCCACCCGCCAGTCCGGCGAGGTGCGGGCCGTCGGCCCGTCCGACGGGCAGGAGGCCGCTGCCAAAGGCGACCAGGTCCTGCTCTCGTCCGAGGCGCGTGAGGCCAGCCTGGCGGAAGGTGCGACCAGTCCCACCGGACTCTCCAAGGAGCGGCTCCGGGAGGTGCTGGTCCGGCTGACCTCCGGGTACTACGACACGCCGCCAGTCGCCGAACGGATCGCGACCAGGCTCTTCGGCGAGCTGGCCGGACCGACGAGCTGAGCCTCGAACCCCGAGCTCACGGAGCCAGCGCCATGAAGTGTCTGGTCGTCGACGACAGCGCCACCATGCGGCGCATCGTCGTGAATGCCCTGAAGGGCATCGGGTACGACCACGTGGTCGAGGCGGCCGACGGCAGCGATGCCCTGCAGAAGTGCGACCCGTCCATCGAGCTGGTCATTACCGACTGGAACATGCCGGTGATGGGCGGGCTCGAGTTCGTCAAGGCGCTGCGACTCAACCCCCAGCATTCCCGGACGCCCATCCTGATGGTGACCACCCGGAGCGTCAAGGACGACATCCTGCAGGCGGTCGAGGCCGGGGTCTCCAGCTACATCCTCAAGCCGTTCACGCCCCAGGTCCTGAAGGAGAAGATCGACGAGATCATCTCCCTCGCGTCCGGTTCGGCCTGAACCCGGCGCCGGGAGGCTCGTTCATGGACGCCGCTCAGGTCAGAGCACTCGCCACCGAGCTGGAGGCGACCTTCGGGCTGCTCACCGGACTCCTGGCCGAGCTCAGGGCCCACGGGACAGAAGGGACCCGCGTCGGATCGGGTAATGGACCTCGTGAACCAGCTGGCCGAGCGGCGTAATCTTGCGGAACTGCCGGCCATCCTGTTGCGCGTCCAATCCGGCATGGCCGACATCCTGGGTGGAATCCGGCTCACCCGCGAGGCGATCGAGGCCCACGCGGTGGAGCGGATCCAGGAGTCCACGGAACCGGCTCACCGACGTGAGCGCCACCACCGAATCCGCGACGATCGAGCTCATGGACGGCCTCGACCGTTCGCTCGAGCTGATCAACAGCCTGGAGACCCAGACCGGGACGGCCGCACAGGCAGATGCCTTTCGAAGGCTCCGCGGTCAAGTGAGCGCGCTCTACAGTCACCTGCAATTCCAGGACATCACTTCCCAGCAACTGCGGGGCGTGACCCATTCGCTGCTGGAGCTCGAGACTCGGGTGGCCGCGGTCGGCCTGCTGTTCGATCACGCGCTGGGCGGCCAGGCGGCGCCGCTCCCGTCCCAGGTCCCGGCGCGCTCCGCGGCCCAGCTCGCGTTCAATGCCGACGCGACCCTGACCGGACCAATTCCGATCAGGCCACGGTCGATGCGGCCTTCAAGGGGGCACAGAATGGTGCATTCGGGCAGTCCGGCCGCACCGACCGCGCCTGATCCGGAGCGGCCCGAGGGGCAGGCGGTACCCGAGAGCGTCCAGCGGGACAAGCTGTCGCTCATCGGGCACATGGCCTCCAGCATCGCCCACGAGCTGAGCAACCCGCTGGCTACGATCGTCGCCAGCGCCCAGGCGATCCTCTCGTTCTGGCCGCGACCGGGGGCCCCCGGCGCTCCGCGTGGGGGGCAGTCGCGACTCCTGGAGCGCTCCGGCCGAATTCATGGGGCACGGGGTGCCGCTGCGTCAGCTCCGGGAGGACCTCGAGCTCATCCTGGAAGAGGCCCGCCGGGCGGGCGACATCGTGCACGGGCTGCTGGCGTCCGCCCGGCAGGACCCGCCCGAGTGGCGCATCTGTTCGCTCGCGGACGTGGTGCGCCGGACCGTGGCTCTGTGCCGGCATCATCTGAAGCTGCACAACATCTCGCTCCAGTCACCGTACTTCGACGTCCACGACGGCTTCCCGCTCTGGAGCCGGGTCCGCGGGGACGCCAATCAGCTGCAGCAGGTCCTGCTCAACCTGATCGTCAATGCCCAGCAGGCCATCACCGCGCACCGGGGCTATGGCACGGTCCGCATCACCCTCGCCCCGGATGGGCCGGACCGCGTGGTCCTGGCGGTGGAGGACGACGGGCCTGGCGTGCCCCAGGACCAGCGCGACCTGATCTTCCGCCCCTTCTATACCACCAAGCCCGCGGGCCAGGGCACCGGGCTCGGACTCTCGATTTCGGCCGGCATCCTCGACTCCCACGGTGGCGAGCTTTCCCTGGATTCGCATCCGCAGGGGGGAGCGATCTTCCGGATCAGCCTGCCGTCGTTGGCGGCCAGCGATCGGGACCGGGGTCATGCCCAGGTCCGGGAGCACTCTCCGGCCGAAGTCATGCTGCCCCCGCCCATGGCGGACGCCCCTGCCGGGAGCCTGTTCCGACGGATCCTGCTGGTGGACGACGAGGTCGGCATCCGGCGCAGCGTCGGCCGCTTTCTCCGGCGGTTTGGCTACGAGGTCACCGACGTGCCCGGTGCCCAAGCCGCGATCACCGCGCTCCGCAGCGGGCAATTCGACGCCGTCATCTCCGATCTCCGCATGCCCGGGATCTCCGGCGAGGAATTCCATGCGGCGCTTCAGCGGGAATTCCCGGACACCGCCCGACGGGTGATCTTCACCAGCGGCGACACCATGCGGGAGGAAACCCGGCAATTCCTGAGCACCAGTGGCTGCCCTTCCCTGCAGAAACCTTACGAGCTGGGGGAATTGCTGCAGCTGCTCGAGACGCTGTGTCCTCCGGTCGCCGATTTCACCCATCGGGTCAGCGCCTGACCGCGCGCGGAAACTCGCCATGAGCCCCCAGGACGCGCGCCAGCGCCAGCTGACTCCTTACCCGATGCCCTCGATCGATCCGGTTACTTCGGCCGGCAACGCCGAGCAACTGATCCTCGCGGCCCTGCCCGAGGCGGTCGTCGTGCTCGATCCGCTCGGCCTGGTACGCGCCGTCAATCCCGCGGCGGAGCGCCTCTTCGGGCGGACCACCGAACAGCTGCAGAGCATGCCGATCGACCGCCTGCTGACGCTGCCGGATAGCCAGGGCGGGCTGTCGGCGCTGCTCCGGGCCGAGCGCCCGGATCACATCCTCCGGTGGACCGCCTGCCGCGGCCGTCGGGATGGCGCGGAGTTCACCTGCGACGCCAGTCTGGCCCCGCTCACCGGGCCGGGCGCACCCGGACGCTGGGTGCTGACCCTGCAGGACACCGGAACCCGGGAGTTCCAGTCGGTCCAGCGCCGGGAGTCGGCCAAGATGGTCGCAGTCGCGACCCTCGCCGCCGGTATCGCCAACGACTTCAACAACGCGCTCGCCGCCATCAGCGGCAGCATCGAGGCCGCCCGGCTCCGCGTCGTGTCGCAGGACCGGGTCCCGCCGCGCGAACTGCTCGAGGCCAAGGAAGCCACCCGCGCCGCGGCACGGCTGGTCCGCCGGTTGCTGAACTTCGCCCGACCCTCGCCCGGCGCCCGGCGCCCGCTCGATCCCGGCATCCTGCTGGAGGAGGCGGTCCAGGTACTCCGGCGCGACCTCGATCCGCGCATCACGCTGGTCTGTCGCACCGATCACGGTGACTGGCGCATCCTGGCCGACCTGGAGCAGCTCACCGACCTCCTGGTCAGTCTCGGGCACAATGCCATCGAGGCCATGCCCAAGGGTGGCGTACTGACCCTGTCGTCTACCCGGGTCGCTGGTGGCTGGAATGTGGGAGCTCCGCAAGCGGTGGCAGGCCGCGAGTTCGTCCGGATCGAGGTGCGCGACACCGGTATAGGCATTCCCGCCGAGATCCTGCCCCGGATCTTCGAGCCGTTCTTCACCACCAAGGAAGCGGGACGCGGCTCCGGGCTCGGCCTCGCCACGGCCTACGCGGTGCTGCAACACCACGAAGGCGGCGTGACCGTCGAAAGCGCCGCCGGGGCAGGCACGGCCTTTCAGGTCTACCTCCCGCGAACCCAGCTCGCCTCCGCTTCCCCGACAGGACCGGCCACGCTCGAGCCGGCCAGCGGGTCCGGCACCATCCTGCTGGTGGATGACGAGGCCGCTGTGCGCCGCCCGATCCGCCAGGCGCTGGGCCTGTGCGGCTACTCCGTGATCGAGGCACGAGACGGCTTCGAAGCGCTCCGGGTCCACGCCCAGCGCGAAGCACCGGTCGACCTGGTAGTCCTCGACGTGAAGATGCCGGGGATGTCCGGCTGGGATGTGCTGGCCGAACTCAAGCGGCGTGATCCCGACCTGCCGGTGATTCTCACCAGCGGCTACGCCCAGGAGGACAGCACCCCTCCCGCGGATGCCGCGGCGCCCGATGCCTACCTGCCCAAACCGTACGAGCTGGCAGAGCTGACCAGCCAGGTTGGCCGCCTGCTCCACCCCGGGTCATGAAAGCGCTCATCATCGAGGACGAGCCGTTGGCGCGGGTCGCCCTCAAGCGACTGCTGACCCGATTCTTCCCGCACAACGTGCTCGAAGCCGGGAACGGCGAGGAAGGGCTGGAACTGGTCGAGAAGGAACGACCCGATATCGTGTTCTGCGACATCTTCATGCCCAAACTCGACGGGGTCGGCTTCCTCGAACGGCTGCGCGCCAACCCGGAGTTCGCCGGCCTGCCGGTCGTCGCCATGTCCTCGGGCAAGGACCGGGACCAGATTCTCAGGCTGATACAGCTCAGGATCGTCGACTACATCCTCAAGCCGTTGGACCTCGAGCAGACCTACAAACGGCTGGACAAGCTGCTGCCGCTGGTTCTGGGACACCACAAGTAAAGCCCGGAGTACCCGTGCCAGGCCCCGGGCGCGGAGGCCGATGATCGCTGTTGCCCGGGCCATCGAGTCGAAGTACGCTTTCCTTCGATCCTGTCATCCTGGTCCAGATCGAATCCGAAGCCATCACCGTATGAGCCAGTCGATCACCGTCGTGGACGCCTTCACCGATCGTCCCTTCGCCGGCAACCCGGCGGCGGTCTGCGTGCTTGCGGATCCCCGACCCAACGAGTGGATGCAGCAGCTCGCGGCGGAGATGAACCTGGCGGAGACCGCCTTCCTGCTCCAGAGCAGGGACGGCTACGCGCTCCGCTGGTTCACCCCGGCCGTCGAGGTAGACCTGTGCGGCCACGCCACCCTGGCCAGCGCGCACGTCCTCTGGCAGGAGGGGCATCTCGGCCGCCACGACACCGCCCGCTTCCACACCCGGAGCGGTCTGCTTACCGCCACTCGGGACGGCGCCCGAATCGTCCTCGACTTTCCCGCCACGCCCCCCACCGAGGAGAGCCCGCCCGCCGATCTCCTCACGGCCCTTGGCCGCACGAATACCCGATGGCTGGGCAGGACTCCCTTCGACTATCTGGTCGAGGTGGCCAGCGAACGCGAGGTCCGCGCCCTCACACCGGATTTCACCCTGCTGAGCCGCCTCGGACTCCGGGGAGTCATCGTCACCAGCCGCGCCGACGATGGCCAACCCTACGATTTCGTCTCCCGCTTTTTCGCCCCCGGCGCCGGCATCCCCGAAGACCCGGTCACCGGCTCGGCCCACTGCGCCCTCGCCCCCTACTGGCGGGGCCGCATCGGTCGCGACTCGATGGTCGGCCACCAGGCCTCCCGCCGAGGCGGGACGGTGCATGTGGAGTGCCGCGGCGATCGGGTCATGCTGGGCGGGAACGCGGTGACGGTCTGGACCGGAATGCTGCGATAAGCGACGATCCCGACTCGTCGAGCATCAGAGATGCGGAGATGGTACGTGGTACCCTCAAGCACCTGATCAATGCTCAAACCCCTGCTGTTGATCCTGGCCGTCCCGACTGCGCTCCGAGCCCAAACCCCTGTCCAGTCTCTGGTCTCCGAATTCGATCGCCTGGCCGCCCTGCCCCTCTGGCCAGGGTTGTACATCCGCCACCACCCCGCTGGCGATCTACGACGGCGACAGCACGTGGCTGATCCGCCATCCGGTACCGCCGCCGGAGTTCGGGCCGGTCACTGGATGGCCGATAGCGCGAGTGAACCCGGGCCAACATGCCGCGGTACGGGCCAACAGCAACGTGACAATCGGTGACGTGCCGACCGCCACGATGCTGTTGCCCGGGCCGTCGGCCGCCCGGAACTGGACCCGTCTGGCGGGAACGCTGATCCACGAGACCTTCCACGTGTATCAGGCTCGGTTTCCACGGTGGTCCGGCAACGAGGTGGAGTTTTTCACTTATCCGGTAACCGACACGGCACTCCAGCGGCTTCAACGCCTGGAGTCCGAAGCCTGGCGCCGAGCCTCCCGGGGCGGGAAACCCGAAGTCTGCTGGGCCCGGGAAGCGCTCCAGCTGCGCCGCCAGCGGTTCGCCGGACTCTCGCCCGGCGCGGTGGGGTACGAGCGCGGCAACGAGCTCAACGAGAGCCTCGCCACCTGGGTCCAGGTCAAGGCGACCCGGGCCCCGGTGGAGAGCCTCGTCCCGGCGGCGGGGTTCGCGCCTGACGGAGTCCGGCTCCGGGCATATTCGGTCGGCCCGGTCCTGGCGCACCTCCTCGACCGCTACGCACCCGGATGGCCGGCGCGGCTCGAGGCCGACACCACGGCCACCCTGGACGGACTGCTCGGGTCGGCGCTCCCGGAACCGCACTGCGCTACCCGCTTCTCACGGACCGAGGTCGACTCCGTCGCGTCGCTCGCTTCCCGCGAGGTCGTGGCGCTGGCCGCGGCCCGCGAGGCCGCCCGCCGGGAGTTCACCGAACGCCCGGGATGGACCGTCACCATCGAGGCCGCCACCAACGCCCCGCTCTGGCCTCAGGGCTTCGACCCCTGGAACATCACCAGCCTCGATCGCCACACGACCCTCCACCAACGGTGGCTCAAGCTCGGCAACGCCGCCAGCCAGGTCGAAGTTCTCAACCGCACCGCGCTCACCGTTGGCGGCGGCGATCATCCGTTATTCACCGGGGTAGCGCGGCTGGTGCTGACCGGGCTCGATTCCCTCCCGATCATTCGCCGCCCGGACAGTCTCACGACGGTCGTCGAGGCATCCGGGCTCTCGGCGAGGTTCACTCGGGCTGTGGTGGATACCGTCGGGCGGGTGGTGACAATCAGGGTCCGGTGATCAGGACCTGGTACCGGGTACCCCCTGCGACCATTGCCCTCACAGGTTGTCATCCCGAGCGCCGCGAGGGATCCCCAGCACTCCGCGCGGAGCCTGCAGGGATCCCACGGTCGCTACGCTCTCTCGGGATGACAACTCGAGATATCCCGGTACTCGGTACTCGGTACTTTCGAGTGTAGATTCCCCCGACCCCGAACCAGCCCCGACCCAACCGGCCGCCGAGCAACCAACATGCGCGTCTACCTCTCCGTCGACATGGAAGGCACCGCGGGCGTGGTCCACGAGGACCAGACCAATCCCACCGACCCCCGCTGCGCCGGGGAGTACGGCCGGTTCCGTCGGCTGATGACCCTCGAGACCAACGCCGCCATCGAAGGAGCGCTGGCCGGCGGGGCCACTCGGATCCTGGTGAACGACAGCCACTGGAGCATGCGAAACATCCTCGCCGAGGATCTGCATCCCGCGGCCGAGCTGCTCTCCGGCAGTCCCAAGAACTGGTCCATGATGGAGGGCATCGACCTCGGCTGGGACCTGGCCGCGTTCATCGGCTATCATGCCAAGGCTGGCACTCAGAACGCGATTCTCGACCATACCTACACCGACAGCATCCTCGATGTGCGCCTGAACGGCCGCTCGGTGGGTGAGTTTGGCATCAACGCCGCGCTGGCCGGAACCTTCGGCGTGCCGGTAGCGCTGGTTTCCGGGGACAAGGCTATCGCGGAGGAGGCGCGGACCCTGCTGGGCGACGGCGCGCCCCGCACCGTCGTCGTGAAAGAGGCGGTGAGTCGCCACGCGGCCCGATCGGTGTCGCCCGAGAAGGCCCAGATCATGATAGGGGAGGCCATGCGTGACGTCGTGGCGCGCACCGCCAAGGGCGACCCCGTTGGGCGACCCCATGTGGTGGCTTCACCGACAGCCCTCGAGGTCGATCTCACCCGGACCAGCCAGGCCGACCACGCCGCGATGGGACGCGGGTTCGAACGCAAAGGGCCGCGCACCGTGGCATTCAAGCACGAGGACTATCGCGAAGTGTTTCGCGCCTTCCGTACGATGTTCAACCTGGCGGGGAAGGAGTAGGCCGGCGCTGGGAGCACCGCTCCACCCGCGCGCCCGTGATCGACAGGCCGGAGTGAGCCCCCGACCCGCCTACTATATGGAAGGCGGGGTGGCGTTCCATCTCGCAACGGCAAGCATCATCCAAGCGGCGCCGGCGACCATATGGCGATCTCCGCCGCGAGCGGCCACCGACAGTTCGAGCCTTTCCAGACCGTGACCATATTGGCAACCTGATGAAGATCGGGCGACTCCTCGTACCGCTTCTCGGCCTCGGGCTGGCAGCCTGCGCCACGGCCCCCATCAGCGACCACCGGCCCGCCCCGCCGGAGGGTGCGCTCGAAATGGCGTGGCAGGATCTGCGCTACTGGGACGATCAGCGACGCCTGCTCGAGTCGCTCGGCCGCGACATCACACCGGCCGGGGTGAGCGCGGCCGACGTGAAGGCGAGCCTGAGCCTGGCCAAGGCTCGCGTGGGCCACCTGCTCGAATCGGCCGTGAACCCGGAAGACGGAGCCGCCCTGGCCGCGATACGGGACGCGTGGAGCGGCGGTCTCTCGGACGACACCGGCAACGATCGACCCGCCGCTGCGTTGGACCCGCTCCAGGCCGTGACGGACAGCGCCTTCGCCGCTTACGGGCTGGCCGCGAGCACCATCGTCGTGGACGCGGATACCCTCAACCGACTCGGCATCCTCGGTCTCCTCGGCCGCACCGAGGATCGCGCCAGCCGGGAGCGGTTGTTTCGGGCGCTCGAGCCGGTCTGGCGGAGCGTCAACGGAGACAACGGTCCGACGAGCCCGTACCGGCGGATGCTGGCCCTTCGCCGGGCGGCATGGGGCGATACCGCATCACCCATTGACGCGAAGGGTCCGGCATTCGGCCTGCAGCCGGGAGAGTTAGAGCGGTGGCTGGTCGGCGCACTCGAGCGCTGGCGGGCGGGGGTGTCCGACAGCATGCTCGAGCCGTGGGACTGGTACTACTTCACCGGCGACGCCAGCCGCCGGCTCAGCCCGCGACTCGCGCATATCGCCGACCTCCGCTCAGTCAACGACGCCTACTACCGCCAGCTCGGCGCCGACCCGGTCCGGCTCGGCGTGCGGTACGATCTCGAGACCCGCCCCGGCAAGTATCCCGTAGCGTATTGCGACTTCGGCAGCCGGGCCCGGTGGGTCTCGGGCCGGCTAGTGCTCACCGAGCCGTGGGTCTTCACCAATTACCAGGCCGGCGGCTTCGACAACCTGGCCGAACTGCTGCACGAGACGGGACACGCCATCCACATCGCCGCCATCAGCACCCGGCCGGCCTTCACCGACTGGCCCGACAACGACACCTTCACCGAGGCGCTGGCCGATCTTCCGGCGATGGAGCTGTACGAGCCCACCTGGCAGGTCCGTTTCCTGGGTGACAGTGCCCCGTTGGCGGCGTCGCTCCGGGCCAAGTACAGCGGGATCGTCTTCGACATCGCCTGGGCCCTGTTCGAGATCAGGGTGCACGCCCAACCGGATGTCGACCCCAACGCCATCTGGACCACCATTACCCGGGACTACCTGCGCATCCGGCCACACCCGGAATGGTCGTGGTGGGCCATGCGCGGCCAGTTGATGGACGGACCCGGTTATCTCATCAATTACGCCCTGGGCGCGTTCATCGTGGCCGACATGCGTCAGGCGATTCGCACCAGTCGTGGGACGGGTGCCTGGTCGGAGGCGGGGTTGTATCGCTGGCTCTCCGAGCGGATCTATCGCTTCGGACTGGAGCGTCCTTCCCGCCGGGTGACCGAGGACCTGCTCGGTCGGCCTCTCAGCCCGACGGCACTGTTCGACGATCTCGAACGAATGCGATGAGCAAGTGGGTGAGGGCCACCGGGAACCATGATTCGCATCCCATTTAGAAGCCCTGACGCCGCCGAACGGGCCCAGTTCCTCAAGCTGTTCGTCAAGCTGCTGGGCCCGGCGTACTTCCTCCTGGCCGTCGGGGAGGTGTTGGCATACGGCAAGGACTGGATCGGCCCGGCGACTCTCGTGCTGCTGTTGATCGCCAACGTCCCCGCGCTGCTGCTGCTCTCGGGGTTGTGGTTTTCCGTCATCGACACCGCCGCGACCGGTATCGCCAATACTCTTTACGCGGGCGGCAATCTGCCCACCTCTCCCGCCCACTCCGGGGCCGAATCCCTGGTGGCGCGGGGCATGTACCGTGAGGCGGCCGGGGCCTACTCGGCTCACCTGGTACGTCATCCGACGGACAACCTCGCCCGCATCAAGCTGGCCGAGATCCACCGGCAGCACCTGCGCGAGCCCGAGGTGGCGGAGCGACTGTTCCATGAGGTACGCCGGAACCGGCCGGAACCCAAGGACGAGTTCCTGGCCTCCAACCTCCTGATGGAACTCCATCGCAGCACCGGACGCCGCGACCGGCTCATGGTCGAGCTGGCGCGGTTTGCGGACCGCTACAAAGGGACCCGGGCCGGCAAGGACGCAGCGCGGACGTTGAGGGAAATGAAGGAGGAGATGCGGGCCGAGTAACCGGCCCCCCTCGTCCCGACCTCACGCGCAGGCGACCGTCGGGGCGTCAGGCCCCAAGGAATTTCGATTGCAGCACGCGATATCGGAAATCACCGACGCGCCACCCTGAAACCGGAGCCCCCATGTCCCTCGGTCATTGGCCCGCCATCGGCGTCGCCGCCCTGGCGGCGTTTCTCATCGGTGCCATCTGGTATTCGCCGGTCGCCTTCGCCCAGGCGTGGGCCCGCGCCAACGGTTACACCTCCGAGAAGGTCAAGGCGATGCAGGCGACCGCCGGGCGGACCTACAGCATTTCGTTTCTCTGTTTCGTGCTGATGGCCTGGGTGCTTCACATCATGTTGTCGCATCTCGGCGCCGAAACCGCTGGCCGGGGCGCGGCCTGGGCGTTCCATGCCTGGCTGGGATTCGCGCTGCCCATCGGCCTTACAGCCAACCTGTACTCCGACAAGCCGCTCGCGGCGTTCTTCATCGACACCGGGTATCAGCTGGTGTACCTCGTCACGATGGGAGCGATACTGGGAGTGTGGCACTAGTCGGGCGGGCTGAGGGACCAAGGACGACGGTGAAGCGGAGTTGTCCGGGGGGGGACCGATCGCGTGTCGCTGGGCCCCTCTGGAGCGGATCGTTTAGCCCGCAGTAAAGGCAGTACGACCCACGTTTCGCGACGGAGCTCGCTTGAAGATCTGGATCGACGCCGACGCAGCCCCACGGGAGGTGAAGGACCTGGTCTTCCGCGCGGCCAAGCGCCTCAGTCTCCCGACCGTCCTGGTGGCCAACCAACGGCTGCAGCTGCCGGCAGGGAATCCGCTGGTGACGGCCGTATGGGTCGACGGCGGACCCGACGTGGCCGACCAGCACATCGCCAGCGCGGCCGAGCCCGGGGATCTGGTGGTGACCCAGGACATCCCGCTCGCCGCTCTGCTGGTTCCCAAAGGCGTGGTGGTCCTGGACCCCCGGGGCGAAGAGCACACCGCCGAGACCATCGGTGAGCGGCTCTCCGTCCGGGACTTCATGGACCAACTCCGAACGGCAGGTGCGGTGACCGG
The DNA here is from genome assembly GCA_963709905.1 of uncultured Gemmatimonadales bacterium. Lineage (GTDB taxonomy): Bacteria > Gemmatimonadota > Gemmatimonadetes > Gemmatimonadales > GWC2-71-9 > JADJOM01. Next base: position 189,669 of record CAVPYI010000018.1, read on the forward strand.
CGGCCCTCCCCCCTACGACGCGCGTGCCAGGCAGGCCTTCGCGGCGGCGCTGGACCGGGCGCTTACGCGCTTGCTTCGTCCCAGGTAGGCGCGCGCCGGAAGGCCTGAGTGGCCACCACAGTGCCCGCGATCGGCGCCAGGGATATCTTGAGGGTGGGTCACCAGCCGTCACCGCAGCTCATACGCAGGTTCAGGCCGCATCGTAAAGTGGCCCCGGCATCGTCAGCCCAGCTTCTCGCCTCACCCCCGCGACACCGGGTGTCACCCACCCCAGGAGGTTGAGATGATCATCGTACGCAACATGTTCATTGCGAAACCCGGGAAGGCTAGCGCGCTCGCTGCTCAGATCAAAGGCGCCGCGGCCACCGGCAAGCTCCCCAGGCACCGCGTCCTTACCGATCTGACGGGTGAATTCAACCGGGTCGTGCTGGAGTATGAGGTGGATAGCGTCAGTGGCTTTGAGGCGCAGCTGAAGGACTACGCCACCAATGAGAGCTTTCGAGCCGCCATGAAAGGGTACACCGAGTTGTATACCACTGGCAGCCGCGAGCTTCTTCAGATCGCTTGAGGCGACCCGTGTCAGTGCAGAACGTTTCGTATCGATTCCGAATGGCTGGTGTTGCGGTTTGGACATGATGGACGGCTGGCGGAGTATCGCATTGTGAGGGACTGAGCGGCTAGCGCGTCGGCTCGACCCACACCTCACACAGGCAGCGGTTGCTCGAACGGTAGCTTCGTTCCACCCTTGCGAGTGCCGGAGGAGAAACCAGAGCCATGATCGGCATGGCGGGGATTATCGACCAGCTCCAGCGTTCGCTGGAGGGCGACTCGTGGCAGGGCTCCTCGATGCGGGAGATCCTCGAAGGCGTGACCGCGTGGGAGGCCGCCGCCCATCCCGTGCCCGGTGGGCATTCGATCTGGGAACTCGTGTACCACGTCACCGCGTGGGTGCGCGCCGTGCATGCGCGAGTGCTGGGTAGAGTCACCGAGCTCGAGGGCGAAGCGGACTGGCCGCCGGTCCGCGACACCAGCCCCCATGCCTGGATGGCGGCGTTCGAGGACCTCCGCCGCTCCCACTCGGAACTGATCGTGACGCTCAGGACGCTGAGCGATCTCGACCTCAGCGGCCCGGTGCCGAACCGTGACTACGACCGGGCGCATCTGCTGCACGGATTGACGCTGCACTCCGCGTATCACGCCGGCCAGATGGCGCTGCTCAAGCGGACGCTGCGACACGGGTCGAAGGGAGCCACGCCACCATGACAGCATCGACGTGCCGGCCGGTGCGTCTCGAGGTACCGGGTTACGTCTCCTCCCATACCAGCGGGACGGCTGTCACTGTCGAGGGGAGCGTCGCCGGTACCCGCGATGGGTTCAAGGGGGGACTCATGCAAACCGCTTCGGGACGCCTTCTGAGAAGCATCATGCCGCTGGCCCTGGCCTGGCTCGGGGCCTGCGAGACTGGGATCCCCACCGTTTGCACCGCGGAGTTCAGGGCGGCGTTCGTCACGGTGCTGGACGGGACCGGAGCCCCGGTCCCCGACGCGCTGGTTGTTTCCGTCCTCGTTCGTACCGGGGAGATCCTTTCACCCACCATCCTGGCCCTCTCGCCGATGGGAACGTACGTCATTCTCGACGACGGGGCCCGGGACAAGCTGCGCCGAACGGGGGACACGGTGCAAGTGACCGCGGAACGCCCATCGGGGGCGACGACCGCCGCGGTCTACGTATTTGACGTCCCCGGCGGGTGCCACATCCACAAGGTATCCGGCCCGGACACGCTGACGCTGCAGTAGGCTCGCCGCGCGGAGTCGGCCCGGTGGCACAGTCGCCGCGCTGCTCCCGGGCAGACCGAGAGCCGTTGCGCCGCGACGTCGACGTCGACAACCTCGGAACCTGTTCCACTCACCGATGGATAGGGCGCGGCGGAAATACCGCGTGACCGTGGCCCGGCTGGGCTTGCGGGGACGCTCGCTGCCTCGCAGGTTGGGCGGGGTTATCCCCCAACCAGGAGCTCACGTGACACCACGCCTCACCAGGATACTCGCAGCCACGACGCTGGCACTGCTCGCGTGTTCAAAGAGCAATGCGGGCACCGCAAGCGATCCGGGCATCGACCGCTTCGTCCAGGCGTGTCTGGCGTCCAGCAACCTGCCCCAGCCGATCTGCGAATGCACCGCGAAGAAAGCCAAGGACCAGCTGTCACCCAACGGCTTCGCCTTCCTGACCGCCAGCCTGGCCAAAGAGGACGCCAAAGTCGATGAGCTGCGAGGCAAGCTCAGCGTGCAGGAAGCCATGGCTGCCGGTACCTTCATGGCCCGCGGGCCGGTGGACTGCGCTCGGGAGCTTGGAGGTACGCCGACGGAGGAGGCGCCGCCACCGAACGAGCCGTAGACGGAATCCACAACCAGCCTGGTGCCGATGTCGCCGGTAACGGGACTGCGACCAGCTCCCTGTCGGGCCAGGGCGCATGGCGCTTCACCTTTCGGAGCCCTGGATGAGATTGTTGCTCGGCGTGGTTGCAGTGACGGCACTGGGGTCGCAGTACGTTTTCGCGCAGGCCGTCCGCGCGCCGCGCACCTATGCGTACCGTGAGGTGGCGGGGCAAGTTCTGCATGCCCATGTGTTCCGTCCCGACTCGGCCAGGCCCGTACCAGGTATCCTCCTCTTTCATGGAGGCGGCTGGAGCGCCGGTGAACCGGCCTGGACCTTCGGCGCCGCTCGGCAGTTCGCCGACTGGGGCCTGGTCGCCATTTCGGTGCAGTATCGACTCGCCGGCGCCGCGGTCACCCCCATCGATGCCCTGGAGGACGCCTGTGCCGCCTTCCGCTGGACGCGCACCCACGCGAAGGAGTTGGGTCTTTCCGGGCGATTGGCCGGTTATGGCGTGTCGGCCGGTGGGCATCTCGTCGCCGCCACCGCGACCGTGGGGTGCCCGGACGGTACGGCGGGTCCGGACGCGCTGGTCCTGTGGTCGCCGGCCCTCGATCTGGCCCGCGACGGTTGGTTCCGTCGCCTGCTGCAGGGGAAGGCGCTCGCCACCGCCTACTCTCCCGTCGAGCACGTCGGTCCGGCCACGCCGCCAACCTCCATCGTCCACGGTGCCGAGGACTCCCTCACCCCGCTGGCCGGTGTGCTCCGGTATTGTGACCGGCTGCGGGCGCTGAACCGTTGGTGCGACCTCAACGTGTTTCCGGGCGTGGGGCATCTCCTGACCCGCAACCTCGGGCAACAGGAGCAGGACTTCGACCCTGACCCGGCGGCGCGGGCCGCGGGGATCCTCCAGCAGGGCCGGTTCCTGCAGCGGCTGGGCTTCCTGACGCCCGGTGCCCTGTAACCGCCTGCCGGCACTCACGCGATGATTCCCCTCTTCGAAGCGCGGACTCCGGCCGATCTCGACGCCGTACGGGTTCTGCTACTCGAGTATGCGGACATCCTCCGGGCCGCCCATTGTCTCGAGGGCTTCGACGAGGAGCTTCGACAACTCCCGGGCGACTATTCCCTGCCCCGGGGCACGCTCCTCCTCGCGCGCCAGGAACACGAGATCCTGGGGTGCGTCGCCGTCCGCCCCCTGGATCCCGACACCGCCGAGATGAAACGGCTTTACGTTCGACCGGCGGCTCGCGGACACGGTGTGGGCCGGATTCTGGCCACCGGGGCGATCGACCATGCCCGTCGGACCGGGTATCGCCGCATCCGCCTCGACACCCTGCCGTCGATGACCGAGGCCAGGCAGCTGTACATCAGCCTCGGGTTTCATCCCATACCGCCGTACCGCGACAATCCGGTCGAGGGAACCGCCTATCTGGAGTTGGATTTGAGCAGGTCGCCTGGGTGACAGGGGTGCCCTGTCCTCAAGGCGGCCTTGCCCCGACCAGTGGCGGCCTTCAGCTTAAGCGGGCTGGTCAGTCGGGGAGAATGCGTCATACGGCCGCCTGGGCCACGCGGTGGCGATCTCGCGGTCCCGTCGCCGCACCGGGTGCGCGAAGAGGTAGCCGTCAGGCCGCGTCCCCGGCTCGGGCGTGCTCCATTGCCATCCATAAGCCAGGAGGGTTCGCTGCCGTCCTCGACTCTCGCCCTCGCCGCCCTGCTCCTGCTCGCACCCAGCCCGGGCGCGACGGCTCCTGTCTACACCACCGCCGGCCAATGTTGCACCGTGACCATCCGGGTGCACGTGCCGGTAGGCACCGGCACGGTCTACCTCGCCGGCAGCCTCCCCCAGCTCGGGCCGTGGCGACCCGACGGTCTCGCCATGACTGGGCAAGGGCGCGAGCGCAGCGCCGAGGTCACCGCGCCACCCGGTACGGCCGTCGAATACAAATTCACCCTCGGCACCTGGGACCGCGAAGCCGTCAGCCCGGCCGGAACGCCCCCACCGAACAACCGGCTGCTGCTCGACCGCGATACGGTGGTCGTGCACGAGATCCCCGGGTTCAAGCGGGACCAGCGGGAGTACATCGCCGATTGGCAGGGCTCCGGCGTTCTGGGCCGCCTGGTTTACTGGACGGACTTTGCCTCGGCGGTGCTCGGTCCCAGGCGCCACGTCGAGATCTGGCTGCCGCCGGGGTACGATGCTGCGTCATCCACACGCTACCGGGTCCTCTACATGCACGACGGGGAGAACCTGTTCGACCCTCGGATCGCGAATACCGGCGTGGATTGGGGTGTGGACGAGGCGGTGGTCCGCCTCGTGGATCGAGGCGTCATCCCAGCCGGTCATCGTAGTCGGCGTCTGGAGCACCGCCGAACGGGGGCCGGAGTACTCCCCCTGGCAACGGGCGCCGGACTACGCGCGGTTCCTCACCGAGGAGCTGATGCCGCGGATCAATCGGGAATTCCGCACCATGACCGGACCCGAGCACACTGCCGTCATGGGTTCCTCCATGGGCGGGCTGCTGTCGTTCTACCTGGTGACCCGTCACCCACAGCTCTTCGGCGCCTGCGGCTGCGTGTCCACCCACTTCCCGTTGTCGGAGGCGGTGGTCGCACAGTACTTCCGCGACAGCACCACGCCGGCGACGCCGGACACGACACCCTATGTCATCCGCGATATCCGGTCGGGCCTCCGGGTTCCGCCTGGAGCGCGATACCAGTTTGACTACGGCACGCTGGGGCTCGACTCTGCGTACGCTCCCACCCATGAGGCGGTGCGGGCCTGGCTCCTCGGACAGGGCCTCGTCGAAGGCCGCGACTTCGTGGTTCGTAGCTACGAGGGCGCCACCCACAATGAGGCCTCCTGGCGCGCCCGGCTCGACGACCAGCTGACGTTTCTGTTCGGCAGGAGACAGCCATGAGCGCTCCCCGCCCCGCCGGCTTGCTCACGATCGCCCTGGCGCTCGCCCTGGCCTGCGGCAAGGCTACGCCCGGGGAACGGGCCCCCGCGAACCTCGCGGTACCGGCCTGGGCGACGGACGCGATCTGGTACCAGGTCTTCGTCGAGCGCTTCCGCAACGGCGACCCGACCAACGACCCGACCCCGCACGACATGCTGGGAGTAACGGACGAACCGGTACCGGCCGGCTGGCAGCCGACGCCGTGGACCCACGACTGGTACCGCCAGGAGCCCTGGGCCAAGGCCACCGGCAAGGACTTCTACGGCACGGTGCAGCTCCGCCGCTACGGCGGCGACCTCAAGGGGGTGATGGACCGGCTGGACTACCTCCAGGAGCTCGGGGTCACGGCCCTGTACCTCAACCCGGTGAACGACGCTCCGTCGCTGCACAAGTACGACGCGCGGAACTACCGCCACATCGACCGCAATTTCGGACCCGACCCGCGCGGCGACGAAGCCCGGATGGCGGCCGAGATCCCCTGGGACCCGGCCACCTGGGGATGGACGGCGGCCGACAGCCTGTTCCTTTCCCTGGTGCGCGAGGTGCACCGGCGCGGCATGCGCATCATCGTGGACTACTCGTGGAACCACACCGGGATCACCTTCTGGGCCTGGCGGGACGTCCTCGAGCACCAGCGGGCCTCGCGGTTCGCCGACTGGTACGAGATCGAGCGCTTCGACGACTCGGCCACGCCGGACACCAACGAGTTCGCCTACCGGGGCTGGGTCGGTGTGCCCTGGCTGCCCGAATGGAAGAAGGTCGGCCGGCCGACGGGGAAGACTCACGGCGCCATCGAGGGCAACCTCGTCGCCGGTGTCCGTGACCTCGTGTTCAGCGTCACCCGGCGCTGGCTGGACCCCAACGGGGACGGCGACCCTTCGGACGGCGTCGACGGTTTCCGGCTCGACGTGGCCGAAATGGTGCCGCTCGGCTTCTGGCGCGACTACCGGCGCTTCGTCCGGAGCATCAATCCCGAGGCCTACCTGGTCGGCGAGGTGTGGTGGGAACAGTGGCCGGACCGGATGTACGACCCGGCGCCGTGGCTTCAGGGCGACGTGTTCGACGCCGTGATGAACTACCGCTGGTACGCGCCCACGCGCAGCTTCTTCGCCGGTGCGCCGCCCCACCTCACCGCCTCGGCGTACGCCGACCAGCTCGACTCCCTGGTCACCGGCATCGGCCCGGCGCATCAGAAGGCAATGATGAATCTGACGGCGAGCCACGACACGCCGCGGTTCGGCACGTCGGTCTACAACCCGGGCCGTTACAAGTACCAGGACACGCCCCGCGAAGACCCCGGGTACCGGATCGACCGGCCCGACGAGCGCACCCGCCGGATCCAGCAGCAGATCCTGGTACAGCAGTTCACCTACGTCGGCGCACCACACATCTGGAACGGCGACGAGGTGGGAATGTGGGGCGCGGACGACCCGGACGAGCGGAAACCGCTGGTCTGGGCGGACCTGCGCTACGAGGACGAGACCACCCACCCCTTCGGCCGGCCTCGCCGCCGCGGACCGGGTGGCACCCGACACCGCTCTCTTCCGGGTCTACCGGGAGCTGATCTCCCTGCGGAAACAGCACCTGCGCCTGTTCGTGGACGGAAGCTTCCGACTGGCTCCTCACCGACGATGCGCACGGTCTGCTCGCCTATGAGCGCGCCCTCGACGACCAACGCGCCATCATCGCGTTCAACAACGCGGACGCACCGCAGGAGCTCGCTCTCGAAGCGGACGGTACCTATCGCCAGGTCTTCCCGGCGGGGGATGCGGCTACGGCCGTGGGCGGGACGCTCAGGACCATGCTGCCGCCGAGGTCGGCGAGGGTGTGGATCCGGGAATAAGCGCCGGTCCCTCGAAGCACTCACCGCAAAGACGCGAAGACCGCAAAGCACTGGCGGATAGCGGGAGCTCGCCTGAGGAGCACGAGGCCCGATGCAGTGGTGAGCGCCATGCCGCCGTTTCTTCCGTTCCGATGACGCCCGAGAAAGCGTCCACCAGCCGAACCACTCACCGCAAAGACGCGAAGCGCGCCAAGTACCTCATCGATTCCGTTGGGGAGCGGCTCCCCTTGGCGATCTTCGCGTCTTTGCGGTGCTGCAGTTAAGGCGCGTGCGGTTCAGGGCTGCTCGCTCAGGAGCACCAAGCCCGATCCTGTCGTGAGCGCAACGGCGCCATTCGCCACCGTGCCGCTCACGCCGGAGTTCCCGTCCACCAATCGAGTGCCATCCGGGAAGACCCCGAAGACGGGGATGGTCTTGGCGCCTTGGCCCTGGTCCAGGGCCACCACGACGCGGTCGTCCCCCCGGCCAGTATCAAGGGTGCGGCTGAAGATGTAGGGCTTCGCCTGAAGCGTGCGATGCACGCCCGCCCCCACCGCCGGGTGGGCCCGGCGGAACCGGCCCAGCTTCCGCCAGTGTTCGCAGGACGTCCGCGGTGGCGCCCCCGCCCTCCAGGTCCTGCCAGTTCATGAACGACCGGAGATTGGCGTCGCCCTCGGCGCCGGGAACGACCAGCGGCCGGGCCAGCTCGTCGCCGTAGTAGATCTGGGCGCCGCCCGGCGCGAGGAGCAGCCGGGTCCCGGCACCGAGCGGATCCTGCCGTTCCGCGTCGTACGGCGAGCCGTCGTCGTGCGAGCTGACGTAGTTGAGGATCGCGACACCCTGGAGTGCCCCGTCGTGGAGCGCCGCGGAGTAGCGCGTGAAGACCCCGTCCAGCGACCTGGCGATCTCGCTCTTGAAGCCGAAGTTGATGAGGCCGTCGTAGCCGTAGGCGAAGAAGTCCACGGTGCGGTCCCCGAAGTCGTAGGCCCGCCCCTGGCCCGGGTCGTAGCCGTAGACCTCACCCATCATGTAGAACGGAAGGCTGTCGAGGACCTGGTCGGGATGGGCCCGTCTCCAGTCCGCCAGCGCCTGCTCGGCCTCCCGCTTCAGCTCCGCGCTGACCGCCTCCCCGAAGTGCTTGGCGGTGTCGACCCGGTAGCCGTCGAACCCGAACTCGCGCACCCAGTCGGTGAGCCACTTGATGATGTAGTAGCGCGGCGCCCGCGGGTACCCGGTGCGCCGGAAGAAGGCGTCCAGCTCGGCCACTTCCTGATCCCGGCGACCCTCCCGCGCCCACTTCTCGAGCAGCGCCGGCGGCAGCTCCACGGCCTCGTCCCGATCGGTGAGGATGTCCGGGAGGTTGGCCACCAGGGTGCAGTCCACCGTGGTGGCGTAGTCCCGGTAGGTGCATTGCGGGCTGGTGCGGACCCAGTCGTCGGGCCACCGGGGGTCCAGCGGGGTCACCGGCCCGGTGTGGTTGATGACGGCGTCCATGAGCACGCGGATGCCGCGCCGGTGGGCCGCGTCGACCAGCGCCCGCAGGTCGTCCTCCGTCCCCAGCGCCGGGTCCACCGCGGTCCAGTCCCGGGTCCAGTAGCCGTGGTAGCCGTAGGTCTTCCCGGTCCCCTCGTCGACGCTGCCGTGGATCTGCTCCACGAACGGGGTCATCCAGATGGCGTCCACCCCCAGGCTGTCGAAGTAGCCCTCCTCGATCTTCTGCGAGCTACCCCGGCGAGGTCCCCGCCCTCGAAGTTGCGCAGCAGCGCGCCGTCCTGCGCCCGGCCCAGGGCGTGGTCGTTGCGCGGCGTCGCCGTTGTGGAAGCGGTCGGTGAGCAGGAAGTAGACGGTGGCGCTGTTCCAGAAGACCGCCGGACCGGCCGCCGCCTGCCCGGTCGCCGAGTGTCCCCGCCACGGCGGGAGCACCGGGCCGGCACGCCGACCAGGCAGGCGCCGAGGCCGATCAGACGCGAGGAACGCGGATGCCGATCCTCATGCGCCGGCGTCCACGTCGTCCCGGTCCTCGCACCCGGAGCGTCAGCACCGCGGCGAGCAGGAGCGAGGCGCCGCCGATCAGCGAGCGCGTAGATGGCCTCCCCGCCGAAGAACCGCCCGACGAAGAAGCCCAGCAGGGCCGCCGCGACGATCTGCGGAATCACGATGAAGAAGTTGAAGACGCCCATGTAGTAGCCCATCTTCGACGGCGGCAGCGACCCGGTGAGGATCGCGTACGGCATGGCGAGGATGCTGGCCCAGGCGATCCCGACGCCCACCATGGAAGCCAGCAGGAATCGGGGGTCCGAGACGACGAGATGGAGAGCAGCCCGAGGGCGCCGCAGACCAGGCAGATGGCGTGGGCGGTCTTCCGGCTGGTCCGCCTCGCCAGCACCGGGATGGCGAACGCCACCACGGCCGCCACGCCGTTGTAGGCGCTGAAACCGACACCCACCCAGTTGGCGCCTTCGTTGTAGAGCGCGGAGGTCGGTGTCGGTGGTGCCGTAGACGTGGGCTGGTCACCGCCGGGGTCGTGTAGATCCACATGGCGAACAGGGCGAACCACGAGAAGAACTGCACCCAGGCCAGCTGCCGCATGGTGCGGGGCATGTCCTGGAAGTCGTTCAGGATGGTGACGAAGCCGTTGTCGTACCGACCGCCGCGCTGCAGCAGCCCGCCAACGATGAGCAGGACGCCGACGACGCGCGATCCCGGCCGACAGGATCATGACCTGGTAGATCGCCGCCTGGCCAGCCAGACGCTGAGCAGCCACCCCCGACGATCAGGAGCACCCACGCCCAGGCGGATCTGCCGGCCGCCGTCCAGCGGCGTACTCCTCCGCCGTCCGCTGCTCCCGGGCCGAAGCTCTCCCGCGCCTGGTTCTCCGCGAAGGCCGCCATCTCTTCGGGCGAGTACTCCGTCGACCGGAGCACCGTCCACAGCACCGCCGCGAAGAAGACCGCCGCACCGAAGTAGAACGAGAGCCGCACCGAGTCGGGGATGGTGTGCGCCGGGGCCTCGTTGCTCACCCCGAACTGGTTGGTGAGCAGCCAGGGCAGCATGGACGCGACCACCGCGCCGGTGCCGATGAAGAAGCTCTGCATCGCGAACCCGGTGGTCCGCTGCTCGGCGGGCAGGTTGTCGCCCACGAAGGCGCGGAACGGCTCCATCGAGATGTTGATGGAGGCGTCCATGATCCACAGCATCCCGGCCGCCACCCACAGGGCCGGCGAGTTCGGCATGACGATCAGGGCCAGCGAGGCGAGGATGGCGCCGACCAGGAAGTAGGGCCGCCGCCGGCCCAGCCGGTTCCAGGTGCGGTCGCTGAGGTAGCCGACGATCGGCTGGACCAGGAGCCCGGTCACCGGGGCGGCGATCCACAGGATCGGGATGTCCTCCACCTGGCGCCCAGCGTCTCGAAGATCCGGCTCACGTTCGCGTTCTGCAGCGCGAAACCGAACTGGATGCCGAGAAAGCCGAAGCTCATGTTCCAGATTTCCCAGAACGACAGCCGCGGCTTGGGCCGGAAGGCGGAAGCGGTGGCGGCGGGTGATCCCATGGTATCGGTGGGCCTCAGGGGGTGGGGGCGGTGATCGCTAACTGGAGCCTGGCACGACTGCGGGTTCCGGCATGCGCCGGTCATCGCGCCGGCCGGATGCGGATCGCCTGACCGCCCGCCGGGCGCCAGGACGACGCGGAGCCGCGACGCGGCGGTCACCGTGCGGCGCGTGATGCGTGACCGGCAGGCGGATTGTCCAGCCAGTGCGCGTCCGGGGCCGTCGGCGTAGATCTCGGCGACGTAGCGCCGGCCGGGCGTCAGGAACGAGAGCGGGACGTCGAGCGTGCGGCCTTCCTCGTCGGTGATGGCGCCCACGAACCAGGCCTGGCCGCCGCGCTCGCGCCGAGCGACCACTACGTAGTCGCCGATCCGGCCGTCGATGCACCCGGGTGGTGTCCCAGTCCACCGCCACGTCGCGGATGAACTGGAACGCGGGCTGGCGCTCGTAGTTTTCGGGGAGGTCGGCCGCCATCTGCATGCGGCGAGTAGAGCACCACGTACAGCGCCAGCTGCTTGGCCAGCGTTGTGCGGATGCGGGGCTCCTCCGGCCGCCGCGGGCGTCCGGTGCCCCGCTCGATCAGGAGGTCGAAGATGCCGGGCGTGAAGTCCATCGGCCCGGCCAGCAGCCGGGTGAAGAACAGGATGGTCTCGTGCTCCGGCGGGTTGCCGCCGTCGCCGCTCCAGGCGTTGTACTCCTGCCCCCGCGCACCCTCGCGGGTCATCATGTTGGGCCAGGTGCGGCGCTCGCCGGTGTCGTGGAGGGGCTCGTGGACGTCCAGCATGATGCCGATGGCGCGCCGCCGTCTCGATCACCCGCCGGTAGTGCCGCACCATGAACTGGGACCAGTGCGAGTGCCCCTCGCCGGTGGTATCGGTGACGTAGCCGGTCTTGATGGCGTCGAGGCCCAGCGACTGGTACAGGGCAAAGGCGCTGTCCAGCTGCCGTTCGTAGTTCTGGATCCCGCCCGAGGTCTCGTTGTGGACGATGAGCCGCACCCCCTTCTCCCGGGCGTAGGCGGCGACGCGCCGGCAAGGTCGTAGTCGGGATAGGCCTGGGTGAACGAGAACGCGTTCCGGTTGACGATCCAGTCGCCGTCCCACCCGATGTTCCAGCCCTCGACCAGCACGCCGCCGAACCCGTTCGCCGCCGCGAAATCGATGTATCGCCGGGTGTTGGCGGTCGTCGCGCCGTGCTTCGGCCCCGAGCCCCAGGTCATGGTGCCGATATGCATCCCCCACCAGATGCCGACGTACTTCATCGGATGGATCCAGTCGGTGCTGGCGAGCGCGTTGGGCGGGTTGAGGTTGAGGCCGAGCACCGAGGGGACCAGGTCGGTGACCCGGTCGGCCAACTGGATGGTGCGCCAGGGCGTGACGAACGGCGGCTGGCCCCGCACCAGGATGCCGTCGCCCATCGGCGCCAGGTCCGCCTGGAGGACGCGGCACTCGATACACGACCCGCGGAGGTTCATCCGGGCGTAGTCCACCAGGTTGGCCTCGTGGATGACCAGGAAGGTGCGGCCGTCCTGGGTCTCCATCGTGAGCGGCGTCTGCACCCGCTGCAGCAGGCTCACCGGGCCCGAGGAGTACAGCATCTCGGAGCGGTCCATCCGGGGCCGGTCGGAGGGGATCCACCAGGCCCGCGGGTTGTCCACCAGCGAGAACTCGGTCAACTCATCGGTGATCTCGAAGGCACCCAGTCCGGGCTGCTCCGGGGAACTCGTACCGGAAGCCCACCCCGTCGTCGAACGCTCGCACCCGGAGGGTGAACCGCCGGTGCGGGGTCGCGGTCTCCTCCACCGAGACGGCCAGCTCGTTGTGGTGGTCGTGCACCCGGGCCACCTCACCCCACGGCTGCGTCCACCATTCGTCGTGCGACTGCCGGGCGGTGTCGACGAGGCGCAGCCCGTCCCGGAGCGGCGGCGCCCCCCGGAACTCGAACCCGAGCCGCGGAGGGGAGAATCAGCGCCGCGTCCGTCCCGGGCCAGGCTGTAGCTCAGCCGACCCTCGCGCACCTCGACGGTGACCTGGTTGCGCCCGTCGGGCGAGGCCACGCGGACCTGGCCCCGGAGCGGCGCGGCGGGCGCCGCCAGGATGAGCGCGACGAGACAGCCCGCGAGCAAACCGGAAAGGCGGCGCATGGAGATGTCCTGGGAGTCTGGTCGGGTTCAGCCCGGGCTGGCCACCGCCGCCGGGCCGCTCGTGACGGCCCGCGCCACAAGGTACGGCCACCGAGGTCCTTCGGCCAGCGGACCTTGCGCCCCGGGACCGTGGCACCGAACATATGCTGGGCGTCGCCCCGGCCCGGGGCCGGTCCGACCCGTGACCAGTCCCTCCACCCGCCCGCCCGCCGGGGACACCGACCGTGCACCAGATCCAGCTCGGCGCGATCGACTACGCGATCCTGATCGTCTATTTCGCCTTCGTGCTCGGCATCGGCTGGGTCCTGCGCCGCTTCATCAGGAGCAGCGAGGACTTCTTCCAGTCGGGCCGCTCCATCCCCACCTGGATCGCCGGACTCGCCTTCCTCTCGGCCAACCTGGGCGCCCAGGAAGTGATCGGGATGGCGGCCTCGGGCGCCAAGTACGGGATGATGACGAGCCACTTCTACTGGGTCGGCGCCATCCCGGCGATGGTGTTCGTCGGCATCTTCATGATGCCGTTCTACTACGGCTCGCGCGCGCGCTCGGTGCCCGAGTACCTCAAGCTCCGCTTCGACGAGAAGACCCGGGGCTTCAACGCCATCACCTTCGCGGTGATGACGGTGTTCTCCTCGGGCATCTCGATGTACGCGCTGGCCAAGCTGCTCGAGCTGGTGCTGGGCTGGAACTTCCACACCAGCGTGGTGCTGTCGGCCGTCATCGTGCTGGTCTACATCTTCCTCGGCGGACTCACCTCGGCGATCTACAACGAGGTGCTGCAGTTCTTCCTGATCGTCCTCGGCTTCCTCCCGCTGGTGCTGCTCGGTCTCAAGGACGTCGGCGGCTGGGACGGCCTGACGGCCAAGCTCGCGCCGTCGCGACCAACGCCGGGTATGCCGCCGGCGCCTGGACCGACTCCTGGCAGCACCTCGGCTCGTCCAGCGCCAACCCGATGGGGGTCGAGTGGTTCGGCATGGCGATGGGCCTGGGCTTCGTGCTGTCGTTCGGCTACTGGTGCACCGACTTCCTGGTGGTCCAGCGGGCCATGGCCGCGGAGTCCATGACCGCCGCGCGCCGCACCCCGCTGCTTCGCCGCCATCCCGAAGATGCTCTTCCCGGCCCTGGTGATCGTGCCCGGCATGATCGCCATCGCGCTGCACAGCAGCAGCGGCGGGTTCCTGCCCCTCGGCAGCGACGGGACGCCGAACTACAACCTCGCCGTCCCGGTGATGCTGGCGCATTACCTGCCGTCCGGCCTGCTGGGACTCGGCCTCACGGCGCTCATGGCATCGTTCATGTCCGGCATGGCCGGCAACGTCACCGCGTTCAATACCGTGTGGACCTACGACATCTACCAGTCGTACATCCGGCCGGGGCGGTCGGACGAGCACTACCTGTGGATGGGCCACGTGGCGACCGTGGTCGGGATCGCCCTCAGCGTGGCGGCGGCCTACGCGACGACGCGGTTCAACAACATCATGGACATGCTCCAGCTGGTCTTCGCGTTCGTCAATGCGCCGCTGTTCGCGACCTTCCTGCTGGGCATGTTCTGGCGCCGGGCCACGGGCCACGGGGCATTCTTCGGCCTGCGTGATCGGGACCCTCGCCGCCGCCGCGCACCACGGGCTCACCCTGCCGCACGACGCCATGCCCGGGATCAAGGGGGCGTTCCTGGGGACGGCGCTGCATACCTACCCGAGCGAGATGGCCCAGAACTTCTGGACCGCGATCGTCGCGTGGAGCACCTGCTTCGTGGCGACGATCGGGATTTCGCTGCTCACCGTCAGCCGCAAGTCGGACGACGGAACTCCGCGGGCTGGTCTACGCGCTGACCCCGCGCCTGACGGACAGCGACATGCCCTGGTACAAGCGACCCGCCACCCTCGGCGTGGTCGTCCTGGGGCTCACTCTCGTTCTCAACATCATCTTCTGGTGACGCGTGCGATGAAACTGGACCTGCGACTCCCGATCGGGCTGATGTTCACGATCTTCGGCGCCCTGCTCACGCTGTTCGGGCTCACGTCGGACCAGGCGATCTACGCCCGGTCGCTGGGTATCAACGTGAATCTGTGGTGGGGCCTGGTGCTGCTCGCCTTCGGGCTGGTGATGCTCGCCCTGGCGCTCCGGGCGCGGGGAAAGCAGCGCGAAACCGTCCGGTAGCGCCCCCGCCCGAAGGCTCCCGCCGGCGCGGTCCCGCCCAGCCCCGCCGGTGCTGGACCCGAGCGCCCTCCCCCGCCCCACCCCCAATCGCAGTCAGGCCCCCCCCGAGGTGGTTCGCGCCTGCCGGCTCGGCTAGAATTCCCGTGGTCAGCTGGTCACTATTCCAGGCTACAGCGGGGCCCGGCGGATCGCCGGTGACCGCTCGAGGTTCGGAGCACCATGAGCGAACGCAGTAAGGTGGCGATCGTCGTCGGCGGCGGGCCGGCGCCCGGAATCAACGCTGTGATCGGCGCGGCCACCATCCGCTGCGTCCTGGACGGGGTCGACGTGGTGGGGATCCAGGACGGGTTCCAGTGGATCATGCGGGGCGACGTCGACCACGTCATCCCCCTCACTATCGACGAGGTCAGCCGCATCCACTCCCGCGGCGGCTCGATCATCGGGATCGCCCGCGCCAATCCCACCGCCGATACCCGGTTCCTCGAGAACACGGTGCTCTCGCTGCTGCGGCTCGATGTGGCCCGGCTGATCGCTATCGGCGGCGACGACACCGCCTACACCGCGATGCGTCTCGAGCAGCACTCCGAGGGCCGGCTCAGCGTGGTGCACGTGCCGAAGACGATCGACAACGACATCGCGCTGCCGCCGGAAATCGACACCTTCGGCTTCCAGACGGCCCGCCACCACGGCGCCGAAATCGTCAAGAACCTGATGGTCGACGCCCACACCACCTCGCGCTGGTACTTCGTGATCGCCATGGGCCGGAAGGCGGGGCACCTGGCCCTGGGAATCGGCAAGGCGGCCGGGGCGACCCTCACCCTCATCCCGGAGGAGTTCGGCCTCCGGACAGATTCCGTTCAAGGCCATCACCGACACCCTGGTCGGCGCCATCATCAAGCGGCTGGCCCAGGGGAAGCGCCATGGGGTCGCCGTCATCGCGGAAGGGGTGGTCGAGGGCATCGATCCCAGCGAGCTGGCCGGGATCGAGGGGGTCGAGCGCGACGCCCACGGTAACCTCCGCATCGCGGAAGTCGCCATCGGGGGCATCCTGAAGCAGGCGGTGCAGGAGCGGCTGCGACAGTTCGGGCTCACTACCAGCATCGTGGCGAAGGACATCGGCTACGAGCTGCGCTGCGCCGACCCCATTCCGTACGACGTCGAGTATGCCCGGGACCTGGGGTACTGTGCCGCCAAGTACCTGCTGTCAGGGGCGGGAGCCGCGATGGTCTCGATGCAGGGCGGCGAGTTCAGGCCCATCCTCTTCCGGGACCTGCTCGACCCGGAGACCGGCCGGACCCGCATCCGGTACGTGAACATCCGGTCGACCCGCTATGCGATCGCGCGGCGGTACATGATCCGGCTGCGCCGGGACGACTTCGCCAACCCGCACGAGATTGCGCGCTTCGCCGCGGTCGCCCACCTCTCGCTGGAGGAGTTCCGCGAGCAGTTCGAGTTCCTCGTCCGGGACGAACCACCCCCGCTGGACCTCGGCGTGCCGTCGCCTCCGTCCGGGGACCAGGCGCTGAGCGGCTCCCCCCTCCACGGCTGACCCGGTGGAGCCCGCTGGCCCGGGCCAGGCCGGGGTGACCCGCGCTCCGTTCGGCACGACACCCGCCGGGGAGTCGGTCGAGGCCTTCACCCTGACCAACGCCCACGGCGTCGAGCTCCGGGCCGTGACCTACGGCGGGATCATCGTCTCCATCTCCGTCCCCGACCGGCATGGACGGGTGGCCGATGTCGTCCTCGGACACGACTCGCTCGAGGACTACATCAGCGACTCCACCTATTTCGGGGCGATCGTCGGGCGATTCGCCAACCGCATCGCCGGTGCCCGGTTCACGCTGGACGGGAAGACGTACCATCTGACAGCCAATAACGGGCCCAACCATCTGCACGGCGGTCGCGCCGGCTTCGACCGGGTGGTGTGGCGCGGCGCTCCGCTTCCTGCCGACCACGGGATCGGCATCGCGCTGAGCTACACCAGCCCGGACGGAGAGGAAGGGTACCCGGGCACCCTCGACACCCGGGTTACGTACACCCTGACGGACAAGAACCAGCTGGTCGTGGACTACCTGGCGACGACCGACAAGGCAACGCCGGTCAACCTCACGCAGCACAGCACCTTCAACCTCATGGGTGACGGCGCCGGCGACATCCACGGTCATCTGCTCTGGATCAACGCCGACCGGATGACGCCCGTGGATGTGACCCTCATCCCGACGGGCGGGATGGCCACGGTGGCCGGCGGCCCGTTCGACTTCCGCTCGCCCACGGCCATCGGCGCCCGGATCGCGACCGACGACGAGCAGCTCCGCCGTGGACTTGGCTACGATCACAGCTTCGTGCTCAACCAGGGCGAGCCCGGACTGGTCCATGCGGCCCGGGTCGTGGAGCCGGCGTCGGGCCGCACCCTCGATGTCCACACCACCGAACCGGGCCTGCACTTCTACTCCGGCAATTCCATCGACGGGCGGGTCGCCGGGAAGGCGGGGCGGGTGTATCGGCAGCGCGCGGGACTGTGCCTCGAGACCCAGCATTTTCCCGATTCACCGAATCAGCCGGGCTTCCCGTCCACCATCCTCCGGCCGGGCACGGAGTACCGCTCGCGAACGGTCTTCACCTTCGGCGTCACCGGCTAACTCACCGCCAAGACGCCAAGAGCGCGAAGTGGTGTTGTGCCGCTTTTGCGGTCTTCGCGCCTTCGCGGTGGTCTCACGTAACCGCAAAGACGCCAGGAGCGCTAAGGTGTTGGTGCCCACATCAACTCATCGCCCTCCGGTTCAACCACAACAACCTATGGAACACCAAGCGGTTCTGACCCGCCCTTTGCGGTCTTCGCGCCTTCGCGGTGGTCTCACGTAACCGCAAAGACGCCAGGAGCGCTAAGGTGTTGGTGCCCACATCAACTCATCGCCCTCCGGTTCAACCGCAACAACCTATGGAACACCAAGCGGTTCTGACCCAACCTTTGCGGTCTTCGCGCCTTCGCGGTGAAGAAGTGTTGGTTGCGCGTCTTCGCGGTGATCGGTGTCAGGGACCGAAGGGGCCGCGCCGGTCCGGTGGCGCGCTGACGGGAATGCGGAACTTCGGCGCGTCGATTGCCAGCGACGCCACCACCCGGCCGCCCACCAGCAGCGCCGCCCGGAGCCCGGGCGCCGACCCGATCGGAGCGCGGTAGAGTGGTGAGGCCGGCCCGGGCTCGCTCCCGTCGGTGGTGTAGCGGACCTCGTGCGGGGGAGACCGGCCCTCCGGCGCCTGTGAGGCGCTGAGGACCCGTACCGAGCCGCCGTCCGGTACCACGGCCACCGCGTAGACGGAGGCTGGCGCGGTGCCCGGCCCGGTCTCGAGCAAAATGCTGGCGATGCCGGCCTCACTCGAGTACGGATTGGCGCCGACCAGGGTGGCGTTCCCCGTGGCTCCGAAGGCGACGTTCTCCCACGCCTCCGGCACGACCGTCCCCAGCGCATCCCGCAGGGACGCGTGGCAGAAGATCTGGTCCCTGCGCTCCCGGTCCCGTTGGCGTCCTGAAAGATCAAACGCGAGCGTCAGGTGGTCGACGGCTCCCGGGGTGCGTACCGCGTGCCGGGCCGCCCGACGGCCGGCGATGTACCCTATCGCTTCCAGCGTGCCTGGTCGGAACTCGCCGATGCGGAAGGTGAACGGCGGGCGGGCGAGCCGAGTGCTCATGCGGTCCCGGTCGGATCCCTTCCGCTCCAGCAGGCGGCCGTCGAGGTGAAGGGCAACCTCGTCGCAGTTGCTGAAAACCCGGACATCGGTGGGGGATGCCGATGTCCATTCGCTGGCGATGAAGACCATGGCGCCGGAGGCGGCGGGGCGCTGGCTCTGGAAGAAATAGTACGAGAACTTCGGCAGCCGGAAGATGTCCATGCAGCCTGAGGACTCGATGTCCGGCGCGTAGCCCCGGTTGTAGTCGTACATCACCCACAGCCCATCGGCGAAGGCGATGGTCCCAAGGTTGTCGTTGTGGGCTTCCTGGAAGTTGGTGGCCTGTTGCAGCAGTGCCCGCTCGCCCTGCCAGCGCAGTTGGCGGCTGTTGCTCTCCGCGGGTGTCGGGTTCTGCCAGGCGTCCTGGCTCAGGCCGGCGTTCATGGCGTAATACTCCCAGTCGCCGTACTCGCTTACCACGCATGCCTGGGCCTTCTCGCGCCGGCAGCCGCCGTGCTGGCGGGCATCGATGTAGACGTCGTAGCCGTGCACCCACCCGGCGGTGAAGCACTGGTCGCCGGGGTATTCCTCGTGGGCGATGGCGTGGGTCCGGGCCACGAACTCCGGCGGCATCGCGGACTCGTTGAGCGAGACCTCCCACAGGATGGCACAGGGGTGGTTGCGGTCGCGCCGGATCAGGTCGCGGCAGTTCTGGTACTGCAACGCGACGAAGCCGGGGTCGGGATTGAAATACTGCCAGCCGGGAATGCAGTCCATGACGACCAGGCCAAGCTCGTCGCAGGCATCCATGAACGCGGGGGCGTGCGGGTAGTGCGACAGCCGCACGTAGTCGAATCCCGCGTCCTTGATCTTGCGGGCGTCCCGGTACTGCGCCGCATCCGACAGGGCATAGCCGATATACGGGTACTCCTGGTGCCGGTTGGTACCGCGCAGGAACAGCTGCTCGCCGTTGAGGCTGAAGCGATCGCCGGTGATGGCGATGCGCCGGATGCCGATACGCAGCGTCTCGGCGTCGACCACGGCGTCACCAACCACGATCTCGCAGTCGAGCCGGTGGAGGTTCGGCGCGGCCGGACTCCACAGCCGCGGCCTCTTCACCTTCAGGTCCTGGGTCACGTCCACGGTCCGCTCCGGCCGGCAGTGTCAGCGGCGCGGAGAGGACGGAGCCGACCACATCACCATCAGGGGCCCGCAGCGTGGCGCGCACCCGGAGGCGCCTCGGCGCCGGGTACGCCGTTGAATACGTGGGTCTGCACCCGCACCGCGGCGGCTGCGCGCGAAACGCTGGGGTAGGTGACGAAGACGCCGCCGCCCGCCGGCCGGTCGGCCAGCAGGGGATCGGTGATGTGGAGCCGGTCCTTGACGATCAGGTGACGCGGGCCGATAAAGCCCGTGGTACATGTTGAAGTCGAGTTGGGCCAGCGGCTTCGGGCCCGTGATGGGGTTGTCGCGGTTGTCGAGCCGGACGGCCAGCAGGTGATCCTGCCCGGGCGTCAGGCCGTCGCTCAGGTCGAGCACGAACGGCAGATAGCCCCCCAGGTGGGCGCCGATGCGCCGGCCATCGAGCCAGACGTCGGCGACGTTCATCGCGCCCTCGAACTTGAGCAGCACGCTCCGGCCGGCGGCGTCCGGCGGAAGACGCAGCGTCCGGCGGTACCAGCAGATCCCCTGCCATTGGGCCTCCGGTGAGTCGGCCGGGCCGGTCACCAGCGCCTCGATGCGGGCGGTATGCGGCAGGGTTGCTGGTTGCCAGGCCGCATCGTCCAATCCGGGGCTCTCCGCCCCGGCCGGGTCGTCGCGCAGGAACTTCCAGCCAGTATCCAGCCGGGCGACGCTCCGCCCACCTGCCGGCGCGCCGCCCTGCCGCCAGCTCGGCGCGCCGAGCGCCGCAGCCGCCCCCGCCATTCCGTGCACGAACTCTCTACGTTTCATATGGTCTCGTTTCGGGTGCTGGCGCCCCGCCGCTCGACCCAGGCCGCCCCAGGCCGCCCCAGGATCGCCCGCCGGGCGTCCCCCCGGCCGGCTCCACAGGCTGGCGCGCAGGTTCGCGGGTCGGCATGATTCCGGGCGGCTTCGACCCGGTGCATAGTACCCGTCAGGCAGGCGGACAGCGAACGGAGTGACAGATGCAACGTCGATTGTGGGTCCTCACCGGGCTGTTGCTGGCTGTTGCCGCGTGCGCGCCCCGCCAGCCGGGCGAACCGCAGCCCGGCACCAACCCAGCCTATGTGGAAGTAACCAACAACTACGCGCTCCCCGTAGAAGTTTACGTGGTCGGGTCATCGATCAGGCACCGAATGGGGACCGTGCATCCGGGAATGACCAGTCATTTCGTGGTCCCCCCAACCCTGGTAGGCGGGAATACGGTGGAGTTTCAGGCCAGCCCAGGCCAGAGCGGTGGACTGGCCCGCTCCGGCGGGCTGCTGCTTGCACCCGGATCGGTGGTGGATTTCGTCATCGGGGCTCAGCTGTTCAACTCTACGGCGACGATACGACCGTGAGGATTGGGGGATTGTTGGATTGGGGGATTGAGGGACTGGGGACTGACGGATGCGGCGGACTTCATCAGGCTCCTCAGCCTCAATCCCTCAATCCCTCAATCCTCAATCCCTCAATCCCTCAATCCCCAATCCCTCAATCCCTCAATCCCACTCCAGCCTCACCCACTCCACCTCCACCCCGTAGCTCCCTGGCGTGACGATCACCCCGTCCTCGCACCGGAGCGACAGCTGCAGTCGCTCCAGACGATCGAGCCGTGGCCGGTCTCCGGCGGCGCCGCGTCCCGCCGCGGGGCCGACCCAGTAGTTCCACTCCCCCGGGAAACCCTGCGGGAGCAGCACACCGCGGCCGATGGTGAAGCCTGAGAGCGGGAGTTCCGGCTCGCTCCACGTGCTGTCCACCGGCACCGCGCTGCTCCAGCTGGTGCCGTCGTCTTCCATCAGCGTGACGTGCAGGACCTGGCGGGGCCCCACGCCGCGGAGCCGCAGGCGGACGGCCTCTGCATCGGCGATCGTCTCCTGTCGGGCCCTGATCCGGTGGGCGATCACGAGCGAGGCCGTGTAGTCCGCCAGGGCCACGCCGCCCCGGTCCACGGGCAGGACAAAGCCGATGGCCGGCATGCCGGTGATGCCGGAGAATCCAACCCGGAACAGCCCGCGGCGTCCAGCATCCCCGATCCGGCTGAAGACCAGCCGGTCGGCGTCCGAGCCGGGGTCGAGCAGCCGGAGCGGCGTTCGCGCTCCGACCACGTCCAGCGCCCAGGATGCGCTGCCGTGGTAGTCCCAGTCGGTGGGCTTCCCGCGCAGGCCGCCGGGGAAGGTGAGTGCCGTATCCCCGCGGAAGTGCGTGATCACGAATTGATGTGGTCCCTCACGCAGCGCACTGGCCGGAACCGTCGCGGCGTACTCGTACCCCCTCGCCGGTCGCATCGCGAAGCCACGGTAGAACCCGCCGGCCGCCGGCCGGATGTACAGCTTGGCCGAGTCGGGTGGCATCCGGTCGGCCAGGCGAGCCCTGAGTTCAGCATCGCGGCCGCCCAGGTAGGCGGGCGCGGCCAGTGACTGGACCATCGGCGGCAGGGAATCGGGCGGCGGGGGGTGGTACTCGGCGAAGCCGACCTGTCCCACAACAGCCGGCAAGCTGGCGACGTCCACCGGCCCGGCGGCGCTCAGGACGTAGACCCCGGGTGTCACCGTGAACCGGCCGCTGGCGGCCTGCTCGACCCGCGGGTTCCCCGCCGTCACCGGCTGCACCGTGAAGGAGCGTCCGAGATCCGGCAGGTCGATCGTCATCTGCCAGGCGCGCCCGATCGCACGGGTCACGATCTTGGCGGGGCTGGGCGGCTCGAACGGATCGCGGACCGGCACGGCGTCGGGGTAGACCTCGAGGCGCCAGACCCCCGGGCGGACCCGGTCGAGGAAGTAGATCCCCTCTCCTTCGTACGCTACGGTGGAGGAAGAACCGTAACCGGCGATCCGGCGCAGGGCGGCCGGGTCCGGCGGCCGGGCCAGGGTCGTGCCGGCGTACAGGAACGCGTCCCGGGCGACCAGCTCACCCAGTCCACTCTCGTGGGAGACGTGGAAGTCGCCGAACCGGGTGTTCCCGGGATAGGCGCCGTATGACCGCAGCCGCGGCAGTCGGCGCATGGCCTCGGCCGCGATGATGGCGCTCATCGCCTTTCGGGGCGTGTAGACCAGATTCAGATAGTGGGTCTGCCAGCCCAGATTGCGCGAGGCGGTCTGCAGCATGTCGTAGGCGAACATCAGGGCGACCTGCCCACCCACGGTGCGGAAGGTGCGCGCCATGGCCGGATACATGGTGCCCTCGCGCAGATCCGGGGCATCGAACTCGTAGATGATCCTGGGCAGGCGGGCCAGCTCCGGGCGCAGCATGTCGGGGAACCCGTCGGCCCCGCGAAGGTAGTTACCCACCAGCTCGCCGCCCGAGTTGAGCCCCGTGGGATACCAGCCGAAGGTCACCCCCTGCGCCCGCGAGCGCCGGATCGCCTCGCCGATCCGGAAATCCTGGCTCACGTTGTAGAACACCAGCTTGCGACACCCGGTGCTGCGCACCGCGTCGGTGAGCGCGTTGATGTAGCGGATCGATCCTCCGAGGTCTTCGGGGTGGTGCACCGGCTCGTTCACCAGCTCGATGAACAGGATCGCCGGCTCGTCCTTGAGCGCGATGCCGGTATAGGGGTTCACGTGATTCAGGATCTGCTGCAGGTAGTTTGCCTGCGCCGCGATGGCGGCGGGATCCGTGCCCATGCGGTCCCGGCCGAAGCGCCGGCCGAACCCCGGCGCCGTGGTGTCCTCGAGCGCGTCCGGCCAGTTGGCGTTGTAGAGCTGGATGGGGCTCAAGAGCATGTAGATGCCGCGCTCCCGCGCCCGGGCGATGAGCCAGTCCTGCAGATCGAGATGATCGTTGGCGATCAGGTTGCCGGCGCTGTCAGATGACTCCCAGTCGCCCCAGAAGGTGAGCCGGAGACCGTCCCAGCCCATCCGGGCGAAGTGCGCCATGTCCTCGTCGATCATCCGCTTGCGGTCGGCCTGGACGTAGCCGGCGGCGCGGTAATCGGAGGCGGTGGGCAGGACGTAGTTGGCCCCAAAGAGGGTGACTTCCGACTTGGTGTCCTTCCAACGGACCACGCCCTGCTTGTCGAGGTACACGGCCCGGTCCGCAGGTCGGGGCGCGGCGCCGGCCGCGCGCTGGGCGTGCACCGGGCTCGCGAGCGCGGCCAGCGCCGCGAGCACAGACAACCAGCGGCGAGCAAACCCACCCTTCATTTCACGCGTATCCGAAGCACCATCGCCCCGTACGGTGGCAGCGTGACCCGGTTGCCGCGCTGAGTCCGCCCGGACAACAGGTCCTGCGCCCCGCCCACCTCGATGCCGGTCACTCGGGCCCGCACCTCGCGGGGTCGCGGATTGACCAGCACCACCAGCCCGCCGCGCCGGTAGGCGATCAGATCGTCGGGGGCGCTGGTCGCGATCTCCACGAAGTCACCCCGGATGAGCGCGGGCTCCGTTCGCGCCAGCTCTATCACCCTACTATAGAACGCCAGGGCTTCGGCCGCGTGGGGCTGTTCCCATGCCACCAGCTCCCGCTCGAACAGCGGGAGCTTCTGCGGGCTCTCGACCTCCTGCCCGTTGTACAGCAGTGGCCGGCCCGGCAGCAGGGCGATGGCGACGAACGCGGCTCGCGCGGCCGCCGCCCCGCCGAAAATGGTTACCGGGGGATTGTCCCAGGCGGTCTCGTCGTGGTTGGTGGTGAAGCGCATGCGCATGCCACCCGGGGGCATGGCCCGCATGGCAACCAGTTCGGGGCGGACCACGGTGGAGGCCGGTGCCCCGCGCCACACCTCCTTCACGCGGCCGTACGTGTCCCAGGCATACGTGAGGTCGAAGCCCAGCCGGTGCATCTCGAGGTCATCCCACTCCGCCAGCAGCAGGATCCGCCGCTCGACCGCGGCCCGGAGCGCCGGCACGGCCTCGCCCCAGAAGTCGTAGGGCAGGAACCCCGCGACATCCACCCGGTAGCCGTCGATTCCGAATTCGGTGAGCCACCACTGCATGGTGGCGATCATCTCCCGTCGGACCTCCGGGTTCCCGTAATCGAGCTGGACCACGTCGGTCCAGTCGGTGAGCTTCCCCGCCGCGTCGCGCGGCACCATGGGCTCGCCGCGTTCGTCGCGGAAATAGAAATCGGGATGCTCCCGCACCCACGGGTGGTCCGGCGCGGTGTGGTCGGGGACCCAGTCGAGGATGAGCTTGAGCCCGCGCGCGTGCACCGCCTCGACCAGGGCCCGGAAGTCCTCCAGGGAACCGTAGGCGGGGTTCACGGCGCGGTAGTCCTTGGCGGCATAGGGCGAGCCCAGCGAGCCCTTCCGGCCCAACTCGCCGATCGGGTGGATCGGCATCAGCCAGAGCACGTCGGCCCCGGACGACTGGATGCGGTCCAGTCCGTCGATCACGCCCCGGAAGTCGCCCGACGGCGAGAAATCCTGGACAAACACTTCGTACAGCGCGCTGCGCCTGACCCAGGATGTGTCGGGAGCCGCCGCGATTGCGGAAACCTGCGCTGGTGCGGCGTGGGTAACCGCCAGGCATCCCGCCACCAGCGCCAGGGTCACCGCGGACGCCGAGACGCGATGTCGCATCTGGGTTACTCCTTCATCGAAGGGAAGCGGATGCCTGTATTCGACGGTGGGGTGTTTGAGCGCCACCGCGGCTATAGCCGCGTCCCGGCGTCGATCGCGATCGCCGACATCGGCGCCAGGTCGAGCTGGACCGTGCCGGCGGGGTCCACTACCACGGTGGTGCCGGCGCAGGACTGGCCGACCAGCCCGCCGGTCAGCCGGTCGCAGTAGCTGCCGGGCGGGAGCGCCGTGGCCACCGTGGTCGTCAGCATCGTGCTCTCCTTGTTGATGGCCACGAAGCCCAGGTCGCCGCGGGAAAAGGCGATCGCGTTGGCGCCGTTGTCCCACCAGGTGTTGATGGTGGTGCCCGCCACGACCTTGCGAAAGTGCACCATGTTCCGGATCGACGGGTCGCGGTGCTCGCAGACCCATTGCCCGATGCCGGCCGTTTCGAGGCTCGAGGCACAGCTGACCGGCAGCGTCCAGCCGTCGGCGTCCGAGGGCGGACCCATCGAATTGCCGCCCGGACAGACGAAGCCGTACGCGGAGAGCACCGACGGGTAGCCGTACGGCTGCGCCAGCATCCAGACGTTCGCCAGGCGAAAGACGTCGCCGTCCCGGTAGCCCAGGCCGCACTGGTGCTGGGTGTCGTGGTTCTGCAGGAACGCCACCGCCTTGTCGGATGGGATCAGCCCCCACGCCGCCTCGGAGAACTGGTTCCCCGGTGTCCCGTTGGGGTTGAGTTGGGCGATGTACTGGCCGCCGATGCCGCGAAACTTGTCCCCCACACCCACGAAGGTGAATTCGGTGATGTCCGCGGCCCCGCCGGAGGAGTAGCCCTCGCCGAAGTAGTCGCGGGCGGAGAGCGCCTCGCCCTGGCCCCCGACCACCTCGAGGTAGACATACGGCAATGGGCGGGCCTCACCCGCGAGTGTCAGGTTCACGAGGTCGATGATCTCGTCCAGGTCCACCTGCTGAATATGCTTGGCTGCGTCGACCCGGAATCCGGCCACGCCCAGCCGGGCAAGCATGATCAGGTAGTCGGCGATCTTCTGGCGCACCGACGGGAGCAGGGTGTTGAGGTCCGGCAGCGAGAACAGCTCGCAGTCCTGCACGTTGGCCGCGCTCTGGTAGTTGTTGAGCGCGCACGGCATATGGAAATCGGCCGGGGTGTAGAGGCCCGGGTAGTTGTACTTGGTGTAGGCGGTGCCGTTGCTGCCCACACCGGGGCTCGGGAAGTTGGTCATGTGATTGATGACGGCGTCGACGATGATGCCCACGCCCACCGCCGCGCAGCGGTTGACCATGTCCACGAATTCGGTCCCGGTCCCCGAGCGGCTCCGCGCGATGCTGTAGCTCACCGGCTGGTAGCGCTCGCTCCAGTCGCGGCTGGGGGTGATGCTGTGCTCCTGCGGCGGTGAGATCTGTACCGCCGTGTATCCGGCGGGCCCCAGCACGGTTTCACACTCGGTGGCGATGTCGGGCCAGGGCCACTCGAACAGGTGCACCGCGACGTCGCCGGCGGCCATGTGGCCGCTGGGACGGTAGTTCGTCGGGAGGGTGGGGCGCGGAACGGGCGGCGGATTCGACCCGCTCGACGAGCCGGGCTCACCGCCGCACGCTGCCACGGCCAGCGCGACCAGTCCCGCTACGATGAGGCGAGGGTCAGGCGACATGGTCCGGTCCGGTGCCGGGGGGACGAGCCGCGGCCCCACCGCCGAAGCGGTGGAGCCGCGGATAGGAGGAGCGTACTGGCGTCCCGGGCTCAGTAACCCGGGTTCTGCGTCAGGTTCGGGTTGGCCACGAGCTGCGACGCCGGAATCGGGTACAGATTCAGGTGCGCGTTAGTAGCGGCCCCCGCCTGGGTGCCGCCCTTCCACGACCAGATGTAGGTACCGCCGGTGAACCGGCCGTAGCGCACCAGGTCGGGCCGCCGGTGACCCTCCCACAGCAGCTCGCGCCCCCGCTCGTCCAGGATGAAGTCCAGCGTGAGCTCGGGGTCGGTGATGTCGCCGCTGTTGTCGCCGTACGCGCGCTGCCGGAGAGCGTTCACGTAGGCCAGCGCCTGGGTCCGCGTGCCGCCCCCACCCCGCAGGTGGGCCTCGGCGTAGATCAGATAGGCATCGCCCAGGCGGAACATCGGGAAGTCGGTGTCCACATGAGTCGAATTGGAGCCGGCGCCCCCGGTCGAGTTCACGTTCTGGAACTTGGGCGCGGCGATCCCGTCGGTGAAGTTCCCGATGCTGTTGATCGCTACCGTCTGACCATTGGTGTAGAAGAACGAGCCCCGCGGATCGGCGACCGGGAAGCGGTTATAGGCCTCCGGCTTCACTCGCAGGCCCCACCAGCAGCCGTCGATTCCGTAGGTGTTGTTGTTCATGCTGCCGCCGCAGCTGGCATGGACCAGGAACGTCATGCCACCCCAGGTCCGGGTATACAGGCCGTCCTGGATGATCGGGAAGATGATCTCCGGCGAGTTCTTGTTGTCGGCCAGGAAGATGCGCTGGTAGTTGGGATCCAGGCTGTACGGGCCCGCGATCACTGCCTGGGCCGCGGTCAGCGCCTCGCCGTAGTGCGCCGCGCCGGTGTACACCTCGGCGTTGAGGTAGACGTGGGCCAGCAGCATGTTGGCGGCTTCTCTCGTCGCCCGGCCATAGGTGCCCGCGCCGCCGGCCGCCGGCAGCTCGTCCCGGATGTCGATCAGCTCGCTCACCACGAAGTCATAGACCTCCTGGCGGGTGTTCTGCTTCGGCGGCTCGACGCTGATCGCGGTGACCAGCGGGATGGGGCCAAACAGGTCGATCCCGTGCCAGTAGCTGAGCGCCCGGAGAAACCGGGCCTCGGCCCGGAAGATCTGGATATCCGCCCGGAGCGCGGAGCCGACATTCCGTTCCGACAGCTTGGCATCGGTGGTCTGCCGCAGGAACTCGTTGGCCATCGCCACCTGAAAGTAGATCCGGCTGTACATCGTCTCGATGAACCCGTTGGCGGGACCCCAGAGCTGGGTGTTCAGCTCCGGCAGCCCCAGGTCCCCCCAGCCGATCACGGCCTCGTCGGTCGGCAACTGCTGGAGTTCCCAGTAGAGCCGCAGGTACTGCGAGAACCCCTCGTCGAGGTTGGTCAGGTCGGGGGCCCCCGCCGGGCCCTGTTGCCCGCTGACGGCGAGTCCGGCGTAGATCTTGGCGAGGAACGCACGATACGAGCCCGGGTCCTTGAAGATGTTGCCTTCGGTCACCGTGCTCGTCGGGAGCTCCGTGGGATCCGTGCAGGCCGTCATCCCCAGACCCAGCAGGATGGCAGCGACGGTAAGTGATTTGCGCGTGCCGCGGTTCATGTCTCTGTCCCTTCTCGAAAGGTCGAGTCGCTGATCACGCGCCTAGAACCGGAGGCTCAGGCCACTGGTGAGGGTGCGCGACCGCGGATAGATGTTGTTGTCGATGCCGTTCAGTCCCGCCGTCGGATCCACCCCGTCGTAGCCGGTGATGGTGAACGCGTTCTGCAGCGTGCCGAAGGCGCGCGCCGGTCGGCCCGCGATGTTGAACGTGTAACCGACGGTCAGGTTGTCCATCCGCAGGAACGACGCCTTCTCTACATAATAATCAGAAAGGTACTGGGGCGTTGCGAAATTGGTCTTGAGTACCGAGTTGTGCAGGTTGTACGGCGAGCCACGCCCGATTTCCGAGTAGGTCCCCAGGTTCGACGCCACATTGTTGTAGACGTAGTTGCCCAGGTAGGCCCGGAGGGTGAACCCGAAGTCGAAGTTGCCGTAAGTCAGGTACGACGAGTGCCCCAGGATGAACTTCGGCGCCGGGTCGTGGAACGGCCGGCGGTCGTCCTGGTTGATCTGGCCGTCGCCATTGCGGTCCACGTACAGGTCGATATCGTTGATGGAGCCGTCATCATTGGTGTCCGCGTAGATCGGCTTGCCGTTCGCGTCCCGCCTGTGCTCGTAGACGAAGAACGAGTTGATCGGCTCGCCGGGCGTCAGGACCTGGATCCGGCTGCCCACCCCGCCGGCGATGCCGCCGACCAGGATCTTGGTCGCGGTCCCGGCGAAGGGGTTGATGGTGAGCAGGTCGATTCCGGTTGCTGGCGACGGTGAAGTCGGAGGTCCAGCTCAGCCCCGACTTGCCACCCTCGAGCACCCGGGCGCTCAGGCTGATCTCGATGCCCTGGTTCCGCATGCTGCCGATGTTGGTGATGACGAGGTCCGACAGCGCGGACGCCGGCGGCGGGGGCACCGCGAAGAGCAGGTCGGTGGTCCGCTTGTCGTACCAGTCGATGGCGCCCGTGACGCGCTGGTTCTTGAACCCGAAGTCGAGTCCGATGTCGAAGGAGCGGGTGGCCTCCCACTTGATGTTCGGGTCCACGGCGCTCGGCCGGATCGTGGTGAACAGGGTGTCGCCGAACTGGTACTGGACCTGGGCGTCGCCCACGAGGTAAGCTCGAGGCCCAGAGGTAGTTCCCGAACGCCTGGTTGCCGGTCCGGGCCCAGGACGCCCTGAGCTTCAGGTCCGAAAGCGCCGAGACGCCCTTGAGGAACGATTCCTCGGAGAGACGCCAGGCGACGGCCACCGAGGGGAAGGTGCCCCACTGCTTGCCCGGCCCGAAGCGGGAGGAGCCGTCGCGCCGGAGGCTGAGCGCCGCCAGGTAGCGATCGTTGATGTTGTAGTTGACCCGTCCGAAGAACGAGATCAGCTTGCTTTCCTGCACGTTCTGGGTCGAAGTCACGAAATCCGCGGCGGGAATGCCGTTGGGACCCAGGAGATCGGTGCTGAGACCCGTGGCCAGGATCGACGGGAACTCCCCATGAGACCGCGAATAGGAATAGCCGCCGGTAAGATCGAGCAGGCCCGGTCCCAGTGTGCGTGGCACCGCGTAGTTCAGGTACCCATCGAGCACCGAGTTGGTCTCGCTCGGCGTGTTGCGCAGGTACCGACCGTTGGTGCCGGTCTTCGATTGGGCGTGCAGGGTGCTCGGGTCGAAGAACGTCCGCTCGGCCTTGGTCGCGTCATACCCGAGGTTGAAGTTGGCGGCGAGCCCCTCGATCCAGGGCAGCCGGTACTCGGCCTGCACGCTGCCGATGCTGCGATAGGTGGTGGCCTCGTCCGAAGCCAGCCGGAGGATCGCCACCGGGTTGTCCGGCGAGGTCAGATTATTCCCCGGCCAGTCGTAGAAGCCGGTCTCGGTGGTGGGGTCGAGGATCGGCTGGGTCGGCCCCATCTGGGCGGCGTTGGACAGCACACCACCCGGGGTGAACCTGTCATCCGCGCGGGAGCCCCGGATGTTGACCCGCAGGTTCAGGCGATCGTTGAGGAGCCGCTGGTTGTAGTTTGCCCCTAAGGTGATTCGCTCGGCCTTGGTGCCGTCGATGATGCCCTTCTGGTTCAGATAGTTGAGCGAGAACCGGTAATCCATGTTCCCGCCCGCGCCCGAGAAGGCCATGCTGTGCTCCTGGCCGTACCCGGTGCGATCCACCTGATCGAACCAGTTGGTATTGGAATTCAGGAGCTGGCTGGTGTAGGTGGTGCCGTTGGCGGCGTCGTACTGTGCCACCGCGGTCCGGAACTGGGCCGCGTTCAGCATCGAAGGAACCCGGGTGACGCTGGAGGAGGACACGGTGCCCGTGTACTCGAACTGCGGACCCCGACCCCCGCGCTTGGTGGTGATGATGACCACTCCGTTGGCGGCGTTGGTCCCATAGATGGCCGCGGCCGAGGCGTCGCGCAGCACCGTGATGCTGGCGATATCCTCGGAGTTCAGGAAGTTGAGCGGGTCGCGCCCGGCGGTGATCCCGGTCCCCGAGCCATTCCCTCCCGCCAGCGGCACGCCGTCGACCACGAACAGCGGATCGCTGCTGGCAGTGGTCGAGGAGGGTCCGCGAATCCGGATCGAGGTGCCCCCGCCCGGCTCGTTGCTCTCGATGACCTGCACGCCCGCCACCTTGTTCTGGATGAGTTCGGTCGGCGTGATGATACGGCCGGTGTTGAATTCGTCCGGCGTGACGTTGGTGACGGCGCCGGTGATGTTCCCCGCCTGCTGCTCCCCGTAGCCGATGCTCACGATCTCCGCCAGGTTCACTGCCTGGGCGGTCAAGGCCAGGTCGAGATCGATGGTCTCACCGGCGGCCAGCGTGACGGGCGCGGTCATGGGCGAGTAGCCGATCATCCGCACCCGCAGCTCGCTCGTCCCCGCCGGAATCCCGCCGATCTGGTAGCGGCCGTCATCCCGGGTCACCGCGCTCCGGCTCCCGACAAGCACCGTGGCCCCCACGAGCGGCCGCTGCGATTGGTCATCGGTGATCCGTCCGCGGACGGTGCCGGTAGGCTCCTGTGCCAGGAGCGGCGCGATCCAGAACGCCGCCAGGAGTACACCCATGACGCCCAGACTGAAGCGTAGCCGTTTCATAGTGTGTGCAGTCCTTTCGGATGCGGGCGACACGACAAGCCCCGGCCTGGGAGAGCCGGAGCGAGAAAGATCAACGTATGGCGCACCAGCTGTCCGCCCCAGCGCGACGCGTGCACTGGAGGCTCAGGCAGACTGGGATGCGCAGATGTTCGGGAATCCTGCATGCAGCACCACGGGACCGATCGGCGATCAGGTTGCAGCGCCAAGCCTGACCGGGGGGTGGCGCCCCCCGGGGCCGGTGATAGAGTATCTCGCGGAAAGCGCGGGCGCTAGAGGGTCGGCAGCGGGGCAGACATCCGGTCCCGCCACCAACGTTGGGGGCCAATATTCCGGCCGGTCTGGGGGTCGTCAAGGGGACTCCGCTCCCGCGCCTCGCCCTTCTGGCCGGCCTCGCCGCTGGCTTCCTCGTCCTTGGCGTCGGTGGCCGGATTCTGATGCGGGTCCTGGCCTACACCACCCCGGGTCCGCCGAGGTTCACCCTCGCGGGGACCCTCCAGGTGCTGGCGCTCGGTGCCGCCTGGGGAGGTCTCACTGCTCCCGTCTGGTGGGTGCTCTGTCGGCTGGAGTCCAGCCCGGTCCGAGTGCTGACCCACGGTGCTGTGACCTTCGCGCTGGCCGCCGCCGGGTTCGCGCTGCTGGCCACATTCAGCGGCAATATCGTGGCGCCGACCGGTTTTCTCGTCCTGGGAGCCATCCTCTTCCCGTTGCTGTTCGTCTGCCACGCAGGGCTGCTGGAATGGCTGGCGACCCGCGGGAATCGTGGAACCCGTCCGGAGTGAAGCTGGCCCGGCCGGAACACTCCGCAGCCCCACCTGCTGGTTCTGCGCTCCCCTTCAGGGATTACGTTGCAGGCGAGCTCCCTGCCGACCGCTGTCCCATATTGCACCTGGTGGCAGCGATGCTGACTTGCCGCACTTTGATGCCCTCGCTTCAAGCGTCGGGCGGAATCCCGCAAATGGCACTGGGCGCTCCACCCACCGGAGCAACGTGATGCCGAAACTCACATGGACGGCCGGCGTCCTTCTGACTCTCCTCGTACCGGGCGGCGCCGATGGCCTGGCCGCGCAGTCGCGCGCGACGCCCTTCCCAGCCTGGCACACCGAGCTGCCGACCGAGAGTACTCCGCGCCCGTCCGCCAACAGCACCGACCATCTTCCCGGGGTCATGGTGAAGGCCGAGACCCACTCGCACACCCTGACCGGGCTGCTGATCGGCGGCCTGGTCGGGGCGGCGGCCACCGGGATCTTCCTGGCCGCGTTCTGCAGCGACCCGGACACCCAGTGCGGCGCGGACGAGGTCGGGCGCGCCGTGGTGATCATCGCCGTGCCGCCGGCCATCGTGGGGGCGGTAATCGGTTCCCTGATTCGGACACGGAACTGAGCCGGACGTCTCGGCTTCCGGCCACCTGCATCTGGAGGGCGCATGGCTGTGGTCCTGTCCCCCGACGCCCGCAAACAGGCGCTCGCGTCGATCAGGCGTTACTGCGCCGAGCAGCTCGACCTGACAGAGATGGGCGACATTCAGGTTTCCGCGCTGCTGGAGTTCTTCCTCAAGGAACTCGCTCCGTCGGTCTACAACGCCGCCGTCGGCGATGCCCAGGTCTATCTTCGAGACCGGGTCGCGGACCTCGAGGCCACGTGTTACGAGCCCGAGTTTGCCTACTGGCCCAAGCCGCCATCCACACGCCGGAAGTGAAGCGCATGGACAGCCGCACTCGCGGGTTCCGTGCAGGTCACACCGGGCTCCGTCGTTTCCGCGCCGCCCTCAGCGTGGGCATCTTCTGGGGCCTGGCCTGGCTGCCGATCGGGGCGGCGCTCGCGTTCTACGCCTCACTCAGCCCGCCGCGGCCGTCCGATCTGCTCTACCGACCCGTCGATTTCCGGGTGTTCCTGACCGCCTGGACCATCTGGGGCGGGCTCAGCGGACTGGTATTCGCCCTCATTCTTGGAGCCGCCGAGCGCCGGCACACGCTGGCGGAGCTGTCCGTGGCGCGGACGGCCGGTTGGGGAGCACTCGGATCGGCCTCGGTGCCTGGGTTGCTCGCGGGGTTCGACGTACTACGCGGGGCGACTGCCGGCGCGCTGTACGATTGGAGCCCCGCCGTGGTGAGCCTGATCGTGAGTGCCGGCCTGGGAGCCGCGTGCGCCGCCGGGACACTGGCGGTGGCGCGGCGTCCAACAGGGAATCCAACACCACCCTTGGCCCGGCCCTGAATGGCTGACGCCGGCGCCCTCGCCGCGGAGCTGGTCGCCATGGCGGACGCAGACCTCCGGGTCCGGCAGGAGCTGGCCACGGACGGCTCGCTATGGGCCGGCTACCACCCGCGAATGCAGGCGGTCCACGACCGGAACGCCGGCCGGCTGACCGAGATCCTGGATACCCATGGCTGGCCGGGGCGCTCGCTGGTCGGCGAGCGGGCGGCCCATGCCGCCTGGCTGATCCTGCAGCACGCGATCGGCCACCCTGACCTGCTGCGGCGGGGCCTGGCCCTGCTCCAGGCCGCGCCGGCGGGCGAGGTCTCGGCCATCGAACTAGCGATGCTCGATGACCGGATCCGCGGCTTCGAAGGCCGGGGCCAGCTCTATGGAACCCAGTTCGACTGGGACGACGAGGGGCAGATGAGCCCGCTCCCGATCGAGGACCCCGCGGGGGTGGACCAGCGCCGCGCAACGGTAGGCCTGGGGCCCCTCGCCGAGGCAGTTGAACGGCACCGCGCCGAGAGCGGTGAGACAGCTCCGGCCGATCGGGAGCGGCGGCGGCGG
This sequence comes from uncultured Gemmatimonadales bacterium, assembly GCA_963709905.1. Classification (GTDB taxonomy): domain Bacteria; phylum Gemmatimonadota; class Gemmatimonadetes; order Gemmatimonadales; family GWC2-71-9; genus JADJOM01. The sequence continues at coordinate 224,169 of CAVPYI010000018.1, forward strand.
GAACAGGAGGCGTGGCTGGAGCGAGTCGGCTGGCGGCAGAAAGGTCTGTGAATGCGGAAGTGGATCCGCCGGCTCTGGATCAGCGGAGGCCTCGCCTTCGTAGCCTGGCTCGCCTGGAACGCTGAGGCCCGCGGAGTGGACCCGGAGCTGCTGCACTCGACGGCCGCGGTAGCGGTGATGGACTCGGGAGCCATCCTGCGATTCACGCCGCGGGCCGATTCCACGTCGCCGGGAGTGATCTTCCTGCCTGGCGGAGCGATCGACCCGCAGGCGTACGTGCCCCTGCTGCGGGCAGTAGCCGCGGCGGGTTATCCCGCGGTCCTGGTGCGGCTGCCCTGGCGTGTGGCCCCCAGCGCCTCGAGCCAGCGCCTGGTGTGGGACCGGATCCTCGGCGTGGTGTCAGAGGCACCGGCGCGGCGCTGGGTCCTCGCCGGCCACTCCCGCGGCGCGGCGCTGAGTGCCCGCTTCGCCGGCCTGCATCCCAAGGCGCTGGCCGGCCTGGTGCTGATCGGCACCACCCATCCGAAGCGCGAGAGTCTGGCCGGCCTGACGATGCCGGTCACCAAGATCTACGGTACCCGCGACTGCGTGGCCGATTCGGCCGCGGTCTTCGCCAACGCCTCCCTCCTGCCGGCGAACACCCGATGGGTGCGCCTGGAGGGCGCCAATCACCGGCAGTTCGGCTGGTACGGCGCCCAGCTGGGCGACTGCAGCGCCACCATGACCCGGGAAGATCAGCAGGCGCGTACGGTTCAGGCGCTGCTGGACGCACTGACATCCGCCGACGTGGCACACTGAGCTCCGTCCGGGCGCCCGCCGCCAGGAGAATGCCCGACCGACACCGCTCTCCCCTCACCACGAACGCGGGAGCGACGCTCGCCTGAGCATCGCTCCCGCGTTCGGCACCCGTCGCGACTGACGACTAACCGAGGCCTGGCCCCTTCGGAGGGTCCTGGCGCCAGGCCCGTTGCCACTCGTCCAGCTGGCGCGCGGCGATCTCCCGACCGCCAAGACCGAAGGCCACCGCCAGGGCCACGGCCACGGCCCCGAGCACCAGGCCGACCGCCAGCACGATGACCTGATCGGCGATGCCGATCTCCTGGAGGGCGACCGCCCCCGAGAACACCAGGATCGTGACCCGCGACGCCAGGGCCAACGCCCGCGCCTGGTGTACCCCAGTGCCCTCGACCGCCGTCGCGGCGGCATTCGCCAGGAACAGGCCCAGGGCGAAGATCAGGGCCCCGAGCAACAGCTTTCCGCCGAATACCGTAAAGTCGGCGAGCAGCCCCGCCACGGTGGTGAACCCCAGCAGGTTGAACGCCTCGATCCCGGCAAACACCAGAATCGCGACCAGGGCGATAACCCCGACGATCGCCGCGGGCCGATAGCGCTCGTCCTTTGGTTCGCGCATGATCCCCAGTTTGACGATCATGTCGTCGAAGCCGATCCCGCTGAGCAACGCCGTCACCAGCCCGGCCACCAGCCGTGCCACGATGAACGCGAGCACCAGGATTACCGTGACCGCGAACAGCACCGGCAGGGCGTTCAGCATCGTCCCCAGCATGTTGCTGGCCGGCCGGGTGATGGCATCGACGTTCAGGGCATTGAGGCTGGCGATCAGCACCGGCAAGAGCACCAGGACGTACACCACCAAGCCGAGCACTCGCGACGGCGAGTGCTTGCCCAGGGCTCGCTGGACCCCGGTACTGGCACCTAACTGGTCCACGCCCACCGCCGAGAACAGGTTCTCGACCACCCGCTGGATCACCCGGGCGACGAACCACCCGATGACCAGGATGACGAGCGCCGTGACCAGATTGGGCAGATAGGCCATCACCTTGTTCATCATGTCCTGCACCGGCTGCAGCAGGCCCTGCAAGGCGAGGACGCCGAGGATGGCGGGGAGGAACAGCAGGTACACCAGCCAGTAGACCGCCTCGCTCACGGTCTTCTGCAGCGGCGGGACACGGCGGCCCTCGATGGCGGGGCTGCGACTCAGCCGCTCGTCCACCTTGAGGGCGCCGAGACCGCGGGCGACCACGGTGCGGAGCGCCGTCGCCACGATCCAGGCGATGACCAGCAGCGCCACCGCGCCCAGCACCCGCGGCGCGTAGGTCGACATCTCCGAGAGCAGCTGGTTGAGTGGCTCGGTGAGCAGCGTCAACCCGATCGCCTGGAAGAACCCGACCAGGACGAACAGCATCAGGACCCAGAACACCACCCGTCCAACCGAGTCCTCGATCGGAACCCCGCCCCCTTCGGCCATCCAGTCGGCCACCTTGTTGTCGATCGTGGTGCGCTTGAGCGCCGCCCGCACCAGCCGGGCGATCGCATAGGCCACGACCCAGCCGATGACCAGGATGGCGAGGGCGACGAGCAGGTTGGGGAGGTAGTCCCGCACCGCCCGCGTCAGCTGATTCAGGAATTCCATCGCGTTCCCCCTTGGGAAGATGGTCCACGTCGCGGCACCGATCGCCCCGGTACAAGCGCGAATCGCCCGCGACCCTGGGGGCCCCGCTGGCGGCGATCACGATCCATCTCAGCTGAATCGCGGCAGACCTGGGCTCGGCGGGACCACAGAAGGCGCGCCGTGACCGGTCCGTTGCCCGGCTCAAGGGAAGGACCAGCGCGCGCGCATGATACTTTGATATCACCGTATTATGCCACACTGACCAGCGAACGGCAAGGCGCGAGTTCCATCTCAGTTGTGAGGCCCGCCGACCGCTCAACGCGCCACTATGGCATGACTGCGCACGGCGTCCACGACCAGACGGATCGCGTTGGTGACCACCTCGGGCTGGTCGAGCTGGATGTGATGACCGCTCTGGTCCGCCATCAGCAGCGTGCTGTTGCCTGACAGGTTGGCCAGCTCGAGTTTCTGGCGTCGTTTGTCCTCGCTGACCCGCTGCCAGTCATCCGTGGAAATGCCGGGCGGCGGGTTGCCGGTCTCCGGCGCGGGAAGCACCACCACCAGAGGCATCGTACCCAGCGGGTATGACCGCCCTGCCCTCGCCAGGTACAGGGTCTGGAGTTCTTCGGCCCAGAAGTCGGGCCGGGCGGCGGCGCGGGGGGGGTGGGATCGGAACCAGAGCCGCATCGCCTGCACCGACGCCGGCAACCGGTCGAACGGCGGCTCGGTCTTCGGGGGGCCGAGCATCTGCGCGTTGAACGCGAATTGCTCGCTGTCCTCCCGGGTGGCCGGCTCGGGCGGGCTGCTCCGCATCGTCTGAACCGGCGGCACGGGAGTCGACGTCGCCCCGTCCCGCACCCGCACCAGCTTGCCCTGGTATATCAGCCGCGTGCTTTCATGGGTCGGGTCCACCAGCACCATCCCGGCGATCTCCGGAGGGTATTGTTGGGCGAAGACCCGCACAATTAATCCGCCGATGGAGTGCCCCACCAGCACCAACGGCCCATCGACCTGCGCGGCGTTCAAGAGGGTGTGCAGCTCGTAGGCATCTTGGCGCATCGTCCGGGGCGTGGGACCCGGGTCGCTCCAGGCCAGGCCCGCGCGATCGTAGCCGCAGACCCGCGCAAGACGGGACACCTCCGATTGCACCAGGCTCCAATCGAACGAGAAGTCCCCGGCCCCGGCCACCAGGACAACCGTCGGACCGCTCTTGCCGGTGCAGTGGAGGTGCAGTCGATAGCCGCCAACGTCGATCAGCTCGCCCGGCGGCGGATACCCGCCCTCGTCGTCGGGCTTGGAACGGGCGTGGTCTCCGTGGGAGCATGCCCCGGCGACCAGCAGGGCGAAGAGCAGCGTGACCCTGGGCTTCAGCACCCGGCCTCGCTTTGGGTAGACTGAACGCAGGACGGCGGGTCTTGTGGGGATGTTTCACGACGCACCGTTGCTTGAGGGCCCAGGGCCCGGAGCCCAGGGCCCAGTGAGTAATGACTTGTTGGTAGGTGACCCGGTGACTCAGGCTCACACCACTGGGCCCTCGGCCCTGGGCCCTGGGCCCTCAAACCCGACCCTACCTTATCCCCGAGCCCCATTCATGTACGCTGCCCTCAAGGTCCTGCACATCCTCGCCGTGGTGCTCTTTCTCGGCAATATCATCACCGGCGTGTTCTGGAAGTACCACGGCGACCGGACTGGCGACCCCCGGATCATGGCCCACACGATGGCCGGGATTACCCGGAGCGACCGCTGGTTCACGATTCCCGGCGTGGTGGCCATCGTGGTGTCCGGGATTGCCGGGGCGATGCTCGGGGGTCTGCCAATCCTGGGCACCGCGTGGATCTGGCAGTCGATCGTGCTGTTCACCATTGCGGGTCTGGCGTTCGTCTTCCAGGTGGCTCCGCTCCAGCGGCGCCTGCGCTCTCTGGCCGAGGCCGCGGCCGGTGGCGAGCCGTGGGACCCTACGGTCTATCGCAGGCTGTCGCGCCGGTGGGATTTCTGGGGCGCAGTCGCGACCATAGCGCCGCTGGTGGCGCTGGGGCTGATGGTGTATAAGCCGGTGTAAGAGGGCCCAGGGCCCACAATCCAAGGAGTCCCGTGGCCGAACTCAAGACCAGGCCCAACAAGCGGAGTGTAGCGACGTTTCTGGCCCGAATCCGCGATCCCGAGCAGCGACGCGACGCCCGCGCTGTCGCGGCGATGATGCGGGCCGCCGGAAGAAGTGAGTCCTCGGCTTCGAGCAGATCTTGCGGTGGACATTCCCGGCACGTCTCTTTAACAAGTAGCCGGTTCCGTGCCGCGGCTGGTCGATCGCGCGGCCCTGAGAGGGCAGGAGATGACGATTACGGCGGGAATCGCCGGACGGTCGACGCGGCAGGCGCTGGCACCCATCGTGGTGCTGGCGCTTGGCGCTGTTTCATGGCTGTCCTGCGGTGGGGGCGACAGCCAGACCGGGCCCGAGCTCCCCCAGATCGTCATCGACTCCATCAGGCCTGACACCGCGACCGCCACCCTCGCGAGCACCCGGATTTTCATCTACGGCCGGCACTTCGTGGGCGGGGCACAAGTGCTGGTCAATGGGTCGGCTCACGCCGCGACGTTGAACAGCCCAGTTCAACTCTGGACCCTCCTCAACGTGGTGGACCTGGCGCAGCCGGACACCCTCTCCGTGTCGGTGAGTGCACCGGGCGCCATCACATCCGGGACGCTGCCGTTCCGGGTTCTGCCCCTGCCCCCTGCACCGGTGCTGCTCACGATCAGCGTGGACTCGGTCGACGCGGGAACCTCGCTGACCCTGTTCGCCACCGGACAGCACATCCGCACGGGAACCCGGATCCTGTGGGACGGCGTGACGCTCCCATCCATCCTGTTTCTGGACACCACCCGGGTGCAGGGCTACCTGGGCACTCAACTGAATGTACCGGGAGTCCATCAGGTCACCTTGCGAACCCTGCCGCCCGGTGGCGGGTACTCGAATACCCTGCTCGCGACCTCCTACGCCGGCAGGCCGCGGATCACGGGCATCACGCCCGACAGTGCGACGGCCGGCCGGACGGACGTGACGGTTACGGCCACCGGCACCGAGTTCTATGCCACCAGCCGGATCCGGTTCGACGGGGTCGACCAACCCACGACCTTCAACACTTTCACCGGCACGCTGACGGCCACGGTGACCCCGGCGGCCATCACCACGCCCGGGAGCATCCCGGTGACGGTGTTCACGCCGGCGCCGGGCGGCGGGACCTCGGATCCGCTGGTGTTCACTTCCAAGGTCCAGCCACCCGTCCCCACCCTCACGTCGCTGTCGGTGGACTCGATCCTGGCCGGCGAGACCGCCCAGGTGTACGCCACGGGCACCGGGTTCGTTCCGGGCACCACGCTCCACTTCGGTCCGGTTGTGCGCTTCACCGTCTGGCTGGCTGATACGCTCATCACTGCCGCCTATGGCTCGGCGACCGGGGGCACCGTACAGGTCACGGCGGTCACCCAACCGCCCGGCGGGGGCACCTCCAACGCCCTCCCCTTCACGGTCACGCCGCTCAACGTGGTGCCTACCATTACGGACTTCGAGCCCCGGTTCAGTGTGAGCACACCCGATGCCGGCACACTCACGATCCTGGGGATCGGCTTCGCTCCGGGGGCGGTCGTGAAGTGGAACGACGCGCCCAGATCGTCCACCGTCGTGAGCGACAGCCGGATCGACATGGCGCTCGAGGCCGGCGATCTGGCGGAGATCAAGGACATCACCGTGGCGGTGATCAACCCGCCGCCCGGGGGCGGGGGCACGGCGCACACCCATTACATCATCGATTCCCGGACGATCGACATGAAGATCGTCGATTTCTGGTCCCTGGACCTGCTCTGGGACTCGACCCGCCAGCGCATCTACGCCTCGGATGCCACCGCCCTTCGCGTCGTGGCGTTCGATCCGGTGGCCGGGACCATTACGGGGAGCGTGACCACGCCGGCGCATGCGTCGGCGCTCCGCCCGAGCGCCGACTGGAGCCGGCTCTATACCGCCAGCACCCCGGTGCAGATCCTCACCCTCTCCTCCTTCAGCCTGCTCGGCAGCTGGGACATCGGACAGGTGTCGGACGGAGGAATGCACTTCGACGCGAGTCCCAAGGAGCCGCTGACCTTCGCCGCACTGGTGGGTTCGATGGTGGGGCTCAACTACGCGGTCGTGGCGACCTATACGCTCGCGGTTCGCAGCACCACGGAAAGCGGGCCGATGCGCGGGCCGGTCGCGTACGACACCAGCGGGACGGTCGTCTTTGGGCGGTCGGGGCTGGATAGCAGCCTGGTCCGGATCTTCGTGCCGGCCGGCCAGCCACTCGGCGAAGAGGTTCAGCCACACCTCGGTATCTGGGAGGATGAGCGCTGGATGAAATCGGCGGGAGACCGATTGTACAGCAACCGCGGCCGGGTGATCGATGTAGTGACATTTACCCGGCTCGCATCGATCGGGCAGCCTGGGCGAATGGTACGGACCGTCGCGCTGGATGAAGCCCGGAGCCGGATCTATGCGCTCGAGCTGATCCCGGGGAACGAGACCGAGCTCGAGCACTGCGTGCTGGTCAAGTACGACATGGCGTCGCTGCAGTATCTCGACGAGCAGCGGATCCCAACCCCCTGCCCTCCCGATTATCTGCCCGCGGGTGCCGCCGGCTTCGTGCGCTGGGGAGCGGACGGTCTGGCGTTCCGTTCCGCCGGGGTCCTCCTGCTGCGCACCTCCCTGATCGACTGAGCGTCGAGGGGTCCGTTCCGGCCCTGGACGCCGGGCCCACCGGCGGCCGGCTGCTGTGCGCCCGCTGGAAGCCCGCGGCACCTTTCGATCCGCTCGTGACGAGAGACACTTACGCCACTGCCAGCATACAATAGAGTACGGGTACGACCACCACCATTTCAGGCCAACCCGGTCACGAAGCAGATCGCGGACCGGGTGCTCCCAAACCGCCGCATCCGCACCGGCCGCCCGGAGACCGTCCCATGCGCCACGCTAGCCACCTCGCCCGGCGACTGCTCCGCTCGACTTGGCCAGCGCTGGTGTGCACCATGGCGGCCTGTGCCACCGATTCTTCCGGCCCCGGCAGCCCGCCACCGGGAACCACCAACGTCCTGGTCGGAGCCGGGGACATCGCCGCCTGCAACTCCAACGGTGACGAGGCCACCGCGGACCTGCTGGACGGGATCCCGGGTACCGTCTTCACGGCCGGCGATAATGCCTACCCCAATGGTACCGCCACCAACTTCGCCCAGTGCTACGGGCCAAGCTGGGGACGGCACCGGGCCCGGACCCGTCCCGCCCCGGGCAACCATGACTACAACACCTCGGGGGCGGCAGACTACTACACCTACTACGGAGCCAGAGCTGGGCCGTCGGGCAGAGGGTACTACAGCTACGACCTGGGCGATTGGCACATCATCTCGCTCAACAGCAACGTCGCCATGGCAGTCGGCTCGGCCCAGGAGACCTGGCTCCGGGCCGACCTGGCGGCGAGCAACCAGCCCTGTACCCTGGCCTACTGGCATCATCCCCGGTTCAGCTCGGGCACGACCCACGGCAACGCCAACGCCACGGCACCGTTGTGGCAGGCGCTGTACGACGCCGGGGCGGAGATCGTGGTCTCCGGCCACGAGCACAACTATGAACGGTTTGCTCCGCAGGATCCGGTCGGAGTCGCCGATCCAGCCACCGGCATCCGGGAGTTCGTGGTCGGGACCGGCGGGGTCAGCCACTACAATGGCCGTACCCTGCAGCCGAACAGCGAGGTCTTCGAGGGATTGACCTGGGGTGTGCTGAAGCTGACCCTGAGTCCGGGCGGTTATTCGTGGACCTTCATCTCCGTTCCGGGCTCGGGCTTCAGCGATTCGGGAACCGGCAGCTGCCACTGAGCCTGCCAGTCTTCAATCCTCCCGCGACCCAACCGATCTGACACTCCATTCCGGCGGGACCGCACCTCCTCTGCGACGAGGCGGACGCCCTGCTACCCGCTTCCCTGAGCAGCATGACATTCCATTCCGGTCGGCACTCCCGGCGCCGACCGGTGTTTCACCTGCTATAATGAGTGCGCCGCCTGAGTTCCGAGATGACAACCACTGAGGCTCATGGGATTCCGTCGGCGGTTGCCAGCCGCCGACCTCTTCACGGACGAACGCGCTACTGACCGAGCCTCAAGGACGAGAAGGTGCGCCGGTCCGAGTAACGGCCGGACCGGGCGGGTGTGCAGGCGACAAGGGCAATCGAGGAAAGCGCGCCAATGACTGAACAGGTGGTGGTGATCACCGGCGCCAGCTCCGGCATTGGCGCGGCACTGGCCCGGCTGCTGGCGCAGCGGGGCAACGCCCGGCTGGTCCTGGTGGCCCGGCGGAGCGCTGCCCTCGACGAGGTAGCGCGCGACTGCAGCGGCCGGGCGCTGGCCGTGGTGGCCGACGCCACCAGTCGCGAGGATGTCCGGCGGGTCGTCAAGGAGGCGCTGGCTCGTTTCGGCCAGATCGACGTCTGGGTCAACAACGTCGGCCAGGGCATCACCCGCACGCCAAGCGAGCTGACCGACCGGGACATCGACGACATGGTCCGGGTCAACGTGAACTCGGCGCTGTACGGAATGCAGGAGGTGTTGCCCCACTTCAAGTCCCGCAACACCGGCCAGGTGATCAATGTGTCTTCGTTGCTGGGACGGGTTCCCTACGCCGTGTTCCGGTCCGCCTACAGTGGCGCCAAGCACTTTCTCAACGCCCTGACGGCCAACTTCCGGATGGAGGTGCAGGCCACCCATCCGGGGATCCAGTTTTCGCTGGTCTCTCCCGGTCCGGTACGGACCGACTTCGGTCGCAACGCGGTGCATGGGGGGCCGGACTCGCAAACGCTCCCGGATGCCCAGAGCGCCGAGGAGGTGGCGGCGGTCATCGCGGAGGTGATCGAGTCGCGCCGACCCGATGTCTACACTCGCGGAGGCACCCAGGCCCGGATCGCGTCCTACTACGATTCGCTCGGCGCGGATCCCTGACACCGCCGCCCATGAAGCGATCAGCCACTCGAGCAACCAGGAGTCGGCGTCCGACCGGTCGCGCCGGGCGGGCCACGGCGGCGTCCGCCCGAGCTTCGGAGCGCCTCGCCCTTCCCACCCTGTACAGCAACGAGACCGGCCGGGAGTACCGGCTGGACCGCCTGATCGGCAAGGGCGGCTTCGGCGAGATCTACCTGGCCACCCCGACCACCGCCGGCCCGCTGCCGCAGCGGGTCTGCGTGAAGATCAGCTATTCGATCGCGGGCTGGGTCCGCGAAGCCTATTTCGCCCAGCTGCTGGACCGACAGGCGCGCGCGCTCAGGGTCTTCGATCGTTTCGTCGAGCCCGACGGCAGCCGCACCCGCTACTGCCTGGTGATGGAGTACGCGACTCACGGAGACCTCGGTGCCTGGCTCGCAGCCAAGGGGCCGCAGCCGGAGAGGTTCGTGCGCCGGGAGATCGCCGCCATCCTCGAGACCCTGGACATCCTGCACCGGGGCCAGGCGCTGCATCGCGACCTGACCCCATTCAACGTGTTCGTCTGCGAGGGTGAATGCCTGAAACTGGGCGATTTCGGCATCGCCACCCACCAGGCCAGCCGTCACGGGGTGACGGCCGATGCCTTCAACCTGCTGGGTGCCCCGACCGAGATCGCCTGGGGGAGAGTGCGGAAATGGCAGCAGCGTGACGACATCTATCAGGTCGGGCAGCTGATCTCGATGCTGCTGCGTGGCGATGTCCACAGCCCGATGCGAAGCCGCGACGTCCGCAAGCTGCCCTGCAGCGACCACCTCAAGGAGGTGATCCACCGCTGCCTCGGCGCACGGGAGAAGCGCTACCAGGCGGCCGGCGAGCTGATCGCCGCGCTGCGAAGCCCTCCCCGGCACCTGACGACCGGCCGGGTGCAGAGTCTCCGGGGACGGCGAGTGTCGTTCACGGGATTCCTGAGCCGACCGAGACGGGAGGCGATTGCCGCCGCCAGACGCTCGGGCGCCATCTTCCAGGCCAGCCCCGGACCATCCACCGACATTCTGGTGCGGGGTCGACCCAACGCGCAGCAGGTGGCCGGCCAGTGCGGTGGGCTCAAGCTGATGGAGATCAGGCGCCTGGCGGCCAAGGGCCACCGGGTCACCATCATCGGAGAAGCGCAGTTCTGGAAACTCGCGGCACGCACCAGCGCCACCCCGCGCACCGCCAGGGCAAAGACGATCAGGTGAGCCAGTAGACGGCGGCAATCGCCGCCAGCGCCGCGCCGGCCTGCAGTGCGAGGACCCGGAGCGACTGTCCCCGATGGGTGGGCAGCCACTTCACCGCGAAGAACGCCACCAGCGGGACCTGGCCGGCCATGAGGAGCTGGAAGATGTGAGCCGCGGTTCCCTCATCGGCCTGGTGGACGACGCCGAATATCGCCGCGTGACCCAGCACCAGTGCCAGAGCCGTGAGGGACATGGCCAAGGGCAGCCAACCGCTCGGCTGCCGCACGAGTGAGACGTTCATCCGAACCTCCGCAGCGAATCCGGGACCGCCCCGGAAGCACCTTACATGGTCAGGCTGGATCGATGGTCCGTCAAGAGCGGCGCAGGCCGGGCGCCGTTTTTCGAGGCGCATCCTGACCTCCGTGCGGACGGGGATAGGGAGATAGATAAATGGATATATAGAAAGACCTCGGGTCGGAGCCCGGGGTCACCAGGAGGCCGGGCGAGGTTGCTGGCGCGATCGCCGATACCTGCCCTAGCGCACGCCGGCTCCGGCGGAGAGCTTATCGGCGTGTCCGCCCCTCGCCCAGGCCCGGGGCCGGATCCATTCCTCGGCACCAAGCCATGTATCTGTCCTCGCTCGCCGCAATCTTCAGACGCGATCTCGGCGCCATCCGCCGGGAGATCGAGGCCTATCCCGACGAGGCCGCGATCTGGACGCCGGTCACCGGTCTCCCCAACTCCGGTGGTGTCCTGGTCAGGCATATCGCCGGGAACCTGCAGCATTTCGTGGGCGCGGTGCTGGGCAGGACCGGGTACCAGCGGGACCGGGAGGCCGAGTTCGGCGCTCCGCCGTGGCCGCGCTCCCGGCTGCTGGCCGAGGTCGCCGCCACCGAGGAGGTGGTGGCGGGGACGCTGGCGGCGCTCGTGCCCGAGGACCTGGTGGACCCGTACCCTGTCGTCATCGCCCAGGCGGAACTGGTGACCGGCGACTTTCTGTTGCACCTCGCGGTCCACTGCGGGTTTCATCTCGGACAGCTCGATTATCACCGACGAGTCGTTACCGGCGCTCCGGCCAGCATCGCCCCCATGGCGATCACGGCCCTGGCGACGGCGCGGATGCAGTCCGCGGGATCCTGAGCCCGCGAGCTTGCCCGGTTGCACACCACTCTCCGCACAAGACCGAGGAGTCGTCATGTCGCACCGTTCGGCCCCGGCGAGTCCCGCTCCCTCGACCTGCACCTGGATCATGTTCCAGGGATGGCGGAACCTGCTGTTCTACAGCTGGCCGGTGGCGCCGCCCACACTGGCGCGGCTGCTGCCGCCGGGGCTGACGGTGGACGAATACCAGGGCAGCGGCTGGGTGACGCTGGTCCCGTTCCTGATGAAGGGGCTGCATCTCCGCTGGCTCCCGCCGATCCCGGGAACGAGCACCTTCCCGGAAGTGAATCTGCGCGCCTATGTCCGGGCCGGGGGTGAGCCGGGAGTGTACTTCTTCAGCATCGACGCCGCCTCGTGGCTCGGCGCCCTGGCCGCGCGACTGGTGTTCCACCTGCCTTACTCTCGCGCCCGCATCCAGCTGCAGGACGAGGGCGGCGGGTTCCGGATCGCGAGCAGCCGGCGGCTGCACGGCGGGTCGCCTCCCGCCGACCTGGTCGCCGCGTGGCGGCCGCGCGGGGAGTTGCGTCATCCGGCCCCGGGCTCGCTGGAGCATTTCCTGCTCGAGCGCTACGCCTCGTTCGCTCCCGGGCCGCCCGGCTACCTCTACCGCGGTCCGATTCGGCACTCCGACTGGCGGGTCCAGGATGCCGACGCCGAGATGTCGGTGAGCACGGTGGTCACCGCGGCCGGCCTGGCGCCGCCCCGGGACGCGGTGTGCCACTATTCCCCCGGCGTGGATACCAACGTCTGCCCCATCCAGCGGATCCCAGTGACCGGGTGACGGAGCATGTCACTCTGCGGTCGTCTGCCCTGGCTGGTGGCTCAGACCGAAGCCGAGCTCCTGTTTCTGAGCTGGCCGGTGGCGCCCGGAGCGCTGGCCGGCCGGATCCCGGCGCCGCTCACGCTCGAGACCTTCGAACAGCGGGCGTGGATCACGCTGATACCGTTCCGGATGGAGCGGCTGCGCCCGCGCGGCCTGCCGCCGATGCCGCTGGTGTCGCGCTTCGCCGAGGTGGATTGCCTGACCTATGTGAGGCACGGAGAGGAACGCGGGATCTGGTTCTTCCGGATCGACGCCGGCACCGGGGTGGGATCGGCGATGGCGCGGACGTTCTTCGGTCTGCCGTATCACCGTTCCTCGGTCTCGCTGGAACGCGAGGGCGAGGAACGGATCTTCCAAAGCGAAGGAAGGCCCGACGCCACCGGACAGCGGCCGGAGCTGCGGCTCCGCTACCGCAGCCGCGGCCCGGCGCATGAGGCGGAGCCCGGGACGCTGGCGCATTTCATCGTCGAACGATTCGTGATGTATTCCCGGACCAGTTGGGGCACGCTGCTCCAGGGGCGGGAATCGCGGGCCCCGCGGCGGATTCAGGAGTGCGACGTGACGGTGGCCCGGAACACCCTGCCGCAGGCGGCCGGGATCCCCGGGCCCGCCGGCGGGCAGGTCGCCTGGAGCTGCGACCGCTCCGAGATCCGGACCTGGCTGCCGGCGCCGATCACCGGGACGCTCACCACTCCAGCCCGATGATGTCGCTCCGTTTGGGGTAGCCGGAGAGGGCGCTCCCGGCCAGCAGCCCCGACATGGTGGCCGCCTCGATGCAGCCCATGTTGAGTCCGCAGTCGGTCCAATCCCCCGACAGGTACATGTTGGTGAACTCGCGGTCGTCGTGCGCCGGCAGGCGGTACTTGTCGCTCCCCGGCACCGAGAGCACGTAGCGCTCGGTGGGTTCGACGTTGGCCCGGAAGTACTGGGCCCCGAGCCGCTCGGGACCGAGCGCGCCGATGCCGCGCTGGTCGACCAGCCACTCCCACCTGAAGGTGCCCGGCGCCGGATTGGCCTCCGGGAAGTACGCCCCGACCCGCTGCAGCAGAAACTCCCGCACGATGCGCTCCACCTTGGCGTCTTCGGCGCCCTGGTCGGGGTACGGGGCCCTGGGTCCGCAGTCGGTCATGGGGAGCAGGGGATCGTCGGCCATCACGCCGCAGTAATAGGCGGCGTTCATCGGATACTGCTCCCGCCCCGGCCGGCTCCCGGCCTGCCAGCTTTCGCAGGGGACGAGGTGCGACATGTCGGCCCAGGTGTCGAGCGGGCCGGTGTCGAAGCCGGAGACCACCGGCTGCTGCATCAGGGTCCAGCCGAGTTCGTAGGCCGTCCGGCGGTACCAGACCTGGCTGGCGAGGGTGCGCGCGGTCTTGATGTGGGTGACCATGTCGCGCCACTTGGCGCTCTTCTTCACCAGGTCGCAGGCGACGTATGGCAACCCGCCGATCGAGATGGCCATTACCACCTGGTCGAAATCGCGGCCCAGTTCCAGGGTCAGAGAGCGGTCGCCCGGCCACGAGGCGCCGTAGGATTCGAGGTTGATGCCGGTGGCGCGGAGGGCTTCGCCGTCGACCAATTGACGGTAGATCGGCCGGTCGGGCCAGCAGGCCAGTCCCTTCACCTCGATGAGCGGCTGATAGCCGCCGATCTCCCGCACCCGCGGCACCAGGTCGGCCTGGCGGGTGAGTTCGATCCGGTCGATGGTCTTGCCGTCGGCGCTGGCGTACACCTGGTCCACCCGATGGAAGAAGGCGAACCGCACCCCGCGCCGGCGCAACACCTCGTACATCGGGCCGAACACGGTGTCGCCCATCCCGGCCTGCATCTTCCAGATTCCCGCGCCGCGATAGGTGAGCGCCTGGCGCAGGCAGCACTTGAGGGTTTCCCCCGCCTCCATCTTCGCATGGGGCGGCCACGCCGCACCGGGCGGGGTGCTGTTGTCGCCGTTCTCGTAGGCGAACATCCCGTCGTACAGACCGATCATGAATGCCGAGTTGAGCATCAGGCCGCCATCGTCGAGGGCGTGCTCGGCCATCCAGTCGCGAAAGTCCTGGCCATTGATTCCCTTGAACCCCCGGGAGAGCACCCGGTCGGCCACCATGCCGCCGAAGGAGGCGAGCATGAAGTTCAGCAGGATCCAGCGCTCGCGCTGGAGCAGGTCGGTGGCGATGGCCTTCTTGTGCCGCGCCCAGTACCAGCGCAGCAGCAGCCGGTTGATGCCGACCAGCCCCTCCATGAAGAGATGGAACGGCAGCTCGAGGAAACCGAGGTGCCGGAGCAGGCTGGAGATGAACAGGACGAACCGGCCCTCGCGGACGCCTTCCCGGGTCTGGGCCCGGCGGCGCCGCGCACCGGGGAAGCGGACCTGTTCGTCGCCGGTGGGCGAGGGCTTCCGGTTCTGCCCCAGCCCGAGGAAGTTGCGGTAGAACATCTGAGCCGCGATCCGGATGTAGCTCCACAGCGGCAGCAGGCCACCGTAGCCCGGAGGCGAATCGTTGACCGGGAACGATCCGATCCAGTGGTACCACCGGCGTCCCAGCTGGATCTCGACGCCGGAGGCGCTGTGGGGGTGAAAGGCATCCATCCAGCCGGCCAGCGGCGCGTCGGGTGCCCGGCCCAGTTCCTCGTAGGCCTTGCGCATGAGTCCGAAGGCGTTGTCGTAGCAGCCGAACCAGATGTGGAGGCCGTGTTCCTGAATCCGGTTGTGGTACTCGGGGTCGAGGTTACGGCCGCTGGCGCCCTTCCCTCCCAGGCGCCAACCCATCTGATAGACCGTCACCTCGTACTCGTCGCGACGGGGATTGTCGGGGTCGGTGAGGGCGCAGGCGGTGGTCAGGCCCGCCATGCCTCCGCCCAGGATGGCCACTCGGGTCTTGGGACGCGGAGTCGGATCGGTCATGGAATCCTCGGCAGACGGTCGAGGCGGCGAAGCCGTTCTTCGGCGCCCATTTCGGTGTAGAGGTCGCGGGCCCGGGCCAGGTGCCCGGTGCGTTCGGCCGGCACAGGATGGGCCCGGGCCAGGGCGAGGGCGGCCTCCGCCTCGTCCCAACGCTGGCCGTCGGCGGCGGCGCGCGCCAGCGACCGCCGCCAGAGCCGGAGCGCGGCGCGACCCCGGCCCCGCGCCGCGGCGATGGCAGCCGCCAACCGGTCCGCGGGGGGCGTGTACAGCGCGGCCATGAAGCGGCCGGTCCGGGCGAGCGGCGGCCGCACCGCGGCGGCGACTCGCAGCAACCGTTCCCATTCGGCGGGAGTCCCTGCCGCCACGGGAGTTTCGAGGCGCAGCACTGCCGCCTCGCCGGCCGCGACGTACCCCTCGGCGGCGATGACGCTGAGGCCGACCTCCTGTGACAGGGTGGCAACTTCTTCGAGCAGCGGCAGCACGATCTCGGTGTCACCCTGGAGTACCCGCGCCAACCCGAGCACCCCGGTGGCATAGATCCGTTCCGCCGGGAACGGCTCGCGGGTGGGGATCGCCCGGCTCTCGTCGACCGCGGCCACCGCCTCTTCCAGGCGGCCGAGCCGGAGCAGGACCAGGCCGAGCTGAGCCAGCCCCAGCATGGCCGACTGGGGCGAATCGCGGCGACGGGCGGATGCCACGACGCCTTCCATGAGTGCCAGGGCCTCGCGCAGATCTCCGCACGCCAGGGCCCGACCGGCGTTGGAGTAACACACTTCCTCCCAGCCGCGCGAATCGCCCAGCTCGAGATGGAGCTCGGCGGCGCGCTCGAACGTAGCCGGTGCCTGGTCGAGCCGCCGGGTCATCATGAAGATCATGCCCCGAATCTTCTCGAGGTTGGCCAGGGCGGGAAGGTTCCCGGCCGTCACGGCCACGGCGCGGGCCCGCTCATAGTACCGGGCGGCGACCCGGTGGAGACCGAGCACGTTGTCGAGCGTCGCCCCGACGTTGGTGTACGCCGTGGCAAGGTCGCCGGCCACCTCGGGCCCCCCGCCGGCGCGTTCCGCCAGATTGAGGGCGTGAAAGTTGGCGGTCACCGCACCCAGGATATTGCCGGTGGGGTAGAAGGTCCGGATCAGGGTGCCGAGCGTGCCGGCCATCTCGGTCCGCTCGATCGCTTCCCGGGGCGACGGCGCGGCCGCATCGGTGGAACGGATGCGATGGACACCCTGACGCAGCATCGCGCCGCAAAGCATGCCTAACAGCCGTAACCGGCTCTGGGGCCACGGG
Organism: uncultured Gemmatimonadales bacterium; assembly: GCA_963709905.1. Classification (GTDB taxonomy): domain Bacteria; phylum Gemmatimonadota; class Gemmatimonadetes; order Gemmatimonadales; family GWC2-71-9; genus JADJOM01. The sequence goes on from CAVPYI010000018.1 coordinate 240,949, forward strand.
TGACCCAAGGCCGCCAGCGCGTCCTCGAGCCGGGTCGACGCCACGGCGGTGTCGCCGAGCGAATTGGTGGCCTCACCCAGCCGGCGGAGGGCCCGGGCCCGACGGAGCGCCTGGGCGCCGGCCGAATCCGGGGGGAGCCCGTCGAGGCGAGCGAGGACTCGAGTGAAGAACGACGCCGCCTCGCGGTTGGCGTAGCTCCCGAGCGCCTGTTCCCCCGCCAGCTCGCCGTAACGCACCGCCTCCACCGCCGCCTCGGCCCGGTCCCAGTGATGGGCCAGCACCGGATAGAGCGGCGCCAGGTCGGCATCCTGGGTCTCATACCACTGGGCCACCGCCCGGTGGAGTTCCTGGCGGTGAGCAAAGAGCAGGGTGCCGTACACGGCATCGTGGGTGATGGCGTGCTTGAAGGTGTAGCTGGGCTCGGGCTCCGAGGCCTGCCGGATGATCTCGCTCCGGGCGAGTTCCTCCAGGGCGGCGGGAATGGCGGAGCGCTCCTCCTCAATCGGATACACCGCGTTGAGGAGGCGAGCAGGAAAGACCCGCCCGATGACGCTGGCGACCTTGGCGGCCCGGCGCGACACCGGGCCCAGCCGGTCGAGCCGGCTGGTCACCAAACCTTCGAGAGTGTCGGGCAGGAGAGTCGCGGGATCGCCGGCGCTCTCGTCCCAATGGCAACGACCGGCTTCGACCCGGATCACCCCGCGTTCCACCAGCGCGTCCACCAGTTCTTCGACGTACAGCGGATTGCCCTCGGCCCGGCGCTCAATCAGCGCCGCGATCCGGGCCGGCAGCGCCGTCACGCCGAGGCGGCCGCAGGCGAGCGCCACCGCGGTAGCCGCGGGCAGCGCGTCCAGGTGGAGCGACACCGTGTCAGGCGCCCGGAGCAGCTCCTCCAGTGCGGGCGGGATCCCGGGGACGGCACGCTCGTCGACGGGCCGGGACACCACCATGATCAGCAACGCCGGAGTCCGCCGGCGGACCACGGCGAGCAGCGCCCACGACGCCGAGTCGAACCAGTGCACATCCTCGAGCAGCAGGAGCGCGGGTCCGCCGGCGAGTACCTCCACCAGCCCGGCCAGCAGGTCGAGGGTGTTCTCGGCCCTCACCGCGGCATCCATCCGGGCGGTGACCGGCGTCTCGTCCACGCCGAGCGGCACGACGACGTTGAGCAGTGGGGCATGGCGTTCGAACGAAGGGCCGAGATCGCGGAGTCGGGCGAGCACCGCGTCCCGCAGCTTGGGGTCATCGGCCGAGCCGCGGTCGACGCCGAGCAGAGTGCCGAAGACCGACTGCCAGCCGTGGTAGGCGCGGTGGCGCTCGACCGGATCGCCCGCTCCGCGGAGCAGGCGAAGACCGGCCCGTTGGGCTCGGACCGCGACCTCGGCGGCCAGCCGGCTCTTGCCGATGCCGGCCGGCCCGTCGAGCACGATGCCGTGCCGGCCACCACTGGCGGTGGTGGCGAACAGCGGCTCCAGCCGGGCGAGTTCCGGCTCTCGCCCCACCAGCTCGGCCACCGGGCGATCGCCGTCGCCGGGCCCGTGTTCGGCCCGGCCGAGCAGAGTGGCGATAGGGACGGGATCGGATCGTCCCTTGATCGCGACCGGGGTCGGAGCCGAGAACCGATGCCGGCCGGCGGACCGGGCGATGCGCTGGTCAACCAGAATCGAGCCGGGCTCTGCCCGAGTCATCAGCCGGGCGGCGAGGTTGACCGGTTCGCCCATCACACCGTAGCAGCGGCGCTCGGCGCTGCCGCAGGCGCCGGTCCACACCGGTCCCTGGCTGATCCCGATGCGAGTCACCGGTACGAATCCGAGGGCGGCGGGCGGATGCTGCAGCGCCAGCGCCGCGGCGGCGGCGCGATCGGCGGCATCTTCCTGGGCCACCGGTGCCCCGAAGGCGGCGTAGGCGTTGGTGCCCTTGTCGCCGATGGTGAGCTGGATGACGGCGCCGCCCAACCCGCCAATGGTCGCCTGCACCCAGCGGACCCAGGCGTCGAGCCGCTGGCCAACCCGCGGGTCGCCCTCCCAATCGAGCCCGTCGAGACTGACGAAGAACGGCACCGCCTGACGCAGATCGCCGAGGAATCCGGCGCCAGCGGCGAGCTGCTCGGCCACGGCGGGGAGCAGCCAGTGGCGCGCGGTGTCCTCCGTCCCGGACGGCGCCAGCGGAGGCCACGGGGATGGCGGCGCCGGGGCGGCGACCGCCAGCACCGGATGCGCGTCGCCTCGGCCGCCGCCGAGTGGCCGGCCGGGGCCGGACTGGAAACCGGGCGCGAGGGCGTCGCGGGCCGCGTCGTCTACCAGGATCTCGCCGGCCACCGCGACCTGCTCCACAGCAGCCATCCGGTCGAGGGTTGGTCCGGCGAGGGCCTCGAGCAGGGAGTGGGCCGGATCGCCGACCGCCAGGCGGCGGGCTGGGCCGGCGGCGACCGCGACCTTGATGCCGAGGGCCACCTCGCCGGGCGCCGGTGGCAGGGCGGCCGAGAGTTCCCGCATGGCCGCCTGCATGCCGACCGCCGCGGTGACCGCCCGGAGGACGGCGGGGGGATAGCCTGACAAACCAGCCGGGGCGTCATCGAACCAGCAGGTGATCGAGTCGCCGGCGAAACCCACCACCGCTCCGGCATGCTGATGGATGACGGCGATCAGCCGGTCGTACACCCGATTGAGGCGGGAGAGCAGCTCCTCGGCGCCACGCTTCCCCCCCTGCTCCGCCGCCAGCGTGCCGGCGAGCGCGGTGAAGCCGGAGATGTCGGCGAACAGCGCCGCGCCGGCGCAGCGATCGGGAAGCTGTTGGCCGGCGGCCAGGGCGTGGCAACGGTCGAGCGACAGGAACGGCCGCAGATCCATCGAGCTACGGGCCGCGCCAGAGCCGCCGGCCCCAGCGCAACACGGGCCCCAGGAACCAGCGGGTCGACTTGATGGCCGGGTACACCGGCTCGCCGTGCAGGACCCAGCCCCGGAGAAACGGGGCCGCGTTCCAGTCGGCGGCCTCGTGGTAGAGACGCAGGAGGTGGGGATGGATCAGAATCTCGTCCAGGCAGAACGCCGCCGCCTCCTGCAGCAGATGACCGCGGTGCATCACGTGCCGGATGCCCTGCCGGGAGAGCGGATAGTCGTCGGGGTAGAAATCGGGGAGATGAACCAGGGCATCAACGGACGGGAGACGAGGATCGCCGAGGAAGCGCCCGAGCTTGCCGAACTCGACCCCCTCGATCATCGCCTGGGCGTAGAGCAGCCGGTACAACACGACGTTGAGGAAGACCTGTTCCGGGCGGTTCTCCTGGTGCGCGGCGGTCAGGTGCCGGTCGTAGCCGGTGACGATACTGGCGTTGTGGGCCCGGTACCAGCTCTGCCCGCCGGGCCCGCGGATGTAGGCCATCCAGAACCCGACCGCCGGCTCGGCGGTAGCGGGATCGAGCCCGGCGTCGTGGCCCAGGGCGGCGAGTTCGCCTTCATATAGGAAGGAGAGGTTGACCTCTCTCCACCAGCGACTGCCGGCGGGGCCGCGGGAACCGTCCAGCGGATTGAGCACGCCGCGGCGGATCTCCCAGCGCATGAAGTCGAGTTCGGAGCGGCCGTAGCCGAATTCGTAGTCGGGATCGGTGGGCGAGACCTGGGCGGCGGCGGCGAGATGGTGCGGAAAGCCGAAGCGGCGATAGAACGCCATGCGGAGTTCGAGCCGGCGGTCGGGGTCGTCGGCCACCGCCTCGGTGGCCTGCCGCGCACGCGCCGCCAGCTCGTCCCAGGTCGTCATGGCTCGCCCGAGCCTGCCGCGACCAGACTCAGAACGAGACCCGGAGGCGGGAGGTGATGAGCCGCCCGATGTCGGGGGTGCCGATGAACTCGGCGTGCTCGTGGTCGAGCACATTCAGCACATCGACGGAGAGCCAGGTCTCGAGCGCCCAGGGGATCCGCACGCCGACGCCGGCGTCGAACACCGCGAACGCCGGTACCCGGCCGACGTAGGCGGGTGAACTCACCGAGAAGGCGGCGGTGCCCCGGGCGCGGAGCGAGGCCCGGTAGCCGCCGGGATCGTCGCGCCAGTCGATGCCGAGGTTGCCCTTGTGTCGCGGCGCCTGGAACAGCAGGAAACCGGCGTTGCCGCCGAGGTCGGTGGAGTCCTTGCTGGCGTAGGAGTAGCCCGCGGTCACCGACAGCCGTTCCGACGCTCGCCAGCCGAGGGTGAAGTCGACGCCCCAGAACTGGTAGCGCCCGCCCTGGGTCGCCGGCTGGAAGATCAGCAGGTCGGCGCCCGGCACTTCGCGGGGCGAGATCGTCCCGACCGGAATGGTGGCCACCGCGGCTGCCACCGCCTGGGCCTGCGGTGCGGGCATGTACTGGCCCAGGTACTGGGTCAGGGTGACGGGCTCGTAGAACACGTTGGGCGTGTTGACGCTCGAGGTGGTCGCGAAGACCCGGCTGGCGCGGGTGTAATAGAAGTCCACGGTCGTGAACAGCCGTTCGGTGAGGTAGCCCTTGTAGCCGGCCTCGAGCGAACTCTCCACCGTGCGCCGCACCGGGGCCACGTCCAGCACCTGGGCCGCGGTGACCGGAGTGAAGGTCTGCAGGGCGGGATTGAGCAGCGCCAGCTGGCTGCCGACGTCGGCGGCGGTCGGCGGGGGGATGCCTGACAGATCCACCCCCTGGGCCTGCATCAGGGCGACGATCGCCGGCCAGGCCAGGGTGGCATCGGCGGGGGTGGTCACGATCTGGCCGCCGGCGAACGCCGCCGGGATCCGCATGCAGAGCCCGCCACAGGAGCGATCGAAGGTGAAGCCCTGCCCCGCCGATCCTTCGAGCCGGAGCGAGAACGGCAGCGGGCCCAGCGGGCCGAGGTCGAGGTCGGGGAACAGCGCCCGGGCGGACGGCTGAGCGAAGGAGCGACTCCAGCCGGCGCGCAGCGCGTGGTTGGGGGTCGGCTTGATGACCACGGCGGCGCGCGGCGAGAGGAAGAACGCGTCGGCCAGGCGGTTGTGGTGGTCGAGCCGGAGCGCGCCGCTCAGCTCCACCCGCGGTCCGGCCGCGGCGCTGGCATGGAGGTAGCCGCCGGTCTCCCGGAGGTCGTCGTCGTTCTCGAACCGTCCGTTGAGGATCCCGCCGGTGCGGGGAATGCCCCAGCGGAAGTCGCCGCCGGCGAGGAGCCGGAGCGGGCCCCGCTCGGTGCGATACTGGGCCTGGGCAGCGAAGCGCCGGGAGTTCTCCTTGAGGTAGGCGCCGCTCCGGAGGTTGTACACGTCGCCGGCGTCGCTCAGGTCGAGCATGAGGTTGGCGAAGAGATGGGGATGTTCGAGCCGAGTCTGGAAGAAGGTCGACCGCCAGCCGGTGGATTGAGCGGCACCGGCTTCCGCTCCGGTCTCCACCCCCACGCCCCGGCTGACACCGGCGCTGGTCACCAGGATGGCGCCCGGCGCCACCATCCAGTCAGCCCGGGCCTCCGACTGGAACACCCGGGTGTCGGGTCGCCGCCGGCCGATGAGCAGGGTATCCGCCTGGGCGCCGGCTGCCAGCGCCTGAGCCCGCAACTGGGCCTCGACCGGATCGGTGTAGTGCCACTCATCGGCCCGGGCGTAGCGGGCCGACAGCTTGACCCCGACCCGGGTGCCCACCCGCCGGGAGAGCCGGAACGAGCCGTCGGCGTAGTTGCGCTGCCCGCCGGTGAAGCTGAGATGGGTCTCGGGCTCGCCCAGCGGCGAGCGGCTGATGAAGTGGACGATGCCGCGGCGACTGTTCGGGCCGTAGATCACGGCACCCGGTCCCCGGACCACCTCGATCCGGTCCAGGTCATCGGTCGTGGCGGGGATCAGGCCGGCGTTGTTGTACTCCAGCACCGGCAGCGAGGCGTAGCGGTAGTCCGACAGCATCAGCAGGTCGGACGCCGTCACCGACCGCGGGCCGCGGGCGCTGAAGGTCTGGCTGAAGAATCCCTTGGAAGCGTAATCGACGCCGGCGACGTCGCGCAGGTGATCGGCGAGGGTGGGGGCGACGGTGGTGAGCAGCTTTTCGCGGGGCACGACGGTTACGGCGGTGGGGCTCCTGAGCGCGGTCTCCAGCGCCAGGTTGGCGGTAACCACCAGCGGCTCGAGCTGCAGCGCCCGCTCTTCCAGCCGGACGTCGAGGCTCTGGTCCACCGCCCCGACATCGATGGGATTCTCGATGGGAGTAAAGCCGATGCGCGAGACCTGAATCAGGTAGCTGCCGGGCGATACCTGGGCGAGGCGAAACCGTCCCCGGCCATCGGTCTCGGCGGCGGCGACGGACTGCCCTTCCATAATAAGGAAGACCCGGGCTCCCTCCAGCCGGGCGCCGGTGGCCGAATCGGTGACGATGCCGCCGACCCGCGCGGTCTGCGCCGCGGCACCGTCGGCGAGCAGCACGAGCCCCAGCAGCGCGAGAGAAGCACGAAGCCAGATTGCACCGGCACCACAACGGGGCAACTCGGCCTCCCTCCTCGGATTTACGATTTGGGTATGAAGGGTGTGGGAAACGGGGACTAGGATACCGTCCGGCGCCACGAAGCGCTAGGGCGGCGGTTCTCGGAGAAGTGAGAAGTGAGAAGTAAGAAGGGAGAAGTGAGAAGTCAGGGGTAAGAGGATGGCGGAACGGTCCGGGGCGAGTAGGTTCGTGGGGGGCTATGGTCCCCTTCTCACTTCTCACTTCTCACATGCCAATCTCCCCTCCAGTAGGACTGGCGCTGGCGGCGGCTTTTGCGGTGGTCACGGCCGGCGCTGCGACGTTTGGACGGATGGCGGACCGCCGGTTCCCGGAGGCCGGGATGCCGGTGCTGGCGGCGAGTCGCGACGCCTGTCCGCTCACGCCGGCCCAGACCCGGAAGGCGGTGGAGGCCTTCGAGGAGATGATGCCGGTGCTGATGCATCCCCGCTGCCTCAACTGCCATGGCGGGGTGGATCCGTTCGTGGAGCCGAGCGAGGGGAGCCATGTGGGCGGGAAAATGGACAGCCGGCCGCGGCGGATCGCCCAGTGCCAGGAATGCCACGACGGGCTCCCGGGGTGGGACGTGCCGGTGGACGTGATGTTCTTCGTGGGTAAGAGCGCCCGGGAGCTGTGCATGCTGTTCAAGCGGACCGAGCCCGACGGGGCCCGGTTCGTGGGCCACATCGAGCACGAGAACGGCGGGATCCAGTTCGTCGAAATGGCGTTCCGGGGTGACCGGGCGCTCAACGAGGGAGCGAAGTCGATCTACCAGATCGAGACCGGGCGGGCGTTGGTGATCGAGCCGCCGCCCGGTACCCACCGGGAGCTGGTGGCCCAGGCACAGGCGTGGGCCGACGCGGTGGGCGCGGGATGGACCGTCATGCCCGACTGCGGCTGCAAGCCGACCAGCGGCGCCTGGGTCGGCACGGTGAACGTGGTGTTCGTGCTGCAGGCCGCAGAATTGGGCACCGTGACCGAGACCTTGAAGTCCACGGTCCGGCTGGAGATCGACTCCAGCTTCACCGATGACCCGGCCCAGTATTTCAAGTCGGTATCGGGGACCATCAAGTGGCACTCCCAGTGGGTGGGCAAGTGCAGCGCCAACGCCTCGGGCACCGTTCCGATCGGGATCGGCGCCGACGACAACCCGATGGCGATGATGCACGTGGCGGATCAGACCGACGGCAACGGTACCCGGTACAACGTGTCCCTCGGTCCGTGGCCGGACCAGTACCAGCCCCGGTTCATCGTCCGGTGCGGGGACTCGCACTCATTTCCGGGACTCCTGTACGGCCTTGGCAACTGGTGGAATCATCCGGTCCCGGGGATGGTCTCGCCCGACGGCAAGACCCTCAAGGGCAGCTATCAGGCGCAGGTCGGCCCGAGTGCGACGGAGGTGTGGGAGTGGGATCTGAGGCTGGTGGAGGAGTGAGGCTGAGGCGGACAGGGCGGACAGGGCGGACAAGGCGGACAGGGCGGACAAGGCGGACAAGGCGGACAAGGCGGACAAGGCGGACAGGAGTGACGGTCAGACGGCCACGGTAGTCGCGAGCTGGGAGCCGGGACGCCCCGCCGCGCGCTGACGTGCGCGCGAGAGGTCCGGCGCTCACACGCGACGACCGCTCACGAAGGCGCGCTTCGGGGCATCCCGGCTCCCAGCCCGCGCAGAGGGCGGACCCCTCGCTGCGCTCGGGGCAGGCGCGACGGGCGGCTGGAGGCTGACGGCCGATGGCTGACGGCTAACGGCTAACGGCTAACGGCCCGCCGGTCCATCATTACATACCAAGGCTCATTCCATGATCCCGTTCCGCTCGCTCCGCGTACTCGCGTTCATGGTCACGGCGACCGGGCTCATCGGCTGCCAGAAAGCGCGGACACCTACTGCGACCAGCGCCATGCTGCCGGTGGGTGACGTCCAGATCCACTACGAGATCCACGGGGCGGGAACGCCGGTCTTCCTCCTCCACGGCGGATCCGCGGACGCCGGTTCCTGGGCCAACCAGGTCCCCACCCTCTCCGCGCGGTACCGGGTGATCGCGCTGGACAGCCGCGGCCATGGCCGCTCCACCTACTCGGAACGGCCGCTCAGTTATGCGCTCATGGCCTCGGACGTGCTCGCGGTCATGGACAGTCTGGGGATCCGGCAGGCCCACGTCGTAGGCTGGAGCGACGGTGCCAACATCGGGCTGGAGCTGGCCATGCATCACCCCGAACGGCTGCTCAAGGTGATCGCCTACGGCGCCAACTTCGATCCCTCCGGTATCCGCGCCGACGCCATGGAGAACGAGAAGCTGACCCAGTTCCTGGCGGCCGCGGCCGCCAACTACCGCACGGTGTCGCCTGCCCCGGCGCGGTGGGACGCCCTCCTCGCCAACCTCGGCACGATGTGGGAGTCCCAGCCACGCTTCACTGCCGAGCAGCTCGGCCGCATCGCGATCCCCATCCTGGTCCTCGACGGCGAAATGGAGGAGGCCATCGATACTGCGCACACCCGGGAACTGGCTCGGCGGATCCCGACCGCATCCCTCACCCTCATGCCGGGCACCGGACACTTCGCCCCTTGGGAGCAGCCGGCCAGGTTCAACGCCATTGTCATTGGCTTCCTGGACCAGTAGGGAGAGGCGGACAGGGCGGACAGGACGGACAGGGCGGACAGGGCGGCAGGGCGGACAGGGCGGACAGGGCGGACAGGGCGGAGGCAGGGCGGACAAGGCGGACAAGGCGGACAGGGCGGACAGGGCGGACAGGGCGGACGGCTGGAGGCTAACAGCTAACGGCTAATGGCTGACAGCTGACGCCTGACGCCTGACGCCTGACGCCTGACGCCTGACGCCTGACGCCTGACGCCTGACGCCTGACGCCTGACACCCAACGCCCGACGCCCGACGCCCGAGCTCTAACGGCTCCCGTAATACAACTCCGGCAGCCAGAGCGCGATCTCCGGGAAGATGATGACCAGGCCCAGCCCCAGCGATCATGAGCAGCACGAACGGGATGATCGAGCGGTAGATGTCGACCAGCGTGATTTCCGGGGGCGCCATCGCCCGCATCAGGAACAGGTTGTATCCGAAGGGCGGCGTCATGTAGGCGATCTGGCAGGTGATGGTGTAGAGCACGCCGTACCAGATCGGGTTGAATCCCAGGGAGATGATCAGCGGCACGTACAGCGGCGCCACGATGATCAGCATGGCGGTGTCGTCGAGGAACGTGCCCATGATGATGTAGGTCAGCTGCATCAGCACCAGCACCTGCCAGGGCTCGAGACCCCACTTCTCGAGGAACAGGCTTTCGATCGCCTTCACCGCGCCCAGGCCGTCGAAGACCGCGCCGAAGGCCAGCGCCGCCAGGATGATCCACATGAACATGCAGCTCACGACCAGGCTCTTGCGGAGGGTGTCTTCCATCACCTTCCGGGTGATGCGGCCCTTGTACCAGGCGACCAAGCGTGGCCATGGCCGCACCGACGGCGGAACATTCCACCATGCTGGTGACGCCCATCAGGAACAGCCCGGTCATGGAGAAGATGATGAGCAGCGGCAGGATGCCGGCCCGGAGCAGGCGGATGCGCTCTCCCCAGGAGATCTGCTGCCGTTCCTCCAGCGGCAGGGGCGGCCCCAGCTCCGGCTGGAGCCAGCAGCGGATCAGGATGTACGCGACGAACAGCGCGGCCAGCAGCAGCCCCGGCATGACCCCGGCCAGCCAGAGCTGGCCCACCGGCTGCCGGGCGATCATGCCGTAGAGCACGAGCACGACGCTGGGCGGGATCATGATGCCGAGCGAGCTGCCGGCCTGGATGACCCCGGTCACCATGATCTTGTCGTAGCCGCGCTTGAGCAGCTCCGGCATGGCGACGCTGGCGCCGATCGCCAGGCCCGCCACGCTCAGGCCGTTCATGGCCGAGATCGCCACCATGAGCAGCACCGTGCCGATGGCCAGCCCGCCGCGCATCGGACCGGTCCAGACGTGGAACATGCGGTAGAGATCGCCCGCGATGCCGGACTCGGACAGCATGTAGCCCATGTAGACGAACATCGGGCAGGGTCAGCAGCGGATACCAGTTCAGCAGGGTGATGGTCGAGGCGAACGGCATCTCGACGGCGCCCTTCCCCCACAGCGCCAGGGCGAAGACCGTGGCCACGAAGCCGATGGCGCCGAAGACCCGCTGCCCGGTGAGCAGCATCAGCATCATCATCGAGAACATCAGCAGGGCGATCGCCTCGTAACTCATGCGATCTCCTTCCCGGTGACCTTGGCGAGGTCCCTGAAGAAGATGGCGATCGCCTGCAGCAGCATCAGCACGATGCCCACGGTCATGATGATCTTGATCGGGGCCATCGGCGGCGCCCACGCGGAATAGTTCGTCTGCCCGTACTTGAGCGCGTAGGCGGAGCTCGAGATCCCGCCGTACACCAGATACACCAGGTAGAAGACCAGGCAGAAGGCGGTGATCGAATCCACGAACGCCCGGGTCTTCGGCGGTCCAGCGTTCATACGCCACGTCCATCCGGACGTGCGCGTCCAGTTGCATGGAATAGCCGCCACCGAGCAGGTAGTAGGCGGCCATCAGGAACTGCGACATCTCGATGATCCAGAGGAACGGCACGTTGAAGACGTATCGCGAGATCGAGCCGAACAGCAGCACGCCCATCATCACCAGGGCCAGGTACATGACGAAGACGCCGACGACGCGGTTGATCGCATCGACGTAGCGGACATAGGCCTTGATGACGTTGGGCATTGCCGGTTCGCTCCTGGTCACCCGCGCGGGTGGTCAGCCGAGGCCGCGGACCGCAGGGCGGTGCTTCCCCGGCCCGGACATGGGCCGGGGAAGACCCCCGCCATTCGCTCTCGATTCCGACCGCGATCAACTGTAGCGATACGGAGGACCGGCCTTCTTCATGAGGTCGTTGTAGTCCTTGAAGATCTGGATCACCTTGGCGCACCGGGGGCTGGTCTTGGCGATCTCGTCCCAGAACTTGAGCGCCTCCGCCTCGACCGTCGCCCATTCGGCGTCCGGGATCGTCGTCAGCTGCATCTTCTCGCCCTTCACGCGCAGCTGCGCCTCGCCGGCCCAGTACCAGTGCTGGCGGTAGTAGTGGGAGCTGTCGATGCACAGCCGGAACAGGGTCTTGAGGTGCTCGGGCACCTTGTCCCAGGCGTCGGTGTTGGCGAAATACGAGCCGATCCAGGCGCCGGAGATGTTGTTGGTGAGGAAGTACGGCGTCACGTTGGCCCAGCCCACCGTGTAGTCCTCGGTGATGCCGGACCAGGCGATCCCGTCCAGCTCGCCGGTCTGGACCGCCACCTCGACGTCGCCCCAGGGCAGCGTGACCGGCACCACGCCGAAGCGCGCCAGGAACTTGCCGGCGGTCGGGAAGGTGAACACCCGCAGGCCCTTGAGGTCCGCGAGCCGCCTGATCGGCTTCCGGGTGTTGAAGTTGCAGGGATCCCAGGAGCCGGCGCTGAGCCAGGTCACGCCCTCGACCTCGTTGTAGGCCTCCTCCCAGATCTCGTTCAGGCCGTGCTTGTGAAACAGCGCGGGGACATCCAGGCTGTAGCGGGTCGCGAACGGGAAGTACCCGCCGAACACGCGCGACATCGGCCGGGGCCGCGATGGAATCGTCGTCACTCTGCACCGCGTCGATGGTGCCGGCCTGCATGGCCCGGAACAGCTCGCCGGTCGGGACCAGCTGATCGGCGAAATACAGCTCGATCACCATCTCGCCGTTGGCGGCCTTGTTGAAGGCGTCGATGGACGGCTTGATGACGTGCTCGGCCAGGGCCGGACCGGCATAGGTCTGGAGTCGCCACTTGATCGCGGTCTTCTTCGCGGTCGAGACCGCGGGGCCACCGCCTTCGCCCGGGCCGCAGGCGGCCAGCACGGCCGGCGAGGCCGCACCGGCGGCCAGAGCCGCCGTTTTCAGGAACGATCGTCGCAGCATCGTGGCTCTCCTTGAGGTAGTAGCAGGTCACCTGAGGTTCATCCTACGGCGTGCCGCCTGCCGGGCGCGGCACTGGGCCATGCACGGCAGGAGCACAGTACTGTCTCCCCGGCTTGCCGGGAGAAATCCCTTCGGGCGGGCGCAGCCCACCCCCACAACGTCGTCGGAAAAGGAGGGTCTTCGTCCCGGCCAACGTACCGGCCGGAGGCTTGGGTGTCCACCCCGGGCGGTTGGGCGGGCGGACGGGACGGACAGGGCGGACAGGGCGGACAGGGCGGACAGGACGGACAAGGCGGACAAGGCGGACAAGGCGGACAGGGCGGACAGGACGGACAAGACGGACAAGACGGACAAGGCGGACAGGACGGACAGGGCGGGCGCGACGGTCGGTTGGAGGCGAACGGCTAATGGCGAACGGCTGACAACCTAACGAGGAACCCCATGGGCCAACCATCGGCCTACGGGATTCCTCGTTTTGTGTGCCCCAAGAACTGGGCCCTCGGCCCTGGGCACTGGGCCCTCGGTATTCGGTACCCGGTACTTCTCACGCGGCCGGCGCGGCGCCGGCATTTGACGTCGCTGGCGGGGCCGAGATCGGCCAGGGGACATTGCGGGCGCTCTTCCAGGCCGCCTGCAATTCGGGGTTGTCCCGGTACTTGAGGGAATAGAGCGCGTCGAGATGGCGCACGACTTCCATTATGTCATCGGCCACCTCGTCGAGTTCGGCCCGGGCCCCGACGTGGGCAGCCCGGGAGTTGTCCTTCACGCTCACCGCCCGTTCGTACCGTCCCAGGTTCTCGGCGATGCGAGCCAGCAGATCCTCCGGCATGGCGTAGCCGAGCAGAACGTCCACGGCGCCCTGGGCCTGGGCCAGGGCCGACCGGGCCGTGGCGAGAAATACCTGATGACTGACGGTGGCGTACGGCAGCGAGAACCGGATGCCGATTTCCGGCTGCGCGGTGGCCGCCGTGGTGGCGAGCCTGTGCAGCGACTCGAGATCGAGCCGGATGAGCCGGCGGATGTTGGCCTTTTCGATCACCGAGGACTTGACGCCCAGCGTGCCGAAGCGGTGCTGCTGGGCGAGGGTGCCGCCACGGTCGTTGAGCCCGACCAGGCGTTCGACCACCGAGGTTCCGGCGGACGTATCCAGTGGATGGAGTCGACAGAATTCCTCGACCGTGCCACCGGTGTCCAGCTTGAGGCGTGTTTGCGTGCGCATACAGATATCCCCTTCCGGTTGAAGTTCGACCAGCACCTCCAGTGAATGTTCCGCGGCCCATGAGGGGGCAACGGTCCTGCGCCGATCGGCGCCTCATCACCGCTCGGCGACAGGGGTGGAGATACAAGCGGCGTGCCAGCACCGCTATCACTCTCGTTAGGTGTGTGCCATGCGCCACTGGACAAGCAGGGGTCACTCTTCGGTGGGTGATGGCGCGGCGGATTAGGTGTTGGGATTACGGGAGTTAGTGGCTGGTCGGGCGGAAGTGCCGAACACCGGGGTGCGGCGGGTTGAGGTTCCCCGAGAACGGGTAGTCGGTGTTCCGTGAGTGCATGGGGGGCGGGTGGAACGTTCCCTGGAGGTGACAGTCGGTGATCCCGGTGAGGCGATCAATGGCTGCGGATGACCGTTCAGGTGAGTGGTACGAGGGGTAAGCGGCTGACGGTGAGCGGTAGGCGGTGAGTGGTGACCGGCCGGCGGGTGAGGGTGAGCGGTAAGCGTTGAACGGTGAGCGGTCGGCGGGTGAGGATGCCTGGGAAGTTGCTAAGGGCGGGGTGGCAAGCTGCGAAAGACGAGCGATAGGTGACTGGGGAGGACCGATCAGAGCTTGGGGGCGGGTGGTTGGCGACTCTTATGCAGGGTGCGGGCGGTTGATGCAGTCGTAAGGCGGTGACGGAGAGCGGGAAGCGGTGGAGGAGGAGCGGTTTGCCTTCATATGAGTGCGGGGATGATGAGAGGTAATGTGGGCTATGGGGTCTGGTGGGTGGGGAACGGGTGGTTCGGGTGCGGAAGATGGGCCTGAGGAGGCTGTCGGGTTTCGGTCTCCTTCAGGGTGTCGCATTCTGTAACTGTGCCCTGACGAGACAGTCCCTCGCGCGCCATCACCACTCGCAGCAAAGTCACACAACCCCGATTGAAACTCCTATCCCGACCTTCCTCGAGAACGGCAAGAGCACCTACCCGCCTCCGGCGTACACCATCAGCGACAAGTTCAGCACCTACCGCGCCGAGTTCCAGCGGAGCATCGGGGCGGTGACCGACTGCCGGATTCGAAGGCACTCGGCGCGCAGCCGATGCAACGATTCCGGCGGGAGAGGTCGCCCTGAACGGCATCGGCCTGAGCGATCAGCTCCGGTCGGGACAAAAACGTCAAGCGCGTCGTTGCTGGCGCTTCGGAACGGTCCCGAGGCGTGTTTCGCCTCGTGGAAGATCGTGACAGTGTTCAAGTAATGGCCGCGTTTTCATCACTGTTGTTCGGTCGCTCTTAGGAGCGAGTCCCGCACTGGTCATCACGAGCGATGGTAGCTGACTGCCCGCCCGACCACATTCTTCCACAGTGAAGATGCGGTATCGCATCGCGTCGTGTCTGTCATCTGTGAGTGGAGAGTGGCGTTTATGAAGGCAGTGATTTTCGGTGTGGTGCTCCTGTACCTCGCAGCCGGTGCAGCCCCGGCCGTCGCCCAGGCCGCGCCGGAAGGACTTCGCTCCGGCGACATTGTCCGGCTCAAGATCTGGCGTGAACCCGATCTCTCCGGCGACTTCCAGGTGGACGAGCACGGGGACGTCGTCTTCCCCAGGATCGGACCGCTCTCGGTTACCTCACTCTCCGCCGATTCGCTCAAGCGGCTCCTGGTTCAGCGCTACACCGTGTATCTGCGGGATCCCGCGATCGACATCGTCCTCTTCCGCCGGGTGAACGTTCTCGGTGCCGTTCGCTCCCCCGGGCTATACCAGGCGGATCAGACCGAGACGATCGCTGACGTGCTGGCCCGGGCCGGCGGGGCAACCCCGGAAGGCAAGCCCGATCAGGTCCAGCTCCGCCGGAGTGGCGAAAGTCAGCCCGTGACCCTCGCGCGCGACACGCCCCTCTTCAGTTCCGGTGTGCGGTCGGGCGATCAGCTCTTCGTGCCCCAGCGAAGCTGGTTCGCCCGGAACAGCGGAACCCTCATCGGCGCCGGCATCACGGCCACCGCCATCATCACCGCGACTCTCATCAAGCCCTGAGACCCCATGGCCGGCCTGATTCCAGCGATTCCCGATTCGCATCTTCCGATGACGGGAAGCCCCGCGCATCTCCCCGCACCCCCTGAGGTGGCCCTGTCGGACCTTAAGGGCCTCCTCTGGCGCCAGCGCTGGGTGATGGGAGCCTCCCTCGTCCTCGTCGTCGGACTCGTGGCACTCTACACCGCGTGGACGCGACCCGTCTTCGAAGCCTCGAGCATGCTCCGGTTCGAGCACGAACAGGTGAACCTGCCGCAGCTCGTGGAGCAACTCATCACCGAGAACCGCGTCAGCACCGAATTGGAGGTGCTGCAGGGGCGGTCGGCGGCGAGCGTCGTAATCGATTCCCTGGGCCTCCGGGCCGAGCTGGAGTCGCCCCGCAGGGGGCAGATCACCTCCCTCTTTCCGACCTTGCACGTGGATGCCCGCGCCGACACCGCGACCCTGATCTTCCAGGCGGATGGCGACAGCGGGTACGCCGCTTGGCGGAACGGGGACCACCGGAACGCCGTCTACGCCCGCTTCGGGGACCCGATCATCATCAACGGCGTCACCCTTGCGCTCTCCCCTGCGGCGATCGCGACGCCGAACCTTCGGTTGCACATCATTTCCGCCGATGCAGCACTGAAGCGGTTCCAGAAGGCGCTCCAAGTCACCCGTCCGGCGCGCGACGCCGACCTGATCCAGGTGCGCATCGAGGCGAACGACCCCGAGATCGCCGCCCGGGCGGCCAACCTCCTGGCCGAGCACCTGATTCGGTCCCGCCAGGCGGAGCTCCAGTATCGCACCGGACTCGCGGTGAACTTCCTGCACACGCAGGTGGATACGCTCCGCACCCAGCTCAGGAGCGCCGAGGACAGCCTGCAGCGTTTCCGCGAGCGGGCGAAGGCGGTGGATCCGGCCGAGCAAGCGAAGACGCAGGTCGGTCGCATGGCCCAGTTGGAAGCGGAACGCGGCGGTCTCGACGCCGAGCGAGGGGCGCTGGCCGCGGTCATGCAGAAGATCCAGCTCGAGGAGGTCGCCTCGCCTGGTGGCCCGTCGCCCTATCGCCGGCTCATCGGCTTTCCCTCGCTGCTGAAGAACCAGGCGGCCGGCGAGCTCCTCGGCACCCTGGACCACCTCGAGAACGAGCGCTCGGCCCTCCTTCGCCGGCGGACCTGGCAGGATACCGACGTCCAGGCCCTGACCGTGCGCATCGCGGAGCTCGATCAGCAGCTCAAGGACATCGCGACGACCTATCTCGAGGGGATCACCAGTCAGGTGGCCGGGCTCGATCGCGTGGCCCACCAGTTCGGGCGGGCGCTCGATTCCCTCCCGCGCAAGGAAATCCAGGTCGCCCGCCTCGAGCGGGAGACCGGCGTTCTCACCGCGCTCTACTCCTCGATGCAGACCCGTCTGAAGGAAGAGGAAGTCACCCAGGCGATGCAGGACCCCTCGGTCCGGATCGTGGACAGGGCCTACGCCGCGGACGAGCCCCTCCGACCCAGGCCCGCCATCAACCTGGCCATCTCGCTGGTGCTCGGGACGGTGCTCGGGCTCACCGTGTCGCTCGGGCGCGAGGTCTCCGACCGGTCGGTCCGCTCGCGTGCCGACGTGCTGCACGCCTCCGGCCTCCCGGTGCTGGGGGCTTTCCCCCGGGTGCCGGGCCACTTCGGTGGTGCGATGCGCCGCTTCAAGGGCAAGGCGAAGCCGCGCGCCATGGGGAGGGTCACCGGGATCAACGCGATGGGCCGTCCGGCCAGCGGAGCTTTCGGGGCGCCAGCGAGCGAGGAGGCAGCGGAACTGGCCCAGCGCCTGGTGCTGCAGGCCGATACCCCGGGCCCCTACGCGGAAGCCTTCAATCAGCTGCAGACCAACCTGGGGCTCTCCTTCCAGGAAGATCCCCTGAAGGTGCTCGTCTTCACGAGCCCCCTCCCCGGCGAGGGGAAATCGCTCACGGCGATCAACTATGCGCTGACCGCCGCCGCCCGCGGCAAGAACGTGCTCCTGATCGATGCCGATACCCGCTGCGGCATCATCAACCAGGTCTTCGGGTGCACCCGCCAGCCCGGGCTGACCGATCTCCTCGCGGACAAGGTGCGCTTCGAAGACGCCGTCCGCGGCGTCGTGGTGAACCGCACCACCTCCTTCGCGCTGCTGCCGACTGGCGGGCTCCTCACCGGGGCGTCACGCGAGCTGACCCTGGAGCGACTCAAGGCGGTCATCAGCGTCCTCCGCAACCAGTTCGACGTGGTCGTCATCGACAGCCCGCCGGTGAACATGCTTGCCGATGCCGCCCTGCTCGGATCCGTTTCCGATGGCGTGATTCTCGTGGCCCGGGCGCGGCAGACCCGGCGTGAGGCCCTCGCCTTCGCGATGGACCAGCTGATCGCGGCCCGGGCGCCGGTGATCGGCACCCTGCTCAACGACATTGACCTCGAGCACGCACAGTACGACGACGGGAGCTACAAGTACCTGGCCGGGGTGGAGCAGTACCGTGCGGTTCACGCGTGACCACCCCCGTGCTGACCATGGCTGAAGCGACTCGCGACCGCACCCTTTTCGCGCCGCCCGTCCGGCGGAGCGGTCCGGTGCGTTCGGCGGCCGGGGCGATTGGTGCCGCGCCGGCGACCGGCTGGCGGATCGTGGATGCCGTGCTGGGTGTGGCCCTGCTCCTGATGATCGTAACCGTGGGGAACTCGGAGCAGATGCCGACCGGGGTGAAGGAACTCCTGGCCATGCGCCTCTCACTCAAGAACGTGCTGCTCCTCACGGCGTTTGGGGTGGCCTGGCCGCTCGTTCTCTGGGGCTGCGGACTCTACGAGCCCGCCCGGCTCCGGGACGGCCGGGGCGAGTGGCCCCGGCTCCTCCTCGCGAGCGTCATCGCCAGCTTCCTCGTGATGATCTTCCCGCTCACCAGCCAGAGCGGGGCGACCCAGCCGATTCACGCCCTGCTGTTCGCCGTGATGATCGCGCCATCGGCCGCCGTGATGCGGAGCGGCGTGCGTGTCGCCCGCTCCGTCACCAGGTCGGCCCCCGCCCGCCGGACCGTCATCGTGGGGAGCGGGCCGATCGCCGCCGAAATCTACCGCCGCTTCCACAGCAACCCGCTCGTCCGGCGCGAGGCGCTGGGCTTCGTGGATACCGACCCCCAGCCGTCACTCGTCGCCGCGGGGCTGCGGCACCTCGGCTCGGTCGGGCGCCTCGAGTTTCTCCTCATGCGCGAGATCGTGGACGAGGTGCTCATTGCCCTGCCGGTCAAGTCGCGGTACGAGGAGATCCAGCAAGCCATCGCCGCCTGCGGCCTCGTCGGAGTCCCGGCGACGTATCCGGCGCCGGTCTTCGCCGCCGGCCCCGGAACAGCCCGGATTGAGCGCCACGCCATGGCGACCGTCATGGCGCTCCCGCTGGTGCATGACGATGCCCGCCAGACCATCAAGCGCGCCCTCGACATCGCCGGCTCGGCCGGCCTGCTGCTCCTCCTGGCGCCGGTGTTCGCGCTGATCACGTTCGCGGTGCGGTGGACCAGCCCGGGACCCGCCCTTTTCCGCCAGGAGCGGTACGGCTTCAACAAGCGCCGCTTCCAGATGCTCAAGTTCCGCTCGATGGTGGACGGCGCGGAGGGCATGCAGGAGGAGATGGAGAGCCGGAACGAGGCCGCGGGGCCGATCTTCAAGATCAAGGCCGACCCGCGCATCACCCCGCTCGGCAGGTTTCTCCGGCGCTCCTCGCTCGACGAGCTCCCGCAGTTGTGGCACGTCCTCACTGGCGAGATGTCGCTGGTCGGGCCCCGCCCGATGTCGCTCCGGGACGTCTCGCGGTTCGAGGATCCCTGGCTCATGCGGCGCTTCAGCGTCCGCCCCGGCCTCACCTGCCTCTGGCAGGTCGGCGGGCGGAGCAATCTCTCCTTCGACCAGTGGATCGCGCTCGATCTCGAGTACGTGGACCGCTGGTCGCTGGCCCTCGATGTCACGCTCCTGCTCAAGACGATCCCCGTCGTGCTCAAGGGCACGGGCGCGCACTGAGCGCAACCACTTGCTGATCGGCAGGTTCCATGTCCGTCGCTGTGATCACTGGTTCCGCGGGATTGATCGGGTCCGAGGCGGCCGGCACTTCGCCGGCCTCGGCATGGACGTCGTCGGCATCGACAACGACATGCGGCGGCACGTTCTTCGGCGACGAGGCCTCGACCGCGCTGGAACCGCGACAGCTGCATCGAGCAGCTGCTGGGCGCCTCGCTATCGCCACGCGACGTCGACATCCGCGACGCAGGACGCCGATCGAGCGCGCTGTTCGGCGCAATACGGCCGCGACATCGAGCTGGTCGTCCACACCGCGGCGCAGCCCTCGCACGACTGGGCGGCCCGCGAACCGCAGACCGACTTCACGCGTCAACGCCAACGGCACGCTGAACCTGCTCGAGGCGACCCGGCGCTTCGCGCCCGGACGCGGTCTTCATCTTCACCTCGACCAACAAGGTCTACGGCGACACGCCCAACCGGCTGCCGCTGGTCGAGCAGCGAGACGCGCTGGGAGATCGACGCCGGCCACACCTACGCCGACGGCATCCGCGAGGACATGTCGATCGACCAGACGCCTGCACAGCCTGTTCGGCGCCTCGAAGGTGGCGGCCGACGTGCTGGTGCAGGAGTACGGCCGCTACTTCGGCATGCAGACCGCCTGCTTTCGCGGCGGCTGCCTGACCGGCCCGAACCACTCGGGCACGCAGCTGCACGGCTTCCTGGCCTACCTGATGAAGTGCGCGGTGACCGGCACGCCGTACACCGTGTTCGGCTACAGCGGCAAGCAGGTCCGCGACAACATCCACAGCGCCGACCTGATCGCGGCCTTCGACGCAGTTCTTCCGCGCCCCGCGCCGCGGCGAGGTCTACAACATCGGCGGCGGCCGCTACAGCAACTGCTCGATGCTGGAGGCCATCGCGCATCTGCGAAGCAGATCACCGGCCGCCCGCTGGACTGGACCTACGCCGACGACAACCGCATCGGCGATCACATCTGGTGGATCAGCGACATCCGCCAGTTCGAGGCGCACTACCCCGACTGGCGCCTCAAGTACGACATCTCCGGTATCCTGCTCGAGATCTACGAGCACAACCGCGAGCGCTGGCGCACGCCGGATGCGGCGCGCCAGCTCGCCTTCGCGTAGCGGATGGCCACCATGAATCCGTCCCCGGTGCCGGGGGAGCCGCTCCGCATCCTGATGGTGCACAACTTCTACCAGGAACCGGGGGGAGAGGATCAGGTGTTCCGGGCCGAAAAAAAGCTGCTGGAGGATCACGGTCATGAGGTGATCACCTACACCGCACATAACGACGCCATCACCGACATGGGGAAGCTGGCGCTCCTCCGGGCGACCTTCTGGAGCCGCGACGCTTACTCGGATCTCCGATCCGTCATCCGCCGGCGCCGGCCCCAGGTCATGCACGCCCACAACACCTTTCCGCTGATCTCCCCCTCGGCCTACGCGGCCGCGCGGGTCGAGGGCGTACCGGTGGTGCAAACCCTGCACAATTTCCGGCTGCTCTGCGCCAACGTGATGCTGCTCCGGAACGGGGCCGTCTGCGAGCGCTGCGTGGGCCGGGCCTTCGGCTGGCCCGCCATCCTCGGGCGCTGCTACCGGAGCAGCGCGACACAGAGCGCGGTCGTCTCCGGGATGGTCTGGTATCACCGTGCGCGGCGCACCTGGGCTGAGGACGTGGATGTGTACGTCGCGCTGACCTCGTTTGCCCGGGACAAGTTCGTGGCGGGCGGCCTGCCGGCGGAGCGGATCGTGGTGAAACCCAACTTCGTCGAGGACGCGTGGGCCAACCTACCGCCCGACGCGCCGGGCGAGGAGGTGCTATTCGTCGGGCGACTCGCGCCCGAGAAGGGCATCGCCACGATGCTCGCCGCCTGGCGCAGCTCGGCGGAGCTCCCAGTGCTCCGGCTCATCGGCGACGGGCCGATGCGGGACACGGTCCTCGCCGCCGCCGCCACCGATCCGCGCATCGTCTGGGTGGGACAGCAGTCGCCGGAGCTGGTCCGGCAGGCCATGCGCCGCTCCGCCGTGCTCCTGGTGCCGTCACTCTGCTACGAAGGCGCTCCGCTGGTCATCGTCGAAGCCTTCTCCGCAGGACTCCCCATCATCGGAAGCGCCCACGGGGCGCCTGGCGCGCAGATCGAAGCCGGGATCACCGGCCTGCACCATCGGCCCGGCGATGCGGAGGATCTCGCGCAGCTGGTCCGCTGGAGCCAGACGCACCCGGACGTGATGTCCGCCATGCGGGTCCAAGCCCGGAAGGAGTACCTCGAAGCGTACAGCACCGCCGCCAACTACCGGATGCTGCTCGACCTTTACGCGCGCGCCCGTCGAGCCGTCCGGGTTCGCGCGACGGCCGCCCCGGTCCCCGAACTCACCGCGAGGTCCCCATGACCGCGCCACCCACCGGCGCACCGACGCCATCCTACGGCGTCGTGGACCACTATCTTGGCGACAAGGGCGACGCGTATTTCACCTGGCAGCGCCGGCCGGGCTTGCTCCAGGGATTCTGGAACCGGCACCTCTGGTCGCCCTATATCCGCTGGTGCGATGATGTCCTCGACTTCGGGTGCGGGGGCGGCTTCCTGCTGCACGTCCTCGAGGCGCGATCCAGAGTCGGGGTGGAAATCAATCCGCACGCTGCGGCGTCCGCCCGGGCGCTGGGGATCACCACCTACGCGACCGTTGCCGAGGTGCCGGGCACCTTCGACCGGATCATCACCAGCCATGTGCTCGAGCACATTCCGAATCCCCGGCAGGCCCTCATCGAACTGCGGGAGAAGCTCCGCGACGGCGACAGCCGGCTGCTGGTGCTGCTGCCGCTCGACGACTGGCGCAATCGCGCGAACCGGCGCTACACCCGGACCGACCGGAGCATGCATCTGCAGACCTGGACGCCGCAGACGCTGGGCAATCTGCTGTCCTCGTCCGGTCTCGAGGTGCTCGACGTCCGCGTGGTGCGGGAGGCGTGGCCCCCTGGAGCAAGCCTCCTCTGGAAGCTCAGCCCGAGACTCTTCCGGGTCTGTTCCTTCATGTACGCGATCGCCGCGCGGCGCTTTCAGCTCTTCGCGGTGTGCCGCCACTCCGGCCCGGGGCCTGACAGAGCGCGCTGATGGCCCTCTTCGCTACCACGGCGATCCCGGTCCGGTCCGCCACCTTCGTGGGGACGGCCGTCCGTCCGCGTCTCAGCACGTCCGCGCATCCCTATCGAGCCACCGATATCGTGGTGACGCTCATCGGGGTGCTGCTGCTCTTCTCGACGGTTCAGACCTTCGGCCCGGATCGCGGCACGATCGGGAGCACCGCGGCCATGGATCCCCTCTCGATCATCAAGATGAGCGTCCGGCTGGTTGCGCTCGGCGCATCCTGGTATCTCTGGCGAAACTCGCCCGGGACGCTCCGCGCCAACCTGTCGAGTCCGACGGTCTGGTTCCTCGCCTTCTTCGGGTTCGCGACCCTGACGGCGTTCATCTCCGCCAATCCGTTCATCTCCGCCAGCCGGGCGATCAGTTTTGCGATCGTGCTCGTCTTTGGCACCACCGTGGCCGCAGTGTATGCCCGGCAGGGGAGGCAAGCGGTCTACTGGCGCGGGGTCTGCCTGCTTCTTTTGTTGACGGGGGTACCGCTCTTCGCGGTCGTGATCCTGCTCGGGCCGAGCATTGCCTCCTACGACACCATCGCCCGCCTTGGCGGCATCTATCAACCCAACCAGCTCGGGGCCTTCGCCGGTCTCGTCCTGCTGACCTGCATCATGTGCCTCCTCCGGCGTCGGCTCCGCGTGCTCTCCGCCTGCTTGCTGCCGTTTGCCTCGTACATCGCCCTGTACACGCTGTCGCGCGGCTCGTGGATCGCGATCGCCGTCGGACTCCTCGCCGCCTGGTGGTCGGTCCGGCGGCTCCGGATCCGGACCGTGCCGGTGCTCGGCCTCCTCCTGTGCACCGGTCTGCTCGGGGTCGAGACCGGTGCCCTGGATGCCAGCCGCGGCCTCTTCGCCGTCGTTCGGCGGGGGCAGAGCGCGAGCGAACTCCTGAGCGGAACCGGCCGGACCGGCCTCTACACCTACCTGCTCGAGCGGCAGTTCCCGAAACGCCCCATCCTGGGCTTCGGCTACCAGATGCTTTCTGACGAGGATGTCGCGGGGGATGCCACACCCTCGGAAACCGCGATCGCCCGTGAACTCGGCTGGCCCGCGGAGCAAGGACACAACCTTTTTCTCAGCACGCTCATCGGCACCGGCCTCGTCGGGTTGAGTCTCTTTCTCGTTGCCCTCGGGACCCTGCTCTGGCGCACGAACCGCTCCGCCCGATCAGGCGATCCGATCGCCGGTGAGCAGCTCGTCCTCCTGGCCGCCATCCTGGCCCATGCGATGGTGGATACCACCCTCGTCACCGGCGTCGACCACGCCTTCATCGTCATGAGCGCCATCGCGGGGTTCGCCACGGCGCGCGTCGCGCTGGCGCGCCGTCCGGCCGGTCCGCCCACCGCACCACTCCTGAGGACCCAGCGATCGTGGGCGCCCTATGCCGCCCGGAGCGCCCGCGTCTGATGCCGCACCTCGCGCAGTACGAAGCCCGCAAACGGAATGTGCTCGGCGTGATGGTTACAGCCATCGAGCCGGTGCCAGCCGTGGCCGCAATCCTCGATGCTGCCCGTGAACATCGCGGCCTCAGCGTCACCGCGACCGCAGTCCATGGGCTGATGGCCGGCGTGGAGGACACCGAGCATCGCTATCGGCTGAACCACTTCGACATGGTGCTCCCGGACGGTCAGCCGCTGCGCTGGGCGTTGAACCTGCTACATGGCTGCCGGCTCCGGGAGCGTGTCGCCGGTCCCGATCTGATGTGGAGAGTCTGCGAGGGGGCTGCCCTGGAGGGGCTGCCGGTCTACTTCTACGGGAGCACCCCCGAAACGCTCCGGAAGCTCACCGGGCAGCTCAAGCAGCGGCTGAAGACGCTGATCATCGCGGGTACCACGCCGTCGCGATTCCGCCGCCAGTCGCAGGAGGAGGTGGAGGCCGCAGCCTCCACCATTCGCGGCAGCGGCGCCGCGCTGGTGCTGGTGGGGCTCGGCTGTCCCCGGCAGGAGGTCTGGACCTACGAGAACCGGGATCTCCTCGGGCTCCCGGCGGTCGCGGTCGGGGCGGCGTTCGACTTTCACGCGGGAACCATCCCTCGGGCCCCGAAGATCCTGGGGCGCCTTGGTCTCGAGTGGGTGTTTCGCCTGGTGCTGGAACCACGCAGGCTCTGGCGCCGCTACCTGCGCCTCAATCCGCTCTTTCTCGGGCTGCTCGCCCTGCAGGTCATCGGCATCCGCCACTTCAGTCCGGCGGGGTCGCACGCGCCCCTGGAGCTGCGGAGATACGGATGAGCGCCGCCACCCAGCCGGCGGCCGCCAAGTCCGCGACCGATACCTGGACGGCGCTCGCCGACCAGGGCCTGTACAGCGCGACGTCTTTCATCAGCACGATGCTCATCGCGCGGAACGCCTCCGTGCAGGACCTCGGCTGGTACAGTGCCGGTATCTCCCTCCTGATTACCGCCGTCGGGTTCATGAGCAGCTTCGTGGCGATCCCCCTGATGCTAACCATCCAGGCTTCGACGCCGCAGGAGCGGGAACATCACCTCGTGGGGGGCCTCGGCGCGAGCGTCGCCATGGGTGGCATCGTCGCGGTCGGGATGCTGGTCGCCGTCCCGGTCGCGACGCTCTGGAATGGCACGCCGGCACGGCTCGATACCTGGCTCCTCGTGATGGCGGCGGTCGCCGTTCCGATGGTGGTACGGGAGTACGCCCGGCAGATGGCCTTCGCCCAGCCGGGATTGCCCGGCCTCGGGGTCATGGATGCGGCCTACTCCACCGTGGCCCTTGGTGGCCTTGGCCTCCTGGTCCACTGGGGGCGGCTCGATGCCAGCCGCGGACTCGCCGTGGTGGGTGGCGCGGCGCTCGTCAGCGTGATCACGTGGTGGATCGCCACCCGCCCGATCGTGGAGTGGGCCGCGGTCGTGGATGCTCCCCGATTCCGCGAAGAGTCATCTCCGCATGAGCCGGTGGCTCTGCGGGGCCAGCGTGCTCTATGCCTGCAGCATCTCCGCGGTCCCCTGGCTGCTCGGGTTGCTCGCGTCGTCGGCGTCGGTCGGCGTCTTCGCCGCCTATGCGACCATCGCGGGCGTCCTCAACCCGCTCCTGCTGGTCGGGAGCAACCTGACCGCACCGCGCACCGCCCGGGCGGCGGCGGGTGAGTCGAAGCGGGCCGTGCGCCGAGTGGCGTTGACCGCCTCTACGCTGCTCGGGATAGGACTCTGCATCGTCGCCATCGGACTCGGGCTGGGAGAACGCACCCTCGTCCCGATGCTCTTCGGCGCCCAATTCCACACCGCGCCATTGGTCCTCTGGATCCTCGTCGGATCCGCCGTCTGTGAGGCGCTGGGGATCGGGGCGTTCTGGGGGCTCCACTCCATGGGCGAGAGCCGGCTGGCGTTCTGGGCCCGTGCCGCCGCGGTCGTCCTCGCACTCCCCCTCGGCGGCTGGGCCATTCTCCGACTCGGCGTGGTCGGGGCCGCCGGGCTCATGCTCGGGCTCCGTGCCCTGAACGCCCTGTTCAACTGGATGCTCTTCCTGGACGTCTCCCATCCCGCACGCGTGAACAGCACGGAACCGCGTCCGATGACCCCGTCGATCATCGAACAGCAGCTCGTCGCTTTTAGCCCGGAAGGGGCCCAATGAGCGCACCGGTCGAGTCCCCCCGTGTTGCCTTGCTGACCAATCTCGTGGCGCCCTACCGGGTGGCGCTCTACGACGAGATCGCGCGCTACCTCGAGCTGGAGGTGCTCTTCTCCGGGCACGAGGACAACCGCACCGGGTGGGAAGGCGCCGATCGGGGCTTGAAGCGCGCGCACGCTCGCCGGGTCTGGGGGTGGGTGCTGAAACTCAAGCGGCCCGCGAACGAGAACCCCGCCAAGGAGGGTGCCGAGCCCTTCGACGTGCGGTACCTGCACATCTCCCCGGGGTACTGGCGCGATCTCCGGCGCTTCCGACCCGATGCGATCGTGACCACCGAGATGGGAGCGCGAACGCTGGTCGCACTCGCCTATGGGTTCTTCGCCAGGATTCCGGTCTGGGTCATGATCGAGAGCTCGCTCCATACCGTCCGCAACACCGGCCGCCTGCGCGCGTTTGTCCGGCGCGTGATCGCCCGCCGAGCCCGCCGCTGGTTCGCCGTGGGCACCTGTGCGATGGAGTATCTCAGCTCGCTGCGTGTGCCGCGGGGGCAGGTGATCGTGATCCAGAATACCGTGGATGAGCGCCCCTTCCGCGCCGCCCGGCGACTTTCTCCGGTCATCCATCCGAAGCCCCTGGCGCTCTGCGTGGGTCAGCTCGTCCCGCGGAAGGGGGTGGGGCTCCTGCTCGAGGCGCTGGCCGCGCTCTCCGCGCGGGGCATCGATATGGAGCTACGCATCGCCGGTGATGGTCCGGAACGGCGGCGGCTGGAGGCGCGGGCGAGGGAACTGGAGCTGCATGATGTGCATTTCCTCGGTCATCGGACCACCAGCGAAATCGCCGTGCTCTTCGCGCGGTCCGACTTCCTGGTGTTCCCGACCCTCGAGGATGTCTGGGGGCTGGTGGTGAACGAGGCCCTCTGGGCGGGCCTGCCGGTGCTCGCCTCGCGGTACGCGGGGTGTGCGCAGGAACTCCTCCCAGCCGAAAACATCTTCGATCCGCTCGACCAGGAGGGATTCGTCGCGGCACTGCAGCGGGCGGCTGTCGAAGGCCTCGCCCCTGCCGACGAGACGCCGCTCTGGACCACGGCGATGGCGGCCCGTCGCGTCGCCGAGACCCTGCTCGCGACCCTCGGGGCGCCGGTGCCACGGCCGCTCGACGAGGTGGCCCGGCCATGAGCCGGACGGCGGCCGCTCCCAGACGACCCTCTCTCGGCGCGCTGACGGGCCTCCGGTTCGTCGCCGCCGCCCAGGTCGTGCTGTTCCACTCGATGGGGCCGCGACTTGACCAGATGCCCCACTGGCTCGCGAGCCTGGTGGGGGCCGGATACACGGGAGTGAGTCTCTTCTTCGTGCTCTCCGGCTTCGTGCTTGCGTACAATTACCTCACCCCGGGAGGGGGAGGCGTGAAGAAGACCGGGGATTTCTTCGCGGCCCGCGTGGCCCGCATCTATCCGGTCTACCTGGTCGGGGTGCTCCTGGCCCTGCCCGGCCTCGGGCTGCGGCTCCTCCGTGTGCACGGCGCCGGGGACGCGCTCTTCAGCGGTGCACCGGTCGTCCTCTCGGCGCTCACGCTCACCCAGTCCTGGATTCCCTCCTACGCCTGCCAGGTCAACTGTCCCGGCTGGTCGCTCTCGGTGGAGGCATTCTTCTACCTGATGTTTCCGCTGATTGCCTACCTGCTGACCCCCCGGTCGAACGCCAGCCTTTTCCCCATCGTCCTCTGCTGCTGGGCCGCTTCGTTGTTGATGGGATGGGCGTACGTGCACCTCGATCCCGATGCACTCGGCGCGGCGACACCGCTCTCGGACGGCTTCTGGCTCAATGCGCTCAAGTACAATCCGCTGGTGCGGCTGCCGGAGTTCATGATCGGGATGAGTCTGGGGCTGGCCTTCCTGCGCGCCCCGGATGTGCTCCGCGGCCAGTCGCGTCGGATCGCGCCGGCGGCGCTGGGGATCGTGCTCGTCCTGCTGGTGGTCAGTCGGTGGCTACCGTATCCGGTCCTGAACAACGGGCTCCTGCTCGGGCCGTTCGCCCTCCTGATCCTGGCCCTGGCGGCGGGGAGCGGAATCCTCGCGGGATTCCTCTCCTCACCACCGATGCTGCTGCTGGGCGAGGCGAGCTACGCCCTCTACATTCTGCACGTGCCGATTCACTCCATCCTCCGGCGGCTCGTCCCGCCCGCCGGACCGCTGGCCGAGACATCGACGGGGTTCCTGATCGTCTATCTGCTCGTGTCGGTGCTGGTCGCGGTCCTGGTGCTTAGGTGGCTGGAGGAGCCCGCCCGCGTGGTGCTCCGGAAGCGGCTGGTGCAGTGGATGGACACCAGGCGGCGGGGTGCGCCTCAGGGGGCGAGGGAGAATGTCCCGGCCACGTCCTGACCTGCCGCGACCCACTGCGCCGACGTCAGCAGCCTGTTGTCCCAGGCGAAGGGCTGGGTGTTCGCCGCGGCGATAATGTACTGGTTGGCCGCGAAGCGGTTGTTCCACGCCGTGAACATGTCCAGGCTCAGGTCGAGATTCTGGGCCATGCCCGTGAGGCCCACCGTCATGGTGATGACATTGTCATGGATGTAGTTGTTCCGGGTGTTCCACGGTCCGTACGGCCGGGGCAGCGAATCCTCATACGGCGTCGCGGGGCGCGCTTGATGATACGCCGTGATCCCCTGCCGGTTGTTGGTGACCGTGTTGCCGTAGATCTCGACGTCCGAGGAGTTCGCGAGCATGATCCCCGCGCCCAGCACCCAGGCGGGCTCAGCCTGCGCGAAGCCGTTCCGGAGCACGGTGTTGTTCCGGATGATCGCCTTGTAGCTGATCTCGTAGAAGATCCCGGCGTAGGCGTTGTCCTCGACCCGGTTATTCTCGTACAGCGTGTTGTAGCTCGAGATGTCCGACCACAACCCCATCCCGTTGTTGTGGTGGACGTAGTTCCCGCGGACCACGAGATCGTGGGTGAGGACGAACTTCGCGCCCCCCGCCTCCCACCCCGGGTCGGTGCCACCGGTATTGTTGTACGAGATCTCGTTGTCGGCCACCAGCGTTCCATCGCCGACGCCGCTGATCCCGATCTGGCCGTTGTGGTGGACGAAGTTGTGGAGCACCTGGGTATGCGAGCCGATGCGGATGCCCCCCGCGGCGTTGGCCGTGACCTCGTTATCCTTGATGATCCAGCCATTGGTCACCGCACCCTGGTTCCACATGTGCCCGGCCAGAATCGCGGCGCTCTGCAGCGGCCCGTTGTATCCCCGGATCACGAGTCCCTGGATGGTGACGTTCTTCGGGTAGGGCGGGCCGCTGGTCACGCCGTCAATGGCATACGGCACGGCATTGCCACCATCGAGGATGGCGCCCGGCTCCCCGATAAACGCGTCGCCGTCCTTCGGGTGAATGGCTTGGCCCATATGCAGGCCGGCCTTGATCAGGAAATGGGTGCCGCGCCGGCGCCGAATCCACCTTGAGCTGGATGTTGTCGCCGGGGTACACCACGACCGTGGGAGGCGGATCCATCCCGCCTTCCGTCGGCTGAGTCCCATTACAGGCGAGCATGGTCCAGACCCCAGCCAGGAGCCCGATCATGGGGGCGGCCGCCGGTGTCCGCAGGTCCATGGTGGTCTGTGGCATCGCATCCCTCAGTTTTGCGCCCGTAGACCTGCCAGATGCCCCGGCGGGTCGTTGAATCGAGGCAGGTCAACAGCAGCATCGGCCAATGCTCCGGGAAATGCAAGCGCCGAGTTCTCAGGAAGCCCTTGGCACAGGTCCTCGCGAGCAGGGTGCACTATCCGCTCAGTGACCCACATCACCCTGCTTCCATACTGTGATCCTGTCAGATCATGCGAATCGCCGGGAAGAAACGCTCATGATTGACCTGGCGCGGCCACCCTGGGCAGGCGCGTCCCGCACGATTGCGGTGGCCATCCTCGGAGTGGCCGCCGCTCTCCGGGCTCGCCCGGCTCACCGCCCAGAGTCTCTGGATCGACGAGGGCTACTCCCTCGAGTATGCCCGGATCGCCACGCCCCTTCAGGTCCTGGGCGATGCCTCTGACTGCCATGCAACCGAGTGCCTCAGTCCGCTGCACCCCATGCTCCTGCACGTCGCGATCGGCTGGTTCGGAGAGTCCACGGTGGTCCTCCGGGGCGTCTCGGCGGTCGCGGGGATCCTCGCGGTGATCGCCCTCATGCTCGCGGCCCGCTCCTTCTTCGACGACGCCACCGCGCTCATCGCTGGAGCCCTGCTTGCCGTCAGCGCCTTCGCCATCTGGTACAGCCAGGATGCCCGGCCCTACAGCCTAGTCCTTCTCCTCACGGCGCTCGCGCTCTGGGGGCTGTCGCTCTGCCGGACCCGAAGCGGCCCTGTGCCGCCCTGGAGGCATCGGCTCCTGCTCGCGCTCTCCATCGGTCTGGGTCTGCTCGGCAATATGCTCTTCGCGATCGGCGCGGGTGCGTTGGCGTTGGCTCACCTTGCCACCACATCCTCTCGGCGGCGCTGGTGGGCCACCTGGTGGCCGGCCGCCGTGGCGGCGCTGCCGGCGATCCTCCTTGTCGCGGCGACGCCGGTGCTCGCCGCCCCCGGCTCGGCTCATGTCACCCAGCTCCGTCAGGACGGCCTGCTCAACCTGGCCTACGCCGTGTACGGCCAGCTGGTCGGGATCACCTTCGGCCCGCCCCAGATCGCGCTCCGTGGCGGGAATGCCTGGGGCGTCCTGCTCGAGCACCGCCCCGCGCTCGCTGCCTTCGCGCTGCTCCTCGTAGCCCTCGCGGCGGCCCTGGTCCGGGCCCACCGCCAGCGGAGCGCTGCCGATCCGCGCTGGACAAGCCTCTGGCTGCTCGAGATCAGCGTCGCTGTCGGAGCGGGACTGGCGGCGCTGCTCGTCGCCGCGATCGGGTTCAGCATGGGGCCGAGGCATGCCTTCTTCCTCTTCCCGCCCGTCGTGCTCGCGGTCGCCTTCGCCCTCCGGGAGGTGGGCGCCAGCCGCTCCTGGCCGGTGCGCGCGCTGGCCGTGGTAGCCGTCTTGCTCTTCCTGGGTACCAACCTCACCGGCGTGTACAACTATCTCGAGGATCCGCGGTACGCGAAGGACGACTACCGCGGCGCGACGGCGCACCTGCTGGAGGCGGAGCGGTCGGGCGAACCGACGGCGCTCCTCAACGGGAAGGCGGTCCTGCTTCGGTACTACGGCGATTCCAGCACCGTGGATCTCACCCAGGTCGCGGGCACCGAACTGATCGAGCGGTTGCAGGAACTGGCGGCGCGTCGCGGCGCACTGCGTATCGCGCTCAATCGTCAATTCGATTGGGGGGATGGGGCGGGGGTGCCGGCGGCGCTGGGAAGCGTCTTCGAGGTGGGGGACCACACGTCGCGGCAATACTTCGACTTCTATCTTCTCACGCTCCGGCGGCCGGGCTCGATCCCCTGAGCCCGGCCGCTGGCCGGCGTGAACCTGCTACGCGTGACTGCTCAGGTCCTGACCGCGCCTCGCGTGGCGGAAACGGGCCTGGCCTCCCCATGGCCGTTAGTGTGCCGCGCCTGGTTGCCGGGCCACCGTGGAAACGACGGGTACTGTACGGTCGTCCGCGTCGCCTTCTGCAGAGCGCTCACCAGCGCCACACCGTTCGCCAGCGGAACCTCCGGCACGAAACCGAGCAGTGCCATCTGGCGTTCCAGGTGTGGCTCCTTGACGAGTGTCATCTGCGGGGGCAGCGGCAGCAGGTGGATCAGCGAGGGCTCCGCATCGAGCGCCGCCCGCATCATCTCCGCCAATTCAGTCGTCAGCACGAGGTCGGGATGGCCGACGTTGATGACCGCCGGTTCGTGCAGCCGGCCCGCCGCTTCGATCGCCCGCACCGCATCCGAGATATGCAGCCACCCCCGCGCGCTCCCCTGGTGTACTTCGATGGGAATCCCCCGCGCCAGGTTCCAGGCGAATCGGATCATCGCGGAGCGGTGATCCCCCGGCTCCTCGTTCTCGTCGTAGATGGTGAAGGGGCGAAGGATGACCGCCTGCAGGCCGTTGTGGCGGACGTCGTACTCCACCAACTGCTCCCCGAGCCACTTCGAGAGCGCGTAGCGGTTGCCGGGATGCGGGATGCTCGTGACCTCATCCATGAGGCCATCCTGCGAGCCGTAGATCTCCGAGCTGGAGAAGAAGACGCACCGGCTACCCGACCGCCGGCAGAGCGCGAGCACATTGTGCACTCCCGCCAGGTTGGTGGTGACCGTCAGCGCACTCGCCTGCTCGGCTACGCCCCGCCCCACGACCCCGCCGAGCAGGAACACCACGTCCGGCCCCCAGTCGAACGCCGGCAGCAGGTCGATTGGATTGTTGATGTCGGCGACCAGGTAGTCGTCGCGAAGCCCCGGCCGGATATCGGCCTCGAGCACGTCGTAGCCAGCAGCCTTCAGGTGGCGGACCAGCGGCCGGCCGATATTGCCGCGCGAACCGATCACCAGTGCCTTGGTCGGTAATATCCGTCTCATCTGCGTACTCCTCGAATCGGAATGGCGTTCCACCGCCGTGGGGCGGCGGGGACACCTGGTGTGGCGTCGAAATCCTGCCGGGCCGCCGCCGCAGCGGCGTTGAGCCGATCGGCCTGGGCCCCCATCGTGTCCAGAAGAAAGGCATCCTTGAGCATGGCCAGGGTCGTCTCCAGCAGCGAGAGCTTCCGGGCCACCGGCGTCTGCATGCCGGGGAAGAAGCGGAGCTCCGGCACCTCATCGGCCCCGAGCCAGTCCAGCGGGTGAAAGAGCAGGCTCGGCTCGACCCCGCCCCGCCGGCAGAGCCGCAGGCTCAGGCCGAGGTACTTTCGGGCGAGCCGCATGGAGAACGAGGCGAGATACACCAGGTAGCTCTGATGGAACGGCAATCGGAGTCCCGGCATCGTCGTCACCGGGATCTCGAGCAGCCGCCCGCCCCCGGGGAGGTCCCAGTGCCAGGGACGGTCGGGCCAGAGGCCGTCGCGCCATGAGCCGAACAGGTCGCCCCGCAGAAGTCGGTCCGCCTTGCCGAGGTGTGCGCCGCGAAGCAACCGCCACCGCGCCAGCGGCCCGATGAACGTCGGCAGCAGCGAAGCATCGAAGCGATAGCCCATGTTGGCGACCGTCTCCAGGAGGGCGGGGCTCCAGGTGAATCCCGGTCCCCGGAAGCCCACCGGCGTGCCTCCCGTTGCCTCCCGGATGGCGCGGTCCGCCCGGCGCAACTCCTCCCCGAGCGCGGCCGGTTCGCCACGATGCAGCCAGCAGGCGTGGCCGAAGGAGTGATTGCCCACCTCATGCCCCGCCCGGACGATCGGGCTGAGCAGCTCCTTCGCCCCGGCCTGCGCGGCGTCGAGCCCGACGATGAACACCGTCGCCCGGCACCCCGCCCGCTCGAAGGCCTCGAGCATTCTCGGCACGGCGATCGGGAGATACGACCGGAGCTTGAGCCATGCGGCGTCGCCGTGGGTCCGCTGGTAGGCCCAGAGGTTGTCGAGATCGACGGAGACGGTGGCCAGGGGCATGGTGATCATCAGGCCGCTCCCGCCAGCGCCACGGGGGACTGGAGCGCGTTCAGCAGCTCGTCCGCCTTGGCGTGCGCGAGGCCCACCGTCTCGTTGACGTTGAGCGTCCCGTTCACGATCTGGGCGGAGTTGGTCACGTAGAGGTTGGGCACCGACGTCCGAAGCGGCGGGGCGAGGGTAGTGGAGTACCCCACCGTCGAGACCGCGAGCATCTCCCGTACCCGCGAGATGCGGCTTGCGACCACATCTCCGACGTGGAAGGTCGGATGCATCCGGGCGAGCCCCGCCGTGAAGTCGGCGAGAATCTCGGCGTCATTCCGCCCCCACCAGGGATCGTCCTGCGCGAGGTAGCGCGGCAGGTACACGAGATGGTGCCCGCCGAAGTTCGCCGGGTCCACGAGGGAGGTCGTCTCGACCACGGCGGTGAAGGGTGCCGAGGTGTCGGTGATGTTCGTGACGTAGTAGCCGGCGAGCGGGTGCTTGAGGAGGAGCGCCGCGCAGATGATCCCCTGGTAGGTGACCGCGTTGAGACGGGCACGCTCCCGGGGATGCAGCT
The DNA here is from genome assembly GCA_963709905.1 of uncultured Gemmatimonadales bacterium. Lineage (GTDB taxonomy): Bacteria > Gemmatimonadota > Gemmatimonadetes > Gemmatimonadales > GWC2-71-9 > JADJOM01. The sequence goes on from CAVPYI010000018.1 coordinate 275,325, forward strand.
GCGGCGCGAGCCGCGCCACCTGCCCGCACGGCGTGGTGAGTACCACGGCGTCGAACCGGAGCGACTCCCCGCCGTCGAGCCGGGTGGTGGCGCCATCAGGATCCCCTGTCACCTCCGATACTCGCGCGCCGAAGCGGCTCTCGACGCCCAGATCCTGAAGAGCGCGTTCCAGCCGGGCGAGAATCGTCGCATAGCCCCCCTCCACGTAGCCGAACGCCTCCCGCTTCATCGCCGATTGCCGGGCCCCGTAGAGCCGCGCGATGATCGCCCAGATGAACGCCGCACTCGCCTTTTCGGCGTTGACGCCAAGCTTCGCGCGGAGAAGCGGCATCCAGATCCGCTCGAGGGTCCGCTCCCCTGACCAGCGCCGGAGCCACTCGGTGGCGAGGATTCCTTCAAGCGGCTTCCAGTCACGAATCTCCGCCGCGCGAAGGATCGTCGCCGCGAGCCGCACCTTGTCGAGCAGGGAGATGGCCGGAAAGCGGGCGAAGTCGAGCGAAGTGGAGAGCGGATGGAGTTTCCCGTCCGTGTAGAAGCCGGTCCGCGTCGCCCCCCAACGCAGCTGGCGGCTCAGTCCCAGGTCGCCGAGAAGGTCGAGCAGGTGGGTGTCGCTCCGGAGAATCACGTGGTAGAACCGGTCCCAGGTGAACGCGCCGATGGACGAGGGCGCCGCGAGGCCCCCGGACCGCTCGGCCCCTTCGAGAATCGTGACCCGGGCGCCCCCAGCGGCCAAGCGCCGGGCCAGCGTCATCCCGAGGATGCCGCCACCCACGATCCCGATATGCCCGGCCGCGCCGCTCACGTGGCCACCCTGCCCGCAGGGGTGGTCAGGACGCTCCTCGCAGAACGGTGGCGGAACCGGCCTCGTGCGAGGCGCGTCATCAGCAGCAGGTGGCCGATGGCGGTCCGGACCACCCTGAGCTTCGAATGGCCCAGGAGCCGGGACTTGAGCGTCGTCGGGAACTCGACGATGCGCGCCCCGCCCTGCTCGAGCTGGGCCAGCATCTCCGCGAGGCCGACAAATCCTCCGCGCCGTACCTCGACCTTGGCAACCACACTGCGTCGGTATACCCGGAAACAGCTCGTGTATGTGTGGAGCTGGTGCCGGAATACCAGCCGGTAGAGCCGGGAGGCGATCTTCGACAGCACCAGCCGCCATCGCGGGACGTTCAGTACGCCGCCGTCCGGGTGATACGGGGAGGCCGTGACCACGTCCACCCCTTCCGTCAGGAGGGGGAGCATGTCCGCGAGTTCGTGCGGGTCGTAGCTGCAGTCGGCGTCGATCGAGCAGACGATTGGCGTCTCGGCATGCCGGATGCCCCGGAGAATCGCCGCCGCCGCGCCGCGGTTCACGGGCTGGCGGAAGCACCGGACCGTCAGGTCCTTGCCGAACAGCTCCTGCAGCACATCCCATGTGCGGTCGGTGCTCGCGTCGTCCACCAGGATCACGCTGATGTCGTACCGCCCCACCAGCGCCGAGCGCACGCTCTGCAGGGTGTTGGCGAGATACGGCAGCGCCGCCGCTTCGTTGTAGCAGGGAACCACGATCGTCACCGCCTCACGGAACGCATGGAGCTGCCGGGAGGGAGGGGCGGCGTCCCGGACCAGCGTCGCGGCCCGCCGGGGCGCCACCGGAAGGCCCAGATGGTCCGCGATGCCGGTGAACCGGTAAGTCGAGAGGTAATGGCCGAGGATCATCGGCATCCGCCCGAGGTTCCGGTATTGCCGGATCCGCTTGTGGAGCGCGGCGCCGTGGAACTTCGGCTGGGCCGGATCCAGCTCCCAGGTGTGGAAGTACATCACGAACGGCGCCGGACACTCCCGGTCCCAGCGCGAGACGGCGCGCTGCACCAGCCAGTGGGGCCACTGCCGGAAGTAGTTCCCCCCCGAGATCGGGACATCGAGGCCCGCAACCCGGGTGCTCGAGAAGGGGATCTCCCACAGCGCCCGGTCGCCCAGCATCTGGCGGTGGATGAACCGCCGGTGCGGTTCGCCCGGCCACTCCCGGAGCATCGGCTTGAGGCTCGAGTCGTAGGCGAAGCCGAGTTCAGCGAGCACCCGGAGCGCCCAGAGGTCGTCCGGCGCAAGACAACCCTCAGCGACCCGGTAGCCGATCACCCCGCGGCCTGAGGCGCGCTCCACTGCCTCCCGCGCCCGGATGGTGTCCTCGCGGAACTCCGCCGGTTCGAATTCCCGGAGCGCGCGGTGGTAGTACCCTCGCGTGGCGACCTCGTGGCCACGGGCGACGATCTTCCGGATCAGCTCGGGCGCCGCGTCGGCCACCCAGCCCAGGGCAAAGAACGTCGCCTTGGTACCGAATTGATCGAGCAGGTCGAGCGCTCGGAGGGTCCCGATCTCGAGCCGGCTTTCGAACCGGTACCAGTTGCCGTGGCTGATCAGGTTCCGGAACGGCCCGGTGTGGTAGTAGTCCTCGACCGCAATGGTAAGGATGTGTCGCTTGGCGTGATCGAGCTGGGGCTGGCGTCCCTCGTCCCCGTGCGGATACGCGGGGGTGATGCTCGGCGCAGGTACTCGTACGGAAGCGTTCAACCAGGCCACCACGAGAAGAGAAGATCCCGCCCGGCGGGCAAGGGATCAGGCATCACTCAACATGGAGGGAAAGGTGGGATAAGTGCAGTTGTCCCAAGGGTCTAGACAGGAAGATCAGTAGCCCCGAACCGGCCCACTCCCAACTGTCGCTTCACCGCGACACGGCCGGTGCCTGGATGACATCTCGTCTGTGAGGAAGGGGCATTTCCCGGGGGGCAGAGCGCGGATGTATCGTCCCGTTATGGCGCGTTGGCATTCCCGACCCGGTGGGTGACCGGATCGGGATGCCAGGGGAGAGAACTACGCGTGGGCCGGAGCGCCCAGCGAGGGCCGGGAAGGGCGTGCTTCGGGGTATTCAGGGAATCCACTCGAGCAGCTTCCCCGGCTGCAGGTGGAAGAACACGCAGAGGGCATCGAGGGTCTCGGTGTGCAGCCTGCCGAACTGGCCCCCGGTGCGCGAGAGACGGTACGCGGTGGGATAGCTGAGGTTGGTGCCCTTGCTGAGCGCGTAGGCGGAGATCCCATGTTTCTTCATCAACTGGTGAATCCGGAGCCTGACCATGACACATCTTCGGGTAATACCGCGTTGCTCTAGGATCGAGCATTGGCGATATACAGCGCTGCAGTATATCCTTCCATCGTCGCAATAGCGACGATGACTTACGATGGCGCGCGGCATTCCACTCGCCCCGAGTCATCACAGGCGCTTCACCAGTGCTTCAAGACCGGTCGTTCGCACGAACGCGAACCGCGTCGCTTCCCCCGAGAAGGATGCCCGCATGGGCGACGCCCCGCGTTACCGCTTCCTGCTTCCGGCCTCCTTTCCAGATGCCGGCCACCGAAGTGCGCGATCCTGCCGCCCTCTGCGGGTGAGACTCCCACGACCCCGCTGTAGCTCCGCAGGTCAGCTCCCTCTTGAGGAATGCCCGTGACTGCCATCGCCCGTGAGCGCAGGCCCTCGCCCTCCCGACGTGCCGCTCGCGCTACGCCGAGTGCCGGGCGTACGCTGGCCAAGGCCCCGACCGGGATTCCCGGCCTGGACGAGATCACGAACGGCGGACTTCCGCGCGGTCGCCCCACCCTGGTGTGCGGCGGGGCCGGTTGCGGCAAGACACTGCTCGGCCTGGAATTCCTCGTGCGGGGGGCGCTCGATCACGGCGAGCCCGGTGTCTTCGTGTCCTTCGAGGAATCCGCCGAAGACCTCGTCGACAACGCCCGGTCGCTGGGGTTCGATCTGCCTCGGTTGCGCGCCCGACGCCGGCTGCAGATTGACTACGTCCCGATCGACCGAGCAGAGATCTCGGAGGCCGGCGCTTACGATCTCGAAGGGCTGTTCATCCGGCTGGGCCACGCGATCGATTCGATCGGCGCCAAGCGGGTGGTCCTCGATACGATTGAACTGCTCTTTGCAGGGCTGTCAGATCGCTTCGTGGTGCGGGCGGAGCTGATCCGGCTGTTCCGGTGGCTGAAGGCCCGGAAGGTCACCGCCATCGTGACCGGAGAGCGGGATGCGCAGCATCTCACGCGCCACGGTCTCGAAGAGTTCGTGTCCGATTGTGTGATCCTGCTCGATCAGCGGATCGTCGAACAGAGTGCCACCCGCCGCCTGCGCGTCATCAAGTACCGTGGCTCGTCGCACGGCGGCGATGAAATCCCGTTCCTTATCGATGATCGCGGGTTCTGCGTGATGCCGATCACCTCGCTCGGCCTCACCCACCACGCGTCCACCGGGCACCTCTCGACCGGCGTGACCGGGCTGGACGCGATGCTCGGCCGGAAGGGGGTCTACCGCGGCAACAGCATTCTCGTGTCCGGAACCGCCGGGACCGGCAAGTCCAGCCTCGCTTCAAGTTTCGTGGAGGCCGCCTGCCGCCGGGGCGAGCGCGGTCTGTACCTCGCCTTCGAGGAATCGCCGGCACAGATCGCCCGCAACATGCGGTCGATCGGCCTGGACCTCGAGCGCTGGATGGCGCGGGACCTGTTGCACATTCATGCCACCCGGCCGACGGCGACGGGCCTGGAGCAGCACCTCGTCGCGATGCAGCGGCTGATCGAGGACGTTCGGCCTCAGGTCGTGGTGATGGATCCCGTCACCAACCTGATTGCGGTCGGCAGTGAGCCCGAAGTGAAATCCATGCTCGCGCGGCTCATCGACTTCATGAAGCTCCGAGAGATCACGGCCCTCTTCACCTCGCTGACCGAGGGAGGCCGCGCCGCCGAGCGGACCGATCTCGGCGTCTCCTCCTTGATGGACGTGTGGATGCTCCTCAGTAACCTCGAGGCGAACGGGGAGCGGAACCGGGCGATCCAGATTGTCAAGGCGCGCGGCATGGCGCACTCCAACCAGGTCCGGGAGTTCATCATCACCGACCACGGCTTCCTGTTGCTGGAGGTGAGCCGCCGCGCGGATGGGCTGGTCGCGGTCGGCGCGACGCGCGATGCGCGGCAAGCCGCCCACCCCGGTGCGCCGAAGCGGCGCCGAGGGAGGAGCGCATGAGCCGCACCAACGGTCAGACGTGGCGGCTGCGGCTCTACCTCGCGGGGCAGACCCCCAAGTCCGTCGTCGCGCTCGCCAATCTGCGGCGCCTCTGTGAGGGCCATCTCACCGGCCGCTATCGGATCGAAGTGGTCGACCTGATGCGCCGGCCGCACCTGGCGCGTCGTGACAACATCGTGGTGATCCCCACCCTGGTGAGAAAACTGCCGCCCCCGCTCCGGAAGATCATCGGCGACCTCTCGAACGACGAGCGAGTGCTGATCGGCCTGGACGCCCCTACTGACGCGAATGGCGCCCGGGCGCGGCGGACACCGGCGCCGCCTCGTCGGCATGTCTCATGACGAAGAAGGCCAAGCGGGTTCGCCCCCGGCCGGACGGGCTGCAGGCCATCCGGACGCGCCTCCGCGAGGCCGAGGAGGCTCTGGAGGCCCTCCGGGCGGGAGAGGTGGACGCGATGGTGATGGTTCGGGGCGGAGAGCATGTCATCACCCTGGGCGGTGGGGAGCTCGCCTACCGGATCCTGTTCGAACAGATGAATGAGGGCGCGGTGACCCTGACCCGGGACGGGGTGATCGCCTACTCCAACCAGCGCTTCGCCGACCTCGTGCGGACCCCCCTCGAGGAAGTGATCGGTGCACCGTTCTGCCGCTTCGTCCGGGGCCAGGACCAGGGTAGGTGCGAGATGTTGTGTCATCGGGGGACACTGGAGAATACCCGGGACGAACTGACCTTCGGTGTCGGTGACGACGTGCCGGTGCCAGTCGCGCTCTCCTTCGCGCCCCTCCATGTGGAAGGCGGTACCGACATCATCGGAGTCGTCGGGGTGGTCACGGATATCACCATACGGAAGGAATACGCCGATCGCCGCGCCCAGCTGATGCAGCAGGTGATCACCGCCCAGGACGATGAGCGGCGGCGGATCTCCCGGGAACTCCACGATGAAACCGCACAGGCGTTGACGGCGCTCCTCGTGGGGCTCCGGACGATCGAGGAGTCCAGGACGATAACCGCGACAGGCGCGCTGGCCCGCCAGCTCCGCGAGACGGTGGCCGCCACCCTGAATGACGTGGGCCGCCTGGCACGGGGACTCCACCCCGGTACCCTCGACGATCTCGGGCTCACCGCCGCGGTGACCCTTCAGGTGAAGGAGTTCTTCGAGCGGCACGGGATCGCCGTGGGCCTATCTATCGAAGGGTTCGAGGCCGGGCCCCCCTTGGCTCCCCTCCTCGAGATCTCTGTCTACCGGGTCCTGCAGGAGGCGCTGACCAATGTGGCCAGGCATGCCCATGCCCGCCGGGTGGAGGTCGGGCTGGTGCGCAACGAGGTCGCCGTGGAACTGCGGGTGCGGGACGATGGCATCGGATTTGGCGGGGCGAGCAACCCCATCGCCGCCGATGAGCGGCGGGGACTCGGACTGCAGGGGATCCGGGAACGGACGGCGCTGCTGGGTGGAGCGGTCGAGATGCAGGCGGGGACGGGCACCGGGACCACAATTCGGGCCCGCTTTCCGCTGCCCAGCGAGTAGGCCGGATGCCGAAGATCCGGGTGCTCCTCGCCGATGACCACGCCGTTCTCCGGGCCGGTCTCAAGCTGCTCATCAGCGGGCAGCCCGACATGGAAGTGGTGGGCGAGGCGGCGGATGGCCCCGAAGCGGTGCAGCGCGCCGAGGCGCTTGCCCCGCACATCGTGCTGCTCGACCTCGCGATGCCGGGAACCCACGGTATGCAGACGATCGAGCACCTGGTCCGGGTCGCACCCAGGTCCCGCGTGCTCGTGCTCACGATGCACGACGATCCGGCCTATTCGCAGGCGGCGCTCCGCGCCGGCGCCTCGGGCTATATCGTCAAGAAGGCCGCCGACGTGGAACTGCTGGTCGGAATTCGCGCCGTCTGCAGTGGCCGCAGCATCGTGAATCTCACCCGCGCCCCCGACACCACGCGCAGCCACGACCAGCCACCCGGCGCCCGCGGCACGCCGCCGCGGGGGCACCCGCGGCCGCTGAGCCCCCGGGAGTCCGAAGTGCTCAGGCTGCTCGCCCAGGGGCACACCAATCAGGAAGTCGCCACGCTGCTCACGGTGAGCGTGAAGACCGTCGAGACCCACCGGAAGCGGCTAGGTGACAAGCTCGACCTCCGGAGTCGCGCCGGGTTGTTCCGCTACGCCGTCGAGCGTGGACTGCTCGCGCCGGACGCTGCCGTACCGCTCGATAAATAGCCCGCCCCGGGCGCGCGGAGGGTCAGGGATTGCCCGACACCCGAACCGCCTGTGAGGGTTCTACCGAATTCCCCATTGAAATACGCGCATTATCTTTTCACCCGGGCGTAAAGGCCCGCTTGCGAGTTCGAGTATAAAGAGGAGAAGGAAGGGCTGGGAGACAATGTATACGGACGTGAAGCCAATTTCCCTGATTCTCATCGACGACAACCGGCTCCTCCGTGAGGGGCTCGCGGCGATGATCCACGATCAGCCAGGTTTCAAGGTGCTCGCGGCCAACGCGGACGTCGACGAGGCGCTCCAGCATGTGCGTGAGGCAAAGCCGGACATCGTCCTGGTCGACTTCGGGCTGGAAGATCACGACAGTCTGAGTCTCACCGCGACGGTCCACGCCGAGGTGCCCCAGGCCAGGATCATCGTCATGGGGCTGCTGGCGACCCAAGAAGATGTCGCCAACTACGTCCGGGCCGGCGCCTCCGGCTTCGTCATGAAAGACGCCTCCTTCGAGGAGTTTTTCACCACCATTCGCGCGGTCGCCGACGGCGCCGAGGTCCTGCCCACCCAGCTGACCAACACCCTCTTCGCTCAGATTGCGCGGAACGCCGTCTCAGGAAGCAAGGCGAAGCTGCTCGATGCGGTGCGGCTCACCAACCGGGAGCGCCAGGTGATCGACCTCCTCGCGGAAGGCCTGAGTAACAAGGAGATCGCCACCCGGCTCGACATCGCAGTGCATACCGTCAAGAGTCATGTGCACAACGTGCTCGAAAAGCTTTCACTCAACAGCCGCCTCGAGGTGGCTGCCTTCACGCACACCGAGAGCAAAAAGTTGCTCGCCACCCACTCGTAGGATCCAGCATCGTACGGATCCGCGAGGCCTTCCCGTGTGAACTCGCTCGCCCGATGGAGCGTGACTCACTCGGATGAGCGATTGTCGTCCTTCCCGCACAGCCCCACATTCATGTCCGCTGGATTTCCGATGCCGCCTTGACGGGGCGCCGAAGGCAGTTCGCGCCCGGAGGTGCCGTGCCATTCTCCACCGTAGTTGCCCAGAATCACCGCGCCTGGAAGGCGTCGCTCCGTGCCAAGATCATGCCGGTAGCCGTGCTCGTCTCGCTCGTGTCGTGCGAAGTCCTGGGCCCCTCGGCCCCGCTCCCGCACAACGCGGTCGCCCTCGTCGCCCCACCGGAGTATGAGGGGTGGTGGGCGCAGACGGAGGCCTGTTCCGGCCGTCGGGGAAATCTGAAGGACATCCGGTGGTTCGTCGTGCCCGGCGTGGCCACGTTCATGACCCGCGAGGGCCTGAAGGTGGGGCGCTGGTCCCGTGGCGGCGATGGCACCGAGATCGTCCTGGCCGGCGACTATGTCTCGGATGAACTGGTGGTGCGGCACGAGATGCTGCACGCCCTCCTCGATCGGGAAGACCATCCCCCCGAATACTTTACGGACCGGTGTCACCTGACTTGGCTGAGTTGGGGAGGGTGAGCCCGATGCCGCCCCGAACCGTGACATATTTCCACACCCCACCTCCGTCGCAGATGTGAAAAAGGATGTGACCGTTGTCCTCGTCGATGACGTCAGCCTGGCGCTAGACCGCGCGGTGGTTCGCCTCCGCAAGACGCCCGGCGTGCTGGTCCTCGCCGCCTCCGCCGCCATCGAGGTCGCCGTGCGGCAGGTGCGGGAAACCGCCCCGGATATCACCCTCCTGAATCTGGTGCAGCAGGGCGAGGACAACCTCACGCTGACCGGGGCGCTGCATGGCGAAGCACCAGATTCCCGGGTAATCGTCATGGGGATCCGGCCGCTCGAGAAGGACTTGGCTCGGCTGATCCGCGCTGGGGCCGCGGGCTTCGTCATGGCAGGGACCTCCTTCGAGAGGTGCCTGCAGACCATCACGACCGTCGCCGATGGCATCCACGTGCTCCCGCTGGAGCTGACGCGCTCACTCTTCGCGCAGCTCAACACCCGCGGCCGCGTGCGCCAGAAGAAGACGGTGGATGTGCAGCAGCTCACGCCCCGGGAACGGGAAGTGGCCGACTTGGTTGTGGGGGGATTGAGCAACAAGGAGATCGCCCGGCGTCTGAAGATCGCCGTCCACACCGCGAAGAAGCATGTCCACCAGGTGCTCTCGAAGCTGCATGTCAATGGCCGACTGGAAGTGGCGGGTTTCTCCCGGGAACGACCACCGCCCGTGCCCGCCGCGCAGGCGCCTCACGAGCGCTCCCCCGCGCTCTAGTTCCCTCGATGTAGATCCTTCGGCGCAGATCACATTCCACCCGTTCGAGCGATTGTTCCCGCCGTTCATTCCTGGGATCTTGATCATCCACGTTGTACCAACGGGGGGCACGCCTGACGGTTTGCCCTCCTCCCACCTTGCGGTGAGGCGCAGAAGCGACTCTGTGGACGCGCGGAAACGAGCAGTCCGGTGGTGATGGTGCACGGCAGGACCAGCGAAGCGATAGCCCCCTAGGGAGCCGGCTGAGTGCACCTCCCTCGAGGCGCTTCGCCCTCTCCCTTGAATCCCCCGGGAGCGTGAGGGTCTGATGACGACATCCTTGGCCTGTACCCCGGAGCGGGCGACGGGCTACCACCGCAAGCAACTCGTGGCGGCCTTCGCGCAGGTGCGCAATCCCGTCGACTGGAAGGGCCCGATCTCCGCCGTCATCGCGGTCGCCGAGCGGCCACTGGTGGAACAGGCCGTCATCTGGTTCACTGCTACGGTACCCGCCTTCACCCCGGCCCGCGGGGCGGCGGACCGCCTCGTGGTTCGGGCGCCGGGGTACAGCGCGGGGCCCGCCGGCCCGGGCCATAGTGCTGGCCCAGCGGCGGGCAGGCCCTCGTGGCAGGATTGGCCATTGTCGTCGCCGGGATGCGGCAAACGGCCTGATCCGGCGACCGAACGAGGCCAGGCAACGAACGCAGCAAGGGAGACCGGCATGGCCTGGTACCTCGTCGAGATCTGGGTGGTCGCGGGAGCGCGGTGCTGGAACACGCACTCCATGTCGGCGACGGCCGGATCGGTGGACGAAGCGCGGGAATCCGTTGCCGCGTGCCTCGGTCTCGATCCCGAACACTGGCAGGGAGAGGACTCACTACTCGCTCTGGTCGTCCGTTCGGCTCGATTGGCGGCGGGAGCGCTGCACAAAGCCCCGTCTCGCCGACAGCGGGCGCCCTGGGCAGATGGCGGCACGATCGACCGCGCACCCGCGCCGGAAGATGACCTCGACGCCTGGGTCAGGCACGTGGAGTGCCTCGCCCGCCCGGTGGAAGCACCGCCCTGCGGCTGAACGCCGGGCTAACCATAGGAGCATTGCATGGACATCGTTACATGGCTGGTGGTCGGACTGGTCGCGGGCCTGCTCGCGAGCGTCATGGTCGGCGGGAGCGGCTATGGCATTCTGGGGGACATCGTGGTGGGGATCGTCGGCGCCGTCCTGGGCGGCTGGCTCTTTGCCCAGCTCCACATCACCGCGCCCTTCTCGGGTATCGCCGGGGTTATCTTCGTGGCCTTCATCGGCGCGGTCGTGCTGCTGCTCGTCGCGCGGGCGGTCCGCCCGCGGCGCTTCACCTAGGTTACCCCTCCCCGAACGCCAGTCGCCCCCGCGGCGGGCCCTTCCCTGCAGCGCAGCAGCCGTGCGGGCTAACCCCGCAGCCCGCCACGGACTAGCCGCCGCAGGGAGGTGCCAAGGCGCGGCCCGGCTGGTAGCTTAGGGCGAGCATCACGAGCCGCGCTTTGCAGCTCATGGCGAGGACGTTAGGCGGCAGCACGTCCCACCGTGTATCTCGCGCATCACTTGGAAGGGATCCAAGCTTGTCTAGACCACTGCCAGCCCACAAAGCTTCCGCCGCTGCTCTGCTCCTGCTCTTTTTCAGTATTACCCTGCTGAGCTGCGCCTCTCCCTCACAGCTCAGGAGCCTCCCCGCACCTCGGCCGGCCGTTCTTCTGCCCCTTCAGCATATCACGGTACCTAGTGCAAGTATTGGCCTCGCCGGCAGGCACCGCGAGCCAATCAGGACCACCGAGCGGTGGACTGCGAGATCAAATTTGAAGTGCAACGCTCACCCTTCATAGACTTCCTCCGGGGTGCGATAGGCTAGCCGTTTGCGCGGGCGCTGGTTGAGCTGCCGGGCTATGCGGTTGCCGTCGTGCTGGGTGAGCGGAAACATTGACTGGCGCTTGGGCCAGTACTGTCGGAGGAGGCCATTGGTATTCTCGTTGGTGCCCCGCTCCCAGGCATGGTACGGTGTCGCGAAGTAGAACCGCGCTCCCGTGCGCTCCTCGATCTGCGGATAGCCCGTCATCTCGCTGCCGTTGTCCGCGGTCACCGTGTGCACCGGTCGGGGCTGGCGCCGGAAGAGCCCGATGGCCCGGGCCGCAAAGGCGTCGCCGGTCGCGTGGGCCAGCTTGCCCAGCAGGACATACCCCGTCCGCCGCTCGACCGCACTCAGGACACACGCCCGGCTGCCCCGACCCTGCAGCGTATCGATCTCCCAGTGGCCGATCTGCCGGCGCTGCTCCACCGCGCGTGGCCGAGCCCCGAGGGGGCCCCGGGGGTGGCAGCGTCGTCGGCGACTTCCGTACCGCGGCGCTCGGCGCAACCACTGATGGAGGGTGCCCCCCGCCAGCCGGTCCTGGTAGACATAGCGATAGATGGTCTCGTGGCTGATGCGGAGCTCGCCCGTGCGCCGGAACCGGCCGGCGATCTGCTCCGGGCTCCAGTGCTGCGCCAGCCGGGCCGTGACCCGGGCCCAGTCCGCCGCGCTCAATCGCCGGTTCCGGCGCGAGTGGCTGCGGCGGGTGCGGGCCAGGCAGTCCGCGTGATACCACTCGTACCGGCCGCGGGCGCTGCGATTGCGCCGGAGTTCCCGGAGAATCGTGCTGCGGTGGCGGCCTAAGGCCCGGGCCATCTCGGCGAGGGGCGCCCCACCACCTCGCAGGGTGGCGAGGCGGTATCTTTCCTCCTGGGTGATCTGGTGGTACGGCATAGGCTTCGTTCTCTTGGTCGAGATCCGAAGAGTATACCGGACTGCCAGGTCGCCCATCCCTGTTGCACTTAGTATATGAATTCGCCCGCACCGGCTAGCTACCGCATGAAGCGTGGCGGCTCTGCGGCCGCCGTTTCAGGGAGAGAGCCACCGGCGCATGTGGGGTCGTCAGGTGGCTCCTGACGTGCATCCGAGATCCCCGCCTCAGTTCTGGCCGCACTACGCGCGCGCCGCCCGTTCACGACCCCCAGCGGCATACAGCACGCGCGGAGGGCCGGCATCACCAGCATCGTCGCTGACACGCCCATCTCTCCTCAGCGAGGGAGGGTATCGGCCGGGATGTGGTTGGGCTTCATGTCGCTCCAATAGAGGATCGAGGACGGCTCCTCCGGCACCTGGCGCCGCTGGTCTCCGATGATGCCGAAGTCCTGGTCGAGTGGCAGGTAGAGCGAAGGCAGCGGCGTCTGGGGGGACAGCGGCCCGTCATTCGAGCCCCAGACCGCGGGTATGGTGTAGGTGAAGCCCTGGCTCATGCCGAGCAGGCCCTCGGTCACGGTGATGTAGAGCGCCAGCCGCATGAATGGCGACGTGGTCTCGATCTCACCGATGCCATCGACGACGTTCGGTGCGCCGGGGTCCGCCAGCCGGGTCGTTATCGGGGCTGTGCCGGACCAGATGTCTGAGCCATCGGCACTCGCGCCACTCGCCTCCATCTCGCCGTAACTGTCGCGTGCGATCTGGAACGGAACCACTCGCGACCTGGGCGACTCACCCGCCTCCTCGCGATACGAACTCAGGTCCACCCGGACGTGCAACCGCACTCCTCCCTCCCACTTCAGCGTGCCCTCCCCCGGGATGAACTGGAGATTGAAATTCCAGGGTCCGCTCGCCGCGGATTTGTGTCCCGCAGGATGGGCCGGAGCCGCACCCGTCAGGCTCCATTCCGTCAGTCTCCGCGCGTTGCTGATCCTGCCCTGGTTCCAGACCACGACGTCGCCTGCCGAGTTGGGTCCGGAAAGCGGCAGCTGGACGGTGATCTGCTCCTTTTCCCATTTCTTGATCTGCAGCTGTCCGGTCGAGCTGGAGTTGATCGACACCTCTCCTCCTCCCGGGGTACTTCGGGGGTCGGTGCCGAACTTGCCCGTCAGGACCAGGACGCCGCTGTCCTCCTCCACGCGCATGTTCTGAATGCTGGGCGCAAGCAGTCCGGACTCCGTGTTGCCGGTCTTGTACTCGAGCCTGGCGCCCTCGGATGTGGTGAGGCCCCGGCCGGGCCTGGCCATGTCCGCGTGGACGGACACGTAGTCGAACGGCCGCTGCTTCGGATTCTCCGGCGACGCGCCGGGATCGTTGAGCCCGAGGAGCCGGTCGAACAGGTAGAGTGTGGCCTTGGAGTCGACATCGGCACGGAACGGGGCGGTCCATCCGAAGTACACCGCAGCGCCCTTGTCGATGAAGGCCTGCCGGAACTCCGCATCATAGCTGCTGCAGGCGCCGATGTAGACCACGCTCCCGTTGGCAAACCGACCCATGTGCTTCTTGACGAACTTCGCCGTGAAGGCATAGTAGCCGATGCAGGGCAGCGGGCAGCGCTGAAATGGCGGTCGGAGCCCGGAGGTGAGCGGGAGGGTGTAGACGAGGCTCGAATCGAGCCACAGCCCCTTGTAAGCGCTGTCGTTCCGGGCCGAGAACGGGGTGGCCGTGGTCACCCCGAAGACGTTCTCTCCGCCCCCGTTCGTTCCCCATCCGCCGTGCCCGCCGAAGTAGAAGACACCGTCATTCCCGGACGCGCGCAGCAGTGCATCGATCGTCCCCTCGCCTGATTCGGCGATTTGATACCCCCCGGCCTGCAGCATGGCGGTGAGTCTGGGCAGGAAGGTCGTGATGAAGTAGCTGGTCGGAGCCTCTCCTCCTCCCAGCACGCGGGCCTGCGTGGACGCCGGCAATTCGGCGGGGCCTCCTGCCAATGCGAGCCACGGCGCATGGCCGCGGAGCGCCACCGGGGCGCTCGCCGGACGTCCGGAAGCGCGCGCCGCGCCGGTGACGAAGACGGTTCCGGTATCGGTTCGCTCATCCCGGTTGGCGATGACGAGCAGCAGCCGCCCGTCGGTGAAGCGCGCCCAGAGCGATCCGTCCAGGTTGGCGCCGGAAGCCTCGAACTCCGGGCGGCTCCCGACGTAGGCGAGGAGTTCGGCTCGCCGCGAGTCGGCATCCGTTCCAACCAACGCATCGATCGTGGCCGAGACGGCCTCGAGGGCAGCGAACCGCTGCTGATCGGTGATCGGCGGGCCCTGCCCGCCCCCACCGTTATCGGACGCATCGGTACCGGAGCCGCACGCCGCGAGGATGGCGCCAGCCATCAGCGTAAGGACAAGCCGGACCTTGAGCACAGCACAGGCGCTTCGCATAGGACCTCTCTCGGTGTCTCGCGAACCTGCCTCCGACAGCTGATCACCGTTCAGTCAGCAGGACGAAACGGGGTCGCATCCGGGGGGTACTGGATGTACCCGCGCCGCGACTCCGGGCAATGCCAATGAGAAGGAGATGGACCTCGGGAGCCCTCGACCGACAGGCTCCGCCTGACCGGCAACGTCGAGTTTACTCCCCCATTATGCAGAACGCCGAACGGTCCGTCCAGAGGGTCAGGATGGAGGCTGATCACACTGGGGTTACCGCTGCTGGCCACCCTCGCCGTTGCTCCGGCATGCGCGCCCACCCTGTGCTCGCATCGCGACGCCTAACCGCCGCATGGAGGTGCGAATGCGCCGCCCATCGGGTAGCTTGGGGGTGAGATCACGAGCGGCGCGTCGCAGCTCATGGCGAGGACATCAGGCCGTCCACCGGGAGCACGCCCGTAGCGTGGGCACGCCCTTTCGGAGTTCACTCCGCATGGTCCACCCTGATCATGTCGCCGTCGGTAACCCCAGCCCTGAGGAGCGGTTGACTGTCGCTCGGTGGTCCGGCACCTCGCTGACCAGCGTGGCGATTCGGAGAACGTGAGCGACCGGAGACAGGTAACACTTCAGACCGGGTACGTGGATGATCGCACTCACACAGCATTCACGAAAAGCGGGACGTTGCGATCGAGCAGCATCGACAACACTCACGAAGCCCCCGAAGGGAAAGCCATGATCTCCACTTCAAGACACTTACCGCTGGTCCTGGCCGCTGCTGTTGCCTCTGCGGCATGTGCGGGCTCCGCTGCCGCACCAACCGCCGGCGCATTGCTTGCACTGGATAAGCAGGCGCACGAAGCGTACATCAAAGGGGACGGCAAGTTCTTTGAAAGCCTTCTCAGTGACAAGTTGGTGATGCGCGCGGACGGAGCGCGCCTGAGCAAGACCGACGCCGTCAGGATGATCAGCGCGGTCAAATGCGAGGTCCGGGAGGGTTGGTCGCTGACCCAGCCGCAGATGTTGAGGATCGACCATGACACGTATGTCCTCAGCTACAAGACAACCAGGGAAGGCAGTTGCACTGCGGACGGCAAGACCGCCAAATTGCCAAGCCCCGTCCGCGCGGCGACTGTCTGGGTCAGAAGCGGTGACGAATGGCAGGCGGTGTTTCGTGGAGAGAACCTGATCGTCGATCCTGCGGCTCCGCAGGCGACCGACAAGCAGGAAGAGCCGAAGCAGGCGGGCAAGGCCGCCGCGAATGCCAATGTGGCTGGTGCTCCGGCACCTGCCATACCGACGGCCGACCCGAGCACCAGCGCCCTGATGGCGGCCGAAAGATCCATCTGGGAAGCATGGAGGACCCACGACGCCAGGAAGATCGAAGACCTGACGGCCGAGGAAATTGCGTTTGTCAACATCTTTGGCACCTCGTTCGCCAACAAGGTCGCCACGATGAAGGACTGGACGAGTACGGCATGCGATGTCACGAGTTTCACGCTGACGGATGGTGTCGGCACCTCCGTTTCGGCAACGGTCGGCATCCTGACATTGGTAGGCTCGGTTGACGGAGCCTGCGGCGGGCAGGACATCAGCGGACTACGGATCTATGGCACCAGCGTCTATGTGAAGAAGGGCGACGCCTGGAAGTGGGTGTTCGGCTTCAATTCGCCCTCGTAATGGGCTCCCGAGCAGGCCGGCCCGCCGCGCACCTGCACCGTGACGCTGGGCCGGTCGGGCACTCACCGGCCCCGGCGGGCACGCGACGCTACGCCTGCCCCCTGGCGAACGACGCGATCCGATGCTGCCAGAACGCAAAGCTGATGACGAGAAACTCGACACCGGTGAGCCCGACGGCCATCAGCCTTGGGCTGCCGTGCAGGAACATCGACACGAGCCGCGAGGCGCCGCCCGCACCAACGGGAATACACTCGTCCCCCGACGAGGCACTGCAGGATCTTGCGCTCCAGACGGTAGCGCTCAGCGGTCGCGATCATGGTGTCCAGACCTCCGTATTCCACGAGCAATGGGTGAGCCGCGGCAAAGAAACGCGCGTCAGCGCCGAGTGCCGACGCGAGCGGCGCGCCGTGGGAAAGGACGCTTTCTTTCCGAGATGGGCGCGTGCTGTACTTCAAGAGTCACGACCGCGAGGGCCGTGCGGCTCTCTGGTCCATCCCCCCTGCCGGTGGTGAGCCCCGGTTGCTCAGCCGGTTCACCGATCCAAAATGGGCTGTCCAATCGTCCCGATTTCGACACCGCTGGCCGGCGCTTCTATTTCACGATCGAAGATCGGCAGAGTGATCTCTGGGTCGCCGAGATCGCGCGACGGTAGGCCCGCTGCGCCATATCGCGAGGCGTTCTGACCACAGGTCGGCCCGGGGAGCCCGATCCACCCCGTGAGCCGACCCGACAACCTCGCGCCCTGCTTGGGGTTCCCTGCTCACCACCCGCGCTCGGGTGACGGCGGGCACCGGCCCGTTCCCTGCATGCCACCGGCTTCTGGCGTGTGGGTCATTCACGATCCCCTCGCCACGCCAAGGCCTGGAGGTCTGACATGCTCCTGACTCGTGCGCTCGCTTGCCGCCCGCTTCGCTCGGTCCCGCTGGCGGCGCTGTGCCTGGTCTTCGACTGCGCCGGCGGATCGCCCGAGCCCGAGGCCCCGGGATCCGGCCAAGTCCTGGTGGGCACCGGAGACATCGCATCCTGCGGCTCCAATGGAGACGAGGCCACGGCGGCCCTGCTCGACCGGATCCCGGGCACGGTGTTCACCGCGGGCGACAACGCCTATGACGACGGTACCGCCGTCGAGTTCGCCAGGTGTTACGAGCCCAGCTGGGGACGGCACAAGGCCCGCACCCGCCCTGCCCCGGGCAATCACGACTACGAGACCGCCGGGGCGGCAGGGTACTTCGGCTACTACGGCCTGAACGCGGGCCCCCCGGGGCGGGGCTATTACAGTTACGACCTGGGTGACTGGCACATCGTCTCGCTCAACAGCAACATCAGCATGAATGCCGGCTCGCAGCAGGAGGTCTGGCTTCGGGCCGACCTCGCCACCAGCTCGAAACAGTGCACTCTCGCCTATTGGCATCACCCGCGGTTCAGTTCGGGCGTGATGTACGGCAACCACCCGTCCACTCAACCCTTGTGGCAGGCGCTGTACGAGGCCGGGGCGGAGGTCATCATCTCCGGCCACGAACACAACTATGAGCGCTTCGCCCCCCAGACTCCGCGGGGGGCAGCCGATCCGGCGAAAGGCATTCGACAGTTCGTGGTGGGCACCGGCGGCGAAAGCCTGTACGACGACCAGCACACGCCGGAGCCGAACAGCGAAGTGTTCGAGGGGACGACGTATGGCGTGCTCAAGCTCACCCTGGGCCCCGACGCCTATTCGTGGGAGTTCGTTCCCATCGCCGGAAAATCATTCCGGGATTCGGGATCGGGGAGCTGTCGCTGAGGGATGGGGGATTGGGGGAGTGGCGGAATGGCGGAATGGCGGATTGGCGGATTGGCGGATTGGGGATAGGGGGATTGGGGATTGGGGATTGGGGGATGGGGGATGGAGGGCCCAACGGGCCACTTCAGCTCCGGCCGCGATGGCGGCGTGCCATCGACCGCCACGAGGGCGGGGAGATTGACGAGGCGGCAGTGAAGGGGCTTATTCGCGGGGTCGTGAGGCTGAACCCGTCCCGCGCCCACGGCTGATCGCGGTGTCATGCTCTCCCGCCGCCAGCCGGCTCTCGACGTCGCCCGCGCGCTCGAGTTGCTCCGGGCGCGATCCGTGCGGCAGCGCGTCGGCACGACGGGCCAGCAGGATGGTACCGGCGGCAACAGCAGCGCCGAACACCGTGGCCCACCGGGCGTCATCCAGGACCAACCCCCACGCGACCAGTCCGTCGCCCGACAGCACATTCATCATCTGCAGGAAGAGGGGCACACCCACACCCCCGACGACCGCGCCCAGCAGCGCGAAACGCACGGGGTTGATATCGGCCAGGCGTCGGCCCCGATAGCTCAGACGGATGACGCCGGAGAAAACGGTTCCGATCACGGCACCAGCGATGCCGAACCGAATGCCCCAGGCCATCCCGGACACGATCGCCATGCCGAGTCGCTCGACCAGCGACTCGACGCCCGGGGCGGGATCGACCAGACGGAGCGCGGTGATGAGCGCGCCCCCGACGACGGCCCACGCGGCACCCCAGGTCACGGCGTTCCGCAACACGGCCCGCAGATGCCGGAATCTATCGTCCATCATCGCCCCTCCTGAGGCATCCTGTCGGCCGCTGTCCCAGCCACTTTGTACGACAAAGTACCGCCCGAGTCGGAAGGCGGCAAGTGCCACGGGTCGCCTGCTTGCTGTGTCGCCTGACCGGCGTTGGAGCTGGCAGGGCGCGGGCCAACGGGTAGCTTAGGACCAGCGTCACGAGCCGTGCCTTGCAGCTCAATCGCAGGACATTGCGCTCGAGACCCATCGACCAACTCACGAGCCCCCGAGGGGAAGGCCAATGATCTCCACTTCACGACACTTGCCGCTGGTCCTGGCCGCTGCTGTTGCATCGGCGGCATGTGCGGGATCCGCTGCCGCACCAACCGCCGGCGCATTGCTTGCGCTGGATAGACAGGCGAACGAAGCCTACATCAAGGGGGACGGCCAATTCTTCGAGACCCTTCTCAGCGACAAGTTGGTGATGCGCTGGGGCGGAGCGCGCCTGAGCAAGACCGACGTCGTCAGGATGATCAGCGGGGTCAAATGCGAGGTCAGAGAGGGTTGGTCGCTGACCGAGCCGCAGATGTTGAAGATCGACAATGACACCTATGTTCTCAGCTACAAGACAACCAGGGAAGGCAGTTGCACCGCGGACGGCAAGACCGACAAGTTGCCCAACCCCGTCCGCGCGGCGACCGTCTGGGTCAGAAGCGGTGCCGAATGGCAGGTGGTGTTTCATGGAGAGAACCTGATCGTCGATCCTGCGGCTCCGCAGGCAACCGACAAGAAGGACAAGCCGATCGAGGACGGCACGGCCGCAGCGAATGCCAATATCGCTGGCGCTCCGGCACCTGCCACACCGACTGCCGACCCGAGCACCGGTGCCCTGATGGCGGCCGAAAGATCCCTCTGGGAAGCATGGCGGACACACGACGCCAGGACGATCGAAGACCTGACGGCCGACGATATTGCGTTTGTCAACATCTTTGGCACCTCGTTCGCAAACAAGGTCGCCGCGATGAATGACTGGACCAGTGCGGCATGCGATGTCAGGAGCTTCACGCTGACGAATGGTGTCGGCACCTCCGTGTCGCCAACGGTTGGCGTTCTGACATTAGAGGGCTCGGTTGACGGAGCCTGCGGCGGGCAGGACATCCGCGGACAAAGGATCTATGCCACCACCGTCTATGTGAAGCAGGGCGACGCCTGGAAGTGGGTGTTCGGCTTCAATTCGCCCTTGTAATTGTGATTCCTGCTGTGCAGCGCCCTCGCAGCTGAGGCGCCAGGTGAATGCCGGGCTGACAGATACCTGCAGGAGGGGTCTATGCCGCCGCTTTACTCGCCCACCGCCCGCGCGTTACAAGACCAGTTCGACACCCGTCGACTGGCTGACCGCCTTGCGCAAGTGACGGTCCGTGACCGCTTCACGCCAGAGGACCGAGCCTTTCTCGAGCGGCTGGACATGTTCTTCCTCGCGACGGTGGATCCCACGGGACAGCCCACCTGTTCGTACAAGGGCGGGGACCCGGGCTTCGTGAGGATCCTCGATGACCACACGCTCGCCTTTCCGAACTACGACGGAAACGGCATGTATCTCTCCATGGGCAACATTGACGCGACGCAACGGGTGGGTCTCCTCTTCATCGACTTCGAGCGCCGGCGGCGCATGCGGGTTGATGGGACCGCGGAGCTTCGGCATGACGCCTCGCTCCGCGCTGGATATCCGGCAACCCAGTTTGTGGTTCTGGTGCACGCCGAGCGCATCTACCCGAACTGTCCCCGCTATATCCACAATTACCGGCTCGTGGAACGCTCGGCCTTCGTGCCGCGGGAGGGGGTCGCAACGCCGGTTCCTGACTGGAAACGGAGCGACTGGGCGTGCGATGTGCTGCCGGCGAGCGACCCGGCGCGCGCGCCGCAGTAGTGGCCAGCGAGTCGCCCGCAGCAGAAACGCGGAGTCTAGCGGGCGCTCAGCACCCGGTTGAACGATGAGGAGCCGGTTGCGCATAATCGGCCTTGCGGCGCTCGGCGCCGGCGCGACCCTGCTAGCCGTCCTCGCGCTCTGGGCCCCGCCCCGGCCGTTCCTGAACCTCGCCACCACGCTCTTTCCGGGCTGCCTCTACCAGATGGAGGTCAGCGCACCCCTGGTCGCCCTGACGATCGACGATGGCCCAGATCCGGTGACCACCCCGCTCATACTCGAAGAGCTCGCCCGGCATCGGGCCCAGGCGACGTTCTTCCTGATCACCGATCGGATCGCCGGCAACGAAACGATCGTTCACGAAATCGTGCGCGGCGGACATGAGCTCGGCAACCACCTCACCCGGGACGAGCCCAGCATTGGGCTCCCGCTGGCGGAGTTCGAAGCCAGCCTGCTCCGGGCGCACGGGGTGCTGGCGGTCTACGGGACGGTTGGCTGGGTTCGGCCCGGGTCCGGTTGGTACTCGCGGCCCATGATCGAGGTCATCGGCCGCCATGGCTATCGCTGCGCCCTGGGCTCGGTCTATCCGTACGACACGTCGGTGCCCTGGCCCGGGTTTGCCTCAGGCTACATTCTCCGGAACCTCCGCCCGGGAGCGATCGTCATCCTGCACGACGGTGGGACGCGGGGCTGGCGCACCATCCAGGTGCTGCGGGCGATCCTGCCGGAGCTGGCGCGTCGCGGCTACCGCGTCGTGACCCTGTCGACCGCGCTGCCACCCGCCTCATCGCGACTGCCAGGCGAGGCCCATTAGGTGACCTGAACACCGGGGTACCCCGCCACAAGCCGAACCCTGCGGCTGCGGCGTTCGTTTCCGGGACGGCGGATCCCGGTTACGGACATCCGGGGCCGTCGCCGCCCCGACAGACCGGGCCGAGCGTGCGGTCTGACAATGGTTTGGCCGCAGGGTGAATCCGGCACGTGCCTTGCCTCGTTATGCCAATCTGGAAGTCACACCCAAGACCACAACTGCGGTGGCACGCATGGACGGCCTCTGGCAGGATCTGCGTTTCGGCCTCCGGTCGCTGCGCCAGAATATCGGCCCGACCCTGGCTGCCGTGGTGTCGTTAGGTGCCGGCATCGGCGCGACCACGACGGTCTTCACCTGGCTCAATACGATGGTCCTCAACCCGTTCCCCGCGGTGCCGGCGTGGCACCAGCTGGTCGAGGTGCGCACCCGCGCGCCCGGTGGCGGGACCTGGTCCGTGTCCTGGCCCGACTTCGCGGACTGGCGCCCTGGCGCCCGGACGGTGGACCTGGCCGCCTGGGACGTGATGCAGCTGGGGCTCCGGGATGGCACCGAGCCCACCGAACGGGCCTGGGGCATGGTGGTCTCGGGCAACTATTTCGAGGTGCTCCAGGTCCCGGCCAGCCTCGGCCGGGTGCTGCGGAGCGACGACGAGCTGCGCCGAGCACCCGTGGCGGTCCTCGGCCACAGCTACTGGCAGCGCCGCTTTGCCGGGGATTCCAGCGTCATCGGCCGTACCATCACGCTCAACGGAGCGGCCTTCACCATCGTGGGAGTCGCGGCACCGCGGTTCGGCGGCACCTCGTTCGGGCTGAGCCTGCACATGTATGTGCCGATGACCACCATGCCCCTGCTCACCCCCGACGGCGCCCAGCTCCTGCAGGATCGTGAACGGCGCTCCTTTGATGTGGTCGGCCGATTGAAGCCGGACGCGACGGTGGTGCAGGCGGCCGGGGAAATGGATCCTCTCGCCCTCAGGGCCGGGACCGCCGGCGGCCTCGCCCATCCGCTCGGAGCCGTCCTGGAACCCTACAGCGCCGTCGGCGCGCCGGCCGCGATGGGGCCAGTGCTCAGCGCGCTCCTGGCGGTGGCTGGGCTGGTGCTCCTCATCGCCTGCGCCAACGTGGCGAACCTGATGCTGGCGCGGGCCATGGCACGGCGGCGCGAAATCGCCGTGCGGCTCTCCATCGGCGCCTCCCGGCCGCGTGTGATCCGGCAGCTGTTGACCGAGAGCCTGTTGCTGGCCGTGCTGGCCGGGGTGTTCGGTCTGTGGGTGACGCTGTGGGCCCGCGGCGCGATGCTCGGTCTGTTGCCGGCGGTGCCCTATCCGATCGGCCTCGACTTCCCCCTGGACGCCTGGGTGCTGCTGTTCGCCACTGGGGTCACGGCGGCAACCGCCGTGGTGTTCGGGCTGGTGCCGGCGCTCCAGGCATCGAGGCCGAATCTCGTGTCCACGCTCAAGGACGAGATCGGCGAGGGAGTCGGCGGACGGGGCCGGCTGCAGAGCGCCCTGGTGGTGGCCCAGGTGGCGCTATCGCTGGTGACCCTGGTGTCGGCGGGCCTGTTCGTGCGCAGCCTGGAGGAATACCGGTCGGTGGATACCGGCATGCGCGGCCTGGACAAGGTGCTGCTGGTCGGCACGGACCTGCGGCTATCGGGCCTGAGCGACGATCCCAGCGTGAAACTGTCGATGGTGGAGGACCTGCTGGCGCGGGTGCGGGCCGTGCCAGGGGTCGAGGCGGCCTCAGTGGCTCGCAGTGTCGTGCTGGGCCCCAACACGCTTCCCACCACCAGCATCCGCATCGATGGCTATGCCGCCCGCCCGGACGAGAACCTGCACGTGAGCCACAACACGGTGAGTGGCGACTACTTCCGCACCACCGGCATCCGGCTCCTCGAAGGACGCGCGATCAGCGATGCCGACGTGAGCGCCAACACGCCGGTGGTGGTGGTCAACGAGGCCTTCGTCCGGCGGTTCCTGGCTGGGCGGGTGGCCGTCGGTGCCCGGGTCAACGTCACCGGAGACGAATGGCTCACCATCGTCGGGGTGGTGGCGACCAGCAAGTATGCCTCGTATACCGAGGATCCGCTGCCCGTCGTGTTCCGCCCTTACAGCACCCGCTTCGCGCCGACCAGCTTCACGCTCCACGTACGGGCGCGGGGAGCACCCATGGCCCTCACCGCGCCGATCCGGAGCGCCTTCCGGGAAATCAGCGTGGACCTGCCGTTCCTGGACCCGCTCAACATGGCCGAGTTCACCACGCTGCCGTATTACCCACAAAAGGTCGGTGCCATCATGTTGGCGGCGGTGGGTACGCTGGCCCTGCTGCTCGCGGCCATTGGCATCTACGCCACCATGGCCTATGCGGTGAGCCGCCGGGTCCGCGAGATCGGTGTGCGGGTGGCCCTGGGTGCCGCCCCGGCCGACGTGGTCCGCCTCGTCCTGGGCCGGAGCATGCGGGCGGCCGGCCTCGGGCTGCTGATCGGAATGGCGGGCGCCCTGGCCGTGGGCCAGGCGCTCCGCAGCCAGCTGCTCGGCGTGAGTCCGCGGGACCCCCTCACCCTGGCCAGCGTTGGGGTGTTGCTGGCGGTCGTCGCGCTCATGGCCAGCGCGCTGCCGGCGCGCCGGGCAACGCGGGTTGATCCCATGGTGGCGTTGAGGTCCGACTAGCGCGAGTTGCCGCACCGGGCCGGTACACCAATCCCGGACGGTTCGGATCTCCAGACGGCCGAGCTTTTCGCTCTCGTCGCACCCATCTCCGAGGGGCACACGGCCCTCGCCTGGTTCCTGGGCAGATCGCCGCTCGGTCGCCCGTTGATATTCACTCGAGGAAACGAGGACTTCGGGCCAAATTCCCTGGTCTATGTATATCCGGACCGCGAGATAGTCATCATTGTGCTCACGCACGCCGGCAATGCAGATGCCCCGCGCTCGTGGTCGCGGTTGGTTCACGCGCAGCTCGAGCAACTGCTCTCGCGTTAGGCGAGAGATCACGTCGGCAGTACGCGACAACCGGCGTGACTCGGGAACGGACACTCCGGACTGCGATAGCCAAGCCGCGTTCGGGGGCGGTGATCGCGCCGCAGGTTGTCCCGAGCGCCGCCCCGGCCCGCCCCGATTGGCGCCGTCGCCAGAGGCGAAGTAGGATTCATCGTCCGCGGGCGGTCCCGCGCCTCTCGCCACTCTCTTACCACCTCCCGGAACCTTGAGCGATGCCCCACTTCCTGATCGAGGTCCCGCACGACCCCACTCCGCAAGCCTGCACCCGCGCGTCGAGGTGCTGCTCCGCACCGGCTCACACTTCCTCACCCACGCCCACTGGGGCTGCGAGGACCCATACACGGCGTGGATGTCCATGGACTTCGATTCCCGGCAGGCGGCGGTGAACAGCATTCTCTCTTCAGCAACGAGGCCAAGGTCCTCCAGCCCGACTGGTTCAACCTGGATGAGAACGGCCAGGTCCGCCCCAGCGCCAGTCGTCGCTCCCAAAGCGCCGCACATCCTGCACTCGGCGTTCCATCGATGACCGGCGCCGAGCGACCGCGGGTCCAGCGCGTCGTACGGTTCGCACGCTGGTCCTACTGGACATAACGCATGGCCGACTCGCTCGACCGCCTGAAGGCCGTCCTCGCCGATCGCTATCCGATCGAGCGCGAGCTGGGACGTGGTGGCATGGCCACCGTCTACCTGGCGCGGGATGTGAGGCACGGCCGCCGGGTGGCGATCAAGGTGCTGCGTCCTGAGATCGCCGCGATACTGGGCGCTGAGCGCTTCCTGCGCGAGATCGAGATCGCGGCTCGCCTCAGCCATCCGCACATCCTCCCCCTCTACGACTCCGGCCAGGTCGAGGGGCTGCTCTACTACGTCATGCCGCACATGGAGGGTGAGTCGCTGCGGGACCGGCTCGAGCGCGAGAAACAGATCCCCATCGATGAGGCGGTGCGGATGACGCAGCAGATCGCGTCAGCGCTCGACCACGCGCATCGGCGCGAGATCATCCATCGTGACATCAAGCCCGAGAACGTGCTGCTTCAGGACGGACACGCGCTGGTCGCGGACTTCGGTATCGCCCTGGCGGTGCACGCGGCCGCAGGCGAGCGGCTCACGGAGACCGGACTCTCGCTCGGGACACCGTACTACATGAGCCCCGAGCAGGCGACCGGCGACCGGCAGATCGACGCGCGCAGTGACATCTACTCGCTAGGCTGCGTGCTGTACGAGATGATCGCCGGTGAACCGCCCTTTACCGGCCCCTCGGCTCAAGCGGTCGTCGCCCGTATCCTGACGGAGCAGCCGCGCGCGCTGCGGTCCGTGCGCCCCAGCGTGCCGGTGGGCCTGGAGCTGGTCGTGCACAAGGCACTCGCCCGGCTCCCGGCCGATCGGTACACAACGGCAGCCAGGCTCATTGACGCGCTCGAACGGCGCGAATCGGACCACGGCTTCGCTTCGCTGCCGACGCCACTCCCGACCGCGGGTGCGGTGACGCCGTCCGACACGACGCCCGCCGGCCGAGCGACACCTGCTCACTCCACAAGCCAGTTCCGCCGGCGCGCTCCATGGATCGTCGCGGCGCTGGCGATCGCCGTGGCGGCGGCGTCATGGCTTGGCCCGCGCGCCACACGGGCGGCCCAACACGCGGACGAGGTGAGCACCGAGGAGCTCCAGCGGATCCTGGTGGAGGACAGGATCCTCGTGCTGGATACGCGCCCGCACCTGGAGTACTCCATCAGTCACATCCCGGGTGCTCACAACGTCGCCGCCCGCGCGGGAGTCCCGCCCTCCATCTACGTGTCCGATGTCGCCGAGGTGAGTCGCCTGGTCGGGGGTGACCTGGACCGGGAACTCGTGTTGTACTGCAACGGCCCCTTCTGTCCGAAGAGCCAGCGTCTCAGCGACGAGCTCGCCGCGGCCGGACATCGTCACATCCGGCGTTACCGGCTGGGCATCCCCGTGTGGCGTGCCTTCGGCGGCGTCACGGTGATCGAGACGGATGGCCTTCGGCACGTGCTCGCTCGGGACCGCACGGCCGTCGTGATCGACGTGCGCGACGTCGAGGCCTTCAGTCTTGGCTCGATCCCAACCGCGCGCAACCTCCCGCGCTCGGAAGTACTGGAAGGGCGTGACGTCGGCGAGATCCGCAAGGCCAAGGACGATGGACGACTCCCGATGCAGGACCACAACACGCGCATCATCGTGATCGGCCGCACGGCCGGCGAGGCGCGATTCGTCGCCGAAGCACTCACCCACGAGGCCTTCCATAACGTGGCGTACTTTCCTGGCACGTTCGAAGAAGCGAAAGCGGCGCTGGCTCCCTGACGGACCCGATTGGCGCCGCCGTCACACGCGAAGTAGGATTCATCGACCGCGCGCTCGCGCGCGGCTCAGCGCATCACGCCACTCCCCCCACCTCCCGGAACCTTGAGCGATGCCCCACTTCCTGATCGAGGTCCCGCACGACCCCACCCCGCAAGCCTGTACCCGCGCGGTCGAGGTGCTGCTCCGCACCGGCTCACACTTCCTCACTCACGCCTACTGGGGCTGCAAGGACCAGGAGCACAAGGCGTTCATCATCATGGACTTCGATTCCCGGGAGGAGGCCCTGAACTGCGTGCCGCCCGAGTTCCGCACCGTGGCCAAGGTGGTCCAGCTCAACTGGTTCACCCTGGACCAGCAGGGCAAGGCTCGCCCCAGCCTCATCGACGCGCATAAAGGTTAGGGCGGCGCGTGCCCAAACCGGTCATTCTCGCGGTCGATGACGATGCCGTGGTCCTGGGCGCCATCGAACGGGACCTCAGGCAGCACTACCGGGCCGACTATCGGGTCCTGAAGGCGGGGTCCCCTACCGAAGGGCTCGATGCCGCCCGGGAACTCGCCGCCCGGAACGCCCAGGTCGCGCTCTTCCTGGTAGACCAGCGGATGCCGGGCATGACGGGCCTGGAGCTGCTCTCGGAAGTGACCCGCCTGCACACCCAGTCGCGCAAGGTGCTGCTCACGGCCTACGCCGATACCGACGTCGCCATCGCCGGGATCAATCAGATCGCGCTCGATCACTATCTAATGAAGCCGTGGGACCCGCCGGAGCAGCGGCTCTATCCGGTGCTCGACGACCTGCTCTCGGAATGGCGGTCGCGGACCGAGCCGTCGTTCGACGGCATCCGGGTGATGGGATCGGAATGGTCCCGGGCCTCGTTCGCGGCCAAGGACTTCCTGTCGCGCAACCGGGTCCCCTACCAGTGGGTGGACCTCGACCGCGACCCGACGGCCCGGGCGCTGGCGGAGTCGCTGGCCGGGGACCTGACCCGCCTCCCGATCGTGGTGTTCCCCGATGGCACGCACCTCGTGGCCCCCGACCAGGTGCAACTGGCGGCCAAGTCGGGCCTGCAGACCCAGGCGACCCGGCCGTTCTACGACGCGATCGTGATCGGCGGCGGGCCGGCCGGGCTGGCCAACGCGGTGTATGGTGCCTCCGAAGGGCTCCGTATGGTGATCGTCGAGTCCGAGGCGACCGGCGGCCAGGCCGGGACCAGCTCGATGATCGAGAACTACCTCGGCTTCCCCGCGGGAGTGACGGGCGCCGATCTCGCCCAGCGGGCGACGGCCCAGGCCCGCCGCTTCGGCGCCGAAGTCGCTGGCCGGGCAGGAAGTGGTGGCACTCCGGCGCGAGGACCCGTACCGGGTGGTGGTGCTGGCCGACGGCACCGAGCTGTCGGGGTACTGCGTGGTGATCACCACCGGGATGAGCGCCCGCACCCTCGACGTGCCGGGCCTGGCGCCGCTCATGGGGGTGGGCGTGTACTACGGCGCGGCGATGTCGGAAGCGGCCCGGTACCGCGCCAGGGACGTCTGCGTCGTGGGGGGCGCCAACTCGGCCGGACAGGGCGCGCTGTTCTTCTCGCGCTACGCCCGCCAGGTGCACATGATCGTGCGGGCCGACGATCTCCTGCCGACGATGTCGCAGTATCTGGTGGACCGGATCCGGTCGGCGCCGAACATCGACGTTATCACCGGGGTCGAAGTCCAGGCCGTGGAGGGCGCGCGGGCGCTGGAGGCGGTGGTGGTGAAGGCGCCGAAGACCGGCGAGACCCGCACCATTCCGTCATCGGCGATGTTCATCTTCATCGGCGTGCGGCCGCACACCGAGGCCTTCGCCGGCGTGCTCGAGCGCGACAGCGCCGGGTTCTTGCTGACCGGGTCGGACCTGCCGCTGGAGCATGGCCGCCCGCGGGGCTGGCCGCTGGCGCGGGAGCCATACGCGTTCGAGACCAGCATCCCCGGGGTGTTCGCCGCCGGCGACGTACGCTCGAGCGCCAACCGGCGGGTGGCCGCAGCGGTAGGCGAAGGCTCGGCGGCGATCTACTCCGTGCATCGCTACCTGCGGACGGTCTAGCCGTGGCGACTGTGGCGCCGGATCCCGGGCTCGTGGCGCGGCTGGCCCAGCACAAGTCGCTGGGCGGAGCACCGGCGGCCGAGCACGCCTGGCTGGCGACCCACGGCATTCTCCGGGTACTGGCCGCCGGCGACATGCTCACCCCGAAGGGTGAACTCTCGGCCGGTCTGTACATCTTCCTCTCGGGCGCCGTCGCCATCCACGTCGATCGGGGCGCCGGATCGCACAAAGTGTTCGAGTGGCGCGGCGGCGATGTCGGCGGCGCGCTGCCGTACTCGCGGGGCGCCCGGCCGCCCAACGACGCGGTGGCCGAGGAACCGACCGAGCTGCTCGACCTCCCCACCGGGTGCCTGCCGGACATGATCCGTGAGTGTCCGGCGGTGACGGCGACGCTGGTGCACACGATGCTGGACCGGGCCCGCCAGTTCAACGCCGCCGACCTGCGCGACGAGAAGCTGGTCTCGCTGGGCCGGCTGGCGGCCGGCCTGGCCCATGAGCTGAACAACCCCGCGTCCGCCGCCGCACGAAGCGCCAAATTGCTCTCGGAATACCTCGGCGCCGCCGATGCCGCCGGAGCGGCGGTGAGTGCCGCACGGCTGTCGGACAGCCAGCTCGCGGCCATCGATGAGGTGCGGGCGCTGTGCTCCACTGCCTTGGCGGTCGAGTCCGGCCGCTCGGCGATTGCCCGGGCCGACCTGGAGGATGCCATCGGCACCTGGCTGACCGACCACGGCGCCAACGAGGCCTGCGCGGCGCCGCTGGCCGAGTCCGGGGTCACGATCGAGGCGCTGGACCGGCTGGCGTCGCACGTCCAGGGTGAGGCGCTCGACGCGACCCTGCAGTGGATATCCGCCGGCTGCCAGGTGCGGGCGCTGGCCGCGGAGATCAAGCTGGCGTCCTCACGGATCTGCGAGCTGGTGGACAGCGTCAAGGGATTCACGTTCATGGACCGGGCGCTGTCGCCCGAGCCCGTGGACATCCGCCGCGGCATCGCCAACACCCTCACGATGCTGGGCGCCAAGATGCGGACCAAGGGGGCCGAGGTCACGACCCGGTTCGCCGACGGCCTGCCGCGGGCCCATGCCGTGGGCGCGGAACTGAACCAGGTGTGGATGAACCTGATCGACAACGCGCTCGACGCCATAGCCACGGGCGGTCATGTGGCGGTCACCGCCGACGCCGCCCACGACCAGGTGGTGGTGCGGATCATCGATGACGGTGCCGGGATTCCGCCCGACATCGTGGGGCGGATCTTCGATCCCTTCTTCACGACCAAGGACGTCGGCAAGGGCACCGGGCTGGGGCTCGACATCGTCCGGCGGATTCTCCGGCGCCACGCCGGCGAGGTCGAAGTGGAGTCGCGCCCCGGACAGACCGAGTTCCGGGTGATCCTCCCGGCGGAGCGGTAGCGGCCGGCGCCCATGACGACGCGGCTGGCCGCCCTCGTCGTATTGCTGGCCGGACTCTACCTCATCGGCCTGGCCGGGCTGGCGCTGGTGGCGCCCGATCGGGCCAGGCGTTTGCTCGGCGGGTTTGCCGGCTCGGCCCGGGCCCACTTCCTCGAGCTCGGGCTTCGAGCCGTGGTCGGCCTGGCCATGCTCCTGTATTCCCCGCACATGCTGCTCGCTGCCGCCTTCCGGGTATTCGCCTGGATACTGGTGATATCGACGTTCGCGCTGGCGGCGGTTCCCTGGCGATGGCACCAGCGCTTCGCCGGAATCGCCGTACCCATGGTGACCCGCCGGCTCGGGCTGCTGGCCCTGGGCTCGTCCGCGCTGGGCGTTGTGGTCGTGGTCTCGGTCGTCGCCGGACCGGGCTTCAGGACACTGGTCTCCCGCTTCGTCTGGTAGGCGGTAGGTCGAGTGCGCGCCTCCGGTGACACCTGCGCAATGCAGAGGACGCGGCCATCGGTTGGTGTGTGATGAGCTCGGCTTGCCGGCACAGAGGACGATCTTGCCGCGTAAAGACCACGAGGTCATTCGAGACATTCGGAGCGCGTCATGTGGGGTTCCCTGCTGGTCTATTCGGGTTTCATCCTCAGCCTCGTCGGCCTGGTCCTGGCGCTCAAGCCACTTCTATGGCGCTGGATCGGGACCCGCCGCCGGGCCCTGGTCCTCGCTGGGGCCGGTGTGCTCCTGACCCTGATTGGACTCCGGCTGCCGGCCCCGGAACGGCGAGTTACCCATGCCCAGACACAGCTCGACCGGTTTTCCCCGGTCTGGCAATTCCGGGAGGTCCATTCGCTCCGGATCGCCGCTCCACCCGCGCGAGTGTACGAGGCGCTCCAGCGGGTCAGAGCAGACGAGATCTTCCTGTTTCGAACTCTCACCTGGATTCGGCGTGGGGGGCGCGCACTGCCGCCGGGCATCCTCAACGCCGGGAGCAGCGAATCGCTGATCGACGTGGCCACCAGCAGCGGCTTCGTGCGTCTGGCCGACAGCGTGCCCCATGAGCTGGTCATTGGCACGGTGGTGATGGCGCCGGGCAGGATGCACGGGACGCTGACTCCACAAATCTTTCAGGAACCGCTGCCTCCGGGCTTCGCGCTGGCCGCCATGAATTTCCTGGTCATGCCGGCCGGCACCGACGCGTCCATGCTCGTCACGGAGACGCGGGTGTATGCGAACAGTCCCGCTGCCCGACGGCGGTTTGCCGCCTATTGGCGTATCATTTACCCCGGGAGCGCGCTCATCCGCCGGATGTGGCTGCGGGCGGTCCGTCACCGCGCGACGGTCTCCTAGCGGCGCGGCCTTGATCGTCTCTCCGATGGCCACATTGTCACCGCAGGCCATGCAGAGGATCCCTTGCTCTCCGTCATCCTGGGCCGCATGATGGCTGACCTCACTAGCGGCTTGGTCTTCCAGGTTGGCATGCGGGGGCGACGGATGGGACCTCTCCCGAGCGACCCTGCGTGACCAGCCACGGCGCCGGCCAGATCTGCATCTGGGATGGTGGCAGCCTCTGGATCGGCCGGGCCACGGCAGCGAACGCCGTTCACGCCCACCATGCGGTGCAGGTCGCGCTGGCGTTGGAGGGCCGCTTCCGGTTCCAGAGTCCCGAAGATGGCGTCTGGCTCGACTGCGCCGGAGCGGTGATCGCCTCCAACCAGCCTCACGCCTTTGATGGTCGGAATGCGCCGGCCCTGGCGCACCTCTTTGTCGAGCCGGTGTCGCTGGCGGGCCGGGTGCTCCTGCAGCGCTTTCCGGGTGCGAACGGGATCTGCGTCCTGCACGGGCCCCTGCTTGAGTCGGCAGCCGAGACCCTCGCCGCCCGTTACCGCGCGAGCCGGAAGCCAGCTGACCTCATCGCGACTGCGCGTGGGGTCATCCAGCTGCTGACCGATGGCGTCGAGGCACCGCACCCGGCGGACCCTCGCATCCTCCAGGCCCTCGACTACCTCCGCGATAACCTGGGCGGAACCGTCTCCCTGGCGCGAGTCGCGGCCGTCGTCCAGCTCTCCCCCAGCCGGTTCCGCCATCTCTTCGTGGCCGAGATGGGGCTGGCATTCCGCCCCTACGTGCTCTGGCTCAGGCTCAAACAGGCGGTCGAGGCCTTCGCTGCCGGCGAATCCCTGACCACCGCGGCCTACCGGGCCGGTTTCGCCGATTCCGCCCACCTCAGCCGCACCTTCCGCCGGATGTACGGGATGTCCGCCGCCACCCTCACGCTGGAATAGCCGCTTCGTTCAAGCCTCTCCCGTAGCCGGGCGATATACTCGTGTCCGTCAGCACGGCAGTTCACCCGAACACGAGGAGTCCAACATGTCTACCCAGCCGAACACCTGCACCTGCGTCACCTGCCCCGGCTCGTCCTGCACCTGCGGCTGCCAGGCGCCCAAGCTTGAAGTCCGCACCGGCTGCCGGTGTGGTGAGTCCTGCGCCTGCGGCCCGGCCTGCGGCTGCCAGGCAGCCTGAAGGGGTCCTGGGGAACCTCTCCTCGTTGGCATGGTCGCGCTCCCCGGATGCTATCACGCCACGATTGATACCGGTGTCACACCCTCGAACGTGGTCATCGAGAAGCGCTGGGCCTCGGGATGGATCTTCGGCCTGGTTCCACCTTCAACCATCGCCACGGCGGCCAGATGCCCGTCCGGCGTGGCCAAGGTCGAGACCAAGCTCAGCTTTCTGAACCAGGTGGTCAGCATCCTCACGCTCAGCATCTATACACCAATGGCCATTCAGGTCACGTGCGCCGAGGGCCAGGCCACAGCGGAGGAGCGGCAGGAATGACATTGCGCAGGCCTGCGATCCAGAGACACATTCAACGCCGTGCGCGGGAAACACAGGGCATCGGCCGCGGGACAGACCCGGAGGTGCGCAATGGCCAGGAGCAAGGAAGGACGACTCCAGTACGCCAATGACGAGATCCTCGGAAAGGGGAACCTCGACGCCGTGGATGCGATCTTCGCGCCCACCTACGTCGCCCATATCGGTGGCAAGGATTACAGCGGCCCGGCATTCGTCAAACGATTCGTCGGACAGCTGCGTTCGGCGTTCCCGGATCTCCGGGTCGTGGAGGTCACATCCCTGGTCCAGAGCGGTAACACCCTGGCCTGGCAGCGCACGTTGCGCGGTACCCATGAGGCGGCATTGAGCGGTATCCCGCCGAGGGGGCGGATGGTGGAATGGCGGGACATGCTGGTCAGCCGGTTCGACGGCGCGCAGATCGCGGAGGAGTGGGCGGTCTCAGAGCTGGCGGGACAGTTGCTCTTGCTGCCTGCCCGGGGGTGAATCCGGCCCGGTTTGGCCAGGCCATCACGGGAACTGACGTCGGGGGTCCATTCGTGGCAGGAGGTCCATGAGGTCCATAAGCATCCGGAAGCTGGTCCTCGGCGCCGCCGCGGTCGTCGTCGGTCTTCCGCTGACGCTGATTCTGACCGCAATCGTGACGGTCTCGGTCCTCGACCGGACCAACGGCACCATCGTCTCCTCCGGCCAGGCCAGGGAGTATCTGCTCTACGTGCCGGACAGCTATGACCGCGCCAGGCCAACCCCACTGGTCATCAGCATGCACGCCGGGGCCACATGGCCCGCCCATCAGAAGAACATCAGCCACTGGAACCGGCTGGCCGATGAGAACGGATTCATCGTCGTGTACCCGTCGGGTACCCCGGCCGTGTTCGACGTGGCCAGGATCTGGCACACGTTCGTCCTCGATGCCGGCGTCGAGCGGGATGTCAGGTTCATCTCCGAGCTGATCGACACGTTGCGGTCCGCGTACAACATCGACCCGGCGCGGATCTATGCCGACGGACTCTCCAATGGCGGTGGCATGGCGTTCGTGTTGTCCTGCGCCCTGTCGGATCGGGTCGCGGCGGTCGGCATGGTGGCACCCGCGCAGTCGTTGCCGTCGGACTGGTGTGCGGCCACCCGACCGGTACCGATGATTGCCTTCCATGGGGACGCGGACCCACTCGTGCCGTATGAGGGCGGACGATTCCGCGATCCGCTCAACCCCGTCAAGCCGGTCTTTCCCGCCGTGCGGGGCTGGGTAGCGAGCTGGGCGCAGCGAAACCGGTGCGCGGCCATTCCGGTCGAGTCCACCATCGCTCCCGATGTCGTTCGCATCGAATACCCGGGCTGTGCCGACGGCGCCGCCGTGGCGCTCTATACTCTCCTGGGCGGAGGCCACTCCTGGCCCGGCGGCAAGCCGCCACCGGAATGGCGAGTTGGAACGACCAACACGAGCATCGACGCTACCAGCCAGATGTGGGCGTTCTTTCGTGAGCACCCGCTTCCGAGGAAGTAGCAAGACCACGGGTTCGGTCCGAACTGAGGAAAGCGCCGGAGAGAAGCGCGGCCAGAGGGAAACGCCGTGTTATCTTCCTTGGCATCACCGGCGAAGGCCGCAGTCATGGGCAGCCCTGCGGATCAACTCGAGCGGCTTCGAGCCGCGCTGGCCCCGCGCTACGACATCCTGCGCGAGGTAGGCCGCGGGGGAATGGCGGCGGTCTACCTGGCCCAGGACCTCCGGCACCAGCGCCGAGTGGCCGTCAAGGTCCTGCGGCCGGAGCTGGCGGCGACCCTCGGGCCGGATCGCTTCCTGCGCGAGATCCGGATCGCCGCCGCGCTTGCCCATCCCCATATCCTTCCCCTGCTCGACTCCGGCGAAGCCGACGGCTTCCTGTACTACGTCATGCCCTTTCTGGAGGGCGAGACCCTGCACGACCGGCTGGTCCGCCAGCGTCAGCTTCCGGTCGACGTGGCCCTGCGGGTCGCCCAGGAGGTCGCCGACGCCCTCGACTACGCGCACCGCCTCGGCGTCGTTCATCGCGATATCAAGCCGGAGAACATCCTCTTCATGGACGGCCACGCGGTGATCGCCGACTTTGGCGTGGCTTCCGCGGTCGGTCAGGCGGGCGGCACGCGGCTCACGGAAACGGGGCTGTCGGTGGGCACGCCGATGTACATGAGCCCCGAGCAGGCGTTGGCGGAGGAGCAGGTCGATGGGCGCAGCGACATTTACGCGCTGGGCAGCGTGCTGTATGAGATGCTCGCGGGCGAGCCGCCTTTCCAGGGGCCGACCGCACAGGGAGTGCTGGCGAAGAAGCTGCACCAGGCTCCGCCACGATTGTCACACTTGCGGGACGGGGTGTCACCGGCCCTGGAGGCGGCCATCGGCCGAGCCCTGGCCAAGGTGCCCGCGGACCGCTTCGCGACCGCCGCCGAGTTTGCCAGTGCCGCCGCCGGGACGGGGCCGCGGGAGGCGCCGGCCCCGGGCCGTGGGCATCCCCGCGTCGTTCGGCCCGCCCTCCTGCTGGTCGGCCTGCTCGCCGCCCTGGTCATAGGCGACCACGGTCTGGCGTCTTCGGGTCAGCGGTGGCGGCGCCGCCCAGCGGACGGGACCCACGACCGTGGCCGTGCTGCCGTTCGAGAATCTTGGCCCGGCAGAGGACGAATACTTCCCGGCCGGCATGACCGACGAAATCACCACCCGTCTGGGGTCGGTGAGCGGCATCAGCGTGGTACCGCGCCGAGCCTCCCAGCGATACGCCCAGTCCGACATGACCGTGCGCAAGATCGGGCAGGCGCTGGAGGTCGACTATCTCCTGGCCGGCAGCGTGCGCTGGGCCGGCCGGGGAAGCAGCGCCCGGAGTGTCCGGATCACCGTGCAGTTGATCCGGGCCGGGGACGAGCGCCAGATCTGGTCGACGACCTACGAGCGCGTGATCGACGACATCTTCGAGGTCCAGTCGGACATCGCAGGCCAGGTCGTCCAGCGACTGGGGGTCGGGTTGGCCGAGGACGAGCGGATGCGGTTGCAGGCGCTGCCCACCGCGAATCACGAGGCCTACGTCCTCTACCTCAAGGGGCGGTACTTCTGGAACAAGCGCACCGAAGCGAACATCCAGGTCGCGCTCGACTACTTCCAGCGGGCGGTGGACCTGGATCCCGGCTATGCCCTCGCCTGGGCGGGGATCGCCGATGTCTGGATCTTCCGCGGCTGGTACAGCCTCCTGACACCACGTGAGGCGTTCCCAAAGGCGAAGGCCGCGGTCCTCAAGGCGCTGGAGTTCGACAGCACGCTGGCCGAAGCGCACGCCTCCCTGGCGCACATCCATCTCGAATTCGACTACGACTGGAACGCGGCGGAGCGCGAGTATCGTCGGGCGATCCAGCTGGCTCCCAGGTACCCCACCGCGCACCATTGGTACGGGGGATTCCTGTCGGCCATGGGCCGGCACCAGGAAGCGCTGCAGCAGGCGGAAATCGCCCGGGAGCTCGACCCGCTGTCGCCCATCATCCAGACCTGGGTCGGTCTGCGCTACTACTTCGCTCGCCGGTACGAGGAGGCGATCGCCGAATACCTGAAGGCGCTGGAGCTGGATCGCGATTTCGCTCCCGCGCACTGGCATCTGGGGTGGGCGTACGAGCAAGCCGGGCAATTCGACAGCGGAGTGTCCGAGGCCCAGCGGGCGATGGCTCTCGACGGGGACAATCTCCTGTACCTGGCCTCGCTCGGGCACGCCTATGCCCGGGCCGGCAGGGGCCCGGAGGCGCGGGCAACGGTGGCGCGGCTGGCGCCGTCCGCGAAACGGCATGTCTCTTCCTACGATATCGCCCTCATTCACATCGCGCTTGGGGATCTGGAGGCCGGCCTGGACCTGCTGGACCGGGCATTCGATGAGCGATCCCCCTGGATCGGCTACATGAAGACGGATCCGCGCCTGGATTCCGTGCGCTCCCACCCGCGTTTCGCGCGGCTGCTTCGGAAGGCGGGGCTGGCATAGACTTGCAAGTCCGCCGTAATCGACGGCTCCTTCGTCCGGAGGTGGATTCAGGGATGGACTCGCCGTTCTCCTCATCGGGCATGTTCAGGAAGGGGTTCGTGCACCATGGCTAGACTCAAACGACTCGGAGTGCTGTTCTCGGCGAAACTTAAAGCCACGCTCATGGCGTTCATTGGTCTCATTGCCGGGATAGTATATGCCTTCGGTGGCGCGCTCTACGAACTGCTTACAGGTACGCTGAATACCGGTACTGCGCTGGCGTTCTTGGCCCTGGCAGGCATGCCACTCTTGTTCGCAGCGTGCGGCTTTGTGAGTGGAGCCATCGGAGCCGTTCTATACAACCTCGTATCACGACGGTTCGGTGGGATAGGTGTCGACTTCGAACTGGAAGGCTAGCCGGACGGGCTTGGACCGCGTCAACGTCCCCGGCACGTAGATCTCCCGCCCCCGGGATTGGGCACTCTCAGGATCCCACTCCATCATCCCCGGAGCGAGCCGGAGGCTGGTCGCGCCGGCCCGTCAGGCGCAGGCGTTAGCCTGCCTGCTGGACATTTGCCCACTCTTCCATGCCCTCGTCCATGAGGCGTCCGCACGTCCTTGGCGTCGATGACGCTCCCTTCGAGAAGCACCCGGCCCGTGCGGTCCCGATCATCGGGGTGCTCATGGAGGGCAACGATGTGGTCGAAGGCGTGGCCCTGGCCGAGTTTCCCGTGGATGGGGCGGACGCCACCGGCTTCCTGGCGCACTGGATCGCCGGCCTGCGCTGGAGGGCCGGCATCCAGGCCGTCGTCCTGGGCGGGATTACCCTCGCGGGACTGGGGCTGGTCGACCTGGATATCCTGGCCCGGGAGCTCGGACTGCCCGTCATGGCCGTCACCCGCCGATCGCCCGCTCGATCGCGCATCAACCGAGCCCTGACCGCCGCGGGCCTCACCGATCGCCAGCCGATCGCGGACCGCTCGCCCCGAGCCATTCGGGCGGCACCCGGGGTGCACGTCGCCTTTGCCGGGGCCGATCCCGCCCGCGCCACCGCCCTGATCCAGGCCACGCTGCGGAAGTCGCGGATGCCGGAGCCGCTGCGGATCGCCCACCTCATCGGCAGCGCCTTGGAACGCGGCCAATCGCGCGGTCGGGTTTAGGCGCCGGTGGACCCAGGCTGACGACCGCCTTACGCGTGACTCGGCCGGCAACTCATGCCGCGACGTTCGGCGGGCGCGCGGAAACGACCCACGGCGATGCCCAACGCGAGGAGGACCGATGACGATCGAGGCAAACAAGCGAGTCGTGCAGGCGTGGCTGGATCGAGGTGTAAACAACGGCGACCTGGCGGCCGCCGACGACTTGTTCGACCCCGGCGTGCTGGCCCATACGCCACAGGGAGATCTTCGCGGGGTCGAAGCGGGGCCGAAGGCGGCTGTCGCCATGTTGCGCACCGCGTTCCCGGACCTCGCGGTCACCACCCACGATCTGATCGCCGAAGGCGATAGAGTGGCAACGCGCTGGACCGCGCGGGGTACCCATCGCGGCCCGTTCATAGGCATAGCTGCTACGGGGACATCGGTGACGTTCGGCGGGCTCTACCTGTATCGGGTCACGGGGGGCAGAATCTCCGAGGTCTGGGTATCGTTCGACGCGCTGGGACTGCTGCTGCAGCTCGGCAAGACACTGTAGCCGTCCGAACCGGTCGCCGTGGCAGCAGCGGGCGCGGGAGAGTCGTTCAGGCTGCGCCGCCGGCATCGGCGCGTGGCGCCCGTGTTGCACCTCTATTAACGTGCCCCTAGCAGTTCACCCCCTTCCCAACCGATCCGTGGTCCGCAGACAAGGTCTCTGCGGACGTCCGCGCATTGGTACCCACCCCTGAGGAGTCAGTATGGAAACGCTCTGGTCACGGTTGCAGGAGTTGTTCGGCGTTCAGGTCATGGTCGCCCGCCTCCTCGAGTGGATCCCCAACGTCCTCTCGGCACTGCTCGTCTTCTTTCTGTTCTGGGCGCTCTGGCGCTTCATCCGGCGGGGCGCGAAACTCGCCATTCGGCGAGCCGACCTGGACCCGACGGCGGCCGATTTCATCCAGACCATTCTCATGTACGTCGTCCTCACCTTTGGCGCGGTCACTGCGCTCGGACGCGTGGGGGTCAATACCACCTCGATCCTGACCAGCCTCGGTGTGGCGGGTCTGACGATCGGGTTCGCGGCCAAGGATGTCCTCTCCAACATGATCTCCGGACTGTTCATCTTCTGGGACCGCCCGTTCGTGCTCGGGGATCTTGTCGAGGTCGGCGGGCAGTACGGGCGGGTCGAGAGCATTACCATGCGTTCGACCCGGGTGGTGACACCCGACGGGCGCATGCTGGCCGTTCCGAACACCATGGTCGTCAATACGACCGTGGCTTCCTATACGAATTTTCCGAATATTCGCCTGGACATTCCCTTCACGGTCGCCGTTACCGAGAATCTGGGGCGGATCCGTCAGCTTGCCCTCGCCCAGTGCAGTGTGACGGCGGGCCTGATGTCCGAGCCAGCCCCGACGGTCGTGGTGACTGCGTTGAACGACTACAATGTGGCCATGCAGCTCCAGGTTTGGCTGGGGAACGAGAAAGATCACATCACCGCACGTCAACAGGTGCGCGAAGAGTTGTTCGAGGCGCTCCGTGCCGGCGGCATTGACATGCCCTTCGAGACATTCGCCCTGGCTCCCATCGAGGTCCGTGCCCCCGCGCCCCGGGTCGGCGACGGGAGCGTCAAATGAGCCTCGCGCCCGCCGAGGAGCCTTGGGTACGGGTCACGGGGCGCAGAGTTTCCGAGGTCTGGGTATCGTTCGACGCGCTGGGGCTGCTGCTACAGCTCGGCAAGACACTGT
Organism: uncultured Gemmatimonadales bacterium; assembly: GCA_963709905.1. Lineage (GTDB taxonomy): Bacteria > Gemmatimonadota > Gemmatimonadetes > Gemmatimonadales > GWC2-71-9 > JADJOM01. The sequence continues at coordinate 315,376 of CAVPYI010000018.1, forward strand.
AGTTGTCAGGACGGGCCGCCAGAGCGGCGCGCATCAAGGCTCAGGCCCCTCATGGAAGGGAGTACGCCAACCTTGGAACTCGGCTCGTTCAGAATTGCCGCAGTACAGGCGTCCCCGGTGTTCCTGGACCTCGATGCGACCATCGCGAAGGCATGCCGGCTGATCGAGGAGGCCGCCTCAGGGGGCGCGACGCTGGCGGTGTTCCCCGAGGCGTTCGTCCCGGGCTATCCGCTCTGGGTGTGGTTCATACCTCCCGGTCAAACCCATCCGCTGCGGACGCTGTACACCGAACTGCACCGCAACTCGGTTTCCATTCCGGGGCCCGCGATCAGTCGCCTGGCACAGGCCGCCGCCGACTGCCGCATTACCGTCGCGATCGGGGTCAACGAGCGCAACCTGGAAAGCAGCAATTCGACCCTGTACAACACCCTCCTTTATATAGGGCGCGGACGGCAGAGTGCTGGGGAAGCACCGGAAGTTCATCCCGACGGCCGGGGAGCGACTGGTGTGGGGCCAGGGCGCGGAATGCGATCTCGAGGTCTTCGACCTCCCGTTCGGGCGGCTCAGCGGACTGCTGTGCTGGGAGAACTACATGCCGCTTGCCCGGTACACACTGTCGGCCTGGGGCGAGCAGATCCACGCCGCCCCGACCTGGGACCGTGGGGAGCCCTGGATCTCGACCATGCGACACGTGGCCAAGGAAGGCCGGTGTTTCGTCGTGGGAGCGTGCCAGGCGTTCCACAAGGACCACATCCCGGACGCGCTGGCATTCAAGGAAGCCTACCTGGGCAGCGTTACGGGATGGATCAACCCGGGTCTCAGCCTGATCGCGGATCCCGACGGCAAGATCGTGGCCGGTCCGTTGGAGGGGGCGGAAGGCATCCTCTACGCGGACGTCGAGCGCCATCAACTGGTTGGTCCTCGATGGCAGCTCGATATCGCCGGGCATTACGCCCGCCCGGACATGTTCGAGCTTCGTTTGCACCGGGGGCCCCGGCCCTTCCTGCAGATTCAGGACGGCCCCGACGCCGTGCCTTCATCGACTCCACCTAAGACCCCGGGACGATGAGCGCCGTGACGGCCTATCCGAACGGTGGTCATCCGCACCGACGACCATGATCGTACCGGCGGCGGTCGAGCCGATGGCGCGCAACGGCTAAAGTATCGTTCATCTCCCCTTCAGTCTCCTGTCAGCGCCTCGCGAATAGGGTTGCGCGACGTCTGACTCGCACCGACGGCGGGTGATTACGGGGCGGACCGTCTCGACGCGCTCTTAACGTGGCTTCCCCACGGCGCCTCGGCGTTCATCCTCTGCGGAGAGCAGCCCATGCCCGATTCCAAACGGCTTCGGCCCCATCCCCGGGAGCGGTTCGCCACGCCGGTGATGGCACTCGATCTCGAGGAGGCGACGGCGGCGTTGCGTCGCGAACCGCATGCGGCGGTGGCCGGCCATCGCCAGGTGGTACTGTTCCGCAACGGTCCGGTCAGCCTGGTTCTGTTCGCCTTCGACGCCGGAGGATTCCTGAAGGAACATCGCACCGACGCCGTGGTCATCATCCAGGCGCTGACCGGTCAGCTGCGGATCGAGGCCGCCGGTGATCGTCACGAGGTCCGGCCGAACCAACTGCTCGCGCTCGCTCCCGGGGTGGTGCATTCGGTGCAAGCCGCCGAGCCGAGTGACATGCTGCTGACCATCACCAAGCCCGCGGGGTAGCGGCAAGCGCCTTGTTGCTGCGCTCCCCTGCTCAAGATGAGCTTGCTGACCTGGCCGCGGCCGGGCAGCTTATGCCGCGGTCGTTTGGCCGGCCTCAAAGGCGGTGGACGGCAGCTCGCTGCGCAGCAACGCTTCAATCTCTGAGCGAGCGCTCGGACATCAGGCGGCAAGGAATACTCTGAACAGTCCCACCAACGAGGTCAGATGCCCCGCCCCGCGGACGCGCCGGATATCCTGATCCTCCCGCCGGTCCTGGTCGGGGGGACGATGATCATCGGTTTTGTGCTCGACTGGCTGTGGCCCATCCCTGTGCTGCCGGCAGTGCCGGCGCGCGCAGCCGGCTTGACCCTGTTCGTACTGGCCGGACTGCTGGCCCACTTTGCGCATCGGGCGATGACCCGTGCCGGCACCAATGTCTTTCCTACCCGGCCGGCGGTGGCCCTGGTAACCGATGGGCCGTTTCGCTTTACCCGGAATCCGCTCTACATCTCGGCGGTAGGCGTGTATCTGGGCGTGGCCCTCTGGATCGGCGGACTGGCTCCGTTCCTCCTGCTGCTTCCCATGGTCATGGTGCTGCACTGGGGGATCGTCTTGCGGGAAGAACGCTACCTGGAGTCGAAGTTCGGGGAGGCGTACCGGGCTTACCGGGCGCAGGTGCGGCGGTATTTCTGACGCTCACCCCCGGTGCCGCCCTGGTACCGGATGAAACAGAAAGTGCAGCGATCGGTGTCTCGGAGACCTTCCTGCTCTTCGCCGTCTGGTACCTGCCCGGCGTAAACCCAGCGTCCACGGCCGGCATCCAAGTGAGGTAATGCAATCCATTCGAGTGTCACCCGAGGAGACCGGACAATGCGCTACTTCCCCCACGCCGCGCGCTGGGCAGTGCTCTTGCTCACGATTGGCTGGCAACCGACCGACCAGGCACTGCATGCCGGTGGGCGAATCGAGCAGATAGCCATCCTCGGGACGCCGCGCGCCGTCCACACGACGACGGTGCTGCCGTCCGGCCAGCTGCTGGTGGCGGGCGGGCTGGGCGCCGGTGAGAGCAGCCTCTCCACGGCGGAGTTGATCGACGTCTCGACCGCCAGGGTCACGGCGGCCGGCTCGATGGCCGAGGCACGAGCCACTCACTCGGCGACCACCCTTCCCGACGGCCGAGTGGTGCTGGCCGGCGGCTACAACGGCACATACCTGGCTTCGGTCGAAGTCTATGATCAGACACTCCAGCGGTTCGAGATCATGGGTCAGTTGAACGAGGGCCGGAGTGGCCACACCGCCACCCTGCTCCCCGACGGACGGATCCTGATGGTCGCCGGTGTGGGCCGCGGATGGTCATTCCTGTCGAGCGCCGAGCTATTCGACCCGTCTACCGGGCGCTCGGAAACCGTGGCACCGCTCAGCGTCCCCCGCGAGAGTCACACGGCCACCCTTCTGGCCGACGGCCGCGTCCTGGTGGTGGGCGGGCATCGGGGCCGTCGGGAAGCCCTCGAGGTGTATTCCAGCGCCGAGCTCTATGACCCCGCCACGCGGCGGTTCGACCCGGTCGGGCGGCTCTCGACCGCGCGTCACAAACACGATGCGGTGCGGTTGGCAGACGGCCGGGTTCTCGTACTTGGCGGCGCCGATCGAACCGACCGACGCCACTATGCTACGACCGAGATCTACAACCCCAACACCGCGTCGTTCGAACCGGGACCATCCATGGCCAACACCCGGTACAAGATCAATGGCACCGCCGTCCGGCTTCCCACGGACGATGTGCTGGTGCCCTCCGGGGCTCGCAACGCGGAACTCCTGGATCAGCGGTCGTTGGCATTCAGTACGGTGCCGGGGACCTTTCCGGAGGCTTTCCTGTTCGCCACTTCTACCCTGCTCCCCAGTGGCGACGTGGTGATCGTGGGCGGGTATGGTCCTCAGATCCGCAATACGGGAGGGGTGTGGCGCTTCCATCTCGAGGCGCTCGAGCCGCCGCGGTGAAGGCAGCGGGCGGCCGGCGTCGCGGCGAGTTCTCGGGTGAACCCCAACCGCGACCCCGCCCCTACCCGCCGGGCCCGCGCAGGAACTCCGCCCTGAGCGAATCGTACACCCCCATCAGCGGGGTGACGCCGCCATCCCGGTCGAACAGTCCGCTGCGCCAGCCGAGCGGCTCCCAGATCGCCGCGCCCTTGCCGAGATCGCCGGGAAGGCCGAACACGATCTCGTGCACCGCTCGCTTGAAATCGGAATACTCCACCACGTTGACCGGTTTGCGATACCGGCCGATCAGGTCGTGCAGGTTGCCGTACAGGTCTTCCAGGGTGCCGTGCCAGCGAGGATAATAGGAAAGCCCGATGATGTCGAACTTGACCCCCCGGGCCAGCATGTTGTCCAGCCAGAACCGCGCTTCGGCGTTCTGCCCGCCCAGGGCGATGTGCATCATCACGGGCATCGCCGGCGCCACGGCCTCGGTGCCTTCCACGCCCGCGTTGAGCAGTCCGGCCAGCTGATCCAGGTTACCGATGTGACCGTCAGGCCAGAGCAGTCCGTGATTGATCTCGTTCCCGATCTGCACCATGTCGGGGAGGGTGGCCTGGCGCTCCAGGGCCCGGAGGACGGCCGTGGTGTAGCTCCGCACCGAGTCGCGGAGCGCCGCATAGTCGAGGTTGGCCCACGCCAGGGGCTTGTTCTGCTGCTGGGGGTCGGCCCAGTAGTCGCTATAATGAAAGTCGAGCAGCAGCCCCATCCCCGCCGCCTTGACCCGCCGCGCCATGCTCAGGGTCGAGTCCAATCCGCAGAACCCCACGCCCGGCGAGTAGCCCTTGGGGTTTTCGGGGTTCACGAAGATCCTCAGGCGGATGGAGTTGAACCCGTGACGCCGGAGCAGCTCGATGGCGTCCACCGGCTGTCCGCCTTCGGTGAACGTCCGCGGCCCGCGGGCGAAAGGCCCCGCCCCACTCTCGATCTCCGGCAGGAACGAGATGTCGGCGCCGATCATGCGGTCGATGGGCTTGCTCGTGGCAGGCAGCTGATCGGCAGTGGGGGTGCGTAATTCGACGTCGGCGGGGATGGCGTGGATTTCGTGCGCTCCCGGAAACAGCGTGCCCGACCGGGCCTCGACCTTCACCCGGCCGGTCGAGGTTCCGGCTCTGAAGCCGAGCTGACGCACTCCATCGACCAGGCCGAGCGCAGCGTACCGGACGCCGCCGGTATCGTGCTGCATTTGCGAGAGTCTTCGCCACCCGGCGACGTGAGCGCACCATCGCCGGTGAGGTAGACCCGGATCGAATCCCGGGCCGAGATGATCTCCCGCCCCAGGCTGTCGGTGATGGCGATCCTGAGCCGAGTCCAGTCCTGCCCATCGGCCCGGAGGGTGGTGCTGTAGCTGGTCAGCATGACCGCCACCGCCCGGCCCGAGTCGACCCGGCTCACCACCGAGAAATCGGGAGCTTTGGCCGGGGCCCGGCCGCAGTGGACCGTTCCCAGGGCCGCCAGCGCGGTCATGACCACCGTGGAAGCTCTCACCGCTTGCGATAGCGCCAGTCGACGATCCCGGTTCCCACGGCGTCGATGGACAGCGGGTGTCTGGCGTCGGGCGCCAGCGGCGGAACGGCCACCTCGGAGGTCGCCACCACCCCGCCCTGCTCGTCGAGCAGCTCGAAGACCAGCGTCATGGGCGCCGGCTTCACCGGACTCTTGTCGGGGTTGGTCGCGGCACGACCTCGGATCACTCCCGTGAGGCTGGCTTTGTCCGCTACCGCTGCGAGCTGCAGGCTGTCCAGCCTTACCGGGAGCGCATCCAGCCGGCGCACCGCCTCCTGCGCCTTGGCCCGGTTCTCCAGGAAAACGTACGCCTGGACCTCCAGGCGGTGGGCGGTTTCGTGGAACGGCTCGAGCTCGAGCAGCTGCTCGGCGGTTTGCAGCAACTTGCCCCGTCCTTCAGCTCGTTGTACGTAAACGCGAGGTTGATCAACGCCAGGCGGTGATGAGGCTCGCGCTCGAGCGCCTGCCGGAAGTCGGCCGCAGCGTCGGCGAAGTGCTTGGCCTGATAGTGGCCAACCCCACGGTTGATCAGGAAGGCCGGGGCGAGGGTGTCCGGCGGCGAGCCGCCGCTCGCGGCACGGCCTGGCTCTGGCCGAGAACGGCACGAGCGCTGTCGGCCTGCCCGGTGGCCTCGAAGGCGCTGGCGAGGTAGCGGCGGGCGGCGCCGTCGTCGGGCCGAGCCTGCAGGTAGCGCCGAAGCGCGGGAATGGCCTCCGGGTACCGTTTCGCCAGATAGAGGCCCACGGCCAGGCGCTGGGTCGCCGCGGTCATCACGCTGACATTCCCCCCCTGATTGGCGAGCGCGACGCTCTTCTCCAGGTAGACTACCCCGCTGTCGGTATCGCCCCGCTTGATCAGCAGCGGTCCCAGACGGTCGACTGCCAGCGGGCCGAACTTGGCACCGCCCTCCTTCGAGCCGGGCGCGAACGCCACCACTCGTTTGTACTGGGCGATGGCGCTGTCCTCGGCCTCTGTCGCCTGATAGATGGTCGCCATCAGGTAGTGCGGCTCCGGCTCGCCGGGCAGCAGACGGCTCGCCAATCGAAAGACCGCGAGCGCCGAATCCGACTTGTCATCCTGGTAGTATTGCTGGCCCGCTCGGACCAGGGTGTTCCACGCCGGCAGGCGGAATTCGCGGATCTCATCCTTGCACTCGGGCGCCAGCGCTTCGGCCCGGGCGAGCGCCGTATCGGCTCCCTCGACGTCGCCGCGGTAGAGGTCGATGCGGCCGAGATAGTACCAGGCGGCCGGGTTCTCTGCCTGGCCCTTGGTGGTGATGGCGTCCTGCAGGACCTCGACGCCCTCCCGGAGCAGGCGGTCGCGGTTGGCTGGGTTGCCCGATCCCAGCACGACGCTCAGTTTGGTGGCGCTCGAGCTCACCAGAAAGTGTCCGGTCTTGATCCCGCATCGCGGCGTCCGGTATTGGGTGGGTTGCCCCGCGACCACGGCCTCACGAAACTGCTGGGCAGATGTCTCGGCCGCCGGGGCGCAAACGCGATCGCGGCGATCCATAGCGCTCGCTGCATGGCATTCTCCTGCACCGGGAAGTGCCTCCACGTTACCGCGCGAGCAGCCGATGGCAAGTGCCGCCGGTACGGGACCGGACCCCACGCACCTTCATTCATGGGGAAATGGGGAACGGGGAACGGGGAACGGGGAATGGGAGAACGGGGGAACGGGAGAACGGGAGAACGGGGGAATGGGAGAACGGGGGAACGGGGGAACGGGGGAACGGGAGAACGGGAGAATGAACGCACTGGAGGACGGAATGGAAGGCCTGGCTGGGGTGGAACGGACCGCGCGGCAGGACGTCCCGGCTCCGGCTTCAATCCGAACACTCTCTGACCATCATTACCGCCGCTACCGTCGTTACCTGGCGATCGGCGCCCTGTGCGTCACCCTTTTCTCGGCACCGGCCGCCGGCCAGGAGCTGAGCGGCGATGAACTCGCCCGGATCGACAGTGCGGCCCTGGCGGTCCTCCAGGCGACGGGAGCGCCCAGCGCGGCGCTCGCGGTTGTCCGGGGCGGTGTGATCGTGTACGAGCAGGCCTACGGTGACGGACGGGTCGATCCCCGGACGCCGGCCACTCCCGCGATGCGCTATGCCATCGGCTCGGTGAGCAAGCAGTTCACCGCCGCCGCCGTTCTGCTGCTCGCGGAGGAGGGCAAGCTGTCGCTGGACGACAAGGTGGCGAAGTGGTTTCCCGGGCTCACCCGCGCCGGCGAAGTCAGCCTGCGGCAGCTCCTGTCCATGACGTCGGGGTACCAGGACTACTGGCCCCAGGACTACGTCTACCCCGACATGCAGCGCCCAGCCACGGCGGATCACATCATGCGGCGGTGGGCGGGCAAGGCGCTGGACTTCGACCCCGGCGCCCGGTGGCAATACAGCAATACCAATTACGTGATCGCGGCCGCGATCGTCGAGCGGGTGGCTGGGATGGGCTTCATGGAATTCCTCCGCCGCCGGATCTTCACCCCGCTCGGAATGACTTCGGTGGCCGACTTCGACGCTGGGCCGCTCTCGGCGAGCGACGCGGGGCCGTACCTCCGCAACGCCCTCGGTCCCCTCCGGCCCGCGCCCAAGGAGGGGAAAGGCTGGCTGTTCGGAGCGGGCCAGCTGGCGATGACGGCACACGACCTCGCTCTCTGGAACCTGGCGGTCATCAACCGGAGCGTCCTCAGGCCGGCATCGTACCGGGCCCAGCAGACCGACATGCTGCTCGCGGCCGGCAACGCGAGCGGCTACGGCCTCGGCGTCGGCATCGGCACGCCGGGTGGCCGGCGCCGGATCTCGCACGGCGGCGCGGTGTCGGGCTACACCACCAGCAACCACATCTACCCCGACGACCGGGCCGCCATCGTGGTGTTCACCAACATCTATCCCGGGGCGGCCGGCGCGCCGGGGCAGATCGCCCAGCGGATCGCCGGGATCATCTTCGCCCCGGCGGACTTGGCCGGCGCCGTGGCGCTGGAGTCCGCCCGCCGGATCTACGACGCGCTCGCCCGGGGAACGATCGATCGCACGCTCTTCACCCCGGCCGCCAACGCCTACTTCACGCCCGAAGTGCTGGCCGACTACGGGGCGAGCCTCGGGCCCGCTGGGATCGCCGACCGAGTTCGCGCGGGACGGTGAATCGGTGCGGGGCGGCATGCGGATCCGGTCGTACCGGATTCGCGCCGGCGGCGCCGCGATGGAGCTGACCACCATGACCCTGCCGGATGGGCAGCTCGATCAGTACATCATCGAACGGGCGAACTAGGGTGGAGGATGGGCGGACGGGCGGACAGGGCGGACAGGACGCTGGCCCCCGACTTTGTCCACGTCAGTCCGTTCGGGAGATTCGACGACCGTGACTCGTACCCGGCAGCGGTCGAGCCGATGGCGCGCAAGAGCGTGGTGCAACTCACGGTCAAGGATGTAATCGCCAGCGGCAACCAGGCAGCCGTCCGTTTCGAGAACCGGACCCCCAAAGGGGTGGTGGAATCCTGTGACTGGATCCGGGTTGAGAGTGACCAGATCAAGGAGATCCGGTCGTTCTATGACAGCGTCCTGGTCCGGGAGGTGCTGTCACCCGCCGAACAGGCGAGCCTCGACCGGTCCTATTAGCGGTCCCTGGTGGGCTCCGGGCATCTGGCCTGAGGGCCTTTCCCCCGAGTCATGGGGAAACCAGATTCCACCGGCCACCACCGCCTCCCGAGGCCCTCTGACCGTCGATCCCGAACGCCTGGCCCGTGCCCTGTCGGACCGGTATCGCATCGACCGCGAGCTGGGGCACGGTGGCATGGCCACCGTGTATCTGGCGCAGGATCTCCGGCACGACCGCCCCGTCGCCCTCAAGGTCCTCCGCCCCGAACTGGCCGCCACCCTCGGCCCCGAACGGTTCCAGCGCGAAATCCACTTTGCCGCCCGGCTCCAGCATCCCCACATCCTGACTGTCCTCGACTCGGGCGAGACGGCCGGCCAATTGTGGTTCACCATGCCGTTCGTCGAGGGCGAGTCGCTCCGCGACCGGCTGAACCGCGAGCACCAGCTCCCGGTGGGCGATGCCATCCGCATCGCCACCGAGGCGGCCCGCGCCCTCGACTACGCCCACCAGCACGGCGTGATCCACCGGGATATGAAGCCCGAGAACATCCTGCTCACCGCGGACGGCTCGACCCTGGTCGCCGACTTCGGCATCGCCCGGGCGCTGGGCGGCGAGAAGGGGCTCACCGAGACCGGCATGGCCATCGGCACGCCGGCGTACATGAGCCCCGAGCAGGCCGCCGGCGACAAGGCGGTGGATGCCCGCAGCGACGTCTTCTCACTCGCCGCCGTGCTGTACGAGATGCTTGCCGGGGAGGCGCCCTGGACCGGCCCGACCGCGCAGGCGATCATCGCCAAGCGGTTCACCGAGTCGGCGCCGAGCGTCCGCGGGCCGTGCGCCCGGCGGTCCCCGAAGGAGTGGACCAGGCCATCCGGACCGCGCTTGCCCCGATCGCCGCCGACCGCTTCCCGGGGGCGGCGCCGTTCCTGCAGGCGCTCCTGGCCGCCCAGGGCACCGGCACGGCCAACACCGCGACCCCGGCGCTGCCCGGCCAAGCCCGGCGCAAGCGGGTCCCGACAGCGGCGCTCGCCCTCATCCTCGGCCTCATGATCGGTGGCGGGGCCCTCTTCGCCTGGCGGCAGAACCACGCCGACACCGCGACCGGGAGCGAGCGCCGAATCGCAGTGCTCCCGTTCCAGAACCTGGGCGACAGCGCCGATGCCTATTTCGCCGAGGGCATCACCGACGCGGTGCGCGGCAAGCTCACCGCGCTTCCCGGCATGCGGGTGATCGCCTCCAACAGCTCGGCACAGTACCGGGGGACGACCAAGTCTCCACAGGAAATCGGCCGGGAGCTGGGGGTGGATTACCTGCTGGTGGGGAAGGTCCGCTGGCAGAAGGGGGCCACCGGCGCCAGCCGGGTGCAGGTGAGTCCCGAACTGATCGAGGTGGCCACCGCCAACGCCCGCTGGCAGCAGCCGTTCGACGCCTCACTCACCGACGTCTTCCAGGTGCAGGCGGACATCGCCGGCCGGGTGGCCCAGGCGCTCGACGTGGCCATCGGGAGCCGGCAGCAGCAGGCGCTGGCGAACCGGCCCACCCGGAACCTCGCGGCGTACGATGCCTACTTGAAGGGGGAGGCCGGTCGTGCCCGCGGGCCCAGTCCCACCGGCCTGCGCGACGGCAGGCAGTTCTTCGAGGAGGCGGTCGCCCTCGACTCGGGGTTCGCGGCAGCGTGGGTCGGGCTTTCTCTCGCGAACTCGCTGTCCTACAGCAATCTGGCACCGTCGGTGACCTTCGCCGACCGGGCGCGCACGGCCGCGGAGCGGGCACTCAAACTCGATCCTGACTCCCCGGGGGGGCACACGGCGCTGGGGAGCTACTACCGGCTGGTGCTCGGGGCGCCGGACCGCGCCCATGCGGAGTACCTGAAGGGGCTCGCCCTCGCCCCGCGGGACGCCGACGTGCTGCGCGGCCTCGGGGCCGCCGAGGTGTCCCTCGGCCGCTGGGACGAGGCGGTGGAGCATCTGCGGCAGAGTCTCAGCTTCGATCCGCGATCGGCCCTCGCCGCTAGCACCCTCGCCGACGCACTCTTCTGGCTCCGGCGTTACGGCGAGGCGCAGGCGGCGGCCGAGCAGTCGCTGGCGATCGAGCCCGCTTCGCTCAACGCCCTGCAACTCAGGGCCATGATCTTCGCCGCCCGGGGCGACCTGCCCGGCGCGAGAGCCGCGCTGGCCCACCCGCCCGCCGAGGTGGACCTGCCGAGCTTCGTGGTCTACATGGCGGTGTATTGGGACACGTACTGGCTGCTGGACCCGGCGCACCAGGCGCTGCTCAAGCGGCTCACGCCGGCGCCGTTCGACGGCGATGCGGGCACCTGGGGGCTGGCCCTGGCCGGGGTGTACGAGGCCGAGGGCGACCTGCGCCGCGCCGCCGCCTACGGCGACTCGGCCCGCGCGGCGTTCGAGCAGCAGCTCACGGCGACGCCCGATGATCCCCAGCGCCATGTCCTGCTCGGTGTGGGGCTGGCGTATGTGGGACGGAAGGCCGAGGCGATCCGGGAGGGGGAGCGGGGCGTGGCGATGCTGCCGCTCAAGACCGATGCCCAGAGCGGCGCCTATTTCCAGCATCAGCTGGCCCGGATCTACACCCTGGTAGGTGAGCCGGACCGGGCGCTGGACCAGCTCGAGCCGCTGCTTCGGACTCCGTACTTCCTCTCGCCGGGATGGCTCCGGATTGATCCCACCTTCGCACCACTCAGGGGGAATCCGCGGTTCGAGCGGCTGGCGGCGGGCGGCACCGCCAAGCAGGAATGATTCCCCTCAGCGGTTGGTCGTGATCCATCCGCTCCCGACGCTACTCCTGCTCCAAGCCGCAGCCGGCACACCGTTGGGTGTGGAGTTCAGGGCTCCGCCGAATGGCCTTCGGAGGTCTCGGCGCCGCGCGCGTTGCGCCGCGGCACGCTTGAGCAATGGGGCACCGCCCACTACCATGGGGTAGCAGTCGTCGCCCGTCCGTCCGTTCCCCCACTGGAGGCCTCGTGACCCGCATCCCAGGTATGCTCTCCGCCAAGGAGCGAGTAGCGCTCGCTCCCAAACCGCGCGCCTATCTTGCCGACGCCGAGCGGCGTGCCCGTACCGCGGTGTCCCTGTTCGATGTCGGCATCGCCAAAGGGTTGTTGCTGGCCCTGGTCAAGGAGGGAGTGATCACCAGTTCGCAATACGACCGCATGTTCAAGCGGGTGTTCTCGCACGTGAAGGCAACACTCCGTGCATCGGCCAGGGGAGTGCCGAAAGCCCGCCTGACAGGAAAGCTGGTTGTCCCCGCGGCGCCACGCACCCGCCGGAGGCGGCGGCGTACGGCGCGGGCCAGGGCCTAGCACTTTCCAGGAAAGGGCTGTTCCCGGTCGTCCGACTGGAGATCGCGCCGCCACGGGTACCGCCTGTGTTTCGGTCAGGGCATCGAGGGCGAATAGGCAGCACCGGCGGTTCCCAGGCGGGGTTGCCCTCCCAGCCGTAGCGCTGCACCTTGCCAGAAGCCGTCAGTCTGCACGAGAGCCATCGGTCCGCCCACCCTATGGAGGCAGGAGGACCACGAGCTACCCCCGCCCCAGAGCAGGTGTGCTCCGCCCGTTGGGCTCGGCCGGCACCGGACACCTGCATGCCTGACGCACACCGACCTGTAGAGAGGAAACACACGAGACCAACGACTCCCCCGCGAAGGAATACCCCACAAGGAGCTGCGCACGATGCCTGCCATGATAGACAAGATTCCCGAGAAAACGAGGTGGGAGATCGCCACGAAAGGGTTGACAGGCGCCTACATTGCGATCTCCAAAGCCCTGCAGCAGGCCGTAGGACAGAAGAAGTTCGAGGAGTTCAATGGCCCACTCTGGTATGAGGCGGGAAAAGGAGCGAAGGAATTCGCCGCCACCCTCGGCTTGCCCACCGAATCCCCGGAAGATGTCGAAGCGGTCACCCACCTGATGGCTCAAGCATCCATGGGGCCGGAGTTCGTGTTCGAGGTGGTTGAAACCAGCAAGGACCGATGCGTGGGCCGGACAACCCAGTGTCCCTGGCACAAGCGGTGGAAGGAACAAGGCGTTGCCTTTGATACCTGCGGCGTGGGGCATCAGAAGTGGGGCGAGGGAGCGGTCGAGAGTCTGAACCCGAATCTCACTTTCAAGCTCACCAAGAACATGCTCCATGGCGACCCGCACTGCGAGTGGGTGGTGGAGCGGAAGAAGTAGAGACAGCACGTCAGAGAACGCAAACAATCATAGAGGAGGAGTGATGCCACGAGTCCTTTTCGCACACCGGGTCCGCGATCGCGCCCTATGGGCGAGCAAGCATTCGGAGCGAGTCGCGGCGTTCGCGTCGTGGGGATCGAACGTGATCGACTACCTCGGAGCCGACGGTGGCGACGACGTCGCCGTGAGTGTGGACGTGCACGACATGGCGGGCATGCAGGCCGCGCTGGCCTCGCCCGAGATCACCAAAGCCAAGCAGGCTCATGGGGTCGTGGATCCGGTGACCGTCCACGTCGAGAAGAAGTGAGGCCTGGTTGTCCATGGACCCGGCAACAGACAGGAGGATCGAGATGCCATACGGAATAGTGCACTTCTTTTCGGGCGGAACGAAGGAACAATACGAAGCGGTACTCGGTGCGGTGCACCCTGACAGAAAGACCCTGCCCAAGGGTCAGCTGTACCACGCGGCAGGTCCCTCGGCGGGCGGTTGGACCATCATCGCCATCCACGACTCCAAGGCCAGTTGGGAGCGCTTCCGGGATGACACCCTGATGCCGCGCCTCAAACAGGGGGTGAAAGGAGGCTTTGCCACGCCACCGCAGGAACAGGCATTCGAGGTGCACAACCTGCAACCGTAGGCCCTCACAATATGGGGCCCGCCGGTCCGACAGCGCGGCGCCCAACCCTGGGCTACGGATTATCCGACAGGGGCTGCCGACCGGCGAATGGTGCTGCCAAGACGCGGCGTACCGAGGCGGCTTTGGTGACCGAGTGCGTCCGTTCGGGACCGTACGATGGTGCTGGCCGAATGGTACCGGGTGCTCCGTCCCGGCGGCCGCTGCCTGTTCACCGATCCGATCGTGGTCACCGGTCCGCTCTCGAACGCCGAGATGCAGGCCCGGAGTTCCATAGGTCATTTCCTGTTTGTGCCCCGAGTGTACAACGAAGCCATCCTCGCTGCGGCGGGTTTCGAGGTGCTCACCGTCGAGGACACCACCGCGGTGGTGGCGGCGATCGCCAATCGCTGGAAGACGGCGCGGGACCGCCACCGTGTCGCGCTGGTCAGCGTCGAGGGCGAGGCCACGTACCTTGATGTGCAGCGGTTCCTGAGTATCGTCGCCCGGCTCGCGGGCGAGGCGCGCCTGTCCCGCTTCGCGCTGTGCGCCAGGAAGCCGGCCGGAGCCGTACAGGTCGGTCAAGGTCGACTATGAACACCAGGAAGATCGTCATCGGCGCGGTGTTGGTCATGATCGGCCTGCCGGTAGTGTTGATCCTGCTGGCCGCGGGGTCGTTCTACGCCCTGATGTCGTTCTACGCTCCGAATCGCACCAACGGCACGATCGTCTCGTCGGGAGAGCGGCGAGAGTACCTCCTCTACGTCCCCAGGAGCTACGATCCCGCCAGGCCGACGCCTCTCGTCATCAGCCTGCACGGCGCCGCAAGTTGGCCGGCCACCCAGATGGAAGCGAGTCAATGGAACAGGGTGGCCGACACGCACGGGTTCATTGTCGTCTACCCGTCGGGAACGACGCTGGACGGCAGCGGCACCGGCGTGCTGCCCTTCAGGGTCTGGCTCATGGAGCCCGATTCCGTCCTGAAGGCGGACGTCGGATTCATCTCCGACCTGATCGATACGCTGGCGGCGGGCTACAACATCGACCCGGCCAGGATCTTTGCCACCGGGTTGTCCAATGGCGGCGGCATGGCCTTCGGTCTCTCGTGCACGCTGTCCCATCGGATCGCCGCGATTGGAACCGTATCAGCGGCGCAGATCCGGCCCTGGAGCTGGTGTACCGACTCCCAACCGATGCCGATGATCACCTTTCACGGGACGGGCGATCGCCTGGTACCGTACGACGGCGCTCCGCCGAGCTGGCTCAACCCCAGGCCGTTTCCGAATGTCGCGACCTGGGCGGCACACTGGGCTCGCCGCAACCGGTGCGGTCCTGACCCGGTCGACTCCGCGGTGGCGGCTGACGTCAGCCGCCGGGAATACACCAACTGCGCCGACAACGCGGCAGTGGTGCTCTACACCATCCGCGGGGGCGGCCATACCTGGCCTGGCGGCAAGCCGGTGCCGGCGTGGCTGCTCGGGCCCATGACCCGGAGTATCGACGCCACCAGTCGGATGTGGGCGTTCTTTGGTGACCACCCGCTACTCAGTCGAGCACGATGAGAACTTTCCTGATCGTGGTCTTCGTGTTGTACGGCATCCCGCTGTTCCGGTTGCGTTACACATGGCGCGCGACCGTGTATCGGCGATGGGACTGGAAGATCAACTTCCTGCCCTGGTTCGGGCACGACATCGCCGCGCTGTTCAGCAACCGTTACTTTCATGACGCGGCCGAGCGGGCCATGGCCCGCCGGTTCCGATGGTATCTCCTTGGCTACCTGGCGCTGTTCGCGCTGATTCTGTGGCTGCCCTGAACCGGGACGAGCTCAACTATCGCGACACCGGGAACTCGAATGTCACATTACCTGCTCGTCACACTCGGTCTAAGCCTGCTGGTCCAGGCCATCTTCTTCGTCTTCGCGGCTACGCTCAAGACCGACAAGGTCACCGACCTGTCGTACGGACTGACCTTCGTGCTGATCGCCGTTGCCCTGCTGGCGGACTCGGGCGCCACGGGCCCGGCGCCCCTGGTGCTCGCCGGCATGGTGATCGCCTGGGGCGTCCGGCTCGCGGGCTACCTGCTGTTTCGCATCGTGCGCATGGGCCGAGACCAGCGCTTCGACGGCATCCGGGAAAAGTTCTGGAGCTTCTTCAAGTTCTGGCTGTTCCAGGGTCTGGCGGTGTGGGTGATCATGCTGCCGGTGACGCTGTGGTTCTCCCGACCTGGGCCGTGGACGGTCTGGATGACGGCGGGCGCCCTGATCTGGCTGTTGGGCCTGGTCATCGAAGCCGTGGCCGACCAGCAGAAGTTCGCCTTCAAGCAGACGCCGGAAGGCCGTTCCCGGTGGACCGACACCGGGCTGTGGCGCTACAGCCGCCATCCCAACTATTTCGGCGAGCTGCTGTGCTGGTGGGGGGTGTTCATGTTTGCCGCGCCCGGACTGGGCCGCTGGGCCGCGCTGGCCCTCGCGGGCCCGCTGGCGATCACGGGAATCCTGCTCTTCGCCACCGGCATCCCCACGCTGGAGGCAAGCGCCCGGAAGAAATGGGGCGACGACCCGGAGTACCAGGCATACCGGCGCCGCACCCGGACGCTCCTGCCCTGGCCAGGCGGGAAGTAGCCGCCCAGATCCAGAGCCGCAACAGATGCGGTGCCGCCGGGTTGGCCTTGCCAATCTCGCCGCTCGGGCGCTTGTTCCAACATCGGTGCTCCCTCGGGCTGCCGTTTCACCTTTGAACGACCGGTCCTCGGTGGGAGCCATACACGACCACCCTTCGGACCAAGGCGCTTTCATTTAGTGAGCTTCCTCCGTCGGCTGCGCGCTCTATTCTCCCCGGCACGCCGCCTCTTCAATTCGACCGGCGTCCGCCCCACGGGACCCAATTCGCTGGTGGTGGCCGTGAACGACCGCTCCTACTGGGTGCAGGCGCAACTCAAGCCGGGGAGTCCGCCGGAATATCACGTGTGGGCCTCCGATATTCGCGACATTACCCACGCTCCATCGGTGGCGGCGGCCCCGCCCGCCCCCGCCGAGGCGAATACCGAAGTCCGGACCCGCCTTCAGACCTATTTTGCGCGTTCACGGGTGAAGGTGACTTACGTCTGATTGACGCCACCTCCATCGCAGCCGACTAACTATCGCGACCCCGCTCCACCGGGTGGTTGAGACTACCCGGCGCACGGGCGCAACCGGCAGTGGACCGGCTCGCTTGCGCCAGCACGCCACGGCCCGCAGCTTACTGCGATGATGTCAGACCGCGTCGGATATGGTCCGGAATGACTTGTTCCTGCAATTGTGCGGGCACTGCTTCCCACTTCGATCGCCAGCGCGCCCTGCGTGACCGCACCCGCTACGAGCGCCGCGGCCCTGACAGCACCACCGCTCTCCTGCTCGAGGAGCTTGGCCCGGTGATCCTTCCCGGAGACACGCTGCTCGATGTCGGCGGCGGGATCGGGGTGCTCGACCTGGAGCTGCAGCGACTGGCGAATCTCCGGGAGGCCGTGCTCGTCGATGCCTCTCCGCACTTCGTGACCGTCGCCCGGGAACTGTTCGCTCGGGCCGCCAATCCCACGAGGTTCCGAACGATCGTGGGCAACTTCACCGAGGTCTCACCGCGGTTGAGTGCCGAGATCGTGACGATGGACCGAGTGGTCTGCTGCTACCCGGACTTTGCTACTCTGCTCGGAACGGCAGCCGCCAGCGCCAGGAGGGTGCTCGCCCTGAGTTTCCCCAGGGATCGGTGGTACGTTCACGTGGCATTCAGATTCGAGAACCTGCTCCGGCAGGTCACCGGCAGCACCTTCCGCACCTTCGTGCACCGGCCCTCCGAGATGGCCGCGGTGCTCGAGCGGGCTGGCTGGCGTCGCCTCGGTCAGCGGTCGAATCTGGCGTGGTCGGTGGAACGCTGGGGCCGCCCCCAGCCCGCATCGTGAGGTTTCTGGCCCGGGTCTCTCGAGCCGGATGGGGAGGTGAATAGTGGAAACCGAGAGTCGGCATGGATGAGTGAAGTCCATCCAGAGGCGGCTGATCGTCGAGGCGGAGCACCGGACCCATGCTCCTGAACCGGGTCGAGTACGCATTGATGAACAACCCGATGCGCGCCGCCTGCCAGCGACATATCGAAGGCCGGTTCCTGCGGCGCCTCGGCGGCCCACTGCCCGGCGGCATCGTGCTCGAGGTCGGGTGCGGCCGGGGGGTAGGTGCAGAGATCATTCTGGACCTCTTCGGCGCCGAATCGGTACATGGATTCGACCTCGACCACCGGATGACCGCACTGGCGCGGCGCCGGCTCAAGCGGCGCGGGTCGCGCGCGCGGGTATGGGTCGGGGACGCCGCCATGATCGCCGCCACCGACGGCTCCTATGATGCCGTCTTTGACTTTGGGGTATTCCATCACCTCCCGGACTGGCGCCGTGGCGTGGCGGAGGTGTTTCGGGTGTTGCGGCCCGGTGGGCGGCTCTACGCCGAGGAGGTTCTGGCGCCCTTGGTTCGGCGGACCCGACACCTGCTCGAGCATCCTCAGGCCGACAGATTCGACGCCGGCGCCTTTGCGGATACGCTCGCGGCTGTGGGGTTCCAGACCATCACCGTACGGTCGATCGGTCGCTCCTTCGCGTGGTTCGTTGCCACCCGACCGGGACCGTTCGAAGAGCGCGCAATCATGGCGCATGGGCGTGCCGACGCGCGGCCAGGCTAGACAGGAAGAAGCAGATAGTAGCCGCGGGTCGCGGTAGCACCCCGCGGCACTCTCTACTCTACGCTGAGCACCTGAGCTGGGCTGCTTCGGCTCACCCGACGTACTGCCCAGGTGCTTGTCACGCCAGCCACCAGGGTCACGAGCAAGGCCACGCCGCAGAGGGTAGACGGGTCGGCTGGCTCCACCCCGAACAGCACCGATCGGAGGAGCCGGCCCCCGGTCAACGCGCCGAGGGCCCCGATGACAGCCCCGCCGACCGCGAATGTCAGCCCGCGCGCCGCCAATTCCCGGACGACCCGAAGGGAGGTAGCGCCGAGGGCCAGCCGGATCGCGACTTCGCGGGTGCGCAGCCGGGCCGCCTGCGCCGCAACGCCGTAGACTCCGATTCCGGCCAAGCCCAGGGCCACGGCAGCGAAGGCGCTGAGCAGGACCGTCAGGTACCGCTCCAGGGACCTCGCCTCAGCCGCGACCTGTTCCATCGTTTGCATGCGGAGTACCGGGACCTCCGGATCGATCGCGGCGATCGTGGCGGCGACCTGAGACCCGAGGGCCGCCGGCTCAGTCCGGGTCTTGACCACGAACCGGAGGCGGCCCGGCGTGTCCGCTGCCAGGTGGCCGATGATCTCGGGCACGGGCTCCGCGGTCAGCTGCAGCCGCTCGTTCCCCACCACGCCGACGATCCGGTACCAATAGGAGGTCGAGTCGGGCACCCGATCGAAGGCGACCTGCTCGCCCACTGGGCTCCGGTCCGGGAAGTACCGCTCAGCGAACGCCTGGTTGACCATGACTGGCATTGGCCCGGACGGCGGCTGATCGGCGAACAGCTCCCCTTGAAGCACCGGGATCTGGAGCGCCCGGAAGTACCCCGGGGTCACCTCCCGGTGCCGCACCTCGACCCCGAACGTGCCGGCCGGCCATCGCGCGATGCTGAAGTCGCTGCTCCACCCCAGGCCCCCGAACGGGATGGTCCGCCCGGCACCTGCCGCGACCACGCCGGGAATCTGCTGCACGCGATCGAGGACCAGCGTGGCGAATCGGGCCCGGGCGTCATCATTCGGATACGTCCCCCGCGGCGGGGCGAGGTCGAACGTCAAGACCTGCTCCACGTTGGCGCCGGGGTCCACACGGCGGAGCTGCAGCACACTGCGGATCATCAAACCGGCACCCGAAACCAGCATCACGGCCAATGCGACTTCGAAGGCGGTCAGGGTATGCGCGGCTAGCTGACGGCTCCGCCCGCCGGTTCCGCCGCGGCCCCCCTCGGCGATGCCGGTCCGCAGATCGGCTCGCGAGCCGGTGAGCGCCGGATAGACGCCGAAGAGCAACGCGCTGATCACGGCGACGGCCGCCGTGAACCCGAGGACTCGGCCATCCAGGCGGGCGGTGACGTCGGGGAAGCCTGCCGGTCTCAAGGAGGCGAGGATATCAATGCCGTAGGCCGCAAGCACGATTCCCAGCAGCGCGCCAGCGATCGCCAGGCAGGCGGCCTCGAGCATCACCTGGCCAGCCAGCCGTGCCCGCCCCGCGCCCAGCGCCGCGCGAACCGCCATCTCCTGGCGGCGGCGGAGGCCCCGGGCGAGCAGGAGGTTGGCGATGTTCCTGCACACGATGAGCTGAAGCAACCCCACGGCCCCGAGCAGGAGATAGACCGGAAGCCGGCGGTCACCGACCAGGAACTCGTGCAGAGGCGTCAGCCCCGCCTCCATGCCCCGATTGGTCTCGGGATGCTCCGATTGCAGCGTCCGGGCCACTGCCTGCAGTTCGCCCTGGGCCTGCTCCATGGTGACCCCGGGTCGGAGGCGGGCGATGGCGCGCAGCACGTGTGCCTGCCGGAACCACACGCCCTGGCGTCGGGCGGCGCTGTACCGGAAGGTGGTCCATAGCTCGGCGTCGTTCACCGGATACCGGAACTGCGGGCCGGTGACTGCTGCAACACGACTGGAGATCCCGTCCAGTCGCACGGTCCTTCCGATGATTGCCGGATCGCCGCCGAAACGCTCGGTCCAGAGGTGGTAACTGAGGACTACGACCGGCTCGGCCTCGGCCCAGGTGTCCTCCAGCGTGAGTTGGCGGCCCAGAATCAGCGGCGCCCCCAGCACTGCCAGCGCGTTACCGGAGATCTGGCCGACCCGGACCGGCAGACTCCCCGATCCCGTGGCCAAGCCAAGTTCGGACGAGGACTCGCCCACCAGGGCGAGATCCTCGAAGGACCGCACCCGTGCCCTCCAGTCCAGGGCATTGGCGGGCGCCACTTGGACCCGGTTCCACCCCCGCTCCTGGTTGGACTCCCACAACATGGCCAGGCGATCGGGCTCGGCGACGGCCAGGGGACGGAATAGCACCTCGTTGGCGACCGCGAAGATGGCGGTCGAGCCGCCTATCCCAATCGCGATGGTCAGCGTTGTCACCACGGCAAAACCGGGCGCCCGCGTCAGGCGACGGATCGCCTGGCGGAGGTCGGCCCACAGGTCCGTCCATGCCGGTCGGCCCAAGGCGGCTCCAAGCAGAGGATGAAGGCTGGTGGGGGCAACCCGCATGCCAGACTATTCACGGCCGCAATCGGTTGTGCCTCGGCCGCTTGGCCACGCGGGACGTCATCGTTGCGCTCCCCAGTGTCCCACAACCGGGACTGAGGCGTTCGGAATCGGACGTGGAGCGCTCGGTGGGCATGTTGCGGTCCGAGACGCGCGGCGCAGTGGGTAGTTCCAGTAAACGGTCGACGGCACTCTGTTGAGTGAACGATCCTTGCGAGCCCGCGCGTGGCGCTTCCCCACTCGTCATTTCTCGGGTGGCCGGCCGTTGCCGCGGGCGTCCTGACCGGCCCGGGGTGATACGGCTCGCAGGCTGGACTTCCAGGAGGCGGCGCAGATCCGATGTTTCAGGAAGCAGCTTGGCGGTTCGAGTGATGCCACCTGACCGGCGATGGAGCTGGCCACCCATGGCCCGACGGGTAGCTTCCAGCGTGTCCACGAACCGCGCCTTGCGGCTGATGCGCAGCCCATTCAGCCGCGTTCCACTTCGGGAGCGACCGTCGCATGCACCGGGTGCGCACTGAAGACCTTCCCTTTCTCGGCCTGTCGCACGCGTTCGTCGGGGCGGAACAGGGCAACGTCGAGGTTTCGGCCTATCTGGTCAAGGCTCCACCGGGCCGGGGACCCCGCCTGCACCGGCGACATCCCACTTGCCCAGGCTGATGTCCACCTTGGGCCGCGGTTCGAACAGGAGAACCTGGAGTAACGGCACCACCTCTATCACCGAGTCTTCACATGCCGCCGTCCCCTATCGCCCGTACCCCTGCGCCACCGTATTACGCCGTCATCTTCACGTCGCTCCGTACCCCCGGTGACAGCGGCTACGGGGAGATGGCGGAGCTGATGGAGCGCCTGGCCACCGCCCAACCAGGGTTCCTCGGCATCGAGTCGGTCCGCAACGCCGACGGCTTGGGGATCACGGTGAGCTATTGGGACTCGGAGGCGGCCATCAAGGCATGGAAGGCTGTGGCGGAACATCGAGTGGCCCAACGCGAAGGCCACCGGCAGTGGTACGAGCAATTCGAAGTCCGGGTGGCCCGGGTGGAGCGTGCCTATGGAGGCCCCAAGCGCTCCCTCGAGGTTCCGGCATGACCCTGACGGCCGAACGCCACTCCGTGGGTGGACCGCCTCCGTCGTCGCGGCCAGACGTTCGAGGTCTCGCTACCCAGCGCGAGCGCAGCCAGTTCGGCACGGTGTTAGTTGCCTGATGCAGATGTCCACTCGGTCAATCCTCTCCGCCACGCCGCTGCTCCTCTGGGTCGTATCCTGCGCCCCACGATCGGACACGGCCGCTTCAACCGAGGCCCTGCTGGCCGGCGCCGAGCGGGCCCTGGGATCCGGGGTGGATTCGGTGCGTACGATCTGGGCGGCGGCCGCCGTCACGGCCCCCGGTGGTGGCTTCGAGACCAGGGTCGCTTCCGCCCGCGACGGCCGGGTGCGGATGACGCTGGGCCGGAGCCTGATTGCAGGGGTGGACGGCGGCCGGGGCTGGCGGTGCGACTCGCTCGGCCAACCGGGCCCACTCGACCCGGTGACCCGGTCGGTGGTTCGCGGGCATGACCTCCACATGCTGGCGCTGGCTCCCACCACCTGGCTGGCCGACCCGGAGGTTCGTCCGGGCCGGCGGTGGGGCATGGATTCGGTGCTGACGGTGGAGTTCACCGACGAACTCGGTGCCCCGCTCCGGCTCCATTTCCGGCTCCCCGACACCCTGCCCGTCGGCCTGGAACTCATCAACCACACCGGCCGCGGTCCCCGCGAGGTCGAGGTGCTGTTCGAGGCCTGGGAGGAGCGCGCCGGGCTCCGGCTGTTCCGCAAGGCGATCTTCGTCCACGGCACCGACCGGTTCGAGTACGATTACCGGGAGTTGACCATCAACACGCTGGGCGAGGATGCGTTTGCTCCCGGGTGCCCGGTCTCCGCATCACCTGGCGCTGGCTGAGAACGCACATCGCCGAAAGTCGGCAGCCCCGGCCGGGCGACCGAACGGATTGGGTTGGCACGGGCGGTGGCTGAGACAGAATGCTGGTTTGACTGAAGGACAGCCCGGAGCACCGATGAGAACTGACGACATCCGCTTCCTGTACGCGTACAACCGGTGGGCCAACGCCAAGACCCTCGGCGCAACCGACGTGCTCACGACCGAGCAGCTCCACCGGGATCTTGGCACCAGCCACGGCTCGGTGTTCGGCACCCTGGCCCACATCCTCTGGTCAGAGTGGCGCTGGCTGGGACGCTGGCTCGCTCCGGGGGAAACCCCCGGGGCGGACCCCCTGGACACCAAGGACCTCCCGGCGTTGCGAGCCCGTTGGGCGGAGGTCGAGTCGCTTCAGACGGCGTTTCTGGGCCAGGTAACCGATGCGGCGTTGAGGCGTCCGATCACGTACGAGAATCCTCCGGGCACCGCCTGGACCTATCCGCTGGCGCAGATGCTCCAGCACGTGGTGAATCACTCCACCTACCACCGGGGCCAGGTGACCACCCTACTCCGGCAACTGGGCGCCGTCCCGGTTACCACCGACCTCCTGGTGTATGTCGATGAGCAGGCCTGAGGCCAGCACCTGACCGGCTCATCGGACCTGCCAACCCGCGGCCCGGCGGGTATCTTATGAGCCGCGCATTGCAGCGCATGATTGCCCCTCGAGACATGATCCATGATCGGTGAACGCTACACGGTGACCTCTGAACTCGGCCGCGGCGGGATGGCGGTCGTGCACCGCGCCCGCGACGCGCGGCACGGCCGCGACGTCGCCGTGAAGGTCATGCTCCCGGCGATCGCCGAATCGGTCGGGGCCGAGCGCTTCCTGCGGGAGATCGACACGGCGGCGCGGTTGCAGCACCCGCACATCGTGCCGGTCTTCGATTCCGGCGACACCGACGGCCAGCTGTACTTCGTGATGCCGTTGATCGAGGGCGAGTCGCTCCGCGCCCTGCTCGAGCGCCAGGGGAAGCTGGCCGTCGAGGAGGCGGTGCGCATCGTGCGCGAGATCGCCGATGCGCTGGAGTACGCCCACGGCGAGGGAGTGATCCACCGCGATCTCAAGCCCGAGAACATCCTGATCAACCGCGGTCACGCGCTGCTGACCGATTTCGGGATCGCCCAGGTGAGCCGGAGCGGCAACCAGCCGACGCTCACCCAGGCGGGCACCTCGCTGGGGACGCCGGCCTACATGAGCCCGGAACTGGCCTCCGGCGAGGGTGCCGTCGGTCCGGCGTCGGATGTGTACGCCCTCGGCTGCATCCTGTTCGAGCTGCTGGTCGGCGAGCCGGTCTTCACCGGGAGCAACTACCAGGCGATCCTGGTGAAGCGCTTCACCACCGACCCGCCGCGGGTGCGGTCGCTCCGGCCCGAGGTGCCGGTGGCGTGCGACGACGCCATCGCGCGGGCCCTCGATCGCGACCCGGCAAAGCGTTTCCCCTCGGCCCGCGGCTTCGCCGACGCGCTGGTGGCGGCGAGTACGCCCGAGGCGGTGCGGCGGGACACCGCCGGCGACCGTTCGATCGTGGTGCTGCCGTTCGACAATCTCTCGCCCGATCCCAACGATGCCTACCTCGGCAGCGGCCTCACCGAGGAGCTCACCGCCGACCTGTCTCGCATCAATGCCCTCCGGGTGATCGCCCGCAACTCCGCGTCGGCCGCCCACGCGCGCACCAAGGATCTCAAGGAGATCGCCCGGATCCTCGATGTCCGCTACCTGCTCGAGGGCAGCGTTCGCCGGGCCGGCACCCAGCTCCGGATCACCGCTCAGCTGATCGACGGCACCACCGATGCGCACCTCTGGGCCGAGAAGTACACCGGCACCATCGACGAGGTGTTCGAGATGCAGGAACGGATCTCCCGGAGCATCGTGGCGGAGTTGCGCGCGCGGCTCACCGCCGACGAAGAGGCCGATCGCGCCGCGCCGGTGACCGAGACCGAGACCTACGAGCTATACCTGCGGGCTCGGCACATGCTGGGGCAATCGCTGATGCGGCTGCCCGATGCGGCGCCGCTGCTGGAGGAAGTGATGCGGCGCGATCCCGGGTTCGCCCCGGCGTACTGCGCCCTGGCCTCGCCGCTGGTGGTGTCGGCGTTCTTCGGCTACATCGAGCCGACCTCGGCGTGGTCCCGGATTCAGTCGCTGGCCGATCAGGCGCTGGCAGCCAACCCGCGCTCCGGGCCGGCCCATGCCCTGCTGGCGGCGGTGGTCACCTATCGCGACTGGAACTGGGCGGAGGCCCGGCGACTGTACAAGCGCGCGGCAGAGCTCGAGCCCGGAGCCAACTTCGATCACTTCATGTATGCCTTCTTCCTGGCGTTTGCGGGCAACCAGGAGGCCGGGAGCCGGGCGGCGCGGGAGGGACGTCGTCTCGATCCGCTGGGGTTCATGGGCTTCCTGACCGAGGCGGTGGTGCTCACGTATGGCGGCCACTACGACGTGGCCCTGCCGCTGGCCGAGCGACCGATCGAGCTGGATCCGCAGTTCCCTGAGGGGTATCACATCGCGGGGTACATCCACCTGTCGAAGCACGAGTACGCGCGGGCCGTGACCCGGTTGGAGCGCGCCATCGAGCTGAGTCACCGCGCCAGTTGGCCGGTGGCCAAGTACGGTTGCGCGCTGGCGGGACTGGCCCGGACCGCGGAAGCGAGGACGCTGCTCGACGAGCTAGAGCAGCGGGCCCTCACCGACTCCACCATCTGCGCCCCGGCCATCGCCACCCTGCACCTCCACCTCGGCGATCACGACGCATTCTACAGCTGGATGCACCGCGGGCTGGATGTGCGCGACCCGTACACGCTGGCCCTCAGGGTCGAGAACCTGTGGGACCAGGCCCGGCATGAGCCCCGGTATCGGGAGCTGCTGGAGCGGGTAGGACTGGCAGAATAGCTCACCAGACGCGCGACCCCGCTACCGCGGCGCATCGCTCTCTCAAGTCAACACGTCGGTTCACGATAAAGGCCCGCATCAATGGACTACATCCTTGGGTTGGCAACTGACCCGGCCGTCTGGGCAGCCTTCGCGGCACTCACGGCGATGGAAATCGTGCTGGGGATCGACAATCTGGTCTTCATCTCGATCCTGTCGAACAAACTCCCACTCGAGCAACGCACCAGGGCACGGCGCATTGGCATCGCCGCGGCGCTGGTCCTGCGGCTCGCGCTGCTCGGCACGGTCGCCATCATCGTCAAGCTGACCGATCCCGTGTTCGCGGTGTTCGGTCACGCGTTCTCATGGCGCGACCTGATTCTCATTGCCGGCGGGCTGTTCCTGGTATGGAAAGCGACCAAGGAGATTCATCACAACGTCGACCCCGATCCGGGACCCGATGCCCTGAATCCGGCGGTGATGGCCAGCAGCGTAGCGTCCGTGATCGGACAGATCCTGCTGCTGGACATCATATTCTCGATCGACAGCATCATCACCGCGGTCGGGATGACCGAGCACATCCCGGTCATGGTCATCGCGGTGATCATCGCCGTGGCCGCCATGCTGCTCGCGGCGGACCCGCTGGCCAATTTCATTCACGCCAATCCGACCATCGTAATGCTGGCGCTGGGCTTCCTGCTGCTGATCGGCACCACGCTGATCGCCGATGGCTTCGGAGCGCATCTGCCCAAGGGCTATGTCTACGCCGCGATGGCCTTCTCGGTGTTCGTCGAAAGCCTGAACATTCTATCCCGACGGGCCCGGCGGCGGCGGGCCGGCACGGCGCTATCCCGCGAAGGGTAGCCCCGGGGGAGGTCTCCGGCCCTGAAACAAGCGGGGAAACGGGCAGCCAGCGCGCATTGAGCCCGGCGGCATCGGTCACGACCCACCCTTCCCCCGCCGCCTATACTCCGCCGCCTTGTCTCCCTTCCCCCACCCGTCATACAACGCCGCGAGCTGTGCCGCACTCTGCCGCGCCAGCGTGTCCGCCATGCTGTCCCGGATTGCAAGCACCCGGAGCGCCAGAGGTTCCGCCTCGGCCCAGCGGCGTTGCTCCAACAAGATTGTGACCACGAGCGGGGCCAGCCTGGCGTAGTCCGTCGGAGGGAGCCGGCCGTCCGGATCCTGCACCTCCAGGGCCCAGTGCAGGTTGCTCTCCGCGTCGGCCCGGCGGCCTAGATGGTACTGGTTCCGGCCCAGGCAGGCCGTCGCCCAGACCACGTCGGTGTGCTCCGGCCCGTAGGAGCGCCGCATCCGGATGAGCGCCTCCTCGTACAGCGGCTCCGCGGCCTGGTACGCGCCGCGCACGTACTCCGCCTGGGCGAGGTTGAAGAGACTCCGACCGATCGCGGGGTTGTCGTCGGCCAGCATCGCCCGCCGCATCGCCAGCGCCTGCTTCAGCACCGCTGAATTGCTGTCGGCGAAGCCGCTGTTGAAGTACACCAGGCCGAGGTTCTCGAGGTGTGCCGCGAGCGTCGGATGGGGGGGTCCGAACAGCGCCGAGTCGAGCGTCACGACCTCGTGCATCAGGGCCAGCGCCTCGATGTTGTCGCCCTGATACGCGCGAATCAGGGCCAGGTCGCCGAGGAGCGAAGCGGCCTGTGGGGTTCGGCCGAGGCCCAGATCGCGGAGCATGGCAATGGCCGCGCGCGCGGTGGTCTCGGCCTCGGGCCACTCTCCCACGCTCAGTTTGGCGCCCACGATCATCCCCATCGCGACGGCGAACGCGGGGTGGCGCTCGCCATGGACGCCCCGGAGAATGCCGAGCGCCTCTCGCGCCAGGGAGTCGGCGCGGCGGCGCTCGCCGCGCAGATTGGCCAGGTCGGCGATGTCGAGGAGACTGCCGGCGACCAGGGAGTCGCTTGCGCCCCTGAGTCGCCGCCGGATGGTGAGCGCCCGTTCGTACGCCGGACCCGCCGAGTCGAGCTTCCCCTGGGCCACGTAGAGGTTACCGAGATCGGCCCAGCTTTCGGCGGTCTCCGCGCTGGCGGGGCCGGTTCGGGTCACCCGCTCGACCAGCGCCGCCCGCACCAGGGTGTCCGACTCCTCGAGCCGACCCAAGCCGAGGTAGACGGTTCCGATCGTACGCTTGATCGAGGCGGCGACGATCGGGTCGGAGATGCTGCCGGCGTTGACCCGGGCAACCCCCGCTCGGAGGGCATCGATTACCGTGGTCTGGCGGCGCCGCCCTGCCACGGGTCGGCCGACTTCAGCATATCCCCGAGGAAGGTGCTGATCGCCTGGGCCTTCTGGCCCGCGAGCGCCGCCCGGGTCCGCTCCCGTGCGATGCCGGTCACCAGCACCACCAGCGACACCGCCGCCGCCGCCGCCACCGAGACGCCGAACCGGTGCCGACGAATGAACTTGGCGGCGGTGTAGGCGGCCGTGGGTGGCCGGGCCACGACCGGCTTGTGCTCGAGGTGCCGCTCGATGTCGAGGGACAAGGCGTTGGCGGTCTCGTAGCGCCGGCCACGCTCCCGCTGGATCGCCTTGAGCACGATCCAGTCGAGATCGCCGCGGAGCTCTCGGCGGAGCCCGGTCGGGGTGGTCTGGCGCCGCTGGGCGACCGGGGTGGCCCGATCCCCCGCCAGCGCCGCCACCCGACGGCTCGGCGTCGGCATGTCCACCTCGCCGAGGACGTATCGCATGATGAACGGGACGGTCATGATGCCACGGAGCTCGAACGGCAACACCCCCGCGACCAGCTCGTACAGCACCATGCCGAGGCTGTAGATGTCGGACCGGGTATCGATGTCGAGCCCGCTGGCTTCCGCCTGCTCCGGGCTCATGTAGGCCGGAGTCCCGACCATCATCCCGAGTTCGGTGGTGAACGCCCCTTCCGAGAGCCGGCGCTCGACCGCCTTGGCGATCCCGAAATCGATGATGGTGGGGACCGGCTTGCCGTCGGTGACCCGAACCAGGATGTTGCTCGGCTTCAAATCCCGGTGGATGACCCCCTTCTGGTGGGCGTGCTGGACACCCTTGCAGACCCCGAGGAAGAGCTGGAGCCGTCGGCGGATGTCGAGCTGCTGGGTGTCGCAGTAGTCGGTAAGTGGCACACCCGCCACCAGCTCCATGACGAAGTACGGCAGCCCCTCCTCGGTCGTGCCGGCGTCCAGCGCTCGGGCGATGTTGGGGTGATCCATGACTGCCAGCGCCTGGCGCTCGCTCTCGAAGCGGGCCAGTACTTCATCGGTATCCATGCCACGGCGGATGACCTTGAGCGCCACCATCCGGCGGAACGGCTCGAGCTGCTCGGCCTCGTACACCAGACCCATGCCTCCCTGCCCCAACACTCTGAGGATGCGGTAGGGACCGATGCGGGAGGGGTGGGTACTGCCGAACGGCGGGGGGACCGCCGCGTCTCCGGGACCTGCGTTGTCGGCTGGCATGACGGCGAATCTGCCGAGGCCGGGGAAATCGGCAAGAGGCTACATGGTGATTACGACCTTGCCGCGCGCGTGCCCCGTTTCGACATAGCGGACAGCCTCGGCGGTCTGGCTCAGCGGGTACCTCCGGTCGATGACCGGCGTGACCTTGCCGCTTTCAATAAGCCCCTTGAGAACGAGCAGGTCGTCCCTGGTGGGCATCGAGATGAATGGCCGCATCCGTACCCGCGTGAACGGTGACAGCACCAGCGCCTTGAGAGAACGATCCACGCCGCCAAGCCACGGACCGCCCGTCCCTCCGACCAGGACGAGCGTGCCCCCGGGGCGCAGCGCGCGCCGGCAGTCCGACAGCGTCCGGTTCCCGACCGTGTCGAGTATGAGATCGTAACGTTGCCCGTTCCCCGCGAAATCCTCCCGGGTGTAATCGATGACGTGGCCGGCGCCGATCGAGCGCACCAGGTCCAGGTTTCGGGTGCTGCACACGCCGGCCACGTCCGCTCCGAACGACCTGGCGATCTGGACGGCGAAGGTCCCCACGCCGCCCGATGCACCGATGATCAGGACCCGCTGCCCCGGCTGCACCCGTCCGACATCCCGAAGCGCCTGGAGTGCGGTCGTGGCGGAAATCGTTACGCTAGCGGCCTGCTCGAAGGTGAGGTTTACCGGCTTCAGCGCCAGTTCGTCCTCCTCCACGGACCCATACTCGGCGAAGGCACCCCGGCACTGGCCGAATACCTCATCACCCGGTTTGAGCTGTTTCACGCCCCGGCCGACTGCTTCGACCTGCCCCGCCAGATCGAATCCCGGGACATTGTGCTTTGGCTTGAGCAAGCCGAACCCCATGATCCGGATGAGGTACGGCAGCCCTCTCACCAGACGCCAGTCACCGGCACTGACTGCCGCGGCGTGAATCCGGACCAGCACCTCGTTGTCCTTGACCGCCGGTTTGTCGATCTCCTTGAGCTCGAGGACATCGGGTGAGCCGTATTGATGATAGACGATCGCTTTCATGTATCCTCCTGACACCTCCCTGGGTAGCCATCTTCGGCGTTTCTCAGCAAGGTATCCAGGTCCACTACCGGGCTACCGACTCAAGACCCCAAGCAGCCGAGTCAGATTGGCCTGCAGACCCGCGGCTGAGGCGGGCGGTACCCTGTCCCCTTTCGTCTCAACGTATGCTATCCGGCCATCCACGAGGTAGATCCTCCGCTCCCAGCCCGCGAGCCCCTTGAAGTTGCGCCAGCCCGGCCGAGCGATCTCCGTGAAGCGCTCGGCAGTCTCGTAGACAAAGATCAGTTCTGCACCGCTCCGGTAGTACTCGGCGGCGTACTTGCCCTGCGGCGACCACCCACCGGCGATGATCCGCACCGGCACCCCCTGACGAAACCCTGCCTGGACCTCGGTGCCATAGGCTCCTGGTTCGCCGAGGAGATTGGCCTGGGTGAGGGCGAACACCCAGCGCTCCGTGCTGTCGTATATGACCCGGGTACGGGCATCGATGGCGGCGACGACCGTCGAATCGCCCGCCCGCGTCGGAGCGACCTGCCCCCACATGAGCGTGAGCCCCGTCGTCACCAGGACTAACAAGGTCGAGATCATGCGTTGCATGGTGCACACCCGCGGGATTTGAGACTGGACGAGGGAATCGTGAGGTTGGATGCCGCCGGGGTCCGGCAGGTTTGTACCGTTTCCGGGACTGGGCCTTGCTGCGACTTGGCTCGGCGACACTCTTCGTCGGCCGTTTGCGGTCGCTGCGATCACGCGCCCGCTCGTTGGCATCGCTTGTCGCCTAACACACCGTATTGACGTCACGCTGACTTCCCGGTACAATGGAGCACGCCACGAATCGATAAAGGCAAACCCGGCCAAAGCCGGGGGCGCAAAGCCACGGGTCCTCGCCTCCTCCGGGACGCGCCGAGTGCCGCCTCGAAGGACCCAAGATCGCCGAGCCGCCGCATCGTGGGGTCAGTTCTCCCGTTGTCTGACCCTCGGTAGGAGGTGGACTCATGCTCGGACGATTGATTCTCCGCCTCGTCCTGGGACTGCTGCTCCCGGCGGGCCTGGCTGCCTGCACCACCTGGCGGCTGGCCCGGGTCCCCCCACAGGAGTTGTTCGCAAACCGGGCCCCGGAGCGGGTCCGGGTCACCCGTCCCGACAGTACGGTGCTTACGCTTGACGACCCCGCTCTGTCCGGCGAGAACCTGGTGGGCACCCGAGGCGGGGCCACCGTCACCGTTCCCCTGGCCGAGGTGTCACTCCTCGAGTTCCGGGCGTCCGACCCTACCACGACCGTCGTGCTGGTCGGGATCCTGGTCGGCGTCACGGTCGGCTTCCTCGCCATCGCGAGCGCCGCAGCCGGGGGACCGGGTTCCTGAGATCGCCTGGGCCGGGCCGACCAGCTTGAGGCTCCCTGCAGCGTCTAGCCGGCGCAGGAGCCTATCAGCAGGCGAGCCGAAGGGTATGTTGAGGCAGACTCGCGGCCTTACTCACCACACCATCACATGCCCGCAACCGTTCGCACCGCTACCGCGGCAGACATCCCTGCGATTGCCAAGCTGCGCACCGTCGTGGCGGTCGCGCTCACCGACCGGTATGGTCGTGGTCACTGGTCTTCCGCCGTGTCGCGCGCCAGCGTGCGCCTCAGCCTCAAACGCTCGACCGTCTTCGTGGCGCGCCAGGGCGGGCGGCTTGTCGGCACGTTCTACCTCTCGACCCGCAAGCCCTGGGCGGTCGATCTCAGCTATTTCCACGCGGTGGCGCGTGCGCTCTACCTTGGAAACGTGGCGGTGGCGCCCGCCGAGCAGGAGCGCGGCGTCGGTCGCCGCCTGATCCAGGCGGCCCTCGACGCCGCGCGCCACTGGCCCGCCAGTGCCATTCGGGCCAACGCCTACGACGCCCCCGCGGGGGCGGGCCCATTCTACCTGAAGTGCGGCTTCCGCGAGGTGGGGCGGGTCGTTTACCGGACGACGCCGCTGATCTACTACGAGGCCCTCCTGTGAGTGCGGCGGGACGCGGGGGACGGCTAGGTTGCGGGAGGATCGGCCACGGCCCCCAGCCCCCGGAAGTACTCTACCGGATCACCCGCGAACCCGTGGGCCCGGGCGAAGAGGTGCAGCGCGAGGGATGAGGGCGTTACATCGGCCGGGGAGTCGGTCAGGGCGGATCCCCCGCGCAGGAGGGCGAAGAGACCCAGAGAGCGAAGGTGGTCCAGTTCACGTTCGAGGCGAAGCGGGTCGGTGAGTCCGGTGATTCGCACCAGCTCCGCAGTCTGCAGTTGAAAGCGCGTCGCGATGAGACGGCCGGCCTTCGTTCCGCGCTTCCCAGCCTCCAGGCAGACATGATCCAGCAGCCGCACCTGGGAGACGACCAGACGGGACAGCAGGTCGATCAGCACCAGGTTGGAGTCGTCGGTCCCGTCCCTGGAGCAGGAGGAGCAAAGCAGCCCGCCCCAGTACTCCTGGACCAGTTCGTCCTGGGTCCATGACCCATGCTCGATGATGGCGCCGACCAGTCGTGGATCGGCGTGATACTCCAACGGGACGCCGTTGGCGCGATGGGTCTGTTCGGCTTTCCGGCTGACCCTGGCGGCATTCGCGGCTCGCCACGCCCGGGCCCGGTCCTGGAGTAGCTGGCCGAACTCGGCGGCCACCGGAACGCAGATCCGACCCAGGAAGCCGGAGTCACCCTCGATACCCGGGGAGACCAGCTCTTCGACGGCTCGCCGTGCCGGCGCGCCTGGTTCCGAGGTGCCCCGGCGGGGACGCGCGGCCGTGGGGTCTCGCTCCGGGAGCGAAGGCGCGGTCCGCTGTCTGGGCGGGACTTTCGAGACGGGCACATCGCGGAAATGCGCCGGGGTCAGTTCGGCCCTGCGGCGCTCCAGCCAGAAGCGGGTGGGGTTCCGCCCCAACTTCATGAAGCGGGTGCGCGGATTGTCACGGGTATCGACCAGCAGCCGGGCCCCGAGGGCCTGTCCGGGAGGCCTTCCGCTGATGTACAGTGCCGATGCCATCGGCATGTCCCTTCCGAGTTCCGATATCTCCTCGTAGGTGAGCGGTTTCGAAGCCCGCTTCAGAACTTCGGCGGCGAGATCCAGAACGGTGTATTTGCCGGTGCCCATGCCGAACCCCGCCTTGTCGGAGCCAAGAGATCCTTGCGCAAGAGATCCTTGATAATGCACGGGTCTCACGATCGGGACCAGCGGCGGGCCCGGATTCGGCCTCAGTGGTGACGGGTTCCCAGCTCGCGTCGGCCGCTCGCCGGCACGGCAGTCGGACCGCTGAGCGATCAACCCCGCACTGCGGCAGCTACCTCCTCAGCGCAGCGCATGTCGCTCTCCCGGGGTGGTCAGTACGATCGCCCGCGGTGTCCGGGCCAGCACCTGGCGCCGCACGGCGGCAGTATCCGACGGCGGCACGTGGGTGGCGACCCAGATCCGGGCGCCGATCGACCGACGTACGGTGTCATCCCTGCCGGTGAGATACCAGAACGGCACGATGGCCACATCCACACGCCGGGCCGCCAGGCGGTGGGGGTCGAAGTTTGCGCCGGTGGGATCCGCGTCGCCCACGTGGAGTATCCGTAGTCCCTCGAGTTCGAGCAGAAAGCCCACGTTGGCTACCCGGCGGCTCGGGGTCGGGTTGTGGCGCAGGTCGAGCACCGCAACGCCGATTCCGGATACGGTCAGACGCTGCTCACCGTGCTCCGGTGGGGCGACTCCGCGCACGCGGGAGTGCCTGGTTGGCAACGTGGTCCTGGCGTACAGCGAGTCCACGGTCTCCGGTGCCGCGACGTACGCCACCCCGGTATCGGCCCCCAGCCGGGCGACAACCGAGCCGGCGTCGAAATGGTCGAGGTGGCGATGGGTGGTGAGCACGAGATCGAGGGCTCCGAAGGGCTCGCGCGCCTGCTCCAACGGCGCCAGCAGTTCGGGGGGAACGGCGGCATATTCCGGGAGCCCGCCGCGATGAAAGCCGTCGATGACGATCCGCTTCTCGCCACCCTCGAGCAGGACGCCCATATTGGCGAGGTAGGTCAGCACCACCCGCGGCGATTGAGCCGGGAGTGCAATGGCCCGTGCGGCGGCCACGATGAGCAGGACAAGCAGCGCACGCATGGTCGCGGGCCTCGGGTTGCGTGGCGCCCGGAGGCCAATCCTCTGAGCGCGCATCGGAGAGAACAGAGAGAACAGGATGACCTCCAAAGGCAGCGTTTCCATCAACAGAACCGCACGACTCGCAGGGGCCCTGTACCTGGGCATGGCTCCGTTCAGCATCTTCGGCGTCATCTATGTGCCCTCCCTGCTCATCGTGCCGGGAGATGCTGCCACAACGGCCGGCAATATCATGGCCTCTCAGATGCTCTTTCGGAGCGGGATCGTGAGCCATCTGATCGGCCAGACGATCTTTATTTTCCTGGTCCTCACACTGTACCGGCTGCTCAAGCCGGTCAACAAGGGTCACGCCCTGCTCATGGTCGTCCTCGCCTTGCTCGGGGTCCCGATCGCCGTTCTCAACGAGGTCAACCACCTGGCCGTCCTGCTGCTGCTGGGCGGCACGAACTACCTGACGGCGTTCGACCCTGATCAGTTACAAGCTCAGGCGATGCTGTTTCTGGACTTGCGCCAGTACGGCATTCTGCTCGCCCAGATATTCTGGGGCCTGTGGCTACTGCCTCTTGGTTACTTGATCTTCAGGTCGGGATTCCTGCCCGGCATATTGGGTGTTCTGGTGATGATAGGGTGTCTGGGCTATCTGATCGATTGTGTGGTGCTCATTCTGTTCCCGACCTCCGCTATGACGATCAGCCAGTTCACGTTTGTCGGAGAGTTGCTGTTTCCGCTGTGGCTTCTGTTCAAGGGCGTGAACGTCGAACAGTGGGAGCATCGCGCTCGCGACGCGGCCCATCACCCGAAGTCGGCGTAAGCCGGAGCCGGGCAGCAGCAGTGGTCCTCCGGTGCAAGGACCTCGAGCGGGGTTGTCGTGGCACGTCCCGGTCTTTCGGCCCGGCCGTTCATCCCTTCACGTCTGTTTCATGATCGGCGGACTAGGTTGGTTCAATGCACCGACTGCCACAGGGGGCACGTGGGACCCTCAGCCGTCATCCTGCCACACGACAACCCTGTTCTCCCACCTGCTTCAGGAGATGACTCATGCCGATGAAACCCATGTCGCTGCTGGCGATGGCCCTGGCAATGGGATGTGCACGGAGCCAGGAATCAGGGCCGGGCCAGCGAGCCGAGATCCCGACCAACCCGGCCCAAATGGAACGAGTCACCGAGACCCTGGTGGCTCCGCCGTCCGTACCGGTCCACGATCAGGTGGCTATCGGACCGCCCAAGATCGTCCAGGTCAAGATGGTGATCGCGGAGAAACTCGTCGATGTCGGCCCCGACGGCGCCAAGATCTGGGCGATGTCGTTCAACGGGACCGTGCCGGGTCCGCTGATCGTGGCGCACCAGGACGACCAGGTCGAACTTACCCTGGTCAATCCGGCCACCAACACGCTGGTCCACAACATCGACTTCCATGCGGCGACCGGGGCTCTGGGAGGAGCCGATCTCACCTACGTTGCCCCTGGGCAGGAAGTGGTGCTCCGGTTCAAGGCCACCAAGGCGGGGGTCTTCGTGTATCACTGCGCGCCCGGCGGCCCGATGATTCCGTTCCATGTCGTCTCGGGAATGAACGGGGCCATCATGGTGTTGCCCCGGGACGGCCTGCGGGATGCAGAAGGGAAACCGGTGAGGTATGACCGGGCCTACTACGTCGGGGAGCAGGACTTCTATCTGCCTAGGGATGCCAAGGGGAAATACCGCCAGTATCCGACGCCGGCCGCCGGCATGGCTGACATGCTCGAGGTCATGAAGACCCTGACGCCGACGCACGTGGTCTTCAACGGGGCGGTGGGGGCCCTGACCGGCACCGCCGCCTTGACGGCAATAACCGGTGAGCGAGTCCTGTTCATTCACTCGCAGGCCAACCGGGACACCCGACCACACCTGATCGGCGGGCATGCCGATCTCTTCTGGCGGGGCGGCTCGTTCGCCGATCATCCGGCCACCAATCTCGAGACCTGGTTCGTCGAAGGCGGATCGGCCGCGGCGATGCTGTACCGGTTCCGGCAGCCGGGCGTGTACGTCTACCTCAATCACAACCTGATTGAGGCGGTCCTGCTGGGTGCGGCTGCGCACGTGAAGGTGGATGGCGAATGGGACAACGAACTGATGGAACAGGTAGCCAAGCCCGGCCCGATCAAGGCGCAGTGAATGAGCGCTCGATCGGCCGGGACAATCGCCGCGGCGCCGCTGGGGGCGGGACTAGCATGGAGCCGCGTGGCATAACTGGAATTTCCACAGCGCTCCGCCCATGCCTTTGGTGGCGAGCACCAGCCAGTCCCGGTAGGGCCAATACTGGATGGTCATGAACCGCTGGTCCGACCGGACCACGGTATCCCATGCCACCAGGTCCCGGGTGACCACGACCCGACCGTCGTCCGAGATTGCGTACAGGAAGCCGCCGGCCACCGCCGCCCAGTTATAGGCTACGGAGTCCACGGTGAATGGGACGTCGACTTCGGTGGGCGTGCCCTTCGGCGGCAGCAAGTGCAGGGCGCCACGGGCAGCGTCTAGGGCGATCAGGTTGCCGGCGAAGCTGACCAATCGATGCGCGCAAGCCACCTGTCCGCCGGGAACCACGTTCTCCCACGTCGACTGGCCGGGCGGTTGGGCCACCAGGGTGCAGGTATCGTCGCGGCTCACGGCGTACAGTGAACCCTGGTGCCCCATGACGTCGTAGGTGCGATACGCGCCGACCCCGTCGCCGCCGTCCGCCACCAGCTCCCAGTGGGCGCCCTCGTCTCCGGTCCGCCAGATCTGGCCGATCGAGGTCAGAAAGTCGCCGGGGTGGGCACTGGCCGCCAGATAAGTGGCCCCCTCCCCGGCGTCGTACCAGACGCCCCAGCCGTGCAGGACGTTCGGCAGGTTGCGCAGTTTGATGAGCCCGGTGGCGGGGCGATACAGATAGAAATTGCCCGACTCCCAGCCATCGGGGCAGCAGGGATCGACGCCGGGAATCAGCAGGGTCTGATCGGCGACGGTCATGTCGAGCATGCCCTGCTCGTCCAGCGGAGCGATGGCGCGCAGGCCCTGATCGTCGAAAGCAGCGAGCAGGGCGCCGTCCCGACGGGCCGGGAGATCGGCGCCGAAGCCCAGGTACAGGATGTCCGCCAGGGGCTGCATGGTGAAGGCGCCGAAGGCATCGGGGTTGACCGAAGAGCCGGTGTGTTCGGCGAACCACGTATCGTAAGGCCACCCGGGTACGAGTTCTACCAGTTCGGACCGGCCGAGGTCGTGCGGCGAGGTGCAATGCAGGACAAGGACACCCGCTGCCAGTACCGCCAGTTGGCGCGCCGACCTCCTGACGCCTCGCCCCAGGCGCGCGGGGTTTTCCGGTGACCCGCGCACGGCGGTCAGAGGCACCGCGAGACGGGTGGACAGGTTCGAAGCATACCCGGATCCTGAATCTCGCATGCCTCCGCTCGTCCCCGCCCACCTGCCGAACTGCTGTGCCACTGCCATGGGAGAAGCAGTAGTCCCACCGTGGTAACGATGATGACCCATCCAAGGTATCTGAACGGGTGCGGGTACCACATCGAAGGTGCGAAGATGACCAGTGCTCCGCCCGCCATTAGGCGCCACACCCGTTCGGTATAGTGAGCCCGCGCCGAACTCGCGAAAGTCCTGAGGAATCGTTCGGCAAGCCGCGGCTTGACCGCAATGACGGAAGCCAACCCGACGAGACAGGCGCCAACCCCCGCGACGACGATGCCCGAGAGCAGTTCCATGATCCGGAATCTCATGCCGCACCGAGTAGTGAGCAAACCGGGAGTGCACAGCCCGGGGTGACTCAGGTTGGCCGGTTGGCGGCCGTCGCCGTGAGCGAGGACGTCCCGGTCAGATCTCTCAGGCATTGGCCCCTGGAACCGCCGCGAGGCAGGCATTCCAACCCCTGACCAACCGCAATCAGCCCACTCGGAGGCCCCGTTGCTTGGCATGGGCCTTGCCCAATTCAGGGCACCGGACCCTGCGCTATCCATACCAACACTTGGGGACCAGCGTGACCAAGCCATTTCTTTCTCTCGCAGCGGCAGGGGGGCTCCTGCTGTGGCCGCAACCGACCGTGACAGCCCAGCCCAGCTCGGAGCCAAGCAACCTCAAGATGACAATCTGTCATGTGCCACCCGGCAACCCGGCGAATGCTCACTTCATATCGGTGAGTATCTCGGCTCTCCGTGCGCACTTGGCCCACGGTGACCCGTGGCCCGGGACTGACGGCCCCTGCGGGGGGGGTGGGTCGGGGGAAGACGAGACCAATACCTGAGGCGACCGCCTGAATCAGGCTTGAAGCGCACCCTACACTCAGCGGCCCCAGGCAACGCCTGGGGCCTTCTCAGTTTAGACATCTGACCCGGCCTGGGACTGTACGGACCGATCCCCCGAGCCTGTTGGAGGCCCGCCACATTGCGCGTTGGAGTCGGATCTGAGGCGGTGGCGCCTCGACCTCAGACTGGTAATCTTGTCAAGGCGAGCACGTCCCGGGGGACCTTGAGGCACGGACCGCGAGCCCTGGCTCCTTTCCCACACCACCGTTGTCCTCGGCCCCTGGATCCACAGACCGACTTCCACCATGTCTGATGCCCCAGAGCTTCGGGTAAGGTTGACCGGATGTCTCCCTGACACGGCCTCCTCCGCGTCGATCCGGCCGAATGGCAGCCTGGTGATCGAGATCTATGATTGGAGCGCCGAAGCGGAGCAGTGGCTGGGTCGGGAGGCCGCCTACTTCATGATCGTGGCGGCCGAGCACAAGGGCAGAATCCTAGCGCACCTGGTTCCTGAGGACGAGACAGTTTCCACGACGACAGGCATCGATCACCGGCTACTGACAGTCCTGCAGCAGCGGTTCATCGATTACTACGCCGTGAAGCAATGGCTGGAAGCGACCGGCATTCCGTTCGAGAAGGACTTCGACGGGTGGGCGTAGTCCGGCGGACCCGGCCAGATGGCCTGCTGTAGCCTGCCAGACCTCAAGCCTAACTATCGCGGGAAGCCTTGGGGGCGCCGTCATCGCCTCGCCCCGCCTCATTCGCTTTCGTACCCGGGAAGGCTTGCCGAACCCACCGCGACCCGGCAGCTTGTACGCCGACATCGGGCAGGTATGACGGACGTCCATTCGCGGTGTTGACCTTTGCCGGACCGGCCCAGGCATCAAACGACAGACCAGGCGTCGAGCAAGGTTCCGGAAGTCACCCTGCTCTTCTGGATCGTGAAGATCGCCGCCACCACCCTGGGTGAAACGGGCGGTGACGCCGTGTCGATGTCGATGAACCTGGGCTATCTGGTCGGCACCGTCATCTTCGCAGTCATTTTTCTGGTCGCCGTCGCGGCCCAGATCAAGGCCACGGGCCTGCATCCGTTTCTCTACTGGACGACGATCATCGCCACGACCACCGTGGGCACCACGCTGGCGGATTTCGTGGATCGCTCGCTGGGCATCGGCTACGCCGGAGGCGCGTCGCTGCTCTTCATTCTGCTCATGGCCTCTTTGGCCATCTGGTATCGGTCGCTGGGCTCCGTTTCCATCAGTACCGTGAGTTCGCCCAGGGCGGAACTGTTCTACTGGGTCACGATCATGTTCTCGCAGACACTGGGCACGGCGCTGGGCGACTGGACGGCCGATACCGCCGGCCTCGGATACACCGGGGGCGCCCTGGTGTTCGGCTTGCTTCTGGCCTTGGTGGTAGCGGCCTACTACTGGACGAGTATCTCACACACCGCGCTTTTCTGGGCGGCCTTCATCCTGACGCGGCCCTTCGGTGCG
Organism: uncultured Gemmatimonadales bacterium; assembly: GCA_963709905.1. Classification (GTDB taxonomy): domain Bacteria; phylum Gemmatimonadota; class Gemmatimonadetes; order Gemmatimonadales; family GWC2-71-9; genus JADJOM01. The sequence continues at coordinate 355,397 of CAVPYI010000018.1, forward strand.
GTGGTGGGTGATCTGCTCGACAAGCCGGTTGCTGCCGGCGGCCTGGCGTTGAGTCGCTATTCGGCATCGGCCGCGCTCATCGTTTTCATCGTTGCCTGCCTCCTGATATTTCCGCAGCGGGCGGCGACGGGTCGTGCCCATTGAAGAGATAGGGTCCCGATTGCTGCGCCCCGGGGGCCTTCAATCACGATCGGCCTGGACCTCACGTATGCCCGGAACGGGGGAGCGGCAATGACCGGGAGGAGCGTCTGATTCCCGCCAACGCACCGTGGCGGAGGGCTCGGGTCACGGCGCTGGTCTCGTATGCCGTGACCGGCGCGGCCCTGGTAGCCAGCGTCCTGATTCTCGGCAGCCAGGTCTCGCATCACATCCAGGGGTTCGAGACGTGGATCGAGAGTCTGGGGCCGTGGGCGGTGGTGGTTTTCACGCTGTTGTATGCGGTGCTCGGATCGGTGTTTGTCCCCGACGCGCTGCTTGGCGTCGTTGCCGGCGCCTCGTTCGGATTCTCCCGCGGCCTCGCAGCGGTGGTGGCCGGCAGCTTCCTGGCAGCTTGCCTGCAGTACGCCCTGTCCCGCCATCTCCTCAAGCCGACCATAGAGAAGTTTCTCCGCTCGAAGCCGACCATGGTCGCCGTCCTGGCCGCCGTTCGCCGGCAGGAGCTGAGGCTGCAGTTGCTCATCCGTCTCACACCGCTCAACCGGGCACTGACGAGTTATCTGCTGGGCGCGGCAGGCGTGGGGTTCACGCGGTTCGCCGCGGCGTGCGTTGCCCTGCTGCCCTCCCTGTGTCTCGAGGTCTACTTCGGCTATGCCGGGAAGCACCTGGCGCGCCTGACCAGCCAACCGGGACACACCGTCCTGCTGCATGACGTGGCGCTGTTCGCCGGACTCGCCGTAGCTATCGCCGTCATGGTGGTGGTGTCCAGGACGGCGCGAAAGGCTGTCGAGGCCGCCGCGGCGCCCGGACCGGACCAGCCGCTCGGAGCGTGAGGAAGCGACGTCGGCCGGAGGTCGCTGAGGTATCCGACGATTTGCAGGATCTGTCCCCTGGTGGTCCTCGCCGCTCGCTGCTGACCTTCGACGGCTCCGCCGGGGGTGGGCCGTTCGACCCGGCGCCGACTTGCCGCCTCAACCGGTCCCCGGCAACTTATCCGCGATTCGCAAGCAGAGGGGAGATGACACCGTGGAACACCTGCTCGATGCTGCGCGGACGGACCTGCTCAACCCCAGGACCCTGATCGGAGCGGTGGTCTGGGGCATCGGATTCCTTGCGGTCGCGACCGTACTGGCAGGCGTGGCCCGCCGGTTCTCACGTCGACTCGAGTCCCACCTGTCGGATGCGACCGGCCTCCGGTTTGGCACCGCACTGGCTCAGGTGCTGGCATACCTGATCGCGTTCATCCTGTATGCCCACCTCGTCCCTGAATTGCGCGCCCTGGGGACAGCGCTTCTCGCCGGCGTGGGGGTCGTTTCCGTCGTGCTCGGTCTCGCCGCTCAGAACACGCTCGGCAATCTGATCGCGGGATTATCGCTCGTGCTGTACCGGCCAATTCGCCTGGGAGACACCATCGAGCTGAACACCCCCAAGGGACTGACGGTCGCCACGGTGGAGCTGGTGTCTCTCGGGTATACCATCCTTCGCGACACGGGACAAGAACGAGATCATCGTCCCCAATAGCGTGATGGCGAGCAGCGTCGTTGTACGGCTCGCAGGACAGCGTATCGCCGATCGCCCTGCCGGCTGACGCCAGCGGCCTGCATTTCTCCGGGCGGACCGGTCCCGCCGGAGGGTCATCTCGCGCATCCGGCCAGGCACGCCGGTCAGGACGTGGGCGCTCTGGCGAGCGCCGCCGCGGCATGGTTAATTGCAGCGTCCCGGCGCCGATCCCAGCGATAGTCCACCGGCAGAGGCGATATCCTCCGCTCGGCGCGGGGCACGTGCACCTCGTCGCCGGCTCTCACTCAGGGTTTCGCCCATGGCCTCTGCGCCGCTCCCGATCCGCCGTCGTTTCGGCGAGACCATGCGCACCGACAGGTGGTGGGTGGCGCCGGCGATGGTGTTCCTGATCCTGTCGATCTTCCTCCTGTACGCCAACTGGGCCGCGTGGCAGGGCGACCACTACGCCTACGGCCCGTACCTCTCGCCCTTCTACTCCCCCGAACTGTGGGGCAACTCACCCCACGCCTGGTTCGGACCGCCGCCCCAGTGGTGGCCCAGCTGGCTGGTGTTCTCCCCCGCCCTGCTGATCCTGCCCTTCCCGGGGCTGTTTCGGGTTACCTGCTACTACTATAGAGGAGCCTATTACCGGGCCTTCTGGGCCGATCCGCCCGCCTGCTCGGTCGGCGAGCCCCGGAACAAATACATCGGCGAGTCGTCCTTCCCGCTGATCGTCCAGAACATCCACCGCTATTTCCTCTATGTAGCGCTGGGGTTCCTGGTGGTGCTCCTGCACGACGTCTACAAGGCGCTCTGGTTCGTCGACCCGGCGACCGGACGGGAATCGTTCGGGATCGGCGTCGGCACCCTGGTGCTGGCCGCCAACGTGACGCTGCTCGGCGGCTATACCCTGGGCTGCCATGCGCTCCGCCACGTGGTAGGCGGATTCAAGGACCACCTGTCAGGAGCACCGATCCGGAAACGGCTGTACGACTGTTCCAGCTGTCTCAACCGCAGTCACTTCCTGTGGGCGTGGAACAGCCTGTTCTCGGTGATGTTCGCCGACATCTACGTGCGGCTCTGTTCGATGGGCATCTGGACCGACTTCAGGATCCTGTGAGGGGGGCGGCTCGGCGGCTCGGCCCGAAGGTCCGCGACACCGCACAATTCCACGCTAGCCCCTGGACTCGTACTGTGCCTTATGACTGCCGAGCCGCCGAGCCGCCGAGCCGCCGAGCCAACGTCTCATGACTGACTACCAGACCTTCGAACACGACGTGCTGGTGATCGGCGCCGGCGGCGCGGGGCTCCGGGCCGCCATCGCCGCGGCGGCTGCCGGCGCGTCGGTGGGTCTGGTCTGCAAGTCGCTGCTTGGCAAGGCCCACACGGTCATGGCGGAAGGCGGGATCGCGGCGGCGCTGGCCAACGTGGACAACCGGGACGGCTGGGAGGTGCATTTCGCCGACACCATGCGGGGTGGCCAGTACCTCAACAACTCGCGCATGGCCGAGCTGCACGCGAAGGAGGCGCCGGACCGGGTGCGGGAGCTGGAGGCGTGGGGGGCGCTGTTCGACCGCACCCCCGACGGACGGATCCTCCAGCGCAACTTCGGCGGCCACAAGTACCCGCGGCTGGCGCACGTCGGCGACCGGACCGGGCTGGAGATGATCCGCACGCTGCAGGACCACAGCATCCACCAGGGCATCGACGTGCACATGGAGTGCACGATCACGCGGCTGCTTACCGCCAGCGGCCGGATCACCGGGGCGTTCGGCTACGACCGCGAGCGGGGCCGGTTCCAGCTCTACCGCTGCCGGGCGATCGTGCTTGCGACCGGCGGGATCGGCCGGGCCTATTCGATCACCAGCAACAGCTGGGAGTACACCGGCGACGGCCAGGCCCTGGCCTACCATGCCGGCGCCGCCCTGCAGGACATGGAGTTCGTGCAGTTCCATCCCACCGGGATGGTCTGGCCGCCGAGCGTGCGCGGCATCCTGGTCACCGAAGGGGTGCGCGGCGAGGGCGGAGTGCTGCGCAACAAGGACGGGCGGCGCTTCATGTTCGACGACATCCCGGAGAACTACCGGGCGCAGACCGCCGACAACGAAGATGAGGGCTGGCGCTACACCCAGGGCGACAAGAACGCCCGGCGGCCGCCCGAGCTGCTGACCCGTGACCACGTGGCCCGCTGCATCATGCGGGAGGTGCGGGAGGGCCGCGGGAGTCCACACGGCGGCGTGTTTCTCGACATTTCGTGGATCAAGGAACGACTGCCCGGTGCCCGGCAGCACATCATGAAGAAGTTGCCGAGCATGTACCATCAGTTCAAGGAACTGGCGGACATCGACATCACCGCCGAACCGATGGAGGTCGGACCGACGACTCATTACATGATGGGCGGGATCCGGGTGGACGGCGACAGCCAGATGTCCACGGTCCCGGGCCTGTTCGCCGCCGGCGAATGCGCCGCCGGCCTGCACGGCGCCAACCGGCTGGGCGGCAATTCGCTGTCGGACCTGCTGGTATTCGGCAAGCGGGCCGGGGAGTACGCGGCCGAGTTTGCCCGGAAGCAGCGGCGCGGCCACCATCGACAGCGCTGAAGTCGAAGAGGCGGCGCGGCAGGCCCTGGCCCCGTTCGAGCGGGGAGCGGCGTCGAACGGGAGCGGGCCCTACCAGGTGCAGCAGGAGCTGCAGGGGATGATGCAGGAGCTGGTCGGCATCGTGCGCAAGGGCCCCGAGATGGAGCGCAGCCTCGAGGGCATCGAGAAGCTCAAGCGCCTGGCCGGAAAGGTCGCCGTGACCGGTAACCGCGAGTACAATCCCGGCTGGCACACCGCGCTCGACCTGCCCAACCTGCTCGCCGTGTCCGAGGCAATCGCCCGGGCGGCGATCGAGCGGAAGGAGAGCCGGGGCGGGCACTTCCGGGAAGACTACCCCGAGAAGGACCCGACGTACGCCAGGTTCAACATCGTAATAATGAAAGGGACGGACGGGACGATGCGGCTCAGCCGCGAGCCGATCTCGCCGTTGCCGCCGGAACTGGCCCGAGTGATCGAGGAGCAGAAGTGACAATGGCGACAGAACCGGCGACCGGCACAAAAGCCACCTTCCGCGTCTGGCGCGGTGACGCCCAGGGCGGCCGACTGGTCGATTACACCACACCGGTGGCCGCCGGCATGGTGGTGCTCGACGCGATCCATCAGATCCAGGCCGAACAGGCGAACGACCTCGCCGTACGCTGGAACTGCAAGGCCGGGAAGTGCGGCTCATGCTCGGCAGAGGTGAACGGCAGCCCGAGGCTCATGTGCATGACGCGACTGAACGACCTGCCGCTCGACCAGCCGGTCACCGTGGAACCGATGCGTGCCTTTCCGCCGGTCAAGGATCTGGTGACCGACGTGTCGTGGAATTTCCGGGTCAAGAAACAGATAAAGCCGTTCACGCCCCGCCCGCCCGACGCCGCCGACGGCACCTGGCGGATGGACCAGGCCGACGTCGACCGGGTGCAGGAGTTCCGCAAGTGCATCGAGTGCTTCCTGTGCCAGGACGTATGCCACGTGCTCCGGGACCATCACCTGCACGAGGAGTTCATCGGGCCCAGGTTCCTGGTTCATGTCGCCGCCCTCGAGATGCACCCGCTGGACACCGCGGACCGGGTGGAGGAGCTTCAGCGGGCCCACGGCATCGGGTACTGCAACATTACCAAATGCTGTACCCGGGTCTGCCCCGAGCACATTACTATTACGGACAACGCCATCATCCCGCTCAAGGAACGGGTGGTGGACGAGTTCTACGATCCGTTGGGGAAACTATTCAGGATCTTCAGCCGACGCGGCGATTGAGGGAGGGGGATCTGCGGATTGAGGGATTGAGGGATTGAGGGATTGGGGGATTGAGAGATTGACGATTGGCCTCGGTCGACTTCCCAACTCTATCGTGAGCGAACCTCAATCCCTCAATCCCCCAATCCCCCAATCCCTCAATCCCTCAATCTCTCAATCCCCCAATCCTCACCGGGGTGTCCTCATGTTCCAGCCCAAGCCGATCTCGAAGAAAGGCGTCCCGCTCGCGCTGCAGAAGGCGGAGCGCTACCGGGTGATCAACGACCCATGGTCCGCCGAGAGCATCTGCCTCGACATCCTGGGGGTGGAACCCGATAATCAGCAGGCCCTGGTCACTCTCCTCCTCGCGATCACCGATCAGTTTCCCCTGGAGCACACCGAAGGGGTGCGGGAGGCGAAAGAGCTGCTTCCGAAGCTGGAGGACTCATACAAGCAGGCGTACTACGCCGGCATCATCGCCGAACGCTGGGCCAAGGCCCAGATGCGCCGGGGCGGGATGGCCTCGGGGGAAATGGCCTACCATTCGTTCCGTGAAGCGATGGACTGGTACGACAAGGCGGAGGCACAGCGTCCGGCAGGGAACGACGAAGCGATCCTGCGCTGGAACGCCTGCGCCCGGATCCTGGCCCAGAACGCGCACCTGAGCCCGCGGGCGGCCGAGTCGGTGGAGTTGGGGCTGGAGTAGGCGGCTCGGCGGCTCGGCGGCTCGGCGGCTCGGCGGCTCGGCGGCTCGGCGGCTCGGCGGCTCGGGAGGTTTGGCGGACTTGATCGGTTCGTCAATCCGGGAGCCGGGAGGCGCCAGAGCGCGCTGGGGTACACGCGACGGTTCAGGGGCGCACCACTCGGCGGCGGCGCCGCGGCACGACTCGAGCCCATTACTCCGAGCACCCGTTCCTGTATCACCTTGCGCATCGAACGGGAGGCCGCATCTTATCTCCCGTCCTAGATCCATACCCCCTCGACCGTGGAGCCCCAATGGACCTCACGACCATTCTCATTCAGGTGATCTCCGGCGCGGTCGGCGGGAATCTCGGTGGCCTGCTCAACAAGGCGAAGAGCCTCGGCCCCCTGCTCAACACCGTCCTGGGCGCGGTGGGCGGAGTTGGTGGAGGTCAGCTGCTGGGCGGCTCGCTGTCGGGGATGCTCGGCAATGCCACCGCCGGCCAGGCGACCAGCTCGGCGCTGGTCGGACTGGTGGTCCCGTTGCTGGCGGGGATGCTCAAGAAGAAGGCGTAAACCGACCGTGCGCATCGGGCTGGTTTTCTCCGGCCTGCTGGCCGGGCTCGCCTGCGGCGGGGACTCCGGTGGAGGCCCTTCCAACCCGAGCCCGGTCGCCGCGACGCTCGAGGTCTGGAGTTGCCTCCCCGGCTCCTGTCAGACCAGAACGCCGATCGACACCGTCAGCCGCGGTGATTCAGTCCTGGTGGTATTCGTGGCAGTGGATTCCACCCGGACGACGGACTCCATTGATGTGCGCCCCGCCTGCGCGCTCAACGCGGTGTTCACCCTTGGGGCGGCCACCGGGCTGACGGTGCCCGCCAATCCAACCTGCCCGGACTCTATCGAACGGGTCGAACTACAGGTCTTGCCTACCTATCACCTCCACGAGGTCCGTCGGCTGGTGCACATCCCCGGCGGGCTGGCCACCGGATCGTACCGGGTGCGGTCCCGGTTTTTCATCTCACCGCCTCTGGCGCCAGCGTATGTACTCGAGATCGAGTGATTGGCGAGGAGGCGTCAAGGCGTCAGGCGTTAAGGCGTTAAGGCGTTAAGGCTTCAGGCGACGGGTAACAGGCCTGCCATCAACTGTCGCGACTTGATTTCTGGATCCCTGACGCCTGACGCCTGACGCCTCAACGCCTGACGCCTCGACGCCTCGACGCCTTCCGCCTTGTATATTCCCGACCGAGCACCGATCTGAGGAGCCGATGTCGATTCGAGCGGTACAACGGGTCATCCAGTCCAAGCCGACCATCGAGGGCGCCGGCGTCAAGCTGCGCCGCGGGTTCGGGTTCGGCGAGACCAGCGAGTTCGATCCGTTCCTCCTGTTCGACGATTTCCGGAATGAGCGGCCGGAGGACTATCTCGCCGGCTTCCCGTGGCACCCGCACCGGGGGATCGAGACCATCACCTATGTCCTCACCGGCACGGTGGACCACGGGGACAGTCTGGGCAACAGCGGCTCGCTCGGCGCGGGTGACGTCCAATGGATGACTGCCGGCCGCGGGATTCTCCACCAGGAGATGCCCCGCGGAGATCCCAAGGGACGCATGCACGGCTTCCAGTTGTGGGCCAATCTGCCGTCGTCCCTGAAGATGACGACGCCTCGGTATCAGGACGTGTCATCGAAGGACATTCCCGTCGTGGTGGATGACGACGGGACCACCGTTCGGGTCGTCTGCGGCGACTTCTGGGGCAAGAGCGGCCCGGTCGACGGCATCGCCGCCGAACCGCGCTACCTCGACATCTTGGTGCCGCCGGGGCTCAGGAAGACCCTGCCGGTACGCACATCCCAACATGCATTCGCCTATGTGTTCGAGGGCTCGGGGACGTTTCGCGATGCCTCGGAGCCGCGGTCGGTTCGGACCGACCCGGTCGGCGCCGACGAGCCGCCGGTCGTGCCAGCCGTACCGGATGTCGAGAACCGATCGCTGGTGCTCTTCGGCGACGGCGACGAGGTGACGGTGCAGGCGGGTGAGCAGGGCGTCCGGTTCCTGCTGGTCTCCGGCAAGCCGCTCGCGGAGCCGGTGGCGTGGTACGGCCCCATCGTGATGAACACGCAGGATGAGCTGGAACAGGCAGTTCGGGAGCTCAGGGAAGGGACGTTCATCCGGAAGTAGGCGGGACTCGCCTCACGGGATGAGGCCACTTGCGTCGACCGAACCGGAGGAGAGTCTCCGCTGTCTCGGCGTCACCACCGCCAGCCGGCCCGCGGCGACCAGGAAGCCGACCGGCGCGGCAATGAGCGGATTCAGGTGCAGTGCGAATCCCACCCCGCCGAACACGATGGTCGCGAGCGTAGTCTGGACGATCATCCTGCCGATCGGCACGTGCCGCATGAAGAGCCAGGCCGTGAGCGGGGCGGCCACACCGCCAATCACCGCCCCGACCCCCCCCGTGATACGCCAGATGTCGAGGTCCACCGCCGCCCGCCAATCACCCAGAAGAATGAGGGAGAGGGCGAGGGCGAATCCTCCGGCAACGGCGCCGGCCACGATCCCGGCGATCATCAACCCACCGGTCACAGCCAGAATGCGGGAAATACTCGGCATGATAGGCCTCCACCAATACCGCGAAAACTGCGCATCGCGCCCCTTAGCGTCCTTCGCGCCTCGCGCCTTCGCGCCTTCGCGGTCCACAGCAGGACCGGCGATCCACTGAGTATCACCGCCAAGGCGCGAGGAACGCCAGGCTGTACGGCGTCACTTGCCATACCCAGTGCGCGGTGCGCGGCTCTAATCTGATGAGGGTCGCGGTGACCCCACGTGCACCCGCGCAATCCGCGATGGCAGTGGCCCCGGGGCCGCGCCGTACGCCACCCAGAGGTCGTGGGTGCGGGGATCGATCGCCAGGTGCCGAACCAGCGCCCCGCGGCTCGGCAAGGGATACACAGTGAACCGCTCCCCGGCCGGATCGAATGCCACAATGGCGTCAGCTGCCCCGGTGCCGATCCAGATACGACTCGTGACCTGATCGATGCGGACGACATAAGGTACCGCATCAGGAATCGGGAGCACGTATCGCCGGAATTCACCGGTGGCCGGATCCAGCCGTACCAGCTCGTTGGCGGCGTAGGCCGGAATCCACACCCGGCCCTGGCGGTCGAGGTCGAGACGCCGCGGTCCGCTGTGCGAAACCGGCATCTGGTACGTCCGGAACCGTCCGGTCGATGGCTCCATCACGAAGACCCGGTTTCCCATCAGCTCGGAACCCCACACTCTCCCATCCGGGCCGATCCGGATCTCGTAGGGAATCGGACCGCCGGGCACACCGGCCAGGATCGGGTGGGGTGTGACCGGGAACGTCTCCAGACGCCGGGTGGCGACATCGACCCGGCCGATCAGCTCGGGATTGCGGGTGAAGTGGCCGTTGACCCAGACCTCCCCGGGTCTCCCCAGCGCCAGGCTATGGGGATAGAACCCCACCGGGAAGGAAGTCCACTCCCGTGATTGAGGTCGATAACGGGCCACCTGCATCGGCTGACCTAACACTGCCCACCAGTTGCCGGCGGAGTCGATCTCGACGGCACGCGGGTTGGCCTTGGGGATCGGGATCGCGACGGTTTCGAAGGTACCGGTCGCCGGATCCAGCACGAATAGCCGATGACTGAACATGCCGGTGATGATCACCCGTCCGGCCGGGTCTACTGCGACGTCGTGCGGCAGATCCTCGGCGACAGGTGTGTCATACTCGGTGACCTGACCGGTCACGGTGTCGGTACCGGACGGAGGTCTGGGGGCGGGTTCGCGAGCCAGACTGGCCTCGAGCCACGCGGCGGTGGCGACGGCATCTCGGTCGTTGGCTATGACCGGGAACCCGGTCGTCGCGCCGGCGTAACTGAGCATCCGGCTGACCGCGTCGACCCACTCGTCTTTCGAGCGTGGCCGCCCGTTCACCCGGGCCATGCGTTCATCGAACTGGTGGCAGCCGGTGCAGTCCAGGATGAAACGTCGTTTGGCCTCGCCTTCGGGCAGGAGACCCAGCCAGTCCGCGCTGGCAAAGGGCTTGTTCCTTGGGCCGACCACGGGCTGGTGGGTAAGAGAAGCGGCAATTCCCAGAAGGCCGAGCCCGAAGGCGGCGCCCAACCCGATTCCGGCCATTCGTCGTGTCATGTCGAGTGAGGTGAGGTGGTGCGGGGCCCTACGGGCTGGAGGGGCTGGAGGTTCTAACCGGCGCCGCCCAGCCACACCACCAACCCCAGGAGTACCCATCCCGCCAATTCGACCCGCTCCCACCGCTCCTCCCAGAGCGGCCACCCGGCGGCCTCCTCATGCCCGATGGCCGTGAAGGCCGCCAGCATCCCCGCCAGTATCACCGCCAGCACCGGCATCCTGACTCAGCGTCCGGCAACCGGGACCGTGGGCAGGGCCAGGTAGACCGGCGCGTGCCCCGGGCTCCGCTCGTGCCCTATCAGGAATCGATGGACCACCACATCGTCCGCGAGGAAGAGCCGGACCGGTGTCACGCCCGCCGGCAGGGCGAAGCGAAGGGTGGTGAGATACGACTCCCCTGGCTTCAGCGGCTGATCCAGCCGCGTCGACTTCATATCCCCGTCCGTCCAGTCCGTCTTGTCCGCCCTGCTTGCCCCGAGCGCCAGCGAGGGGTCCGCCCTCTCCGCCCTCTCCTCCCCGTCCGCCACCTCGTACCGCCGCCCATCCGATCCCACCAACTCGACCCGTCGAGGCAACGGCAGGAGCGTGGCGTCGCGCGGCCGGCGACTCGAGATCGTGGTCTCGTCGAACCGGGTGCGAATAGTCACGACCCAGTCTGATGACCCATCGCCTGGTCTCCCCGTCGCCCCGTCGCCGAGGGAGTGGGGACCTCGGACCCCGGTGACGACGTAGGCAAGGTGGCAGTCGAGTTCACAGAAGTACTTCTCGCTGCCGGCCGGCAGCACCCGCTCCTTGCTGGCAAGCCCGACGCCGACCAGAACCAGGGCATAGACCCCCGCCAGACCGCCGCCCAGGAGGGCGACGGCACGCGCCCGGTCACGCCGGCCGCGGAATCCCAACCACAGGGCGGCGGCGGCGGCCAGCGCAATGAGGCCGACGGTACCAAGAAAGGCCAGGATGGCGATGAGCATCGAGAGCGTGCTGGTCATGGAGACGCTTCGTCGTGGAGGGTGAGGATGGCGCGACGGGCCCGCTCCCGGCCGTAGTGCCAGTCGCGAAGGTCGGTGGAATAGATGTCCGAGCGTTTCATGAGACCATCCCGCACAATGGCGCGTTCCGGGTCGGCAAGCGACGGCAGAGCCGCGACCAGGGCCGGGACGGCATCGGTGCCGAGTCGGGCAAGATGGGAGGCGTCGAGGCTCTTGCCCACGGCGTGACGCCGGAGATTCGTGGTCACTATCAGGCGGTCGGGATTGGCGAGGTTCAAGAGCGCGAGCCAAACCCCCCAGGCGACGAGCGCCCCGCGCGCAAACAGCAACGCCCTCCCCTGCAACACGGTGGCGATGAACCAGGCACAGGTGACGGCCGCGCCGGCCATGAACGCGGAGGCGAACAGCCGGTCCTGCGTCAGCCCGAACTCACCCTGGTACAGCGCCATCCGGTGCATCCCGGACCCGATGATGGCGAGCAGCAGAGCGACCTGGATCCCGGCCAGCCAGCGGTAGCACCGGCGCGCCCGGGGATCGTCCGGCGTCAGCCGGGTGTTGAGCAGGAGCAGCAACGGCAGTACCAGCGCGGTCACCACCACCAGCTCGAAGAAACCCCTTCGGGCGTACTCGGCGAGCGTGACACCCATGGTCCGCTGCACCCAGTCCGTCCCGCCGAAGAAGTAGGGAACCTGCCAGGCGATGAAGCCGGCAAAGAGGAGATCGACCACCCCCAGCGTCAGGCCAATCTCGATCGCGCCCAGGCCCCGGCTGGGCGGCCGCGAAGTTCCAGAGAGGTAATCAACGGCCGCGGGCAGCAATCCGCGCAGGATGGCCGCCGCGATCCAGGCCGCCAGGGTCACGCCCAGTACGTGGCCGATCAGAACCTCGGGATCCACGGCGACGATTCGGCGCATGGCGTCGCCGAACACCGGGTCGGCCGAACCCAGCAGGGTGCCGAAGACCGCGCCGGTGGGCACGGCGATCATGAGCCCACGCGCCAAGGCACCGAGCGGAAGCGTCCGCCTCGCCTTGGAGTCGCGCGATTCGCGCTCCGCCTCGAGCACGGTCGGCAACAGGCCCGAGACCCCCCGACCGGCCAGACCAGCCAGTGCCCTGAGCAGCTGGGCCACGGTCAGCCGCCCCAAGGCCGTGCGGCAATCGGCCACGCGAGCCAAAGGCAGGAGCGCGAAGACCAGGATCAGCGCGAGGGCATCGAGGAACCGGAGCATGGCGTTGTCCCGCCATACCCACGCGGCGGCGAGGGCCAGGGCGCACACCAGCAGTCCGCGCTCCCATGAGCGGCTCGGCGGCTCGGCGGCTCGGCCGCTCGGCGCAGGGCATGAATCGACCACCGACCCGCCAGCCGCCGAGCCGCCGAGTCGCCGAGTCGCCGAGTGCCAAACCAGAACCGCTCCCCCGGTCCAGACCAGGACGTTCAGGCCGAGATGATTGGCCCGGAACAGCAAATCACCCGCGACACCGAGGGCCAGGATCGGCCAGAGCAGTCCTCCGGCCGAAGCTTTCGGACCGGTCATGCCGTGCCCTCCTCGACCACCCGGCCGAACCGCCGTTGCCGGCCGCGGAACTCGGCGATCGCTTCGGCCAGCTGTGGCGCACCGAAATCGGGCCAATGGGTTTCGCTGAAGATCAGCTCCGCGTAGGCGCTTTCCCAGAGCAGGAAATCGCTCAGGCGGCGTTCGCCGCCGGTTCGAATGAGCAGGTCGACGTCTGGTGCGGGGCGGCGGTCGTGGCCAGTTTGCCCGAGACAGGCGGCGAAGCGCTCGCGTGAGAGTCCCTTGACCGCGGCCGCCCGGCGCGCGGCGCGGAGGATCTGGTCGCGGGCGGAGTAGTCGAGGGCGACGCGAAGCCAGAGCCGGCGGCCCTCCCGGGTGCGCCGTTCGGCCACCGCGATGGCGGCGCGGAGCGGAAACGGCAGTCGGTCGCGCCGGCCGATCACCGTCAGCCGCACGCCGGACTCGGCGCATTCCGCCGCTGATTCCCGCAGATAGTCGGTGAACAGCCGCATGAGCGCTTCCACCTCCGCCGCGGGGCGCTGCCAGTTGTCGGACGAGAAGGCGTAGAGGGTGAGGACGCCGATGCCCTGCTCCGCCGCGGCCCGGGTCACATCCCGCACCCGCCTGGCCCCTTCGGCATGACCGGCCGCGCGCGGCAGCCCCTGGCTCTCGGCCCAGCGGCCGTTGCCGTCCATGATGATGGCGACGTGGAGTGAAGTGCTTTGCATCGTAAAGTATTACTCCGTGAAAGAAGGCGTTGGGCGTTGAGGCGTCAGGCGTCAGACCTTGATCCGAGGCTGCCGCCGCAACGCCTGACGCCTCAACGCCTGGCCACCTTGATCAGCGCTTCCATGTGATCCAGGTACCGCTCCAGCGCTTTCCTGCCGGCCGCAGTGAGCCGGTACTCGGTCCGCGGGATCCGGTCCTCGAACGACTTGGTACAGGCGACATACCCCGCGTCCTCGAGCTTGCGGGCATGGACGCTCAGATTACCGTCGGTGGTTTGGAGCAGCGCCTTGAGTTCGTTGAATGTGAGGCTGTCGTTCACGGCCAGCGCACTCACGATGGCCAGGCGGAGGCGCTCGTGGATGACCCGATCCAGGTCCGGTGTGAGAGCCGCCCGGCCACCCTTGACGCCCTTGAGCCCCGCGTCACCGGCAGGGCCACCCGTTGCGCCGGTATGGTTCCCCGCGCCACCGCCCGCGCGGGCCGCGCTCCCCTTACCCACCGTACCTCCTCGCGATCACGGCCCCGAAGCCGATGTGCACCAGGCCGAACCCGGCGGCGAGCAGCCAGTCTCCCCAGGCCGCGGGGGCGAACAGCGCCACCGTTCCCAAGCCGACGAAACACGCGCCCATCACCGGCACCAGGGGCACTGACAGGGCCCCACCGGTCACCACACCGGTGCCATACAGGAGCAGCCATACCCCCGGGAGCAGGCCGGTCAAACCGGCCCGGTAGAGAACGACTGTCAGGACCGCGCCAGCCAGGATCGGCGGGACGTAGGCAAGCACGAAACGACGGCCGGGCTTGGAGGTGAGGGGGGTATCGCCGGCCGGGGCCTTCCGCACCATGGCGATCACGCCGATGGCGAAGGCCAACCAGCCCTCGGCGACCCAGGTCAGGAGCCACCGGTCGAGGGTGGGCTGCTGAGCCGCGATCCAGGCGGCGGCCAGGGCCGTCACCCCCATCCCTACCCCGCCCCATCCTGGCACGCCGGTGAAGGAGTGGGCCCGTTCCATGGTGTCGCGGATGAAGCGGAGGTTTTCGATAGCCCGGTCCTGCAGCGGAACCTCTTCTGCAGCTGGGCGACGGGGACGGAGCTGGGGCATGGAGCCAAGGTAGGGAGTAGGCTGAGTTTCGTCAAGTGCTTTGTACCACAAAGTCGGCGGCTCGGCGGCTCGGCGGCTCGGCGGCTCGGCGGCTCGGCGGCTCGGCGGCTCGGCGGCTCGGCGGCTCGGCGGCTCGGCGGCTCGGCGGCTCGGCGGCTCGGCGGCTCGGCGAAGGATGCCGAACTAGCTGGTTCGCGCAATGGTCCGTTCCGAGGAGGGACTCGCCCTAGTCTATTCACGAGCCGCCGAGCCGCCGAGCCGTCCTATTGCACCTGCACCGGACGAACCCCGGCGGTGGTGGTGATGAATCCCGTGATGGCGGCGGAGATCGAGGCATTTCCTGGCGCGACCGGCCGGAGCCCTACCCCGCCGGTCGCCACGGTGGTCGGCGTGTAATAGAACCCGGCTGTAATCTGGGCCGTCTCCGAGGTGGCACCGGCCGTCTGGGTGCTGGTGACCATGGACGCCGCATTGACGTTACTGGTGTTGAACGTTGCCGTCAGCGGCCCCGGACCTCCCGCCCGGATGTTCTGCACCTGGGTCAGCGCCGTGTTCCCGACGTTCGGCGTACCGACCCGCACGTAGATGCCCACCACCGGCGCAGTCGACGAGACCGTGGCCGGCACCCCCTGCAGATCCAGGGCCCCCTGCACGATGGTCATCACGGCATTGCCGTTGCCAAATCCGGTCGCGGTCACGGTCACGGCCGAGGTGGCCGTCTGAGTGACATTCTCGACACCCTGCACGTAGAAGCTCCGGAACGTCGTTCCGTCGGCCAGGTTGAAGCTGACCTGCTGCTGGCCGGGCGTGGTTGCGTCGGGGGACAGCAGGATCTGGGGGTTGGCGCTGTTCAAGGTGACCGTCACCCCGCCGTGCTCCGGCGCGGCCAGCGAGAGGCTGGTAGCCTCCTGCAACCCGCTCCCCACCGTCAGCGTGCCTACCGTGATCCCGGGCTGCGATACGGTGATGGGTCGGGTTGCCTGGGAAGTCGCGATCACGCCAGGAATAGATGCGACCACGCTGGTCGATCCGATGATGAGCGGGTGGAAGGCGACGCCACCCGAGGTGGTGTCGGTGGGCGTGTAGTAGAGCCCGACCGGGATAGTCGCCTGGTGCGTGGTGCTCGGTGCCGCTCCCGCCTTGAGGAGTTCACCCACCCCGTTGGCCGGTACAAGGGTGAACGTCGCCGTGAGCGGTACGCCACCGGCCCGGATGTTCTGGACCTGGGTCAGTGCGGTGTTCTGGGCATTCGCCGTACCCACACGGACGTAGGCCGCACTGGCCGCGGCCAACGTCGTGGTCGTGGTCGGGACCCCCTGGAGGTCAATCGCAACCGGGACGATAGTCTGGGTGCTGGTGCCATCGGTGAATCCCGAGGCGCTCACCGTTACGGTGGTGGCGGTCAGCTGGCTTACACCCTCGTTGCCCTGGACGTAGAAGCTTCGGAAAGTCTCTCCGTCATTCAGGTTGAACGAGATGCTCCCCTGGCCCGGTGCGGTTGAGCTGGTCGACAGCAGCATGGCCGCATTGGAGCTGGTCAGCGTGACCGTCACGCCACCGTGGTTGGCGGCACCGAGGCTGAAGCTGGTTGCATCCTGGAGCCCGCTGCCGACCGTGAGGCTGCCGACCGTGATCCCGGGCTGGGACACCGTGATGGACCGCGTCGCCTGGGCGGTCGCGATGAAGTCCGGGATGGTGGCGCTCACGGTGGTCGTTCCGCCCAGCAGCGGATGGAACGCCACTCCGCCTGAGGTGGTGTCGGTCGGCGTGTAGTACAGCGTCCCGCTGGCCGGGATGGTCGCGGTCTGGGTCTGTCCCGGGCCGGTCGCCGCCTTCAGGAGTTCCCCGATGCCCACCGGAGTAGTGAAGGTGGCCACCTTGGGCGTCCCGCCAAACCGCACGTTCTGCACCTGGGTCAGGGCGGTATTGGCCGCGTTCGGCGTCCCCGCCCGCACGTACACCGCGTTCGACGGCGACAGCGTGGTCGTCGTCCCCGGCAGTCCCTGCAGATCGATGGCCGGCGGGATGGCGTTCACCGTCCCGGTCCCGTTGCTGAAGCCGGTGGCCGAGACCGTGAGCGTCGCCGTCACCGTGTCGGTCACCCGCCCCTCCACCGCCTGCACGTAGAAGCTCTGGAACGTCGTCCCGTTCGGCAGCGTGAAGTTGATCGACGGCTGGCCCGCCGAGGTGGCGTTCGGTGCCACCAGCACGTCCGTACTCGAGCTGGCCACCGTCACCGTTACCCCGCCGTGGTTCGACGCCCCCAGGCTGAAGCTGGTGTTATCCTGGAGCCCGCTGCCCACCGTCAGGCTGCCGACCGTGATCCCCGGCTGCGACACGGTGATCGACCGGGTGGCCTGGGTGGTCGAGATGAAGTCCGGGATGGTGGCACTCACCGTCGTGCCGCCCGCCAGGAGCGGGTGGAAGGCCACTCCGCCCGACGTGGTATCGGTCGGGGTGTAGTACAGCGTCCCGTTGGCCGGGATGGTCGCAGTCTGGGTCAACCCCGGCGCCGTGGCCGCCTTGAGCAGCTCCCCGAAGCCGTTCGATGGCGTCGTGAAGGTGGCCACCTTGGGCGTCCCGCCGAAGCGGACGTTCTGCACCTGGGTCAGGGCGGTGTTGGCCGCGTTCGGCGTCCCCGCCCGCACGTACACCGCGTTCGACGGCGACAGCGTGGTCGTCGTCCCCGGCAGCCCCTGCAGATCGATGGCCGGCGGGATGGCGTTCACCGTCCCGGTCCCGTTGCTGAAGCCCGTGGCCGAGACCGTGATCGTGGCCGTCACCGTGTCGGTCACCCGCCCCTCCAGCGCCTGCACATAGAAGGTCTGAAACGTCGTCCCGTTCGGCAGCGTGAAGTTGATCGACGGCTGTCCAGTCGAGGTGGCGTTCGGCGCTACCAGCACGTCCGGGCTCGAGCTGGCCACCGTCACCGTCACCCCGCCATGGTTGGACGCCCCGAGGCTGAAGCTGGTCTGGTCCTGCAGTCCGCTGCCCACCGTCAGGCTGCCGACCGTGACCCCCGGCTGCGACACGGTGATGGACCGCGCAGCCTGGGTGGTCGAGATGAAGTCCGGGATGGTGGCACTCACCGTCGTGCCGCCCGCCAGGAGCGGGTGGAACGCCACCCCACCCGACGTGGTATCGGTCGGGGTGTAGTACAGCGTCCCGTTGGCCGGGATGGTCGCGGTCTGGGTCAACCCCGGTGCGGTGGCCGCCTTGAGCAGCTCGCCGAAGCCGTTCGATGGCGTCGTGAAGGTGGCCACCTTGGGCGTCCCGCCGAACCGGACGTTCTGCACCTGGGTCAGGGCGGTGTTGGCCGCGTTCGGCGTCCCCGCCCGCACGTACACCGCGCTCGACGGCGACAGCGTGGTCGTCGTCCCCGGCAGCCCCTGCAGATCGATGGCCGGCGGGATGGCGTTCACCGTCCCGGTCCCGTTGCTGAAGCCCGTGGCCGACACCGTGATCGTGGCCTGGACCGTGTCCGTGACCCGGCCCTCCACCGCGTGCACGTAGAAGCTCTGGAACGCCGTCCCGTTCAGCAGCGTGAAGTTGATCGACGGCTGGCCCGCGGTGGTGGCGTTCGGCGCTACCAGCACGTCCGGGCTCGAACTGGCCACCGTCACCGTCACCCCGCCGTGGTTGGACGCCCCGAGGTTGAAGCTGGTCGCGTCCTGGAGCCCGCTGCCTACCGTGACACTTCCCACCGTAATTCCCGGAAGGACCTGCACGGTGGCGTTGATGCTGTCCGCCAGCAGGTTCGTCGCCTGGGCCAGGAGCTTGGTGGTGCACGGCAACGACGCCGACCCACCGTACGTGAGCGTCGCGGTGGTGCTCACGAGACCGGTGGGAATGGTGACCGGCGTCGTGACCGCAAGACAGCTGGGGTCGGTCGGCGTGAGGTCGACCGTGATCCCTGGCGAGGGCGCGGCCGCCGGGACGCCGCTGCTCTCGAAGTTGATGGTGATCGAGGTGCCGAAGCTCTGGTTCAGCGTGGCCGACGCCTGCACGATGTTGAGCGACGCGGTGGTGCTGGCCGCGGTGACGCCGTCGATGTAGGCCGGGTTGGAGACCGTGATCGTCGCCGGCCCGGGGAGCACGCCGTTGAGCGTGGCGTTCGCGGTCTGGCCGCCGGCCGCGATGGTCACGGGCGACGTGGCGACGCTGACGTTTCCGGGCGCGCTGCTCTGGACGGTGAAGGTGACCCCACCGGCTGGCGCCGGATCGGGCAGCTGGATCGGCAGCGAGGCGGTACCGCCGTACGGCACGTTCAGGGTGGCCGGCACGCTGATGTTCCGGTTCTGCACCGTGATCGGTAGCGTGCCATCGGTGAAGCCCGTGGCGGTCACCCGAAGCGTGGTACTCCCCACGGCCACGCCGTTCACCACGAAGTCGACGGTGGTGCTCCCCTGCGGGATGGTCCGGGTGGCAGGGGCCTGAACACCGACGATTCCGGTCGGGGGATCACTCGCCAGCGTCACGGCGACTCCACCCGCCGGCGCGGCGGCGGGAATCGTCGCCCGCACCGTAGTCGAAAGTCCCACGCCGACCCCGGGGACCCCGACAAACGACAGCGTGATCGGGGACGGCCCGAAGGTGGCCGTCGCCGTGAAGGTGGCCGTCCCTCCCGCCAAGGCGGAGGCCGTCTGGCTCGGCGCCGTGGGGCCGAGTGTCCAGGTCGCCTGGGCACGGCCATTCACATCGGTCGGGCCGCTGGCAGGGGAGAACGAGCCGCCGTCGGGTGTTGCCCAGTTCACCGTCACCTGGGGCATCGGGTTGCCCTGTATGTCGAGCACCTCGACGACCAGAGGGCTCGCCAGCGGCGCCCCGGCGGGACCGGTCTGGCCATCTCCCGAGATCACGGTCACGATACAGCACCCATCCACCAGGACGGCGATGCCCGTGAAGCTCACGGAGGGGAGCGTGCCAACAGTCGCGGTGAGGGTGTAGCTGCCCGTGGTCTGGGGCATTGTCCAGCTGCCCACCGTCGCCACACCATTGGCGTCCGTGGTCTGGGTGGCACCCGTGATGGTGCCGTTACCCGGCTGGACGGCGAAGGTCACGGTGGCATTGGGAACCGGCAGGTTCGCCGCGTCGCGCACGATCACCGACGGCGGGGACGAGACCGGCGTGTTGATCCCCGCGGTCTGGGAGAGCGGCGAGTTCGCCGCGACGCTCGCCGGCGGGCCCGGTGCTGCGACCGCGATGGCGCTGAAGATCACCGGCGAGCCGATGAGTCCGCTGGCCGTCGCTTCGACCGTGATGGGCCCGGCAGCCGAACCGGCGGTGACCACCGTCTGGGCACGGCCCTGGCCATCGGTGGTGGTCGACAGCGGAGTGACCGACGTGCCGCTCGGCCCGAGCGTGACGGCGAAGTCCACCGGATAGCCCGGCACGGGGTTGTTCTGGCCGTCCCTCACTTCGACCACCAGCGGAGCCGGAGCCTGGGTACCGACCAGGACGCTCTGCCCGTCGCCGCTTACCAGCACGATCGCCACCGCAGTGGGCGCCCAGGACACCGTCCCGCTGGTTGTGAGCCCGTTGGGTGTCTGAGCCGTGATCGTCACGCTCCCCGAGCCGGTGAGCGGAGTGGTCACCGTGGCCTGGTTGAGACCCAGCGGCACCGGAGTGAGCAGCCCCGGATTGCTGGAGGTGAAGGACACCGGCACGCCAGTAAGCGTGGTGTTCCCCTGCATTACGACGGCTGAAAGCGTCGCCGTCTGACCGTTGCCGAGCGTCGTGAGCGCGGGAAAGATGAGCTGGTCGGCCCCGAGCCCGGGACCGGTGTACGTCGGCGCAATCGGATTGGTAGTGGCCTGGCCCCCCGCCGTCGCGATCACGTTTCCAGTGGCGCGGTAGTACTCGATCCCTCCACCCCGGACGATGGCGGTGAAGATGAATTCCTCGGTCGTGCTCTGCAGATCGAGCGTAACCTCGATCCGCAGCTGGGTCGTGGTGGTGGACCATTCCGCCGACGTCAGAGTTCGACTGAAGGCCACCGTGTTGTCGGACACCCGTCGCAGCTCGAGCACTACTTCGTCGACGGGAATCGGGAATTCGCGGGCGGCCACCAGGAGGGACCCGACATCCATGGTGCCCCGGACCGTGCCCCGGGGAGACATCGCGCTGTCGGTGGAGCATGTGGTCAACACCAACGCCCCGGCGAGAACGCGGGCGGCGCGTCTCAAAACCCTCCAGCGGGGGGCGACGGGACTCACGATCTGACCATGACCTTGTTGGATAAAGTCAAGCTACAGGCCAACTTGCGCCGAGTCAAATCCGGCCTGACAAACCGACCCGACCGGCTTCACGGCTGTTGGGGGCCTGGAGCCCCTATTTCGGAAGCCAGAGTCGTGCCCGGCAGCCGCGGCGGTCCTCACGGTTCTCGAGCCGGAGGGAGCCACCGTGGACTTCGGCGATCTGCCGGGAGAGTGCCAGGCCGATTCCCGATCCACCGGGCTTGGTGGTATAGAAGGGCACGAAGAGATTGGCGGTATCGGCGATCCCCGGCCCCTCGTCCTCGACCGTCACCTCGAGGCCGGCGGCGGCCAGCGCCCAGGTGATCCGGACGCCGCCGCCGGTCTCGGCCACGGCATCGACGGCGTTCCTGAGCAGGTTGATGAGCAGTTGCTCCAGTTGATCGCGATCGGCCTGGATCGCCAGCGGCGGCCCGGCCACAATTTCGACTTCGCGGCGGCGCTCCAGCGCCACTACCCGCCGGACCCAGGGGTCGACTTCGACAGTGGCCTTGACCGGCTTGGGCAGCCGGGCCAGGCGGGCGTAGGCTGCCATGAACCTGCCTAACGCATCGGCCCGCTGGCCGATAATGTCCAGGCCCTGATGCAGGTCTTCTTCCTTGTCGGTCTCCTGCGATCCGCGGTCAATCAGGTTCCGCAGACTGCCGGCCAGCGACCGGATGGGCGCCAGCGAGTTATTGATCTCGTGGGAAAGGACCCGGATCAGCCGCTGCCACGCCTGCCGTTCCTCGGCCTGGAGGGTGCGGCTCACATCGGTGAGCACCACCAGTTGATGCGGACGACCATCCTGGCGGAACGTTCCCCGGCGGAGTTCCCACCGGCCGGGGTGCGGACCGCTCCGATCCAGCACCCGGGGCGATTCTCCCTCGAGACAATCCCCCAGGCCCAGCGCCGGCGCCGTGAGCCCGTGGAGGCGCTCGGCCGGCTGGCCCACGAGCCGCTCCCCGGCGCGGTTCACCAGGCGCAGCGCGCCGTTGTTATCGAAGGCGAAGACGGCGGCGTCGATCTCCGCCATGACGGTCCGGAGCAGCGCCGTCGCCTCCAACGCGCCGAGGCGCTGGCCGCGAAGGGTATCGGCCAGGGCATTGGCTTCCAGGTACACCAGGCCCAGGGAATCATCCCGGGGGTCGGCCCGCCGGGCCCGAAGGGAGTAATCGCCTTCGCGGAGGGCGGCGAGGATGTTCGACAGGGTCTGGAGCGGGCGCACTACCCGCTCGTGGAGGGCTGCCAGGCCGATGGCCAGCGCACCCAGCACGAACAGGGCGACGGTCCACCGGACTTTGTCACTGAAATCACCGGACCAGAGCAGCCACAGGCCGAGCGCCACTCCCGGCGTCGCTGACAGGGCGGCGAGGAGGAGGACGCGTCGGGGGTGGGAGGGCATGGGAGGGGAAGTTAGCAGGCTGTCGGCTATGCACTGTCGGCTGTCAGCTATCAGCTATCAGCTATCAGCTCTTGGGGGATCCCAACGTGCGCGTCGTGAATATGCCTGAAGGCTGAGATCTGACAACGGATCGCCCACAGCCGTCAGCGGACAGCCGACAGCCGCCTCCGCCTCACAACCCGTACTTCTCCTTCCGCCGGTACATCGCCGTGCGACTCAGTCCCAACGCCTTGGCGGCTTCACTCACGTTGCCCCCGGTTCGGGCGAGTGCCTTCTGCACCAGCAGCTTTTCGACTTCCTCGAGGGTGAGCTGGTCGAGTCGCACCGCCTGGTCGGCGGGCGGGGCCAGCGCCAGGTCGGCCACCCGGATCTCGGTGCCATCGGCCAGCAATACCGCCCGCTCGATGGTGTGGTCGAGCTCCCGCACGTTCCCGGGCCAGCCGTAGCGGAGCAGCGCTTCGACGGCGTCCGGCCGAAAGCCGGTGATGGGCTTCCGGTAGCGGCCGGCGTGCCGGGACAGGAACTGGGCCGCCAGCGGCGGGATGTCCTCACGCCGGTCCCGGAGCGGCGGAATGGTGATCTCCACGGTGTTGAGGCGGTAGAGCAGGTCCTCACGGAACCGGCCGGCGGCAACCTCGGCGCGGGGGTCGACGTTGGTGGCGGAGAGCACGCGGACGTCTACCTTGCGGGTCTTGGACGATCCGACGCGCTCCAACTCGCCGGTGTTGAGCACGCGCAGGAGCTTGGCCTGCTGGCCCGGGGTGATGGTGGCGATCTCATCCAAGAGGAGCGTGCCCCCGTCGGCCAGCTCGAACCGGCCGATCCGGTCGGTCTTGGCGTCGGTGAAGGCGCCTTTCAGGTGGCCAAACAGCTCGCTCTCGAATACCCCTTCGGAAAGCCCACCCACATTCACCGTGATCATCGGGCGGCTGGCGCGAGGGCTGGCAGCGTGCAGCCAGCGGGCGGCGATCTCCTTACCTACCCCGTGTTCACCCAGGATCAGGGCGTTGGCGTCGGATGGCCCGACCCGCTCCATCAGGCGAGCGACCTGCCGCATCGCCGGAGACTCGACCACCAGGTCCGGCAGCCCCTCGCGCTGGAGTGTCAGGTTCTCGCTCTCCAGTCGCTGGCTCCGCTTGAGCGCGCGGCCCAGTTCCACCTGGGTGCGCAGCACTGCCACCAGCCGGTTGTTGTCCCACGGCTTCTCGAGGTAGTCGCGGGCACCGCGGCGCATCGCCTCGACCGCACCCTCGACGCTGCCGTAGGCGGTCATGACGACCACGGGGAGCGACTGATCCAGCAGCTGGATCCGGCTCAGAAGGTCGAACCCCTCGCGTCCCGACGTGGTATCGCGGGTGTAGTTGAGATCGATGAGCAGGACGTCGAAATCCTTGAGCTCGAGCGCGACCAGCACCCCGCCGGGCGAGGCCGTGGTTTCCACCTCGAAGCCTTCCCCCTTGAGCAGGAGCCGAAGCGCCTGGAGGACGTCCGGCAGGTCGTCGGCGATGAGGACGCGGGGGGTGGGAGCCATTAACCGTCGGCCGTCAGCCGTCAGCCGTCAGACCGTGATGCAACGAATTGCGCTGAGGTGCGGGATTCTGATCACTCATCTCCTGAGCGAGACAGCTTGAGGCACCCACGCGACGGGGACGATCGTGCAGAATTTCAGGAAGCTCAAGGTATGGCAGAAGGCACATGGTCTGGTGCTGGAAATCTACCGGGTGACAGGACCGTTCCCCGCCCGGGAGCGGTTCGGTTTGACCGATCAACTCCGTCGTGCTGCGATATCCGTTGCGGCCAACGTCGTTGAAGGTACCGCCGAGGCGACCGACCGCGAAGCGGTCAGGTTCCTCCGAATCTCGCTGGCGTCGGCTGCCGAGGTTGAGTACCACCTGATGCTCAGTCATGATCTCGGGCTCCTGCCGGCCGGCCCGCACGCGGAACTTGAGCGACGAACCATCGAAATCAAGCGCATGCTCAGTGGCTTCATCCGCCATCTGTCGGCTGAAGGCTGATGGCTGACGGCTCTTACTCCGCCCGCATCGCCACGACCGGATCGACCCGCGCCGCCCGGCGGGCCGGTCCGATGGTGGCCACCACCGCCGCGACGGCCAGGATGAGGACGGCCCCGCCCAGGGCGACCGGATGATCTGGCGTCACCTTGTACAGCAACCCGCGCAGGAATCCGACGGTCGCGATCGCCGCGAGGCTCCCCGCGATCACCCCGATTCCCACCAGGCGGCCGCCATCCCACAGCACACCGCGGAGGATTCGGACCGGGCTGGCGCCCAGCGCGAGTCGAATCCCGAATTCCCGTTGCCGCTGCTGGGCGATGAAGGCCAGCAGGCCGTAGACGCCCGCGGTGGCCAGGATCAGCGCCATGGCGGCGAGTCCGCCGAACATCAGCAGGTGGAATCGTGGAGCGGCGGTGGTCCGCGCGAGCTGCTCGCTGAGGGGCGCGAGACCGCCCACCGGCTGATCCGGATCGAGCTGATGCACCACGCCCTTGATCAGGGCAATCACCGAGGCGGTCGGTCCGGTCGCCCGTACGACCAGGTTCATGCTGCCGTACGCAGGGTACTGCCGCAGCGGCACGAAGACCTCGGGCCGCGGATCCACCTGCAACCCACGGTGGCGAACGTTCCCTGCCACCCCGACGATGTCCAGCCAGCCGTTGCCACCGCCAACCCTGATGCGGCGACCGAGGGGGTCCTCCTCCGGGAACCAGAGGCGCGCAAGCTCCTGGTTGATGATCGCCACCGGGGGACTGTCCTCGCGGTCGGTGAGGCTGAATTCGCGTCCTCGCACGGGGATGTCGAGCACGCTGAAGTAGCCCGCCGTCGCGATCCGGAAATCCACCTCCTCCCCGGGAGGGACCTCGCGACCGTCGATCGCGAACGGGATGTCGTGGTCCACTCCCGTCGTTGCCATGGGCGTGGTGGTGGCGAACGCCGCGCCGGCGACCCCCGGGTTCTCCTGGAGCCGCTGGACCACCTGCTCCATGAAGGCGTACTGCTGATGATTCTCCGGAGAGCGGCCACTTGACAGACTCAGATTGGCCACCATCACCTGTTCCGGAGTGAAGCCCGGTCGTTCACCGAGCAATCGTGTGAGGCTCAGAATCAGGAGCGTCGCCGATACGAGCAACACCGTCGAGAGCGCCACTTGCGCGGTCACCAGCCAGTGCCGGAGCCGGGCTCCCGCCTTGCCGCCACGGCCACCGGCGCGCTCGCGGCCTACCAGGTCCATCAATCCGCGGTGGCGGTGGTACCGGGCTGGCACCAGACCGACCAGGACGGACACGATGACCGTCAGCACTGCCACGGCTCCCAGGACCGCAGCGTTCAGCCGGAACTCCCGCCAGTGGGTCAGCAGACCGGGATCGTAGTCGAGGACGAATCGTGTGAACCAGATCGCCAGCACCACGCCGATCGTCGAGCCTAGCCCGGCCACGACTACCCCCTCGGCGAGCAGGGTGCGGACCAGCCCTCCGACCCCTGCGCCGAGGGCGGTCCGGATCCCCAGTTCACGAGCCCGAGCCAGACTCCGTGCCAGCGACAGGCTGACCACGTTGGCTCCGGCGATCAGCACGAGAGTCACGACAGCGGCTCCCAGCAGAATCACGATCTCCTTCGACGGCACCAGCACATCCCGGGCACTCCGCACCCGAACCGTCCAGCCGGCATTCGCCTTGGGATACTGATCGGCAAGCCGGGCCGCGACGCCGGTGAGTTCCGCTTGAGCGCTGGTCAATGACGCCTCGGGCCGGAGCCGTCCCAGCACCTGGAACATCCGTTGGGTCCGGGTCGTCCGCTCATGTTCGGCCAGCACCAGGGGAACCCAGGCCGCGATATCGTCGCGGTCGGGGAAGCGGAACCTGGCCGGCATCACACCGACCACCGTCACCGGGGCGCCGTCGAGCTGAATGGCCCGGCCCACGGCGCCGGGATCGCCACCCAGCCGGGTCTGCCAGAAGCCATGGCTCACGAGGGCCACCGGGGTGCCACCGGGCCGCTCGTCTTCGGGCGTGATGGAGCGGCCTATCGCCGGCCCGACCCCGAGCAGGGGGAACAGGCTGGCCGTGGTTCTCACAACGCTCAACTCGACCGGCTCGCCCAGCTCGGTGAGGTTGAATCCCCACACCGTCCAGGCAGCGAGGCCGCTGAACGATGTCGCCTGACTCCGCCAGTCGGCGAAATTCACAGCGGACGCCTCGTCCACCCGGCCCTGATCGGGCTTCTCCTCGGAAAGCACCACCAGGCGATCCTGATCGGGAAACGGCAGCGGCGCGATCAGAATGGTTTCGGCCAGACTGGCTACCGTCGTGAATGCTCCGATGGACAGTCCGATGACGAGTACCACGACCACCAGGAACACGGGTGCCCGGAGAAGCGACCGCCAGGCCCGTCTGATTTCGCGCAGGAACTCCATGCTGCCTCCCTTATGATGCGTCGCTGCCGACCATCCACCCGTCCTTGAGGTTGATGATCCGGCGACCGTAGCGGGCGTTCTCTTCCGAGTGGGTCACCTGAATGATCGTCGTACCTTCCGTATTGAGCTGGCGGAACAGCTCCATGATTTCCCGTCCCTGGGCGGAGTGCAGGTTGCCGGTGGGCTCGTCGGCGAGCAGCAGCGGTGGCCGGGAGATGACCGCGCGGGCCACGGCGACCAGCTGCTGCTGCCCACCCGACAGCTGTCGGGGATAGAGATCCTTCTTGCCTACCATCTTGAAGCGGTCCAGGGTGTCCGCGACCAGGGCAGCCCGCACGGAGCTCTTCATGTCCCGATAACTGAGCGGCACATCGAGGTTTTCGGCGACGGTGAGATCGTCCAGCAGGTGATACTGCTGGAACACGAATCCGATACTGGCCCGCCCGAGACTGTTCCGTTCCTTCGGCTTCAGTCGGTGAACCGGCTCGGCCTGGAAGTGGTACTCGCCGGTGAACTCGCTATCGAGCATGCCCAGGATGGCCAGCAGCGTGGATTTCCCCGCCCCGCTCGGCCCCATGATCGTGACGAACTCGCCCGGCTGAATCTCCAGGTTGATCCGGCGCAGGATCCAGGTCGGGGACGGCTTGGTCGGGACCGATTTCTCGAGGTCGATCAGGCGAATCACGTTGGCTCCATTGGCAATATCGTTTAGTCCGCTCTCAATGCGGCCATCGGGTCCACCCGCGAGGCGCGGCGGGCGGGGAGATAGCTGGCCACCAGGGTGACGGCACCCAGCAAGACGGCCACTCCGGCCAGCGTCACCGGATCGCCCGGCGTTACTCCATACAGTAGCGAGGCCAGGACCCGGGAGACGGCCAGAGCGCCCAGCACCCCCAGCACGAGTCCGTACACGGCCACCCGAGCGCCTTCGGTCAGCACGAGGGAGCGCACCGCCGGGCCGTCCGCGCCCAAGGCCATGCGGATCCCGATTTCCCGCGTCCGACGGGCGACCATGTAGCTGAGCAGGCCATGCACTCCGGCAACGGCCAGCAGGAGTGCCACCCCGGCGAAGAGGCCCAGGACGGTCGTCGTGAAGCGCTCCTGGCCCGTGGAGTTGGAGAGCGTGGTCGCCAATGGCTCCACGCCGAACAGCGGGAGGGCCGGATCCAGTTCCCGGACGATCGCCCGGATCGCCGGTGCCAGCTCCGCGGGATCGTGACGGCCCCGAACCAGCAGGCTGCCACCGCCGGCCGGGGCTTGGGTGATTGGCAAGTACACGGATGGCGGAGTAGCGCTGGACAGTCCGTGGATCCGCTCGTTGCCGATGACTCCGACCACCGCTCGTTCCCGGCCCCACATCCGGATGCGCTCGGCGAGCGGATCCCGGTCACCGAAGAACCGTTGTCGGGCCGTTTCGTTGATCAGAACGACCGGACTTGCCTCAGTGTCGTCGGAGAGAGTGAAGCCGCGGCCGGCAAGCAACGACACCTGCATCGTCTCGAGGTAACCGGCGTCGATCCGCCTGATGGATGGCTCGGGCCAGTCCGCGGCTTCGGCCTCGCGGCCGGGGACCGCGATCGAGTTCGTGAAGCCGGCATCGAGCGGGTGGCTGCCGGCGATCGTCACCGAGATCACGCCGGGCAGGGCCGCCACGCGGTGTCGCAGTTCGTCCGTGAATCGATGTACTTCCGACCACCGCGGCCAGTTCGCGAAATTCCGCGGATACCGGCTCGTGGGGAGCTGGTATTCGGCTTTCAGTATGCTCCCCACCTGAAACCCCGGATCGACCCGCCGCAGTCGCCACAGACTGTTGATCAGCAGCCCGGCCCCGACCATCAGCATCACTGCCATGGCCAGCTCGGCCATCACCAGCGCCGAACGAAACCGGCTGTGGCCGCGACTCGCCGTCGCGCCGCGCCCCGGGTCGTTCTCGAGGGCGAGTCGAAGACCATGACGGCGGGCCTGCAGCAGGGGGAGCAGCCCGAACACCAGCGCAACCACCGCGGTCACGACGGTCGTACCCAGCAACACCCGGGCGTCGATGCCGATGCTGCCGACGCGGGGAATGGAGGCGGGAGCGAGGTCGACGAGCAGCTCGAGCAGCCCGTAGGCAAGGGCAACCCCGGCGAGGCTCCCGACGAGGGTCAGGACGATGCCCTCTGCCAGGAACTGCCGCGCCAGGCGCCACGAACTGGCTCCCAACGCCACCCGGACCGTCACGTCGTGCATCCGGGCCGTACCGCGCGCGAGCAGAAAATTGGCCACGTTCACGCACGTCACCAGCAGCACCAGGAGGACGGCACCGAGCAGCAACAGCAACGCCGGACGCACCGGGCCGAAGACCACGCTGGGCAGCGACTCGACGAAGGCGCCCCGGGCATCGTTCTCGGGGTAGGCGCGCTCGAGTTCTGCCGTAATGGTCGCCATCTCCTGCTGGGCCTGGCTCAGGTTCGACCCTGACGCCAGCCGCCCAACCACGATGATCGGATGGGTCTGTCGCGGCAAGGCGACCGGGTCGGGCGCCAGCGGAACCCACAAGTCGACCCGGGTCTGCCCGCCGCGCTCGGCGAACGCCCGTCCATAAGTTGCCGCTCCCAGGATCTGAAGGGCACCGAAGTCCGCTCCGGCTTGCAGCACGCCGACAACCGTCCGCGGAGTGTCGTCGAGGATGATCTCACGTCCGAGGACCGCCGGATCGCGATCGAAGAGCCGCTCCCAGAGCGCTTCGCCGATCAGCGCGACCGCCGGGCCGCCTGGTCGATCCTCTTCGACAGTGAAGGTGCGGCCGAGCAAGGGAGAGACACCCAGCATCGGCAGAAACCCGTGCCCCACGGCCAGGGCCGGAAGCCGGGCAGGCTCGCTTCCCGACTGATTCAGGTTGAGTTCGGCGCCGTTGAACGCCGAGAGCTGCTGAAAGCGCTCGCTCCGCTCCTGAAAATCCAGGAAGTCGGGAACTGAGGCGGGTTCCCGGACGGTACCGCTCTTGCGATCGGTCTCCCACACCAGGGCGAGCCCTTCCGGGTTCGCGAATGGCGTCGGACGGAGCAGTACGCCGTCCACCACACTGAAGATGGCGGTGTTGGCTCCGATCCCGAGCGCCAGAGTTGCGACGGCCACGAACGTGAACGCCGGCGTCCGGCGCAGGGCACGCAGCGCGTACCGCAGATCGGCCATGATGTCCTTCATGATTTCACTCCCGGCTGACGTTCACTCGGACCTGAGCGCCGCCATCGGATCCACCCGCGCAGCGCGCATCGCCGGCAGCCAGCTTGCGGCGAGCGCGACCGCCAGCATGAGTCCGGCGACCCCGAGCAGGATCAGTGGATCGAATGGAGAGACGTCGTACAGGATGGCTCGCACCCACCGACCGCTCATGATACTCAGGCCGAGACCCAGGCCGATACCGATCAGCCCGCGTCCCAACCCCTGCCAGACGACCTGCCGACGGATGCGGGACGGATCGGCGCCAAGGGCCAGCCGAATGCCGATCTCACGGGTCTGGCGCTGGACCGCATAGCTCAGCAGCCCGAAGAGCCCGACCGCCGCCAGCGCCGCCGCCAGGCCCGCGTACAGCAACGCGAGGAACGAGAGCAGGCGCTCGGTGTTCGACGCGAGCTCGAGGTGGCCAGCGAGCGAACGCACGGCGAAGACCGGCAGGCCGACGTCCAGTTCCCGGACCGTCTGGCGAATCAGGGCGGCGACCGAGGCCGGCTCGGTTCCCGCCCGGGCCCGGACCAGCAGGGTGCCGGTCAGCGGTGGATCCTGCAGGGCCGACAGATATACGACCGGGGTCGGACCCTCCCGAAGCGAGCGATACTTCCCGTCGGCCACGACGCCCACCACCACCGCCGGCCGGGTCGAGTCGCCGGAGAGGAAGATCCCCCGGCCGAGGGCCGACTGGTCGGGCCAGTATCGGCGGGCCATCGCGTCATTGATTACCGCGACCAGTGGTGCCTCACCGCGGTCGATGGTCTCGATGGCACGCCCCCGGAGCACCGGGATCCCCAGCAGGCGGAAGTAGCCTGGGCCGACCATGTTGAGATCGAACTGGACTTGCTCCCTGGGCACGGCCGAGGCCTCGAGGGCCGTCGCTTCGAGCCGCATGCCCCCCCGACTGGGGTTCACGATCCTGGTCACGCTGGCGCCATCAACCAGCGGCGAACCTGACAGCCGCCGAACCATCTCCTCCCAGAATTGCATCGCCCGCGCGTCGGTGTAGCCCCGCGCCTGCAGGTCGACGGTCGAGAGTTGAATGCCGGCCGGATCGTATCCCGGCCGGACCGACGCCAGGCGGCGGGTGGTGACCGCGAGGAGACCGCCCGTAAATACCAGCACAACGGCCAGGCTGAGTTGAGCGACGACCAGCCGGGTCCGGAGCCGCTGGCCCGCCGGGTCACCGGAGGTTGTGGCCGCGCGAAAACCGGATCCGACCTCGAGACGTGACGACCAGAAGGCCGGACCCGCCGCGATTCCTGCAGCCACCCCGAGGGCCAGCAGGGCGAGCAACCCGAAAGCGCGGAGATCGAGACCCTCCGGGATGAGCAGCTGCGCTCCGAACAGCGTGCGGAGTGTGGGCGCGGTGGTCGCCAGCCACGCCGCTACTCCCAGGCCGGCGCCGGCCCCAAGCAGGGCGAGCAGAGCGCCCTCCGCCAGGAACAGTCGGGCCAGGCGCCCTCGGGTAGCACCCAGCGCCACCCGGATGGCGAGCTCCCACTGTCGGGTAGTGGCGCGGGCGAGCAGGAGGCCAGCCAGATTCAATCCCGCGATGGCGACAATGATGAGCGAAGCCGCAAACAAGACCCCCAGCGGCTGCCGGAGATCTCCCACCAGGTCGGTGAATCCGGCCGCCCCGTCCCGGAGCAGGATCCGGGACCCGGCCGGGAGCAGACTGTCCGCCACGAGCGCGCCTGACAGCCCCAGGGTCTGCGCCGCGGCTCCGGTCCGACTGGTTCCCGGCGCGATCCGGGCGAGGACGTCGAGCCAACTGACGCTGCGGCGCTGGTACAGGTCCGAGAGGCCCGGAATCGTGGTGGCGGTGATTGGGATCCAGGCGTCTTCCGCGGCGCCGCGAACCGGACCGAGAAAGTCCCGCGGAGCGACACCAATCACGATGAACGGGGAACCGTTGAGGGTAACGGCGCGTCCGAGCACCGCCGAATCGGCGCCGAAGCGCGTCCGCCAGAGCGCGTGCGACAGCACCGCGACCGGCTGCCCCGCCCCGGGCACGTCCTCCTCGGTTGAGATCTCGCGACCCAGCGAGAACCGGACACCGAGCGCGGTGAAGAACCCGGCGGACACGCCGGCCGCCTCGAGCCGGATGGCTTCGTCCCCAAGCTGCAGGGTGAGATTGGTCGGCGCATGCGCCAGCACGGCGTCGAAGGCCCGGGTGCGGTCGCGGACGTCCCGGTAGAGCGGATAGGAGAGATTCGCATTCGCGTGAGCCTGCCCCTCCCGGCCCACGACAATCTGGACCCACCGGTCGGGATCGCTGCCCGAGGGCAGGGGCCGCAGGAGCGCCCGGTCGAGCACCGAGAAAACAGCCGTCACGATACCGAACCCGAAGGCCAGCACCACGACGATGACCAGCGACAGCCACGGGTTCCGCCGGATGGATCGCGCGGCGTACCGGAGATCACTCAGGGCGTTCACGGCATCGCCTCCAGAGGCTAGTCGGCCCGCAACGCGGTCATCGGATCCACCCGCGCGGCCCGGCGGGCCGGCAGCCAGGCGGCGAGCAGCACCACCAGTGTGAGCACCGTGGCCACGGCGGCAAGGGTTCCCGGATCGCCGGGCGCCACCTGGTACAGGAGATGGGTAAGCACGCGGGTCGAGAGCAACGCGCCCGCGACTCCCAGCGCCACGCCTCCGAGCGCCAGCGCCACAGCGCCGGAAAGAACCAGACGGGCCACGTTACCCGGGCTGGCCCCGAGCGCGATTCGGACGCCGAATTCCCTGGTGCGGAGTCCCACGCCGTGGGCCACGACGCCGTAGATCCCGATCGCCGCCAGGGTGACCGCCAGAGCGCCGAACAGCCCGAGCAGCAGCATCGGATAGCGGCGGTCGGCCACCGATCGGCGGACGTACTCCTGCATCGTGGCGATGTCGCCGATCGGGAGCGCCGGGTCCGATTCGCGGACCACACCGCGGATGGCTGTCGTGAGGGCGGTCAGGTCCCCGGCGGCCCGCACGACCAGCACCATGTAGCCGGACGGACTCTGGGCTCGCGGGTAGTAGATCATCGGCCGGACGTCGCCGTCGAGACCGTTATGCCGCACATCCCCGACCACGCCGACGATCTCGGGCTCCGCCTCGGGGTCGTCCCAGCTGACCCGCACCCTGGCACCGATGGGATCGCCGTCGGGCCAGAGCTGGCGGGCCATGGTCTCGTTGATCACCACCACCGGCGGGGAGCCGGCGGCGTCACTGACTGCCGGCAACCGGCCCCGTATCAGAGGAATCCCCAGGGCGGGGAAATAGCCCTCGTCCGCGAGCCGGATGTCTGCCACCGGCGCCTGGCCGGGCGCCGGGGGCGGCTGCCCCACGACGCTGAACGAGGTGGCGCTTGCCAGCCCGGTGAGCGGGAGCGCGCTGACGGAGCCGGCCGCGTCGACACCCGGAAGGGCGTCGACCCTGGCAAGGACCTGATCGAAGAAGGCGGTGCGGCGCGCGTCGTTCTCATAGAGCGCGGACGGCAGACTCAGCTCGACGGTGAGCACGCTGGTCGGATCGAACCCCGGATGGACTGCGAGCAGCCTAGCCAGCGAGCGGATCATCAAGCCGGCGCCGGTGAGCAGCATGAGGGCGAGCGCGAGCTGGATGACCACCAAGCCTTGTCGCCAGCGGGTCGCGGCGCCACCCACGGTAGTCCGGGTGGTCGCTTCGCCGAGCGCCGGGCGCCGGGTGCCGATTCCGAGAGCGGCTGGCAACCCGGCCAGGGCGCCGACAACCATCACCGCCAGCGCCGTAGCCCCGAGGACCGCGCCGTCGATGCGAATCTCGGCCAGGCGGGGAACGTCACTCGGGGCGAGGGCCTTGAGCAGATCCACGCCCCACGCGGCGACCAGCAGGCCCACGGCGCCCCCGATGCCGGCAACCACCAGGCTCTCCAGCAGCCACTGCCGGGCGAGCTGCCACCGGGGCGCACCCAGCGCGACCCGCACCGCGGTCTCCCGGGCCCGACCCGCGGCGCGGACCAGCGTGAGATTGGCCACGTTGGCGCATGCGATCAGCAGCACGAGCGCCACGGCCCCCAGCAGCACCAGGAGCATCTCCCGGGCCCCGCCTACCACCTGTTCCGTGAGCGACACGACGTTGGTGCTCCAGCCGGTGTCGTGCTCCGGGAACTCGCGCTCCAGCCCCCGGGCGATGGTCATCATCTCGGCCCTGGCGGCCTCCGCCGACACGCCGGGCTTGAGCCGGCCCATCACCATGGCGTAGCGGCCCATGGGCTTCCAGTTCTCCGCGCTGATGGTGAACGGCTTCCAGTACTCCTCCGTCCCCAGCGGGCGGAAGGTCGCCGGCATCACGCCCACCACCGTGACCGTTCCGCCGGCGACCGCCACCGGGCGACCGACGACGGCCGGATCGCCTCCGAAGCGGCGCTGCCACAGCCCGTGACTCAGGATGATGACCTCGGGCCCGCCCGTAACGCCTTCTTCGGGGGTGAAGAGCCGCCCGCGCGCCGGCTGGGCGCCGAGTACGGAGAACAGGTTGGTGGTGACCGACCGGCCGGGCACCCGCTCGGGGGCGTCACCACCGGTGAACACGGTCGACGCCCAGGTGTACATGGCCAGGTCGGTGAACGAGGTCGCCCGTTCCTGCCAGCGCAGGTAGTTGGCCGGGGACACCACGTTGCGGTCGCGTTGCCGGGGGATGTTGTGCTCCCAGACCATCACCAGGCGCTCGGGCTCGGCATAAGAAAGCGGGCGAAGCAGAACCGCCTGGATCACGCTGAACATCGCAGTGTTGGCGCCGAACCCCAGCGCCAGCGTGAGGCACGCCACCAGCGCGAAACCCGGAGTCCGGCGGAGGGAGCGCAGTGCGTAGCGGAAGTCCTGAAGCAACAGGTCCATGGCTCGGCCCTCGTGGTTGGCAGCCCCGCAATTCGTCGAACGCGTTGCCTCTGATCCGGCGCCGGCGGCAGTCGAGCGGGTCACCGGCCCTTGAGTACGATGGCCGGATCGACCCGTGCCGCCCGCAAGGCCGGGACACAGCAGGCGGCCAGCGTCACCAGCGCCAGCCCGGCCGTGCCGGCGGCAAAGGTCCCGGGATCAAGCGGTTCGACGCCGTACAACTGATTGGCCAGGAGTCGGGTCAACAGCGCCGCGCCGGACAACCCCAGCGCCACCCCGACCAGCGTGAGCCGCAGCCCCCGACCAAGCACCAGGCGGAGGACGTCACCAGGCAACGCGCCCAGCGCCAGGCGCACCCCGATTTCCTGTCGCCGCTGGATGACCACATACGACATCAGACCGTACACGCCCACGGCGGCGAGCAGCAGCGCCAGGCCGGCAAATGCCCCGAGCAGCAGCATGATGAAGCGTTGCAGGGCCAGCGTCTCGGCCAGGACCTCCGTGAGGGGCCGCACGCGCCCCACGGGGACCTGACCGTCGCTTCGCCGGATGGCAGTGGTCAGTACGTCGGTGAGCGGCGCGGCATCCCCCCGCGCGCGGACGACGACATGAATGGGGAACCAGCTGCTGAAGATCCGGGTGTACGACTGTGGTGTTTGCGCGGAGGAGAGAAACACGGTCGGCGGAGCCGGCAGTCCGATGTAAGAACGCACGTCGGCCACCACTCCGACTACTCGGCGACGCACGCCCTCTCCGCCACCGACGGTGATCATCCGACCGACCGGCGACCCCGACCCGAGCAACTGGCGTGCGAAGATCTCGTTCACCAGGGCGACCGGCTCGCCGCCCTCGACATCGCTCGAGGCCAGCAACCGGCCCGCGCGGAGCGGCACGCCAAGCACGTCGAAATAGGACGGTGTGACCGCCCGGTAGTCCACCGAGCGGGGATCCGCGTTGTCGTCCACGGTCACCTGGAGGTTGCCGCCCCGGTCGAGGGGCAGCCCGGCCTCGACGACCGCCGCGCGCTCGACTCCCGGCGACCCCTCGAGCTCCGCGATGACCCGACGGTAGAAGTCGCTCGTGGCGGCCGTGGATTCGTACCGTGTTCCGGTCAGCCAGATCTCGGCGCTGACGACCCGATCGGGAACGAAACCCGGATCGGTGCTCAGAAGGTTGCTGAAGGTCCGGATGAGGAGACCGGCCCCGGCGAGCAGCACCAACGCCAGCGCGAGCTGACCGGCGACGAGGGCGTTGCGGAGCTCACCCTGCCGCGCCCCGGAGGTAAGGCGCCCCGATCCTTCGTTGAGGGCATCAGTCACCGCCGCTTTGCCGGCCCGCAGCGCCGGCAGCAGCCCCACCGCCACCCCCACGAGCAACGACAGCCCCAGGGTGAACCCGAGCGCCGAGCCGTCCAGGCCGATGTCGGCCGCCCGCGGAACGTCGGCCGGCAGGAAGGCCAGCAGGGCCTGCAGTCCCCACACGGCGCACAGCAGTCCCAGCGCTCCGCCCACGAGGCCCAGGACCACACTCTCCGTGAGCAGCTGGCGCAGCAATCGCCCCCGCCCCGCCCCGAGGGCGTGCCGCAAAGCCAGCTCTCGACTCCGGGACACCGAACGCCCGAGCACCAGGCTGGCCACGTTGGCGCATGCAATGAGCAGAACGAACGCGATGGCCCCGACCAGGATGCGCACGGGGCGGGCGAGGTCGAGCACCATCAACCGATGGTAGGGCTGCAGTTCGATCGCCGCTTCCTTCGAGACCCAGCCCTCGAAGCTCTCGCGAAACCCGGCGACGGTGGAGGGGAGCCGGGCGCGGGCCTCCGACAGGCTCACGCCGGGCGAGAGTCGCGCCAGCATCCGCAGATTCTGCCCGCTCCCGATCGTGCCTCCCACCTGCGCCAGGGTCGACCATGCGTCGACCGTCGGAATCGAACGGAATCCCGCCGGCATGACGCCCACGACGACATGAGGAGCGCCATCCAGCGGGACGGTCCGACCCACGACGGCAGGATCGCCTCCGAAGGCGCGTTGCCAGAACCCGTGGCTCAGGACCACGGCGTTGGGGCCGCCGGGCCGGTCCTCATCGTCGAGAAAGCCGCGACCCAGAGCCGGAGGCACACCCAGGACACCGAAGTAGTTCGCCGAGACTCGTTGTCCGAAAGCACGCACCGCCCCGGCGTCCGTGACCATATTGAAGCCGACCGTAGTCGTGCCTGCGATGCCTTCCATCCCCGTCACATGATCCCGGAGAAACCGGAACTGGTTCCAGGTGACGTACATCTCGTTTTCACCGTCCCGGTAGCGCTGGGCCAGCTGCACGAGCCGGTAGGGCTCGGGATACGGGAGCGGGCGCAGCAGGACGCCATATAGCACGCTGAAGATGGCCGTGTTGGCGCCGATGCCGAGCGCCAGGGTAACCACCGCCACCAGCGTGAACGCTGGCGACCGACCCAGGGATCGGAGGGCGAACCGGAAGTCCTGCAGCAGGGCGGCCATGGATCGTTCCGGGGTGGATTAGTCCGACCGGAGCGCCGTCATCGGATCCACTCGCGCCGCGCGGCGAGCCGGAACGAAGCAGGCTAATGCGGCGGCGACCAGCAACACCGCTGCGGCGCCTGCCAGGGCGAAGGGGTCTCCCGGTGACACGCCGTAGAGCAGCGGTCCGAGGCGCCACATGAACAGAGCGGCAAGACCGAGGCCCAGGATCACGCCGAACAGCGCCAGCCGCACGCCGTCTCCCAGGACCCGGGTCACGACCGAGGGCGGCGTGGCACCAAGGGCGAGGCGGATCCCGAACTCGCGGGTCCGCTGGACCACGAGCTGGGTCATGACGCCGTACGTTCCGAGGGCGGCGAGCAGGGTGGCCGTCACCGCGAAGCCGCCGACCAGCAGGAGGTAGAGGCGCTCCCGGGCCGTCGCCGCCGCGACCAGTTGGTCCATCGATCGGACGCGAAACATCGGAATGTCGGGATCGTGTGCCGCCAGGACCTTCCGAATGGGCTCGACCAGCGCACCCGGTTCGCCCCGACCGCGCAGGGTCCACGCCAGGTACCCGACGGGAAACTGAGCGTGGGCAACGTAGAGGGTCGGGCCCGGCGGCGTAGCCGGCCCCAGATCGTGGACGTCGCCGACCACACCGACCACCTCACCACCGACGCGGGGCCAGTCCCGCCCGAGACCGAGACGGGTCCCCAGCTCCGTCGAGTGTCCCATCGGGTCGCCCTCAGGCCAGAGCAGCCGGGCGGCGCTCGCACTCAGCACCGTGACCGGCCGGGAGGCCTGACGATCCTCTGCCGTGAACCCGCGCCCACGCAGCATCGGAATCCCCATGGCGCGGAAGTAGTCGGGCGTCACCACCCGGACATTCAGGTTCAGGCGATCCTGTTCACGGTCGTCCAGTACCCGACCGTCGATCGTGTAGGCGCTGATCGTGTAACCGAACCCCGTGAGCGGCAGCCCGAACACCGCCCCGGCCACGTCCACCCCGGGAAGGCGGGCAAGCTCCCCGGTGAGAGTCGCGACGAACGCCCGCGCCCGCTCACGGTCGTACCGGGCATCGGGGAGGGATGCCGCAAACGTCTGTACGCCGTCGGGGCGAAAGCCGAAGTCCACCCGGGTGAGGTGCCGAAAGCTCCGGAGCAGGAGTCCCGCGCCGACCAGCAGGGTGACAGCGAGCGCCAGCTGGACGACGACCAGCGATGCCCGGGTTCGCCGCTGCGAGCGGTCTCCGCCCCCGCCGCTGGCCCGGATCCGGCTGGTCAGATCGCTGGTCGTGGTGGCCCGCCAGGCCGGGAACAGGCCCGAGAGCAGGCCCGCAACGACCGTGACGCCGATCGCGAACAGCAGCACCGGGCCATCGAGGCGGCTCTGGTCGAGGAGCGCAATCCCGGCCGCATCGGTCGCGGCAATGGCGGCACTGCCCCAGATGGCCAGCAGCACGCCGGCGCCGCCGCCGATGACTCCCAGCACCAGGCTTTCGGCGAGCATCTGCGACACCAGCCGCCCCCGGTTGGCGCCCAGCGCCGCTCGGATGGCTTGATCCCGCGTACGCGCGAGGCCGCGCGCCAACAGCAAGCCCGTTACATTCACGCAGGCCAGCAGCAGCACCAGGACGACCGCCCCGAACAGCACCAGCAGCGCGGGTCGGGCATCGCCGACCAGGGCGTCCCGGAACGGCTGCAGGGTGGCGCCCTTTTCACTGTTGGATTGCGGATAGGCATCGCGCAGCCGAGCAGCGATCGTCACGATATCGGCGGATGCTTCGGCGGCGGTCACGCCCGGCTTGAGCCGCCCGATGACATCGAGGTACTGGGCCCCGCGCTGGGTACGAAGTACTTCGGCGGTGAACCCTGTCGGCGTCCACAGCTCCGCCCCGAGCGGGTAGGAGAACCCGCGCGGCATCACGCCGACCACCACGTGGGGCTCACCACGGAGCTGAATCGTGCGGCCGACGATGCCTGAGTCGGTCCCGAAGCGCCGGGTCCAGAGCCCGTGTCCCAGGACCACGACCCGCTCGCCCGGTCGATCGTCGTCCGGGCCCAGCGTCCGGCCGACCGCGGCGTCGACCCCGAGCACCGCGAAGAAGCCACCGGTCACCTCGGCGTCCGGAATCTGTTCCGCGGGCCCCTCGCCGGTGAGGGGCGACGTGCGTGCGTTGAGGGCCGCCAGCTCCCTGAAGGAGCGATTCTCGGCCCGGAAATCAGCGAAGTCCGGTGGCGAGACGTTGGACGCGCTTCCGTGCCAGGTGGTGTAAACCTGTACCAGCTCTTCCGGTGCCGGATACGGCAGCGGACGCAGCAGCACTGCGCGAATCGCGCTGTACGCCGCCGTGGTTGCCCCGATGCCGAGCGCCAGCGTCAGCGCCACCATCGCCGTGAAGCCGGGCGCACGCCCGGCGGACCGAACCGCCTGACGGAGATCCTCCGCGACCCTGCGCATCACCGGGCCGCCACCGGAAGACCGCTGGCCGGCCCGGTTCTCTGCCGGGCCGTCCAGCCGCCGAGCCGCCGAGTTCGCTGCCATCACTCCTCCCGCAGGACCACCGAAGGATCTACACGGGTCGCCCGCCGGGCCGGGAGCCAGGTGGCGAGCAGGGTCACGCCGACCAGCAAGAGCGAGATCACCAGGAAGGTCAGCGGGTCGGTGGCACTCAGATTGAACAGCATGGTCTGCAGCACGCGGGTGAGGATCAGCGCCGCGGCCAGGCCGAGCGCCACGCCCAGGGCCACCAGCCACATCCCCTGGCGGAGCACCAGCCCGAGTACGTCCACCGACTTCGCACCGAGGGCCAGGCGTACGCCGAGTTCCCGGGCGCGCTGGGTCACGATGAAGGACATGACGCCGTACAGCCCGATCGCCGCCAGC
The DNA here is from genome assembly GCA_963709905.1 of uncultured Gemmatimonadales bacterium. GTDB lineage: Bacteria > Gemmatimonadota > Gemmatimonadetes > Gemmatimonadales > GWC2-71-9 > JADJOM01. The sequence goes on from CAVPYI010000018.1 coordinate 395,566, forward strand.
GCTGCCGCCAGCCCCGAAAAGACGGCCAGCAATACCATGGAGAACCGGCGCGATCCGGTGCTGTCGTCCACCAGTTGCGCCATCGTGTTCACGTTGGACAGCGGGAGATCGGGATCGACCGATTTGAGCGCCGTCCGAACGGAGCGAACCTGGGCGAGCGGATCGCCGGCGCCGGCGCGCACGGCGTAGGCAAGGAAGGGAATCCCGAACTGCCGGAGCGGGAAGTACACCTGCACTCGGCGATCACCGTCGAGTCCCTCGTGCAGGGTGTGGCGAACCACCCCGACCACCTCGATCCACTGGGTGCTGGGGTCGGCCGGATCGCCCCGGGTGATCCGCTTGCCGATCGGGTCGTCATTCGGCCAGTAGCGTCGTACCAGCTCTTCGTCCACGATCGTAACCGGACGCGACCCCGGGCCATCCTGCTCCGTGAAGTGCCGACCCCTGAGCAGCTGCACGTCGAGCGTCGGCAGGAATCCGGGGGTGACGATCCGGATGTCGCCCCAGGGCCCGGGGGTGTTCTCCGGCGCCTGGTATCCCTCCACCCGGAAGCTTCCCGTCGACCACGATCCGCCGAACGGCAGCACCGAGGTCCCGCCCACACCGCTCACGCCCGGCAAGGCAGCGATCTCGGCCGACACTCGCTCGAACAGCGCGACCTGGCTGGTATCGGACGGGTACTTGGCGGTGGGCAGCGCGATGTTGAACGTGAGCAGCTGCTCCGACCGGAACCCCGGATCCACCCGGAGCAGGTGGGCGAAGCTGCGGATCATGAGGCCGGCCCCGGCTAACAATGTCAGCGCCAGCGCGACCGTCCCCACCACCAGCCCGCGCCGCAACCGGAGTCCTCCCCGGTCGACGGTCGCCCCGCGACTCCCCTCCTTGAGCGAATCGTGAAGGTTGCCGCTGGTGATGCGGAGTGCAGGGGCCAACCCGAACAGGAGCCCGGTCACGAGCGCGACCAGCAGCGTGTAACCCAGAACCGTGGCGTCGAGCCGGATGTCCTGGGACGGCGGCAGGTTGTTGGGGTTGAGCGCCAGCAGCGCCGGCACGCCCCAGATAGCGAGCAGCAATCCGACCAATCCACCCAGCAGGGCGAGCAGCACGCTTTCAGTGAGCAGCTGCCGGGCCAGTGCCCCCGGGGACGCGCCCATCGCGACCCGGATCGCGATTTCCCGGGTGCGCCCCGCCGCGCGAGCCAGCTGCAGGTTGGCCACGTTGGCGCAGGCGATGAGCAGGACCAGACCCACAGCGCCGAGCAACACCCACAGCGCCCGCCGGAGGTCGCCGCGCGCCTCCTCATTGAGCGTGGTGACCCCGAGGTCCCAGTCCGGGGGGTAGGCATCGGTGTACTCGCTCTTGAGCCGTCCAGCCAGGCCGTGCATTTCTGTCTGGGCCTGCTCCGGCGTCACGCCGGCCTTGAGCCGGCCGGTGAACGCCAGGAATTCGTTGGTCCGCCGGGCGTCGCTGAACTGCTCCGGCTGGAACGCCAGCGGCACCCACAGCTCGGCCCGCCGGTTCCAGAACGCCCGGAACGTCTCGGGCATCACTCCGACGACCTCATAGCTTTCGCCGTTGAGGAGCAGACGCTGTCCCAGGACGGTTGCGTCCCCTCCGAACATCCGCTGCCAGAAGCCGTGGCTCAGGACTACGACCTTGTCCTGCCCCACCTCCGCCTCCTCCGGCCGGAGGGCCCGCCCCAGGAGCGCGGCGACTCCGTAGGTGGTGAACCAGTCGCCCGTGACCTGAGAGGCGCGGAGTCGTTCAGGGTCGCCCCGGCCGGTGAGGTTCGGTGCCCAGCCGGTTTCGACCGCCGCGTACTCGAACACCTGCTGCTGGGCCCGGTAATCGCGGAACCCGGGAACCGACACCGGAGCTTCCAGATTGTCGAGCGATGGGTAGAGGTGCTCGACCGTGATCAGTCGGTCCGGGTTCTGGTAGGGCAACGGGCGGAGCAGAACCGCGTTGATCACCGAGAAGATCGCGGTGTTGGCCCCGATTCCGAGTCCCAGCGTGAGGATGGACACCGCCGCAAACCCCGGCGCCCTCGTCAGAGTGCGGACAGCGTACTTGAGGTCCTGGGCGAAGGTGGCCACGAGTCCTCCGGGGTTGCGCGGGCATGGGGGCGGTCGGCAGTCGGCTGTGAGCGACCAGCTATGAGCTATGAGCTATGAGCTATGAGCCATCAGCTATCAGCTATCAGTTATCAGTCATCAGTCATCAGATATCAGGTATCGCTGATCAGCCGTCGGCAGCGGTCAACTCATAGCTCATAGCTCATGGCTCAAGGCTCACGGCTCGTGGCTCACGGCTCATGGCTCACGGCTCACGGCTCCCAGCTCATCGCCCGCACTCACTCCGCCCGGAGCGCCACCACCGGGTCCACTGCCGCAGCCCGGCGCGCGGGGAGCCAGCTGGCCAGGACCGCCACCGCGCCGAACACCGCGACGGCGCCGCCGAAGGCGGCCGGATCGACCGGCGAAAGCCCGTAGAGGAACTGCCGGACGAGCACCGCCAGCGGCAACGCCAGCGCAACGCCGACTCCGAGCCCGATCGCAACCAGTCGCAGGGCGTCGCGCACGACCAGCCGAATGACCTCGCCATGCCGCGCGCCAAGGGCGACGCGAATGCCGATCTCCCGCACCCGCTGGCTCACTCCGAACGCCACCACGCCGGCCACACCCAGGCTCGCGAGGACCAGGCCCAACAGTCCGAACAGTCCGAGGACCACGCCAGCTATGCGCGCCGGGAGCAGTGACAGGTCGATGTGGCCGTCCAGCGTGCTCACCCCCTCCACCGGCAGGCTGGGGTCCAGCCCGCGGATTATTGCTTTCACCGGCCCGGCCAGGGCCGCCGGCTCGATCGAGCTCCGCGCCACCAGGGTGACGCTGTTCTCGGGCACCTGCCCCAGCGGCCGGTAGAAGTACGGTTTCGGATCCTCGTACAGCGACTGGTATTTGCTGTCGCGGGCGACACCCACCACCTCGAGAAACGGACCCTCCGGCCCACTGAGGCTGAGACGCCTCCCCAAGCCGTTCGATTCCGGCCAGTACCGCCTCACAAAGCTCTCGTTGACCATCACGACGCCGGGGGTGCCCTCGCGGTCGGCGGCCGTGAAGGCGCGCCCCCTGGCGAGGGGCAACTCCATGACCTCGAAGAATCCGTCGCTCACGGTATTGGAGAGAATCTCCATGTCCTCGCCGGTGGTCTCCCGGTATCCCTCGACGGTGATGCCCTGCCGCCCGCCGTCGAAGGACAACGGCAGGACCGAGGCGAAGGCCACCGCCTCGACACCGGCGACGGCCTGCACCCGCTCGCGCAGATCGGCCTGGAACTGGCGCGCCCGGTCGGCGGAGTAGCGATTGAGCCCCAGGTCCAGCGCCACGATCAGCGCCCGGCGGGCACCGAACCCCGGATCGATGGCCATCGCCTCCCTCAGGCTGCGCAGGAACAGGCCCGCACCGACGAGCAGGACCAGCGACAGCCCGACCTGCAGCACCACGAAGGCGTTCCGAGCTCGTGAGCGGCGACTGCCACCGGCAGGCGCCGCGTCCTTGAGGACCGGCGCCAGCGAGAGCCGCGAGGCCTGCAGCGCCGGGGCGATCCCGACCAGGGCACCGGCCAGGACCGCGAGCAGAGCCACGAACAGGAACACCCGGAAGTCGGGATGGATGTCGAGCGCGATCGGCACCGGCAACGGGGGGCGATACTGGGAGGCGAGGGCGGCCATCCAAGTGGCGAGCGCGAGACCCGCGAGGCCACCGACCGCGCCCAGCACCACATTTTCCACCAGCACCTGGCGCACCATCCGGGATCGGCTGGCCCCGAGGGCGAGGCGGACCGCGAATTCACGCCCCCGGGCACTGGCGCGGGCCATGACCAGATTGGCGAGGTTGGCACACGTGATCAGCAGGACGATGCCCACAACCACGGCGAACAACGCCCCCACTCCCAGGACCTGACCGCTGATCATCGGCAGCACCCGGATCCGGGATTCGGGCAGCACGGTGAGCGTGCGGCCGGTCCCCTGGATGTTCTCCCAGCGGTCGGGGTACTCCTCGAACATCCGCGCCGCCAGCACCGTGGCCTCGGCCTGCGCCCCGTCGACCGAGGCGCCGCGGCGGAGTCGGCCATACAGCAACGTGCCGCGGTCGCCTCGCGAGGTGAGGGCGTCGCTGCCCGGCCGCAGGATGGGGTCGGTCGCGAACGGCACCCAGGCTCCTTCCGTGACGCCGCGCAGCAGCCCGGAGTAGCCTGCTCGGGCCACGCCGACGACCGTGAACGGCGCCCCGCCGAGCCGCACCGGCCGGCCAATGATCGCCGGGTCGCCGCCGAAGGCGCTGGTCCACAGCGCATGGCTCAACACCACGGACGGGGCGCCGCCAGGCTGGATCTCGTCCGGGGTGAAGCCACGCCCGACCTGCTGAGGAACCCGCAGGACCCCGAAATAGTCGCCCGCCACGATCCCGACCAGGATCCGTCGGCTGTCAGTTCCGTCGCCACCTACCGAGGTGGGGTGTAGCGACATACCGGTGAGTCCCTCGAGTGACGGCAGCCCCTGCGCCAGATCGAGGTAGTCGGGATGGGACGAGGTTCCGTAGCGGCCGTGACTGTAATCGGCGGTGTAGACCGCCACCAGCCGGTTGGGTTCAGGGACCGGGAGGGGCTGGAGGAACAACGTATTGAGCAGCGTGGCCACGAGGGCATTGCCGGCGATACCCAGTCCGAGCGTCACCGCGGCCACGAGCGTGAAACCCGGGCTCCGCACGAGTTGGCGCAATGCGTATCGGAAATCCTGCAGCATGGATGCCCCCGAAACCGCGTGGCCGGTCCGCCTACTCGAACCGGAGATGCTCCATCAGACCCCTGCCGCCTCGGCCACCCGGTCTTCAACCACCCGCCCGTCGAAGAGGTGGATCGCCCGATCTGCGTGCCTCGCGTAGCGGGGATCGTGGGTCACCATGCAGATGGTGGAGCCGGCCCGGTGCAGCTCCTGCAGCAGGTCCATCACCGCTTCGCCGTTGGTCGAATCGAGATTTCCAGTCGGCTCGTCGGCCAGCAGGATGAGCGGCTCCCCCGCGACGGCCCGGGCCACCGCGACCCGCTGCTGCTGGCCGCCCGAGAGCTGCGAGGGGTAGTGTTTGACGCGGTGGGACATCCCGACCCGCTCCAGGGCCGACATCACCCGTTGTTTCCGATCGGCGGCGGGCAGACCACGGTAGGTGAGCGGCAATTCGACGTTCTCGTACACCGTGAGATCGCCGATGAGGTTGAAGGCCTGGAAGATGAATCCGATCTCGCGGTTGCGGATCCGGGCTCGCTCGGAAGCGGACAGCTGGGCGACCGGCTTGCCGTCCAGGTAGTACTCGCCACCGGTCGGAGTGTCGAGCAAGCCGAGCAGCGAGAGCAGTGTCGTCTTGCCGCAGCCGGACGGGCCGGCGATGGCAACGTACTCCCCCTTGCGGATCTCCAGGTGCACCTCGGACAGGGCGTGAGTCTCAACCTCGTCGGTGTAGAACACCTTCTTGATCCCGTCGAGTCGGATGAGAATGTTGCCGTTCGTCGTGGTCATGCGGGCTCCGGTGAAGGTGGTCGTTCCTGGTTGACTAATGGCTAATGGCTAATGGCGATTTGCCATTGGCCGTTGGCCGTTGGCCGTTCTTCGATGCTGGGCCCTGGGCCCTGGGCCCTGGGCCCTGGGCACTATTTAAGTCGCACCCGCTCCACCCCGTCCCAGCGCGACATGTCGGACAGGATCACCACGTCGCCCTTTTCCAGACCCTGCAGAATCTCGATCGCGTTCACCGAGCTCCGGCCCAGGGCGACCCGAACCCGCTCGGCGTCACGGCTGCCGTTCACCAGCCGGAACAGCCCGACCGTGGAATTGGCCTGTCCGTAGGCCGGCCGGCCGACGTGGAGCACGTTGTCGAGTCGTTCGATCTCGATGGTACCGTCCACGCTCAGGTCGGGTCGGGCACCCTTGGGAAGCGGTTCGGTAAACGTGACGTCCACCGTGACCGTGCCGTTCTGGGACGAGGGGTCGATCCGGATGACGCGTCCCGCGACTATTCCGTTTCGGGTGTCGATGGCGGCACCCTGCCCAATGGCCACGTCTCTCGCCTGGGTCTCCGGGATCCGCAACACCGCCTTGAGCTTCTCGGGCTGTACCACCTTGGCGAGCGTGACCCCCGAGATCGCCCACTGGCCCACCTCGAGCGGCAGCTCCTGCAACACGCCGCTGGCGCCGGCCCGGACCACCATGGCGTCCACCATCGAACGCTGGAAATCGGCTACCGCCTTGAGGCGGCGGACCTGGGTCTCCTGGACCTCGAGCTGGGGCGCAATGTTCTCGGTGTAGATTTGTAGTCGCTGCTGCTCCACCTTGAGCCGCTCGGTGTATTCTTCCGCCCGATCCCGCGACCCGGCGTATTCGGACGTAGAGATCAGGTTCTGGGCCGCCAGATCAGAATCGGCCGCAGCCTTCCGCAACGCCTCGCGGTACTGGGACCGGACTGTCGCCAGCACCCCCGCCTGATTGAGGCGCTGGGTCTCGAGCGTGGTCTTGAGCGAGACCAGCTGAGCCTGCGACTCGGTGAGCTCACGTTCCGCCTGCAGGCGCTGGATCTGGACGTCGGGGTTGCTGAGCTCGAGTAACACCGTCGCGGCCGTGACCCGCTCCCCCGGCTGAACCAGCTTCCGCTCCACCCGCCCGGGAACCACCGCGGAGACCCACCGGATCTGCTCGGGGACCAGGCTCCCAGGGCCCCGAACCTCGCGCAGCATCTGGCCCTGACGGACGGTGTCCATCCAGAGGGTGCCCTCCTCAACGCTCGGCGCCGCCGGCTTGAGCCGCGACAATCCGATGGTCAGCAGCACCACCCCGGCCAGTCCGCCACCTATATAGAGGAAGCGCCGACGATTCGGCTTCCGTTCGCGCGCGATGTCCAACTGGAGCCCTCCAGGAGAGGCTGCCCATACGGTGCGCCCAGCAGCAGCACTGCTTTGACCGCCGATGATCGACTTTGGATGCAAGGCTTACGGAATCGCTACTTGGTAAGATCCATGCCGCCGGTAGGCTCCCGCCCGAACCCACAACCACAGGTCTCTCAAGGACTTCCGGGCCGGCGTTCCAGCGCCGAAACGCGACGGTTGTCCGATTCCGGGATTGCGGGTGCCGCAACCGGACGCCCTGCAACATACGCGAGGTCGTCCTATGAGAGCGATTGTCAAGAGCGCACCCAGCCGTTTGGCGACTCCGAATCCGCGTGGCCGCTGGCAGCACTACAGTGCCGGGCGCAGCATGGTTCTATCGGACTCGTTCCCCGGCCGGCCTGACGCTTCTTCGGATCTGGCGAAGGAGCCTGGAGTTAGGCGAGTGCATCGGCGGCACTGCTGACCCTGGCCGACGTCCTGCAGGGACTCCCCCCCCGCCGGTTGCCGGGGATTCGGAGCCACGGACGAGGGGACCGTCCCGCGGCGGCGCGCTCGAACCGCCCGCCCAATGGCGCTTGCCGAGTCACCTGGATCGGATCGTACCTTGCTCCCCTCTTCCACGGCCGCAGCGGGAGGGCGGCGACCTTGCAGGTGCCCGCTTCGGCCATTGGTGGTCCCCATACTCAAGGTGCACCGGCATTGAGATCGATTCCGTGATGACTCCTTGACAGGCGTGGTACGGGACCGTAAGAGTGACATTCAAGAAGAGCTTTCACCTGGTGAGAAGAGGCAAAACCCGGCGAAAGTCGGGTGACGCAAAGCCACGGGTCCTCGCCTCCTCCGCGACGCCTGACGCCGACGCCACGAAGGTCCCGCACGATCGCCGGGCTGCCAACAGGTAGCTCGGCGTTCGTGTTGCTGGCGGGGTGGCCAATTCACCCGCAGCACTCAAGCCTCCGTGCTGGCAAACGCGGGAGGTGTCGATGTGCAATCGGCCTGCCGCTTCCGGGCATCTCCGCTGGCGCCGCAGTCCGGGTGATTCACCTCGTTACCCTGGCGTCGCTGGTGGCATGCGGCGAGAGCTCCGCCCCCAAGCGACTGTGCCTTCGCTTGAGACACTACTCGGTGAGCCGGAGCTACACCATCCCCCTGTACCGGCCTGCAGGCTTATCGTTCGACCAGCGCCTCGTCACCCCATAACAACGGGAGGAGGCCATGCGGCCCGATCGCGTTTTCTCCTCGCGCTCCATTCTCCTCATCACCTTCCATCGTTGCTGGCGCCTGGTGCTCGGCGGCCTATTTCTGTACCTCTTCGCCGCGGCCTGCGGCGGGGGCGATGCCGCGCTCGGCCCGACCAGCTACAACCTCTCCGGCCTGTGGTACTTCGAAGAGACCTTCGCCGACAATGCCGTAGGGCTCACCTGCAGCGATACAGGAAGGCTGGTCGTAACTCAGAGCGGCCCGACGTTCAGTGCCGCCGGGTTCCAGGAGGGCATGTGCAGCGGGCCCGGGGGGACGGTACCGGTTGCGGACAGCTTCCGTATGGTGAACGGTCGGATTGACGGTGCTCGAATCTCCTTCCGCGTTGATCCCTGTCCGTACTCCGGAACGGCCATCGGTGCCGCTCCCGACAGCGTCGCCGGAAGCATCGATTGCCGAGTGAGCATCGAGGACGTGAGCCTCCACCTCCAGGGGACGTGGCGGATGCGGCGCCCACTGCCACCGCCACCACCACCGATCATCGCGTTGCTCGACCTGAGCCCGCTGGATCTCACAACGGGAAACTTTCAGAGCCCGGGTGTGGCCTTCAATGACCAGGGAATGATCCTCGTCGTCTACGACAAAGATCGAGCACTGATCTCCAAGTTCTCCGATGGGAGCACGACGCCGCCCGCCTGGCAGACGCCCGGCATAGGAGCCGCGAACTACTGGCCAGCCGCACCCGATCACCAGCTGGTAATGAATGCATCGGGTGCCGCGGGACTGGTCTACAAGGTCAGCTCGGATCAGCTGAATGAGGACCGGAACCGGTTCGGATTCGCCTATTTCGACGGCGCCGCGTGGCGCTACAATCAAACGCTCGAGGGCGCGATACAGCACCCCTTTTCCGTTGGCGACATTCGCACGCCCATCGTCGGCATCGACAACAATGGAACGGCGTATGTCGCGTTCAAGAAGGTGGCAAACGGTGCCCCAATCGATGTGCTGGTCCTCGCCCGGTTCACGGTGGCAGGGTTGCTGGACACGACCGAGTTTTCGGAACCGGTGGGGAATCTGTATCTGTCCGTGAGCGCCAGCGGTCAGGTCATGGTGCTCAACACCGGCGCCGGATCCAGGACCTTCGATGGCACATCGTGGAGCCCGCTGAAACCCGTGACGGTGCCGGGCGAGGGGCCCGCATTCCTGGCCCTCTCGAGTTCAGGCAGCGCGGAGGTGGTTACCCTCTACAACGCGATCACGCATTACCACTATGACGGGGCATCCTGGGGACCGGGCGTGCGAATCAACGGCAGCTTCAGTGCGGGCAACGGAGCCGCCGCAGTCGACGGTGCCGGAAACATCATGGTGGCCTACATGGGACCATCCGGCGGCCCGGAATACCATATTCAGGCCAATCTCTACGATGGTACGTCGTGGGGTCCTCCAAAAGACGTCGACAATACGGCTGAGTATGAAGCGAACCCCGCGCTGCTGGTCGATGGCATCGGGAACTTCGTGGCGCTGTACGGTAGCTACGCAAACTATTTTGCTGGTGCGTCCTGGCACACGCCGACTGTCCTTGAAGGGCAACCCGGCGTCCTGTATCCCGCCGTCGCCATGAAGGACGATGGGGATTTTGTGGTTATCTCCCCTGCGGGAGGTGGCTTGTACAGCTTTCTCTACACGTTTTCCCCCTGAGCGCGTTCCTCACTCAGAACGGGCCCGACGTTCGGGCAACTGTCCGCAACCGTGTGCCTCACCGGCTGCGAGGTCTGGAGGACGGGCTACATCAACCGCGCATGGCTGCTCCTCTGGCCCCAGGAGTTGTAAATCGGGCACCGGGCCAGTGGTCCAACGGCTTCGTGTTCAGCCTCGTCGAATGGGCCACCGCCCCGCGGACAGCCGCAGCCAGCTGCCGATTGTAGTCGAAGACGTCTTGTGCGTCCTAACGCACATCAACGTGCGACGGCTCTGCTGAAGGGAGCCCGCGGCCGATCGTCACCCTGTCCGGGATCCCGAGATCCAGCCAGGACGCGGCCATCAGTTGTCCAAGGGCCCGCACCACCAGCCGCGGTGGGTGAATAGGCACGCCGCGGACACCCCAGAGCCCTGACCTGTGTCCGGGAACTGGGTTACGTCGTCCCCATGCCCTGAGTACCTTGGGTTGGCCGGCCCCGGGTATGTCTGCCCGCCGTTGATCACCGACAGCAAACAAACTCCGACGGACCGTCTCACCGATGCGCATCGGACCCGTAGCCGCGCTGGTGCTCGCCATTCCCGCGGCCTGCATGCACTCGGATCCCTTTCCGATCGATCCTCCGGTCGCCGACGGGCCGTTCGACCCCAGCCCGCCGATCCGGCTCACGTACAACGCTGGGCAGGACCTCGCCCCAGGCTGGCGCACCGGGAACGCCGGCCTGCTGTACTCGTTCCAGACCGGCCAGAGCGATCGCGATCTCTGCCTCGGAGTGCTCCCGGAAGGCGGGGGCGCACGGATCCTCGAGAAGTGCTCGCTCGGCGACCCGGCTCGCGCATCGCGCGACGCTCTGACTGAACCGTCCGAAAGCCCGGCCGGCCGTCTGGCCTGGCTCGAGACCCACCACCCGATCTCACTCTACACACCGCTCCGCACGGTGCTCAGGCTCGGCACTTTCGCGCGGGCGGATACCGGGGCGGTGCTCCGCGAGTTGCCCTACCTTGCCCCGAGTGGTGAGACCTATTCGGTGGTCTCGCACGTCGGCTGGCTCGGACCCGACACCCTGGTCCTCATCGGCGCCGACCTCAGTTACACCCAGCCGCCGGGCTGTCCCTCCTGCCCGATCGATACCCTGATCGTCGATCCGGAGATCGTCCTGTTCGACCTCACCACGAGCCCCGTTACCGAACTCAATCTCCCCGGAACCCTCCAGGCGACCTCGGTCTGGCCCGCCGCCGATCGGACCGCCCTGTTCTACACCATGACCGGCGACAGCCGGGTGTTCCGGTTGACCCTGATCGGCGGCGCCGTGACGGTCGCACATGATTTCGGGACGGGACGAGTCGCGCGCGACGCCCAGGTGCGCGGCAACCAGCTCTGGGCCGTGGTCGACGGGCAGGTGAGCGGCGCGGTCGACCGCGGGGGACGCCTGACCGTCGTCGATCTCTCCACCGGGCAGGAGACCCTGCTCCCCGAGGCGGCGTACTTCTACAAGCGTCTGGCCGTGGCGCCGTCGGGGAGTCGGGTCGTGGCCGAGGGCTACGATGCCATCATCGCCGGTCCCGATACGACCGTGGGAACGGTGGCCGACCTGTGGCAGGTCGACCAGTGACCCGGGTTTCGTGGTGTCTGGTGGCGGTCCTCGGAACCGGGTTTGCCGGCGGCGCCACGGCTCAGTCGAGCGGCGCCGTCGAAGGCGTGGTTCGTCAGGCGGGGACCGAGCCCGTGCGGCTGAGCGGGGCGCTGGTGACGGTGGACGGCGGCCGATTCGTGACCAGCACCGACGAGCGCGGCTTCTACCGGGTGCGCGAACTGTCTCCCGGCTGGCACGTGGTGACCGCCGCGGCGATCGGCTACCGCCCGCAGAGCCGCGACAGCGTTCTGGTCCGGGCCGGCCAGACCACCGCGCTCGACTTCGCCCTGCAGCCTGACCCGGTAGGGCTCGAGCCGATCGAGGTCATAGCGGCCCGGGTGGACTCCGTCCTCGACCCGCTCGCGGTCACCGACCAGCAGCGCTACACCACTGAGGACCTCCGCCGCCTGCCGGTGTCGACGGTCGAGGAGGCGATCGGGCTTTCCTCCGGTGCCGTGGGAGAGAGCTACCGCGGCGGGCGGCTGGGTCAGCAGGCGTTCATTCTGGACGGCCTGGGGGTCAAGAATCAGCTCGATGCGTCGAGCGGGTCCCTCGGCGTTCGCGTCCCACCCGATATCCTGGCCGAGGCATCGCTGATCACCAATGGCTTCTCTGCCCGTTACGGGCAGGCGGTCTCAGCGCTGGTGAATCTTTCCACCCGGGATGGAGGCGATCGCTGGGGTGGCCGGCTCGCCTACGAGACCGACCGCCCCCTCGGCGGCGGCGCCGATCACGGTCTTGATCGCGCGGTCGTGGGATTCGAAGGCCCGCTCTTCGGCGGGATCAGCCTCATCGGAGTTGCCGACCTCTCGGCCCGGCTGAATGCCGACGCGGTCAACGCCCCGGCACCGTCGAACCCCCGCGATCCGCGGCACGCCGCCCCCTGGATCCTGCCGCACAACAGCGCCGAGCAGGCCGACCTCGCCGCCAAGCTCACCATCCCGCTCGGAGCGCGGCAGACGCTGCGTCTCCTTGGCCTGCACTCCACCGAGCAGCGGCTGCTGTTCGACCCGGCGTTCAAGTACGATCCCGGGTTCGGTCCGGTCCGCCGGACCACCGGCAAGCTGCTCAACGCGCACCTGCAGCGGACCTTCCCGGGGCCCGGAATCACCGCAGACCTCAGGATCGGGTATTTCGGACGCGAGTTCATCCGCGGCCCGTCGGCCGAGTCCATCGATTACCGGTTCGGCGCGTTCACCGGGCAACACCTCGGCATTCTGGCCGAACAAATCGCCCGCGATCAGGATACCGCGCGGGCCCGAAACCCGCTCCCTGGCTACGCCCCGCCGGGGTTGAGCTCCAACACCCCGTGGGGTGTCCCGGCGTTCTTCCTCGGGGGCGCGTCGCGCGGCGACCTGGCCTGGAACCGGTTCCGCGAGGTCCGCTCTCGCCTCGACCTCGGCTTTCCGGCGGGGCGGAGCGGCGACTTCTACATCGGCGCCGAGTATTCGGGCCAGCGGGTGCAGACCTTTCAGCGGATTCGCTCCTACCTGCCCGCCGGCGACTCGGTCCCCCCACCCAGCGCCTCGGATTTCACGCCCTGGGCCGGGGCGCTCTACGCCGAGATGCAGCAGCGGGCAACCGACCTGGCCATCACCCTCGGGCTGCGATACGACCAGTTCAGCGGTCGGGACGATCTGCCCGGGCAGGCGGCCCGCACCAGCCGCTCGCTTTCGCCCCGGTTCGCCGTGAGCACGGTGCTCAAAGGCGCCACGATGGTCGCCAGCTTCGGGAAATTCAGTCAGGCGCCGGATTATCAGTATCTCGCTGATGCCGCATTCGACGATACCACCCGCACCGGCCGGTTCCGGCAGGGCAATCCCGACCTCGGGTTTGAGCGGTCCACCCAGTACGAACTCAGCCTCCGGGTGCGGCCGACGGCACAGACCAGCCTGCGGGCCAATCTCTACGTCCGCCGCCTCGACGGCCTGGTGGCGTCGGTGCCGCTGGGCGTCAACCCCGACTCGAGCATCTTCGGCAACACCGACGCCGGCTCGGTCAAGGGCTTCGAAGTCATTCTCGAGCGGGAGTTCACCCGGGGGTGGGGGGCACGGCTGAGCTACGCGCTCCAGCAAGCCACGGCCCATTCATCGGATGCCTACTTCATCCGGCGGGTCATCCGCATCGACCCGGTCACCGGCGATACCATCTTCCCCGGGAAAGTGGAGTTTCCACTGGACTTCGACCGCCGGCACTCGCTGATCGCCATCGTGACCGGCTCGGTGCCGGCCGGATTCGGGCCTTCCCTGCTCGGAACGAGACCGCTGGCGGGCATCGACGGCACGGCGATCCTCCGGGTCAAGTTCGGGCCTGCCGTTCTCGCGAGTCGATGCGGCCGCCGATTCCATTCTCGGATTGCCCAATGAATCGCGACTGCCGTCGAGCTATACGCTGGATCTGCTGATCCGCCGTCCGCTGAAGGTCGGCACAATGGGGAGGCAGCCTGTACGTCGATGTGCGCAACGTGCTCAACCGTCGCAACGTCATCGCGGTGCGCCGGGATACCGGCACCGAGACCCTGCCCCCCACGACGATCCAGCAACTGGCCACCGCCGCGTACGCGGCTGATCCAGCGCCGATCCCGTACGAGTCTCCGCGCTATCGCGCCTGGGCGGACCAGGATGCCAATGGGGTACTGGAGGGACCGGGTGAACTGATGCCGCTCTTCCTGGCCGCGGCACGGGACTTCGCCCAGCCGATCTTCTTCTACGGGCCACCGCGACTGTTCCGGCTGGGGGTCGAGTTCGAGTTCTAGGGGATCGAATCCAGAATTCCCATCGCTGCGCGAGGGCTTCGGGATGAGGAGTGGCGGCATCCATGCCCAGGCATGTATGCCGCCCTTTACGTTTCCCTCCCCGATCCATCTCACCCATCATGCGGCCGGCGCCAATGGATCCCCCGCCGGCGGCGGTTCCTCCCGGGTCGGCGACGGGAGGTTCCTGGCGCTTTCCCAGGCCGCCAGCCGCTCCGCATCATCCCGGAATCGATAGCGGTTGAGGCCGTCGAGCAGATCCACCATCCGCATGTTGTCGCGGGTGACGGCGTCCAGGTCGGCGGTGGCGCCGACATGCGCACCACGACCGCTGTTGACCCGATCGGACGCGGCGTCGTACTGATCGAGCGTCGACACCAGATCGGTGAGCATGGCCTCCGACAAGCCGTGGCGGAGGAACAGCTCCTTCCGAGCCAGGGCCTGATCGGCGATGGCGCGGGCGGCCGTGCGCCAGACGGTCCCCCGGGCGTTGAAGCGCGGGAGGTTGGGGCAGGGCACCGTGACGAGCATGAACGACGGACCGCGAGCCCCCCAACCACTTCGCGGCCGGGGGGAGGGCAGAGCATCAGGCATGCCAGAGCTCACGGGTGAGTTGTGAGGCAGGTCGGACTGCTCGTTGGCAGACGGTGGGCCATGGATGGTGATGCTGGCGCAAGTCAGGGGTGGGCAAGCAGCTAGGTGCCCATTGACCGGGGGACGTGCGGACTGGTGGACGGCCGGCGGGGACACGACAGAGTGGTATCGTCGCCGATGGGTCGCGGTCTGGCGGAGTGTCTACTCCGGGAGACGGGGACAGTGGCGGAGGACGGAAAGACGGAAAGACGGAAGGACGGAAGGCGGAAGGACGGAAGGAAGATTACAGTGCGTCAGCAGTTTTGCTGCATTGCCGAGCGCGACCGCCGGGCGGTCGGGCCGTCCGCCTCCCATGACCGTCTGACCGTCTGACCTTCCGTCCTTCCGTCCTTCCGTCCTTCCGACGGCAGATTACAGCGCGCCGGCATTTCTGATGGCGACCGGCAGGATTCCGGGTCCGATGGCGGACGCTCCGGCGTGGACGCAGGCCGTCATTCCGATGACGGAGGTCGTTACAGCGGTGACGATGGACACTGCCTCGACGACGCAGGACGCTGCCGCCATGTCGAAGGACGTATGCACGATGACGGCGGTCCCTCCGGCGGCGACGCAGGTCGTTACCGCCGTGACCATGGACGTTGCCCCAATGACGGAGGTCGCTCCCTCGAGGACGGAGGCCGATACCCCGGTGACGATGGACGCTGCCGCGATGACGCAGGACGTTCTCCCGCTGACGATGGACGCTACCGGCGTGACGACGGGCGCTCCCGCAACGGTGCAGGACGTTCCCCCGGTGACGATGGACGCTACCGGCGTGACGACGGGCGCTACCGCGATGACCGAGGACGTTCCACCCGATGACGCAGTCGCTCCTGCGACGACGCGGGACGCTCCCCACCTGACGATGAAGATCCCCGCGATGACGGCGGTTACTCCCCCGATGGCGACGGTCGCTCCCCCGATTGCGGCGGAGACCCGCCTGGGCGGCCGGGGCCGGGCCGGGGCGGGCGAGGTGGCGGTGACCGAGCGAGACCGTGAGCGGTGGCTGGGGGGGAGACCGCGGGGATCGTTCGGGGAGGCTGGGTGACCCAGCGCAGCCTAATCCGTCCGGGCAGCATTCCCGGCGACCCTAAACGCCCTAGCCCCCCAGATTCCTGGCATTCTCAGGATCATGGCAGGTCCTGTGAGGGGGCTGTAGACCCGCTGGGGGGCCAGCGGTTTCCGCATCGCCGGCGGAGAGTTGGGGGAGCGCCGACCTTGCGGCTTTTGTCCCCAGGCGGTCACTTTTGGGCAAAGGAAGCGTGGGAGCGCCGAGCTCCTCCACGCGTGCCTCCCGGATTACGGGGGATTGGCGAGGGAGCTATGTGGGGGAGGGGTCTCTATGATCCGCCGGAGTGGATGCAGCCATGGCGGTTTAGGCCGCACTCAGCGCGGCGGCGCGGGGTTAGAGCGAATCGCCCCGGCTTTCCCGGAGGCTCGGTTAGTTGAGTCCGCCGACCCCTGGCTGGGGCCGACGGGGTCCCGGCGTACTGCGCTTCGTACTCCGCCGGCGGGACGTAGCCGAGCGGTTCCAGCAGGCGCTCGGTGTTGAACCAGGCCACCCACTCGAGCGTGGCGAACTCGACGTCCTCGAGGCCGCGCCAGGGCCCGCGTCGGCTGGATCACCTCGGTCTTGTAGAGCCCGATGACGCGACTCGGCCAGGGCGTTGTCGTAGGAGTCGCCCCGGCTGCCGACCGAGGGCTCGATCCCGGCCTCCGCCAGCCGCTCGGTGTAGCGGATCGACAGATACTGCACGCCCGCGGTCGCTGTGGTGCACGAGCGGCCCGTCCAGCTCGTCGCGTCGTAGAGCGCCTGCTCCAGGGCGTCGAGCGCCAGGTCGCTCCGCAGCGAGCTCGAGGCGCGCCAGCCGACGATGCGCCGAGCGAAGACATCGATCACGAACGCGACGTAGACGAAGCCGCGCCACGTCGCGACGTAGGTCAGATCCGACGACCCACAGCTGTTCGGGCGGGCGGCGCCGGAAGTCCCGCTCCACGAGGTCCCGCGGGCGCTCGGCCGCCGGCTCCGGCGATCGTCGTCCGTGACGCGCCGGCCCCGCACCACGCCCCGCAGCCCCAGATCGCGCATCAGACGCGCGACCGTGCAGCGCGCCACGCCGATGCCCTTCGCGCTGGAGCTGCTTCCACACCTTCTTGCGCGCCGTAGACCCGCCGAAGTTCGCTCCCACACCCGGCGGATCTCCGGCCGCAGCGCCTCGTCCCGCTGCGCGCCGCGCCGAGCGCCGGGCCGGATCGACCTCGCCGGGCCTTCTGCTCGTAGTAGGTCGACGGAGCGATCGGCAGCACCGCGCAGATCGGCTCGACTCCGTACGTCCCCCGGTGCTCGTCGATGAACGCCACCATCACGTCCGGTCGGCGGTCGAGCTCCGCCTGTGCGAAATACGCCGACGCCTTCCGCAGGATCTCGTTGGCCCGCCGCAGCTCGCGATTCTCGCGCTCCAGCTCCTTCAGGCGCTCGCGCTCCTCGGTCGTCAGCCCGGGACGCTGGCCCGCGTCCCGCTCGGCCTGGCGCACCCACTTCCGCAGCGTCTCCGGCGTGCAGCCGATCTTCTCCGCGATCGACGGATCGCCGCCCACTGCGAGTCGTGCTCGCCCTGATGCTCCTGCACCAGCCGAACGGCCCGCTCCCGCACCTCCGGGGAGTATTTGCTTGGTCGTGTTCATGACTCCATCCTCTCAAGAAATGGAGTCTCCGGCAATCCCGGGGCGATTCACCCTGATTATCGACGTCGAGTTACTGGCGATCCTGCCGCTGTGAGGTCAAGAAGAGCGATCTCCATGTCGTCGTCCGCCGCGGCCTGGACCGGCGGCTTGGAGCTAGCAGCGCGGCCCCACGGGTAACTCGGGGCTGAGTTCACGAGTCGCGCCTTGCAGCTCGGACGCGGAACGTGAGGCGGCTTTGAGGTTGGTGAGCCGATCCCGACGCCCCGTGCCACGCTCTTCATGGGTCGCCGGGCGATGGTTCGAGCCCGATGATCACAACGGCCGCCATACAGCGCGCAGCGTTCGCCCGACCTCACCCACCGGCCCTCACGACGACTTTCGAAGCTCGAGTTGCGGAACCTCCGCCGGCGCGGTCCGCACAAACGTTTCACGCATCCGGGCGGTGCGCCGATCACGGTCCCGTGTGTGGGCTGACGCGGCGTTCGGCCGCACGGACGCATCGTCTCCGCCGGCGGAGGGGAGTGCGTGCAGGGCGCGGGACACCGGGCCGGCGCCGGCCGGAAGGAAAGCCAGGTGACGGGCGCGACGGGGGAAGTGAGGAGGGGTAGTACCGGGTACCGGGTGACCGGTGCCCGGGCAAGGTGTCCTGCCGTGCTCGCCATCCATGGCAGGGGCAGCGGATTGTGGAAGCTTCCGCTGTGCGACGTGGCGCCATGTTAGGCCTTGGCGAGACAAGAACCGGACCGTACCGGGCCAACGCCATTGTTCCCCACAGAGGCACAGAGTGGGCCAGCGGCTGCTTGGATGTTCTTGACAGGCGGTGTCCCGGGAGCTAACTGAGGGGCAGTTCGGAGGGCGTTCGTGGAGCCCTGGGCAGACCGCCTGGCAGTGGGGGACCCCGACGCGGCGTGGGATCTCTTCCTCGGGCGCTACCGCCGCCTTATCTTCGCCTCGATCCGGCATTACACGACGGACCATGACGAAGTCATGGATGTGTTTGCGCAGGCCTGCCAGCTTCTGCGCGCCGACGACTGTGCCCGCCTGCGACGGTATCTCCAACAACCGAACCACAGCGCCCGCTTCTCCACCTGGTTGGTTACCGTTGTCCGGCACCTCACGGTCGACTGGTTCCGACACCGCGACGGACGGTCCCGCCTCAGTGCTCTCGCCGCCAAGCTGCCTCCGCTCCAGCGCGGCATCTTCCAGCATGTGTTCGTGCAGGGCCATTCCCATCTCGAGACCTACGAGCTGCTTCGCACTGCCGACCATCAGAGCCTGTCCTTCAAGGAGTTCCTTGCCGAGCTGAGGGCCACCTACCAGGCCGTGGCTGCGCGGCGTCGAGGTTCCCTCATCCGGGAGTTCGCGGTGCCCCTGCCGGGGCGGGAAGACCCTCAGGAGATGGACCCCGTGGACCGGGCTGAGCTTGGGGTCCTGCTGACCAGAGCACTCGAGACTTTGCCACCCGACGAGCGTACGGCGGTGCAGCTGTACGTCGTTGAGGACATGCCCGCCGATCAGGTGGCCAGGGTCCTCGGATGGCCCAACGCCAAGGCGGTCTACAATCGCGTGTATCGGGCGCTCGATGCTCTCCGCACTCAGCTCGTCCGAGTGGGGATTCGGGAGGGCGACCTGTGAGAATGCCGGGAGCAACCGGGGCGCAACCGTCCGTCCCACGGAAACGATGACGAACCCCCTGCCGGACGATCTGCGCACTCCTGCCGGCCTGCTGCGCGCCTCTGCTTCGCCAGCCCCGGGGCATGGACTCGAGTGCCTCGACGAGGCCACCATCGCCGCCCTCGTCAACGGAACGCTGGAGCCCGATGCCCGGAGTCGAGCGATTGGACACCTCGCGTCCTGCGCCGCGTGCCGACGGGCGGTGGCGGCGGTGGCCGGGGCGCTCGCCGACCCCTCGATCGGTCGCGAGATTGCCGCAGTGGACAGCACGGGCCGTCGGCGATTCCTGCGGATTGTTCTTCCAGCCGCGGCCGCCGCGATGCTGCTGCTGCTCGCCTGGCCCCCGGGATCAGGTCCCGACAAGGCTCCGCACCGGGGACCGGCGATACCCTCCGCCCAGGCCCCAGTCCTCCTTTCGCCGCTGGGAGCCGTGGCCGGCGCGAAGGCCCTGCGCTGGGTTTCTCTCGCGGGCGCCGACCGGTACCGGGTTACCCTGTTCGACAGCGCGGGCGGGCTGCTCTACGAGACCGAGACCCGTGATACCGTCACGGCGCTCCCCGATTCGATCGCTCTCGTTCCCGGCAGGTCGTATCTGTGGAAGGTGGCGGCCCGCATGGGGTGGGACCGCTGGTCGGCCTCGGACCTCGTCGAGTTCCGCGTGGCCGGTGGTGATTCCCGATGATGACGGCCGTGGCGTCGCTGCTGGCCGTGGCGCTTGCGACGCTCCTCCAGTCGCCGGCAGCGGACTCGCTCCGGCTCCTCGCCCTGCGGCTGCCGGAATCGGTGCTGGCCCTCGAGACCCGAGCCAGGCCGCTCGCAGTGCGCGAGGCCGTCAGCGAGGCGCTGGCCCGGTCCGTCCGGACACCGACCCAAGGTGTGCAGCAGATCGAGCTGGCCCACCGGATTGCCGCGGCCTACGCCGCGGCATGGCGCGATTCCTTTCTGGTCCGGGAGGTGGCGCGCTTTTCCGGCTGGCCTGCTCGGCGACGGGCGGGGAAAATCTGGGCCGACAGCGTGCGACGGGCGGGAGTGACCGCGTTCGGCCGTGATGGTCCGACCGCTGCCATTCTCGTCTGGCGGCGGTCCCTGGCCCGCGCCACGACGATCGGTGATACCGCCCTCGTGGCTGCAGTGTTGGGCAACATCGGCGCGGGCTTCCTGGAAGAAGGCCGGCTGGACAGCGCGGAGATCTATCTGGAACAGGCGCGGGTCCTGGCCCAGGCCGTCGGGGATTTCCGGGTGCAGGCCAACGCCCTGGGGACTCTGGCTGGAGCGAGCCACGATCGCGGCGACCTGGCGGCAGCGCGTGAGCGCTACACTCGGGCCCTGGCACTCCGGGAGCGCATCGGCGACACCCGTGGGGTGGCCGCCGACTACAACAACCTGGGCCTGCTGGCACAGACGTTCGGCGACCTCAATGAGGCAGGCCGACAGTTCGAGGCCGCGCTGGCGCTGAACCGGCGCGAGGGGCGGGACGAGGTCGCCGCGACCAACCTGATTAATCTCGCTGGCCTGGCCAGCCTGGCGGGCAAATTCGCGGGTGCTGAAGCGCTGTACAAGGACGCACTGGCGACCTGGCGGGCGCAGGAACAGTGGGCCAATGCGGCGGACGCCCTGCAGGGCCTGGGCCAGCTGGAGCTCCGCCGGGGCGACTATCCCGCCGCCCGCGTGGCGCTCGGCGAAGCGCTGGACATCTACAGTCGCACCGGGCCCCTCGCCGACGCACTGGCCGTCCGGCGGGAACTCGCGGGGGCGATCGCTGCCGCCGGCGATCTGCAGTCCGCGCTCGACGAACTGCGCCGCGCTCAATGGATCGCCGACTCAGCACGGGCCCCGCCCGGCGTCCGCGCGGGCATCGCACTCGCCCGGGCGGACCTGGCAGTCCAGTTGAATGCCCCCGCCGTGGCCGAACGGCTGTACTCTCAGGCGGAACGGCTGTACCGCCAGGCCAGGGATCCGACGGGCGAAGCCGAGGCTCAGCAGGGTCGCGGCCAGCTCCTCCTGGCCCGGGACGACTACCCTCGCGCCCAGTCGCTGCTCGAGACAGTGCTACGCACCCAGCTCGGCTCAGGCAGCCAGCGCGCCGCCGCCCTGACCCGCTTGTCGCTGGGCCAGCTCTCGCTGGAGCAGGGCGACACCGCGGCCGGGCGGCGGCAGCTTGCCCGGGCCGCCGCCGACCTCGACCGCCTCGGAGATCCGGTTGCCGCCGCGGCCGCTCACGGCGAGCGGGCGCCGACTCGAAGCGAGCGCTGGGCTGCCTGTCGCTGCGGAGTCGCTCTACCGCGCCGCACTCGGGCGGCTCGAGGGCCGTCCGGCGCCCGAAGTCGCGTGGCGGCTGCATGCCGGGCTGGCGCTGGCGCGCCGCATGCAGGGGGCGACCGACGAAGCCGCCCGCGAGTTGCGTGCGGCGCTGACCGAGATCGAGCGCACCAGTCGATCGCTCGAGCTGGCGGGACGCCGCTCCGCATTCCTTGCCGACAAATGGGATGTCTACGCCCAGCTGGCGCTGACCGAGCGGGCCCGGGCCGGCCTGCCGCCGCGTTCGAAGTGAGCGAGCGGCTCCGCGCCCGCGAAATGCTCGCGCTGCTCGCGCGCGGCCGGGTCACCGCCCCGCCCGACACCGTGCAGGAGTTGGTCACTCGCGAGCAGGACCTGCGCCGCCGGATTGCGGAGTTGACGCGCGATCTCGAGGGCGCGACTGCGGGAGCCGCGGTGGTCCGGGGCGAGGACATGCCCGGGGGGAGGGGGCCCACCCAGGAGGCGCTGCTCCGAGCCCAGGAGTCCTACGCCGACCTCCTCCTTGAGGTGGGAGAGCGGGCCCCGCGACACGCCGGCCTGGTGTCCGGCGAGACCGTCACCTGGCGCGAGGTGGCTCGTCACCTCGCGCCCGATCAGGCCCTAGTCGAGTACCTCATCAGCGACTCCGGCTCTCTGGCGTTTGTGGCGGGTCCCGACACTCTGGCTGCGGTGGAGCTGGCGATAGGCCGCCGGGAGCTGGCTCGGCTGGTGGAGTTCGCCCGCGGCACCCTGGTCCCGAAGGGCTCCGGCCGGGTGGGGACGATTGTGGAGAGGCCCGCTTCGACGCCTGCACCAACGCCTGATCGCGCCGCTGGAGGATGCCGGTCTTCTGGCCGGAAAGAGGGCGGCTTATCCTGGTCCCGCACGGTGAGCTGCACTATCTCCCCTTCCCCGCTCTGCTCGGTGGACACGAGCCCGAACGATTCCTGATCGAGCGGTATGAGCTGTCCGTAACGCCATCGGCCTCGGTCTGGCTGGCACTGGGTAATCGGCCCGGGCGGGCCCCCGGCGGAGTGCTGGCGATGGCACCCAGGACCGCCGAGCTGTCGGCCACCCGGCAGGAAGTGGCGGCGATCGCGCGACTCTCTGGCGCCGACGTACTGACCGGCGACGCCGCGAGCGAGCAGGCGTTCCGCCGGGAGGCCGGCATCCGGCGGATCCTGCACCTGGCTACGTATGGGGTCCTCAACCGGCACAACCCGCTGTTCTCGTTCGTGGAACTCGCTCCCGGAGGCGACTACGACGGGCGGCTCGAGGTGCATGAGGTGTTCGGGCTCCGCCTCGCTGCGGATCTCGTCGTGCTGTCGGCCTGCCAGACGGGTACCGGCGCTGGGGCGCTCGCTGATGTTCCGGCGGGCGACGACTGGGTCGGCCTCACGCGTGCGTTCCTGCATGCCGGGGCCGGCAATGTGGTGGCGACGCTCTGGCAGGTCGATGACCGGGCGACCGCCGCGCTGATGGAGCGGTTCTACGAGAGGTATGCCGGGGGCGCCGGGCCGGCGGGGGCGCTAGCCGGGGCGCAGCGAGGGTTGCTCGCTCAAGCCGCGACGGCGCACCCCTTCTACTGGGCGGGCTTCGTGGCCGTGGGTGGGTCGGACGAGGGAGACAGGCGGCCGTGAGCGGCTTCCAGAGCCATTTCCGTCTAACGCAGTCGCTGAACGGCATCAGGCGGCTGATCCGCGTCGGCGGCCTGTCGGTGTTCCTGGCCTGCCAAAGCGACCATGCCCTCACCGGCCCGGGCAAGGTGGGCACCGGCTTGCCAGCCTCGGCGATCATCGTTTCAGACCCGGTGAGCGTTCCGCTGGCAGGCGTCCCGCCTCACGTCCAGTTGGGAACCGCAGGTGCGCCGACAGGCAGCGGGGATAGCGTCGTCTACGTCTCCCTGAAGCCGGGCACGGTGTCGCGGGGACTGCGGGTCGAGATTCGCAACGCCGCCACTGGGTTTACGAGGGTCGATCCGCTCGTGGCGGGAGGCCTCGACCCGGTACCGGTCGTTGCCGGTGTAGGCGACACGCTCGAGCTGACCGTGACGGACAGCGCCGGTACCACAAAGCAAGGCGTGGTCGCTGTGGCCGTCCTGGCCCTGCCCATCATCGTGCGCACCGACCCGCCGCCCAGAAAACGGGACGTGCCGCTCAACGCGCTGATGATGGTGGTCTTCAGCGAGCCGATGACACCGGCCACCGTCACACCGCTGACTGTCCAGCTGCTCCGGAATGGCCAGCCGGTCAGTGCCACGGTGAGCCTGACGCCGGAACTGCTCTTTGCGACCGTCCGGCCGGATAGCTTGCTGGCTCCGGCGACTGAGTACACCCTCCTGATCACCACGGCCGTGGCCGACCTCGCCGGTAGTCCGCTCAAGGACTCGGCGCTGGTGACCTTCACCACCCTGGCTGGCGGAGGGAATCGCATCGCGTTCGTGAGCGGCCGGAACGGCAACCCCGACATCTTCCTCATGAATCCCGACGGCAGCGCTGTCGTCAACCTGACCAACCATCCCGCTCAAGACCTCGACCCTGCCTGGTCGCCCGACGGAGGCAAGATCGCGTTCGGCAGCAATCGCGGCGGCGGCTGCAACAACCTCTACGTCATGAAGGCCGACGGAAGCGGCGTCACACGTCTCACGACCGGAGCGCTCTGTGATAGCCGTCCCTCCTGGTCCCCCGACGGGTCCCAGATCGCGTTCGAGCGGTGCTGCTCAAACGAAGGCTCCGACATCTACGTCATCGAAGCGGATGGCACGAACCTGAGACAGGTCACAGGCGGCGGCTTCTTCATTTCGGACCAACCCTCCTGGTCGCCCGATGGAGCCCGCATCGCCTTCGAGCGCTACTCCTCGTTGGGCGGCGAGCTTCCTGACATCTATGTGATAGGAGTGGACGGCACAGGGCTCACGCGACTCACGACCGATCCGCTACAGGACATGTATCCGGCGTGGTCGCCCGACGGAACCAGGATCGCGTTCATGGCAGCCCGCGATGGGGGCGGTGAGATCTACCTCATGAACCCGGACGGCACCGGGCTCGTGAATCTCACGAATCATCCTGCGCCGCGGGAGTTCGGCCCCGCCTGGTCGCTGGATGGCTCTAGAATCGTATTCCTGAGTGCCCGGGACGGGAACGACGAACTCTTCGTCATGAATGCCGATGGGAGTGGAGTGCTGAACCTGACAAACCACCCGGCGGTCGACGATAGTCCCGCGTGGGCCCGATAGTGAGTCGTGGGAGCATTGGCGGAAAAGTGGAGGCACATATGCGTTGGCTGACGGCAGTAACCGTGCTGGCCATTGGCGTCCTGGGGGCCTGTGGCGAGTCTGCGGGGCCGGCTGAGCCAGAGCCCGTCGCCAGCGTAAGCGTTTCGCCAGGCACGGACACCGTGCTGGTAGGAACGATAACGCAGCTGGTGGCCACGTTACGCGACCAGGCGGGGAACGTGCTCGGCGACCGGACGGTCAGTTGGGCCTCGAGTGCCGAAGCCGTCGCCACCGTTTCGCCGACCGGGCAAGTCAGCGGCGCCGCTGTCGGCTCGGCGACGATCACGGCGACGGCGGAGGGGAAGAACGGGTCGGCGGCAGTGGTGGTTGAAGTGCTCCCGGCGATCCGCGCCCTCTCCGGCGATGCCCAAGTGGACACAGTGAGCAGGACCCTGGGAGAGGCGCTGGTCGTTCAGGTGACTGGGGTGGACGCCCAGCCGGCGGCCGGCGTGGTGGTGACGTTCGGGATTACGGGTGGCGGCGGCAGCCTGTCGGCGACTGCGGCTACGACGGACGCGGCGGGCCTGGGGTCGACGGTGCTCACGCTGGGAACAGTCGCCGGGGCAAACACGGTGACCGCGACCGCGAGCGGGCTTTCCGGCTCGTCCCTGACGTTGCGGGCGACCGCGCTGCCTGACGTGCCAGCACTGCTCGCGCGAGTTTCCGGGGACGGGCAGGACGGTTTCATCGGTCGGGCGCTCTACGATTCGCTCGTCGTGCGCGTGTGGGATCGCTTTCAGAACGCCGTCTCGGGCGTCTCGGTTGGATGGACAGTGACGAATGGCGGAGGGACGGTGTCGGCGCCCGCCACGATCACCGGGCCGAGCGGCCTGGCTACGGTGACGTGGACGCTCGGCCCAACACCCGGGCCCAATGGACTTGAAGGCACCCTGGCGACCCTCGCCCCGGTGGGGTTCGCGGCGACCGGAGTTTCTCCGGGCAGCGGCAGGATCGCCTTCATGAGCGACCGCACCGGAGACTTCGAGATCTGGGTGATGAATGCCGATGGGACGGGTGGTGCACAGTTGACCAACAGCCCGGATTGGGACAGGCACCCGACGTGGTCCCCGGACGGGTCCAGGATCGCGTTCTTCACGGTCCGGTACGGCAGTGCCGCTATCGCCGTAATGAACGCTGACGGTTCGGGCGTGGTGCCCGTGTTCAACCTTCCAGGCGACAGCGAAAGTCCGGCGTGGTCTCCCGACGGATCGCGGATCGCCTTTGAGCGCAATCCCGGCAACGGTGGCTACGACATCTGGGTGGTCAACCCGGATGGCACGGGCCTGAGGAGCGTTACGAGCAACATGACGAACGCGGGGAACCCTACTTGGTCGCCCGACGGCTCGAAAATCGCTTTCTGGGGTCGGATCGACCGGTACACCACCGAGCCGGCTGATACGACAAGGGGGTTGTATGTCATCAGCGGCGACGGGACCGGAATGGTGCGCGTCCTGACCGGCCGCTTTTACAACCCGGCATGGTCTCCCGACGGGTCGAAGCTGGCGTTCGACCGCGACTTCAACGGCATCTACCTGATGAACCCGGATGGCGCAGGCTTGGTGCAGCTCCAGACCTATGGCAGCCACCCCGCTTGGTCGCCCGATGGATCGAAGATCGTGTTTGCCCGGGACGGGCTGTACTCGATGAATGCCGACGGAACTGGCGTCGTGCGTCTGGAGAACCGAGGCGGTAACACCCCCGCCTGGGGGCGATGACCAACGTCGGGAGCCGGCGGCGGGAGTCGTTGCCTGAAAGACCTCTCCGTGCGCGACACTGGTCCAGACTCACCGGCCGACAGGTCCCGATCGCTTTCACGATCGGACATCGTGAGGGCAACGTGGATCGAAGGGCGGCTCGAAGCTGGCATTCGACTCGGACTGGGATGGCACCTTAGGAATCTATTTCATGAACGCCCGCGGGATGAAGTGGTGAGGCTCACGGCGCATCCCGCGTCCGACGAACGCCCCGCGTGAGCACGCGGGTAGGCGCTGGCGGCGCCTGACGGGGAACGGTGGAGGATCTTATGCCACGGCTTGTGATGCGGGTCATGGTGGTTGGTGCCCTGACTATGGGCTGCGGCGGTGATCCAGCGGGTCCGGCCGAGTCAGTGCCCGTGGCGACGATTGCCGTCACTCCCGCGATGGACACGCTGTTGGTTGGGGCCACGACCCAGCTCACGGCCACACTGAGGGATGCAGGAGGGAATGTACTCACTGGACGTGTGTTGGCATGGGCCAGTGGCGCGCCAAGCGTGGCGGATGTCTCGCCGACCGGGCTGGTGACTGGGATGACAGTTGGCTCGGCCACGATTACGGCCAGTGCAGAAGGGCAGAGCGGAACGGCGGCGCTCACTGTAGAAGTGCTTCCCGCGATTCGCGCGGTCTCCGGTGACAGCCAACTGGACACGGTCGCTCGGGCCCTGACCCAGCCCCTGGTGGTGCAGGTGACGGGATCGGATGGGAACGCCTGGGGCGGGGTGATTGTGGGCTTTGCGGTGGCTGGCGGTGGAGGCAGCCTCGCGGCGGCCGCCGACACGACTGACACGGAGGGTCGGGCATCGATGGTGCTGACGCTCGGGACGCTCGCCGGCCCGAACGCCGTAATGGCCAGCGCAGGTGGTCTGAGCGGCTCCCCAGTGACGTTCAGGGCGACCGCGGTGGCCGACGCACCGGCGGCACTCGTAAGGGCCTCGGTCGATAATCAGAACGGGTTCATCCGCCACCAGCTGCTTCCCGCTTCGACTGTGCGGGTGAGTGACCGGTTCGGCAATGCGGTTCCAGGCATTCCGGTCGCCTGGGCTGTGGTCACCGGGGGAGGGACCGTGTCGGCGGCCTCGACCAATAGCGGCGCCGATGGGCTGGCCTCGGTGAGCTGGACCCTGGGGACCACGCCGGGCCCAAACGAGCTGGACGTCACCGTTGCCGGTCTCTCACCATTGCGATTCTCGGCGACCGGGATCGCGCCCGGACCCGGTCGGATCGCGTTCCACGAGGACGACAGCGAGATCTACGTGGTGAACAGCGACGGGACCGCCCTGACGCGGTTGACCAATGATCCCGGCGCCGACTTCGCTCCCTCATGGTCTCCGGACGGCTCGAAGGTCGCCTTCACCACATTCCGCTTCGGCAACCTTGAAATCGCCGTGATGAACGCGGATGGTGGTGGGATCACGCGGCTGACTAATGACACGTTGGTTGACGAGGTGCCGGCCTGGTCGCCGGACGGCTCGAGAATCGCCTTCGAGCGGGAGTGGGATCCGAACAACAACAGCTGGTGGGACATCTACGTGATGAACGCGGACGGAAGCGCCGTGACGAATGTCACGAGCGGCATGAAGAACGCCGGAGGTCCCACGTGGTCGCCCGACGGCTTGCAGCTCGCGTTCTGGGGTCGGGTCAACCCGGGCGACCCAATCCAGATCTGGGTGATCAACGTCAACGGGTCGGGACTCACCGGGCTCGGTGTGCAAGGCACTCCCGCCTGGTCGCCTGACGGGTCCAAGATCGCCGTCAGCACTTATGATCGCCTCTATCTCATGAGCCCGGATGGCACAGGGGTCACCGAGATCCTCAATGACAATACGTTGCCAATCGGAAGTCCGACCTGGGCGCCGGACGGGTCTCGCATCGCCTTCACTCGCTGGGTTGATGGTAATCGCGAGATCTATTCGATCAGCCCGGATGGGACGGGATTGATGCGAGTCACGAGCAATCCGCTGAACGAGTGGAGCGTAGCATGGGGGCCGTAGTCGTTCGCGTCTGACCCGGGGCGTCACCCGCGACTCGTTTGGCCGCGCCTCGAAGGCCGGCTCGGCGTGATTGGGCGTCCTCAAGGCGCTGCCCGCGGCTCCGGGTGACGCTTCAACGCACTGGCACGGGCGCGCTGAGAACGTGGAGGTTTGCCTCAGCCAGCAGACATGTCCGGACTGCGGGTCGTGCTGACACGTCCGTACTAAATGTCACTCTTCCGCTGCACAACCCCACTCCAGGCAACGGTCGCGCTCTGCCGACTCTACTCGGCGGGCGCGGTGAGCAACCCGACCGGCACAGTCCGTCTCACGGAACTACCTACTGACATAGAGGGCGTGTGCCGCATTGGCTCGCAACGCGGCGAGTCCCTCCGGAGGCCCCATGGCATCGTCTTTCCGAGTCCTCTTGCTGGTCCTGGCCATGGGCGTTCTCGGTTGCGCGCGTGATGCGGTCTCGCCCGGGTCCGAGAGTGAGGAGCCTGCGCCCTCCTACGCGAAGCCCGTACCTCCTCCACCGGATCCCCTGGCGCCTCCCGGGCGCATCGCCTTCGTGCGGGTCCTGGCGCCGTTCAACATGGAGATCTTCCGGATGGACGCCACCGGCGCGAATGTCGTGCGCCTCACCAACCGCAGCCTCCAGGACTACACGCCTGCGTGGTCACCCGACGGCTCCCGGATCGTCTTCACCTGCGCCGTCGAGATCTGCGTGATGAACGACGACGGTTCAGGGATCGTGCAGCTCACCGCGATAGGGCACGCCGAAGCGCCGGCCTGGTCTCCCGACGGGTCGCGCATCGCTTTCCACCGTGAGGACGAAACCGGCAACTGGGACATCTACGCCATGAATGCCGATGGCGGGAACATCGGCCGCTTGACCACGGACCCGGCCACGGACGGCTTCCCCGACTGGTCGCCGGACGGCTCGAAGATCGCCTTCCGGCAAATCGGCGGCGGCACGTCCCAGATCTTCGTGATGAATGCCGATGGAAGCGGGGTGGTGCAGCTCACCGCTGGCCCCGGCGGTTCGACGCCAGCCTGGTCGCCGGACGGGGCCCGTATTGCGTTCGACAGCGACCGCACCGGCCGCGGCGAGATCTACGTCATGGAAGCTGATGGCACGGGCGTCATGCAGGTCACGACCGCGGGCGGAGCGAACCCGGACTGGTCGCTTGATGGTACACGGATCGTGTTCCACGCAACGCGCAGTCGGAACACCGACATCTATGCCATCAATCCAGACGGCTCACGCGAGGTACGGCTCACGAGCAGCAAGGACGCGGAGCATTCCCCGGCGTGGGGCTCGTGAGCTCGGATTACCGTGCCGGTGGTGGTTGGGGCTTAAGGTCGGGCCGACGTTGGTGTCAGCACCCTCACGACGGTGACCAGGAGGTTGTCATGAATGCATGGGTTCCTTTCCGGCTCCTATCCCGCCGGGTCCCTGCGCTGCTGGCGGGGCTCGTGTTGGCTTCCTGTACCGATGAGAGGCAGCTACCGCTCGCCCCGCGTGCGTCCTTGAACGGGGGGACGCACACCATCTCCGGGAGCGTTCTCGGTCCAGACTTAACGAGCATCTGCGGCTTCCTTCCCGAGGGAGCGCGCGTCCTGATTCGCGTGATCGAACCGATCAACGCGACTCCACCCTTCGCCGGTTCGCAGAACCTCGATTGCCCCGACAACGCGTATTCGATAGCAGTCGCGCCAGGTACCTTCCGCATACGGGTTGGGCTGCCGGCCGACCCCGCGATTGGCCAGCTCCCATGGCGGTACCTCGAGCCCGCTGAGGTCGATGCGACCGCGGGTGACGTGGCCCAGGACATCCAGGTGCTGAACGGAACAGCGATGGGCGGGGGCGCAACGCTAGACGGTGCCCCACTCCCCGGTTTCCAACTGAGTCTAGTGTACGATTTTCCCACCAGCCAGGCATTCGGGGCGGCTGTGGGCGCGACCGGAGCGGACGGTGCCTGGGACGATTCCTTCCGATCCCCGATGCTGGTCCAGGGCGGCGTGCGCTATCGCGTCTACCCCCCGGAATCCACGATTTGCCAACGCGTACCTGGAACCCGCGCTCCACTCTCAACACCGCCGCAGGGGAGCTTTCTGTTCCCGGCAGAGGTCAGCGCCATCAATTGCACCCTGGTGACCGCCCCGGCCGTCGCCTACACCCACGACCGTACCCGCCTGGTCGTGACCTCGATGCCCGCCAGTATCGGCGGCGGTGAGCCCTCGCTGTTCGACCAGTACGGCCGCGGCTGGGGAGTGCAGTTCCCGGTGAATCCATCCGAAGGCCCGGTACACATTCCGACGGACGCATCGCATCTGTTCAACGGCGGCCTGCTGATCGGGCTGGCGCCGAACGTGGTCCTGAGCGGCGCCGACCTCAACCAGGAAATGGAATGCGGGGCCGCGTGCCGGGACCTTGGCCCGGGCGCGAACGTGGATGTCGTCACTCCGGGGTCCGGAGGAAGGAAGATCAAGTGGACGTACTCGGACGCCCAGTCCGGAGATGGCGTCGGCCTCAACATCGTGCAGCAGTCGTGGGACGGACAACCACCGGCGGACTACGTCATCTTCCAGTACACGATCAGCAATCAGGGCAACTCCACCCAGACTTTCTACGCGGGGTTCTGGGGAGATTGGGACGTCGCCCAGACCTTTGCGGACAACATCGGATTCACTGAGCTGAGTGGACGGCTGATGTATATGCGGGGAGACGGGATCAGCGTCGGCACCCTGCTGCTGGGCGGCGCTCCGGTCTCCGGGAACTTCTTCTACAATCGCACCACAACCACAATCCCTATACCGCTCCTCGACCAGCTTCGTGCCCTCCGGGGTGACCTACGGCGCACCGGTATCGGTCCGGGTGACAACCGGGTCTTCCACGCCATGGGGCCGATCACCCTCAAGCGCAACAAGAGCGCCGAGGTTCGGATCGCTATCGTGGCTGGCGAGAGTCACGCAGAGCTCCTGGCCAACGCCGAAGCCGCCGCCGTCCATGTGGGCCAGACCTTGCCGCCACCAACGACGTACCAGGGCACGGTCAGTAGCACTGCACTCGATTTCGGGGACACGCTGGTGGTCAAGCCGGCCGCGACGCTGCCATGGGATGGCGACGAGTTCGTCACTCTTGGCGACGTCACTTCGTCGTACCTGCTCGCCGCCAACCCCGACTCCATCGCGGTGGTCGTGCCGCGCCTGCCAACGGGGGCGACGGACCTCCTCGTCCTGAATCAGGGAGCGGAGCAGCGAATCGATGTTCTCGGTGTATCTATCACCTCCACTTTCACAGCTATTGGGCCAGACCAGCTCGCCCGCGCTCCCGATATCTCGGGGGGCCCGTTCCCCAAGACCTTTTTCATCGAGTTGGACAATGACCACCGGGATCATCTTGTGACGGTGGCGCCCGCCGCCGACCTGCCCCTGACAGTCACAATGGATTGGCAGACCGGCGCGGATCTCGACATTTATTGGACGAGCGAGGACGGCCAGAGCTACATCGGCAATTTCGACGGAGCCACGCTGGCGAATCCCGAGCAGACGAGCCTTACGGTACCGGGCGGCGAGACCTACCGGCTGAGGTTCAGCAAGTTCGGGAATCACCTGCCTTCCCTCGCCAGAGTGACGATCACGTCTCCTTGAGAGTGGACTGGGGTGGCACCCCAGGGGCAGCGAGTTCAATCCGGCGTTCGAGACAGGCCGTCGTCTTGTCGAACCGCTCTCTCTGATGTTCGACTGTCGCTGCGAGGAGGGGTGATGCCCGCTCTCAGACGTTTTCTGGCCGCCGCTCTTGGCTTCGTCGTTCTCACCATGGTCTGCAGCACCGACCATTCCACGAAACCCGCGACGCCAAGGAGCATCATCGGGGAGATCAGCGATGCGGTGACCTCAGCGCCGATGTCCGGCGTCAGCGTGAGCACCCAGTCTGTCACCAGCAGCGTCATGACGGACGCCCGAGGGCGCTACAGCATCATGGGTGTGCAAGCAGGATCCTGTGCCGTCAACGCGTCCCGGACCGGATATGCGGGGGTCGTCAGCGTCTCGGTGGTGACCGGCTCCTCCCGATCCCCGACATCTAGAATGACCTTGCGCGGACTCGGCTGATACCGAGGTGCGTTGGGCAACACACACGGAGGCGTGCCATGCGTCGTTTCGCCATTCTCGGCCCGATGTGGGTGTCGTTGGTGTGGGGATGCGACCCCCCAACCGCGACGAATTCATCCGCCGGCGGCATTCACCCGGTCCTGCCAGTCCCCATTCCGAGTCTGGTGGGCGCGCCGACCCTCGCCAACGCAACGTTCTTCGGCGGCAGCGGCGATCAGCTGGGCAACGGGATCGCCATTGTCGGGGTGCACGCGTACCTGTCCGGGTACCAGGGAGGTGGCCCCGATGCGATTCTGGCGAAGTACGGGCTCCCTCCGGGATCGCCGGCGTGGAACGCAGTGCTCCCGAACACCTACTTCCTCGCCGTTGCGGCGACTGCCACGACGGCATACCCGGTAGGCATCGCCGTGCCTCCAACCTGCGGAGCGAGCGATGGAGCCGGTGACACCGAAGGTAAGGGCCTGTTTGCGCGCTACGGGGCCGGAGGAGGTTCGCTCGGCTGCGGCAGCACCAATTTCTTCCCGTACCGGGGGAACGAATTCTACACCGCCGCGCTTGGGCTCGTGGAGGCAGGAACCCCATTCGTCTACGTCGGAGGTCGGGCGGAGCAGACCGGTTTCGGGAACAGCTTTCCGTTCGTCCTCGTCAAGTACGATGCTGGGGGAAGCATCATCAATCAGGTCACCGAACCCGGGATCACATTGGGCTCGTTTGGCTGTTGTCCAGGCGAGAGCGGTGTGGATGGAATCGCGGAGCTTGGCGGTGACCTGTATCTCGCCGGACACAGCAGGCTTCCCGGGTTCGGCGAGGACAACGCCAATCGGCCGGTTCTGATGCGGTACAGCCCTGCACTGGTCCGCATTTGGAAACAGAGGCCAACGGACAACGCAGGCGGCTCTTTCCACGCCGTTGCGGCCTTCGGCGGGAACCTCTACACGGTGGGGCAGAACGGGAGTGGCGCCGGTGCCGACTACCTCGTTGAGAAGTACGACCAGACCGGCACCCGGGTCTGGACGGTAACGTCCGGTGGTGGCGCCGAGGACGTACTCACGGGAGTCGTTGGTGTCGGAAGCAGGCTCCTTGCGGTCGGGTTCACCCGGAGCTCGGGGGCAGGGGGAGCCGATGCCGTGATCCTCGAAATAGACCCCGCCACCGGGGCCACGATTTCCACGAGCCTATTCGGTGGCGCACAGAATGACCTGGCCAACGGGGCGGCGACTGATGGCACCGATCTCTACGTGGTCGGCGAGTCGCGGAGCTTCGCCTCTGTGGAAGGAAACGTGGTGGGCCAGAGTGACGTGACGTTCCTGCGGTACACCCTCACCGAGCCCTACGACTTCACCGGCTTCTTCCCACCGGTGGACAACCCCGGCGCGCATGAGGACGTGGTCAACCGGGCCAACGCGGGAAGGAGCATTCCGGTGAAGTTCAGCCTGGCCGGCGACCAGGGGTTGGACCTCTTCGAGCCCGGCTTCCCGAAGTTCGTCAGCACCCCCTGTGACGATGGTGACTCGCAGGACGCGATCGAGGAGACGACCACGAGCCCGGCAGGCTTGAGCTATGACCCGGCCACAGGTCAGTACACGTATGTCTGGAAGACGCAGCGGGCGTGGGCAGGCCGGTGCGGCACCTTCCAACTCGGCCTGAACGACGGCTCCGGCCACCACGCCCTCTTCCGCTTCGTGCGTTAGGGGCGAGAACGAAAAGCACATTGACAGCGCCCGGAATCGCTCCCGGGCGCTGTCACGCCTTCTCCCTCCGGTGGACCTCGAGGCCACACCCTCGATGTGCAGGCCACCCGTGGGGACGCACCACCCGACGCGAAGCTCGGGTACCGCGTCGGGTGCCCGGTGGCGGGTGCCGAGTGCCGAGTGACCCGCGGGGATGCTGGGCGACCGAGCCGGCGCAGCCGCCGCCTACCATCACCATGACGGTGGCACAGGATGCCCTGCCGGCGCTGGGCGGCCGGCGAGGCAAGCCGCGGAGATACCTGGTGAGTTCCTAGCCGGCGGCCCGAGCCTCACTCCGAGGGAGCGCCCGGGCCCGGCCCTACCCTTCCACGATCTTCGTCAGCACCTGCCGCGCCAGGTCCTTGTGCCATTCCGCCAGGTTGTTCCAGTCGGTGACCTTGACGGCCGAGTCGGATCCGGGGGCGGCGGCGTTCGACGGCGAAGCATGGAAGGGCGGCTCGATCGACTCGGTCCAGCGAACCGGTTCTTCCTGCCCCGCCATGATTCAGCAAGGCTGACCCGCCACTGTGTCCGCCTGCCCGCCGGTCCGCTTAGCTTCCGGCCGCATTCCACCTCGGATTCAGCATCACGTTACTGCAGTTCGGACACCCCACGTACATCCGGTGCGCCTCGGCGACCGGCGGTTCGAAATCGTGGTGGCAGTCGGAACAGCGTAGCTGGTTGACGGGCCACAGCTCCGCCGCCGTGATCTCGATTGCCCGAATCGCGAGCGTGACCGGGCAGTCGAACGCATCGGGCTCGGATTCAACCCGTGAACTGGCCAGCACCATCTCGAGCCTCGTCAGGAGCGGGGCCGGGTCGGGCACCTCGCGTTCGAACACCACCAGCTGCGGCCGCTCACCGAAGGTGCCCCCCTCGGTCAACGGCTGGGGAATGGCGACCGGTTCAGCCGATCCCCGGATGTGCAGATGCTCGTGGCCGGGCTCGGCGAGGATGGAGACGAAGGGCATGGATCTTAAAGTATAGTGGCGACCCTCAGACGGTCAGACCGTCGTGTTCTCGTGGCGCGAGGCATGGCGGGTAGCTGGGAACCAGCATCCTGGCCGCGCTGGTGGGTCAGGCGGTCGCCTCCATGAAGACCCTGCCCGGCCCGGCCTAAACGGCGTTTGGAGCCTGGCAAAGCGCGACCCATCGGATAGCTTGATGGAAGGACAGCCGCGCTTCGCAGCTCATGGCGTGGACGTTTGACGGCGCGAAGCATCGTTCCGCCTGCCTGGAGGGTCATAACAATGGGCACGAGCCTCCGTGCAATCACCGGCGACGCATAGGGGGTCCGCCATTGCGTGAAACCGTCATCACGGTGTCGGAGCTGACGCGCCGATTCGGTGCCAGGACGGCCTTGGCTTCGGTGACCTTGTCCATTCCACGCGGGACGGTCTACGGCCTCGTCGGCGCAAACGGCGCCGGCAAGACGACCCTCATCAAACACATCCTGGGCCTGCTCCGCGCGGAAAGCGGCTCGGTGCGCGTCTTCGGTCTCGATCCCGTGGCCGATCCGGTAGGGGTGCTGTCGCGGATCGGCTATCTCTCCGAGGAGCGCGACCTCCACGGCTGGATGCGCGTCGACGAGCTCATGCGCTACTCGCGCGCGTTCTATCCCGCCTGGGACGAGGCCTACGCGGAAGAGCTGCGGCAGACGTTCGCGCTGGACGCCACGGCGAACGTCGGCAACCTCTCCAAGGGCCAGAAGGCCCAGCTGGGACTGCTGCTCGCGCTGGCCTACCGGCCCGAACTGCTGGTGCTGGATGAGCCGTCGTCCGGTCTCGACCCGGTCGTGCGCCGCGACATTCTCGAAGCCATCGTGCGCACCATCGCCCACGAAGGCCGCACGGTGCTCTTTTCGTCGCACCTGCTGGACGAAGTGGAACGGGTCGCCGACCACGTCACGATGATCAACGCAGGGAAGATCGTTCTCAGCGCGCCGCTCAACGCCATCAAGGAATCGCATCGCGTCGGCGAGCGCGTCCCCTCCCTCGACGAGATCTTCGTGGCCCACGTCGGGACGCGCGGGCCGCCAGCCACGGACGGCTGAATGCGCTCCCCCGCGCTGGCCATCGCCTGGGAGTTCGGCCGACGGCACCGCTGGGGATTCGCCGCGCTGGCCGCCTACCTCCTCCTTCTGGGGACGACCGACCTGCTGGTCCTCGATCAGGCGGCCGTCCGCTCCGGCGGGTCCCGGGACCTTCCGGCGCACGTCGCGCCGCAGTTCGCCGCCCGGGTGACCGTGCCGGTGTCGATCTTCACGTACTATTTCCTGGCGGTGTTCAGCTTCGGCTTCACCGGCAACCTGACCGCGCGCCAGTCGCTGTACCCCGCCCGCATGTTCGCGCTGCCGGTGACGACCGCCGGGCTGGCGTTCTGGCCGATGCTCTACGGCACGGTGGCGATGGCCGCCCTCTGGATTGCAGCGGTGCAATTCGTCGTGTGGCCGTCGGGCATCGACCTGCCGCTGATCTGGCCGCCGCTGTTCGCCGTGGCCGTTCTCGGCTGGACCCAGGTGCTGATGTGGTTGCCCTACGGGCTGCCCGGCATGCGCGTGGCCGTCGCCGTGGCGTGGCTGTCGGCCATCGGCCTGGGTGTCGTCACCGCGGTCGAGCTCGAGATCTCCGAGCCCGTCATGGTCGCGTTCCTGGCGCCGCAGGTCCCCCTCGCGTACCTCGCCGCCCGCTTCGCGGTGGCCAGGGCTCGGCGCGGCGACGTACCGGATTGGCGGCAGGCGCTCGCCCGCCTCGGCCGGATCGCCCTGGTGCCGACCCGGCGGCAACACCCGTTTCGGTCGGCCGAGCGCGCGCAGCTGTGGTTCGAATGGCGTCTGCATGGGCGGTCGCTCCCCGTCTGGGTGGCGATCCTGCTGCCGTGCGAGCTGGCCCTGCTGTTCGTCGCCGGCACCGGCACGCCCTCGCTCGTCGCCTATACGCTGTTCGGCGCGCTGCTCACCCCGCCCTTCATGGCGGCGTTCAGCGTCCCCAGGGTGCGCACGTCCAATCCCCTGGTGAGCGACGGTTACGGCATGGCGCCGTTCGTGGCCACGCGGCCGCTCGCCACGGGGGCGCTCATCGCGGCCAAGCTCCGCATGGCGATGTGGAGCACGCTGGCCACGTGGCTGCTCGTCCTAATCGCGATCCCTATCGCGCTCACGCTGTCGGGCACCTGGCCGGTGGTCAACGATTGGGCCCGACAGCTGAGCGGCGCCGTCGGGACGCCGCGCGCGATCGTCGTCCTGCTCCTCGCACTTTCGGGTCTGATGGCGTCGACGTGGAAACAGCTCGTCCAGAGTCTGTACATCGGCCTGAGCGGCCGGGAGTGGCTGATCCGAACGAGCGCATGCCTCACGCTGCTATTGCTCACGTTCATCGAGCCGATCGTCGCGTGGATCCGCGGGAGCAGCGACGTACGGGTGGCGCTCTGGAACGCGGTGCCGTGGATCCTCGCCGGGCTCGTCGTCATCAAGATGATGGCCGCCGGCTGGACCGTCACGCGTCTCCATCGCAGCCGGCTGCTCACCGACCGCACGCTCGTCGTGGGCGCGGCCTGCTGGCTCGGCGCCGTGCTCGCGCTGCATGGCCTGTTCGTGTGGTTCGTCTACACGTCGCGCTTTCCGCACCACGTCCTGTTGCTCCTCGCTATCCTGGCCGTCCCGCTGGCGCGAGTCTCCGCGGCGCCGCTGGCCCTCGCCTCGAGCCGGCATCGATGACCGCGATGAGCGTTTCGGACGAGCATGCGTAGCCGGGGGGAAGGGGGCGTCATCGGCGCCGTACTGGTGCTCCTCAACCTGCCCGTGCTGCTGGCCGTGGTCGAGGCCGTGTGGTTCTACGACCGGAATCGGAGCAACGGCTCGATTGTCTCCTCGGGCCTGTCCCGGGAGTTCGAGCTGTACGTCCCGCCGAGTTACGACCGCACCCGGCCGACGCCGCTGGTCATCAGCATGCACGGCGGGGCGCTGTGGCCGGCCGCTCAAATGGAGATCAGCGGCTGGAACCGGATGGCCGACGAGCACGGGCTCATCGTCGTCTACCCATCCGGGGTCGCCGGCCGAGGTCCCCGGGCCTGGCATATGAACGAAGCGGGCCTCGCCACGGACGTCCGATTCATCGCGGACCTGCTCGACACACTGCAGGCGGCCTACGCCATCGACCCGATGCGTATCTACGCGGATGGACTCTCCAACGGCGGCGGCATGGCGTTCGTCCTCTCGTGCACGATGTCCAATCGGATCGCGGCGGTCGGCATGGTGGCGTCCGCGCAGCTTCTGCCGTGGAGCTGGTGCACGGACCAACGCCCCGTCCCGATGATCGCGATTCACGGGACCGCCGATCGGATTACGCCATACGTCGGCGGACGGTCGTGGGTGGCTCCGCAAACCTTTCCGAGCATGCCGACCTGGGCGGCGAACTGGGCGCGACGAAACCGGTGTGGCCCGATCCCGATCGATTCCGTCGTGGCGGCGGACGTCACGAGGCGCTCGTACGCGGACTGCGCTGACGACGCGGCCGTGGTGCTCTACACCGTCCGGGGAGGAGGCCACACCTGGCCCGGCGGTGGGCCGGCACCGGAGTGGTTTGTCGGGCCCACCAGCACCGCCATCGACGCCACGAGTCTGATGTGGGCGTTCTTCCGAGCGCATCGGCTGCGCGAGACGGAGACCGCGCCGCGGCACAAGTGAGGTGGCACCCGGAGACTCGTGGTGTGACGATTATTTTGGGGGCAATCCTGCGGAATTGAGGGGGCCGAGGTGCGACCGGGAGGTGTCCGAGTATGACCTCCACCGCTACGTCAATGAGCTCAACGGTAGGCGCCTGCCTCACGAGCGCTTGCTGAGGAGCAGACTTCCCTTCTTATTGGCCTGGTCCCCGCCCTTCCTGTACGTTGGAGCATGGCTTCGCGGCTTGGGCTGCTCCCATTGTTACCCGTCATCTGTTGTAGCGGGGGCGCCACTCGGCCGGTGCCCGTTTCTGACTGCCACCAGCCGAGCCGTTGCCTTCAGAACCAGGAGCAGTCCCACTTGGTGGCCGAGTGATAGCTGCAGTGCACCGGCAGCGGGTCGGCGTAGTTGAAGGTCAGCTTGTAGTTCGCCCCGAGGCGGGCGTAATCCCAGCTGCTCCCGTTTGACAGCCGCGGAACTCCTGCGAGGTACGAGGGGATGAGGTCATCGAGGCTCATCGGATAGACGCCCTGGTCCCCACGGTAATTCTCGAGCGTGCGGAGGATCACAGTCGCGGCGCGCTTTCCCGCCTCCGCCTCTGGACCCTTGCCGGGCGGGAGGGGCTTGAAGTAGTACCACCCTCCAGCCGCCAGGGCAGCCAGGACAATCAAGAACTTCACACTCTCCTCCAAGTCGCGTCCGGCCGACCTGTTTAGCAAGTCGGGTGCCGGATATCGCCCGGCAAGGAGTGCCGGCGGCCGGCCTTTGGACATTTGGTGCTATCCCTAGACCGGTAAAGCGGTTAAGCTCAGGCCCGCCACTCATATGCCCCATGATCCGAACCGCACTCCGACTGGGTAGGCCCTTCTGAACACCCCGCTCCTTGCGGGCTGCACCGGGCCAGTCCGGCCACGCCCGACCCCGGAATCCACCCCATGACCGACCTCCTCGCCGCCCGCTGGCAGATGGCGATGTCGCTGGCGTTCCATATCCTGTTCGCGGTGGTGGGTATCGGGATGCCGCTCCTGATGATCGTCGCGGAACAGCGCTGGCGCTCCGGCGGGAATCCGCTCGACCTCGAGTTGGCTCGGCGGTGGTCCCGGGGGACCGCCATTCTGTTCGCGGTCGGCGCGGTTTCGGGCACGGTCCTGAGCTTCGAGTTGGGACTGCTGTGGCCGGAGTTCATGGAAGTGGCCGGACCGATCATCGGAATGCCGTTCTCGCTCGAGGGGTTCGCCTTCTTCATGGAGGCGATTTTTCTTGGCATATACCTGTATGGCTGGGATCGGATTCCGCCCCGGGCCCACCTGGTCGCCGGTGCCCTGGTGGCCTTCTCCGGCATGATCTCGGGGGTATTCGTCGTCATCGCCAACGCGTGGATGAACACCCCGACCGGATTCGACCTCGTCGACGGGCGGATCACCAACATCGATCCAGTGGCCGCGATGGCCAACCCGGCGGCGTTCCAGCAGACCCTGCACATGACCCTGGCGGCGTACGCCGCAACCGGGTTCGCCGTGGCCGGGATTCACGCCTTCCTGCTGCTGCGCGACCCCCTCAATGGCTTTCACCGGCGGGCGCTCACGATCGGCCTGCTGGTCGGGGCGCCCGCCGCCCTGCTGCAGCCCGTTTCCGGTGATCTGAGCGCCCGTCACATCGCGGAGCACCAGCCGGCGAAGCTGGCAGCGGCCGAGGCCCTGTTCGAGACCACCGCGGGGGCACCGCTGATCATCGGCGGCTGGCCCGACATGGAGACGCGCACCACGAAATTCGGGCTGGAGATTCCCTACGGCCTGTCCCTCCTGGCACACCACGATCCCCGGGCGGTGGTCACGGGACTCGACATGGTCCCGCGCGATGAATGGCCCAACGTGCCGATCGTCCACCTCGCATTCCAGGTCATGGTGGGGATCGGCACCTTCATGGCGGCGGTGGCGGCCTGGTGCCTGTGGATCATGCTCCGGCGACGCGACATCGCGGCGAGCCGTCTCCGGCTCAAGGCCATCGCGCTCTGCGCCCCGCTCGGTTTCGTGGCCATCGAAGCCGGCTGGATCGTGACCGAGGTCGGTCGCCAGCCATGGGTCATTCGCGGGGTAATGAAGACCAGCGAGGCCGTGACGCCGATGCCGGGCCTGACCTGGACACTCGCCGGGTTCACCCTGCTCTATCTGTTCCTCGGCGCGGTCGTGGCCTGGATGCTGTACGCCCAGATCGTCCGCAGCCCGCGCGCCCAGGAGTGGCACCGCCGATACTCGCCCGGAAGTGTGGCCCAGTGAGTGACCGGACTCTGGCCGAGCTGCTGGCTGCCATTGTCGTCGTGGCGCTGAATGCCTATGTCCTCTTCGGCGGAGCGGACTTCGGGGGCGGTGTCTGGGACCTCCTCGCCCGGGGTCCCCGGCGCGAGCGGCAACGGGAGCTCATCGCCCATGCCATCGGTCCGGTGTGGGAAGCCAACCACGTCTGGCTCATCCTCGTGGTCGTGCTGCTCTTCACCTGCTTTCCAGCGGTGTTCAGCCGGCTGGCCATCGCGCTGCACATCCCGCTCACGTTGATGCTGGTGGGGATCGTGCTCCGCGGCTCCGCCTTCACCTTCCGCAGCTACGGCGGGGACGACCTCCCCAGCCAGCAGCGCTGGGGACGGCTGT
The DNA here is from genome assembly GCA_963709905.1 of uncultured Gemmatimonadales bacterium. Classification (GTDB taxonomy): domain Bacteria; phylum Gemmatimonadota; class Gemmatimonadetes; order Gemmatimonadales; family GWC2-71-9; genus JADJOM01. The sequence goes on from CAVPYI010000018.1 coordinate 437,207, forward strand.
TCGCCTCCGCCAGCCTGGTGACCCCGCTGCTCCTGGGCGTGAACGTCGGCACCATCGCGGCCGGCCGGGTCGCCGTGCCGGGCGGCGGGGGATTCGTGGCGGGATACGTCCGGCCGTGGCTGTCGCTGTTCACCCTGAGCGTCGGGCTGTTTACCCTGGTGCTGTTCGCGTTCATCGCTGCGGTCTACCTCACGCTCGAGACGGACGACCCGGAACTGCAGGACGATTTCCGAGTCCGGGCCCTGGGAGCGGGGATCGCGGTCTTCCTGGCGGCGATGACTACCCTGGGACTGGCCTGGGAAGGGGCCCCGCTGGTCTGGCGCGGCCTGGTGATGGCCCCGTTTGCGCTGCCGGTTCATCTGCTGACGGCCGTGAGCGCCTCGGTCGCGCTCTGGGGACTGTGGACCCGACGGTACCGCCTTGCCCGCATCGCCGCGGCAATCCAGGTGAGCCTCATCCTCTGGGGGTGGGCGCTGTCGCAGTATCCCTGGCTCCTGCCGCCGTCAGTCGCCATCGCCGACGCCGCCGCACCGGCCATCACGCTGCGGCTCACGCTGGGCGCCCTCGCGGTCGGCGCCGTCGTGCTGCTGCCGTCGCTGGTCTATCTGTTCCGGGTGTTCAAGTCCTCGAGCGGCCGATGACGGGCCGATGCCGGCGAGGCCTGCTCCCGCGAGGGGGTCGGACACGAGAACGGGGGCCTCAACCGGCCCCCGCTCCGTCAGGGAGAGTGCGCTCCGTTCCGTGGTGCGGCGGCTACACCCGCGCATGCATCCGCGTCAGGCCCCGATCCTACTTGACCCCGTGCATCAGTTTGTTGACCAGCGGCGCGGCGATGAACAGCACGACGCCCGCCGCGAGCAGGGCCCAGAAGCCGAAGGTGTAGCCGCTCAGCGCCGAAGTGGTCGTCATGCCGCCCTCGCCGCTCACCACGCTGGCGAAGATGCCCGACAGGTTGTTGCCGATGCCGGTGGAGAGGAACCAGCCGCCCATGCCGAGACCAACCAGACGCACCGGCGCCAGCTTGGTCACCATCGACAGGCCGATCGGCGACAGGCACAGCTCGCCGACGGACTGAATCACGTAGACCGACACCAGGGTCCAGAACGGGATCTTGTTGTCGGCGCTGACCAGGCTCGACAGCGCGTACATCAGCAGCAGGAACGCCAGGCCGTTGAACAGCAGGCCCAGGCCGAACTTGCGCGGAATCGACGGGTTGACGTTCTTCGCCGCCAGTTTGACCCAGACCCACGCGACCACCGGCGCCAGCAGGATGATCGCCACCGAGTTGACGCTCTGGAACCAGGCGGTCGGGAAGACGAAGCCCCCGAGGTCGCGGTTGACGATCTGATCGGCCAGGAAGGTGAAGGAACTGCCGGCCTGCTCGAAGAACATCCAGAACATGATGTTGAAAGTGAAGATGATCATCATCGCGATGACCCGGTCACGGGCGGTCTTGCCCTCCCGGATCCCCTCGATCATCAGGACCACGATCAACCCGATGAACATCACCGACAGCACGTACTGCAGGTTCCGTCCGCCGACGGAGAGCAGGAAATACACCAGCGGGATCATGAGCGAGCGCGCCCAGCACGACGTAGACCACCCGGTGCAGCCCGGCTCCTCCGGCGCGCTCGCGCCGATCCCCTTGAGCTGGTGCCGGCCAAGATAGAACCACACCAGGCTGATCAGCATGCCGATGCCCGCGGCGATGAAGACGTACCGGTAGGCCGGCGCGCTGTCGGTCCCGAACACCGACTGGGCCAGCCAGCCGGTGAGCAGCGGCGCAACGAAGGCACCGGCGTTGATGCCCATGTAGAAAATCGTGAAGCCGCTGTCGCGGCGCTCGTCGCCGGTGGCGTACAGCTTGCCGACCATGGTCGAGATGATGGGCTTGAACAGCCCGTTGCCGACCACGACGGTCGCCAGCCCGAACTTGAACAGGATCGGATCCGGCAGCGAAATCATGAACAGCCCGGCCGCCATGATGACCGCGCCGGTCAGGATCGAGCGCTGGTAGCCGAGGAACTTGTCGGCGATGTACCCGCCGAAGATCGCCCCGGCGTAGACCAGCGCGAGATACGACCCGTACGTCAGGTTGGCGTCCGCTTGCCCGGTGGCGGACCCGCCGTGGAACTGCGCCACGATGTAGAGCACCAGCGCCCAGCGGATACCGTAGAAAGCGAACCGCTCCCAGAACTCGGACATGAACAGCATCCAGAGCGGACCGGGATGACCCAGGACCTGCCGGAACTCGGGAATCGCAGCTTCGGCTCGGGGCGTGTCAGCGGCACTACTCATGCGATCCCTCCAGGAGGGTGAGAGACTCTGGCCCTGTGAATGCTTCGAGCTGCACGGCAGCGAGGGGGGATTACCGCCGGTGCTTGCTCAAGATGTCGTCCAGTACCACGCGATCGATCCTGCCGTCCATGCGGACCCGGACGTCGTAGTTCTCCCAGTACATGAAATCGCGCAGCGCCGTCAGGAACGTCTCGTTGGCAGACCCCTGGGAGGTCTTGAGCCATTTCTCGGTCTGGCCGGCGGGCTCGCGCAGCAGAATCGGCTCCAGCGTGCGGACCAGTTCCGGCGTGATGCTGACCAGGTCCGCCGGGGACGCTGGGGAAGAAATGGATCTTGTGCAGCGCCAGCAGCCGCTCCAGCTCGGCGATCGGATCGGGCGCGTCGTAGACCCGGATGTCGATGAACCGGTCGTTGGCCCCCAGGTAGCCGCCGTGGCGGCGCACCACCAGCAGGGCGGCCGACTGCATCCCCCGCTTGTCACCGCCTCCGGCCTGACCCGCCTTGAGTGCGGCGACCAGGCGGTCGGCCAGTCCGCCGCGGCTCCGCTCGAAGGTTTCGGCCATGTTCTTCACGGTCTGGTCGGATACCATGATGTTGGCCTGGGCGGCGTACGTCCGCCCGACGATGACGTCGCCCTTGCCCCCGAGCCGCCGGGCCGCCGGGCTACCGACTCTGCCGCCGGCCCAGTCGAACGTCCGGGTGCCCGTGAAGCTGGCCGCACCTCCGCGCGCGTCCACCAGGCCGACCTGCCGGTCCGCCAGCATGGTGTCGGTGCGCATGATGATCCGCAGCGCTTCCTCGGCGGTCGCACCCCGGGCCATGAGATCGAGTCCCTCCTCACCGTAGGTGGTGTTGGAGAGACTCTGGGTCGCGACCGCGCCGACTCCGCTCACCGCCCACGGGACGATGCCGCCGACGTTGGGGAATTTCGATTGCACCGCCACCCCGAGGTCGCCGGTGGCCGAGTCCCAGGCGACGATGCTGTAGGTGTGGGCGAGCTTCTCAAAATGCAGTGGGGGTCGGAGCGGCTGTTGGGCGGTGAGGGGTGAAAGGTGAAAGGTGAACTGGAGCAACGGGACCAGCCCGATTGCCATCCGTGCGGCGATCGGCGCGACGAGTCGTTTCGGTGACCCCGGTCTCTCTTTCACCATTCACCTTTCACCTTTCACCCCTCACCTTTCACCTTCTTCTTGAGATGCTCCAACTGCGCCTCCACCGCCGCGTCCATCTGCTGGCGGTCGAGCCGGCTCTTGAGCAACTCATCGTTCAGGTCGGTCTCGGGCCGCGTGCCGCCGGCGGCTTCGAGGTCGCGCCAGGCCGCTTCCTGCGCCGGGCTCCGGCCGGCCTCGGTACCCTGGCGCAGCGCGCGGTACTCCCGGGCGAACGCCTCGAGATCACGCTCCGCCAGCGACAGCTCTTCCCGCTGGAGGGCGGTCTTCTTCTCCAGCATGGCCAGCCGCTCGCGATGTCGGGTGGCGAACTGCTCCGCCACTTGCACCGTGTCGGGGTCCGGGACCGCGCTGGCCAGCCGGCCGCGCCGTTCCGCGTCCTGCAACTGCCGGCGCTCCTCACGCACCTCGCCCTCGGTGGCCGCCAACGCATCCCGCATCTCCGCCACCCCGACCTTGGCCTCGAGCAGGGCGGCATGGAGCTGGGCAGCGCGGGCCATGGGGTCACCCGGCGGGGTATGATCGGCGAGCAGTCTCTCGAGCCGGGCTCTAAACCGTTCGAACAAGGTGGGGTCGTCGGGTCGCGGAATCGCCCAATGGTACGAATCGTCTCGGGGGGCGTCAAGGAACCCGGCACATTATTAGTTTAGGGACATGCGTCCCCTGTTGGTCTTCCTGCTCCTCGCGCTGCCGGCCTGCCGCGAACAGCGTAGCGGCGGCGCCTGCGGCCTGACCGCCATCGCCGGCGCCACGATGCTGCTGCAGGAGTTCGGCGTACCCGGCCAGACCCTCGGGGTCCCGCCCACCTCGCTTCCGCCGCGTCTGGTGGCCCGAGTGGCGGCCGGCCCGGCCTTCGAAGCGGTGGTGGGCCGGACGGCGGACAACGCCTGGATCATCGGCGTCGAAGGGAGCATACCCGCCCGGATCAAGCCGGGGTTCGGCGTCGTGGTGATCGATCCCGCCGGTCAGGCCCGAGGGGTCATGATCTTCGAGTCGCATCCGATCCCCGGCGCACCGGAGATCGGCAAGGTCAACGTGGACTCCCTGATGCTGCCCCTGATCGGCATTCAACTCGACCCGGCAAGGATCGAGGACCCGAAGTGTCCCCTCTTTCCAGACAGCCTGCTCCGGTGAGCAGGCCGCGCATCGGGATCACCGGGAACACGCGCACGACGGGGGGGACCGATCGGGCGGGGGTGAACGCGGCGTACGTGCGCGCCATCCTGCGGGCGGGCGGCGTGCCGCTGATTCTCCCGCCTTTGCTGGGCCCGCCCACAACGCCGAAGTGCTCGACGCCCTCGACGGCCTGCTGCTCAGCGGAGGCGAAGACGTCGATCCGGCGCGCTACGGTCACTCAGCCGCACCCCCGGCTCGAGCGCGTTGACCCGGTCCGGGACGAGTTCGAGCTGAGCATCTTCAGCGAGGCCCGGGCCCGGGGCATGCCCGGTGCTGGCAATCTGCCGGGGTATTCAACTGGTGAACGTCGCCCTGGGAGGTACGCTCTGGCAGGACATCCCGAGCGAGCGGCCCGGGGCGCTGGCCCACAACCCCGGCACGGCACGGGACGATCGCATCCATCCGGTCGAGATCGTCCCGGGTTCCCGGCTGGCGGCCGCGCTGATGACCACCCGGTGCGAGGTCAACAGCTTTCATCACCAGTCGATCCGGGACCTGGCGCCGGGGCTGGTGGTTACGGCGACCGCGCCCGATGGCGAGATCGAAGGTGTCGAGGACCCGGCAGGCGCCCCGTGGCTCCTGGCCGTTCAATGGCATCCGGAGGAGTTCCACGGGCATGACACCGCTCCGGATCAAGGGCTGTTTCAGGCCCTGATCCGGGAGGCCGCCGGGGTCGTGTCGTCCGCCAGCATCCCGTCGACGGGCTGATTCGGTCGCCCCGGGAATCCGACGCCGACCGCCGCCGACGCCACCGAGCAGGATTGCCCGCACGCTTCGATCCGGAGTGGTCGGAAGCGGTCACCCCGAGACCCAGCTACTGCAGGTGGCCGCCGGGCAGGAGACGCTTCGACAGCGCGTTGAGCGCTTCCCGGAGAGTCGGATACCGTTCAGCGGCGGTGTGCAGGATGTCGTCGAGCTGATAATGGTCGGCCAGCGCGTGATCCGATGCCATCGCAAAGCCCCGGCGACCGAGGGCGTCGTAGTAGCTGAGATCGGGGCCACCGTAGCGCAGCCGACGGGCCTCCACATAATGCGGAAACAGACCTGCCAGCCAGAGAGCGTAGTTGCCAAGATGCACCATGACACGGAAGCGGCGCTCTCCCTGGGTGCCTTCCAGATCGGCCACGATGTCGACCAGATAGCGGTGCGACTGATCGTCGTGCCAGTCCACCCGGTAGGCGCGGTCACGCCGCCCGAATTCGAGCAACAGGGCCGCCAGATAGTCCGCTACCTCACGCGCATCCAGCCCGGCGGCACGGAGCGCGTGCCTCACCATCACGTAGAAGAACAGCGCCTCGCTCGGCACCAGCATGGTGCGCACGGCGAGCAGGCGCTCGGGCAGCTCCGGTTGGTCCAGCAGCGCG